>CAWJDF010000020.1:0-166262 GCA_963841535.1 uncultured Solirubrobacterales bacterium | reverse complement strand
GGGCCGGTCGTTGGTCGGCGAGCCGGGGGGACGGAGCACCGCGATCCGGCGGTGCCCAAGGGCATGGAGATGCTCGAGCGCGCGGCGGACCCCGGTCCGGTTGTCGAACAGCACCTCGCCGACGGCTCCGCGGTCCGGCAGGGCATCGCCGATCGAGACGATCGGGAGCGATTCCGCGAGCTCGGACCAGAAGGCGTCGGACGGATCGACCGGCGAGAGGATCAGCCCGTCCACCTGCTGGTCGCGCAACTGGGTGCCGAGCGCGCGCTGGCGCATCGGGTCCCCGCCGGCATCGAGGATCAGCGCGTAGCGCTCGTGGGCCAACAGCACCCGTCCGGCCTCGGCGACCAGGCGCTGCTGCCACAGATCCTCGAGCGATGGCCCGAGGATCCCCACCATCCCGGTGCGGCCGCTGGCCAAGGCGCGGGCGATCGGGTTGGCCTCGTAGCCGAGGTCGGTGGCCACCCGGCGCACCCGCTCCTGGGTCTCCTCCGACACCTGGATCCCGCGCAGCGCATAGGAGACCGCTGCGGGCGAGACCCCGGCGGCGTCGGCCACATCCCGGATCGTCACGCGCTTGGCGGGGGGGCTCACGGCTAGGCCTGGTTCGGTTCGGCCAGGGCCCCCGGGCGGGGGTGGCGCTAAAGCTAATCATGGCACCGCCTGTGGACTTATTGACAAGGCCGTTGTGAACCGCTTCACTTAACCGATTCAATGAAACGGTTAAGGACGAGGGGGGTCGAGGCGGCTGGCCGCGACGTGCGGGCCGGTGGCGAGCCGGCGACCGGCGAGGGACGGACCGGTGGCGAGCCGCGGCCCAGTGGGGCGCGGGTCGGTGGCGAGCCGCGGCCCAGTGAGGCGCGGGTCGGTGGCGTGGCCGGGGCGGTCGACGTCCATCAGCACATTTGGCCGCCGGAGCTGATCGCCGCGCTCCGGGCTCGGCGGGCGCCACCGCGGATGCGCGGCTGGACGCTCGAGCTGGCGGGCGAGCAGGACTACGCCGTGGATCCCCTGGCCCACGACGTCGAAGCGCGGGTGGCGCAGGCCGTGGAGGACGGCCTGGAGACGGCGCTGGTGTCGCTCTCGAGTCCACTGGGGATCGAGACGCTGGCGCCGGACGAGGCGGGGGAACTGCTCGACGCCTACCACGACGGCGTGCTTGCCCTGCCGGCCCCGTTCGGCGGGTGGGCGGCTGCGTGCCTGACCGAGATCGACCCGGTGGCGCTGGCCAGGCGGCTCGACCGCGGGTTCGTGGGTCTGCAGCTCCCGGCGACGGCGCTGCTCGACGCCGCCGGCTACGACCGGGCGGGGCCGCTGCTCGATGTACTCGAGGCCGCGGGTAGGGCGCTGCTGATCCACCCGGGACCGGCGGGAGGAGGGGAGCGGGCGGCGGCGGGAGGAATTGACCCGGGACCCGCGGGGGGAGCTGACCCGGGGCCTGCGGGCGGGGGCGCCCGGGGATCCGCGACGGTGGCGCAATCGGCGCCAGCGTGGTGGCCGGCGATCGTGCCCTACGTCCAGCAAATGCACGCGGCGTGGTTTGCCTTTCGCGCCTACGGCCGGCCCCGGCACCCGGGGCTGCGGGTGTGCTTCGCGATCCTCGCCGGGCTGGCGCCGCTGCACGGGGAGCGGTTCGCCGCCCGCGCCGGCGGGCGCAACCCGGTCGATCCCGACGTGTTCCTGGAGGTCTCGTCCTACGGCACGCGCGCGGTCGACGCCACGATCCGGGTGCTGGGCGTCGACGCGCTGGTGAACGGATCGGACCGGCCGTACGCGGATCCGGTGCGCCTCGACTTGGGGGCGGCCGGGATGCACGCCGTCCTGAGGGTCAACGCGCGACGTCTTCTCCACCCGAAGGAGGTCTCACATGAAGTGGCCGTCGCTGCCTACGCGTAACCTCGACCGGGCCGAGTTGCAGGCGCTGGTCGACGAGCTGGCGACGGACTCCGGGCGCTGGCGCGAGCACGTGGCGTTCGCGGACGGGCGCCGGCACTACGTCTCGCTGCACCGCGACGAGTACGTAGACGTGTGGCTGTTGTGCTGGACGTGGGCCGACGACACGGGCTGGCACGACCACGACATTTCCTCGGGGGCGGTCCGCGTCGTACGCGGTGCGGTGAGGGAATCGAGCCCGCGGATCGGAGGCGAGCCGTTGGGCCGGGTCGTCGAAGCCGGCGGCTCGTTCTCGTTCGGCCCCGAGCACATCCACCGGCTGGCTGGCGCGGACGAGCAGGCCGTGTCGATCCACGCGTACTCGCCGCCGCTGTGGCGCCTGGGCCAGTACTCGGTCGACGGGGACGGCGTGATGCGCCGCCAGTCGGTCAGCTATGCGGACGAGCTCCGCCCGCTCGAGGTCGAAGTCGCCGCGTAGCCTCGGCCCACGTTTGACATAGGGACGTGTAAGGTTACACTTACACGTAAGTGCAAACTTACGCAACTACGCCTTGGACGGCGCTGGGCGATCCGACCCGCCGGGCGATCTTCGAGCGGCTGGTCGAGGGGCCGAGCCCGGTCAACGAGCTCGCGCGCGGGCTGCCGGTAAGTCGGCCCGCGGTGTCCCAGCACCTGAAGGTGCTGAAGGGCGCCGGGCTCGTCGTCGACCGCCAAGCCGGCCGGCACCGCATCTACGCGGTCGATCCCGCCGGCCTGGCCCAGCTTCGCGGCGAGCTCGAGCAGTTCTGGAGCAAGACGCTCGTGGCCTACAAGGCGATCGTCGAGCAACCAACCGAGGAGGACGGATGAGCACCCAGACCGAACCCACGGCGATCCACACGGAGATCGTGGTTGAGGCGCCAATCGAGCGCGCCTTCCGCGTGTTCACCGAGGACTTCGACCGGATCAAGCCGCGCGAGCACAACATGCTCGGCGTCGAGATCGCCGAAACCGTGTTCGAGCCACGCGCGGGGGGGCGGGTGTTCGACCGTGGCGTGGACGGCAGCGAGTTCCATTGGGCGCGCGTCCTTGCCTTTGAGCCGCCCGCCCGGCTCGTGTTCAGCTGGGACATCAGCCCGCAGTGGCATCTCGAGTCCGACGTCGCCAAGACCAGCGAGGTCGAGGTGCGGTTCATCGCCGAGGGCCCCGAGCGAACGCGCGTCGAGCTGGAGCATCGGCACCTGGACCGGCACGGCGCGGGCTGGCCGAACATGCGGGACGCGGTCGATGGTGAGGGCGGCTGGCCGCTCTACCTTCAGCGCTACGCCGGCGTGATCACGGCGAACGATTGACCGACTCGGTCGGTGAGCCGAAGGAGGATCTCCTCGAAGGCGCGATCGGCGTATCCGTGCAGTTGCTCGACGGTGAGCAGCTGCACGGGGTGCGGCACGTAGACCATCCGGTAGTCGGGCATGCCGAGCAGGCGAGCCTGCTCGAGCGCCTCGTCGACGAATGGCTCGGTGGCCACCCCGGCGGTGGCGAGACCACGACGTTCGAGCTCGACCATGTCGCGCACACTGCACGACGTGCACGAGCCTCAGTCGGCCAGCCCCTCCACCACCAGGTCGCCGCGGTTGGCGATCCGGCGCACGATCTCGGGCGCGGCCGGCTTGGAGAAGATCTCCTTGACGAAGCGCGAGGTCTCGGCGCCGCGAGCGCGCAGCAGCTCCTCGATGCGATCGAGGAACTCGTCGCCGCGACGCTTGTTGATGTCGAGCAGTGCGACCCGCGCTCCCTCCAGGCCGGCGGGGCGGGGGGCGAGCGGTTCGGCCTGGCGCCGGCGCTCGTCGAACGGGCTCACGTAGTCCACGGGACCTCCTTCGAGATCGGCTGGGCGTCCATGCCGAGACAGGGTCCGAACACGGCGGAGAAGCGTCCCGCCTCGCCGCCGGCGACCACGATCACGATGTCGTCGGCGCTCGACCACTTGCCGACGAGCTGATCGTCGGGCGCGGCCAGCACCTGCGGCGTCGCCTCGCCCCAGCGCAGCGCACCCGCCGGCCGGCGGACGACCTCGAACATCGCCTCGCGCACGTGGTGCTTGCTCCAGCCCCACTCGGCGAACGAGCGAGCGTGCTCGGGGCAGAGCACGAACAGGGAGGTCCCGCCGAGCGGCCACCAGTTCGGGCTCCAGGTCGCGCCGGCCGCCTCGCCGAGCACGCGCACCAGCTCCTCGGGTGAGGTGCTGCGATGGTCGGAGATCGACAGCGGCGCGTCGGCCCCGAACACCGTAACGACCGAACGCCCGACCGGAAAGCCGCGCTCCACGTGCAGCGGCTCCCACGGACTTACCTCCTCGTCCTCGGCGAAGCACAGTCCCACCTTGCCGGGATTGGCCAGGGCCGAGCGGTCCAGGCGGCCCGGGAAGCCGCCAGCGGTCAGGCTGACCACCAGCCGCAGGGCGCGGCCGATCGTCATGTTGGCGCGCCAGCCGGGGCCGAGCGCGCCGACGCCGCCGTTCAGGCCGATCGCGTCGCGCACCGGGCCGTTGACTACCACCACCTGTCCGACGGGCTGGGTCGTGACCGCCTGGCCGCCGACGTTGAAGGCGGGTTCGAGCACCGCTTGCACCGCCGCCACGACGACCGGGAAGTACTCGGGCCGGCAACCGGCGAGCACCGCGCACGCGGCCACCCGCTCGAGCGTGACGGCGGCCATGGCCGGCGCCATCTCGCCGAGCAGCTCATCGCGATCTCGCCTGCCCAGCATCGCCTCGACTCGCTCGCTCGTGGGCGGGATCACCGGCAGCCCGTCGGTCCAGCCGCGCTCGAACATCTCCTCGAGCTCGTCGAACCCGGCGCCCTCGAGCGCGCGCAGAGACGCCGCGTCGTAGGTGTTCTTGGCCGCGCACCCGGGCTTGCGACGGGGCGGCTCGTCGGTCAGGGACACGGACAAGAGCGCGCCGAGGGCCTCCGCGTCCCACCCGACCACGCGCGCCGACTCGCGGCCGCGAGGGTCGACGAGGACGGCCGTCGGCAGGCTGACCAGCTCGTACGCGCGCGAGACCTCGTACGGCGCAGGCTCGGCCAGAACCGTGCCAGTGAAGCCGGTGCGGCGGGCGACCCGGGCGGCCACCTCGAGCGAGTCCTCGAAGATCGCGGTGATCGGGACACCGGCCGCCGTGAGCGCGGGCAAGAGCGGCGCCAGGCGCCGGAGCGTGAGCGTGCAGGTCGGGCACTCCTCGGAGACGAACAGCAGGAGGGCCGGGCCGTCGGCGTGGAGGTCGGCGAGCGCCACAGGCGCGCCGGAGGTGGAGGGGAGCGAGAACTCGGGGGCGCTCGTGACGGTCGCGGGGCTCATGCTGGGGTGGGGATCGCGACGACGTGGTTGCCGAGGGCCCGGCCGGCAACGACATGGCCGGCGATGATATGGCCGGCGATGACATGGCCTGCCTGCACGACCATCCAGATGCGGGCCGGGTCGCGCAGGACTCCGATGTCCGACAGCGGGTCGCCGTCGAGGACGAGCAGATCGGCCACCGCGCCGGCGCTGACCGTGCCCACGTCGGGCAAGCCGAGCGCCCGGGCCGAGCCGAGGGTCGCGGCGGCGATGCCCTCGAGCGCTGAGCACCCGCCTTCGACCATGCGCACGAGCTCGATCGCGTTGTCGCCCGGAGGTCCCGAGTCATGGCCCATGGCCAGCGTCACGCCCGCGGTGCGCGCGGCGACGAGCGTGTCGTAAGCCTCGGCCAGCTGGCGCTTGGCCTGCTCGACCAGGGCCGGGGCGAACGCGTCGGTGAAGCGCTCGGCGAGGTCGTGGAACGTGCTCAGCGTGGGTACGAGCACGATCCCGCGCCGCGCCATCTCGTCGAGCAGCGCCGGCTCGCGGTGCAGCGAGAGGCCGTGTTCGATCGTGTCCACGCCCGCGTCCACCGCGAGTCGCGCCCCCGAGAGCCCCTCCACGTGGGCGGCCACCCGGACCCCGAGGCGGTGGGCCTCGTCCACGATTGCCTCGAGCTCGGCAGCGGTCATCTGAGCGGGCTCGGGATCCTCGGCCAGCACCGAGCGGGCGCCGGTGGCCATCAGCTTGATGAAGTCGGCGCCCCGGCGCAGCTGCTCGCGAACCGCCCTGCGCATGTCGTCGGGGCCGTCGGCCTCGCGGTACATCGTGGTGAAGATCGCACCGCCCGGCGCGGTGGCGGAGATGATTCGCCCGCAGGACAGGATCCGCGGCCCCTCGACGATCCCGAGCCGGACCGCCTCGCGCAGGGCGATCGCCTCGTCGTCGTAGCTGCCGACGTCGCGGACGCTGGTCACACCGGCCGCGAGCAGCACCCGGGCGGTCTTGGCCAGTACGAAATACCCGAGCTCGCGCGGACGGGGCAGCTCGCCCTTGAGCGCCGGCGGGGGACCGAAGCCGGGACTGCGGCTGATGTCGCTGGACAGGTGCGCGTGGGCGTCGATCAGCCCCGGCATCAGGGTGCGGCCCTCGAGGTCGAGCCCACCGTCCACGGGCGCTGTGGAGACCTCGACGATTCTCCCGTTCTCGATCCGCACCGACGCATGCTCGAGCGGGGCGCGGCCGGTGCCGTCGATCACGCGCGCGTTGGCGAGAAGCATATGCTCGGGGACCGTACACCGCCGACGAGCCGGCCCGAGGCCACCAGCTCGCGGACCCGCTCGACGTCGCCGGCCAGCGCGCGATCCTCGGCCACCGGCGGGACCACCTCGGCCACGAGCGACACCGCGTCCTCGAGCGCCGGCGGAAGCGTCGCGCCGGCCAAGTACCGCGCTTGGCGCAGCG
Organism: uncultured Solirubrobacterales bacterium; assembly: GCA_963841535.1. Classification (GTDB taxonomy): domain Bacteria; phylum Actinomycetota; class Thermoleophilia; order Solirubrobacterales; family Solirubrobacteraceae; genus Palsa-465. The sequence continues at coordinate 159,587 of CAWJDF010000020.1, read as the reverse complement.
CGACCAGCTCGTGGGCGAGCGCCAGCTCGAGCGCGCTGAGCACGCCGTCGAGTTGCGTCGCGGCGAGCAGCGTGTGGGCCTGGAAGTCCTCCTGGCCGGTGGACGCGTCGGCGGCGTGGATGCTCGCCGGCGCGGCCAGCGTGCGCGCCTGGGCGGCGATCCCGATCACCTGCTTGTGGAGGACGACGACGCCCGATTGACGTCCGGGATCGGGCGTAAGCTGGTCCGGCAGGTTGGAGAAGCGCGCGTCGAGCAGACGGTGCAGTCGCTTCTCGAGCAAGTTCACCATCTGGGTGAACGCAGCGCTCGTCGCCTCGAACAGCAAAACCAAATATTGGGCGTGGAAGTTGCCGGTGGAGTACAGCCCCTCCGGTTCCAGCTCGGTGGCAGGCAGGAACACCGGACTGTCGGTGACCGCACGTAGCTCCCGCTCGACCTGAGCCCGCAGGTGGCCGAGGACATCGGCGGTGGCGCCGTGGACCTGGGGTATCACACGCAGCGAGACCGGCGCCTGGCGCGTGCCGTGGAGGCGGTCGGGCGTGGGCGCGAGCAGCGACCACAGGCGGCGATGGATGGCCTGCTGTCCGGGATCGCCCTTGAGATCCCCGACGCGGGGCGAGTACGGACGCAGTGCCGCACCGGTGAGGGCGATCGCGAGCGCTCCGCAAAGGGTGGCGTGTTCGAGCAGCGCCTCCGCGCGCAGGAGCAGGGGCACGGCGAGGGCCGGCGCCAGCGGGGCGCCGTTGATCAGCGCGATGCCCTCCTTGGCGCCAAGCTCGTATGGGGCCGCGCCGAGCGCGTCCGCGGCCGGGACGACGCGGCCTTCGGCGTGCACGAACCCGTCGCCGACCAGCGTGCCGAACAGGTGGGCGAGCGGCACGATCTCGCCGGCGGCGCCGCTCACCCCGCCTGGGACGACCGGATACCAGCCGTGGTTCAGGCGGTCGGCGATGAAGCGGCAGAGCGCGTCGCTGACCCCGGCGTGCCCGCTCAGGAAGCCGGTCAGCCGGAGCAGCATCGCGCCGCGGACAACCGCCTCGGACAGAGGAGGCCCGAAGCCGGCGGCCCGGCCGGAGAGGATCGAGCGCTGGAAGGCCGCGTGGTCGATGCCGGACACCTCGCGATTGGCCAGGAAGCCGAGCCCGGTGTTGACGCCGTAGGCGCTCGCGCCCGACTCGAGGTAGGCCGTCAGCGCGGTTCGGCCGCGCTCCACCGCGCCGAGCAACCCGGGCGCCAGCGCGACCGGCTCCGAACGCAGCGCGATCCGGCAGTACAGGGGCAGGTCGAGCTGATCGTGACGCTCGAGCAGGACGGTCGACATCCCCGGCACCCTAGCCCGACTCCGTGAGGTCCTAAAGCTTCGTTAACTTGACACCGCCCCCAGCGGTGTGAAAGAAACGTGTCCGGTTCATCGGCTGAACGCCCCGTTCTACCCGCGGACCACGAGACGGAGGGAGTTGGCAGCCGCTATCGGTCATCGGAGGGTGCGCCGCGCCCGCATCGGATCGCCTGGGATCTCCGCGGTCCTAGACGTGCTCGATGTTCTCGACCGCGACGGACCGGCGACGCTCGCGCAGCTCGCACGCGAGACCGGGATCGCGAAGAGCACGCTCCACCGGGTGTGCTCGATGATGAGCGAGCGCGGTTGGGTCGCGCGCGATCCGCACAGCGGCCACCTCGATCTGGGACCTCGCGTCGCGTGGCTCGCGCATTCGGCGCCGGCCTCGCCGTTGACGGCAGGGTTCCAGGACGTCGCCCGGCGGCTCGTGGCGCGGCACAACGAGACCACGTGCCTCACCGTCCTCGACGGGCGCGAAAGCGTGTTCATCGCCAAGGAGGAGACCACGCACCAGGTGCGTCTCGTGACCGCGGTGGGCAACCGGCTCCCGGCGTTCGCGGCCGCGTCCGGCCGCGTGATGCTCGCGGACCTCCCCGAAGCGCGGGTCGCCGCTCTGTACGACGGCTATGAGCTCGAGACGCCGACCGGCCGCCGGCTGGCCGGACTCGACGAGCTGTTCGGGATCCTCCGCCAGGCGCGCCGGCGCGGATATGCCGAGAACATCGACGAGACGGCGCTCGGACTCCATTGTCTGGCCGCGCCCGTCGGCCCGCCCGGACGCGTCGCGGCCGCGATCACCCTGTGCGTACCGACGGGGCGAATGAGCCCGACCCGCAGGCGCGAGATGCTGCCGGACCTACTTCGCGCCGCTCGGGAGATCTTGGCTGGGCACGACGGGAACGGAAGGGTCTTCCAACAAAGTCAATCAAGTAAGTTTGTAATGACGGGCGCATCTGACCCGACGTCCGGGGGGCGGCGCCGGCTCGAGACCAACAGAAAGGTGGCTCCATGAGTCGCAGCAACAGCGAGCTGGATCGGCTTCGCAGCGGGCGCAGTGAGCTCGAGAACCACTACATCGACGAGCTCGTCGCAGGCAATGTGAACCGCCGCGAATTCCTGCGCCGCGGGAGCGTGATCGGCATGTCGGCGCCCTTGCTAGGGGCGATCCTGTCGGCCTGCGGCGGCGCTAACAGCCCTGCGAGCTCGTCTTCGGCGTCGACCGGAGCGTCGGGGACGCCCAAGAAGGGCGGCACGCTGAGGGTGGCGACCCAGGCGCCGTCCGCGGCCGTCAACCCGTTGACCGTTGCTGACTCCGGCGGCTTGGCGATGGTCAACCAGACCGGCGAGTTCCTCGCCTTCGACAACAACCTCAAGCAGATGCTCCAGCCGATGCTCGCCCTGAGCTGGAAACCAAACAGCGACGCCTCCGTGTGGACCTTCAAGCTGCGCCCGGGCGTCACGTTCCACAACGGCCAGCCGATGACGGCCGACGACGTGGTCTACAGCTGGACGGAGTACTCCAATCCGAAGAACGCGTCTTCCGCGCTGTCGGCGATCGGCGGGGCGCTCCTGCCGAGCGGCGTGAAGAAGGTCGACTCGATGACGGTCGCCTTCCACCTCGAGGCGCCCAACGGCAACTTCCCCTACCTCGTCTCCTCCGACAGCTACGGCGCGGTCATCGTCCCCAAGGGCACCGACTTCAACAAGTGGCAGAGCACGTTCGTGGGCACCGGCGCGTTCAAGCTCAAGAGCTACACCCAGAACGTCGGCGCCCAGTTCGTCCCCAACCCGTCCCACTGGGGCGGCGGGCCCTACCTCGACGGCACGAACTTCACCTTCTACACGAGCCAGCCGCCCCAGATCCTCGCTCTGCAGGGCGGCCAGGTCGATGTCATCACCCAGTTCGTTGTGCAAGGGGCTCAGGCACTGCTCAACAACCCCAGTTACACCATCATCACACTGAAGTCCGCCAACCACCGCGAGCTGTCGATGCGGACCGATCAGGCGCCGTTCACGGATCCGCGCGTTCGTCAAGCCGTCGCGCTGACCATGGACCGGCCAGGGATGGTGGCAGCCCTGCTGGCCGGGAAGGGCCAGCTCGGCAACGACAGCGTGTTCGCGCCTGTCTTCCCGTCAACCGACACGTCGATTCCCCAGCGCCAGCAGGACATCTCCAAGGCCAAGCAGCTGCTGGCGGCCGCCGGGCACCCGAATGGCTTCAGCACCTCGCTCGTGTCCGAGATCTACCAGGAGATGCCGGCGCTGGCCCAGGTCATGAAGTCCAACCTGGCTAAGGCGGGCATCAACGCCGGCCTGAAGGTAGAAACCCAGACCCAGTACTACGGCAAGTCGACGGTCGGCAACTCGGACTGGCTCGACAGCACGATGAGCCTCGTCGACTACGGCAATCGCGGCGTGCCAAATGTGTTTCTTAGCAGCACGCTCACCTCTGCCGGCACCTGGAACGCCGCACGGTTCAAGAACCCGACCTATGACAAGCTCGTCAAGCAGTACGTGGCCGCCGTCGACCTACAGACCCAGAAGCAGCTCGCCGGCCAGATCCAGACCCTCCTGCTGCAGGAGACACCGGTCGTGATTCCCTACTTCATCGAGGGCCTCTGCGCCACCAAGTCCAACGTCCACGGCGTCAATCCGACGGCGGTCTCGCAGATCTACCTCGACAAGGCCTACATATCGTGAAAGCATCGGTCGGGCGGCGCGAGCGGCCGCGCCGCGACCCTGGCGGAATATGACCCGGTTCATCACCAAGCGCCTCGGGCTCGCGCTGATCACGCTTCTGATCCTCAGCGCGATCGTATTCATCCTCGGCAGCCTGCTCCCGGGCGACCCGGGCCGCTCAACGCTGGGGCCGCTGGCTCCCGAGAGCGCCGTGAAGGCTCTGGATCATCAGTACGGCACCGATAAGCCCCTGCTCACCCAGTACTGGCTGTTCATCAGCCATTTCGTGCGCGGAGACATGGGCATGTCCAACAGCTACCACGCGGCGGTGAGGCCGCTGCTGTTCACCGCGCTCGGACACTCGCTCAAGCTCGCGCTGCTGGCGTTCGTGATCGTGGTGCCGCTCGGCATCTTTGCCGGCGTGTTCGCGGCGCTCCACGTCGGCAAGAGCTCTGACCGACTGATCGTCGTGGCGGGAACGTCGGCGACCGTGACCCCCGAGCTCGTCTCGGGGATCGTCCTGATCCTCGTGTTCGGGATCTGGCTGAACGTGCTCCCGATCTCGGCCACGCCGTCGCCGGGGGCGGGCTTCTTCAACCAGATCTACCACCTGATCCTGCCCGCGATCCCGCTCGTGCTCGTCCTGTTCGGCTACATCGCGCGCATGGCCCGCGCCGGGACCGTGGAGGCGCTCGGCTCTGACTACGTGCGCACCGCTGTGCTCAAGGGCCTGCCGCGCCGCACCGTGATCCGGCGCCACGTGCTTCGCAATTCGCTGTTGCCGACGATCACGGTGATCGCCAGCCAGGCCGGTTACCTGATCGGGGGCCTGTTCGTGGTGGAGACCCTGTTCCACTACAACGGGGTCGGCACGCTCCTGCTCAATGCCGCCACGCAGAAGGATTACCCGATGCTCGAGGCCGGAATTCTCACCATCGGCGTCATTTACATGCTCACGACGCTCGTCGCGGACCTGCTGTACTCGTACTTGAACCCGCGGATCCGCTACCAGGGCCTCGAATGAGCATCGACGTCATCCCCGTCGAGTCCGCCGGCGCCGTCGCCGCCGAGCGCACCGGCCCGAGCCCTCGCGGCGAGCTGCTGCGCGAGATCGTGCGGTCCAAGACGTTCATCGTCGGAGCGATCATCGTCGGCTTCTGGATCTTCTGCGCGATCTTCGGCTACGCAGTCGCCCCGCACGACCCGACCGCCGAGAACCTCAGCGCGATCAACCAGGCGCCCTCCGGCGCACACTGGTTCGGTACCGATCAGCTGGGGCGCGACATGTTCTCGCGCGTGGTCACAGGCGCGCGCAACATCCTCATCATCGCGCCTCTGGCGGTGATCCTGAGCACCGTGCTCGGGGCGGCACTGGGTCTCGTCATGGGGTACTTCCGCGGGGTCGTCGACGAGTCGATCGCCCGCGTCCTCGAGGCCTTCCTCGCCCTGCCGCTGGTCGTCCTCGCTCTGACCATCATCACCGCGGTCGGCGCCAGCAACCTCGTGATCATCCTCGTGATCGCGCTCGTGTTCACGCCGCTGATCGCGCGCACGGTGCGGACCTCGGTGCTGCTCGAGCGCGAGCTCGACTACGTGGCCGCCGCGCGCCTGCGCGGCGAGAAGGCGCCGTACATCATGTTCGTCGAGATCCTGCCCAACGTGATGTCGCCGATCGTGGTGGAGTTCACGGTGCGGATCGGGTACGCGGTGTTTGCGCTCGCCACGCTGTCCTTCCTGGGCTTCGGCGTGCAACCACCTTCGCCCGACTGGGCCCTGGACATCAACACCAACTTCGGCCTGGTCAGCGCGGGCTACTGGTGGGAGGTGCTGTTCGACGCCCTCGCGCTTGCGTCGTTGGTGATCGGCGTCAACCTGATCGCCGATGCCGTCGAGAAGGCGATCGATCAATGAGCACCGACGCCGCCGAGGCTCCGCCCGCCACCAGCACCGTTTCGACCGACGCGCTGACCGTCGAGCACGTCGACGTCGTCTACCAGGTGCGCCGCCGCGACCAGGCGGTCCTGCGCGACGTTTCGTTCCGCATCGGGCGCGGCGAGTCGTTTGGCCTGGTCGGGGAGTCCGGCTGTGGCAAGTCGACGATGGCGCTGGCGATCGTCCGCTATCTCGCGCGCAATGGGCGGGTGAGCGCCGGTTCGATCGCGATCGACGGCCAGGACGTGCTGGCGATGAACGAAGCCGCGCTGCGGAACCTGCGGGCGACGACAGTCTCCATGGTCTACCAAGAACCGGGCCGTGCGCTCAACCCCTCGCTCCGCGTCGGGCAGCAGGTGGCGGAGGTGTTCCAGATCGCCGGCAAGTCCGACAAGGAGGCGCTCGAGCTCAGCGAGGAGATGCTGCGCAAGGTGCGGATCTCCGATCCCGCCGGCGTGATGGGCCGGTATCCGCACCAGCTGTCCGGCGGCATGCTCCAGCGCACGGTGATCGCGATGGCGCTGGCATCCGAGCCGTCGCTGCTCATCCTCGACGAGCCGACCACCGCGCTGGATGCCACGGTCGAGGCCGAGGTGCTCGATCTGGTCAAGGCGCTGCGCGCGGAGTTCCGCACCTCGCTGCTGTTCATCAGTCACAACCTCGGCGTGATCGCCCGGATGTGCGACCGCGTCGGGGTTCTGTACGCCGGCGAGCTCGTCGAGGAGGGGCCGGCGCTCGACGTCCTACACGACGCGCGCCATCCCTACACCGTCGGCCTCCTGCGCTGCATCCCGCGCCGCGACGCCGACAAGCGCCGCCACGCGCTGGACACGATCCCGGGGTTCCTCCCGCGACCGGGCGAGACGCCCAGCGGCTGCATCTTCGCCAGCCGTTGCGGGCTGGCGGAGGACCGTTGCCGCACCGAGGCGCCGCCCCTTTACGAGGTCAGCCCCGTCCGGCGCTCGCGCTGCCACTTCCACGAGCGCGCGCAGACGTTGCCTCGTACCGAGCCGGCACAGTCCGAGGCGGCCAAACCCAAATCGAACGGCGCCAAGCCTTTGATCAGCGCCCGCGACGTCGGCAAGACTTTCCGGCTCTCCGGCCAGGAGATCCACGGGCTCACCGACGTCAATCTCGACATCCTGGCCGGCGAGACGCTCGGTCTGGTGGGCGAGTCGGGCAGCGGCAAGACCACGCTCGCGCGGGTGCTGATGGGGCTGACCGCTCCGGACGCCGGGTCGTCGGTCGAGCTCGACGGACACGCGCTGGCCTATCTGACCAAGAAGCGGACCGCCGAGGAACAGAAGGCGCTGCAGATCGTGTTCCAGAACCCCGACTCTGCGCTGAACCGCCGTCACTCGGTGCGCCGCCTGATCGGCCGCTCGCTGTCCAAGCTAGGCCACTACACCGGCGCGGCCCTTCAGACCCGATTGCTGGCGCTGGTGCAGTCGGTGCGGCTGACCGAGCGCTACCTGCCGATGCGACCCAGCCAGCTGTCCGGTGGGCTCAAGCAGCGCGTGGCGATCGCTCGCGCCTTCGCCGGCGATCCCCGGATCGTCGTGTGCGACGAGCCCACCTCGGCGCTCGACGTGTCGGTGCAGGCCGCAATCCTGAACCTTCTGAACGATCTCCAGACCCGAGAGGACGTCGCCTACCTGTTCATCAGCCACGATCTCGCTGTGGTGCGCTATCTGTCCGATCGGATCGCGGTGCTGTACCTGGGCCGCCTGATGGAGCTCGGACCGGCCGACAAGGTCTTCTCGTTTCCGCACCACCCCTACACCGAGGCGCTGCTGTCCGCGGTGCCCAGCATCGATGCGGTCGACCGGGAGCGCATCCGCCTCGATGGCGAGATACCGAGCGCGGCCGATCCCCCGAGCGGGTGCGTGTTCCACACGCGATGCCCGCGCTTCCTCGGGGACATCTGCGTGAACACCGAGCCGCCGCTGGCCGAGGCCGAGCCCGGCCATGCAATCCGCTGTCACATCCCGATCGAGGAGCTGAGGCGCATCCAGGTCCGCCCGCCCGACGCGAACCCGCTGCCGATGGCCCATGCGGACGGAGACGGCTGACCGTACCGGGCTCGCTTCGGTGGGCCGGCCACTGAGCGCGGTGTCGTCGCTCGAGCCGATCGAGATGCGGGCGGTCGTGCTGCGGGAGCCGGGACAGCCGGTGGCCGTGGAGACCGTGGTGCTGGCGCCGCCGCGCCGCGGCGAGGTGCTCGTGCGCGTGGCAGCCGCCGGCGTGTGCCATTCCGACGTCCACCTGGCCGACGGCCGGCTCGGGGCCGGACGGTGGCCGATGGTGCTGGGCCACGAGGGCGCGGGGGTCGTGCAGGCGGTCGGCGAGGACGTGACCGAGGTGGTGCCGGGCGACCACGTGGCGTTCTGCTTCGTGCCGGCCTGCGGGGCATGTCCGGCCTGCCGGGCCGGGCGACGCACGCTGTGCGAGACGGCCGCGCGCAACGGGGTGGCCGGGATGTTGATGGACGGAAGCTCGCGGCTGCGCGGGCTCGACGGCACCGTGCTCCAGCACGGGTTGATGGTGGCCTGCTTCGCCGATTACACGGTGGTGCCGGCGGCTGGGGCGGTGCGCCTGCCGGTGGCGATCCCGCTGTGGCAGGCGGCGCTGCTGGGGTGCGGGGTCGTGACCGGGATCGGGGCGGTCAACCGCGCGGCGCTGCGGGTCGGGGCGAGCGTTTGCGTGATCGGCTGCGGCGGGGTCGGCCTGCAGGTCATCGCCGGCGCCCGGCTGGCCGGCGCCGGCACGATCATCGCGGTCGACACCGACCCGGCCAAGCTCGAGCTGGCGTCCCGCCGCGGCGCCACGCATGCAGTGGTCGCGAGGGACGGTGGCGTGGTCGAGGAGGTTCTGGCGATTTCGGACGGTGGCGTCGAGCACGCGTTCGAGGTGGTCGGGAACGCGACCACGATCCGGCAGGCCTGGGACGTGCTGCGGCCGGGCGGGACGGCCACGGTCGTCGGGCTCGCGCCGAAGGGCGTCGAGGTTCATCTGCCGGCGATCGAGTTCCTGGCCGAGAAGACGATCACCGGCTGCTACTACGGATCGGCCGACGTGCACGCGGCGCTCGGGCAGCTCGTGCAGCTGGTGGTCGATGGACGCCTCGACCTGGGCGACGTGGTCTCGGACCTGATCGGTCTGGAGGATGTGCAAGCGGCGCTCCAGCGGCTCCGGCGCGGCCAGGGAGCGCGATCCGTGATCGTTATCGACGACGAACTGGCGGGGGTGGAATCGTGAGCTTCGAGCATCTGGACGGGCGGGTCGGCGAAGGCTGGGGCGGCCGCCCGGGGCCCAACGGTTGCCACATCAACGTCGTGCTGGGCGTGCGCGGCACGCCGACCGCCGCCGCCCTGCTCGGCACGTTCACTTCTCCCGCGCCCGGGCACACGCCGATCCTCGTCGTCGTCGGCGAAGCCCAGGACCGGTACGAGCCGGTGTGGCCGCCGACGATCATGATCAACAAGGCGACCGCGGAAACCGATCGCCACCAGACGATCACCTGGGGCGCCGGGCAACTCGGCATCGCTCAGGGCGTGCTCGACGCGGTCGCGGACGGGCTGCTCGAACCGACCGGCGATCTCCTCGTGCTCGTGTGCGTGTGGATCGACCCGGTCGCCTTTGAGGAGACGGCCGTGCGGGCAGCGGCGCGCGAGGGGACGCGAAAGGCGATCGGCGTGGCCGTCGAAGGTCGCGATCCAGAGGCCGCGCGGTCGCTGGTGGCGCGGCGCGACTCGGTGACCAGCCCGTTCTACGGAGGTTCGTAGGGGTGCGGATCACGGCGATCCGCTGTCAGCGTCTCGTGCTGCCGTTGGAGCCGCCGTTCCTCGCGGCCTGGGACCCGTCGCCGCGGCGCTCGTTCGAGGCGACGCTGGTGCGGGTCGAGACCGACGCTGGCCTGGTCGGAATCGGCAGCGGCGACACGATGAATGGATTTGATGATTTTGTTCAGTTGTTCGTGGGCCGGGACGCTCTCGCCATTGCCCAGCACGCGCGCACCCTCGAGACCATCTCGTTCCACACGGGGCGCTACTGGCCGCTCGAGGCCGCGCTGTGGGATCTGCTCGGGCAGGCGTGTGGCGAGCCGGTGGCCGCGCTGCTCGGGGGCGCGATGACCGAGGTGCCGGCGTATGCGTCGTGGGGGTCGCTGCGCGACCCCGGTCAGCGGGCCGAGGATGCGCACGCGCTCGTCGAGGAGGGCTTCCGGGGGGTCAAGATCCGGATCGCGCGCGAGCGGATCGACGAGGGCGTCGCGGGGGTGGCGGCGGTGCGCGCGGCGGTCGGGGATCGCCTGGACATCATGGTCGACCTCAACCAGTGGTGGCGGATGCCGGGTGACATAGAGCGTGGTCTCGGGCCGGCCGAGGCGCGGCGGGTGATCGAGCGGCTGCGCGACTACGGCGTGCTGTGGGTCGAGGAGCCGCTGGCCGGTGAGGACCTGACCGGGATGCGGGGTCTGCGCGAGCAGACCGGCGTGCGGATCGCCGGCGGCGAGATGGCGCGCACGTTCGAGGAGCTCCGACTGGCGCTGGAAGCGGACGCGCTCGACGTCTATCAGCCCGACGTGGTGCTGGCCCTGGGGATCTCCGGCGCGCGCACGCTGGCCGACCTGGCCCTGCGGTGTAACCGGTGGTTCACGCCGCACACCTGGACGAACGGTATCGGGCTGCTGGCGAACCTGCACGTGTGCGCCGGCGTGGGCGGCGGCCCGATGCTCGAGTTCCCCTACGACCCGCCCGGCTGGACGCCGGAGCGCCGCGACTTCATGCTTGCCGAGCCGGTTACGGTCTGCCCGGACGGGATGGTCTCGGTGCCCGATGCGCCCGGGTTGGGGGCGCGGCTCGATGAGGAGGCGGTGGCGTTCTACGCACGGACCGGCGACGCCGTCGGGGTGTGATGCGCGTCGCGTTCGTCGGCTTGGGGAACATGGGGGGCCCGATGTGCGGCCACCTGGTGTCGGCGGGCTTCGACGTGTCGGCGTTCGACGTCGATGGGGGCGCGCTTGCCCGGGCGGCCGAATCCGGCGCGCGCGCCGCGGCGGATCTGGCCGACTGCGTGGGAGGCGCGGAGATCCTGATCACGATGCTGCCGGCGCCGCCCCAGGTCGAGGCCGTGCTGCTCGGGGCCGAGGGGGCGATCGCCGCGCTCGCCCCGGGGTCCCTGGCGATCGACATGAGCACAAGCTCGACCGCGGTTGGCGCCCGGGTGGTGGCGGCCGCGAGCGAGCGGGGAGTGAAGGTGCTCGACGCGCCGGTGGCGGGTCAGTCGATCGGGGCGAAGGCCGGGACGCTCGCGGTCTACGTGGGGGGTCCTCGCGACGCGTTCGAGCGCGCGCTGCCGCTGTTTGAGGCAATGGGCGATCCCGCGCGCGTGTTTCACCTGGGCGGTCACGGGGCCGGGTACACCGTCAAGCTGCTGCTGAACCTGTTGTGGTTCATCGAGTCGGTGGCGGTGGGAGAGGTGCTGTCAGTGGGGGTCCGGGCGGGTGTCTCGCTGGAGAAGCTTCACGGCGCGCTGGTCGGCTCGCCGGCCAATTCAGTGTTCCTGGAGCGCGACGTGCGGATGGTGCTCGACGACGGGGACTACGACGAGGCGTTCCCCATGCGCCTGGTGACAAAGGACCTCGGGCTGGTCGTCGACCTGGCGCGCGAGGTGGGGGTCCCGGTCGAGCTGAGCGCGCTGGTCGAGCAGATCCATCGGCGGGCGCGCGCTAGGTACGGCGACGAGGCCGGCGAGATCAGCGCGGTGCGCCTGTACGAGGATGCGGCCGGCGTGTTACTGCGGCTGCCGGGCAGCTGAGCGGAGGTTGCGGCGGGCGCCGCCGCCGGAATAAGCTGAACCGTGGTTCAGCTTATGCGTCGCGCGATCCTGATGGGGTGTCTGGTCGGCGTTTTGGTGGGTGGGGCGCCGGCTCATGCCGTGGCGCGGCCAGCTGGCGCCAACCTGCTGCTCAATCCGAGCGCGGAGACCGGGGCGTTCTCGGTCCAGGGCTGGGACGCGGTGACGATCCCGGGCTGGCGGGTCGCGGCCGGCCTGCCGACCGTCGTTCGCTACGGCACCCGGGGGTTTCCGGCGACGTCGCACGGACACGGCCGCCAGTTGTTCGCCGGCGGCGCCGGGGGCAACGCCCGGCTCACGCAGATGGTGGCGCTGCGCGCCCCGGGCGGCGGGCCCGAGCCGGCCGGCACCCGGTATCGCATCTCGGCCTGGCTCGGGGGGTCCTCGACCAGCGCGGCGGCGGTGATGGTGACGCTGCTGTCGCCGAGCGGACGGGTCGTGGGTCGCATCTCGATCGGCCCCGTCGGCGCGACCCGGCGCGCCCTCGCGCTGCGAGTGGCGAGCGGCGTGCTTCCCCGCGGCGCGACGCGGGCCGAGGTCACGCTGCATCTGGTCACCTCGCTCACGAACAGCGACGGGCCGAACGCCCCGCTGGTGGGCTATGACGGGGCGGTCGCCGACGACATCTCGTTCAGCCTGTCCGCGCCGGCCCGCCGGCCGCCCGCGCTGCGCCCGCCGGCCGCGCACATCCCCGGCTACGACCACGTGTTCCTGTTCTATTTCGAGAACCAGGACTACCGCGCGATCGTCGGTAACCGCGAGCAGGCGCCGTACCTGAACAGCCTCATGCCGCACGCCAGCCTGCTCGCGAACCTGTTCGCAGAGGAGCACCCGAGCGACGCGAACTACCTGGCGCTGGCCGCCGGCGGCGCGTTCGGGATCCCGCTCACCGATCCGCTCGAGATCAACCCGCGCTACACGATCCGTGCCCGCAACATCGGCGACGAGGTCGACGCGGCGGGCGGCACGTGGAAGGGGTATCTCGAGAGCGCCAACGGGCCGTGCGACGACACCGTGCACGGCAACTACTGGAACGACGACCTCCCGTGGCTGTACTTCGCCGACGTGCGCGAGCGCCCGGCCTACTGCGCGGCCCACGTGGTTCCGCTCGAGGAGTTGGACCGCGATCTGGCGAGCACGGCCACGACTCCGAGCCTGGCCTGGGTCGGAGCGGACGACTGCGACGACATGGAGGGATGCGGGATCCGCGCCGGCGACCGCTTCCTGGCCGGTCAGCTCCGAAGCATCATGGCCTCGCCGGCATGGCGCACGCAGCGCTCGCTGGCGATCATCACGTTCGACGAGGATGCCTACGACCACGAGCGCCCGGCCCAGCGCGTGGCGACGCTCGTGCTCGGCTCGGCCGGCGTGCGCGCCGGCTACACGTCGCACGCCCGCTACACGCACTACAGCCTGCTGCGCACGATCGAGGCCGCACTCGGGCTCGGGACGCTGACCCGCAACGACCGTTACGCGCAGCCGACCAACGACGTGTTCGCCGCGGCGCCGACCGCCCATGCGGACGCGGACGGACGCCACCACGCCACCGCGTTCGTCGCCAACTCCGGCTCGGGCAGCGTCACCCCGGTCGACCTGGTCACCCGCAAGGCCGGACGGCCCGTCCGCGTGGGCGCCAAGCCGGCGGCGATCGGGCTGGCGCCGGGCGGCCCGACCGCGTTCGTGGCGGACAGCCGCTCGAACGCGGTGACTCCGATCGACGTCGCGACCCGCACAGTGGAGAAGCCGATCGCGGTTGGCGTCGATCCTGAGGCGATCGCGCTGACACCCGATGGTCGGACCGCGTTCGCGGTCAACCGCGGCTCGGACAGCGTCACGCCGATCGACGTGGCGACGCGCACCGCCGGGACGCCGATCGCCGTCGGGGCGCAGCCGCGGCGGATCGGGCTGACGCCCGATGGCCGGACCGCGTACGTCCTCGACTGGGGCGGCGCGTCGGTCACCCCGATCGACACCGCAACCGAGCGCGCGGGGCCTCCGATCCCGGTCGGCAGCTATCCGTTCGCGCTCGCGTTCTCCCCGGACGGCTCGACCGCGTACGTCGCGAACTACGGCTCGGACAGCGTCACTCCGATCGACGTCGCGACCGAACAAGCAACCCCGCCGATCCCGGTCGGCGCCGCGCCCGACGCGCTCGCCGTCACCCGCGACGGGAAGACCGTCGAGGTCGTATCCGGCGACGACGATGCGGTCACGCCGATCGACGTGGCGACGGGCCAGGCGGGCCGCCCGATCGGGGTCGGCTACTCGCCCGCTGCAGTTGCGGTCCGCGGCGCGAGCGCCTACGTGGTGAACACGATCTCCGGCACGCTCACCCCGATCTCGGGCGGCCGCGCCGGACGCCCGATCTCGGTCGGCCGCTACACCTACCCGCTCGACGTGGCGTTTGGCCCCGGCCGCATGCCGGCGGTTGTGCTCGATACTTACTCGGGTCAGGTGACGCTGGTCGACACCCGTGCCCGCCGCGCGCTCCGGCGGGTCAAGGTGGGCCGCTACCCCGTCGCCGTCGCGATCGCTCCCTGACGTGGCGGCGGGCTCAGACCAGGCGGCGCTGGCCGTCGCGCACGACCTCGAGTGGGACGACGACTATGCGCTCGAGCGCGCCGCCATCGCCCCGCTGGGCGTCGGGCTCGTGCGCCGCGAGGACCTGCGGGAGCCGATGTTCGGTTCGGTCGTCGCCCTGCTCACGGCGGGAACGCGGGTGAGCGCGGACGATCTGCGGCGCTACCCGCGCCTGCGCGTGGTGGCCGAGTTCGGGACCGGCTACGACGCGATCGACCTGGACGCCGCCCGCCGGCTGGGGATCGCGGTGACCAACGTCGCCGGCTACTGCACCGAGGAGGTGGCCGACCACACACTGGCCCTCGCGCTGGCCGTGGCGCGGCGGATCGAGTCGCTGTCCCGGCAGGCGCGCGATGGGGGTTGGGCGTCGGTCGACACCGGGTCGGTGAGGCGAAGCGCCGATTCGACGTGGGGCATCCTCGGGTTCGGCCGCATCGGCCGGGCGGTGGCGCGCCGGGCGGCGGCGTTCGGCTTCACGGTGTGCGCCTACGACCCGCACGTCGACCGCCTGGAGATCCGCGCCTGCGGCGTCGAGCCGCTGGAGCTCGACGATCTGCTGCGCCGCGCGGACGTCGTGAGCATCCACGCCGCGCGGACGGGCCACGACGATCGCATGCTCGACCGCCGGCGGATCTCGCTGCTCAAGCCGACCGCGTATCTGGTGAACGTGGCGCGCGGGGCGCTCACCGACGAGGACGCGCTGGCCGAGGCGCTCGACCGCGGCGCGCTCGCCGGCGCCGCACTCGATGTCTTGGCCGACGAGCCGCCGGCGCCGGAGAACCGGCTGCTGCACCACCCACGCGTGCTGGTCACGCCGCACAGCGCCTGGTATTCCGACGCGGCGGCGGTCGAGCTTCGCACCCGCGGAATCGGCGCCGTGGTCGACGTGCTGTCGGGGCGACGGCCGGCCGATCTCGTCCCCGAGCTGGCCGTGGGCGTCAGCGGTGAGGGGCGGGCCGGGCCTTCGCCGACGCGAGGCTGACCATCGCCGCGCTCGACGCCGGTAGCTGGATCGTGTACTGCCCGTCTGTGGGCGTCAGGTGCTCGGCGCCGAACGCACCGGTCAGCGTGCCGGTGGTCGTCTCGTCGCCGAAGCTCTGGCCGGCCAGCGTGACTCCACCCGTGGCGGAGGCGCCGCCGGGGGCGGCCAGGCGCTCGAGGATCGCGGCCTTGCGCGTGCCGGCGGGAGCGCGCAGCGTGATCGTGTGGTCCGTGGTCAGGCTGTCGTTGATCAACACGACGTGGGTCAGGCCCGTTGGGGTGAGCGCGGCGCGGACCCGGATGTCGGGGTCGGCCGGCGAGGGGACGGCCAGAAGCCGTGAGCCGGGCGGCGCGGCTTCGGTGAACAGCAGCATCCCGTAGTACTCCGGCTCCACGGTGCCCACCCAGCGGCCGTCCACCTGTCCGAACGTGAACGGGTGGTAGACGGCTTCCGGCAGCGTGTGGATGTTGACGCCGTCCACCCCGGAGCGCGCCATCGCGAACAGCGTGTCGAGCATCCACAGCGAGGAGGCGAACGTGTCGCTGACGCCCGGCTGACCCTTGCACGCCACCGAGTTGAGCTCGTCGACCCGGAACGTGGCGCCGTGGGCGTGGGCGAGGGCGATGTAGGGCCCGGCTCCTGCGAGCAGGCCGCGTGAGGAGTTCTCCGCCAGGAGGTTGGGGATCGTGGGATAGCCCGGGTCGCCCGGCTTGGTGAAGCAGCGGATCAGCGGATAGCGGTGATAGGTGATCACCTTGAGCTTCGGCTCGGCCGTGAACAGCTTGGGCAGGCGAGTCAGGTACCGGTAGCTCCCGGTGGCCGGCCCGGCCAGCGGGAAGCCCGCGAGTTGCTTGGAGAACTTCGCCATCTCCTTGATGTAGGCGGCGCGGTTGTAGCTGCGCGGCCGGGGATAGACCGGCCGCTTGCTCGGCCCGACGTAGTAATAGGCGGTGATCGGATAGAGCTCGGGTTCGTTGCCGATCTCGAGCGCGTCGATGTAGCGAGTGCCGATCCCGGTCCGGAACGCGTTCGCCTCGGCCACCATCTCGGCGGCGCTGTTCAGCTTTAGGTTCAGATCGAGGATCAGCCGTCCTCCGGTCTGCGCGGCGAGTGCCCGCGTGGTCGCCAGCCAGCTTGGGCTGAGCGTCGTGTTGATGCCGGGCGTGGGCTTCACGCCTCGGGCCGGCCACCAGGTCTGGTCGGCGCTGTTGCCGCCGATGCGCAGGACCGGGGACTGCTTGGGGTTCAGGTCGCGGATCAGCTGGACGAGCACGGGGTTGATCGCACGTGGGTCGTGGCCGGTGTAGTCGCGCACGGCCCGGTACTCGAACGAGAACCCGAGGAACCCGGGAGCGATCGGGCGGCCGACCGGCGTCCGGCTGACCTGGACGGGGACCGGGGTGGGCGTGGTGGTCGTCGGGGTGGTGGTCGTCGGCGGGGTCGTGGTGGTCGGCGGCGTGGTGGTCGTCGTCGGTGTGGTGGCCGGCGGCGATGCGGACGCCTGGACGGCCCCGGCGGCCCCGGCCACGATCGCGGCAGCGGCCAGCATGGCCACGGTCAAGGAAGTCGGCATCCGGCGCACCCGGCCGGGACTATTTCAGACCTCGCGGCTGGGCGGGTTCCAGCGGGCGTCCAGGCGCAGCGGCTTGCGGAACACCAGCCCCTGAATCCTCGCCGGGCGCTCCGGATCGGGGCGGAGGTCCGGCAGGCGGTCCAGCAGCGCGGCCAGGCCGGTCCGGGCCTCCAGTCGCGCCAGGTGGATGCCGAGGCACACGTGGGGGCCGTGCGCGAACGCGAGATGGCGCCGCGCTCGGGGGCGGCCGGGCTCGAAGGCGTCCGGATCGCTGAACACGGCCGGGTCCCGGTTGGCGCCGGCAATCGAAACCCGCACCAGGTCGCCTCGGCGGATGTCTGCGCCGCCGAGCGCGGTGTCGGTGGTGGCGTAGCGGTCGACGACCGCGGCGGCGGGCTCGAGCCGGAGCGATTCGTCGATGACCGCGTCGAGCTGGCGGGGATCGGTTGCCGCCGCGTCGAGAGTGTCCGGGTGCTCGATCAGGCATATCAGGGCGTTGGTGATCATGCCCTCGGTCGTCTCGATGCCGCCGAACAGCAGGATCGCGGCGTTGGAGATGATCTGGTCGTGGGTGAGATCCGAGTGGACGCCGGCGTCGCCGAGCAGCTCGGAGCCGTCGGCGATCACCGCCTGCAGGCGGGCGTGGAGTGCTCCGAATGCGTGACGCCCGCGGGCGGGAAGGTCCTGGCCCGCGGTGATCTCGGTGACGGCCGTGACGATCCCGTCGTACCAGCCGAGCATGTCCGGGACCTCGTGTTGGTCCAGGCCGAGCGCCCGAGCCATGATCGAGGCGGCCAGGGGGCCGGCGAAGGCCCGCCGCAGCTCGGCGTGGCCGGCGCGGGCGAAGCCGTCGATCAGCCGGTTCGCCTCGCTGGCGGCGGCGTCGGCCAAGCGCTCGCGGACTGCGCTCGGGCGAAACGGGGCCGCGAACGGCACGCGGTGGCGGGCGTGGTCGGGGCCGTCGAGGCTGAGCATGCTGGGGCCGACGACCTGGGCGGTCGAGAAGCGCGGGTCGTCGACGGTGAACGTGTCGGCGTCGCGCATCACGGCGACCGCGAGGTCGTGGCGGGTGACGAGCCAGCCGTCCAGGGCGGGCAGCCACGACACCGGCTCGGTGGCGCGCAGGCTGGCCAGGACGGGGTGTGGGTCCTGCTCGAGTTGCTCGAGGGTTACGGTGGCGCCGATCGGGAAGGCCGTCACCGTCGGGCGATCCGCCACTCGGCGTCCGGGCGCACGTACACGGGCTCGCCGGCCACGAACGTCGCGGCGACGGGATTACGGCCCAGGCGGTAGGCCACGTGCTCTGCGGTGCTGTCGAGCAGGACCAGATCGCCGCGCTTGCCCGGCTCGATCGTGCCGAGGTCGCTCGAGAGGTTCAGCACGTAGGCGGCGTTGAGCGTGACCGCGAGCAGCGCCTCGCGCGTGGACAGGCCATAGCGCCGCACGGCCAGGCCGACGATCAGCGGCAGCGAGAAGATCGGCGAGGTGCCCGGGTTGGCGTCGGTGGCCAGCACGACGATTGCGCCGGCGTCGATGAGGGTGCGTGCGGGCGCGGTGCTCTCCGCACCCATGAACTCGGCGCCGGGCAGGAGGACCGCAGCGGTGTCGGATTGCGCCAGCGGATCGATGTCGTCGGGGTGGATGACCGACAGGTGGTCGAGCGAGCGCGCCCGGTGCTTCAGCGCCACCGGCACCGAGCGCATCGTCGAGAACTGCTCGACGTGGGCGCGCAGCCTCACGTTGTTCGCGGTCGCGAGCGCGCCGAGGCGATCGAGATCTTCAACGTTGAAGGCGATCGACTCGACGAAGATGTCGAGCGCGGTGGCGCCGGCGGTGACCGCGTCGGGGACCATCGTCTCCACCTCGTCCATCCAGGTGTCGGCGGTGTAGCCCGCGGGGACGGCGTGGGCCAGGAGCGCGGTGCGGGTCGTGGTCTGGAGGACTCGGTCATCCAGTGCGGCGGCGAGCGCCAGCGATCTCAGCTCGCCGTCGCGGGAGAGGCCGTAGCCCGACTTGCACTCGAATGTGGTCGTGCCGGTGCGGAGCATCTCGGTGGCGAGCCCAGTCGCCTGAGCGAGGACCTGCTCATCCGGGGTCTCGCGCAGCGCGCGGGCGGAGGAGGCGATGCCGCCACCGGCTTTGGAGATCTCTTCGTAGGGGACGCCGGTGACCTTCATCTCGTACTCCTGCGCGCGCCAGCCGGCGAACGGGAGGTGGGTGTGGCAGTCGACCAGGCCGGGGAGGAGCGCGCATCCGGTGGCGTCGACGTGGACGTCCGCGTCGGTGGTCGGTTCGAGCGCTGCGATCCGGCCGTCGTTCCCGACCGTGATGCCGCCGGGGTCGAGGGTGAGCTCGCCGGCGCGGTTGGTCCGGAGGTACGGCAGGTCCGGCGCCGGCGGTAGGAGTACCTGGGCGGCGTTCTCGAACGAGGTGCTCATCGGCCAGCGCGTCGTGGTTCACGCCGTGCAAAACGCCCGAAAGCCCCTCGAGGCTCGCCGTCCTCCGGGACATAAGCACCTGGCAGATGCTTATGTCCCGGAGGCGGCGGTGGGGGGTGGGGGTTTCGGGCGAAATGCACTGCGGACGTCACTGCGCCAGCATCGGGATGCGCAGCCCGTGCGAACGGGCCGCCGCCACCGCCTGCTCGTAGCCGGCGTCGGCGTGGCGGACGATCCCGAGGCCGGGGTCCGCCTTCAATACCCGCTCGATCCGCGCGGCCGCGCCCGGCGTGCCGTCGGCCACGCACACCTGGCCGGCGTGGATCGACTTGCCCATGCCCACCCCGCCACCGTGGTGGATCGACACCCAGCTTGCCCCGCAGGCCGTGTTGACCAGCGCGTTCAACAGCGGCCAGTCGGCGATCGCGTCCGAGCCGTCGGCCATCGCCTCGGTCTCGCGCTGGGGGGACGCCACCGAGCCGGTGTCGAGGTGGTCGCGGCCGATCACGATCGGGGCGCTCACCTCCCCGGAGGCGACCATCTCGTTGAAGCGCAGCCCAGCACGGTGGCGCTCGCCGTAGCCGAGCCAGCAGATCCGCGCCGGCAGCCCCTGGAACTGCACCCGCTCGGAGGCGAGCTTGATCCAACGCGCGATGTGCTCCTGGTCACCGAACAGGTCGAGGATGGCCTCGTCGGTGGCGTGGATGTCGGCCGGATCGCCCGACAGCGCCACCCAGCGGAACGGCCCCTTGCCCTCGCAGAACAGCGGCCGCACGTAGGCGGGCACGAAGCCCGGGTAGGAGAACGCGTCGGTGTCGCCGTGCTCGTAGGCCAGCCCCCGCAGCGCATTGCCGTAATCGAACGCCTCGGACCCGGCGGCGGCCAGAGAACGGATCGCCTCCACGTGTGCGACCGCGGATTCGCCGACCCGTCTGAGATATTCGTCAGGATTGGCTTTCCGCAGCACCTCGGCCTGTTCTAGCGTCAGGCCGGCCGGGATGTAGCCGTTGAGCGGATCGTGGGCGGAGGTCTGATCGGTGACGACATCCACGGAGACCCCCCGGCGCACGAGTTCGGGCAGGACCTCGGCGGCGTTGCCGGCCAGGCCGATCGACAGCGCCCGGCGCTCGCGCTGCGCCGCGTCCAAACGAAGGAGCGCGTCGTCCAGGTCCGCCGCGCGCTCGTCGAGATACCCGCTGCGGATCCGCCGCTCGATCCGCTGCAGGTCGACCTCGACGCATAGCGCGGCGCCGCCCAGCATCGTGATCGACAGGGGCTGGGCGCCGCCCATGCCACCCAGGCCGGCGGTGACCACAAGGCGCCCGGCCAGCGTGCCGTCGAAGCGCTTGCGGGCGGCCGCGGCGAACGTCTCGTAGGTTCCCTGGAGGATCCCCTGGCTCCCGATGTAGATCCAGGAGCCCGCGGTCATCTGCCCGTACATGATCAGCCCGGCCGCGTCGAGCTTGCGGAACTCGTCCCAGTTGGCCCAGTCGGGGACCAGGTTGGAGTTCGCGATCAGCACGCGCGGCGCGTGCTCGTGGGTCTCGAACACCGCCACCGGCTTACCCGACTGCACCAGCAGCGTCTCGGCGTCGCCGAGCTGTTGAAGTTCGGACACGATCGCGTGGTAGCTCGGCCAGTTGCGCGCCGCCTTGCCGATCCCCCCGTAGACGACGAGCTCGGCGGGATTCTCGGCCACGTCGGGGTGGAGGTTGTTCTCGAGCATGCGCAGGGCCGCCTCCTGCTGCCAGCCCCGGCACCGGAGGGGGGTTCCGGCGCTCACGCCGCGGCTCCGTGCGTCTCGGCCACTCCCGGTTCCGGTGCGCCCAAGCTGTGCGACAACGCCCCGGCATGGCGCGCCACCGCCCGCCCGCACGCCTCAACGCGCCGCGACGTCATTCGGTAGCTCGGCGCCAGCACGCTGAGCGCGGCGACGACCTCGCCGGCGGCACCCCACACGGGCGCGGCGATCGAGGTCACCTCCGGTTCGACCGCGCCGCCCAGGGCCACGTAACCGCCCGAGCCCACGTCGCCGCTCAGCGCGATGCCGAGCGCGGTGCCCCGACGGGGAATCGTGCGCCCCGCCCACGCGGCGGTCTGGACCAGCTTCGGGCTGGCCACCTGCCGGAGGTAGACCACGCGCCGGCGATCGGCGGCCACGGCGAGGTTCGCGGTCTCGCCGGTCTCGCCGGCCAGAGCGCTCAAATGGGGGCCGGCCAGCTCGTGCAGCGGGTCGGCGCGCAGGCTGGCCGCCGCGAGCTGGCGCAACCGAGCGCCGGCGTGGTAGTGACCGTGCTCGTCGCGGCGCACGAGGTCTTGAGAAACCAGCGTGGCCAGCAACCGCGAGGCCGTGCTCGGAGAGAGCTCGGCGGCGCGGGCGAGCTGGCTCAGCGTGCCGCCTTCCTCCGCGACCACCGCCAGCAGCGTCAGCGCCCGCTCCACGGTGCGAGTTCCGGTTTCCGCCATCGAGCCGAGACTTTACCGTAGAATGAAATGCCTTGTCATTAGACGGAAGGTGGTCGTGGGGACGACGCGGTCGGTACTCGTGGAGGCAAGGTGGTCGGCATCAGAGGTCTACAGGGGCCTCGCGGGTGCGGCGCGCCGCCCCCACCGAGGCGACCACGACCAGCGCGATCCCGAACACCGCGCGCGCCTCCAGCCCCTGCCCCAGCACGATGAAGCCGGCCAGGGCGGCCATGGCCGGCTCGATGCTCATCAGCACGCCGAACACCGACGGGTCGATCCGGCGCAGCGCCTCGTTCTCGAACGAGTACGGGATCGCCGAGGACAGCAGCCCGACGGCGGCGCCGAGCAGGAGCGAGCGGGGCTCGAGCAGGTGCGAGCCGCCCTGGGCGAGCCCGAGCGGAGTCATCACCACAGTGCCCACGCACATTGCCAGCGACAGGCCGGTCCCGCCCTCGAACGCCCGACCCAGCCGCGCGTTGAGCAGGATATAAGCGGCCCACAGGCCGCCCGCCAGCAGGGCCAGGGCGACGCCCAGCCCGTCCAGATCGTGCACGCCGCCGCGGGTCAGGGCGAGGATGCCGGCGGCGGCGAGCGCCACCCACACGAGGTCGAGCGGCCGGCGCGAGCCGGCGATGGCGATCGCCAGCGGCCCGACGAACTCGAAGGTGACCGCGATCCCCAGCGGGATCCGGTGGATCGCGGAGTAGAAGCAGAAGTTCATGCTGGCCAGCACGAGCCCGAACAGGCCGGCGAGCAGAAGCTCGCGCCGCGTGTGCCCGCGCCACCGCGGCCGCCAGAGCGGCACCAGGATGACCGTCCCGAACAGCAGGCGCAGCCACACCGCGCCGCCCGGTCCGATGCTCGCGAACAGCGTGGCCGCGATCGCCGAGCCGAACTGAACCGAGGCGATCGCGCCGAGCACGAGCGCGGGCGACGGCGCCGGCGCCAGCAGTCCCATACGGCGCGACGCGGTCGCTGTCTGACTTGCAGCCACGGAGGGCGATGCTAATGGCCGCCGCGATCGTGCTGGACGGCAAGACGCTGACCCCGGAATCCGTGACGGCCGTGGCGCGACGTGGCGCGCGGGTCGAACTGTCGCCGGCTGCCAAGACCCGCAACGACGACGCGCGCGTGGCGATCGGGGCGCTGCTCGAGCGCGGCGAGCCCCTGTACGGTGCCACCACCGGTGTGGGCGCGCTGCGCGACCGGCCGATCAGCGACGCCGACCGGGAGCGCTTTCAGTGGAACCTGCTGCGCAGCCACGCGGTCAGCGCCGGGCGGCCGCTCGCGCCGGAGCTCGTCCGGGCGGGCATGGTCGTGCGGGCCAATCAGCTCGGGGCGGGTGGCGCGGGCGTCGTCCCGGCCCTGCTCGACGCCCTCGTCAACGCCCTGAACGACCGGATCACCCCGCTCACGCGCGAGCTGGGGTCGCTCGGCACCGGCGACCTGCCGGCGCTGGCCGAGATCGCGCTGGCCCTGCTCGGCGAAGGCCAGGTGTGGCACGACGGCCGGCTGATCGACGCGCTGGCGCCGCCGGAGCCGATCAGGCTCGGCCTGCGCGACGGCCTGGGCTTCATGAGCTCCGGGGCCATGACCGCCGGCCATGCGGCGCTGCTCAGCGTCGACGCCTTGGCGCTGCAGGCGCGCTGGCTCGAGGTGGCGGCGCTGTCGTTCGAGGCGCTCGAGGCCGACCCGGTCGTGCTCGACCCGCGAGTGCAGGCCGCTCGCGGCGCGCGCGGCCAGGCCGCCGTGGCCGCAACCATGCGCGAGCTCCTGGCCGGCGCCCCGTTCGACCCGCGTTCGCCCGACCGCCTGGTCCAAGATCCCTATGCGTTCCGCGTGCTGCCGCAGGTCGACGGGGTGGCCCGCGATGCGCTCGACCACCTGGACGAGGTGCTGGCTCGTGAGCTCAACGCGCGCCCCGAGAACGCGCTCATCGATGATGGCCGGGCCCTGCCCACCGGCAACTTCCACTCCGCCGAACTGGGCGCCGCGCTCGACGCGCTGCGCGCGGCGTTCGCGCACTCGGCCTCGCTGATCGCCGGCCGGGTGAGCGCGCTGCTCGATCCGCGCATGAGCGGGCTGCCGCCGTTCCTGGCCGCCGAGCCCGGGCCGGACTCCGGGCACATGATGCTCGAGTACACGGCCCACGCGGCGGCTGCTGAGGTCCGCTCGCTGGCCAACCCGATGGCCGTCCAGAGCGTGTGGGCGTCGCTCGGCGTCGAATCCCACGCCAGCCTGGCCGCCACCGCGGCCACGCGCACCGAGGAGATGCTCGAGGCGATGAGCGTGCTGGTGGCCACCGAGCTGGTCGTGGCTCTGCGCGCACTGCGGATGGCGGGACGCGTGCCGGCCGGGACCGGCGTGCAGGCGCTGTACGCCGCCGCGTCCGAGACCATCGGCGCCGGCACCGAGGACCGCGCCTTCGGCCAAGACGTGGCGGCCGCCGGCGAGGTGCTCGGACAAATTTCCTGAGGACGTGAAAGTTCCGGGCTGAGTCCGCCGTTTGCAGGGTGTGGCAGCGAATGTGGGCGCGGCCGACCCCCGGGTCTCGTCTCAGCGAGAGTCGCGTACGCGCGCCTTGATCGCCGTGTCCTCCGGCGCGCTGTCGCTGCTCGCGGCCGCCGTCGCAGCGCTTCTTCTCCTGATCCCGGGCGCTGCACCCGGCGCTGGAGTCCCGCCCACCAACCCGGCCGGCCTGTCGCCTGCCCTGGCGCGAACAGCCGCCAGTACGCCTGGCCGGCAGGTCGAGGTGATCATCCAGCTGGGGCGCGGGGTTGACGCGGCGCGGGGACGCGCGCTGGTGCGTGCCCTCGGCGGGAAGCCCGGGGTCGATCTGCGGATCATCAACGGCCTCTCGGCGCGTCTGAGCGCCGGCGCGGCCAGGCAACTCGCGGCAAACCCGATCGTCCGCGCCGTGTCGCTCAACGCGGCGATCCGGGAAACCACCCTGACCGACCCGACCCCGTGGACCCTGGCCACCCCGTTTGATCAGACGATCGGGGCGACGAAGCTCTGGAGTCGTAGCACCGGCGCGGGCATCGGCGTCGCGGTGATCGACACCGGCATCAGCGGCGACCTCCCCGACTTCCAGGCTTCCCAAGGCAGCTCGACCTCGCGGGTGATCGCCTCCGCCGTGGTGGACCCCGGCGCCACCACTGCCGATGACACCTATGGCCACGGGACCGCAGTGGCCGGACTGGTGGCGGGAGACGGGTGGTATCGCGACTCGAGCGACTCGCTCTACGGCCGGTACGCCGGCACCGCGCCCGACGCCAACCTGATCTCGATCAAGGTCGCCGACGACTCCGGTCACGCCACCACGCTCGACGCGATCTACGGCCTGCAGTTCGCCGTCGATCACAAGGCCGACTACAACATCCGCGTCGTCAACCTTTCCTTCCGCTCCGGGTCGGCCGAGTCCTACACGACCGACCCGCTCGACGCCGCAGTCGAGCAGGCCTGGTTCCACGGCATCACCGTTGTGGCCGCGGCCGGCAATCTCGGAACCGCGGACGACGCGGTGTCGTACGCCCCGGGCAACGATCCGTACGTCATCACGGTCGGAGCCGTCGACACCGGGGGGACGACATCTACCTCGGACGATGTCCAGGCCGGCTGGTCGAGCCGGGGCGTGACGCAGGACGATTTCTCGAAACCCGACGTGGAGGCGCCGGGCGCCCACATCGTCTCCACCCTGGCCCCCGGAAGCTCGTTCGCGGGCGCCTGCCCGACCTGCGTGATCGGCGGTGCGTACTTCCAGCTCAGCGGGACGTCGCTGGCCGCGCCGATCGTCGCCGGGCTCGCCGCGGACCTGCTCGCGGCGCATCCCCGCTGGACGCCCGCGATGGTCAAGGGCGCGATCGTCAACACGGCGGCGCCCCTTTCCGACGGGGGCCACGAGGTGCGCGCGATGGGCGCGTACTCGGCCAGCTGCGGTCAACTCGCGTCCGACCGCGGCCTGACGCCGAACGACCTGATCGATCCCGCCACGAACAGCATCGACTACGACGCGGCGAGCTGGAGCGCGGCCAGTTGGAGCACGGCCGCTGATCCACTCGCGGCCAGCTGGAGCGCCGCCAGCTGGAGCTGCGCCGATTGCTCCTCGAGCGACACAGGCGACGTCAGCCCGACGAGCGCCAGCTGGTCAGACCTCGGCTGGGCCACGACCTGGGGGTAGGAGTTGAGCGTTATCGACAGCAGCACCGAGGCAGGCCGAGACTCGAGGTTGCGCTCGCTGCTCGCGCACATCGCGCGGCAGCGTCCCTACCGGATGTCCTCCGGGCAGGTGGCGATCTGGACGTTGAGCGGCGCGATGATCTCGGCCGCCGCGCTTCTGTTCAGGGCCGGCGCCGGCGATGTGCCGCCGGTCATCTCCTCGGTCCACGTGCCGTTCTGGGCGCTCGTGATCGCCTTCGCGGCGGCCGAGCGGTTCGTGGTGCACGTTCATTTCCGGCGCAGCGCGCACTCGATGTCGCTTGGCGAGATCCCGTTCGTGTTCGCGCTCGTGTTCGCCGGCGGGCCGCCGGCGATCCTCGCCGGTGCGATCGGGCGGCTGTTCGTGCTCGCCGTGCACCGCAAGCTGCCTGTGATCCGGCTGGCCTTCAACTTCGGCGTGTTCGGCCTTGGGAGCAGCATTGCGGTGCTCGTGTTCCACGCGGTCGCGGGGGCATCGACCGACATCTCCCCGGTCGTCTGGGCGGCCGCGATCCTCGCTACCGTGGCCAACTCGGTGGTGGCCGTGCTGCTCATCAGCAGCGCCGTGTCGGTCTCCGAGGGGCAGCTCTCCATCCGGGAGGTCGCTCGCTCGTTGCGGACCGACCTTACCGTCGTCGTGGCGAACACGAGCGTCGGGTTGTGCGCGGCGACGATCATCTACGAGGACTGGAAGACCGCGATCTTGATGACGATCCCGGTCGCGGGGATGTTCGTCAGCTACCGGGCCTACGTCACCGAGCGCCAGCGGCACGAGCGGGTGGATTTCCTCTACCAGGCCGCTCGAGCGCTGTCGCACGCTCCCGAGATCGGACCGGCCCTCGAGGGATTGCTCGCTCAGGCGCGCGACGCGTTCCGTGCCGATGTGGCGGAGATCATCTTCTTCTCGCCGGACGGCGGTGACGCGCTGCGCGGCAGCGTGGGCGCTGAAGGCGCGGCCTCCGCCCTCGAGCCCGTCGACCCCGCGATCGTGGCGCGCTTTGGATCGCTGGCCGACAGCCACGAGCGCCGAGCTTTCGCGGCGTCCGAGATAGGCGACGATCGGCTGGTCGAATACATGCGCTCGCGGGAGCTTGGCGACGGGATGCTCGCCGTCCTCAAGGGGGAGCGGAGCTTGATCGGCGCGATCGCGATCGGCAATCCGTCCGGGGTCGTCGACCACTTCTGCCCGGAGGACGTGAAGCTGCTCGAGACGCTGGCCAACAACACGAGCGTCGCGCTCGAGAACGACCGTCTCGGCCAGGCCGTGTGGCGTCTGAAGGAACTGCAGCGTGAGCTGCTGCACCAGGCATCGCACGACCCCCTCACCGACCTGGCCAACCGGTCCTTGTTCGTCGAGCGGGTGGGCGCTGCCCTGGACCGGGCGCGTGGTGGGGTGTCGGTGATCTTCATTGACATCAACGACTTCAAGACCGTCAACGACAGCCTCGGGCATGCCGCGGGCGATGAGCTGTTGATCGCGGTCGCGCGTCGGCTCCGCGACTGCGTGCGGCCGTCCGACATCGTGGCGCGGCTGGGCGGCGACGAGTTCGCGATCATGCTCGACCGCCCGGACTCCCAGCAAGAGGCGATCGAAGTCACCGAGCGGATCAACCGTCATCTCGCCGAGCGGTTCTCGGTCAGCGGCCAGAACCTCTCGATGCACGCCAGTGCCGGCATCGCGACCGGCCACGGAGGCCAGGTGAGGCCCGAGGAGCTCATCCGGAACGCCGATCTGGCCATGTATCGGGCCAAGTACGAGAGCAAGGACCGCTACGAGCTGTTCGAGTCCGGCATGGAGGTCCCGGTGAAGAACCGCCACCGTCTCAAGGTGCGACTGAGGGACGCCGTCCGGGACGACGCGTTCGTCGTGCACTACCAGCCGATCGTCGAGCTCCGCACCGGACGGGTGGTGGCCAGCGAGGCGCTCGTGCGCTGGCCCGACGCTCCGCGTGGCTGCTTCACGCCCTCGTCGTTCATCCCGCTCGCCGAGGAGATCGGGGCGGTTGTGGCGATCGGACACTCGGTGCTGCAGCGGGCCTGCCGCGACGCCCAGACCTGGGGCTGGACGGACGGGGTTCCCGCCGCGATCCACGTGAACGTCTCACCGGTCGAGCTCCGCGAGCGGCGCTTCGTCGGCGGAATCGCGGCGGCGCTGGACGACAGCGGGCTCGAGCCCGACCGGCTGGTGCTCGAGATAACGGAGGGAATAATGCTCAGCGATCCCGACCGCAGCGTCGCGACCCTGCACGAGTTGCGTGCACTCGGCGTCCAGCTGGCCCTTGACGACTTCGGCACCGGCTACTCCTCGCTCTGCCATTTGCGCTCGCTCCCGATTGATTGGCTGAAGATCGGGATGCCGTTCATGGACAACCTCGAGGAGGGCGGGTCCGATCGCGCGTTCATCCGGATGGTCCTGGACCTCGCGGCCAACCTCGAGCTCGGTGTCGTAGCCGAGGGCATCGAGTCCGCCGGTCAGCTCGCGGCGCTCAGCGAGCTCGGCTGCGAGCTCGGCCAGGGCTTCCATCTCGGCTCACCGACGACTCTCGACCCGACCGAGGAATCCGCGCGGTGGATGGCCAGGTGTTAGGGCAGATGATCGTCTCGGGCGTCGGTGGGGCGCTCGTGGCGTGCCTGCCGGTCTTGATCTTCTGCGGGCTGCTGCGCCCACTCAGGCGCGGCGGTGGCGCGCTCGAGCTAATGCGACGCCCGGAGCACAAGCCGCCACCGAGCGGAGCCGGGGACCGGCCTGCGGGCCCGACGCTCAGCCTCAACGCGATCGAGCTCGCGCTGATCGCGGAGCTCAACCTCGAACAGGCTCGCGGGCACGAGGCGGTGGCCCACAACCCGGAGACTTGCCCCGAGAAGCGACGGGCCGCGGCGGAGGCCGCCAGGCAGTGGCGGGCACGAGCATCGCTCTTCCAGCTGCAGGCGCAGCGTCAGAGCACGCAGCCGATCGTGCCCGCCCACGAGTCGACGCATCGCGGGCTCGGCTTCGTCTACGCCGGCCAAGAGCGGCGCAAACGGTCGCGCCGGACGTGGACCCGTCGAGCCATGGCCGTGTCCCGAGGGCTCGAGCGTCGCAACCGCCATGCGGTCGGCGATCGTCGCCGTGGCGACCGGCGCCGTCGCGAACTGACGGGCTAGCTAGCCCGTCACGCTGGTCAAAGCCGAGCTGGTCAGCCCGGCCATCGCCTGCAGCCCGGACGGCCCGGTGAAGCCACTGCCACCGACGAACACGGTGACGCCCCGCGCTGAGCGCTGGCAGGCCACGGTGCGTTCGTCCTCGGCCGACGGCGTCTGGCCGACCGGGGTCGGCGCCCAGCTGACACGACACGAGACGGCGCCCACCGACGTGACCTGATCGGTGGGGTAGGCGAGCCGGAAGAACGAGCGGTAGGAGGCCAGGTCCTCGGTCGGGCCGATTGTCAGACCGGGCGCGTCGGCGCGGACCGCGATCACGTAGACCAGGTGCGTGAAGCTGCCGTCGGCGTAGGCCCGGTAATCGGCTGCGGCTCCGCCGAACGCCTTGGAATAGGCGGCCACCGTGGCCGAGTGGACCTTTGCCTCGTTGGCGCGCTGCGCGGACGCGGTCGACGGCTTGGCGTGCGCCGCCACCAGGTCGGTCCGGTCCTTGAACTGATCGAGCGACTTGGGTAGTCGGACGGCCCGCGTGTCGGCCGCGCCGCCGGCGCCGGAGCCGCTCCCTCCCGATCCAAACAGCAGCGCCCCCAGGCCGACGCCTGCCGCCAACGCGACCAGCAAGCCGGCGACGAGGCCGCCGACGCCTCCGGGAATCCGTTCGAGCCTCAAGCGCGCCGGGATTCTAAATTGGACGCGGGCGCCGACGCGCCGGTTGGGGCCGGCGCGGGCCAGGCCCGGAGGCCGCTGGCCGCGACCGCGCGGTAGCCTCACATCAGAGACGGAAACTGCGAAAGGACCGACATGGGCGTTCAGGAAAAGCAGCAGCTGTGGGGCGGTGAGACCACGAAGGCAGTGGCCAACTTCCCGGTCTCGGGCGAGCGGATCCCGGTCCCGGTGATTCGCTGGCTTGGGCGGATCAAGGGTGCGGCCGCGCGGGTCAACGCCGAGCTCGGTCTGCTCGACGAGGACAAAGCGAACCGGATCGTCGCCGCTGGCGACCGCATCGCCGAGGGTGAGTTCGACGACCAGTTCCCGATCGACGTGTTCCAGACCGGCTCGGGAACCTCCTCGAACATGAACGCCAACGAGGTGATGGCCGCCCTGGCCGGCGAGGACGTGCACCGCAACGACGACGTCAACATGGGCCAGTCCTCCAACGACGTGTTTCCCTCGGCCGTCCACCTGGCCGCGCTCGACACGGTCACCAACGGTCTGCTGCCGGTGCTCGAGCAGCTCGAGTCCTCGCTCCAGCGCAAGGCCGACGAGTTCAAGGACATGGTCAAGTCGGGCCGCACCCACCTGATGGACGCGGTGCCGGTCACGCTCGGGCAGGAGTTCTCGGGGTACGCGGCCCAGGTCCGGCTGGGCGCGCGGCGCATCAAGAACGCGCTGCCCCAGGTCGCTCAGATCCCGCTCGGCGGTACCGCCACCGGGACCGGCCTGAACACCCACAACGAGTTCGCCGCCCGGGTCCGCAAGCTGCTCACCGAGGCGACCGGCCTGGAGATCCTCCCGCCCGAGGATCCGTTTGAGGCGCAGGGCAACCGCGACGCGCTGGTCGAGCTTTCGGGCGCGTTGAAGGTCCTCGCGGTCTCGCTGACCAAGATCGCCAACGACCTGGCCTGGATGGGCTCGGGTCCCCGGACCGCGATCGGCGAGATCCTGCTCCCCGAGCTCCAGAAGGGCTCCTCGATCATGCCCGGCAAGGTCAACCCGGTGATCCCCGAGGTCGTCCTGCAGATCTCCGCTCAGGTGATCGGCAACGACACCGCGATCACGATGGCCGGGACCCAGGGCAACTTCGAGCTGAACGTGCGGGTGCCCCTGATCGCCCGCAACCTGCTCGACCAGATTCGTCTCTTGACCAGCGGCTGCCGGATCTTCGCCGAGAAGTGCATCGACGGGATCGAGGCCAACGACGAGGGACTGCGCCGCTCGGCCGAGATGACGCTGTCGGCCGCCACCGCGCTGAACCCCTACATCGGCTACGACAAGGGCGCCGAGATCGTCAAGCAGGCTGCGGACTCCGGCCGGCCCATGCGCGACGTCGCGCTCGAGCTAGGCGTGGACGAGGAGACCTACGACAAGGCGATGGACCTGCGCAAGATGGCGCAGGGCAACCTGTAGCGTCCGCTCCGCGCCCGAGGCCGTGCGTTCAAACCGCCCCACGGGCGGGACGCCGCCGGCCGGCCTGGCGCGGTGCCCACTGGAACCAGCGCCCCGAGAGCAGCATGCCGGCGACGGCCCAGGCCGCCAGCACGGCCGCATTGTGCACGCTGATCGGGAGCCCACCGTTTCCGGGGAGCATGACGTTCGACGCGCCGTCGATGACCGGCCGAACGGGGAGGTAATCGACGATCGTCGCGACCCAGGCCGGCTCGCCGCCGGCGCTGCCGAACCCGCCCGACAGGATCACCATCGGCACGTAGGTCATGCCGAGCAACGGCCACGCCGCCTCGACCCTCGGGATCAGTGCGCTCGCGGCGGTGCCGATGCTCGCGCTGGTGGCCGCGCCCACCAGCAGGACGACCGCGAGGCCGAGGATCGTGCCGGGATGAAGCGGGATGTGGTATTCGGCGGCGCCGGCGAGCGTCGTCACGATGCCGCCGGCGACGGCCAACAGCGTGGTGGCGGCGATCCGCCCGGTGAAATAGCTCCATGCGGGTAGCGGAGTCGCCCGCCAGCGTTTCAGGACCCCGGCCTGGCGGGCCGCGACGAGATTGCTCGTATGGGTGATGTAGGCGATCGAGAGCGCTCCGAAGACGGCGAGGCCCGCCACCAGCCGTGCGTGCTCTCCGGCCGTCAGGTGCGTGGCGTCGCCGCGCAGCACGAGCAGCAGGACGGGCAGCAGCACGCCGCCGACGACTGCGCGCGGCGTGCGGAGCAGGACGCGGGTGTGGTAGGCGACCTGGCCGGCCAGCAAGCCCCGTGGACCCGGCTGGCGGTGGAGTGGCTCGCGCTCAGGCATGGCTGTGGATCGGAGCCGTGAGCTCGAGGTAGGTGTCCTCGAGGGTCGGTGGAGCGACCTCGAGCCCGGCGAGGTCGATGTCGTTTGCCCGCGCCCATTCGAGCAACTGTCCGAGAACCGAGCTCAGATCGGCGCTGTCGAGGACCAGTTGCAGTTGCCCGTTCGCGAGGTGCCCGGCGAGCACGCCGGGCGGGTCGAAGAGATCCATGCCCGTGGGGAGCGGCAATCTGACTGTGCTGCGGGCCATCGACGCCCGGAGGCTGTCGGCTGGCGAATCGACCACGAGCCGGCCGTCGGCCAGGATCAGCAGCCGATCAGCCAGGTGCTGCGCCTCCTCCATGTAGTGCGTGCTGAGGAGAACCGTCGTTCCCCCATCCGCGAGCTGCTCGATGATCCGCCAGGTCCCGCGCCGGGCGGCCGGGTCGAGCCCGGTCGTGGGCTCGTCGAGGAACAACAGCTCCGGTCGCCCGACGATGCCGAGGCCCAGATCGACGCGGCGCTGCTGACCGCCGGAAAGCTGCCCGATTGCCGTCCCGCCATCTGACTCGAGTCCGATCAGTTCGAGCACCTCCGCGACGGGCCGCGGGCGCGTGAACACTCGCGCGAACACGCCGAGCGCATCGCGCACGGTGAGCTGCGGATCGAGGCTGGTCGACTGCAGCACGACCCCGATCCGGGCCCGCCACGCCCGGCCGGCCCGGCGCGGATCGGCGCCGAGCACCGACACGCTCCCGCCGGTCGGCGCGAGGTAGCCCTCGAGGATCTCGAGCGTCGTGGTCTTCCCCGCCCCGTTGGGACCGAGCAGGGCGACGACCTCGCCGGCATCGATCTCGAAGCTGAAGTCGTCCACCGCGACTAGGTCGCCGAAGCGACGCTCCAGTTGCTCCACCACGATCGCGCTCATCGCCCGAGCACCGCGGCAACTCCCCACACGATCAGCGCGCCGCCGACGATCAGGGGCGTGGTGCCATGGCGGACCAATCCGATCGCGATCACCCCGGCACCGATCAGGATCCTGACCGCCGGGTGGAGCCGAGCGCCGGTCATCTTCAACATCGCCATACCTCCAGGATTCGAGAGCGCCGGGTCCTCGCCAGCATCACTTTGCAATACCAAGTACTTTACGTCGAGGACGATACGGCATTTGACTTTGCGATGTCAAGTACTTTGTGATATTCTGGACGCGCGATGTATCCACTCCCGGACCACGACTCGCTCTCGGCCCGAGACGCCGCTGACCGACTGCGGTATCTCAGCGGTGTACGCGAACGCACCCGCCGTGCCACGCTCGCGCCCTCGCTGGCCCTGGTCGCGCTCGGTGCGGTCTTGCTCGCCCACGGCCTCCTCAAGACGCTGTGGCCGAACGCCACGGTTGTCTCGGTCGTGCTGATCGCGGGAGTCGTGACGATTCGACCGCTGGTGCGATGGTGGATCGTGCGCGCGGAGGAACGCCGCGGCCTTCGCGGATCGATGCGGCTCCGGGTCGCCTGCGGCGCGGCTGGGGTGGTTGGGGTCGCCGTGGCGATCGCGATCGGAGCCAACCCGCTGATCTCGGCGATCGCGGCCGCCACCGCGGTGGCGGCATACCTCGCCGGCCTGCCCACACTGAGCGCGGCCGCCGTGGCCGCCGGCCTGATCGGGGACGTGATGATCGCCCGCGGGATGCCGCCGTCGGTCGGCGAGATCATCATCGGCGCCGGACTGATCGTGCTGGGCACGGCCGGCCACGCCAACGAACGTCAGGGCTCATGACCCATCCGACGACACGGCTCGATCCGGCGATTCACCAGCCCGCGCGTCTCGGCATCCTCACCGCGACCTGCGACACCAGGCGAATCGACTTCGTCTCCCTACGGGACCTGCTCGACCTCACCGATGGCAACCTCTCCCGGCACCTGACCACGCTCGAGAAGGCCGGCTACATCAAGACCACGAAGACGTTCGAGGGGCGCAAGCCGCGCACCTGGATCAGCGCCACCCCGGCCGGACGCAAAGCGCTCGCCAACGAGATCGCCGCGCTGCGCGACATCGTAGGCGGCGCCGACGCCGCGGCCGCGCCACAGCCGGTCCCGCGCGGGCGACTCCGGCCCACCTAGGACGACCTCAGGCCGGAAGGGTACGCGGCAGCCCGAAGCGGGCGAGCAGGGCGGAGCCCCCGAAGCGGGTGAGCTGAGAGATCCGGTCGCCGTCGAGCGTCAGCACGATCACGCCCACGCCGCGGACGATCGGCGCGTGGGTGTCGCCCAGATAATGCCCGAACGCCGGCTGCCCGTTGGCGCGCGTCGGCACGAGCCGGTCGGTGCGCTCGCCACGCGCCGCGAACGCGTGGGCGAAGA
This sequence comes from uncultured Solirubrobacterales bacterium, assembly GCA_963841535.1. Lineage (GTDB taxonomy): Bacteria > Actinomycetota > Thermoleophilia > Solirubrobacterales > Solirubrobacteraceae > Palsa-465. Next base: position 125,100 of record CAWJDF010000020.1, on the reverse strand, counting down.
ACTCGGCGATGGTGTCCAGGCCCTGGTACTCGAACGGCTCGGGCGGCATCGTGACCCAGGCGTCGTCGGTCAGCAGCGCGACTATCTGCTCGACCGTGCCGCTCTCGAACGCGTCCGCGAACCGCCCGACGAGTTCGCGCTCGGAGGACGAGTGCGGCAGTCGCGCGCGCTCGCGTGCCGGTGGCGCGCTCGCGTCGAGCGTCGCCCGCGCCCGCTGCAGGGCGCTGTTGACCGACGTCTCGGTCGTGTCGAGCATCGACGCGACCTCGGACGCTCGATAACCCAGCACATCGCGCAGCACGAGCGCCGCTCGTTGCCGGGGAGGCATGCGCTGGAGCGCCGTGACGAACGCGAGCGCGACCGCCTCGCGCGCCTCGTAACGGGCGTCGGGACCCGGGGCGGTGTCCGGGAGGCCCTCGAGCAGCGCGTCAGGGTAGGGCTCGAGCCACGCGACTTCGCCGTAGCGAGTCGGCTCGGGCGGCTGAAACGACAGCGGCCCCCGCTCCTGGGGCCGGCGCGCGCCGTCACGGAGCACGTTCAGGCACCGGTTGGTCGCGATCGTGTAGAGCCAGGAGCGCAGCGAGGATCGCTCCTGAAAGCCGTCAAGCCCGCGCCAGGCCGACAACAAGGTCTCCTGAAGCGCGTCCTCGGCGTCCTGGACCGAGCCGAGGATCCGGTAGCAGTGAAGCTGTAGCTCCCGCCGGTGGACGTCGGTCAGCTCGCGAAACGCCTGCTCGTCGCCGCCGCGGGCCCGGGTCAGGACGTTCGTGGTCATGGTCGCATCGTGTCACTGGGCATCACCGAACGAGACACCGCCGCGGCCCAAAATTCATCGGTCAATTTCCGCGCAGGGGCGGGTCTCAACTCGCGACACAACCAATCGTGAGGAGCAAGACATGCGCAGAGGGCCAGTTTGGGTGTTGATAGTCGCGTCCGTAGCCTCGCTGATGGTGGCGCTCGACGCGCTCGTCGTCACGACCGCGCTGCCCACGATCCGGGCGGACCTGAGCGCCTCGATCGAACAGCTCGAGTGGACGGTGAACGCGTACACGCTCAGTTTCGCGGTGCTGCTGATGACGGGCGCCGCGCTCGGCGACCGGCTGGGGCGACGGCGCATGTTCGCCGCCGGCCTTGGCCTGTTCTCCCTGGCTTCGGCCGCCTGCGCGCTCGCGCCGACCGTCGGTTGGCTGATCGCCGCTCGCGCCGTGCAGGGCGCGGGCGCGGCGCTCGTGATGCCGCTCGGCATGACGCTCCTGAGCGCGGCGTATCCAGCCGAGCGCCGGGCACGCGCGCTTGGGATCTTCAGCGGCATCACCGGGCTCGCCGTGCTCGGAGGGCCGGTCCTCGGCGGCGCGATCACGCAGGGCATCGCCTGGCAGTGGATCTTCTGGATCAACGTCCCGATCGGCCTGTTGACGATTCCGGTCGTGCTCGCCCGCGTGTCGGAGAGCTACGGCCCGCGCCGCGCCCCAGACATCGGCGGCCTCGCGCTGGTCACGGGCGCCGCGCTCGGGCTCGTGTGGGGGCTCGTGCGGGGCAACTCGGCCGGCTGGGGCAGCGTCGAGGTGGTGGCGACGCTGGCCGTGGGCGCGCTGCTCACGATTGCGTTCGTGCTGTGGGAGCGGAGGGCGGCCGAGCCGATGCTGCCGATGGGGCTATTCGCCTCGCGCCAGTTCTCGTCGGGGAACGCGGCGGCCTTCTTCCTGTTCGGGGCGCTGTTCGGGGCGGTGTTCTTCATGGCGCAGTTCCTCCAGATCGCCCAACACCGCGGTCCCCTCGACGCCGGCGTCCGCCTGCTCCCATGGACCGCCACGCTGTTCATCGTCGCGCCGATCACCGGAGCGCGGATCTCGCGCGTCGGCGAACGCCCGTTCGCGGTCGCCGGGCTACTCCTCCAGGCCGCGGGCCTGGGCTGGATCGCGCTGATCGCGACTCCCGACGTCGCCTACTGGCGGCTCGTGGCGCCGCTCATGATCGCCGGCGTCGGCGTCTCGATGGCGATGCCCGCCCTCCAGAACGCGGTGGTGAGCGCTGTGGCGCCGGCCAGCCTCGGGCAGGCCTCGGGCACGTTCAACGCGCTGCGCCAGCTTGGCGGCGTGTTCGGGATCGCGGCGCTGGTGGCGGTGTTCAGCGGCTCGGGCGGCTACGCGTCGCCGCAGCTATTCAGCGACGGCTTCACCGCGGCGCTGGCCACCAGCGCGGGACTGTCGCTGCTGGGAGCGCTGGCCAGCGCGGGACTGCCGGCCGCCGCGCGCCAGGTGGCGACGGTCGAGGCGCCCAGCCGCTCGGGGGTCGCCGCCTCGATCGATTAGGCGCTCACTTGCAGGACGGATCCGGAGCGTATGTGGCGTCGGCGATCACGACCGGGAGCGGGCCTCCGGACGGGATCAGCTGGATGTGATTGACCTCGGTGTTGCCCGGATCGTCGGTCGGGTCGAACGGCCGGTAGAGGCCGAACCGCGCCAGCTCGGCTTCGCTGATCTGCGCCGCGCTCGAGCGCAGCAGGCTGCCGACGCCGATGTCCTCGGCCTCGCCCTTGGTGTGCGGGTCGTCGGCGAAGCCGCCGACGGCGACGCTGTGCGCCGGGGTGCGGTAGCCGCTGATCCCGTAGATCGTCACGTGGAGCGCCCTGGCCAGGGCGTCCAGGCGGGAGGTCAGCACCGGTAGCTGGCCAACGTTCTGGGTCGTGCCCGGGTCGGCGATGAAGCCGGGACCGGCGGCGCTCACGACGGGCTGGGCCTGGGCGCTGCTGGTCGCGCCGCCGCACAGGTTCAACTCGATCAGCTCGCGCTTGACCTGGGCCAGCGGCGGGGCGTGAGCGGTGGTGTCGCCGGCGGGCGGGGTCCCGGGACCGGGGGTCAGCGCGGCCTGCGCCCCGGCCAGCGGCTGGATCGCTTGCGGGTGCGCCCGGGGCAGCGCGCCCGCGGTGCTCGAGGCGCTCGCGCTGCTAGGGGCGGCGCCCTGCCCGCCGCCGCAGCCGGCGGCCGCGAGCGCCGCCAGTGCCCCCATGCAGGCGAGCGTCAGGCCGCGTGGCATCAGCCGCAAGCTCGCTCTCTGCCCGGCTCATGCCGAGGTCAGCCCTTTGGTCAGCGGCGACCTGGCCACGGCGATGTCCGCGGAACGCTCGGGAATCCGCTGGGCGAAGCGCGCCGGCTGGCGGCCTTGGCGCCGCGGTCGCCACACGCGCAGGTACTGGGCGGCCAGGTACGAGCCGACCACGATGAGGACCGCGACGAACTGGGCGGCGAACGTCTCCCAGTTGTTGAACAGGCTGAACCAGGTCCCCATCCAGCCGGGGATCGTCAGCCCGTGGATCTCGGTGGTGCCGATCCAGCCCGCCAGTTGCATCTCGTTGACCTCCTCGCCGACCTGGATGAGGAGCACGAACAGGAGCAGCACCCCCGTGATGATCAGCAGCCGGCGGTAGGGGAGCCGCTGGTGCAGCCCGAAGGTCAGCACGCCGGCCGCGGCGGTGAACAGCAGCCCGATCACAACCCCCTCGAGCACGACCCCAGCCCCGTAAATCTCTCGCAAGTTCTGCAGGAAGACCACGAGCTCGAAGCACTCCCGGTAGACCGAGGTGAAGCCGAGCAGCGCCAACCCGAGGAGCATCCGTCGCCGGGTGCTCGCGGCGTCCCCGCCGAGCAGCCCGCGGCGGCGCTTGTGGTGGTGGGCGATCCAGCCGGTCCAGTAGACCTTGTGGAAGAACCAGTTCATGACGATCAGGAGCACGATCAGGGCCGGGATTCCGGTCGCGGCCTGGATCGAGAGCTCCGAGCCGTGGAAACGGCCGATCAGCCAGATCACGCCGAACCAGGTGAGCACTCCAGCGCCGAGCGCGAAGCCGCTGCCGGCGGCCACCGGGCGGCGGTAGATCCGGTTGGCCCCCAGGAAGCTGGCGGTGATCGCCGCGAGCACGAGGATCGTCTCGAGCCCCTCGCGGAACACGAGGATCGCGCTGTCGATCACCACGGTGGTGTTGGCCAGTCGGTGGCCGCCGGCGGCCACGTCGGTCGGATCGGGGGTCCCGCCCTTGGCATGCCAGCTGACGATGACGATCGCCAGGGCCGCGGCCAGGCCGAGCGCTGTCCACACGTAGAAGCTTGCCCGCTCACCCGCGCGGGGGCGGAGTTTCGACGGCTTCGACGCGGGGGCTGTGGGTGCGGAGAGGAGGCTCATCGCGCGGGCTTCGACCGGCACAGTAGCACGGTTAGGGTTCCCTTATTAGGGGCCCCTAATCAGGTTGCGACGGTCTCGGCCCCGAGCTGCTCGGAGATCGCCACGTCGATCGAGTAGTCGATCGGCACGACGATCACGGACGGGACGTCCTTGGCGAGGGCGGTCTCGAGCAGGCGCGGGAAATCATCGGCGCTCTGACAGCGCCACGCCGGCAACCCGAAGGCCTCGGCCAGCTTGACGAAATCCGGGTTGCCGAAGTCGACCCCGAAGTGGCGGCCGAACTTCTTGTCCTGCTTCCACACGATCGAGCCGAACTGGGCGTTCTCCCAGATCACGTTCACGACCGAGGTGCCCAGGCGAGCCGCGGTCTCGAGCTCCTGGGAATTCATCAGAAAGCCGCCGTCGCCGCTGACCGACACCACCTTGCGGTCGGGGTGCACGAGCTTGGCGCCGATCGCGGTGGGCAGCGCGAAGCCCATCCCGGCCAGGCCGTTGGCGATCAGCACCGTCCCGGGCTCGTGGGCGGGGAACATCCGCCCGATCCACAGCTTGTGCAGCCCGACGTCGGAGACCAGGATGTCGTGGCGACCCAGGGCCTGGCGCAGGTCCCACAGCGCGCGGGGCGGGCGGATCGGGAAGTGGTCGTCGTCGCGGGCGTCGTTCAGCGCCCCGATCACCACCTCGTGCAGCCGGCTGGCGCCGGCGGTGGTCTGGCTGCGCGTGCAGGCCGCGGCCAGACGGGCCAGGACGTGGGCGATGTCGCCGATCAGCTCGACGTCGGGCACGAAGTACTGGTCGATCTCGGCCGCCACGCTGTCGATCACGACGATCTTCTTGTCCCCGCGCGGGTTCCAGTGTTGGGGGGAGTGCTCGACCAGGTCGTAGCCGATCGCGATCACCAGGTCGGCGTCCTCGAACCCGGCCATCTCGTAGTCGCGAGTCTGGAGGCCGACCGTGCCGAGCGCCTTGGGATCTTCGTAGTCGATCAGACCCTTGGCCATGAACGACTCCGCAACCGGGATTCCGGTGTTGTGCACGAACGACCGCAGGGCCCGACCGGCGTGGCCGCGGATGGCGCCGTTGCCGGCCAGGGCCAGGGGATTCTCGGCCGCGTCGATCAGGTCCGCGGCACGCTGGAGCTCGCGGCTGCCCGGCTCGGGCCGGACGGGTGCGTGGCGGGGGAGCGGGCGGGCATCGAGCGGTCGGGCCATGACGTCCTCGGGAAGCTCCAGATGAGTCGCCCCCGGCTTCTCCGATTCGGCCACCGCGAAGGCCTTGCGCACGACCTCGGGCACGATCTCCGGGGACGACACGCGAGCGTTCCACTTAACGATCGGGCGCATGATGCCGATGAGATCTATGTACTGGTGGGATTCCTTGTGCATGCGCTCGATGTCGGACTGCCCGGTGAGGGCGACCAACGGAGCGCGATCCAGGAAGGCGTCGGCCACAGCCGTGACCAGGTTCGTCGCCCCTGGGCCAAGAGTCCCCAGACATACGCCGGCCCGGCCGGTGAGCCGGCCGTAGGCATCGGCCATGTAGGCCCCGCCCTGCTCGTGGCGGACGGGGACGAACTGGATCGAGGAGTCGGCCAGCGACTCGTTCAGGTCGAGGGTCTCCTCGCCTGGGATCCCGAACACGTACTGAACACCCTCCGCCTCCAGGCACTCGACGAAAACCTCTGAAGCCTTGCGTTCGCCCATCTCGCCACCGTATCTAACCGAATCAACACGCCGCGCCACCGCAACCCGGCGCGCCCATGTGTGTCTCGGCCTGAACATGCGCGCCGTGGCAGTGGGCCTGTCGATCGTGGCTGCGCTGGTCCTGGCTGGGCCGGCGTCGGCGGCCCGGGGGCATCGCCCGGCGCCCCGAGCGCACGCGGCCGCGGCCGCCAGCACCCTGTTCATCAGCGGCGCCGGCAACGGCCACGGGATCGGGATGAGCCAGTACGGGACCTACGGATATGCCCTGCATGGCTGGACCTACACGCAGATCCTGGCCCACTACTACACCGGCACCCAGCTCGGCACGACCAATCCCAACCAGACCGTCCGGGTGCTGCTCGGTGGCGGCTCGGCCGCCTTCGCCGGGGCGACGCGCGCCGGCGGTAAGACGCTCAACCCCAGCCTGACCTACGACGTGGTCCCCCTGGCCAACGGGCAGCTCGCCCTGGTCAACCAGACCACCCACAAGCGGGTCAGCAAGTTCAATGCGCCGCTGACCGCCACCGGCCCGGGCCCGCTCAGCCTGGCCGGCCTGGGGGCCTATCGCGGCTCGCTCGAGTTCCGGCCCAACGGCTCGGGCGGCGTGTACACGGTCAACGTGGTCGGGCTCGACGACTATGTCCGGGGCGTGATCGCCGCCGAGATGCCCTCGACCTGGGGTCCCCAGGCGCTCGACACCCAGGCGGTCGCCGCGCGCACCTACGCGATCACGACCGACGTGTCCGGCACCTTCTACGACCTGTATCCGGACACCCGCTCGCAGATGTACCGGGGCGTGTCGGCCGAGACTCCGACCACCGACGCCGCCGTCTCGGACACCGCCGGGCAGATCGTGACCTACGACGGCGCGCCGGTCGTCACGTACTTCTCGGCGAGCTCGGGCGGGCACACCGAGAACATCGAGGATGCCTGGCCCGGCAGCAACGCCTCCCCGTGGCTGCGCGGCGTGGACGACCCCTACGACGGGGCCGGCGGCGACCCGTATCACCACTGGACGCGCCAGCTGAGCCTGACCGCCGGCGCCAAGCGCCTCGGCCGCGTGGTCAAGGGCAAGCTGGTGGGGATCCACGTGACCCAGCACGGCGCCTCGCCCCGGATCATTTCGGCCCAGGTCATCGGGAGCAAGGGCACCACCACCGTCTCGGGCGCCCAGCTCCAGAGCGCTTTCGGCCTCCTCAGCACCTGGGCCAGCTTCACCACGATCTCCAGCGCGCCCGGCCGGGCGCCGGTGACGGGCGCGGTCCACGCGAGCAGCGACCTGGCTGTCATCACCGAGCTCAAGCGCGCGTTCGCGCTGATGGGCGAGCACACGCCGGTCCTGCGCGGGAGCATCGTGCCCGCCGGCAAGGGCGAGGAGGTCACGATCGAGACTCTGGCCGGTAAGACCTGGCACAAGCTGGGGAAGGCGCGGCTTGGCAAGGCCGGCACCTACACCGTCGGGCTACCCCGCCCGGGCACCTATCGCGCGGTGTACCGCGGCCTCGACGGGCCGTCGGTCGTGGTCCCGTAGAAGCGTCGTCGCTACCCTCGGGCGGCGATGCCGCGCCCGCTATTCGCCGTCGACGCGCCGTTCGTCCTCTACCGCTCGTTCTACGCGCTGCCCGACTCGATCCACGGCTCGGTTGGCCGGCCGGTCAACGCCCTGCTGGGCGCGACCAACCTGATGCTGCGGATCGCCGCCGACCGCGACCCCCGGGCCATCGTCATGTGCTTCGGGGCCGAGGCGGCGCCGTACCGGACCGAGCTGTTCCCGGCCTACCACGCAGACCGGCCGCCCGTGCCCGACCCGCTGGCGTGGCAGTTCGAGCGCGCGCCTGAGCTGTTCAGCGCGTTCGGCTGGAGGATCGAGTCCGCACCCGACCTCGAGGCCGACGACCTGCTCGGGTCGCTGGCCGCGGTCGAGGCCGAGGCCGGCGGCCAGGCTCTGATCGTGACGGGCGATCGCGACATGTTCCAGTGCGTGGGCGACCGGGTGTCGGTGTTGTTGCTGAAGTCGGGCATCAGCGGGTTCGAGGAGATGGATCCCGACGCCGTGCGGCGTCGCTACGGGGTCGGCCCCGATCTCGTGCCGGACTTCATCGCGCTGCGCGGCGACCCGTCCGACGGGCTGCCGGGCGCGCCCGGGATCGGTCCCAAGACCGCGGCCGCGCTGCTCGAGAAGCACGGGTCGCTGGAGGGCGCGATCGCCGGCGCCGATTCCGAGCGCCCCAAGGTTTCTTCAACGTTGAAGGAGTCGGCGGACGAGTTGCGGGCGTACCGGGACATCGCGACCCTGCGGACTGCCTCGGTGAAGCGACCCCCGGACCGGGAGACCGACCTGGCCGGGGGCGCCCGGGCGGCGCGGGAGCTCGGACTGAACCGGCTGGCCGAGCGCCTGGAGAACGCCGGCAGCGTCGCGGACCTCTAGCCGGAGGCCCGGGGGACTCAGGGCGTGAAGCGCACGGTGATCACGTCGCCGTCGGCCACCACGTAGTCGCGGCCCTCCAGGCGCAGCGTGCCGCGGTCGCGCGCGCCGGCGTACCCCCCGGCCCGCACCAGCGGCTCCCAGCCGATCACCTCGGCGCGGACGAACCCGCGCTGGATGTCGGAGTGGATCATGCCGGCCGCGTGCCAGACCGACAGGCCGCGGCGCACGTGCCAGGACTGCGCCGGCTTGTCCTCGCCGGCGGTGAAGAATGCGATCAGCTCGAGCAGGCCGAAGGCGCCGCGGACCACGCGCTCGAGTCCGGACTGGGTGAGCCCCAGGTCGGCGCGCATGGCGTCGGCGTCCTCGGGGTCGAGCTCGGCCAGCTCGGCCTCCAGGCGGGCCGAGACGGCCACCGCGTCGGCGTCGTGGGATCTGGCGTGCTCGAGGATGGGGGGTGGAACCTCGTGCGAGCCCTCATCGACGTTGGCCACGAACAGCACCGGCTTGGCGGTGAGCGGCTCGAGCAACCGGACCGCGTCGGGGGCCTCGGGCGGGGGCGGCACCGTGCGGGCCGGGCGGCCGGACTGGAGGGCCTCGATCAGATCGCGCAGCCACTGGGCCTCGGCCACCGCGTGGCGGTCGCCGCTCTTGGCCGTGCGAGACACGCGCTCGAGCCGGCGCTCGGCCTGCTCGAGGTCGGCGTAGATGAGCTCGGTCTCGATCGTCTCGATGTCGGCCAGGGGGTCGACTCGGCCCTCCGGATGGACCACGTTCGGGTCGTCGTGGACGCGGACCACGTGGACGATCGCGTCGGTCTCGCGGATGTTGGCCAGGAACTGGTTGCCGAGGCCCTCGCCCCGGTGCGCGCCGGCGACCAGGCCGGCGATGTCGTGGAAGGCGATCGTGTCCGGGACCACGCGCGATGCCTTCACCGTCTGGGCGACCGCGTCGAGGCGCTCGTCGGACACGGGGACGATCGCGACGTTGGGCTCGATCGTCGTGAACGGGTAGTTGGCGGCCTCGGCGGCCACACCGGTCAGAGCGCTGAACAGGGAGGACTTGCCGGCGTTGGGCATGCCGACGATGCCGACCTTCACGACATGACCTCCGCTACAGCCGTCCCGAGGAGCGCCCCGGCGAGCACATCGGACGGGTAGTGCACGCCGAGGTAGGGCCGGGACACCGCGAAGACCGCCGCGGCGCCGTACAGCGGCCAAGCAGGTACGAGGTGTGCGTACGCGCGCGCGGCGGCGAACGAGGTGGTGGCATGGGCGCTCGGGAAGGACAGTCGCGTGACGGTCGGGGTCACCGGTCCCAGGCCGCCGGGAAGCTCGGGGCGACGGCGACGGACGATGAACTTAACCGCCTGGTTGATCCCATACGAAGCGGCCACGGCACGTACGCCGCGCAGCCAGGCCCGGCGGCGATCGTCGTGGCGGGACAGGGCCGCGCCGGCCAGACCGAGCGCGACCCAGCACGCGGCGTGCTCGCCGGCGCGCGAATACGCGGCGGTGGCGCGCTCCACCGCGCGCCCGTGCCCGTGCGTGCGGGCGAACACGAGGGCCGCCCTGTCCATGTCGGTGAGCCTCACGCCGGAGGACTGTACGTATCCCAGCGGATCGGGAGCCCGTGGTCGTCGCAGAAGGCGAGGCGCCTGGCGGGCGCGCCGGCGGGATCGTGGACGGTCAGCTGCATCGCGGCTTCCTGACCGAACGTGGGCTCCATGCTCAGGCGCACCACGCCGGGCTTGTCCAGCGCGCGCTCGATGGCCGCCCATTCCTCGGGCTCCACGTACTGGCGCATCACCGAGTGCCACACCACGACGAGCTCTCCGTCATCGGCGGCGGCCAGCGCCTCGGGCAGCCACTGTGAGCCAGGCCGCGCCGCCACGGGGACGGGATCGTGCGCGGCCACCGACAGGGCGGCCCGCATCCGCTCGATCCGGTGAAGCTCGTCGGGCCAGATGTAGGAGAGCAGCGTGAGCTGGTCGTCGGGCAGGCGGGGGTCGAGCGGCGCCATATCGCAGCCCGCGCGGGCGACGATGCGCAGCGCCGCGGCGGCGCCGGCGAGGTCGACCGGAGGAGGCGGCGCCCAGGGGTCGACGAAGCGCAGCGGCGAGTCCGGGTTGCCAAGCTCCTGGTCGCCCACCCGGTAGGAGTAGCGATCGGCCAGCAGGTTCAGGCCGGCGCTGGCCCCCACCTCGAGCAGCCGGATCGGCCGCCGGTGGCGATCGGCCAGCCACAACAGGCCTGAGAACAGCACGGCGGAGCGCCCGGGCTCGTTGGTCTGGACGGTGCGGCGCAGGCGCTCCTTCACCTGGTCGAAGTGAGCGGCGATCGTGTCCAGGACCACCGGCCAGACCTCAGCGGGCGGCCGATCACCGCCGGCGCTCGGGTAGAAGGCGGCCAGCGCCGGGGCCTGCCCGGAGAGGACCAGGTAGTGCAGCGCGGCTACCAGGCGCAGCTGAGGCACCGACCCCGGCGGCGCGGGAATGTCCTCGAACAGCCGCGCCACCACCCCGCCGCGCTCGATGTCATCGGCGGCCGCGCGCATCAGCTCGATGTAGAGCGGCGAGCGATTCGAATGCACGAGCATGTCTACGTGCCGGCGGAAGCGCGCGGGCAGCGGCCTGTCGCCCGCCTGGGCATCGCCGCCGCCACCGTAGGGAAGCTGTGTTGGATCGCTCACCGTGGTTAGTGTCCCGGACGTGGCTGTACGCATCACGGTCGTCGGCTCGGCCAACGTCGATCACGTCGCGCGGTGCGAGCGCCTGCCCCGCCCAGGAGAGACCGTCACCGACGCGACGTTCGAGCGGGTGCCGGGCGGCAAGGGGGCCAACCAGGCGGTGGCCGCGGCGCGGCTCGGCGCGCAGGTCCGGTTCGTGGGCCAGGTGGGCCGGGATGATCTCGCCCTGCACTCGCTGTCCGAGGCCGGCGTGGACATCAGCGGTGTGGTGCGCGACGACGGGGAGACCGGCGTGGCGCTGATCCTGGTCGACTCGGACGGCGAGAACGTGATCGTGGTGGCGCCCGAGGCCAATCGCCGGCTGAAGCCCGAGGCCGTGCAGGTGGGAGAGGCCGACGCGGTCATCTGCCAGCTCGAGATCCCGCTCGAGGTGGTCCAGGCCGCCCGGGCCCAGGCGCGCTTCTTCTGCCTGAACGCGGCGCCGGCGCGAGATCTCGGCGGCGTCGAGCCCGACCCGGACCTGATCGTGGTCAACCGCTACGAGTACGAGCGGATCGAGCCCGGTGGCGCACTGGTCGCGCTCACGCTGGGCGCCGAGGGCGCGGTGCTGCTCGAGCGCGGGCAGGAGGTCGCGCGGGCCCGGCCACCGTCGGTGACGGCCGTGGACGGCACGGCGGCCGGGGACGCGTTCTGCGCCGCGCTCGTGGTGTCGCTGCTCGAGGGTCGTGAGCGGGACGCGGCTCTGGCGCGGGCGTGCGCGACCGGCGCGCTGGCCGCCTCTCGCGCGGGCGCGCAGCCGTCGCTGCCGACCGCCGAGGAGGTCGACGCGCTGCTCAGGGCGTGATCACGTGCTCAGGGTCGGGGCGGCCCTCCGGCCCGGCCGCGCTGTAGTCGCCGAACGGCGCGTCACCTCGGTTCGTGGCGGCGCGGACGCCCTCGGCGCTTGCCCTCTCGACGAAGCCCAGGCCGGCCGGGGTGTTGCGCATCAGGCCGTCGAGGATCGGGCCGAGGGTCTGGGTCGCACGCAACCCCATGTTCTCGTAGGCCTGATTGACGATGAGCTTCATCGCGGCGAGCTGGGCGGAGGGGATCGCGGCCAGTTGCTCGGCCTGCTCGGCGACCGTGCGCTCCAAATCCTCGAACGGCACGGCTGCGTTGACCAGCTCGATGTCGGCCGCCTGGCGGCCTGAGAGCGGCTTGCCGGTGAGCGCGTGCTCCTTGGCCTTGGTCAGTCCGAGGCGGTAGAGCCACAGGCCGGACAGGTAGCAGCCCCACACGCGGGAGTACGGCGTTCCGATCTGGGCGTCATCGGCGGCGATGATCAGATCGGCGCACAGCGCCATGTCGCTGCCGCCGCCCACGCACCAGCCGTGGACCTGGGCGATGACCGGCTTGGGCGTGCGCCACATGCTCATGAAGCTCTGGGTCGGGCCGTAGGGCGAGGCGGCCAGGGCGAAGTCCTTGCCCGGGTCCCAGCGCCCCTCCGTGGTGAGGGCCTCGTCCCAGTGGTGAAAGCCGCCGGCGAAGTCGTAGCCGGCGCAAAACGAGCGGCCGGCGCCGCGGAGCACGATCACCTTGACGTCCTCGTCGAACGTCGCAGCGCGGACCGCGGCCTCGAACTCGTCGGGCATCGGCGGGACGATCGTGTTGAGCCGGTCGGGGCGGTTCAGCGTGATCGTGGCGAGCGGACCGGCGACGTCGTAGAGCAGGGTCTCGAAGCTCACGGTGCATACTCCTTGTTGGTCTTGAAGCGGCTGTTCGGAATCCTCGTCGCGGGCATTGTGGCCGTGGGCTGCGGCGGCGCCACGGCCCGGACGGCGACCGTGGCGCGGCCGGCGGCACCGGCCCACTGGACGCCGTTGGTCCACGTGAGCCGGCCGCTGGACCTGGCCGGACCGCGCCGGGACGGATCGCTCGTGCTGGCGGCGGCGGGAAAGCTGTGGCTGCTGCGCGCCGGCGCGGTGACCCCGTTCGCGAGCGCCTACCAGAGCCCGGGCGGCGAGGAGCCGTACATCGCGCTGCCGGCGGTCGGGCATCGCGGCTGCAGCTTCGGCTCGAACACGGTTTACGCGCTCCGGCTGGCCAATGGCCACGGCGTGGTGGCGATCAGCCCGAGCGGCGGTGTGCGGACGTTCGCCACCCTGAGCGCTCACGGCCTGATCGACGGGATCGCCTTCGACGAGACCGGCCGGTTCGGCTATCGGCTGCTCGTGACCGTCGAACACGGCGCCACGAGCACTGTGGTGGCGATCGATTGCCACGGCCGCGTGAGCACGATCAGCGGGCATGCGCCCAAGGTCGAGGGCGGGATCAGGGTTGCGCCGAGCACGTTCGGGCGGTTCGCCGGCGATCTGGTCGCCTCGGACGAGAACAGCGGGCGGATCTACGCGATCGCGCCGAACGGGCGGAGCGCGCTGGTGGCGGTCTCGGGGCTGCCCCACGGTGGCGACACCGGCGTCGAGAGCGAGGCGTACCTCCCGGCGCACGGGCGCTTCCAGGCGCTGCTCGCCGACCGCGGGACGCCCGGGAACGCGCACCCGGGCGATGACGTGGTGCTGAGGGTCAGCTCAGCCGCGCTGTTCGCGGCAGGCGCGCGGCCCGGAGATCTGCTGGTCGCCACCGAAGGCGGAGCGAAGACGGTGGCGGTCCACTGCACCGCGACCCGGTGCACCGTGCGCCACGTCGCCGACGGCCCCCGGATCGCCCACCCCGAAGGGCACATTGCGATCGTGCGAGGCTAGCGCGCGCTTCCGAAACCGACTCGGTGCTCCTCGTGGTCCACGAGGACGTACAGCACGCGCTTGAGGTTGAGCGCCACCGTGCCATCCTCGGCGGTCAGGTCCCACCAGCCGTCGGATCCGAGCGCCTTGCGTAGCTCGGCGAGCTGACCTGCCTGGACGCGGGCGCTCAACACCTGCCCGCCGTCGAAGCCGATCGAGATTTTCTGGGGCTTGTCGTCTGCCATGTCAGGGTTGAACGATCTCGGTGAGCACGCCGCCGGTGGACGCCGGATGAAGAAAGGCTACCTGGGAGCCGCGGATGCCGGTGCGCGGGCGCTCGTCGATCAGCCGCACGCCGGCCGCACTGAGGGCCTGGAGGGTCTCCTCGATCGAGGCCACGCGGTAGGCGACATGGTGCAGGCCGGGTCCTCGGCGGGCCAGGAACTTCCCCACGGTGGTCTCGGGGCTGAGCGGCTCGAGCAACTCGATGTGCGAGTCGCCGACGTCGAGCAAGGCCGCGTCGACGCCCTGGGACTCCACGGTCTCGCGGTGCACGAGCGGCATTCCGAGCGCGTCGCGGTAGAGCGCGAGCGCGGCGTCGATCGATTCGACCGCCACGCCGACGTGGTCGATGGTGGAGAGCTGCACCCGGGGCAGGTTACTTGCGACCGGGGTGGCGCGCCGGATTGACCGCGGTGGCGGCGGCCACCGACAGCTCGCCGATCCGGGACGGCGCGGCGCGCGGCACCTCGCCCATGATCCGGTCGATGTCGCCGCGCTCGAGCACCTCGTTGGCCAGCAGGGTGGAGGCCAGCTCGTCGAGATGGACGCGGTGGGTGTCGACCAGTTTCTGGGCGGCCCGGAACGCCTCGTCGGCGAGCTCGCGGACCTCGGTGTCGCGCACCCGGCGGGTGGCCTCGGCGGCGCCGTCGTCGACCGCGCGCAGCGAGCCCGAGCTGGTGCCCATCGCGTACTCGTGGACCATCGCGCGGGCGATGTCGGCCACTCGCTTGAGGTCGTCCGAGGCGCCGGTCGTGATCGAACCGAACACGAGCTGCTCGGCGGCCCGGCCGCCCAGGAGCATCGTCATGAAGTCGATCAGCTCCTCGCGGGTCTTGAGGTAACGGTCCTCCTCGGGGAGGTTCAGCGTGTAGCCCAACGCGCGGCCGCGGGGGACGATCGAGATGCGGTGCACCCGGTCGACGCTCGGCAACAGCTCGCCGCACAGGGCGTGGCCGGCCTCGTGGTAGGCGACCACGCGCTTCTCGTGGTCGGTCATCGTCTTGCGCGACTGCACACCGGCCACCACGCGCTCCAGGGCGGCGTCGAAGTCGCGCATCTCGAGCCGGTCGGAGTCGCGGCGGGCGGCGAAGATCGCCGCCTCGTTGCATATGTTGGCCAGGTCGGCGCCGGTCAGCCCGGAGGTCTGGCGGGCCAGGAGCTTCAGATCGACGCCGTCGCCCAGCGGCTTGTTGCGCGAGTGGACGTGGAAGATGCGCTCGCGCCCGCCCACGTCGGGGGGCGAGACGAAGATCTGGCGGTCGAAGCGGCCGGGGCGCAGGAGCGCCGGGTCGAGCTTCTCGAGCAGGTTGGACGCGGCGATCACCACGACCTCCTTGCGGGCGGTGAAGCCGTCCAACTCGACCAGGAGCTGGTTCAGGGTCTGGTCGCGCTCGCCCGAGACGTCGAAGCCGCGGTGGCCGCCGACGGCGTCGAGCTCGTCGATGAACACGATCGCCGGCGCCTTCTTGCGCGCGGCCTTGAACAGATGGCGGATGCGGGCCGCGCCCACGCCGACGAACATCTCGACGAACGAGGCGGCCGACTGCGAGAAGAACGTGGCACCCGATTCGTGGGCGACCGCCTTGGCCAGCAGGGTCTTTCCGGTGCCCGGCGGGCCGTGCAGGAGTATGCCCTTCGGCACCTTGGCGCCGAGCTCGCGGAACTTCTGGGGGTTTCGCAGGTAGTCGACGACCTCGCGCAGCTCCTCCTTGGCCTCGTCGGCGCCCGCGATCTCGGCCCAGCCGATCGAGGGGGCGGATTCGGGCTTGATCTGCGCCGGGCGGGTGCGCGGCATGAACCGCATCAGCGCGAACACGCCGATAACCAGCGCGCCCATGAAGAAGATCGGGAGCCAGGCCTGGAGGAACGAGGTCACGTCGGGATAACCCAGGAACGTGCTCGGAGCATGGATGATCGGAATCACGTGCTGGACGGGATGGGCGGCCTTGGTCGTGGGTCCGCCGCCGCCGATGAAGGTTGCCGCCGGGATCATGTGGCTCTACCGCTCATCGGCACCGCGCCTAAATCACTCAACCCTCTCCAGGCGGGGATTCGGCGAATATCGGCGTCCCACCTTGGCGCAGGGCCGCCCGTCGACGCACACGATGTCCGCGGTGAAGTCGTTGTCGCCCCGGATCAGCGACGAGCCGACGCCGTAGGCATCGACGGCGACGCCCTTGGACTCGAACTCGCGGATCCGCTCGGCCGTGAAGCCGCCGCTGGCCACGATCTGCACGTGGGGGTAGCCGGCCCCGTCGAGGGCCCCGCGGACCTTCTCGACCAGGCGCGGGTTCACGCCGATGGGCTTGAAGCCGCCCATCTCGGTCCACAGGGAGTGGTCGACCAGGTCTTCGCTGGTGTCCAGGCGCACGCCCCAGAGGCGGTCGCCGAGGGCGTTGGCGACGTCGAGCGCGGTGCGGACCGAGTCGTTCTCGAAGTCGACCAGGACCGTGATGTTCATGTCGTTGTGATAGCGCTCGGCGAACACCTTTGCCGCCTTGACCGTGTCGCCCCCGTAGGCCGCGATCAGCCCGTGGGGAACCGTGCCCATGCCGCGCCCGCCCCACCAGGAAGCCTGGGCCTCGGTGGACACCCCGATCGCGCCCGCCACATGCGCGCTCCAGCCGTCGCCGGTCTGCACCAGCCAGTGATCGTGTCGGGCCGGGAAGTAGAAGATCTGCTTGCCGCGGGCCGCCTCGACCACCTGGAGGACGTTTCGCATGATCAGCGAGCGGCGGGCCAGGGAGCCCAGGTACACGGTCTCGAGATGGGCGAACAGGCTGTAGTCGCCCTCGATCGTCATCACGGTCTCGCGTGGGGCGATCTGATCGCCCTCTCTGAGCGCGTGCACCTCGAGGTCGTTCCAGCCGGGGATCCAGGTGCCGTCGTCGTCCTCGCGGCCCGAGCACATCTTGAGAATGGCGATCGCCTCGTCGATTCCGCCGAGCACGGACTCCTTCTTCTGGAAGACCTGCATGGTGACGCGGGGGTGATGGCCCTCGGCCTCGAGCGTCTCCTTCGTGTAGACGAAGTACGCGTCGGAGTAGTAGCCCTGCCTGATCCGGTCGATCGGCAGCCGGAAGATCGCGGGGTCGAGCCGCACCTGCGTCTGCGTCGCCATGCACGAAGTCTAGATTGGGCGCCTGGGGCGGGGCGCGGTCTTGCCTGTGCGTGCACGATTGGTTGCGGGGGTGTGGGCCGGGAGCGACGATTGCCCGGGAAGCCCGGTCTACGAGGGAGGGACAGATGCTGGAGCGAATCCGTGCTCGCCGCGCGCGGGGCGTGTCTGCACTCACGGTCCTTGCGGCGACGGTGGCGACGGTGGCGATCGTGGCGCTCGGGTCCGCGGGCGGTGGCGTCGCGGGCGCGAAGAACGAGCCGCTCGTCGCCGCGTCGGCCAAGCTGGCGCCGATCAGCCCGATCATCAAGCCCAAGCTCTCGAGCTGCGACGCGATCTCGCAGCTGACCGACCTCGCGGCGAATCCTCGCTACCCGACGGCGATCGCCTCCTCCACGGATGTTCCCGCCGGCGGCGGCAACCCCGAGTACTGCGACGTGAAGGGGATGATCGCCCCGCAGACCCACTTCGACCTGCAACTCCCGGTCAACACCTGGCAGGGGCGCTACCTGCAGAACGGCTGCGGCGGCTACTGCGGGACGGTCAGCAACCAGACCCTCCCCTCCTGCGACGCCCAGCTCGGCGGTGACTTCGCGATGGCGACCGACGACGAGGGACACGTGACCGCCGGCGGACTGGGCGGCGGCGGCCTGTTCGCATTCAACGACCAGAAGCTGCGCACCGAGTACGGCTACGAGTCCGAGCAGGCGCTCTACGTCGTCTCCCGGGAGATCATCAAGGACTACTACGGGCAGTCGCCCGACCGCTCGTACTACAACGGCTGCTCGGACGGCGGGCGCGAGGCGATGGAGATGGCCGAGCGCTATCCCGACGACTTCGACGGGATCATCGCCGGCGCCCCAGAGATCATCGCCGGCCCGCTGAACGCCGAGAACCAGACCTGGGACGTCAGGGTCAACACCGACGCGAACGGCAACGCGATCCTCACCGACAACAAGCTGGACGCCCTGCACACGGCCGCGATCAACGCCTGCGGGCACGATGACGGCACCAGCGACGGGATCATCACCGATCCCCAGGACTGCCACTTCGATCCGGCGAGCATCCAGTGCCCGGCCGGGGTGGACAACGACTCATGTCTGACAGCCGCGCAGGTCGCCGTGGTGCGCGCGTTCTACCGCGGCCCGTCGGACCCGCGCGGGCGGCTGCTGTACCCGGGCGGGCTGCCCTACGGCTCGGAGCTTGGGTGGTCGGTGTTCGAGCTACCGCAATCGCCGAACGGCGGCAGCGTGCCGACCACGCAGTCGCTCGACTACTTCGGGCTGTCGCAGCCCTACCTGCGCTACCAGCTCAACCGACCGGGCCGGCTCGGCCCCGACCCATTCCAGTGGCAGTTCACCGACCAGGCCTTCAACTCGATGTTCCCGACGGCGGACATCTGGGACGCGATGGACACCAACCTGACCGCGTTCTACCGCCACGGCGGCAAGCTGATCATGTGGCAGGGAGGGGCCGACAACGGCATTCCGCCGTCGGGCACCGTCGACTACTACGACACGCTGAGCCAGCGCATGGGCGCGGCGACGGCGAAGTTCTCTCGCCTGTACCTGTTCCCGAGCGTCTACCACTGCGGCGGGGGCTACGCGAACGCCACCACGCCCGACTTGATCTACCCGATGGTGCAATGGGTCGAGCAGGGAACGGCGCCGGGCCAGCTGACGATCGGCTACGCGCCGAAGAACACGACGCCGTTCACCCGGCCGGTGTACCCGTATCCGGAGATCCCGAAGTACAACGGCAGCGGGCCGACCTCCGAGGCCGCGAGCTTCCACGCGGTCCCCTCGCCTGGTGCTCATTACACGGACTGGTATGGCAACTACCTGTTCTATCGGGAGGTTGGCAGATAACCGGTGCTATACGACGGATATCTGTCAAGTAGCTCGCGGGCTAGGTCGCTGTAGCAGGCCGCGGCGAAGCCTAGGTCGCGCACGTCGATGCGCTCGTCGGCGCTGTGCACGAGCGGCGCGGTGTCGAGCAGCGTCATGTGGCGCTGGGGGAAGAAGCCGTACGCGACGCAGTCGGGGAAGGCCTCGCGGAACCAGCGCGAGTCGGAGAAGCCCGGGAGGATCACCGGCACGGTCTCGGCGTCGGGATCGTTGCGCGTAATCCACCCGTCGATCGCGTCCATGAGCGGGCTGGAGACCGGCGAGGCGTTGCCGGGGACCTGCTCGGTGAACTCGATCTCGTAGGCGGTGGCGGCATCCTCGCCGAGGACGTGGGCGATCCGGCGCCACACGGCCTCTTCGCCCAAGCCCGGCGGCACCCGGCAGTCGACCTTCAGCCACGCCCGCGACGGGATCACGTTGATCTTGTCGGAGGCGTGGGCCATGGTCGGGGTGAGGGTCACGCCGAGCATCGGCTCGGCCAGGACGAGGAGGCCGGGCTCTGCGTCGGCGATCCGCCGCAGGGCGTCCGCGGGGTCGTCTGGATCGAGGCCCAGGCCGCGCAGCAGCGCGGCCGGCGCCTCGGTCAACTCGAATGACGGCTCGGCGTTGGCGATCAGATCGAGCACCGGGCCGAGTTTGAGCAGAGCGTTGTCGCCGGTCTTGGGCAGCGAGGCGTGGCCCGCGGTGCCCCGGGCGGTCAACTTGAAGCGGAAGATCCCCTTCTCGGCGCAGCACACGCCGTAGCGCCGGGCGCCGGCGAACTCGAACACCTCGCCACCGCCCTCGTTGAGCAGCATGTCGCAGCGGACCCGCTCGGGGTGCGTCTCGGTGAGCCAGCGCGCCCCGACCGCGCCGCCGGTCTCCTCGTCGGAGACGAACACGAGCTTGAGGGCGCCGCGCGCCGGCCGCCACCCGTCGCGGGCCAAGGACGCGGCGGCGACCGCCTCGGCGGCCACCTGCGACTTCATGTCGAGCGCGCCGCGGCCCCAGAGGAACCCGTCGACCACCTCGCCGGACCACGGGTCGTGGGTCCAATCGGCGGGGTCGGCCAGCACAGTGTCGACGTGCCCGAGATAGCAGAGCGTCGGCCCATCGCCGGCGCCATCGGCGGCCAGATCCGCGACGAGATTCGGCCGATCGTCGTCGGCGGCCAGCAGTTCGGTGGCGAACCCGGCGTCGCGCAGATACGAGGCGAGGAACTCGATCGCCGGCCGCTCTCCGCCGGGCGGGTTGACCGTGTTGAAGCGGACCAGCTCGCTCAGGACGTCGGTGGTCTCGCGTTGGAGGTCCGCGGCCATGCAGCGGGCAGCGTACCCGCCGTGCCGCGTAGCATCACCGTCCGTGGCGGCCCGAGACGACGACCTGGCGCTGGCCCTCGAGCTCGCGGACGTGGCCGACTCGATCACGGCGGCGCGGTTCCAGGCCGCCGACCTGGTGGTCGAGACCAAGCCCGACCTGACCCCGGTCACCGAGGCCGACACCGCCGTGGAACGGACGCTGCGCGACCGGCTGGCGGTGGCGCGACCCGGCGACGCGATCGTGGGTGAGGAGTTCGGCTCGTCTGAGGCCGGCGACGCAGACCGGCGCTGGATCGTCGACCCGATCGACGGGACCAAGAACTACGTGCGCGGCATCCCGGTGTGGGCGACTCTGCTCGCCCTGCAGGAGGGCGACGAGGTGACGGTCGGCGTGGTCTCGGCACCGGCCCTGCACCGCCGCTGGTGGGCGGCCAAGGGCGCCGGCGCGTTCATGAGCGACGGGCTGACCGGCGAGCCGCGCCGGATGCGCGTCTCCGCGGTGCGGGCGCTCAAGGACGCGCAGCTCTGCACTTCGGGCTTGGACGGCTGGGACTCGGCGGGCGGCGTCGACGGGCTGCTGGCGCTGGCGCGCAGCTGCTGGCGCACGCGTGGCTTCGGCGACTTCTGGATCTACATGCTGGTGGCCGAGGGGGTGGCGGAGATCGGCTGCGAGGCGGTGGTCTCGCTGTGGGACCTGGCCGCGCCCCAGGTGATCGTCGAGGAGGCGGGCGGAACGTTCACGGATCTGGGCGGCGTGCCCACGGCCGCCGGCGGCAGCGCCCTGGCGACCAACGGGCTGCTCCACGACGCGGCGCTCGCGCTGGTGCGTAGGCCGATCTAGGCCGGGAGGGTCCGCGCGAGGAACTGGCGCGTGATCTCCCAGGCGCGCGCGGCCGGCTCGGGCTGGTGGAACATCGGCGCCTCGTGGTTGTCGAAGGCGTGTCCGGCGTCCTCCTGGACGTGGCACTGCATGTTCGGATGCGAGTCGGCGAAGTCGCACACCTGGTCGACCTGCTCGCGCGGGATGTACGGGTCCTGGCCGCCGAAGTGGAACAGCACCGGGCAGCCGATGCGGTCGCCGCGGTCGAGCATGCCGGGGATGCCCGAGCCGTAGTAACAGACGGCAACGTCGGGATCGCCGTCGATGGCGACGCCGAAGGCGAGCGTGCCGCCCAGGCAGAACCCCAGCACGCCGGCCCGGCCGCCGGCCTGGTCGACCTCGGGAAGCGCCCGGAGGGCGTTCAGCGCGTCGATCGAGTCGCGCACCGCGAGTTCGAGGTCGAGCTTCTGGACGGCCTCGAACGCCCGGCCCAGCCCCGCCTCGTCGTGGGCCAGCGCGATGCCCGGCTCGATCCGCCAGTACAGATCGGGGGCGAGCGCGACATACCCAAGCCCGGCCAGCCGGTCGGCCGACTCCTTGATGTAGTCGCCCACCCCGAAGATCTCCTGGAGCACGACGATGCCGGGACCCGAGCCCGCCTCGGGCAGTGCCACGTGCGCATCGAACTCGCCGTCGCCGGTTCGCACGCGCTCGACTCGGACCGTCGTTGCCACGGGCGGGAAGCCTATCCGGCCGGCGAGGTGACCTGTAGCTCCATCCGGTAGTGCGGGCCGATGTCGGGCGGCTCGAACTCGTCCGAGACGGCGACGAAGCCGGCGCGCTTGTACAGCCCGAGCGCCTGCGTGCGAGCGTTGCACCACACGCGCGCGGCGCCGTGGGCGATGGCGTGCCGTACAAGGGCCTGGAGGATCGCGCTGCCGGCGCCCCGGCCGCGGGCGTGCGGCGCGGTCGCCATCCCGCGCACGCGCCAGTCGCCGGGCTCGCCGTCGGGCCCGACCAGCCCGGTCGCGACGAGCTCCGACCCGTCGAAGGCGCCGAACGCGACCGCACCGGCGGGCTCGTGCGAAGCGAGGTCCTCGAGCGGCTGATGGGGCCGCAGCACCTGCTGGCGAAGGGCTCTCGTTTCGCCCAGCGGCACCTGTCGCACGTCAACTTTCGCCATGATCAGAGGGTAGGTGGGAGGGTCCGGCCGAGTTGGCCAGAATCGGGAGGGGTAACGTGACGGCAGAGAGCGTGCCATGCGCGGCGAACTTCACCCGACCCGGGAGCGTGAGAACAAAGACGCGGCTGCCGAGCCGCTGGTCGATTCCGCGCTGGCGCAGGTGGCCCAGGACGGGCGGCTTCCGGACGACGGAGCGCTGGGTCCGAGCGGACCGATCACCCGGCGCAACATGGTCTTCGCGCTGCTGTTCATCCTGGCCGCAATCGTCGGGCTCTACTTCCTGGTCCCGAAGTTCGCCGGGCTGAACCAGACCTGGGGCCGGCTCAGGCGCGGCAACGCGATGTGGCTGGCCGCGGCGGCTGGGCTCGAGGTGCTCTCGGTGGCAAGCTACGCGGTGCTGTTCCGCACGGTGTTCGCGCGCGGCTTCCCGCGACTGAGCTGGCGGGCCAGCATCGAGATCCCGCTGGCCGGGATCGCCGCGATCCGGCTGCTGGCCGCGGCGGGCGCCGGGGGTGTGGCGGTGACTGTGTGGGCACTGCGCCGGGCCGGGATGGCGCCGCGGCTGATCGCCTGCCGTATGGCGGCCAACTACTCGATCCAGTACTCGCTGTACCTCCTGGCGCTGATCGTGGGCGGGCTGGGGCTGTACACCGGCGTGTTCGCCGGCCAGGGTCCGGTGGCGCTCACCCTGTTGCCGGCGATCTTCAGTGCGGTCGCACTGGGCCTGGGCGCCGCGATGGGCCTCGTGCCGGGCGACTTCGAGCGGCGCCTCGAGCACCTCTCGCGCCGCCGTGGCCGGATCGGTCGGCTGGCCACGCGCTTCGCCACGCTACCGGCGACGCTCGGGTCGGGGGTGCGCACCGCGCTCGGGCTGGTCAGGGAGCGGCGTGTGGGACTGCTCGGCGCGGTGGGCTACTGGGGCTTTGACATCGCGGTGCTGGGCGCGTCGTTCAAGGCGTTCGATGCGACCGTCCCGGTGGCCGTGCTGGTCATGGGGTACTTCCTCGGCACGCTGGGCAGCCTGCTCCCCCTCCCTGGCGGCATCGGTGGCGTCGAGGGCGGGATGATCGGCGCGTTCGCGGCGTTCGGCGTGCCCGCCGACCGCGCCGTGATCGCAGTGCTGGCCTACCGCGCGATCTCGTTCTGGCTGCCCACGCTCCCTGGCGTGGCGGGGTACGCAACGCTGCGGGGGACCGTCCGGAGCTGGCGGATCGCCGACACCGAGCAGCACGAGTCACCGAGGGAGGGCTGACGGCCGGTGGCGGAGGGCCGGGGCGAGGGAGGCGCGGTCGAGCGTGCGGCCGTCAAGCTGGTTCGGGCTCTGTTCGGAGCGACGCGCTGGACCGGTCAGCGGGCACGCGGCGAGGTGGTCAGGCGGGTCGGCGGGCCGGCGCGCGCGCGGGTCATCGTGCTGTTCGGGGCGGTCTTGGCCCTCAACGGCGCCGACACCGCAACCGTGGGTGCGGTGGCGCCCCAGCTCGAGAGCGCGCTGCACATCGGCAACGCCAAGATCGGATTGCTCGTGTCGGTGTCCCTGCTGGTCGGCGCGGCGTTCACGATCCCGGTCGGGTACTTGGTCGACCGATTCACACGGATGCCGATGCTCGCGGCCAGCATCGTCCTGTGGAGCGTGGCGTCGCTGCTCAGCGCGTTCGCGGGCAGCTACGGCACGTTGCTGCTGACGCGCCTGGCGCTGGGCGCGGTGGCGGCCACGGCCGGTCCGGCGATCGCCTCGCTGACCGGCGATTACTTCCCGGCGCGCGAGCGCGGGCAGATCTACGCCTACATCCTGGGCGGCGAAATCGCCGGCACGGCGGTCGGCTTCATCGTCTCGAGCAGCGTAGCCAGCCTGATCGACTGGCGGGCGGCGTTCGTGCTGCTGGCCATCCCCGGCTTCTTCCTGGCCCGCGAGTTGTGGCGGACCGTGCCCGAGCCCCTCCGGGGTGGCCAGAGCCGTCTGGAGCCGGGCGTGGTCGACCTGCACCAGGCCGCGGCGCATGCGGCCTCCAACCAGGAATGGGAATGGGAGCACTCGGGAGCGGGCGCTCCGCCGGACCCTGACGACCTCGCGCACCAGGCGGCCCAGAAGCGCGGCGTGAAGCCGAACCCGGACCTGGTGCTGGCCGAAGACCCGCGCGATATGCCGCTGGCCCGGGCGGTCAGGTACATCCTCTCGATCCCGACCAACGTGCACCTGATCATCAGCTCGTCGCTCGGCTACTTCTACTTCTCCGGCCTGTCGACGTTCGCGCTCCTGTTCGTCCGTGGTCACTATCACGTCAACCAAGCCACCGCCGAGGTCGTGCTCGCGGCGCTGGTGGGCGGCGCGATGATCGGCACTCTGCTGAGCGGCCGGATCACCGACACGATGGTGAGGCGGGGCTTCGTGGAGGCGCGCGTGTGGGTACCGGCGCTGTGCTACCTCGGCGCTGCGGCGCTCCTCGTTCCGGGCGTCCTCGGCAGCCACCTGACGCCGGCGCTTTGGTTCGACGTGGCGGGCGCGTCGCTCATCTCGGCAGCGAATCCCCCGCTCGACGCGGCCCGGCTCGACATCATGCCGGCCGGGCTATGGGGGCGCGCCGAGAGCGTCAGGACATTCCTGCGCTCGCTCGCGCAGGCGGCGGCTCCGCTCGTGTTCGGGGGCCTATCTCAGCTGATCGCCGGAATCGTGCCGGCGCAGACGCCGATCGGCACGCATACCGGCGGCGTATCGCCGAGCGAGGCCAGAGGCCTCGAGATCAGCTTCCTGATCCTCCTCTCGACACTCTTCGCGGCGGGCATTTTCCTGGCCCGGGCGCGCTTCACCTACGCCGAGGACGTCGCCACAGCCGCCGCGTCGCATCAGGGCCGGCGCGGCGATTAGCGGCCGCTATCCGCCCAGGCCGCCGAACATCGCGAACGAGCCGCGGCCTGGATCGTCGTCCCAGACCGCCCGCTGGCTGACCTCGGCCACCACGGTGGCGCCGGGTGGCGCCTCGGCGCGCAGGCGCTCGGCCAGCGCGTTGGCGGCGTCCTCGTCGCGCGCGCCGACCAGCAGGTACTTCCAGCGCCGGACGATCGGCAGCCCCTCGTCGTGCAGGCGGTCCGCGAGCTTCACGGTGTCGCGGTGCGAGGAGCAGTGCACCTTGACCTCGTACTCGGCATAGCCGCGCTCGGCCGACTCCTCGCGCTCCTTGGCCACCCGCTGCGCATGCTCGGCGGCGCGCTCGGCGTCGGTACTCGGCAGCGGCACGTCGGCGTCCTCCCATTCCTCCGCGTCGGGATGCCAGCGCGCGAGCGAGACCTCGACCTTCCAGTCGTGGTCGGCGGCGATCGTGCGGATGGCGGACGCGGCCAATTCCGCCTGCGCTCGCTCGCCCGCGTAGCAGTACACGTTGGCGCCCTCGCCGGACACGATCACCCGGTCGCCGAACGCGGTCTCGACGTCCTCGCCCAGCCGCTCGGCTTCGAGCCGTTCGGTCAACGAGCGCGCCGCGCCCTCGTCGAGGAGATCGACCTTTACTCGCCAGTCGTCGCTCATCGCTTTAGGAGGTTATTTGATGGGTGAATTGGCCGGCCTGCACGGGTATTCACGATCCATCCAGGTTCTCCCCGATCAAGGATCCATTCAATGATCATTGCTATCAATCTCGCGCTCCTGCCGGTGGGCTTCGTCGCGGTGATGGTCGCTCGGGAGCTGCGTCCGTGGTGGCGCCAGCTTCGGCAGATCCGTGCCCTGCCCGAGTCGATCCGCGCCCTACCCGACCCGATTCGGAGGGAGACCAGCACATGAGCGCGTTCAGTCACGACGTCGGCGGCGCGGTCGAGGCGTACGCCGCATACCTGAACGCGCCGCGCGGAATCCTGGGTCACGAGGAGCAACTGCTCTTCGACGAGGACATGGCCCGGGCGCGGGCGGCGATGGAACGGGCATGGCTCGAGACCACGCCGGTGCGGAAGATCGGAACCGAGTGACGATGCGGCGCCTCGCGACGAGCCTGGCGCTCGTCGTGTCGTTAGGGCTCATGTCGTCGTCCGGTGCGCACGCGTTCACACTACGCGTGACCGGGTCGGCGAGCGCGCCGCGGATGGTGTTCGACAACAAGATGCGCGTCGCGTCCGTCTGCCTGCCGGTGACCAACCCGGCCGGGGGCCAGAGTCTGCTCTACGGGCAGCGCTTCAGCGACGGTCCGGCTAGCTCGTCGAGCCCAGCCATCGTGCTCGCGCACGGGATCGCCTCCTCGACCGAGAACTGGGACTTCTCGCCCACATGGTCGGTCGCCCGCGCGCTGGCCAGTGCCGGCTACGTGGTGTTCTCCTATGACCGGTTGGGCTACGCCAAGAGCACCTGGTACTCGCAGCCGGGCGGCGGCTACATGCTCACCACGCAGGCGCACCGCGCGATGCTGCATGACGTGGTCGGCGATGTGAAGAGCGGCGGGTACGGGGTGAGCGCTTCCGCCGACTGCTCCGGCGCCACGACGCCGGGCGGTACGCAAAACCGCACCGTGGTGATCATCGGCCACAGCGCGGGAGGCTGGATCGTGGCCGGCTATCCGGGCGAGTACCACGACGTGGCGGCGATGATCCAGACCGACATCTCGGGCTCGGCCGGCGGCTCGGCCACGAGTCCACTGGGCTCGTCATCGGGCGGAGGGTTCACGCCGGATCCCAACCATCCCGACTACTTCCAGTTCTTCCAGACCACGCAGAACTGCCTC
Source organism: uncultured Solirubrobacterales bacterium (assembly GCA_963841535.1). Classification (GTDB taxonomy): domain Bacteria; phylum Actinomycetota; class Thermoleophilia; order Solirubrobacterales; family Solirubrobacteraceae; genus Palsa-465. Next base: position 98,077 of record CAWJDF010000020.1, on the reverse strand, counting down.
GACTTCAACACCTATCCGGCGGGCGTCGTGCAGTACGTCGTGGACATCGCCTGCGCGCCACCGTTTCTCGACTCGCCGTTCGGCGAGATCGCCGACGTCGGTGCGATGTACGCCCAGAACGACGCCTACATCTCGATGATCGGGCCTTCCATCCCGGTGCTGCTCACCTCGGGCGAGGAGGACTCGACCGATCCGCCCTCGGCGGCCGACGCGGACTACGCCTACTACAAGGCGCACTGCGGCTGCGACGTCACGCATTTGCTGCTGCCGGACACCGCGCACTTGTTCATGGTCCACCGGTCGCTGCCGACGTGGGTTGATGACGTGGTGGGTTGGCTGTCCGCGCACGGCCTCGCCGGCGCGCGCTGAGGCTCCGGGCGCCGGGCGTCGCATACTTGTGACATGGAGCGCCTGTTCGGCGAGGACCCGCCGCCCGCCACGGGAACGGCCGCGGCGCTGCCCGACGCGCCGCTCGCCACCCGGATGCGGCCGCGCACGCTCGAGGAGTTCGTCGGCCAGGATCGGCTGCTGGCCCCGGGCTCGGCGCTCCGGCGCACCATCGAGCACGCCCATCCCCACTCGATGATCCTGCACGGCCCGCCGGGCAGCGGCAAGACCACCCTGGCGCGGCTGATCGCCGACGCGTCCGGCGCGGCGTTCGAGGAGGAGAGCGCGGTGCAGGCTGGGCGGGCCGAGGTGCGCGGCGTGATCGAGCGAGCGCAACAGCGGCTGGCCACCGGGGGGCGGCGGACGATCTTCTTCCTGGACGAGCTGCACCGCTTCAACAAGGCCCAGCAGGATGCTCTGCTGCCGGCCGTCGAGGAAGGGCTGGTGGTCCTGATCGGCGCCACCACGGAGAACCCGTACTTCGAGGTCAACTCGGCCCTGCTCTCGCGAACGCGGGTGTACGAGCTCGAGCCGCTCACCACGGCGCAGGTGCGCGTGCTGCTCGACCGCGCGGTGGCCCGTGGGGAGTGCAGCCCGGCGTCGCGGATCGATCCTTCGGTGCTCGAGTTCCTGGCCGAGCGCTCGGGCGGCGATGCGCGGACCGCGCTCAACGGGCTCGCGCTCGCCTGCGAGACCGCGGGTGACGACGCGCCGGTCACGCTCGAGCACGCCGAGGACGCGCTCCAGCGCCGCGCCCTGCTCTACGACCGGCAGGCCGACCAGCACTACGACACGATCTCGGCCTGGATCAAGGCCACTCGCGGCTCCGATCCCGACGCCTCGCTGTACTACCTCGCGGTCATGCTCGAGGGTGGCGAGGACCCGCGTTTCATCGTCCGGCGGATGGTCGTCCTGGCCTCGGAGGACATCGGCAACGCCGATCCGCAGGCCCTGAGCGTGGCCACCGCGGCGGCGCACGCGGTCGAGCACGTGGGGATGCCCGAGTGCCAGTTCGCGCTCGCCCAGGCCGCCATCTACCTGTCGCTGGCCCCGAAGTCGGACGCGGCCAAGCGCGCCGTGATCGGCTCGCGCGCGTTCATCCGCGAGCACGGAGCGCATCCGCCGCCGCCGCACCTGCGGTCTTCTACGCGTTCTGACGGCGGGTATGACAACCCCCATCGCCGACCGGGTCACTTCTCGCCGCAGGAGCTGATGCCCGACTATGCGATCGACGAGCGCTTCTACGAGCCCGACGACGCCGAGGCTCTGCTGCGCGAGCGGCTCGAGGAGATCCGCAGGGCGCGAGGCAGGTCCGGATAACCTCCTGGACATGAATGCCACTATCGCCACCGCCCAGCTCGAGTCCTTCAACCCCGCCACCGGAGAACCGGTGGGAGCCGTCCCGGTCACGGCCCCCGAGGACGTTCAGTCGATCGTCGACAGCGTGGCGGCGGCGCAGACCGCCTGGCGGGCGCTGACCCTCGAGGAGCGGGGGCGCTACCTGGTGAGGGCCGCCCATGTGGTGCTCGAAGAGGACGACGACATCCGCGACCTGATCGTGCGCGAGCAGGGCAAGCCGCGCGCCGAGGCGTTCGCGATGGAGGTTCTGCCCACGGTCGATGCGCTCAAGTGGATCGCGAAGGCCGGAGCGGAGATCCTGGCCGACGAGAAGGTCCCGATGCCCCAGGCGTTCCTCAAGACCAAACGCTCGTCGTTCGTCTACGAGCCGCTCGGCGTGATCGGGGTCATCTCGCCCTGGAACTACCCCTGGAGCATCCCGCTGGGCGAGGTCGCCCTGGCGCTGATGGCGGGCAACGGGGTGGTGCTGAAGCCGGCCTCGCTGACCCCGTTGATCGGCGAGCGGATCGCCCGGGTGTTCGCGCGGGCGGGCCTCCCCGAGGGGCTGCTGCGCGTGGTGCACGGACCGGGCACCGGGGCGGCGCTGGCCGAGTCGAGCGTCGAGAAGGTGTTCTTCACCGGATCGGTCGAGACGGGGCGCTCGGTGGTCGAGGCGTGCGCCCGGCGGTTGAAGGGGTCGGTGCTCGAACTGGGCGGCAAGGACCCGATGATCGTGCTGGGCGACGCGCACATGCAGCACGCGATCGAGGGCGCGGTATGGGGCGCCTTCGCCAACAGCGGCCAGACCTGCTCGGGGATCGAGCGGATCTACGTGATGCGCTCGGTGGCCGATCGTTTCATCGCGGGAGTGGTCAATGGCGCACGGCGCCTGCGCGTGGGCGATCCGATGAGCTGGGACACCGAGATCGGGCCGATGGTCTCGCGCGAGCAGGCCGAGATCGTGCGGGAGTTGGTCGACGACGCGGTGGCGGCCGGCGCGACGCTGCATTGCGGCGGCCCGGTCGATGCGCCGTCCGGGCTGGACGGGGCGTTCTATGCCCCGGGCGTGCTGACCGGCGTGACCCCCGAGATGCGCATCATGCGCGAGGAGATCTTCGGACCGGTCGTCCCGATCATCACCGTCGACTCCGAGGCGGAGGCGGTGGCGCTGGCGAACGACTCGGACTTCGGCCTCGGGGCGTCGGTGTGGACCTCCGATCGGGCTCGCGGCGAGGACATCGCCTCGCAGCTCGAGGCGGGCATGGTCTGGATCAACGACCACATGTTCAGCCACGGCGCGTGCCAGTGCGCGTGGGGCGGGGTCAAGGACTCGGGCCTGGGCCGCACCCACTCGAAGTTCGGCCTCTACGAGTGCGTGAACGTCAAGCTCCGCGTGTGGGAGGGCTCGGCGCTGCGCGACCCGTGGTGGCATCCGTACGACGAGACGGTCGGAAAGGCGTTTCGACAGAGCGCGAAGATCCTCTACGGACCTGCGACGGAGCGCGCGGCCGCCCTGCGCGACGGCGCCGTCCCGCTGCTCAAGCTCGGGGGGCGGCTGGCGCGGGACGCGATGCGGCGGTAGCGGGGCGGGCGGGTACCCTCTGAGAATGCCCGCCCAGGCCTACGCCGGCAAGGAATGCGTGTGCCAGCTCCGCAGGGGAATCTGCGACCAGTCCTGCGTGCAGGGCATGCTCGAGACCCCTTTCTACATCGCCTGCCTGCGCCTGACGGGGCGCCGGTGCGTGGTGGTGGGCGGCGGCGAGGTGGGGCTCGAGAAGGTCGAGGGCCTGCTGGCTTGCGACGCCGACGTGACGCTGGTCGCGCCCGAGGCGCATCCCGAGCTCGTGCAGCTAGCGCTCGAGGGCTCGATCAGCTGGGAGCGGCGCGAGTACGCCCACGGCGACCTCGACGGCGCACTGATCGCGATCGCCGCCACCGACGACACCGACCTGAACATCCGGGTGTTCGAGGACGCCGAGGCGCGGGCGATGCTGGTCAACGTGGTGGACGTGCCGCCGCTGTGCAACTTCATCCTGCCCGCGGTCGTGCGCACGGGGCCGCTGGCCGTGGCCATCTCGACCGCCGGCGCCTCGCCGGCGCTGGCCAAGCGCATGAAGCGTGAGATCGCCGAGCTGTTCGGGCAGCCGTACGCGAACCTGGCCATCCTGCTCAACGAGGCCCGCGGCTGGGCCAAGGCGACGCTGCCGACCTACCAGGACCGCAAGGAGTTCTTCGAGTCGATCGTGAACGGCGAGCCCGATCCGATCGAGCTGCTGCGGGCCGGCGAGATCGACGCGGTCCGCGAGTTGATCGCCGACGCCCAGCGCGCCGTCGCGGCGTGAGCGACCTCACGCACCTCGACCCGTCCGGGCGCGCCCGGATGGTCGACGTGGGCGACAAGCCGCCGACCGAGCGGCGCGCGGTGGCGCGGGCGATCGTCCGGGTGTCCCCCGGGACCGCGGCCAAGGTGCTGGCCGGCGACGCGCCCAAGGGCGACGTGCTCGGCGTGGCCCGGATCGCGGGCATCCAGGCGGCCAAGCGCACCTCCGAGCTGATCCCGCTGTGCCATCCGCTGGCGCTCACGTTCGTCGGCGTGGAAGCTGACGTCGATGCCGATGCCGGCGCGGTCATCCTCACCGCCGAGGCGCGGACGACCGGCCCGACCGGCGTCGAGATGGAGGCGATGACCGCGGCCAGCGTGGCCGCGCTGACCGTCTACGACATGGTCAAGGGGATCGAGCGCGGCGCCGAGGTCACCGAGGTCGTGCTGCTCGAGAAATCGGGAGGGCGATCGGGGCTGTGGCGGCGAAACGCGCAGCAATGAGCAGCCAAGCCCAAATTTGACGAGTTTTCTGGCGCCTTTGCGGGAAGTCTGTCCACAGGATGCGAGCGCGGATCCTCGTGGCGGAGGACCATCAGATCAACTGGACGCTGGCCGAGCTGCTGCTGAGCAGGCGCGGCCACGGGGCCGACCATGCGAAGGACGGCCACCAGGCGCTCGCCATGCTCGAGCGCGGGGGCTACGAGCTGGTGTTCATGGACTGCCGGATGCCGCGGCTCGACGGCTACCAGACCGCCCGCGAGATCCGCCTGCGCGAGGCGTCAGATCCGCGCTGGCGAGTGGCCATCATCGCGATGACCGCGAACGCGAGCGAAGAGGACCGGAGGCGCTGCCTGGCCGCCGGCATGGACGACTACATCGGCAAGCCAATCAGCTTCGAGGCGCTTGACGACGTGCTCGAACGCTGGCTCGGTCCGGAGCGCCGCGACGTCCCGGCGCTCGACCAAGCCCGCCTGAACGAGCTTCGGCGGGTGCTCTCGCCGGAGGAGCTGTCGGCGATCCTGAGCAAGCTCGTGGCCGAGGTGAACGGGGAGGTCGAGGAGATCGACCTCGCCGGGCCGCAGGCCGATCCCGGCGGGGTCGCCCACACCGCGCACCGAATTCAGAACAGCGCCCGCTTGATCGGCGCGAGGAGGCTGGCCGAGGCCGCCGCTCAGGTGGAGGCTCGCGCCGCGCGCGGTCGCGGCGCTCCGCGGCGTCCGACGGACGGCGAGCGACGCAGGCTCGCGCGAGAGTGGGAGCTGACGCGGGCAGCGATCGAGCAGCAGGCCTACGCAGTAACGGCCGCCGGCGAGCGTCAGTAGCGAAGCGCTTCGGACAGCGCGTCGAGGGCCTCGGCGCCGCCGGCCATGTCCGCGTGGAACGGCGGGGCGACCGAGGTCAGCCCGCCGTCGACCACGAGCGTCGTCCCGGTGACGTACTCCGCCCCCGGGGAGAGCAGGAACAGCACGCACTCGGCCACCTCGGCGGCACTGCCCATCCGCCGCTTGGGGATCTTGGGCAGCACGGTCTCGAGCGAGGGGACCCGGCCGGTGGCATAGAAGTAGCCCGAGGAGTCGGTCTCGATGATCCCGCCGTTGACCGCGTTGACGTTGACGCCGCGCGGGGCTAGCTCGACCGCCATGTATCGGGCCCACGTCTCTAGCGCCGCCTTGGCCGAGCCGAGGTTGGCGTAGGTGGGGAACGAGCGGATGCTGCCGTAGCTCGAGAGCACGACGATCCGCCCGCCGTCCGGCATCAGCCGCACCGCGCGCTGGGCGCCGACCACGAACGCCCGCACGTTCAGGTTGAACGTGCGCTCGATGTGGTGGGGCTTCAGGTCCATGAAGTGGTGGAAGTTCGAGGCCGAGGCGTTCGAGACGAAGAAGTCCAGGCGCCCGAAGCGCTCCTGCGCCTGGTCGAACATGGCCTCGATCTCCTCGAGGCTCTCGAGGTCGGCCCGTATCGCCATGCCCGCCGAGCCGAGTCGCTCGATCTCGGTCACGGTCTCCCGGGCCAGCTCGTCGTTCTGCTTGTAGTTCACGACGACCTGCGTGCCGCGCGCGGCCAGGCGCAACGCCAGGGCCTTGCCGATCCCGCGCGAGGCGCCGGTGATCAGGGCGACCTTGCCTTCGAAGCCGTGGCGTGGGTCAGGAAGGAGGGTGTCGCTCATCGTTTCAACAAGTCTCGCGCGATCGTGGTCTTTTGTATCTCAGCCGTCCCCTCCTCAAAGCGCTGGGCGCGGGCGTCGCGGTACACCCGCTCGATCGGGCTGGTCGACCAGTACCCGATTCCGCCGTGCACCTGAAGGGCGCCGTCGGTCACCCGCTGGAGCATCTCACTGGCGAACAGCTTGGCCATGGCCGCCTCCATCGGGGCGTGTCCCCGCTGCTCCCAGGTCGAGGCGGCGTGCCAGACCAGCCGCCGCGCCGCCTCCACGTCGGTGGCCATCTCGGCCAGCTTGAACGCGATCGCCTGGCGCTCGGCAATCTTCTTGCCGAACGTCTCGCGTTGCCGGGCGTAGTCGAGGGCCAGATCGAGCGCACGCTGGGCCAGCCCCACGCAGGTGGTGGCCAGCGAGATACGGCTCGGACCGAGGAAGCCGCTGAGCGCAATGTCCACGCCCTGTCCCTCCTCGCCGAACCGGTCGGCCACCGGGACCGGCGCCCGGTCGAACACGATGTGTCCGTGGTCGGTGCCGCGCACGCCCATCGTCTCGGCCATCTCGCGATTGTCGATGCCCTCGCCATGGGACGGGACCATGAGGGCCACCGTGCCGTCGGTCCCGCGCGTGCCCTCGACCCGGGCGAACGTAATCAGGTAGTCGGCGATCGTCCCGAACGTGATCAGATGCTTCTCGCCGCTCAGGTAGTAGGTGTCGCCCTCGCGCACCACACTGCAGCGGATGTCGGCCCCGCTGCCCGCGCCCGGCTCGGTCAGCGTGAACGCGACCTTGATCTCGCCGGCCACGACGGGCCTGATGAACCGCTCGCGCTGGTCGTCGTTGGCGTGGGAGTCCATCGGCCTCCAGATGCCGTTCGCGACGTGGACGATCATCCGCAGCGAGGCGTGCGACATCGAGAACAGCTCGAGCAGCTCGAGGTAGCGGGTGAACGGGATGCCCGCGCCGCCGTACTGCACCGGAGCGGCCAGCTTGAGGTAGCCCCGGTCGCGCAGCTCGTCCCACAGCTCGAGCGGCACCGTGTGCTCGCGCTCGATCTGCTCGGACCAGCGCTCGCCCTCGTTCTCGACGTAGGCCCGGACCTCTGCCTGCAAGGCGTCGGGGGTCGTAGCAGTGGTGGTCATGTCGTCACGAGCTCGCGGGCCTGCGCACGCAGGACGAACTTCTGGATCTTCCCGGACGGCGTGCGGGGAAGCGAGTCAACCAGCTCCAGGCGCTCGGGCCAGTACGGCTTGGCCACGCGGCCGGCGTCGAGGTAGTCGATCATCGTGTCGAAGTCCAACTCGCCGACCACGAACGCGCAGGCCCGCTCGCCCAGGCGCTCGTCGGGCATAGCCACGATCGCCACCTCGCGCACGGCCGGATGGGCGTGCAGCAACTGCTCGATCTCGGCCACGGGCACCTTCTCCCCGCCCCGGTTGATGACGTCCTTGACCCGGCCGGTGATCCGGACGTAACCGCCCTCGTCGATCCGGGCCAGGTCGCCGGTCCGGTACCAGCCGTCCCGCGTGACCGCCTCGGCGGTCAGCTCGGGGCGGTTCAGGTAGCCCTCGAACAGGCAGTCGGTGTGCACCTCGAAGTTGCCCTCCTCGCCGGGAGCGAGGGACCGGCCGGCGTCGTCGACGACGCGCAGGGTCACGCCGTCCAGGGCGCGGCCGTCGGTGCCCCAGGCGCGCTCGGGCGGATCCCCGGGCGCGAACGCGCAGCCCAGGCAGCTCTCGGTGGTGCCCCAGGCCCCGCCCACCTCGGCGCCCAGCACCTCGCGGGCCTTGCGCGCCAGTTGACGGGGGATCGCGGCCCCGGTGGCCACGAACGTGCGCAGCCGCTCGGGTCGCTCATCGCGCTCGTCGGCCATCCGCGTGAGGTCGGCCAGGAACGGCGTCGCCGCCTGCACGAACGTCACGCCGAAGCGGCGCATCGCCTCGAGCCCGATCTCGGCGTCCCACACCTCCTGAAGCACCTGGGGCACGCCGAGGCGCATCGCGATCCACATCCCGTACAAGAAGCCGGTCTGGTGGGCCAGCGGCGAGGGCACGTAGACCACGTCCTCGGGGCCCAGGCCGAAGTGCGCGATGTGGTGATCGGCGGCGCGGTCGAGCACGTCGTGGCGGTGTAAGGCGCCCTTGGGCTCGCCCGAGGTCCCCGAGGTGAACAGCAGCTGTGCGAGGTGATCGGAGGCGACCGTGGGGAAGGCGCGAGGGCCATCGGGCAGCTCCTCGTAACCGGCGGGCAGGACGAAGACGTGCTCGAGCCCCGGCAGGATCGCGCGCAGGCCCTCGGCCATCGCGCCGTGGTCGTGGCCGCGGTGCTCGGCGGGCACGAACAGCACGCGCGCCCGGCTCTCGCCGAGCATGAATGACAGCTCCCGCTCGCGGAAGATCGGCATCAGCGGCTCGCACACCGCGCCGACGCGCAGCGCGCCCAGCGCGATCGTCACGAACTCCAGGCGGTTGGGGAGCTGGAAGGCCACCGGCTCGCCGTCGATTACGCCAAGCAAGAGCAACGCTGCCGCGACCCGGTCGGCGTCGTTCTTCAAAGCAGCCCAGGTCAGCTCGCGAATGCTCCCGTCGGCGCTGATCTCGACCACCGCCCGTTCGCCCGGTCGCTCGCGGGCGTGCCTGTCGAGATCGTCGAGGATCATCGCGCCTGGCCCACCGTGGGCACCCCGGAGGTTGGGGGGTGGGTGGGTAGGCCAGATACGCCGGCGGGGACGCCGAGCAAATTCATGTGCTCGAGGAACTCGGGGTACGAGATCCGGTAGGCGTGGGGATAGGAGAGCTCGGTCACGCCGGTGGCGATCGACCCGGCCACGGCCAGCGCCATCAGCACGCGGTGGTCGTTGAACGAGGACAGGTTCGCGCCGTGCAGCCGCTGCACCCCTTCGAAGGTCATGTCGTTGCCGTCGAACTCGATCCGCGCCCCCATCTTGCGCAGCTGGAGCATCGAGGCGACGCGGTCTGACTCCTTGAGGCGCACGTGGGCGACGTGCCCGAGCGCGCTGCGCCCGCGCGCCCGGCTGGCCAGCACCGACAGGATCGGGACCATGTCCGGGATGTCGCGGCAGTCGAGCGGGCCGCCCTCGGGCGGGGTGCCGTCGTGGTCCATCGAGATCGAGTGCTGATCCTCGGCGATCCGGAACGGGACGCCCGCGGCCATCAGGTTGTCGAGCACGGCCGCCTCGGGGTGCCCGGCGATCGTGGTGGGGCTGCGGAAGGTGACCTTCGACGGGTGCAGCGTGCACGCGGCCAGCCCGAACATGGCCGAGCCGAGGTCGGCCGGGAGGGTCACGTCGGTGGCAGTAGCGCGCTGGTCGGGCGGGACGTAGAACTCGCGCCAGTCCTCGCGCGCGCTCACCTCGAGGCCGAACTGGCGCATCATCTCGATGGTCAGCTCCAGGTAGGGCTGCTCGTTGAGCTCGCCGCGGACCTCGATCGTGGTCGGTTCCGTCGAGTAGGGCGCCACCATGAGCAGGCCCGAGATCCACTGTGAGAGCGTGCCGTCGATGCGGATCCGGCCCCCGGTGGGCCGGCCGGGGTAGACCGTCACCGGCAGGTGCTGGCCCTCGTACTCCAGGCGGATGCCCATCCGCTTGAGCGCGCGCAGGAGCGGGCCGATCGGGCGTCGGCGGAAGTAGCGCTGCCCGACGATGCGAACTGGTCGGTCGCCGAGCGCGGCCAGGCCGAGCAGGAAGTACAGGGTCGTGCCCGAGCTTCCCACCGACACCTCGTCGCTGTGGGGAGAGAAAGTCCCGGCGCCGCCGGTCACCCGCCACCCGTCGCCGGCGGACTCGACCTTGGCGCCGAGCGCGCGCAGCGCCTGGACCGTGAAGCTCACGTGGCGGGCGGTCGTGCGCTGCGTGATGAAACTCTCACCATCCGCCAGCGCCGCCAGCATCACCGCCCGGTGGGCGTGGTACTTCGACGGCGGGATGGTCAGCTCCCCCACGAGCGGGGCCTGGGCCTTGGCTACCAGCAGGCGCACCGGCGGCAGGATAACGGCGGGTGTTTCGGCCAACCGCGCGGACCGCGATAGAACCGCCGAATGGGGGGTCCCAAGCGGCTGTCGGCGGCGTGATACGATCGTATCATGACACAATCGTATGTGCCAAGTCCGTCGCCTGCCGCCGCGATGGTCCAGCTTGCGCGACTCAAGGCAGGACTGAGCCAGCGCGAACTCGCGGAGCGAGCATCGGTCCCGGCGACCATGGTCTCGGCATACGAACGAGACCTGCGCCAGCCGACGCTGGAGACACTACGGAAGCTGCTGCGTGCTGCGGGGTTCGATCTGAGGATGCAGCTCGAGCCGTACGACCCTCATGACGACGTGCTAGAGGCGCTCGAACGGACTCGAAGCTCAGAGGAGCGCGCCAGGCGTGACCGGCAGGTGGAGACATGGCGTCGAGCCACCCCGGCTACTTAGAAACATCGATTGAGCTCAACGCCGCCGCGATCGTGTCGGTGATGAACCGGCACGACGTTTGCTACGTCGTGATCGGGGCCTTCGCGGCCATCGCACAGCAAGCTGCGATCGCACCAACCCGAGACATCGACTTCACTCCCGATGACTCGCTTGACAATCTCGGGCGTCTGTCGGCCGCGCTGAGGGAGCTCGATGCCCGCATCCGCACTGGCCCGGACGATGGTGGACTCCGGTTCGACCACGACGCAAAGTCGTTGCGGCGGGCCGACATGTGGAATCTGATCTGTACCTACGGGGAGTTCGACATCTCATTCCGGCCGGCGGGCTTCGATAGCGGCTACACGGAGCTGCGTAAACGAGCCCATCGTGTCGTTGTCGACGGCGTAGAGCTCCTCGTCGCGGACCTGGACGATGTGATCCGGTCCAAGGAGCTCGCCGGGCGTCCGAAGGACATTCGGGTTCTGCCTGTTCTCTATCGTCACCGGGCAGCCCGCCGAAGCGAGTAGCCCATCCGTTCGGGATGAGGAAACCCTCACCTTCTTGATCGGATCGCCGTTCGCTGAGAGCATTTCCACAGATGCGCAGAGGGGTTGCAGGGGTGCTGGCCGCGGCGGCGTTGGTCGCGCTCGCTGTTCCCGCACACGCGATGGCCGACGAGTCGCTGGCCGCGTTCGGATCGGTCACCTACACCTGGCGGGCCGATCCTGCGCGCGGATGCGCCGCCGCCGGGTTGTGCGGGGTTCAGGGCGAGCTGATCCTGCGGCCGCAGGGCGGCACCAGCGCCTTCTCGTTCGACCGCCGGATCGACATTCCGGTGTTCGACCCGAGCGCGACCGTCCGGGTGAGCGGGCCCGGCGGCGACTGCGTCGATGTCCCGGGCGCCTTCGGCAGCGATCTGTTCATCACTCGCCGGTCGCACCGGAGGCTGATCGGGCGGATCCAACCGCCGCTCTCGAGCGGGCGCTGCGCCGGGCCGACCCCGCAGGACCTGGCTCGGCTCACGTTTGCGGTGAAGCGCTCCGGCGGCAAGCGGCCGTCCTACGACCTGCGCGCAAGGCGGAGCTTCGTGGCGGGGCCGTTCACCGGAACCGTCGTCTCGACGCTCGAGCTGAGGCCGTCTTCCCGCGGCGCCGGCGAGTCTTTCTCGAGCGGCTCTTCCGGGGGCCGCGGCGTCCCGCCCCGGCACATGGTGCTGCTCGAGCAGGTCACGCTTCGCTACCGCGTGGCGAGCCTGCCGAGTTCGCTCGACTCGACCTTCTCTGGTGAGTCCGATCCGTTCTGCGCCGCGCTGAACACCTGCGGCGCCACGGGCACCCTCGCCCTTTCGCTTCCGCGCTTCGCGAGGACGCTCGTCCTCACCGGGTCGAACGAGGTGCCAAGGCGCGTCAGCTCCCGGCGGGCGATCTCCGACCTCAGACGCGGCCGGCTCCTCCTGGCGGGTGGTGTGCCCGCCCCGTTCGGCGCCGGGCTGGAGAGCCGGGTGAGCGAGACGTACGTGGCTGCTGACGGGTCTCGGTGCCAGAGCACCTCGACCAGTCGCCAGGCCCAGATGTTCTTCGGTCCCGGTGCCCCCACGGGCGCTCGCCTCGGACTGCAGCTGGCGCTGGCCGATCCGAGCGACGCCGGCGTGCTGCGGACCTACTGCCCCGGCCCCGCCGACACCGACGTGTTCGGGACCAAGCCTCCGGTGGACAGCGCTTCGGTGTCCCTCGCGCAGCTTCTGCGCCACCGGAGCGTGATCACGCTGTCCAGGCCCGGTGGCTTTGCCGGGATCGGCTACGTGGGTACGCGCGGGGGCGCGCTCGCGTTCTCGCTGACTCTCGAGCGGGTCCGCGCCGGCACCGTGCAGGCGGTCCGGCCATGAAGCGCGCCTGGCCGCTCGCCGTCGTCCTGGCGCTCACCGCTCTGGCCGGCCCGGCCCAGGGCCAGCGCCTGGAGTCCACCGGGGTGCTCTTCGCCTTCGGCTCGGGCAAGGTCGTCGCCGAGGCGAGCATCCCGGTCCAGGCGCGGGGAGATCTCGTGGTCAGCTACCACGGGGACACCGCGGCGGGCTGCGCCGCCTACGGCCTGTGCGCGTATTCGGGATCGATCGTGGTGCGGCCGCGCACCGGTGAGGTCGACGTCGTGACCATCCGGCAGCAGCGACGCCTCCGCCACATCGTCTTGTTCTCGCTCGGGGCCGGGGCGGGGCCGGGGTACAACCCCTCGGCGCGAGTGCAGCGATCGCTGCCGGGAGAGCCGGCGACGACGTGTGCCGACGCGCCCGGCTCGGTGCTCGGGGGTCTGGCGAACGCGGTGACGCACGGACGCTCGGTGACGATCAGGTTGCTCGAGCCGGGTGGTTCGTTCCTGCAGACTCGCTGCGCCGGTCCGCTCGACGGCGATCTGGCCGCCGCAAGCCCCGCCGTGACGATCCCGATCGCCCGGCTTCTTCGCGGGCGGATGTCGCTCGCACTCGGCGGCATGCGGACCTTCTCGGTGCATGGCTTCTCCGGGACCGTCAGCTCGACGCTGACGATGAAGCTGGACAAGCCCAGATCGGAGTCATCAAGCGCCACCCCGTCTCCCGGGGGCAAGCCGCATCGAGTGAGAGTCGTGACCGAGCATCTGAGCCTGGCGCGGATCAGCGGAGAACTCGGCGCGGCGGTGCGCGGTACGAGCAATCCGGTCGTTTGCGCGGTCCTCGACACGTGCGGGCTGACCGGAACGCTCAGCTTCCGCAGCGTTCCGCACGATGCCTCGGCGGAGGTGGTCGCGTTCGGGTCGGCCCGCCGGCCCTACCGTGACTTCCTCACCGCGCTCGGCCTGAGCCGGAGCGGTCGCGCGCACGGGATCATGGTGTCGTTGCAGGCGGTCTCGTCGGGAGACGTCCGCACCAGCGTGAGCCAGCCGGGCGGCACGTGCACGGACACGGCCACGACCGGAGGGGTGTCGTTCTCGTCCGGGTCCGGGTCGGGTGCTTCCGGCGGGTTCTTCGGCACGTGGCGCACCCGGTGCCCCGGGCCGATCCTCGGTCTGGGCGCTCTTGCCCTGCGCGGCTCGTTTGACCGGGCCGCACTCGGGCATACGCAGTTCACGATCGGGCTGCGCTCGACAGGGTCCTTCGCCGATGACGGATACGCCGTGACCCCCCACGGCCGGCTCTCGATCCTGCTGCGGCGCGGCCGGATCACTCAGCAGGTGGTCTCGGAGCCGACCGGCTGACCGCCGGACCGGCCGCTTACGGCCTACCCTTGGCCGGGTGAAGACCGCGATCATCACGATCTCTACGTCCGTGGCCGCCGGTCGAACCGAGGATCGCTCGGGCGAGGCGCTGGCCAAGCTCGCGGAAGCGGCCGGTGCCGAGATCGTGGCCCGAGACGTCGTGGCCGACGATCGCAAGGCGATCGAGAAGCTCCTGCGCAAGCACGCCTCGGGCGGAGCCGCGCTGATCTTCACCACGGGCGGCACGGGCTTCACCCAGGACGACGTCACCCCGGAGGCGACGCGCGCCGTGATCGACCGCGACGCACCCGGGTTCGCCGAGGCGATGCGCGCCGAGGCGCTCAAGCACACCCCGATGGGGATCCTGTCGCGCGGCGTGTCCGGCATCGCGGGCCGGACGCTGATCGTCAACTTCCCGGGCAACCCCAAGGCGATCGGCGAGTTGTTCGGAGTCATCGGTCCGACGCTCGGTCACGTGGTGACGACGCTGCAGCACGAGGGTGGCCCAACCCCCGGCCATTGAGCTGCGCGGCCTGGTCCGCCGCTTCGGCGAGCGGACCGTGCTGCGGGAGGTGTCGGTTTCCGTTGCAGCCGGGGCGACGCTCGCTGTGCTGGGGCGCAATGGGGCGGGCAAGTCGACGCTGCTGCGGATCCTGGCCACGCTGCTGCGGCCCCACGGCGGCGAGGTTTCCGTGCTCGGCGAAGAGGTGCCGCGGCGGGCGTTCGCGGTGCGGGGGCGGCTCGGGTTCCTGGGCCACGAGCCGCTGCTCTACCGCGACCTGAGCGGACGCGAGAACCTGGGCTACCACGCGCGGCTGTACGGCGTGGGTCTTGCTCGCGTGGACGAGGTGCTGGACGCGGTCGGGATGCGGGAGCGGGCCGACGAACCGGTCCGCCTGCTCTCGCGCGGGATGGTGCAGCGCCTCGCGGTCTGCCGGGCGGTGCTGCACCGGCCGAGCCTGCTGCTGCTCGACGAGCCGCTGGCCAACCTCGATCCGGCCGCCACCGAGCTCGTGGCTCCCCTGGTCGGCCGGGGAAGCGGGGCCACGCGTGTCTTGACCAGCCACGATCCCGCGGCGGCGCTGGCCGAGGCCGATCTGGTGCTGGGGCTGGAGGGCGGGCGGGCCGCGTTCCTGGCCGAGCCCGGCCGGGTGGACCCCGAATCGGTGGCGCGACTGTATGCGTGAGGAGCGGGGGCCTGGCTCGTGGCGGACCGTGGTCACGGTGCTGCGCAAGGATCTGCTGCTCGAGCTGCGCGGCCTGGAGACCGTGCCCGCCATGGTCCTGCTCGCGCTGGCCACGCTGGTCGTCTTCCACTTCGGGCTGAACCGCGACACGATCGAAGGGCAGCTGGCCGCCGGGGTGTTGACCGTGACGCTGCTGTTCGCCGCCATGCTCGGGATCAACCGCCTGTTCGTGGCCGAGCGCGAACAGGGCGGCTTCGACGCGTTCCTCCTCGCCCCCGTCGACCGCACCACGCTGCTCGTGGCCAAGGCGCTGGCCCTGTTCGTGTTCCTGGCCGTGCTGGAGCTGATCGCCGTGCCGGCGTTCGGGCTGTTGTTGCTGGGGCCGCCACTCGGGCCGGTGCTGCCCGGCCTGGTCGCGATGCTCGTGCTGGGCGACGTGGCGCTGGCGGTGATCGGGACGCTGGTCTCGGCGATCGCCGTGCACACCCGCGCGCGCGACCTGATCGGGCCGATCATCGGCCTGCCGCTGCTGTTGCCGGCGCTGATCTCGGTGGCGCGGGGTATCGGACCGCTGTTGGCCGGGCACGGCTCGGCATGGCCGCCGGCGAGGTGGGTGTTGATCCTCGCTCTTTATGATGTGGTGTTCGCCCTCCTCTCCTACGCTGTCTTCGACTTTCTCCTGGAGGACTGACGTTTTGACAACTTACGGCCGGGGTCTTCGCGGCCTGGCCATCGCGACCGTTTTGATGATCACCGTGGCGTTCGCGCTGGTCTTCTTCTACGCCCCGCTGGACGCCGACCAGGGCTTCGTTCAGAAGATCTTCTACGTCCACGTGCCGCTGGCCATCACCGCGTTGTGCGGGTTCGTGTTCGGCGGCGTGCTCGGCGGCATGTACCTGCGCACGGGCGAGCGCAAGTGGGACATCCGCTCCTACGTCGCCATCCACATGGCGCTGATCTTCGGCGTGGGCACGCTGATCACCGGCGGGATCTGGGCCAAGGCCTCCTGGGGTCACTGGTGGATCTGGAGCGACCCCACCCTCACGTCGTTCCTCATCGTGATGCTGCTGTTCGCCACATATCAGCCGCTGCGCTTCTCGATCGAGGATCCCGAGCGCCAGTCGCGCTACGCCAGCGTGTTCGCGGTCGTGGCCGGCGCGTTCGTGCCTTTGAACTTCATCGCGGTGCGGGCGGCGCAGGCCTATGTCCACCCGCGCGTGCTGACCCTGGCCGGCGGCAACCTGCCGGGCCCGATGCGGCTCACGTTCGTGATCGCGCTGGCGGGTATGGGGCTGTTGTACGTGACGCTCTGGAAGTACGAGATGGCGGCCAAGAGCACCCGCATGCAGGTGCGGGCATTGCGCCGGGCGCTGCTGGGCGAGGACTCGGTGGCGCCTTTGAAGCGGAGTGCGGCGCCGTCATGAGTTTTGTTCTCGGGGTGGCGCCGGCCCTTCCGTTGCACGCCGCGGGCAAGTACGTGGCGGGCGCCTATATCGTGTTCCTCGCGATGGTGCTGGTCTACGTCGCGATCATGGCCAGCCGGCTGGCTCGCACCGAGCGCGAGCTGACCGAGCTGCGGCGGGATGTCGAGCTGCGGCGCTCTGGGGCGGCTGGGGGCGCGGACCGCGGCTCGGAGCTCGAGCGAGAGCCGGTGGCGTGAGCGAGCTGCTCGCGATCGGCGTCTCGCACAAGACCGCGCCCGTCGAGGTCCGCGAGCGGGTGGCGCTCCCCGAGGCGCGCGCCTCGACGTTCCTGCGCGACCTGCGCGGCACCGGCGAGGTACACGAGGCGGTGGCGATCTCGACCTGCAACCGGACCGAGCTCTACATGGTGGTCGGCAACCCGGTCGAGGCCGAGAGCCGCGCGCTCGCCATGCTGGCCAGCCAGGCCGGGATCCAGCCGACCGCGCTGGCCTCGTCGATCTACTCGCCGCGCAACTGCGACGCGGCTCGCCACCTGTACCGGGTGACCGCAGGCCTCGACTCGATGATCGTGGGCGAGGCCGAGATCCAGGGTCAGGTCAAGCGATCCTACGAGGCGGCGATCGCCGGCGAGACGGCCGGGCCGCTGACCAACCACCTGTTCAAGGCGGCGCTGGCCACCGGCAAGCGCGTGCGGACCGAGACCGCGATCGGCGAGCGCCAGCTCAGCCTGCCCGCGGTGGCGGTGGCGCTGGCCCGCGAGCAGCTGGGATCGCTCGACGGCTGCTCGGTTGTCGTCGTGGGGACCGGTGAGACCGGAGAGCTGACCGCGCGGGCGCTGGCCGACAGCGGCGTCCGGACCGTGTTCGTGGCCAGCCGGCGGCGCGACCGGGCGATCTCGCTGGCCCGGCGCTACGGCGGCTCGAGCGTGATGTTCGATGAGCTTCCCGACGCGCTCGAGCAGGCCGACATGCTGGTCGCGGCGACCGCCTCGCCGCATCTGCTGCTCGAGGCGCGCGAGCTGGCCGAGGTGATGGCGGTGCGCCACGGTCGACCGCTGCTGCTGATCGATTTGGCCGTGCCGCGCGACATCGACGCCGCGTGTGCCGAGATCGACGGCGTCTCGCTGTTCGACATCGACGACCTCCAGGCCGTGATCGCCCGCAACCGCAGGGTGCGCCAGGCCGAAGCGCGCAAGGCCGAGGGGATCATCGAGCAGGAGATCCAGCACTTCGCGGCGTGGCTGGGGTCGCTCGAGGTGCTCCCGACGTTGACCGCCCTGCGCGTGCACGCGGTGGAGATCGCCTCGCAGGTCGTGCGCGACAACGCCGGCAAGTGGGACTCGGCATCGCCCGCCGATCTGGAGCGAGTGGATGCCATCGCCCAGGCCATTGTCAACCGGCTGCTGCACCACCCCACGGCGCGGCTTCGGGAGCTCCGCGACGACCGCGTGCATGCGCGAATGGCGCTCATCCGCGACCTGTTCGGGCTGGAGGTCGAGACCTCGGACGGGGAGCGGTCTTCGTCCTCCGCGGAGCCGCTGGCCGAAGTGCGCGAGCTGCGCCCCCGGACTTGATCCGCATCGGCACGCGGGGCAGCGCCCTGGCGCTGGCCCAGGCGACATGGGTGGCCGACCGTCTGGGTTCGGAATACGAGCTGGTCAAGATCGAGGCCTCGAGTGCCGTGGGCGACAAGTCGCGGTGGGTGTGGGCGCTCGAGCGCGCTCTGCTGGCCGGCGAGGTCGACGTGGCGGTGCACTCGGCCAAGGACGTCCCGGCGGAGCTGGCTGACGGGCTCGAGCTTGTGGCGATCCCTGTGCGGGAGGATCCGCGCGACGCGATCTGCGGCGGTACCTCAACGTTGAAGGAGCTTGGATCCGGGGCGCGGGTGGGGACGAGCAGCCTGCGCCGGGCGGCGCAGATCCGGGCTGCTCGTCCGGATGTCGAGGTGCTCGAGGCGCACGGCAACGTCGACACCCGGCTGCGCAAGCTCGCCGCCGGCGAGTACGACGCGCTGGTGCTCGCGGTGGCTGGTCTCGCGCGGCTCGGGCGCTCGGATGCGATCGACGGCGTCCTCGACGAGCTCGTGCCGGCCGCCGGACAGGGGGCGCTGGCGCTGGAGGCGCGTCCCGACTCGGTGCCCGTCTCGGCGCTGATCGACGAGGAGGCCACCGCATGCGTGCTCGCCGAGCGCGAGCTCACACGCGCGCTCGGTGCCTCGTGCAACACGCCGGTGGGCGCTTGGGCACGGGTCGTTGCGCGGGGCGAGCTCGAGCTCACGGCCTGGGTCGGTCGTCCGGACGGGTCGGCCTGGATCAGCGACCGGGTGCGCGGCGCGGCCTTCGGCCTCGGCGCACGCGTGGCCGAGCGGCTTCTATCCGCGGGGGCCGCGGAGATGCTCTCGTGACCGTCTACCTGGTGGGCGCCGGCCCGGGCGATCCCGGGTTGCTGACCGCCCGGGCGCTCGAGCTCATCGCGGCGGCCGACGTGATCGTCTACGACCGGCTGATCCCTCCGGGTGCCCTCGACGGGGCGCGGCCGGACTCGCAGCTGATCTACGCCGGCAAGGAGGGCGGCGGGCCGTCGATGCCTCAGGACGAAATCGACACCTTGTTGGTGTCGCATGGGACGGCCGGGTCGATGGTGGTTCGGCTGAAGGGCGGCGATCCGTTCGTGTTCGGCCGCGGGGGCGAAGAGGCCGAGGCGCTCCGGGCCGCCGGGGTGCCCTTCGAGGTGGTCCCGGGGGTGACCGCCGGCGTGGCCGCTCCGGCCTACGCCGGCATCCCGGTCACCCACCGCGGCGCCGCCAGCGCGGTGGCGTTCGTGACCGGCCACGAGGACCCGGCCAAGCCGGGGGGCTCTTCCGTCGATTGGGAGGCGCTGGGCGCCTTTCCCGGGACGCTCGTGTTCTACATGGGGGTCCGGCAGCTGGAGTCGATCGCATCGCGGTTGACGGCGTCCGGGCGCGCAGTGTCCGAGCCGGCCGCGGTGGTGGAGCGGGGGACCTTGCCCGACCAGCGGGTCGTGGTGGGCACGCTGGGCACGATCGCGGGGCTGGCCGTGTCGGAGGGTGTGCGGGCGCCGGCGCTCGTGGTGGTCGGCGAGGTCGTGGGGCTGGAAGGGCGGCTGGCCTGGTTCTCTTCGATGCGCCCGCTGGCCGGTGTGACGGTGGCGGTAACCCGTGCGCGCGCGCAGTCCAGCGGGCTGGCGGCGCGCCTTCGCTCGCTGGGGGCGAGCGTGGTCGAGGCGCCGGCGATCAGGATCGTGCCACTCGACGGGCCGGCGCCCGATGTGGCCGGGTACGACCTGCTATGCCTGACCAGCCCGAATGGGGTGGGTTTGCTGTTCTCTCGGTTGGCGGCGGTCGGTCTGGACGCGCGGGCTCTTGCCGGCGTGCGGGTGGCGGCGATTGGCCCGGGCACCGCCCGGGCGCTGTCGGAGCACGGCGTGGTCGCGGACGTCGTCCCGGAGCGGTTCGTGGCCGAGGGACTGGTGGAGGCGCTGGCGGATGTGCCGGTCACCCGGGCGCTGGTGGCGCGGGCGGCTTCGGCGCGGGATGTCCTGGTCGACGCGTTGCGCGAACGCGGGGCCGAGGTCGACGTCGTGGCGCTGTATGAGACCGTGGCCTCGCCGCTCGATCAGGCCGAACTGGCCGCGGTGGCGGCCGCCGACTACGTGACGTTCACCTCGTCCTCGACCGTGCGCTTCTTCCTGGAGTCGGCTGGTGGGTCGCGGCTGCAGGGCAGGATCGTCAGCATCGGTCCCGTGACCAGCGCGACGCTCCGCGAGCACGGGTTATCGCCCGACGTCGAGGCCACGCAGCACGACATCGATGGGTTGGTGGACGCGCTCCTGGCCGACGCATCGTGAGCGCGCCGATCATCACCTTTCTCACCGACTACGGCCTGGCCGACGCCTTCGTCGGCGTGTGCCACGGCGTGATCGCGCGGGAATGTCCTTCGGCGCACGTCATCGACCTGACCCACGGGGTGCCGCGGGGCGACGTCCACGCCGGTGCGCTGATCCTGCAGGGGGCGCTGCCCTACCTGCCGGTCGCCGTGCATCTGGCCGTGGTCGATCCGGGCGTGGGCGGCGACCGGCGGGCGGTGGCGGTGGCGACCGTCGATGGTCGGCGGTTCGTGGGCCCCGACAACGGGCTGCTGTCGCTGTGTTTCGACGTGGGGGGCGGAGTGGCCGAGGCGGTCGACATCGGGCGCTCTCCGTTCGCCCTTCAGCGGGTGTCGGCCACGTTCCACGGGCGCGACATCTTCGCCCCGGTGGCGGCGAGGCTGGCGGCCGGGGGCGCGTTGGGCGAGGTCGGCGAGCGGATCGAGTGCGGCGGGCTCGTGCGGCTGGATCTGCCGCGCCCGGCCGTGCACGATGGCGTGCTGCTGGCCCATGCCGTGTATCTCGACCGGTTCGGCAATGTTCAGCTCGACGCCCCGTCCGAGGTGCTTGCGCTGCGCCAGGGTCAGCCGGTGGCGATCTCTTTGCGGGGCGAGTCGTGGCCGGGCCTCTACGGCCGCACGTTCGCCGACGTCGCCCCCGGCGAACTGCTCGTCTACGAGGACGCCGATCGCCGGCTGGCCGTGGCGGTCAACCGGGGCAGTGCGGTGGACCGGCTGGGGGTCTCGATCGGCGGCGAGCTGCGGATCGCGCCGGAATGAGCGGACTCGGGCATCCGCGCGTCCATTACCGGCTGATCGGGTCGACCAACGCCCGGGCCCGGGAGCTGGCCGCGGCCGGCGCGCCGCATGGGACGCTGGTCACCGCGTCCGAGCAGTCAGCCGGCCGGGGGCGGCAGGGCCGGACGTGGACGGCGCCGGCGGGGCGGGCGCTGCTCTGCTCGGTGGTGCTCCGGGATCCGCCCGCCTTGCTGCCGCTGGCCGCCGGCGTGGCGGTGGCCGACGTGGCGGGGTCCGAGGCGCAGCTCAAGTGGCCCAACGACGTGCTGGTGGCCCGCCGCAAGGTGGCCGGGATACTGGTCGAGGGACGTCCCCAGGAGGGCTGGGCCGTGGTCGGGATCGGGCTCAATGTGGCCGTCCGTGGCGCGGACTTCCCGGCGGAGCTGCGCGAGACCGCGGGGACGCTGGGGTTGGAGCCGGACGCGATCGAGTCGACGCTGTGGGCGCTGCTGTCCCGGCTGGCGCGGTGGATCTCGGTGGACGCCGGCGCGTTGGTCGACGCGGTGCGGGCGCGGGATGCGCTGCTCGGGCGGCCGGTGCGGTGGGCCGGCGGGCGGGGCGTGGGCGCCGGCATCGACGCCGGCGGCCGCCTCGTGGTCGAGACCGACGCCGGGACGGTGGCGCTCGACGCCGGCGAGGTGCACCTCCTAGGGGTGCATTAAGCCCAGAAGCGCCCTCACCCCCACGACCTTCCGCACATAAGCACCCCCCAGGTGCTTATGTCCCGGGGGCGCTCGGCGGTCGGGAGGTTTCGGGCGTTATGCACCGCCCGGCAGTGGCTAGGCGGCGGCTTCGCCGTGCTCGTCGTGGTGCAGAGGCTCCGGGAGATCGTCGTCGTCGTCGAAGTCCTCGTCGTCCGCGGGTGAGACGTCGTCTTCGTCCTCATCCTCGTCGGCATCGTCGGCATCGTCGGCATCGTCGGCCGGGGCCTCGAGCTCGTCGTCGTCCTCGTCCGCATCGTCGACCGGGGCCTCGAGCTCGTCGTCGTCGGTTTCGTCGTCGACGTCCGTCTCATCGACGGCCGTGTCGTCGGGCTCTTCGGTGTCGACGGTGGCGGCCTTCACGGCCTCTTCGGCTCCGGTGGCGCCAGCGCCGGCGCCGGTGCCGGTCTTGCGCTTGCGCCGGCTCTTGCCGCGCCGGCCCTTGGGGAAGTTGCGCAGCAGCTCGCGGGCCAGGGCGGCGGGCTTGCGGGCCATCCGGGTCCGGGCGCCGCGTAGCGCCTCCTCGGCCTCGGGGGTGTGGGCCAGCGCCGCGGCCAGGAGCGCCGCGGACAGCCGGCGGTCCTCCTTGCGTGCGGCGTGCACGAGCCGGCGGGCGTTCCGCGCGTGCGCGGCGCCGCTGGAGTTGACCAACAGCCCGAGCAGGCGCTTGGTCTCGGGCCAGCGCTGCACCGCGTACTCCTCGTGCACCTCGCGCGTGTACTCGGCCATGCGCCAGATCCAGGCGTTGGCCTGATCCCGGCGGCCGATCCGGCGCTCGGCCAGGGCCTGGAGCATGATCTTCACGCCCTCGCGGCGCTCGTCGCGCGGCCAGCCGGCCATGATGTCGATCGCGGTGTCGAACGCCTCGGCATCCCGCGACGACGAGATCTCCTGCAACGCCCGCAGCCGCAGCTGAGAATTCCGGTTTCTCTGCACGGCGGTCAACAGGAAGCGGCGCTTCAGCTCGCCGCCGCGGTCGAAGTGGAGCATGGCCTTGGCCCGGCGCCAGCCGTTCGGCGCCACCCGCGCGCCGGCCAGCGCGGCCCACACGTGCTGCTCCCCGTAGTCGAGGTGCTCGACGGCGATCCGCCACAGCTCGCGCTCGAAGACCTGTGCGCGCCGCTCGGGCTCGGGGGTCACCGGTAGCACGCGGCGCTCGACCCGGACGCGGCGGCCGCGGCCCCGCCGCACCGGCCCAACCACGATCGCGCCACCGCGGTACACGTCGCGATCCAGGAGCGAGTGCAGCGTGACGACCGGGTCGTCGTGCTTGGTCGCCGGGTGCACGAAGTCGACGACGATGCCGGCCTCCTTGCCCGGGTGCCGGCGCGTGACCCGGCCGACCCGCTGCTGATAGATGCGCTTGGACGCCGTGGGGGCGAGGTGCATGCAGATCGTCGCCCGCGGGCTGTTCCAGCCCTCGGCCAGCAGCTGGGCGTTGACCAGCACGTCGATCTTGCCCGACTCATAGTCGGCCAGGATCCGGGCCAGCTGGCGCTTGGGCGTCTCGCCCGACACCCCCTTGGCCTTCATGCCCATGTCCTGGAACGCCTTGGCCACGTTGTAGGCGTGGCGCACACCGGCGGCGTAGACGACGCCCGGAACGTTGTTGAAGCGGGTCTTGTAGAGATCGGCGATCGCCATGTTGAACGGCGTCTGGTCCAGCAGTTCGGCCAGCATCTCCTGGTCGAATTCGGTGTCGACTTCGCCGCGGCGCAGCGGAACCTTGGCGATCGTTCGCACGCCCGGTCCGGGCGGGATCCGGATGCAGCGCAGCGGCGCGATCACCCCGCGCCGGGCCGCTTGCGCGAGGTCGAAGCGCGAGGTCTGAGTGGGAAAGAGGTCGGTGACGTGGCGCGCGATCAGCGCGCCGGTGGCGGTCATGCCGATGAAAATCGGGCCCGACCAGGCGCGGATCGCGCCCGAGGTCTTCTCGCCCAGCGCGGTGTGCGCCTCGTCGCAGATGACGATCGTGTAGGCGTCGGAGATCTTGCCCGCGTTGCGCACGAACCACTGGTAGGTCTCGACCGTGACGGGACCGTTGGCCGCATCGCGGCCGGCCAGGAGCGGAGCGTGGATCCGGTCGCGGTAGCCGCGGTCGCGCAGCTCGCCGTTGAACTGGTCGACCAGGTTGCGCCGGTGGGTGAGGATCAACACGCCGCCGGTCCGCGAGGCCTCCACGAACCCGAGGGCAGCGACCGTCTTGCCGGCGCCGGTGGCGTGCTCGAACCAGAAGCGGCGGTCGGCGTTGGGATCGTCGGTCGCCTCGTCGAGCTGGACGTCGGCGTCCAGCTCGTCGCCCTCCTCCTGCCAGTCAAGGGGCTCCTCGTCCTCGACCTCGCCGTCCTCGAGCTCGTCCTCGGCATCCTCCTCGCCCGGGATGGCTGACGAGGCGAGCGGGGGCGGCTCCGGCGGGGGCGCCGGCGCGGCGCCGTTGGTGGATCCGTTGCCGTTGCGCTGAGCCTCGGCCAGCAGCGCGGTCAGCGTGCCCGACAGCGCATCGACCTGGTGGGCGGAGAGCACCGCCCCATCGGCCAGGTGCGGCTCCTCCTCGGAGAGCAGGCGCTCGAGCCCGAGCAGCAGCGAGAACCGCCGGCGCCACTCGATCGAGGGCTTGTCCGCGCCGGCATCGAGCTCGGCCACGGCGGCGTCGAGCGCGTTGCGCCGGGCCGAGCCGGGCGACAGCGCATCCTCGAGGGACTCGCCCTCGTAGACGAACTGCTCGCGCGTGAACAGCTCCGCCCGCGCGATCGCGGCAGGTTCAGGGAAAGGGGTGGAATCACCCATACGGATCGGAAGGTTGCGTTTCGTGAATGCGAGCCGCGGAGGTACTGCGTGGCGACTCAGGCGGGCTCGCTAGAGACCGTGCGCGGGAGGAACTACCCTCAGAAGCGGATGCCCCCTCGCCGCCCACGGCTAGGAGGAATTGCCCCCTCATTAAAGCAGGTTCGGCTTCGACTGAACGCATGCTTCGGCTGAACGTCCATCCTGCGGCACGGTGCGCCCCCCCTCTGCCGCCCGTTCGATCGTGCCCGGGCGCGAGTGCCGCAGGCCGGACGCCTCAGCCGCGCTCGGAGCTCGCGCGGGCCGACGGTCCCGTCCGGACGGGGTACCCGGCCCCATGGACGCCGAGCGAAGCGAGGCCCCCTAATCTTCGGAGTCGATGACCGGCACCGCGGTGTACGAGATCCGCCGGGCCCGTAGCCGGGAGGAGATGGCGGCCGCGCTCGAGTTGCGCCACGACGTGTTCTGCGTGGAGCAGGGAGTGCCCGAGCGCGACGAGGTCGACGGCCGCGACCCCGAGGGCATCCACCTGGTCGCGGTGCGCGACGGCGAGCTGCTGGCCACCTGCCGGATCCTCCTCGTCGGCTCGACCGCCCAATTCAGCCGGCTGGCCGTCCGCCGCTCGGCCCGGCGGCAGGGCATCGCCACCGCGATGCTGGCCGCCGCCGACGAGGAGTCGCGGGCCGGCGGGGTGCGGCGGATCGTGCTTCATGCCCAGACCTACGCCCGGAGGCTGTACGAGACCGCCGGCTACCGCCCCCGGGGGCGGGTGTTCTGGGAGGCGGGGATCGAGCACATCGCGATGGAGAAGTTGCTGGATTAGGTGCCTGAGGTCCGGATCGACCCGCTGACGGGCCTCCGGGCCATCGTCGCCGGAGACCGGGCGCGCCGGCCGGGCGGGGAGCTCCGCGCGCCGCCGGCCCCGCCGCTCGATCCCGAGACCGACCCGTTCGCCGAGGGTCACGAGGACCGCACCCCGCCCGAGGTCTACGCGGTGCGCCCCAACGGTGGCGGGCCGAACACGCCGGGCTGGACGGTGCGGGTCGTCCCCAACCTGTACCCGGCGCTGAGCGCGGACTCGCCGGTCCCCGAGCCGGAGGCCAACCCCGACCTGTTCTGGGCCGGGCCGGCGCACGGCGCCCACGAGGTGATCATCAACGCCCCCAACACGGTCACCTCGCTGTCGCACCTCGCCCCCGAGCAGGTGGCGGCGGCGATGGAGGTGTGGCGCGAGCGCATGCGCACGCACGCGGACGCCGCTTACGTGCACCTGATCGTCAACGAGCAGCGCGCGGCCGGCGCGTCGCTGCCGCATACGCACGCCCAGCTGTACGCGCTCGACTTCGTGCCGGCGGCGATCGCGCGGGAGCGCGAGCGGTTCGGGGCCTACGCCACGCGGACGATGGGCGGCAACCTGCTGGCCGACCTGGTCCAGGAGGAGGTCCGCCGGCGCGAGCGGATCGTGGCCATCGACGAGGAGACCGTACTGATGGCGCCCTACGGCGCCCGCCTGCCGTTCCAGCTGATGATCGCGCCGCGGACGCCTCGGCTGAGGTTCGAAGAGGACGGGCCGCTCGGGGCCCACATGGTGCACGACGCCCTCACCCGGCTGACGCGGCGCCTCGGCGCTACCCCGCCGCTCAACATGTGGGTCCGGACGGCGCCGAGCGGCTCCGAGCACTTCTGCTGGCGGATTGACATCGTGCCGCGCCTGACCCACCTGGCCGGGCTCGAGCTCGGAGCCGGCGTGCACATGAACATCGTGCCGCCCGAGCTGGTCGCCGCCGAGCTGCGCGATCAGGCGTGAGGGCGCTCGTCCAGCGGGTAGCCCGCGCCTCGGTGTCGGTCGACGGCGACGTCGTCTCGCAGATCGGGCCTGGGCTGCTCGTGCTGCTCGGCGTCGGGCTCCAGGACGAGGAGCGCGACGCTGACTGGCTGGCCGACAAGGTGCGCGCGCTGCGGATCTTCCCCGACGGAGACGGTCGCATGGACGAGCCGCTGGGCGACCGGGAGGTCCTGTGCGTGAGTCAGTTCACGCTGTACGGCGACGCGCGGAAGGGCAACCGGCCGAGCTACGTGGCCGCCGCGTCGCCCGAGCGGGCGGAGGCTCTGTACGAGCGCTTCTGCGAGCGGCTCGGCGCGGCGCGCGGGGTGTTCGGGGCGATGATGGCCGTCGAGCTGGTCAACGACGGGCCGGTGACGCTGATGGTCGAGAGCCCCGGGCGACCCGGATAACTCGTCACGCGCCGCCGTGATCCCCGACCGTGACGAGTTATGCGTCCGCCAGACGGCTAATTCGTCACGCCCGCGTGGTCAGCCGCGGAGTGACGCGTAATGCGGGTGGCCCGGTGGCGGTCAGGAGACCTGGATCGTCCCGGTGATCCGGGCGAAGTTGCCGGCCAGGTCGGTGGCGGCCAGGTTGATCGTGTAGGTCCCCTTGTGCTTGACGGCCGGCAGCGCGAACGAGTGGGTACCGTAGCCGAAGCTGGCGCTGGTCGAGAACAGCGTGTTGCCGCCGGGCCCGATCACCACGATCCCGACGTGCGAGGCCTTCGACAGCGAGAACTGAAGCGCAAACCGCTTGCCCTTGTGGGCCCGCTGGGTGACCAGCGCCAGCGCCGGGGGCGTGGTCAGGTACGCGGTGAAGTGCTGCGCGGTGCCGCAGTAGACCGGCGCCTGCGTTCGCTGGCAGAGCTGCTGGAGGAAGCCGGTGACGAGCTCGTGATAGCTCAGTGTGTCCTCCTGGCCCGGCTGGTACAGCGACCAGGCCCCGGTGTCGAAGTGGGGGACCTCGGCCAGCGCCTCGGCATTGCCGGCGGCGAATAGCTGCTCGGCCTCGGCGTCGCCCGAGACCTGGGCGTAGTCGTAGAGCCCGATCAGCGACTGGAGGAAGGCGTTGATGATCGACGTGCCCGGGGTGAACGTGTACTGCACGTACCGGGCGCCGAGCGGGGTGGCCACGCGCACGCCCAGCGGCGGCGGCGCGGTGAACAGCGCCAGGGCCTGGTGGGCAAGCTGGAGGTAGGTGGCGTCGTTGGTCGCCTGATAGGCGCGGGTGAGGGCCTCGATCGCGGTGCCCTGGGACATCGCGCTGGTCCAGGGGGGCTTGCCGCCGCCGAACTGGAAGTAGTACTCCCAGACCGGACCGCCGGCGCGGTTGACCGCGAGCGGGATCATTTGGGCGAGCAGCGCTTCCATCTCGGGGTAGTCGGCGGACCCGCCGGTGTAGAGGCCGTCGGCCTTGCCGAACGTGCCGAGCACTTGGAGCTCGATCCCCTGGCCCGGGTAGTACTCCCAGAGGAGCTCGGAGCCCGTGAACTCGACGTAGGAGTTCGCGCTCGGCACGGTCCCGGCCGCCCACCACTGGCGGTTGTAGCCGAGGGTCAGGAACAGGGCCGGCAGCCGGCCGGGGGTGAGCTTGCCGGCCACGGCGATGTTGTGCATGTTCTCGATGACCGCCTCGAGCTCCTTGGCCGGCGTGCCGTGGAGGTGGCGCTGGGTCTTCAGGGCGGCGTTCCAGGCTCCGTTGTAGGCGGCGTACTGGGAGGAGGTGATCGCATTGGCCTTGAGCAGGCGAGTCAGCTCGCCGCTCACGGTCTTCTGCGGCCTGGGCTTGGGCTTGGGCTTCGGCTTCGGCTTGGCGGCCGCGACGGTGGCGAGGACCGGTGGCGCCGGAGTCGGCGCGGCGGTCGGGACGAAGGGATCCTGCCTGACCGTGACGTGGCCGGACGGGCTCAGGACGAGCACGCGGGCGGCATGTGCACGCGCAGGCAGGGCGAGTCCGAGGACAGCGACGAGCAACGCGCCCCCAGCGCGCAGCCCGCGACGGTGGATCAACGTCACGCGTCTTTAACCAGCGCCGCCGCCCGATGTTTCGGTCGGGCGATCTGGCCCAATCCGGTCTCGGCGACCGCCTGGCAGTAGACCTGCCAGGTGGCCTCAGCGGCGTTCTCCCACGTCCACGCGGGCGGCGGCGGGGCGGGGCGCACGGCCGATTCGGCCGCGGCGACGAGGCCGTCGAGGTCGTCGACCGCCCCGAGCGTGGCGCGCCCGTCCAGCACCTCTCGCAGCGCGGGGACGTCGGAGGCGGCGACCGGCGTCCCGCAGGCCAGCGCCTCGATCGGGGGCAGCCCGAAGCCCTCGTCGTCCGACGGGAAGACCAGCGCGTGGGCGCCGGTGTAGATCGCGGCCAGCTCGTCGTCGGAGACCGCGCCGGTAAGTGTGACGCCCGGCAGCTCGTGGGCCCACTGCGCGGTCGGTCCGACCAGCACCAGCGGCATCGAGCGGGCCGCGCGAGTCAGCGCGGCCACCCGCTTGCGCGGGTCCGGCCGCTGCATGGCGCCGACCCACACGAGGTAGCGCTCGGGCAACTCGAAGCGGTGGCGGACGGCGCTGACCTCCTCCTCCGAGCGCCGATGCAGCGAAGCTGCCGGCGCTTCGGGGATCACCGCGATGCGCTCGCGGGGGATCTCGAGCACCGCCTCGACGTCCTCGGCCACTACGCAGGTGGGCACGATCACGCGCGAGGCGCGCTGGACCGCGAGGTAGCGCAGCTTGAAGCGCAGGGTGGAGCGCAGGTACTGGCCGTGGCGCTTGAGCGGAGCGAGGTCGTGGAGGGTGACGACCATCGGAACGGGACAGCGCAGCATCGCGCCGTCGATCCACGGGGAATGGAACACCTCACAGCGACGCGGCTGGTGGGTCTCGACGACCTCGCACTGTCCCAGGTCGCGCAAGGCCTGGAGCAGGCAGCGCGCGTAGCGACCGACACCGTGGGTGCTCTTCGCGGGTCGGCTGTCGAATGCGACGTTCACGGATCGTCCGGATGACGCACGTTGGTCCGGTTAGCGCACTCTAAACCAACCGACCACCGGAAGTGTTGGCCGATCGGCGGACGGAACCCGGCGCGCGGTACGGTCCGAGCGATCAGGGCCTATTACGAGGATTTGTGGGAGCGCCTGCCGGCCGAGCTCGAGCCGCCCTCGTTCGAGCGCCGGGTCGCGTTCCTGCGCGGCTCGGTGCGCGCCGGGGATCGGGCGCTGGACGTCGGCTGCGGGGCGGGTGAGTTCACGGCGGCGCTGGCCGAGGCGGGGGCTCACGCGGTGGGTGTGGAGGTCGCGCAGGCGGCGCTCGAGCGCGCCCGCACGCGGCACCCCTCGCTGGATTTCCGGTTGGTGCCGCTCGACGGGCCGCTGCCGTTGGAGGACGGCTCGTTCGACATGGTGTGGGCGAGCGAGGTGATCGAGCACGTGACCGACACCGCGCGCTGGGTCTCGGAGGTGCGGCGCGTGCTGGCGCCGAGGGGTCGCCTGCTCGTGACCACGCCGTCGCACGGGCGCGTGCGCATGGCGCTCGGCGGGGTCGAGCGATTCTCTGAGCCGCTCGGGGATCACCTGCACCTGTACACGAAGCGGTCGCTGGAGACGCTGCTGCACGAGTTTGGGTTCGGGGAGGTGCGGGTGCGGGCTGTCGAGGGGCCGCCGCTGCTCCGGCGGAGCCTGTTCGCGTCCGCGGTGCGTTAAGAGCGCGCCTGGGCCAGCAGCTGGGCGGTGATCGTGGAGGTGCGATCGAGTCGCAGCGCGGTCTGGAGCTCGGCCAGGGCGTGCTGCGGGTGATGAGCCCGGAGGTCGAACGAGCCGAGCTGCTGCCAGGTCTGCGCGTTTGACGGCTGGACCTGGGTGGCCTTCACGAGCTCGGCGCGGCTGGCCGCCTGCTCGCCGGTGGCCGAGTAGATCGCCGCGAGCTCCCACAATGGATCGACCGACACGGGGTTGCTGTCGGCGGCGCTCCGGGCGTCGGCCAGCGCGGCCGGCGCATCGCCTCGGGTCATGGCGTCGATCGCGGCGGTGACCTGGTCGGAGGAGTGCAGCGGCTGCCACACGAACCAGGCGGCGATCAGGGCGACCGCGAGGATCGCGATGGCGCCCGCGGCCCGACCGAGAGGCAGCCCGCTCGAGTTGTGGGTGGATGCTCGAGCGGCGGCGGGTTCGCGCTCGGCGAGCGGGCCGCGCCCCGCGAGCGGGCCGCGCCCGGCCAGCCATCCCGCGCACACCAGCGCCGGCACCGTGACGCCGGGGATGAACCACGTCCAGTCGATCAGCGACGAGATCGCGTAGGTGACGACGACCGCGAGCAGGGTGACCATGCCGATCCACTCGGCGGCGCCCCCTGGGTCGTCGCGCCTGGGGCTGAGCGTGCGCCTGACCGCGGCGCCCCAGGCGATGAGCAGGGCGAGGCTGACCGCGATGCCGATCAGCCCGAAATCGGCGAACGTCTCGATCGCGTAGCTGTGGGCGTGCGCCACCGCGAGCGGGTTGGTCGTATAGCGGGTCCGCGCGGTGTCGAAGCCGCCGGCGCCGGCGCCGGCCAGCAGCGCGTGCTCGCCGACCTTCAGGCCCTCGCGCCAGTACAGCGGGCGGCTGTTGGAGAGCTGAGCCAGACGGCCGGGGTTGTTGCCGACGCCGCTCGAGGGGGTCGTGCTGGTCAGCGTGCTCCACACGTGTGAGACCTCGCCGGTCAGCCCGCGTGAAGAGGCGGCCGCGCCGGCGACGGCGGCCACCGGCACGAGCGCCACGCCGATCAGGAGCACCGTGCCGATCCTCCGGCGGACCGGCGCGGGCAGCGCGACGCGGTCCATCCCGTAGGTGGCGGCGAGGCCGGCGAGTGCACCGAGGAGGACGACGGCGAGGAGCACCAGGCCGAAGTCGTGGCCTTGCGCAGTTCGCGCGGTCAGCGAGGCGTTGTCGTGCGTGATCGCGTGGTGCGCGAGGGCGTAGAGGCTGGCGATCGCGCCGCCCAGCGCGCCCAGCGCGAGCAGCAGGGTCGCGCGGAGGCGCAGCGGCACGAGCGCGAACCAGCACCCGAGCCCGATCACCGCGGCGAGCACCGCCCCGCGCGAGTAAGACAGCACCACCGTGGTCAGCAGCACGGCCAGAGCGGGCACTGTGAGCGAGCGCAGCGCGCGCCCGGTAGCCGGCCGGGTGCCGGCCCATAGGCACGCCGGCAGGCCGAGCGCAGCCATCAGCCCGGTGGCGTTCCAGTAGCCAAACGGCACCCGCAGGCGGCCGAGGGTGTCGTTGGCGTTGAGCGTGGCCGGGAACACCTTCGCGAGGAGCGCGTAGCCGCACACCACCGCGGTCACGGCCCCGAGCGCGCCGAGCACGGCCGGCCAGCGGTTCGGCGCGAGCCGAGCCAACATCGCCGCGGCGGCGAAGGCGGCCAGGTAGGAGAGCGTCCGGTCGGCCTCGA
The DNA here is from genome assembly GCA_963841535.1 of uncultured Solirubrobacterales bacterium. Taxonomy (GTDB): domain Bacteria; phylum Actinomycetota; class Thermoleophilia; order Solirubrobacterales; family Solirubrobacteraceae; genus Palsa-465. The sequence goes on along the minus strand of CAWJDF010000020.1, from coordinate 66,202 downwards.
GCCAGGAGGTGGCCGGCTGCACCGACCAGGCGATCGACAGGTAGCTGAGCGCGGCCACGGCCCCGAACAGCGCGACGGCGGCAATGCCGTAGGCCGGCCGGCGCGGTGCGCGCACCAGCACGAGCGCCGCCGCGCAGGCCACGGCGGTCAGCAGCAGCGCGATCTGCACCCACGTGTTCGGACCGAGGTCGGTGCCGCCGGTGGCCACGAAAACGACCACGCCGAAGGCCGCGGCCAGCAGTGCGCCGAGCGCAGCGTCAACGGGCACGCCGATCACGCGGGTGCGGATCACCGGCGTCGCCTCGGTCGGCTCGGTCGTGGCGCGCCGGGGCGCCGTGGCGAGAGACGACACGCGGCGAGCGTACCAACCACCCTCGGATATGGTCGTCGCCATGCCGGATGGGACGACGCTCGCGATCCAGGTGGTGAACTACCGAACGCGGCGCTATCTAGAACGGTGCGTCGAGACCGTGGTTTCTGATCTGGACGGGAGTGGGCTGGTCTATGAGCTCAACCTGCTCGACAACGCCTCGGATGAGGACCTGGCGGACCTGGCGGCTCGGCTCCCGCGTTGCCGTACGTTCGTGGCGCCCACCAACCTCGGCTTCGGCGGAGGGCACAACCTGCTGGCGCGCGAGACCGAGGCGCCGTACCTGCTGATCCTCAACCCTGACGTGGCGCTCACCACCCCCGACACGATCGCGCGGCTGCTCGGCGTGGTGGCCGGCGATCCTCGGGTGGCGGCCGCGGGCCCGAAGTTGGTGATGGCCGACGGGTCTCCGCAGCCCTACGACCACGGGCGGCTGCACGGCCCGCGGGCGTCGATTGCCTTGAAGGGCGGGCACAGCTACTGGCGCGCCACCGAGGTGCGCCAGGAGGTGGCGTGGGTGTCGGGCGCGGCGATGCTGGTCGACCGACCGGCGTTCCTGGCCATCGGCGGCTTCGACGAGAAGCTGTTCCTCTACAAGGAGGACGAGGACCTGTGCCTGCGCTTGCGCGAGGCGGGCGGGTTGGTGGTGTACGAGCCCGCCGTGACCATGTGCCATCACGGGTCGGTAGTGGCCGACCGCGAGTCGGAGCTGGCCGGCGCGGCTAGCTACTTCTTCGCCAAGCACTTCGGGGACCGGCGCTCGCGAAGGGCATTCGCAGCCGCGCACCAGACGCTCGCCTACCTGCGTTTGTGAAGCAGGCGGTAGCCGAGCTTGAGCACGGCGTATGTCGGCTTGGCGATCCTCGGGTGCGTGGCGAGCGCGAGCAGCGGGCGGTGCACGTCGGCCGGGAGCTCCCCGCCCGGTCCGACCAGCCGCGCGGCGTCCTCGCTGAGCGTGACGCCGGCCGCCGTGCGCGGTCTGGCCGGGGCGTCCGCGGTGGCGCGGTAGACGTCGATGAGCCGGGCCGCGGTGGCGTCCCAGGTGAGGCTTTTGGCGGCCGTGTCGATCGCGTTCAGGTTGCGCTCGCGGGCGTGGTGGTCATGGAGCAGCGCCCGGGCGTGTTCGGCGCTCTGTTCGGCCTCCCACGGCACGATGCCTGCGGCCTCGTCGGGCAGGAGCTCGCTCAGCGAGCTGCCGGGGGCCCACAGGCACGGGACACGGTGCGCGGCCGCCTCGAACGGCACGAGCCCGAAACCCTCCAGCACCGAGGGATAGACGACCAGGTCACATCGCTCGAACAGCCATCGCTTTTCGGCCTCGGTGACCGCGCCCAGGTCGAGGACGGCAGGCGCAAGGCGCGGATGGCGCTGAAGGAAGCGCGCCTCCTCGGGGCGGGACGAGCCGTGGACGACCGTGGGGCCGGCGAACACGAGCATCGCGTCCACTCCCGATTCGCTCAACGCCAGCAGCAGCCGCAGCGCGAAGACCCGGTTCTTGTGCAGGAAGTCTGTCCCGAGGCAGAGGAGGAGTGGGCCGGCCGCGAGTCGCTCGGCGCCGGCGGGCGGGGTGGGCTCAGTAGTTGCCTGCTGATGGTCGACACCGAGGTGGACCACGCTGGCCCGCGTGGGATCCACGAGCTCCTCGCCCAACGCGTCGTCGCGGGCATGCGCTGAGAAGAACAGCACCTGGTCGGCGGTGCGCAGCGCGAGACGGGTGAGCTCGCGGTAGTCACGCCACGCGCCGGCACTCGGGAAGTAGGCCGGGTTGTGGAAGGCGATCAGGTCCTGCTGGGTCAGGAGCAGGCGCTCGCCGAGCGACTCGAGGAAGGTCAGATCGCCGGCGTTCGAGAGCTGAAATGGCCGGTGGACGACATCGGCGCCGCCTGATGCCTCGGCATACGTGACGAGCCTCAAACCGTGCAGGGCGCGCAGCCCAGTCAGGGCTTGTTCGCTCGGCTCGTCCGGGACGATGATGCTCAGGCGGAGTTCTTCGGTGCGCGCTAGACCGGCGATCAGCTCGAGCACGTGTACGTGCGTGCCGATGGTCGGGCCGTACAGGATGCGTGCGTCGATCGTTACAGCCATGCCGCGGGCTGCGCGCCGCGCGGCTCCTGCGGCGCGAACCTCGGGTGGGCTGGGCTCGTGCGCTCGGGCCGGCGCCGGGCCGGGATCGAGGACCAGCACTTCGTCGGCCAGCACGTGGGCCAGCCCGAGCTCGACGCAGCGGGTGCGGTAGTCCTCACCCGCACCGCCGATCAGCTCGAGCGCGCTGCGCCGTACGTAGACGCAGACTTCGCCGGGCGCTTCGATCCGGGGGTGAAGGCGCAGCGAGCCCTCGTAGACCTGGGCTGCGGCTTGCTCGAAGGGCTCGGTGATGCCCGCCAGGTCGTGCTGGGTCAGCGCGGTGGCGGTGGCGGTGGCGGTGGTGCTGCTCGCGTAGGCGGCGTCGCGGAGGGCCTCGAGCCACCCGGGGGCGAGGCGAGAACCCGGCATGAGCAGGACCACGTCGGCCGGTGCGTGTAGCTCGAACGCCTCGCGGTCGGAGCCGACGTGGTGGATGGTGACGCCGGCCGGGGTGTTGGCTCGCAGTTCGTCGTCCGCGCCGGTACCGACGATGCAGACCGCGACGTTTCCGCGATTCAACCGCCCCTCCGCGCGATCAGCATCAGCGTGTGGCCGAACGGAGCCGCCCGCGGCCGGGAGCCCAGCGCATCGAGGGGCGCGAGCGTGCGCTGGAGGGCGGGGGGCAGGCGCCTCCAGGTGTATGTCACCGTGTGCAGTTCGGGGTGAAGGCCGGCGTTGCTGGCCTTCGCACACAGCCGTCGGGGAGAGAGCGGGATGTCATCGGGCGTGCCGTGCACCACGGTGGCGAGGCCGGTGCGGTTGGCCAGGGCCAGCCCGAGTCCGACCGGATGCCAGAGCCCCGGCTCGATCGCGACCATCGCGCCGCCGGGCTTGAGCAGCCGGGTCGCCTCGGCGAAGCAGGGCTCGAGCGGTCCCTGGTAGGCGATGTGGTGCAGGACCAGGCGATAGAGGACGACGTCGAAGGACGCCGGCGGAAAGTCGAGTCGGCCCGCGTAGCCGAAGTGCACCTCGTCGGCGCGGCCCAGACGCTCGACGCCGGCCACGCGCTCGGGATCGGAGTCGACCGCGATCAGGCGGAAGGCAGGCGCTGGGAACAGGTGTCGTCCGGGATGCCAGCCCGAGCCGACCGAAAGCACGGTGCCGCCCGCGATCTCCAGGTGTGCGGCGAGCAGCCGCTGCTCGCGCTCGATCAGGCGGCCGTAGTGGGCCTGGAGCGTCGACTCCCGGCTCAATCGGTCGAGCAGGTTGTCGGGGTCGTGCGGCGCGCAGCCCATCTGGAGCTCTTCGGAGATCGTCATGTCGCTTGGGCCAGGAAGGCGAATTGGCCGCAGAACAGCAGTTTCGTCGCATTGAGGGTCCGCGGGTCGGCCTTCAGCGCGCGGCCGCACAGGTTCAGCGCCCGGTTGAGCGGAGATTCCCGGCCCCACCAGCGGTGAAAGCAGCGGTGGTTGCCGGCCAGTCGCCACGCGATCAGCGTCGGCCCGTCGATGCCGGGCCGCAGTTCGACCGGGCGGAGATTCACGCGCTCGAGCAGGGCGAGGAATCCGACCGGGGTGTAGTTCCAGAGGCTGAGCGAGTGATAGGGCTCGAGCTGCGAGGTCGAGCCGGCGAACCACCCGCCCGGACTCAGCACCCGGCGGACCTCGGCGAGCAGCGGCTCGGGAAGGCGCACGTGCTCGAGTACCTGCTTGCAGTAGACGAGGTCGAACGCCCCGTCCTCGAACGGCATCGAGACCCCGTCGAAGGTCTCGAAGCGAGCGTCGGCGCGCGTGCGCTCGCCGGCCTCGGGGGAGCCGGGGACGTCGAGCCCGACCCACTGCACGTCGGGGTCGCGGGCCCGGAACACGTCGACCGAGCCGCCCGCGCCGCAGCCGAGGTCGAGCACCCGCCAGGGACCCTGCGCGGGTCGGCCGACCTCGCGCTCGGCGTAGCGGTCGGCCAGCGTCTGGCGGGCGTGATCGCCGGGCACTGCGTCACCGAGCAACTCCTTCAGGTCGCGGCCGGGCAGCCTGAGGAACTGGACCCGCCCACCCCGCTCCGCGCGTGACGGTTGGCTGGGCGTGTTCGCTCTACCGGTAGGGGATTCGGGACTGCTCGCCGGCGGCCCGGCGGGCGGCGAGCTGGCGCGCGAACGCGGCCACGAAACGGGGGTTGTAGCGCAGGTAGCGCCGCCACAGGCGGCGCGGCTCCTGGGCGAGTCGGTATGCCCACTCGAGTCCCGCCCTCTGGAGCACGGGCGGGGCTTGGGGGACCAGCCCGGCCAGGAAGTCGAACGCGGCGCCCACGCCGACCAGCACAGGCGCCTCGAGATAGGGCCGCAGCGATGCCATCCACTTCTCCTGCTTGGGCACGCCGATGCCCACCCAGACCACGTCGGCCTCGGATTCGTTGATGTCCTCGGCCACCGCGGCCCGCTCCTCGCTGGTGAGGCCGCGAAACGGTGGCGCGTAGCCGCCCACGATGTTGATCCCGGGAAAGCGCCGGCGCAGGCTCACCCCGAGCTTGATCAGCGCCTCCTGATCGCGCCCCCCGTAAAGGTAGAAGCGCTGCCCGCTCACCGCAGCGGCGCGCGCGCACGCCCGGGCCATCAACTCGGGGCCGTAGACCCGGTCGGGCAGCGGATGGCCGAGCGCGTTCAGCGCCCACACGAGCGGCTGGCCGTCGGGCACGTTGAGCGAGGAGGCGCTCAGCGCCGCGCGCAACTCGGGGTCCTCCCGGGCGGCCATCACGGTGTGCACGTTGCATACGCACACGTAGCCGCGGCGGCGCTCGGCCACCATCGCGTCCATCCAGTCGAGGGTCCGCTCGTAGTCGGTCATGGCGATCGGCACGTCGACGATCTCGACCGCTGTCGGGTACGAGATCGGGTCGGCGTAAGACTGAACGGGGGTGTCCGGGCGCATCATCAATGCATGCCTAGCGGCGCGGGGCCGGGGTCAAACCGGGCGCGCAGCTACGAATCTCCACTGCTGTAACGGGTTTCGCGGGCGGAGGTTGCGCGGTTGCGTGCACCGCGATGGCGGATCGGGGCGTCCAATTATGTCCAACCCGCTTGACGAGTCCCGTACATGCGGCGCTATGCTAGGGGCCGACACGGAAGTCGGACGGGCCCGCGAGCATCGCCCCCTTTCTCGCGGGTCTTCGGACGGCCCCCAGCCCTACCAGGGTCGTCCTTCGGTCGGGCCCGTACCGCCTTCGCGGTGCGGGCCCGCCACTCCTTAAACGGGGGTAATGGAGGAGTGGGGGCCGGCGCCACAAGAGCGCGGCGTGCGGAGCGTCTAACCTCGCGCCCCGATGGACTGCCTCGTGACCGGCGGCGCCGGCTTCATTGGATCGCATGTCGTGGACACGCTGACCGCGCGCGGCGACCGCGTCACCGTCGTCGACAACTTTTCGAGCGGGAGACGTTCGAATCTTGCCGGCGCCGAGGAGGCGGGCGCCCTGGTCCACGAGGCAGACGTGCGAGACGCGGGAGCGCTGGCGTCGATCTTCGCCGTCGCGCACCCGGAGGTTGTGTTCCATCTGGCGGCCCAGATCGACGTGCGCCACTCGGTGGAGAACCCGACCGACGACGCCCGGGCGAACGTGCTCGGCACGATCGAGGTGCTGGAGGCGGCGCGGGTGGCCGGCGCACGCCGGGTCGTGAACACCTCCACGGGCGGGGGCCTGTACGGCGACGCTTCCGTGCTGCCCACTCCCGAGGACCATCCGATCAAGCCGCTGGCGCCATACGGCCAGGGCAAGCACGCCGCCGAAGGCTACTGTGAGCTGTACACCCGTCTGCACGGGCTGTCCACGGTGTCGCTGCGCTACGGCAACGTCTACGGGCCGCGCCAGGACGTGCACGGCGAGGCCGGGGTGGTGGCGATCTTCTGCGGGTGCATGGTCGACGGGCGGCGGCCGAGGGTGTTCGGTGATGGGCGCCAGACGCGCGACTGGGTGGAGGTGGGCGATGTCGCCCGGGCCAACCTCGTGGCGGCCGGGGCCGGCGACGGGGTCACGGGGCCGGTAAACATCGGCACGGGCCGCGAGATCTCGGTCATCGACGTGCTCGCCACCCTCGTCCGGGTGAGCGGTTCCCATGGCGAGGAGGTCGAGCCCGAGTTCGCGCCGGCCCGGCCGGGCGAGGTGCTGCGAAGCTGCCTCGACGTGTCGCGGGCGCGAGAGGCGCTCGGGTGGGAGGCGCAGGTTGGGCTCGAGGACGGGCTGCGGCGGATCCTGGCCGGGCTGTAGCGCCCCGGGGCGATCGCTAAAGGTTCTCCGCGATCCGCGGCGCCTCGCGGGTGAACACCCACCAACCCAGCGCGAATATCGCGGGGATGAGCGCGAGCGCCAGGACCACCGGCCAGATCGCGTGAGCCGCGCCGAACGCCGTCGGATACCCGCTGGGATCGATGAAGCAGTGGCCCATCTGCGCGAGCAGCGTGGCCACCGGGTTGATCATCGCGATGTGCTCGAAGTTGAAGTGGAGCTTCTTGCTCACGTAGGCAGTGGCCGGGTAGATCACCGGAGAGGCGTAGAACCACACCTGGAGGAACACTTCCCAGATGGGCTGAACGTCGCGGAAGCGGACGTACAGGGCCGAGAGGAGCATCGCGATGCCCGTCGCGAGCACGATGAACAGGCCCACGATCGGGATCATCTCCAGCCAGCGGATGGTCGGGGTGACCCCGCTGGCTAAGGCAAACACCAACACCACGAGGAAGTTCATGCCGAGGTTGAACGTCGCGGTAAGGGACACCGAAAGTGGCACCACCATCCGCGGGAACCGGATCTTGCGCAGCATCCCCTCGTGAGAGACGAGGCAGGTGACGGAGTTTGCCGTGGCTTCGGCCAGATAGCTCCACAGCACGATCGCGGTCAGCAGGTAGGCGCCGTAGTACGGGCCCTTGGCGATGTGGGCAATCTTGACGAAGAACAGGTATAGGACGCCGAAGAACAGCAGTGGCCGCACCAGCGACCACACGTAGCCGAGGATCGAGCCGTAATAGCGGAGCTTGAACTCGGTCCGGGCCATGGTCAGAGCCAGCTCGACGAAGCGGCGCGCCTCGCCGCCGAGGGCCGAGGGCCCGTAGGTCTCTGAGGAGGTGCTCATCGTCGCTCGGCTACCGCCGCTCGATCTCGAACGAATGGGGGAGATCGGTCAACCCGCCCCCTGGTCGGCTGGGAATGACGATCAGCGAGCTGCTGATATGGGCGTCGAAGACGTCGGCGCCCGTTCCGGCTCGAGCCACCGTGGCGAACAGGCGGTAGCGACCGGGGGCGAGATGGTTCTCGAACGACAAGCGGACCTCGGCGATCTTGCCCGACTCGAATCGCCCTGTCTTGACCCACGAGCTGTCGGTCCTGGCGACAAACATGTAGTGGCCTGCCTCGCTCTGCAGACTGACTGAGAAGATCGGGTCCTCGACGTCGGCCAGAAACTGGATGTCCATCCGCACATCGCACGACTCACCCTGGGCCGAGGAGGTGGTGAGCGTACCGCGCGGCGCCTCAAACCAGGCGTTCAGCACCTGAGCCACCTGTGGCCTGGCGGCTGCCTCGCCGGACAGCCCAGTGCTTTGCTGTTGCCGCAGACGGGCGAAGTTCACCTGGTTGTATTGCCGAGCGATCGAGACCGGATCGGCGATGTCGACCACCCGGCCGGCCTCCAGCAACATGGCGCGATCACAGAAGCGTTCGACCGACGCCATGTCGTGCGTGACGAACAACATGGTTCGCCCCTCCTCCCGAAGGCGCGTGAATTCGTCGAAGCACTTCTGCTGGAAGGCCGCGTCCCCCACGGCGAGCACCTCGTCGATCAGCAGGATGTCGGCGTCGACCTGGACCGCCGTGGCGAAGGCCAGACGGACGTGCATCCCGGAGGAGTAATTCTTCAGCTTGAGGTCTATGAACTCCTCGAGCTCGGCGAACGCGAGGATGTCATCGAAGCGCTCGGCGGCCTCGCGTTTGGACAGTCCCAGCATGATCGCGTTGATGATCACGTTGTCGCGGGCGGTGAGGTCGGGATTGAATCCCACGCCCAGCTCGATGAATGGGGACAGTCGGCCTTGGAGCTTGACCTCGCCCTCGTCGATGTCGTAGATACCGGCGAGGCACTTGAGCAGCGTGCTCTTCCCGCTGCCGTTGCGCCCGACGATCCCGAAGAACTCACCCGGGGCGATGTCGATGCTCACGTCCTGAACCGCGTGCAGAACGTCGAAGCTGCGTGAGCGCCAGGGGTGAAGCGCTCGCTCCTTGAGCGTGTGGTAGCGCTGGTGGGGCAGCCGGAAGGTCTTGCTCACGTGCCTGAGCGCGACCGCCGGCGTCGAGGAGCGCGAGCTCAGCGCGCGGTCCTCGTGACCCTTCTCGCTCAGGATCGCGCTCACCGGCCAGACGGTAGCAACGGGACAGCCCGCGGACAGGTGCTACTTTGCTCGGCCTTGCAGGTCTGCACGATCATCGCCAAGAACTATGCCGCCCACGCGCGGGTGCTGGCCAAATCATTGGCGAGGCACCATCCGGGCAGCCGGCTGTGGACGCTGGTCATCGACGACTTCGACGGTTATCTGGATCCGTCCAATGAGCCGTTTGAGGTTCTCACGCCATCCGACATCGACTGCGATCCGTTCACCCGCATGGCGTTGCGCTACACGGTGCTCGAGCTCTCCACAGCGGTCAAGCCGTGGCTCATGCGTCACCTCATGGAGAGGACGGGGGACCCGTCACCTACCTCGACCCGGACATCAAGATCTACGGCTCGCTGGAACTGCTGGACCAGCTGGCGGCCGATCACGGTGTGGTGGTCATTCCGCACAACCGCGAGCCGATCCCACTCGACGGGCTGAAGCCGAGCCAGGTCGACATCATGATCGCCGGCGTCTACAACCTCGGATACGTCTCGCTGGCGCCTCGAGCGGAGGTCGACGCCCTGCTCGACTGGTGGTCGGAGCGGCTGCGTCGGGACTGCCGGGTCGATCCGACGTGGGGTTATTTCGTGGACCAGCGGTGGTTCGACCTCGTCCCGGGATTCCTGAGCAATCTGGCGATCGTGCGCGACCCCGAGTACAACGTCGCGTACTGGAACCTGCACGATCGTAAGCTGGAGCGCGACGGCGAGCGGTACCTGGTCGATGGCCGGCCGCTGGCGTTCTTTCACTTCAGTGGCTTCGACCCGGATCACCCGCTGGTGCTCAGTCGCTACCAGAACCGGGTCGACGTCCTCGCGGACCCGGCGACCGAGCAGATCCTGGCCGAATACGCGCGGGAGGTCAACGACGAGGGGCACCGCGAGAGCCGCGAGTCGCCGTATGGGTACAGGGCGCTCGGAGACGGCACGAAGATCGACAACAAGCTCAGGGGGATCTACGACGAGTTTGCCGACGAGCAGCCCGGGGAGGTGCCGTCTCCGTTCACGCTCGAGGGAGTGACCGCGTTCGCAAGCTGGCTGAACTCGCAGGCGCCGGATGCTCCTCCCGGCATCACCCGGGCACTGGCCCACGTGTACCGCGATCGCCCTGACCTCCAGCTCGCCTATCCTGACCTCGCCGGGCCCGGCCGGGCGGAGCTGCTGCGCTGGGTCGAAGAGTATGGGAGGCGAGAGATGCCACTCCTGGCCTGGAAGATGACCAACACGAACAGCTCCGGCGGCGCTGCGACCGGCACCCCCGCCGTGGAAAGCGCGAAGGCCGACCCGCCTCCCGTGGGAGAAGCCGCAGCGGCACCGCTCAGTCAGGCTCCTTTCGGGGTGAACATCGTCGGGTATTTCCGCTCGGAGCTCGGGACGGGCGAGGCGGCCCGTCAGGTGGTCGGGGCGCTGGACGCCGAGCACATCCCCGTGCTGCCGATTCACGGTCAGTTCATCCCACTCAGCCGGCAGGGCCACACGTACGTGACCGCCACTCCCGATGAGGCCGTCTTCCCGCTCAACCTGATCTGCATGAACGCCGACATGTTGCCGGGGTTCGCCCAGCAGGCCGGGTCGCACTTCTTCGGAGGGCGATATTCGATCGGTCTGTGGTTCTGGGAGATCGCGCACTTCCCTGAGCAGTGGCGCAATTCCTTCACACTGCTCGAGGAGGTCTGGGCCCCGACCGCGCACATCGCCTCGCGCGCTCGAACCCGTCGCTACCGTTCCGGTTAGCACCATGCGCATCCCGGTGGTGCCGCCGGAGCTCGAACCGCGCTCGCGCGCCGATCTCGGTCTGTCGGAGGACAAGTTCCTGTTCCTGTTCAGCTTCGACTACCTGAGCGTGTTCAAGCGCAAGAACCCGCTTGCCGTGGTAGATGCGTTCAACCGGGCGTTCGCTCCCGGCGAGGGAGCCGGCCTCCTGATCAAGTGCATCAACCATGACCGCGACCCCGACGCGCACGCTGCAGCTCCGCGCGGCGGTGGCGAGCCATCCGGATATCGAGCTCATGGACCGGTATCTATCCCCAGCCGACAACAGCAGCCTGACCGGTCTCGCCGACGCCTACGTGTCGCTGCACCGCGCGGAGGGATTCGGTCTTGGGATGGCCGAGGCGATGGCGCTGGGCAAGCCGGTGATCGCGACCAGCTACTCCGGCAACCTCGACTTCATGTCGCCGTCCAACAGTCTCCTGGTCGACCACCGGATCGTTCCGATCGGCTCGGGCGCCGATCCCTACCCCGCCGACGCCGAGTGGGCCGAGCCCGACGCCGCGCACGCGGCCCGGCTGATGCGGGAAGTGTTCGACAACCCCCAGCGGTCACGCGAACTTGGCATTACCGCCGCGGCGGACATCCGGCGCACCCACTCCCAAGAGGCCGCCGGCCAGATCATGCGCCGCCGCCTGGAGTCGATCCTCGCGACCGGCCGGCCGCGGCCGGTGGCCGACCTGGCGCTGAAGCGGAAGGCCATCGCCACGCTGCCCGTCCAGCTCGGATACGGTCCGGGCAGCGTGGTTCGTCCCGGCCGCGGCCGCGCCGCACGGGAATTCGCCCGCAAGGGCGTCCTGCGGCTGATCCGGCCCTACACCAGCTACCAGAAGACCGTCGATGCGCTCGTGCTCGACGCGCTCGAGGATCTCGCGGGAATGGTCGCCGACCAACGTCGCGAGGACGCGACCGAGCGCGCCCGGCTGATGGCGGAGCTTCGGGGGTATCAGCAGATCGCTCCGCTGCTCGAGCGCCACGAGCGGACGGTCGGGGAGTTGGAGCGCCGGCTGGAGGAACTCGAGCGCAGGATCAGCCAGGGCCGCTAGTGTCGGCTCGCGCGTCGGCGGAACGGACGGCCGAGCGGCCTCCGGGAGTCAACGTCATTGGCTACTTCCGGTCCGAGAACGGCATCGGAGAGGCCGTCCGGCAAGTTGTGCGCGGGCTCGACAGCGTGGCGCTGCCGCTCGTGCCGGTCCATGCTCCAGTCGATCCGAGCGACGGCCAGGGTCATCCGTTCAGCTCCGCCGGACTGGACGACGCGGACTACCCGATCAACCTGATCTGCATGGACGCAGCCCGACTGTCCGAGCTCCCGCTGCCGGTGGGACACCCGTTCTTCGCCGGACGTCACTCGATCGGGCTGTGGGCGTGGACGGGCTCGGCATCGCCGCCTGAAGGCTGGAGCGACGCGGTCGCTGCGTTGGACGAGGTATGGGCGCCGAGCGATCACACCGCGCGAGCTCTGGCGGCCGTGGTCCCGCTGCCGGTGACCCAGGTGCCCCTGCCGGTAGAGGTATCCCCGACGGCGCCGCTCCCGCGGTTCACGCTCGGGTTGCCGGACGGCGACTTCGTCTTTCTCGCCTCGTTCGACTACCACGCCGGGTTCGTGCGCAAGAACCCGGTAGCGGTGGTGGAGGCGTTCCGGGCCGCGTTCGAGCCGGCGTCGGGCACGACACTCGTCATCAAGACCATCAACGCGGACAGTGACCCGGTCAACCGGGCGAAGCTCCAAGCCGCGGCCGAGGGGCGCTCGGACGTGCGCTTGATCGAGGACTGCCTGCCTGCCGAGGCCAATGACGGCCTCACCGCGGCCTGCGACTGCTTCGTGTCGCTGCATCGCGTGGAGAGCTTCGGCCTTGCAATGGCCGGGGCGATGTATCTCGGCAAGCCGGTGATCGCGACTGGTTACTCGGGCAACCGGGAATTCATGACGCCCGAGAACAGCTACCTCGTCGACTACGAGCTGGTCCCGATCGAGCCGGAGGGCCCGCGCTACGTGCCGTGCCGAGAGTGGGCGCAACCGAACGTCAGGCATGCGGCAGCGTTGATGCGCGACGTATACGACAACCGCTCCGAAGCGGACGCGCGTGGGCGCCGGGCGTCGGCCGACATCCGGGCACACCACTCTCCTGCGGTGGTGGGTGCGGAGATGCTCGCCCGCATCGAGATCGTGCACGGCGCCGTGGCTGCACCGTCAGCGCAGCCGCTCGCCGGTTCTGGTGTGGGGGCAGCGTCCCGGCGCGCGGTGGGGCGGCTGACCAGGCCGGTCACCAGTCCGCTGCGGGAGCGATTCGAGAGGCTCGAGCGCCGGCAGACACGCAGCGTGGCCGACCGGCTGCGCGAGGCACGGATGGACGCGGCGCGGCTGCGCTCGCTCCGGACGGCAATCGTCGAGCGGCTCGACGATTGCCGTCCGGCAATCGTCGAGCGGCTCGACGACCTATCGCGGCGAACGGCGGTGATCGAGGCGGAAGCCCACGCGATCCCGTTCATGCAGGGATCGCCGTTCGTCAAGCTAGAGGATCCCGAGGCCGGGGTCGTCCTGGGCTATACGGCCGCCCAAAGCACGGAGGCGGGTGACGGCTATCGCGGCTTCGAGGATGTGTTCCGCGGATCGGAGGATTTCATCCGGGGCCGGCAGCGCCGTTACCTGCCGGTCATCGGCCAGCGCCAGCCGGTGCTCGACCTCGGGTGCGGGCGCGGCGAGCTGCTCGATTTGCTGCGCGAGGCCGGACTCACCTACACGGGCGTCGACACCGAGCCCGGGATGGTGGCCCGATGCCGCGAGAAGGGCCACCGCGACGTAGTCCTCGCCGATGGGCTGGACTACCTCGAGCAGCTGCCCGACGGGGCCCTCGGGGTCCTGTTCGCCGCGCAGGTGATCGAGCACCTGAGCGTGGAGCGGCTGCGACGACTGTTCGCCTTGGCCAAGGTGAAGCTCGCGGGCGACGGCCGCTTCATCGCCGAGACCGTCAACCCACATTCCCCGCCGGCTCTCAAGGCGTTCTGGGTGGATCTGACTCACCGGCTCCCGATCTTCCCGGAGGTCGCGCTCGAGCTATGCCGTGAAGCGGGCCTCGCCTCCGCCTACATCTTTCACCCGAACGGCAGCGGCGACGTCGAGCGCGATCGCTTCACCCAGGGCGAGTACGCGGTCGTCGCCACTCCCGGCGGCGAGCTGGCTCACTGACGCGCGCACGACGTCGCGGATGCCGCCATGCTCACGAGCCGCACGCCGCGTGGCGGATTCGGTCCGGCGTATGTCTCCGGCGGGGGCTGCAGCGGCTCGGGGGTGAACTTGAGCCGGACCGCGGCACCTCGGGCCGTCGCGTCTGCGGGCGCGTGCAGGCAGATCCGCAGGGCGTTGCGCTGCTGGCGGACCGCCACGACGTCGGGTCCCGGCACCACCCGTACCGGAACGGTCCGCTCCAGTACGAGCGAGATCCACGCAGGACTGGAAGGTCGGCCGCCGACGACGAGAAAGCGCAGCGGGTTGGTGTACACCCAGGCGGCGCCGGAAGGATTGAATCGCAGCGCCGGGCCGATGACACCTCCGGTCACCGTCACGTCGAGACTCCGCGTCCGCTGCTCGAGTGCTACGGCGCCGTCACGCGCGATCACCCGGCGGGGGGTCCGGATGCCGGCGAAACGCGTCAGCACATACCGATAATTCGGCTTGAAGGACGGGCCGAGTGGCTGGATGCCACCCAGGTAGAGCAGCCCGCGGCCGTCGTCGGTGGCGGTCTCGACCGAGACGTTGTGATCGGTGCGCTCGTCAGCCAGGTTGTAGACGAGCGGCAGCTCCATCGGCGGGAGCGGACCCTGTCCGAACCCCTCGAGCTCAACCGGACCTCCGCCGGGAGGAAGCGCGGACAGGGCCTGACGATCCTGGGCATCGAGCAGGTAAGAGCCCTGCTCCAGGCGCTGGCGCTCGACGATCCCCATGTGCCCGACGGTGATCACGACCACCACACTGACCGCCAGCGACGCCGCCATGCCCGCCCATCCGCGTATCGTCGCCAGCGTCGCGAGGCCGATGCCGAGGGCCGGGATGGCCAGCGCGGCGATCGGAATCGAGTTGCGCTGAACGCAGTAGCCGCAGTTGCGCGACGACCAGGTGTAGTAGGCGAGGACGGCAGCACCGGTGGCGACCGCCAGCATCACCACGGAGATCCGGTGGCGCGCCGCGCCGAGCGCGATCACCGCGATCAGCAAGGCAGGCACGAGGGCCGCCGTCACAACCTGGCCCGTCGTCGCATGGGACAGGCTGACCAGGCCGTAGAACTCGCGGGTCTGGAGCACCCACCCCGGCAAAACATTGATCGGCAGGACATACGCCGGCAGCCCAACCAGCGAGAACGAGCCGTTGAGCAAGCCGATCCAGTAGCGGACGTTGCGCTCGAACGCGACCGGCGTAAACAGCGCGGCGAGCACCAGCACCCCTGCGAGCTGCCCAACCGCCAGCCCCAGCTCTCGGCGGCTCGGGCGCCCTCGTCGCACGCGCCTGACCGCGACCACGGCGATCGACACAAGCCCGCCCAGCACAACGGCCGGGAGAAATAGCGGGTAGACGGTCTGAAGGCCGGCCACCAGCAGTGCGAACAGCACCAGCGTCCTCGGCTCCCGGTAGCGCAACGCCTCGTAACCGAGCGCGACCACCGGCGCGAGCAGCGCGCAGCCGACGATCGCCCCCTGGCTTCCGTCCATGAGCAGCTCGGCGAACAGTGTGCCGGCGAACAGGCAGCCCGCCAGCACCGCCGCCCAGGTCCGTCTTCGGGTGGCGCGCTGGACGACGGCGAACGCGCCCAATCCACCAACCAGCACGATCGCTATCAGAAAGGCGCTTTGGGTATCGGTCGACCCGAGCCCGAGCAGGTCGTTCACGCTTGCCTCCAGCGCGGACACATCGAGCTGCTGGTCGTTGTGGGCGTAGCCTGCCCAGTACTGGACCGCCAGGTCAGCGAATGGCGGCGTCATGTGCTCGGCCTGATGGATCGAGTGGCGCTCGATTCCATTGGTCTCCGACACATAGCCCGTGGTGTCCGCGATCGCATAGCCGCCGTCCGGCCCCACCGTGTGCCGCGCGGCAAGCGGATAGTCGAAAGAGACCAAGATCACGATCCCCACCACCGCGATCTGGGCGGCGCCTACGGCCATTCTGCGCCCACGCCCGGGCGTGAACGAGCGCCGAGCCGACACCGATCCGCCCCGGCGGAGCCAAAGGGTGCCGACGGCACGCCAGCGCGCGAGCGCCAACGACGCAAGAGCGAGCACGATCAGCACCCATGCCGTATCGGAGGCGGGGAAGGCGTAGGCCAGCGTCACTGTGACGCAGACGCCCAGGCACAATCCGAGCGCCGGCGCGAGCGCCAGTCGCGTCAGGCGATCGAACCGTTCGGGTAGGAAGCTCGCCGGCCCGAGCCCCACCGCACCGAGCAGGACGACGAACAGCAGCTCACGGGATAGCAGCTGGGCCCATACGCTCATCCGTCTGCGGGGTCAGGCGGCCGGGCAGGCGGCGCCCCGCGGACCCACGGCGGTCGTGAGCTCGGAGCGGCGCGCGGGTTGCAGGCGGCCTGCGGGCGCAGGCTGCGCGGCAAGTGGCTGTCGTGGCTGGGCCAACCTGCGGGTGAGTGTACGGTCTTGGACCCGCCCCGCGTTCCGCGGCTCGGCGGTCATGGCAGGCACGGCGAGCGCGGGCGGCTAATCTCTCGTGGGTGCCGGATCCCGGCCACACGGAGACGTACTTCGCGGCTGTCTCGTCGCTGGCGCGGGCCGTCGACGCCGATCACGTCGACGCGATGGCCCGCGGTCTAGCCGACGTCCGGGCTCGCGGTGGGCGTCTGTTTCTGCTCGGGGTGGGTGGGGGTGCCGGACACGCGTCGCACGCGGTAAACGACTTTCGCAAGCTCTGCGGGATCGAGAGCTACGCACCCACCGACAACGTCTCAGAACTCACCGCGCGCATCAACGACGACGGCTGGGACACCTCGTTCAACGGCTGGCTCGAAGTCTCGCGCCTGTCGGATCGCGACGCCCTGCTGGTGTTCTCGGTGGGCGGTGGCTCACGCGAGCACGGGGTCTCGGTCAATCTCGTGAATGCGCTCGAGCTGGCGCGAGAGATCGGATGCGCGATCTACGGAGTGGTCGGGGCGCCGGGTGGCACCCTGGCGGAGGTGGCGGACGTAGCCATCCTGATCGAGCCGCCGCCCGACCTGCGCACGCCGCTGGTCGAGTCGTTCCAGGCGGTGGTCTGGCACGCGCTCGTCTCGCATCCGGACCTCGCCGCGCGCGCCGGTCATTGGGAGACCATCACTGCCCGCTAGGTGATCAGCGGCCGTTGCGGCCGATCATGTACGCCGGCTTCGAGCACACCGGCGGCGGCATGCGGCCGAAGGGCGCATCGTCCGACGGCAGTTCGACCGAGCCGCGACCGTGGACGATCTCGAGCTCCCAGTGGTAACCGCGGAGAGCCGGTGGACGCGCGACCCGGATCCGCAGCTCGCGAGCGTCCAGCTCGCTTAAGAGCCACTGCCGGTCGAAGATCACCGCGTTGGTCGGGTCGCTGTCGTTGACGTACAACGCGTTCTGAAAGTCCTGCATCATCGGGAAGTAAGCCTTCTCGAACAGGAAGAACGAAGCCAGCATGACGCCATCGGCTCGTAACACTCGGCGCACCTCGTCCAGGTAGGCCGGCGCTTGGTCCTGGGTGAGGTGAGTGAACACCGAGAGCGCGAGCAACAGCGAAACGGCTCCATCCTCTGGCGGGAACGTCGCGGTCCTGGGCAGCGATGGATCCGGGTTGAAGCCGGGGTTGAAGACGTTCTGGTGGATGAAGGTGAACCCGGGGAGCCGAGGTGCGAGGTTCGCGTTCGCCCACTCGATCATGCCCGCGTGAAGGTCGAGCCCGAGATACCGCTTCGGCATCGGCGCCGAAGCGAGCGCCAGCCGGCGGGCGATTCGCCCGCAGCCGCATCCGAAGTCCAGCACGAAGTCGAACTGCCGCTCGTCGCGCAGTGTCGGGAACACCGGATCGCCGAGGCGTTGGTCGAACGCCTCAGGATCCGTCGGTCCCACCAGCGCTCGCATCTGTGGGGGCGGCAGCGGCAGCTTGCCCTGCCGTCGAAACCATCCCAACTGGGAGGGCGCATGTCGACGAGAGGGGGTCAAGGCTGGTGGAGGATAACCAGCTGCGACGGCCGCCGGCGCTCAACCATCGACGCGGCCGCTCGGCGGTAGCACCGTACAGCGCAGCGGGCGCTCGAGGGACATCCCCGGATACTCGGGCTCGCCGGCCGAGGCCAAGACCATCGCCCGGCCGGGCGCGCCGTCCGGCCACGAGCGCACGGCGGTGGGCTCCAGTCCGCACGAGCAGCACCAATCGGTCACGGCGGCGAGGTTGGGCGCGAACCAGTTGCTGGTGTCGCCGGCGAGCTCGTCGCCTCGGAAGAACCGCGCCAGCGGGAGGTCACGGCGATCCTGCAGCTCGTAATCGCAGATTGCGGTCTCGATCGAGACCACACCGCGCGACACGCGGCGCACGCTGTCGAGGGCCAGCAGCGGATGGCGGAGCTGGTAGAGCAGGCCCCAGAAGAGGACCACATCGAACTGCTCGCCGAGCAGCTCGGGCACCTCGTACATGCTGGCCTGAACATGCTCGACGCGCGAGCCCAAGGCATCTCGCAAAGCGGCGAACCCGAACCAATTCTCGTCCGCGGCGTCGACGGCCACCACGCGGCGAGCGCCTCGCCGCTCGCACTCGAACGCCGCGCCCCCGTTCCTGGCGGCTAAGTCGAGCACGGTGGCGCCGTCGAGCCGGTCGGGAATCCCCGCCAGCTCGAGCAGGAGGGCCACATCACTGGTCCCCGGGGTGAACACCCCCGGCGCCAGCTCGAACCGCTGGTACCAGCGGAGGTCCTCCCGAGCGGTGAGCGCAATGGCCTCATCGCGGGCGAGCGCGCTTCGTGGAGCGTCAGGCGCCCGAGTGGCGGGTCGCTCCGCGGCGCCGCTCGGGTCGGCCGGGCGGCCCAGGGTCAGGTCGAGATAGGGTCGCCGCTCGGGGTCGGCCGGATGCCGGTAGCCCTGCATGAAGTAGTTCGGGTGGTGGCGCCGCGGCACTTCTTCGTCGCTCGGGAGGGCACCACCGCCGAGGTCGCCGCGGGCGAAGAACGCGTTGACAGCAGCCAGATCGGTGTGCACGAGCCGGTAACCCTTGTGGCCGGCGAGCTCGCACAAAGCGTCGAGCGAGGCGCCGAAGTAGTCGGTTCCGTCCCAGCCGCGCTCGTAGCCGCTCGGCTGCACGAGCCGGCGGCCGGAGGGCAGCAGGGCGTTGTACTCGACCACGACCACGCGCGGGCGATAGGCCTCGAGGGCCTCCCAGATCCAGTAGTCCTGGCCGTCGACGTCGATCGAGAGGACATCCGGCTCCGGCGGCACGTCCGCGGCGGCAAACAGGCTCTCGACGTTTGTCGGCGTCACCGCCGCGTTCTGTGTCCGGACCCGTTCACTGGCTCTGTACTTCGCGCCCAGCTCGGAGTAGCCCGTCTCGTCGGGCTCGATGAACAACCCCCTCCATCCCAGCACGTCGGCGAGGAACACGCAGTTGCCCTCGCGGCCGGTCTCGATCCCGAACTCAACGAAGAACTGCGATCCGATCCCGACCCGCGCCAGGAGCTCGGCTATCACCCCGTCCTCGCCATGCTGGCTGAAGCACCGCAGCTCGAAACTGGTCAGCGGCCCGCGGGCGGTCGATTCGCCCGGAGCCCGGTAACGCCGGACGAGCTCGGCAATCGACAAATAGATCCCGCGATCGGTCTCCATACGCTGTGACGGCGGGACTGTAGCTGTCCCGGCGAGATGTGCGGCGATCCCCACCGCGCCAGGCGGTGCTCGGGCTCTGAGCCGCTAGCCTCCAGCCCCATGTCCGAGCACCGATCAGCGTTGATCACGGGAATCACCGGCCAGGATGGCTCCTACCTGGCGGAGTTGCTGCTCGACAAGGGTTACCAGGTTCACGGCATGGTGCGGCGTTCGTCGACGGAGCGCTTCGACCGGATCGAGCATCTACGTGACCGGGTGACGCTGCACCAGGCGGATCTTCTCGACGAGCGTTCGCTGGTGGACGCGCTGCGAGCGGCACGGCCGGATGAGATCTACAACCTGGCGGCGATGTCGTTCGTGGCGGTCTCGTGGATTCAGCCGACGCTGACGGCGGAGTTCACCGGGGTGGGCGTGACGCGCATGCTCGAAGCGATGCGCGAGACCTGTCCCGAGGCACGGTTCTACCAGGCCTCCTCGAGCGAAATGTTCGGGAAGGTCCGGCAGGTTCCGCAGGACGAGCTGACCCCGTTCTATCCACGCTCCCCGTACGGGGTGGCGAAGGCCTACGGGCACTTCATCACGGTCAACTACCGTGAGTCCTACGACCTGCACGCGACCAGCGGCATCCTGTTCAATCACGAGAGCCCGCGGCGCGGTCTCGAGTTCGTCACCCGCAAGATCACCTGGCACGCTGCTGCGATCCGGCTAGGGCTGATCGACACGCTGGCGCTCGGCAACCTCGATGCGGAGCGCGACTGGGGGTATGCCAAGGACTACGTCGAAGCGATGTGGATGATGCTCCAGCGAGACGAGCCCGGCGACTACGTGGTTGCGACCGGCGTCGCCCACTCGGTGAATGAGTGCCTGGAGATCGCCTTCGATCAGGCTGGGATCGAAGTGGGTGACCACGTCGTGATCGAGCCCGACCTGCAGCGCCCGGCCGAGGTCGACCATCTGATCGGCGACGCCTCCAAAGCGAGGCGGGAGCTCGGTTGGACCCCGACAACGAGCTTCGAGGAACTGATCAGGCTCATGGTCGACGCCGACTACCGATTGCTGAGTGAGGGCGAAGACGCCGTGCGTCCCCAGCCGGGACGTACTCGCTCTCAGCCCGGGGCGTCCAGCCGATTGCCCTAAACGTGGCCGCCGTGACCCACGGCCGGCGGGCGCTCGTGACCGGCATAAGCGGCCAGGACGGCTCGTTCCTGGCCGAGCTGCTGCTCGAGCGCGGCTACCAGGTCACCGGCCTGACCCGGGCGCAGCCCGGAACCCGGCTCGGCGCATCCGAGCATCTGCGCGAGAGGATCGAGCTGGTTCGAGGTGACCTGCTCGACCCATCAGGGCTGGCCGCCACGGTGGCGTCGATCCGTCCCGACGAGCTCTACCACCTCGCGGCGCCGTCGTTCATACCCGACTCCTGGCGCGATCCCGGGCGGACCCTGGCCGCCGTGGCCGGTTCAACCGCCGCACTGCTGAAGGCGGTGCGCGACCACAGCGTGCACACCCGCGTGTTCGTCGCGGGCTCGGGGGCGATCTTCGGCGCCGCGCCCGAGAGCCCGCAGCGGGAGGACACGCCATGCCGACCCCAGACGCCATACGCGACGGCCAAGCTCGCCGCCCACCAGTTGGTCGGCCAGATCCGCGCCAACGATGGGATCTTTGCGTGCTCGGGGATCCTCTACAACCACGAGTCCGAGCGGCGTCCCGAGACGTTCGTCACGAGCAAGATCACGCGGGCTGCCGCCGCGATCAAGGCCGGACTCGAGCGCGAGGTGACGCTAGGCGACCTCTCGACCACGCGCGATTGGTCATTCGCCGGGGACGTGGTCCGTGGCGCGTGGTTGATGCTGCAGCAGGATCGGCCCGGCGATTACATCATCGCCAGCGGTGTCGGGCACACGGTGGCCGAGTTCGCCGAGGCGGCCTTCGCGCACGTGGGGCTGAAGGCCGACGGCCACATTCGGGTGGAGTCTTCGCTGCGGCGCGCAGCCGAGGTGACCCGTTCGGTCGGCGACCCCACCCGCGCGCGCCAGGTGCTCGGCTGGGCACCCACGCTCACCTTCGAGCAGTTGATTCACCGTATGGTCGATGCAGAACTGCGTCGTCTCGGGCCGCCCACCCGATCGGGTGCTGGCGCAGGCGCACTCGCCGATCCGCCAGCGCCGCCAGCGGGCGCGCCGGGATCAGGTCGGTAAGCGGGGTGCGCCGGCGCAGGCGCAGATTCTTGAGCACCTTGAACTTGAGGATCTCATCGAAGCCGTCGCCCGCGGGAATCTCCCCGGGCTGGAACCCCGCCTCGACGAGCGCGCGCCGGAGCGTTTCGGGCTCGAAGAACGCCACGTGTATCTCGGGGACGATGTAGGACCAGCGGAGCAGGTTCGACGCGAACGGCGCGGCGTTGCCGGTGGTCAGGAAGAGCAGGCCGCCCGGCCGCAGAAGCCCGCGGATCCTTCGCAGCTCAGCCAGCGGGTCGAGCGTGTGCTCGATCACCTCGATCGCGGTCACCACATCGAACGCCCCGGCTTGGTCGCCCAGCGCGTCGGCGGTGAGGACCGGGATTCCCAGCTCCCGGGCCGCGGCCGCGATCGACCCCTCCTCGAAGCCGGACGCCTGTGCGCTCGTGTGCTCCAGTGCGTAGCGGACGAGACCGCCGTTGCCACAGCCGAAATCGAGCCACCGGATCCCGTCAAGCCCGCCCAGGAGCCGCTCGACGAGCCGTGTGACGCCATGCCACTCGTACCGGCGGATCGTCCGCTCCGGCTCGGACAGCTCGAACCGATAGTCGACCAGAGGATCGGCCCCCCGGCCGTCGTAATAGCGGTCGTCATAGATCTGACCGAAGTCAGTCCACGGATCGGCGATGAACGCGAAACCGCAGTCGCCGCACCGACGCAGTTCATAGTCGCGGCCGCTGTAGGTGCCGGGAACCGGGCCGATTGGGCGGGTGGCCGCCCCGCAAATCCGGCAGGGCGTGCTCTGCGAATCCTCGACGGCGGCCAAGAGCGCGATGCTACTCAGTTATCTACCCTGTTCGCCGTGGAGTCCCGCGAGAAACTGGACGAGGTAACCGGCCAGAGAAACGGGCCGTTCCTCTCCTACGCCGGCGCGGAGGCGGCGGTCAACTGGTCCGAGGAGCTCGAAGCGGTCCATGCCGAGGCCTCCCGCACCCATTTCCTGGACCGTTGGACGCGGCGGGCGATCATCGACGGGATCGGCCCGCTCCAGCATGGAGCCACGATCGCCGATCTCGGCTGCTCCACCGGCTTCCTGCTCGAGGATCTGCACGCGACGCATCCGGGCGCCATCCTGATCGGAGTCGACATGATCGCCGCCGGCCTGCGCAAGGCCCACGCTGCCGTCCCGGAGGCCAGGCTCCTGCAGGCGGATGTCTGTGAGCTGCCGCTCGAGGATGAGAGTGTGGACGCCGTCGTGAGCGCCAACCTGCTCGAGCACGTGCCGGACGACCGGCGCGCGCTGAGCGAGATCGCGCGCGTGCTGAAGCCGGGACGTCCGGCCGCCCTCGTCGTCCCGGCCGGACCGCGGACGTTCGATTACTACGACCGCTTCCTCGGGCACGAACGCCGCTATGCCCGCGGCGAGCTGGCCGACAAGTGCCGAGCCGCCGGTCTGGAGCCCCGCGAAGATCATCATCTCGGGTCGTTGCTGTATCCGGCGTTCTGGTTGGTCAAGCAGCGCAACCGGCGGCGGTATGACCACCTGCGCGGCGAGGCGCTCGAGGACCGGGTCAGGCAGGACATCGCGAGGACCCGCGATTCGCGTCTGGGCGAGCTGACCTGGCGACTTGAGGACCGGCTGGTGAGGGCCGGCGTGCGCCTCCCCTTTGGTATCCGCTCGTTCGTCGTAGCCTGGCGGGTGTCGTGATGCGGACGGTGAGCGTGATCATCCCGGCCTACCGCGAGGAGGCGAACATCGAGTCGGTGTACGAGCGGCTGGCGCACGTGTTCGAGCCGCTGGACGTCGACTGGGAGCTGATCTTCTCCGTCGATCCCAGCCCCGACCGCACCGAGGAGCTGATCCTCGAGTTGCGACAGCGCGATCCGAGGGTGAAGATGCTGCGCTTCTCGCGCCGGTTCGGGCAGCCGATGGCTACGCTGGCCGGGCTGGAAGCGGCCAGCGGTGACGCGGCGGTGGTGATCGACTGCGACCTCCAGGATCCACCCGAGCTCATCCCGACGATGATCGAGCGCTGGCAGGAGGGCTTCGACGTCGTGTACGCCCAGCGGCGCACGCGCGCCGGCGAAACGCTTCCCAAGCGGATCGTTGCGTGGGCGGGCTACAAGGTGATCAACCGCATCGCCGAGGTCAACATCCCGCCGAACACCGGCGACTTCAGGCTGATGAGCCGCCGGGTGATCAACAACGTCGTCGCGCTGAAAGAGGGCCATGGCTTCCTGCGCGGGCTGGTCGGGTTCGTCGGTTTCCGCCAGACGAGCGTCCCCTACGATCGCTCCCCGCGCGCCGCCGGCTCGAGCAAGTACAACCAGGTGATGGGCTCGCTGCTGATCGGGCTCAACGGAGTCGTCGGATTCTCGCGGTACCCGCTGCAGTTGATCTCCGTCCTGGGCATCGTCTTCTCAGGTCTCGCCTTCCTCGTCGCGGTCGTGTATTTGGCGCTCAAGATCGTCGGTGTCGGCTTCCCGATCGGGAATCCGACGATCGTGATCGCGGTGGCCTTCTTCAGCGGGATCCAGCTCCTGTCGCTCGGGGTGATGGGGGAGTACGTGGGGCGGATCTATGACGAGACTCGCCAGCGGCCTAAATACATCTTGGAGTCCAGCTACGGTGTGGATGGATCCGGCCCGGTCCTCGAGGAGGACAGGGCCGAGGAGGACCGTGCCGAGGAGGACCGGGTGCCGGACGACACACAGGCGATGATGCAGTCGCGCTATGGCTTTGACGACTCAAGCTGATCGTCGGCAGACACTGACGGAGCTCGGACGTCAGGGCTTCCGGTTCGTACTGAGCGGCGGGATCGTCGCGCTCGTGTATGTGGGCACTACGATTCTGCTGGCGGACGTCATCGGCTTGCCGTTCGAGGCCTCGCTGGCGATCGGGTTTGCCGTCGCCATAGCCACGCATTTTGCCCTCCAGCGGCTGTTCGTCTGGCGTCACCCGGCGGCGTTTGCGCTGCCCTTGCATCATCAGCTCGTGCGTTACCTCGCGATCGCTGGAGCTCAGTATGGACTGACGGCGGCGATTACGGCCACGCTGCCGCACGCCCTCCACGTGTCACCTGAGGTGGTGTACTTGCCGACCGTGGCAGTGATCTCAGCCACGAACTTCCTGGTCTTCAGATCGCGGATCTTCCATCCCGCGATCGATCGGCTGGGCTGAGTCGACCGCCGCACGTCATGACGGAGACGTCCACCGCGACCACGCCCGCCACTGCCCCTTCGACGGCCACGTCGCGGCGGCGCTGGAGCGCGCACATCAGCGGTTACGGCATCGCGACGGCAGGCGTGCTCGTCCTCGCGCTCGCGTTCTACATGTGGACGGCGGCCAGCACGTTCCCGTTCACCTTCTCCTCGGCGGACCAGGACGTCTACAACCAGCTCACCACCTCATTCCTGCACGGTCACACGTATCTCCCGATCACGCCGCCGGAGGGGCTGTTGCACCTGGCCGACCCGTACAACCCAGTGCAAAACGCGCCCTGGAACGTCACCTATCACGACCTTGTGCTGTACCACGGGCATTTCTATTCCCAGTGGGGACCGACGCCGGTTCTGACGCTGTTCGCCCCATTCCGGATCACCGGCTTGCGTATGCCGCAGGGGTTCGCCGTGGCGCTGTACGCGTTCGTCGGCCTGGTGTGCTCGGTCCTCCTCCTCCGTGCGCTGATCAGCCGCTGTGTGCCGAACGCTCCACGCTGGGTGATGTTGGTGTCGACGGTCGGGCTGGCGCTGACCAACACGCTGCCTTTCCTCCTGCGTCGCCCGATTCAGTACGAGGTCGCGATCGCCTCGGGGTATTGCTTCGAGATGGCGGGTCTGTGGCTCATGGTCACGTCCGTGCTCGGACCCGAGCTGCGGCGTGCGCGGATGATCGGCGGGAGCCTGTGCCTCGGCCTGGCCATGGGCGGACGCCCGACATTGGCCGTCGGCGGCGCCGTAGCCGTGGCGGCGGTCCTGTGGGAGCACAAGCGTCGCAGCGGCACGTATCGCCTGGGCCGCAACACGGAAACCGTCAAGCTCCTGAGCTACGCGCTGGGTCCGTTCATCGTGTGTGGGCTACTGCTCGGGCTCTACAACCAGGTGCGCTTTGGGGGATTCGCGAACTTCGGCGAGCGGTATGAGATTGCGGGCATCGATCAAACGAAGGTCCACTTCTACAGCGTCTCGTCGCTTCTGCCCGGCCTGTTCACGTATCTGCTGCTACCGGCGCGCATCGCCTTGACCTTTCCGCACGCGTTTCTTCAGACCGCTGCCAACGATCCGTTCTCGCTTCCGAAGGGATATGCAGGAGGGCCGATTGCAGAGCCGACGGGCGGCGTCGTCCCGACGATGCCGATCACGCTCCTCCTCCTCGCGATTCCTCTCATATGGCGGCAGCGGCGCACCGGCGAGCGTCGCCCGCTTGTGGCCGCGAGCGGGCTCGCGATCTTGGGTCTCCTCATCGTGACGCTGGTGTCATGGGCGCTGTTTGGAACCACCGAGCGGTATGAGGTGGATTTCGTCTCATTGCTGCTGATCCCGGCGTTCCTGATCTGGGCGGTGCTGCTGGCGCGCACGCGCCCCAAGACAACGGTGCGCCGGATCTGGGCGGTCGCCGGCGTCGTGCTCACCCTCATCGGCGTCGCCATCGGTACCGCAATCAGCTTCACCGGCTACTACGATTACCTGAGACTCGCGCACCCGGCGACGTTCAACGCGGTGGAGGATGTGACCGCCCCGCTCGCCACTGTCGGGACGATGATCGGCGGCAAGCCGCAGATCGCCCGCATCGATGACGGTCCGCTGGCAGTCACCCCCGCGGCGTGGACCTCCGGGTTCAGCCAGGACCATGCCAGCGCTTGGCTCGGTAGCACCCCGATGTCTTTGACCGTGCTCTCGCCCGGCAGCCGCCGCACCGCGATCTTCGCGACGCTGACGCCGGGACCGGGCGCGCCACGGTTGTCGTCGCTGGCGATCAGCGTGTCGAGCCGGGGACAGCCGGCGATCGTTCCGCTGATCGGCAGGAGAGTTCGGCTGCCGGTCTCACTTCACTGGGGTCTCAATCGAGTGCGTCTCGCGGTCGCGGGCGCGCCCGCCTCCGCGCAGGAAGTCCTCCTAGGGGATCTCTCCTTCAGCCCTTGAGCCGCTGCGAAGGCCGGATGCGTGCCGCGTAGAGCACGCCGGCCGACATCGCGCGTGCGTTGCGCAGTAGACGGGACTCGAGCCACGCCGCCGCGTTGGCGGCCTTGAAGGCGACCGCGACGAGACGACCGAGAACCGACGGCGGACGCGTCGCGCTGCTCTCCCCGTGGTACGGGCTGTGGGTCCAGAATGCCCGTCGCACCGGGCCGATCGTCAGAGCGGCGCACAACGCCGCGTCCATGAGCTGCCCGAGGAAGTGGTACAGGAAGCGGCGCTCCTCGACGACGAACCCCGGCGCGAGCATCCGCTCGACCTCATCGTGTGTGAACGAGTTGATGTGACCCTTGGTGCGCACGTACAGGTCCTGGCCCAGCATGGCGCGGAACGCGGCGTACCAGCTGGTCGATTCGCCTTCGATCGGAACAAACGCCAAAAGCCTGCCGTCGGGTCGGAGAATTCGTGCGATCTCGCTGAGGGTCGTCTCGGGGTGGTCGACGTGCTCGAGGACGTCGACCACGAGGGCGATGTCGACCGACGAATCGGGGTAGGGGAGCAGTCCGGTTGACCGGTCGAGCGCCGTGAACGTGAAAGCGCCGTTGACGTCACTAGGCTCCTTGACATCGCAGCCGAGGAGCGTCACACCGTGACGATGTTCGTTGATCGTCCTGAGCATCTTGCCGCCGCCACATCCGACGTCCACGACGACCGCTCCGTCAGGTACGCGTCCCACCACGAATGCGGCCTTCAGGCCCGGAAGATCGTGCGCACTAAGGTCGACGACCTCGCTCGCGAAATGGAAATCGTCACTCACATCCGACCTCGACGACCGAAGCGACACTTGAAAAACATGAGGAACGAAGGGAAGAACTCGCTCACGAAGTTGATCTTCTTGCCCTCGTCGAAGCCGCGCGCGACGTAGTTGACGGGAACCTCCATCGGGCTGTAACCATTCTTGACGAGCATGCAGGCGAGTTCGATATCGAAGCTGAATCCCGTTGCGGCGAACTCCACGCCCTCGATGCATTCGCGGCGGAAGACCTTGAACATCGTGTTCACGTCGGTCACCCGCTGCTGGTATAGGACGTTGAAGGTCCGCGCAAAGAGCAACTGGGCGACGTTCATAAGGAACGCCTTGATGCGTGAACGGGCGAACCGCCGAACCTTCCAGTCGTCGAGTCCGAGCGATCGCGAGCCTAGGACGAAGCCGGTACGTCGCTGGACGATTGGTTCCAGCAGGGCGTCATAGTCGTCGAGGTCGTACTCGAAGTCGGCGTCCTGGATGAGCACGATCGTTCCCTTCGCCGCAGCCAGACCGCGGCGCACAGCAGCGCCCTTGCCGCGCGGTCGGTCCTCGTAGATGATCTGGAGCCCTGGACGTCCCTCGAAGGTCTGCACGATCTCGCGCGTGCCGTCGGTGCTGTTGCTCTCGACGACGATCACCTCGTGCGGGATGAGGAACTGCTTGGCCAGTAGCTCGTCGAGCACTGCGCGCAGGTATGCCGCCTCGTTGAACACCGGCATGATGACCGACAAGCGCTCGCTCACCTCCGACTCGTCGGCACGCTCGAAGATCGATACGTACGTGCCGGTCGGGACGCGCAGGCTGGCAGCATCGAGGTGCAGGCGCCTCGCCACGGTGGCCACCGGAGTCGCCGGAAGGGCGAGGTCGAGCGCGCGAGTCACGGTGTAGGAGGTGTTCAGGCCAGACTGCGCGACGAAGTGCAAGCCCGCGCGCTCGAGCATGCTGCGCAGGTTCTCGGAGTTGAAGTAGACGGCCTTCCAGTCAAAGAAGCGCCGCCAGTTGTGTCGCAGGATGCGACCGGGAAGCGACGCGGTGTTGCTGTACACGACAACCAGCAACGCCCGGCTGGGCAGCCGTCCCGCCAGATCGGCGACGACGTCCGAGGCGCGTGGACATGCCTCGAGAAGCTGGTTTAGCACGACGATCTCCACGTCGTTACCGATCGTCGCAACGATCGGAGACACGTCGGCCTCGTGTACAAGCCGAAGCGTGTCCTCGACAGTGAGCCGGATGGCCTCGACGTTTGCCGACGACTCCATGCTCTCCTCGTCAGCCATGCGTCCGGCAACAAGGACCCGTGCCGGCGAGGAACCGCGGCGGGCGCGATACACGTCGTTCGCGTAGCGCAGGACGTCCTCGAGCTCCTTGCGGACGTGCTCGGCGTCCTCGATTGTTGCGCCGGCGGAGGGGATGTCGAAGTAGTCCGGGACCTCACGCGCCGGCGGGTTGACATACACGACGGCGCAGCTCCGGCACTGGACGAAGCGGGCGCCGCGCTCGTGGAAGAGATAGCGCTCGGCGTCGGCGCCGCACGCGGGGCAGTGGGTGAAGGGGGCATTGGCGCGCGAGCGAACGACCGCCTCGGTGGGGACGAACTCGAACCGGCGACCGACCTGATCAGTGGGTTGTGTCGACATCAGCGATGTGGGCGGGCGCGAGCAGGACCGCCACAGACGGACAGCACGACGAGTACAGGATCGCCCGCGGTGGCCGGCATCGGGCGAGGATAGCGGCGGGGCCCCGGGAGAGGACTGATAGCTTCACCCGCCCAATGTTTGCAGCCGCGCAGGCCTGCCCGATCTGCGGCAGTGACACCGTCGAGAACGCCACGATCCGTTCCGACTTCAGCCGCGTCGAGTTCTTCTTCCGGCGCTGCGAGGCGTGTGGGTTGGTGTTCGTCGCCAACCCCCGCGTGGACTTCGCCGCCCTCTACGATGAGGCTTATTACCGCGGCGAGGGAGCAGACTCGTTCGTCCAGTACACCGAGGAGATGGCCAACCCGGGCACGATCCGCGCATACGAGTGGCGCGGGATCACGCGGGCGGTGCAGAGCTTGTGCAACAGCAACGAAGTCAGATGGCTTGACTTCGGCTGTGGACTGGGCGGCCTTGTCCGCTATGCGCGTGCGCATGGCTTCCCGCACGTCTATGGATACGATCAGGGATGGGGGGCGGACTGGGCCCGCGAGCACGGGATTCCGTTGCTCGACGACGACCAGCTGCGCGATCAGGCGGGGAGCTTCGACGTCGTGACGGCCATCGAGGTCGTCGAGCACATTCCGGGTCCCCTTGGGCCAATGGGCCAGATCGCATCGCTGCTCAAGCCCGGAGGTGTCTTGTTCCTGACCACCGGGAACGCCGCAGCCTTCCGTGATTCGTTCACCACCTGGAAGTACGTGCATCCAGACATCCACGTCGCGTATTTCGAGCCGCGCACCCTGAGCGAGGCCTACCGCCGAGTGGGCCTGGAGCCCGTGGCGGCTGGGTTTCTGCCGGGCCACGAGGACATCATTCGCTACAAGATCCTCAGAACACTGGGTGGCTCGAGGCGCAACCTCCCCGAACGCCTGCTGCCATGGCGGCTGGTCAGCCGGGTGGTCGACCGCCGCTACAGGCTCAGCGAGCAACCAATCGCGCGCAAGCCGGCTCGCTAGTCTGGCGGCCGTGAACCGATTGAGACCCGCGCCGGCCGTCCGTTACATCCATCCGAAGGCAGCCCGCCTGCTCGAGCAGGAGGGCGACCACGATGCCGACCTCGAGCTCTCCGGCGAGAGCGCGCCGAACTATCTCTCGTGGGTCGCGGAGCTCTGCGGTGTCCACCTCGGCCATCGCGTGCTCGAGGTGGGGGCCGGGCTGGGGGCGATCACGTCCCGGTACGAACACGGGCGCGAGGTGGTCGCCAACGATGTGTCGCCGAGCTGCGTCGGGGCGCTGCGCAAGCGCTTCGACGGTCATCCGAACGTACGCGTCGAGGATCGCGATCTGCGTACCCTGGAGCTCGACGAACGCTTCGACTCGGTGCTCATGGTCAATGTGCTCGAGCACATCGCGGACGACGTGAAGGCCCTGCGGGGACTCAGCCGGCTGCTCGTGCCGGGCGGGAGCGTCGTCGTTTACGTCCCCGCCCTCAACGGGCTGTACGGCCCGCTGGACGCCAAGATCGGCCACTATCGCCGCTATTCGGTGTGGCGCCTGGGCGAGGTGTTCCGGGAGGCGGGACTGGAGCCGGTCGAGCTGCGTTGGGTGAACCTCCTCGCAATCCCCGCATGGGCCGCATTCGGCCGCGGCGACGTCAACGACCCGAACCGCAGCAGCAAGCTCCTGTCGCTGTGGGACCGTACGGCCGTGCCCGCGGCGCGCTTCCTGGAAGCGCATGTCCGGATGCCGATCGGGTTGAACGTCCTCGGCGTCGGACGTCGACTCGCCTGAGGGTGGCCTGGAGGCGGGTTGAGCACGGAGTTCGAGGCGCGCCGAATCCTCGTTACAGGAGGTTCGCTCGGGATCGGTCTCGAGGTGAGCCGCGAACTGGCCAGGCGTGGAGGTCGGGTGATCGTGGCGGCGAGAGGAATCGACGCGATCGAGGTCGCCATCGACGGCTTGGAAGGCAGCGGCCACGAGGGCATCACGATCGACGTTTCCGATCCTGGATCCTGGACCCACGCCGCGGCCCGGATCGACGCCGGCGGCAAGCTCGACGGCATCGTGACCGCCGCCGGGACCCTCGGCCCGATCGGTGTTCTCGAAGACCTGCCGGAGGAGGGTCTGATCGAAACCATCGCCATCAACCTGATGGGGACGATGCTCGCGCTCCGGTTCGCGCTTCCGCGTCTGCGGGCCAGCGGCGGTCGTGCGGTGACGTTCTCAGGCGGGGGTGGGACGTCCCCGCTCCCGCGCTACGACGCCTACGCAGCCTCCAAGGCCGCGGTCGTCCGGCTGACCGAGAACCTGGCGGCGCGCGGCGAGGTCGAGATCAACGCGGTCGCGCCGGGGTTCGTCGCGACCCGGATGCATGACGAGACGCTCCTCGCCGGGCCCGAGGCTGCGGGTCAGAGCTATTACCAGCGCACGCGCGATCAGCTCGCCAGCGGAGGCTTCCCGGCCCAAGCGGCGGCCGAGCTCGTCTGCTTCCTGCTCTCCGATCAAGCCCGCGGGATCAGCGGCCGGCTGATCAGTGCCCAGTGGGATCCGTGGCGCGAGGAGAAGTTCCGGCGGCGCCTTCGGGAGGACCCAGACGTGGCTAAGCTGAGACGAATCGACGAACAGTTCTTCACCCGGATCCTTGAGTAGGTCGTTGATCGAACGCCCGCCGCGGAGTGAGTAATCGCAGCCCCGCAGTGTTCGTCGACCGCGACGGCGTCATCAACGAGCTCGTCCCGGACCCGGTCAGCGGGCGGCCGGAATCGCCGCTGCGCGTCGCGGATGTTCGCCTCCTTGCGGGGGTGGCCAGCGCTATGCGTGGCCTGGCCGACGCTGGCTGGCGCCTCGTGGGCGTCTCCAATCAGCCGAGCGCCGCCAAGGGCCTGATGCCCGTCGCCGACCTGCGCGCGATCCAGGCGCGGGTCCTGGAACTACTGGCCGCGGAAGGGGTCCGTTTCGACGACTTCCGCCTCTGCCTGCACCATCCTGAGGGCGTGGTGCCAGAGCTGACCGCGGAGTGCGACTGCCGCAAACCGGCACCGGGCATGTTGCTCGCCGCAGCCGACGCGCTCGGCCTGGACCTCCGGCGCTCGTGGATGGTCGGCGACACCGACGGAGACGTGCAGGCGGGGCAGGCGGCCGGGTGCCGGACGATCCTCGTACGGCAGCCGGGGAGCGCCCACAAGCGGACAGAGGAACTTCATCCCGATGCCGTCGTTAGCGATTTGACGTGTGCCGCGGGCATTATCCTGGCCACGAAAGGAGTACATTGAGCCCGGTGCTAGACGACCTCAACGTCAAGATCTTTGCCGACGGCGCGGATCTGGACGCGATCCTGGCGCTGGCCGCCGACAAGCGGATCTCCGGATTCACCACGAATCCAACGCTGATGTGGAAGGCCGGTCTGACGGACTATGAGGAGTTCGCCAAACGCCTGCTGGAGCGGATCACCAAGCACCCTATTTCGTTCGAGGTCTTCGCCGACGACGCGGACGAGATGCGCCGCCAGGCGCTGATGATCTCCAAGTGGGGCGACAACGTGTACGTCAAGATCCCGGTCTCGACGACCGGCGGGGAGTCGATGACGGCGCTCGTGCGCGAGCTATCGGAGAGCGGCGTGAAGGTCAACGTCACCGCCGTATTCACCACGGCACAGGTGGAGGTGCTCACCGAGGCGGTCAGGGATGGAGCCCCGTCCTACATCTCCGTGTTCGCGGGACGGATCGCCGACGCAGGCATCGATCCGGTCCCGATCATGGGGCGCGCTGTGGACATCATGGTGGCGGCGCCGCGGTCCGAGCTGATCTGGGCTTCGCCGCGCGAGATACTCAACGTCGTCCAGGCTGATCAGGTCGGGTGTCACATCATTACGGTCACCCACGACCTGCTCAAGAAGCTCGACCTCCTCGGCAAGGACCTCGACCAGTACTCGCTGGAGACCGTGCAGATGTTCCGCCGCGACGCCCTCGCCGCGGGCTTTTCTCTGTAACCGAATGAATCGCGCCTGCGTTACCGGCGGAGCCGGGTTCATCGGCTCCACCCTCGCCGAGCGCCTGCGATCGACCGGCGCCGAGGTTGTCATCGTCGATGACTTTCGCACCGGTCGCCGCGAGTTCGTCGCCGGGCTGCTGGAGGATCCGGGGGTCACCCTATACGAGGGCGACGTCTTGGACGAACGGCTGCTCCGCCGGGCGTTCGAGGGGTGCGACTGGGTGTTCCACCTTCAAGCGAATGCGGACGTTCGTCATGGCCTCGAGCGTCCGCGCCAGGACCTGGAACAGAACACGATCGCCACCTCGACCGTGCTCGAGGCGATGCGGGCCGTCGGCGTGACGCGAATCGCCTTCTCGTCCACGGGCTCCGTGTATGGCGAACCCGAGGTGTTTCCGACGCCGGAGGACGCCCCCTTCCCCCAGCAGACATCGCTGTACGCGGCCTCGAAGCTTGCGGGCGAGGGGATGATCGGCGCCTATGCCCACGGCTTCGGCTTCACTGGCGTTGTTCTCCGATTCGTGTCGATCCTGGGTGAGCGGTATACCCACGGACACGTCTACGACTTCTACTGCGCGCTCAAACGTGACCCGCACCGGCTGCGCGTGCTGGGCGACGGACGCCAGGAAAAGTCCTACTTGTACGTCCAGGACTGCATCGCCGGGATCCTCACCGCGGCGCAGGCGCACGAGTCGCGGCCCGGCGAGCTGGGTGTCTACAACCTCGGTCGCGACGAGACGGTCGTGGTCAACAACTCGGTGGCGGTGATCACGGAGTGCATGGGCGTCTCGCCGGAGATCGAGTACACCGGGGGCCGGCGCGGGTGGGCTGGCGACAGCCCGCTCATCCACCTTGACTGCTCGCGCATCCGAGGGCTCGGATGGGCGCCTACGCTCACGATCCGCGAGTCGATCGTGCGCACACTCGAGTGGTTCGATTCAAATCCCTACGCCTGGCAGAGCTCGGTCGGGTCCCAGGCCCAAGCCGTATGAGCGTCATCTTCAGTCGCGCTCCGCTGCGGATCTCCCTCGGCGGCGGGGGGACGGATCTTCCCTCCTACTACCGCGAGCATGGCGGCTTCCTCGTGGCCGGCGCCATCGACAAGTACATCTACATGCTGATGCACACGGTCTTTCAGCGCCGCTACAAGATGAAGTACTCGGACACCGAGGACGTGCAGGAAATCGCGCAGATCCGGCATCCGATCCTGCGCGAGACGCTGGCGCGCCACTGGCGCGGGAACCCGGTCGAGATCGCGTCGGTGGCCGACGTGCCGGCGGGGACCGGGATGGGATCCTCGGGTGCCTTCACCGTCGCCCTGATCAAGGGGCTCGCCCACGCGCGGCGCACCTCGATCACCCCGTCCGCCCTAGCCGAGGCGGCAGCCGAGATCGAGATCGACATCCTCCATGAGCCCTGCGGCAAGCAGGACCCGTTCGTCGCCGCACACGGCGGCATCTGCGCATACACGTTCAACCCGGACGGGACGGTGGTGGTCGAGCCGCTGGAGCTGTCATCGCAGACGCTGCGCTCGCTGCGCGAGCAGCTCCTGCTGTTCTACACCGGTGAAGCCCGTGACGCCTCGGCGGTCCTGGCCGACCAGGACAGCCGCACCAAGACCGGCGATGACGAGATGCTCCAGAACATGCACCGGACCAAGGAGATGGGCCTTCGGAGCCGCGACCTGCTCGTCGCCGGCGACCTCTTTGCCTATGCCGAACTCATGCACGAGCATTGGCTCAACAAGCGCGGCCGCTCCCCGGGGATGGCGACCGGCCGCATCGACGAGCTATACACGCTGGCGCGCCGCAGTGGCGTCATCGGCGGCAAGCTGGTGGGGGCGGGCGGCGGAGGATTCCTGCTCGTCTACGCACGCAACCCCGCCGACACCCGCCAGGCCATGGCTGCCGCGGGCGCGACGGAGCTCCCGTTCGACTTCGAGTTCGTGGGAGCTCAGTCCAGCGAGTACACGTGAGCGCCGCCGCCGCCAGCGTGTCTGATCGCCCCGGGCTTACCGTGGCGATCGCTGGATGCGGGTTGATCGGCCGTCTGCGCGCTCAGGCGCTGGGACCCCGCGACCGCCTGCTTGGCGCGACGGATCCTGTCTCACCACGGGCCGACGAGCTGGTGGCTCAGCACGGCGGACGCGTCTGTGCCGACGCCGACGAGCTCTTGGGTCTCGGTGCGGACGTCGTCGTGGTGGCCGCCACGCACGATCAGCTCACGCCCCTGGCACAGCGGGCGCTGGAGGCAGGCTGCCATGTCCTCGTGGAGAAGCCGGCGGCCTTGGGAACGAGCCAGGTGGAGGCGCTTCTCGATGCCGCCGAGCGGGCGGGGCGGCGGGTCAAAGTCGGCTTCAACCACCGATTTCATCCGGCCTTGCGCGACCTCGCCGCCGAGGTGCACTCGGGCGCCCACGGACGGCTCATGCATCTTCGCGGGCGCTACGGCCACGGCGGCCGGCTGGGCTATGAGGCGGAATGGCGATCGCAGCCCCGGCGGTCGGGAGGCGGCGAGCTGATCGACCAGGGCATGCATCTGCTCGACCTCACACAGTGGCTTGCCGGGCCTCTCCCGCTTCACTCGGCGCTGCTACGCACGCACTTCTGGGACATCCCGGTTGAGGACAACGCGGCGCTGGTGCTCGGAGACCCGCAGGGCCGAACGGCGCCGTGGGCAATGTTGCACGTGACATGGACAGAGTGGAAGAACCTGTTCTCGATTGAGGTCTACTGCACCACGGCCAAGCTCCAGGTCGACGGCCTCGTGCGCTCCTACGGACCTCAGGTCCTGCGCATCTACCGGATGCGGCCCGAGATGGGCCCGCCCGAGCTCGAGGAGCGAACCTACGGGACGGAGGACATCTCGTGGGCGGCGGAGTGGGAGCACTTCGCGGCCGCACTCGAGTCGGGTGCCCGGTTGCTGGGCGACCTCGAGGACGCTCACTATGCCTGGACCCAGATCGAGGCCGCCTACGCGTCCTCGCCCGACTACGCTGAGGTGAGAGCCGGGGTGGGGATCTGATGCGGCGCGGTCGGGGCTCTCGCCGCACCTGACCGATGGCGGGCGAGCTTCCACCGATCTGCTTGCTGGCCGGCGGGCTCGGGACCCGACTCGGCGAGGCCGTGCGAGACACCCCCAAGCCGCTTCTGGAGGTAGCCGGAGAGCCGTTTCTGATCCATCAGCTCCGGCTGCTCGCTCGCCATGGAGCGACTCGGGTGGTCCTCTGCGTGGGGTACCTGGGTGAGCTCATCGAGCAGCGGATCGGACCGTCGCAGTTCGGCATCGGCATCAGCTACAGCTATGACGGGCCGAGCCCGATTGGGACCCTCGGCGCGGTGCGGAAGGCGGCGCCGGCCCTGGGTGAGCGGTTCCTGATCCTCTACGGCGACACTTACCTGCGCCTGGACTACCAGGCGGTGGCGCGCGAGTGGGAAGACAGCGGGCTTTCCGCGCTCATGACCGTGCTGCGCAACGAGGGTCAGTGGGACATCTCCAACGTGCGCTTCGACGGGACCCGGGTCACCAGGTACGACAAGCGGGCCCCGGACCCCGACATGAAATGGATCGACTATGGGCTGGGAGGACTCTGCTCGCAGACCCTCGAGCTGCTTCCCGACACCGCCCACGACCTCGCCGACCTTTATCGCGAGCTGGCGGCGCAGGGCGAGCTGTTCGGCTTCGAAGCCACGCAGCGGTTCTTCGAGATCGGGACCCCGACATCGCTGGCCGAGGCGGGCGAGTTCCTTGCCTCGCTCGAGCCATCGTCTCCCGTTCGTGGGGCTTAAACTCGTACCGTGCTCGGTCGCCTGGCAGTGACCCCCGCCCAGTACCGCCGCG
The DNA here is from genome assembly GCA_963841535.1 of uncultured Solirubrobacterales bacterium. GTDB lineage: Bacteria > Actinomycetota > Thermoleophilia > Solirubrobacterales > Solirubrobacteraceae > Palsa-465. The sequence goes on along the minus strand of CAWJDF010000020.1, from coordinate 29,184 downwards.
TGGCCTACGTGACCCTGGGCTCGCTGACCCTGATCGTGCTGACCGGCGCCGCGGTCCGGCTGACCGACTCCGGGCTGGGCTGCGAGAACTGGCCCAAATGCGGGGGAACTCCACTGCCGCCGCTTAGCTCGCACGCGCTGATCGAGTTCGGCAACCGGGCCATCTCGGGAGTTGTGGGGCTGATCACGGTGGCGGCCGCGGTGCTCGCCTTCACCCGCCGTCCGTACCGGAGGGATCTAGCGATCCTGGCCTTGCTGCTTCCGGTCGGCGTGCTGGCCCAGGCCGTGCTGGGCGGGTTCACGGTCCGCGAGCACCTCGCGCCGGGGTTCGTCATGGGCCATTTCGCCCTGTCTATGGTGATTCTCATCGCGGCGGTGGCGCTGGCCTGGCGAGCCACGTTCGAGCCGGGAGCGCGGCCGGTGTCCAGCGACCGGCTGGGAGTCTGGTCCGTACGCGCGCTGGCGCCGCTCGGGGCGCTGACGATCTTCGCCGGGACGGCGGCCACCGCGGCCGGCCCGCACTCGGGCGGGTTCACGGGGCAGGTTGTCCATCGCCTGCATTTCAAGGGGTCGGACACGCTGGCGTGGACGGTCCACCAGCACGCCACGATCGCGGCCGTGTTCGGGGTGATCGTGATTGGCGTGTGGCTGCTGCACCGCCACCGGGACGCGAAATCGCGCATGCTCGAGCCGCTCATGGTGCTCGGGGTATTGCTGGCCGCCCAGGGGCTGGTGGGCAGCGTCCAGTACGAGCTGAAGCTGCCCTCGGACATGGTTTGGGTGCACGTGACGTTGGCCACGATGACCTGGCTGACCGTGCTGTGGGCGGTGGCGGCGGCCGGGCGGCTGGCGCCGCGGGCGGTCGAGGTGCCGGCACGGGGAGCGACGTCGTCCGGCTCGCGCGAGCTGGAGCTGGTGGGCCGCCTGGATTGATCAGGTTTGGGCGACGCTACGATCGCTGCGAGTGAGTTGATGTCCACGGGCCGCACCACGCCATCCCCTACCGCGTCCACGCGGAGCAGCGACGCCTCGCTGGTCATCCTCGTGGTCGACGACGAATCCGACCTGCGCGAGATGCTCACGCGCTCGTTCTCGCGCGAGGGTCACCGGGTGATGGCGGTGGGCGACGGACGCTCGGCGATCGACCGTGCCAGCACCGACCACTTCGACATCATCCTGCTCGACGTGGCCCTCGGGCCCGGTCCGGACGGCTACGAGGTGTGCCGGACGCTGCGCGCCCGGCGCAACGTCGTGCCGATCATCATGCTCACCGCGCTCGACTCCGAGGCGGATGCCGTGCTTGGCCTCGAGGCCGGCGCGGACGACTACGTGACCAAGCCGTTCGGGCTGGCCGAGCTGCGCAGCCGGATCCGCGCCGTGCTGCGGCGCGCCGGCAACCGGGCGATGGGCGACGAGGTGCTGGTAGTCGGTCCGATCGGGCTCGACCGCGCCCAGCGCGAGGTGACCATGGACGGACGCCCGGTGCGGCTGACCTTCTCGGAGTTCGAGCTGCTCGACGCGCTGATGGCCGACCCGGGCCGGCTCTTGAACCGCCAGGAGCTGCTGCGGGCAATCTGGGGCGACAGCGCCTACCGCGATCCCCGGGCGATCGACGTGCACATCCGTCACCTGCGCGAGAAGCTCGAGCCCGAGCCCGACAAGCCGCGCTACATCCTCACCGTGCGGGGCGCCGGGTACCGGCTGAGGGGGCCTTAGCCCGATGTGGGCGCGGTTCCTGGGCGCCCTCGGTCTGCGGGGACGGATCATCGGGGCGGTCCTGGTTGGCTCGGTGGCGACGCTGATCGTGGCGGCGCTGGCGCTGCTCGGGCCGCTGGAGCATTCGCTGCGCAACGCCGAGAAGGCGACGCTCAAGCAGGAGTTCGCGGGCGCGAGGGCCACGGGCCCGTTCAGCACGGCGAGGTTCGATCCGGGCAAGGCGATCTACGCGGCGATCAAGCCGCCTTCCCCGGCGGCACCCTCCCAGGGCACGGGAGGCGCGTCGATCGCCCCGAACTCCGGGGCGCAGGCGCGAGCGGAGGAGCAGCAGTACAAGGAGGGCCAGCTCGTCCACGACCACCTGGTCAAGGCGGTACAAGGCCTTCAGTCGGCGACGGGCGCGGCCGAAGTCGCCCTGCTGGGCTACGCGGATGTCTCGGGTGAAAACGCCCATGTCGTCGCCGCCTCCAGCGTCGACATCGCCAAACAAGACCCGCGCGATGACGTCGCCGAGGCGTTTCGCACTCAGCACCGCGTCTACACCTATGGTTCGATCGGCGGCACCCAGGTCGTCCGCGAAGCGATCCCGTTCACCACCCACGGACTGAACGCGGGACATCCCGAGCGCTGGGTGCTCGTCGTGCGCAAGCCCCAGGACACGCTGAGCGATGCGGTGTCCACGGTCCGCCGGGCGTTCCTGTACGCCGCCCTGGCCGGGCTGGCCCTGGCTCTGCTGCTCGGAATCCCGCTGTCGGCCACGATCGTGCGCCGCCTGCGCCGGCTGCACCACGCCGCCCTCCAGCTTGCCGCCGACGGCCCGCCGGTGGCGCTGCCCGCCGACCGGCGCCGCGACGAGGTCGGCGACCTGGGCCGCGCGTTCGACCAGATGCAGCGCCGCCTCCAGCAGCAGGAGGAGGCGCGCCGGGCGTTCGTCTCGACCGCCTCGCACGAGATGCGCACGCCGCTGGCCTCGCTCGATGGGATGCTCGAGCTGCTGTATGACGACCTGGGCAGCGCCGATCCCGACTTGGCCGACGCGCGTTCGATGCTCGAGCGAGCCCGCACGCAGTCGCGCCGGCTGGCTCGCCTGGCCGCCGATCTGCTCGATCTGAGCCGGCTCGACGCCCAGGTCCAGCTGCGCTCGGAGCCGGTCGAGCTCGGCGAGCTGAGCCGGGCCGTGCTGGCCGAGTTCGAGCTGGGCACCGAGGAGCGCGGGATCGTCTCGACGCTCGACGATTCCGCCGGCCAGGTGTGGGCCCGCGGCGATCCAGGCGGGGTCGCCCGGATCGTACGGATCCTGCTCGACAACGCGGTTCGGGTCAGCCCCCAGGGCGGCGAGATCACCGTCGAGCTGCGCAACGGCGGGCAGGCCTCGGTCACTGTGCGCGACGAGGGTCCCGGGGTCGAAGCCGAGGAGCGCGAGCTGATCTTCGAGCGCTTCCAGCGTGGCCGTGCCACCGGCGGGACCGCCGGCTTCGGGCTCGGACTGGCCATCGGCCGGGAGCTGGCCGAGCGCATGGGGGGCGAAGCTCGTGCTCGAGCGCACGGAGGTCCCGGGCGCTACCTTCACCTTGCGACTGCCGGTCGCCACCGCGCAGGAGGAGGAGCCGCTGGCGGTGGCGTAACGCCGGCCGCGCCCCCGGGGTCGCCAGTACTGTCCGGACGGGGTACGGGGCCCCATGGACGCCGAGCGCAGCGAGGCCCCACTCAAGGATTCTGACAATGGACGAACGCCTGATGAACACGATGCTGGAGCTCGACGACCGCCACTGGTGGTACCGCGGGCGCCGGCGCATCATCCAGGCCGAGCTTGATCGGCTGCCGGGGGCCCCGGGCGCGCGCGTGCTCGACGCCGGGTGTGGGTCCGGGCGCACGCTCGAGGAACTCGGCCGCTACGGAGAGGTGTTCGGGATCGAGCTCGACCCTGGGGCGGCAGAGATGGCGCGCGGGCGTGGGCGCGGCGAGGTGGAGATCGGCCGGCTCGAGGAGCTGCCGTGGGAGGGCGGGTTCTTCGATCTGATCACGTGCCTGGACGTGATCGAGCACACACCGGACGATCGGGCGACCCTGCGCGAGTTGCGGCGGGTGTGCAAGCCCGGCGGGTTCCTGCTCGTGACCGTGCCCGCGTACCAGGGGCTGTGGTCGATGCACGACGTGACCAACCACCACTACCGCCGGTATTCGAGGGCGCGCCTGCGGGCGGCGGCTGGAGAGGCCGGATGGCGGTTGCGCCGGATGACGTCGTTCAACGGGCTGCTGCTGGCGCCGGCGGCGGCGGTGCGGTTGGCCGAGCGGCGACGGCTGCGCCGGCCGAACGGCGACTACAAGCCCGACCTCACCCTGGGGCCCGAATGGCTCAACTCCGTGCTCGAGCAGCCGCTGCGGCTCGAGGCTCGGTGGCTCGCGCGGGGGCGCACCATGCCGGCCGGGCTGTCGCTGCTTGCCGTGTTCGAGAACCCCGGGGTGGCCGGCTGAGCGGCGTGGGGGGCTGATGGCGCGTCTTGGGGGCATCTTGATCGCGTCCGGCGCGATCATCGGGCTGTCGGACAACCTCGGCTACGTGCTGCCGGCGATCATCGGCCTGGAGTCGATGGGGATCCCGTCGCCGGGCGAGACGGCGCTGGTGGCGGCCGCCGTCCTGGCCAGCCAGGGCAAGCTGGAGATCTGGCTGGTGATCCTGATCGGCGTGTGTTCGGCGATTGTGGGCGACAACATCGGCTACCTGCTCGGGCGCCGGTACGGGCGGACCGTGTTCATGGCGCCCGGGCCGTTCCTGCACCACCGCGTCCACGCGATCCGCTACGGCGACGGGTTCTTCAAGCGCCACGGCGCCAAGGCCGTGTTCCTCGGGCGCTGGATCGCGCTGGTGCGCTTCGCCACCGCGTGGCTGGCCGGGATCAACCGGATGCCGATGCAGCGCTTCTTCTTCTGGAACGCCTTCGGCGGCATCACCTGGGGGATCACCTACGGGCTGGTCGGGTACCTCGGCGGCAAGGCCGCCGCGCACGTGCTGGCCCAGGCCGGGCTGGTCGGGCTCGGGGTGATGGTGGTGATGATCGTCGGCTTCGCGATTGCGGTCCGCCGGCGCGAGCAGCGGATGACCGGGCCGGACTGAGGCGCTAGCTCGAAGGCGGCTCGAAGTCGAGCGCGCAGGAGTTCATGCAGTAGCGCAGTCCGGTCGGCGCGGGACCGTCGTCGAACACATGGCCGAGGTGCCCGCCGCAGCGCTTGCACACCACCTCGATGCGGCGCATGAACAGGCTGCGGTCCTCGCGCGTCTCGATGTTCGCGGCCACCGCCGGCTCGTAGAAGCTGGGCCACCCGGTGCCCGAGTCGAACTTCGTATCGGAGTTGAACAGCTCGGCGCCGCAGCCGGCGCAGCGATAGGTGCCGTCGTCCTTGACGTGGACGTACTCACCGGTAAACGGCCGCTCGGTGCCGTGCTGGCGCAGGACCTTGTACTGCTCGGGCGTCAGACGCTCGCGCCACTCCTGATCGGAGAGCTCGACCTCGCGCCCGGTGTCGGTTTCGCGTTCAGTAGCCATGGGGACAACGGTAGCGCGGTGCCTGCCTGCGCTACGGTGAACAACCGATGAAATTCGGCGTTGCCATCTTCCCGACGGAGTCCGCGCAGACGCCCTCCGAGATCGCCGTGATGGCCGAGGAGCGGGGGTTCGAATGCCTGCTGTTCCCCGAGCACACTCACATTCCGGCCAGCCGCGACACGCCGGCGCCCGGGGGTGACGAGCTTCCCTCGTACTACAGCCGCACATACGACCCGTTCGTCGCGCTGGCCGCGGCCGCGCTGGCCACCGAGCGGCTCCTGATCGGGACCGGCATCTGCCTGGTCATCGAGCGCGATCCGATCATCACCGCCAAGGAGGTGGCGTCGATCGACGTCCTTTCCGGCGGCCGGTTCCTGTTCGGGGTGGGCGCGGGCTGGAACGTCGAGGAGATGCGCCACCACGGCACGGAGGCGTCGCGCCGATTCGGGGTGATGCGCGAGCGGATCGAGGCGATGAAGGCGATCTGGACCCAGGACGAGGCGAGTTACTCGGGCCGGTACGTCGGGTTCGAGCGCATCTGGTGCTGGCCCAAGCCGGTGCAGAAGCCCCACCCGCCGGTGCTGGTCGGGGGCAATGGAGCGCGCGTGCTCGATCGCGTGCTGGCGTACGGCGATGAGTGGATGCCCAACCGGATGAGCGACGAGGACCTGGCGGCTCGGGTCACCGAGCTTGGTGAGCGGGCCGCTGCGGCCGGGCGGGATCCGATTCCGGTGACCGTGGTGGGGATGGCGCCCGATCCGGAGCGGATCGAGCGGCTCTCCGAGGCCGGCGTTCACCGGGTCGTGTTCTGGCTGCCGCCCGAGAGCCCCGAGGCGGTCGAGCAGGGATTCGACCGGTATGTGAACGCGATGCAGGAGTTCGAGACCGCGGGGGCTTAGGGCTCCGGGGCCTTCGGGGTCTCCGGGGCGTCCGGGGCGTCCGGGACGTCCGGGGTCAAGTAGCTGCGGGCGGCCGTGGCCGGGTCGGTGGCGAGCAGCTCGAGGATCAGCGTGGACCAGGCGAAGTCGACGGCGCCCATGCCGCGGCCGGTGAACGGGTCGTAGTACTCGCGCAGTCCGCTGGTCTTGACGGTGGTGGCGAGCCTGTTGGCCAGCACGTCGGCCTGGGTGTCGTAGCCGAGGCGGACCAGCCCGAGCCACACCAGCCAGGCCGCGTTGATCCAGGTCGGGCCGCGCCAGTAGCGCCGAATCCAGAGGAAGCCGTCCTCGCGCGTGGAGAAGGTGGGCTCGGTCGGGGGCACCGACGGGGGCGGCACGGGCAGCCAGAAGCGGGCGGGGTCGAGCAGATGCTCCTCGACCAGGCGCCGGCCGATGTGCTCGGGCAGGTCGGGCAGGGCCAGGGGGGAGAGGGCGGCCCAGGTGAGTGGGAGTGTGTGTTTTGGGACCGGGTGGACCAGCGGCTCGAACAGGCCGGTGGTGTCGTTGTACATACGGCTGACGATCGTGGGCGTGAGCGATGGCCGTTTCAAGGCTTGCAGCGAGAGCGCGTGCAGGACGTTCGTGGCGACCTCGCAGCACACCGGGCCCCCGGCGCGGGCGATCCGTTTCAGGTCGAATTTCAGTCTGCGGTTTCGGTGTACGAGGTAGATGAACCCGAGGCGGTCGTGGGACTTCCAGCGCCAGATGGGGTCGAACTGCGGGGATGCGTCGAGCCCCGACTCGTCGGGCTGGACGATCCAGATCAGCCCGTCGCCGTCGAGGTCGCGGTTGGCGGCCAGCCAGTCGTGATGTCCGGCGATGGCCGGGACCTGCGCCGGGTCGCCCACGGCGATCCGCCACGCCCAGGCCAGCGTCGGCGGCTGGATGCTCGCGGTCATGGCGGCGCTCGCGGAGGTGACGTTGTAGGTGAAGCGCCGCCGGCCGGTCAGCGGCGTGTTCCAGAAGATCGTGTGGCCGATGAAGCCGTCCGCGCGCTGGGCGGACAGCAACGACTCGAGCTCGCGCCGGGAGCGCGCTCGGTCGAAGTGGCGCCACGTGATCGCGGTGAAGCACGAGTCCCAGTACCACTGCCAGGGGTAGTGGCCGGGGCTCGGACAGGTGTAGGCGAAGGGCGTGCCGTCGGTGGCGCGGGTGCCCTCGCGCCAGTTCTGGGCGAGGGTCGCCTCGCACATGTCGCGGATCGTCGCCCCGTCGATGTTTTGGGGGGGCGGTTGGTCGGCGCCCGAGCGGGCCTCGTCGGGCAGCATCTGCCGGGATCCTCGCACGGAGGATCGTGGTGGCGTCCTGCCGTTCGACCTGAGTGGGCTACGCAGCTTTCGGCTGCGCGAGCGCTGATCCGCCAGCCGCGAGCCCCGCTCGCGGTAGCTCGGCCTCCGGCCGGTATTCGACCCGCCCGAGCTCCTGACGCTCTGCCCCACATCGGTCGCACAACAGCACCAGGCGCAGCTCGCCCGCTTCGCGGCTGTACCGCGAAGCCCCGCTATATGTGCCTGAGTGATCGCACATCATGGCTATCTATTGCCACCAACGGCGCCGAAGGTCCAAAAAGTCCGCTGGCCGAAAAGATCCTCCTAGGGTCGGACGGATAGGCCGCCGCGCCTGGGCATCGGGCCGCCGTCACCCATGCGCGAAGGGCCCGGCGCCACCGATGCGCGAAGGGCCCGGCGCCGCCGCGGCACCTGGCCCTTCGACTTGCGACCTCAGTGGGGCCCGAGGTGCTCTATGCGCCCTGGTCGAGCGCCTGGCCCAGGCGCTGGGCGCGCGCGGTCGTCCGCCGGCGCCGGCGCGTGCCGTGCATGAGGCCGGCCGGGGCGTCGGAGCCCTGGGTGGCGATGCTCCAGGCGAGCATGCCGACGATGCCGACGATCACGAGGGTGGCTAGGACGATGTTGAGGACGAGGACAATGGACATTTCTCTGGGCTCCGGTGTTCGCTGAGAGGTCTTGGTTGCAATAGCTATGGTCGGTCGCGTCCGGAAGAGAAGCGTCGGGTGAGCGTCGGAGCTGTATAAGAACCGCGCGGGCGGCGTGGTCCGCGGCGGCGCGGGCCGGGGGCGGCGCGGGCTGGGGGCGGCGGAAAACGGCGGCGCGGCCGGGCTCCGCGAAAAACGCCTGCAAAATTCGTTGCAAGGGCAGGATCTGGTGGCTCCCTGGCGTGGTCGCTTGTTAGGGTGCTGCCGGCTTCCATCCAGGGGGCTCTACCGCGACCGCGAAGCCGGATGTGCTGAGCATCGGCGCCCGTGTCGTGGCGTCGACTCACGCTTCCATGCCTCACGCCCACGTTCGTCACCGAGCCACCGTCGCCGTGTGTCTTCTCGTGGCGGCGCTGCTCCTCGGAAGCGGGTTGACGTCGACCAGCGCCGGGGATCTCCAGAGCCAGATCGACGCCGGCAAGTCGGCGGCGTCTTCGCTGCGGTCACAGATCGCCAACGACACGTCGCGCATCCGTCTCACCACGCACGGACTGGCCGACGCGAACCGGCGACTGGCCGTGCTGCAACACGCGCTGAGCCAGCGCGAGGCGGCGCTCGGACGTGCCCAGCGCGAGCTGATCCAGGCGCGCGACCATCTCGTCGATCTCGAGAACCGCCTGCAGAGCGCGACCCATGCCCTGGCCGCCAACCTCGTCACGGCCTACGAGCAGGGGCGCCCCGATCTGATGTCGGTGATTCTCGACTCGCACGGCTTCACCGATCTGCTCGAGCGGGTGAGCTTCCTGCACCGCATCGGGGTGCAGGACGCGCGGATCGTCAACGCGACCCGCATGGCCCGGGCGGCGGTGTCGCGGCAGGCCGCGGTGCTCCAGTCGCTCGAGGTGCGCGACCGGGCGCTTGCCGCGCAGGTGCTGTCGCAGCGAAACGGCGTGGCCGCACTCCAGGCGGCCCTGCTCCACGAGCAGATCTCCGAGTTGCACGCGCGCAGCAACGACGCGTCCAAGCTGGACGCGCTGAACTCGCGGCTGAGTCATTTGGAAGCCAAGGCCGCGGCGGAGGCGAGGGCGGCGGCCGCCACCGGCAACGCCAACGTGGGCGGGATCGCCATCAACACCGGCGGCATGGTCCAGCCGCCGCCCGGCGCGCCGGCCGCGGTCCGCGAAGTGATCGCCGCCGGCAACGCGATCGCCACCTTGCCTTATGTGTACGGCGGGGGCCACGCCTCCTTCCGCGCCGACGGCTATGACTGCTCGGGGTCGGTCAGCTATGCGCTTGCGGCGGCCGGGCTGGTCACCTCGCCGATGGTCTCGGGCGCGTTCGAGTCCTGGGGCGATCCCGGTCCGGGGCGGTGGATCACCGTGTACGCCAACGCCGGCCACGCGTGGATGGAGGTCGCCGGCTGGCGGTTCGACACGGTGGCGCTGGCCGAGGGCGGGACGCGGTGGTCGCGGGGCGGTGGCGAGTTCTCGGGGTTTGTGGTCCGGCACCCGCCGGGGTTGTAGCCGGCGGTCGCTCCTCTGCGGGCTGGTGAGTCCAGCGACGCGACCGCGCGTCGGACGGCATCGGGCGACCCCTTAGTAGAGTCCAGCGGCACGAACACGGGACGAGGCTCCACGGCGATCGCGTCTTGATGGGAGGTCGACGGGTTGGTTCGCCAGCTCGCCAAGCTGGTCATTGAGATATGCGGTGTCGTCGTCCTGTGCGGCGGAGCAGTGCTGCTGTCGCGGTTGCGCGTCGGACGCCGCCACGCGACGCTATCGATTGGGGCGGGCGTTCTCGCTGCGCTGACGGTCATCGCCCTGCTTGCGAACCTCGACACCGCCGGCGGTGTGCTGAGCCGGGCTACGCGAGATGCCGTCGAGCCGCGTGCCGGCCTCGAGCAGTGCTTCGCGGAGACCAACGGCGTGCCCGGTCCTCGACTCCCGCTGCGCCTGCCGTTCATCGACTGGGTCAAGCTGCAACTGCCGACGCACGCGGTCTACGACCTCGTTCCGTACGCGGGACCGCCGGACACATGGTGCGTGACCCTCGCGCTGTTGCCGTCACTCCCGGCGCGGGCTGGGGAGCAGGCGCAGTGGACGATCACGTTCGGGGCGACGCCTCCAGACCTCCAGGCGCGGATCGCGCGGCACGACCCCACGGTGCACGTTTTCGCTCCCGGGTTCGTCGTGGCGCAGGACAAGCTCCGATGAGGGCGGCACTCGGGTTTGTCGTGTTGCACGCCGTCCTGATCGGTACTGGCTTCACACTGCTGCGCGCGCTTGGCCTCTTGCCCATGCCGACGGATCGCCGAACGACGGTCGGAGCCTGTCAAGCTCGGTGAGACGCCTCGCGTTCGGATTTAGTGAGCGGGTGTGACCTCCTTCGGCTTGTTGATCCATGCGGCGGTTGGAAGTTCCGGCGGGGCCGGTGGCTTGCGGACGAACCGCTCGGGCGTGCGTGCGTAGGCTCCTGCGAGGACGTCGGCGCGGGCGGTGTGCAGCTGTTGAGCGTGGCCGTGGTGGACGGCAGCCGGAGTCATCAGGCCGATGCCCGAGTGGCGGTGCGCCTGGTTGTACCAGTCGAAGAACGCGCGGCAGTGCTGGCGCGCGTGCTCGATCGAGTCGAACCGGGCGGGGAACTGGGGCCGGTACTTCAGCGTCTTGAAGTTCGACTCCGAGTAGGGGTTGTCGCTCGAGGTGTACGGGCGACTGTGCGTTTTCGTGATCCCGAGATCTGCCAAGAGGAAAGCCACCGGCTTGGCGCGCTGCGGCGCGCCGCGGTCGGCGTGCAGCGTCAGGATCTTGGGCGTGATCTTCTGCTGGTCGGTCGCCTGCTCGATCAGCGCCTTGGCGAGCTGCCCGTTCTCCCGGTACTGGACCGTCCAGCCGACGACGTAGCGGCTGAACACGTCGAGAATCACGTACAGGTAGAACCAGGTCCACTTCGCCGGTCCCTTGAGCTTGCTCACGTCCCAGCTCCATAGCTCGTTCGGCCGCTGCGCGAGCAGCTCGGGCTTCGCATACGCCGGGTGGGTGAGTTGGTCGCGCCGCTCCCGCACGCCGCCATGCTTGGCGGCGAGGATCCGGTACATCGTCCGCGTCGAGCACAGGTACGTGCCCTCGTCCAGCAGCGTCGCCCACGTCTCCTCCGGCGAGACATCGACGAACCGCTCGGAGTGCAACACCTCAAGCACCTGCTGGCGCTCGGGCTCGCTCAGCGCCCGCTCGGGCGTCGGCCGCGGCATGGGCGTCCCAGGCTCGGTCGGCCGGCGACGGCGGTAGACGGTCGCCGGCGACGCGCCCAACGCCCGACATGCGGGCCGGGTACCGATGATCGGCGTGAGTTCCTCGACCGTGGCCGCGATCATCGCTCGGTGCTGCTCTCGGCGCTGCCCGATCCGAGCATCTCTTCCAGCAGCGCTGAGACGTTTCCCTGGATCTCCACGACCCGCTTCATCTTCGCCAGCTCGGCCTCGGAGCGCTCGAGCTTGTGCTTCAGCTGCGCGATCTCCTGGTCACGTCGGTCGACCGGCTTGCGCCCCCGCGACTTGCCGAGCTCCTTCAACGCGCCATCGCGGACCTGCTTGCGCCAGTACGTCAAATGCGATGTGTACAAGCCCTCACGGCGCAACAGCTCGCCAACCTCACCCGGCCTGGTGCACGCGTCGGCCTTGGCCAGGATCTCCAGCTTGTACTTCGCCGAGAACGACCGGCGCTTGGCCTGCTCGACCAGCTCGGGGTCAGGGACCCCCGCCGGCGCGGCGCGCCCGCCAGCCCCGAACCCCAGCCCGGCTACGCCGCGCTGGTCTTCGTGGCCGGCGGCAGCCTCATCCGCCTGCCCAGCTCCATTCCGACTCGTCTCCAACATTCCGGCGTTCTCCGTTCTCGCCCTCAAGGTTCATAGATACCTCGATGGTGAGCGTCTCACCGGACGTTGACAGAGAGGGGGTGGCGGCCCTCGGACTGTCGCTGTTGGCCGGCGTAGGGCTGGTGTTGCCGCTGCTGATCTTGTTGCTCGTCCTGGGTGTTCCCGTGAACCTGGTGTCAGCCGGCCTGGTTTGCCTCGCGTGTGTGACGGCCTCTGAACTGATCGCGCGGCGCCGCGCACGTACAACGCAGATCGTCCATGCGTCGAAGCGGGCGGCCTCCGCGGGCGGGGCATGGCTGCGCCGCGTGGCCCTCCTTGTTGCGGGGGCGTACTTCGCCTTCGGAGCCTTCGCCCTCGCGCGGTTGCCGACCATGTCGGACGATGCTCGCATCTGGTCGTTGCGAGGCCTCACGCTCGCCCACTACCACGGACTCCAGCCCGAGATCTTCCAGAACCCATCGCAATCTGGCGCTCACCCGATCTACCCGCTGTTCCAGCCGGTGCTCGAAGCGCTGGTCTCTCAGGCCATGGGAGGTCCACAGCTCAGGTTCTTTCACGCTGAGCTCTGGTTGCTGTTCGCAGGGGCAATCTGGGCCGCGACGTACCTGATCCTGCGTGCGATGCCGCGGCTCGAGGGGGTTGTGCCGATCTGGATCGCGCCTCTGGTGCTCCTCTCGCTGACGCCGGCGGCGCTCGATAACTTGGTGTCGGGCTACGCCGACATAACCGGACGCGTCATCCTCGCCACGGGCTCACTCGCACTGGCGCTGTGGCTCGACCGAGGTGAACTCGGCTCCCTCGGCTTGGGAGTAGTGCTTCTTGCGGCCGCAGCGAACACGAAGGACGAGGATCTCGTTGCCGCCGTGCTGCTTCTCGTCGTGGCCATCGTCTTCGACCTGGCCCGTGCTCGCGGCGCACCGCAGCGACTTCACCGCCTTAGGCTGGCCGGTGGCGCCGCGCTGTGCTTCGCGGTGCTCGTCCTGCCGTGGCGAGTGTGGACCGCGCGACACCACCTGTCCGACAGTGTCGAGCCGCGCATCCCCCACGCGCTCAGTCCAGCCTACATCTTCGGCCGCACGCATCAGCTGAGTCAGACCGTCACATCAATGGTGCGACAAACACTGGGCGAGTGGCACTGGCTAGCCGCTGTATTTATCGTCGCGTGCGTCATCTGCATCGCGGCACGTACCGGCCGTCGCGTGGCGGGTTTCTATCTCGCTTCGGTCCTGGTGATCGTCGTGTCGCTGCTGTGGCTGTACACGACGACGCCCGTCAACCTCGGGTTCCTGTTGCGAACGAGCATGGATCGAACGGTCGATCTGTTCATGGTGCCCGCCGCCATGGCTACCGCGCATCTGCTCGCCTACATGCAACGCGGCGGACCCTCAGAGTCCGCCACGCAGCCTACGGGGCGTCCGCAGAGTGTGGAGGATGACCTCGTCGAGTCGCGGCCATCAGTCCACAGCCGGGCCCGTAGCGCCGCGGATGAGTGACGGCGTCCGCGGTCGCCGCCTACAGACCTAGCAGCCGCTCCGCGTTGGCGTGAGTGATCTTCTCCCGCTCCTCGTCGCTGATCGCCGCCCGCTCGATCCATTGCCGTGCCCGGGCGCCGTCGCTGAACGGGTGGTCAACCGAGAACATTATCTTGTCGATGCCGAGCACGTCGATTGCACAGCGCAGCGGCGGATCGGTGAAAAGCCCACTGGTGGTGATGTGGAAGTTCCGCTGGAAGTACTCGGGGATCGACAGCTCGATCTTTGTCGTCGCTGGGTCCAGCGACGTGCGGCCCCGCAACACCTCATCGATCCGAGCCAGCATGAATGGGATCGCCTCGCCCATGTGTCCGATGATGATCTGCAGGGCGGGGAAGCGGTCGAGCACGCCGGCCAGGATCAGCCGGATGACGTGCAGTCCTGTCTCGATATGCCAGCCCCAGGCCGGCGCGGCGAGCATGAAGCTGACGTCATCGCCAAAGCCCGCGTAGTAGACGTCGTACACCGCCTTGGGCGGCGGCATCGGGTGCAGGTAGATCGGTACGCCAAGCGCCTCCGCGCTCTCGAACATCGGCCAGAAGACTTGGTCGTCGAGGAACCGCTCTTGCGTGCGCCCGTTGATGAGCGCCCCCTTGAAGTCGAGTTCGCCCGCGGCCCGGGCCAGCTCCACGGCCGCGGCCGTCGGGTCGGCGGTGGGCAGCGCGGCGAAGGCGGCGAATCGGTCGGGATGGGCTGCGACAGCCTCCGCGACGCGATCGTTGAAGGCGCGCGCCACCGGCACCGCCTGCTCGGCCGCGCTGTGCTCGAGGCCGGGTTGGACCATCGAGAGCACCTGCACGTCGATGCCATGCGCGTCCATCTCGGCTATCCGCCCGTCGCCGATGTCCAGCAGGCGCTTTTCCAGCGCGGGTGGCCAGCGATGCACGGCGTAGTACGGGTGGATCTGCGGGCCGAGCAGGTCCCGCAGCTCCGGGGTCAGGCAGTGTTCTTCCAGGGCGATCGTCCGCATCTTTCACCTGATCTCGAGGCTGGTTGGAGGGCGGTCTTGTTGTTGGGGCGGTCTGAATTGTGTGATCCCGAGCGCATAGCGGCGCCGGTCGACCCGGTTCTGTGCCGGCCTCGATCCAGGGACCTCCCAGCTGCAGGAGCGCAGCGGTCGCGCGGCGCCGGCGACATAATTGACAGGTGATCAAGCTGGCGTGGCTGCGTAGGCGCGTGCCCGTTGCCGATCAAGTGGTTCGCGGCCTCGGCACGAAGTCCCTGGTCCGGGCGGGGGTGCGTTGGTCCACCGTCGACGAACCGGTGCGCTTCACCGTCGCCGAACTGTTCGGCCCGAGGGGACGAGTTCAGGTTCACCAGATCCCGGACGGGCGGGTCGTGCTACGTCACCGAACTCGTGACATCGACGTCTTCGATGAGATCTTCGTCGGCAACCGCGGATACGAGCCGCCGCCCGCGGTCGCCAGCCGTCTCCGCGATTTCCCTCCTAGGAGGGTGTTGGACCTCGGCGCGAACGTGGGAATGTTCGCCGTTTACGCACTCGCTCGCTGGCCTGCTGCCACCGTCACGTCGGTGGAACCAGACGTCGAGAACCTGCCGCTCCTCACCCGATGTGTCGAAGTGAATGAAGCCGCGGCTCGTTGGTCGATAATCGCCGCCTGCGCAGCCGCGCAGCCGGGCGTGGTGGCGTTCTCGGGTGGTCGATTTGCGGATTCGGCCGTCGCAATGGACGGGGAGGCCGTCACCGACCATGTCGTCGCGGTCGACGCGCTCGAGCTCCTCGCCGACGCGGACTTCGCGAAGATCGACATCGAGGGCGCTGAATGGGATCTCCTGTTGGACCAACGCTTCGCCGGGACTGCGCCCCCTGTGGTTGTCATCGAGTGGCACCAGCACTCCTGTCCGATGCAGGATGGATACCAGGCCGCGTGCGACACGTTCCGCCGAGCCGGTTACGAAGTTGAAGCCGAGCGACCGCCGGCGGGTATTGAGTGCGGAACGATCTGGGCATGGCGGCCGCGTGATGAGGCTCCCCATGGCTCCGAGGATCCGGGCGACGACGCGCTGCACGTCGTGAGCGTGCACTCGAGTCCGGCCGTGCAGACCGACGAAGTCGTATGAGGGCGAGGCAGCGCAACTCCGCCTGAGGACGAGCAGCGCGCCGGCTCACGTCGACCGTCTCGACGCAACTACTCGGTGCGGCTGAGCTCCCGGGCCTCGGTGAACACCGCGCGGGGGACGCGAGGCGCCGGCAGGTGACTCGATCTCGGTCAGCTCGTCCGCGCGTCGCCGGATGCGGCCTGCGAGAGGGATCGGGCGCCCGTCGTTGCCGCCGGAAGCAGCCGGGGCCACGCTGAGCGTGGCCCCGGACCGCCGAATCTGCCCGTTCGTATCAGCCGCAGCCGGTGTTGAAGCCGCAGCTCGAGCACGTGTAGCAGCTGCCCGTGCGCTGCATCATCCCGCCGCACTGCTGGCAGGCCGGACCGAGATCCAGCCCCTTGCGCATGGCCGGGATGACCGGCGGCTCGTCGGTCAGCGCGGCCGTGGCCGGCAGCGCCGGACTCGCCGTCCGGCCGCCGTTGCCGTTGCCCGTGCCGCTCCCGTTGCCGCTGCTTTTTCCGTTGCCGCCGTCCGCCGGCTTGCCGTCCGCCGGCCGATCGGTCGCCGGCTTGGCCACGTCACCCAGGTGTGAGCTCGCCGCCTCCTGTGCCGCCTGCCGTGCCCGCACCGCTGGCGTGAGGATCCCGAGCTCCTCCTGGAGGTCGACGTTGCAGAACCGCGAGGCCAGCCAGCGCATGATGTAGTCGGGCATCGACTTCGCGAACGGGATCTCCGGGTTCGATGTCATGCCCTCGGGCTCGAAGCGCATGTAGCTGAACTTCTCCACGAGTGTCTCGAGCGGCACCCCGTACTGCAGGGCGATCGAGATCGCGGTTGCGAACGAGTTCATCATGCCGCGCAGCGTCGAGCCCTCCTTGCCGATGTCGGTCAAGAAGATCTCGCCCACGCTGCCGTCCTCGTACTTGCCGGCGGTGATGTAGCCCTCGTGCCCGCCGATCGAGAACTTGTGCGTGATCGACTCGCGCTCGCGTGGCATCCGCTTGCGCTTCGGGGCCTTCGCGATCGCCTCGACGACGGCCTGGTGGATCTCGGCCTCCTTCGACGCCGGCGCGTCCTTCTGGGCCTCGGTCCGTAGCGCCTGCGCGGTCTTCGACCCGTCGCGGTAGATCGCCAGCGCCTTGACGCCCAGGCGCCACGCCTCGGCGTAGGCATCCGCGACGTCGTCGACCGTGACCGTCTCGGGCATGTTCACCGTCTTCGAGATCGCGCCGCTGATGAACGGCTGCACGGCACCCATCATCTTCAGGTGGCCCATGTGAGAGATCGCCCGCTCGCCCACCGCCACGTCGAACACGGGCAGGTGCTCCGCGGCCAGATCTGGCGCCCCGACGATCGTTCCATTCTCGTTGACGTAAGCCAGGATCTGCTCGATCTGCTCGTCGTCGTAACCGAGCGTCTGCAGCGCCAGTGGCACGGTCCGGTTCACGATCGTCATCTGCCCGCCGCCCACGAGCTCCTTGAACTTGACCAGCGAGAAGTCGGGCTCAATCCCGGTGGTGTCGCAGTCCATGAGGAAGCTGATCGTGCCGGTGGGCGCCAGCACGGTTGCCTGCGCGTTGCGGTAGCCATGCTCGTCGCCAAGTGCCACCGCGTCGTTCCACGCCATGCGAGCGCGCTCGAGCAGCGTGACGTCGGCGCAGGCCGAGTCCGGGATCACGTATGACGCGTCACGATGCATGCGCATCACCGCGTTGTGCGCCTCGCGGTTCTCCGCGTAGCGATCGTACGGTCCGATCGCCGCCGCGGTCCGGGCCGAACCCAGATACGCCCGGCCGGTCATGAGCGCCGTGATGGCAGCGGCAGTCCCGCGGCCCGCATCCGAGTCGTACGGCACGCCGTTGGCCATCAGGTAGGCGCCGAGGTTGGCGTAGCCCATTCCGAGCTGGCGGAAGGCTCGCGCGTTGGCGCCGATCTGCTCGGTCGGATAGCTCGACGGCGAGACGATGATCTCCTGCGCGAGGAACATGACGTCGACCGCGTGCTCGAAGGACTGGACGTCGAACGTGCCGTCGTGGCGGCGGAACTTCATGAGGTTCAGCGAGGCGAGGTTGCAGGCCGAGTCGTCGACGTGCATGTACTCGCTGCACGGGTTGGACGCGTTGATCCGACCCGAGTTCGGGCAGGTGTGCCATTGGTTGATAGTCGAGTCGTATTGGATGCCCGGATCCGCGCAGCGCCATGCCGCCTCGGCGATCTCGCGCATCAGCTGACGCGCCGGAATCGGGTCGCCGATCGGCGTACCGCTGACCCGGCCGGTCAGCTGCCACTCCTCGTCGTTTTCGACCGCGTGCATGAACCGGTCGGTCACCCGGACCGAGTTGTTGGCGTTCTGGTACTGGATCGAGAAGAAGCCTTCGCCGTCGATCGACATGTCGAACCCGGCGTCGCGCAGTGCGGCGGCCTTCTCCTCCTCCTTGGCCTTGCACCAGATGAACTCGCGGATGTCCGGATGATCGACGTCGAGCACGACCATCTTGGCGGCGCGCCGCGTCTTGCCGCCCGACTTGATCGTCCCGGCCCAGGCGTCGGCCCCGCGCATGAAGCTCACCGGACCGGAGGCGGTGCCCCCCTTGGCCAGCGACTCGGTCGAGCCCCGGATCTTCGACAGGTTGATCCCCGAGCCCGACCCGCCGCGGAAGATCATCCCCTCCTTGGTGTTCCAGTCGAGGATCGACTCCATCGTGTCCTCGACGCTCAGGATGAAGCACGCTGAGCATTGCGGGCTCTCTTCGAAGCCGACGTTGAACCACACCGGCGAGTTGAAGGCCGCCATCTGGTGGAGCAGGATGTGGGTCAGCTCGGCCTCGAACGTGTCGCCGTCCTCGGCGCTGGCGAAGTAGCCGCGCTCGTGCCCCCAGCCGGTGATCGTGCTCGCGACCCGGTCGATCATCTGCTTAACGGAGTGCTCGCGCGCCGGCGATCCGAGCTGGCCGCGGAAGTACTTCTGGGTCACGATGTTCGTCGCGTTCTGAGACCACGTCCGCGGAAACTCGACGCCGCGCTGCTCGAAGGAGACCTTGTCGCCGTGGCCGATTCGGGCGTCCCGCAGCTCCCACTCGATCTGGTCGAACGGGTGCTCTCCAGGCGTGGTGAAGAAGCGCCTGACCGAGAGGCCCTCGCCCGTCCGCACCTTGGGGTCGAGTTGGGTCTGGGGGATTTGGTCCATGCCGTACTGCTCCTCTCGTTTTCCGCGATTTCCCCTGCTCTTGCGCGGCTTTTGGTCAGCCGAGCGGGCAGCGAATGATGGCGGGTGCCCCGGACGGAAAACCTGCGCGGAGAGGTCAGCTCCGGAGCTTCTATTTTAGTCGGTGCCAGACCCGGGCCGGGGGCGGCGATGCCCTCGCGTCTGTTATACGTGGAGGCCCCGATGAGCGCGGTCGACCGACGAAAGATGAGGCACGATGCCGCTGCGTTCGACGACCCGGCGTGCCACTCGCGATGAGGCTCCTGGTCACCGGCGGCGCGGGCTACGTCGGCTCGATCGTGGCCCGTCATCTGCTGGCCGGCGGCCACGAGGTGGTGGTCCTCGACAACCTGAGCCGCGGGCATCGCAAAGCCGTTCCCGAGGGGGCCGAACTCCTGACGGGCGACCTGCTCGATCGCGAGGCGCTCCATGCCGCGGTTGATCGGGGCTTTGACGCGGTCCTCCACTTCGCCGCCCTCTCGCTGGTCGGCGAGTCCGGCACCCGTCCCGAGTTGTACTACGGCGTGAATGTCGGGGGCACGCTGAACCTGCTCGAGGCGATGCGCGCCGCGGCGGTGCCGAAGCTCGTCTTCTCCTCGACGGCGGCGGTCTACGGCGAGCCGGCGGACGTCCCGATCCCGGAGAGAGCGCCCGCGATTCCGACGAACACGTATGGGCGCTCGAAGCTGGCCGTCGATTGGATGATCGGCGACTTCTGCCGGGCGCACGCCCTGGGGGCGGTGAGCCTGCGCTACTTCAACGTGGCCGGCGCGAGCGGCGGTCTCGGGGAGGACCACGATCCCGAGACGCACCTGATCCCGAACATCCTGCGCGTGGCATCGGGCGCCAAGCCGTTCGTGGAGATCTTTGGCACGGACTACGACACGCCGGATGGGACCGCGATCCGCGACTACATCCACATCGACGACCTGGCCGCGGCGCACGTGCTCGCGCTGGACGCCGCGGTGCAGTCACGGCACCGGATCTTCAACCTCGGCAACGGGACCGGTTTCTCGGTGCGCGAAGTGGTCGCCGCCGCGAGGCAGGTGACAGGCACGGAGATTCACGCGCGCGAGGCGCCGCGCCGGGAGGGAGATCCCCCGATGCTCGTGGCCTCGAGCGACCTGATCCGAGCCGAGCAGGGTTGGGCGCCGCGCAAGCCCACGCTCGAGGAGATGGTGGCGGACGCCTGGGCTTTCGCGCAGGCGCATCCGAACGGCTACGGAGACTGAGCCGCCCCGGTTCTCGGGAGTAGGTCGGCCAGCTCGCCGAGCGCCGCCATGAGAACCTGATCGGGCGGCTGCGAGGCGTCGATCTTCCTGATCCGGTCCGGGTCCTGCGATAGCAAATCGAGGTAGGCGGCGTTCGTCCGATCGAAGAAGTCGTCGCGCTCCTGCTCGAGGCGGTCGGGCGCTCGCGCGCGTGAACTAGAGCGGCTGCGCCCCAGCCCGGGGTCGATCATGAGCAGCAGGGTGCGATCAGGGCGGGCTGTGCGGATCGCGAACTCGTTGATGGCGCGCACGGAGTCGATCCCGAGCTGCCGGCCCCCGCCCTGGTAGGCCAGCGATGAATCTATGAAGCGGTCGAGGAGGAGCCAGGTCCCGCCCGCCAGCAGCGGCTCGACCGCCTCCTCCACCAGCTGAGCCCGCGCCGCGGCGTAGAGCAGCGCCTCAGTGCGCGCGGTGACGTGCAGGTCGGGGTCGATGACCAGCTCGCGAATCCGCTCGGCGGCCGCGACGCCGCCGGGTTCCCGGAGCAGCCTTACGTCCAGGCCGTGACCAGTCAGGGCGTCGAGCAGCCCGGCGGCCAGCGTCGTCTTCCCGGCGCCGTCGATGCCTTCGATAGTGATCAGCCGCCCGCGGTTCATCGGTCGTGGCTCGCGACCCTACCGGGCACTACGATCCGGGGATGCTGGCAGAGCTGGAGCGCCACCCCCACGCCCGGGCCGTCCTCGAGCCGGCGCTGGCGTCCGGTGGCCAGCCGTCACATGCGTACCTGTTCTATGGCCCCGGCGGCGCCGGTAAGCGCGCTGCGGCCCGCGCCATGGCGGCCGAGCTGCTCGCCGTCGACTCGCGAGACCCGGATTCTGCGCGGGCCCGAGTGGCCTCCGGAGCGCATCCGGACCTGACCTGGGTCGCTCCGAGCGGCGCGCACGAGATCCTGGTCAGCGACATCGACGTGCCGGTTGTCTCGGCGGCCTCCAAGACGCCGTTCGAGGCGGGATGCCGCGTGTTCGTGATCGAGCGGGTCGACGAGCTCGGGGACGAGGCAGCCAACCGGATGCTCAAGACGCTCGAGGAGCCGGCCTCGTTCGTGCACCTGATCCTCCTGTCCGAGCGGCTCGCCGAGGTTCTGCCGACGATCCGCTCGCGCTGTCAGCTGGTCCGCTTCGACGCACCCTCGGTGGCGGAGACAGCGGCGGCGCTCGAGGCGCTCGGGGAGGAGGCCGGCGCCGCGCTTGCCTGCGCCCGGCTCGCGCTCGGGGACGGCCAGCGGGCCCGCGAGCTGGCCGGACCGGAGGGGCGCGCGCTGCGGGCGGCGGCGGAGCAGTATGCGCGGGCAGCGTTGTCGCTCGGTGAAATGGCCCGTACGCGGCCCTGGTCGGCTGTGCTCGCGGCGGTGCGGGCGCGTGGCGACGTCGTGCGTGCGCAGCTCGAGGCCCGGGCGCTCGAAGAGATCGAGCTGTACCCGCGGAAGGAGCGCAAGCGCGTCGAGACGGAGTGGACGGAGCGGATCCGGCGCGCCCGCCGCCGGGTCGAGACCGCGGCGCTCGACCTCGCGCTTCAGGTCGTGGCGCTCTGGTACGCGGACCTCGCCTGCCTGGCCTGGGGGGCCGAGGACCAGATCAGGAACGTGGACCGCCGCGCGGCGCTCGAGGCCGATTCCGGTCGTGACCCGCAGCGCCTGCGGGCGGCGGTTGAAGCGGTGGAGGACACGCGTCTACGCTTTCAGCTCAACGTATCGGAGGACCTTGCATGCGAATCGCTCGCGTATCGCTTGGAGCGGCTGCTCGCGGCATGACCCAACAACAGGAAGACGCGGCCCCTTGGCAGCCCGGTGAGGGCGAGGCGCGCGCGAGCGCCCCGGGCGCGGCACGCGTCTACCTCCGTTCACCCGAGCGCTCCGATCGCGGCGAGTTCGTCGCCCTGATGCGCGCCAGCCGTGGGTTTCACCGACCCTGGGCGACCGCGCCCACCGACGACGAGGCGTTCGACGCCTACGTGGTGGACTCGCGCCGGCCCGACTTCGAGGCGATGCTGGCCTGCCGGCGCGAGGACCGCGCGATCCTCGGCTTCTTCAACCTCTCCCACATCACGCGCGGATCGCTCCAGAGCGCGTATCTCGGCTACGCCGTGGGCAGCCACTTCGCCCACCAGGGTTACATGCGCGAGGGCATCGAGCTGGTCCTGCGCGAGGCCTTCCTCACCTTGCGCCTGCACCGGATCGAGGCCAACATCCAGCCCGGCAACAACGCCTCGATCGCCCTGGCTCGCGGCGCCGGTTTCTCGCGCGAGGGCTTCTCCCCGCGCTACCTGAAGATCGGCGGCCGGTGGCGCGACCACGAGCGTTGGGCGATCTTGGCCGAGGACTGGCGCGCGCGGGCCGAGCGGCTGGGACTGCCAACGGTTCTGTGAGGCGCCTCGTCGGTGTGTCTGGGGCGCGAGTGGCGGTGGCGCGCGGGTAGACTGGCCGGCGGACGCCGACGTAGCTCAGCTGGTAGAGCACTTCACTCGTAATGAAGGGGTCCCCGGTTCGAGTCCGGGCGTCGGCTCTCGAAAAGCCCCGCAAATGGCCAGATTTTGGTGACGATGGTCATGGGTGTGCGTGGTAGAAACTGGTCACAGATTCCGGTTTGGCTCGTTGCTGTGACCGGATCCGCCGGAAACCGCCGGCATGTCGAGCACGATTGAGCCTTCCGGTCGGTCAGGATTGGCTCGCATCATGATCGACGCTGCCGACGGAACGGCGTCGGCCATCAGCGCGTCGAACGCCTCGCCGTGGCGGCGGCGGTCGCGACGCCTGAGCACCTGCGCGTAGATCTGAAGCGTGGTCGTCGGGTCCTCGTGCCCCACCTGGGCCTGGACGTAGGGGACCGGCGCGCCGGCTTCGAGCATCAGCGTGATGAAGGTGCGGCGGAAGGTGTGCGCTGTGATCGATCCGGGAAGTGCCGGCAGCTTGCGCTTGGCGCGAAGCGCGTTGGCCGCGCCGACCGCTGGCGCGATCACCCGACGGTTGATGTTGCGGCGGTCGCGGCGCGCGCCGCTGCGTGTGGGGAAGGCCGGCTCGTCGAGCTGCGCTTCCGGTCGACTGGCTCGATAGGCGAGCAGCTCGTCGTGTAGCCAGGGAGTCATGTTGACCTGGCGGACGCCTGCTTCGGTCTTGGCGTCGCGGACGTGGATCACGCCATGAGCAAAGTCCAGGTCTCCGAGGTTCAGCTCGCACGCCTCGCTGTTGCGCAGGCCGGCGGAGCCGAGCGTCGCGAGGATCGCCCGGCGGGCGCTCGCGCGACCGGGTTTGTGGCGCCGGCTGGCGAGCCAAATGGCTGTGGTCTCGGCGACGCGGAGCTCGGCCGCGATCTCCTTCCAGGTCTTGCCATGGCCGCGCATCCGCCGCGCCAGCTCGGCGCGCGCGAGCGTGTCCTTTGAGACTGGCTCGTCGATCGCGGCTGCCGCCTCGATCAGCGCGAGCAGCTCGTCGGCCTCGAGGAAGTTCCCCTTGCGGTTCGTCACCTTCAGTCGGAGGTCGCGGTCGCTCGCGGGATTCCCCGGGAGCAGCCCACGCTTGACTGCGTCGTTGAAGATCCGCGCCGTGAGGTCGAGGGTCATGTTGATCGTGCGTGGGCTGAGCGATCGCCGGGGTCGACCAGCTCCGTCCCTGAGCGTGACGCCGGCGGCGCGCGCGGCCTCGATCTCCTCGTTCCGTTCGAGCTTGTGCGCTGCATAGGCGGAGAGCACGGCGAAGTCGATCTCGTCGAGCCGGTAGGTGTGGAGGAACGGCAGCAGGTGGTGGCTGAGCATGTACTCGGCGGTGTCGGCAGTGGATGGATCCACCGTTCGGCGGTAGCGCTGGAGCCAGTCGCTCGCGAACTCGTGAAAGCCGGGGTTCTTCTCGCGCGGGTCGAGCTCGAATGTGTTCGGCGGGCGCCAGGCGCCGCGGCGGATCAGTGCTGTGATCTCGTCGCGCCGGTCGGCTGCGCGCACGTCGTTCCAGCCTTCTCGTTCGGTGCCGAGCGGGATCCAGTAGCGCTCTCCATCGGCGCGGATTCGCAGGCCGTAGACGTGCTGGCCGTCGCGTTTGCGATAGCGCTTGATGATCGAGCCGACGGCGTCGGGACCGCGCCGCTTGGGGGTTGCGTTCCGGTCCTTTTCGGTCATGCCCGCCTCCGTGGTCTGATGGAGGGCACGACTCTACGCTTGGTCAGAGGCGTGGATCGGGATGAGCCCACTGGGCTTCGGACGTCGGTTCCTCGGTTGGCCGCCTGCTTCGGCAGAGATCGTGGTGCGGCTCCTGGGATCGAGTATTCTGCGGCGCGAAACGGAGACGGGGTCGGGGTCCGCTCCCGATCCTCAACGCGCCGAGTTCGTCGGCGTGCTCGTAGACCCACTCGCGGGAGACCCCGAGCCGCTGCGCGACCTCTTGGGCGTCGAGCCACGCGGTCGCCCCGCTCGGTCGCGGGCTCAGTCCTGTTCCCGGAGTAGCTCGACGACGCGCGCGACGATGGCGCCGCTGAGTCGGTCAGCGATCTCCTCGATCACTGCCGGATCGAGCTCGAAAGCCTGGGACGCAGCCATATCGCAGACTTTGACGCGGAGACGGTGGACGTCTCAACCGCGCTTCTCGGACGGTTGTCGGACGTTTTCGAAGCCGAAACGTCCCCTCCGTCGGCTACTTTGTCGGAGCGATGCCGCGCAATCAACGACTCGCCGATGCGATTGGCTCCAGCGGACGGAGCGTCGAGGATCTCGCATCTGAGGTCGGAGCCCATCCGAAAACGCTGGAGCGCTGGGTCAGTTCCGGCAGGCTCCCGCACGCGGCGACCCGCGGAAAGCTTTCGGGATTGCTCGGCGTTCCAATTCCGATGCTCTGGCCCGAGGCGCCCGGAGCGGCCTATGGAGTATCAGAGCTGGTTGGCGTCTATACCTCTCGCAATGAGCTTTCGCCCGCGGCGGTCGGGTCGATGCTTGACGCCACGACCGCGCATGTCGACATTCTGGTCTATTCGGGGATGTGGCTATGGGACACAGTCCCGCGATTCCATGATCGCCTTCTGGACCGCCTCGCGGCTGGCGCCGCCGTCCGGATCTGTCTAGGGGATCCCGACAGCGACGCAGTGCGCCTCCGCGGCCGGGAGGAGGGCTCCGGGGATGGGATGGGGAGCCGCTGCAGGATTGCGATCGATTATGCGAGGCCGGTGCTTGACGCCGATCCCAACGCGGTCCGGGTAAGCGACGCGACGCTCTATTGCTCGATCTTCCGGTTCGACGACGAGCTGCTCGCGAACACGCACTTCTGGGGAAATCCCGCGGCGGAGTCACCCGTTTTTCATTTGCGATCCCGCCGCGGCGGCGGTATCGCGGCCAATCTTCTTCGCTCGTTCGAGCGAGTGTGGGACCGGGCTCAGCCGTTGGCTGGATAGACCAGAACGCTCGCCCAGGCCGCGCACGCCTTGCCTTCCCCTTCGGGCCCGATGCCGTCGTTGGATCTGGCCTTGACGGAGACGTCAGCGATATCCATCGCGAGGGCCTCGGCGAGGTTGCGTCGCATCGCCTCGATGTGGGGTCGTAGGCGCACCGTGCCCAGGACAACGAACGCGTCGACGTTCGCGATCTCGTAGCCGGCCCGGCGCACGTATCCGGCGAACTCCTCGACGAAGTCAAGACTGCGCGCTTCGTTTGTCTCTGGGTCGTCCTCGGGGTAATGGGTCCCGAGGTCGCCATCGGCGATCGCCCCCGCGAGTGCGTCGATTAGCGCGTGGCAGAGCACATCGCCATCGGTGTGGGTGCCGAATCCGACGTCGGTCGAGACAGTGACACCTCCAAGCACGAGCTCGCGTCCGGGGAAAAGCCGGTGGATGTCGTGCCCGATGCCGATGCGAAACGGGGTCACGACCGGGAGGCTAGAAGGTCTTCGATCGTCCGCACCGCTGCCCCGAGGGACGGCAACGATGCGCGCGTGGCCTCGTGGACGATGGAGCCGGGCGGATAACGGCGGAGGATGTCCGCGAAGCGTCGCTCGGCAGCCCACCGCGCGCCCGTGGGCGATGTCGTCAGGTCCGCCCAGGCGAGCGCGGCGGCTGCGAGTCGTGGTGGCCGTTCGAACTCCGCGGTGAGCTGTGTGTCCAGACCGTAGAGTCGGGCTTCTTCGAGTGCTTCGGTGTGCCAGGCGACGAGGCGGCAGGTTTCTCGAGGCCAGCCGTGATCGCGAAGCCAGCGTGCGCCGTCGAGCGGATGGAAGCTCGTCGCTGCGATTTGCGGGCTGTACCCGATGTCGTGGAGCCAGGCAGCATCCTTGATGGCTGATCGCCATCCGCGTTCGACGAGATGAGCCACGCGGTCCATCTGCGCCGCGACCGCAGCCGAGTGGTCGAGCCGCGTGTCGACCCCCTGTAGAAGATGAGCTGCGAGCGCGGCGGCCTCCTGAGCTGCGAGCGCGGCGGCCTCCGACTCCGCGAGCGCCGCGCTGCCGGAACGGCGACCGGTCACTTCAAGCAACGTCTGATCCACAGCGGCATCCGGTTCGACCGTAGCAGCGGACGCGGCACGAACGCGCCTCTGCCGCCGACACGAATGCGCCGGTAGCGCCCTTCATCTTGACAAAGCAGCGCGTCACAGCGAATGGTCGGCGCCTGGAACGGGCAGCGGAATCGTCGGCGACGTCGGCGTGGGCTGCTTGCAACTCGGCCGACTACTAGATGAGTGATTCCGAATTGGTGGCGGCCATGATGGCTGCGCGAGGAGGAGGTGAGAGGCCGTCGAAGGTCGGCGTTGCTACAGCAACGTCGACCACGGAGGTGGCCTCGTGCTCGCCGACCTCGACGACCTCCTCACCGCACTTTTTGTGCTGGTGGATGATCTCCTGCCCGCCAGACGCGGTGCAGGCAGGCGCCCCAAGGATCACCGCGGCCGAGCTCATCACGCTCGCGGTTGCGCAGATCCTGCTCGGTTGTCATTCCGAGCGGCGGTTTCTGCGCCGTCGCGCCTACGGCGCGTGATCATGGTCTGTCGCACGTACCCGATCCGCGTCCAAAGCCCGCCGGCGAAGGGCAAGAGCTCGGGCCCGATGTCGCAGAGGACAAGCTGGAGGGAGATCGCCAAGCGGTCGGGAATCCCATTGGCCGAGTTGCTACGGGTGGAGAAAGGGTCGGTGTCGAACAAGCAGCGCCGCGTCGGCGAGTTTGATTGGGAGCTGCTAAGACGCGCCGCGGAGCTGAACGGAGCCACCGACATCGCGTTGACGTTCGTCGACTACTTGGATATCCGGAACCGGGAGGCACGGCGCTTTGACCTGCTCCAGCCAGAGACGATCCGCTTCATCGAGGAGGTGGAGCGGGTGTCGCGCGCGCCGGTTTCGTTGATCTCGACTAGGTTCCACGCACGGAGCGTCATAGACCGGCGCTCATGGTGACCGCATGGACCCGGAAACTCTCGTCGACCGCTATCCCCGCCTCTATCACATGGCTGAGCGCGACTCGTGGCCGAGTATCGAGCGCCATGGGCTGCTGTCGACGCGAGCTTTGATCGACCTCTTCGAGATCGAAGAACCTCGCCGATCCAGAATCCTCAGCCAGCGGCGCCCGGCCTCGGAGACCCTGGACCATCCCCTGCACGGCCGGGCGGTCGTTCGCGACCAAATCCCGTTGCGCGTGGAGCCCCTTCGCCGTTGCCTAACCGACATGACCCTCGAGCAGTGGCTCCTCGGCCTCAACTCGCGGGTGTTCTTCTGGCTCGACGAGCCGCATCTCGAGACCCTGCTCGGGGCCAACGCGTACTGCGAGGACGCGCACGACGTGCTTCACGTCGACACCGCCGCGCTCGTCGCCCGTCACACCCGCGAGATCACGCTCTCGCCGATCAACTCCGGGTCGACGATCTACAACCCACGACCGCGAGGCTCGCAGACCTTCCTGCCGATCAGCGACTATCCGTTTGCGGAGCGCCGCCGCAAACGCGGACGTTACGCCATCATCGAACTCGCCGTCGCCGACGGCGTACGCGACATCACGGAGGTTGTCGTTCGCGTCGAGCGCCGCCGGGCTGGCGCCGTCGTCGAGGCCGTTCTGTGGGAGCGATGATCGCCGCGGTCGAAGGCCTCCCAGGATCGGGCAAGACTACGACCGCCGAGCTCCTCGCCGAGCTGGCCCGCGTTCCCTACGCGCACGAGCGCTCTGCGGACGTGCCGTTTCTTGACGACTTCTACTCCGACATCGAGCGCTACACGTTTGAAACCGAGCTCTGCTTCCTGCTCGTCCACTACCACCAGTACCGCGACCTCACACAACCGGTCGTGCTCGACTTCTCGCCGGTCAAGGATCTAGTGTTCGCCGACCTCAACCTCACCGGCGCCGACCACGAACTCTTCCACGGCGTCTACGATCGCACCAGCGGGTCGCTGCCGGCACCTGATGTCGTCATCTTCCTCGACCTCGAACCTGAGTACCTGCTCGAGCGGATTGCTGGTCGCGGCCGCGCCTACGAACGGGACTTCGACCCCGGCTATCTCCGAGGTATCGCCGCCGCCTACGAGCGGCGGTTCGACGACTCGGCAGCACCGTACATCGGCTGCGCGTCACCCATGCGGATTCTGCCGCGGACGTGGCAGCCGCCGCCCGTGCTTGCCTGCCGGCCGAACCGCCTTCCTAAGGGGAGTGCTACCTGTCTTCACTCTCCGCCTCGGTTCATACGAGGCGTTGGACCGCAGTCGGATCATCTACAACCACCTGTGGCCGTCGCTGGTCAAAGAACCTTCGCTGGTCTCGGCAGCGCTGCTTGAGGCATGTCATCGGCTTCTGAGGCTGGTCGATTTCACCCCCGGCATCGCCGTCAGGCACCTTCAGCGTCTGCTGAGTCACGTCGGCGAGCCGGCGCACACAGGAGTGGGCGTGACCAAAGACGAAGTGGAGTCAGATGTCGAGGCCGACCCCATTCTGAGCCGGCTGCGTCACGGCTGGGTCGCGGCACCACGGGACTCAGACCCGGCCGCGATCTAAGTATTGGGCATCTGAGACACGAGCCCGAATGACTCGCCGGACGTACTCGATCACGCGGCAGTTGGTGGCCCAATCGCAGGATGCGGCGCTGTCCGGGATCCAGGTCTTCAACAACCCGTCGATCAGGTTCAAGTCCGAGACGTTCATCGTGTTGATGAACATCGCATGGACCTACCTG
>CAWJDF010000019.1:0-211710 GCA_963841535.1 uncultured Solirubrobacterales bacterium | reverse complement strand
CCGAGGTCTACGTGGGCGCCGAGGCCGACCGCCTCGGCCTCGACGTCGACGTGGTGAGCGCACCGTACGAGCTCCACGAGGCGACCGACCTCGCCCGCGCGGTCCTGACCGGCGCGCACCGGCCCACCGCCGCGTTCTGCTTCTCGGACTCGATCGCCTACGGCGTCTACGCCGCCGCGCGCGAGCTTCAGCTCAGGATTCCCCAGGACCTGTCGGTGATCGGCTACGACGACCATCCGGTCTCGATCCTGCTTGCGCCACCGCTCACGAGCTTCTCGTGGGACGCCGAGCGGTTGGTCGAGGTGGCGGTTGGGATGGTGCTGGCCGCCATCGAAGGGCACCCCCGCCGGCGCCGGCGCGTGGTGATCGAGCCCGCCCTGCGCGAGCGAGCCTCGACGGCCCGCCGCCGGCGCTGACTCGCCGCGGCTCGCGGGCGATGAACCGCCGTGCACCGCGATTTGTTGTGAGCACCTCACATGGGAGGGCCCGTGGGGAGAGGCCTGGTCGAGAAACCCACGACATATATGAGGCCGTCGCAAAACGTTTGCGGCTGTTGAGGTTGGAAGGGCGTTGGCGTGATGCTTGAGCGCGGTCTGCGTACTGGCTTCGTTCGTTGGCCGTGCGGCGGTCCTTCGTGGCCGGCTGCACCGGTCTTGGGCAGTGCTCGGCCGCGATGCTCCCGGCGGGGTGTCAGCGTTTGGAGGTGGGGTGTGGCCGGGTTGGTCGGTCAGGCGATCGCGACGGCGCTGTGGTGTTGGTAGAGCTTGAGGATGTTGCCGGCGAGGTGGATGAACGCCCATTCGCTGCGGGCGGCGTTGATGCCGCGGCGGCGGAAGCGTCGGATGTGGCGGTTGTGTTTGCGGTCGCCGAATACGGGTTCGATCAGCTGCGAGCGTTGTTTGTAGGCGGCGTGGCCTTGGGGGGTGCGCAGGAGGTGTTCCATGTCTTCGGTGGCTGTAAGGCCGGGTGGCGGGGGGCCGTCGGTGTGTCCGAGTTCGCGGGCGGCGCGTCGCTGTTTCCAGTCTTTGGTGGTGGCGATCAGCCGGTCGGGGCCGGGGCAGGTGAGATTGGCTTCTGAGCAGTAGCCGGCGTCGGCGAGCTCGAGTTCGACTGCGTTGGTGATCCTGGCGGCGGTGAGCGTCTGGGTGAGCTTTTCGTTCATCGGTTCGAAGAGTCGGACGTCAGTAGCGTCCTGGCTCACATCGACCGCGAGCACGATCTGTTGGGGGTTGACGAATGCTTGGGCGTTGTAACCCTGCACCCAGCCGTCCTTGGTGGCCATGATCCGGCTGTCGGGATCGGTGATGTTCACCCGGCGCTCGGTTCCGGGCGCGGCCTGGACCGCCTCGCGGGCCGCTGCGAGTCTTGCCTCGGCCTGCTCGAGCGCGCCCCGTGCCTTGTCGATCCGCAGGCGTGGGCCGGCGATCTTCTCTCCTCTGGCCGCCGCGGCCGCTCGGCGCTCATGCTCGGCCTGCAGATCCTCAAGGCGCTTGTGCGCGACTGCGTGATCGAGCTCGGCGCGCGCCAGCGCCGCGTGGGGCTGCTTGGGCTTGCGCCCGATCTGTTGGCGGCCGTGCTCGGCCTGTGCCGCTGCCGCTTGTGCTGAGCGCTCGGCCTCCAGGGCCACGGCCGCGTCCTCGGCCTTGATCACCTCAAGCGCGGCGTGCAACCTGGCCAGCCGGCCGGTTGATGTGGAGAGCTCACACGCCGGCTCGATCCCCGCCAACACGACCGCGTCGGCCGCGCCGAGCGGCTGATCCTCGGCCGTCAGCGCCATCAGCTTGGTGATCTCTCGGCGGATCCAGCTGGCGTCGCGATTGCGCGCCAGTGACGCGTCGGCGGCGATCTTCGTCCCGTCCAGCGCCACCACGGACAACTCCGCCAATCCGGCCGCTGCGCACAAGCGCACCCCTTCGACGAACAGCCCCTCGAGCGCCTGCTCGTGCTCAACGACGAACCGCGCGATCGTGGCGTGATCGGGCACCAGCCCGCCGCAGATCACCCGGAACGCCGCATCGGTCCGGCAGTGCGCCTCGATCCGCCGACTGGAACGAATCCCGCAGCAGTACGCGTACAACAGCAGCGCCACCATCATCTCCGGCTCATATGGCGGCCGGCCGGGACACCCACCCGGCCGTCGATGCAAACCGCGCGTGTCCAACTCGCCGACCACCTCGAGCACGAAGAACGCGAGATGCCCCTCCTCGAGCCAGTCGCGCATGCTCACCGGCATCAAGAACAACTGATCGCGCGCCGGGCACACATACCCCCGCGTCACCCCGGCCGACCCCGCACAACCATCGCCCGCATCGAGTTCCGCCGCCCGACCCGTCATCATTCAGCACCACCTCCGGATGCAGGCCCCGGCTGCTGCACTCAGCCGTTAAAGCCCTGCTCAGGAGGTTTTTTTACCAGTCGCACCGGACAGAACCCACCCTCCGGACCGGTCCACATTTCCGGACAGACGTGCACAACACCGGGATTTTGCGACGGCCTCATATAGGTGGCTTTCTCGACCAGACTGCGTCGAACCGGGCCCAACGGCGCGGTCGCGGGTCGTGTCGGTAGAAGTGGTGTAACGGACGTCGTGTAGGTCGACCGCTGCGAGGGTCGGCCATCGCGGCGCCGAACTCGTCGGCTGTAACCGCAGTCGACGTGAAGGAGACACCACGATGGCCGATGGTCAGAGCATGACGACGGTTGCCGATGTCGTCGCGCAGGTCCGCGACGGGCGGCTTGAGGATTTCGTGAGGGAGGCGGTCGCGATCGTCGCCCGCGAGCTGATGGAAGCCGAGATCAGCGCGGAGGTTGGTGCTGGGCTTGGCGAGGTCGTGCCGGAGACCCGGCTGACACATCGAAACGGGTATCGGCCGCGGGCGTGGGAGACCAGGGTCGGGGAGATCGAGTTGCTGATCCCGAAGAAACGCTCGGGCAGCTCGTACTTCCCGAGCTTCCTGGAGCCGCGCCGGCGCTCGGAGCAGGCGATCATCGCGGTCGTGTTGGAGGCGTACGTGAACGGCGTCTCGACCCGGAAGGTCGACCGCCTCGTTGAGCAGCTGGGGATCGACGGGATGACCAAGGACCGGGTCTCGGCGCTCTGCCGGGCGTTGGACGAGCAGGTCGAGCTGTTCCGCCAGCGACCGCTTGAGGGCGCCTACCCCTACCTGTGGTTAGACGCCAAACAGGTCAAGGTCAGAGATCACGGCCGCGTCGTGTCCAAGGCAGTCGTCGTCGCCTACGCGGTGCACGAGTCCGGCGTGCGCGAAGTGATCGGCCTGGATGTCGGCGAGGTCGAGTCGGGCGCGTTCTGGACAGAGTTCTTGCGCTCGCTTAAGCAGCGCGGGCTCGACGGTGTGCGGCTGGCTGTGTCCGATCAGCACGAGGGGCTCAAGGGCGCGATCGCCCGCGTGCTCGGCTGCCCATGGCAACGCTGCACAGTCCACTTCACGCGCGACATGGTCATGCACTGCCGCCGCGATCAGCGCGGGCTCGTCGCCGCAGCGCTCAGGGAGATCTTCAACGCCGAGGGATACGAGCAGGCCAAGGACAGGGTCACGCACGTACTCGAACGGCTCAAGGACGTGGCGCCGAAGGTGTGCGCGCTGCTCGAGGCGGCCGAGGAGGACCTGCTCGCCTTCTACCGGCTGCCGCCCGAGCACTGGACCAAGCTGCGGTCCACGAATCCGTTGGAGCGGGTCAACAAGGAGATCGGACGCCGGACCGACGTCGTCGGGATCTTCCCCAACGACGCCGCCGTGATCCGCTTGGTCGGTGCGCTGCTCTCAGAACAGAACGACGAGTGGCTGGTGCAGCGCCGCTACCTGTCGGTCGAGTCGATGGCGCTGATCCTGGCCGAGCCCACCGAGCTC
Source organism: uncultured Solirubrobacterales bacterium (assembly GCA_963841535.1). Lineage (GTDB taxonomy): Bacteria > Actinomycetota > Thermoleophilia > Solirubrobacterales > Solirubrobacteraceae > Palsa-465. The sequence continues at coordinate 207,841 of CAWJDF010000019.1, read as the reverse complement.
ACCCAGCCCGAGCGGGCCCAGGTCGAGCAGGAGGTACCCGGTCTCACCGCCGCCTGAACCGCGATCGGGCCATCTGGCCCCGATCCAGGACCGCAGCCGCGAACCGCGGCGCGTCCCGAGCCGTTCTGCGGCCCTCGGACAGACGCACGCGACCGATAGCACCCCCCAAATCCAGGCGCGCACGCGCGTGTCGGCGCTCGCCCTCGCCCTCAGGGCTCGCCCAGGGGCTCGCCCCTCGGTCTCGGTCTCACACCAACACACGCGTATTCCCTCCCCGCACCAGGCAACGAGGAGGTGAGCACCCTCATCCCGGTCTGAGCCGCCACACTCGCCGACGAGCTCTACCCGTCACACCACAACATCCGACTTGACTCGGTCGCGCGCCGGGCGGTTGTGCGTCGCCCGAGCGAGCCGCCGGGGCGGGTCCGGTCGGTGAGGGCGGCCCGCGATCCCCGCGCGGCCTGCCTCAGCCGAAAACGCCCCGCGTCAGCCGAAGAACGAGATCAACTCGCGCGCCACCCCCACCGGGTCGTCGTACGCCATGAGGAACCCCGTCGCCGGCAGGGTCCGCAGCTGGGCGGTCGGCAGCAGGTCGAGCGCCTCGTACGCGCCGACGACCGGATGGGCGGGATCCTCGTCGGCCCACAGCAGCAGGACCGGCAATTCGATCCGAGGGTAGGCATCGAGCAACTGGCGCTGCGGCTCGGCCGGCCAGCGGCGCGCGAACTTGGCCCACGACCGGGCCCGGTTGCCGTTGCCGGCGACGTCGGCGAAGGCGTGACGGAGCAGGTCGCGGGCGGCGGGATTGCCCTGCGCGGAGAGGCGCTCCCCCACCGAAGGCCGGAACACCAGCGTCGCCCCACGAGCCAGCGCCCGATCGAAGCCGGGGACCGCGGCGGCCCGGCAGGCCATGCGCCACGCGGCGCGCTTGCCGACGAACTCGTCGCGACGGTGCAAGCGGTTGGGCAGCAGAGCCAGCCTCGCCGGCTCCAGCCGTCCGGTCACGATCGCACGCAGCGCGATCTCGGCCCCGACGTCGTGCCCGGCCAGTAGCGGCCGCGTGCCCACCACCTCGCGGCAGAAGCCGGCGACCACCTCGGCGAGCCAGTCGGGCGTGTACGGGTGGCGCGGGCGGTCCTCGGAGTCGCCATGCAGGGGAAGATCGGGCAGCACGACCCGGAAGCGCGAGGACAGCTCGGCTACCACCGGCTCCCATTCGCGGTGCGACAGCCCCAGCGAATGCAGCAGTGCAAGGGGTGGACCGGTGCCCGTTTCGCGGTACGCTATGCGGGCCCCATCGTGATGGTGGTACAGCCTTAGTCGCATCGGCCTGGCAGGGTCAACATCGTCTCACCGAAAGGGTTCTGTCCAACGGACCGCTTGCCCTCTCGGTTCTGACGAAATGTTGTGCAATTGCTGAACATTGCGCGGCAACATTCGCAAATACATCTGAAATGCAAGGTATGGAACAGATGAGGAACAGTCCCCTCGGTTTGTCCACTTCGCAAGCTGCCAACGCGCTCGGGGTATCGCTCGGCACGATCCGCCGGTGGGCAGATATGGGCTACCTCGAGTCCTATCGGACTCCCGGTGGCCAGCGTCGATTCAGCGTCGAACAGATCGAGCAGTTCCTGGAGACGCTCCAGCAGCGGCGCGCCGGACAGCAGCAACAGCACCACCCGGAGCGCCTGGTCAGCTAAGCAAGGACGTGGTAGGGATCCGCGCCGGGCTACGACACGCCGGCGCGGCGCCCCCCTCGCGTCGAGCCTCACCGGCACATCACGCCGGCGCGGTCTACAGGTCAAGCCTTACCCGGCCCGCGCCTGCTTGATCCGCCGCTCCATGTCGAGCTCGGAGTCGAAGTTGGCCGCGTCCGCGTGCCGGTACTCGACGCCCTCGCCGCTCAGCAACCCGGCCAGCACCTCGACGTAGCCCGCGTCTAGCTGCGACCCCGCGACGCGACGCAACTCCCGCAACGCCTCGAACGAGCTCATTCGCGTCCGGTAGGTGTCCGCCGCGGTCAGCGTGTCATACACCTCCGCCACCGCGATGATCTTGGCGATCTCGGGGATCTCGGCGCCGGGCAACCCGTGCGGATAGCCCCGCCCGTCGATCCGCTCGTGATGAGCGAGGACGATCTCGGCCACCGGGCCGTACATCCCGAGATCCCGGAGCATCTCGGCCCCGAGCTCGGGATGGCGCTGGATGGCCAGCCAGTCCTCGTCGGTCAGCGTGCGTCCCCGTTCGGCCACGCGGTCCGACAGGGCGAAGTGACCGATGTCGTGCAGCAGGCCTGCGGTGTGGGCGAGCTCCTGATCCTGCTCGCTCATCCCGACCGCCTCGGCCATGTCGCTGGCAAACCGAGCCACGGCCGCGGCATGGCGGGCAGCCCGCTGGTCGCGGGTGTCGAGCGAGCGCAGGAGGCCGGCCAGCACGCCCCAGGACAGAGAGACGTACTGCTCGGTGCGAGCCCGCGACTGAGCCAGGAGGTAAGCCATGTAAGAGAAGGCCAGCACGGCGGCCAGCGCGAACGCGATCCCCGCCACCCCGACCTCGACGTAGATCGCGGCTCCGGCCACGGCGAGCGCCACGTTGATCAGCGCGCTGGGCAGATGCTCGATCAGAGTGCGCAGGCTCCACACGGCGCTGTATCCGTCGTAGGCGATATACAGCGGGGCCACGATCATCCAGCTGAGTACGAACACGCCAAGCGCGAGGGCAGCGAGGACCAGGTAGAACCCCACCGTCCCGTGATCCGGTGCAAAGGCGCGAATCAGCGTGCCCGCCAAAAGCGCAGTGCAGCCGGCCGCGACGAGGTTGAACAGGAAGGCCTGACCGCGGGTCGGGACCCGGCGCGTCGCCGCCGCCTCCGAGACGACCGCCGATACAAAGGCCGAAGTAGGACCGAGGAACGCCGCAGCGAGCATGTAGACGAGGAAGGACGCCGACACCTCGACGCGCTGGCGCACGCGGGCCACGCCCAGGCCGGCGGCTACCGCTGCCCCCGCCAGTACGACCGACAGCCCCTTCACGTGATCCGCGGACGCGGCAAGCGTTGCCCACACCACGCACCCCGTCAGAGAAATGCATGCGACTCCCAGCGCCACCGTCCGGCGAAGAGCATGCGACCGCATGCGACGGTCATCGCTCACCGGCGCAGGCTACCGCGAACAGCTGCGAAACGCCAGCCTTTGCGGCAGGATCGACTAATCCTCCGTGTTGAGCGAAGCTAGCTCAAGAACCGCGCCAACACATATGTTCCTCCCATCGATGTCCCGGAGGGCTGGGGCAGGCCCCTCCGGGGGTCCTAAACTCCCAACAAAGTTGGAGGTTTAGATGCCACTTCAGGCGAAAACTTGTGCAATTCTATGCGGGGGCATTCAGGAGGGCAACGGCTAGGTCGAAATAGCAACGTCTACGTTCCATTAACTGCGCATGCGCTATCTCAAGACGAGCGAGGCGGCCGCGCTCCTGAACGTCAGCCCTAACACGCTACGAGCGTGGGAGCGCAGGTTCGGGTTCCCCAAGCCGCAGCGGTCTCCCGGTAAGCATAGGCTTTTCACCCACGGCGAAGTCGCCGCGTTGAGAGACGCCCTCCAGGAGGGCCTGTCGATCTCCTCGGCGATCTCCCGTGCGCGTGAGGGCCTGGCCGCCGATGCCAACTCGCTGGTCGGCGCCCTCGCCTCCTACGAGCGCGAACGGGCGGACGCCGCGATCGAGGCCGCGCTCGCGCTGCGCTCGGTCGAGCGCTCCGTCGAAGAGGTGCTCCTCCCCACCCTCGACGAGATCGCCCGCCGGTACAGCGTGGACTCGGCCGCCTGGGCGTTCGCCGCCCACTGGGCGGGCGACTGGCTGCGGCGTGCCACCCGGCTTACCCCGCCCCCGGTGCGCCAGGTCTCGATTGTGTTCGGCGACGCCTCGCGCGATGAACTCGACCGCGACTCCCCGTACATCCGAGCCCTCCAGCTGTTCCTTGTCCGCGCGGGCGTCAGGGTGCTCAGCCTGTCCGCTCGCGGCGTAGCCGGGATCGGCGACGCCGCCACCGTGCACCGGCCGAACCTGGTGGTGGTCGCCGGCGGCCACCTCGACGACGACACCGTCGCCCGCTGGGCCTACGCGATCCGGCTGGCCGTCGGCGCGATGCCGCTCGCGATCTACCGCCGCGGGTCCGAGCGCCCGCGGGTCCGCGCCACCGGCACCACGGTGCTGCCCCCGGGAGCCGGAGACGCGCAGCGCACCCTGCTCGAGCTGCTCGAGTCCGACCAGGTGGTCTTCCCGACCCCCGCCGCTGAGCTCCGCGCCCAGAGGCGGATGAGCCGTTAGAAACGACCACGCCCCGAGATCACCGGCGATACCCATCCGACCCACTTCGATCCGCGATGCGAACAGCTAAGAACGGCCGCCCCGCGCTTCGTCTCCTCACCCCGCTCGAGCATGAGGCACCCGCGCCCCTTGTCTCGTTCTGCAGCCACTGCGGCACGCGTCCGCTGCAGCCGCCCGCCGAGGGCCCCGGGTCCCGGGTGTGCGGTGCCTGCGGACTCGGTCTGATCCTCGAATCCCGCGCCGACCTGGCGCCCAATGCCGGCGAGGCCTTCCTGGTCCTCGACCGCTCGCTGGCCGTGTGCGCGATGTCGGAAGCGGCCGAGCGCCTGCTCGCCGCCAACGAGCCGGACGTGGTCAACCGCCACGTCTCGGACCTCCTCATGCCGGCCGATGCCGAGGAGAAGAACGGCGCGAGCCTGTCAACCGCCGTGGCCTGGGCGGCCCGCGGCGACGGGGCAATCCGGACCACCGTTGTGCGTCCGGCCAACACCTTCGGGATCCGCCTCACGGCGCGCATCTCCAGCTGCGGCCCACCGCGGGCCGCTCTGGTCGTGCTGGAATAGTGAGAAATTGCAGGTTGCCTTGCGCACCTTGCGCCGTCCCACCCGAAAGCCGTTAACTGCAAGCGGATGAGCGGGATCCGAACGAACGCCGCGGCTGTGATGCTCGGCGTGAGCCCGAACACGCTGCGCAGCTGGGAGCGGCGGTACGGCTTCCCGCGCCCGCGCCGCTCGCCCGGGGGCCACCGGCAGTACGCGCTGAACGAGGTCGAGTCACTCCGCGCGACGCTCGCGGAGACCCACAACGTGTCGAGCGCCATAGCGCTCGCCCGCCAGCGGGGCGAGGGCCCGTCGTCGGGCTCTCGGCTCGCCGCCGCGTTCGCCGACTTCGACGAGGACAAGGCCAACGCGCTGCTCGAGGAGAGCCTGGCCCTGCGCTCGGTCGAGCGCACGATCGAGGAGGTGCTGCTCGAGGCCGTGGCCGCCCACGCCGACCAGGGCGCCTCGACGCCCGAATATGAGTTCGGCTGGCGGTACGCCACCGGCTGGCTGTCAGCGCTCAAGCGACTGGCCCCGCCGGCCACCCGCACCGCCGGGGTGCTCGTGCTCGACGCCTCCTCACCGCTCGAGCTCGACGCCCTGTACGCCCAGTCCCTCGAGCTGATGCTCCGCCGCGCCGGGATCCGCACACTGTCGCTCTCGACGGCGATCGCCCCCAACCGCTTGGTCCGCGCGCTCCCGGCTCTCGACCCCGGCGCCGTGGTGCTGGCCGGCCGGAGCATCTCACTCGACGCGCTCGGGCGGCTGGTGTACTCGGTCCGCTCGGTGGCGCACCATGCGGCGATCTTCGACTACCGCGGCGCGGTGCCCGACACCGGCGCGAGCACGGTGAGGCGGCTGGGCGCCACCCCGCTCGCCGCGCGGGACCTGCTCCTGGCCCAGCTCGAAGGGCACCACGGGCGGCGCTCGGCCATGCCGGGCGAGGCGCTTCCCGCCGCCACCGCTCGCTGAGCGCCTCAAGGCCCCGGCGTAAGCAGGGGGCGGGCTTTCGAGCCTCCTACCTAGAATCAGCCGCCCATGGCCTCGACGGATCGTCCCCCCGCGCCCTCGACCGAGCGCCCGCCCCACGGGCCCTCGACCGAGCGCCCGCCCCACGGGCCCTCGACCGAGCGCCCGCCCCACGCGCATCGTCCGGTCGACCCGCGCCTGGCCTTCCCCCACCTCGAGGAGCGCGTGCTCGATCGATGGCGGGAGCGGGACGTGTTCGCCGAGTCGGTTCGCCGGCGCCAGGGCTCGCCCAAGTGGGGCTTCTACGAGGGCCCGCCGACCGCCAACGGACCGCCCGGGATCCACCACGTCCTCGCACGGGTGTTCAAGGACATCTTCCCCCGCTACCGGACCATGTGCGGCTTCTTCGTCGAGCGCAAGGGCGGGTGGGACTGCCACGGCCTCCCCGTCGAGCTGGCCCTGGAGGAGGAGCTCGGGTTCACCACCAAGGACGACATCGAGCGGTTCGGCATCGCGGAGTTCAACGCCCGCTGCCGCGAGAAGGTGCTCAGCCACGTCGAGGACTGGAACCGCCTGACCGAGCGGATCGGGTTCTGGATCGACCTCGACGACGCCTACCGCACACTCGACCCCGCGTACGTGGAATCGGTCTGGTGGGCGCTCAAGACGATCCACGACAAGGGCCTTCTGTACGAGAAGCTCAAGGTCGTCCCGTACTGCCCGCGCGACCAGACCACGCTCTCGAGCCATGAGCTCGGCCAGCCCGACGTCTACCGGGACGTGCTCGACCCGTCGATCTTCGTCCGCTTTCCGATCACGGACGCGCGGGCGCCCGTGCAGAACGGCGATGAGCTGCTGATCTGGACGACCACGCCCTGGACCCTGGTCTCCAACGCCGCGGTCGCCGTCGACCCCGAGCTCACTTACGTCCGCGCCAAGGCACCCGGCGACGAGGACCACGTCTACGTCCTGGCCGAGGCGAGAACAAAGGCCGTGCTCGGCGAGGGCGCCACCGTCCTCGACCGCTTCACGGGCAGCCGGCTCGCGGGCACCTCCTACGAGCCCCCGTTCACGTTCATCCCCGGCAGCGAGTACGGACCCAAGGGGCACACGGTCCTCGAGGCCGACTTCGTCACCGCCACCGACGGCACCGGCCTCGTCCACACCGCGATCGCCTTCGGCGAGGACGACTTCCGCCTCGGCGAGCAGTACGGCCTGAACGTGATCAACCCGGTCCGGCTCGACGGCACCTACGACGAGCGGATCGGCCCCTTCGCGGGGCGCCACGTGAAGGAGGCCGACCCCGATCTGATCGAGGACCTGAAGGCCCGCGACCGCCTGCTCAAGGCCGAGACGCTCGAGCACTCCTACCCGCACTGCTGGCGCTGCGGCACGCCGCTGCTCTACTACGCCAAGCCGTCCTGGTACATCGCCACCAGCCAGATCAAGGACCGTCTCCTGGCCGCCAACGAGACGGTCACCTGGTATCCCGACCACGTCAAGCACGGCCGCTTCGGCAACTGGCTCGAGCACAACGTCGATTGGGCCCTCTCGCGCGAGCGCTACTGGGGCACGCCGCTGCCCGTGTGGCGCTGTGAGGGCGGCCATACGCGCGCGATCGGCTCGCTGAAGGAGCTCAACGACCTCGCGGGCACGAACCTGACCGATCCCCACCGCCCGTTCGTCGACGACGCCACGTTCCCGTGCACCGATTGCCAGCAGCCCATGCAGCGCGTGCCCGAGGTGATCGACGTGTGGTTCGACTCGGGCTCCATGCCGTTCGCCCAGTACCACGCCCCCCACGCGGACACAGCGCTGTTCGAGGAGCACTTCCCGGCGGACTTCATCTGCGAGGCACTCGACCAGACCCGCGGCTGGTTCTACTCCCTGATCGCAGTCTCCACGCTGCTGTTCGAGTCCTCGCCGTACCGCCACGTGGTCTGCCTGGGCCTGATCCTGGACGAGGAAGGCCGCAAGATGTCCAAGTCGCTGGGCAACACGGTCGCCCCGCACGAGGTCATCGACCGCTTCGGGGCCGACGCTCTGCGCTGGTACTTCTTCACCTCGAAGCAGCCCTGGGACGGCTACCGCTTCTCGATGGAAACGATCGGCGAGGCGGTCAGGCAGTTCCTGCGCCAGCTGTGGAACACGTACGGGTTCTACGTCCTGTACGCCAACGCCAACGGCATCGACCCGGCGGCGCTGCCGGACTCCGCCGGCGCCCAGACCGACCTCGACCGCTGGGCCCTGTCTCGCCTCCAGGCCACGATCGAGCTCGTGCGCGAGCGAATGGACGATTTCGACGCCACCGCCGCCGGCCGCGCCATCCAAGGGTTCGTCGAGGAGATCTCCAACTGGTACGTGCGCCGCTCGCGCCGGCGCTTCTGGGACGGCGACCCGGCCGCCTTCGCGACGCTGCGCACCTGCCTGATCGCCACCGCGCAGCTACTGGCTCCCCATTGCCCGTTCGTGTCCGACGAGATCTACGACAACCTCGACGGCGCCGAGCCGAGCGTGCACCTGACGGACTTCCCGATCCCCGACCCGAGCGTCCGCGACGACGCCCTCGAGGCCGCCATGGCCACCGCGCGCGAGACGGTCCGTCTCGGCCTGGCCGCCCGCGGGCAGGCCAAGCGCAAGGTGCGCCAGCCCCTCCGCGCAGCCGTTGTGGTCGCCACCGGCGAGGAGCGCGAGGCCATCGAGCGGATGGCGGCCGTCGTCCGTGACGAGCTGAACGTCAAGGAGGTGCGCTTCGTCTCCGAGGCCGACGAGCTCGCCGAGGTCGAGCTGAAGCCCGACTACCGCAGGCTCGGCCCGCGCTTCGGCAAGCACATGCCGCTGGTCGCCGCCGCCGTGGCCGGGCTCGATGCCGGCCAGGCCGTGGCCAGCCTGCGCGACGGCGGCAGCGTGGCGATCTCGGTGAACGGCAAGGACCACGAGCTGACCGCCGAGGACGTCCAGACCTCGATGAAGCCACTCGAGGGCTACCAGGTCGAGCGCGAGGGCTCGCACGCGGTGGCCCTCGAGCTCGAGATCGACGACGAGCTGCGCGTGGAGGGCTGGGCGCGCGAGGTCGTGCGCGCCGTGCAGCTGGCCCGCCAGGAGGCCGGCCTCGAGGTCACCGACCGGATCGTGCTGACGCTGGACGGCGACGAGGCGCTACTCGCCGCCGCGCGCGCACACCAGGACTACATTGCCGGAGAGACTTTGGCCGTCGAGGTCGGCTACGAGCCGCTCGACGACGACCTGGAGCCCGTCACGATCGACAGGCGCCAGTTGTGGATCGGCGTGGCTCTGGCCTAGGCGAGAGCCGGCTCGAGCTCCTCGACCAGCTTGCGCTTCGGATAGGCGCCGATCACCGTCTTGGCCGGCTGCCCGTTGCGGAACAGGATCAGCGTCGGGATCGACATCACGTTGAACTGGATCGCCGTGTTCTGGTTCTCGTCGATGTTCAGCTTGACGACCTTCAGATCGTCCGCCCGCTCCTGCGCGATCTCCTCGACCACCGGCGCCACCATCCGGCACGGCCCGCACCACGGAGCCCAGAAGTCGACCAGCACCGGCTTCTCGGACTCGAGCACCTCGGCCTGGAAGTTGTTGTCGGTTACTTCGGCGACGTTGGCCATTGCGGCTCCTTGCGGTCTCGTGCGGGTTACTTCAGAAAGTATAGCGGGCGCTTCGGCTGCTCGCCCACCCGGCGGCACGGCGCGCCTACTACCCGTTCCGATATCCGATGCGCATCTTGCGCGAGTGCCGCCGGGCGGACGCCGCAGCCTCCGCTTGAGCCGCAGCAGCCAGGCGTGCATGCCTCTGCCCGCCCCCGCTACGTTATGTACCTGGATGGCCGACGTGACCAACTCCGAGATCGCCGAAGCGCTCGACGAGCTGGGCGACCTGTCCGAGCTCGACGGCGCCGCGATCTATCGCGTGGTGGCCTACCGGAACGCGGCCAAGGCGGTGCGCGAGGCGCCGGTGTCGGTGCTCGGTTTGGCTCGCCAGGGACGCGCCACCGAACTGCCCGGCGTCGGCGCGATTATTCAGGAGAAGGTCATCCAGCTGGCCGACGACGGCGCCATCCCCGCCACCGTGAAGCTGCGGGCGAAGTTCCCGCCCGGCGTGATCGACATGACCCACCTCCCCGGCCTCGGGCCTAAGCGCGTCCGCCGGCTGTACGAGGAGCTCGGGATCGACTCGCTCGATGCGCTGCGGACTGCCGCCGAGGGACAGCAGATCCGAAAACTCAAGGGCTTCGGGCCCAAGGCCGAAGAAGCCATCCTCGCGAGCATTCGATTAGCCGGCGCCGGCGAGCGCCCCGCACGCGTGGTGCTCGACAAGGCGCTCGCCATCGCGGACCCACTGATCACGGCGCTGAGACAGCACCCCGCCTCCGAGCACGTCGAGCTGGCCGGCTCGGCCCGGCGGATGACCGACACGGTCAAGGACCTCGACGTGATCGCCACCGCTCACGATCCGCTCGCGCTCGCCAAGGCCGCCACCCAGCTTGACCTCACCGAATCAGCCGGCACCGCCACCGTGGCCGGCGTGAAGCTCCGCACGCACACCGGCATCCGGGTCGACCTGCGCATCGTCGCCCCCGACCAGTTCGGCAACCTGCTCCAGCACCTGACCGGCTCCAAGGAGCACAACATGGCCCTGCGCGACGCCGCGGTCCGCAAGGGCCTGCACGTGTCCGAGTACGGCGTGCTCGACGACGCCACCGGCGAGACGCACCGCTGCGCCTCCGAGCACGACGTCTATGCGCTGCTCGGCCTGGACTACATCGAGCCGGAGCTTCGCGAGAACCGCGGCGAGCTGGAAGCCGCGGCGACACACACCCTCCCCGACCTGATCACCCAGCAAGACCTCAGGGGCGACCTGCACTGCCACACCACGGCCTCCGACGGCACCGCTTCGATCGAGGAGATGGCGGTTGCGGCCAGGGACGCCGGCTACGAGTACCTGGCGATCACCGACCACTCGGCTTCGTTTGGGTTCGGCGACGAGGTCTCCCCGGAGCGGCTGCGCGAGCAGATCGGCCGCGTCCGCGAAACCGAGATCGACGGCATCACCCTCCTGGCCGGCTCGGAGGTGAACATCCTCCCCGACGGCACCCTCGACTACGACGACGAGATCCTGGCCGAGCTCGACTGGGTGATCGCCTCGGTGCACTCCTCGTTCCGGATGACCTCAGACCAGATGACCGAGCGCATGATCAAGGCGATCGAGCACCCGCTGGTCGACGCCCTGGGCCACCCCTCGGGCCGAAAGCTGGAACAACGCGAGCCCTACGCCTTCGACCTGCACCGCGTGATCGAGGCCGCGGCGCGCACCGGCACGATGCTCGAGATCAACTCGAACCCCGACCGCCGGGACCTGAATGACGTCCAAGCCCGGGCCGCCGCCGACGCCGGCGTGCCGATCGTGATCAACACCGATTCACACCGGACAGCCGGATTCGCGGTCGCCCGCTACGGCGTCGCCACAGCGCGGCGCGCCTGGCTCACCCGAAAGCAGGTCCTCAACACGCAACCGTGGACCGAAGTGCAGGCGCTCCGCCCGCGCCACCGGCTCGGCTCAGCGGCGCGACGCTGAGCGCGACTTCTTCCCGTAGCTCGCGACCGGAGGCTTGCGGTAGCCCGTGCTGTTGCGCCGCATGACATCGCGCGCGTCGGGCTTCGGCCCGTCCAGGGGCAGCGGCTCCGTCTTCCCGTTGCGCTGGATCCACACGAACCAGGCCAGCCCGGCCAGGCAGACCAGCAGTGCGATCCAGAAGTTCAGACGCATCCCCAGCACGTGCACGGAGTAGTCGATGCGCAGGTTCTCCTCGAACAGACGAAAGCCCGAGTAGCCGGCCACGTACAGCGCCATCAGGCCGGGCGGCTTGATCCGGCGGCGGTAGCCGAGCCAGATCAGGAACCCGGCCAGGCCGAGGTTCCAGATGATCTCGTACAGGAAGGTGGGCTGGAATGTGGCGTACTGCTCGTAATGCGCCGGCCGGTGGTCGGGAGAGATCTTCAGCGCCCACGGCGAGGTCGAAGGCTTACCGAACAGCTCCTGGTTGAAGTAGTTGCCGATCCGCCCGATCGACTGGGCCACCAGCAGCCCGGGGGCGGCGGCGTCCATGAAGCGCAGCACGTCTCCGCGGGTCAGGCGCTTGCGGATGATGTACAGGCCGCCCAGCACCCCGCACAAGATCCCGCCCCAGATCCCCAGGCCGCCCTTCCAGATCGCGAACGGCCCCCACCAGTGGGGCGGAATCTGGCTGGGGGTCGTGATCAGGAAGTAGATCCGGCCGCCGATCAGCCCGGCTGGAAAGCCCCACGCCGCCGCCTCGTAGCAGATGTCGGGGTCGCCGCCGGCGCGCCGCCAGCGCCACCGGGTGACGAAGATCGCCGCCGCCACCGCGAACACGTAGGCCAGACCGTAGGCGTGGACGAACAGCGGCCCGAGGTAGAACCCGTTGTTGGACGGGCTGGGGATGAAGGCCGGGTAGCTCACGCGCGCGGTCGGGCGCGGCGGGAGTGGCCCGACGCCCCGTTCAACTCGAACAGGTTAGAGCGGAAGCCCGGCGTGCGGACCAGCCGGATCGGCTTCAGCGGCGAGGTCTTGTCCACGTAGAAGCGGGCGCCGTCGCGCTGCTCGATCGCCCGCACCGCCGAGGCCTGCCGCCGCCAGGCCAGCGACCAGATGATCCCGAAGCCGGTGGCGACCGCCGGCACCTGGGGCACCAGGAAGGCCAACGCGCCGGCGCCCACGGTCGAGATCAACAGCGGCCACAGCCGGTTGAGCATGGTGCGGGCCGGGTTGACCTCGGGCAGCGAGGCCTGGGTGCGCGCGCTGGCCAGCAGCGAGGCGATCGGCGGCGATGTCTCGGCCCTGCGCCCCAGCCAGACCCCGATCGCCCCGGCCGCCACCCACCAGGCGGCGGAGAACGGGACGATCAGATCGTTGCTGTCGCCGGCCGCGCCGGCCACGGTCAGCGCGGCGAGCACGCTGGCGGCGCCGGCGCTGGCCAGCACCGTGGTGCGCAGGAAGTCCGCGAACCGCACGCCTGCCCCGGCTCCTCAGTCCGCGGCCAGCGCCGCGAGCAGCTCGGTCACGCCGCGCGTCCCGTCGAGGACTACGTCGGCCTCGTCGGTGATCTCCGACGGGCCCTCGTCAGAGCGGACTCCGACCCGGATGGCCTTCGAGATCTTCCCCTCGTCGGCCATCTGCACGAGCGCGTGGAACGCGTCGAGATCGGTCCGGTCGTCGCCCACGTACAGGGCCACGCCGACGTCGGTGTCGGCCAGGAACGAGGCGATCCCAGCCCCCTTGTCGATTCGCACCGGGGGGCGGACCTCGAGCACCTTCCGCCCCCAGTGGGTGCGCAGCCCGCCCGCCTCGGCCTTGGCCGCGATAGCGTCGATCGCGGCGCGCGCCGCCTCCTCGTCGGGGGCGCCGCGCCAGTGGAAGGCGATGATCGGGCCCTTGTCCTCCAGACGCACCCGGAGGCGGCGGAGCTCCGCGGTGTCGGCCTCCCGCGCGAAGTCGTGGATCCGCTCGGCCCAGTCCTCCACCTCCTGGTCGACCACCGGCTCGGTCCACCCGGCGCGCAGCACCTCGGCGCCGTGCGAGCCCAGATAGGAGATCGTGCCGATCGCGACCATGGCCCGAGCCTCCGAGGCGCGACGGCCGCTGACGCACGCCACCACGCCGTAGCGACGCGCGATCTGGGTCAGCAGTTGCCGGGTGCTCTCGGGCACGCGCGCGTCGGCGGCGTTCTGGACGATCGGGGCCAGGGTGCCGTCGATGTCGAACAGGATCGCCGCGCGCGCCGGGTCGGCGCGCAGTGGGCCGAGCGCGTCGGACAGGAGCGCGGACGTCACGGCTCTAGTATGCCCGCTCGGAGGTGTTCGCCGTGTCCAACGATTCCGTTCTGCTGCTCCACGGCCAACCGGGTGCGGCGACGGATTGGGAGCCCTTATGCGGAGCGCTGGGCGATCGCGTCCCGCGCACGATCGCCGTCGATCGCCCGGGGTGGGGCGACGGGTCGCGGGTGACCGACCTCGACGGCAATGCCCGGGCGGCGCTCGCCGCCCTCGACGCCGCCGGCGTGAGGAGGGCGGCCGTGGTCGGGCACAGCCTCGGGGCGGCGGTGGCCGCCTGGCTTGCGGTATCGGCGCCCGAGCGCGTGGACCGGCTGGTGCTGGTGGCGCCGGCGGCCAACCTCGAGTCGCTGGGGGCCGTCGACTACCTGCTGGCCGCCCCGTTCGTCGGCTGGCTGGCCAGCGTGGGCGCGATGGCGGGTGGCGGGCTGGTGCTGGGCACCCGCCCGCTGCGGCGCTGGCTGGCCGAGGCGACCGCGCTCGATGACCGCTACCTGCGGGCGGCGGGCCGCATGCTGCTGGCACCCAGGGCATGGCGCGCGTTCGTGCGCGAGCAGCGCTTCCTGGTCCGCGACCTGCCGGCGCTCGAGCCGCGACTGGGCGAGATCTTGGCGCCGACCACGATCGTGGCGGGAACCGGCGACCACGTCGTGCCGATCGCCGCGGCCCGGCGGCTGGCCGGGCAGATACCGGATGCCGAGCTCGTCGAGCTCGAGCACGCCGGGCATCTGCTCCACGTCCAGCAAGCCGACCGGTTGGCCGACGTGATCGCGGCGCGCTGAGAACGAATGTACCGCTGGGTGGATCACACGGCCGAGGTCGAGCTCGAGATCGAGGCCGGCGGCGAGCGCGAGGTGCTCGAAGAGGCGATGCGCGCCCTGGCCGAGCTGCTCGGGATCGAGGGTCCAGGCGACGTGGCGCGCACGGTCTCGGTGGAGGCGCCCGACCGCCCGGCGCTGCTCGCCGGGTGGATCGAGGAGCTTGCCTTCCTGGCTGAGTCAGAAGGCTTCGTGGCCACGCGACTCGTCGACCTCGACCTGCAAACCCACGGGCTGCGCGCCACCGTCGCGGGTGCGCTCGGCGAGCCGCCGCCGCTGGTCAAGGCGGTGACCTACCACCGGCTGGCATTCGAGCCCTCCGGCCAGGGGTTCGTAGCCCGAGTGGTCCTGGATGTCTGAGAGGCGCTCGACCGTCTCCCCGCGGCGCGTCGACGACGAGCTGTGGGAGCTCCCCGTGGGCACGGTCCCCGGAATGCGCGTCCCCGCCCGGGTGTTCGCCGACGCCGAGCTCCTGGCCGCGATCGAGCAAGACCGCTCGCTCGAGCAGCTGGCCAACGTGACCACGCTGCCCGGCATCGTCGACGCGGCGCTGGCCATGCCCGACATCCACCAGGGGTATGGGTTTCCCGTCGGGGGCGTCGCGGCCACTGACGCGACGGACGGCGTGATCTCGCCCGGCGGGGTCGGCTACGACATCAACTGCGGGGTGCGCCTGCTTGCGCTCCCGCTCGGCTTTGACGAGCTCCTCGGCGACCGGCGCGAGCGTCTCGTGCACGAGCTGTCACGGAACGTCCCGGTCGGCACCGGTGGCCGCGGTGCCCACGAGGGGCTCCGTGGGGCGAACCTCGACCGCGTGCTGTCGCTGGGGCCGCGCGCGCTGCTCGAGGACCTCGGCATCGGCTCCGAGGACGAGCTCTCGTTCACCGAATCGGATGGGTGCATGGAGGGAGCGGACCCGGCCGCGGTGTCCGAGCGGGCCAAGCATCGCGGCGCGGGTCAGATCGGGACGCTCGGCTCGGGCAATCACTTCCTCGAGCTTCAGCGGGTGGAGGCGATATACGACGCGCATACGGCCGAGGCGTTCGGCCTGCGTGTCGGCCAGCTCACCGTTCTCATCCACTCCGGCTCACGGGGTCTCGGCCACCAGGTGTGCACCGACTTCGTCAAGCGCATGGACGCGCGGCTCTCGCACTACGGGATCGAACTGCCCGATCGCCAGCTGTCCTGCGCTCCGATCGAGTCGCCCGAGGGGCGCGACTACCGGCGCGCGATGGAGGCCGCCGCGAACTTCGCGTGGGCGAACCGCGCCGCGATCGCCCATCGCGTCCGCGAGGCGATCGCGTCGGTGCTGGGTCCCGGCACCGCTCAGCGGACCCACCAGGTCTACGACGTGGCGCACAACGTGGCCAAGCTCGAGCGCCACGAGGGTCGAATGGTCTGCGTGCACCGCAAGGGCGCGACCCGCGCCTTCCCGCCGGATCACCCGGAGATTCCCTCCGAGTATGCCGGGGCGGGTCAGCCGGTGTTCATCCCGGGCAGCATGGGTACCGCGTCGTACGTGCTCGCGGGTCGTCCCGGGGCGATGCGGCGCTCGTTCGGCACGACCTGTCACGGCGCCGGCCGGCGCATGTCGCGCACCGCGGTACGTAAGGCAGTCGACGGCGGACAGTTGCGCCGGAGGCTCGAGGCTTCCGGGATCGTGGTACGCGCGCTGTCGGCGCGTGGGCTGGCCGAGGAGGCGCCCGAGGCGTATAAGGACGTCGACACAGTGGTCGAGATCGTCGAGCGGGCCGGCCTGGCCGCACGGGTCGTGCGGTTGCGACCGGTGGGAGTGGTCAAGGGATGACAGGTTGCCCGGCCGCCTGACTGGGTAAGCGAGGAGCATGGCCCTTCTCGCCCCAACCGCAGAAGTCCCCCAGCCGACCGTGCCGGCCACGCCGGTCGTCCCGAGCGCGCCGGTCACGCCGGCGGTGCCCGACCCGGGCACGCCTGCCGCTCCCGAGGAGCCGTCGACCGTTCCCGGTCCCGAGGAGCCGGCCAACCCGATCGCGCCTAACCCCGGTCCCGACGAGGCCCCCGAGCCCGAGCGCGCGCCGCAGCCGGGTCCCGAGCCCCAGCGCACGCCGCCCGAGCCGCAGCCCGGCGAGCACTGAGCGGCGGCAGACCATCAGACAATCGTGAGGAGGCTCTGATGCCCGAACTCAGCTCCACCACTCCGCTCCGCGGCGCCACCGTGGCCGCCAACTGGGCCGGTCGGCGCCTGCGCCGACGTCGCAGCCGCCGGGCCGCCATCGGCGCCTGGTGGCGCGAGGCGAAGGTGGCCCTGCACCTCGAGCCCCGGCACCGTCGCCCCACCGATCCCCCGGTGCCTCAGGTTGCTGCCGCGGCCGCCGGCGGCGCGGGCGTGTTGCTGCTGGTCGCCCGGCGGGCCCGGCGCCGGAAGGGCGGGGCCGCGTCGGCAGCGCAGGAGTCGGCGCAGGCCGCCCGCGGCGGCGAAGCGCCCGAGGTCGGCGAGCAGGATGTCGCCGACGACGCGCGCGTCGAGCACGTCCAGACCATGCTTCATTCGCAGGGCGCAGCGCAGCCGAACGGCGACGCCGGATAGGCGTTTCATCCCTAGGCTTACCGCCGTGGACACCTTCCTGGCGGTGGCGAGCAGGCGCGAGGTTCGGGAGTACGCCGGACGCCCCATCCCGGTGGATGCCGCGCAGCGGATCCTCGACGCCGGCCGGGTGGCCGGAAGCTCGCGCAACACCCAGCCCTGGCGGTTCATCGTGGTGGAGAGCCCTTCGCTGCGCGAGCGCCTGGCCGCGGCGGTCTACGCCTCCGGCAACGTGCGCGGCGCCGCGCTCGTCGTGGTCCTCGCGCTGCGCGGCCGGGGGCCCACGGGCTTCGACGCCGGGCGAGCCGCCCAGAACATGATGCTGACGGCCTGGAACGACCACATCGGCTCATGTCCGAACGGGATGCCCGATCCCGACGCGGTGGCCCGGCTGCTCGACCTCGAGGAGGGCGAGCGCCCCACGATCGTGCTGACCTTCGGCTATCCCGTCCGCACCCGCGATCCTCAGCGTCATGAGGCGGTCGAGTGGATCGAGCGGGCCGACCGCAAGCCGTTCGACGAAGTGGTGCAGCGCCTGTAGGGTCGCCAGGGTCATGCGCTTCGAGCTGACCCGAGATCCCGAGGAGTTCGCCGCCCGCACCGAGCGGCTGCTGTCGGCCAGGCTCGAGTGCAACGTGCTCGCCACCGTGCTCTTGACCGTGCGCCAGGGCGCCCACCGCGATCCCCCACCGGTGTTCGCGGTCGGCCTCAGCGACCGCGACGAGGTGTCGTTTGCCGCCATGCGCACGCCGCCGTGGCCGCTGCTGGCCAGCCCGCTCGAGCCCGGCGGCGCCGAGCCGCTGATCGAGCAGTGGCTTGACGTCGATCCTGAGGTCTCGGCCGTGAGCGGCGTGCCGGACACCGCGCGCGCGATCGCAGCGGCCTGGGAGCGGCGTACCGGTGGCGCTTCGCGCCGTACGTTCAGCGAGGGCATGCACGTGCTGGAGCAGGTGCAGGTGCAGGATCCGCCGCGGCCCGCCGCCGGCCTGCTCCGTCTGCCCGAGCTTGGCGAGCGCGACCTGCTGGTCGCGTGGATGGCGGAGTTCGTGGGCGAAGCCGGCCTGATCGGTGCCTCCCACGCCGGGTCGATGGTCGACGCTCGCCTGCGCCAGCAGGGCCTTCTGATGTGGGACGACGGGCTGCCTGTGTCGATGGTCGGCGTCAATCCCGCGGTGGCCGGCGTGGTGCGCGTGGGTCCGGTCTATACGCCACCCCCGCTCCGCCGCCGGGGCTACGCCGGGAGCGCCGTGGCGGCGGTTAGCCGGCGTGCGCTGGCCGACGGCGCGGCCCGCTGCATGCTGTTCACCGACCTGGCCAATCCGACCTCGAACAAGATCTATGCCGAGGTCGGCTACCGGCGCTGCGGCGACTGGGAGGAGATCGCCCTGGACCGAGCGTGAGGGAAGGTCAAGCTCCCATGGGGGAAGGCCGCTCGACCGCCCGCAGGGCGTCTTCGACCGTCTCGGCGATCTCCCCTGGGCGCTCTGCCCCCGACAGGCGCAGCGCGTCGTAGACCGGGGACTGTGCGGGCATCACCAGGACCAGCGACTGCCCCCGGGCCTGCAGGCTCGCCCGCATGCCGTAGATGACGTAGATGCCGGCGCTGTCGAGGTAGTCGACGCCGCTCAGGTCCAGGACCACGCCCTGAGCCTCGTTGGGGGTGGCGCCGATCACCGTCGCGCCCATCTCCTCGGCATTGGACATGTCGATCTCGCCGGTCAACCGTGCGACCAGGGCATGCTGCGCGAGGGTGATCTGTACGTCGCCCAAGTTCATCTATGCCGGAGGCGCCGTCGCATTACCACCTCCGTCCCGGTCTCCGTGCGCTCAATCTGCACGTCGTCCATCGCCGCAACCATGATCGACAGCCCCCGCCCCCGGTTCGACCCCCGTGGGGCACGCCACCGCCCCTCGTCGCGCACGGCGACGGTGACCTCTCCGTTTCGGCCGGCCGCGTCGAGCTGGAAGTTCGCCGGCCCGGGCGCGTAGGCATGCTCGATAGCGTTGGCGCAAGCCTCGCTGACCGCGATCGTCACCTCGGCCACGTCGCCCTCGTCGGCCCCCCGAGCCAGCAGCCACCGCCGCAGCACGCGCCGGACGTGGGCCAGCGTCCTGGGCTGGGCCGGCAGCCGGAGATGAAGCTCGAGCGGGACCGCGCTGTTCTGAAGGGCCACGATTGCCGCATCGTCGCGCAGGCCATCGTAGGGCACCAGCTCGGCCACCGCGAACCTGCACGCCTCCTCCGGCGTCCGCGCCCCGCGCACGGCGTTCGCCAGCGCCTCGATGCCGAGATTGAGCGGCGTGCCACGCCGTTCCACCAGGCCGTCGGTGTACAGGAACAGCATCTCCCCGCTCTGGAGCTCGAGCTCGTGCTCGGGGCAGCGTCCGTACGGGAAGGCGCCGAGGGGCGGCGCCGGGGTCACCTCGAGCGCCCGCGCTTCGCCGCCGGCAATCACCACCGGGGGCAGGTGGCCCGCGGTCGCGTAGCAGACCTGGGACGTGTAGGTGTCGAACACCGCGTAGGCCGCGGTGGCCATCGCGGGCTCGCTGAGCGAATGCACGAACCGGTCGACGAGCTCGAGCGTCCGGCCCGGGCCGTGACTCTCGATCGCGTACGAGTGAAGCGCGGTGCGCAACCGGCCCATGAGCGCGGCAGCGGCGATCCCGTGGCCGACCACGTCGCCGATCACGACGCCCACCTTGCCCCGGGGGAGCTCTATCACGTCGTACCAGTCGCCGCCCACCTCCTCGCGGGCGGGCAGGTAGCGCGCCGCGACGCCCACGCCGGTGACGTCGACCAGTCGCTTGGGCAGCAAGCTGCGCTGGAGGATCATCGAGACGCGGTGCTCGTGCTCGAGCGCGGCGAACAGGCTCGCCCGCTCAATCGCCGGGGCGGCGCGGGCGGCAGCCAGCTGCAGCACGGCGAGATCGCTCGGCCCGAACGTGCGAGGCGTGAGCGAGCCGACGTGCAGTACGCCGATCAGGGCGCCCTCGACGATCAGCGGGACACCCAGCAACGAGCGGATCCCCTTCTCGCGCAGGATCGGGTTGAGGATGTCGGCGTGGTCGACGTCGGCTACGAAGATCGCCACCCGCTCCCCGGCGATACGGCCGGCGAAGCCCTTCCCGATCGGAAGACGAACCCCCTTCTCGACCTCCTCCTCGATCCCCTTGGCCGCGCGGGCGACAAGCTGGTTGGCCTCCTCGTCATAGAGCAGAATGGCCACGGTGTCGACGCCCAGGGCCTCCTGGATGCGCACCAGCAGCTCGTCCAGCAGCGCCTCGAGCGACAGCTCGGACAGCGCGGGATCACTGAGGCGATAGGAGCCCCGCACCTCATCCGGCGCCTCGACGATCGCGTCGTCTGGTTCGAGCGCGATCTGGCCGACGCCCAGGTTCAGACGCCGCAATTGCTCTGGGGGGGAGTCGGCCACGCCAAGAGTGTGCCTTACCGCGCCCCAGGAAGCGCCACGAGTTCTGTCAGCGCACTGTCTAAAGGCGAATCGGGGTGTCCGAGGGCAGCACGAGCACCGATCCGCGCGCGGAGTTCAGCACCGTACGGGTGGTCCCGCTCAATGTGATCCGCCGCGAGGAGGCGTTCGGCTGCGAACCCACCACGATCAAATCGACCGGGGGAGGCGGGGTGGGCGGGGCCAGATCGACCAGCTTGGCTCCGAGCTTGGCGGCCAGGGCCTCGGCGCTGTCCTGCGCCGCCCGGTCCCCGCCAGCCGCAGCCACGGCGATCGACTCGATCCCGGCATCCGCCCTGGTGCGCAAACCCGCCGCCGCGACCGCGATCGCCACCGAGCCGCCCTCGAGCAGCCGTTGAGCGGTGGTGCCCGGCTCGGCTCGTCCCGGCGGGGTGCGGTAGTCGGAGCCGAAAACGATCACCGAGGCCTGCTCTGCCTCGGCCAACTGCTCGAGACCCTCCCCGGTCGACCCGCTGAACACGACGTGGCGGGGAATGTCCGGGTCACCCAGCCACACCGAGCCCTGCTCGAGGCGGCGCTCGGCGTCATGCTGGGCCAGTTCCTCGCGACGCGGGTCGAACTCCCGTGAGTGGCGAATGTAGGCCAGCGCCAGGCTGGCACCGGTGTGGGCCAGCAGCTTGCCCAGCGCGAGTGCGTCGTCGTCATTGGCAGTGCCGTCGTAGGAGACGATGAGTTTCAAGCTCACGGGACGGACATCCTGCGGGTGCGCCGCTCACCTCGCATTGGCCATTGGGACAAGGATCCGCTGGCGGATATGTCCAAGCGGTGCCCCGACCTCGGCGGGGCGGCGCGCTCCGGGATCCGTCCCGGGGCGCGCTCCCGGGGCAGGTCGTTAGCTGCGCAAGCGGCCGAGAAGGCCGCCGGACCGGCGCCGCGCGCGCGGGGTCTCCGCCGGACTGACGGTCGCCGTGGGGGGATCGGCGGCGCGGGTCTCGGTCGCGGGGGCATCCGCGTAGGCGCCGCGCTCGGCCGGCGTGTCCGCGACCGTCGTGCGTTCGACCGGCCTGTCCGCGACGGCGCCACGCTCGGCCGGCGCATCCGCAACAGCCGTGCGCTCCGCCGGAACGTCGCTGACCGCGGTGCGCTCGGCCGGAACCGCCGTGCGCTCGGCCGGAGCGTCCGCCACGGCCGCGCGCGTCACGGGCTCGTGCCGTGCCGGAGCTTCCGCGGCTGCCACATCGACCACGGCCGGCTCCTCGACCAGTCGCGGCCGCGAGAAGAAGCGTCCCATCGCGAATGCGGCAAGGCCGACGATCGCCACGCCCAGACCACTGAAGTAGCCGACCCACTCGAGCATGCGGCGGGCCTGGCCTCCATTCGGGGCGCCGATCGCATAGATCGTGTGATCCCAGAGCAGCGCGACGGCCGGTCCGACCGCGAACCACACGCCGGCGGCCAGCGCCACCCAGCCGGCGGTGAGCCCGCCGATGCGGCTCGAGGCCCTCATCAGCATGAGGCCGCCGATCACCGCCACGGCACCCGGAAGGATGCAGAGCCACAGGCGCTGCATCGTGAAATGCCACGTCTGATCGCCGCCGAAGGAATAGTGGAAGTACGGGCCGATGAACGGGATCAGGCCGCCCCACGCGCCAAGGACCAGCACCAGCAACCCGCTCACCGCGCCGGTGGTGCGAGGAAGCCTCAGCGGTTGGGTACGTCGGACAGCGCCTGTGCGAGTTGTGCTTGTTGCGGTAGCCATGCGTTCTGCTTACCCGCTCGGCAGGTCGATCAACCCGCAACATCCGTGCAAATAGACGGATTCTTGGTGGGAATAGTCGGGTAGCGTGCGCTCGGTGTCCGCCGCGCTGATCGTCATCGACATGCTCAATCCCTACGAACACGAGGATGCCGAACCGCTCATGGAATCGGTGGCCGAGGCGCTGCCCGCGATGCGCGAGTTGGTCGAGCGGGCTCCCGAGGCCGGTCTGCTCACCGTGTACGTCAACGACAACCACGGAGACTGGACGGCGGGACGACAGAAGCTCACCCGCGGCGCTCTGGCCGGCGCCGCCCCTCACCTGATCGAGCCGATCGCCCCGCCCGAAGGCGTGCCGTTCCTGGTCAAGGCCAGGCACTCGGTCTTCTACCAGACCCAGCTCGAATATCTCCTGCGCCAGGAAGGCGTTGATCGCCTGGTCCTGGCCGGCCAGGTGACCGAGCAGTGCGTCCTCTACTCCGCCCTGGACGGCTACGTCCGGCACTTCGACATGGTGATCCCCCGCACCGCGGTGGCGCACATCTACGAGGACCTGGCCGACGCCGCCGTGCGCATGATGGAGGAGAACATGCGAGCCCGGGTGGCGGAGTCGGTCGACGAGGCGCTCGAGGCGGCCTTCGCATGAGCCGGAGCGACTTGTCAGCTTTTACGGCCGGCGGTAGGCGACAGTTATGATCGGGCGATGCCCGATCGCCTTCACTTCACCGACTCCGACGAGGCCAACGCGCTGATCGCCAACGATCCGATGGCGCTGCTGATCGGGTTCGCGCTCGACCAGCAGGTGTCGGTGCAGAAGGCGTTCTCGGGCCCGCTGGCCATCCGCGAGCGCGTCGGCACGCTCGACGCGGCCGCCCTGGCCGAGGCCGACCTCGAGCCGGTGTTCCGCGAGCGCCCGGCGGTTCACCGCTTCCCCGGTTCGATGGCGCGTCGGGTCCACGACCTGGCCGCCCACATCCGCGACAACTACGACGGCGACGCGGCACGCGTGTGGACGGACGCCGCCGACACCGCCGCGCTGCGTGCCAACCTGTCCGCACTGCCGGGCTTCGGCGAGATGAAGATCAAGGCGCTCGGCGCGGTGCTGGCCAAGCGCTTCGGCGTCGAGGCGGCCCAGGGCCTCGTGCCGGCGCACCCCACGCTCGGCGACGTCGACTCGGCGCAGGCGCTGCAGGACTACCAGACGGCCAAGCGCGCGCACAAGGCCGAGTGGACGAAGATGAAGGCCGGCGCCGGAAGCGGCTAGCCGCCCGCGAGCGCATGGCACGACTGGTCGGCATCAACCACATCGCGCTCGAGGTCGGAGACGTCGACGACGCGCTGGCCTGGTACGGGCGCTTCTTCGAGTTCGAGTTGCGTGGCCGCGCCGGCGGCCGCATGGCGTTCATCGACATGGGCGACCAGTTCATCGCGCTGTCCGCCGGACGATCCCAGCCACCCGATGAGACGAGGCACTTCGGCCTGGTCGTCGACGACAAGGAGGCGGTCCGGGCCGCGCTCGGGGAGGCCGGCGTGTCCGTCCGCCCCTCTGGCTCGCTCGACTTCCACGACCCCTGGGGCAACCACGTCCAGGTCGTCGACTACCGCGACATCCAGTTCTCGAAGACGCCGGCGGTGCTGCGGGCGATGGACCTCGACGGATTGGACAAGAGCGAGGCGGCGCAGCGCGAGATCCGCGAGCGCGGGCTCGCGGGCTAGACGCCTCTCGGTTGCGGCCTCAGCCGCTCCAGGCCACGCTCAGCTCCTCACGCCGCCCGAAGCGCTCGAGGTGCGAGCCGATCACCCGCTCCATCCGCTCGTGGCTCTCCTCGTCGGCGGCGCTGACCTCGAGCCTGAGCGTCCCGTCGGACGCATGCAGCTCACAGCGGCCGAACTCGAACTGGATGTAGCCGCTGTCCTCGCCGAACGACGCGTCGACCTTGTGGCCGAAGTGCTTGCAGAGCTGACGCATGTACGGCACCGGCTTGTCGGTGGCCACGTCGGCTCGAGATCTGATTTGAGCTGCTTCCGGATTCACAAGTCACCCCGCATGTTTTGCGTCGCATAGCTGGACGGCTTGCACCGAGGATAACGACACGCCTCTGCCCCCCACGGAATGCGGAAATGCGGACACCTGGCACCCACCAGGCCTTCGCTCGAGGCCACTCGGCCGCATGGTTCAGCCCTCGGCGGGGGCGGCCCTGGCGACCGGTCCCGAGAAGGCCAGGTTGACGACGAGCGCGCCGATCCCGCAGGCCCCGATCAGCACCGCCATCGGCACCACGCTGTCGGTGCCGCCCAGCCCCACCAGTGGGGCGATCAGGGCGCCGGTGCCGAACTGACCCACGCCGAGCAGCGCCGAGGCGCTACCCAGCGCGCCCTCCTGGTCGGCCAACGAGACCGCGGTGGCGTTCGGAAACACCATCCCGTTGAAGGACAGGATCACGAACAGCGAGATCAGCAGTGGGGCCAGGCCCGCGTGGGCGAGCGTGAAGACCAGCACGGCGGCCGAGCCCACGGCCACGCCGCCCAGCGCGTATCGCAGCAGGGCCGCGGGGCCGAAACGCGCGACGAGATGTCCGCCCACCTGCGACATGGCGATGAGCCCGGCCGAGTTCACCGCGAACACGAGGCTGAACACCTGGGGCGAGACGCCGTACACGTCCTCGAGCACGAACGACGACCCGGCGATGTAGGCGAACAGCACCGCGGCGGCCAGTCCGAACGAGCTGGCGGGAACGATGAAGCTCCGATCGCGCAGAAGCCGCCCGAACGTCTGGACGGTGGCGCCCAGGCCGCCTCCGTGGCGGCGCTCGGGCGGTAGCGTCTCGGGCAGCCAGGCCACCGTGGCCAGCAGCAGCGGGATGCCGATCGCCGCCAGGACCACGAAGATCCCGCGCCACGACGTGATGGCCAGCGCCTGCCCGCCGACCAGCGGCGCGAACACCGGCGCCACACCCATGACCGCCATCAGCAGCGCGAAGATCCGGGCGGCCTCGGCGCCGCTGAAGATGTCGCGCACGACGGCCCGGGCGATCACCACGCCGGCGCCGCCGAGCGTCCCCTGGATGAACCGCAGCACGATCAGCGTCCAGATCGAGGGCGCCGCCGCACACGCCAGCGACGCGAGGATGTAGCCGATCAGCCCGGCCACGAGCGGCCGACGCCGGCCCATGGCGTCGCTGAGCGGCCCGATGAACAGCTGACCGGCGGCGATGCCCAGCATGCAGCCGGTCAGGGTGAGCTGCCCGGTCGAGGCCGAGGCGCCGAGCTCCTTGGTGAGCGCCGGCAACCCCGGCAGGTACATGTCCATGGACAGCGGCCCGAACGCCGACAGGCCACCCAGAATCGCGATCAGCTTCCGCCCGCGATCTATACCATCGTATTGATTATGCGTCATAGCTCGCGCTGCCGGACACGCTTGTCTAAACATCACATCAGATCACTGCAACATGCTCTGGGAGACGCTGGTGTCCGCGCACGCAGAGGAGCGCCGGCCAGGCCAGGGCGCGGGCACGAGCGAGCGCGCCCGTGCTAGGTTGCGCCGCCGTGCCTCGACTCGGCCGCTCAGACCTCGACGTGTTCGGACTCTGCCTGGGTGGCAACGTGTTCGGCTGGACCGCCGACGAGCGCCAGTCGTTCGACGTGCTCGACGCCTACGTGGCGGCCGGCGGCAACTTCGTCGACAGCTCCGACTCCTACTCGGCCTTCGCCCCAGGCAACCAGGGCGGCGAGTCGGAGGCCGTGCTCGGCAACTGGTTCGCCGCCCGCGGCAACCGGGCCGATGTCGTGCTGGCCACCAAGGTGGGCCGCAAGCCCGACCGCCAGGGCCTGTCGCGGGCGAACATCCGCACCGCGGTGGCCGAGTCGCTCGCGCGGCTCCAGAGCGACTACGTCGACCTCTACTACGCCCATGCCGACGATCCCGACACGCCGCTGGAGGAGACCCTGGGCGCCTTCGACGAGCTCGTCCGCGAGGGCAAGGTCAGGCAGATCGCCGCGTCCAACTACAGCGCGCCGCGGCTGGCCGAGGCGCTCGAGATCTCCGATCGTGACGGCCTGGCCCGCTACGTCGCGCTTCAGCCCCACTACAGCCTGGTCGAGCGGCATCACTTCGAAGGCGAGCTGGCCGACTTGTGCGGGCGAGAGGGGCTCGCCTGCGTGCCCTACTGGGCGCTCGCCCGCGGCTTCCTCACCGGCAAGTACCGCGCCGGCGTGGAGGTCGACAGCCCGCGTGCCGGCGCCGCCGCCAAGTACCTGGAGGACGAGCGGGCGGTGGCCGTAGTCGGCGCGCTCGACCGGATCTCCGAGGCGCGCCACACGACCGTGGCCGCGGTGGCGCTCGCCTGGGTCCGCGCCCAGCCCGCGGTGGCCGCCCCGATCGCCAGCGCGCGCAATCCACAGCAGCTCGCCGAGATCCTCCCCGGCGCCACGCTCGATCTGACCGACGCCGAGCTCAGCGAGCTCAGCAACGTCAGCACCGCAGCGCCGACCGCTTAGTTCGTCCGCGCGGCCGCGCGCTCGGCGACGAGCGGCGCGTACTGGCTGGGCCGGCGCGTCGTCAGGAACGGGAACAGCTCGAGCCAGTCGCGGCGCTGGTCGAGGTCGAGGTCGGCCACCAGCACGGCGGGCCGATCGCGGGGCGCCTGGACCAGCACCCGGCCGTACGGGTCGGAGATGAACGAGGACCCGTAGAAGCGCAGCGGCGGCTCGTCGCCGATCCGGTTGACCGCCACCATGAACGTCCCGTTGGCGATCCCGTTGCCTGTGATCACCCGCTCCCACAGCGGCTCGGTGTCGAACTGCGGGTGGTCGGGCTCGGAGCCGATCGCGGTCGGGTACACGATGACCTCGGCACCGCCCAGCGAATAAGCCCGTGCCAGCTCCGGGAACCACTGGTCCCAGCAGGTCGGGAAGCCGAAGCCGGCGCCGGCGAGCTCGACCACCGGATAACCCGAGTCCCCCGGCCGGAAGTAGCGGTCCTCGTAATAGCCGGCGGTGACCGGTATGTGCTGCTTGCGCGTCCGCGCCACCAGCTCGCCGGACGGGTCCACGCAGATCGCCGTGTTGAATCCCAGCTCGGAGTCGGCGCGCTCGTACAGGGATGCGTGGACGTAGGCGCCGGTCTCGGCAGCCAGTTCGGCGGCGAACGCGGTCGTGGGCCCGTCCGGGATGTCCTCGGCCATGGTCGCGGCCTGCGCCAGCGCATCCGCGGTCACCGCGAAGTACGGCGAGAGCGTCAGCTCCTGAAGGCACACCAGGCGCGCGCCCTGACCCGCGGCCGTCCGGATCCCCTCGGCCAGCGCGGCGCGATGCTCGTCGGGGTCGGGATGCCAGCGGTGCTGGACGAGCCCGACCCGTAGCGGCGGGCGCTCGGGCGGGTTGACCCGCGCCGGCGAGTCGGGCGGGTCGAGCGCAGTGATCAGCTCGAGACGCTCCATCGTGGCGAGTCTATGCCCGCGACCCGTTCGCCGGCACCTGCTGGGTTATGCAGTGCACGCCACCGCCGCCCTCGGCGAGCATGCGCGCCGGTACGCCGACGACCTCGCGTCCCGGGTACACGGTCTCGAGCCTCGCCAGCAGCTCGCGGTCGCGATCAGGATCGTCGCCGCAGGTCGGCACCACGACCACGCCGTTGGCCACGTACAGGTTCACGTACGGCACCACCCCGGCCTCGCCGCGCACCGTGGTCCGCGGCAGCACGCCGAGCTCGATCACCTCGAGCCGGCGACCGCGGGCGTCGGTGGCGCGCCCCAGCCGCTCGGCGTTCTCGGCCATCGGCTCGTGGTTGGGATCGGCCGGGTCGTCGACCGTCTGGGCCAGCACCACACCCGGGGCCACGAACTGGGCTACGTTGTCGACGTGGCCGTCGGTGTCGTGGTCCTCGAGAAGCCCGTTGGCGATCCAGATCACCGTGTCGACGCCTAGGTGCTCGCGCAGTCGCTCTTCGATCTCCTCGCGCGCGAGCGACGGGTTGCGGCTCGGATGCAGCAGGCACTGCTCGGTGGCGATCAGGGTGCCCTCCCCGTCGACCGAGATCGAGCCGCCCTCGAGCACGAGGTCGGTCGGGAGCCGATCGATCCCCAGATGGGCCAGCAGCGGCTCGTTCATCGCGTCGTCGCGGTCGCAGGGCGCAAATTTCTCGCCCCAGCCGTTGAAGCGGAAGTCGACGCCGGCCCGGCGCCCGTCGGGGGCCGTGACGACGATCGGCCCGCTGTCGCGCATCCACGAGTCGTCGATCGGCAGCTCGAACACTTCGACGCCGGCGCCGCACGCGTCGCGCACGTCGTTCGCGCACCCCGGCGCGGTCACCATCAGCACGGGCTCGAACGCCGCGATCGCCCGCGCCACCGTGGCGTACTCGGTCTTGGCCTCGGCCAGCCCGTCGCCCCACAGCTCCAGGCGCGCGGGCCAGGCCATCAGGGTCAGCTCGTGCTCAGCCCACTCGGCGGGCATCGCCATCCCGAGCCGGCGTGCGGTCACGTTCTGCGTCTTGGAAGCATTCACAGGGGTCACATTCTGCGCATCCGCTCACGCGCGGTGGCCTCGAGCTTGTCGCCCAGCGCCGAGCAGTCCCGGATCAGCGCCGCGAGGCGCACGGGGCCGAGCATGAGCAGGCGCAGATCCGAGGCGGCCACCACGGTCGCGGTTCTCACGTAGCCGAAGCCCGAACCCCAGTCGAGCGCCGCGACCTCGCCGAAGAAGTCGCCCCGGCCCAGGTGGCGCACGTACTCGCCGTCGATGAACACCTCGGCCTCGCCTTCGATGATCACGTAGAAGTCGCGTGCGGCGTCCCACCGCTCGACCACCGTCTCGCCCGCCGCGACCCGCACCTCGCGGCTCCAGCGCGCCGCGCGCACTGCGTGGTCGGGTGGCAGGTCGGCGAACAGCGGCACCTCGGCGATGTCCTGCAGCGAGAACGCGTCGCCGACGTTCCACCCCTCGCTCACGGTCGCCCCGCGGTCTTCGACCGACAGCGCGATGTGGGCCGACGGGTCCGACAGCGATGGCACAGGCTCGTCCGCGAACCAGTCGATGGTCCGCTCCAGGTCGGCCTCGGACGTGGTGTGGTTGAGGATGCACAGGCGGATCGCGTAGCGCCCCTCGA
Source organism: uncultured Solirubrobacterales bacterium (assembly GCA_963841535.1). Taxonomy (GTDB): domain Bacteria; phylum Actinomycetota; class Thermoleophilia; order Solirubrobacterales; family Solirubrobacteraceae; genus Palsa-465. The sequence continues at coordinate 178,469 of CAWJDF010000019.1, read as the reverse complement.
GCGTGGTCGAGGAGACCAGGCCGAGGCCGCTCTGCTCGAAGCGCCCCACCAGCGCGGCGTTCATGCGAGCCAACTGCCACTCCTCGTCGGCCGCTCCGGCGAACCGGCGGCGGAAACAGACGATCCCGAGCTGGGCCGGCGAGAGCAGCTCGAGCTCGGGATGCTCGCCGATCAGCTGCTCGGCCCGCACGGCCAGATCGATCGAGCGGTCGATCGCGGCCCGGAACGCGTCGATCCCGAAGTAGCTGAGCGACAACCACAGCTTCAAGGCTCTCGACGAGCGCGTGAGCTGGAACCCCAGATCGGAGAAGTTGACCTCGCCGGCATGCGCAGCGGCATCCTTGAGATAGTCGGGGACCACCTCGAACGCGCTGCGCAGCCGCTCGCCGTCGCGCACGAGCACGCATCCGCACTCGAACGGCTGGTAGAGCCACTTGTGGGGATCGAGCGTGACCGAGTCGGCCAGCTCGATGCCGGCCAGCCATCCGCGGCCCCGCTCGGTCAGCGCGGCGAATCCGCCGTACGCGGCGTCGACGTGCAGCCAGGCGCCGGCTTGGAGGCAGATCGCGGCCATCTCCGGCAGCGGGTCGATCGCGCCGGTGTTGGTGGAGCCCGCCGAGGCGGACACGAAGAACGGCGTGCGGCCGCGCCGGACGTCGGCGGCGATCGCGCCGGCCAGGGCATCGAGGCGCATCCGGTGCCGCTCGTCGGTGGGTAGCACGCGCAGCTGGCCCGGGCGCATGCCGAGCGCGTGGGCGGCCCGCGCGACCGAGGAATGCGCCTGATCGGAGACGTACGCCACGTTCTGCTCGGCGCCGGCGTCTGACTCCGCCGCGCTCCTCTGGGAGCTGCGCGCTACGGCGTCGCGGGCGCAGGCCAGCGCGGTCATGTTCGCCGCCGAGCCGCCGCTCACCAGCACTCCGGCCGCCGCTTCGGGATAGCCGATCCATTGCTTGAACTTCTCGAGCACGAGCAGCTCCAGCCGGCTGGGCCCGGCCGCTTCCATCCACGACCCCGCGTAGATGTTCAACGCGCTGGCGATGAAGTCCCCGAGCGCGGCGGGGAACGTGCCGCAGGCCGGAATGAACGCGAAGTAGCCCGGGTGATCGCAGCGGCTCATGTACGGCAACACGTCGCGTTCGAGCTCGCGCACCAGCGCCTGAAGCTACGCGGTTCCTCGGGCAGCGCCGGCAGTCGCTCGCGCATCTGCGCCGGCGACGCGCGTCGCAGCGCCGGCCCCTCGCGCACCGAGCTCAGCTGCTCGACGAGCATGTCGACCGTGCGGTACCCGAGGGCCCGCATCGCCTCGGGACTCAGCCCGAGCGGATCGGCCGGCTCAGCCAACCGGAACCCTCGCCAGCCGTTCGGAGGCAACGCGCCGGGCGGCGTTCGCCGCGGAGGCGTGACTGGAGACCGCGTTCAGGAACGACTCGCGGTCGAGCGCGTAGAGCAGGCAGTCGTCGCGCGCGGTCACGGTCGCCGTGCGCGGGACGTCCTGGAGCAGCGCGATCTCGCCGAACACATCGCCGACGCCGACCGGCGGGTAGGCGCCGTGCTCGCAGCTCACGTCGAGCCGGCCCTCGGCCACCAGGAAGAACCGGTCGCCGTACTCGCCCTCTCGGACCACGGTCTCGCCGGCGTGCACGTGCACCGCGTCCACCCGGCGCGAGACGTTCTCGATCGTGGCCCACGGCAGCGGCGCAAACATCTCCACTGCCCGCAGCAGCTTGAACGGACGCTCCGGAACCCGGATGCCCGCCTCGAGCAGGGCCAGCGAGTGCCAGCGGAATGCCACCAGCAGCGGCAGGGCGGCCCCGACCACGAGCAGGGCGGAGCGCAGCCCGACCAGGTTGACCACGACCGGCGCCACCATCGCACCCAGTCCCGTGGTGATCCAGTACGAGCTTTCGACCACGGCGAACGCCCGGCCCAGCAGGTCGTTGGACGGTAGCCGTTGCAGCAGCGAGAGCCCCGCCACCTCGATCAGCGCGTACCCGACGCCCAGCAGGATCAGCATCGGCACCGTCACCGCCACCGACTCGGCCAGCGCCACCAGCATCAGAGGCAGGCCGACGAGCAGGCCGCCGGCGGACAGCCCCGCGGTCAGCCTGCCTCGCCGCATCAGCGTGAGCGCCGCGGCGCCGCCGATCACGCCACCGAATCCCCAGCACGCGTTCAGCCAGCCCACCCCGGCGCCACCGAGTCCGAGCATCTCTATCGCCACCAGCACGACCAGCACGTCGATCGCACCCTCGACCAGGGTCGAGAAGGCGAGAACTCCGACCACGAGGCGCAGCCGGCGGTCCGCCGCCACCTGCCGGATGCCATCGATCGCGTCGTCGATCGGTCGGATCCGCTCGGCGCTGACCCGGAACTCGGGCACGGGGTCGCGCGGGATGAGGGCGATCGGCACGGTCGCCAGCCCGAACAGTCCCGCGGTGACAAGGAAGGCGGCCGACATGCTCGTGGTCGCGATCAGCGCGCCGCTGAGCAGCGCGCCGGCCAGGAAGGCGCCGTTGTCCACGGCGCTCCACACCGCGTTCGAGGCGGCCAGCTGGCGCGGCGTCTCGACCAGGCTGGGCAGCAGCGACGCCTGCGCCGGCTTGTGGGCGGTGGCCACGATCGTGAACAGCGCGGCGAGCGTCAGCACGACGGCCAGTGGCGCTGCGGCGATCACCGCCGCGCCGATCGCGGCCAGGATCAGCGCGCGCACGGCGATCGACCCGAGCAGCACGTCACGCCGCGAGTGCCGATCGGCCAGCACGCCGGCCAGCGGCGCCGCCAATCCGGCGGGAACCATCCGCGTCAGGGCGGCGGCGCCCACCGCGGTCGCGCCGCCCTCGTCGAACGCGTACACGGCGAGGGCCACGAAGAACACCCACCCGCCGACCGCCGAGACGGCCCACCCGATCTGCAGCCGGCGCAGCTGCGCGGTGGCCAGCGCACTCGCCAGCGAGCCGTAGATGCCGGAGCCGGAGCGCCCCCGTTGCCCCTCCATTTGCGGCCGAGTCTAACCCACGGTAAGTGCCCCGTCTACGCGCTCCGAGGCTCGTAACGTTGCCGCGGTGGAGACGACGCTGATCGGGGGTGAGCTGGTGGGTGCGCGCAGCGGCGGGACGATCGACGCCCGTCAATGGTGAAGCGATCAGCCCCGCGCCAGGCGCCTGATCGTCAGCCGGCGCTCCTGATCCGCCGTCGGCGCGTGAGCCTCGATCGCGGCGTCGAGATCCGGCCCCTCGCCCCGGTCGATCGCCTTGACCAGATCGCGATGCACCTCGACCATCGCGTCGCCGTCGAAGCGCGCGAACTCGGCCTGGTCGATGCTGTACTCGAGGAAGTCGATCAACGCCAGGTACATGCTCCGCAGCGGCGAGTTCCGGCACAGCTCGGCGATGCGGCGATGCAGGGCCCAGTTGCACTTGAAGAATGCGGCCGGATCTTCCTTGGCCGCCTCCATGCCCTTGACGATCAGGTTCATTTCGCGGATGTCGCTGACCCGGTGGTAGCGGGCGGCGTGGCTGTCGATCAACGGCTCGAGCGCATCACGCACCTCGAGGCACTCCTCGTAGGTGGTGCTGCCGCTCTTGAACCCGAGCACAAGGTTGCTGAACGCGACGCGCGCCGCCGGACGGGCCACGAACACGCCGCCCCCGGGGCCGGGCCGCGCCTCGATCATGCCTCGCATCTCGAGCAGCCGCACGGCCTCGTTGACCGTCGCGACGGCCACCCCGAAGCGCTTGCGCAGATCCTCCTTGGTGCCGAGCCGCTCACCGGGCTCGCGCTCGTCGGCGATCTCGCGTTCGAGCTCTCGCGCGACCAACTCGGCGCGCGACACGCGAGCGCCGAGCAGACGTTCCGCCCCGGTGGTCATTGCCACCGATCATAATTGCCGGTCCGAGCGGCCCGTTCCTGCTGAGCGACGAGGCGCCGTTCATCACGGGCGGCGTGTGCCCGGTGGACGGCGGCGAGCTCGCCTAGGCGGCCCGCGCGCGCTCGGCCTGCCGCTGAACTCCCGCGACCCGTTCTTCTGACCAGCGCAGGCGCGCAGGCGGCTATGACTTCGGCGGCAGGCTCCGCGCGTAGTCCACGCCCACGTTCACCCACCGTTGGAGCTCGTCCCGGGTCTCCACCGCCTCCGCGTCGACTCGCAGCCAGCCGTCCATCGCGCGTCCCCGCATCTCGAACCTGCCCACGTGCGGCTGAGCGACAAGCGCGTCGGTCTCCTCGGGATCGCAGCGAAGCAGCAGGCCGCCCTGCCCGCTGGCGCTCACCGACATGTTCCCGCCGATCAGGAACGCGAGGCCGCCGAACATCTTCTTTTCGGCGACGTCATGATCCGTCGCGAGCAGCTCGCGGATGCGCTCGGCGAGCTCCTCGTCATAGGCCATGCGTGGATTATCGCGACGTCGGAGGTGAGCGAGCGATGGCGACCGGTCGATGCCTGTGCGGTGCCGTCCGATATCAGGTCGACGGGCCGCTGCGTGACGTGCTGATCTGTCACTGCGAGGAGTGCCGGCGCTGGAACGGCCACTTCTCGGCCAACACCGCGGCCCGGCGCGAGGATCTCGTCATGCTCGAGCAGGACGGACTGCGCTGGATCGACAGCCCCCGCAGCGACGCCCACGCTCGCCGCGGCTTCTGCGCGCGGTGCGGCTCGAGCCTGTTCTGGGACGCCCCCGACCGCCCGACCGTGAGCATCGCGGCGGGAACGCTCGACGAGCCCACGGAGCTGCGCGTGGTCGCCCACTGGTATGTGTCCCAGGCCGGTGACTACTACGACCTACCAGCCGATGGCCTCCGGCACCACGACTACAGCGGCGAGCGCGAGGGGTAGCTAGGGCCGCGCCTGGGCGCTGTACTCCGGGTTGGGCAGCATGTTGGTCGCCATCGCCATGCGATTGGTCAGGTTGTACATCGCGGCGAGCTCGGCCACGTCCCACGCCTCCTCCATCGTGAGCCCCGCGTCGAGCAGCGACTGGAGATCCTCGCGCGTCACCTCTCGCGGGCGCAGGGTGAGCTTCTCGGCGTAGGCGCAGATCGCGGCCCGGCGTGGCTCCAGGTCCGCCCTGCGCCAGTCATACGACACGCGCTCACCCAGCACGGGATCGCCAAGCTCGGCCCGCAGCGCGGCGCCGTGGGCCACCAGGCAGTACAGGCAGCCGTTGGCCGAGCTCACCACCACCGCCACCATCTCGCGGTCGGCCGCGCTCAGCCCCTCGGTCGGCTCATGCAGCTGGCGGAAGTGGGCGAACCAGGCGCTCAGGCGCTCGGGCCGGAAGGCGTACACGCGGAACACGTTGGGCACGAACCCCAGCCGCTCGCGCGCCTTGGCGAACAGCCCGCGCAGCCCATCGGGCAGCTCGGCCTCATCCGGGACCGGGAACCAGGAGCCGGTCCCGGCGTCGGTGTCGGTCGTCTGCGCGGTTTGGGACATGTCTGCCGCCATTGTCCCGCGCGCGCGGCGAGAATGCGCGCGCACCCTGCCTGCCACGGACCGAGGAGTCACCTTGATCGTCGACTGCGCCTTGTATCGAAACGGCCGGCGCCAGAACGCCGGCCCGCTGGCCCTGGATCGCGCCGCGGAAGTCTGCACCGAGGGCGACGGGTTCGTGTGGCTCGGGCTGTTCGAGCCGGACGAGGCCGAGTTGACCGATGTCCAGGACCGCTTCGGCCTGCACGATCTCGCCGTCGAGGACGCGCAGAGCTTCCACCTGCGGCCGAAGATCGAACGCTACGACGAAGGGCAGATCCTGTTCGCGGTCTTCCGCACCGCGCGGTACGTCGAGGAACGCGAGGAGGTGGACATGGGGGAGGTGTCGGTGTTCTGCTCGCGTCACTTCGTGATCACCGTGCGCCAGGGCACGGCGAGTGATCTACACGGCGCGCGGCTCCGCCTCGAGGAACGACCGGCGCTGCTGAAGGAGGGGCCGGCGGCGATCCTGTGGGCGATTCTCGACACGATCGTCGACGACTACGCGCCGGTGATAGAGGGACTCGAGCAGGACGTCGAGGAGGTCGAACGGACCGTGTTCAGCGGGGCGGCCGCGCCAACCGAACGGATCTACCTGCTGCGCCGGGAGGCGACAGACTTCTACCGCGCCGTGCATCCGCTCCTCGGTCCGGTCGAGGCGCTCGAGCGCGGCATGTACGTACCCGTGAGCGACGAGCTGACGGCGTTCTTCCGCGACGTCGACGATCACCTCAAGCTGGTCAACGAGGAGGTGGTCGCGCTGCGCGACGTGCTGGCGACGATCCTCCAGGCCAACATGGCGGTCATCTCCAACCAACAGAACGAGATCAGCGTGCGCCAGAACGAGACCATGAAGACGCTGACGGTGGTGGCCACGATCTTCCTGCCCTTGACGTTCATCACCGGGTTCTTCGGGATGAATTTCGGCTGGATGGTCGAGCAGATCAGATCGCTCTGGGTGTTCGTCGTGTACGGCGTCGGCAGCCTTCTGCTGTCCGCCATCGGCATATACCTGTGGTTCCGCCGCGGCGGTCACATAGGCTCGTCGTGACGGTCAGGCCGCGCGTCGCTCGTAGACGTCGAACCGGTAGCGCGCCGCCATCCCGGCCCGCTCGTATACGCGGAGGCCGCGATCGTTGTACGACGCGACGCCGAGCCGGGCCTCCCGGAGCCCTGCCTCGGCGAACGCGGCGAACGCGCTGTTCAGCAGTGCGGTACCGAGGCCCCGGCCCTGGCGCTCGGGGGCGATGGCCAGGATGTGGACGTAACCGACCGCGTCCTCCTGGCGCTGCCCCGCGAGCAGAAAGCCGACGATCGTCCCGTCCTCGGTCACCACGCGGCTCACGGCGGCGTCGAAGTCGTGCGCCCCGAGGTGTTCGTCGGTGAACTCGGCCAGGGATTCGGGGGTGTAGTCCGGGGTGGGGGCGAAGCTCGCGGCGTCGACCGCATGCAGGGCCGGCGCATCGCGCTTCGGATCGATGGCGCGCAGGACAAAGCCGGGGGGTGGATCTGGTGCGGGAGGGATGGCCTCGAGCGACCGCACCATCCGCGCGTAGCTGCGCACACAGCGATACCCGGCGCGGGTCAGGAGCGTTCGGGCCGAGACATTGTCGGCCGCCACCCACTGCCGGTGGGCGTCGCGCCCTCGCTCACAGTCGCGCCGCTCCGTCCAGTCGAGCAGGCGCGCGCCGATCCCCCGCCCTTCGTGATCCGGGTCCACGACCACGAACGAGCCCGGCCGCCGGACCGCGGCGTAGGCAACGATCCGACCGGCGACTTCGACCACCTGTGCGTTGCGCTCGAGGTCGAGGTCGCTGATCGTCCATTCGTCGACGAGGTCCCCGAGCGTGTACTCGACCTCGCCCAGGTCGGCTCCCTCGCGCGCCTCGAGCACGGCCAGCACCGCCGGCGCATCGGCCGGAACGGGCGCGCGAAACCGCATGGGCTCACATATCTACCAGCCCAGCGGAGCCGACGGGAACCGATTCGCTCAGGCCAGGAGGTGCAGCCCTGCCAGGAGCTTCTTGCGGCCCTTCTTGTCGGTCGCGATGGCCGCATTGACCTTCGCCTGCGGTACCGGACCCCCGTGGACGGCCAGGACGTCCCGCCGCAGTGCCGCGTAGGCGTTGGCGATCAGGTTGAGTCCGTTGACGATGAGGGTCTTGGCCTTGCGACCACGGGCCGAGGAGCCCGACTCGTGTGCCAGCTTCCGCTTGAGCGAGCGCAGGTCGCCCACCTCGTGTTTCAACGCCCGGGTGAGCGGCTTCCAGTGCCCCTTCGGGTACTGGACCTGCACCCCATTCTTGACCGCGTTCTCATCCGAGGCGATCTTCGGGCCGTAGGTATTGAGCGTCGCCTTGAGCGTGTTGTCGCTCGCCTGGGCGACGGCTACCGGACCGACGAGGACCGCGCATAGCGCTACCCCCGAGAGCACCCAACAACGACGTATTGCGCGTGGCACTTGACTCCTCCTATCACTGGCGCGTGTCCTTGCGGCGAGAGCAATACCCCTGCCGCTCTGGTCCTAACCGACCAAACCGACTCAAGTTGCGCCATCGAGCGGTCATCGGCCAGAGCGATTGAAGCGCGGCGGCGGCGACCGGTAGGTAGGCGGCGTACTCGACAGCCTGATCGGGTTGCGCGCGAGCTCCACGCTGGACCCGTCCTCGCGCTCGATCGTGACCGTCGGGGCGAGTTCAAGCGCTCGCGCGAGCTCGAAGGCGGCCGCGATGTTGTTGACCACGCCGGCCGGAACCCTGGCCTCGCTGAGCACGCCGGCCCACTCGTCGGCGGGCCGCTCACGCAACCGCTCCTCGAGCGCGCGGCGCAGCTCCGGGCGGTTGGCCACCCGCGCACCGTTCGTGGCGAAGCGAGCGTCGTCCGCCAGCTCGGCCGCGCCGAGCACCTCGCACAGCATGCCGAACTGACGATCGTTGCCGATGGCCACCACGAGCTCGCCATCGGCACAGCGCAGCGGCTCGTACGGGGCCACGCTCGGATGCTGATTGCCCATGCGCTTCGGGACCACGCCGGCCACCGTGTACGCGGAGGCCTGGTTGACCAGCGCAGCCAGCAGAGCCGAGAGCAGGTCGACCTCGACTCGCTGACCTTCGCCGCTGTCTCGCCGGTACTCGAGCGCCGCCAGGATCCCGACCGTGGCGAACAGGCCGGCCAGGACGTCGACCAGCGCAACCCCGACCTTCTGGGGCTCGCCGTCCGGTGACCCGGTGATGCTCATCAGCCCCCCGAGCGCCTGGATCAGCAGGTCGTAGCCGGGCAACGCGGCGCCGCGGCCGCGTCCGAACCCGGTGATCGAGCAGTAGATCACGCTTGGGTTCTCCCTGCGCACCCCCTCGTACTCCAGGCCGAAGCGCTCGGTCACCCCGGGGCGGAAGTTCTCGACCAGCACGTCGGTCTCCCGGGCCAGCAAGTGAGCCCGGTCGAGATCGGCCTGGGACGTCAGATCCAGCACCAGGCTGCTCTTGTTGCGGTTCACCGACTGGAAGTAGGTGGCCTCGCCTGCCTCGTCGTACGGCGGCCCCCACTGACGGGTCTCGTCGCCGCCCGGCGGCTCGATCTTGGTCACCACCGCGCCGAGATCGGCCAGCATCATCGTCGCGAACGGACCGGCCAGCACGCGCGAGAAGTCGAGGATCTTGAGCTCGGCCAGGGCGGACGCCATCGGACGGCACATTGTCACGCCCGCGGCTGGAGGGGCCTGTTCACGCGCGCCGGTGCGCTCTCCCGACGGCCGCTTAGGTGGTGCGCCCCCGCCGGTCAGCGCAGCGCTGCTGACACTGACCGGCGCAGAAGGCGCGAGCAAACGTCAGGCGTTGCTGTCGCCGTGATCGCAGTTGCCCTGCTGCTGGTTGTCCGACGACTGCTGGTCGGACGACTGCTGGCTGGACGACTGCTGGTCGCCGGTCTGCGCCTGCGGGTCGAAGCGGCGCAGGTGATGATGGTGGTGGTGGCGACGGACGAAGCCCTTGTCGGCGAACTTCGCGTGCTCCTGCTGCGCCTGCGGGCTCGTCGTGCTGCTCGTTGTGCTGGCCGGGTGGTCGCACGCGACCGCCGGCGCGGCCGCCGTCAGCGCAAGCGCGGCGGCAGTCGAAACCGTGCACACAGCATGGCGAATCATGGGTCCGTCCTTACGTTGGGTCCACGAACACGCCGAACCAGGAAACGACGCGAGAATGACTCGCGCCACGCACGAACCGCCCAGCCCGACGGTCGACCAAGCGATAGCAACCGGTGGCGCCGCGGGCCACCCGGCGCACGAAAAGCGCAACATCTGGGCCGTAAAAGGGCCCAGATGCGCTCAGTGTGGTTTCGGCGGCCTCAGCCGGCGACGAGCTCGCGCTCGCCGTCGATGATCGTCTGAACCAGCCCGTCCAGGACCGCCTCGGCGCGGTCGTTGTCGATCTGGCAGGTTCCGGCCGCGTTGTGGCCACCCCCGCCGTGGGCCAGCATCAGCGCCCCGATGTCGACCGTGGAGGAGCGATCTAGGATCGAGCGCCCGACCGCGAACACCGTGTTCTGCTGGCGCAGGCCCCACAGGACGTGGATCGAGACGGTGCACTCGGGGTGAAGCGCGTAGATCAGGAACCGGTTGGTGGGATGGATGATCTCCTCGTCGCGCAGGTCGAGGACCACCACGCCGTCGTGCACGACCGAGCAGCGACGGATCTGCTCCACGGCCGCGTCGGCGTGCTCGCGGTACAGCTCGACGCGCTCGGCCACGTCTGGAGACTCCAGGATCTCTTCGATCGACAGGTTCAGGCAGCTGTCGATGAGCTGCATCATCAGCTGATAGTTCGAGATGCGGAAGTTGCGGAAGCGGCCCAGACCCGTGCGCGGATCCATCAGGAAGCTGAGCAGGATCCAGCCCTGGGGATCGAGGATGTCCTCGATGCTCAGCTGCGCCGCGTCGGCGCGATCGACCGCGTCCATCATCTCGACGCTCACGTTCGGGAACCGGCTTACGCCGCCGAAGAAGTCGTAGACCACACGGGCGGCCGAGGCCGCATCCGGGGTCATCACCCGGTTGTCCCGCTCGCCGACGACTCGCCGCTCCTCGGAGGAGTGGTGATCGAAGGACAGCGCCACCTCGGGCCGGTAGGGCAGGTTCGTGGTGATGTCGTGCGCGTTCAGCTCGACCTTGCCGTCCTGAACGTCCTTGGGATGAACGAACAGGATGTCGTGCAGGAGGCCCAGCTCCTGCAGAAGCGCGGCGCAGACGAGGCCGTCGAAGTCGCTGCGGGTGACGAGACGATAGGTGCGGTTCAGTGAGAGAGCGGGAGTCGGCATGGGTCCTTGGTCGTCTCTCCGGCGACAAAGCTTGAGGGGGCCGCCGCGCCGGCGGACGAGGAGGCAGACACGGCGTGCTCTCAGAACAGCGCGCGTGCGAGGGCGGTCACGACGGCGGCTCCGACCACGGCAACGGTCACCGGCGCGCGCCTGGCCATCGCTGCGGCGGCGAATAGCACTCCGAGCGCCCGAGCGTCGAGCGTCAGCGAGCGGCCGTTTCCGAACGTCTCGACGACCACCAGCGCGGCGAGCAGCGCGGAGGCGAGCAGTTCGATGACGCCCAACATCGCGACGGGCATCGGTCGCCCACCGAGCAGCAGCGGGCCCGCGAGCTTGAGCAGGGCCGTGGCCAGTGCCAGCGCGCCGGTCATCACCCACACTCCGGTCACGGCCGCATCCTCGAGGCGAAGATGGCCGCGGCGGCCGCCGCCAGGATCGGCAAGCCGGCCGGCGTAAGCGGGGTCAGCACGAGCGCGATCGCCGCGCCGCCGCCGGCCGCGGCCACCTTGCGCCGCCCCCGGGCCTCTTCGAACAGCAGCGCGACGAAGAAGGCCGGGAACAGCGCGTCCAGGCCCAGCGATCGCGGATCGCCCAACGCATGGCCGGCGAGCACGCCGATGATCGTCCCGAGCACCCAGCCCGGGTACTGCGGCACGGTGACGCCCACCATGTACCACGGGTCGAAGGTGCCGTCGCCGGCGCTTGCCGCCGCCCACGAGGCATCGACGACGGGGAGCGCAAACGCCGCGCGCGACAGCGGCCGCCCATGCAGCGACGGGGCGAGCGCTAGACCCATGGCCAGGTAGCGCGCGTTGAGCAGCACACCCGCCGCGATCGCCGCACCGGTCGTGCCTCCGGCGGCCAGGATCGCCAGCGACCCGAACTGCGCCGCCCCGGAGAACACCACGATCGACATGACGATCGGCGCCACCGTGCCCATCACAGGCCGCGCCAGCACTCCGTAGGAGATCGCGATCGCGAACACGGCGACCCCGAACGGCATGCCGCGTCGAATTCCGGCCCTGAGCCTCGCCCTTGCGGAGTCTGTGCGGTCGGGCGGGCGGGTTGCGGTCACGGGCGAGCCTAGGCTACGGCATCGACATCAGACCCTCTCGCCCGCGACCTTGTCACGGGAGCCGCCCAGTTCGCGGGCGTCTACGACCGCGCCGGCACAGTCCCGCGTGCGCACCAGGCGCGCGCTGGAAGCGAGAAAGGCCCGTCGGGCAACTGGGCTCGGCACGCCTCGCGCACTCGCTCGCGGTCGGGGGCGGACAGCGAGACCAGGTGCCGACCGGCCGGTCCGACGCCAAACGTGAACGGCTCCCAGAAGTCGTCGAAATCCGCGTAGTCCGCGCGGGCGACGAGCGCCCCGCTCACCACGTCCTCCAGACCGGCGGACTCGAATCGCTCGGCGATGTCGCCCTCGCGGGTACCCGCCAGTTGGCGCTCCCCCTCCACGCCCGGCTCGAGTTCTCGCACCGAGGTCCAGAAGATCCGCAGCATGGTCATCCCGCCCGACGCGATGTCCCACATGCAGGCGGCCACGGTGCCCCCCGGCCGCGTGACGCGCGCCATCTCGCCAGCGCCCCGGTCGGGATCGGACATGAATCCGATGACCAGCGAGGCCACGGAGACATCGAACTCTCCGTCCGGCCACGGCAGCGCTTCGGCCATTCCCTCGCGTACGTCGGCGCCGGGATGGCGCTCGCTGCAGGCCGCCACGAACTGTGGCGCGGGATCGATCGCCGCGACGTTCCCGGCCCCGACCCGCCGGCACAGTTCGCTCGTCAGCCCGCCCGGCCCGCAGCCCACGTCCAACACCCGCAGGCCGGCCGTCACGCCGGCCGTGTCTGCGAGCGCCGCCGCGAGCGTCACTGTATAGCGTCCCATGAAGCGGTCATAGTGCGCCGCCGGCGCGGCAAACCGCCGGGCGGAATCGGGGACGGACGATGGGGGCCCGACCTCCATCTCCTCCGCTCGCGTGGGGTGTGACGGCTCGCGGCTCGGGGTCATAGTCGATCTCCTTGGTCGATTCAGCCTACGCTAGGCCGACCCCGGTGCGTGCGCCATGGGGTCCACCACGCATCCGCGAGCCGGCGCCCCCGCGCCGCGGTCCGTCATTTCCGGGCAGCCGCCAGTGCCGGGGGAGGCCAGCTTGACGGCTGTGTCTCCAGTTGGAACGCCGCGCGGCGGCCTTGGGCCTTCACGATGCGCAGGTACGCGGTGTACGGCCCCTCGGGGCCGGTGAAGTGACAGCGGAACCGGCCGCCGGCGGTGGCGGGGATGCCGGAGGGGCATCGGATGTCCACCGGAGCGAAGCCGGTCTTTTGAAACTCGACATCGCCGATGTACTTCTCCGTCGCGGTCGGATCGAGCGCGCGCTGGCCTCCGCACGCTGATAGGAGGAACACGGAGCAGCCGGTGACGACCAGCAGCTTTGCGAGCGTGGACATCAGCCCACGGCCGCCGCGTCTCACTGCGCTCGTGCGGCTGCCCGCGCGAGCGATCGCCGAAAGCGGCGTGCCCGAGTTGGACGCTCGGTGCGCAAATGCTCCGCGCGGGCCGCGAGCAGTTCGAGAATCGCCGCGGTTCGGTGGAATGGGTTGGCGATTGTCGAGCCGTCGCGCAGGGAGATCGCTGCTCGCGGACGTCCGTCGGCTTCCGCCAACAGGACGGGGCTCGGCGGAACCACGGCGCAGTCCAGATCCGCGAGCCAGGCGAGTGCATGCGCGTCCCCGGGCACGGCGAGACGGATCGTGATGGCGATGTTTTCGGTCGTTGGCATTCCGGCGTTCCTAGAAGTGAGGGGTGGCGTAATCAGCAGACATCTGATGTCTTGACGATTACTGACGCGCCGGAAGCCGGATCCTTCCCGGCTGAACGTCGAGCTAGGTGAACGCGGCGATCTCTGTGATCGCCCGCCCCATGATCAGCGTGTGCACTTCGTCGGTTCCCTCATAGGTGCGGACGGCCTCGAGGTTGTTGGCATGGCGCATCGGTGTGTAGTCGAGCGTGATCCCGTTTCCGCCCAACAGCGTGCGGGCTTCGCGGCAGATCGCGATCGCCTCGCGGACGTTGTTGAGCTTTCCGAACGAGATCTGCTCGGGGCGCAGAGTCCCGGCATCCTTCTGGCGCCCCGTGTGGACGGCCACGAGCAGGCCCTTCTGGATCTCGAGGACCATGTCCACGAGCTTCTGTTGCGTGAGCTGGAAGCTGGCGATCGGCCTGTCGAACTGGTGGCGTCGCAGGGCGTAGGCAAGCGCCGCCTGGTACGAGTCGCGGGCGGCGCCGAGCGCGCCCCACATGATCCCGTACCGAGCCTCGTTCAGACAGGCCAGCGGGCCCTTGAGCCCGGTCACGCCGGGAAGGAGGTCGTCCTGCCCCAGCCGCACTTCGCTCAGCGTGATGTCGCACTGGATCGAGGCGCGCATCCCGAGCTTCGGCTCAATCACGGTCGTGGTGAATCCCGGCGTCGAGGTCGGCACGAGGAAGCCACGGATTCCGTCCTCGGTCTTGGCCCATATGACCGCGACATCGGCGATCGAGGCAAGCCCGATCCAACGCTTGGCGCCGTCGAGCACCCACTCGCGTCCATCGAGCCGCGCGAACGTTTGCATTCTCGAGGGGTCGCTGCCGGCATCCGGCTCGGTCAGGCCAAAGCACCCGATCAGCTCGCCGTTCGCCATGCCCGGCAGCCAGTGCTCCTTCTGCGCGTCAGATCCGAACTTGTGGATCGCGCTCATCGTAAGCGACCCCTGGACGCTCGCGAACATACGCAGACCCGAGTCGCCTGCCTCCAGCTCCAGCATCGCCAGGCCGTACTCCACCGCGCTGCGCCCAGGGCATCCGTACCCGTCGAGGTGCATGCCGAGCAGACCGAGCTCGCCCAACTCCCGACCCAGCTCACGCGGGAAACGCGCGGCTTCATACCACGCGTTGATGTTCGGCCTGATCCGTGCATCGACAAACGCCCGGACCCGATCGCGCAGCGCGAGCTCTTCGGCCGTGAACAAGCTGTCCAGGTCTAGGTAATCCAGAGCGAGCGGGGGGATTGCGCTGGCCATCAGTTGTGGATCACGGCGAACACCTGCTCGACGTGGTACGCACCGTTCTTGTTATACGACGCACGGCTCCCTCCGGTGGGTCGAGATTGGCAGATCGAGTGTTTCCAGAGCGCCCGCATCGAAACCCATAGCCTTCTCGGCATGAGCACGACCGTTCTGCGAGCCACCGAGATCATCGTCGACCTGCCGCCCGAGCAAGCCATGGCCCTGTTCACGCCCGAGGGTGAGCGCCGCTGGGCCGACGGTTGGCATCCCCACTATCCGGAGCCTGAGCGCCGCGAAGGCGCCGGGGCCGTCTTCATCACCGCACACGGCGGTCATCAAACGACGTGGATCATGGTCGACCAGCGGCCGGAGGGCGTCCGCTACGCGCGCGTGACGGATGGCATGACGGCCGGAACCGTCGCGGTCGACCTAGTCGGAGGAGGCGAGCGCTCGACGCAGGTGCGCGTGACGTACGACCTGACTGCGCTCACCCCCGCCGGCGAGCGCTGGCTCGAGGCCTTTGGCGCCCACTACGACGCAGCGATAGGGGAGTGGGCGACCGAAATCGCCGCCGCGCTGCGAGACGCCGAACGCCCAGACGGCTAAGTCCCGCTTGGACGAGACCCCGGACTGGCGTGGGCGTCGATGCCGGAGTGGGACGCAGAGATCGAGGTCGACGAGGCTCTGGCACGACAGCTCATCCGCGACAGCTATCCGGAACTGGGCGCCGAGACCCTTCAGAGGCTTGGTGTCGGGTGGGACAACACGGTCTGGGTGACGAGCGATGGCGTCGCCTTCCGGTTTCCGCGCCGCAAGCTCGCGCTCGCCGGCATCACGCGCGAGATGCGGCTGCTGCCACAGATTGCGCCGCATCTTCCTTGTGCGGTCCCCGACGCCGCGTACCCGGGCTCGGCGAGCCCGCTGTTCCCGTGGCCCTGGTTCGGCAGCCGCCTCGTTGCGGGGCGCGAGATCTCCGAGCGCGCACTCGATGACGTCGCGCGCGGCCGGCTGGCCGACGATCTCGGCTCGTTCCTCGGGCGCCTGCACAAGCTTTCGCCTCCGGACCTCGAGACGCTCCCAATCGATCCGATGGGCCGCGCCGACATGACCATTCGTATCCCGAGAGCGCGTGCCGCGCTCGCCGATCTCGATCCCTCCGGCGCGCTGACCGACCGCGCAGAGACCATCCTTTCCGCCGCCGAGAACCTGCCTCCGGCTGACGATGTCGTGCTCGCCCACGGCGATTTGCACGTGCGGCATGCCCTGGTCGACGGAGGCGGAGGCTTGACCGGCGTGATCGATTGGGGCGACATCTGTCGCGCGCCGGCGGCGGTCGACCTGTCGCCGCACTGGAGCGTGTTCCCGCCCGCCGTCCGCGAGCGATTCGTTGCCGCCTACGGCGACGTAGACGACGCCACGCTGTTGAGAGCCCGGGTGCTCGCTTTGTTCCTCAGCGCAACGCTGGCCGTGTACGCAGGGGCCCAATCCATGCCCGCGCTCGAAGCAGAGGCACGCGGCGGCGTTACGCGGGCATTCGCTGACTAAGGACCGAAGAGTTAGGCTGCGCCCAAATGCTCACGAGGTGGCGCCGAGTTCTCGTGCTGCTCGCACTGCTCGTGTTCTGTGGCCCGACGACGGTTGGCGCGTCATTCGTTCCGGCAAGTCACCGCCCGCGCCCGCCGACCTATGGCGTTTCGATTCAGGCCGTCTTCAACGCGGCGGGCAATCCGTTGCTCGTCGCCAATTTCAGTCCAGACGGGTCGCTGGCCACACCGCGCTGGTCGATCTGTTTGCCTGATTCTCAAGGCCCCTGCACGCCCGCTGCGACGAAGGACCACGCGCTCGAGCCAGGGCCCGAACCTGCGGGGACCCGCTTTGTGGCGACCGCAAGCTACGCCGGTCGGACGTACTCGGCTGCCGTGACCTGGCAGGGGAGGGTGCAGGCGGTGAGCGCTCCCACCGCCCGAGGTACGCCGCGTGAAGGTGGGGTCGTAGACCCGATGCCGGCGAGGTGGGCAGGCGGGTGGGATGGCGACCTCGACCAGCTCGGCGTCGAAGCGTGCGCCACCGCGAGCGGCACTCGGTGCCGGATGCTCGGCGGCGGCGAGCTCGGATGCCCTGATGACACCTCCCCTACCAGGCTGCGCGGGTGGTTCACGGGTTGGTATCTCTTCGCGCTCGATGCCCGGTTCGGAAGCGGTTCGATATGCGCCGGCACCGGCTACGCCGCAAACGCCGACCTCCCGCTCTGGAAGGTCGGCGAGACGGTTGTCAGGTCGCCGGCGCTCGCACGGATCACCGGTCCACCGCGACCGTCCGTGAGATTCCTCAGGCCGGCCGTTCTCAGGAGGGGAACGCTGTACGTCACTCGCGTGCGATGCCTGAAGCGCTGCACCGTCCTGGTCCAGGTCGAGACCCGGCTCTACGGGGCATCTCGCCGCTTCTCGTTTCGCGGAACCAGGCGACTCGGTGTGAGCGCAAGACACCTGAGACCGGGGAGCCTGATGGTGATCATGCACATCGATGACAGCCCCGGACTTCTAGCTCGGTCGACCTTTCGCTGACCGCCACCGTCGTCATCGCGCCTCCCGTCAGAAAAGACACTCGAGCCCGCGACGTCGTTAGCCTGACGCCGACGCTCCGGCTGCGGACGTTGGGGTCATCGTGCCAGGCACCCGTTGGATCAAGGTTGACGCGACGATCGTCGAGTGCTTTCGCGCCTGGGAAGAGTCGCCCAGGGCGCGACATCCATTGTTCGAGATCGTCGCCGACATCAAGACACCGTCCGGCGAGGTCGAGCGCGTCAGCTCCCAACAGCGGCTCAACACGTTCACCCATCATTGGCGCCCACCCGATCCCGGTGACGTGGTGTCCGCGAGCTGGGATCCCGCGGATCGCAAACTACGTCTGGACCTGGGCGCCGATGCCCGATACAACGAGAAGCTGATCAAGGCCCTCGGGAGGAATCGCGACGCTCCTCACGGACCTCCAGGAATCGGCGGAGGCCCGAGCTGAGAACTCGGTGGCGCGTCGGCCGCGCCAGACGCAGTGATCGTGCGCACGCGCGTCGCGGGGATGACGGAGTGGACTAGCTGCTGGGCGGCCTCGCCCGCGGCGGCGAGCAGCGCCGACGTGTCGCTGCCCTCCCCCTGCCCCAGCACCACGCCGACAGCGGTCTGCCAACGCCCGCCGAGCATCACGTGGGTGAAGAACGCCAGGCATCCCCCCGCCGCGGAGTCCGACCCGGTCTTGCCCGCGTAGCCCTCGGCGATCAGGGGGTTGTAGTTCGTGAGCGTCCCGGCGACCGGCAGCGTCACGCTGGCCATTGAGACGATCTGGCGGAAGACCGGGAAGCGCATCGCCCGCTGGAAGACGCGCAGCTGGTCGGTGGCAGTCGAGACCGTCCGCGGGTCGAAGCCGCTGGGATCGGTGTAGGTCGTGTGGTCCATCCCGAGCACGCGAGCCTGCGCGTTCATCTCGGCGACAAAGCTGGTCTCGCTGCCCGCAACCTGGGCGGCGAGCATCTGGGCGATGTTGTTGCCGGAGGGGATCAGCAGCGCCTCGAGCAGCTGGCGCTCGGTCAGCTGCTCGCCGGCCTGCACCGCCACGACCGACTGGCCCTGCCTCGCGTCCTGGACCATTGCCTGCGCCTGGGCAGCATCGACGGTGATCGTGAACCCGTCCTGGGCACTGCCCAGCGGGTAGCGCTCGAGGGTCAGGTAGGCGGCCATCACCTTTGCCAGGCTGGCAATCGGGACCGGCTGCTCGTGCGGGCTAACCGCGGCCCGGCCGTTGCCGACCACGAGCGCCGCCTGACCGCGCCGCAGCCACCTGACCCCCGGCAGGTACGTGGGGCCCTTGTCGTTGTGCAGGTGGCGGGCTGCCGCGAACGCCGTGGCGCCGAGGAGTAAGGCGAGACAGGCCAAGGCGACGACGGGGACGGTCGATCGGGCACGGCGGGCTGCTGTTCGTGCTGGCTTGCTGTAGGTCACGCCCCCCAAGTCAAGGCAGCCGGGCGTTGCCAGCACGTATGTGGTTTTCGATACGCCGACGATATGTTCCGGCTGCGAGCATCGAGAGCATGCGTGTGTTGATCGTCGAGGATGAGCCGTATATGGCAGAAGCCATCCGCGATGGCCTACGCCTGGAAGCGATCGCTGCAGATATCGCCGGTGACGGCGACAGCGCTCTGCAGCTGCTGAGCGTCAACGCCTACGACATGGCGGTCCTCGACCGAGACATCCCCGGGCCCTCCGGCGACGAGATCGCCAAACGCATCGTCGCCTCCGGCGACGGCTTGCCGATCCTCATGCTCACCGCTGCCGACCGGCTCGATGACAAGGCCTCCGGGTTCGAGCTGGGCGCCGACGACTACCTCACCAAGCCGTTCGAACTCCAAGAGCTCGTGCTCAGGCTCAGGGCGCTTGACCGCAGGCGCGCCCACAACAGGCCACCCGTGCGAGAGATCGCAGGTCTGCGGCTGGATCCATTCCGCCGCGAGGTCCACCGCGACGGCCGCTACGTCGCGCTCACCCGCAAGCAGTTCGCAGTCCTCGAAGTTCTCGTCGCTGCCGAGGGCGGTGTCGTCAGCGCCGAAGAGCTACTGAAACGGGCGTGGGATCAGAACGCGGACCCGTTCACCAACGCCGTGCGAATCACGGTCTCGGCACTGCGCAAACGCCTCGGCGAGCCCTGGATCATCGCCACCGTGGCCGGCGTCGGGTACCGCATCGACACTCAACCAGACACCGCACGTGAGGGAGCAGACCATGGATAGAGCCCCAGGTTTGAGTGTTCGCCTCAAACTCACCCTCAGCTACGCCGGCTTCCTCATGCTCGCAGGCGCCTTGCTCCTCGCCGCCGTGTGGGTGTTCCTCCTGCGTTACGTCCCCGATCGTGCGTTCCTCATCAACGCCGACACCCCCCTTCATAGCGTCTTTCCCGTCCGGTCCAGCCTCCTGCACGTTTTCGCTCCGAGGGCAGCCGCGGTGTTGGCGTTCCTGCTCGTGTTCGGTCTGCTCGGAGGGTGGCTGCTCGCCGGCCGGATGCTCGCCCCCCTGACTCGCATCACAGACGCCACACGCACGGCCGCGACTGGATCGCTTGCCCACCGAATCCGGCTACCGGGCCGCAGAGACGAGTTCCGCGAACTCGCCGACGCCTTCGACACGATGCTCGCGCGGCTCGAAGCGCACGTCGCCGACCAGCAGAGATTCGCCGCCAACGCCTCGCACGAACTGCGCACCCCGCTGGCGATCACCCAGGCAATTCTCGACGTGGCCCGCAAGGATCCGCACCGCGACACGGGCGAGCTTGTCGATCGCCTCCACGCCGTCAACACCCGAGCGATCGACCTCACCGAAGCATTGCTCCTGCTCAGCCGCGCCGACCGGCAGTCCTTCACGCGAGAACGGGTCGACCTGTCCCTCATAACGGAGGAAGCCACCGAAACGCTCCTCCCCCTCGCCGAAACACGCGGCCTCACCATCGAGACGTCCGGCGACACGACCCCCACCATCGGCTCACACGCACTGCTGCTT
Organism: uncultured Solirubrobacterales bacterium; assembly: GCA_963841535.1. GTDB lineage: Bacteria > Actinomycetota > Thermoleophilia > Solirubrobacterales > Solirubrobacteraceae > Palsa-465. The sequence continues at coordinate 158,103 of CAWJDF010000019.1, read as the reverse complement.
CAGTTGACCACGAACCTCGTGCACAACGCGATCGTTCACAACCTCCATCAACAGGGCACCGTGTGGGTCACGACGAGCGCTCATCCAAAGAGCGTGGTCCTCACTGTCGAGAACACCGGCGAGAAGCTCACCCCACAGTTCGTTGCCACGCTTGGCAAGCCGTTTCTCAGCGGCACCGAACGCGTACGCACCGACCACGCAGGCGTCGGCCTCGGCCTGGCCATCGTCAATAGCATCACCGAAGCACACGACGGAACCCTCACCGTGACCCCCCGGGCCGCTGGGGGCCTCTGTGTCACTGTGCAATTACCAGCCGCGCCAAAACCCACGCCGTTGAAGCGGGGCTCAGGCGCGATGGTCCCGCCGGCGGCAGAGACCTGGCCCCGCGGCAGGCGGGCGGACCCGCGACGTGTATGAGCTCCGCGCTTGAGCAGCCGAGTGCACGCGCAACCCCACGGCGACGCGTCTTGATCCTCGGGTTGGACCCGGACGCTATCCCCGGAATCGACGCTGCCGCCGTTCGTGCTGGACTGGAATACGGCCTAGCGCGCTTTGAGGGTTCGGCGCTGATCGCCGATCAGTGCCTGGTCCCTTTGGACGCCACGGCCAAGCGTCGCATCACGGAGGCACTGACAGGAGAACAACACGACTGTGTCGTGGTCGGCGGCGGCATCCGCAAGCCAGAACCGTTGCTGGAGTTCTTCGAGGCTGTGATCAACCTGATCAAGCTCCACGCGCCCCATGCCGCCATCGCCTTCAACACCGACGGCGGAACCAGTCTCGAAGCCGCTCGGCGGGTTCTCGCGCGTCGCGTTGGGTAACGCCTCCCACCGCGTCGTGGCGCACATGCTTCCCAGCCACGACGCGGCGAAGGAATCGAACCTTCCAAGCCGGGGGCTGCCCGGCCCTGCCAGTTGGCTGTCGCGGACAACGCGACCACTCCGCCGGCCGCTATGACGTGTCCTCGAGCAACCTTGAGAGCTCCGGATCCGGATAGAAGACGTGCCTTCCCCGGACATTTGTGCGATGAAGAAGGCCTTTCTCAACAAGCGGGAGGAGATCGTTTCGCGCAGTCTCATGGGTAACGCCGTGACTTTCGGCGTGCGTACGGAACGTGAATCCCTCCTCTGGGTGCCTCAGGGCATAGCCGAGAAGCGCGAGTTGCCTATGGTTGAAGAGCTGCGACTGCTTGAGAAGCCGCTCTACCTGGCGCACCTCTCTCGTCTTCCGCGCTAGGTACGTGTAGAGCTCATCGATCGCCCTGTTAACCACGACGAGGTGATAGTCGATGAAGTAGGTCAGATCGTTGTCGTCGGTCTCTGTCAGAAGGAACGATTTGCCGTACTTCGCGGGCGCGTTCCGGAAGATGCGCGAGATTGAGAGGTATTCGACAAGCCAGTACCGGCGCTTTCGCATATACCAGTAGAAGAGGGCCCGGGCGGTCCGGCCATTTCCGTCCTCAAACGGATGGTCATATGCAAGCCAGAAATGGAGAATGATCGCCCTGATAACTGGATGGATGAACTGTTTCGAGTCATCCTCATTCGCAAAGTCGCATAGGGCTTGGAGTCGATCGGGGAGCTGGGCCGCGGGTGGCGGCGTATGAAGTGCTCGCCCGTCAACCGAATCGACGACCCTGACACGCTCCTCATGGGCAGTCTGAAGACGGCCAGCCGCGTCAGGGTTATCAAGAGTGCCTTCAGTAACGATCCGATGCAGTTCGTAGATGAGCTCTGGAGTGAGCTTTCGACCAGCCTCGCGGATGAATTGAAGGGCGTGGTAGTTGTTCACGATCATTCGCTCGCTACGATCCGCCGGCGTTCGGCCCGAGCGGAGAAGTGCCTTGGCGGCTTGGCGCGAGGTGGTTGCGCCTTCAAGCTGGCTAGACCGGATCGCCTCCTCCATCAAAGAGTTCACGAGGTAGTGCTGCCGCGCCTGATCATCGGTTGTGACGACCGTCGGCATCGCAATCTCGCCGCTGCATCGCTGATCCACGTAGTGGAGACGGCGTTGGACCACGTCTGGCATCGAATACGAGAAGGCGTTGCCCTCAGCGTCGACCAGGCTGATCGCCCGCATCGCTGGTCCTCGGCTCGACTTGATCAAGAACCACCATTCCTCACGCGATACATCCGCGGGTGGCTCGAGATGCCGTAGGTTGTCCCAGTGGACGTAGTTCCGAGCGTCCTGATGCCCGAATCCCATGCGGATCAATTCAATGACGCGATCGCTAGGCAAACGGCCTAAAAGATCCATATATGCGGGGGGTTTTGCCACCTTCACGAGGTTCCAACCAACTTCCAAATCACGCCAAACATTTGGAGGATCCTAGCAGATAGTTCCAAATGCTTGGAGTCTCTTGGAGGTTCCTTGGAGGGAAGCTGCAGCGGCCGGAGGGTCGCTTCAGAGCTCGGAATCTGGAGGAGGAGGAGGCGGCGGTCCCTCCCCGGGCTGCCGAGCGCCGCGGTGGATGCACCCCATCGCGGCCGTGGAGCTGATTACGGGCGCAAAAACCGAAAACCCCCGAGTTCCAGCCACGACGCGGCGAAGGAATCGAACCTTCCAAGCCGGGGGCTGCCCGGCCCTGCCAGTTTTGAAGACTGGATGGGCCACCAGGCCCGTGCCGCGCCGGCGTTCAGATTACGGGGAAGCCGACCCCCAACAGACTCACCCGCCGGCGTCGAGGCCCAGCCCGTGCTCGAACGCGCCCTTGACGCTGGCGTCGAGGGCGTTCAGCCGGTACAGGGTCAAGGCCTCGACCGAGGCGAACCGGCCGCCGGGCGCGCTCGCCGGCCCGTGATGGGAGAGCACGCAATGCAGCAGCGCCAGCCGGCGCGACTCGTCGAGCACGCCTGCGCGCTCCGACAGGATCCGCTCGCCGATGACCAGGTGGCCGAGCAGGCGACCCTCGTCGGACACACCGATCTCAGCGCCGTAGACAAACTCGCGCGTCCGTCCCAGGTCATGGACGATTGCCGCGGTCAGCAGCAGGTCCTGACTCAGCCGCGGATGGACCTGGCAGACCTCGACCGCGAGCGTCGCCACCGCCACCGTGTGCTCGAGCAAGCCGCCCAGGTAGGCGTGATGCCCGGCGCGGGTGCAGGGCGCCCGGCGCCAGTCCGCCCGCAGCGCGTCATCCCCCATGAGTGCGTCGAGCAACGCCCGAAAGCGCCGGTCGCCTACCTCGCGGGCGAGATGCTCGAGAAACCCGTCCAGCTCGTCGAGATCCCGGTACGCCGTGGGCAGGAAGCGCTCTGGGTCGGCCTCGACCCCCTCCGACACCCGCGCGATGTCGGTCACCTCGAGCACGGGCTCGTCGCGGAAGCGCTCGACGCGCCCGGACACGCGTACCAGGTCGCCCCGCTCGAACCGACCCGCCAGCGAGTCCGCCTGCTGGAACGCGCGCGCGGCGATCGTCCCGGTGCGATCGCGCAGCTCGAGTGCCAGGTACGGCGACCCGCTTCGCGTGAACAGGCGGTCCTTTCGCGAGCACGCGAACACGCCGTCGACGTCCTCCCCCGGACGGAGTCCGCTGATCGAAACCGCCGTCGAATCGCCGGTATTCATGCGCCCATGATCTACGCTGAGTCGGATGCAGCCGCTGCAATGGGAATATCGCCCGGACGGATTGCGGGCGCCCGCCCTGATTTGCGCCTTCAAGGGCTGGAACGATGCGGCGGACGCGGCCTCGAGCGCGATCACGTTCGTGGCCGGCGCCCTGGGCGCTCGGCGGTTCGCAACGATCGACCCCGAGGAGTTCTACGACTTCCAGAGCACGCGCCCGCAGGTCAAGCTGGTCGACGGCCACGCCCGGCGGATCGAGTGGCCGGAGGTCGAGCTGTACGAGGCCCGGGTGCCCCGCGCCCCGCGCGATCTCGTCTTGCTGGTCGGCCACGAGCCGTCCTTCCGGTGGCGCACCTTCAGCCGAGTCATCGCCGAGCTGGCTGAGGCGCTCGGTACCCAGCTCGTCGTCACGCTCGGGGCGCTCTTGGCCGACGTCCCGCACACCCGCCCGATCTCGGTCACCGGCATGGCCACCGACAGCGATCTCGTCGTGCGTCTCGGCCTTACCCGCTCCTCATACGAGGGCCCCACCGGGATCGTCGGCGTCCTCCACGCGGCATGCCAGGAATCCGGTCTGCCGTCGGCGAGCCTGTGGGCGGCCGTGCCGCACTACATCGCGGCGGCGCCCAACCCCAAGGCGGCGCTGGCCCTGGTGCGTAAGCTCGAAGGCCTCGTGCAGGTGGCGGTCGACGCCAGCGACCTCGAGTCGGCCACCGCGGACTACGACCGCCAGGTCAACCTGGCCGTCCAGAGCGACCCCGACGTCCAGGCGTTCGTCGAGCGCCTCGAACAGGCCGCCGCCGAGGAGCTGAGCGAGCAGCAGGGGCCGCTTCCCTCGGGCGACACGATCGCCCGTGAGCTCCAACGCTTCTTGCGCCAGCGCGGCGACGACGACCCGGACACCGCCCGCGGCTAGAGCAGCCCGCCGAGCCCTCACCCCTCGGCGGCGGGGCACACCAGCCGGTAGTCGCACACCGAGCACGCCGCGAATGAGGGGGTCGGTTCGAACCCCTGCGAGAGGATCCCGTCGGCCACCTCCATCGCGACCTCCTGGATCCATTCGTAGCGGTCCACGCGATCGGCCGGCACCGCGACTTTCTGGTCGTCCAGGACGTAGTAGTAAGCCTGCTGGGAGGCATCGAGGCTCCAGGCCTCTCGCGCACCGACCGCGTACAGCGACAGCTGCACGTCGTCGACGAGCTGCCCGGGACTCTTCGGCCGACCGGTCTTGTAGTCGATCAGCTCGTACTCGCCCCCGGGCAGGCGATCGACCCGGTCCACCCGCCCGCGCAGCAAGTGCGGCCCCAGCTTGAACGAGAAGGCACGCTCGAACCACAACGGCTCGGACTCCGACGATTGAAACCGGGCGTGGTACTGGGTGAGCGCCGCGGCCGCCTTGCCGCGCAACTGGCGCTCCTCCTCGGAGTCGCCGAACCCGCCGCGCCGCCAGCTGGAATCCAACAGACCGAGCAGCTCGGGGAGCGAGCCTGAGACCTCCTCCCGCGCATGGAAGCGCTCGAGCACCTGGTGCACCACGATCCCGAACCGCTGGTGGACGGTCGGCTCCTGCGGGATCCGGAACACGCGCGCGAACTTGTACTTCAACGGACACGTCCGGTAGGTGTCGATGTCGGACGCCGACAGCACGATCCCGTCACCGCGCACCGGCAGGAACGACTCCACCGAGGGGTCGTCGCGCGCCGCGACCGCCGCCGCCCGCCGCCGCGCGTCCCGTTCGGCATCCAGCAGATAGTCGTCGAGCACCGACGAGCTGAAGATCTCGCGCTGCTCGGCGGTCACCGCCTGGAGGATCCGCGAGTTCACGTCGCGCACGGCCTCGGCCAGCGACTGCCCCTCGGGTCGCTCGATCAGTGCCGCCAGCTTCAACAGCTCCAGGTAGCGCACAACGGCGTGCGACACGTCCAGATCCGTGTCCAACCGCAGCTCGGCCAGCCGGCCGCCGGCGCGCTTGGTGCCCTCGAGCACCTCGTCGCGCAGCAGCCGGTAGGTCGAGTGGAGCGTCTCGGCCGGCCCGAACATCTCCTCCTCGTGGTCGTCCCAGGCGCCGCCCACCGCGGCCCGCATCGCCTCGACCGCGGGCGCCGGGAGCATCGCCGACCCACGTTCCGCGACGGCCGGGCAGGTCAGCACCACCCGTCGGCGCGCCCTCGTCACCGCCACATACAGCGCCTGACGCACCACAGGGGCCTGCCCACGGACCTCCAACGATGCGTCGACGGCCTCCTCGAGCGCCGGGTCGGGCGCGGGCTCGGTCAGCCCGGCGTGCAGCCCCAGCACGTACACGTGCTCGGCCTCCAGTGCGGCCGCTCCGTCGAGCGCCACCACCTGCACCACGGACGGCTCGAGCAGGTCCGGCTCCTCGTGCTCGCGCAGCCCGAAGTCGGCCACCGAGGCGATGTGCCGGGCGAACTCGCGCGGAGTGGCGTGCGGAGAGCGACGCGCGAAACCCGACGCGAGCTCGCCGAAGCGGGCCAGCGCCCGCAGGCGCTCGACCACGTTCGACTGGGCGGCGAACAGCTGCTGGCGCCGCAGCCCCAGGCGGTCGATCAGCCGGTGCACGTACACGTCGGGCCGGGTGCTGTCGATCTCCGCCATGCCCGCCCGGTAGAGCTTCAAGAACACGTGGATTCGCTCCCGCGCCTCGGGCGGCACCTGCGGCGACTCGATCGCGGCCTCGAGCGCGGCCACCATGTCGAGCTTGCGCCGGCGCGCGATCTGCGTGCAGCGGGCGATGTCCACCGAGCGCAACTCGATCGGGGGACGGGCCAGAGCCCGCACCACGGCAGGCGCGTCCGTCGGATCGGCCAACAACCGCAGCCAGGCCAGCACGTCGCGGATCTCGGCCCGCCGGAAGAATGCGGTCTCGCCGACCACCCTGTGGGACACCGCCCGCTCCTCGAGCGCCACCGCCACGGCCTGCCCCTCGCGCGACACGCTGGGCACGAGCACGGCGATCTGACCAGGCAGAACGCCCGAACCCGCGATCAGCCGCTCCACGTCGGCCGCCACCGCCTGAGCCTGGGCCCGCTCGTTGGCGCATCGCCAGAAGGCGATCTCCCCCTCGGCCGAAGCCGGCTCAAACGAGCCGAGGTCCACCACCGCCCCGGCCGCTCGCATCGCCCGGCGCGGCACCCGCAGGCTGCAATCCAGCTCGACCACTCGCGCCCCGGACACCCCCGAGGCATGCAACGGCGAGCCGTCGCCGAAGCCTCGCACCGGGTCGGCGGCCACGGTCAGCCGCGAGCCCCCCACCGCTCGAGCCAGAGTGGCCGACGCAAGCGAGAAGTCGTGGGCGTCGTCGACCAGCACGTGCTCGAACCGCCGTGCCACCCCCGGCCGCTCGTTCACAACGCGCAGCGCATCGCGGATCTCCTCGCCGGCGTCCCGGGCCCCCGCCTCGGCCAGCAGCCGCTCGTGGACCCGATACACCTCGGCGAACTCCCGCTCGACCGCCGCGTCCCCTCCGTCCACGTCCGAGCCCGACTCCGCCAGCCGCAAAGCCCACCGGGCGTACTCCTCCGCCCCCACCAGGTGGGCCTTCAGCCGGTCGATCCGGCGGATGAACCCGGCGAGCAGGGCGTGGGCGCTCCCGCCGAAGTCGTGGCGCACGAGCGACAGGCGGTCGATCCCGTCGAGCAGCATGGCGAACCGCTCGGCCGGGCCGAGCACCGGCTCGAGCGGGTTGATACTGGACCCACCCACCCCCGCCACGCCGAGGATCAGCTCCGCCAAATCGACGGCGGTGAGCACGAACAGTTCGTCGTATCCCACCTGGAGGCCGCGTTCGAGGCGAATCCGCGAGGCGTCGGCGCGCGCGGCCGAGGCGGTCAGCAGCAGCATCCGCTCCGGACGCCGTCCCTGCTCGACCAGGCTCAGAAACCGGGCTTCGATCGTCCGGGTCTTGCCGGTGCCCGCGGCGCCCAGCACCAGCAGCGGTTCGTGCTCACAGGTGACAGCCTCCCGTTGCGCGGGAAGGAGGGGGTCTAGGGTGAGCGCCACGTCTGACAGCATAAGTCGGCCATGACCTCCACCCGCTCGGCACTCGACGCAGATTGGCTGGCTGTCTGCCGACGGGCGGTGGGGGGTCTGGAGCGCATGCTCGCGGAGGTGCCGACCACCAAGGAGCGGGCCCAGGAGACGGGTACCCGCGGCAGCGGTGGCGACCGTACGCTGGAGATCGACCAGAGCGCCGAGCAGCTCGTGTTCGACGAGCTGGACGGCCTGCGCGAGGAGGGCTACCGGTTCTGCGCCGTGTCCGAGGAGCGCGGCGTGATCAGCTACGGCGACCACGAAGTGCGGGTGATCATCGACCCGATCGACGGGTCGCTCAACGCCAAGCGCGGCATCCCGAGCTACGCCCTGTCGATCGCCGTGGCCGACGGCGAGACGATGGCCGACGTGGCCTTCGGGTTCGTGCACGACTTCGGGCCGGGCGAGCAGTGGTGGGCGTGGCGAGGCCAAGGCGCCTGGCTGGACGGCGAGCGGCTCGATCCCACACTGGCCGAGCGCCGAGGGCGCGATGGGCGCCTGGAAGTGCTCGGCATCGAATCGGCCGATCCGCGCTGGATCAACGCCTCGATCGAGGCTCTGCAAGACAGCGCCTACCGCCTGCGCGCGCTCGGCACGATTGCCGCTTCGCTCTGCCAGGTAGCGGCGGCCCGCTTCGACGGGATGGTCTCGCTGCGGCGCTCGCGCGGGGTGGACGCCGCGGCCGGCCAGCTGATCGTGCGCGAGGCAGGAGGCCACGTCAGCTTCCCGTGGTGCGATCACCCACTGAGCGCACCGCTCACCGCCGATCCGGCCTCGCCGGTCATCGCCGCCCGCTCGCAGGAGACGCTGACGATGCTCGAGAGGATCCCGGCGTGATCGACTGGGTCATCGCCAAGCGGATCGCCACGTTCGTGGCCGGGACCGGCGAGGCCGAGGCCCCGACCGCCGACCTGGCCGCGCTGGCCGACGAGGCCGAGTCCCGCGTGGCGGCCTACACGGGCCTCACGCCCGCCCGGCCGCTCCCGCCCCCCGAGGGCATCACCCGCGAGGAATGGGTGGCCACCAACCTCGACTCGATGCGGCTGCTGCTGGACCCGGTGCTCAAGCGCGCCGGCGACAACCTCGGCCCGCTCAAGCCGGCCATGGAGATCGGGATGGGGATCATCCTCAGCACCGAGGTCGGCGTGGTCGTCGGCTACCTGGGCCAGCGCGTGCTCGGCCAGTACGAGCTGGTGCTGCTCGACGAGGCGGTCGAGGACCGGCCCCCGCGCCTGTTGTTCGTGCTCCCCAACCTCGGGCACGCCGTGCAGGCGTTCAGCGCCGAGGAGGAGGAGTTCATGACCTGGGTGACGCTGCACGAGGTCACCCACGCGGTCCAGTTCGCCGGCGTGCCCTGGCTCCACCCCCACGTGGCCGGCCTCGTGCGAGAGCTTCTGAAAAGCGCGGAGGTGCGCCTGGAGGCCCCTCGCAAGCTGCGCATCCCCAGCACCGACGAGGTCAAGCGGGTGCTCGGCCACCTCCGCAACGGAGACCTGATCTCGATCGTCACCACCACGCCCGAGCGCGAGACGCTCGACCGCGTGCAGGCGGTGATGGCGGTGATCGAGGGCCACGCCGAGCACGTGATGGACGTGGTTGCGCCCGATCTGCTGCCCTCGCTGCCCAAGCTGCGCGCCGCGCTCGACCGCCGGCGCAAGTCGCAGTCGGGCATGTCACGGCTGGTGGCGCGGCTGCTCGGGCTCGAGCTCAAGCTCAAGCAGTATGAGCAGGGCAAATTCTTCTGCGACGCGATCGTCCAGGAGCGGGGCCGCGAGGCCCTGCACCACCTGTGGTCGAGCCCTGAGGTCCTGCCCACGCTGGCCGAGCTGCGCGATCCCCATGCCTGGCTCGAGCGCACGATGCCCCGGGAGTTGGGTCCCACCCGCCCCACCACCCACCCCGAGCGCCCCACCCGCCGGTCAGAGCCGGACGCTGCGGCTTAAACCGCCTCGTTCACGAACTTTTCATTCGACGGGGCTGTAACGCGCGCTAGCCTGTCGTGTACAAACATATGTTCGAGCGTTTTCTAGATGAGTTCTAACCGGGAGTAGGAGCACAGCAATGGCTACCAACACCTCAGGCATTCAGAGGCCCGCCACCACAACAAAGCGGACTACGAGCCGAAAGCCGGCCGGCAGCGCGCGCAGGACTCGGACGGCCACCCGGACCGCCCCCAGCGCGCGGCGGACGACTTCGCGCACCACGACTTCAACCCAGTCCAAGACCCGGACCGCGCAGGCGCAGGTGCTCGCCGAGCGCGCCGTGCTCGTTCCCGTCGGAGCTGGGATCCTGGCCGGCGAGGACCTGGTCTCGACCGTCAAAGGCCTGGCCGCCAAGTACAAGACTCGCCCCGCCCTCGAGCGGGAGCTCAAGCGCTACGAGCGCCGGGGCGCCACCGCCCGGAATCGGTTTGAGCGGCAGGTTCGCCGGGCACGTACACGCTTTGAGCGGGAGCTTCGGCAGCGGCGCAGCCTGGTCGAGCGCACGATGCGCCAGAACCAGCGGCGCTTGAACCGTGAGCTAAGCTCAGTGCGTAGGGATTTCGAGAAGCAGTCCGGCGCGGTGAGCGCGCGCGTGGAGCGTCTAGTCTCCAACGCGCAAGGGCTGATCGGCTCGTAGCAGCACCAAAAGGCTTCCCCCGCCCGGCGTCCACGGAGAGCGTCGCAGGCGGGACAGGTTCGCCGGCCTCATAACCTCGCCGGCGAATGCAGCACCCTCTCCTCCCTCAACCGCCGGGGCGTCACGGAAGTGGCGCCCCGTCGGTCTTTAAACGGACACGCGCCCGTGTGACATGCGTCACTCGACTGGACGGCACGACCGGCTGCCTACAATCAATTCCATGCCAACGCGAGACCAAGTAATCGATTCCCTTCGCGCCGTGATCGACCCCGAGCTTCGGCGCGACATCGTCGAGCTGGAGATGGTGCGCTCCGTCGACGTGCACGAGAACGGCGTAGTCGACGTGATGGTCTCGCTGACCACACCCGGCTGCCCGATCCGCAGCCACTTCCAGACCGGCGTGGCCGAGGCGGTGCGGGGCCTCGAGGGCGTGACCGGCGTGAACATCAGCTTCGACATCCTCTCCGACACCGAGAAGGCGGCACTCGGCCGCAAGCTCGGCCGCGGCTCCCTGCCCGAGGGCGCCCTGGCCCAGGTCAAGAACGTGATCTGCGTGGGCTCCGGCAAGGGCGGGGTGGGCAAGTCGAGCGTGACCGCCAACCTTGCCGCCGCGCTGACCGCCGACGGCAAGCAGGTCGGCGTGCTCGACGCCGACGTGTGGGGCTACTCCCAGCCGCGCATGCTCGGCCTCGGCGCAGAGCGCCCGCATGTCAACGCCGAGCGAAAGATCGTCCCGCTCAAGGCCTATGACGGCATCGGCGTGATGTCGATCGGGTTCTTCGTCGAGCAGGACGCCGCCGTGGTGTGGCGCGGGCCGATGCTCCACAAGGCGCTCCAGCAGTTCCTCGAGGACGTCGAGTGGGGCGAGCTCGACTACCTCCTGATCGACCTCCCGCCGGGCACCGGCGACGTGTCGATGACGCTCGCCCAGCTGCTGCCCCAGGCCAAGTTCGTGATCGTCACCACGCCCCAGCCGGTGGCCCAGAAGGTGGCCCGTCGCAGCGCCGAGATGGCAATCAAGCTCAAGCTCGAGATCGCCGGCGTGATCGAGAACATGTCGGGCTTCGTGACCCCCGACGGCGAGCGCTACCAGCTGTTCGGCGAGGGCGGCGGCCAGCTCCTGGCCGAGGAGCTCGAGGTCCCGCTGCTCGGCAAGGTGCCGCTCACCATCGGCCTGCGCGAGCAGTCCGACGCCGGCGTCCCGATCGTCTTCTCGGACCCCGACGACCCCGCCGCCCAGGCGCTTCACCACGCGGCACGCGGCCTGATCGCCCTCTCCCCGATCGAGCTGCCGGTCATGCAGGCGCCGGCGCCAGCCGCCGCGCCCAAGCCCCTCGGGATGTCATTGCCAATGGCTTGAGCTGGGCCGGATGCTTCGAGTGAGGGGCGCGGCCCGCTTCCGGTGCCCCTCGCGCCCAGCCACAGTGGCAGCGTGACTACAGTGCGCCGGCGCCCGGGGCGCCAGAAGTGGGTGCGCCCCTAAGAACGGTTGGCGTAGTAATCAGAGTTCAGCTTCGTGTAGTGCTGCCACTCGTCGGGCAGCTGGTCCTCGGCGAAGCAGGCATCCACCGGGCAGGCCTCGACGCAGGCATCACAGTCGATGCACTCCTCCGGATCGATGTAGAGCATCGGGACGTCGTCGTAGTCCGGCTCGTCCGGAGTGGGATGGATGCAATCGACCGGGCAGACCTCAACGCACGAATTGTCCTTTGTGCCGATGCAGGGCTCGGCGATGACGTAGGCCATGGGATCTCGCGTTCCTCTTGAGATTCGGGGACAGTCGAGCGCCGATTTTACGTCCCCGGGACCGATAGCCTCCGTCACACATCCGCGGACCCGAGCAATACAGGGGCGAATGGACAACCGCCAGCAATCCTCCGACGCAGCGCTGCTAGCGGCGATCGCGTCGCGTGACGGAGCCGCCTTTGCCGTGTTCTACCGGCGGCATCTCCCCACCGTGCTCGCGTACCTGATGCGGGAGACACGGGACCCCGAGGCGGCGGCCGACCTGGGCGCCGAGGTGTTCGCGGCGGTGCTCCTGGCCGCCAGCCGGTACTCCGAGCAGACCGGCTCCGCCACGCCCTGGCTGATCGGGATCGCCCGCAACAAGCTGCTGATGAGCTGGCGCCGCGGGCGGGTCGAGGCACGGGCCCGCCTCCGGCTGGGCTTCCAGCCCGTGGCCCTCGACGACCGGGATCTGGCCCGGATCGTCGAGGTGGCGAAGGGCGGCTCGGGCATCCTGCGCCAGCTCGACGACCTGCCGGCGGACGAGGGCGCGGCGATCCGCTCGCACGTGATCGACGAGCGCTCCTACCGCGAGATCGCCACGCAACTCAAATGCTCGGAGATGGTCGTGCGCAAGCGTGTCAGCCGCGGTCTCGCCCGGATGCGCGAGCAGATCAAGGAATCGGGCCCACCCGCCCAATCGGCATGAACGACTATCTGGATCGGGTCGAGTCGCAGCTCACGCAGCTGACCGAGCAAGGCGCGCACCAGCGCATGCGGGCTCGTCGGCCGGAGCCGGTCCACCGCACGGCGAGCGGCCCGCGGCGGCCGCGCCGAGGCTCCGAGGTGCTGGCGGTGCTGGCCGCGGCCGCGGTCGTTGCGGCGGTGGTGGCGATCGTGCTGGAAAACGTGCACACCGGCAAGCCGCAGCCGGCCTCGGCGACGGGAAAGACCTCGAGCACCGCCCGGGCACATACGCCGGCGACATCCGCCAAGACCCAGTCGACCGCCACCGCGCCGGCCTCGCTACCCGCGCACCTCGCCCCGCAGTCGTTCACCGCGATCAGCGATCTCAACTGGTGGCTGCTCGGCGCCGGGCCATGCGCTTCCACGCAGACGGCGCCGTGCGGGTCGATCCTGCAGACCACGGACGGCGGGCACGCCTTCACCGCGATCCACGCGCCGGCCGCCCCGCTCGTGACGGAGTCCTCCGGTACCTCCGGGTACTCGCAGATTCGCTTCGCGGACGCCCACAACGGCTTCGCCTACGGCCCCGACCTCTACGCCACCCACGACGGCGGGGTGAGCTGGCGCCACGTCGATGTGGGTGGCGCGGTCACCGACCTCGCGATCACGGCCGGCCTGGTCTACGCGACGGTCGAGCCGACGGGCGGCGGCAACGGGCGGCTGATGCGCTCGCCGGTGGCCCACGACGGCTGGAGCGCCGTGCCCGCCGCCGGCGTCGTCTCGGGCGGCCTGTGGGTGCAGGGCACTGACGTGATCGTCCAGTCGGGCCAGGGGACCGGGATCGGCGGCAACGTGCTGGTCTCGCACGACGGCGCCCAGAGCTTCACCGCCTACCCCGCCCCCTCGCCCGGCCTGCCCTGCGAGTTCGCGGCGCCGGCGCCTCCGGTCGTCTGGGCACGGTGCGCGACCGGGATGGACAGCGGCGTGTGGCGCTCGAGCGACGGCGGCGCACACTTCACCGCGGTCGTGAGCACCGGACTGAGCCTGCCGAACTCGGCGGCGTTCGCGGCGGCCTCGGCGAGCACCGCGGTGGTCGGCTACTCGCAGCTCTACCGGACCACCGATGACGGCGCGACTTGGAACCGGACGGGCCCGACCGGCATCGCCCAGTGGGCCTACCTCGGCTTCACCGACCCCACGCACGGGGTCGCGCTGGGATTCGTCGGGAAGATCGCGCCAGCCAACGAGCGGCTCTTCTACACGACCGATGCCGGCCAGACCTATCACCGCGTCGCGCTGCCGTGAGACCCGGCTGGTGGGCCGCCGTGCTGGCGACCGCCGCCGGCACGGGGTTCGCGGGCTGCGCGACAGCGGCGACCCGTCCCGCCGCGCCCGCCGCCACACGCACGGCACGACCCGCGACCACCCCGGACAGCTGCACCCGGACGCTCAGCTCGGGCGACGCCGTGGGCCCCGCCCAGCTCGGCGCGGTCCACTTCCTGAGCGCGGCCGTTGGCGTCGGCCTGACCGCGTCCGAGGCGCCGTGCAGTCAGACGCGATGGCACCGGCAGCCGGTGCTGCTGACCATCACTCGCGACGGCGGCCGGCACTGGATGACCGAGGGCGTGCCGTTGCCGGCGCCGCCGGCCGGCGTGCTCGTCCAGCAGATCACCGCCACAACGCCTCAGAGCGTGTGGGCCTCGACGGGCGCCGGACCGCTCTTGGCCACCACCACCGGCGGAACGGATTGGACGGTGCAGCCGGTGCCCAGCTCGGCGGCGGCGCTCACGATCACACGGAAGACGCTTTGGACACTCGGCTGCCCGCACCGGATCAACGTGCGGTGCCGGCCGGTTCTCGCGCACAAGTCGCTGCCGGACGGCGCCTGGCATCAGGCCGCGTTTCCGCAGCCGGTCACGACCGCCGCCGCCGAGCTGGCGGTCCGCGGTGCAGCGGTCGTCGTCGCCCCACGGCCGGCCAGCGACGCGCGGCTCGCGGTCTCGAGCGACGGCGGGAGTAGCTGGCGCTCGACCCGTCCGACCTGGATGGGGCGTCCGTGCTGGGGCGGATTCCTCACGACCGCCGGTCCCCCGGCGACTGGTGGGTGATCTGCCTCGGTGGCGCGGCCGCCGGCAGCAGCGAGAAGGCGCTGCTGCACACCACGGACGGGGGCCGGAAGTGGAGCATCGCCTCGCAGGTCCGGAGCCTGACCGCGCCCGCGCGTGCGGGAACCATCACGCGCGCCGAGCCGAATGCGCTGGCGGCGGGCTCGCACACGCGGCTGTGGCTGGCGGCCCAGAACTCCATGTACGAGAGCGAGGATGCCGGCTTCACGTGGCACGAGGTTCCCGCCGTCAACCCACAGGGCGGTCCGGCCGCATTCGACGTGCTCTCACCCAGGCACGCCTGGCTGCTCGCGCCCGGTCAGGGCCTGTGGCGCACCATGGACGGGCGCCAGTGGAGCGCGCTATAGCGCCGGCGCGCGGTCGGCCCAGGGCAGCGCGGCCTCGAGCTGCACGGCCAGGCTGAGCAGCACCTCCTCGCGCGCCGGCGGCCCGACCAGCTGGACCGCGGTGGGCACGCCGTCCTCGCCGTGGTAGAGCGGCAGCGCGATGGCCGGCTGACCGGTGACGTTGAAGATCGCAGTGAACGGCGTGAAGTCGGCGGACTTGCGGAACTCGACCATCGGGTCCGGCCCCATCCCGTGGATCTCCCCGATCGGCACCGGCCGCCGGGCCAGCACCGGAGTGAGCAGCACGTCGTAGGGCGCGAGCGCCTGGACGATCGAGCGCGCCACCGACTCGAGGCGGTACTCCGCGGTCAGGTACTTGATCGTGTCCTGGCCGCGCGCGTGCTCGTACAGGGTCCAGGTGAGCGGCTCGACGTCCTCGGTCGTCGGCTCGCGGCCGGTGAGGTGCCCGCCCAGCCAGGTGGTGAACGAGACCAGCGGCCCGAAGGCCCGCGTGAAATCCGGCAGCAGGTCCATGCCTGCCCACGGTGGCGTGATCTCCTCGACGTGATGCCCGAGCGATTCGAGCAGCGAGGCGGCGTCGCGCGCCGCCTGCTCGCACACCGGGTCGACGGTGGCGCCCTCGCGCGGCGAGGCCATCGCCAGGGCGATCCGCAGGTGCCCGGGATCGACCTCGGTCAACGCGGTGTACCCGGCCGCCGGGGGCGGCGGGGCCCACGTGGCGTCGCCGGGCTCGGGCCCGGCCAGCACGTCGAGCACCTGGGCGGTGTCGCGGACCGTGCGGGTCAGCACCCCGTCGCAGACGAGGAAGCTGTGCCCGCCGTCGGGCCCGACCGACACGCGGCCGCGCGCCGGCTTGAGCCCGACCAGCCCGCAGCAGGCGGCGGGGATCCGGATCGAGCCGCCGCCGTCGTTTCCGTGCGCCACCGGCACCATCCCGGCGGCCACCGCCACGGCGGCGCCGCCGCTCGAGCCGCCCGGCGTGCGCCCGGGGTCCCACGGGTTGCGCGCCGGGCCGAAGCGGCGGGGCTCGGTGGTGGGCAGGATCCCCATCTCGGGCATCGAGGTCTTGCCCACGATCACGAAGCCGGCCTCGCGCAGCCTGCGGACCAGGTACGCGTCGCGGCCTGGTGCGAAATCGGCGAACAGGTCGCTGCCCATCGTGAGCGGCATCCCATTCACCGCCCGGTTGTCCTTGATCGCGATCGGCACGCCGGCGAACGGGCGGGGATCGCCGGGTGCGACGCCGTCCGCGTCCGCGAGCGACGACTCATGCGCCACGTGCGTGAACGCCCCCAGCGTTGGTTGCAGCTCGTCGATGCGGCCCAGCGAGGCCTCGACCAGCTCGCGGGCGGACACATCGCCGGCGCGGACGAGCGCGGCGAGCTCGGTGGCGGACCGGCGCAGCAGGTCGGACACGGCGGGCAAGGCTACTCCGGCAGCGCGGCCACTACGCTGTCGGGCATGTCTGCCACCGCCGAAGTCCAGTCTGGCCTCGAGGGAGTCGTCGCCTTCGCCACAGAGATCGCCGAGCCCGATCGGGCCGGCGGCGCGCTGCGCTACCGAGGCGTCGACATCGAGGAACTGGTCGGCAACGTCCCGTTCGAACAGGTCTGGGGCCTGCTCGTCGACGGGCACCTGCTTCCCGGACTCCCCCCGGCCGCGCCCTTCCCGCTGAGCGTGCGCTCGGGCGATCCCCGCGTCGACGTGCAGTCTGCGCTGGCGATGCTCGCCCCGCAATGGGGGTTCGGGCAGCTGATCGACATCTCCGACGACGAGGCTCGCGACAACCTGGCCCGGGCGTCGGTCATGGCGCTCTCGTTCGTCGCCCAGTCGGCCCGCGGGATCGGCAAGCCGCCGGTGTCTCAGACCGAGGTCGACAAGGCGCGCTCGATCCCCGAGCGTTTCCTGATCCGCTGGCGCGGCGAGGCCGATCCGCGCCACGTGCAGGCGATCGACGCGTACTGGAACTCGGCCGCCGAGCACGGGATGAACGCCTCGACGTTCACCGCACGGGTGGTCGCCTCGACCGGCGCGGACGTCGCGGCGGCGCTGTCGGCCGCCGTCGGCGCGCTGTCGGGCCCGTTGCACGGCGGCGCTCCGCTGCGCGTGCTCAAGATGCTCGACGACGTCGCGCAGATGGGCGACGCCGAGCGCTACGTGAAGGATCTGCTCGATCGCGGCGAGCGGCTGATGGGGTTTGGGCACCGCGTCTACCGCGCCGAGGATCCACGGGCCCGAGTCCTCCGCCGCACGGCCAAGGCGCTCGGCGCGCCGCGCGTGGATGTCGCCGAGGCGCTCGAGTCGCGGCGCTGGCCGAGCTTCAAGCCCGCCGGCCCGACCGCGTGCTCGCCACCAACGTCGAGTTCTGGTCGGCCGTGGTGCTCGACTTCGCCGAGGTCCCGCCCGAGCTGTTCACGCCGCTGTTCACCTGCGCGCGCACCGCCGGCTGGTCGGCGCACATCCTCGAGCAGAAGCGCGAAGGCCGGCTGATCCGCCCCACCGCCAAGTACGTGGGGCCGGCGCCACGCCCGCTGTCGGACCTGCAGGGCTGAGCACTTCTCGAGAACCGGGGGCGGGCCGCGACCGTATCCTGGGGCAGCCACGATGAACGTCGAACGTCAGCTCGATCCCGAGGCGCTGGGCGATCACATCGACCGGCTCTACCGCGCGGCATGGAGCCTGTGCGGCTCCCGCGAGGAGGCCGAGGACCTCGTCCAGGAGACCTTTGAGCGGATACTGCGCCGGCCGCGCTTCCTGCATTCCGAGGACGATCTCGGCTACCTGCTGCGCGTCCTGCGCAACACGTTCTTCAGCTCGCGGCGCACGGCCGCCCGCCGGCCGCAGACCGTTCCGCTGCCCGACGATGTGGATCTGATCGAGGACCCCACGGCGCCCGCGGCGGAGTCGCGCGTGCAGTCGGCCGAGCTGTACGGCGCGATCTCGCGGCTACCGGACGACTTCCGCGACGCGCTGGTGGCGATCGACGTGGTCGGTCTGTCCTACCGCGAGGCGGCTCGCGCGCTGCGGGTGCGGGAGGCGACGATCACCACGCGACTGCACCGCGCGCGACAGCGGGTTGCGCGCGACCTCGTCAGCGACCCGCCGTCGGGACCTTCCACGCCGCCAGCTTCTGCAGCGCGGCGGCCGTGACCCCGGTGCCCGAGAGCACGCACGTATCGCCGCCCAGGTGCCAGCTCACCACCAGGCGCCCGTTCTGGGTCATCGTGCGCAGCTCGATTCCGTTCCGCCACGTGCGATGCGCCGCCGGTTGCGCCAGCGTCGGGGCGGACACGATCGTGTAGGCGATCCGCTTGCCCCGCCACTGGTAGTAGACGGTGACCGCCTGGTGCCCGGCCAGGCCGTCGGTGCGGGCGCCCACCGCGCGCCAGCGCAGCCGGTTCCAGTTCGGGAAGTGGACCTCGCCGACGTTCTGATACAGCGTGGAGTCGGGATCTGCCGGGTTGGGCGCGGGAGGAGCTTGGGTGGGCCCGCGGGCGGCGAGCGCCGCCGCGTCGGAAACGGACGGAGCGCCGGGTGTGCCGCCCGGCAGCACGAGTACGAGCGCCAGCGCGATCGCCGCGAGCGCCCCGACCAGACCGCCGGCATAGGCGACGCGCCGGCGGATGACCACGGTGCGAGTGGGCCGCGCGGCCTCGATCCGGGCTCGCAGCCGCTCGGGTGCGCGATCGGTGGCCCGCGCCCGGTGCAGAGCGTCGACCACGCGCCGCTCGCGCTCGTATAGCGCGCTCAGCTCGGGCGAGGCAGCGATCCTCGCCTCCACCTGGGCCCTGCGAGCCGGGTCGAGCGTGCCGTCGGCGAGCGCCGAGAGGTCGGCCAGCTCGCTCGCCGTGGGCTTGGTGGTGTTCGCGCGGGAGCCCATTGCTAGGTGCTGCGAAGTCGTTCGCCTGCCATCAGCTTAATGACGCCTATTTCGGACGCTACCTTCCCGCTGCGGTCAGGCGCCGCGGTAGGGCCCCGACAGGTATTCCGACAGCATGCGCGTGGCGCTGAACCGTGGCCCGAGTGTTTTGAGCGACGCGCGGACGCGGGCCAGCCAGGCGACCGGCAGGCCGTGCTCGTCGCGCTTGTAGAAGGTAGGCAGCACCTCGTCGTCGAGCAGCTGGTGCAGGGCGTTCGCGTCGCGCTCGTCCTGGGCGGGATGGTCGGAGTCGACCTCGCCGGATACGCCCCATCCGTTCTCGCCGTCGTAGCCCTCGGCCCACCAGCCGTCGAGCACGCTGAGCTGCAGCCCGCCGTTGACCACGGACTTCATGCCGCTGGTGCCGCTCGCCTCGAGCGGCGGGCGCGGCACGTTCAGCCACACGTCGCAGCCACGGACCAGCCAGGCCGCCGTGGCCAGGTCGTAGTCGTCGAGGAACACCACCCGCTGGCCGACGACCTTGGCGCCCTTCATGCCGAACAGGCGCTGCAGGGTGCGCTTGGCCTCCTCGTCGCGCGGGTGCGCCTTGCCGGCCAGAACCACCTGCACGGGCTCGTCGCCGCCCAGGAGCGCTTGCGTCCACTCCGGGTCGCGGGTCAGCAGGTCGATCCGCTTGTACGTGGCCACGCGCCGCGCGAAGCCGATGGTCAGCACCTGCGCATCGAACGTCCGGGCCGCGGCGCCCACGTACTCGGGGACGTCGCCGCGCTGCAGGCGCTCGATCGCGCTGCGCGTCCGGAGCTCGTCGACGAGCTCGGCGCGCTGGGCTCCGCGTGCCTGCCACAGCTCGGCGTCCGGGATGCGATCGACCGCCGCCCAGGTCTCGGGCTCGGCTGCATGCGCCATCCACCCCTCGCCCCGGTGGCGATCCATCAGCTCGCGCATCGGCCTCCCGATCCACGTCGGGACGTGCACGCCGTTGGTGACGTGGTCGACGGGCACCGCTTCTACCGGCAGCTCGGGCCATAGCGCCCGCCACATCTCGCGCGCCACCTCGCCGTGGCGACGGCTCACGCCGTTGGCGGCCCGGCTCATGCGCAGAGCCGCCTGGGTGACACCGAACGGCTCACTCCCGTCCTCGGGGTTGGTGCGACCGAGCGAGATCACCTCGCGGGCGTCGATGCCGAGCTGGCCCATCAGGTTTCCGATCGCCGCCTCGACCTGGCTGGTGGGGTAGGTGTCGTTGCCGGCGGGCACCGGCGTGTGGGTAGTGAACACCGTGCGCTCGCGCGCCGAGGCGATGCCGGTGGCCAGCTGCTCGCCCGAGTGCATCTCCTGCGCCGCGAGCTGCACGGGCGCGAGCGCCGCGTGGCCCTCGTTGAGATGGATCACCCCGGGCTCGAACCCGAGCGCGGTCAGCGCACGCACCCCGCCGGCGCCCAGCAGCACGTACTGGGCCAGCCGGATGTGCTCATCGGACTCGTACAGGCGGCCGGTGATCCAGCGCTCGACGGGCCCGTTCTCGGGAACGTCGGTGTCGAGCAGGAACAGCGGCACCCGCCCCACGTCCACGCGCCAGACCTGCGCGGTCACCTCGGTGTCGTAGATCGGCACCTCGATCTTGAGTGGGATCTCGTCGGCGCCGGTCACGAGCGCCGCGGGGAGGCGATGGGGATCGGTGTCGATCCAGTACTCGTGCTGCCAGCCGCCTGCGTCGATCCGCTGGCGGAAGTAGCCCTTGCGGTACATGAGGCCGACGGCGATCAGGGGGACGGCGCAGTCCGAGGCCTCCTTGAGCAGGTCGCCGGCCAGCGCGCCCAGACCACCCGAGTACACCGGCAGCGAGACGTGTACGCCGTACTCGGCGCATAGGAAGGCCACCGGCCGGGCCGGATCGATCGAGGGGTAGGGCGGGCGCTCCAGATCGGCCTTGACCTGCGCCTCGAGCGCAGCGATCCGCTCGAGCAGCGCGCCGTCGGCGGCGGCTCGCTGCAGGGTGGCGTTGGAGACCTCCTGAAGGAGTCGCACCGGGTTCTGGCAGGCCAGCACGAAGCGGTTCGGATCGATCGCCGCGAAGGCCTCGGGACCGCCCGGCAGCCACGACCAGCGGTAGTTGTACGCCAGCCGCGCCAGTGGGGCGAGCGCCTCGGGCAGACGCTGCGCGAGATCCTCGGCAGCGCGCCGGACGTCCTCGCGGCCGTCGTTCATTGTCACCCGGCCGTAACTCACGGGCGGGCATTATGGGACAAGCGGGTAGTCTCGCGCGCCGTGACCGGCGCAAGTGTTCAGGGTGGCGGCTGCCGGTTGGGCGTGCTCGCCTTCGGCGATTCGATCACCAACGGGGGTGGCGAGCTGCAATGGGGCGTCGCGCTGCAGTCCTGGGCGCTATGGGTGGCGCGCGGCCTGGGCCTGCCGTTCACCGGCTACGCGGCGGACGGAGCGTTCGTTTCCGACGTGCTGCACGGGCAGATCCCCGCGTTCTCGCGGCGTTCGCTGCCGGGGGCGCGCTACGACGTCGGCTGCCTGTACATCGGGGTCAACGACGTGCGCACGGTGGAGTGGGACGCCGCGGCCTTCGAGGACGCGTTCCGGCGTTGCCTGCGCTTCCTGTCCGAGCGCTGCGACCGGGTGCTGACGATGACCGCCCCGCTCGACCTGGGCCGCCCGCGCGCCGGCGCCAAGGTGGAGGACCTGAACGCGGTGATCTCGCGAGTTGCGTCCGAGGAGGGCGCGCTGGTCGTCGACCTAGGTTCGTGGGGCGCGCGCAACCTCGTCATGACCGACCACGTCCACCCCACCGCGTTCGGCCAGATCGAAATCGGCGAGCGCGCACTGGACGTGCTAGCGGGGGATGGCGTGCCGGTTCTTGTGCGCCCGTCCGCGTTGATCGCGTACCAGACCACCTGGTGGCAACGGCTACGAAGCGACGTTACGTACGCCTACCGCCACGCCAAGGTGACCGCGCGGGCGGCGGCGTTGCGCGCGATGGTCGCGGTGCGCAGGTCGGTCTGAGGCCGCGGGCCAGTCTGAAGCCGCGGGCCATTCTGAAGCCGCGGGCCCGGGGACCGGGCCGGTGACTACAGGCCCGACGGATGCAGCACGTTCGGGAAGCTGGCCAGGTAGGCGGCCGAGGGCGTGCCGATCTTCTCGACGCCACCGCCACCGCCCCACGCGCCGTGCGAACCGCCCGACTCGTAGAACTGCCCGTTGATCTCGATGATCACGTGACCGCTTTGGCCGGGTAGCGCCCGGTCGTAGACCGTGACGTACTGGCCCGGGCCCGCCTCCATGCCCGCCTGGCTCGGGAGCGCGGTGGTGTCCACCGGCTGGCTCAGGTAGCCGCCGGCGTGCAGTACGGTCGACACGAAGCCCGAGCAGTCGTAGCCGGACTGCGGGCCCCACCCGCCGTGTCCGCCACCGTACACATACGGCTTGCCGACCAGCGAGTTGGCCATGTTGGTCATCGCCTGCACCTGCGCGGGGGCCGATCCGGTCGCGGTCGTGGTCGCTGTGCCGACGCTGGCGGCGAGGCCCGGCGAGACCGTGGCCAGCGCCGACGTGAGCGCGCCGGTTGGGTCGGTCGTGCCGGTCGCGGGATCGGTCGTGCCGAGCGCGGAGGAGCCGAGCGCCGAGTTCAGGGCATCGCTGAAGCTCCCCGACGCGGTGCCGGTGGCGCTGGTGGTGCCCGGGACGGTTTCGGCGGTGGAACCCGAGGTGCTCTGAAGGGCGGCGGGGTCGGCGAGCTGTTGCTGCATCGCCATGATCTGATCGATCCGGCCGACCACTGCGTCAATACTCATCCCCTCTGGGATCGGCGGCGCCACGCGCAACTTGAGCCCCTCACGCCGCAACCAATCTGCCACTCGACCCTCCACCCAGACGTGAATGCCTGTTCACTCGCGCGGGAGCCGGCCCGCGGCCTCCGTCGCCTCCCGCAGCCGCCGCGCCAACGCCGGCTTGAGCGCGCCGGCCTCCATCCGCCACCGCCACGCGCCAGCGGCTCGCCCCGGGGCGTTCATGCGCGCCTCGGACCCCAGCCCGAGCACGTCCTGGGCCTGCATCATCGCCACCTGCGCGCGCGAGGCCAGGGCCAGGCGGATCAGGCTCCACCACACCTGTCGCTCGCGAACGCCGACCGACGCCACCGTCTCATCCACCCGCGCGCGCATCGCGGCGTCCAGCGACGAGTACCACCCGAGCGCGGTGTCGTGGTCGTGAGTGCCCGTGTAGACGACCCGCTCGACCGCGTGGTTCTCGAACCGGTGCACGCTGTCGGGATCGTCGAAGCCGAACTGCAGGACGACCATGCCCGGGTACCCGAGCGCGTCGCGCAGCCGCGCCACCGGTGGCGTGATCACGCCCAGGTCCTCGGCGACCAGCGCAAGCGCACCGAGCTCGGCAACCGCCGCGTCGAACACCGCCCGCCCCGGACCCCGCTGCCAGCGCCCGGAGGCGGCCGTCCGCGCGCCGGCCGGCACCGCCCAATAGGAGACGAACCCGCGGAAGTGGTCGATCCGGGCCAGGTCGAACAGCGACATCGTGCGCCGCAGCCGCTCGACCCACCAGCGGTAGCGCCGCCGGCGCAGCGCCGGCCAGTCGTAGAGCGGGTTGCCCCACAGCTGCCCGGTCGACGAGTACGCGTCGGGCGGGGCGCCCGCGACCATACCGCTGCGAAACAGCGACGGGTGCGCCCGGTGGTCCGCACTCCCCGGCGCCACGTAGATCGCCACGTCGCCGAACAGCCGCACCCCTGCCGACGCGGCATACGTACGCAATGCGCTCCATTCGCGCTCAAACCGCACCTGGTCGGCCAGCGCGCCGCGACCAGAGAACCGCTCCCAGTCGACGGCCCAGAAACCCTCCCGCTCACGGAACGCGGAAACTTCACCTGCAGACACCGCCGCGCGCGGGTCGGCGAGCAGCCCCGGCCACGCCGCGAACGCCGAGCGCGCCTTGTACGGCGACCGGTAGCGGTCGGGCGGACCGAGCGGCAACACCTGCCACCAGGTCTGTCCGGCGGCGGCCAACCAGTCCACGAATCGGTACGCCTCGCGCCCCAACCGACCCCCCGGCAACGACGTGATATGCAGCTGAACGCCGCTCGACCGCGGAAGGTCGATCACGACGACATCACGCGAAAGGGTTTACTCATCGCGAGGAAGGATATTTTTCGAGACGTGAGGACCCCGTCCACCGTCGGTCCGCAGCACCCTCTACGAGCGTGAGCACCCAGGTCCAACCGACCCCGGCCAAGCCGCCGCGCCCTGGCACGACCAAGCCGCCCCCCGAGCGGATCGTGATCCAGTTCCCGACGCCGGCGGTCGACGACGGCCGCTATCCCGCCAAGCGAGTGCTCGGCGACACCGTGCGCGTCGAGGCCGACATCTTCCGTGACGGCCACGACATCCTGCGCGCGGTGGTGCGCTACAAGCCGCCGCAGGCCCGCAACTGGCGCGAGACCGAGATGGAGCGTGTCGACGCCCACCTCGGCGGCGTGCGCTGGGCGGGCAGCTTCGACGTCGACCAGCAGGGAACCTGGGAGTACACGGTCGAGGCCTGGACCGACGTGTTCGGCACGTGGCGCGACGAGCTCGAGCGCAAGGTAACGGCGCAACAACACCACCTGGCCGGCGAGCTCTCCGAGGGCGTCCAGCTTCTCACCGCCGCGGGTGCCGAAGCCAAGGCCAAGTCGGACCGGGCGCTGATCGACCACGCCATCGCCACCCTGTCCGACCAGGACGTGCCCGAGACGGCCAAGCACGATGTGGCGCTCGGCCCCGAGCTGTTTGCCACCGTCGAGCGCATCCAGCCCCGGCACGGCGCGGTCAGCATCGAGCGGCCGCTCGCGATCGAGGTCGACAGGGTGCTGGCGAAGTTCGGCGCCTGGTACGAGCTGTTCCCGAGATCGTGGGGCGGCCTGAGCGGCGTGGAAACCCAGCTCCCGCGCCTGGCCGAGCTCGGCTTCGACGTGCTCTACCTCCCGCCGATCCATCCGATCGGCCACACCAACCGCAAGGGCCGCGACAACTCCCTCACTGCCGGCCCCGACGATCCCGGCTCGCCCTGGGCGATCGGCGACGAGAACGGCGGCCACGACGCCGTCCATCCCGACCTCGGGACGATCGAGGACCTGAAACGACTCACGAGCGCGGCCAAGGAGCTGGGCATCGAGATCGCGCTCGACTACGCGATCCAGTGCTCGGCCGACCACCCCTGGCTGCACGAGCATCCCGACTGGTTCCACCGCCGCCCCGACGGCACGCTGAAGTACGCCGAGAACCCGCCCAAGCGCTACCAGGACATCTACAACGTCAACTGGGAGTCGCCGGACTGGAAGGGCCTGTGGGACGCCCTGCTGAAGATCGTGATCCAGTGGGTCGACTGCGGCGTCACAGTGTTCCGCGTCGACAACCCGCACACCAAGCCGTTCGAGTTCTGGCGCTGGCTGATCCAGAACGTCCACCAGCACAACCGCGACGTGATCTTCCTCGCGGAGGCGTTCACGAGACGATCGGTCATGCGCCACCTGGCCAAGATCGGCTTCAGCCAGTCCTACACGTACTTCACGTGGAAGAACGCCCGCTGGGAGCTCACCGAGTACGTGGACGAGCTGGCCAACACCGAAGAGAGCGAGTACTTCCGGCCGAACTTCTTCGCCAACACGCCGGACATCCTGCACGAGTACCTCCAGCACTGCGGCCGCCCCGCGTTCGAGGCCCGCCTCGTGCTCGCCGCGACGCTCAGCCCGACCTATGGCATCTACTCGGGCTACGAGCACTTCGAGAACGTGCCGGCCAAGCCCAGCTCCGAGGAGTACCTGCACTCCGAGAAGTACGAGATCAAGCGGCGCGCGCTCGACGGCCCGCTGCTGCCGCTCATCGAGCGCGTGAACCACATCCGGCGCGAGAACGCCGCGTTGCACGACCTTTCCAACGTAACCTTCCTCGACACCGCCAACGACGCGCTGATCGCTTACGCCAAGCACGCCCGGGGCAACACGATCATCACGGTCGTCAGCGTCGACCCCCACCAGGCCCAGGAGGGCCTTGCGATCGTGCCCGCCAATCTCGGCCTGCCGCCCACCTTCACCGCCCACGACCTGCTGACCGGCGACCGCTTCCTGTGGCGCATCGGTGCGAACTACGTCCGGCTCAAGCCCGGCGTCCGTCAGGCGCACATCGTGCGCGTGGAAATCTAGGTGCCCGCCCCCGTGAGTACGCCCGCATTCGAGGCGCCCCCGGCGGCGGCTCGCTGCGTCCTCGGACCCTCATGTAGCGCTGCTACACGTCGGGTCCTGCGTCCTTGCGATCCATCCACCGGTGGCGCCTCTCGGTGCGGCCGCACCCACGGGGACGGACACTGATGGGCGTCGGCCCACCGACCCTGACGCATCTGATCGCGGCCGAGACGAGGACCGTCCCGCGACCGGCGTCCCCGCAGAGCGACGCCGGCACCCAGGCCAAGCCCCAGACCCGCCAGTGGTTCGAGCACGAGCCGCTGTGGTTCAAGGGCGCGGTGTTTTACGAGATCCACATCCGCGGCTTCTTCGACGCCAACGGCGACGGCTCGGGCGACTTCCGCGGCCTGACCGAGAAGCTCGACTACCTCCAGTGGCTCGGCGTCGACTGCATCTGGCTGCTGCCCTTCTATCGCTCGCCCCTGAGAGACGGCGGCTACGACATCGCGGACTTCACCTCCGTGCACCCCGACTACGGGAACGTCGACGACGTGCACGAGCTGATCGACGCCGCGCACGCCCGCCGCATCCGCGTGATCGCCGACCTGGTCATGAACCACACCTCGAGCGATCACCAGTGGTTCCAGGAGTCGCGCTCGAGCCCGGACAACCCCAAGCGCGACTGGTACGTGTGGTCGGACACGGTCGAGAAATACCAGGACGCGCGGATCATCTTCCTCGACACCGAGGCCTCCAACTGGACGTGGGACCCGGTGGCCGGCGCCTATTACTGGCACCGCTTCTTCTCTCACCAGCCCGATCTCAACTTCGACAACCCCGAGGTCCAGGACGCCATGCTCGAGGTGCTGCGCTTCTGGCTCGACCTCGGCCTGGACGGCTTCCGGCTCGACGCCGTGCCCTACCTGTACGAGCGCCAGGGAACGATCTGCGAGAACCTGTCCGAGACCCACGCCTACCTCAGGCGCGTGCGCAAGGAGGTCGACGAGAACTACCCCGACCGCGTGCTGCTGGCCGAGGCCAACCAGTGGCCGGCCGACGTGGTCGAGTACTTTGGGAACGGCGACGAATGCCAGATGGCGTTCCATTTCCCGGTCATGCCGCGCATGTTCATGGCCATCCGCCGGGAGGAGGCGGTGCCGATCTACGAGATCCTCGAACAGACCCCGACGATTCCGGAAACGTGCCAGTGGGGCCTGTTCCTGCGCAACCACGACGAGCTGACGCTCGAGATGGTTACCGACGAGGAGCGCGACTACATGTACGCGGAGTACGCGAAGGACCCGCGCATGAAGCTGAACCTGGGCATCCGCCGGCGCCTCGCCCCGCTGCTCGACAACGGCCGGGACGAGATCCAGCTCCTGCACGCGATCATGTTCTCGCTGCCCGGCTCGCCGGTCCTCTACTACGGGGACGAGATCGCCATGGGCGACAACGTGTTCCTCGGCGATCGCGACGGCGTCCGGACTCCCATGCAGTGGACCGGCGATCGCAACGGCGGCTTCAGCCGCGCCGACTTCGCCCAGCTCTACGCGCCGCCGCTGATGGACCCCGTGTACGGCTTCCAGGCCGTCAATGTCGAGGCCCAGCTCCGCACGGCAACAAGCCTGCTGCGGTGGCTGCACCGCTTCATCGCGCTGCGCAAGGAGCATCCGGTCTTCGGCTTCGGCACCTACGAGCCGATCGAGCCGTCCAACCCGCGGATCTTCGCCCACATCCGCACGTTCGAGGACGACATCGTGCTGTGCGTGCACAACGTGGCCCGGACCGCTCAGGCCGTCGAGCTCGACCTGTCCGCCTACGAGGGGCGCCATCCGGTCGAGCTGTTCGGCCACTCGCGCTTCCCGCGGATAGGCCAGCTGCCATACCTGCTTACCCTCGGTCCCCGCGGCTTCTTCTGGTTCCAGCTGGTCGAGGCGAAACAGGAGCAGACGACCGATGACTGAGCGCGTGCAGGGAATCACCGCGGAGGAGATCCGCCGCTGCGTGGACGAGGAGGAGCTGCGCGAGTGGGTCAAGCAGCAGCGGTGGTACGCGTCCAAGGCCCGCTCGGTGGCCGGGATCGAGATCGTCGAGAGCGTCACGTTGCGCGAGGACCCGCTGCTCGTCCTGGCGCTGGTGGAGACGCGTTTCGGCACGGGCACCCACGAGCTCTACCAACTACCGCTGGCCATCCGAGCGCCCAGCGAGGTCCCGCGCGGAGACTCGATCGCCCACACCGACGACTGGGCGGTGTATGACGCGCTGGCCGAGCCCGAGCACGCGCTCGAGTTGATGCGCCGGATCGCGGCCACCGACGAGATCGACACCGACGACGGCCGCTTCAGCTTTTATCCGTTCGACGGCTCCGAGAATCTCGCCGACGCCGCCAACGTCCGGCTCATGGGCGTCGAGCAGTCGAACTCCTCGGTGGTGTTCGACGACCGGATCGTGCTCAAGGTATTCCGCAAGCTCGAGCCCGGCGTGAACCCGGAGCTCGAGATGCTCCGCTTCCTGACCTACCGCGGCTTCCCCAACATCGCGGCGCTGCACGGCTGGTACGAGTACGAGGGGCAGGCGTTCGCCGCCACCCTCGGCGTGGCCCAGGCCTTCCTGCCCGACGCGATCGGCGGGTGGGAGCTCGCGCTGGACGAGATCATCACCGCCCCCGATGCCTTCCTCGAGCGCCTGGGCAGCCTTGGGACGGTCACCGCCCAACTCCACACCACCCTGGCCTCGGATGCGAGCGACGCGGCGTTCTCGCCGGAGGAGCCCAGCCAGGAGGCGCTGTCGCTGCTGACCGCCACCGTGGACGAGGACATCGAGCGGATCTTCCTGCGCCTCCCCGACGACGATCCCAACCTCGCGCCGATCGCCGGTCGCGGTCAGGACGTCCGCGAGCGCCTGGCCTCGCGCGCCCAGATCGGGGTGACCGGCCGGGTCATCCGCACCCACGGCGACTACCACCTGGGACAGACCCTGCACACCCCCGGGGGCTGGGTGATCCTCGACTTCGAGGGCGAGCCAGCCCGCCCGCTCCCGGAGCGCCGCCAGAAGCGCTCGCCGCTGCGCGACGTGGCCGGCATGCTGCGCTCGTTCGCGTACACCACGTCGGCGGTCGAGATCCTCCGCGGCCAGAAGGCGCCCGACGACTTCGAGCAGCGCGCCCGCGAGCAGTTCCTCAGCTGCTACTTCGCGGCCGTCGACCCGACGCTGGTGCCGGCGGGCGAGGCCGCGATCAACAACCTCCTCTCTATCTACGAGCTCGAGAAGGCCATCTACGAGCTTCGCTACGAGCTCAACAACCGGCCCGACTGGACGCCGATTCCGGTCGCCGGCATCGTCCGCCTGCTTGAGAGCGCGTGAACCCGGGAAGGTCACAGGGGTCATGAGCGTCGCCACCTCAGAGCTCGAGTCGCTCGTCCGCCGCGAGCACTCAAATCCCCATTCCGTCCTCGGCGCCCACCCGCAGGAGGGTGGCGTCGTCGTGCGCGCGCTGCGCCCGGCCGCGTGTGCTGTCACCGCGATCGCCAACGGCACGCCGGGCGTGGAGCTGCAGCAGATCCACCCCGGCGGGGTGTTCGAAGGCACGATCGAGGGCGCCGACTTCCCGATCCACTATCAGCTCGAGGTCGACTACGGGGACGCCGGCAAGTTCACGATCGAGGACCCGTACGCGTTCCTGCCCACCATCGGCGAGCTGGATCAGCACCTGATCGCCGAGGGGCGCCACGAGGAGCTGTACAACAAGCTCGGCGCACACGTTCGGGTCATGGGATCACACCCACCCGTCACCGGCACGGCGTTCGCCGTGTGGGCGCCGGCCGCGCGGGCGGTGAGCGTGGTGGGCGACTTCAACTCCTGGGACGGCCGCCTGCACGCCATGCGCTCGCTCGGATCGACCGGGGTGTGGGAGCTGTTCCTCCCCGGGGTCGGGTCGGGCACGAACTACAAGTACGAGATCCTCACCCAGGATCACCAGGTCCTGCTCAAGGCCGATCCGTACGCCCTGGCCACCGAGGTGCCGCCCAAGACCGCCTCGATGGTGTTCGAGTCACAGCACACGTGGAGCCCGCAGGACGCCGAGTGGCTACGCACCCGCCAGGAGCACCGGGCCCTCCAGCAGCCGGTCTCTATCTACGAGGTCCACCTGGGGTCGTGGCGCCTGAACTCGCTCGAGGGGAACCGTCCGCTCACCTACCTCGAGCTGGCCGACGAGCTGAGCGCATACGTCAAGGACCTCGGCTTCACCCACGTCGAGTTGCTGCCGGTGATGGCCCACCCGTTCCTTGGCAGCTGGGGCTACCAGGTCACCGGCTACTTCGCCCCCACCCCGTTCTACGGCTCGCCCGACGACTTCCGCGAGTTCGTCGATCGCCTCCACCAGAACGGCGTCGGCGTGATCCTCGACTGGGTGCCCGCCCACTTCCCGCGCGACGAGTTCGCGCTCGCCCGCTTCGACGGCACCGCGCTGTACGAGCATGCCGATCCCCGCCGCGGCGAGCACCCCGATTGGGGCACGCTGGTGTTCAACTACGGACGCCACGAGGTCCGCAACTTCCTGATCTCCAACGCGCTGTTCTGGCTGCGCGAGTACCACGTGGACGGCATCCGGGTCGACGCCGTCGCCTCGATGCTGTACCTGGACTACTCGCGGCGCGAGGGCGAGTGGGTCCCCAACCAGTTCGGCGGCCGCGAGGACCTCGACGCCGTGACCTTCCTCAAGGAGTTCAACGAGGTCGTCTACGGGCGTGAGCCGGGCGCGCTGACCGCGGCCGAGGAGTCGACCGCGTGGCCGGGCGTGTCACGGCCCACCTACCTCGGCGGCCTGGGCTTCGGCTTCAAGTGGAACATGGGCTGGATGCACGACACGCTCGGCTATTTCGAGCAGGACCCGATCTACCGCCGCTACCACCATCACGAGCTGACCTTCAGCCTGATGTACGCGTTCAGCGAGAACTTCATCCTGCCCCTCTCCCACGACGAGGTCGTGCACGGCAAGGGCTCGCTGTACGGGAAGATGGCCGGGGGCGACAAGTGGCAGAAGCTGGCCAACCTGCGCGCGCTCTACTCCTACATGTGGGCGCACCCGGGCAAGAAGCTCCTGTTCATGGGCTCGGAGCTGGCCCAGGAGGCCGAGTGGGGCTACGAGCGCTCGCTCGACTGGCACCTGCTCGAGAGCCCCGAGCACGCCGGCATCCAGGCGCTGGTTCGCGATCTGAACCGGATCTATCGCGAGGAGCCCGCGCTGTGGGAGATCGACTCTGACCCGTCGGGGTTCTGGTGGCTGGAGCCCAACGACGCCGACTCCAACGTGCTGGCCTTCGCCCGCGCCTCGCGCCCCCATGCGAACGGCGAGCGGCGGATGCTGGTGTTTGTGGCCAACCTCTCCCCGGTGCCGCGCTCGGGCTACCGCCTCGGTCTGCCCCGCGCGACGCGCTGGAAGGAGGCCATCAACACCGACTCCACCTTCTACGGAGGTAGCGACGTGGGCAACCTGGGCGGGCTCGAGCCCGAGCCGATCCCATGGCACAACCAGCCCGTGTCCGCGCTGGTCACGCTGCCGCCGCTCGCGGCGGTGTGGTTCATTCCCGAAGCACAGTGAGCTTCACGTTTTCCGCGCCCGTCGAGTTCGGCGTCGCTGAATATCCATGGGAGCGCACGCTCGGCGCGCGCCCGCGTCCAGACGGCACCACCGAGTTCCGCGTGTGGGCGCCGCGGGCCGAGTCGATCTCGCTGCGCGTTGCGCGACGCGACATCGTGCTGACCGATGCGGGATACGGGATCTACGAGGCGGTCACCACGGCCCTGCCGGGCGACGACTACTGGTACTGCGTGAACGGCCAGACGCTGCCCGATCCGGCCTCGCGCTGGCAGCCGGAGGGCATCCGCGGTCCTTCGCGGATCGTCGAGCTTCCGCCCACGGAGTCGGACTTCCGGGCACCGGCCATGCGCGAGATGGTGATCTACGAGGTGCACGTGGGCACGTTCACCCGCGACGGGACGTTCGACGCGGTGATCCCCTACCTGCCCGGGCTGGCCGAGCTCGGGATCAGCGCGATCGAGGTCATGCCGGTGGCCGAGTTCCCCGGCCATCACGGCTGGGGCTACGACGGGATCTACCTCTCGGCCGCACACTCCGTCTATGGCGGTCCGCACGGCTTCGCGCGGCTCGTCGAGGCGGCGCACGAAGCGGGCCTGGCCGTGATCCTCGACGTCGTCTACAACCACGTGGGCGCGTCGGGCACGCCGGCGCTCGACGCGTTCGGACCGTACTTCACCGAGAAGTACGAGACCCCCTGGGGCCGGGCGATGAACTACGACGACGCGGAGTGCGACCCGGTGCGCGAGTGGGTGCTACAGAGCGCGGTCGGCTGGATCCGCGATTTCGGGATCGACGGCCTGCGCCTCGACGCCATCCACGCGATCGTCGACTCGAGTGCCGAGCATCTCGTGGAGGCCGTGGCGCGGCGGGTGCACGACGCGCGCGAGGACGCGGTGGTCATCGCCGAGAGCGGGCTGAACGACCCGCGGGTGATGCGCGATCGGGCCGTCGGCGGGTGGGGATGCGACGGAGCCTGGGCCGATGATCTGCACCACTCGCTACGGGCGCTGGTCACCGATGAGCGCGAGGGCTACTACGAGGAGTTCGGCGCGGTGGCCCAGTTGGCCAAGGCGCTGCACCGCCCCCACGTCCACGACGGGATCTACTCGAGCTTTCGCCGCCGGCGCTACGGCGCGCCGGCCGACGACGTGCCGCCCGACCGGTTCGTGGTGTTCGACCAGAACCACGACCAGGTCGGCAACCGCGCCATGGGTGACCGGCTGCCGGCGCCGGCCCGCCCGCTGGCCGCCTTCGTGACGCTGCTCTCGCCGTTCGTGCCGCTGCTGTTCATGGGCGAGGAGTACGGCGAGGACGCCCCGTTCCAGTTCTTCACCGACCACATCGACCCGATCATCGCCGACGCCACCCGCGAGGGCCGGCGCGAGGAGTTCGCGTCGTTCACCTCCTTCGCTGCGGAGGAGATCCCCGATCCGCAGGATCCGCAGACGTTCGAGCGCTCCAAGCTCACGCGCACACGCGATCCAGAGCTCGCCGATCTGTACGCGCGACTGCTCGCGGTCCGCCGGCGCCTGCCGCCCGCCGATCCCGATGCCATCGAGTTCGACGAAGAGTCGCGCTGGCTGCGGATGCGCCGTGGCCGCTTCGAGGTGATCGCCAACTTCAGCTCGGAGCCGCGCCCCGTGTCGTGCCGTGGGACCACCGTGGAGCTGGCCACGCATGGTGAGACGACGATCGGGGACGGGATGGTTGTGCTCGAGCCGATGTCGGGAGCGCTGGTCGTTTGAGCGAGATCGATGTCTGGCCCGGCCGCCCGTTTCCGCTCGGCGCGACGTGGGACGGAGGTGGCACCAACTTCGCGCTGTTCTCCGAGCATGCCACCGGGGTCGAGCTGTGCCTGTTCGATCCCGAGGACAACGAGACCCGGGTCACGATGACCCAGCGCACGGCGCACAACTGGCACTGCTACCTGCCCGAGGCCGGCCCCGGGCTGCGCTACGGCTTCCGCGTGGACGGTCCGTACGCCCCCCCGGAGGGTCATCGCTTCAACCCGGCCAAGCTGCTCATCGACCCCTACGCCAAGTCGATCGACGGGGTGGTCGACTGGGCCCACGACGCCAACGTCCTGCCTTACGTCCCAACCGGCGAGGAGGACGCCGATCTCGAGCCCGACGACGAGGACGACGCGTCGGCCATGCCAAAGTCGGTGGTCATCGACGACGCGTTCGTCTGGGAGGGGGACCGCCCGCCGAACATCGCGTGGGCCGACACCGTGATCTACGAGACGCACGTCAAGGGCTTCACGATGCGCCACCCCGACGTGCGCGAGGACCTGCGGGGCACCTACGCCGGCCTGGCCTCCGAGCCCGCCCTCGCCTACCTCCGGGACCTGGGCGTCACCGCGGTCGAGCTGCTGCCCGTGCACCACATCGCCGACGAGTCGTTCCTGGCGGAGCACGGCCTGCGCAACTACTGGGGCTACAGCACGATCGGCTACCTGGCGCCGCATTCCGAGTACGCCGCCACCGGACGCCGGGGCGAGCAGGTCCGCGAGTTCAAGGGGATGGTCAAGGCGCTGCACCGAGCCGGCATCGAGGTGATCCTCGACGTGGTCTACAACCACACCGCCGAGGGCAACCACCTGGGGCCGATGTTGTCGTTCAAGGGCGTGGACAACGCCGCCTACTACCGGCTCGTGCCCGACGACCCGCGGTTCTACATGGACTTCACGGGCACCGGGAATTCTCTGAATCCCGTCCAGCCGAGCGTTCTGCGGCTGATCATGGATTCGCTGCGCTACTGGGTGATCGAATGCCACGTCGACGGCTTCCGCTTCGATCTGGCCTCCGCCCTGGCACGCGAGTTCTTCGACGTCGACCGGCTGTCGGCGTTCTTCGACGTGATTCACCAGGACCCCATGCTCTCGCAGGTCAAGCTCATTGCCGAACCGTGGGACGTCGGGCCGGGCGGCTACCAGGTCGGCAACTTCCCCGTCCTGTGGTCGGAGTGGAACGGGGTCTACCGCGACGTCATGCGCGACTACTGGCGAGGCTTCGCCAACTGCGGCGACTTCGCCGAGCGACTGTCCGGGTCCTCGGATCTGTACGAGGCCGACGGCCGTGACCCGTTCGCCTCGATCAACTTCATCACCGCGCACGACGGCTTCACGCTGCGCGACCTGGTCTCCTACAACGAGAAGCACAACGAGGCCAACGGCGAGGGCAACCAGGACGGCACCGACGACAACCGCTCCTGGAACCACGGCGCGGAGGGCGAGACCGACGACCCGGAGATCAATGCGCTGCGCCTGCGCCAGCAGCGCAACTACCTGACCACCCTGTTGCTCTCCCAGGGCACCCCGATGCTGCTCGGCGGCGACGAGTTGGGGCGCACTCAGGGCGGCAACAACAACGGGTGGTGCCAGGACTCGGAGATCTCCTGGTACGACTGGACCGAGACGCCCGAGAAGACCGGACTGCGCGAGTTCACGCGCCGGCTGATCCGGCTCCGGCGCGAGCATCCGGTCTTCCGTCGCAACACGTTCCTGCGCGGCCAACAGGTCAAGGACTCGGGCCTCCCCGACGTGTGGTGGTTCCGCGCGGACGGCAACAAGATGACCCGCCGCGACTGGCAGGGCGGCGAGCACGTGCTCGGGGCGTTCCTCAACGGCAAGGAGATCGACACCCCAGGACCCAGGGGCGAGGACGTCGAGGATGACTCGTTCATCCTGATCTTCAACGCCGAGGGCGAGGACCGCACGGTCACGCTGCCGCGCCGGCGCTTCGGCGCGCAGTGGTCACTCGAGCTCTCGACCGCCGATCCCGAAGCCGAGCCGGGCAGCAGCCGCCACGGCGCCCGGACCGAGGTCCCGGTGATCGCGCGCTCGATCGTGGTCCTGAAGCGGGTGCAGTGAACGGCCGCGCCGCTGAACTCCGCGCCACCTACCGCCTCCAGCTGACCTCGTCGTTCGGCTTCGCGGCGGCGCAGGCGCTCGTGCCCTACCTCCGCGACCTGGGGATCTCGCACCTGTACCTGTCGCCGTCCTTCCAGGCCCGCCCCGGCTCGACCCATGGCTACGACGTGATCGACCCGCGGCGGGTGTCCGACGACCTCGGCGGTTCGGAGGGGCTCCGCACGCTGTCGTCCTGCGCCCGCGACGCCGGCCTGGGCGTGATCCTCGACGTGGTGCCCAACCACATGGCGGCCGACGACGCCAACAGGTATTGGGCCGATCCGTCGCTCCGTGAGAAGTTCTTCGACGTCGAGCCGTCGACCGGGGTGTACCGGCGCTTCTTCGACATCGGCGACCTGGCCGGCGTGCGCCAGGAGGACCCGGCCGTTTTCGAGGAGACCCACCAGCTGGTGATCTCGCTCGTCCGCGACGGCGTGATCGACGGGGTGCGGATCGATCACCCCGACGGACTGGCCGAACCGGCCGGCTATCTGGAGCGGCTGCGCTCGAACGGCATCGAACGCGTGTGGGTCGAGAAGATCCTCGATCCCGGCGAAAAGCTGCGCGACTGGCCGGTGTCAGGCACGGTCGGCTACGAGTTCCTCAACGACGTGTGCGCGCTGTTCGTCGACCCGGCCGGCGAGTCCGCGCTGACTTCGCTGTGGCAGCAGGTGTCCGGCGACACGCGCCCGTTTGGCGAGATCGCGCACGAGGCGAAGCTCGAGCAGGTGCGCGGGCCGTTCGCCCAGGACGTCGAGCGTCTCCTCCGCGAGGACTTTGGCGATGCAGCTAACACATACGTAGCTTCAGCGCCAAAGTCCGAAGTTGAGCGGGCGTTGGCGTCCTTGTCCGTGTACCGGACGTATGTCGATCCCGTGGCCGGGCGCGTGACCGACGAGGACCGCGCCGCGATCGAAGCCGCGCGCATGGATCCGAACCTCGCCGCGATGCTGCTGCTCGGTCAGCCCGCCCCCGCCGCCTTCGTCACCCGCTTCCAGCAGACCACACCGGCGATCATGGCCAAGGGCGTCGAGGACACAGCGTTCTACCGCTACAACCGCCTGATCGCGCTTAACGACGTGGGCGGCGACCCCTCCCGGTTCGGGATCGACATAGCAACCTTCCACGCCGGCAACGCCGAGCGAGCCGAGCGCTTCCCCCAGAACCTGCTGACCACGATGACCCACGACGCCAAGCGCTCGGCCGACGTGCGCGCCCGCATCGGCGCCCTCGCCTCGGTGCCGGACGAGTGGCAAACCCACGTCACCCGCTGGTTCGCGCTGACCGAAGATCTGCGGTCCGAGGACGGCGCACCCGACGACGTCGAGCGCTACTTCCTGTTCCAGACCCTGGTCGGGGCGTGGCCGATCGCGCCCGAGCGGATCGAGGAGTACATGGAGAAGGTCCTGCGCGAGGCCAAGCGCAACACGAACTGGGTCGAGCAGAACCACGACTGGGAGGCGGCGGTCAAGCGCTTCGCCCGCGCCCTGTACGACGACCGCGGGTTCCTGGACGACTTCGAGCCGTTCGTCGCGCGCTTGGCCCAGGACGGAGACCGCGCCGCGCTCGGCCACCTCGTGCTCAAGCTGACCGTGCCCGGTATCCCCGACATCTACCAGGGCGACGAGCTGCCGTTCCGCGCCCTGGTCGATCCCGACAATCGGCGCCCGGTCGACTTCGACTGGCGCCAGGCCATGCTGCGCCGGCTGATGGGCGGCTCGCCCGCGGTGGCGCAGACCCGCAAGCTGTTCGTGACGCTCCGCCTGCTCGGGCTGCGCGCCCGCCGGCCCGCGCCGTTCGCCGGCGCCTACGAGCCGCTCGACGCCGGACCGAGCACCTGCGCGTTCCTGCGCGGAGGCGACCTGCTCGTGGTCGTGGCGCTGCGCAAGCCGCCCTTCGAGGGCACGCTCACCGAGCTGCCCGGCGGCCGCTGGCGCGACCTGCTGCGCAGCGAGGAGCGCTCGTTCGGCGGCCGGGAGGCGGTGGCGCGCCTGGCCGGCGAGCACGGCGTGGGCGTGTTCGAGCGGCTCTGAGCAGCGCGCCCGGGCTCGTTGATTCGTGTCTTACTCGCGCCGATCAGCCCAGCTCGCGCAGCATGTCATCCAGATCGAGGTCGGGACCGAACCGCGCGGCGGCGTGTCCTGCCTCGTCCCGCGGGCTCTGCTCCGGCGGCCGGTCCCACATCAGCTCGAGCGTGTTCCCGTCCGGATCGATCACGTATATGGCTTCGTGGGTCCCGTGGTCGGAGGCCTGGCGGATCGGCCAGTCGGGCGTGGGCGGGCCGCCCTTGGACTTCCACGTGTTGAAACCGAGGTGGTGGTGATAGCCGCCGGCCGACACGAACAGGACGTCCCCGGTGGTGCCCCACCCCGGCACGTCGCGCGCCTCGGCGATCACGTCGAAGCCGAGCACGCCTACGTAGAAGTCGCGGATCCGGTCGATGTCCGCCGTGCGCAGATGGGTGTGGCCGATCCGGACGCCCGGGTCGATCGGGTCAGGCGCCCGCACGATCGGGATGATGCCGCCTTGCGGACCCATCACGACACGTAATCGTGTCAGGAACCTCGCCGACCCGGTAGGGTGGCCGCCCTGCGCGTCCTGCTCGTCTCCTGGGAGTACCCGCCGGTGATCGAGGGCGGCCTCGGCCGCCACGTGCGAAAGCTGTCCGAGAGCCTCGTCCGAGACGGCGTGGAGGTGCACGTGCTGACCCGCGGCGGCGGTCGCCTGCCGGCCGAGGCCGACCAGCACGGCGTGCTCGTGCACCGGGTACGAGAGCCCCAGTTCCCCAAGGACCCCAGCGCGTTCGTGCGATGGGTCGACGCGATGAACGCCGACATGCACGCCCTGGCCGCCAACCTGTGCGCGCGCTTCGAGTTCGACCTGGTGCACTCCCACGACTGGCTGGTGGCCGGCGCCGCCCACCGGGCCGCCCGGCAGATCGAGCGGCCCTGGCTGGTCACCGTGCACGCCACCGAGTTCGGCCGCCACCAGGGCTGGGTCCAGAACCATCCCCAGTCCCACATCCACGCCGCCGAGCGGGCCATGGTGCGCCGGGCCGATCACGTGATCACCTGCTCGCGCTACATGCGCGTCCACGTCGCCAATGTGTTCGGCATCAGGCCGGCCAAGGTCACCGCGATCCCCAACGGGATCGACCCGCGCGATCTCGAGCCCGTGGAGGCCAACCTCGACGCGCTCAGGGCGAAGTACGCATGCGCCGACGACCTCCTCGTGCTGCTGGTCGGGCGCCTGGTCTACGAGAAGGGCTTTCACCTGGCCCTCGACGCTCTGGCGCCGCTCGTCCGCCGCAGCGGCGGGGTGCGCTTCGTGATCGCCGGCACCGGGAGCGCCGAGGCCGAGCTCAAGCGCCAGGCCCGCCGGCTCGGCCTGTCCGGCCACGGCGTGTTCCTCGGCTGGGTGGGCGACGACATGCTCCACTCGCTGTACCGCGTCTCGGACCTGTGCATCGTCCCCTCGATCTACGAGCCGTTCGGGCTGGTCGCGCTCGAGGCCATGGCCTCAGGTTGCCTGTGCGTGGTCGCCGACACCGGCGGCCTGCGCGAGGTGGTGCCCGTCGACGGCACGGTCGGCCTGCGCTTCCCCTCCCGCGACGCCACCGCGCTCGGGGCCGTGCTCGAGCGCGTCCTCACCGACGACGCCGCCCGCGTCCAGCTGATCGCCGAGGCCCGCGAGCACGTGCTGAGCTTCGACTGGACCGAGGTGGCGCGCCGCACCGCCGAGATCTACGCCGCGCTGGCCGCCGGAGCGATCACGCCGGCCCGATGACACCGGCCCGGTGACGCCTCGCCGCCGGCATCGTGATCTTCGCCGCCGCCTTCGCCGCGGCCCTGGCCGTCGCAGCCGGTACCGTCGGGCCCGAGCAACTCGGCGAGGCCGTGCAGCCGATGGACGTCACCGATGCCGTGCTGCCGATCGATCTGCGCGCCATCGAACCTCTGGAGGTGCAGCGCACGCGAGGCGCCACCAGCGTCATCACGGTCTCCTCCGACGTGCTGTTCGCGTTCAACCAGGCGACGCTCACCCCGCCGGCCCTGCGCACGATCGCAAACGTCGCGACGCGTCTCCCGCACCGCGCCGGGATCACCATCCACGTCGATGGCTACACCGACTCGATCGGCAGCGACGCCTACAACGACACCCTGTCCCGGCGTCGTGCAGCGACCGTGGCCGCGGCGCTTGAGCGCGACCTCGGCTCCGCCGCGCCGAAGATCGTCGCCACCGGGCACGGAGAGGCTGATCCGGTGGCGCCGAACGAGGTAAACGGCAAGGACAACCCGGCCGGACGGGCGAGGAACCGCCGGGTCACGATCGCCTTCCCGCACGGCTAGCTTTCGACCCATGCAAAGACGGAGGGCCCGCCGACAACCGCCGGGCCCTCCGTCAAACAGCGTCTGCTTGTCAGCAGCGGATTACATCATCCCCGACATGTCGGGCATGCCACCGCCGCCACCGCCGTGGCCGTCCTTCTCCGGCACCTCGGCGACGATCGCCTCGGTGGTGAGGATGTTCTTGGCGATCGAGGCCGCGTTCTGCAACGCGGACCGCGTCACCATGGCGGGGTCGATGATGCCCTCCTTGACCAGGTCGACGATCTCGCCGTTGGCCGCGTTCAGGCCCTGACCCTTCTTGGCCTTGCGGACGTCGTTGACGACGACCGAGCCCTCGAGCCCGGCGTTCTCGGCGATCTGACGCATCGGCTCCTCGAGCGCACGACGCACGATCCGCGCGCCGGTCCGCTCGTCCGGATCCTCGAACCCGTCGAGGTTCAGCGCGTCCTGTGCGGCCAGCAGCGCCACGCCGCCACCGGGGACGATGCCCTCCTCGAGCGCGGCCCGCGTGGCCTGCAGCGCGTCCTCGACGCGATGCTTCTTCTCCTTCATCTCGGTCTCGGTGGCCGCGCCGACCTTGACCACGGCAACGCCGCCCGACAGCTTGGCAAGGCGCTCCTGGAGCTTCTCCTTGTCGAAGTCCGAATCGGTGTTCTCGATCTCGGTCTTGATCTGGTTGATGCGGCCCTTGATCGCGTCGCTCTCGCCGGCGCCATCGACGATCGTCGTGGTGTCCTTGGCGATGACGACGCGACGAGCGCGGCCGAGCTGCGAGATCTGCGTGTTCTCGAGCTTGAGGCCCATCTCCTCGGTGATCACCTCGCCGCCCGAGAGGATCGCAATGTCCTCGAGCATGCGCTTGCGGCGATCGCCGAAGCCCGGAGCCTTGACCGCGACGCCGGTGAACGTGCCGCGCAGCTTGTTGACCACGAGCGTCGCGAGCGACTCGCCCTCGACGTCCTCGGCGATGATCAGCAACGGCTTGCCGGACTGGATCGTCTGCTCCAGGACCGGAAGCAGATCACGGACCGAGCCGATCTTCTGGTTGGCGATGAGGATGTAGGGGTCCTCGAGAGTTGCCTCCATCCGCTCCTGGTCGGTGACCATGTAGGGCGAGATGTAGCCCTTGTCGAACTGCATGCCCTCGGTGAACTCGAGGTCCATGCCGAACGTCTGACCCTCCTCGACGTTGACCACGCCGTCCTTGCCGACCTTCTCGATCGCGTCGGCGATCACGTCGCCGATCTCCTCATCGCCGGCCGAGATCGTCGCCACGCGGGCGATCTGGTCCTTGCCGGAGATCTCGGTCGACTGCTTCTCGATGTTCTTGACGACGTCCTCGACGGCCTTCTCGATGCCGCGCTTGAGGCCAAGCGGGTTGGCGCCGGCGGCCACGTTCTTCAGGCCCTCGCGGACGATCGACTGCGCCAGCACGGTCGCGGTCGTCGTGCCGTCGCCGGCCACGTCGTTGGTGGCGGTCGCCACCTCGCGCACCAGCTGCGCGCCCTGGTTCTGGAACACGTCCTCGACCTCGATCTCACGCGCGATCGTCACACCGTCGTTGGTGATCGTGGGCGCGCCGAACTTCTTGTCGAGGACGACGTAGCGGCCCTTGGGGCCAAGCGTCACCTTGACGGCGTTGGCTACCGCGTCGACGCCCTGCTCGAGCGCCTTGCGGGCCTCCGCCTCGTACTTCAGTTCCTTGTGTGCCATATCTGTTTCAGTTCTCCTGGGGGGACGGGGTTACGACTGGACCTTGGCCAGCACGTCGGACTCGCGCAGGACGAGGAGTTCCTCGCCGTCCACCTTGATCTCGGTGCCGCCGTACTTGCTGTAGAGGACCTCGTCGCCCTCGGCCACGTCGAGTGGCGTGCGCTTGCCGGTGTCCTCGTTGACCTTGCCGTCGCCGACCGCGAGGACCTTGCCCTTCTGGGGCTTCTCCTTCGCCGTATCGGGAAGGACGATGCCGCTGGCGGTCGTCTCCTCCTCTTCGATCGCCCGCACGATCAACCGATCGCCAAGGGGCTTGAGCTTCATGTGATGCAACCTCCGGTTGGAAGTGAATGAATGCCGGTGTTGTTCCGATGCAGTTGGCACTCCTCCCACGAGAGTGCCAAGCGCAAATATAGCTTCTCCCCGCCCGCTTTCAAGGATTTTCTTGGCACTCGTTCCCCAAGAGTGCCAATTGGCCTCGCTGCGCTCGGCGTCCCTGGGGCCGGGCGGGCCCGTCCGGTCCCGTGCCGGAACCCCTTACGTCGACGCCCGCGTCTCGGTCCAGGGGGCCGGCGGCCCCTCCTCGTGCCGGGGCAGCCGGACCGCGCCGGCGAACCGGCCCTCGGACGCGCCGAGATCGGCGAAGTTGGCCCGCGCCTGCGAGAGCGTCACCCGATTCGGCCCCAGCACCTCGGTGTCACGGTTGTCGACGAAGTCGTCCTGCCAGAAGCAGACTGGGCAGATCTCGTCGGTGGGCGACGGGCCGGGAAGCGTCCGGTACCCGCAGCACGCGCACGGGAAGGACACGCCCTACCTCGCGCCCGGCCCGGGGCAGCGGTGACCACCCAGGAGCGGCGACAGCACCCAGTACGTGAAGCCGGTGTAGTTGCAGCGGGTGTCGACCACCCGCCTGCCCCGGTAGGTGTAGCGGAGCGTCATCTTGTCGAAGTGCCCGTGGCGCGGGTCGCTCAGCGTAACGGTGACGCGGGAACGGGAGAACCGGCCCTTCGCGCAGCTCGGCATGCAACTCTTGCTCCAGAGCGTCCCCACCGCGTAGGCCCCCTTGCGCGTCCACGTCTTCCAGTGGAGGAATCCGGGGCGCTTGCCAACTGCGCGGTGATGCTTCGGCAGCCGTCCGAGAATGCCCGTGTTATTGCCCGTGTACCAAATCGCGTGCGGGCGGACCGCGAAGGCGCGACCGCGACTGGGAGGCGCTCCGGTCGCCAGCCTGGGAACTGATCGGCGATGGGTGCGGTGCGTGGCCAGAGCGCTCGGGACCGCGGCGGCGAGAACCAACACCGATGCGGCGACCACGGTCGCCCCGCGCATCAGACGAAGTTGTAGGCGATGGCCGCGCCCAGCTCCTTGACCGGCACCCGTGTCCCCAGCCTGAGCGACGAGAGCGAGTAGGTGCCGGTGTCGAGCATCATCCGCAGGCGGTCGTCATAGGGGATCGTCGCGCTGGTCTCCACCGCGTGGCGGCGGAAGTTGGCCTCGATCACCTCACGGTTGCCGGCGTGG
This sequence comes from uncultured Solirubrobacterales bacterium, assembly GCA_963841535.1. Lineage (GTDB taxonomy): Bacteria > Actinomycetota > Thermoleophilia > Solirubrobacterales > Solirubrobacteraceae > Palsa-465. The sequence goes on along the minus strand of CAWJDF010000019.1, from coordinate 114,833 downwards.
CGGCCGGTGGGCGCCTGGTTGAGCACCAGCGTCCCACTTTCGAGCTGCAGATAGCGCAGCGCGCCGAGCACGCCGGCGGCGGTCACCCACTCGGGCGTGGTGATGACCACGGTCTGATCGGCGCGATCGACGGCGAACTGGGCGAGCGGGTCGGTGATGCCGGTGCCGAGGTCGAGGATCACGACCTCGTAGAAGCGCTCGAGGAAGTCCAGCAGGCGGCTGTAGAGCCCCGGTGTCATCTGCGCCATCACCTCGGCATGAGCCGGGGCGCCGAGCAGGTGCAGGCCGGTGGGCAGGCGCGCCACGTAGGGGTGCAGCTCGGCCGGGGACTCGATCTGGGTGGAGTCGGCGAGCAGATCGGCCAGCGAGCGTGTGGAGCGATGCTCGTCCGGGGCTAGCGCGGCGAGCGTTCCGAAGTCCGGGTTGGCGTCGAGCGCCACCACGCGCATACGCAGCTGCTCGGCCAGCAGGTTCCCGAGCACGAACGAGATCGTGGTCTTCCCAACCCCGCCCTTCGGCGAGATCACCGCGACCGTGTTGGGCCGGGTCATCGCCGGCGCGTGGGCGAGCTGATCGTCGACCGACCACTCGCGGTGCTGCAGCTCGCTCGAGAGCGTGTACTTGAGCCACGTCGCGAACCGCGCCACCGGACCGGTGGACAGCGGCTTGCCGGCGCGCATCGGCCGCACGTACACGTCCTGGCGCGACATGGTCGGGCGCGGCGCGGTGCTCACCTCGGGCTCGGGCTGATCCGCCTCGAGCGCAGGGCCCTGCATTCCGGCCTCCGGACGCTGCGAGGCCGGCCCAGGGTCGACCGGATCGGGGCCCGATGGCGAACCCGGCTCGGGAGGCGCCGCGGTCCGCTGCGCCTGCTCGACCTCCGCTCCCTGCCCGTGCTCGAATCCTTTCAGGGTTCCACGTTCCAAGGTGTCCTCCTTAGCCGCCCGGCTCCTTAGCCGTTGGCGAGGGAGAGTAACACCGCGCACGCGACGCCTGCGCCGCTCGAGTCAAGGCTGACGCGACGGCCCATCGGCGCGCCTGGCCCGCGCCGATGCCATCATCGGCCGGGTGAAGGTGGCGACCCGGCTCATCGGCATCGGCCTGGCGTGCTGCGCGCTTGCCGCCTGCGGCGGCAGTGGCAGCAGCTCCGGCGGCGGCAGCGACCGCCAGCAGATCGTGGGCCTGTTCAACGGGATGTTCACGGCGATGGAGCACGGCGACTACGCCCGTACGTGCGGGTACCTCTCACAGCGCCAGCAGGACAACGTGGTCAGCGGAGCCCGCCAAGCGGGCGTCACGGCTTCGTCCTGCGCCGATGCGCTGACCGAGCTGTTCAAGAAGGCCGGGATCACTCGCGCCCAGCTTGCCCAGACATTCGGGATCAACGGCGCGAAGCGCAAGGTGGATTCGATCAAGGTCGACGGCAACCAGGCGACCGCGACCTTCACCGTGACGACCGGTAACGAGACATACGTCGAGACCGACGCGTTCGTGCGCGAAGGCGGAACGTGGCGCGCCGACCGGATCCTCAAGCGGACCAAGGGCGCGTGAGGCGCCCGGGCTAGTGGTGGTGCACGTAGATGTGGAGCAGCCCGCTCCCGACCAGCGCCGCCACGATGCCGCCCGCCGCTAGGTAGGGCCCGAACGGCAGCTGCGTCTTGCGCGCGGCCCGGACCCCACGCCGGAGCGCGATCGCGACACCGACCGCGAGGCTCGAGAGGAGGGCGACCAGCAGCGCCACGACGACGGGGGCACCGAGGTAGAGCCCCATCACCGCCACGAGCTTGGCGTCGCCCATGCCGAGCCCGGCCGGGTTGATCAGCACGGCGATCATGAGGAAGCCGCCGGCGATCACCGCCCACAGCAAGCGGCTGGGTTCCCCGTCCGGATCGAGGGCGAGCCCCAGCGCCAACCCGAGCAGCGCGGCCGGACCCGTGATCCGGTTCGGGATGATCCGCCGTTCCAGGTCGGTCAGCGCGCATACGATCAGCACGAGCATCAGCACGCCGCGCAGGACCGCGTCGGCGACCGAGCTCTGCGCGGCCGCGACGCCGGCGGCGACGAGCACGGCGGCGAGCATCACCGCGGGCGACCGAAGACGAGTAGGAAGGATGCGCTGTTGCTCCACGGTCGTCATCGGCGGCGCGCTGCGAGTCTACGCCGCCCCCAATGCGGCGGCGCCGGCCAACCGACGCGAGCGCGACCGGCCCGGGCTAGACTTGCTTCGGCCGCCGGCGCCTGTTCGTCCCCGCGAGGCGGCAGCAGCTCATGACGATGCTTTGCTGGAGGTTTGGATGATGCGACGTGCGGGATGGTCGCTTGGGCTTGTCGTAGCGATCGTGCTGGCAAGCGCGGGCCCGGCGGCGGCCAACGGGTATTGCGGACCTGACCCGACCGGTGCCACTGCCTGTCCCGTGACCGCCAACGGGACGCTCGCGGGCTCGATCTCGAGCAGCTCCGAACAGGACTACTACGTCTTCTACGTCGCACACCAGACCGATCTGCAGCTGACGGTCAACGACGTGGAGGATGCCCAATGCAGCACGACCGCCGCGTACGCCTGTGGAGGGGTGGGGGCGGATCTGTACACCAGCAGGGGCCATCACCTGGGCGGCACCTTGGTGTCGTCGCCCAACAACGGCATCGCGGTGCCCCAATCGATGACGAAGACGATCGGACGCGGCATCTACTACGCGGTGGTCTCGGGCTTCCTCAACTCGCCCGGCTTGCCGACGGTCCCGTATCAGCTGGGCGTGGACGGCAACCCCGGCGTGCAGTGGCCTCCGGCCTGCATCGTCCCGCGGCTGCGGCCGAAGATGACGCTTGCGCACGCCAAGCACCTGCTGCGCAACGACCGATGCACGATCGGTGCCGTCCATCGCGTGCACAGCGCGCAGCCGCGGGGAGACGTGGTCCGGCTGCATCCGGGCGGCGGCTCGATCCTCCCGTATGGCGCACCCGTGACGATCTGGGTGTCAGGCCAGCCTCGCCACCACCGGGCCCGGCGCCACCACAAGTGACCGACGTCACCGGCCAGGCCGACGTGGACGAGCGCTTCCGCGGGCTCCCCATCCGCGAGCTGGCGGGCGGCCTGCGCCTGATCGAGGCGCGCACCCACCGGTCCCGCCGCCGCGGGCTGGCCCGCCTCGACGTCCTCGCTCCCGACGCCGCGCTGCACATCCCTGGCACGTTTTCGGTGCACACGTTCGGCATGCGCTTCGCGCTCGATTTGATCTGGCTGCGCAAGGACGGGGCGACCAAGCGGATCGACCGCGGCGTCGGACCGCGCCGGATCACGTTCTGCCCCGGCGCGTCCTCGGTGGTCGAGACCGTCGCCGGCACCGCGGACGAGTTCATCGCCGCCGGCGTGGGCGCCGCTCCGTAGACCGGGTCAGGCGTGCTGCATCGGCGCCGACCCGCGGGTCGCGCCCAGAGCGGCGTCGCCGCAGAACGGGCACGGCGAGACGGCGATCGGCTCCCGGCACCACGCGCAGGGAAACAGCTCGCGGGGCAGCGTCGCCTGCGCCACCCACTCCGGGCTGGTCGGTACGCCGACCGCCTCCACGAGGCGCGAGGTGCCCCACCACTCGGGACCGTGCAGCGTCCCGGGCAGCTCCCGGATCGGCGCGTCACCGAGGGCGGGCGCCACGGAGTGGACGATCCACTCGAGCTCGGCGTTCTCGCCGGGCGCGATCAGCAGCTCGATCGGCTGAGGCGGCGGCGTCAGGGGGGGCTCGTAGCCTGCCCGGGTGATCGGTTGCACGAACGATTCGGGCTGGACGCCGATGCCGAACGACGACCAGGGCAGCGCCGAGCGCGCATGGTGCAGCAGCGAGACCTCGGGATGGCGCAGGCCGGCGACGGACCCCGCCCAGGCGAGGACCACCAGCTGGTCGCCGATCGCCTCGAGCGCGCCGGCCAGGGCGCCCGCCGACCGCGCGAACGGCGCCACGGCGGCGGTCATCGCCGCCAGCACGCTGGCCGCGAGCGGCGGCAGATGCGTGACGTGGATCGCGACGCGATCGGTCTCGAGCAGCGAGTGGACCGTGCGCACGCGGCTGAGGGTCTCCGGCGGCAGCCAGTCCCCGACCACGACGATCACGGCTTCGCCCGAGCGCAGCGGCGCGCCGAGCGTCTCGAACAGGTCGCGCAGATCCTCCCGGTCCGGCGGCCCCGGCACCGGAAGCGCGGGTCGCTGGCCTTCGAACAGGCGGTCGAGCTCGCAACCCAGTCCGATCACCGTCACGCGCGCCGGCATCGCCAGACAAGACTGCCACTTCTCCGCCCGCGCCGCGCCGCCTCGCGCTCGAGGGTGGGCTCGGAGTCGATCGGGAATACTGCGTGGAGGCCCGCCGTGATCGTCCTCGCCAGCTCGCCCGCCCAGCACTTCTTCGTGATCTTCGGCGCGGCCCTCGCCGGCTTCGGGCTGATCTTCGTGCTGGTCGGCCTGATCATCCGGACGAGCGCGGGGGGCTTCCGGGGCGCCGCGCGTGCCGAGGGCACGATCGTCGACTTCGACGCCCGGGTTCCCGGCACGGTCAGAGGCACCGGCGGATTCGGGTTCGGAGGTTCGCCCGGGGGCGACATGGTCTACATGCCGACCGTGGAGTTCGCCACCGCGGACGGGACGCCGGTCCGGGCCACATCGCACATCGGCACCAACCCCCGGCCGGGAAAGGTCGGCCAAACGGTGACCGTGATGTACGACCCGCGCAACCCACAGCGGGTGCGGGTCGGCTCGGTCAAACGCACGGCGGGCTGCCTGGAGGTGGCGTTCCTCGTCTTCGGGGGCGGGGTGGCGGCGCTGGGGATCGCCATCCTGATCGCCGCACACTGACGGGACGAGATCGGGCCGGCGACCCGAAGGACCCAGAGGGCCCACCCGGCGCTGGGTCCCTCGTCCGGCAAAGATGAGCCCCCGGACTCTTGGCGGGCGATTCGCGATCCGGCTTACTGCTGGTTGTGCCGTGGAGTCGCCGTATCGCCCGTCGCCTGCTCGCCGATCAGCGCGGTCAGGACACGGTCGAGTACATCGGCGTCCTGGCGGTTGTCGCGGCGCTCATCGGCGTGGTCCTGTTGGTCATAGGCCCCCTCGGCCCGATGATCGAGAACGGCGCGGGGTGCCTGGTCGCGAAGGTGTTCCAGCTCGACACCTGCCAAGCCGGACCGGCTTACCCGGTCAGCGCGTCGACCAAGACCGTCGGCTACGACGGGCGCGTGGCGATCGTCGACGGCGGGCACTCCTACACGATCACGCTGACCAAGCTGAGCAACGGCACCTCGAAGATCACCGCGGTCGACAACGGCAAGATCGGCGTGTCCGCCCAGGTGGGCGCCGACGCCGAACTCGGGCCGCTGGGCAGCGCCGGCGCCGATGCCTCGATCGGTGGCGGGATCTACGGCGGCGACTCGAACACGTGGACCTTCCCGAGCTGGTCGGCCGGGCAGAACGCCTTCAACAAGCTCTCCGGGGGCAGCTCGCTCGGTCTCACCGCCCATGACGCGGTCCAGGGGAGCGTGGGGTCGCTGCCGGGAGTCGGCCCGCTGGCCACCGGACTGTTCGACAAGATCACCGGCGCCTCGGGAGCGCCGGACCAAGGATCGCTGCCGCACCAGAACCTGAGCTCCTCGACGGCCGGCGGCGGCCTCCAGGGCTCCGGCGACGCCGGCGCCCACGTCAACTTCGGCCCGCTCCAGGACGCCGTGGAAGCCTCGATCGACGCCAACGCCGGCCTGCAGCGCGTCACCTACGGGCCCGAGAAGGGCGACTGGCAGCTCGTGGCCGGCCTGGACGGAACGGCGGACGGCACCCTGGCCGACTGGCTGTTCGGTGCCCAGGCGGACGCCGCCGGGAACGTCAAGGGAGATGTGGTAGTTACCTTCTCCCCGAGCGGCAAGCCCGAGAAGCTCGAGGTCACGGCGAGCGGCGACGGGGTGTGGGATGTGGCCCCGCCCACGTACGCTGCGGGCCAGGTCCCCGGAGAGGGTGGATCCTCGAAGGAGGGTGGCAAGCCCGGCGCGGGCGGAAAGGAGCCCCTGCTCTCGGTCTCGACCAACAGCTCGGGCGGCTCCGGCGGGGGGACCATGTTCACCGGCGAACTCGACCTGTCCGACGACCCACAGGCGACGCAGGACGTCACCTCGCTCCTCGAGGGCGACTCCTCGCGCCTCGGGGACCTGATCGATCAGATGAACTCAGACGGGACCGAGACGATCCAGACCTACCACATCGAGCGCTCGAACTCCAAGGTGGGCGGCAAGGTCAGCGTCGGCGTGGGCGTCGGTGTCGGCCTCAGCGACGGCAGCTCGAACGCGACCTACAATCCGCCCAAGACGCGGGAGAAGGGCGGCAAATGGCACACCGGCTCGTAGTCACGCTCGGCGTGACATCTCTGCTCGCCGGGCTGGCGGCCGGATGTGGGTCCGCGGCGACGAGCACCTCGTCGAGCGCGCCGCCCGCCCCCGCCTCCAGCGCCTCCGTCGCGCCCGCCACCAGTCCGGCCCCCGCGACCAGTGCGGCCCCGACGATCCCGGCTGGGTTCGCGCGCTACCAGGCCGAGGGCTTCACGTTCGTCGCGCCCGCCGGCATGAAGCCGGCCCCCGACGGTGGCATCGCCGGCCTGCCGGCCGGCGCCTCAGCCGCGACGCTCACCCCCGGGGGCAAGCGCTCCGCGCACAGCAACATGCAGATCATCGTGGCGACGAACCCCCGCCTGCGGGCGGGCGTCGACCTCGACCAGGTGGCCACGAGCCTCGAGTCGGCCGACGCGAACGACCCGTCGCTGAGGCACGTGCAGACCAACGTCAGCACGAGGACGGTGAACGGCACCCAGCAGGTGCGGGTCGTCACCGAGAGCTACATCGGGCCCAACGGAGCCCACGCCAGGACCTTGTTTCACCGAACCTGGCTCATGGTCATGCCCAAAGCGGGCCTGCTGATGGACCTGGTCGTCGTGAACGAGCCGCAGCGCGGTGGCCACCTGGATCCGGCCAGCGTGTTCGACTCCTTCCGCCTCGGCGGCTGAGCTCTGCCGGACCCTCGGCAGCTGAGCCTGCCGGACCCAACGGCGTCGGCGACGCGGTCGGCGCCGCGGGCAACCGGTGGGTCATAAGCCGGCACTCGGCCCCCGCCCCCGGGCCGAACGCCGAATCTGAGCCGTATATGTGCCATATGTGCGCACTCGATCCGGGCGGATCGTCGAGTGCGCACATATGACCCAGCGGTCGGCCCCCACGGGGAACGCACCGGGGCGCCCGCCGGCAGCCTCAGTCAGCGCTCGAGGACGGCCACGCCGCGTTGGTCGTACAGCACGTGCGCGCCGTCCCGGGCGCGCAGCGCGGGCACGAGGGTCGGAAACCGGGCACTGGACAGGACCAGGACCCCGTAACCCTTCACGGCGCGCTCCCAATCCAACCCGGAGACGCTCTTGAAGTCGGCGATCTTGGCGAACTCCTGACGGCTCAGCAGCTCGAACGCCACGTCGTAGGCCATCCGTCCGCTCAAACCGGGCATCTTCCAGAGCAGCCAGTCGGCGTACGTCTCGTCGGCGAACACGCGCGTGCCCGGCTGTGACTGCACCGCGCGACGCGCGGCCGCGAGCGCCTGGGCCGGGTACTTCGGGGTCAACCTGGCCGCTCCGGCCCTCAGCGAGCCGACCAGGAACAGGGCCACCAATAGACCCGCCACCAGCAACAGCGCGGCGTTCAGCCGCGGCCTGGGCGGGGCTGAACGCTCGCGCGCGCGAACGGCCCCGTCGATCCATCCGGGCAGGATGATCAGCGTCGCCAGCGCGAACCACACCACGTTGCGGACCGCGAGGATCCCGCCCACAGCGAGGAGCAGCATCGCCGCCCGCTCCCACGGCGTCGTGCGGGCGGTGTAGCGACCCAGCGCCCAAAGACTGACGCCTGCGAGGAGGAAGAACACGATCGCGAGCTGGGTGCTCTCGGTGACCGGTTGCCACTCGGCGACGAAGGCACGGAACGCCGGCGAGAGGAGCGTCACCCGGTAGTAAGAGACGATCCCGGTCCCGTAGGGCGTGATCATCAGCGCCACGGGCGCCCCGACGATCAGGGCCAGAGGACGGCGCCCGCCGGTTGCGAGCTCGTGCCGCCGCTCCCACAGCATGGTCAGCCCGCGAAGCGCCACGAGTCCCGCTCCCAGCGTGACCGACCCGTGCAGGTTGGCCCACAGCACGAGCACCGGCAGGCACCAGAACACGCGCCTTGTCGAACGCCGGCTGTCGGCGGCCAGCAGGTACACGACGAGCACGAACAGTGGATAGGCGAAGGACTGGGTTCGCACCTCGGTCGCGACGATGTCGATCATCGCCACCACGAGGAACACGGGCAGCACAGCACGCGGGCTGGCGCCGAGACGGATCGCCGCCGCCGCCGCACCCGCCAGCCCGGTCAGGACCAACGCGACCGTGACCACCCCCAGGAGGGGGAGCCCACCGAGCTGCTGAAGGCCGTACATCAACAGCTGCGCCAGCCACTGCTGGTCGTGCCAGGGATGCCCGTAGCCGAACACCGTCAGCACGACGTGATGAGGGATCCCGTGCTGGGCGATCCAGCGTCCGTCGACGAGTGCGAGCCAGGTGTCGTTGAGGATCGCCGACGGCAGCGCGGTCAGCAGCACCGCGGCCACGGTGGCGCCGATCAGCACCAGGAACGTGCGGTGCCGGTCGGCCAGGACGGGCCGGACAGAATCGCGCGGCGCAGCCGACCATCGGCGCCGGTGAGGGGACGGGACCGACGTCGGGACGGCGTCGGGGGAGGTAACGTTGTCGGAGTGCAGATGCCGCGTCTGCGTCATGTGTGCGACCAGGCGGAGATGTTGACCGCTCCTTCGGGATCCAGCGCCGGTCGCCCGACCCAACCGGTTCGCCGGACCACCGCCGCGACGCTGGCCGGGATCGTGGTGGTCATCCTCGCCTTGTCCGGCTGCGGCGGAGGACACAAGAAACAGTCAGCCAGCGGCACCAGTGCCACCACCTCGAGCACGAAGACCGCCACCGCCAAGCCGCCCAAGGCGATCGCCAGGGTCTACGACACCACCGTCTCGCAGGGCCGGTCGATCCCGTTTCAGGTATCGATCTACGACCTGCGTCGCGACGGTTCGTTCCTGGTCCTCGACTTCGGCATCAGGTGCCTGCTGCCCGCCAACCCCGGCTGTGGCGTCCTCGACGCGTTCGCGCCGGGCTACATTCCGCCGGACGAGTACAGCACCGACGTCGGCGGCGTTCCCACCGGGGTCGCGCTGGTCGATCCTACGAGCCTGAAGGAGTACCTGCCGGTCCGCGACTCCCAGGGCCGCGCATACGTCTCGTCTCTGGCCCCGGGCAGCGGCGGACTGAGCGATTCGCTGGTCCACCTGCAATGGGTTCGCTACCCGCTCCCGGCGTCCGGCACCGCAGCCCTCGACGTGACCTTCCCGGAGGGTGGTCCCGTCGTGCCCAACGTGCCGATCACCGCCGGTCCCGGTCCGACCGCGGGCGGCCGGTTCGTCGCCGCGCAGGCTTTCCCGTTCTCCCAGCCTCCGGAGAGCACCAACACCGCCGGGCTCACCCTGCCGGTCGAGAACCTGATCGCCACGAGCGGCAACCCCACCGGGAGCGACAGCGAGTCGCCCGGCAAGGCCCAGCTCACCCTGCAGAGCGACGTGCTCTTCGCGTTCAACAAGTCCAACCTCACCCCGAAGGCCAAGACGGTCCTGCGCTCGGTCGCCAACCAGATCAAGGCCCGCGCCCGCGGCACGGTCCAGGTGACCGGCTACACCGACTCGATCGGCACCGACGCGGTCAACCTTCCGCTCTCGCAAGCCCGCGCCCGCGCGGTGGTGGACGGCCTCACGCCGCTCACGTCGGGAGTCACGTACGCCTCCTCCGGCAAGGGCTCGTCGGACCCGGTGGCCCCCAATACCAAGCCCGACGGGACCGACAACCCCGCCGGCCGCGCGCTCAACCGCCGGGTCACGATCGCGTTCGCCGCCGCTGTGCGGCGGCCCGCTCCGCCGGCGCCGGCGCGCGCCGGCAACACCGCCGCGCAAGCGGGATCCATCACCTTCCATGGCTGGGTCAACAACGATGACGTCTACAGCGCGGCCGGCGCCGCGCTCTACCGCGACGGCAATCTGCTCGTCCTGAACATGAAGGTGGGCTGCGTCAGCAGCACGAACGACAACGCCTGCGATCCGACCTTTGATCTGGCCGGCTTGCCTACCGTTCCTCCTGCGTCCCTGGCCACGGATTCGGCCAGTGGCTTCGACCCGCCGGCGACGCACTCGATCAGCGCCTTCTACCTGGTCGATCCCGCCACCGGCGCCGAGTACATCCCGGTTCGCAACACGGCCGGAAGCCCGCTCACGGCGAGCTTTTCGGAGGAATTCCAGGCGGGCGACAGCTACACGGCCTGGAGCTACTTCCCGGCGCCCCCCGCCGCCACGACCGCGCTCACCCTGGCCGGCCCCGGAGGCGGTTCCAAGCTCGGGCCGATCCCGATCTCGCAGAGTCCGCCCGCGACGCCCTGATCGCACGCAAAGAAGCCCCGCCTTCGACAGACGGGGCCTCTTGTGAGCTGCCCTCGGATCCAACGCGTGGTCAGCCGTTGTTCGCCTTCGCGCTGAACACCGAGTCGATCACGGTGTTGGCGCCGTTGGTGATCGCGGTCCTGAGCGAGGGCACGAGGCCGACCACGACACCGATGAGCGCCGCAACCACCAGAAGCACGCCGAGGTACTCGATCGTGTCCTGGCCGCGCTCGTCGCCGATACGAGCGCTGATGCGACGGACGACGCCCGAAGCTGCGATCTGGGTCCGGACGGCGGTGAGGAGAAGAAAAGCTGACATGTGGGGGCTCCTTTTGCGAATCTCCCGATTGACCGATCTCACGCATTGCAGGCTAGGTGCACGGGCGCGGTCCCGCCAGAGTCCGGGGGCTCAACTGGACCTGGGCCGAAGGGCCCAATTTGCCGGCCGATGGCCCACCCGGGCGGATGGGCTAGGAGTCTCGCGCCGTGCCCAGCCACAGGGCGGTGGCGTGAGCGCGATTGGAGGCGCCGAGCTTGCTGTAGATCCGGTTGACGTGGTTCTTGACCGTCTTCTCGCTGAGGACGAACCGCGTGGCTATCTGCTGATTGGTCAGTCCCTGCGAAATCAGGTTCATGATCTCCCGCTCGCGCCCGGTGAGCGAGGCTGGGCCCGACGCCTCGTCGGGCGATCCGGGCGTCCGGCGCAGCGCGTCGAACACTGTGCCGACCACCGCCGGCGAGAGGACGGTGTCCCCGGCCGCGAGCTGACGGATCCGCGCGGCCAGCTCCTCGGCCTCGAACTGCCCGTGAACCAGGTAGCCGGAGGCGCCCTGGCGGATCGCCTCCACCACCTGCTCGCTTTCGTCGGTGTACGTGAGCATCATCACCCGGGCCCGCTGAGAGAGCGGACCGGCGGCGGCGATGCCGTCCATCCCCGGCATTCGCACGTCGAGCAGCACCACGTCGGGGCTGACCGATGCGGCCAGGCTCACCGCCTCCTGTCCGTCCCCGGCCTCCCCCACCACCCTGATGTCGTCGGCGTCGCTCAGCAGCGCGGCGACCCCTCGCCGGATCACCGGGTTGTCGTCGACGATCAGTACACGGATCATCAGGCCTCCTACGTGGTCGCCTGTTGTTCCACCGCGTCTCGGCGGCGCCGCGGCCAGCGCGCACCGAGACGCCGTCGCGCCGGGCCGGCGTCGTCGGCATCCGAGGTTGCGCGCGGAAGCCGCACGATTACGGCCGAGCCTCGGTCGCGTCGCTCGACTCCCATCACGGCGCCGATCCCCTGTGCGCGCTCGTGCATGCCCGCGAGCCCGAAGTGCCCGCTCGCCTTGAGCCGCTCGAGGTCGACCGCAGCCGGCAGCCCACCACCGTTGTCGGTGACGCTCAATACGAGCGCGCCGTCGGGATCGGGGCGCAAGGCAACCTCGATGCGCTGGGCGTTGCCGTGGGTGACCGCGTTGGTCATCGCCTCGCCCACAATCCGCAACAGCTCATGGGTGTCCTGCTGCGAGAGCTCGGCGTCCCCGGCCGGGCACTGGTCGATCAGCTCGACCTCGACGCCCGAGCGCTCGGCGAACGTGCGCACGCGTCCCCGCAGGGCGTCGGTCAGCGACTGGGCCGGGGCGGCGTCCGGACGGAGGTCGGCCATCAGCATCCGCGCCTCGAGCGCCGCCTGACGCGCGTCGGTGGCGAGCTCGGACGCGAGCTCTGCGGCCGCGCTCGGATCGCGGGTACAGCGCGCGGGCAGAACCGATGCGGTCATCGCGAGGCCCTCGACGGTCTTGGCGAGCGAGTCGTGGAGCTCCCGGGCCACGCGCAACCGCTCGCGCTCCGCGCCCAGGGCAACCGTTCGCTGGTGCAGGAGCGCCTCGGCCAGGGCGCCGCGCTCGACCATGTTCCGCGCGGTGACCCCGGCCACCACCGCCACCGGATAGAGCAGCGGCGCGAGCAGCACGGTCTGGACGTCGAGGTGCGGGTGCGTCGCCGGGAGCCCCTCGATCAGGACCAGCTCGTACACGGAGATCAGGAGCGCCGAGAACGGGATCGCACCCCGACGTCCGTAGATCACGCCGGCCAGCGCGGCCGTGCCGAGCGTGAAGTAGAAGAACGGACCGTCCACTCCGCCGGCCGCGAGCACGAAGGCCGAGATCAGAATCTCGATGGCCAGGTAGGCCGGGTGACGCGACACCGTCATGCTGATCCGGTCCCAGTGGCGGATCGGCACGTAGCTGATCAAGGCCGCGAGCGCGGTCGCGGTCGCCACGACCGGCGTGTATTCCCGGCCGGGCAGCGCGATGATCGTCACCAGCAGCACGAACGTCCTGAACACGACGAGGACGCGGACCAGCCGTCCGACCCAGTCGAAGGAGCTGTCGACCGTGTCAGCCAAGGTGGGGGAGTCCCTGGAGGGAACCGAGAAGCAGCCCGGCGGCGATCAGGAGCATCGTCGCCGGCAGAATCAGTGTGATCGTGATCAGGGTCAGCTTCGGGACGGTCCGCTGCGCCCGCCGCCGGGCCGTCTGCTGGGCGTCGCGGCGGGTGTCGGCCGCGATGCTGGCGAGGGCATCGGCCAGCGGCACACCGAGCTCCTCGGCCTGGAGCTGGACCGACACGAATCGATCGAGCGTCGGACTCGCGTTGCGCGCGCGCAGCGCCTCGAACGCCTCGCGGCGCGTGGCGCCCAGGTCCATCTGACGCAGGGTCGTGAGGATCTCCTCGGCCGGCGGCCCGGCCAGCGAGGTGGCGACCCGCTCGAGCGCGCCGCGATAGCCCACGCCCGCACGCACGGTGATCGCCAGGATGTCGATGAAGTCGGGCATGTCGCGCTCGAGCCGCGCCTGGCGCAGGCGACCCGTCCGTGACAGCCACACGTCCACGCCGAACCATCCCAGCAACAGGCACATCAGCGCGACCAGCCACGAGCCGAGCGCCAGGATCAGGATCGCGAACACGAACCCGAGCGCGATCGTGGCTGCTCGCAGCTCGGCATAGCGCTCCACGTTCATACCGCCGGGGCGTCCCGCTCGGTCGAGCCGGACGAGCGCCTTGGTACGCCGCGCCTCGGTCATTCGCGCGAGCACGAGCGGACCGAGCCGCGCGCCCAGGGCGTCCACCAAGATCCGCGTCGGACCCCGGCGCCGCGTCGGACGGGGGATCTCGTGGCCCAGCTCGCGGCGCTCGAGCGCGGAGGATCCGAGGATCAGGGCCAGGCCACGCAGACCCACCGCACAGCAGCACGCTCCCGCCAGACCGGTGAGTGCGGGATTGATCAAACCTCGATCCTCGTGGCCCGGCGGATCAAGATGAACGCAACCACGTAGATGGTTCCGGCCACGATCAGCGCCGCGATTCCGATCGGGCTGCTGGTCATGCGCGGCAGCGTGCGCGAGTTGATCGTGTTCAGCAGCACCAGGCTGAACAGGCCCATGCACGGCACGATGTACGCGGTGTAGATCGCGCCGGCCATCAGCGTGCGGACCTCGCGGTTGGTTTCGCGCCGGCTGTCGAGCGTCTCCGCGAGCTCGCGCAACGCGCTGACGGCGTCGCCGCCGGAGCGCTGCTGGACGATCAGCGTGTTCATCAGCACGGCGACCTCGCGCGAAGGCAGCCGTCGCCGCAGCCGTTCCAGCGTCTCGGCGAGCGGCCGGCCCAGCGACAGCTCATGCAATACGGTCCGCAGCTCGTCGCGCGCCGGTGGCTCGATCTCGCGAGTGGTGAGCTCGATCGCCGCCGGAATCGACAGCCCGGCCGAGGCTCCGCCCGAAAGCAGACGCGCGACCTCGGGCAGCTGGGCGATGAACTCCTCGCCACGCTTGTCGAGCCGGTGGCCCAGCCAGGCAAAGCAGGCCCACCAGGCGACCACCGCGGCGATCGCTGCGAGCAGCGCGGGGAACAACGCCGCCACGATCAGAAACGTCCCGGCGACGATGGCGGCGATGATCAACAGGAACTGGGCCGTGTTGCGCTCGACTCCCGCGGAGCGCAGCCGCCCGGCCAGGTCGCCGCCGCGCCGCGTGCGCACGATCCGGGCGTTCAAGCGCTCGTGAAGGGGCCGCCGGCGTCTCAGCTCGATCCCGGTACGTCCGGCCAGCTCGCTGCGACGGGCCGAGCTCGAGGCAAGCAGCCAGAGGCCCCACAGGAGCACCACTGCGGCCACGAGCAGGAGCAGCAGCGCCGCGGAAGATGGGCTGATCGCCGCGAGGCTCACTCGGCCTCCCGTTCGGGCGCGAGCTCCTGGGCGGCGCGCCGGAAGGCCGGCGGGAGGGGTACTCCCGAGAGCATCAATCGCTGCATGATCCGCTCGGGGAGCTCGAAGTGCCGGGGCTGCCCGCTGACCTGGAGATCAGGCCCGATCGGCTCGGCCTCGAACCGCATCGCGCTCTGGAGGCGGAACGGCTCGCCCCGGCGCGAGGCCACCACCGCCACCTCGATCACCCGCCGGGCCCCGTCAGGACCGCGCTCGGTCTGCACGATCACGTGGATCGCACTGTTGACGTACTCGCGCAGGGCATGGTGGGGCACTGTCAGGTCGCTCATCGTGGCCAGCGTCTCGAGCCGGAACAGCGCGTCGTCGGCGGAGTTCGCGTGCACGGTCACCAGCGAGCCCTCGTGGCCGGTGTTGAGGGCCTGGAGCATGTCGAGCGTCTCCACCCCTCGGACCTCGCCGACGATGATCCGATCCGGGCGCATGCGCAGTGCATTCCGTACCAGGTCGCGGATCGACACTTCGCCCTTGCCCTCGACGTTGGCCGGCCGCGCCTCGAGCGGGATCACGTGCGGCTGCTGGAGCTGGAGCTCAGCCGCCTCCTCGATCGTCACGATCCGCTCGCGCTCGAGGATCGCCGCGGACATCGCGTTCAGCAGCGTGGTCTTGCCGGCGCCGGTTCCGCCGGAGATCACGATGTTCAGGCGTGCGCGGACGAACGCGGTCAAGAGTCGCCTGGTCGGCTCGTCGAGCGTGCGGGACTCGACCAGCTCCGACAGCGTGAACCGGCGCGGGAAGCGCCGGATCGTCAGCACCGGGCCGACGAGCGACAGCGGCGGGACGATCACGTTGACCCGCTCGCCGCTGGGCAGGCGGGCGTCGACCATCGGGCTCGACTCGTCCACCCGCCGGTTGACCTGCGAGACGATTCGGTCGATCGTCTGGTAGAGCTGCGCCTCGCTGGTGAACTCCGCGTGCGCGCGCTCGATCCGCCCGTCGCGCTCGACCCACACCTCGCGCGGGCCGTTGACCATGATCTCGGTGACGGTATCGTCGGCCAGGAGGGGCTCGAGCACGCCCAGTCCGACCGCCTCGTCGATCACCCGGCGGATCAGCGCCTGGCGCTGCGAGGTCGTCATCACCGGGCCCTCGCGGGTCAGCATCCCGCCGACGATCCGCTCCAGGCGCACCCGGCGCTGGCTCTCGGTCAGCTCGGCGAGCTCGCCGAAGTCGACCTCCTCGAGCAGCCGGCGCCGATAGACCTCGCTGCCGTCGAGCGCCGACTGGGCGCTGCGGGCACGCTCGTTGACGATCCGGTCGCGCAGGCCCATGATCAGCCGGTCTTGGGCATGTCAGCGCTGGCCGGAATCCTGATCGGCGAGCTTATGCCGGGCACGATGATCGGGACGCTGACCACCACATCGGCCCTCGCATCGGTCGTGCCGGAGATGTGGACGCTCGAGCCGGAGCTGAGGAAGTCGTCCTTGAGGGCCTTCTGGCCGTCGGCCTGGGCGCTGGCCGCGTCGCCGGTCCGGCTATAGGAGCGCGCCGCGGTCCGGGCGGCGTTGGCGGCGCCGACGGCCGACCAGCCGGCGAGCGCGAGCTGCCAGGCGACCAGCGCGGCGAGCAGCAGGAGGCCGGTGGTCCCGAGGATCTCGATCGCGACCTGACCGCGCTCGGAACGCAGCCGCTGGATGAGCCCGGGTCGGGTCATGGCGCGCTGAGCGGGAACGAGGAGGCCTGCCAGCGTCCGCCCTCGTCCTGCAGGATGAAGCCGAAGGACAGCCGGCTGGAACCCGCCTCGAGCACCGCGTCGACCGCGGCGAGCTGTCCCTGCGGAAGCATCTGCAGCCGCACCACCCGGGCGGCGGCTCCGCTGTGAGCGGTGCCGGCCAGTGGATCCTGGCCGGCGGCGAGCTGGTGCTCGATCGCGGGCAGCGCCGCCGGCGGGCGCGCGCTGGCCCCGGTCCGGTAGTCGGCGTAGGCCAGGGCGAATGACCGCGCCGCCGCGCGGACTGCCGGAGACACGGACACCGGCGGGTTGGCGGGAGAGAACACGGTCGAGAAGTCGGGGGGCACGAGCGTGGTGACCTGCCAGCGGCCGCGGGCGTAGGCGAGCGCGATGGACGCCTCGAGCGTATGTGAGCCGGCGCGGGCGATCAGGCCGGCGCTGGCGCGCCTGGCCCCGAGCACCCCGCTGAACCGGACGCCGCTCAGGACCAGCTTGCCCTGGTAGGAGGACGGGGCGCGGCCGCCCGAGGAGGCCAGCGACCGAACGGCGGCGGTCGTTTTCGGCAGCGCCGCCGCGGCCAGGCGGCCGTTCAGGAACGAGATGTAGGCGCTCGCGAACGCCGACGCGGCGGGTCGCGCCGACGGCGCCACCGTCGAGGCGGAGCTGGCCTTTCCGCGTAGTGAGATGAGCGCCAGACCCCCGAGGACCGGCAGGAGGACGATCACGATCAGGAGCTCCCGCCTCCTGCCTCGCATCACAACCCGGGCGGATGGCGCACGCTCCATGTCCCCGTGCTGGTGTCGGACGCATTGCAGGTTGCGCAGTTGCGCCAGCGCGGACCGCTGCCGGCGGGAATGTTCGGGCCGCCGAAGTCGGCGGTGTCGAACGCCAATCCGGCGATCACGATGAAGGCGTGTCCCGACGAGCCGTACACGCTGACCCACTGCCCCGGGCCGGACTGCCCGTAGGTCTCCAGCTGGCCCGACACCTCGGCCTGATCGCCGTATGGCCACTCTCCGGAGGCATACAGCACGAACGACGTCGCGCCCGAGCAGTCATAGCCGGAATACAGCGTGCTCAGCGGCCCGCCATGCCCCCCGCCCCAGATGTACGACGTGTTGTGGATCTCGTTCGCCGCGGCGATCATCAGCTTGACCGGGAGGGGCGCGTTGATCGGCGCCAGCGCGTCGCCGGTGGCCGGATCTATCACCGCGTGGTCCAGGTTCGTGTACTTCAGCGTCGCCAGCAGGGCCGCGCCCACGATCGCGCTGCCACCGCCGATCGGCGCCGTGCCGAACCCGGTGAAGCTCGTGAACGCGTTGGCCTCACCCGGCAGGGTCTGATCCTCGATCACGGTGCGCGCCGAGGACTGGATCCCCGGCAGGCTGAGCAGGCCCGGCAGCAGGAGTGGCACGGGCACCTTGACGTGCACGGTGCCGCTGCCCTGACCCTCGGTGTAGGAGACGTTGGCGTCGTGCCACGGTCCCGGCAGGTCCGCCTTGGCCGCCGCGTCGACGCCCTCTCCCACCGCCAGCGCCGCGGCGCCCGTACGGGCGGCGTGCCCGGCGAACACGAACGTCGTTCCGACCAGCACGAGCTGCCATGCGATCAGGAACAGCAGGATCAGCACCCCCAGGCTGCCCATCAGCTCTACCGATGCCTGGCCGCTCTCGCCGGCGAACCGTGCGGCGATGCTCCGCGCCCGGTCGGCTCGGCTCGGCGCCGAGTCCTTGGCCGGCAGGGCGGAGATCTCGCCCAGCACGCCGGCCATCGGGCCGAGCACCGCGTCGCTGGCGGCGTCGCTGGCTGGGATGCCGGTGTTCGCCGCCGCCTCGAGCGAGAAGAAGTCGGCCGGCACGTTCGTCTCGAGCACGGGCACCGGCACCACCCGCCGCGCCAGGTCCGGCTGCACCTCGAGCTTGCGCGAGGTGCGGTTGAGCAGCACCGCGACCTCGGCCGGCGCGATCTTGAGGCGATCCCACAGCGAGCACAGTCGGGTCACGCCGCGCAGCGAGATCACGTCGGGGGTGGTCACGATCAGCACGGTGTCCGCCATCTCGACGGCGATCGCGCTGGCCTCGGTGAGCGTGGCGCCGGCGTCGACGACCGTCAGGTCTTCCCGAGTGCGGATCGTCGTGAGGATGTTGCGGGCCGCGGACGCTTTGACCTCCTCGGCCTGCTCGCCGTCCTGGGGGCCGAGCAGGACCCGCATCCCCGAGGGATGCGTGTAGAGGGACTCCTGGAGGTGGCGCGCGGTCAGCTCGTCGGCCACCGGCACCAGGTCGACCACGCTGCGCCGGTAGGGCAGATCGAGGAACGCCCGCAGGTCGCCGGCCTGGAGGTCGTACTCCACCAGGCACACCGACGCCTCGCCCAGCTCGCGGGCGGCCAGGGCCAGGTGCGTCGCGACCGTGGTCGTGCCGACCCCGCCCTTGGCGCCGACCACCGCGACCACACGGCCGACCCCGAGCAGCTCACCGTCGGCGTCGCGCGCCGCCCGCCGGCGGACCGCGTGCGTCCAGGCCGCCGCCGCCATCACGCTCGACTCCAGCTGCTCGAGCCCGATGGGCTCGGCCAGCACGTCGCGAGCGCCGGCCTGCATCCCGCTGCGCAGGAGCTCGGGCGCCCCCTCGGCCACGATCATCACCAGACCCACGTCGGGCTGGGCGACCGTCAACTCCCGCACGACCTCGATCAGCGGCAGCGCCCCGAGCCGCTCGTGCACGAGCACCGCGTCGACGTCGTGGCGAGGCTGCCCGCCACGAAGCTCCTGTGGATCGCGGACCGTCGAGGTGATCTGCAGCTCATCGCTTTCGGCGATCAGCCCGGACAGGTGATCAGCCAGGCGAGCGTCGTTTACCGCGAGGAGGATCCGGATCACTGGTTGGACGAATAGGGCGGGGGGTTTGAGGGCGTCGAGCCGGGGGCGACCTTGGTGAGGATCAGCTTGTTCGCGAAGCTCTGGGCGTACAGGACCTGCTGCGCCTGGACCGGGGTCAAGGACAGGATCGCGGGGACGTTGCCGTTGCCGCCGGTCGTCTGCTCGATCGTGATCACCCGGACGCTCGGCACGACGATGTCGACGCGATCGCGCGATCGGACCCCGCTGGCCTGCGAGCTCCCCTGGTAGCTGGCGAGGATGTCGACCACGTCGCCGGACTGGATCTGGAGCGCCGCTCCGGCGTCGGCGTTGACCACGACCTCCATCGCCCGCTGCCCCTGGCCCACCGCGGGCGCCGGACCGAGCATGCCCTGCTCTACATATGTGTTGGCCGACAGCGGCACCTGGCTCACCAGCCCGATGATCTGATCAGGGTCGGTGATCGCGTTGGGGGGGGCCCACTTCTGCGGAAGCGACACCTCGCGGAGCATGTTCGACGACACCAGCTGGTAGGGATTCAGTGGCGACACAAGCTCGACCACGGAGATCTTTGCGCCCACCTGCTTGGACACCGAAGCGACGTAGTCGGCGATCAGCAGGAACACGCCTAGCAGGCCGGCCGCCGCGATCACCACGAGCATCAACCCCTGGCGCTGGCGCGGGTTCATCCGCCGCGGTCTCATACCGCGAGTCCTACCCTGCCCGCTCTATACGGCATGCAACCTTGCAGCCTCGTGCGCATCAGACGCAAAAAGTACTATTCCCGCTCAGGCGATGCGTCGGTTCCGCCTCGCAACGCCCTCCATCGGGCCGCGGGTCGCGCGACGAACCGGCGCCGGCAAGTTGCTCGATCTGGTATCCATTTGCGCCGGCGTTAACCAGGGAGGGCGGCGAGAGATGCGGTTGGCGCCGCACCAATGGCTCACAGCAGATTCGCCCCGCTCGCTGCGCGGCGAGCAGGGTCAGGTATTACCGCTGATGATCGCCCTGGTCGTCCTGATTCTCGGCGGGGGCATGATCGTCTTCTGGCTCGGCTTCTCGACCTCGCTCGGAACCACGGGCCAGACGGCGGCCGACGCCTCGGCGCTGGGCGGGGAGCAGGCGGCAGTGACCTACCTCGAGACCCACCCCGACGCCCTGCTCGACGCGGTGAGCCTCAACCCGGTGGCGTGCCAGGCGGCGAGCACCTACGCGGCGAACAATCACGCCCACCTGACCTCCTGCCAGGTGGTTTCATCGGCCACCGGCTTCGACACCGAGGTCTATGTGACGACCAACGACGCGCTGCCCGACGGCAGCCCGGACAGTGGCCAAGCGGCGAGCGCCCGGGCCCGCGCCAGCACCGACCCGTTCTCCCAGGGCAGTCCCACGATCAAGGCCTCGGTGAGCTCCTCCTGCGATGCCAGCCTGGTATCGGGCGCTGTGTTCTCCGCCCATGGCGGAGACTCCGGTTTCTTCCCCGCCGACGGCACGAACTACACCTTCGGCTGCGAGCCCAAGCTGGCCGGCGCCCTCGACAAGCTCGCGCAGGCGCAGCAGATCAAGTTGCAGGGCAGCGCCGGTTACGTCCCCCAGAGCCAGGTCGACGCAAAGGATCCCGCGGCGGTCGCGCACAGCTGCGGGGATGCCTCGACCACGACGGGGATCCCTAGCTCGGTAACCAACTCGGACCTCGCCAAGTTCGGATTGGTGCGCCCGTTCAAGGGTCACCCCGAGATCGTCGAGCTGACCGGCGTGAGCTGCGACCAGCAGTCCACGACCGTCGACGCCTCGTCATCGGGCACGGTCGGGCTCGGGGATTTCAACGTTCACCTCGTGCCCTGGGGGGGCGGCCCCGTGGGCACGTTCTCGTTCTTCGGAGGTGGCGGCGGGATCTCGATCGGCGAGAGCCCGCTCCAGGTGGGCTGTCAGATCTACGGGGTCTGGCAGAGCTTGCACCTCAGTCGCGGCATTCCGCAGAAGCTACTGTTGGTGGCGCTGATGGTCGCGCAAGACGAATCGGCGATGGGTCAGAACGTCGGCTCCAACCGCAGCGACCCGAACCAGTCGGTCGGCGTCTACCAGCAGATCTCGAACGACGGCTGGGGCACCATCCCCGAGGAGCTCAACGTGAGCACGGCCGCCGCGATGTTCTTCCTGGGCGGCCACATCGACGGCCGCTCCTCGACGGAGGGACTGATCGATGTCTGGAACGCGAACCCCCAGGATGACAACGCGGGGCTGGCCCAGGACACGCAGCATTCCGGCGCGGGCCTGGCCAGCCACGGTGAGGCCAACTACGGCGCGCCCGCCAACGTCGCGGCCGCGCAGCAGATGTTGGACCAGGTCACGAGCGGAGGATGCCCGAAGCCATGACGGTGAGGAGGCGCATGACGATCGCCTGGCTGGGTCGCATCGCCGCCGCCCTGGCCCTGGCCGGTTGCGGCGCCGGCGCGGCGGCCCAGACCACGCCCCAGGTCCCGAACTTCCCCGACCTTGGCTACCGCTATATCCCTCCGCGGATCCCGGCCGGCGTGCCTCACGGGACCGCGCTGGCGGTCGATCTGAGCAACGTCGGGCGGGTCCGGCCACCGGCCATGCGCCTGGCATCGGACACCACGCTTAGCGGCGCCAGCTGGACGGGGTGGGGAGCGCCCAGCGCCACCGGCCACGGCACGGTGACGCTGCGGGTCTGCACCCCGTCCTGCGGCGGCGGCACCGACCAGCACTACCGAGCGACCCTCGTGTTCAGCCACATCAAGTCGTGTCGCTCGTATCGGTTCTACGAGAGCGCCACCGTGACCCTCGAGACGGTCCGGGGACCGAGAGCCTGGGGCGCGTTCCTCAAGGATCCCTGCTCGACTAAAGGCTCGTGATCTGACCCCTTCGGACCCCCGCCGTGACCTCCCCGACCTCATCTGACCAGAGTTATGATGCCCCCATGGCGGGAGAGCGCAAGCGGCCGGCTGGCGAGAATCGTGTTCGCTCGCCCCAGGAGCTCGCCGCGCTGCTGGGGACGATGGCGTCGCAGACGGACGATCCGAAGCCCAGGCGTAGCAGGCCCCGCGCTCCCGGCGCCCCCGTCGAGTACGCCCAGCCGCTGAGCGGCGCGACCCGGCCGGCGCGCGCTGCGCCCGCCAACGGTCGCAGCTCTCGGGCGCGTGGAGGCAGCCGTGGCGCACCGGCGGCCGACGCACCCCCGCGGGTCGACCGGCCGGCGCCGGTCGATGCACCCCCGCCGGTTGAGACCCCTCCCCTGGTTCAGACGGCGCCACCGGTCGACACGCCCCCGCCCGTCGACACGCCCCCGAGGGTCGAGCTGACGCCGATCGACAGCCCGCCGCCGGCCGATACATCGGCGCGGGTGGCGCCGCCCCAGTCCGCCCCGCGCCCGAGGAGCACGCCCACTCGTCCCGCCGGCCGCTCCACCCCTCCGGCTGCGCGATCCACGCGGCAGCCACCCGCGCGGCCCGCGCCACCGACCGGCCGCGCCGACCAACGCCCGCCCGCCGACGACGCCGCGGCACCCAGGGCCTCGGGCCTGATCGCCGGCCGGCCCGTCAGCGCCGACGGCGAACGCACGCCGCTGGAGCCCCCACCGTCGAAGCAGCGCCGGGCGCAGTCAGCGAAACAGCGACAGCCGAACGCCCCCACCACCCGTCTGACTAGCCGCACCTCCGGGCGCGTCAGCGCATATCGGCGCTCAAAGCGAGACGCCGAGCGTCGCAACCTCGCGCGAACGGCCACCCGTCCTCGTGCTCGCGCCGCCCCGGCCCGCGACAAGCGCAGGCGTCTCCTCGTGGTCGGTCTCGCCGCGGCATTGATCCTCCTCCTGCTCGTGGTGCTACTGAGCGCGATTGCCGGCGGCTCGAAGCAGAACGCGACTCCGGCCAGTCACGTCTCGCCGAACCCGGGCATACCCGCGGCGCCAGTGCCCTTCACGCCGACGTCCGCGACGCCACCGCCCCCGGCTACATCCTCCACGCCGACGCTTTCGCCGGCGAAGTCGAAGGCTTCGCCCGCGCCTCGTCATCACAACGCCACTCCCGCCCACAAGGCGAAGGCCAAGGCGAAGGCGAAGGCCAAGGCCAAGCGGTCGGCCGCGGCGCCGTCGTCCTCTCAGTCCTCCAGCAGCTCGAGCGCCGCGACGTCGCCGGTGACCCCGAGCTTCACGCCACCGTCGTCTTCCCGGGCTCCGGCCGCCAACCCGCCCTCGAGCGGAATCGCGGGGCACGCCCTCATCAAGCCGAAGACGCGCCACAGGAAGTCGCACAACTAGCCGCCGGGCGGGGCCGGGCGCGACCGCGACCGCCACCGCGAAGGACTTGACACTCGGCACCCGCCCCGGCCGCGCAACGGCGCCCCCCCGCAGGCCCCAAAGGTCCCAGCTTCGTCTGGGCCCCCGGGGGCCCAGACCAGGGCCCCGACCCGTTGCTCGATTGGGCCCCCTGGGCGCCGAAAGACGGGCCCCCCGACTCTTGTCGGACCTCCCGGAATGCGGGTGAATACTGGCCATGCGCAAGCCACTGTCATTGCTAAGCGCCATCGGCTCGGCCCCGATCGCCGCACTGCTCGCGGTCTTCTCGGTGGGCGTCACACTCGTCGTCGCGGTGAGCACGGTTACGGCGGGGCAGGTTCCCGGCAATGCCGGACTCGAGCTGATCGGGGCGTTGGTGCTGGCCGCCGTGGCCGTCAGCGAAGCCTCGCGTCCGCAGCGCCGCGACCGGGATCGGCGCGGCCGGAACGAGACCGGGCAGGACGTTCACACCGCCACCGTTGCCGACCGGCTCTGGATCGGCCCGGGCGCCGACGGCGAGTGACTAACTCTTAGTTGCGCGCCGCGCCGAGGCCGTGCATCCGGTCGCGGATCTCGGGCGGGTTCTCGATGATCTGGGAAAAGCGCACGACGGTGACAGTGTCATCCATCGAGACCGTGCGCCCGTAGATCTGCTCGAGGAAGTGGATCATCTCGTCCACGCGCCGGAACTCGGGGTTGTCGTGCTCGATGTCGCGCGGGGACAGGTCGCGCACGCGCTTGACCTCGACCTGGTCGATGACCGCATTGAAGATCTTCTCGCGCGGGGAGTGCTGATAGCCGATCGTCACCAGCACGCAGTCGTTCTTGCGGTATTTGTGTGACTTGTCGCCGAGGCGGATGGTGGCCGTCTTGCGGCCCCGGCGGAGCTGGTCGGCGAACACCGACGAATAGAAGTTGAGGACGCGCACGGCGTGAGCCTACCGATCCGGGGACAACCGCGACAGCGCGCGACGGACGATTTCCCGCTCGCCGGCGTACGTGAGCTCCCGGGCGGCCTCCTCGAGCGGCATCCAGCGCGCGTCCTCGATCTCGTGGTCGTGGTCCTCGAGGCTGCCCGATCGGTATTCGAACAGGTAGAACGCCACCCGCTTGTTGCGCCGGCGGCCCCGTCGCTCATAGGTGTACTCAACGTCGCCCAGCTTGTCGATCAGCTCCGCGACCACGCCGGTCTCCTCGGCGACCTCGCGGGTCGCGGCCACCTCGTCGGTTTCGCCCTTGTCGAGATGACCCTTGGGCAGCGCGAGCACGCGCCGGCGCTGGGCGTCCCGCTTGACCGGTACGACCACGATCACCTCTCCCTCGTGCACGACGGCGCCACCCGCCGAGAGCTCGATCTTTCCCTCGACCGGGTCAGTAGACGTACCGCCCGAGCGCTTCCGGATCATGAACGGTCAGCCTTCCCCGTCCCTGGGTAATTATTCCTGCCCGCTCCAGCACGGCTAGGAAGCGGCTGGCCGACTCGCGCGAGGACCCCGCCAGCTGCGCCAGCTCCGCCTGCGTGGTGGTGATCAGGACATCGCGCTCCGCGGCCCCGTCGGGCTCCGAGCGCGCCGCCGTCACGAGCTGGGTCAGCGCCGCCGCCACCCGGCTCTGCACGGTCTGGAATGACTGGCGCGCCAGGCGCTCGTTGGTGTCGCGCAGCCGCTGCCCCAGCGCGGCGATCAGCTTGACCGAGATGTCGGGATGCTCGCGCAGCAGGCGGTGCATGTCGGCGCTGAGGATCGCGATCGCCTCGGTGTCCTCGGTCGCCTCCACCGTGGCCGACCGGCGCTCTCCGTCGAGCATGGCCATCTCGCCGAAGATGTCGCCCGGGTCGAAGTGCGCGAGCGTGATCGAGCGGCCGTCGGGATGCTCGCGGATCGCTCGAGCCCGGCCGGTGCGGACGATGTAGCAGGTGGTGCCCTCGTCGCCCTCCTTGAACACCACCCTGCCCGCCTCGAACCGGCGAGACATCGCCACCTGTGCCACGTGTGCCAGCTCCTCCCCGGACAGCGTGGAGAAGACCGGAACCTGCCTGAGCAGCGCGATCGTGTCCTCGCCCCGTGCGGTCATCGCGTCATGCATACCACACGGCCCACGCCGGCTCGCCCCAGAGGCGGACGGCCGCGGAGCCGCCCCCGCGCCCCCTCCCGGTCAGGCCGAGTCGAGTGCCTGCTCTCGGCGCCGGCGCCGGACCGCCGTACCCACCCACCAGACCAGCGCGGCCACCAGGGCGACCGGGGTGAGCGCGGCGATCGCGATCAGCGCGACCCCCGCCGCCACCGTCAGCACGCGTCCGGCATCGTGGGCGGCCTGGCGGATGCCGAAGCCGCCGCTGCTGTGGTGCGCGACGGGCGCCGGCCTGGACCGGGCGCTGATCTGAACCGCCAGCTGGCTGAAGCCGACCTGGCGGTTGAGGCGGTTCAGCGTTGCCTGATCGCTCGAGATCGACGCCTCGGAGTCGCGGATCTGGGCCTTCAGGCTGTCGATCTGCTCGGTGGTCGTGGCACTCGCGAGCTGCTTGAGCAGCGAGGTCCGGAGCGCTCGGGCGTCGCCCAGCGCGCGCCGCGCGGCGCCGTACTGGTCGGTGATGTCCTGGGTGGCGTCGGTCCGTGAGAGCACCGACGCATAGCTGAGCGAGGACAGGCGGCTCATGGCCTGTCCGAGCGAGCCGCTCGGCACGCTGAGCTGGAAGTTCGCCGAGCCGTCCGATCCGCCCGTCTGGGTCACCGTCGAGCTCACCACGATCCCGTTCAGCGATCCGATCACGTCGTAGACCCCCTGGGACACGTCGTCGATCCGGTTGGGCGCGGCGGCCAATTGGAGCTGCGCGGACTGCACGACCTTGCGGCCGGTAATGGGCGGATGGAGCGTCGGCGCCGCGGACGCGCCGTTCGGAGTGCCGGTGGGCGGCACCAGCGCGCTCTGCGCCTTCGCAGCGCGCTGTGACGACGAGCCGGACGCCTGGCCCGCGGACGAACTTGGTGTCGTGGCGGCGCTGGACGCGGCGCTGGACCCGCCGCCGCCCGCCGCGAGCTTCGCCGGTGTCGAATCCTCGGTGACCGCCGACGACGCCGAGGACGACGAGGCGGACGATGCGCCGTTGTGCCCGCCCAACACGATCGCGAGGCCCACGAGCACCGCGACACCTGCCGTCAGCGAGCCCGCGGCCTCCCAGAAGCCCGTCGACGGCCGCCGGCGCCGGGGCTTCTTGGGTGCCTGCGACGCGGCCGGCGTGAACCGGTATTCCACCCGATGGTCCAGCGAATGGGCAAACGCCGGCGGGACCTGCGGGCGCTCGGCGGTGAGCAGCAGCGCGATCTCCGCCAGCTCGGCGTACTCGGCGCCCACCGGCTCACCGGCCAGCACCGCGTCTATCGCATCGAGCGAGGCGGCGATCTCGGGGTCGATCGGTTCGTCGTGGTCAAGCAGTCGCATTGCAGGCCTTCCTGAGCTTCTCCATCGTGCGGTACAGCAGCGTGCCGGCATTCGATTCGCTGACCCCGAGCACGCGGGCCAGCTCGGTGTTGGACAGGCCGCCGTGGAACTTCAGCGCGACGATCTCGCGCTCGCGCGCCGAGAGCCCGGCCAGCGCTGCTTGGACCGTGGTGCGCCGGAGCGTGACCTCGGCCCCATCGCCCTCGTCGGCATCGACGACATCTTCGGGATCGGTCACCAGTGCCGCGACCCGCCGGCGGCGGCGCAGCTCGTCGAGCGCGGCGTTGCGCGCGATCCCGAACAGCCAGGCGCGCTCTTCGCCCCGCCGGCGGTCGAATGTCCGCCGGCGGCGGTAGGCGCGCTCGAAGGCAAGCGCGGTCACGTCCTCGGCCGCCGCGGGATCGCGCAGCAATGTGCAGACATAGGCGTACACGTCGTCACGGGACGACCGGTAGAGCGACTCGAACCGTTCCCACGAGCCTGGGGCCGACGGTGGCGCGGTCAGAGTCTCGCTCACACCCTCACTACGCACGAGGGCATGATCCATCACGTCCCGAGTTCTGCAAACAATCTCGGGTCGTTCGTGACCACCCCGGTGACGCCCAGCGCCTCGAGCGCGCGCAGCCGTCCCAGGTCGTCGACCGTCCACACGTAAAGCTCCCCGCCGGCCGACCGCACCCGCCGCACGAGCCGCGGGGTGACCAGCCGCCAGTGCGCCATCACCGCGTCGCATCGCCGCGACCGGATGGCCCGCGCGGCGCGCTCAGGGAGCACCGCTCGGAACAGCAGGAGGGCGACGAGCGCCGGCAGACGCGTGGCCTTGGAGCGGAACGGATCGCGCTTGAGCTTGGGCACCGACCATCCGAGCTGCACGGTCGGCTCGGTCGCCCTCAGCAACGCGAGGCTCTCCTCGTGCTGGCTCGAGATCAGGGCTCGGTCGAGCAGCCCGAACGACCGCAGCGCCTCGAGCACGCGCAGTTCGTAGCCGGGAAGCTTGAGATCGACGTTCAGCTCGACCCCGGCGAAGGCCTCAGAGGCGAAGTAGGCCAAGGCCTCCTCCAGCGTGTGCGGCGTCTCCCGGCGCGCGGCGTCCGCCCAGTCGTGGGCCAGGATCAGCCCCTCCCCCCGCTCCTCGCGGAGCACGTCGAACTCGATCATGTCCACGCCGGCCGTCACCGCCGCGTCGAAACTCGCGAACGTGTTGCCCGGCGCGATCAGATCGGCCCCCTTGTGGCCCACCCGTCGTAGGCGGCCTTGTGCCCCTACTTCTGGCATTCCGGGCACCAGTATGTCGTGCGGTTGGCGTCGCCCTGGCCGCGGGCCACGATCGCCGCCCCGCACCGGGGGCAGGGACGGCCGGCGTGCCCGTACACGCGAGGCTGGATCGCGCGATGGCCAAACGTGGCCGAGCGCATCATCCGCGGTCTCACTGCATCGACGATTGCCAGCGCCTGGAGATCCGTGACGTCGGCGACCCGCCGCCACGGATCGATCGCCGCCTCCCAGCACCCCTCGGCCTTCCAGATGTTGCCGATCCCGGCCAGGTTGCGTTGGTCGAGCAGCGCATCGCCGATGAAGCGCGTCTGGTCGTCGCCCCGCAACCGCGCCAGGAACCGGTCGCGGTCGAACGCCTCAGCCAGCACATCAGGTCCGAGCGCGGCCAGCCGCTGATCGAAGCGGGTCCGGCCCTCGGTCATCAGCTCGAGCAGCGGCCCGTCGAACTCCACGATCTCGTGCCCGGCCGAGCGCAGCACGATCCAGGCTCGGCGGGCCGAGCGACCCCACCGCCCGCCGGGCGCGTACACGCCCCACACGCCGGTCATCCCGAGGTGGGAGTGCAGCACCAGGTCACCCTCGAAGCGCAGGAACAGATGCTTGCCGTGGGTGTCCACGCTGAGCACCGTCCTCCCGCGCAACCGCTCGGGCCAGCGGTCCAGCGCATGCCGGGGGTGCGGAGTCTCGATCTCCTCGGGTATCCGGCCTTCCAGCACGGGGCGGATCCGGTGCGCAGCGTAGGCAATCGTGTCGCCCTCGGGCATCGAGCGACCCGCTTACGCGCTGAGTGTCAGCCGCCGCGGCCCCTGCTGGAACCCGAGCGCCACCAGCGCCGGCCCGAGCGGCGAGGTCAGCGCGGACTCCCCGTCCACCTTCTCGAGCGCCACGCGCCGCGGCCGTCCCGCCCTGACCTGTTCGACCAGCGCGTGCAGCGCCGGGTCGATCCGGGGGTCGTCGGCCGCCACCAGCGTCTGCAACGCCCGGCCGCCGCGTTCGAGGTACAGGATCGGCTCCCCGCCGCTCAGTACCACGTACGCCCCCGCCACGCGGGTGAGCCGGCGCGCGTCTTCGGGGGCGCGCTCTGGCCACGGCAGCGCCGCCCCGTATGGCTGTGCCGGGTCCACAGCGGCCAGCACGACCGGGGTGTCCCCATCTGAGCTGACCGCGCGGAGCCGCTCGACCGCCCCCGGCAGCGCGAACTGCGCGCCGCCCAGGCCCTCCACGAAGTATCCGCGCCGGGCCACGCCCAGCGTCTCGAGCTGCGAGAGCTCCGGGTAGACGCCCGAGAACCCGCCCGGCAGGCCCTCGGCCCGAACCTGCTCGCGGGTCAGGATCCCGTAGCGCTCGAGCATCAACTCGGCGATCGCGCGGCGCCGCGTGCTCGGATCGACCGCCGCCCGGAACAGCGGCTCGGTCAGCGACCAGCGTCCCTGCACCTGCGCCGAGGCGCCGGCGCCGCGCCGGCGGCCTGCGAACCGCCCAGGCCGGGCCGCGCCGCGCACCCGCTCGCGCTGGGCCCGGGCCAGGGTCAGCCGGGGCGCGCGCAGCGGGGCGAACGCGTCGTTGGTCGCCTCGCCGGCCCAGGCCAGGTCCCACAGGGCCTCCTGGATCTCCTCGGGGGACAGCTCGACGTCGACCAGCAGGTCGGTGAAGAAGCACGCGCCGGCGGCCAGCCGTGCACGCACGGCCTCGTGCGCCGGCGACCCAGCCGCGCCCGCCCCGGCCGCCGCGCCCGCCGCCGCCGTGCCCACCCCGCCCCCGGTCCTCTGGGACGGCGGGCCAAGCACAGACAGATCCTCGCGAAAGTACAGGACGACCCGGCCCGAATTGCGCCCCAGCGCGCCCGCCCCGACCCAGACGAGCTCGCCGCTCGCGCACAGCTGATCCATCCACGCCGGCGAGTACGCCCCGGTCCGCCGCGGGAGCACGTCGCGCTCCCACACCTCGACGGGCAGCGCCAGCCCCTGCAGCGGAACAAGAACCTCGCGCAGCCGGTCCACGCCGGCGCCCGTCGGTGGGTGGCGATCGACCCCCTGCCACGCCGGGAGGAACCGCGCGAGCGCACGCGCGTCGACCGGCTCGACCTCCTTGCGCAGCACGGCCAGCGAAGCCCGGCGCAACCGGCGCAGCACCTCGGCATCGCACCACTCGCGCTCGCTTCCGCCCGGGCGGAGCTCGCCGCGTACCAGTTCACCGTCGCGCTCGAACGCCGCGAGCACAGCGCCACAGTCGACGCCGTACCGCGACCTCAACTCGTCAGCCGTAAACGGCCCGTGGGTGGCGGCGTACCGCCGGACCAGGCGCGTGAGCGCGTCCGGCACGTCCTCCAGGAATGCGGCCGGCAGCCCGCCGGGCGGCGCCGCGCCGAGCGCGTCGCGGTACAGGCCGGCGTCGGCGGCGTCGATCCAGCGCTCCTCGCCGGCCAGCCGGACGACGAGCGCTCGCCGCTCGCGCCGAAGCTCCTCGAGCATCGCCGCCGTGTCGAGCCCGTCGACCACGCGCAGCGCCGCCTCCGCCGCGGTCAGGTCACCCACTCCGCGGAGCACGTCGTGCAGGCCGTCGCGACCGGTGGCGCGACGGATCGAGGACACGAACTGGAGGTCGTCCTCGACCTGTGCCAGCGCGCCCGGGTCGATCAGGTCGCGCAGCTCCTCCTGCCCGAGCAGCTCGCGCAGCAGCTCACGGTCGAGCGACAGCGCCGCCGCCCGACGCTCGGCGTTCGGCGTGTCCCCCTCGTACATGTAGGTGGCCACGTAGTCGAACAGCAGCGAGGAGGCGAACGGCGAGGCGGTCGGCGTCTCGACCTCGACCAGCGAGATCTCGCGGCGGTGGAGCGCGGTGAGCAGCTCGACCAGACCGGGCACGTCAAGGACGTCGCGCAGGCACTCGCGATAGGTCTCGAGGATCACCGGGAACTCGCCGTACTTCTTGGCCACCTCGAGCAGCGAATGGGCCTTCAGCCGCTGCTGCCACAAAGGCGTCCGTTTGCCCGGCCGCGCCCGCGGGATGAGCAGCGCCCGGGCGGCGTTCTCGCGGAAGCGCGCCCCGAACAGCGCGCTCGCGGACAGCTCGGCCACCACCGAGTCCTCGACCTCGTCGGGCTCGAGCATCACCAGCTCCGCCCCGGGGGGCTCCTCGGCGTCGGGGAGGTGCACGATGATCCCGTCGTCGGACCAGATCGCGTCGGACTCCAGACCGAGCTGGTCGCGGATCCGCGCGCTCAGCGCCAGGCCCCAAGCCGCGTGCACCCGGCCGCCGAACGGACTCAAGACACACAGGCGCCAGTCGCCGATCTCGTCGCGAAAGCGCTCGATGACGATCGCCCGGTCGGACGGGATCACGCGCGTAGCGGACTGCTGCTCGCGCAGGAAGTCGAGCAGGTTGGTCGCCGCGCGTTCTTCGAGGTCGTAGCCGGCTTGCAACGTGGCCGGGGTCTGCTCGACCGCCCAACGCGAGAACGCCCCGATCGCCGCCCCGAGCTCCTTGGGGCGCCCGACCCCGTCGCCCTTCCAGAACGGCACCGCGCCGGGTAGCCCGGGCGCCGGGGTGACGATCACGCGGTCGCGCCCGATCTCCTCGATCCGCCAGGTGCTCGCCCCGAGCAGGAACGTCTGGCCGGCTCGGGCCTCGTAGACCATCTCCTCGTCGAGCTCGCCGACGCGGCGGCCGTCAGGCAAAGTGACGGAGTAGAGCCCCCGATCGGGGATCGTGCCCGCGTTGGTCACCGCGAGCTGTCGCGCCCCCGGGCGTGCGCGGAGAGTCCCGTGGACCCGATCCCACACGATCCGCGGGCGGAGCTCGGCGAACTCGGAGCTCGGATAGCGGCCGTCGAGCATGTCGAGCACGTTCTCGAGCTGCTTGCGGCTGAGCTCGGCGTAGGAGTGCGTCCGCGTCACCAGCGCATGCAGCTCGTCCACGGCCACGGGCCGGTCGTCGGGAGCGGCGGCCGCGATCGCCACGATCTGTTGCGCGAGCACGTCGAGGGCGTTCTTTGGGACCACCGTGGTCTCGATCTCGCCGTCGCGCATCCGCCGGGCCACCACCGCGCACTCGAGCAGGTCGGCCCGGAACTTGGGAAAGATCCGCCCGCGGCTGACGTCGCCCACCGAGTGCCCGGCCCGGCCGATCCGCTGCAGCCCACGCGCCACCGACTTGGGCGACTCGACCTGGATGACCAGGTCGACCGCCCCCATGTCGATCCCGAGCTCGAGCGACGACGTCGCCACCAGGCACGGGAGCTCGCCGGCCTTGAGCATCTCCTCGACGACCTGGCGTTCCTCTCGGGCCAGCGAGCCGTGGTGGGCGCGGGCGATCTCGTGCTCGGACAGCTCGTTCAGGCGCAGAGCCAGCCGCTCGGCTCCCCGGCGGTTGTTGACGAACAGGATCGTCGAGCGGTGGGCGTTGATCAGCTCGAGCAACTCGGGGTAGATGGCCGGCCAGATCGAGCGGCGGGTCGCCTCAGCGCCGCCCGCGAGCGGGTCGAGGTCGGGCGCCGGTGTGGCGTCCGGCTCGACCATCGAGTCGACCGGCACCTTGATCTCCAGGTCGAGTTCCTTGCGCACGCCGGTGTCGACGATCCGGCAGGTCCGCCGCGGGCCGACCAGGAAGCGCCCGATCTCCTCGAGCGGCTTCTGGGTGGCCGACAGCCCGATCCGCTGGACCTCGATGCCGGCGGCGTTCGTCAGCCGTTCCAGCGTGAGCGCGAGGTGGGCGCCCCGCTTGGTCGAGGCCACCGCGTGGATCTCGTCGACGATGCACGACTCCGCGCCGGCGAACAGCTCCTGGGCGCGCCCGGTCAGCATCAGGTAGAGCGACTCGGGCGTGGTGATCAGGATGTCCGGCGGCTCGCGGAGCATCGCCTGGCGCTCGCGCTGGGGGGTGTCGCCGGTGCGCACCGCTACCTTCAGATCGGCGCCGATGCCGCGCAGCGGCACCCGCAGGTTGCGGTCGATGTCGTAGGACAGCGCCTTGAGCGGGGAGACGTAGACCAGCCCGATGTGTTTTGCGTCGGCCTCCCTGCTCGCCAGCCGATCGATCGCCCACAGGAACGCCGCGAGCGTCTTGCCCGACCCGGTGGGCGCCGAGATCAGGACGTGCTCACCCGAGGCGATCGCCGGCCAGGCCTGCGCCTGCGCCGGCGTGGGCGCAGTGAACGCGCCGGCGAACCACTCGCGCGTGCGGGTACTGAAGTGCTCGAGGGACACGCTCAGCCGAGCGTAGCGAGCGGGGGATCCGCGGCCGCTCGATCGCGGTCGATTCCTGACCGCATCACGGACTTTGGCGATGGCGTTGACATATACGCGATGTCAGCGCCAAAGTCCTAGCCCGCGAGCCGCCGCGCGCGGCCCAACACCTCGTCGATCATCGGCTCGGTCAGCTTCCCGGTGAACGTGTTCTGCTGGCTCGGGTGAAAGCAGCCGATGAGTGTGAACCGCCCGACCTCGGCGGCGGCGCCGTGGCCGAACTTGGGCCGCGGGCGCACGCGCGGCTCGCCGTGCGCGGCCACGGCCCGCAGCGCGGCGTCCCAGCCGAACGAACCCAGCGCGACGATCACCCGCACGGCGGGCAACAGCGACAACTCCCGCACCAGGTAGGGCAGGCAGTTGTCGCGCTCCTCGGGCAGCGGGCGGTTGGCCGGCGGCGCGCAGCGCACTGCGGCACACACCCACGCCCCGGTCAGCTCGAGGCCGTCGTCCCGCGCAACCGATGTCGGCTGGTTGGCGAACCCGGTCCGGTACAGCGCCGCGAACAGCCAGTCGCCCGAGCGATCGCCGGTGAAGATCCGCCCCGTGCGGTTGCCCCCATGGGCGGCGGGCGCCAGTCCGAGCAGCAGCACCCTCGCGTCCGGGTCGCCGAACCCGGGCAGCGGCCGTCCCCAATATTCCTGGCCGGCGAACGCGGCACGCTTCACCCGGGCGACCTCCTCCCGCCAGGCGACCAGGCGCGGGCAGCGCCGGCACGCGACCACCTCGCGCTCGAGATCTCCAAGCCCGCCGACGGTCAACCCTTGAGGGCCTGCCCGTAGTGGCGCTCGTAGTACGCGCGGTACTCACCGCTGCGGATCGGCGCCCACCACCACTCGTTCTCCCGGTACCAGTCCACGGTCCGCGCCAGACCCTCGTCGAAGTGCACGCGGGCCTCCCACCCGAGCGTCTGGAGCTTGGCGCTCGAAAGCGAGTAGCGCCGGTCGTGCCCGGGCCGGTCGGTCACAAACTCGATCGACTCCGGGTCGGCGCCGGTCAGCTCGACTATCCGATTGACCACGGCCAGGTTGTCGCACTCGTCCGGCCCGCCGCAGTTGTAAACCTCGCCCGGCGCCCCGTGCGCGAGCGCGTGCGCGATCCCCCGCCCGAAGTCCTCCACGAACAGCCAGTTGCGCACGTTGCGCCCGTCGCCGTACACCGGCAGGCGGTCGCCCGCCATCGCGTTCAGGATCATCAGCGGGATCAGCTTTTCCGGATACTGATGCGGGCCGTAGTTGTTCGAGCCCCGGCAGATCACGGTCTCGAGCCCGTATGTGTGGTGGTAGCTCGACACCAGCAGGTCAGCGCCCGTCTTGGTCGCGCTGTAGGGGCTTGACGGCTGGAGCGGCGACTGTTCGGTGAAGGACCCGGTATCGATCGAGCCGTACACCTCGTCGGTCGACACCTGCAGGTGGCGCAGCCCGCGCTGGCGCGCCGCCTCCAGCAGCACGTGCGTGCCCTGCATGTTGGTCACGATGAATCCCTCGGGGTCGGCGATCGAGCGGTCCACGTGCGTCTCAGCGGCGAAGTTCACGATCGCCTCGGCGTCGCCGATCGCCTCCGCCACCGCCACCGGGTCCTCGATCGCGCCGTGCACGAAGCGGATATCGGACGCGATCTCCCGCAGGTTCTCCTGGCGAC
The DNA here is from genome assembly GCA_963841535.1 of uncultured Solirubrobacterales bacterium. Lineage (GTDB taxonomy): Bacteria > Actinomycetota > Thermoleophilia > Solirubrobacterales > Solirubrobacteraceae > Palsa-465. Next base: position 79,606 of record CAWJDF010000019.1, on the reverse strand, counting down.
CGGCATAGGTGAGCTTGTCGAGCACGGTGACCTCGTCGCCGTGCTCGCGCACGCGCTGGCCGACGAACGTCGAGCCGATGAAGCCGGCGCCACCGCACACCAGCAGCCTCATGCCGCGCGCACCTCCCCTGTCGCCGCGGCCAGCGCCAGGTAGCGCTCGAGGCCCTCGCGCCAATCCGGCAGGACGGGCGCCTCGTCGCCGCGTTCGGAGCGCAGCACGCTGTAGGGCGGTCGCGTCGCCGGCCGTGGCATCTCGTCCGTGGTGCACGGCTTGACCTCGGAGTTGACCCCGGCACGGGCCACGATCTCGCGCGCGAACTTGAACCAGGAGCACGTCCCGGCACCCGCGACGTGCACGATGCCGACCGGGCGCGCCGCCCCCAGGTTCAGCAACGCCCCGGCGAGGTGGCCGGTGAACGTCGGGCAGCCGATCTGGTCGTCGACCACCTTGAGCTCGTCGCGCTCTCGCGCCAGCCGCACGATGGTCGCGGGGAAGCACCGACCACCGAGGCCGAACAGCCACGAGGAGCGAACGATCGTGTGGCGATCGGGCGCCGCCTCGGCCACCGCGCGCTCGCCGGCCAGCTTGGAGCGACCGTAGGCGGACAGCGGCCCGACGGGATCGGACTCCACGTACGGCGCGCACTTGCTCCCGTCGAACACGTAGTCGGTCGACACGTGGATCGTCCACGCCCCGCATGCCGCCGCGCCCCGGGCCACGTGCCCGGCGCCGGCGCCGTTGACCGCCAGCGCACCCGCCTCGTCGCGCTCGGCGCCATCGACGTCGGTCCAGCCGGCGCAGTTGAACACCACGTCGGGGCGCGCGTCGCGCAGCGCGTCGGCCACCGCGGTGGCGTCGGTGATGTCCAGGTCGGCTCGCGGGAACCCGAGCGCTTCGTGGCCAACGGCCTTCGCGGCGGCGAGGACGTCCCGCCCGAGCATTCCGGCCGCGCCGATGATGGCGAGTCGCATCGGGGCAAGGGTAGATGGATGCGCGATGATGCCGCGCGTGAGCACCACCTCCCCGGGGAGCACCCGCCCGGTACGAGTGCTGGCCGCCGGCGGCACGATCGCGATGCGCGGCGAGCGCGCCGTGCCCGCCCTCGACGCCTCGGAGCTGGTCGAGCAGTTGCCGCAGGTCGCCGGCTTCCACCTAGAGGCGGAAACGGTCCTGTCGGTGCCGAGCACGTACCTCACGCTGGCCGAGGCGCTCGACCTGGCCCAGCGCGCCGGCCAGGCCGCCTCGAGCGGCGAGGGCGTTGTGCTCACCACCGGCACCGACACCATGGAAGAGGTGGCGATGGTGTGCGCGCTGACCTACGGCGGCGAGGCCCCGATCGTCATCACCGGCGCCAACCGTCCGGGCAGCGCACCCGGCGCCGACGGTCCCGCCAACCTGCTCGACGCGATCATCCTGGCCCGCGCACAGGCCGCCGCCGGCCTCGGCGTGGTGGTGGCGTTCGGCGGCGAGGTGCACGCCGCCACCACTGTGCGCAAGATCGACAGCACGGGACCGGTGGCCTTCGGCTCGCCCACCGCCGGGCCGCTCGGGCGGATCGTCGAGGGCCGGGTGTGGTTGCACGCCACCCCGCGCCGGCCCATCACGATGGCCGTGCGGCGCCTCGAGCACCGGGTCGCCACCGTGACCACGGGCCTCGGCGACGACGGCGCGATCCTCGCCCACGCGGCGCAGGCCTGCGACGGCGTGGTGTTGGTGGCGCTCGGCGCCGGCCATCTGTCGCAGCCGGTGCTGCGCGAGCTACGCGGGGCCGCCGAACGCGTGCCCGTGCTCATCACCTGCCGGCCCGACCGGTCCTCGATGTTGTTCTCGACCTACGGGTTCGAGGGCGCCGAGCGCGACCTGCGCGCCAGCGGGGCGATCTGCGTGCCGTTCCTCTCGCCGGCCGCCGCGCGCGTGGCGCTGCTGTGCGCGCTGGGCGCGGATCTCGACCGCGCCGGGATGCAGGACGCGCTGGCGCCATTTGACGCCCGGTAGGCGAGCGCTCCTGCGGACAGGTCCTGTCCGCAAATAGCAGTTTCCTCACACATGCGCGGGCATCAGGGGATAGGGTCGCCGACCATGGGTGAACGAACCAAATACGCACCAGGAACCTTCTCCTGGACCGACCTGACGACCACCGATCAGGCCGCCGCAAAGCAGTTCTACAGCCAGCTCTTCGGCTGGGATGCGATCGACAACCCCGTCGGCGAGGGCATGGTGTACTCGATGATGCAGATCGGCGGCAAAGACGTCGCCGCGATCTCGCCCCAACCCGAGCAGCAGCGCGACGCCGGCGTCCCGCCGGTGTGGAACTCCTACATCACTGTCGAGAGCGCGGACGCGGCCGCCGACCGGGCACAGAAGCTGGGCGCCACCGTCCACGCGCCGGCCTTCGACGTCATGGACGTCGGGCGCATGGCGGTCATCCAGGACCCGCAGGGCGCCTTCTTCGAGGTGTGGGAGCCCAAAGCCCACGTCGGGGCCTCCCTCGTCAACACGCCCGGCGCGCTGGCCTGGAACGAGCTGGCCAGCCCCGATCCCGACGCCTCGGCCGACTTCTACCGCGAGCTGTTCGGATGGAAGGTCGAGCCGTTCGAGGGCATGGAGGGCTACCTGGGGATTCAGACCTCTGAGGGGAACACCAACGGCGGGATCCGGGCCGCCGGCGAAAACGAGCCGTGCTACTGGCTGGTCTACTTCGGCGCCGAGGACGCAGATGCCGGCGCGACCAAGGCGACCGAGCTCGGCGCCACCGCGCTCGTCCAGATGGACATCGGCGTGGGCAAGATCGCGGTTCTCCAGGACCCGCAGGGAGCCGTGTTCGCGCTGTATGCCGGCCGGTTCGACGACTGAGGGGGCTTACAGCTCCTGAATGTGGTCTGCCTCGCGCGCGCCACCGAACGGTCGCGTGATGCAGAACCGCTCGAGCGTCCCCTCCGGCACGCCCTCCACGCCCGGCGTGTCGGATGCGATGCCCTGCGTGTGGGGGTCGTCGGCGAACCCGCCGACCTCGACCGAGTGCTGCGGCGTGCGGTAGCCGGAGACCCCGATCAGGTGGAGCTGGAGCACTCGGCCGAGCTGATCGAGGCGAGCGGCGAGGATCGGCTCCACGCCGACGCTGTAGTTCGTGCCGGCAGCGGGAAAGAACCCGAACTCGCCGCCGTGGGGCACGAACGGCGTGTTGACGCAGCCGCCGGCGGGGGGCGCGCCGGTCGAGAACGAGGCCGCCTGCGCCCGCACGGCCTGCGCCTCCAGCGTGGCCGCCTGGCGCGCTAGCTGGTGGCGCAGCGTGTTCAGCTGGGCGCTGTTCCGAGACCGGGAGTGCGACACGGCGAGCTCGCGGTTGACGATGCTGAGCCGCAGCTGCGCAATCTCGTCGCGTTCGACGACCACCGCCGCCGTCGCGCGCTTGCGACGGGCCTGGATCTGCGCCAGTCGGCGCGTCTCCGCCGCCACCGCCAGCCGGGTTGTGTTGATCAGGTGGATCGTGCTCGCGTTCGCGCGCGCGATCTCCTTGATCCGGCTCAACCGGTTCATCAGGTCGTCGAACCCGCGGGCGTGCAAGACCACGTCCATCAGCGTGGGCTGGGGAGATTCGTAGTCGGCCACCAGCTGGGCGGCGAGTATGCGCCGCCCTCGCGCGTACTGGGCCTCCAGCGATCGCAGCCGCTGCCGGGCGGCGGTCAGCTCATCGTTGACCTCGTTGAGCAGCCGCTCCTGAGTGTCGACGCTCTGCTGGACCACCCTTAGGCGCGCCTCGAGGTCGCTGATCCTGCCCTCGTAGGCTCCGATCAGCTTGCTCTCGTCATGGATCGTCTGCTGCAGGTGCTTGGCGCGCTGCTGTCCGGCCGCGTAGCGTCCGGCCAGGTCGCCGGCGCTGGTCGACGCGCCGCCGAGCGCCGCGGTGAGCGCGAGCAGCGTCCCGATCGCGATGGCGCGTCCCCGGAGCAAGCGGCGAACCTACCAACTGGGGCCGTCGAACCCTCCCCCTGCAAGCAGACTTTCAGGCCCCAGGCTCCCGCCCCGCAGCGGCCCCCCCCGCGCCCGTCGGCACCCCACCCGCCAGCGGCCTCCCACCCCGCGCCCCCGGGGTCTTGCACCCCAAGAGATCGCGGCAGCGGTCGTTCAGGCGCGGCCGTAGACCGGTACCGCCGCGCCGCTCGTCGGCCGTGAGGCGTCGCTCAGCAGGTGGGCGATCACGCCGGCGATCTCCGCCGGCTTGACCCACTTCTCGAAGTCGGCCTTGGGCATCGACGCCCGGTTGGCGGGCGTGTCGATCACGCTGGGCAGGATCGCGTTGCAGCGGATCCCGTCGTTCTTGTACTCGGCTGCCACCGCCTGAGCGAACGCGATCACCGCCGCCTTGGAGGAGATGTAGCCGGCGGCGCCGCTGAACGGCTGCACCGCAGCGCGGGTGCCCACGCAGACGATCGATCCACCTTCGGGCGCCAGCAGGTGGGGCACCGCGGCCGCGACGACCAGGTAGGTCGGTCGCAGGTTGAGCCGGAACTGCTTCTCGAACTCCTCGATCGGCGTCTCGTGCACCCGGGCTCCCATGGCGAACCCGCCGACCAGGTTGACCACGCCCCGCAACGGCGCCTCCGACTCGGCCCCGGCCGCCAGCGACACCACCGACGCCACCGCATCGGCATCGAACAGGTCGGCCTGGACCAGCTCGAGCCCGTCGCGCTCCGACACCCGCTCGAGCTCGTGCTCCACGATCCAGGGCACCACGACGCGCCAGCCGTCGTCGAGCAGGCGCGCCACCACCGCGGAGCCCAGTCCGCCCGTGCCGCCGGTGACGATCGCGCTCTGTCCCATAGTGCCGTCCGCGTGCCACTTTATCTTCGTATCTCCGATGAAAGTGCGGGAATTTGTAGACGGATGCGATGTCGCCCAGGCGCTCCTGGTCCGGTCCGTCGAGCCCGACGACGGGGGCGAGCACGTGGAGCTGCGCCTCGGCGACCGAACCGGCAGCGTGTCGGCGCTGGCGCCGCGCGCCGCCGCCGGCGCGGCCTGTCGCGCCGGCGCGGCGGTGTTCGTCACCGGCACCCTGTCGGGCGCCCGGCTGATCGTCCGCACGCTGCGCGAGGCCCGCGAGGGCGAGTACGCGCGCGAGGACCTGCTCGACGGGCCCTCGCGCGACCCGGGCCAGATGGAGTCAGACCTCCGCGAGCTGCTCGCCACGATCCAGAACCCACACCTGCGGCGGCTGCTGGCGGCTGTGTTCGCCGAGGCCTGGCCGGGCTACCGCGACGCACCCGCGGCCAAGCGCTACCACCAGGCCTACCGCCATGGGCTGCTCGAGCATTCGCTGACCGTGGCCCAGGCGGTCAGCGCGATCTCGGCCACCTTTCCCGGCATCGACCGCGACGTCGCGGTGACCGGCGCGCTGCTGCACGACATCGGCAAGCTCGATGCCTACGAGCTCGAGGCCGACGCGATCTCGATGTCCGACCACGGCCGGCTCCACGGTGAGATCCCGCTCGGCTACTACCGCGTGCGGCAGACCATCGAGCGGCTCGACGGTTTCCCGCCCAAGCTCGCCCAAGCCGTGCTGCACATCATCCTCAGCCACCACGGCTCGCTCGCCCACGGCAGCCCGGTCGTCCCCTGCACGCGCGAGGCGACGCTCGTGCACATGATCGACAACCTCGGGGGGCGTCTGGGCAGCTTCGACCGGTTGGAGAAGGAACTGCCGGCCGGGCAGCAGTGGTCGGCTTACGACAAGGCACTCGGCGGCGGGGCGTATTTCGCGCCACCGGCCGATTCAGAGCGCGAAGCGGCCTGACAAGTCTCGTCAACGCCGCGCTACGGAGTAGCGGCAAAAGACCGCAAATAGCGCTCCAGTCCGGAGGTGCGGGGCCGCCGTCGGAGCGGCCCAACTACAGTTGCAGGGGGCATGGCTAAAGACACCGAGAAGCTGATCCGCCAGCTGTCGCTGATCTCATATCTGATGGCGGAACGGCGTCCGGTGACCGCGCAGGAGATACGGCGCGACGTCGAGGGCTACAGCGCGATGAACGAGGACGCGTTCGCCCGGCGCTTCTACGCCGACCGCTCCGAGCTCGAGGCCCTGCGCATCTTCCTCTCGGTCGAGAAGCCGGTCGACGGCCTGGTCGAGCAGGAGACCTACTCGCTGGCCCCCGAGAACTTCCACCTGCCCGCGATCGAGTTCACCGACCAGGAACTGGCCGCGCTCCACACCGCGCTTCACCTGCTCGACGGCGAGTTCGCCTACGCCGAGCCCCTGCGTCTGGCCCTCCAGCAGATCTCCTGGGGCCGTCCCAGCCCGCTCTCGTCGCCCGAGCAGCACACGGTCGCGCTCGGGATCACCGGCTCGGCCGGCGGCCATGAGCTCTCCCAGCGCCTGGCCAAGATCGAGACCGCGATCTTCCGCCGCAAGACGATCGTGTTCGACTACTACACGATGGAGCGGGGCGAGCTCGGCAGCCGCCGGGTCGACCCCTACCAGCTGCTGTTCCAGGCCCACCAGTTCTACCTCGTCGGCTACTCGCACGAGCGCAAGGCGATCCGGGTGTTCCGCCTCTCGCGGATCCAGGCGAAGGTCGGCTACGCGACCAAGGCCGAGCACGACTTCCAGCGCCCCGCCGACTTCGACCCGCGTGCCTACGCCGGCCGCATCGACTGGCAGTTCGGCGACCCGGTGGGCACCGCGGAGGTGTGGATCGGGCGCCGCATCGCCTGGCAGATCGAGCGCCACTTCGGCCGCTATGGCGAGATGCGCCCCGGCGAGGAGGACGGCGACCTCATCTTCGTCACTCCCTACGCCAACGCCCGTCAGCTGATCGCGTGGGTGCTCGGCCTGGGCGAGCACGCGCGGATCATCGGACCGCCCGAGCTGGCCGATGAGCTGCGCGAGCGGATCGACGTCCTGGTCGAGCGGCACTCCGGCGAGCCCCAGATTGCGGCCCCGGCCTCCGGGGCGGGCGGCGCCGACGCCGACGGCGGCGGACCGGGCGACGCCGGCAACGGTCACCACCCCGAGGGGGCGATCCGCCCCGAGCGGTTCGCGCGGCTGGTCACCCTGGCCAGCATGCTGATCGAAGCCGGTCGCGCCGGACGCACCGTCGACGCCGGCGAGCTCGAGCAGCGCCTCAAGGTCTCAGAGCAGGAACTGCGCGAGGACATCTCGGTGCTCAACCTGGTCAACTTCGGCGCGGGCACCTACGTGCTCTACGCCGAGCTCTTGCCCGACGGGACGATCGAGGTCGAGCCCGAGCCGTACGGCGACTCGTTCGCCCGGCCGGCGCGCCTGCTGCCGGTCGAGGCCAAGGCGCTGGTGGCCGCCATCGACCTGATCGGCGAGCACATCCCGGAGGGCTCGCTGACCTCGGTGCGCGAGAAGGTGGTGGCCGCGCTGGGCGAGGACCCGGTGCACGAAGGCCTCCAGATCGCCGCCCCCGGAGGCGACGACACCGAGATCGCGGCGGTCGTCTCGAACGCGATCGCCAGGCGCCGGATGCTGACCTTCGAGTACTACAAGGAGAACGAGGACGAGTTCTCCACCCGGACGGTCGAGCCCTACGCGCTGATCAACGGCCGCGAAGGGTGGTACGTGGCGACGTTCGATCCCTCGCGCGACGACGTCCGGCACTTCCGGCTCGATCGCTTCAAGTCGGCCTCGGTGACCGAGGATTCGTTCGAGCCGCGGGCCGACGTCGATCCCGCCGCCGACGTCGACGGGTGGCCGCGGACCGGCGAGGTGCCGGCCTCGCGTCGCGCGCGCGTGTGGATCTCCCCCGAGCGAGCCCGCTGGGCGCGCGAGGAGCGCACGGTCACCGCCGAGCTCGAGGACGGTGCGGTGATCGTCGAGCGCGGGTTCGCCTCGCTGCGCTACCTGGTGCGCGACGTGCTCAAGGAGGCCGGCGACGCGATCGTGCTCGAGCCCGACGACGCGCGCGCCGCGGTGCGCGAGGCGGCCGAGGCGATCCGCGCCGCCACCGGCGTAGTCACCGCGGGCTGAACGCCCGACCGGTACGCTGCGCGCCGATGCAGCCCTTGAAGGGCCTGATCCTGTCCGGCGGGAAGGGCACGCGCCTGCGGCCCATAACCTTCACGAGCGCCAAGCAGCTGGTGCCCGTGGCCAACAAGCCCGTGCTGTTCTACGCCATCGAGGCGATGGCCGAGGCCGGCATCGACGATGTGGGGATCATCATCGCGCCCGAGACCGGCGCGGAGATCCGCGAGACGGCCGGAGACGGATCGCGGTTCGGGGTCAGGCTGAGCTACATCGTCCAGGACGAGCCGGGTGGCCTGGCCCACGCGGTGCTGACCGCCGAGCCGTTCCTGGGCGACTCCCCGTTCGTCATGTACCTGGGCGACAACCTGCTCCAGGGTGGGATCCGGGACCTGGTGGCGGCGTTTCGCGATCACGAGCCGGACGCCCTGATTCTGCTCACCCCGGTGCCCGATCCCGAGTCCTACGGCGTGGCGGAGCTGTCCGAAGGCGCCGTGGTGCGACTGGTCGAGAAGCCGCCGGAGCCGCGAACGAACCTGGCCCTGGTCGGTGTCTACATGTTCACCTCGACCGTGCACGCGGCGGCCAAGGCGATCGAGCCCTCGGCGCGGGGCGAGCTCGAGATCACCGATGCCATCCAGCACCTGGTCGATCAGGGCAAGCGGGTCGAGCCGCACATCGTCAAGGGCTGGTGGAAGGACACCGGGCGCCTGGAGGACATGCTGGCGGCCAACCGGCTCGTGCTCGACACCATCCAGACGCGCATGGAGGGCGAGCTGATCGACTCCCGGGTCGACGGTCGGGTGGTGATCGAGCCCGGCGCCCGGCTGGAGCGCTCTTCGGTGCGCGGGCCGGCGATCATCGGGCCCGGCGCGCGGCTGAGCGACTGCTACGTCGGGCCGTACACGGCGGTCGGCGAGGAGTGCGTGATCTCGGGCGCCGAGGTCGAGCACTCGATTCTGCTCGCCCGCTCGGTCGTCCGGGACCTCGACGGGCGGATGGAGTCCTCGCTGCTCGGCCGCAACGTCAAGGTCGGGCGCGACCTCGGCCAGCCTCGGGCCTATCGGTTCATGGTCGGCGACAACTCCGAGATCGCCATCCCATAGCTATACATATAGACCTATATCTAGCTATATATGTATATCTAGCTAGCCGGTGGCCGTGAGTTCCTCGAGCTGCGGGAGCTTGGTCGCGTCGGGCGCGGTCGCCCGGATCCGGACGAAACGGGCCTTGACTGCGTGCAGGTGCACGGTGTCGAGCGCGCCGGAGCGGCCGTGGATGCTCGCCACCGTCCGCCACCTGCGTCCGTTGCTCGACACCTGAACCGAGTAGCTGCTCGGCCGCAGCACGATGATCGGCCCGGGGGGCGGCGGGACGTTGGGCGCGGGCGCTCCCGGCCACTGGCGTCCCCACCGCAGCGTGATCGTGCGGACCTTGCCGGCGAGCGGTGCCACCGCCGCGGTCAGCGTGGCGTGCACCGTGGTCGGCTCCCAATCGGTCGCCGCGGAGCCGTCGACCGCCGCCAGCGCGGGCGCGCCCGGCTGTGAGCTGCTCGCGCGGACGTGGCCGCAGCGCACCTCATCGCGGGTGCCGGTCAGGTCGGGCCGGCGCGTGCGCAGGACCAGCCCGTGGCCGCGACGCACAGTGCGGGGACCCTTCGGCGTGCTGAGGGGCAGCGCCGGCCCGCCGGTCAGCGTGACCGTGGTGCGCTGCGGTCCGATCGCCACGCGGAACGTACGCCCGCGCCACTGCACGTCGTGCAGCACGATCCCGCTGATCTGGCTGGTCAGGCTCGGGTTCATCGCGACGTTGTCGGGGTTCCAGCGCATGCCGGAGTACCCGTAGAGGAACTCCTGGAGGAAGCCACCGATCCCGGTCATGAACGTGAACGCCCCGCCCTTGCGGGTCTCCGAGAACTGGTGGAAGGGGTCCTTGATGAACGGCTGGTAGCTGCGCTCGACGTACACGTAGCTCGCGCAGCCCGGCGTGTTCAGCGCGGCGTTGTCGATCAGGTTGACCGCGTCATTCATCGATGGGCCGTCGGGATCGCTGCGCGGTACGTAGAAGTCGATGTCGTTCCGGCTCACCTGGGGCGAGGTCTGATAGCCCCACGGGTACTGGAGCAGCGTCACGTCGGCCTGCTTGACCAACTGGTCCTGGTAGCCCGAGAACTCGGGGTTGATCCCGCCCGCCACCGGCACGACCAGGTTCGCCGCGATCGTCGACCAATTGGCCGGCGTGGCCAGACCCAGCACCCGCGCCGCCGCGACCGTGTCCTGGAGCGTGCGCATCGCGCCGACGTTCGTGTACACCTCGTCGTTGACGTTCGGGTTCTCCTCGTCGGGACCGGTGACCCCGTTGATGTGGTACTTGCCGTCGGAGCCGAGCTTCGCGCGCGAGGCCCAGAACGTCGCGGCGCCCGATAGCACCGGCCAGCCCTGCTGGGCGAGCCACGTCTTGTCGCCGGTGGCCAGGTAGTACTGCCACTGGGCGAGCGCGATGTCGGCCGTGATGTGCTGCTCGTAGAGCCCCTCGCTGTTGACCGAGACCGGCGGCGGGATCTGCTCGGTGCCGTCGAGCGCCGACTCCCACGGGAAGCGCGCGCCGGCGAACCCGGTGTCGGTGGCGTGCTGCCCGGCCGCGTTCAGGCGCTGGAAGCGGTAGGCGTTCATACCGGCGGCCAGGTCGGGGTGCTGGGCCAGGAGCGTGGGATACATCCACGTCTCGGCGTCCCAGAAGATGTGTCCGTCGTAGCCGTTCGAGGACAGGCCGGCCGGCGAGACGCTCCAGTCGACGCCGTCGCGCGTGCTCGACCAGAGGTAGAACTCGCTGGCGTTCACGTCCGTGGCCAGCGTGCGGTTGCCGAGGATTTCGATCCAGCCGCGCCACATCGAGGCCCAGGCCGCCTTGTTGGCCTGGAGCAGCGCATCCCATCCGGTGGACGCGGCGCTCGCCGCCTGGCCCCGCGCGGCGGTGACCGTGTCCGGCGCATCCTGCGAGCTCTCGACGCCGACGTACTTGGTGATCGTGTACGTCTGCCCGTCGGTGACCGGGAACCCGAGGTTCTGGCCCACGCTCTGGTCGGTGGTCTGATCGGTCTGGGTGGTCGTGGCCTGGACGTTGGGGCTGACCTGGAGCTGGCTGGCCAGCGTGGCCTCGATGTTGGTCCCGAGCGCCTCGATCGTCACCCAGTCCTGCTGACTCGCGGCGTCCCATCCCTTCGACACCTGGCTGGTGAGCTCGGGGTGGGCGGTCGTGTCGGCCGTGCCGTCGATCGCGTCGGTGATCGAGGCCTGCCCGGTCCAATGCGGGGTGAGCTGCAGGCGGACCAATCCGACGAACTGCCCGGCCCGATCGGTCAGGACCTGGTAGCTGAGGTCGGTGACGTGCCCATCGGGCGCGGTCCAGCGTGCGGTCGTCGTAACGATGCCGGTGTGCAGGTCGAGCGACTGGCGCCAGTTCGAGATGCCGGGGCCCGGCACCGCGAACGTCTGGCCGTTCTCGGAGAAGGTCAGGGTCGACCAGGTGGGGATGTTCGCGCGCTGCTGCACGTTGTCCGACACCTTGGGGCTCCCGGAGATCTGGGCGTAGAACCCGGCCAACTCAGATTGCGCCGGTACGGTCCCCCCGGCGTAGCCCTGCCCGGAGGGCGGCACGCGCACACCGAGCATGCCGTTGCCGGTGAACGTGGGCGCGTAGGTTCCGCCGGGACTGGTGGCGGTGAGGACAAACGCGCCGGCGCTTGGCGCGGGCGCGGCCTCGGCGGCGGCGGGGGCGAGGGCAAGCGCGCCTCCGATGGCGAGAACGGCGAAGACACGACGCATAACGACCTCCTACCTCCGGGAACCGAGATCCGCCTTCCCACGGCAACCCGGGCTCAAACGCGCGACAGGTGCCTAAGGTCCGCTCGCCAGCGTCAGCGTCCAGGTCGACGTGTAGGTGCCGGTCCGGGCGTTGCCCGGGACGTTCAGCTTCGCGGTCAGCGCGACCGTCGCGGGTCCTGCGCCCGTGCCCGAGGACGCGTCGAAGATCTTCACCGCGGCCGGCTGCGTAGCGCCGGCGGGGACCGTCACCGGGTAGGTGATCTGATTGACCGGCACCGAGCAGGTGCCGCTGGCCGACGACGCACTGCCCGCGGTGACCTGGGCCGCCGTCGTGGGCAGCGTGCGGGTCCCCGTGGTGAACGTCGTCGAAGTCGCGGTCAGGTTCCAGCCGGCCCCCGATCCGGTCTGGTCGTTGGGCGAGAGCGTCAGCGGTGTCGTGATCGCCTGGTCGCGCCCGGTCAGCGCGGTGCTCGGCCACGACAGCGTGGACGGCGGCGTGAAGCTGAGCCCGCCGGAGTTGCAACCCTCCGAGTAGCCGAGGATCGTGCCCGACGCGCCGACGATCGTGCCGGTGGTCTCGTTGCCGACGTCGACGTTGTACAGCGTGGCGCTAGTCGGGGAGGTCTGCCAGCTCCAGCCCGTGCCGTTCGAAGTTCCCACGATCCTGCCCGACACCCCGACGGCGACGCAGTCGGTCGTGTCCCAGCACGACACGTCGTAGAGCGTTTGCGAGGTGCCGTCCGATTGATAGGACCAGTTGGTGCCGCCGTTGGTCGTACCAATGATCTCACCGGTCCCGGTGATCGCGTTGCCGACCGCGAAGCACACGGTCGTGCTCGGGCAGGCGATGCTGTTCAGAGCCACGTTGTCGGACGCGGGCACCGTCTTGGCGGCCCAGCCCGAGCCGCCGTTGGTCGTAGCGATGACAGTCGATGCGCTGCTCGTGCCTCCGACGGCGAAGCAGACCGTCGCGCTCGGGCAATCCACATCGTTGAGTGGGGTGCTCACCCCTGAGGGCGGGGTCTGCGACGTCCACGTCGAGCCGCCGTTGCCGGTGGCGATGATCGTCGAGGTCGTCCCATGCACGGCGCCGACGGCGATGCACACCGTCGCACTCACGCACGAGATGCCCTGGAGCGCGACGTTGACCGCGCTCGGCGGGGTCTGTGCCCTCCAGGTCGAGCCGCCATTGGTCGTCGCCGCGATCAGCGGAGCTCCGTTGTAGGTGTTGCCCACGGCCCAGCAGTCGCTGGTGTTCGCGCAGTCGATGTCGTTGTACCGGGCGTTCGCGCCCGAGGGCGGCGTCTGCGAGGACCACGTCGGGCTGGTCGCGGCGGCGCTCGAGGTGTGGATGATCTTGCCGCTCGACGTGGTGCCGCCGACCGCCCAGCAGTGGCTGGCGTCCGGGCACGCGACGCCGTACAGCTTGCTAGTCGTCGGCGAGGTCTCAGCTGACCACGTGACGGCGCTCGCCGCCGGCGCGCCGGCCAGACCCAGGGCCAGCGCGCCGGCGGAAAGTAGCACCGGCAACGCAATACTTCGGGCCGCTCTGCGTCCCGTCACCCGCGTGTCGCTCCTCTCACTCCGGATGAGGGGCGCGCCGGCGACGGCCGAACAGGGCGCCCACGACGATTCCACCGAACCCTACAAGTGCGATCGGCCACCACGGCACGGTGCTGCCGCCCGACGAGTGGTGCGCGGCTCCCGCCGGCGCGGTGCTCCGCACGAGCTTGGCGCCCAGCGACGTGCTGCCGTGCAGGGTCACCCGCGGCCCGCAACCGGTCGCTGTGATGTTCGCCGTGTAGCTGCCGGCCGCGAGGCCGTGCGGCCACACGAACGGATACGGGATCGAGTCGCCGGGCAGCACGGTGTCGAGCTGGCGCGTGGCGCGCTGCAGCCCGCCCGGGCCGTTGAGCGAGACCGACAGCGAGGGCTTGCACAGGTTCGTGCCGGCGTTGGTCAGCCCGACCACAACCGATGGGTACGTGGTGCCCTGGATCGGGGCGATCGAAAAGTTCTGGAGAGTGAGTCGCGACCGGTCGGCGCCCGGCACCGCCACTTCGATGCCCACCACGGTGCGGAGCACCTCGGTGACCGAGAAGCGCCCGGAGGACTTGCCCGAGTGGACGTCCTCGAGGGCGAGGCCAGCCAGGTGCTGGCCCACGCCGCCGGTCTTCGGGACGTGCACGGTGAATCCGACGCTGAGTTCAGAGCCGCCCGGCACCGTGACCTGCGAGGTCGCGGGCGTTACCCACTGACCGGCGCCGTGCAGCTGGTCCTGGCGGTTGCCGTAGACCACACCCGAGGTGGCACCCGTCAATCCGTCGACCGGGTACACGCGCAACGTGACCGGCTTGTGCGCCGTGTTGGACACGATCACCTGATCGGTGAACGAGCCGCCCCGCGGCAAGGTGCGGATGAAGTAAGAGCGGGTGAGGGGATTCGACGGATCGAAATGGGCCGGACGGGCGCCGAAGCCACCGATCGTCGCGGCGCCGGCGGTCGGGGCAAGAGCGCCGAAGGCCACCGCAAATGCGGTGGCCAGCAGCGAGATCGTCTTGAGCTTCACGCGCGCCCTACGGTCCGCTGACGAGCGAGAGGGTCCATGTGGAGGTGTAGTTACCCGCGTATGCGTTACCGGGAATCGCCAGAGTCCAATTGGGATTCACAGTCTGGTCACCCAGGCCGGTGCCCGAGCCCGCGGTGAACAGCTTGGTCGCGGTCGGCGCGGTGGCGCCAGCCGGCAGGCTGTAGGGATACGACACGCTGTTCGATGAAGCTGGCGTGCACGTCACGCCGGTGTCGCAGGTCGCCGCGGCCGGGGCCGAGGTGATCGTCGTGGCCCCCGCGGGAAGCGTATAGCTCCCGGAGGTGAACAGCGTGGAGGTCGCCGTGACGTTCCAGCCCGCACCCGAGCCGGTGGCATCGGCGAGGTCCAGCGCCTGCGAGGCGCTCGTCGTTCGGTTCTGACCGTTCAACGCCACCGAGGGGAACGTTACGTTACCCGGGGTGCTGACAAATCCCAGCGAACCGGCGGTCAGGGTGGCCGACGCCGTAGTGGCGCCAGCCGGAGCGGCGATCAACAGCAGGCTGCCGAGGACGGCAGCTCCCGCGCCCAGCATCTTGCCAAGCTTCATTAGGTCCCTTTCGTTGAGTAAAGGTGACGCCCGACGCGTCACGTCAGGTTCATCGAGGTCACCCCTGTTGTCGACCGCCCAGGTACATCTCTTGAGCGTCTGTATCCAGTCTTCTCTCGTGCCTTGGCACGGGATGATCAGGTTTGGTCAGTAATCACGCCCGATGAAAGCCGCCTCGCTCTCGATCGACCCGTGCCAACCTCGCCATCCGCACGGCAGTTGCCGAGATGCGGCGGGAAGCGCGGGCTGCGCTACCCGTAGAGCTCGCGCAGCTCGTCGAGCTCTGAGCGGAGCGCGGCCACCTCTGCTTCGAGCGCCGCTACCCGCTCGGCCAGCCCTCCGTTCGCGCTCGCCGGGGGCGTCTGGGCGGGCACGGGTGCCTGGGTCTCCGAGAACGACTCGAAGGTCTGCGTCTGCGGGGGCATCGCGGCTTGACCACCGCCCACGCCAGGCCCCGCCGCCCAGACCTCTCCACCGGCCGCGACGGGCGCCGCCGCCCGGACTTCGCCACCGCCCGCACCGGGCGCGGCGGCCCCGGCTTCGCCACCGCCCGCGCCTCCGAGCAGGTGCTCAAAGCGGTCCTCCTTCTGCCCGGGACGGCGGCCGATCCGCCGGATGTACTCGCGCTCGGTCAGCGTCTGGAGCACCCGCTCAACGTCGGCCAGCGACCCGAGCGGCGCCATCCGCTCGGTCCGCGCCTTCAGCTCGCCGGGGGTCTGGGCACCGCGGAGGAGGAGCACGGCAAGGACCGCGAGCTCCTCGCGCCCAAGGCCGAGCGCCTCCTCGGCCAGGTGGCGGTACTTGACCGCCCGGCTGCCCTGCCCGCTGGCCAGGCGCGTCAGCCCGTACAGGTACAGGCGCTGCGCGGCCTCCCGCACCGTCCCCTCGTCGTAGCTGGTCACCGGGTCGCGATTGGTCGACTGATTGCAGGCCAGCCGCAGGCCGTTGAGCGACAGCGGGTACTGGTCGGGCGTCGTCCAGCGCTTCTCGATCAGGCACCCGAGCACACGCTGCTCGGCGGGGGTAAGCTCGGCGAAGTGCATCGCCGCGAGCATAACCCGGCCGGGCCGCGGGCGGCCATCGCACCGGCCGGCCCGCCGGCGGCCGTCGCTCCGGCCGGCGCGCGTCCCTGACATGGAACTCGCCAGCAAGCTCCAGCTCAAGCCCGGCCAGTCGGTGGCGATCGTCAACGCGCCCGCGGACCGTGGCTTCGAGCTCGCCGGCCACCCGATCGCCACCGGGCCCGGCGAAGCCGACGCGGTGATCGTCTACTGCACCAACCGAGCCGAGCTCGCGCAGCTCCGCGACGACCTCGTGTCACCGGCCCGCCGGGACGCGCTCACCTGGGTGGCGTACCCGAAGGCGCGTCAGCTCGACACCGACCTCTCGCGCGACGTGCTGGCCGAGCTGGTGCGAGCGCACGGGGTCCAGCCCGTGCGCCAGATTGCCTTGGACGACGTCTGGTCCGCGTTGCGCCTGCGCCCCGCCTGACCCCGATGGTCAGCACCGACGAAGCTCGCCGGCTGGCCCTCTCATTGCCGGACGCCGTCGAGCAGGACCACCACGGTCGCCCGTCCTTCCGGGTCGCCGGCCGCATCTTCGCCACCCTTTGGGATCCCGAGCACATCAACGTGATGCTCGACGAGGCGGGCATCCGGACCGCCGTGCAGGCTCATCCCGATGCGTGCGCCGAGGTGATGTGGGGCAAGCGCCTGGCCGCAGTCCGGGTCACGTTGCCCGCCGCCGACCCCGGGCTCGTATCTGACCTGCTGGCCGACGCCTGGGAAGGGAAGGCTCGGTGAGGCGCGATGCTGACTAGGCTCGCCGGGTTCATCTACGGGCACCGGCGGGCCGTGCTCTACGCGGCGGTCCTCGGCGCAGTCATCGCCGGCGTGTTCGGCGGCTCGGTGGCGCAGCACCTGAGCCCGTACGGCGCCAACGACCCGTCCACCCAGAGCGTGCAGGCCTCGGACCGCTTCCAGGCGGCCGCGCAGAGCCAGCTCGACCCGGGCGTGTTGGCGCTGGTCGACCTCGGAACCGACGTCAGCCGGCGCGCCGCCCGGAGCCGCACTCAACACGTCGCCGCGCTGCTGCAACGCGGCCCCGACGTCGCCCGCGTCGTCACCTTCTACGACACACACAACCCAGCGATGGTTTCCCGCGACGGCGCATCGACCTACGTGCTGGCTTACTTCAAGCCGCTGTCAGACACGCGACTCAAGGACGACGCCCAGCAGATCGAGGACCGGTTCGCCCACGTCCAGTACGTCAAGCTCGGGGGCGGGCAGATCGCCAGCGCGCAGGTCAACACCCAGGTCGGCCACGACCTCGAGCGCTCCGAGCTGCTCGCGTTCCCGTTCGTGTTCCTGCTCTCGCTGCTGTTCTTCCGCTCGCTGGTGGCGGCGCTGCTGCCACCGCTGCTCGGCGGGCTGGCGATCCTGTGCACGTTCCTGGCCCTGCGGATCGTCGCGAGCTTCGTGGACCTGTCGGTGTTCGCGCTGAACCTCACGACCGGGCTCGGGCTCGGGCTGGCCATCGACTACAGCCTGTTCATGGTCTCCCGCTACCGCGAGGAGTCGGCCACCTCGGGCTTCGGACTCGACGCGCTCAGGCGCACTATGCAAACCGCCGGGCGCACGATCACGTTCAGCTCGCTGACGATCGCCGTCGCCGTAGCGTCCCTGAGGATCTTCCCACAGCGGTTCCTGTACTCGATGGGTATCGCCGGCGCGATGGTGGCCGTGCTGGCCGCGTCGCTCGCGCTCACCGTGCTGCCCGCGCTGCTCTCCGTGCTCGGACCACGGGTCAACGCGCTCGCTCCGAAACGGCTGGCCCGCGCGGCCGCACGCGACGCGCGACCGGCCGAGAGCGGCTTCTGGTACAGGCTCTCGCGATTTGTCATGCGCCGCCCGGCCGCGATCGCCGTCAGCAGCGCAACGCTCCTGATCGTGCTCGGGATCCCCTTCCTCCAGATCAGGTTCATCTCGGTCGACGCCCGCGTGCTGCCAACGAGCACCTCGGCCCGGCAGGTCTACGACATCGTGAACAGCCGGTTTCCGCCCAACCGCACCGCGCCCCTCGACGTAGTCGTCGGGCTTCCTGCCGGCTCGCAAGGCATCAGATCCCTGACCGCCCGGATCGGCCGCCTGCCGGATGTCTCAGCCATCGCCCCACCCCAGCCGGCTGGACCGTCGACGTCGCTGATCGCAGTCGCCCCGGTGAAGGGGCCGCTCAGCACCGAAACCCAGCACCTCGTCCACGAGGTGCGCGCGCTGCATGTCCCGTACTACCTCGGGGTGGCAGGCGAGACCGCGGCATACATCGACCTCGAGCACAGCCTAGGGGCGCACCTGCCGGTCGTGCTGGCGGTGGTCGTCGCCACCACTCTGATCATCCTGTTCCTGATGACGGGATCCGTGGTGCTGCCGATCAAGGCCGTGGTGATGAATGCGCTCGGCCTGTGCGCGATGTTCGGGATCCTCGTCCTGATCTTCCAGGACGGCAACCTCGAAGGCCTGCTCTCCTACCACAGCCTGGGCGCGCTCGATGCGACCCAGCCGATCCTGCTGTTCGTGGTCGGCTTCGGCCTCGCCACCGACTACGGCGTGTTCCTGCTCTCGCGGATCAAGGAGGCGCACGACGGGGGCGCAGCCGACGCCGAGGCGGTGGCCGTCGGCCTCGAGCGCACCGGCCGCGTGGTCACCGCGGCGGCGCTGCTGTTCGCGGTCGCGCTGGGCGCGTTCTCGACCTCGGAGATCGTGTTCGTCAAAGAGCTCGGCCTTGGCGCGGTGCTGGCTGTGCTGATCGATGCCTCGATCATTCGCGCGTTGCTGGTTCCGTCGCTGATGCAGCTGCTCGGCCCGCTCAACTGGTGGGCCCCGGCGCCGCTGCGCCGCCTGCACGAGCGGATCGGCCTGCGCGAGGCGCCGCCGGCCGTCGCTGCCGGCCAATGACCGATGCTTAACTAGCGCCATGGCGGCGCCCAGCACCAACGGCCGGCCACGCGCGGTCGTGTTCGACCTCGGCGGCGTCCTGCTCGACTGGAACCCGCGGCACCTCTATCGCAAGCTGTTCGACGACGAGGCGGAGATGGACCGCTTCCTGTCTGAGGTGTGCACGCTCGAGTGGCACCACGCGCACGATCTCGGGGTCCCGCCCGAGCAGACCATCCCGGCGCTGGTCGAAGCGCACCCCGAGTACGCCGATCACATCTGGGCCTGGCCTCGGCGCAGCGAGGAGATGGTCGCGGGTCCGATCGAAGGATCGGTCGAGATCCTGGGCGCGCTCAAGGAGGCCGGCATCCCGATCTACGCGCTGACCAACATGGAGACGTGGACGTATCCGGGGCGCCGCGACCGCTACCCGTTCCTGCGCTGGTTCGACGGCACGGTCGTGTCCGGGTTCGAGGGCGTGGCCAAGCCCGACCCGCGGATCTTCGAGCTTCTGCTCGACCGCTTCGGGCTCGCGGCGCCCACCACCCTGTTCGTCGACGACTCGCCCAAGAACGTGGCCGCGGCGCGCGAGGTGGGTATGCAGGGAATCGAGTTCGAGTCCCCGGCGGCGCTGCGCGACGCGCTGGTTGCGGCCGGCCTGCTCCACGACCCCGACCGTCCGAGCGAATGAGCCCCGACCACGAGACGATCTTCACGATGGAGGCGACCCCGGTGAAGTTCGGGCGCGGCGCGTCGGCCGAGGCGGGCTGGGAGCTCCGGCGACTTGGCGTGCGCCGCGCGATGCTGGTGACCGACCCGGGCGTGGCGGCCGCCGGCTACCCCGAGCGGATCCAGCGCGCGATCGAGGCCGAGGGGATCGAGGTCGTCCTGTACGACCGCTCGCGCGTCGAGCCGACGATCGACTCCTTCCAGGCCGCGGTTGACTACGCACTCGAGCACGAGGTCGACGGGTTCGTATCGGTGGGCGGCGGGTCGAGCATCGACACGGCCAAGGTGGCCAACCTCGTGTCCACCCACCCGGCACCGGTGATGGACTACGTCAACCCGCCGGTCGGGGAAGGACGTAAGCCGCCTTCCCCGCTGGGGCCCCACCTCGCGATCCCCACCACGTCGGGCACCGGCTCGGAGGCGACCACGGTGGCCGTGCTCGACCTGCCGGACCTCAAGGTGAAGACGGGGATCTCCCACCGCTACCTGCGTCCCACCCAAGCCATCGTCGACCCGGACCTGACCCGGTCGCTCCCGCCCGAGGTCACCTCCTCGACCGGGCTCGACGTGGTCTGCCACGCGGCGGAGTCGTTCCTGTCCAAGCCGTTCGACACCCGAGGGCGTCCCGACTCACCGGACGACCGCCCGCCCTACCAGGGCTCAAACCCGGTCGCCGATGTGTGGTCGGCCAAGGCGCTCGAGTTCGGAGGCCGCTACCTGCGCCGTGCCGTGGCTGACCCCGAGGACGTCGAGGCGCGTGGCTTCATGATGCTGGCCGCGACCATGGCGGGCGTCGGCTTCGGCTCCGCCGGCGTGCACATCCCGCACTCGTGCGCGTATCCGATCGCCTCGGTCAAGCACGACTACCAGCCGCCCGGCTATCCCGACGACCATCCGTTCGTGCCGCACGGGCATTCGGTGATCGTCACCGCCCCGGCCGTTTTCCGCTTCACGCACGACGCAATGCCCGAGCGCCACCACGAAGTCGCCCGCCTCCTGACCGGCAAGCCCATCGACGACCCTGGGCCCGACACCCTTCCCGAGGTCATCCGTCAGCTCATGCAGGATGTCGGCGCCCCGCGCGGCGTCGCGGAGCTCGGCTACAACGAGAACGACATCCCGGATCTCGTGGCCGGCGCGCTCAAGCAGGAGCGACTCCTGGCCGTGGCGCCCAAGCCCGTCACCGAAGACGACCTGAGGCGGATCGTCACCGCCTCGATGACCAACTGGTGATCAGTCCTCCTCTTCCCAGCCGCGCGCCCTCGGGTCCTTTCCCTCCACCAAGTCGAGGAATCGGCGCCACGGACTCGGCTTGATTCCCGGCTCCTGCGCGCGCCACGCGGGCGCCCCGCCCTCGGGCTCGGGCAACGCCGCGGCGGCGGCCCGATCGATCCGCAGATCGACGCCGCGCTCGTGCAGCGAGGCGACCTGATCAGCCGGGACGAAACGCGGGCCCCGCTCGCTGTTCAGCACTATCCCGTGGAAGATGTCCTCCTCCGGAGCAGCGACCACGTGGGCGACCGTGCCAACCTGCGTTCCGTCGGACGCGAACACCGGCACGCCAGGCTCCAGCACCTCGTAGGCAATCGGCATCCCTTCATCCATGGCCAGCCACACTAATGCACCGGACCCCACACCGCGACCCATGACCCGAGTCGCCGTCGTCGGTCACGTCGAATGGGTTGACTTCCTCCCGGTGCCGCGCTTCCCGATCCGAGGCGAGGTGCTGCACGCGGATGGCGGGGTCCTGCGCGCCGGCGGCGGGGGCGGCGTGGCCGCGCCGGTCCTGACCGAGCTCGGCGCCGACGTCGACTTCTTCACCGCGCTCGGCCAGGATGCGGCCGGGCGCGCCGCGGCGGCCCAGCTCGAGGAGCGCGGCGTACACGTGCACGTCGCCTGGTGTGATCAGCCCACCCGCCGCGCGGTGACCCTGCTCGAGCCGGGGGGCGAGCGCACGATCGTCACCATCGGCGAGCGACTCGAGCCGCGCGGGTCGGACGAGCTCGACTGGGAGCTGCTGCGCGATGCCGAGTCGGTGTACTTCACCGCCGGCGACGCCGGGGCGCTTGCCCACGCGCGGCAGGCGCGCGTCGTGGTGGCTTCGCCGCGCGCCAGAGAGGTCCTCGAGACCAACACGATCGACGCGCTCGTATTCAGCGAGCACGACGAGGATGAGCGCCATTGGGCAGAGCGCGCCGCATCGCACACGCGGCTCCTGGTCGCCACCGAAGGCGAGCGGGGCGGGCGCTGGTGGGGAGAGTCGGAGGGTCGTTGGACGGCCGCGCCCCTCCCCGGGCCGGCGCGCGACTCCTACGGCTGCGGCGATTCGTTCGCCGCGGCATTCACCCTGGGGCTGGGGCGCGGAGACTCGGTCCAAGAGGCCGCGGCCCTCGGCGCGGAGGCCGGCGCTCGCGCGCTGACGCGCAGCGGCGCGCCCTAGAGTTTCTCTCGGAAGTCGACCTTCCGCTCGGACGAGACCGACCACCGCCCCCGCCGCCACGTGATCCGCGTCCCATCGGCCAGGCGCGCCGACGCGTGCCCCAGCCGTGGCTCACCCCACAGCGTGGCCACGAGCGGGCGCTCGGACTCGGGCACGTCGCCCAAACCGTGTGCGACATGCGTCGCCGGATAGGTGACGACGATCGAACCGGCGCGGACCCACACCGGGATGCGCTCGAGCGGCGCCTGCACCAGGACGTCCGGGCCGCCGCCGTGTACCCGGCGCCCCGACCACGTCTCGATCCACTCGCCCCGCGGCAGCGGCACCTCCCGCTCGCGCGCCTCGTCCTCGAGCACCGGCGCCACCCACAGCGCCGGACCGAAGCCGTAGGCGTCGGCGATCGACCATCCGCGGGGATCGGACGGATCGATCAGGCACAGCGGGCGGATGATCGGCAGGCCGGTGCGCGCGGCGGTCGCGGCGGCGGCCCGCACATACGGCACGAGCTGCTCGTGTAGCAGCACGTATTCGCGGTACAGATCGAGGACGCGCTCGGAGTAGTGCCAGGGCTCCTGCGGCATCCGGCCGTGGGCGTGCATGAGCGGGGTGAAGCAACCGAACTGGAGCCAGCGCACGAGCAACTCGGGCGGGCAGCGCTCGACCAGGCGGTGCCCGAGGTATCCCCCGACGTCGTGCGACCAGTTCGAGATGCCGCTGCAGGCGGCCGACAGCGTCGCCACGACGAGCACGCGCAGCGACCAGAAGTCCGATGCCTGATCGCCGCCCCAGGTCACGCCGGTGGCGTGTTGCCCGGTCCATCCGCTGCGTCCGAACAACACCCCCCGCCCCAGATGTACCTCGTCCAGCGCCCGCTGCAGGCACGCGCGGTGCAGGCCACCCAGCGTCCACGCCGCCTGCGCGCCGGTGCGGCCGTCATTCAAACGTACGTGATCCGGGATGTAGTAGCCCTCGCCGTCGTCGGCCTTGATCCCCTCCACGCCGAGCTCCAGGACGCCCCGGGCCTGGGCCCGCCACCACTCCTCGGCGGCCCGGCTCGTGAAGTCGACCGGCGAGCCGGTTCCCATCCACCACTGCGTGACGAACGGCTCGCCGTCCTCGTTGGTGACGAAGTGCCCTGCGGCGGCACCCGGCGCGTAGTTGGGCGCCGGCTCCCGGTGCAACCGCTCGGATTCGGGCTGGGGCGGGACCTGCCCGTCGCGCGAGTCGAGGTTGACCCACGGGGTGACCCACACCACGGTCCGCACGCCGTCCGATCGCATCCCGCGGATCAGTCCCGGCGCATCCGGGAACTGGTGTGGATTGAACTCCCAGGTGTTGTACTGCGTCGCCCACGGCGAGTCGATCACGACCGCGTCGAGCGGGATGTCATGCCGGCGCATCCCGTCGAAGTCATCCTGCACGTCGTCCTGGTGCTCGTATACGTCGCGGCTCTTCCAGAACCCATAGCCCCACTCGGGCAGCACGGCGGGGAAGCCGGTGAGCCGGCAGAACGCGCGCAGCCGACCTGCCGGCGTCGGATGACAGAAGACCTCGACCGACAGCGGCCCGGCACCTGAACGGGTCGACGCACTCACGCGCTCGCCGCCCAGCTCGAAGCGAATCCCATTTGCCTCCGAGCGCACCCAAACCGCGTAGCCGCGACTGGCCAGGAGCCAGGGCACGGGGGCGCAGTCGCCCTGGGGGATGCCGCCCTCGGCGAGCAGCTCGGCCGGACAGTCGGGGCCGGTATAGCGCCGGTCTGCACCGAGCTGGATGTTCCGGCCCGCCTGGTCGAGCTGGGTGCAGTGGCGCGCGCCGAGGCCGACGAAGCGCTCGTCCGAGCGCCGGAGCCAGTCGAGCGCGATCCGCAGCGGGTCACGCTCGGGCTCTAGCTCGAGCGTGATCCGATCGACCGCCGGAATCCGCACCTCCAGGCGCGCCCGCCGGCCCCCACTGCACTCGAGTGCCAGCGTCAAGCCGTCGATTGAGCGCGTGCGGAGGACAGCTGACAGCGCCCGCTCGGCCGGAGTCAGCTCCTCCCGCGCCACCACACCCTCGGTGAGCTGGATGAAGTGGTCCTGGACCGTGCCCTCGGCCACCCATGCCCCCAGCGAGCGGATGAGCCGCCGCTCGCCGCGACGGACGGTCAGCTCGAACGGCCGCAGTGTCACCTCGATCTCGAGCGAACCCCGCCGTAGGACGATCGCGTCGGCGCTCCGCGCGCTCGGGACGGACATGCCCCAAAGGTTCTCCCACATACGCTCGATCCCATCCCCGCGGTAACCGAATCGTCACAGGACGTGACCTCGTTCTTCACGAACCCCGCCGTTTGCAGGGTGATCCTGATCCCATGAACGAAATGAGCCGCGCCGACCTCCACGTTCACTCCTCGGCGTCAGCGATCTCCAGGCTCGGGGTGCAGCGCTCGCTGATGATCCCCGAGTGCGCCACCGACCCGCGCGAGGTCTACGACCTGGCCAAGGCCCGGGGGATGGACTTTGTGACGATCACCGACCACGACACGATCGAAGGTGCGCTCTCGCTCGCCCACCTGTCCGATACGTTCATCTCCGAGGAGCTCACGGCCGGCTTCCGCGGCGAGCCTCAGGCTGTGCACGTCCTCTGCTACGGCATCACCCCGGACGACCACGAGTGGCTCCAGGGCCACCGTGACGACGTGGAGACGTGCGCGGCGTACCTCGGCGAGCACGAGATCACCGCCGCCCTCGCGCATCCCTTCTACGCCGTGGCCGCGCCGCTCACCGCGCGCCACCGGCGCCGCCTGGCCGAGTTGTTCCCGATCTGGGAGACCCGCAACGGCTCGCGCGCCAAGGAACTCAATCTGCCGGCGTTCGTGTACATCGAGACCCATGGGGGAACCGCCATCGGGGGGTCCGATGACCACGCCGGAATCGACGTTGGCCGCACGTTCACCGAGACGCCGTGCGCACGCACTCCCGCGGAGTTCCTCGCCCACATCAGGGCGGGACGGGCATCCGCCCACGGGCAGCAGGGCAGCGCCGCCAAGTGGGCGCACGCCGCGATGGCGCTGGCCATCAGGTCGATCGGAAACGGTGACGGCCCCGCGCGGGCGGGTGGGCAGCTCAATCCCGCGACCGTGCTGCGCATCGTCGAGCGCGTGATGAGGGAGGGCGACGCGCGGCAGGGAAATGGGTCCCGCCCACCCGCCGACCTCCAGGCGGATGACGCGCTCGCCTTGCTGCGCGCCTGGCTGCAATCGATGGAGCTCGACGTCGACGAGCACAAGCTGCTGCACCGGCTCCAGGACGGCGAGCTTGGTCACGCCGACCTCGACCGCCGGGCCCGTCGCGTGCACGAGCGAAAGCTGGCCGGTGTGGTGCACGACACCGCGAGGAGCCTCGAACGCGGCACTGCGGATGGCGGTCGCGCCGCCCTCGCACTGTTCGATGCCTGCATGCCGGCCATCCCCTACGCGGCCTCGGCCTCGTTCCTGGGCCGTGAGAAGGCCAAGCTCACGCGCAGCGACGGCGACCGACCCCGGGTGGGGCTGGTCGTCGACGGAATCGGCGGGATGCACGGGGTGACGCACACGATCCAGCAGATCCGCGCCCACGGCGTGCGCGGCTTCGACGTCGAGGTGATCGGCACCGACGCCGACGTCGACCGCCGGCTGAGCGCGGTGGCCGAGATCGACATCCCGTTCTATCCGGGACTCCGGATCGGCGTCCCCACCGTTCCGGCGATCGTCGAGGCGCTGGCCGAGGGCCGTTACGACGTGGTGCACGTCTGCTCGCCCGGACCCGCCGGCATCGCGACCTGGCTGCTCGCCCGCGTACTCGGCCTCCCGCGTGTCGGCAGCTACCACACCGAGCTTGGCGCCTACGCGGCCCTGCGCACCGGTCAACCCCAGTTCGAGATGCTGGCCAACTGGGCCCTGGGCCGCTTCTACCGCGCCTGCGACTTGGTGCTCTCGCCCAGCCCGGCCAGTGACCAGCGCCTAGCCGAGCTGGGAATCGATTCCGAGCAGATCCGGCGCTGGGACCGCGGCGTCGACCTGCGCCGCTTCGACCCGGCCCTCCGCGAGGACGGGCTGCTCCCTGGCCAGGTCAACGTGCTGTATGCGGGGAGGCTGAGCCGCGAGAAAGGCGTCGACTTGCTCGCCGACGCCTTCCTCGAAGCCCACCGCCGCGACCCGCGACTGCATCTGGTGCTCGCCGGCGGCGGCCCCGAGGAGGGCCTCCTTCGCGAGCGCTTCGGCGACCGCGCCACGTTCCTCGGCTGGCTCTCGGGTGACGCGCTGGCCCGCGCCTACGCCAGCGCCGACGTCTTCCTGTTCGCCAGCGCCACCGAGACATTCGGGCAGGTGATCCTCGAGGCGCAGGCCAGTGGACTGCCGGTGGTCGCCGTGGAGCGCGGCGGCCCGGCCTCCCTGATCGAACACAGGGAGACCGGGCTGCTAGCACCCCCAGATGTCAGCGCCCTCGCAGACGCCGTGGGCGCAGTGATAGGTACTCCGCGTCTATCCGAGCGCATAAGTCGCGGCGCGCTGGCGGCGGTGCGGGGCCGAAGCTGGGAGGCTGCGCTCGACCGGCTCGCCGCCGCCTATCGCATCGCCGCCGCCGGCCAGGGCGACCAGCGGTTCGAGCGCGGCGTCGCATGAGGATCAGAACGCTCCGTAGCTATAGCCCCAATAACCGCCTGGGCCATAACCATCGCCGCCATACCCATACTGGCCGGATCCGCCGCCTGGATAGCCCCCGTCACCGTAGCCGTAACCGGAGCCGGCGCCCGGGTAGCCGCCGTCGCTATAGCCGCCGTCGCCGTAGCCATAGTCGCCCGCGCCACCGGCCGCTCCAGCCGACCCTGAGCTCGCCTGGTAGGCGACCGAGAACGCCGAGCCGTCAGAGGACAGCGATGAGGGGCTCGCGCCGGCGGACGCCGCGTCGGTGCCGTAGCTGACGTCGGAGATGCCGGAGCCGCTGAGTTGGACGGGCTGCGCGCTCCAATTGGAGTCAGAGATCGTCCCGGTATGGCCGTTCGCGGTGGCGGTGGCGTTCGTGAAGCCAACGCTGCCGAAGTCCGCCAGGGGGAGCGGCTGGCAGCTGCCGGACCCGTCGCAGGCCGACGGCGCCTCGGCGATCCACTCCGCACTCGAGGTGTCCGGGTTGTCCATCTGAAGCGTCTTGGTCGTCGACTGGCCAGTGCTCTCGTCGCTCAGCGACACGGTCACGTTGGTCCCATCAACGCTCACCTTGGCGGCGATGTGGTCGCCGGGCTTTATCGCCAGGTCGAGCTTCACCGGCGCAGCCGGCACCAGCTCGTACCAGGCGTAGTACTCGGTCGACCCGTCGGCCGCGCAGTTCGCCTGGGTGCCGGTCTGCTCGAGCGCCGAGGACTGGTCACTGGCGCCACCGATCCCGACCCAGAACGCGGAGAACGTCTGCCCCGAGCCGCACTTGGCCGTCGGCTGGATCCAGCTGCCGGACACGTTCGAAAACTGCGTGCCGCCGGCCGCGTACCCGGCCCAGTTCTGGCTCACCGCCGCTTGCGCGGCGACGGTGGCGGCGGACGCGGTTGCGGTGGCGGCGGTGACGGCCGCCAGGGCGGTCGCCGCGGCGGCGACCGCGAAGGATGCAAAGAGGCGATGTCGATTCATGCCCATCACTCTCAGCGGCGCCGGTAAGAGTCCCTTCGGAGCTCCCGAAGAGGGCGCTATGTACTTGCGAAGAGCGGATTAAGCGCCTCTTCAACCCGCCGTCTCCCCGCGCCTCCCCGGCCGTGCAATTTCCGCCATTAGCCGCATCGCACCGCGGCTAATTCCGGATAATTACCGCGTAGCGGGCATTAGCCGTCAATAGCGAGAGGGGCCGTCGCCAATGACGGAAATTGCCCGTTGGGCGGGCGCGACGCCGCCGAGGGGTAGCGCGCCCACCCCCACCGCCACCCCACCGCCCACCGCCACCGCCACCCACCGCCACCGCCACCGCCACCCACCGCCACCGCCACCGCCACCGAGGTTGCAGATTCCCTTAATCTGCAACTAGACTTCCCGCCGTGCCCCGCCGGCCCTCCACGGACGCTGCACTGAGCGCGCTGGCGCATCCGCGGCGCCGACGGATGCTGTCGCTGGTCCTCGACCGGGAGTGCAGCTCGAGTGAGCTGGCCGAGCGGTGCCGGCTCTCGCGTCCCGCCGCCTCGCAGCACCTCAGGGTGCTCAGGGAGGCGGGCCTCGTCGCGGCGCGCGAGGAGGGCAACCGCCGCCTGTACCGCGCCGAGGTGACCCGATTGGCCGAGGTCAGGGCGATGCTCGACGCGTTCTGGGGCGAGCGGCTCGCCCGGCTCGCCGACGACCTGAGCGACGACGAACGATGATCGAGGGCGACGCGGTCGTCCACGAAGTGCGGCTGCCGGTCACCCCGGAGAAGGCGTTCGAGATGTTCGTCGATCCGGCGCGGCTGGTCCGCTGGATCGGCATCTCGGCCGAACTCGAGCCGCGCCCCGGCGGGAGATTTCGCGTCGAGGTGATGCCGGGCCAGTTCTGCGAGGGCCGCTACGAGGTCGTGGATCCTCCCCACCGGCTCGTGTTCACGTGGGGTTGGGCGGATCAGAGCGTCGGAGCTCCGCCGGGCGCCAGCCAGGTCGAGGTCACGTTCACGCCGGCCGGCGAGGGCACTGCGCTGCAGCTCGTGCACCGAGGGCTCGGCGCGCACGCCCGCCCGCTGCACGACGACGGCTGGACCAGGTTCCTGGATCGGCTCGGAGCCGTGATTGCGGGGCGCGACCCCGCCCCTTACCCGACCGAGACGCCCGAGGAGCGACGGCGTTGGCTGTCGATGTCCTGACCGAGATAGCCATCGCCCGTCCCCGGGCGGAGGTCGCCGCCTACGCGGCCGACCCGGACAACGCTCCCGAGTGGTACGCGAACATCGAGTCGGTGACGTGGAAGACCGAGCCGCCACTCCGCGTCGGCTCCGAGATGACGTTCGTCGCCCGGTTCATGGGCCGCCGGCTCTCCTACGTCTATCGGGCCGTGGAGCTCGAGCCACTACAGCGGCTGGTGATGAGCACCGTCGACGGCCCGTTCCCGATGGAGACGACCTACACGTGGACCGCGGTGGACGAGGGCACGACCCGGATGACCTTGCGCAACCGCGGCGGCGCCACCGGGTTCATGGGCCTGCTCGGTCCGCTCGAGGCGCTCGCGGTTCGCCGAGCGACCGCCAAGGATCTGCGCCGGCTGCGCGCGATCCTCGAGTCGCCGCGCTACCCGGCCTAGTGCCCCGAGTCAGAGATTGGACGGCATTCGAGCGGCCGAATTTCTGCCTCGCGAACTAGCTCGCGGCGCGCTCGTCGAGCGCGTCGAGTCCGTCGGCCTCGTCGTCCTCGCTGCGCACCCGGATCGTCAACCACGGCTCCTCGGGCAGCGGCTCGAGGTGCGGGGGCGCGACCGAGGTCCGACCGCCGCCGGCCTCCTTGGCGGCATACAGGGCGAGGTCCGAGCGCCGCAGGAGCTCCGCAAGGTCCTCCCTGCGGTCCCACACCGCGATGCCCGACGAGAAGGCCTCCCGCTCCGGCGTCGCGTCGCGCAGCCGGTCGATCGCGGCGACCGAGCCGGTCAGCGTGGAGTTGGTCAGCAGGGCCACGAACTCGTCGCCGCCGAGGCGGGCCACGACGTCACCGGCGCGCAGGGTGGCGCGGATCCGCTCGGCGGTGTCCCGCAGGGCGTGGTCGCCCTGCTCGTGCCCGAGCTCGTCGTTCAGCTCCTTGAAGTTGTCCAGGTCGAGCGTGACGAGCGTGATCGGGTTGCCGCTCCGGGCAGCCCGGGCCAGCTCGCGCGGCGCCGTGTACCGCCAGCCGCGGCGGTTGAGCAGGCCGGTGAGGTCATCGACCACCGCTTCCTGCGCGAACCGCTGGGCGAGCGTGCCCAGCTCGCGCGTGACCGCGCGCAGCGAGCCGGCGACGGTCACGCCGACCAGCGTCACCAGCGCGGCGTGACCCCAGCTGACCGGGTAGGCGGGCGCCCCGATGAGCACCATCGGCAGCACGCAGCATGCGGCGAGGACCAGCATCCCCGCCAGCAACTCGAGATCGGTGGCGGCGAGCCCGAACCACACCATGGCCATGATCACCAGCACCGAATAGCCCGACGCGACACCGCCGCTGTGGGCCTGCATCAGCGTGAGCGCGGGGATCTCGGCGAACGCCGCGCTCCAAAACAACGCACGCCGGCGCCGGGGCACCAGCGCGACGACCAGCGGGGCGACGCATCCGACCACCGCCCCGACGAAGAACACCGCAGGGTGCGTCCACCGACCACTTCCGGTGGCGATGATGACCGGCAGGACGTTGCCCACGAGCGCGAACGCGAGGAGGCGCGCCCTACCAAAGGGGAGCAATGAGCTGGATCCCATGCAGCTATCGCATCGGCTATTCGCCGAAAAACTTGAGAAGAGTTGAGTAAGTTTGCCCCGCTTTTTGCGGAATCGCCCCACCGGACAGGACCTGCGCCACCCCCGGCGAAATCCGCCGAAGTGAGCACCGCTCGGCTCGAGGCCTTCTCCGACGGGGTGATCGCGGTGGCGATCACCCTGCTCGTGCTCAACATCGACCTGCCCCACCTCGAGCCGGGCCAGAGCCTGACCGGCGGGCTGATCGGCCAGTGGCAGGTGTACGTGGCCTACGTGGTCTCGTTCCTGACCATCGGGATCATCTGGATCAACCACCACGTGATGATCGGGCGCCTGCGCGAGACCGACCGCACGATTCTGTTCCTCAACCTGCTGCTGCTCATGAGCATCGCGATCCTGCCGTTCGCCACGAGGCTGATGGCCGCCTACCTCAAGGAGAGCCACGGCCAGCACGTGGCCACCGCCGTGTACGCCGGCTCGTTCCTCGTGATGGCCGTGTTCTTCGCCGCGCTCAACCGCCACATCCTGCTCACCAAAGCCCACCTGCTCCACACCGAGTTGCCGGTCGAGCAGCGCCGGCAGATCCTCTACCGGAGCTTCGCGGGCGTCGCGCCCTACGCAGTCGCCACCGCCGTGGCAGCCCTGTCCGCATACCTGACGCTCGCGATCTGCGCCGGGCTGGCGATCTTCTACGCGCTCCCGATCGGCAGCGGCGGAACCGAACCGAACACGTGACGGCCCCCGGTCAGGGCCGCCACCACGCGCCGAGCACCCGCCGCCAGTTCTCCCAGGCGATCCGCGACAGCTCCCGGTCAGAGAACCCGCCGGCCGTCCGCAGCACCTCCAGCAGCCGTGGCGTCCCAGCGGCGTCGCCGAGCCCAGCAGGAATCGTCGTACCGTCGTAATCCGACCCCAGCGCCACGTGCTCGACCCCGATCCGGTCCGCCACGTAACGGGCATGCTCGGCGATCAACGAAAGCGGAGTGTCCGGGTCGTCGGCGAAGTCGGCCCGCAGGAACGAGCAGGCGAACACGATCCCGACCAGCCCACCCGACGCCCCGATCGCGTCGAGCTGGCGGTCGGTCAGGTTGCGCGAGGCCGCCGACAGCGCGTGGACGCCCGAATGAGTAGCCACGATCGGCCCCAGATCCAAGCCCGCCAAGTCCCAGAAGCCGGCCTCATTCAAATGGCTGACGTCGACCAGGATGCCCAGCTCGGCGCACCGGCGCACGAGCTGAAAACCCGCGTCAGTCAGGCCTGGGCCCGTGTCGGGCGACGACGGCGAGACGAACGGGACGCCGTGGCCGAAGGCATTTGAGCGGCTCCACACCGGCCCGAGCGAGCGCAGTCCCGCCGCGTACCACAGCTCCAACGCCTCGAGCCCCGGGTCGATCGGCTCCGCCCCCTCGAGGTGCAGCACGGCGACCGGCGGCCCGTCCCCGGCAAACGCACCGTCCAGATCGCCCAGCCCGCGCGCCACAGACACCGCGCCGGCGCGCTCGAGCGCCAGCAGCCGTCCGGCCACCGCCACCGCCTGCGCCGCCGCCACCGAGTGCTCCACCGGGTCCTGGTGACCGTCGTGGGAGTGATCGTCCGGGGAGGCCACGAACACCGAGAAGATCCCTCCGCGAATCCCGCCCAGACGCATGCGCGGGAGGTCGAGGTGTCCGCCCGCCCGGCCGCGGACGAGCGAGTCGTGGTCGTCGCACGTCAGGGCGTCGTTGTGCCCGTCGAAGACCGCGGGCACGTGCTACTCGGTCACGGGGAGCGGAAGGTCGACCGCGGGCAGCCCGTCGATGCTCACCGAGTTCATCTCTCGCTGGTAGTCGAGGAGGGCGTCCGGACCACCGACCCGCACCTTCTTGGCCGCCCACAGGTCGAAGTGCTCGCGCCGGCCCTCGTAGCTCATCAGCGGGACCCCGTACCCGCACGAGTCGGCGATCCGGTCCACCGAGACCGTCACGATCGAGCGCCGAGCCTCGGGGACGCCGCCCACATCGTCGAACCCGCAGGACGACACGAGCTCGGAAAATCCCGCATCGCCGGCCACGGCCACCGAGCCCTGTCCATGCAGCCGCAGGATCCGGGGCGGCCCGGCAAACGCGCACAGCATGATCACGATGCGACCGTTCTCGCGCAGGTGCGCGACGGTCTCGGCACCACTGCCGACGAAATCCAGATACGCGACAGAACACGGGCCGAGCACCCGCAGGGTGTCGATCGGACCCTTCGGCGAGACGTTCACATGGCCGTCGGGATCGAGCGGCGCGGTGCCGACGAAGAACATCGGCTGCGCGGCGATCCAGCGTGCCAGCCGCTCGTCGATGCCCTCGAACACCTTGCCCATGCCACCAACGGTAACGGCCCCGACTAGGATCGGGACCGTGACCGCCACCGCCTCGGCATCCCTGAAGCGGGAGCTCAAAGCCATACTCGGCCCCGACGCGGTTCTTTCCGGCACCACGCGCGCCTACCTGAGCGACGCCACGGAGAGCCGCAACCTCAAGGGAACGGCCGACGCGATCGCCCTCCCGCAAAACGCAAACCAGGTCGCCGAGACCCTGAGATGGTGCTACGCGCACGACGTGCCGATCATCCCCCGCGGCGGCGGCACGGGCTTCACCGGCGGTGCCGTGCCGATGGACGGCGGCGTCGTACTCAGCCTGGAGCGCGTCAACAAGCTGAGACACCTCGATCCCGGCTCTTGGCGGGCCGCGGCCGAGGCCGGAATGATCACCGCCGACCTGCGCCGTCGCGCGCGCGAGAACGGCCTGTTCTACCCGCCCGATCCGGGCTCGGCCGAGCAGTCACAACTCGGCGGCAACATCGCCACCAACGCCGGCGGCCCGCACGCCTTCAAGTACGGCGTGACCGGAGCCTGGATCAGCGGGCTCGAGGTCGTGCTCGCCCCGGGCGAGCTGGTCCGGATCGGCGGCCCGATCCGCAAGGACGTGGCCGGATACGACCTGAAGTCGCTGCTGATCGGATCCGAGGGCACGCTGGGGATCGTCACCGCCGCCTGGGTCAAGCTGATCCCAGCGCCTGAGGCCACACTGCCGCTGGCCGCGGTCTACAAGGACAGGCAAACCGGGTGTGTCGCGATCGAACAGGCCTTTGCCAGCGGAGTCATCCCCGCCGCCCTCGAGTATCTCGACGCCGGAGCAGTCCAGGCAACGAAAGGTGCGTTCCCGATCACGATCGCGGACGAGGCTGGATTCATGGTGATCGCAGACGCCGACGGGAGCCCCGAGGAGGCGGCCAGGATCCACGCCGAGCTGACCGAGGTCCTCAGCGAAGACGCCCTCCTCGTCTATGCCCCCACCGAGCAGAAACAGATCAACGCTCTGTGGCGCTGGCGGGACGGCGCCTCACTTGCCGTGAGCGCCCAGCGCGGCGGCAAGGTCAGCGAGGACATCGTTGTCCCCGTCGATCGGCTGAGCGAAGCGATCGAGCAGACCGTCGAGATCGGGCGCCGGCACGACCTCGAGACGTGCAGCTGGGGCCACGCCGGCGACGGCAACCTCCACTCCACGTTCATGATCGACCTCGACGAGCCGGCGGAGCTGGAACGCGCCGAGGAGGCGGCTCAGGAGTTGTTCGCGCTCGCCGTCGAGCTGAACGGCTCGATCTCCGGAGAACACGGCGTCGGCCTCGTCAAGAACGGCCAGCTCGCCCTCCAGTGGGCACCGCCGGCGATCGCCATGCACGAGGCCATCAAGCGCACGTTCGATCCCAAAGGGCTGCTCAACCCGGGCAAGAAGCTCGCCCGGGCCTAGGCCCCAAACCGACGAACCGAGCGGCGCGCCCCCGGTGGCGCGCCACTCAGCCCTGCCGTCTACCTGAAGCAGTGCGGGTCCACGTAGAAGTCGTAGACCTGGAACTCGCTGCCCTTCCCCCCGGCCGCAAGCGTGAACTGAACCGGCTGCCAGCCGGTCACGTTGTTCGCCGGGTGGACGTTGACGTTGCCCGACAGCGTCCATCGGTTCTGATTGCCGTGCACCTGGCCGGTCTCCTGCGGCTGGACCCACGTGTGGGTGCCCTCGTAGGCGACCTTGAAGTGCACGCCGTCGCCTCCCGTCACGTTCCGCACCAACGTGCGAGCCGTCGGGTAAGCCGACGTGACGCACATGACCGGGCTGACCGCCGTCGACCCGCTGGGCAGATCGAGCACCGTGCCGACCGAACCGTCAGCCAGCGTGGTGGTCACGAGTCTCGCGCCCCCGGTGAACGTCCAGCCGGTGCCGTCGAAGCTGCCGGGGCTCTCGCCGGGCATCAACGTGTACCAGTTGGAGTCGCGGGCCGACGCGAACGGCTGCGACAGCGCTGCGGTCGTGCACCCCGACGTGTCAACCGGCGACGTGACGGTTGCAGCCTGGGCGCTTCCTGCGGCCAGCGCCGCGATGCCGATGCCGAGCCCGACGGCCCGGCGAAGTACTGCAGATCTCATGTCAGCACGTACCTTCCTTGGTGGTGCCGGCAGCCGAGCTATCTCGCAAGGTAGCGCGAGACCTCTGGCTTTGCGTCCCCGGCTCGCGCCGGGTTTGCCCTTTTCAGCGGATTTGACAGGGGGATGATCGGCATCTCGCGTGGGCACTTGAATCGCCGCGTAGACCCTGGACGCCGATTGGACACCCCGCCGCGTCCAACCCTGTCCACCGCTGGCCGACAGCGTCAAGCCTCGCGTGCGCGCGGCCGATCACGTCCAGGTATGTCGATCGAGCCCACCCTGGAAGATCAAGCGCTGCTCGAGGAGACGCTGCGCCGTCCCAGCTCCGGGATGTCACGGCCGGAGCTCCTCGCGACGCTGCTCTCGACCGCCGGATTCCTGGCCGCGGTGGCCGGCGTATGGGCGATCCAGGACCCCGACTCGTTCCCGATCTTCCCGGCGGTCGTCTGCCTGCTGGTGCTCGCGCTCTCCACGCGCGTGCGCTTCGACACGCCGCTGGGCTTCACCGTCCCGGTGCAGCTGACCTTCGTGCCGCTGGTGTTCGCGGCGCCCCCGGCGATCGTCCCGATCGCGGTGGCCATGGCGTTCGCGATTGCGACAGTACCCGAGATCGTCGCCGGCCAAGTCCGCCCGAGCCGGCTCGTGTTCGCGCTTTCCAACTCCTGGTTCTCGATCGGCCCAGCGGCGGTGCTGGCCATTGCGCACGTGGCGCCACACGATGCCGGCCCGTTCCTGCTGCTGGCCGCGCTCGCGGCGCAGTTCGCGGTCGACTTTGCCGCCGGCGCGCTCTACGTCGCGATCAGCCGCGACGGCGGGCTCTCCTCCCTGGTACGTGCCAGCTGGATATACGGGGTCGACGCGGCACTGTCGGCGCCCGGCCTGCTCGCCGCCGAGAGCGTCCACCGGACCCCGCTGGCCGCAGTAGCCATGGTGCCGCTACTCGGTCTGCTCTCCATATTCGCGCGGGAGCGCCGCCGGCGCCTGGAGGGCATGCTCGAGCTCTCGAGCGCCTACCGCGGCACCGCGCTCGTCCTCGGCGACGTGATCGAAGCCGACGACGGCTACACGGGCGAGCACTGCAAGAGCGTCGTCGCGCTCACGCTCGATCTCGCCGAGCACCTCAACCTGGGCGCCGAGCGCCGGCGCAACCTCGAGTTCGCCGCGCTTCTGCACGACGTGGGCAAGATCGCCATCCCCAAGGAGATCATCAACAAACCCGGCAAGCTCGACCCCGAAGAGTGGACGATCGTCAAGACCCACACGGTCGAGGGGCAGAAGATGCTCGACCGCGTCGGCGGGTTTATGCGACAGGTCGGCGACATCGTGCGATCCCACCACGAGCGCTGGGACGGCGGCGGCTACCCGGACGGGCTGGCCGGCGAGCAGATCCCGCTCGAGGCCCGGATCATCTCTTGCTGCGACACCTGGAACGCGATGCGCACCGATCGCCCCTACCGGAAAGCCCTCGACTACGAAACCGCCGCGGCGGAGCTGCGCTCGGCCTCGGGGACGCAACTCGATCCGAGCCTCGTCGAGGCCCTGCTCGAGCTCGTGGCCAGCGAGGCCCCGGAACCGCAGCCAGACCCGGGCTCGGAGCTGGAGCCGGTCAGCCCAGATGCAGCCGGTGCGCGACAGCCGCGGCCTGAGTTCGGCTACGCACGCCAAGCTTGCTGAGGATCCGCGAGACGTGCACGCTGGCCGTCTTCTCGGCCATGAACAGCGCCGCCCCGATCTGACGGTTGGTCGCTCCCTCGGCCAGCAGTGCCAGCACCTGACGCTCACGCGAGGTGAGCCCGAACGGGTCCTCGCTCGAGCTCGAGCCGTCACCGTTTGACCCCGACGGGCGGGCACCGTCGCCCACCCCGTCCCCCAGGTCGAGGCGCGCACGCTGCGCCAGCGCGGTCACCTCGTCGGTCAACCACCCCGCTCCCAGGCTCCGCGTGATCTCGAGCGCCCCCTGAGCCGACTCCGCGGCTGCGGCCCGGTCGTCGCCATCGATCTGCGCCTCGGTCGCGCGCCACAGCGCCATCGCGCGCTGGAACGGCCGGGACATGCGCTCCCATTCCCGAGCGGCGCTCAGCCAAAGCTTCGGGTCGTTGCGCCCTCTCGCTCGGGAGAGCTCGGCGGCGCCCACCGCGCACCAGGCGCTCTCCACGGGTCCGCCCTCCTCCGCGGCCGCGCGCAGGCGCTGCATGTGGATCCGCGCTCGGGTCAGGGCGTCGCGCTCATCCCCACGCTCGCGGAGGTCGCGGGCGCGCTGTGCGATGTCCGCCTCGACTCGCAGGCCGGCCGCGGTAACGCGAGCGATCCGCATCACGTCCTCGGTGCACAACTCGATGCGGTCAAGCCCGTTTGCCACGGCGGCACGGGCGCCGGCGAGATCGCGGCGGCGGCGCAGGCACTCCGCCTTCAGAGTTCCGAACGCGCCGATCCATTGAGGCTCGGAGGACCGCGCGACGAGCGGCTCGAGCTCCTCGAGCCCCCGGACGGCCCGATCTTCCTCTCCGATGCCGAGGGCAAACTCGGTGTCACGCAGGAGCCGGAAGATCTCCTGCCGGCCTCCGAGATGGGGGCCGACCTGGTCGAAGTACCCGCGCGCGGCCTGCCAGTCGCCGGTCTCGAAGGACATATCGGACACCGTGAGCAGCATCCAGTCCGTCACGCGGGCGCCGCGCGCGGCGAACACGTCGAGTCCCTCCTTGGCCACCTCGAGCGCCTTGAGGGTGCGGCCGGCCAGGTTGAGCGAGTCGGCCAGGTTCGAGTAGGCGCCCTCCATGCGGCCGATGTCGTCATCCTCTTCGGCGATTTCGATCGCCTCGCGCAGGCAGTCGACACCTTCGTCGACGTCGGCGAGTGCGATCTGGGCCATCCCGAGCGTGTTGAGGACCTCGCTCTGAGAGCGCCGATCGCCAGCGGCGCGCGCAACCGCCAGCGCGGCCTTGCCCTCGGTCAGCGCCTCGCGGTAGCGGCCGCGAAGAAATCGGATTCGAACCAGCCAGGCCAGCAGCGACGCGCGCTCGGGGCTGACCTCCTCGGCGTCGAGCAGCGCCAGCGCCCGCTCGGCGGTCTCCACCGCCTCCGGCCCGCGGTTCAGCGTGAACTGAATGCGCGAGAGGTCGTCGAGCAGCGACGAGTAGCGGCGAGCATCCACCTCTCGGTCAAGCTCGTCCAGAGCGCGGTGGATGAGGGTCTCTGCGCGCGGACGGTCGGCAGCCGCCCGGTGTGCGTCCGCGGCCAGCGTCAGCAGCGAGACATGGTCGAGCGGGATCATCCCGGCGGCATCGGGCACCCGTGGCCACAGGTCGAGCGCGCGCTCGGCCAGATCCGCGGCGTCACCGTAGGCGGCAACCTCGCGGGCGGCCAGCGCAGCCTGGACGGTGGCCCGCAGCGCCGCGGGCTGATCGCCGGCGGTGGCGTAGTGATGGGCGATCGCCGAGATCAGCTCGAGCCCTCGGTCGTCCTCGAACTCGACTCGCTCCTCGAGCGCACGGGCCAGCGCGAGATGCAGCTCACTGCGCTCGCCCGGGAGCAGATCGTCGTACATGGCCTCGCGCAACAGCGCGTGGCGGAAGCCGAGCCGCCCGTCCTCGCCCGCCACCAGCACCTGCTCGGCGACCGCGTCGCGCAGCGCCTGATGCAGGGGCTCGGGCTCGATGCCGGTGACCTGCGAAATCGTGACCTCGTCGAGCGCCCGTCCGGCCGAGATCGCCCGCGCCGCCGCCTGGGCATCGTCGGACAGCCGCTCGATCCGCAGCATGAAGGCGTCGCGCAGCGACTGCGGCGCGGCGCCCCGCCCGTCGAGCCCGGCGGCCAGCAGCTCCTCGGTGTAGAGCGGGTTGCCCTCGCTCCGGGTGTAAAGGCGCTCGACCAACCCCTCGTTGGGTGTCTCTCCGAGGATGTCGGCCAGCGCCTCGGCGAGCTCGATGCGGTCGAACGGAGCCAGCTCGAGCCGTCGCACCTGCTCCAGGCGCTCGAGCTCGGACAGCAGCGAGCGCAGCGGGTGGCGGCGGTGAAGCTCGTCGGTCCGGTAGCTCAACAGCAACATGACCCGCTCGCGACGCAGGCTCCGGGCCACGAAGTCGATGAAGGTCCGGGTGGAGCGATCCGCCCAGTGCAGATCCTCCAGCGTGAGAACCAGGACGCGATCCTCGCTCAGCAGGTCGATCAGCTCCAGTAGCGCCTCGAACAACCGGGAATGGGCAGGCGAGTCATCCCGGTCGGGCGCGGCGGGCTCCTCGTCGAGGCCCGGGAGCAGTGCCGCGAGCTGAGCGCGCGCGGCACGGCTGAGCGCTTCCAGCGCGGGGTCGTGGCCGCGGACGAGTGGGCGCAGCGCGCCGATCAGTGGCGCGTACGGAAGCTCCCCGTGCGCCTGCTCGACGGCCTCGCCGCGGAGCACGATCACCTCGTCCTCGTCCGAGTCGGTTACGCGGCGCTCGAACTCGCGGACCAGGCGGGTCTTGCCCACGCCGGATTGGCCACCGAGCAGCACCACGACCGGGTGCTGCTCGGCTGCGTCACGTGAGGCGAGCTCCAGCTCCGCCAGCTCCCCGATGCGTCCCACGAAGCGACTTGAGGTGACCCGCGTGCGCATGTGGGAAGTATCGCGAGAAGCGTCGACGAGTTGGGGCCCCGTCGCGACCAACCTCGGCGGCGAGGCGGCGTCCGTCCGCGGCGCGCCTGGCGTCCGCGATGTGCTGTCCGGCAACTGCTTGGGAGATGTGGGGGTGCATTCTTCTTCCCTCTCGATGGAATCCTGTTCGGCCACTGGGAAGAGGATGGACTGAGACGTCCGTACGGACATCGGGAGAACGGAGCCAGTTCCGCCCCGCGACCCCTTAGTTCTGAGGGCTTACCCCTTACGCGTCGGGGCGGTCCTCGCCGGCGCTGAGCGGGCTGGCCGGCGAGCGCGTGGCGGCCGTCACCTCGGCCGTGGTCACGTTCTGGGGATGGTGGCAGGCGGCGAGGTGGCCGCCTGCGTATTCGGTGAGCTGCGGCTCGGCCGTCTGGCAGATTTCGGTGGCGCGGGGACAGCGGGTGTGGAAGCGGCATCCCGACGGCGGCCGGATCGGGTTGGGCGGCTCGCCGCCGACGATCGGCCGCTCCCGGGCGCGGTTCTCTTTGGGATCGGGAATCGGGATCGCACCGAGCAGCGCCGAGGTGTAGGGGTGGATCGGCTTGTGGTAGAGTTCCTCGGCCGGAGACACCTCGACGAGCTTGCCCAGGTACATGACGATGATCCGGTCCGACACGTGGCGCACCACGCTCAGATCGTGGGCCACGAACACGTAGGACAGGTGAAACTCGTCCTGGAGCTCGTCGAGCAGGTTGATCACCTGAGCCTGGATCGAGACATCGAGCGCCGACACGGGCTCGTCGAGCATCATCAGCTTGGGATTGAGCGCCAGGGCGCGGGCGATCCCGATGCGCTGGCGCTGACCGCCGGAGAACTCGTGGGGGAAGCGGTTCAGGTGCTCGGCGTGGAGCCCGACCTTCTCGAGCAGCTCGCGCGTCTCAGCTTCGATTCGGTCCTTTGGCACCTCGCGGATGCGCAGCGGCGTGGCGATGATCTGGCCCACGCGCTTACGCGGGTTGAGCGAGGATTGCGGATCCTGGAAGACCATCTGCATCTGGCGCCGGGTCGGCGCGAGCGACTTGCGAGGGGTCTTACTGATGTCGTTGCCGCGGAAGCGGATCGCGCCGTGGGTGGGGTCGATCAGCCGCATCAGCGTGCGGATCAGGGTCGTCTTGCCGCATCCCGACTCGCCGACTATCCCCAATGTCTCGCCTTCGCGCAGCTCGAACGACACGTCGTCGACCGCGTGGACGTGGCCCACCGTCCGAGCGATCACCGCGCCCGACTTGATCGGGAACAGCACGCGCAGGTGCTCGACCTCGAGCAGCGGCGCGCCGTTCGGGCTGCCCGGCGCGTCGGACTGCGGCTCGAGCTCGACGCTCACGAGGTCACCGTCTGCTCTGAGGCGAGCCCGATCTGGTCGCCCACCTGACGGAGCTTGCGCTTGCGCTCGGGCTCCAGCCAGCAGCGATCGAGATGGTCGGGCGCATCGGCGAGGCGCGCCGCCAGGTCCGGCACCTCCGTGCACCGCTCGAACGCGTGCGGGCAGCGGGGACGGAAATGGCATCCCTTCGGCGGGTGCAGGAGCGACGGCGGCAGCCCCGGGATGGCGGGCAGGCGCT
Organism: uncultured Solirubrobacterales bacterium; assembly: GCA_963841535.1. Taxonomy (GTDB): domain Bacteria; phylum Actinomycetota; class Thermoleophilia; order Solirubrobacterales; family Solirubrobacteraceae; genus Palsa-465. The sequence continues at coordinate 38,530 of CAWJDF010000019.1, read as the reverse complement.
GCGAGCGGTCGCGGTCGATCCGGGTGATCGAGCCGAGCAGCCCCCAGGTGTAAGGGTGTTGGGGGTCGTAGAACATCTCGTCCAAGGTCCCCTGCTCGACCACGCGTCCGGCATACATCACGACGATGCGGTCGGCGATGTCGGCGACCACGCCCAGGTCGTGGGTGACCAGGATGATCGCGGAGCCGGTCTCGGCGCGGAGGTGGCGCAGCTGGTCGAGGATCTGCGCCTGGATCGTGACGTCGAGCGCCGTGGTGGGCTCGTCGGCGATCAGCAGCTTGGGAGAGTTGGCCAGCGCCATTGCGATCATCACGCGCTGGCGCATGCCCCCCGAGAACTCGTGCGGGTAGGAGCGAGCCCGCTCCCGCGCGTGCGGGATCCCGACGCGCTCCATCAGCTCCACGGCTCGATCGATGGCCTGCACCTTGCTCGTGTCCGGCTCGTGGTGGCGGATCTGCTCGGCGATCTGCTTCCCGACCCGATAGACCGGGTTCAGCGAGGCCATCGGGTCCTGGAAGACCATCGCGATCTGAGCGCCCCGGATCCTGCGCAGCTCTTCCTCGGAGGCGGCGACCACGTCATGACCGTCGAATAGCGCCCGGCCTTCGAAGCGCGCGTTCGGCCCGCGCGTGAGCCCCATCAGCGTCATCGCGGTCACGGACTTGCCGGACCCGGACTCGCCGACGATCGCCACGACCTCACCCGGGTCGATGGCGAACGACACGCCGTCGACCGCCTGCACGACCCCGTCCTCGGTCCGGAACGAGACGCGCAGATCCTGCACCTCGAGCAGGTGCCCGCCATCGGAGGCTGGGGAGGCCGGAGCCGCCTGATTCTGCGCGCTCACAGGCGGATCCGCGGATCGAGCATCGCGTACACGACGTCGATCACCGCGCCGATAAATACGACCGTGAACGCACCGAACATCGTGATCACCAGCACCGGCGGAATGTCGAGCGCCTGCACCGACTGGGCGGCGTACTGCCCCACCCCGTGCAGGTTGAACACGGTTTCGGTCAGGATCGCGCCGCCACCGATGACCGCGGCGAAGTCGAGCCCGAACAGCGTGATGATCGGGATCATGCTGTTGCGCAGCACATGGCGGGTCATCACCTGGCGCTCGCTCAGTCCCTTGGCCTTCGCGGTTCGGACGTAGTCGTCGTTGACCGTGTCGAGGATCGTCGAGCGCAGCACGCGTGAGTACACCCCGATGAACAGCACCGATAACGCGAACCACGGCATGATCATGTGCTTGAACCACTCCCACGGGGACGTGGTGAACTTCACGTAGTCCCCCGGCGGTAGCCACCCCAGCTTGTCCCCGATGTAGTACGAGAGCACCGCCCCGAGGAAGAACACCGGCATCGACACGCCGATCATCGACAGCACGGTCAGCCCGCGATCGAGCCAGCGACCTGCGCGCCACGCGCTCAGCAGGCCGAACAGGATCCCGACCGACAGCCAGATGGCGCCGGCCCCGATGGCCAGCGAGGCGGTCACCGGCAGGTACTGGATGATCTGGTGGACCACGTTCACCTGCTGGGTGTAGGAGATGATCTGACCGGTGAAGATCAGCTTCATGATCAGCAGGTAGCGGATGTACACCGGCCGGTCGAAGCCCCATTGATGGCGGATGTGGGCGAGCGTCGCGGGGGTCGGGAAGCGTCCCGCCAGCGAGAGCTCCGGATGCGGGATCGCGGTGAAGATCAGGAACGTGAGAACCGAGATCGCGAACAGCACCCCGATGAGCGACAACGTCCGGCGGAATACGAAGCGACCCATCAGTGGTCCTAGTGGTCGATCCGGATCTTGGCCCGGGGGTCGAGTGCGTCTCGCAGGCCGTCGCCGAACACGTTGATCCCCAGCACGCAGAGGACGAGCATGATCCCCGGCACCAGCATGGTGTGGACCGCGGCAGGCAGCAGACTGATGCCCTCGCCGATCATCGTCCCCCACGATGGGTTGGGCGGCCGCACGCCGGCGCCGAGGAAGGACAGACCCGCCTCCGTCAGGATCGCGTTGGCCATGATCAGCGGGACGAACACGATGATGGTCGAGGCCACGTTGGGGAGGATCTCGCCGAACATGATCCGGAAGTGCCCCAGGCCCTGCGAGCGGGCCGCATCGATGAACTCGCGCTCGCGCAGCCCGAGCACCTGTCCCCGGATCGCCTTGCCCACGTACGGGATGTAGATGACCCCGATGATGATCGCGGGGATCTGGAGCGAGTTGCCGCTGATGTGGACGAAGCCGAGGTCCAGACCGCTGATCGCCAGCACGACGCCGAGCGCGATCCCCAGCAGGTAGACCGGGTAAGCCCAGATCAGCTCGAACCCCCGGGATATCAACCCATCGAGCGGACCGCGGAAGTACCCGGCGAAGATTCCGAGCAAGGTGGCCAGGATGATCGTGATCACGGTGGCCTCTGCCCCGATCTGAAGCGAGTTGCGCCCGCCGTAGAGCAGGCGGACCGCGACGTCGCGCCCGGTGTTGTCCGCCCCGAGGAAGAACTTGGCGTGCCAACTCGGGCCGATCGGCAGGCCGAACTGGTTCAGCGCGGTGTCCACGTGCTGGTCGTTGGGGCCGGTGTGCGCGACGTGGTTCGCGTACACCGGCGCCAGCAGGCAAAGGATCACGATGGCCAGGAACAGGCAGCCGAAGGCCAGCGCGACCTTGTTGCGCCGCAGGCGGCGCCATGCCAGCTGGTAGGGACCGAGCCCGGGCGGTAGCTCTTCGCCGGCGTCCCACGCCGACGGCTCGATCGGGACCTCGGTGCCGGTGACGGTGCTCATGGCGCGGGCGTAAGCCTAAGGGTTCGGAGGTGAATAGGGGCGAAGTTGAGGGGTCCGAGGAGCGAGCATGGCAAGGACGCAGGGGCGCAGGCGTAGCAGCGCTACTTCAAGCCCCGAGGACACAGCCAGGCGACGCTCATTCGGACGACTCAACAAGCACCTATTCATCGACGAGCCCGTTAACGCGGAAGCGACGGCCCGGGACCAGTAAGGCCCCGGGCCTCTGACCGCCGATTACTTCAACTGCAGCGAGCTGAAGTCGTTGCCCTCGAGCGGGCTGAACGCGACCTTGCCGAAGTCGATCCTGTTGGACAGGAACTCCGGCGAGGACAGGTAGCCGTAGGTCACCACGTACGCCTTCTGCGTCACGTAGGTGTCAAGGGCTTGCCATTGCGACGCCACCGTGCCGAGCTGGTTGGCCGGCACCGGGTAGACCTTCGCGAGCGTCGACTGGATGTGCGGGTCGTTGACTTCCTCGTAGTTCGAGTTCCCCACCGGCAGGATCGCGTTCCCGTCGACCAGGTTCTGGTAGAAGTCGGTCGGGTTCGGGAAATCCTGCTGCCAGTCGGCGAAGCCGGTCTGGGGGTGGTTCTTGAGCGTCTCGATCGTCGAGAAGTAGTCCGCGTCCGCGATCGTCTTGAGCGTCGCCTTGAACCCGATCGCGTTCAGCGTGGCGGCGTAGTTCTCCGCCCACTGAAGTCGCGGCTGACGGTTCTGCGCCCAGACGGTCACGGCCTGACCCGCCATGCCCGACTGCTGCACTAGCTGCTTGGCCTTCGCCACGTCAGGCGACGAGTTCGGGTCGCCGGACGGGCACGTGCCCGTCGGGTGCCCCACCATCGCCGGCGGGAGCAGGAAGCAGCCCGGAACCAGCGCGCCGCTGCCCAGGCGGGCCAGCGCCGGCCGGTCAGTGGCAATGTCGACCGCTTCACGGGCGAGTTGGCTGGAGAACGGCTTCTCGGTCACGTTCAGGAACCAATAGAACGTCTTGTTGCTCTGAACGGCCTTGTAGCGGTCCTTCATCCCGCTCACCTGCTGGATCAGGGCCGGCGGGATCGTGTCGCCCCAGTCGAACACGTCCGCGTTGTTGTTCAGCACGTCCGAAGCCTCGGTCGTCGTGTTCGACTCGACCTTCACATGGACGTTCATCTTCCCGGCCGGAATCCCGGGGATCGCCTGGGACGCGTAGGCCGGGTTGATCTCGAGATCGAAGCCCACGTTCGGCTGGACGTTCTTGATGACGTACGGGCCGAAGCCGATCGGCGGGTTGTTGGGCTCGGGCTTCATCGCCGTGGTCGCCGGCATGTAGCTCACGCCCGGCACGGCCAGCACGTCGACGAACGCGCCGTAGGGCTTCGCGAGATGGATCGTGGTCTTGCCGCTGGCATCGTCGGTGGTGATCCCCGACACCGTCTTGGCCTTGCCCTTGGCGTAGTCCGAGGCCCCGTCGATCGTCGTGGTCAGGAAGCTCGCGGCGCTCCAGCCGAGCTTCAGCGCCCGCTCGATCCCGAACGTCAGGTCGGATGCCTTGACCGGCGAGCCGTCCGAGTACTTCAGGCCCTTGCGGATCGTGAACGTGTAGGTCTTGCCGCCGTCGCTCACGGTCGGCAGGGCCTCCGCCACCGACGGGATGATCTGCGTCCCCGCCTGTCCGGACGCGTGGGCGAACGAGTACGGCCCCAGATGGGTCAGCCAATGCACCTCGCCGCCCTGGGTCGTGAAGTCGATCGACGGGTCGAGCGACTGCGGGAACGTACCCTCGACCACCGTGGCCGTGCCCCCGGTCTTGCCACTCGAGGTCCCGCTCGACGACGACGAGGTCGACGACGACCCCCCCGCAGACGAACTCGAGCTGGAGCTCGAGCTTCCGCACGCCGCCACGGCGAACGCCATGACAACGGCGACGGCCGCCCAAAGCGGCCTCTTGTACTTCCTCATGCGTCCTCCTCCTAGAGGTTTGTCAGCGCCAAATCTAAATCACGCGCGCGCGCCCGTGGGTTTGGCTCGGCCGTCCTAATCAACTGGAAACACGCTTGAGTGGGTCGAGGACCCACCAGCCAGGCCAGCCAGGCCAACCCGCGTCCCTCGGTCGTCTCGAGATCCACCCCGGTCAGTTCGGCGATCCGCGCGATCCGGTCGCGCAGCGTGTTGCGGTGGACCGGCAGGCCAGCGGCGACGCGTCCCTTTTCGAAGTTGTTCTTGATTAATTCATCCAGGGTGCGGGCGAGCTCGGCGTGGTCGCCATCGAGCGGGCTGTACACGCGGGCCCGGATCTGCGCCGCGAGCCGCGGCGAGCGCCGGAGCAGCAGCTCGGGCAGGTACTCGCTGGCGTCCACCTCCCCGAACCGCCCGCGCGCCGCGGCCAGCGCCACCACGTCGCGCAGCTCGTCCAGCACGTGCCCGCGCTCGCCCCCGATGGCCGGCGGTCCCTGCGCGATCACGGCCCGCGGATCCGCGGGCATTGCACGCCACGTCCCGTCTCCACTCAGCCCCACCACCCGGCGCCCTTCAGAGGCAGCCAACGCGTGGTGTTGCCGCAGCCGAGCGGCCAGCTCGGCGTGGGCGCTCGGCGAAGCGCACGGGAGAGCGACGACGAACTGCCGCGCCGCCCGCTCGAGGGCAAAGCCGATCCGCTCAGCCAGCTGGCGGTCCTCGGGCAGGAGCGGTTCCTCGGCGCAGATCCGCCTCAGGGCCGCGCCGGCGGCGATCTCCTCGGCGCTTGCCGCGTTCGACCGCGCCGCCGACTCATGCCCGTCGGAGTAGATGCGCGACACCCGATCGATGTATTCGAACAGCAGGTCCGCGGACTCCAGGAGCGCGGCGCGTTCGGCCTCGGTGGCGGCGTCAAGCAGCGCCCGCCACGCGAACCGCGCGCCGCTGCGGAAGTTGGCCGGGATCACATCAGGCGGAAAGCCCTCCGTGGCGCGGGCGCGAGCATGCTCGCGGATCACCTCGAGCTCTGCCTGGCTGGGCGGCTCGTCGTCGGTCAGCCACCGGATCACCAGGTCCAGGTTCCAGCGCACCCACGCGCGGACGTCCTCGCGCGGTGGGTGCAGCGACTGGAATGCGGGCTGCTCCCAGAAGCTGTCGAGGACCCGGTCGGTGAATCGCTCGAGGTCCGCTCGCTCGACTATCCGGCGCAGAACCTGCCCGCGTGTCGCCGCCGCCATCGACGCATTGTGCACTTGCACACCCACCCCGGCAAGAAGCATGCGAGGTGACGGATTGGCGCGCCGGGCCTCGGGGCACGATGTTCGGCGGGATGGCAGGGAGAATCCGGGCAGGGGTTATCGCGACGCTCGCCGTCCTCGCCGTGCACGCCGTGCCGGCCGCCGCGGATCCGCCGGCCACGTTCAACCCGGTGGTCGAGGCGCAGAACTTCTCGATTACCCAGCAGCGCCAGACGGTGTACGACACGCCGCAGTACCAGACGCAACTGGCGGCGGACAGCGCCGCCTCCACCGCGCAGGCGCTGGCCACGGAGACGGCCGATCCGGGGCGGTTCTTCACCGACGACCTGTGCTGGAACCTCGGTAACGGCTGCGCCGGCGACATCCGCCTGAACAACTGGGCCTCGAACGGCTACGGCCTGGTCCGCCCGATCCTGTTCACTGCGCGCGACGGCGCGACGATCTCCGGGCACGTGTGGGCGACGGTGGCCGGCCCGGCGCGGCGACCCGGGATCGTGATCACCGACGGCTCAGTCCAGGCCGACGAGAACATGTACTGGTACGCCGCGCAGGCGCTGGCCAAGGCCGGCTACGTGGTCCTGACGTTCGATCCTCAGGGGCAGGGACAGTCCGACACCTACGGCGAGTCCCCCGACCAGAACGAGGGCGTCCCGGCCCAGACGACCGGAACTCCCTTCTACGACGGCACCGAGGACGCGATCGACTTCCTGCTCTCGAGCCCGCAGCACCCGTACGAGCCGGTCCCGAGCTGCAACACGGGGACGAGCCACGCCGCCAAGCAGAGCTCGCGCGTCGCCGCCGGTCTCGACGCCGCCTACAACCCGTTCTGGCAGCTGCTCGATCCGTCGGTCGGGGTCGGGCTCGCGGGTCACTCCTACGGAGCGGCCGGCGTGTCGTACGTCGGCCAGTGGGATCCGCGCGTCAAGACGATCGTGGCCTGGGACGACCTGGGCGGGCCCGGGCCCAACGACGCGCCGGTCCCGGGCGCGGCGCCAGGGGCGCCGTCGCAGACGATCGGCGAGTCCGGCTGCCCGTCCACCCCCGCCGACCGCACCGTCGTGCCGATCACGAAACCGGCCCTCGGCATGTCGGCCGACTACGGCCTGCCGCCGGCGCCGAACACTTCGCTGCCGGATCCGAACGCCAAGTCGACGTGGTCGTTGAACTACACCAAGGCCGGCGTCGACACGGGCGAGATCATCATCCGGGGCGGGTCGCACCTGGACTTCAGCTTCATCCCCAATCAGGCGTTCGGGGCCTCGCTGCGCGGCGCCGACCTCATCGCCTGGTACACGACCGCCTGGTTCGACAAGTACCTGAAGGGCGATCCGAGCGCCGACGCGCGGCTGCTCACCGAACGCTGGCGCGACGACCCGATCGAGGCGGGCATCGACCCGAATGGGGATGGCAACGCGTTTTCGTTCTACTACTGGTCGCGCCTGGACATCCACCTGGCGAACGGCACGGCGTTCGACTGCGAGGACCTGCGCGATGGCTGCCCCGGGATGGTCGCCGACGATGGCTACCCGGGCGTGTACTCGTACCTGGCCGCGGACACGAGCCCCGATTCCGTGACCGGCCCGGGCGCCGGCCTGAAGTCGACCAGCACCCTCGCGCCGTGCGTCGCGAGCAAGGCGATCGTGTTCCGGCTGGCGCGCTTCCACGGCAAGCCGATCACCCGCGCGCAGGTGTACGTCGGCAAGCGCCTGGTGATGACCCGCCGGGGCCGGGCGCTGCACTCGATTCGCCTGGCCGGCCTCCCCGGGACGCGCAAGCACAAGATGCGGGTGGTGGAGTACACCCGATCCGGGCGTGCCCGCGTGGCCAGACGGACCGTCCGCGGCTGCGGATAGCTGAAACGACACGGCTAACTCGTCACGACGCGCGGACTACGCCGGCCGTGACGAGTTCGCCGCGCTCCACGCGGCTAATTCGTCACGCCTATCCGATCGCGCGGGCGCGTGACGAGTTATGCGGCTAACCGACCCTCAGGACGGCCTTGCCGTTCACGCGGCGGTCAAGCAGCGCCTCGATCGCCTGCGCGGCATCGTCCCAAGCGAGCGTGAGGTCGATCTGCGGATCGAGCCGTTTGGCCGCCACGAGGTCGGCCAGCCGCCGGAGGTCCGCGCTCCCGCTGCGGGTGTGCGCCAGCTCGGAGAAAACGAAGAAGCCGTACACCCGCGCTCCCGGCGCCCGGGCGAACAACTCCCGGGACGGGTATGAGACCGGCTCGGTCACGGTCGAGGCGAAGCTGACGATCGTGCCCCCGGGAGCGACGCGTTGAATGGCCTGGCCGAGTACGGGGCCGCCCACCCCATCGATGATCGCCTCGTAGGTCGGTCCTTCCAGATCGATCTCGGCCGCCACCTCATCGGCGCCGAGCTCCTGCAGGCCCTCGGTCCGCCGGGCGATACCGGTTACGTGCGCGCCGGCCAACCTGGCCAGCTGAATGGCGAACCGCCCCACCCCGCCGCTCGCGCCGGTTACCAGCACGCGCTTGCCGAGCACGAAGCCGGCGACCTCGAGCGCGCGCAGCGCGGTCAGCCCCGCCACCGGGAGCGTCGCGGCCTGCTCGAAGGAGATCCCGTCCGGGAGCTCGGCCAGGTGCTCGACCTTCACCGCGGCGAGCTCGGCCCACGCGCCGACGTTCATCAGCCCGACCACCCGCGCGCCCTCCGGCGGGCCGCCGTCCTGCGCCGCCCGGCGCACCGTGCCGGCCAGGTCCCAGCCCGTCACCGTGCCGGGCTCGAGCTGCGCGAGCCGGCGGGTCTCACCGCGGTTCAGGCTGATCGCGTGCACCTCGACCAGCGCCTCGTCCGGCCGCGGCTCCGGGTCCGGGACATCGGCAAGCTCGGCGAACGGCGCGGACTGCTTGGAGACGAGCGCGCGCATCGCGCGACAGGCTACTGTGCGCCCGTGATCAGGCTCTTCGTGCTGGCCGGCACGCTGTTGTCGCTCGCGGCTGGCCCAGTGGGTCGTTCACCGGAGGCCCGGATGGCAGGTGTGGGGGGTCGAGCGCCGCGAGAACCTGCTCGAGGACCAGTCGGTGCTCGAGGCGGCCAAGCGCGGGCAAGCCACGGCCACCGATCGGACCCGCCGGGCCATCGCCGCGGCCGAGGCCGCCGGCGCAATCGTTGTGTTCTGCACGGCCCGGCCGCCACTCCGGCTGGCGCTGCTGGCCGAGGCGACGGACCGGCGCGGAGTCGCGATCTGCGCCAACGGCGCCGTGCTCTGGGATCTGCACACCGAATCGGTGCTCGAAGCCACGCCGCTCGAGCCCGCCGTCGCAAAGGAGTTGATCGCGCTGCTCGAGGCCGAGTTGCCGGGGGGCACGTGGGCGGTCGAGCGCACCGACGGCTTCGGCCACGAGCCCGAGTACTTGCCGCGCTGGCCGGTGCCCGAGGACACCACGATCGATGCCGTGCATGCGCTGATCGCCGAGCCCCCGGTGAAGCTGATGCTGCGCCACGGCGTCCTGAGCGCGGACGTCCTGGTCGAGCGCGCGCGCAACACCGCAGGCCACCTGGCCGAGTTCAGTCACTCGAACATGAGCGACACGCTGCTCGAGATCAACGCCGCCGGCGTGAGCAAGGCATCGGCCCTGGCCCGTCTGTGCCGGCAGCACGACATCGACCCCACTGACGTGATCGCGTTCGGCGACATGCCCAATGATCTGCCGATGCTGGCCTGGGCCGGGCACGCGGTCGCGGTCGCGAACGCGCACCCGGACGTACGAGCCGCCGCCGGCGAGGTCACCGCGTCCAACGACGAGTCGGGCGTGGCGCTCGTGCTCGAGCGGCTGTTCAGCCGACCCGCCGGTTGACCAGCGCCACGTAGCGCCGGCACGGCTCGCCGCGCAGCCCCGGGCACGGCGGCAACCCGCTCGGGACGGCCACGCCCGCCACCACCGGCAGCACGATCCGCGAAGGCATGGCCTCGGAGTGGGCCACCTTCACCGTGGCCCGGCCGCGCGGCACCAGATCGGTGAACGCCCAGGCCGGCTGATCCCCTCCGGGCGCCGAGATCGTGATCCTGATGCGCGAGCCGGCCCGGTACACGTGCCCCTCGTAGTACAGGGGCACGACGACCTTGGTGAAGCGCCCCCGCGGCAGCGGCGCCACGTCCGCGCGTCGCAGGCTCAGAGTCGGCTCGAGCAACGAGCTCCCGGGCGCCAGCTTGCGCTCGCTGGCGCGCACCCACCCGCTCTGCACGAACGTCTCGATCCCGTCGGGCCGCACCTCGGACACGGTCACCTGGAGGTCCACGTCGGGCACCGAAGCCGAGATCCACGCCTGCAGCGAGCCGGCGCCGACCACGACCACGTTCGAATCGAGCCGCGCTGTCACGTAGGAGAGCGCCGTGCCAGACGGATTCGCGAGCCAGTGGTAGTGGGGCGTGGCCCCCCACAGCCCGCCGGCCCCGGTATTGCCGCTGAAGTCGGTGCGCGGGCGCGCGCCCGGGTTCCACGTGAAGGTGTCGGCCCCCGGCACCCGCGTGGCTCCCGGAACCAGCGCGCCACCGAAGCTCAGGTACCACGACGACGCCCTCGTCCCCGGCACCGGGAACCGCGCGAACGATTGCTCGAACGCCGGCCCCGGGGCCCCGGCCCGCACCCCGCCGGCCCCGTTGTCGAACAGGACGCGCACCGACGGCAACTGCTTGAACGCCGCCAGCGCCGCGGCAAACGAAGGCTGGTCCTCGATCGGATCGTCTGAGGGAAGGCTCACCCCGTTGATCCCCATCGCCGCCTGGTAGACCGCAGGGGCCAGCGCGCGCACCCCGGGCGACAGGGCCGGCAGCCGGCCCGCCACGAACAGCGACAGGAAGTCGTACCAGCGCTCCGCGGTGAGTGGGTCGAGCGAATCGACGTGCGCACCATTGGTGAACGTGAACCACTTCAGCCTGGTCCCGCCGAAGTGCTCGGCCAGGTCGGGGCAATGGCCGCCGGTCTGCTCGTCGGTCCACTGGCAGGCCAGGTACACCGGCACGTGGATCCTGTCGACGAACGTGGTCGGGTTGACCGCGTTCGCCACTGACGGGACGTAGTAGCGGTTGGCGAACACCGTGGCCACCTCATTCACCGCCTCCGGGTGAAGCGCCTGATTGGCGCGGCACACCCGATCGCCGGACTGGATCCGCTGCAGCGCCCACGCCTCGCCGCGTCCCGGCGCGGCCGCCTGCGCGTCGTGGTCACGCGCGCGCGCGTAGGGCAGCGCGAAGCCGGTGTTGAGGATCCCGCCGGGGTACAGCGTGGTCGCCGTGTTGTCGATCACCGACATCGGCGCGATCGCGGCCAGGTGCGGCGGGTCGGTGGCTGCCACGAACAGCTGGCTGATCCCGCCGTAGGAGATGCCGATCATCCCGACCCGGTGCCCGAGCACCCACGGCTGGCGCGCGACCGTCTCGATCACGTCGTAGCCGTCCAGGCTCTGCAGCGTCTCGAAGAAGCTGAACGCGCCCCCGGAGCAGCCCGTGCCGCGCATGTTCACGTCGACCACCGCGAACCCGAGCAGGTTCGCGATCGGAGCGATGCCGCTCTGGGGGCCGGCCGGGTCGGCGTAACCGTAGCCCGAGTACTCGACCACGGTGGGGTACGGCCCCGGTCCCGCCGGCAGGCGAACGTCGACCGCCAGCTTGATCCCGTCCCGAACCGTCAGGTATCCGTAGCCCGAGCGCGGGATGCGCTGGCCGTAGATCCGGGTGCTGGGCGGCGCCGAGCGATCCGGTAGAACCGTCACGGTTGGGCTCGCCGGCGCGCCGCTTCCGGCGCGGCCCGCGGGCCGGACCCGATAGCCGCGCCCGGGCGCGACGCCACGGAAGACCACGCCACCGAGCGGCCCGGCCCGGCGCGTCGACAAAGGATGCCCGCGCCGGCCCAGCAGCGCCAGCCGTTCCCCGGGCCGCGCGCCCACCACGTACACCTGCCGGACGCTCGCGTGCACGGTGATTGCCACCGCCGAGGGCGCGACGAACAGCGCGAGCGCCACCGCCGCGACCAGCCCCCCCAAGAGCTGTTTCGCCCCGCTCGCCATGTATCTGGGTTGCAACCCTACCGGAGTGCTTGCTCCCTGCGCTAGCCTCCTGCCACACCCGCCGCCGGCAAGAAGAGATGGGATCTCGTGGGGTTGGGGCCACCCGCCGAAAAGGACTTCAGTGCGCCACTACGACTGCTCGTCGTAGGCGAAGACGTCGACCGGGCCGCCGGCCTGCGAGAGCGGCTGGGCCCGGACGCCGATGTGCGTGTGTGCGAGGGCGCCGCCGGGCTGCGCCGGGCGCTGCACGCGGAGTCCGTCGATTGCGTGGTCCTCGTTCTCGCGGGCAGCGACCACTACGAGGGCACGATCCGGAGGGTTCTCTCGAGCGTGTCCGACGAGCCCGTCGTGGTGGTCGCCGACAACGCCCAGGCCGGTGGGGTGGATGCGATCCACAAGGGCGCCCAGGACTACCTGCTCGAGGCGGCCGCGGACGGCGAGGCCCTGCTCCCGGCGGTCCGCTACACGATCGCGCGCAAGCGGACCGAGACCCGGCTGGCCCGGCAGGCGCTGCACGACCCGCTGACCGGCCTGCCCAATCGCGCGCTGCTCCTCGACCGCCTGAACCTGGCGGTCGCCCGCTCGCGCCGGCGCCCGACCTCGCTGGCCCTCCTGTTCCTCGACCTCGACGGTTTCAAGAGCGTCAACGACAGCCTCGGCCACGAGGCTGGCGACGAGGTGCTGGTCGAAGTCGCGCGCCGGCTCGGGCGCGTGCTCCGGCCGGGCGATACCGTGGCCCGCTACGGCGGCGACGAGTTCGTGATCCTGTGTGAGGAGTTGCGCGGGCAGCGCGAGGCGCACCGCGTGGCCGAGCGGGCGCGCGGCGCGATCGCCGAGCCGTACTCGCTGCACGGCACCCAGGTGACGCTCGAGGCCAGCGTCGGGATCGCCCGCGCTCGCGACGAGGAAACTCACCCCCAGGAGCTCATCAGGGAAGCCGACCTCGCGATGTACCAGGCCAAGCGCCGCGGCGGCGGCATCGAGTCCTACGCGGAAATGGGCGAGCTCGAGCTCGAGGCGCGGCTGCGCGAGGCCGTGCAGCGCGCCGGGCTTACTCTTCACTACCAGCCGGTGATCGCGCTGGCCGACGGGACGCTGCACTCGGTCGAGGCGCTGGTTCGGTGGGAGCATCCCGAGCGAGGCCCACAGGCACCGGCGGAGTTCCTCCCGGTGGCCGAAGACACCGGCCTGGTCGTGGAGATCGACCTGTGGGTGATCGCCGAGGCTTGCCGGACGCTCGAGCAGTGGCGGAGCGCCTCGCTGCTGGACGACCGGCTGCCGGTCAGCGTCAACCTGTCCTCGCGGACGCTGCGCTCCCCGGAGCTGACCACCGCGATCGAGCGCGCCATCACCGCGGCCGCGATCCCGCCTGACCGGCTCTCGCTCGAGGTGACCGAGGCGACCCTGGAGCTAGATAGGCGCGGGGCGGCCACGGCGCTCGACGCCCTCGTGCAGATGGGGGTGCAGCTCTACCTCGATGACTTCGGCAGCGATGGCGCGTCGCTGCGCGTTCTCGCAAGCCATCCATGGAGCGCGGTCAAGCTGGGCCGCGCCACCATTGCCGCGGCCAGCGCCGACGCCCAGGCCGGGCGCATGCTCGCCGCTTTGCTCGCCGGTCTACACGCCGCGGACCTCCCGGCCGTAGCCAAGGGAATCGAGACCGCACCGCAGCGCGATGCCGTTCGCCGCCTCGGCTGCGATGCCGGGCAGGGTTTCCTGTTCGCCTCCCCGGCACCGCCCGAGGACATCGAGCGGTGGCTCGCCGCGCGGGCAAGATAGGTTTCACACATGTCCGACGCCGCCGACTTCGGGGTGCTCGAAGCCGCCGAGCAGCTTCGCTCCCGGCGGTTGTCCTGCGCCGAGCTGACAGAGGCCTGCCTGCGGCGCATCGAGGAGCGAAACGGCGGTCGGCCCTCGCTCGACGGCGCGCCCGACGCGGTCAACGCGTGGGTGCGGCTGTACCCGGATCTCGCGCGCGAGCAGGCGGTGCAGGCGGACGAGCGGAGGGCCCGCGAGGGCGACGCCGCGCCGCTGTTGTGCGGCATCCCGATCGGCGTCAAGGATCTCTATGCGGTCCAAGGGCTGCCACTCACGGCCTCGAGCCGAGTCCTCGACGCGGACACGCCGGCGACGGATGACAGCGTCGCCTGGGGCGCGCTGCGCCTGCAGGGCATGGTCCTGCTCGGACACACACACACGCACGAGTTTGCGGCCGGCGGCACGACCGACCAGGTCGGCAATCCGCACGCGCTGCACCTGATCGCCGGCGGGTCGAGCGGCGGGAGCGCCGCCGCGGTCGCCGCGCGGATGGCGCCGGTGGCGCTGGGGTCAGACACGTGCGGCTCACTGCGCATCCCTTCGGCCTGCTGCGGCACGTGCGCGATCAAGCCCACGCACGGACGGGTCGCCCTCGATGGGATCCTCCCGCTGGCCTCCTCGCTCGATCACCCAGGGCCGATGGCGCGCACGGTGGCCGACTGCGCCGCGGTGCTGCAAGCGATGGCCGCCGGGACCGCGGCGGTCACGCCGTTGCTGCCGCCGCCGGCCGACATGGGCGCGCTCCCGCTCGCGGCGCGCGACGGTCCCAGTCCGCTCGATGGCGTCACCGTCGCGCTCACCGACCGTGTAACCCAAATCCACATGGACGACGAAGTAGCCCGCGGTTACGACGAGGCTGTCAAGGCGTGCGAGCGACTCGGTGCGCGCGTCGTCGAGCTACCGGCGCCATGGACGTTCGCCTGGGATGACCTGAGCGCGGTCCTCATGACCGAGGTGTGGGGGTATCACCGGGCGCACGCCGACCGGATCGATCACTACCGCCCGCAGGTCGCCGAGTTCGTCGAGGCGGCGGCCGGCTTCACCGACGGGCAGGCCTACCTGGCCGCGCAGATGCGGCGGTCCCAGGGCACGGCGGTGTGGGAGCGCTGGTTCGCCGAACACAGCATCGACGCGGTGCTCGAGCCGACGCTGCCCGTCCTCCCGTTGGAGCGCGGGCCTGGCTACGAGCGCGGCCACGCGGCCGGACCCGGCGACCCGCTGATCGCGTTCACCGCGCACTGGGACATGACCGGAATGCCCGTGGTCTCGCTCCCCGTGAGCTGGTCCGTGGGCATGTCGCTCGGCGCGCCACGCGGCCACGAGGCATCGCTCACCCAGATCGCGATCGACTTCCAGGAACACGCCCTGGGCGTCCCGGACGATCCGCTCGCACCAGCCGCCTCATGAGTCTCGCCGTCAGGGACGCGTTCCACGCCGGCCAACGTGTCGGACTGCGGGCCGAGGAGGGCGTGATCGTCGAGCTCGGCCGGAACGTGCAGCCACGCCCCGAGGACGTGACGCTCGACGCGGCCGGCGCGATCCTCGTGCCCCCGCTGCTCAACGGCCACACCCACGCCGCGATGACGCTGTTTCGCGGCTACGGCGACGACCTGCCGCTCATGCGCTGGCTTCAGGAGAAGATCTGGCCGATCGAGCGACAGCTCGAGCCCGAGGACGTGTACTGGGGCACCAGGCTGGCCTGTCTGGAGATGGTGCGCAATGGGACCGTTCGCTTCTGGGACATGTACTGGCACCCCGAGGCCTCAGCCCGCGCGGTGCGCGACGCCGGTCTGCGCGCCACCGTGGCGGCGCCGCTCATCGACGTGGACGGCCGCACCGAGGCGATGCGCGACGCCGCGCTGCGCAGCCTCGACGAGCTGGACCGAGCCGGCGACCGGGTCGACGCCGGCCTCGCTCCTCATGCCATCTACACGGTGACCGACGACAGCCTGCGCTGGATCGCCGAGCTCTCCTCCGAACGCAACATCACGGTTCAGATCCATCTGTCGGAGACCGAGCAGGAGGTGGCCGACTGCGTGGCCGCGCGCGGCGAGCGCCCCGCCCATTATCTCGATCGGGTCGGCCTGCTCACGCCCCGGACAGTCCTCGCCCACGGCGTGTGGCTCGACCAAGAGGAGCTCGAGCTGATCGCCGCCCGCGGCGCGGTGATCGTCACGAACCCGGTGGCCAACCTCAAGCTCGCGGTGGGCCGTGTGTTTCCCTACCTGCGAGCGCGCGCCGCCGGCATCCAGGTCGGTCTCGGCACCGACGGCGCCGGCTCGAACAACTCGCTCGACCTGTTCGCTGACATGAAGGTGTTCGCGCTTCTGCAGAAGCACGAGGCACGCGACAGCGCGGCGATCACCGCCGAGGAGACGTGGGAGATCGCCACCGGTCGCCGCGCCCCGTTGCTCGGCGCGCCCCGTGACCTCGAGGTCGGCCAGCCGGCCGACTTCCTGCTCCTGCGCGCCGGCGCGCCCGAGCTCAGCTTCGGCGAGCTGCCGGCCGCGCTGGTCTACGCCGCCTCGGGCGCGGTCGTCCAGACCGCCGTGGTGGCCGGCCAGGTGCTGATGCGCGACGGCGAGATCGAGGGCGCCGAGGAGGTGCTGGTCCGGGCGCTGGAGCGCGCTCACGGGCTGGGCCTGTCCCCGCCGATCTCCTCGGAGTACGCCCACGCCGAACACGCCGAGCGCTAGCCTCACCGCGAGCAACCGCTCATGACCAGCCCCGTCGCACAGACAGCGGCCGACCGTGTCCTCCGCGCCGCCGGTCCCGCGGACGGCGCGCCTTGCGTCCTGCTCATGTTCGGCGAGCTCGCGCTCAAGGGACGCAAGCGCGGGAGCTTCGCCGCGGTCCTCGAGCGCAATCTGCGCCGGGCGCTGCGCGGGGCGGTCGGCCGGGTCGAGCTCCAGCGGCGGGGATCCTCGTTTCTGGTCATGGCCCCGCCGGAGGGCCTGGCCGGGGTGCTCGAGGTGGCCACCGAGTTGCCCGGCCTGAGCGTCGTGCAGCCCTCGTTGCGGCTCGAGCCGGCAGCCGAGCTCGCCGCCCCGGCCGCGGTCGAGCTCATGCGGCCCCTGCCCGGGCGATCGTTCGCGGTCCGCTCGCGCCGGCGCGACAAGAAGTTCCCGGTCAGCTCGATGGACGTGGCGCGCCTGGTCGGCGCCGCGGTCAAGGACGAGCTCGGCCTGGCCGTCGACCTGTCCCGTCCCGAGCTCGAGGTGCATATCGACGCCTACGAGCGCGAGCTGTTCGTGTCGGTCGATCGCCTGCGGGGCGCGGGCGGCCTGCCGGTGGGGACCTCCGGGCGGGCGCTCGTGCTCTTGTCGGGCGGGATCGATTCTCCCGTGGCCGCGTACCGGATGATGAAGCGCGGCCTGCGCTGTGACTTCGTCCACTTCAGCGGCCAGCCCTTGACAGGGCCCGAGTCGGCGTACAAGGCGTACGCCTTGGTCGGGCGGCTGAACCGCTTCCAAGGCCGCTCGCGTTTGTTCGTGGTCCCGTTCGGTCTGGCCCAGCGGCTCTTGGCGAGCTCGGGGGCCGGCCGCCTGCAGGTGCTCGCCCAACGCCGGTTGATGGTCCGGGTCGCCGACGCGCTCGCTCGCCGCGAGCGGTGCGAGGCGCTCGTGACCGGCGACTCGCTCGGGCAGGTCGCCAGCCAGACGCTGCGCAACCTCGAGGTGGTCGAGGGTGCCGCGACCCTGCCGCTGCTCCGCCCGCTGCTCGACCGCGACAAGTCGGAGATCATCAAGGAGGCGGAGCGCATCGGCACGTACGACACCTCGATCCTTCCCGACGAGGACTGCTGCACGCTCTTGGCCCCGCGTCGCGCCGTCACCTGGACGGACCCCGAGCCGCTGATCGAGCTCGAGCGCCGGGTCGACGTGGAGACCGTGGTGGAGCGCCTGGTCGAGCAGGTACTCGAGATGTGGCCGCGCCTCGACCGCCCCGCGCCCGAGCCCGCCCCGCCGCCGCCGCGTAGACACACCTCCGGACCCGTCCATTCGTCGTCCGTTTCCGCCCTGCGGGGGTCACCGATCGGACACCCTGATACGGCGCGCCTGCATAACCGGTAGCGTGCTGTGAGGCCGGACTGTGACGCAGAAAACAGCGTATTAGCAGGACCTTTCAAACTCCGCACATACTTCACGGGTCTGATCGTCCTCTTTGCCGCGGCCGCCGTGGCCGGCGTGTTGTATGCCCGCCACGAGAGCCGGCAGAATGCTCGCACTCAGGCGCTGGAGCAGGCCGCGTTCGCCGCCCGAAGCGCCGCCAAGCTGACGGGCGCGGGGGTCAGCATCCTCCAGGGAGCGCTGGGCGGGCTGGCCAACGACCCCCAGGTGGCGAGCATCCTCGCCCACCCCCGGCAGTGCGGGCTCAGCTTCGCTCAGGTGGGCGCGTTCCCGTCCGGCCACATCGACATCGTGTGCTCGAACGGCGCGCTGGTCTGCTCGTCGTTGAGAGCCTCGGCCCGGCGAAGCAACACCTACGCCGGCCAGTCCTGGTTCGCGGCCGCCCGTTCGGCGCCCCACACGCTCGCCCCGGTTCGCGATCCGCTCAGCGGCCGGCCCGTGGCGGCGCTCACCGTGCCGTTGCACGGCGCGATCGTCGTCGCGCTCGTCGATCTCGATCCGGTCGGGCCGAGCCTCGACATGCAACTGGCGGGGCCCAAGGGCCTGCGCTACCTGGTCACCTCGCCGGACGGCAAGTCCGTGCTGGCCCGCTCGACCGATCCCGCGCGCGTCGTCGGCACCTCGATCGTGGGGACCCCGTTCTTCCGCAGCGAGAACACCGCCGAGCACGCCGATCTGGGTGGGACGACCCGATCGTTCGCCCATGCCGTCGTCCCCGGACTGGGCTGGAGGGTGTACGCCGGGGTCGAGCAGAGCGTCGCCCTGGCCGACGCCAACCGCATCTACGACCGCGAACTACTGATCATCCTGGCCGCGCTGCTCGTGGTGCCCGCGGCGACCGCCCTGACCCAGCGCCGGATCGCGCGACCGATCCAGCGGTTGAGCGCGGCGGTGCGGGGCGGAGGCCGCGACGCGGGCACGGTCGTGGGGGGCGCACCCGCCGAGGTGGCCGAACTGGCCGGAAGCTTCGACGAACTGGTCACCTCGCTGCGCGCGGCCGAGCAGGAGGCGTCCTCTACCGCCGAGGCCTACCGCGAACTGTTCGACGACCACCCGCTGCCGATGTGGATCTACGACGAGGACACCCTCCAGATCTTCCAGGTCAATGAATCAGCCGTCGCGCACTACGGCTACTCGCGAGAGCAGTTCCTGAGCATGACGATCAAGGACCTCCCGCCCTGACGCGGACATCGCCGCGCTGCTCGACAGCATCGCGGCCGCCGGCCCGCGCGACGCCTCCGGCCCGTGGCGCCACGTCAAGCGCGACGGGACCGTGATCGCGGTCGAGGTGGTCTCCCACAAGGTCGACTTCCGCGGCCGGCCCGGGCGGTTGATCGTCGCCACCGACATCACCGAGCGCCAGCGCCTCTCCAGGCAGCTCGAGCAGGTCCAGCGGCTGGAGAGCCTCGGCCAGCTCGCCGGAGGGGTGGCCCACGACTTCAACAATCTGCTCGGGGTGATCCTCAACTACGCCGCGTTCGTGCACGATGAGCTGCGCGCCGAAGACGGCGAGCGGTGGGAGATGGCCCGCGCCGACGTCGAGCAGATCGAGCAGGCCGCGCGACGCGCCACGGACCTGACCCATCAGCTGCTGGCCTTCGCGCGGCGCGAGGTGATCCATCCGGAGGTGATCAGCCTCAACGAGTCGGTGCGCAGCACCCGCGAGCTGCTGCGGCGCACGCTCGGCGAGCACATCCGGCTGAGCGCCGTCCTCGAGGACGACCTGTGGCCGGTCCTGGCCGATCCCGGTCAGATGGAGCAGATCCTGGTCAATCTCGCCGTGAACGCGCGCGACGCCATGCCGGGCGGCGGTCGGCTGCTGATCGAGACGGCCAACGTCGACGTGGACGAGAGCTACGCGAGCGCCCGGCCGGAGCTCGAGCCCGGACGCTACGTGCGGCTGCGCGTGAGCGACGACGGGGGCGGGATGGATACGGCCACGCTCGAGCGCGCCTTCGAGCCGTTCTTCACCACCAAGCCCAAGGGAGAGGGCACGGGTCTGGGCTTGGCCACCATCTACGGGATCGTCAGGCAGGCCGGCGGGCGCATCCGGCTCTACTCCGAGAAGGGCTTCGGAACCACGTGCACGGTGATGCTCCCGGCCACCTCCGAGCGGGCTCCGGCCGCGCGGGTGCCCGAGGAGCCCGAGCAGACCGGACACGGGGAGCTGGTTCTGGTGGTCGAGGACGAGGACGGGATCCGTGAGGTCGCTCGCCGCGTGCTCGAGCGCAGCGACTACCAGGTGCTGACCGCGCCCGACGGTCCCGAGGCGCTCGAGCTCGTCCGCGACCACGACGGGCCGATCGACCTGCCCATCACCGACGTGATCATGCCCCGGATGATGGGCCACGAGCTGGCCGGCGAGATCGCCGCGCTGCGCCCCTCCACGCGGATCATGTTCATGTCGGGCTACGCCCAGCCCCTGGTCGGCTCGAGCCAGGGTCTGCCGGAGGGCACGATCCTGATCGAGAAGCCGTTCACCGGGCGCAGCCTGCTGGCCAAGGTGCGCGAGGCGCTCGCCGCTCCCGCCCCGGGGCGGGTGGACTGACCATGGCCGAGCTGCTGATCGTCGACGACGAGGCGCCCTTCCGCCACGCGCTGCGGCGGTCGCTCGAGCGGGGCGGCCACCGCGTGCGCGAGGCCGCGAACGTGGACGAGGCCCGTGACACGCTCGCGCTCCAGCCGGCCGAGCTCGTTCTGTGCGACGTCAACATGCCCGGTGGCTCGGGACTCGACCTGGTCCGCTCGGTCGTCCACGGCAACCCCGACACCGCGATCGTGATGCTGACTGGGATCGACGACCCCGCGGTGGCCGACGAGGCACTCGCGATCGGCGCCCACGGCTACCTGGTCAAGCCGGTCGGCGGCAACGAGGCGCGGATCATCGTCGCCTCGAGCCTGCGGCGCCGCGAGCTCGAGCTGGCCCGCCGTCACTACGTCGAGGAGCTCGAGAGCAAGGTCGTCAACCGCACCTCGGCACTACGCGACGCGCTCGAGCGCCTCGAGCAGACGGAGACCACCGCCCGCGAGGCCGAGCGCGACGCGGTCGACCGGCTGGTCAGCGCGCTCACGATTCGCAGCGAGGAGACCGGAGGGCACATCCAGCGGGTGGGCCAGTTCGCCGCCGTGCTCGCGCGCCTGGCCGGGGTACGGCTGTGGAGCGAGGACGAGATCTACCTGGCCGCGATGCTGCACGATGTGGGCAAGATCGGGATCCCCGACTCGATCCTGCTCAAGCCCGGACCGCTCGACCACCAGGAGCGCGAGATCATCGAGCGCCACGCTCAGCTGGGCAACCGGATGCTGGCCGACGGCCACTCGCCCGTGCTGATCCTGGGCGCCCAGATCGTGCTCTCGCATCACGAGCGCTCGGACGGCGCCGGGTACCCGTACGGCCTGGCCGAGGACGAGGTCCCGATCGCCGGCCGCATCGTGGCGATCGGCGACGTGTTCGACGCCCTGACCAGCGACCGGGTGTACCGCCGGGCACTGCCCTTCGCCGATGCGGTGAAGGAGATGCGGGCGCAGTCCGGCCGCCAGTTCGACCCCGACCTACTCGACCTGTTCCTGGGCGCGACGCATGAGCTCGAGGCGATCCGCGCCACGCACCCCGATCCTTCAGGCGCGTAGTCGCTCGCGCATCTCCTTCCAGAGCTCGCGGAAGGCCACCGCGGCACCGCCGCGAGGCGCGAACTCCTCGAGCGGAGCACGGGCCTGCCCCATCCGCTCCACGTCGGCGGCCAGCGGCACCACCGTGCGCAGCATCTCGGGACGCCGCGCAGCAAAGCTCTCCATCACGTCGCGGTGCATGCGCTTGCGCGAATCGACCATCGAGAAGAACGGCAGACGGCGCGTGCCCTCGCTGGCCACCTCGTCGATGTAGTCGAGGGTGCGGGCGGATAGGACCGCCGGAAGCAGGGGGATGAGCAGCGCGTCGGCCGCCTCGAACACGCTCTCGGACACCAGCGAGATGCTCGGCGGGCAGTCCAGGAACACATAGTCGTAGTCGGGTGTCAGCGGCGCGAGGACGCGGGCCAGGCGACGGGTTGGGCGCTTGGTGGCGTCGAGGTGCAGATCCATGTGCCGGTAGGAGAAGTCGGCCGGCAGCAGGTCGAGACCGTCGTAGTCGGTGCCCTTGATCCTCGCTCCCGCCTCGGTCTGGCCGCGCACCAGCCGCCGCCCACCGCCCTTGATCTTGGGCTTGATTCGGAGGAGGTAGGTGCTCGCGCCCTGCGGGTCGAGGTCCCACAGCAGCGTGCTCGCTCCATCGCGCGCGGCGAGGTAGGCCAGGTTCACCGCCGCCGAGGTCTTCCCCACCCCGCCCTTGATGTTGTAGGTGGCGAGGACCATGAGGGAGCGAAGCGTAGACTGGTGGATGGAAGTGAGGGGAGCAGCCACCGTGTGTCCGCGCTGTGGCACCGACAACGTGCCCGGCGCCAAGTTCTGCACCGAATGCGGGTCGTCGCTGGCCACCTCCTGCCCGGGGTGCGGACATGCCACGGCTCCGGGCCAGAACTTCTGCGCGGAGTGCGGTGCGGCCCTGGCGCCCGGCGCGGCGACCGCGCAGCCCACCGCCCGCGGCGCGAGCGAGAGCGTGCACGCGTCCGCCGCGGAACCCCCGCCGCCATCGCAACATGACCTCACCGGGCTGCGTACGGTCTCGGTCGTGTTCGTCGACCTGGTCGGCTACACGTCGCTCTCCGAGCGGCTCGATCCCGACGACGTGCGCGATCTCCTCGGGCACTTCTTCGACGCCGCCCGGCGGATCGTCGAC
This sequence comes from uncultured Solirubrobacterales bacterium, assembly GCA_963841535.1. GTDB lineage: Bacteria > Actinomycetota > Thermoleophilia > Solirubrobacterales > Solirubrobacteraceae > Palsa-465. The sequence continues at coordinate 15,793 of CAWJDF010000019.1, read as the reverse complement.
CGCTACGGCGGCACGATCGAGAAGTTCATCGGCGACGCGGTCATGGCGGTGTGGGGCACCCCGGTGGCGCGGGAGGACGACGTCGAGCGTGCGGTGCGGGCGGCGCTCGAGCTTGTCGATGCGGTGGCCGCGCTGCGGCATGAGGTTGGCGCGCCCGAGCTGCAGGCGTGCGCCGGCGTGGTCACCGGCCAGGCCGCACTGCTGGCCAGACAGGAGGAGGGCGTGGTGGTGGGCGACCGCGTCAACACCGCGTCACGCGTCCAGGGCGCCGCCGACCCCGGCACGGTGCTGGTCGACGACATCACCCGCCAGGTCACCTCGACGGCCATCGCCTATCAGGACGCCGGCCACCACGAGCTCAAGGGAAAGGCCGAGCCAGTCCACCTGTGGCGGGCGGTCGAGGTGCTGGCCTCCGGGCACGGGGCTGACCGCGACGGGATGACCGCCCGGTTCGTCGGCCGCGACCCTGACCTGCGCCTGGTCAAGGAGCTGTTCCACGCCGGGGTGAGCCGCCGCGCGGTGCGGCTGGTGGCCGTCTCTGGCCCGGCCGGGGTGGGCAAGAGCCGGCTGCGCCGCGAGTTCCGGGCCTACGTGGAGCAGCTTCCCGACACCTTCCTCTGGCACCAGGGCGGGTGCCTGCCCTACGGCGACGGCGTGGCCTACTGGGCGCTGGCCGAGATGGTGCGCCAGCGCCTGGGACTGCCCGAGGACGCTCCCACCGAGGAGACCCGGGCCAAGCTGGCCGCCGGGCTCGACCGATGGGTGGCGGATCCGGCCGAGCGGATCTTCATCTCCCACCGCGTGGGGGTCCTGCTCGGCGCCGCCGAGCCCGGGCCCGGACGCGAGGAGCTGTTCGCCGGCTGGCGCCTGTTCTTCGAGCGACTGTCCGAGCACGCCCCCGTGGTGATGGCCTTCGAGGACATGCACTGGGCCGACGACGGCCTGCTCGACTTCGTGGAGTACCTGCTCGACTGGTCCGCCGGCTACCGCATCTTCATCTTGGCGCTGGCCCGCCCCGAGCTTTCCGAGCGGCGCCCAGGCTGGCCCGCGGGCCACCCCGCCGCCTCGGTCGGATACCTCGAGCCGCTCGGCCGCAGGGCGATGGAGGATCTGCTCGACTCCGTCGCCACCCTCCCCGCCTCCGCCAAGCAGCGGATCATCTCCCACGCCGAAGGCATCCCTCTGTATGCGATCGAGACGGTGCGGGCCTTGGCCGACCGCGGGGCGCTCGTGCAGCGCGACGGCGCCCTGGTTCTGGCCGGTGAGCTCGGCGAGCTGGACGTCCCGCCCAGCCTGATCTCGCTGCTCGGCGCGCGGCTCGACGCACTGGCGCCGCAGGAACGCGACCTGGTCAAGACGATGTCGGTGTTCGGGGGCAACTTTCCGCTGGCCGCAGCGCAGGCCCTGTCGGAGCTGCCCGCGCACGCCGCCGACGCGGTGCTGGCCCGCCTGGTGCGCAAGCACGTCTTGACGGTCCGGGCCGACCCGCTCTCACCCGACCGAGGGCAGTACCGCTTTGCTCAGACCCTGCTGCGCACCGTCGCCTACGACACCCTCTCCAAGCGGGAGCGCAAGGCCCGGCACCTGGCGGCGGGGGAATACCTGTCGCGGACGTTCGCCAACCACGGCGAGGACGTGGCCGAAGTGGTGGCCGCCCACTACCTCCAGGCCTACCGCTGCGCCTCGGAGGGCGAGGACGCCGAGCGGCTGCGCGGCGAGGCGGTGACCGCGCTGCGCCGCGGCGCCCAACGCGCCGCCGCGGTCGGGGCGCCGCTGAGCGCCGAGCGCGCCTACCGCCGGGCGATCGAGCTGGCCGCCGACGACGACGAGCGGATCGCGCTGATCGAGGCCGCCGCCGACATGGCGCTGGTCGACGGGCGCTACGAGCCCGCGCTCGAGTTGTTCGAGGATGCCGTGGGCCGCCTCGAGGACCTCGGTCGCGACCGCGAAGCGGCCGGGCTGGCGGCCAAGATCGGTCACGCCCTGCGCCGCGTGGGCCGGGCCGCGGAGGCGATCGACCGGATGCGGCGGGCGCTGGCCGTCCCGACCGACGGTGGGGAGGATCCCGGTGCCGCCTCGTTGAACGTCGAGCTCGGGGTGGCTCTGCTCGCCTCCGGACGGGTGCGGGAGGCGGCCGAACCGCTCGAGCGCGCGCTCGAGCTCGCCCAGGCCCACGAGCTCACGGAGGTACTGGCCGGCGCGCTGACCTACAAGGCGCAGCTGTGCGTGTCACTGGGCCGCCCCGAGGAGGCGCGGCTGCTGTTCGACGGTGCGATCGAGCTGTGCCGCCCCCACGAGCTCACCGGCCGGCTGATCGTCGCGCTAATCAACAGCGGCGACTTTCTGGGGCGGTTCGACCTGCCCGGCGCAGCGGAGCGGACAAACGACGCGTTGGCCACCGCCCGGCGCGCCGGCAGTCGCATCTACGAGAGCGTGGCGGCCTCGAACCTGATGATGGTCTGTCACTACACGGGTGCGTGGGACGAGCTCGAGCGGTTGGGGAGCGAGCTGCTCGACGACCAGGCCCGCGACCGTCCCGGAGCCGAGTACCTGCACCTTGGGCTGACCCTGCTGAACGCGCTCCGTGGCGAACTCGACACGGCCCGGAAGCACCTGGCCGGCATGGCGTCGTGGCAGGGCAGCGAGGCCAACGAGCCGCGCTGGACCCACGCCGCATGCGAGGCGGCAATAGCGCTCGCCGGCGGCGACTCCTCGGCCGTGCTGGAGCTGCTGGCGGGCACGATGGGAGAGATCATCGAGCGGGAGGGAGCGTCGAGCCAGGCCAGCCGGATCGGCTTTCCGAGCGCGCTCGAAGCAGCACTCGAGCTGGGACAGATGGGCGAGGCGGCCAAGCTGCTGGCGCTGCTCGCCGACCGTCCGCGCGGTCACGTTCCGCCCTTCCTGCGCGCCCAGGTCGACCGCGGTCGCGGCCTGCTCGCCCTCGATGCCGGCGATCGCGCGGCGGCGCATGATCATTTCACGGCGGCGATCGAGGCGCTGAGCCGGCTGGGATATCCGTACTGGCTGGCGCGAGCCCGCACCGATCTCGGCGCGCTGCTGGTTGAGGAGGGTCGGGCGGAGGAGGCGCGCGTCGTGCTCGAGGACGCGATCGCCGCCTTGCGCGGGCTCGAAGCGACGCCCGCGCTGGCTCGGGCCGAGGCCGTGGTGGCGCGAGCGCGCGCCGCGTCCGTGGCCGAGTGATCCAGATCCGGCTCTGATCCGTAGTTCCTAGGTGAACCCGGGCGTCCCGCACCCGGGCTGATCCCAGGCAGGGGATGTGATTACCGATTTGAGGAGCCCGCACGCCGGGCTCAGGACCGATGGCGCGATCGAAGCGCCCGAACCAGACGAGGCTCGCGAGGCGACGCGCTGATGCTCGGAGCCCACCGGAGCCGACGGCGGCTGCGGGACCTGGCGGACGACGAGCTGATGCACCGCGTGCGCGAGGCCGACCCGCGCGCCTTCGAGGTCATGTTCGACCGGCATTCCGGCGCGGCGTTCTCGCTCGCCTATCGGATGTGCGGCCGACGGACACTGGCCGAGGACGTCGTGCAGGAGGCGTTCCTCTCCCTGTGGCGGCGCGGCGGCCGGTTCGATGGGATGCGGGGAAGCGTCCGCTCGTGGCTGCTCGGCGCCATCCGCAAAAAGGCGATCGACCGTTCCGTCACGAGTCGGCCAAGGCCGGCCGCGACGTCAACGACGACGAGGCCATCGCGGCGATGCCCGCGCCCGACCAGATCGAGCGCGAGGTCGAGCGCCGCGACGACGCGCGCCACGTGCACGACGCCCTTGGGCAGCTTCCCGGAGAGCAGCGACGAGTGATCGACTTGGCGTACTTCGGCGGATTCACGACCCGTGAGATCGCCGACATGCTCGACCTGCCGGCCGGCACGGTAAAGGGGCGCATGCGTCTGGGCCTGGTCAAGCTGCGCCTGTCGCTGGGCGAGCCGACGAAGCCAACCGGCAGCTCGTTAGGAGGCGTCGCATGAAGCCCCATGACCAGACCCAGCACGAGTTCGGCGGCGACGCCGCGGCGTACGTGCTCGGAGCGCTTGAACCCGAACGAGTGTCAGCCTTCCGAAACCATCTGGACGACTGCGCGGAGTGTGGTGCGGACGTGGCGGCGTTCCAGCGGGTCGTCGACGCGCTGCCGATGGCCGCGACCCGATTCCCCGTCCCGACCGATCTCCGCCGCCGGGTGCTCGACGACGTCCGCGCCGACGCCCGCGCACGCAAGCGCGCTCACGCGCGCGGCCGCGGTCGGGGGGTTCGAGCCATCGCCGCTCACGCGCTGCGGCCACCGGCCGCGCGGTTGTCTGGCGCCTTGCTGGTCACGGCACTTGTTGCCGTGCTCGCCCTCGCGGTCCTGTCCGGGGGCGGCGCGGGCGGACGCAGGCTACTCCCGGGCGAGGTGACGGGCTCGAGCGGAACGGCTCAGCTGCGGGTCAGCGGCGACCACGCCTCCTTGATCGCGCGCCATTTTCCGCCTCCGCTCGCGGGCCGGATCTACGAAGTGTGGCTGAAGCGGCCCGGCGCGCGGCCCGCGCCGACCACGGCGCTGTTCGGTGTGAACGCAACCGGCGCGGCCGACGTAGGGGTGCCGGGCGCGATCAGCGGTCTGAGCGAGATCCTCGTCACCCAGGAGCCCGCCGGCGGCAGCCTCGTCCCCACTCGTCCGCCCGTGATCGTGGTCCGCCTCGGCTGACGGTGGCGCATCGGGCCGCTGGTGTCGGTGATCCGGGTCGGGCCGGCCTCCGAAGTACCTCCTACCAACCCCAAACCGACTGGAGCTGACGCCGCTGGCGATCCGGGCCACCAGCTCTACGCCGCCACCGCCGCGCCGAGCGAGCGGGCCGACGAGTCCACGGGCGATCCTGCCCGTCGCGCTCCCGCGGGCTAGCCGCCGCCCGCCCCGGCGGCCATGGCGTTCAGCACCGGCAGCCGCACTTCGAGACCCGAGTGTTCCTGCGCACGGGGACCGATGACGAGAACCAGCATGTGGCGGCACTCAAGAAGGTGCTCGGTCGCCACGCGGTCAGGGCACGCCCCGGCCCTCTCGATCGTCACCATCGAGGCGCGTCACGCATCGGTGATCGGTCTGATCAGCCAGCATTCCGAGTCGGGCATCTCCCCCAACGGCGCGTTCGACAAGCCGTACGGTGCCTCACGCGTCCTCGCGGACGTCACGAGCCTCAATTACATCGCGGGCTGACCCCGGCCGGCTCCTGGGTGGCACATGCGGCCGCGTCGCGCGCGTGCCACCGCTTCACCGCGCGCATGCCACCCCCTTGGTCACGTGCGCCCCAGTGTCGTGAGCAGCGCCTCGCCGTCGGGCACGCCCCAGCCGGTCACCGCGTCGTAGCCCTGCCGCGCGCGGTAGCCGCGGCCGGGGTCCGGCGAGGTGTTGTGACCCTCGGTGATGTCGCGAAAGGCCACACGGCCTCGGCGCTTCTCGTACAGGAGCGGGGTGAGGAAGATGGGCGCTTGGCCTGGCCGGAGGCTCGCGATGCGCGCGATCAACGCCGCCCACACCGGCGCCGCCCCACTGGTCCCGCCGTTCATCGTCGCGCGGCCGTTGTAGATCAGGCCGTACCCGGGCAGGCCCGCGAGCGCCGCCACGTCGGGAACGATGCGCCCATCCCGCGCGTCGGCGTTGATCGAGCGCACCCGCCGGACGCGCTGCCAGCTCGGCCGCTCGTACGCGACGCTCACGCCGCCGCCGGTCGAGCCGCCGCGGCGCTCGCTGCGATCGCCGGGGTCGTTCCACCACGCGACCTCCTCGTCGTCGTGCCCGAGCATGGTCCCGCCCACCGCGAGCACGTACGGGCTCGAGGCGGGGAAGTGCACGTGGCCGCGGCCGTCCTGCATCTGGTCGCCCGACCCGTCGTCGCCTGTCGCGACGCACACGGTGATGCCGAGCAGCGCGGCGGCGTGGAGTCGATGGTTGATCGCCCGGCGAGCGGCGGGAGACCAGTCCGAGTCGTCCTCGGCCGAACCCCAGCTCACGCTGACGCTCACCGGACGTGGCTCGAGCGCAAGGACTCGGTCGAGCAGATCGATCCAGCCCTTCTGGTCAAACGGGGCGAACAGCACGCTGATGTTCGCCTTGGGGCACAGACCGGCCACGATCTCCACGTCCATCATCACCTCGCCGCTCTCGCCCCGCGCGTCGGCGCGGCGGTCGGCTGGGAGTGCTCTCATCCGCTCACGCGTCAGAGGCCTCAGGCCGACCGGCACCGTGGTGATCGCCGGGGCCTCGCGGCCGTGTCGACGACAGAAGAGGCGCACGTCGTCGGGGAAGTAACCGCCGCCGAACTCGGCGATCGCGATCGTCTGACCCGCGCCGTCCCCCACCGGGAAGCGGTAGCGGCGCTCGAGCTCGTCCGGCCCGAGCGGCGCCCGCGCCGTCCGGCTCGTCGCGCCCGCCGCGCTCGCTGCGCTCGCGGTGCTGCCCCCGCTCGCCGCGGCGCGGGTGGCGTGGGGCGTCCCGAGCCGGCGGTGCGCCACCCGGCGTTGGTCGAGACCGAACACCCCGGTGAGCACGCCGCGCAGTGCGCGCGGGACCTTCAGCTGACCCTCGCGGCCGCGGAACTGCGCTCCGGTGGCGCCGCGGTACATACCGAGCCCCGGCTGGAAGGCCGCCTCGATCTGGGCCGCGGTGCCGCGCACGACGAGGCTGCCGGTGGCCGGCGGACCTTCGTTGACGGTCAGCCCGAACCGTCCCAGCACACGTCTGACCGCGGCAGTGTCGTCGGGACTGACCGCGTACTCACGCTCGAGCTGCTCGCGCGTCAGCGGCGCGCCGGGCGGCGGCAGGTCGGGGTGGCGAACCGTCACCGTGACCTCGACCCGCGAGGTCGCGCGCACGCCCCGGAGCCGGACGGCGTCTGGCTTGGCCGTCCGATCGCTGCCCTCGAGGGGTACGTGCGAGGCAGTCATCAAACGTTGACTCTAAGGGGGAGAGCCGCAAGGATGCGAACCGGATCAACTCAAAGGAGGTAGCGCTCATGGCCAGAACCGTGTTCGACTGCGCCCGGGTCCCGGGCAAGACCTGCACGCTTCAGATCATCGGCGACAAGAAGGACGTGCTGCCCGCTGCCAAGCAGCATCTCGTCTCCGCGCACGGCATGAAGAACGTCAAGCAACTCGAGGACAACGTCGCAAAGATCGTCGACGAGCACGCCAAGCGTTACTCGAGCTGGGTGTAGGGGGCGGCGCGAGCGCGCGGGGTGACACGCGCTCTCGCCGAAAATCGATTCAGATCGGATACTGGCGCGGCAGCGACTGCACGGTTATCCACCGCAGCTCGGTGAACTCCTCGAGCGCGGCCGGCACGTCCGCGCTGAACACCGCCGCGGACAGCCCGTACTCGGTGTCGTTGGCGACGGCGGCTGCCTCGTCGGGTCCATCCACGGGGATCACGGTGACGATCGGTCCAAAGGACTCTTCGCCGTAGATCCGCATCTCGGGGGTGACGCCGGTCAGCACCGTCGGCGGGAAGCAGGGGCGGTCGGCGTCGCCCCCGCTCAGCGCGTTCGCCCCCTTCGAGACGGCGTCCTCGACGAGGCCCGACACGCGCTCGATCGCCGCGCGGTTGATCAGCGGCCCGATCGCCGTCCCGGCGTCCCGGGGATCGCCGATCGGAAGCGCGCGGGCCCTTTCGGCGAGCTTGCCCGGAAGCGCATCGGCCACCGAGCGGTCGGCGACGACCCGCTCTGTCGACATGCAGATCTGCCCCTGATGGAAGAACGCTCCGAAGCTGGCGGCCGCGGCCGTGGAGAGGATCACCGGCGCGTTCCAGGGGGCGATCGCGACCACCACGCCGGCCGGCTGCCGAACGCCCATCGCGAGCTTGCCCGGCACGTCCGAGGGGATCACCTCGCCAACCAGGTTGTAGGCCTGCGCGGCCGCCTCGCGCAGCATCCCGGCGGCCAACTGGACGTTGAACATCCCCCAGCCGAACACGCTGCCGGTCTCCTCGGTCACCAGCCCGGCGATGTCCTGCTGGCGCTCCATCATCAGGTCGGCCGCCTTGGACAGGATCTGGCGCCGCATGGCCGGAGCGCTCCGCGACCACTCGCCGAATGCGCCGGCCGCCGCGTCCACCGCGGGCCATCTCGCTCTCGTCGGTCGTCAGGATTTGACTACCTAACGATAGGAGTTTGTGCGCGATCCGGACCCCTGTGCGCTGAGCGGCCTTACAGCATCACTTCGTCCACGTAGCAGTAGGACCACGTGTCGCCCGGCATCGCCGAGCTCATGATCGGATGTCCGGTCTCCTTGAAGTGCTTGGTGGCGTGCGTGTCCGGCGAGGAGTCACAGCACCCGACGTGGCCGCAGATACGGCACGCCCGCAGCGCGACCCACGTCCCCCCGGTCGCCAGGCACTCCTCGCAGCCCTCGACGTCCTCCGGCGTGTCGACCTGGACCTGGTCCAGGTGGGTGCATTCAGCCATGTCCTGTCCTTCCGTTCCCCGGCAGACGCGTCGCCTCACCCTGATGCGCCGCCTAACCCTGACGCGTCGCCCCACCCTAACAGCGCGCGGGCGCGTGTTTCCTAGACCGTCGCGGGCTGGAGCGCGTCGGGCGCCTCGGGCGCGTGGACGGCGTCGGCCACCGGCGCGCGACTGATGATCACAGCGGCCAGGTCGTCCGGGCAGTCGTCGGCGTCCGCCTGGATCCGCTCGAGGAGCGCCTGCGCGCTCAGCCCCTGCTCGACCAGCGATCTGAGATGGTCGCGTCCGAGGTACTCGTCGCCCCGGCGGGCTTCGGTGAGACCGTCGGTGAACAGGCAGATCCGCTCGCTGGGTTCCAGGACGCGGGAGAACTGGGGCCAGGCGCCGCCGAAACCGAAGCCGAGCGGAGTCGCCGCCTGCTCCTCTCGATCCGGCTGGCCGGCGACGATCGGCGGCTCGTGCCCGGCCTTAGCCCAGACGAGCTCGCCCGTGGCGTGCTCGTAGCGGCAGATGACCACGGTGGCATAGCCGTCGCCGAGCTCGCCCGTGAGGTACCGGTCCGCCCGCGCGAGCACCTCGGGGAGCGGATGGCCCTCACCCATCAGCGTCCGCAACGTGTACCGGACAAGCGCAGCGTGGATCAGGGACTCCCGCCCATGCCCTGAAACGTCGCCGATGATGATGTCGGTCGTCTCGCTCGAGAGAGCGAACACGTCGAAGAAGTCGCCGCCGGCCGCAAGCCCCTGCGCCGGCCGATAGGCCACCGACACCGCGAGGTCGCCGACGCTCTCGGGCACGGCGGGCAGGAGGGCGGCCTGGAGCACGCCGACGTCGTCGAGGAGAGCGGCCTTCTGACCGGCCAGCGACTTCGCGCGCCGGCGCTGGATGTACGCGTTGAGCGCCATCGCGGCGGCGATGACCGCGAACGCCAGCAGCGCGAACAGGACCGCCGTGGGCAGCACCTTGACCAACCGAACGAACGGCCCGCTGCTCGTCTTCGGCTTTGGCGTGCTGGTCGTCTGTTTCGCGCCCTGGCCGGCCCTTGACGTGGCCCGCCCGTTGTTGGACGCGGCGGCTGCGCGATCGCGTGACGCCGTGGGCTGTCCGCTGCGCGCGCGCCGAGCCGCCGCGGCGGCTTGGCGCCCGCCGGCCTGCCCTGTTCGGCCGCGGGACCCGCCTGCGCTCGGCGATGCTCCGGATGCGGACGGCCCACGGGACGTGGAACGGCTCGGCGTCCCCGAGGCCGTGGACTGCGACGCTCCGGTTCCGGATCCCGTGGACGGCTCCGCTGCCGTGCCGCTCGAGGGCGAGGGCGAGCGCGAGCCGGACAACGGCGTGCCGGTGGACGGGACCTGAACCGCCGGGGTCGGAAGCGGGGGCGTGGACGGGGTCGTGACGGGCGGCGTGGTGACCTGCGGCGTCGTGATCTGTGGCGTGGTGATCTGTGGCGTCGTGATCGGCCCGGCCGTGATCGAGGGCACCGTGGTCGTCGGGACGGTGACCGTGGGCACGGAGACGGTGGGCACGGAGACGGTGGGCACGGAGACGGTCGGGACCAAGCTCGGGCTGGCCGCCATCGAGGGTGCCGCCGAGACGAGCAGTGCCCCGCAGGTGACGAGAACGACGAGCGGAGAACGGCGCGTGCGTCGACGGTCGGGCCAACCATCCCCGCCCAACCTGTCGGCCACCAAGGGCCTAGACATTGCACACCGACTGGACACCCGTCCTCTTCACCGGCCCGAAGGCCGTACCATGAGGGTACAACTTCCCCGCCCGCCCGCAACTCGGCCGGGGACACTACGATTTTCAGCGATACGAATTTCGTACGCGCCGGAGCGGGAGAACTCCGCAAATCGCCGGGGGACGTGTCGCGGTATTCAGGCGCTGATCCCGGTAGATATGGCCGGAGTTCCGTGAGTTAAGGACGCGGCGTTGCGGCCACGTCCTATTAGTTGGCGCTCCGCCATGCGTCTAGCCTGTGCGAAACGTGCTCGCGGACCTGCTCGCGCGCAGCCTCGCGATCGACCCCGGACATCAGCAGCTCGTCGTATCGAGTGTCCTGATGGCGGACCGAGGCGGCAACGGCGAGCTCGATCGCCCGCGGATCGAGCGCTCGGCCCGCGGCGGTGCGTCCGACCCGTCCGCTTCCACGCACCGCCGCGTGACCAGCGATCTGCTGCGCGCGCGCCGGCGGACAGCCCGGAAACAGCCGCCCGATCTCGGTCGCCATCCGCTCTTTCAGATCGAGATCCTGCTCCGGACGGCGGGCTGCCTCTCGCTCGCGGCGGCGCGCACGCGCTTCCACGTCGGCGAGACACGCGGCTTCTGCTCGCTCGAGCGCAGCCTCATCGACGAGGATTCCCTGGCGCTCATAGCGCCGCCGGGAGCGGCTGAAGCGAACCACCACCGCCCACAGCCGACTGCCGGCCTTCGCGCGCCGGGTCAGCGCCGCGTCACCTGAGGCGAGAAACACCAGATGGTCCAGCTCCGCGCAGTCCATGCACACCGGGGCATCGGATTCCATGATCAGCAGGCCGCCACTCTCCTTGTTGCAGATCGAGCACGTGAAATCCTTCAGCGGCCACACCACGACGAGCTCGGGCGGACGGCTCTGGCGCTCCGACAGCCGTGCCCGTTCGCGCTCCGCAAGATCGGGCGAGAGCCAGTGCGTGCGGAACGCCCGCTCGAGTGCCTCGTCGCCGCTCGCGGAGAACCGCAGCGGCTCACGAGTCCGTGACCGGGCAAGATACTCAGCTTCGCTTGGCTCGAGTCCCCGCGCCGTAGCCCAGTGACGTAACAGCTCGACCGCCTGCGCCACCTTCTCCGGGCCAACCTGGACGAGCTGCTCGAGATCCGCGACCCGGCGCTGTCGCCAAGGATCGAGATGAACCGGGTGAAGCCACCCCAACCCCATCAGCACATCGACCGGCGCGACGGACTTTTGCTTCGCGAGCACCTCCTCGGCGGCACGCGCGACGCGCCGTTCGAGCCGCCTCGTGTCGTCGACGGTCGACACCGTCAAAGAAACGGTAGCGCCGGCGAGTCAGTCATGGCACGGTGAGTTCAGACGACTTTCAGGCGAGCAGCCCGCGGATGTCCTCGGCGGTGATCTGCCCCGCGAACAGCTCACCGTCGTCCATCACGCCTCTGAACAGTGCCGCCTTGCGCTGCGCCAGCGCCACGACCTTCTCCTCGATCGTGTGCCTTGAGACCAGGCGGTAGACCATCACCTGCCGGGTCTGGCCAATCCGGTGCGTCCGGTCCACTGCCTGGGTCTCGACGGCCGGGTTCCACCACGGGTCGAGCAGGAAGCAGTAGTCGGCCTCGGTCAGGTTGAGACCGAAGCCCCCGGCCTTGAGGCTGATCAGGAACACCGAGGCGTCGCCCTGCCTGAAGGCGGCGAGCACCTTGTCCCGGCTGCGGGTGCGCCCGTCCAGGTAGCAGTACTCGATCCCGGCTGCGTCCAGCCGCTCGCGCACGAGCGTCAGGAAGCCGGTGAACTGACTGAACACCAGCGCGCGGTGGCCACCGCCGATCACGTCCGACAGCTGCTCGATTAGCGCCTCGACCTTCGCGGAGGGGACCTTCAGGTGCTCCTCGGCGACCAGGCCGGCGTGCAGGCTCAGCTGCCGCATCCGCGTGATCGCGCTCAGGATCGTGAAGCGGTTGGCGTCGAAGTCGTCGAGCAGCCCGAGGATCCGTTGGCGCTCGCGCTGCATGTGGGTGTCGTACAGCTTGCGGTGCCGCGGGTGCAGGTCGACCTCGAGGATCTGCTGCTGCTTGGGCGGCAGCTCAGCGGCGACCAGTTCCTTGGTGCGCCGCTTGACCAGCGGGCGGATCCGGCGGCGCAGGCGCGCCAGCCGCTCGCTGTCGCCGTGTCGCTCGATTGGCTTGGCGTAGTGGTCGGCGAACGCCGCTGGGTCCGGGAACAGCCCTGGCGCGGTGATCGACAGCACCGCCCACAGCTCGCCGAGGTTGTTCTCCATCGGCGTGCCGGTGATCGCCAGCTTGAACGGGGCCGACAGCCGGCGCACGGCGGCGTGCGTCTTGGCGTTGTGGTTCTTGACGGCCTGCGCCTCGTCGAGGATCACCCCGGCCCACCCGACGCCCCGGTAGTGGTCCTGGTCGAGTCTCGCCAGGGTGTAGGTGGTGACGACCACGTCCGCCTCGGCCGCCACATCTGCGATCCCTACACCGGCGCGAGCCAGCGTGTCGGTGAGCGGCCGGACGGTGAGGGCCGGCGCGAACCGGTCGGCTTCGGTGACCCAGGTGGGCACGACGCTGGTCGGGGCGATCACCAGAAACGGGGCGGTTCGGCCGCCAGCCTGCGGGCCGGCCGACACGAAAGCCTCGCAGTCGTGCCCTCGCGCGTAGCAGATCAGTGCCAGCGCCTGCAGTGTCTTGCCGAGGCCCATGTCGTCGGCGAGGATCCCGCCCAGCCCGAGGTCCCACAGCATCGCCAGCCACTGGAACCCCTCGAGCTGGTACGGGCGCAGGGTCGCCTCTAGCTCGGCCGGCTGCCTGTGCTCGCGCAGGCCGTCCAGCGTGAGCAACCCCTCGACCTGGCGGCGCCAGCCCTCCGCCTGCTCGCGGACGACCCCGAGCCCAGCCAGCTCCTGCCAGAGGCCCGCCTGGTAGCGGCTGATCCGCAGCGCCCCGGGGCGGCTGCCGTCGCCGAGGACGCGCGCCTCCTCGATCAGCTGGCGCAGCGACTCGAGCTCCGGCGCCAGCAACGAGAAGTGGGCGCCGTCGTCCAGCAGCATCCGCGTCTCGCCCCGCGCGAGCGCCGCGAACACGAGCGCGAACGGCAGCTCCTGGCCCTCGACGGTGATCGTCACGTCCAGGTCGAACCAGTCGCGTTCGCCCGCGATATCGGTGGTCGCGAGCTCGATCTCGAGCGACTCGTCGACGCTACGGTAGTCGAGCGTGTCGCCGGTCACCTCCAGGGAGATCTCCGGGAGCTCCGCGAGCGCGGGCAGCGCCTCGGTCGTGAGCCTAACCGTGTCGAACCCGGCAAGCAGTGCCGGCGTGCTCGACGGGCGGCCGTCGCCGTCCAGCAGGCCGAGGCCGGCGACGCCGGTGGCGCGGAGATCGAGCTCGTCGACAATCGCCTGCTCAGCCGTGAGATCGCGCAATCCGGGGAGGCCGCGACCGTCCGCTGCCAGCGCGAACTCGACCAGGCGGTCACCGACCCTGTACATCCACCCCCACGCGGCCCGGGCGACGTGTCCGTCGTCGTACTGGGCGCGCAGCACCAGCTGTGGCGCCGACACCTCCGGCACCGTGAACGAGCCGTCCGAGGAGGCGACCGGCGCGACGCTGCGCAGCGCCGGCGCCAGCTCGGTTGCGAACCTGGGCAGCTCGGCGCGGGGGATGCGTAGCTCGGCGCGATCCAGCACCATCCGCTGGAGCTCGATCGGCGTCTCGCGCGCCAGTCGCACCAGCCGGATTGGCCGCTCGCTGAGCGCCGGCTGCGGTTCGCCACCGTCGCTGTCGCGCTGCACCATCAGGAGCCCGTGTCCGGCGGCGCCGAGAAACAGCAGCGGCGCATAGCCGGCCAGCTCGCCGATCGGGTCGATCCGCAGGGTAGGGGTGACGCGGGCATCGCCGTCGGGCTGCTCGGTGACGTCCAGCACCAGCTCGCCGCGGCGGTAGCGGGGGATCTCACCGAGCCCGCGGCCGGCGTGGATCACGAACATGCCCAGACGGGTCGCCTGGTCGAGCAGTGCCCACAGCTGCGCGCCATCCCAGTCGGTCAGGTCGAGCGTCCGCTCATCCCCGTAGCCGTAGTAGTACCGGTTGGCGGTCGCCAGGCGGGCGTGGTGCGTAGCGTGAAACTCGCGGGCCAGGGCCAGGTGATCCTCCCGGTGGCTCTGGTCGCGAAAGCGCCAGGATTCGAGCGACCCCCAGGCCAGCGAACCATTGACCCAGCCGCCGCGGACGCCGGGTCGCATCAGCCGCGCCCGTAGGCGCGGTGCGCCCACGGTGCTGCCACTGGACCTAAAGGACAGCGCCAGCTCGATCGCCAGCGGGCTCCCGGAGGCGCTCCCGGTCAGAGTGGCGAGCATCGCCTGCAGCGGCCCCTCCCAGGCGGAGATCGGTGGGCTCCGGTCGGGCCGGCGCTCGGGTGGGGCACTGCATCGATCGCTCTCCGCTGGTCCGGCGGCCGGCCGTGGAAGGTGCGGGCCACCGCCGCGATCGGCCGCGATCACCAGGGCGGCGACGTGCTTGCAGTTGTATCCGATCGGGCACGAGCACTCGCCGTCTTCGAACTCGAACGCTTCGGCGTCGCTCGTGAAGTAGGCGGCGGTGTCGTAGACCGCTCCATTACCGACCACCCTGCCGTGCAGCAGCGATCCGGTCTCGTCCCAGCTGACCGACATCACCCGCTTGCCGTTCGCATACGTCCGCCCGCGCTTGAACGATGCCTCGCCGACGGCCGCCTCGATCTCGTCCAGGTCGATCCTCATAGGGCGTGCTGTCGCGGCCACGAGTCCGTCAGGCTACGCGACGTGTCGGACGCCGGCGGCTGGTAGCAGTTCTGCTACCCTACGTGAGCAATGGCGACGATCCCACAAAAGGAGCTTCGGAACAACATCGGCGCGGTGCTGCGTCGCGCTGAGGCCGGCGAGGAGATCACGATCACCGTGGCTGGACGGGACGTGGCGCTACTGGGTCCACTGAACAAACGCGAGTGGGTCGCTGGACCGGCGCTGCGCGCCGTGTGGATGACGCCGGCGCCCCGCCCCGTCGCCGCCGACGTCGAACAGTTTCCGGCGGCGATCACCGATCCATTCGCCTGAGCGCGTGCGGGCGGTGCTCGACACGTCGGTGCTGATTGGCGAGACAGCGCCCGATGGCGTCGAGGCGGCGATCAGCGTCGTCTCGATCGCGGAGCTGCACTTTGGCGTGCTGGTCGCAGGCGACGACGATGAGCGCGGGCTGCGCATGCAGCGGCTGGGTGCGATCGAGTCCGCCTTCGATCCGTTGCCATTGACCGCGGAGATCGCTCGGGAGTGGGGGCGCCTCGCCGCTGCGGTGAGCACGCGTGGTGGCCAGCCACGCAGGCGAACGATGGATCTGGCGGTTGCAGCGACCGCGAACGTCCACAAGGTGCCGCTGCTCACCGAGAACACCGGCGACTTCACGATCATCGCCGACCTTGTCGATGCTCGATCGCCGCGACCACCCGAGGCCGAGACTGAAACCGACGCAGAGGTTCTGCAGGATCCTCACTGAGCGCCGGTTCGAACTGAAGACACCAAGATTCGCAGCCGTTTGTCGCGACCGCTTCCGATAAATCAAAGCATCGGGGATTGCAGGCATTGCGGCAATGG
>CAWJDF010000018.1:0-35995 GCA_963841535.1 uncultured Solirubrobacterales bacterium | reverse complement strand
TCCGCCATTGGCTGCGCAGCGACAGCGTCCCTGACGGATTCTGCCCCCCACGCGTGCAAGATCCGTCACCAGCGGGCGGGACGGTCCGCGATGGCGGAATTTGCCGCATACGGTGGGCGGGGGTAACGAGCGGCCGGGGGAGGCGGCTAGTGGTGCGATTCCGGCAGTTCGGCCACGTCGCGGCGCGTGTCGGCCACCCAGCGGATCACGATGATCACCAGCGCCACCAAGCCCACGATGCTGATGATCAGGCTGATCGTGGTCCCGACCACGATCAGGGTGATCGCGATCGCGCACAGGAACGGCAGGAGGCTGGGGCCGGGAAGATGGAGCTCCTCCCCGGGCGGCGGCGCCGATGCCGGATGATCTGATTCGTTCACGGGTGAACGTAGATCGCGGCCGCGACGAACGTGATGCCGAACATCACGGCGCACAGCGCGCCGGCGATCAGACCGGAGCGGATGTTCTTACGGGCAAGCCTTCGGTCCATGGTGTCCCGGAATCTACAACTTCACGTCGGCGACCATCGTGCCGAACAGCAGCGCCAGGTAGGCCAGCGAGAACAGGTACAGCCGCAGCGCGGTGCGGCGGTCGGCGCGCCGGTAGAGCAGCACCGCGCCGGCGATGAAGGCCAGCCCGAGCCCGATCGAGCCGATCAGGTAGGCGGCCCCGAACTCGCCGGCGCAGAACGGCAGCTGGGAGATCGCGTAGAGCAGCAGCGTGTAGAGCAGGATCTGCCGGCGCGTCTCGCGCTCGCCGCGGACCACCGGCATCATCGGCACCCCGACCTTCGCGTACTCGTCCTTCATCAGCAGGCTGAGCGACCAGAAGTGGGGCGGGGTCCAATAGAAGACGATCGCGAACAGGTAGACCGCGGTCCAGGACAGCGAGCCGCGGGTGGCCGCCCAGCCGACCAGCGGCGGGACCGCGCCGGCCGCGCCACCGATCACGATGTTCTGCGCCGTGCGGCGCTTGAGCCACACCGTGTAGACGCCGACGTAGCCGACGAACCCGCCGAGGGCCAGCGCCGCCGCCAGCAGGTTGACGGTCAGCGACAGGACCGCGAACGACAATGCGCAGAGGACGAAGCCGAACGTCAGCGCCGCTCGCGGCGAGATACGGCCGGCGGGGATCGGGCGCGAGGCGGTGCGCTCCATCTGCGCGTCGATGTCGCGGTCGTAGTAGTGGTTGACCGCACCGGCCCCGCCCGCCGACAGGTATCCGCCGAGGCAGGTCAGGGCGATCTTGGAGACCGGCGGGTTGCCGGCGATCTCCATCGTGGTGATCGTCGTGAACAACAGCAGCGTCTGGACCTTCGGCTTGGTCAGCTCGAAGTAGTCGGCCAGCAGTTGGCGCGCGCCGGCGACGGCCGGCGCCGACCGGACCGAGCTTACGAACGAGGCATCCATCCCGGACAGAAGCCTACGCCCGAGCGAACCGCTCGCTGCCGCCGGTCTTCTGGGTCACCCCAGTGGTCCGCTCCACCTGGCGGCGGATGTCGCGCATCGGCTCGACCGAGCGCACCCGCGGGATCGTGTCGAAGTTGTTGACCGGCGGGGGAGAGGGCACGAACCACTCGAGCGTGTTCCCCTTCCACGGGTCCGGCCCGGCGAGCGCCCCGCGCTTGTAGTTCATCGCCACGTTGATGACCGTGAGGATGACTCCGAGGGCGAGGATGAATGCGCCGATGGTCGAGATCAGGTTGTAGGTCGACCACCCGAAGGCGGGCTGGTAGGTGTAGATCCGGCGTGGCATGCCGGACAGCCCGAGCGCGTGCTGGACGAAGAACGTCGTGTTGAAGCCGATGAACGTGATCCAGAACGAGATCTTGCCCATCCGCTCGTTGAGCAGCCGACCGGTCATCTTCGGGAACCAGTAGTAGAGCCCGGCCATCACCGGGAACACCGCGCCACCGAAGATCGTGTAGTGGAAGTGGGCGACGACGAAGTAGGTGTCGTTGAGCTGCCAGTCGACCGGGAACACGGCCAGGAAGATCCCGGTGATCCCGCCGAGCAGGAAGATCGCGATCATCCCCGCCGCCCAGTAGAGCGCGGCGGTCATGACCAGCGATCCCCGCCACATGGTCGAGATCCAGTTGAAGATCTTCACCCCGGTGGGCACCCCGATGAGGAACGAGCTGAGCATGAAGAACCCGAGCACGACGATCGGGACCGGGGAGGCGAACATGTGGTGCGCCCAGACCAGGGTGGCCAGGAAGGCGATCACCGCGGTCGAGGCGGCGATCGCCTTGTAGCCGAAGATCGGCTTGCGCGAGAACACCGGGATGACCTCGGAGATGATCCCGAAGCCCGGCAGGACCATGATGTAGACCTCGGGGTGCCCGAAGAACCAGAACAGGTGCTGCCACAGCACCGGCGAGCCGTGGGCCGTGGGCTCGAACCAGTGGGTCCCGTAGTGGCGGTCGGTGAGCAGCATCGTGACCGCGGCGGCCACCACCGGCAGCGCGATGATCAGCAGCACGGCGTAGACGAGGATCGCCCAGATGAACAAGGGCAGGCGACCCCAGCTCATGCCGGGCGCGCGCATGTTGACGATCGTGGCGTAGAAGTTGATCGCGCCGAGCAGCGAGGAGATGCCGGTGATGTGGATGAGGAAGATCCAGGCGTCCTGGCCTCCGCTGGGCGAATACTGGATCTCCGACAGCGGCGGATAGCTCCACCAGCCGGCCTCGGGCGGGTGGTAGAAGAGCGTGATGTAGAAGACGATCCCCCCGAACAGCAGCAGCCAGTAGGAGAGCGCGTTCAGCCGCGGGAAGGCCATGTCCCGGGCCCCGATCATCAGCGGGACGAAGTAGTTGCCGAACCCGGCCATCACCGGCACCACGAACAGGAACACCATGGTGGTCCCGTGCAGGGTCACCAGCTGGTTGAAGCGCTCGCCGCCCAGCAGGGTGTTGTTCGGTACCGAGAGCTGGACGCGCATGAGCAGCGCCTCGACGCCGCCCAGCATGAAGAACACGAACGTGGTGACCAGGTACATGATCCCGATCTTCTTGTGATCGGTGGTCAGGACCCAGTCGATCCAGCGCTTGGTCTGACGCGGCGCGGTGACCGCCCGCGTGGTCACCTGGGGGACCGGTCTGACCGCCTGAGCTGTGGTCACGGACATGCGCAGTCTCCTAGAGGTTGCCGGTCCTTTGCAGATACGAGCGCAGCTGGGTCACCTGGGAGTTGGCGGTCGAGATCGCGCGCTTCTGCTGCGCGAGCCAGCTGACGTACTGGTTGGGGCTCACCACGTCCACCTGCGCGGTCATGAAGGCGTGCTGGCGGCCGCACAGCTGCGCGCACTGTCCGTGATAGAGCGCGGGGCCGCGCGCCTTGAACCAGGTGAAGGTGGTGTTGCCGGGGACCGCGTCGACCTTGCCGCCCAGCGACGGCACCCACCAGGAGTGGATCACGTCGACCGAGGTGATGCTGAGCACGACCGTCGTTTCGGCCGGGACGACCATCTCCTGGTAGGAGTAGGGCAACCCGGACTTGAAGGGGTTGTTCTGGCAGGCGGCGCCGTAGACGTAGCGCCAGATGTACTGCCGGCCCTGGACGCAGATGACCAGCCGCTTGCCGTTCGGGGGCACGGGCTCGGTCACCGCGGATTCGAGGAACGGCGCGCTCGAGTTGGGCGGGTTGATGATGCTCGGCAGCTTGACGAACGTGACCACGGTGAGGATCACGAGGATCAGCGCCGCCCCGATCGTCCAGCCGATCTCCAGGCGGGTGTTGCCGTGGATCTGCGCCGCCACCCGCACCTTGTTGGCGCGGAACTTGTACAGCGAGTAGATCAGGGCCCCCTCGACGACCACGAACACCACGGCCGCGACGATCAGGATGATCACGTACAGCGAGTGGATCTGATCCGCGTTGGGCGAGCCGCCCGACTTGGGCCCGATGAAGTTCGCCAGGGCGCCCGGCGCAATCAGCAGCGACACGACGCAGGTCGCCAGTGTTGCGCCGAGGAGCCGGGTGGTGCGGCGGCGGCGCGTGGCGTCGGAGGCGTCGGATTGCAAGGCGCGGGATTCTAGCCAGGCTGCCCCCGCCTTGATCTGCCCGGCGGCGGTCCCGGCATCGGCCGGTGGGCCCGGCGGGCGGGCCCCATATACTCGCCGCCCTTGCGTGCGACGAGGGGCATTCGAGCAGCGGCTTGGGTCCTCGTCGCGGCCGGCGTCGCGCTGCCGGCCGTGCGCTGGCGAGCCAGGATCCCCCGGGCGGCGGTGCTGGCCGGGGCCGGACTCGCCCCGGTGGCGCTGGTCGTGGCGATCCCGCGCTCCCGCGCGCGCGACGCAGGCGTGGGCGTGCTGAACATGTGGGCCTACCTGGCCGCCTACGAGATGCCCCACGACGACCCCGAGCGTCTGGCAAACCGTGTGCTGGTCGACTACCCGATCGCGGTCGACCGGCTGCTCGGGCTCGGAGTCCCGCCCACGCTGCGCCTGCAGCGGGCCTTCTCTGCCCCGGGGACGGTCAACCGGTTCGAGCGGGTTCTCGTGTGGTGCCACTGGATGTGGTTCTTCGTCCCGCACGCGAGCGTCGCCTACGTGATGTGGCGCGCGCCGGAGCGCTTCCCGGGCGCGGCGGCGCGCATGTACGCGGTGTTCGACGTGGGCGCGGTGTTCTACTGGACGATCCCCACCGCGCCCCCGTGGTGGGCGGCCGCGAGGGGGCGCCTGGACGACGGCCGGCCGCTCCGCGTGCGACGGATGATGATTGAGTACGGGGAGCAATTCTGGGGAGACCGCTGGGAGGCCCTTTACGATGTCCTCGGAGGAAATCCGCTTGCCGCCATGCCGTCGCTGCATTTCGCCACGTCCCTCATGGGCGCGCATCTGCTCTCCGAGGTCGACCCGGTGGCCGGCGCTGTGGGATGGACATACGCGCTGACCCTGGGCCTGGCGCTTGTCTACCTGGGCGAGCACTACGCGGTCGATCTGATCGGAGGAGCGGTGCTGGCGGAGGGGATCCGGTACGGGCTGCCCCGCCTGACGCCGGTCTACCGGCGCGTTTCGGCGGCCTTCCAGGCCCTCGAATCCCACGCTGGGTAGGGTGCCTGGGCTGAGGCAACAATCACCGACGCAACCCCCGCCGGCCCCCGACCGGGAACGCGGCAACGGCGAGGATCTCCCGCGCATGCGGCTGACCCGGGGTCGGATCCTCGGCACGCTGCTGTTCGTCGGATCGGCGCTGGCGTTCCTCTACTTCGTGCTGCCGAAACTGCTCGGCCTGAACGAGACGTGGAACCGCATACAGCACGGCAACGGATGGTGGCTGGCCCTCGCCGCGGTGCTCGAGGTGTGCTCGTTCTTCGGCTACGTGATCCTGTTCCGGGGAGTGTTCATCCGGGGCGAGTCCCGGATCGACTGGTCCGAGAGCTACCAGATCACGATGGCGAGCCTGGCCGCGACGCGCCTGTTCGCGGCGGCCGGGGCGGGCGGGATCGCGCTGACCGCGTGGGCGCTGCGCCGCTCCGGGATGGGGGCCCGCACCGTGGCCTGCCGGATGATCGCCTTCATGGCGCTGCTCTACGGCGTCTACATGGTCACGATGGTGGTCGTCGGCGTCGGCCTCTACCTCGGCGTGATCCCCGGTGAGGCGCCGTTCGCGATCACGATCGTCCCGGCCATCTTCGGGGCCATCGTGATCGTGCTGTTCTTGGGCATCTCGATGCTGCCGGGCGACGTCAGGCGGCTGGTGTCCTGGACGGGGACGCGCCGTGTCGCGCGGCTTGCCCTGCGGCTGGCCGACGCCTCGGCCACGGCGGCCCGCGGCGTACGCACGGCGATGGACCTGGTGCGGGCGCGCGAGCCGGCCCTGCTCGGAGCGATCGCCTGGTGGGGCTTCGACATCGCGGTCCTGTGGGCGTGCTTCCACGCCTTCGGAGGTTCGCCGCCCAAGGGCGTGATCGTGATGTCCTACTTCGTCGGGATGCTCGCCAACACGCTGCCCCTCCCGGGTGGCATCGGGGGGGTGGACGGCGGGATGATCGGCGCCTTCACCGCGTTCGGGGTCGACGTCGAGTTGTCGGTCGTGGCGGTGCTGGCCTACCGGGCCTTCGCCTTTTGGCTGCCCACGCTGCCGGGTGCCGTCGCCTATCTGCAACTGCGGCGCACGGTGCAGCGCTGGGAGGCCGAGCCCGCGGGCATGCTCCGCGGTGCATCCGAACCGGCGTCGTGACACGCCTTGCGACGTCGACTATACTTTATGAAGTGACCGATCAGCGCGTGGAAAACGTAATCATCGTGGGCAGCGGGCCGGCCGGCTACACGGCGGCCCTGTACACCGCGCGGGCGAACCTCGACCCGCTGGTGATCGAGGGGTTCGCCTGGGGCGGACTGCTTCAGCAGACCACCGACGTCGAGAACTATCCCGGCTTCCCCGAGGGGATCATGGGGCCGGAGATGATGCAGCACTTCCGCGACCAGGCCGAGCGCTTCGGAGCGCGCCTGGAGACCGACGACGTCACCCAGATCGAGATCTCACGCGAGGGCGGCCTGCACAAGGTGTGGGTCGGGGA
Organism: uncultured Solirubrobacterales bacterium; assembly: GCA_963841535.1. GTDB lineage: Bacteria > Actinomycetota > Thermoleophilia > Solirubrobacterales > Solirubrobacteraceae > Palsa-465. The sequence continues at coordinate 29,470 of CAWJDF010000018.1, read as the reverse complement.
CCAGGTGCACGTGACCCGCACCCTGATCCTGGCCATGGGCGCCCAGCACCGCAAGCTGGGGGTCCCTGGCGAGCTCGAGCTCTCGGGCCGGGGCGTCAGCTACTGCGCGACCTGTGACGCGGCCTTCTTCCGGGGCGCCCCCACGCTGATCGTGGGCGGTGGCGACTCGGCCATGGAGGAGGCCATGTTCCTGTCCAAGTTCGCCGCCAGTGTCGCGATCGTGCACCGCCGGGCCGAGTTCCGGGCTTCGAAGATCATGCTCGAGCGCGCTCGCGCGATCCCCAACATCGAATGGATCACGCCGTACGTGGTCGAGGAGCTAAGCGGCGAGAACGGCTCGCTGAGCGTGGCGCGGTTGCGCAACATCGTTGACGATTCGACGCAGGAGCTGCCCGTGACCGGCGCGTTCGTCGCGATCGGCCACGAGCCGCAGTCCCAGCTGGTCGAGGGACAGGTCGAGGTCGACGCCGCCGGCTACGTGGTCACCAAGGGTCGCTCGACGCTGACCGGCATCCCCGGGGTGTTCGCCGCCGGCGACCTCGTCGACCACACCTACCGCCAGGCGGTCACCGCGGCCGGATCGGGCTGTCAGGCCGCGCTCGACGCCGAGTGGTATCTGCGCGACACGCCGTTCCCGCTCGAGGACCAGGTCGGGGCCACCGCAGAGGCTTCGGCTTAGCGCCGAGGCTTTCGGGAACCGACCCCTAGACCGTATGGGGGTTGACGTCCGGCGGGGCTGGTAGAAGGTGGCCGGTCCCCCCGCGCGGTCGCGGGGACGTTGAGTAGCCGCGCAGCTGGAACCTGCGCGGCGGCCCCACAACCGCATAGGAGGAGCCGACCATGACCAAGGTTCGCACTTGGGCCGGTCTGGATGTTCACGCCGCGAAGGTGGTCGCGTGCGTCGTTGACGCGCAGTCCGGGGAGATGATCGTGCGCCGCCTGCCCGGGGCGACGAGCGAGCTGGTTGCGTTTTGCGCCGCACTGCCCGGGCCGACGCGGGTCGCGTATGAGGCGGGACCGACCGGGTTCGGGCTCGCCAGGGCGCTGGGCGCCGTCGGGATCGGGTGTGTGGTCGCGGCACCGGGAAAGATCGAGCGTCCCGCGGCCGACCGGGTCAAGACCGACCAGCGCGACGCCGAGCGGCTCGTGCGATTGTTGATGATCGACGCGCTGCACGCGGTCCGAGTGCCGGGCAACGAGGCGGAGGCGATCCGCGACCTGGTCCGCGCCAGAGAGGACCTGCGCGGCGATCTGATGCGCGCCCGGCACCGGCGCTCGAAGCTGCTGCTGCGCCACGACGTCCGCTACGAGGACACGACCAGCGCCTGGAATGATCGACACCGCGCCTGGCTGGCGAAGGTCGACCTCGGCGAGCGAGGCGCGCAGGCGACGCTGACCGATTACGTCGGCGCGATCGACGCGCTCGTGATCAGACGAGACGCGCTCGAGGCAACGATCGCTGAGCTGATCCCCAGCTCGCCGCTCGCGGGCACGGTCGCGAGGTTGCGGTGCCTGCGCGGGATCGACACGCTGTCGGCGGTCGGGCTCGCCGCCGAGGTCGGCGACTTTCGCCGGTTCGAGCGTCCCTCCCAGCTGATGAGCTACCTCGGGCTGGTCCCGTCCGAGTACAGCTCCGGCGAGACCCGCCGCCAGGGCGCGATCACCAAGACCGGCTCCCGGCACGCCCGCCGGCTGCTGGTCGAAGCGGCATGGCACTACCGCCGCCCACCCCGGCATGGCACCACGCTCGCCCGCCGCCAGGAAGGCCAACCCCAGGAGCGGTCGCGATCTCCTGGAAAGCCCAGCAGCGGCTGCACCACCTCTGGCGGCGCCTGGACACCAAACGCGGCAAGCGCCGCACGATCGTCGCGGTCGCCGTCGCCCGGCACCTCGCCGGGTTCTGCTGGGCGATCATCAACACCGACCAACACTCGTGACCCACACACCCCACAACACTCGGCTGAGGAGGCGGCGGAGCCCGCCTGGCCCCACGCGCGAGAGCACCCGTGGTCCTACTATGAGCAGCCGGCCGCCGGTCACGCTCGATCCTAGACAGCGAGCTCTCACGGACGAAACCCGGTCCTGCGGTACCCAACCCGCGAATATCAGTCTGACCGCGCGTCGCGCACCCGCCAGGACCGCCGCCCCCTCAGCCGAGCCCACACCTCACAACACCGAAGACCAGCCGTGACCGCCCACCGAACCCTTCCATATCAGTAGGGACAACCATTCATCGGGCCGGTGTTGCCCGACGGCGGGGACTCGTGCATCCCGAGCGCGAAGTCCTGGGTCCACGTCCCGCTCCCGGTGGCAAAGCCCTTGACGGGGCGGGTGCTGACGCCTGTGCCGATGTTGCGGAAGGTGGGGTTGAGGATGTTCTGGCAGTGGCCGGTGCTGCCCATCCAGGCGTGCACGACCGCTCGCGGCGTCGCGAACCCGGTGGCGATGTTCTCGCCCGCCGAGCGCCACGTGTAGCCGGCCGCGCTGATCCGCGAGGCGAAGTTCGCGCCGTGGCTGAACTGGTCGCTCGAGACCATCACGTTCGTCCAGCCCTGGGCGGAGCGGTTGAGCATCGGCGAGGCGTGCAGCGGCGGGAGGTGATGCGCTGCGCGCTCGCGGTTGATCAGGCAGACCACGGCGGAGCGCAGGACCTTGGGCGAGGCGTGGCCGACACGGGCATCGGCGCCGGCGCATGACGCGCTCGAGCTAGAACGGGCTCGGTGCCGCCGCGCACTGGCGGCCGACGGGAAGGCAACGATGGTCGACAGCCCTAGTGCGAACAGCAGGACCCACAGGGCACGGACCGGATGCGAGCGCCCCGCTGATCTCTCCGCAGACACGATGACTAGATCGTCCGTGCGCGGATGGTCTATTTCGCGGCGCCCAGGACTATGGACGTTTAGGCACCGAAACCTGTGCGAGGGCGCGCGCATCGGACCGGACATGCGTCGCGCGATCAGCGCGAACCTCACGCGAGCATGCGCATCAATCCGCGCCAGAAGCCTGCCGCCCAAATTAACCCCTCTCTTTCTCCTGCCTACGGGGTTAGCTGCCGGGCTCGCGCTGAAAGAGGCCGCGCTACGCCGGAAGTACCGGCGATTCGCCCCAGGGACTTATCGCCCCATCGGGTCCCCCCGCTCCCGGGGCTGCTGAGGCGCCACGGGATTCGGCTGGGTATGTCGTGCGCGTGCACCCTACCGAACGAGTGCGACGCGCGCGCTGGGTGCGGGTGCCCGCACCGGTTTTCTGTCAGGTGACGTCCTCATAGCTGAAGAATCCCTCGTCGGTCAGACGGCCCAGGCGGCCGGACATCGCCAGGGAGCGCAGCAACGGGGCCGCCCGGTAACGCTCCTCCCGGCGCTCCTCGTAGAGGCCGTCGAGCACGGCCAGGACGTGGTCGAGGCCGATCTCGTCGGCCCAGCGCAGGATGCCGCGCGGATAGTTCAGGCCATGGACCATGCCGGCGTCGACGTCCTCGGCGCTGCCCACCCCTTCGGCCACGGCGAACGCCGCCTCGTTGATCACCTGGCAGACGATCCGGCCGAGCACCAGGCCAGGCGCGTCTCCCACCCAGGCGGTGTGCTTGCCAAGCGTGGCGAAGAAACGCTCGGTGGCCTCGCCTGCCGAGCGGGCGCTGTCCGGTCCGCGCGTGAGCTCCACGAGGTTCGTCTCCTCGAGCGGCGCCAGCGCGTGGAAGCCGACCGCGCCGCCCCCGGGATCGAGCCCGGAGAGCGATCCGGCGGCGCAGCAGATGGCCTGCGGGCCGCCCTGGAGCGGCGCGTCGAGGTCCTCCCCGAAGCTCAGATCGAGGATCAGGAAGGGCGGGTCGCGGTCGCCTGCCGCCTCCGGACTGGCCACCTCCCAGCCGGCCGCGGAAGCGGCGGCGGCGACGGCATGGGCCAGCGCCGAATGCCCGGCGATCACGATCAGTCCCTCGCCGCCGCCGGCCGACAGCGGCTCGGGATCGGGCGGGCGGTGCTCCCCGCCCTCGGGATACTCGTAGTAGCCGCGTCCGGCTTTCCGTCCGACCCGCCCGGCGGCGACCGTCCGGACGCTGATCGGGGACGGCTGCCAGCGCGGCTCGCCGAAGCTCTGCTCGTAGAACGAGCGGGAGACGTCCAGGCCCACGTCGACCCCGACCAGGTCCATCAGCTCGAACGGGCCCATGCGAAACCCGCCGCCCAGCCGGCAGATGCGGTCGATCTCCTCGAGCGACGCGACGCGCTCCTGGAGCAGCTTGAGCGCCTCGAGCCCGAACGGCCGGTTGCACCGGTTCACGAGGAAGCCGGGCCCGTCCGCCGCGACGATCACGTGCTTGCCCATGGCCTCGCCGGTGGCCCGCGCCCGCGCGACCGCGCGCTCGGAGGACTGCGCGCCGGCCACGACCTCCAGCAGGCGCATGACCGGAGGCGGGTTGAAGAAATGCATGCCGACCACGCGGTCGGGTCGCTTGACCGCGCTGGCGATCGCCGTGACGAGCAGCGAAGAGGTGTTGCTGGCCAGCACGCAGTCCTCGGAGACGATCTCCTCCGAAAGCCGCCCGAACAGATCTTGCTTGAGCTCGAGCCGCTCCGGCGAGGCCTCGATCACGAGCTCGGCGTCGGCGAGGTCCTCGAGCGCGGGCGCGGCGACGAGCCCGGCGCTCGCCTCCTCGGCCTGCTCGGCGCTCAGGCGGCCGCGCTCCGCGCCTCGCTCGAGCTGGGCCCTGATCCGCTCGACCCCGCGCTCGAGCGCCTCCGGGACCGGGTCGTGCAGGAGCGTCCGCGCGCCGGACAGGCAGGCCAGCTGCGCGATGCCCGCGCCCATCGTGCCGGCGCCGGCCACTGCGATCGTCCCGGCGGGCCCGGCCTCGGCGCTCACGCGGGAATGAGCGCGTTGACTCCGGTCAGCGCGCGCCCGATGATCAGCTTCTGGATCTGGGAGGTGCCTTCGTAGAGCGTGGTGACCCGCGCGTCGCGCAGGTAGCGCTCGACCGGGTAGTCGTCGACGTAGCCGGAGCCGCCGTGCACCTGGATGGCCGCGTTGGCGCAGCGGACCGCGGCCTCGGTGGCGTACAGCTTGGCGATCGAGGTCTCGGTGGTGTTGGGCTTGCCCTGGTCCTTGAGGTAGCCGGCGCGCCACACGAGCATGCGGGCGGCGTCGGTCTCGAGCGCCATGTCGGCGATCATCTCCTGGACCAGCTGGAAGCTCGCGATCGGCCGGCCGAACTGCTGGCGCTCCTTGGAATACCGGATCGAGGCGTCGAGGCAGCCCTGGCAGATGCCCACGCAGCCGGCGGCGACGCTGTAGCGGCCTGAGTCGAGCGAGCTCATCGCGACCTTGAAGCCGTCGCCGATCTCGCCCAGCATCGCGTCGTCCGGCGCCTCGACGTCGTCGAGCGAGATCGCCGCGGTGTCCGAGCCCCGCAGGCCGAGCTTGTGGTGGACCTCCTGGGGCTGATAGCCGGGCTGGTCGGTCTCGACCAAGAAGCAGGCCAGGCCGCGGTGGGCCTTCTCGGGGTCGGTCTGGGCGAAGACCAGCGCGAGCTTGGCGTAGTTGCCCATCGAGATGAACATCTTGGCGCCGTTCATCACCCAGCCCGAGTCGGTGCGCCTGGCTCGCGTGCGCTGGTTGGCGGCGTCCGAGCCGGTGTCGGGCTCGGTCAGCGCGAAGCACCCCAGCCACTCACCCGAGCACAGCTTGGGCAGGTAGCGCCGCTTCTGCTCCTCGGTGCCCCAGCGCAGCAGGGCCGAGCACACGAGCGACGTCTGCACGGACACCACGGTGCGCATCGCCGAGTCGCCGCGTCCGATCTGCTCGACGATCAGCCCATAGGTCAGATAGTCGAGTCCGGCGCCACCGTACTCTTGCGGGACGATCGCCCCGAGGTACCCCTGCGCGGCGATCTTGGCCACCAACTCGAGGTCGAAGTGCTCGTTGCGGTCGTTCTCTCGCGCGCGCTCGACGATCTCGTTGTCGGTGAAGGCGCGCGCGGTCTCGCTGACCAGGCGCTGCTCGTCCGTCAGCTCGAAGTCCATGGGCGGGACGCTACCGGACCGGCCCCCGCCGCGGCGCGGCGGGGGCCGGCTTCTGCGACGTGCCCGTCCCGGGCTAGGAAGCGGGTGGCAACGTCGACGGGTTGGTGGCCGGTGAGACCTGGATCGTCACCGGCGCCGAGGCGCCGCCGACGTTCACGCCATCGCCGGTGATCCGGGCGCGGAACTGGTAGGTCCCCGCCTTGCCGAACGTCCAGCCAAACTGGAACGTGGAGCCGTGGGTGACGACCCGGATCTCCTCGTTGTGCCAGTCACCGTCAGCGCCGAGGCGCTGCAGGTAGATGACCTCACCCGCCTTATCAGGCAGGACGGTGCCGGTGAACGTGATATGGCCACCGACCTCTGAGGTCGTTGAGCTCGGCGTCATGGTGAGCGCATCCTGGACGCCCTCGAACAGCACCGCACTGTGACGGCGCGGAGCCAGGGTAGTACGGACCTGGTAGACGGTGTTGGACGTGGGCGCCTGCGGGGCGAACGTGTAACTGCCGTCGGACCCGATGGTGGTGTCGGCCACCGGAGTGAACTGGTCCTGAGAGGAGTTACGCGCCCACAGCGTCACCGGCGTGTTCGGCGCCGCGTTCGAGAGCACGCCCGAGATCGTGACCGGCTGACCGTAGAAGATCAGCTGATCCGAGCTCGAGATCGTGAACCCGGGTATCTGCTTCTGCTGAACCGCGACCGTGACTGGGTTCGCGACACCGCGGATGTTGAAGCGGTCAGACGGGAACAGCACTCGGACCGTGTGATCGCCGGCGATGCGCCAGTGGTGGGTGATCGAGTAGTTCGATCCCCCGTCCAGACGGTCGCTCTCCAGGCTGTGCCAGTTGCCCGAAGCCGTCTCCTGCTGGAGCACGACCCGCTCGCCGGCGTGTTTCGGGTCGACGTGCCCGGTGAAGACCACGGGCTGCCCGGTGACCGCGGTCGTCGTGCTCGCACTCAGGCTCACCAGCGCCGCCACGCGCTCGAATACCGTGCGGCTGTGGATCTGGTGAATGCCGGCCTCGCGCACGAACCAGCTGCGATTTGTCGTCACCACGTCCTCGGCGCGAGTGAACTGATAGAAGCCGTGCGAGTCGGTCGTGGTCTGGCTGACTCGCGTGTATCCCCTGCCCGACCCGGCGAGGTGGTGGTAGAGGACGATGGTCTGAGCACCCACTGGGCGGAGGTTGAGGTGACCGTAGATGAACACCCCCTCGCCGGCATCGATGGGGTTAGGAATGGCGTTGATGGTCAAACCGCGGTTGTGCCTTGGCGCAGCGGTGACCATGCTCGGCACAGCGAAAGCCACGAGCGTGGTCACCACCATCGCAAGCACGGCAAGGCGTGGGCGCATCGAGCGCTCCTTTCCAGGCGTGGAGTGTGTGGTGCCTCCGCTGGGTTCCCGGCTCCCTACCAGGCGGTGGCGATGAACGCCCCTGAAAACACTGCACCCGGTGCGAAGTTGCGCTGGCGCTCTAGACTCCGGGGCGGTGGACTCGTTTACCCTCGTGGTGGTCGGTGGCCTCGCCGTTCTGGTGCTCGTGTTCTGGATGATCGGGCGCTACTACCCCGGGTCCGGACTCGAGCAGCTCGGGCTGCAGTCCGCACGCCAGATCACCGAACAGCGGGAGGCACTCGAGGCGGAGGACCTCGATCAGATGCTGAGGGCGCACAACGAGCGCAGGCGCGCCCGGGGTGAGGCGGTGCTGAGCGCCGAGGAGCTCGAGGCCCGGGTGCTCAGCGAGCTGCGCGAGCAGCGGCGTGAGGGCTGACTCCGGCGGGCCCAACGGCGTGGCCGGGTCGTGGCCCGCTGCTTGATCATCGGCTGCGGCTGCCGGGGGCAGTCGCTGGCGGGGGAGCTGATCGCTCGCGGCCACGCCGTGCGGGGAACGACCCGTGACCCCGGGAGCCGGGCGGCGATCGAGGCGATCGGCGCGGAGGCCTACGTCGGCGACCCGGATCGGGTGGCGACGCTCGCACCGGCCCTCGACCAGGTGACCGTGGCGTGCGTGCTCCTCGGCTCGGCGGTCGCGCCGCCGGAGCAACTGGCCGCGCTCCACGGCACGCGCCTGGAGATGCTGCTCACCCGGATCGTCGACACCACGGTGCGCGGGGTCGTCTACGAAGCCGCCGGCTCGGTCGATCCGGACGTCCTGGCGGCGGGGGCGGCGCTCGTGCGCGAGCGGTGCGAGGACTCGCGCATCCCGTATTCGCTGCTCGACGCCGATCCCGGCGAGCCCGCGGCGTGGACGGCCGCCGCCGTCGCCGCCGTCCAGCTTGCGCTCGATGGCGGCACCGCTGGCCCACGGTAAACTGAAAACACAAAATAGATAAAAGTTGATCGGAAATAGATGGAGGCACGCCTATGGCTGACTACGCCAATGACGTACTGGTCGAGCCGGAGTGGCTCGAGCAGCACCTGAACGACGACACGATCCGGATCGTCGAGGTCGACGAGAACCCCGCCCTGTACAAGGACGCGCACATTCCGGGCGCGATCGGGTTCGACTGGCGTCTTGACCTGCAGGACCAGGTCAAGCGCGACTTCCTCGGTCCGGAGGAGTTCGGTGCCCTGTTCGGCAGCCGCGGGATCTCGGGCGAGCACCAGGTGATCCTCTACGGCGATCGCAACAACTGGTTCGCGGCCTACACCTACTGGTATCTGAAGTACTACGGCCACGACAACGTGAAGCTCTTGAACGGCCCCCGGGAGCGCTGGATCGCTGAGGGCCGGCCGACGACCGCGGATGTGTCGGAGTACCCGGCGGCCAGCTTTACCGCCAAGGCCGGCGATGCCTCGATTCGCGCCAAGCGCGACGAAGTCCTCGGCGCGCTGCACGACCACCACCAGCTGGTCGACGTGCGCTCGCCGCAGGAGTACTCGGGCGAGCTGATCGCGATGCCGGGCTACGAGAGCGAGGGCGCGCAGCGGGCCGGCCACATCCCGGGCGCGAAGTCGATCCCCTGGGCCCAGGCGGTCAAGGAGGACGGGACTTTCAGGTCAGCCGAGGAGCTGCGCGACCTGTACGGCGGCAAGGGCGTGCTGTCCGGCGATCCGATCATCGCCTACTGCCGGATCGGAGAGCGCTCGGCCCACACGTGGTTCGTGTTGCACGAGCTGCTCGGGGAGCAGGACGTCAAGAACTACGACGGGTCGTGGACCGAGTGGGGCAACCTGGTCAACGTGCCGATCGAGAAGGGCTGACCCGGACCCTCGAGTCTTCTCTGTCGAGCAGCGGCCCGATCCGGTCGAACAGGTCGGCCAGGATCCGGGCCGTTGCTCCCCAGATGAGGTTCTCGCCGACCACGTAGGTGTCGGTCCGGATCGGGACGTCGCGGCGGACCAGGCGCCGGCGGGCATAGCCGGCCAGCAGCTCGTCGAGCGGCAGCTCGAGGACCTCGGCCACCTCGCTGGCGCTGGGCGTCCAGGTGCGCCCGGCCTCGATCATGCCCACGAACGGGTACACCGCGTACCCGGTGGCGATCGTCGGGGTGGGCTGGAGCGCGCCGACGATCTCGACCGCGTCGCTGGGGAGCCCGATCTCCTCGTTGGCCTCGCGGAGCGCGGTGGCCCTGAGGTCGGGCTCGCCCTCGTCGTAGCGCCCGCCCGGGAACGAGATCTCGCCCGGGTGCCGGCGCAGGTCGTCCTGGCGCTTGGTGAACACCGCGTGCAGCCGGCCGCGCTCGAGATACAGCGGCACCAGCACGGCCGCGTTGGTGGCGCCCCGGACCTCGAGTTCGAGCGCGTCCTCCGGGTTGAGAAGGACCTGCCGGAGGTGCCCGGTCAGGTCGTTGTTGCCGGACGGCATCGGCTGACTATATTCGGGTGTCGTGCGGGCTCTGATCGTCGTCGACGTGCAGAACGACTTCTGTCCGGGCGGGGCGCTGGCCGTGCCCGACGGTGACGCGGTGGTCGAGCCTGTGAACCGGCTGGCTGCTCAGTCCGGTCTTGTGATCGCCACGCGTGATTGGCATCCGGCCGACCACGGCTCGTTCGCCGAGCAGGGCGGTCCCTGGCCGGTGCACTGCGTCGCCGGCACCTCGGGGGCGGAGCTGCATGCGGGGATCGATCGAGGTCTCGTCGATGCGGTCGTCGACAAGGGACAGGCGCGCGACCGGGAGGGCTACTCGGGCTTCGAGGGCACCGAGCTCGAGCGGCTGCTCGACGAGCACGACGTCGACGCGGTGGACGTGGTCGGGCTGGCGCTCGACTACTGCGTGAAGGCGACCGCCCTGGATGCTCGTCGCGCCGGTTTCGGCGTGACGCTGCATCGGGGTGCGACGCGGGCGGTCGAGGTGCAGCCGGGCGACGGGGAGCGCGCGGTGGAGGCGCTGCGCGCGGCCGGCGTCGAGGTGGTGGACTAGGCGCCCTGCGGGAGGCGGGGGCGGCGCGGGCGCGTTACACGGCCGCGGCGGGCTGGACGAGCTCGATCCGCTCGTCGAAGCTGACCTCGCCGTCGAGCGTCCGGTGGACCGGGCACTTCGCGGCGATGATCCGGAGCTTGTCGATCTGCTCCTCGCTACAGGCATTGGGGAGCCTGATAACGAGCTTGAAGTTGGTCAAGCAGCCGCGGTCGGCGGGGGCGTACTCGCACAGGACCTCGACCGGGCCGATGTCCCAGCCCTTGCGCTTGGCGTACATCTCCATCGTGACCGCGGTGCACGAGGCCAGGCTGGCGGCCAGCAGCTCCTGCGGGCTCGGGCCCTCGTCGTCTCCGCCGTGCTCGCTCGGCTCATCGGCGGTGAGCTGATGCTGGCGGACGTCGATGCGGTGGGTGAATGCAGTCCGTGCGGTGCGGCGCGCGATGGCCTTCATCTGCGGTGATCCTTGCTGGTCGAAGTGTGCTTTGTATTCATCCTAGCCATCTGGGTGGAGGCTGAGGCGGTTAGCTTGGATTTCCAAACAGCGAATTGGCACCTGGTTGGGTGTCGCTGATTGAGTGCGGGTTGGATCAGGCGAACTGGAAGTGGAGCTGTCGGCCGTTCCACCAGGGGATCTCGATTGGTGGGAGATCGGCGCTGCGCATGATCGGGCTGTAGGTGCGGCTGTTCAGGCGGCAGGTGACGTGGTCGGGCTGGATCGTGATCTGGCCGCTGGTGCTGATGAATCGGCGCCGGATTGTGTCGGGCGTCATCTGTTCGTAGCCGGGGAGGCGTTGGCGGAGGTGGTCGTAGGCGGCGGCGGCCCAAACGGTGAGGGTGGTGTCGAGGTCGACGTTCAACGCGACAGCGCTGCTGAGCGAGTCGAGGTGGAAGCTGCGGATCTGCTCGGCGAGGCGTTGCTCGACCCGCATCCGTTTGGCGTACCGGCCGACGATCTGTTTCGGCGGGCTCTCGCGGTCGTTGGTGAGGATCAGGGTCGGGTGCTCGTGCCCGAGTCCGCGGACCGCGATCTGACGTAGCGGCGCGGGGCAGCCACGAACGGTGACGTCCTGCTCGTGCACTTGTGGCCGGTTGTGCGTGCCGCGCCGGTCCAGCGTGATCGTTGTCCATTGTCCGTCGGGCAGTGCCTCGAGCTGGCTGGTGAGTTTCGCGTTGCGCGCGCGTAGGGTGATGAACCGCAGGCCGGCCGCGTTGAGCTCGGCCAGTCCGGCGCCGGTGGTGACTTTGGAGTCGAACACCAGCAGCGATGGGAGGTGACCGGTCGCGTCCTGCCAGTGGCGCGCGAACGCGATCACCTGCCCGGCCTGGTCGGCCTTGGTGCAGGTCGCGTTGGCGTAGAGCAGGTTGCGGGTCTCTGAGTCCTGCACGAAGAACGACAGGACCGCCTCGGTCCGCTGCGAACGGCGCGGAACGTAGTGATTCTCGAGCGCGACGTCGTCTCCGAAGTGCATGATCGCGTGGAAGTCCACGTCGAAATCAGCGCCGCGGGTCTGCCCTGTCTCGGTCATCGACCTTGCCAACGCGGCCAGGAGCTCCTGATCGTGCACGCGGGTCAGGCGGTAGCTGTAGCTCCCCAACGAGCTGGCCTTCGGCAGCGATTCCAGGCCGGCGAACGTCGCGAGCGCCGGGTCGAGACACACATCATCGACATGTGATACGCGACGTCGTCCGATCGATTTCAGGGCCAGCAGCGAGAGGACCGAGGACAGCGCGGGAACCTCACGCGTGCCGGGGAACCCCGCGCTGGCGACCGCACCGGGAAGATCCAGCGCGACCAGCGCGGGCAGCAGCAACATCGCGCCCGCATGGTCACTACTGACACGGACGGGCTGCTCGGGCCAGCGCATCACCCGCACGCGCGGCGGATGATCGCGCGTCGGCGGGCCGCGCTCACCCGGCGCGCGCGGTCCCAACCGCTCATAACCCTCGGCGGCGCAGTGCGTCTGACTTCGTGATAGAGGTCGGGCTGTTTTTCAACCACATCCTGGGAGGCTTCGGGGGCCTTGAACCAGGAGGATCGGATGATGGAGAACGGCAAGCGCAGGCCTCGCCGGCAGTTGACGCCGGAGGAGAAGTGGGAGGTGTTCTTGGAGGTCACCTCGCAGGAGATCTCGCAGGCCGACGCTGCTCGGAAGTACGGCGTCGACGTCAGCGTGATCGTTCGTCTGCGGGCGTTGGCGAAGGACGCCGCGCTCGCGGCGTTCGCCTCGGCGAAGCCGGGCCGGCCCGCGTCCGCCGAGACGGTCGAGCTGGAGTTGCTCAGGGAGGAGAACGACCGTCTGTCGGAGGCGCTCAAGGAGATGGCGATCGAGCTGCACGCTGCACCGGGGAAGGCAGCGCTCGGGCTTTTCGGCCCGGTCCCCGCGCGCGTGAGCGCCGGGGCCAAGCTCGAGCTGCTGGGGCTGATCGACCAGGCCGTCGCTGACGGCTGGGCGCACACCAGGGCGTGCCGAGTCCTCCAGCTCGCCGACGTCCGCGCGCACCGCTGGCGGCAGCGACTGCGGGAGACCGGCAGCCTGGAGGACCGTGATCCCGGCGGCGGTGCCGTGCATGGGATCCTGGACTGGGAGGAGCAGGCGATCCTCGATCTGATCGAGACGTGGGGTGCGGTGGACCTGTCGCATCGCAAGCTCGCGCACCGCGGCTCGTATGTCGGCGCGGTGTTCGTCTCGCCGTCGACCGTGCTGCGGGTCGCGCTCAAGCACAAGGTCCAGTTGCCGGGTGAGCCGTTCCGGCCACGGCCGGTTATGCCTGCTCTTCCGCAGATTCCGTGGGAGAAGAACCGCATCTGGATCTGGGACGCGACGCACTTCACGCGGTGCAAGCGGGTCGCGTACGCGATCGTTGACGTCGTGACCCGCTACTGGATCGGGTACCTGCTCACCACCGAGCAGACCTCGACCCAGGCGCAGCTGCTGTTCGCCCGCGCGCTCGAGGACCAGGACCTTCTCGACCCGGACGGGCTGCCGCCGAGCGTCGAGGATGACGGGGTGCCGGTGTTGATCGCGTGGTCTGACAACGGGTCGGAGATGACCGCGCTGGACACGCGCAAGTTCATGGCGCTGATGGCGATCACCCAGCATCACGGCCGGCCCGGCACCCCGACCGACCAGGCACACATCGAGAGCTTCTTCAGCCACCTGAAGGGCGACTGGCCGCACCTGGTCGGGATCACCGATGCGGCCGTACTCGACGCCGAGCTCGCCCGCATCCGCGGCGATTACAACACTCGACGCTTGCACGCCTCGATCGGATACGTCACCCCCGATGACGAGCATCACGGCCGCGCCCCCGGCATCCGCCGCGCTCGCGCCGCCGGGATGCGCCGCGCCCGCACACGCCGGATCGCGGAGAATCGGAAGAACAAGTCATGACCAAGCTCCCCGGCACCGATCGCCCCGCGCTCCTTCTGGGGAAGAGGGGCGCTTTTGAGGGGGTCGCCCGCTGGCCATGGATGGCCAGCGGAATGGGCACGGACGACGCCCGCAGCCCCAGCACCAACCGGCCCCAGCCACAAGCCCCGCGTGTGGTTGAAAAAGTCGGCCGCTCTATCACGAACTCAGAAACACCGCAGCGGCCAACACCTCCCACACCCCGGTGCGGTTCAACGGCGTCTCGGTCAGCGCCAACGCCAGGGTGATCTCGGGCACGGAGTGACCAGCCGCCCGCAGGCGCAGCACCTCATCACGCGCCGCGAGCTTTGACGGTGCCACCCGCGGGCCTGGGCGTCGCTCGATGAAGAACTCGCCCGCCTGCGCGGTGAAGTCGCGGACCATCGCGACAACTGTGGAGGGCGCGTACCCGAACCGGGCGGCGACCTGCTCGGCCGTGGCGTCCTCGACGAAGTACGCGCGCAGCGCCTCGTAGCGACGCTGCGCCACGTCCTCCGGGGCCGTGAAGAACGCCGCGCGTTCACGCCGCCGTTCGGCTCGACCACCAGAACTGGTGCGCTTCGCTGAACCCACAGCCCATAACCATACGGTCGTGGTCGGACATGATGCCGCCCGATCCAGGCATCGACGCCCGCAAACACGCCTTTTCAGGGCGCGATGACATCCCGTCCCCGAGTCGCCGCCCAGCACACCTTCAAGCACGCCGCGCCAACGTACAGCGAAACCACACCTGTTTCGTACCCGGGAATCGATCCAAACCCCGCAATCCGCGGGCGATTCCCGCGCCAGACTCACCAATCAGCGCGGAACAACCCCGGTTTGGGAATCCGAGTTAGTCGTCGAGAGGGTTGAGAAGCAGCCCGGTCGGGACCTTGGGGAAGAAGTAGGTCGACTTGGGGGGCATGCTCTCGCCGGCGGCGGCGACCGCGCGAACCTCCTCGATCGGGGTGGGGGCGACGAAGAACGCCGCGTCCCGCGCCCCGGTTTCGACGAGCTCGAGCGCATGGTCGAAGTCACGCGCGTAATCGAGCCCTTCGAGGTGGTCGATGTCCTCGTCGGTCATGCCCAGCGCGCCCTTGAGGATCAGCGCCTCGAGCACGGCGGTGTCGAGCCGCCGGTAGGGCTCGGCGTGGTCGGCCAGGGCCTGATCGGCGATCGCCGGGTCCTTGAGCGTGAGCCTGAACGGCTGGCGGAAGTGGGCGTCGATGTAGCCGAGGCGGACTGGCTGGCCGTAGGCGGGGGCGAGCTCGGCGGTGCTGTCGAGTCGTTCGATCTCGAAGCTGCTCCGGAGCGCGTTGGCCAGCGTCTCGTGCTGGTCGGGGCGAAGGTCTCTGAGGAGGCGGTGGGTAGGGAACACGGTCAGGCCGGGATCCTCGAGCGCCACGAGGCACATCAGCACGTAGCGATGGGGGCCCTCGCCGCCGATCTCCTCGGCGTACACACGCGCGGTCTCGTAGCGGTGGTGGCCGTCGGCGATCAGCAGCTCCGCCGGCTCGGCCGCGCCGGTGAGCTGGGCGATCGTGCCGGGGTCGGCGATCCGCCACACCCGGTTGACCGTGCCGTCCCCGTCGGTGGCCTGGCCCCAGGGTGCGGTGGCGCCGGTCACGCGCGCGAGCGCCTCGGTGGCGGCGCCTTGCGGATCGTCGAACAGCGAGAAGATCGGGGACAGGTTGGCCTTGGTCGCGCGCGTGAGCTTGAGCCGGTCCTCCTTGGGACCGGGGTGCGTGCGCTCGTGGGGCCTGATCCGTCCCGGTCCATACTCCTCCACGCGCACGCGCGCGAGGAACCCGCGGCGTTGGCGCAGGCTTCCGTCGGGGCCGGTGTAGTCCTGCTCGAGGACCCACACTGCGGGCTGCTCGTCGCGGACGATCACGCCTTGCTTTCGCCACTCCTTGAGCTGCTCGGCCGCGAAGCCGTACGGGTCGCTTCCGACCGGCAGGTCGATCCGCACCACGTTGTAGGGCGAAGCCGCCTCGAGCTCGGTCCGGTCCTCGGGCCCGATCACGTCGTACGGCGGCGCGACGACGTCCTGGAGGCCGCCGGTTCGTTCCAGGTCGTAATGCAGCGCGCGCAGCGGTTCGACATCGGCCATGGACGCAGCCGGAGGCTACTCGACGACGGCGATGGACGGTCGGGCCGGGCGATGGGGGCCGAGAGGGCGAGGCTCTAGACTCGCCCATCAGCGTCGGGGCGTAGCGCAGCCTGGTTAGCGCGCAAGCTTTGGGTGCTTGAGGTCCCCGGTTCGAATCCGGGCGCCCCGATGTTTTTTGGCCGCTGTCGGCGTCGGCAGCCCGCGGAGCAGGCGGGCGAAGATGCCCTTCAGCGTGTCCTTGCCGTAGGGGTGTGAGCCGTCGTGCATGGTGAGCACGGCGATTGAGACCCGAGCGCACCCGCGGACGAGCAGCGCCACCTGGTGGTCGAGCAGGCCGGTGCCGTATCCCCACCCGCCCTTGAAGTACAGCTTCCAGCCCTTCGGGGCGACCTCGCCGATGCCCCAGCGCTGTGAGGGCACGATCCCGGCCAGCAGCGACATCGCGTAAGCGCGGTGACGGTCGGGGATGAAGCTGTCGATGTGGAGGAAGAACGTGGTCTGATCGGCCGCGGTGATCTCGGTCTCGCCCCAGATCGGCGAGGTGGCGAAGTGGCTCATGCCCACGCGATGGGCGAGGGCTCGGAGCGCTGGCTGTCCGACGGTGTCAAAGACGATTTGTGCGTCGTCGTTGTCGGACTCGGTGATCATCGGCGTGAGCAGTTGGCGGTCGTGGGCGTTCAGCTCCCGGTCCCGGACCCCCGGCTGGTTCAGGTAGGCGACCATCAGCATCGCCTTGACCACGCTGGCCGACCACTCGTCGTGGTTCGGGCGATATCCGTAGAAGCGCGTTTCGGTCCGCACGGCGAACGCGATGTCCCCGGTCCGGGTGTCCGTGTAGCCGATCGCGGCCAGCATGTGCGGCTGCCACACTTCGTCGAGCGGCTTACCCACGCCCGGGACCAGGCATTGCGTGGTGGCGGTGGCGGCAGGGCCACTGGTGAGGAGAAATGCCCCGACGGCTACGGCGAGGAGGACGGCGCGGCCTGGCGAGAGTCGG
Organism: uncultured Solirubrobacterales bacterium; assembly: GCA_963841535.1. GTDB lineage: Bacteria > Actinomycetota > Thermoleophilia > Solirubrobacterales > Solirubrobacteraceae > Palsa-465. Next base: position 12,592 of record CAWJDF010000018.1, on the reverse strand, counting down.
CGGTAGGGCATGCCGGGATTGTCCCGGCCCTTGGTGACGAGGTACGCCACTACTGTTCCTCAGGCGTTGCCCCCGTAGCTCAGCTGGATAGAGCGACGGCCTTCTAAGCCGTGGGTCGCAGGTTCGAGTCCTGCCGGGGGCGCTCAGGGAAAGCGCTGCAAATCGCCACTATTTGGTACAGCTGTGCTTCCTGAGCTTCGAGTCGTTTGAGAGCGGGCAACCGTTCCGGGCAACCGTGAGACGTTTGGCGGGCGTGAGGTACCGCGTCCAGGCCGCGGGTTACGGTCGTGTGGCCGCGTCGGTGTTGTGGTGGGCGGACTCGGCGGTGAGCCAGCTTCGCCTCGCACGGAGCTGTCGGCGTTGCGGCGGTCTGGCGCGTCGTCGCTGGCTGCCCTATTAGACCCAAAGGGGAAGCGGCAACCCTCGTTCTGACTGTGATGAACGAGGGCTTGCCTCGGGCGGTGTAGCTGTCGAGCAGGAGGTCGGCCCTCCGGATCGAAAGCTTTGGGTCAGGCGCGCGCGGTAGCCGCCGCGCGGCCGGGCTAGCGAAATACGGAGGACCGACCTCGGCTCACGTTACGCGATGGGCCGGGCTGATCCTGCTCGTCTTTGTGGAAGGGAGTGGGTCGCTGATGTTGCACGTGGGTTTGGATCTGAGTCGCAGGCGGGTCGACGTGTGCCTGATCTCGAGCGAGGGAGAGCTGGTCGAGCATTTCCGCGCGCCGGCGGACCGCGATGGGCTGTACGGGCTGACGCGGCGGGTGGCGGTGTATGGCGAGCCGGTGCGTGGGGTGGTGGAGTCGATGAACGGCGCGCGGTTCGTGCACGACGAGCTGGTCCGTTACGGGTGGGAGGTGCTGGTCGCCGATGCGCAGCGTGTCAAGGGACTCGCGCCGTTGGCGTGCAAGACCGACAAGGTCGACGCCCGCGTGTTGGCGGAGCTCTCGTTCCGGGATCTGGTGCCGGCGATTTGGCTGCCGACGCCGGAGCTGCGCGCCGAGCGGGAGCGCTCCAGGTGGCGGCTGCACTTGGTCAAGCACCGCGCGATCCTCAAGAACCGAGTCCACGCATCGCTGATCGCCTTCGGCCACCAGGTCCCGATGGCCGACCTGTTCGGCGTCGCCGGCCGCAAGCTGCTCGCCGAGCTGGATTTCCCCGAGCCATGGCGTGGTCACGTCCAGGCGAGTCTCGAGTTGATTGACGATCTCGACCGGCGGATCGATGAGATCGCGCGCTGGTTGCGTCGCTCCGGCGCCGATCATCGATACATCCCGCTGTTGATGAGCGCCCCGGGGATCGGCTGGATCACCGGCTTCACGATCGCCTGCGAGATCGGCGACATCGGCCGCTTCTCCTCGCCGACCAAGCTGACCGGGTACACCGGCCTGTGCCCGCGCGTGAGCCAGTCCGGTGAGGTGGACCGCCGCGGCCCGCTGTCCAAGCACGGCCCGAGATACCTGCGCTGGGGGCTGATGGAAGCCGCGCTCCTCGCACCCGCTCTACAAAGAGCGCTACCAGCGCACCAAGCGCCGGCTGGGCCGCCAGCGCGGCGCCAAGGTCGCCCAGATCGAGCTCGCTCGGAAGCTGACCGAGGCGATCTGGTACATGCTGACCCGTAACCAACCGTTCAAGCCCTTCGCTCCGGCAAGCGCCATTTCTCGCCTGACTGCCTGACAGTCCATTTTTGACATGCGCCACCGGAGCGAGCCCCGATAACACCAAGTCCTCGAAGGTCGATGACGCGATAGAGACATGGGCACTGCTCCACACGACCATCACCAACCCGCCCGCGCGCCGTGACAACGTCCTGCCAGGTTCACGCTGTCGTGTCAAGCGCCATCAGCCCTACTGTTCACTCCAGCGCGCTCGCTGAGGCGCTTGACACGGCCAGCGTTCACCCGGCGATCGACACTCAGGGTGTCAGGGATCTGACATCGACAGGGCGAGGGGCTTGACAACGGGCCCTCGTTCATAGAGGCGACGAGCAGGGCACTGACCCCGCCGCGAGCCGTGACCTGCCTTCGCCTCGACGCGCGCATCGCCCCCGGATCCCCCGAGGAGCCGCGAGTGGCACGCGGCGGACCCCGCATCGAGCCCGGGGCGTCCGGATGAGACCCCCGTCCCGGACTCCTTCCGGACGGGTCTTACGCGACGCCACCTTTGTCGCCGGGCTCGGAATCCCCTCTGCCTGCGGATCCAAATGATGCCGGTCTGAGCCTCTGCGGGAGCGCCCCGTCATCGGGCAACCAAGAGAACCTCAGAAGCGTCTGAGGGCGATGTGGGGAAGGGTCTGGTTTCGATGTCGCCGATGGTGCGCGTAGCGCGGGCGGGGACCTCGTCCCGGTCGGACATGGGGATGGCGATGGCGCCGATGACCGGCCTGGCCAGAGACAAGGAGCGCACTGACTGGTACGGGCGGCAGCGCTCGAGCTGCGCGCGGCCGGGTTCGCCGTTTCCCTGTATGCCGACCTTCCGCATGCCACCGTGCACGGCTGGCCCCCGTGGGTCACGGGCAGGAGCGCGCCGGCCGCTGAGGACCTGGCCGGAGCGATGTGGGACGAGGTCCTTGCTGGAACCGGCGCGATGGCGCCCGCCGTGCACCACCTCCATGTAGAGGACTACGCTCGCAAGCTGAGAGCCGTGCGGATGTACGGCACGCAGATAGCAGCGCTGACAGAGCTTGCCGGTCGTCCGTTGACCGACCGCGCGACGCTCGGCTACGAGGTGGCCTGGTCTACCGCGTCGCGCGCTGGCGCAGGAGAGCGCCTATCGCATCGTCTTTGAGACCGGCGGTCATGAGTTCGACGATCGCTGCGGCAACCGCCAGGTGTTCACCAGGCTCGTCCGGAAGGCGCGCGAGGGCGGCGTGGGCTTCCCAGGCCGCCGCGGGGATTCCGGATTCGTCGGACAGTTCGGCGGCCTGGCGAAGTGTTGCGCGGGCGTGGTCGAGCTCGCCGCGTGCTTCCAGGCATAGTCCAATGACGAGCCCGGCGGTGGCGGCCGCCTCGCGCCACCCGAAGTTCTGTGCAGCGGCAAGGACCGGGCGCAGCAGGATCTCGCCACGGTCAGGGGCGCCGCTTGCGAGCAGCACTCTCGCGACGGCCGCGTAGGCGTGCGCGCCAAACAGGAACGGGCCGCCGGTAACCCGTTCGAGCAACTCCTCTCCGCGCGTGGCGAGCAGGAACGCCTCATCCGCGGCGCCCAGCTCTAGGCGAGCCCAGGCGAGCTGGCCGAGGCAACGCGCGATCTGGTTGCGCGCGCCGATCCGCTCGCCCGCCTTCAGGCCACGCTCGAGAACCTCCGCCGCACGGTCGAACGCCCCCAGATCGAGCAGCGTCGAGCCCAGCGTTGCCGCTGCCCATTCCTCCCAACCGACCTCGGCACCGAGCGTAACCGCCCGCTGGCCTGCTGATAGCGCCTGCCCGTACGCGCCGCGGCTTCGGTTCAGCCAGCACAGCGCGTCGAGCATCAAGACTTCGGCGAGCGGGTCGTGAACGCGGCGGTTGATTGCGATCGCGTCCGCGAGCCGCTGCTCGGCCTCCTCCCAGCGCGCTGCGCCGATCGGAACGAACGCCGATTCGAGCAGGGTCCACTGGAGGTACCAGAGATCGTCGCGCTCACGCCACAGCGGCTCGAGCTCGGCGGTCAGTTCCTCGAGCCGGCGCAGGTCGCCGAGCTGCCAGACCGCCAGCTTGATGCTGTCCATCGCCCGTCCGACCACAGCTGGATCGCCCGTCCCGCGGGCCAGCTCGAGGGCGCGCTCGCCGAGGTTGCGCGCGCGTTCGAAGTCGAGCTGGTGGGTGCAGATCACCGCCAGCCGACCCAGGGCGTGGGTCTCGGCGGCGGTGTCGCCCAGATCGTGGGCGATTTCGAGCGCGGCCTCGTGGAACGCGGCGGTCGCGCCGGGATCCGAGCGAAGGCTCAGCATGCCGAGTTCGTTGAGGGTCTCCATCTCGACCACGCGGTCGCCCACTCGCCGCGAGGCATCGAGAGCTGCGTCGAGATCCGCGGTGGCGTCGGCCAGTTCGCCGCTGCGCCAGCGCAGCCTCCCTCGCTGGAGCAGAAGCAGCCGCAGTGCCGGCTCGTGGTCAGCGTCGAGGCTGAGCCGGGACGCGGCGTCGAGCGCCTCACTGCAGTGGGTGAGCGCCGGCTCGACCGCGCACACGAGCTGCGCCGCCGCGGCAGCGCGCGAGTGGTACTGGTATGCCTTGGCCATGTCCCCTGCGGCGGAGAAGTGGTACGCGAGCGGGCCTGCCTGCTCGGGGGTCCGGTCGCCCACGAGGCTCTCGATCGCTTCCCCGATCTGCCGATGCAACTGTGCGCGCCGGGTGCGCGAAAGCCGCTCGTAGATCGTTTCTCGAATCAGGGCGTGGGCGAAGCTGTAGTGCCCGATCGAGGACTCGCGGACAACCTGCGCGGCGATCGCCTGCTCGAGGCGGTCGGCGACCTCCTCGGCGGTCGCCCGGGTCACGGTCCGGATGAGGTCCAGCGCGAACTCTCGACCGGTTACCGAGGCGATCGTCAACACTCGCTTGCAGCCGTCGTCGAGTCGGCGCAAGCGGCGGACGAGGAGGTCCTTGACCGTGTCGGGGATCCGCGTGAGCGCCTCCGTGAAGTCGGCCTCTGCGGCCAGGTCCCGCAACAGCTCCTCGACGAAGAACGGATTGCCCTGCGTGCGGTCGACGATCGCGCGCGCGACCGCGGTCGGAGGGGTGCGGCCCGCCTGGGAGGAGATCATCGCCGCCACCTCCTCCTCGTCTAGCCCTTCGAGCCTGAGGGTCTGAAGCGTCCGCCCGCGGCGAAGCTCCGCGAGTGTCTGTGCAAGTGGGTGTGCCTCATCGACCTCCGTGTCCCGATAGGTGCCGAGGATCAGCAGGGGCGTCCCCTCCGTGGCGCGCACGACGTGCCGCAACAGCGAGAGCGTCGGCGCGTCGCCCCAATGAAGGTCGTCCAGGACCAGGATCAGGGGCTCCTCCTCGGCGGCGGTGCGCAGCACGGACGCCATCGCCTCGAACAGCATGACCTGTTCGCGGTCCGGCGGCTCGGTACTGGGGCTGATCGCCGCCGCCGGCGCAGAACTCTCGGCGAGCTCGGGCAGGAGCTTTGCGAGGGTTGCCCGGTGCCGAGCCACGGCGGGCCGGAGCGCCTCGGGTGGACTCTCTGAGACGTAATGGCGCAGAGCCTCAATAGCTGGCTGATACGGGACGGGCGAGTCCTCGTAGCAGCGTCCTAGCAAGACCAGCGCGCGGTGCTCATAGGCGCCGCGGCAGAACTCGGCGGCCAGCCTGGTCTTGCCGATCCCCGGCTCGCCGACGAGGACCACAACTTGGCGACGGCCGGCGCGGGCATCCTGCCAATGGCAGCGCAGCCACTCAAGTTGCGCGCCGCGGCCAACGAGGGTCGCACGTTCGTCGCCGACGAACGACGGCGGCAGCGCGATCCTGCGCTCCGACCACAGCTGCTCGGTCTCGTCGTCGCCGGGCTCTGACTGCGGCTCCGTCGAACCCACGATGTCCGTGAAGAGCAGGGTCACGGCGGCGGCCGCCGGCTCCTCGGCGCCCACCTCCGGGCGCGCGGTCTCCCCGCCGGCCCGCAACGCCGCGGCCAGCTCGCGAGTCGCCTGGGCTGGAGCGAGTCGCAGCTCATCACGCAGCCGTCGGCTCAGTCGCTCGTAGGCCCTGATTGCCGCGGAGCGCTCGCCGGCGGCAGCCAGTCTCCGCATCAGATCGCGCTGGGCCTCTTCGGCGAGCGGATCGAGCGCCACCTGCCGGCGCGTGTACTCGATCGCGCTCCGGAGGTCCCCATCCTGCTCGGCGCCCTCGGCAAGGCGTGCGAGCACGCCTGCCACGCGATCGCGATGCCCGTCCCGGGGCTCGTAGACCCAATCGTCCTCGAGACCGGAGAGCAGCTCACCGCGACCGAGCGCGAGCGCGTCCTCGAGGCGGTTCTCCTCGAGGCAGCGTTCGAACTCGGCGACATCGGTCCACACCAGGGAGACATCGGCAAGACCGACCTCGTCGCGCGTGGCGATCAAATAGCGCTCGCCCCCCGGGCCCAACGCGCGGCGCAACGCCGACAGTGCGCTTCGTAGGCTGGTCCGCGCGCTCTGATCGAGCACGTCAGGCCAGAATCGCGCCGCGAGCCCGGACCGCGGGTGCATGCGACGGTCGAGCGCCAACCAGCCGAGCAGCGCGCGGGCGCGGCGGCTCGCGGGCGGCTCCACGGCCGTTCCGTCCACCTCGATCGCCAGATCCCCCAGCAGCCGGACCCGCAGCATGTACGGCAAGCGTAAACCCGTTTCACGCTGATTTCGCGCTTCAGCCACGCGGGAGTGAGAAGGTCTGCTCCATGCGCAGGCGACGACCAGCCGGCCGCACTGCCGGGCTCGACGTCCCTGGGTCTGTATTCCCTCGTCGTTTCTGGTGCGACAAGGAGTCATGTCACTCGGTGCCGGGGCCATGAATCCCGCCGGCGTCGATCTCGCCGACGTGCGCGCCGTCCATGGTGAGCGTCCCGACGGTTGCTCCATTTCTGCGCCCCCTGAGCGGGTGATCGCGCGCGGCATCTGCTCGATGCCCCCCGCCGCGTTCTTTGCCTACGTCTCAGGCCGCCTCTCGCACCGGGTCTCGATCTCAAGCCTGACGCTCGCGAGCGTGGCCGAAGGGCTCCTGGCAACCGCAGGGGCTCGTGTGGGGGCGGCATGACCGCTTCAGGAATCGCGGGCGAGCAAAGTCGTGCCCGCTATCCCGACGACACCGGCTACATCGAGCGCGGCGGCGTCAAGGTCTTCTGGGAGCGTTACGGCGACGGCGATCCGCCCGTCCTCTTCCTGCCGACGTGGTCGATCGCTCACTCGCGCTGCTGGAAAGCACAGATTTCGTACTTCGCGCGTCACGCGCGTGTGCTGACGTTCGATGGGCGGGGCAACGGCCGCTCAGACCGGCCGTCGGACGCGGAGGCGTACGCGCCATCCGAGTTCGTCGCAGACGCGCTGGCGGTGATGGATGCGACCGCGACCGACCGGGCCTGGGTCGTCTCAGTGTCGGCCGGTGCCGTGTGGGCACTCATCCTCGGCGTACACCATGCGGAGCGAGTCGAGGGACTGGCGTTCATCGCGCCAGCCGTTCCGCTACCCCTGTCGGCGCCGCCCCCGGCACCGACGGCTGAGACATTCACCGAGCCCAGGCAGACATACACCGGCTGGGAGAAGTTCAACCAGCACTACTGGCGAGAGCACTACGAGGACTTCCTGAAGTTCTTCTTCGGCCACGCCTTCACCGAGCCGCATTCGACCAAGCAAATCGAGGACGCGGTTGGGTGGGGGCTCGACACCGATCCGCTGACGCTCGCCCTGACGGTCCTCGTGCCCCCGCTCGACAACGCCAGCCTGGCGGAGCTAGCGGGGCGGGTCAACGAGCGCTCGCTCGTGGTCCACGGGACCGAGGACGCGATCCGGCCGTATGGCTCGGGCGCGGCGCTGGCGGAGCTGTTGCACGGCCGATTGGCCACCATGGAGGGGTCGGGCCACAACCCGCAGATCCGCGACTCGGTCAAGGTCAACCTGATCTTGCGAGACTTCATCGAGCGCCGACCGACCTCTGCGTGGACGCGCGCCAAGGCCCGACCCAGGCGCGCCCTGTACGTCTCGTCCTCGATCGGGTTAGGCCATGCCCAGCGCGACGTTGCGATCGCCCGCGAACTGCGGACGCTGGTGGAAGACCTCGAGATCGACTGGCTCGCTCAGGACCCAGTCACGCACGTCCTCAAGGCCGAGGGCGAGCGCATCCATCCCGCGAGTGCCGCGCTGGCCAACGAGTCCTCGCATATCGAGTCCGAATCCGCCGAGCACGACCTGCACGCTTTCCAGGCCTGGCGGCGAATGGACGAGATCCTTATCAACAACTTCATGGTCTTCCACGACCTGGTCGAGGCCGAGCCATATGACCTCTGGATCGGCGACGAGGCGTGGGAGCTCGACTACTACCTGCACGAGAACCCGGAGCTCAAGCGAGCCGCGTACTGCTGGCTGACCGACTTCGTGGGCTGGCTGCCGATGCCCGACGGCGGCGAGCGCGAGGCGTCCCTGACCACTGATTACAACGCCGAGATGGTCGAGCACATTGCGCGCTTCCCGCGCGTGCGCGACCGCGCGATCCTCGTCGGCAACCCCGAAGACATCGTGCCCGACCGTCTCGGGCCCGAGCTTCCGCTGATCCGCGAGTGGACCGAGCAGCACTTCGACTTCGCCGGCTACGTGACAGGGTTCGATTCGGAGGGCCTTGCGGACCGCGACGCGCTGCGCGGCGAGCTCGGCTACGGCGAGGACGAGCAGATCTGCATCGTCAGCGTCGGCGGTACGGGCGTCGGCGAATATCTACTGCGGCGCGTGATCGACGCCCACCGGCTGGCCACCGCCAAGGTGCCAGGCCTGCGCACGATCGTCGTCGCAGGGCCGCGCATCGATCCGGGGTCGTTGCCGCGCCACGATGGCCTGGACGTCATCGGCTACGTCCACAACCTCTACCGCCACCTCGCCGCGTGCGATCTGGCGGTCATCCAGGGCGGGCTGACGACCGCGATGGAGCTGACCGCCAACCGACGGCCGTTCCTCTACTTCCCGCTCAGACACCACTTCGAGCAGAACCTCCACGTCCGCCACCGGCTCGACCGCTATCGCGCCGGACGCTGCATGGACATCGACCATTCGCCGCCCGAGACGATTGCGGCTGCGATCGCCGAGGAGATCGACCGCGAGGTCGAGTACCTACCCGTCGAGACGCACGGCGCCCGGCGCGCGGCCGCCAGGATTGCCGAGATGCTGTGAACGACTGGGCAACCTCGACGAGCCGACCACGCCGAAACGTGAGGGTGCCACTTCGTCTGGGAGCGATTTCCCGGCTAGTTGGGCTGGCCTGGCGGCCGGTCGCGGGCGACTGAAAATTCTTGGATGATTGGGCGGTCGCCCTCGACGCCGATCACTGCTTGGTGCTTGTGAGCCCGAGGCTAGTTTGGCGTGTGGGTCTCCCCGGGGTTCCGGACTGTTGCCAAGAGCACGCCTGTCAGACTCGTTAGTTCTCAGAGGCCCCTGGGCGACGATCTTGTCGATCGTGTTCAAGGAGGCCGGATGGAGATGGTGGTCGAGCGTCCGTCGGCGCTGGATGTCCACAAGGAGCAGGTGACGGCGTGCGTGCGGGTGCCGGGGAATGGTCGCTCGCGGGAGCAGCACGTGGCGGAGTTCCCGACGACGGTCGCGGGGCTCTTGACGCTGCGCGACTGGCTGGCGGCGTTTGGTGTGCAGCAGGTCGTGATGGAGGCGACCGGCGTGTTCTGGAAGCCGGTGTGGGCGATCCTCGAGGACGAGTTCGAGTGCCTGCTGGTCAACGCTCGCCACGTCAAGCAGGTCCCCGGACGCAAGACCGATGTCAAGGATGCCGAGTGGCTGTGCCAGCTCGCCGAGGCGGGACTACTGAGGGCGAGCTTCGTGCCGCCCAAGCCGATCCGGGCGCTCAGAAACCTGACTCGGTATCGCAAGACCCAGATCCAGGAGCGCGCTCGGGAGGCCAATCGGCTGCACAAGGCGCTGGAGGACACCGGGATCAAGCTCGACTGCGTCGCGACCGACATCCTCGGCGTCTCGGGACGGGCGATGCTCGATGCGCTCGTGCAGGGCACCACCGATCCGGAGATCCTCGCCGAGCTCGCGAAGGGGAAGCTGCGCAAGAAGATCCCGGCGCTCAAGGAGGCACTGGAGGGCCGCTTTGACCACCTCCACGCCGTGTGGATCGGCGCGATCCTTGCCCACCTGGACTTCCTGGACGAGCAGATCTCCAACCTGACCGAGGCGATCGGGGAGCAGATCGCCCCTTTCGAGAAGGCCGTTGAGCTGCTGTGCACGATCCACGGTGTTCAACGACGCACCGCCGAGGTGATCATCGCCGAGATCGGCGTCGACATGCAGGTCTTCCCGACCGACAAACAACTCGCCTCGTGGGCCGGGCAGTGCCCCGGCAATGACCAGTCCGCCGGCCGCCGCCGCTCAGGTCGCACACGCAAGGGCTCCAAGTGGCTTGACTGGGCGCTGGAGGAAGCCGCGATGGCCGCGATCCGCACCAACGACTCCTACCTCGCCGCCCAATACGCACGGCTGCGGCCCCGGCGCGGTCACAAGAAAGCGCTCGGCGCGGTCAAACACTCGCTCATCTGCATCTGCTGGCACATGCTCAGCACCGGCGAGCTCTACAACGACCTCGGCGGCGACTACTTCCGCAAACGCGACCCCGAACGCATCACCAAACGACTCATCGCCCAACTCGAGAGCCTCGGCCACAAAGTGATCCTCGAGGAGTTGCCGCACGCGGCCTGACGTCAACGACCTCGCGACCCCAACCGGACCGCGACCCCAACGGGATTTTCCTGTCAGTCCGATCCGACCGTCCTCTTGCTGCCAGCTGGACGCTCATTCCCTCGCGCTGACGGAGGCGCAGATCCCGGGTCTCGCGTGACTTCCGCGCACTGACGTTCACCGCGGGCAGGCGGACCGATCGTAAGGTCGACCAAGGCTCCGCAGAGGTCAGGTTCGTCGCCGGCGCGCCGATAGGGGTGGATGCGCTCTCACTTGCACTACCGGCGATCTAACTATCAAGGCTTCGTTTGAGCCGTTCATCCTCCAGATGTCGAGCACACCACTCGACCCAGCGGATCGACAACGGCATCGGTCGCGAGCTCCCAACCGAAGCGGAGACGCTGATCGCGAGCGTCCTCGGGGATTCGCCGATGCCGAGTGCGTTGCATAAGCAACGGAGACGTGGCCACCGACGGTCACCGACGGCGGCGACAGCACACCGGTGCGCCAGCCCGTTGCCGTGAAGATCGCTCCGCGCTAACTCACCAAGCAGCTTCACGCTTTCGCGGTCGATTCGCGCAAGCTTCGCGCCGCCTCCACGGCCGCCTGAAATCGTCGTTCTCGCCACACCTTTACCTAGCTGGAGGTCATCAATGTCAGTTGTCGAGGAACGCTGCAGACACACGAGAACATCAAGGAACGTTACGGCGGGTGCCCGAGTCCTCCCACCGCGTGATGTCACACAGGTGACGTTCTAGACCACCGAAAGAGAGACGAGAAGTGTTCGCAGCCAACACATATCGCATCCACCTCGCTAACGACGAGGACATCAACACACTCCGAGACCTTGCCGATCGAAACTCAGAGCAATCGCTTGACGGCCCCGTGCTGATCGGCGAGATCGACGGCGTCGGAGCCGCCGCGCTGTCGCTCAGCGACGGCCACATCATCGCCGACTCTTCCCGACGCATCGACCATCTCGTCGCCAACCTGCGTGTTCGAGCCGAGTCGATCTGGGCCTACGAGTCCACGCCGTCGCTCAATGATCGGCTCCTTGCGACGGTGCCCGCCCGGCATCTGACGAGCGCGATCCCGACGTCCATCACAGACGACGAAGGCGTCGAGCACGAATCCGTGCTCGTCCACGGCTAGGTGACAACTCGCCAATCGGTCAGCCGAAATGGCGAAGGGGGTAGCCCCGGCGCTCCCTCCGCTGCATCGCCGCGAACGTCAGGGCGACCCTTCGGCACGCAAGCGTCCCGACGCGCCCAGGTCGCTCCTCGTACGGTCGTAGGAGGAGCGACGCTGCGTTCCGCCCGCTCGTGTTCGAGCTGATCACAGGCGCGGCGATCGCGATAGCTGCCGGGCTTGTCGTCTACCTGATCCGGTCAAGCGACCGGAGAAGACGTGACGAGGGCACGACGGTGCCCGTCATCGAGCCGCCGCCTGACCGCCGGCACCGTCAGCCATCGCCGCCTGAGCACTTCTCCTTTCATCGATCGATCACAGCAGAAGCATCCGGATCGGGACTACCGTTTGTCTATGGACTTGGTGTTTCTCCATGGCGGTGCCGCCTCCGGGAAGCTGACGACCGCACGAGCACTCGAGGAACTGCTCGGTTATCCGGTGTTCCACAACCACCTCGTTGTCGACATGCTCCTCCCAATCTTTCCGTTTGGGTCCGAGCGGTTTGTACGACTCCGAGAGCAGTTCTGGCTCGCCGTATTCAATGAGGCGGCGATCGCGGAGAGGTCAATCACGTTCACATTCGCGCCGGAGCACACCGTTCCCGAAGGCTTTCCTCGTAGGACGCAGCAGATCGTGGAGGCGGCCGGTGGACGGGTCCGCTTCGTTTGTCTCACGGTCGACGAGGTCGAGCAGGAGCGTCGGATCACCGAGCCAGGTCGTCGCGAGTTCTACAAACTCACCGATCTCGCGATGCTCCGGCGAAACCGCGCACAGCGTAACGCCGAACAGCCGCCCACCGACCTCGAGATCGACACCACGACCAGCCCTCCACCGCAGACAGCAAAGCGCATCGCTGAATACTTCGGACTGCAATCGCGAGCGCGTACGGAACTCTATCCCTCAGAGCCGTCCTCCTAGTCGGTCTGAGACGTGGCGACCCATCCGGTCGTACTCCTCCTTTGGAGGAGGAGCAGGAATGATCGTCGCTCTCGCAGTCCGGCGACGTGGAGGTCTCAGCCGCGAAGTCCTCAAGGCCAGCGTCGTTCGTGATCACGGCGGGCT
>CAWJDF010000017.1:0-139528 GCA_963841535.1 uncultured Solirubrobacterales bacterium | reverse complement strand
GGCTATGCCGGCGACCCTGGACACGCTGGCACCGGGACTGTCGCTGGCATCGTCTGCGGAGGCCAACTCCCCTCGTGATCCGTCGGCGGCGGCGGTCGCCCGGACGCGGAGGCGCTGACCCCTCGGCGCGGTCCGCCACCGCCGCCCACGCCTCCGTGGCGCTGCCGACTCGAGCGTAAATCTGTGCGATTCCTCCATCCCGGCCGGACGCCGCGGAGAGGGTGAGACCATGCCGCCGTTCATCCAGCTCGTATCGCACGGTTCGCGTCTTGCCCTCGGCCGGTGTCCAACGGAAACGCGAACTGCGGCTCACGCGGGTACAGATGTCTCGGCTCCGACCTCGCGGCCCCGACCGCCTCCTAGCCGCCAGGGCTTGCGAGGCTCGGAGCGTTTCACGTCGCGCATCGCGCACCGCGACGGAAGGTTCCAACTCCGTTGGGTCGCGTCTTACACCGTGGGCTGGCTCCGACCCTCCCGCCGCTGACCGAACCACTCCACCGACTCCTGCGAACCGGAACCCGGGGGGAAGGCGCCGGCCTTGGCCTCTTGATCGTCAACGCAGTCATCCGCTTCCACGGCGGCAGCCTCAGACTCACGAACCCTCACGGGCGGATCGCAGACATCCAGCTCCCGACTGGCACGACGGCGCTGGGCACAAAGACACATTCAGGGGCGCGCCCCTTGACGCGTCCCCGTCTTTGCTCCGTCAGCCCGGGAGCGCTCCCTCTGCCTCGCGGTCGGGCGTGTACTGATCCGCCGGCTCGAGGAAGTCGCGCAGCTGGGCGCGCATCTCCTCGTTGTTTTCGTGCCCGTGCACCGAGGCGGCGTGCTCGGCGGCGGCCTGCACCACCTCGTCTTCCTCGCCAATGATCACCAGCGAGCAATTCGTCTCGCTGGGCCAGCGGCGGCAATCGGCCATCATCCGGGCCACAAGCATTCTCCTTCCGGTCGCCTGTGTCGATCCTCCCGTGTCGGACGACCCGCGTCAAGCGCGTCGGCGCGCTGGGCGACCCCCCGAAGACAAACGGCCCGCCGGAGCGTGCGGCGTCGCAAGGCGACCCAGCTCGATCCGACGCCGTGGGTCGCGACCGCGAGCGTCCTCCCGGCCACCGCGTCGGCGTCAGCTCGTCGATCCGGACCGACACATGCGCGGCTCGCCGACAAGAGCGCGACCACGCCACCGGTTCCGCGCGGCGGGCAGAGTGCCGCATCTAGACCTCAGCGGCAGCCGCCCGCCGCACCCACCTCGTCATCCGGAGCCCCGAGCGCGTGAGGCGGACCGTTTTGGGCCTTCCTCCGCCTACGCGAGACTCCGCGTCGTCAGCACGCAAACCCTCCAAACGCCTCGACAAGAAGTAGGAGAGGCCAGAGGGACCAGGACCAGGTGCTCGCTCCGGAGGAGCCGAGACGGTCCGCCACCCCCGGTTGACGGACTGGGGCATCCATGAATGAATGGCAATCTTGCCCACGATCATTGGGCTGCTCCGGCGGGCGTGACAGGGGGCACCTCCGTCGACGACCCAGCGAGAGCGTATTTGTCCGCGGGGAGAAGTCGCCGCCGAGGCCCGTGACGGCGCGCCTGGGCCGACTTGGGAGCACCGCACTCCTACTTCCCCGCACGATCGCATTCGTGTTCTGGTCGGCACGGAGCGGACGAGTGCAATGGCTACATCTCGATGCCGCGACGTTTCGTAGCTTCGCTGCGGGCGATGCCCGAATAGCGATCGCCGGGCTCGATCGCCCGCACGATCGCTTCGGCCGTCCGAGCGCGCACTAGCGCCGCTAGCGGTTCGCCACGCAAGTAATCGCCGGCTCCACCGGTGCCGAACGATCGCATAGGCGACGATTCGCGCGTCATGCGACGTTGGCCGCCGGCGAACGCGTTACTGGCGGACCTGCTGCACGCGTCGCACGAGTCGGGCATCGGGTGTGACGTGGCCTGCAGCCGCGCGGGGGGATCGAAGGAGCAGCGGTTGCGCTCGCGGGCGGGTGACGCTACCTCCGGGCCGTGGCCGGGATGCGGAACACGCCGTCTGAGCGGAGCTTGTAGTGGTCGGTCGGGAAGTCTTGCGCGGAGAGGGTCCTGACTAGTGTGGTGCTGGCGCCGGTGCGATCGGTGCGCGGCAGCCCGCCGAGGAGGGTGATCGGGATCCACCGGGCGGCCAGCACCCGGCCGCGGGGGGCGAGCGTCGCCCGCAGGATCGCACTGTCGTCGAGCACGCCGCCGCCGGCGAGCGTGTGGTAGCCGACGAAGTTGCCGAGCGAGTACGCGATCAGCCGGCCGCGGTAGCGCTCGACGCCACGGATCACATGCGGCCCCGAGCCGAGCACGATCGAGGCGCCCGCGTCGATCACGGCATGTGCGAACGCTCGAGCGTCACCGCGGTTCTCGCCGAGGTAGAACTGGGTGCCGTAGGGAGTGTGCAGCTGATCGGCGCCCTCGGCGCCAGCGTGGATGATCACGACGACGATCGCCGCGTGCCTCCGCGCGCGACGCACCAGCGCACGCGCGCCGGCAATGTCGAGCAGGTTCGCATCAAAGGCGTAGGGAGCGAACCCGAGGAACGCCACCCGGATCCCGTTCGCGCGCAGGTAAGTGATCTCGCTCGGGAAGCCCGTGTGCGCCATCCCGGCACGATCGAGCGCGGCGACCGTCTGCGCGCGGCCTGAGGCCCCGAAGTCCATGGAGTGGTTGTTCGCCTGGTTGACGAGATCAAAGCCAACGCTGCGCAGCGCCAACGCGTAGCTTGGCGGTGCCTGGAACGCGAAACACACGCCGCTCGATAGCGACGCGCATTTCGACACGCCGCCCGTCGACAGCGTCCCTTCGAGGTTGCCGAGTGTGACGTCGGCAGCGCGCAGGTCACGCGCGACCGGCGCCAACGCCCGGTCCAGGCCGCCCGGCGGAAGCCCACGCTCGGTGCTGATCGCGATGTCGCCGACCCACTCCAGCGTGACTGAATGCGGCGAACGCCCCGGCCGGCGAACTGGCCGCCCGGACGCGCCCGCGGCCAGCGTCAGCGCCGCCACGAGCACTGCGAGCGTGATGAACGACCGCATGCGGGGAATCATCGTCGATCAAACCGCCAGCACGAGCCCCGTCGCCCGCCCGACTCGACCAGCGCTCGCCTCCGGCCGCTCCACTCCCACACCGACCGACGTGCGGAGCCCCGCCGGCACACCCACTACCGGTAATCGCCGCAGCCTCCCGACCCAGGGGCCGCCAATCCGCTGGCCCGGGCGCAGCCAAGGCCCGCCAACAAACCGCTCGCCAACCGCCAAGGAAACCTGACGCGCGGATCGTCGCCAAAGCTGCAGCTCGGTGTTGCCGGCCGGATCCACCAAAGCACTCGTCAGCCTCGAGGCCGCTGGAGCGCTTGCGGACGCGGTCGCGCGAGCCCGATCGGAAGGGCCCACTGAGTGCCCCATCGCATGGAAGCGGCAACGTGGACCGCGCGACCAAGACCGGCCGGTGGCCCCGCCTAACGCGGCTCCCCTCCGGCAGGGAGCCGCAGCGATGTGGGAGGACGAGCGGACTTCAGCGTCGCGCCATCAAGGCGTCGCGAAATCCGGAAACGTCGGTGAGGAAGGCGTCCCCTAGAAATCGCAAGCTCTCCATCGTTCGTATGCCAGCCTCAGGGTTGCCGGCCGCGCACGCGTCCGTTACGACCACCGGGATGAAGCCCAAGTCCCCCGCGTGCCTGACAGTCGGCTCGATGCCAATCTCCGTAGCCACGCCCACAATCGCGACGGCCGTCACACCTGCGCCTCGTAGCGCCAGCTCAAGCGGAGTACCCGCGAACGCGGACAGCGTGAGCTTGTCCATGATCGCTTCCTTTGCGTTCGGCTTGAGCTCGGTGACGATCTGAGTCTGGGGAGCGTCGGGCAGGAATGGAGAGCGCACATCCTCGAGGCGGTCGACGCGCTGCCAAGCTCGCCACATTCTGAGCTGGGCCGCGCCCATCAACTCCACCGGCAAAGTCACGTGGCGGGTGAAGTACGTCCTCACGCCGGCCGCCCTTGCCGCTTCGAGAACCTTCAGCACGTTCAGGATGACCGTCTGTCGGTCGGCAACCTGCTCCAGGATGCCGACCTGCATGTCATAAACGAGCAGCCCAAGGCGCTCGGGGCGGCAGACGTCCTCGAGCGACTGCGGGACTTCCAGACCGTCGCGCTGATCCATACCCGCCACGTTACACGCGTCCGGTTGTACATCGCATTCGCTGCCGGGGCGATCGGACACATAGCGATGCCGGATGCCTGAGGGTGCCGTGGCCGAGACGGACGGAACCACCCCTTTGGACGAAGACAAGGCGATGCTCTGATTCGGCGGCCCCGAGCCATGCCGGGTCGCCCACGAGGCTGCGATGGCTCGACTGCTGCTCGGGGAGCTAGTCGGCCCAGAGCGGAACTCGCCGGCCCGGCGTTCGTGCCCGACGACACCGCCCGCGCTGCGTGGAAGCAGCAGTGACAGCCTGACGTCCGGTTGTCGCGCACTGTGCAAGTCGGCGCGGGATTGCACCGTCGTCGACCGCGGCAGCCAGTGCCTATGCGAAGCCCGCTTAGTAGTGCTTTGTTAGGTCTCACTCGTCGTGGCGGTTTAGGGTGAGTGTCACTCGGTCGACGTTGATGGGTCGGTGGCAGGTTCGGCAGCGGCCGGTCCAGCACTTGAAGAGCGGCTGCAGGAGCAGCACGGCCTTCGGGAGTGTCAGGCCGGCCGCGGGCGAAAAGGGTTCAGCCGCTCGAGCGTGAGGAATCCGTGGGCGGCGGTCACCATCGCGGTGTGGTGATACCAGCCAAGCCAGGAGCGGCCTTCGTAGTGGTCCAGGCCGAGTTCGCCTTTGAGCTGCTTGTAGTCGAGCTCCACCTTCCAGCGCATGCGTGCGAGCCGGGCGAGCCGCTCGGGCTCGGTGTCGGCGGGCAGGTTCGAGATCCAATAGTCGGTCGGCTCGTCGTGATCCTCGGGCCACTCCGCAATCAGCCATTCCTCGCGCGGCGGGACCTCGGCGCCCTCACGCCATCCCTGACGTCCCGCGTCGCTGCGCCACCCGTGTGCTGCGTGCACGCGGGCGAAGATGAACCGGGAGGTGGCCGGCTCGCCATCAGGCCCGTCGCGGAACGTGACGATCTGCGCGTCGCTCGCGAGATCGCCGATCAGCTCGCCTATCGGTTTGGGCTCGCGGTCCGGCCGCGGCCGCCACGGCGCACGACCGTCCTCGCTCGTGCGGGCCGGCACCGCGAAGCCCGTGCCTTGCTCGAACACCCGCGTCTTGGGCCCGACCGACAGCACGTACTCACAGCCAGCCTCGTCGAGGCGATCACGGAGCCAGGTGTTCTCACCATAGGCATGGTCACCCAGCACCGGTGCGCTCGGAACACCCCACTTTGCAGCGCGCTCGACCAGCTCGACCCCGAGCTCCGGCTTGGTCTTGAACTCGACCTCCGCGGGGATCTTCGCCCTGCGCCGCCGCTCAGCGTCCTCACACCAGTCCTCCGGCAGATACAGCGCCCACCCCAACGGCACCGTCCCATGCGCTCCGACCGCATGCACAGACACACCGATCTGACAGTTACCCCTCTTGCCCAACGTCCCCGAGTACTGACGCTTGACCCCTGGCGAGTCCTTCCCGTCCTTCGGAAACCCAGTGTCATCCAACACCCACGCCTCCACACCGATCTCCGGCGCCACCCGCTCGGCGACCGCCTTGACCACCAGCGCCGGATCCCACGGACTATCAGCCAAGAACTGCTGCATCGACTGATAGTCAGCCTCCTCGCCCAGCCTCGCGACCAGCGGCTCAAGCGATTTCCGCGCGCCATCCTCGATCAAGCCCCTCAGATACAAGCCGCCATTGACCCGCTGCACCGGCCGGTTCATCGCCTCCGCCAACACCTCCACCGCGAACCCCTCCAGCCGCCCACGCACCACCGACGGCGGATCAACATCCCTCTCGACCTGCGAACCCGCAACAGTCACAACCACCATCATGACCTCCCCGCGTTCGACAGCAACCGCGAAGAGGATTCGCCGCAAATAGCGAGAACTCCTACCCCGAACCTAACAAAGCACTATTAGGCGATCCGGATGCTTGTCGGGGCCGCGGCCGCCAACTGACTAGGAGCCCAGCCGCTGGTGTCTGATCTAGGCCTGATTCTTCTTGCGCATCCAGCGAGCCATTAAGCGTTGCACGCCCATCCCGAGCTTCTCTCCGAAGCTACCCTCGGGTGGCGCGGCGCCGAGCTGGCGGGCGAGACCGAGGTTGTCCCACTCTGTCCAGGTCTCGACCACCTTGCCATCCTTCCACTGGTCGATGCTGATGCCAGTCACCGACCCGTGCGCGCCGGTCGGAGCGAGGCCCGCGAGCTCGCCACGGTGGGTGCCGTCGCTATGCCAACGCAACACGACCTTCTCGCCGGCCGCGATCACGTCATCGACGGTGATCCGCACATCGGGGAAAGCCGTGCGATACAGGCTCACCGTGCGCTTGAGCACCTCGGGTCCGCGGAGCGCACGAAGCTCAGCCGGCTCGGCCGGATCGTGGTTGACCGCGTCCGCTGCGATCAGCTGGTCGGCCAACTCAAACTTGCCGTCGTTGAAGCTCTGCTCAAGCAGCTGGCGTGACGCTTCGCCGAGGTCTGCCGGTGCCGTCGGCGCTGGCTGGGTGTGGTCCGCGCCGGTCGTCGCATCGCTGGACATCTCCGTCCACCTCCGTTCTGTGTTTCAGCGAGCCTACGCCGGTGCATGCGGCCCCGCAAGGCGACCGCCACCCCTCCGCCTGCCGCGCGAATAGGAGGAGCCCGGCTCGCCCTTCGGCCCGACCCCGAGCGTGAGCATGCGCAGCGTGTTTCGACGGTCGTCACGCGCTGCTCGTCTGTCGCCCACGGGCTGCGCGGACTCGACTGCTGCTCGGTGAGCTGCCGGCCCAAAGTGGAACTCTCCAACCCGACGTTCGGGCCTGGCAACACGGCTCGGTCTTCGTGGGAGCAGGTGTCTCAGACGGTTGAGAGTCGTTTCTGCGTGAGCCCAAACGCAGAAGCGGGGATGGTGGTCTGTCGCTGCGCGTCAGGGGATCCTGAACCCGCACGTCGCCTCTGCCCGCATGAGCGCCGGCGACTGGGCTGGGAACATCAGATAGTCCCCGCCGATACCTACGGCGTTACCCGTATGGCTGCCGGGTGGCGGGGCTGGTGGAGGCGAGGTCGTCGGGTCGGGGAAGTTCGGCAGGCCGTGAGCGCGCATGCACTTCGCAAGTTTGAGGAGGGGGAGCTTCTCGCTCTCCGCGCGCGCCCCGGGCCGCCCGCCGCCACCCAGGAACCTGGCGCACGCCTTCTGAGCGGACACGAACGCCGGGGCCTGCGGGTTGATCGAGTCGGGAATCACGCTCGGGCCGCCCGGTCTCGGGTCAGGGAAGTTGGGCGCGCCGTGCGAGCGCATGCACTCTGCCTCCTTGAGCGGCGAGCCGCCGCTCGCGACTCCCGTGCTCAACTTGGCCGAGGATCCGCACGCTGCAACCGTCAAACCCAAGCTCGCTGCGGCGAGCGCGGCTCTTAGGCTACATCGGTCGGCGTTCAACGCGTCGTCCGGTCGGCTGGACCTGGCTCAACCGTATCGGGCGAACCTGTAACAGCGAGGTGACGCGCTACAGGGCACGGTCACACCCCGTCGACGGGCAGGCCTCCCCTTGAGCGAAACACAGCAATCTTGGGCGCGAGCCAGCCGGCGACCCTGCCTGGACTGCTGCGTTAGCCCGCTCCAGCGGTCGGTCCCATCATGGGGTTCAACGCGACAAAACCTCGGTGCATGACGAACGAACGGTCGGCCGCTGTGCTGGCTTGGAGGTCGGCGAGAGGTAATCGGGGCAGGAGTCGACGCGATCGTGATCGTCCCCTGGATACGCGCAGAGGCTCATCGACACTGGTGAGAGCACGTTGCGCGAGCTGAGTATCTGTCCGGTAGCGGGCAGGTGGCCGATGGCTTGGGCAGAATAGAACGATGAAGACTGATGAGCGCCAACAGCGGGGCGGCCTCGCGGTGCGCGCGTTGCCGGGTTCTTTAGCCTGGGTCCGTGCCGTTACGGAATCGCGTCACCCCGTTGGGCGAGCTGATCGCTACTCCGGAGCGAGGGCTCGTGTACGGCAATCGCGGGTGCCTCCACAATGCGGAAGGCGAGATCCGCCGGGGCTACGCCACGAAGCGGTGGATTGCGTGTCGGCTTTGCTTCCGCGGCCGGCGGCGCTCACCGCTGATGGCGCCCGGCCGATTCACCGAGCTGTTCTTTCTCGACGAGGCGACGGCGCTGGCTGCGGGTCATCGGCCGTGCGCGGAGTGCCGAAGGAGCGACTACAACCGATTCAGCGACCTCTGGCTTGAGCTGCACTCGGGCCAGATCGGAGCGGACGCGATCGACGCGCAGCTCCACGGGGAACGGCTCGCTGCCGGCAGAGGAGAGCGTCATTCACGGGTCACGGTACAGCGAGCTCCCCGATGGCACGTTCGTGCTCGAAGCAGGCGGGCCACATCTCGTACTGGCGCGTCAGCTGCTGACCTGGTCACCGGCCGGCTATTGCGATGCCCAGCGCCGGCCGAGGCATGGCCGCGCCGCCGTGATCACGCCTCCGTCGCTGATCGCGATCCTGCGCAACGGCTGGTCGCCGAGGGTGCCGCTGGTGCACCCGAGTTCACGTCGCCTCTCGAGGTAAGCCGCGCCTGAGGCGGCGACTCTAACTCGAGCTGCGGGTGAGCCAGGGCCTCTTCGCGGACGAGTGGTTCACGACGCACACAGCCCCGAAGCGGATCACTCCTATCGCAATCAGGCGCTCGCGGCGCGTGACGGCTCAGGGTCCGGTGAGGATTTGTGTCGGCGGGCGGCGCTTCCGCCTTCTCGAACGCGAGCAGGCGTGTCGCCACCGTTGACGAGACCGCTCGTCCTCGTCCAACGCGCTATGACATGCGAGCCCGAACCGAGTTAGACACCCGTCCCGCGCCGACTGCTCCTCCCGTGGGAATGCAGCCACAGTGCCGTCGTGCCCGCAAAGGCGACGAAGCAGGCGGTACGGTAGTCGCTGAGCTCACGATTCTGGCGCTTCGGACTTGGGCGATTGCAGAAGTTACACCAAGGGCCTGCAGTGCTATTGGCGGGCGGACTTCGTCAACGACCTGTCCGACGAGTTGATCGAGCACCACCTCGAGTGGGGCCAGAAGCTGGCGTCGATGCACTCGACGATGCAGGTGTACCCGGTCGATGGGACGGCTCGCGACGTCGGGTCAGGTGAGACCGCGTTCAGCTACTGCGACGCGCAGTTCGCCGAGGTGATCTTTGGCGTCGACCCTGATCCGGCCAACACGGGCACGATCCGCGACGAGGGCGTCGGGCTACTGGGACGCGATGCATCCATACTCGGCCGGCGGCGCGTACGTCGACTTCATGATGGAGGAAGGTCAGGAGCGCGTCCGCGCGACGTGCCGCGACAACTATGACCGTCTCGCCGCGTCAGGGCCCAGTACGACCCCGACAACGTTTTCTGCATCGACCAGAACATCCACCCCGCATCGCCGGGTTAGGAGGTCCGGGGCGCACGTACACGGGTCGGCACCGGTTGGGGTCCGGGTGCCGACGCCGGCCGCGCGCGGCCTTTAGCTTGGATTTCCAAACAGCGAATTGGCACCTGGTTGGGTGTCGCTGATTGAGTGCGGGTTGGATCAGGCGAACTGGAAGTGGAGCTGTCGGCCGTTCCACCAGGGGATCTCGATTGGTGGGAGATCGGCGCTGCGCATGATCGGGCTGTAGGTGCGGCTGTTCAGGCGGCAGGTGACGTGGTCGGGCTGGATCGTGATCTGGCCGCTGGTGCTGATGAATCGGCGCCGGATTGTGTCGGGCGTCATCTGTTCGTAGCCGGGGAGGCGTTGGCGGAGGTGGTCGTAGGCGGCGGCGGCCCAAACGGTGAGGGTGGTGTCGAGGTCGACGTTCAACGCGACAGCGCTGCTGAGCGAGTCGAGGTGGAAGCTGCGGATCTGCTCGGCGAGGCGTTGCTCGACCCGCATCCGTTTGGCGTACCGGCCGACGATCTGTTTCGGCGGGCTCTCGCGGTCGTTGGTGAGGATCAGGGTCGGGTGCTCGTGCCCGAGTCCGCGGACCGCGATCTGACGTAGCGGCGCGGGGCAGCCACGAACGGTGACGTCCTGCTCGTGCACTTGTGGCCGGTTGTGCGTGCCGCGCCGGTCCAGCGTGATCGTTGTCCATTGTCCGTCGGGCAGTGCCTCGAGCTGGCTGGTGAGTTTCGCGTTGCGCGCGCGTAGGGTGATGAACCGCAGGCCGGCCGCGTTGAGCTCGGCCAGTCCGGCGCCGGTGGTGACTTTGGAGTCGAACACCAGCAGCGATGGGAGGTGACCGGTCGCGTCCTGCCAGTGGCGCGCGAACGCGATCACCTGCCCGGCCTGGTCGGCCTTGGTGCAGGTCGCGTTGGCGTAGAGCAGGTTGCGGGTCTCTGAGTCCTGCACGAAGAACGACAGGACCGCCTCGGTCCGCTGCGAACGGCGCGGAACGTAGTGATTCTCGAGCGCGACGTCGTCTCCGAAGTGCATGATCGCGTGGAAGTCCACGTCGAAATCAGCGCCGCGGGTCTGCCCTGTCTCGGTCATCGACCTTGCCAACGCGGCCAGGAGCTCCTGATCGTGCACGCGGGTCAGGCGGTAGCTGTAGCTCCCCAACGAGCTGGCCTTCGGCAGCGATTCCAGGCCGGCGAACGTCGCGAGCGCCGGGTCGAGACACACATCATCGACATGTGATACGCGACGTCGTCCGATCGATTTCAGGGCCAGCAGCGAGAGGACCGAGGACAGCGCGGGAACCTCACGCGTGCCGGGGAACCCCGCGCTGGCGACCGCACCGGGAAGATCCAGCGCGACCAGCGCGGGCAGCAGCAACATCGCGCCCGCATGGTCACTACTGACACGGACGGGCTGCTCGGGCCAGCGCATCACCCGCACGCGCGGCGGATGATCGCGCGTCGGCGGGCCGCGCTCACCCGGCGCGCGCGGTCCCAACCGCTCATAACCCTCGGCGGCCAACACCTCCCACACCCCGGTGCGGTTCAACGGCGTCTCGGTCAGCGCCAACGCCAGGGTGATCTCGGGCACGGAGTGACCAGCCGCCCGCAGGCGCAGCACCTCATCACGCGCCGCGAGCTTTGACGGTGCCACCCGCGGGCCTGGGCGTCGCTCGATGAAGAACTCGCCCGCCTGCGCGGTGAAGTCGCGGACCATCGCGACAACTGTGGAGGGCGCGTACCCGAACCGGGCGGCGACCTGCTCGGCCGTGGCGTCCTCGACGAAGTACGCGCGCAGCGCCTCGTAGCGACGCTGCGCCACGTCCTCCGGGGCCGTGAAGAACGCCGCGCGTTCACGCCGCCGTTCGGCTCGACCACCAGAACTGGTGCGCTTCGCTGAACCCACAGCCCATAACCATACGGTCGTGGTCGGACATGATGCCGCCCGATCCAGGCATCGACGCCCGCAAACACGCCTTTTCAGGGCGCGATGACATCCCGTCCCCGAGTCGCCGCCCAGCACACCTTCAAGCAGCCGCGCCAACGTACAGCGAAACCACACCTGTTTCGTACCCGGGAATCGATCCAAACCCCGCAATCCGCGGGCGATTCCCGCGCCAGACTCACCAATCAGCGCGGAACAACCCCGGTTTGGGAATCCGAGTTAGTCCGACTCGACGCGGGGTTTGTTAGTTTCGCCGGTCGCCGTGCGCGAGCGACTAATCCCAGCACCGCTGCGCCCTGGCCCGTCGACCGTCCGCAGGAGCGGCACCGGGCCGCACGACCTAACCGCTCGCCACACGCACTGGGGATGGTTCACCGCGGCGGGGCTGCTCGTCGTCGCGATCGTATTCGTCGTCGTCACGCGGATGAAGCCCGCGTACGACGCCTACGGCTGGCTGGTCTGGGGTCGCCAGACGCTGCACGGGAATCTCAACACCGATGGAGCGCCGTCATGGAAGCCGCTGACGTTCATGTTCACGTTCCCGTACGCGCTGTTGAGACCGGCGCAGCCGTGGCTGTGGTCGGTCACCTCGGTCGCCGCGTCGCTCAGCGGCGCCGTGTTCGCCGGCCATATCGCGTACAGGCTCACGGGCCCCAGCCCCGGCCGGCGATATGCGCCGGTGCTCGCTGGCGTGTTCGCGGGTGCGGGCGTGCTGGGCATCTCCGGCTACTGGCACGAGATCCTGATCGCCGATTCGGACCCCTTGGTCGTCGCTATCTGCCTCGCGGCGATCGACGCGCACCTGTCAAAGCGCTACCGGCTGACGTTCGTCTTGCTGGTGCTGGCGTCGATGGGCCGGCCCGAGGCGTGGCCGTTCACCGGTGTCTACGCGATCTGGGCATGGCGCAGCGTCCCGTCGATGCGGCCGCTGGCGGCGATCGGGGTCGTCGCGATTCCGCTGGTGTGGTTCGGCGTCTCGGCGCTCACGGCCAAGAGCTGGTTCCACGCCGGCGAGCTCGCGTTGAGTTCGGTCAACGCGGTCAACGTGATCCATGGCAGCAAGTTGACCGGGGTCCTCGGTCGCGTGCTCGGTCTGCAGGCGCTGCCGATGCAGATCGCGGCGGCGCTCGCGATCGTGTTCGCGGTCGTGATCCGGGAGCGCGTGTGGCTGTGGCTGGCCGGCGCTGCATTCGCGTGGATCGCGGTCGAGATCGGATTGGCGCTGCACGGCTGGTCGGCGGCCAGCCGCTATCTGTTCGAGTCCGAGGCCGTGTTCGTCGTGCTCGCCGGCGCCGGGGTCGGCCGTGCGCTGGCGTTCGGCCCGGCCGCACCGACGGCGCTTCGCTGGCCCGCGGTCGCCGCCGTCGCTGTCCTGGTCGTTGCGCTGATTCCGACCGTGGCGCTTCGTACCCGGACCGTCCGCCACGAGGTCTGGTTTCGCCGGGCGGCCGCCACCCAGATCCGTCGGCTGGACGACGTGATCCGCCGCGAAGGCGGCCCTGCGCGGATCCGGGCGTGCGGTCAGCCGGTCACGGAGGTGGATTGGCAGAGCACACTCGCGTGGGAGACGGACCTCAACGTCGGCAACGTTGGCTACAAGCCGGGTCGCGCGATCGATAAGGGCGACCCGATCGTTCTGTTCGAGCCCCATCAGCTGGGCTGGCAGGTGCGCCCGATCCACACGCTGGCCTCAAACCGCGCGGCCTGCGCGAGCCTGAGAACCGATACGGCGTTCGGCTGACCACCGGGGAACGGAGCCGTCACGCCGGGCTCAATGGGCAAGGAGCATCGCGGCGCCGGCGGCGGGAACGCTCACCACGTACCTGCCGGCGACCGGGTCCACCGCGCCGTTGTTTGACCGACCATCAGGCGCGCCGGCCACCGACGCTCAGCAGTGGCTCTGTTCGGGACGAACTGGATCGCTGCTCGGCAGCGGTCGGTCCGCAGGCACGCTTCGGCCAGCCGGTCCTATTCGCGTGCCCCCGCGATCTTGCTTAGCCGACCCGCCGGTCCGGATGCTCATCACCGCAGCGGTCACGCGCCTGTTCAGAGGCTCTTTCCGCAGAGCGGCGTCGGCGGTACGCGATTGTCTCGGTGCGATGCGGCCAACGGCAGAGGTCGCCCCGACATGAGAAGCGCTTGCAAGAGCTAGCGCTAGCCCGGCTGAGACCGGGCCGTGACTACGTCCTAGCCCAATTCCGGCCCGGGCGAACGGGACGACCGGAACGTCGCCAAAGGACTCGCCCATGCAGGGCCGCCCGAAAAGCAAAAGTGATCGCCAACCGGATGCACCCTTTCCGCGCGTTGCGGGGCGCTCGTTCAGTCGGGCCGGGTTCGCGTCGCGGGGGGCTTGGCCTCAACCGGTCAGTGCACCACCCCTGACGTTGCGCATCGTTTCATGCTGTCCGGGCGCTGTCGAGCGAAGGCCGTAGGCCGAAGCGAGATCAGCGCTCGGACGCGCCCGTGTGGAGGGGGTCGATCAGTTCGGTGAGTTTCTCGGCGGGGGTCCGGAAGCCGAGCGTCTGGCGGGGTCGGCCGTTGAGCTTGCGGGCGACGTCGTCGAGTTCTGCTTGGGTCACGCCGGCGAGGCTCCTGCCTTTCGGGAAGTACTGGCGAAGGAGGCCGTTCGTGTTCTCGTTGGACCCTCGCTGCCAGGGACTCCGGGGATCGCAGAAGTAGACCTCGACGCCGGTCTCGACGCTGAACCGCCGGTGCTCTGCCATTTCCTTGCCCTGGTCCCAGGTGAGCGAGCGGCGAAGCTGGACGGGCAGCGTGAGGATGCTCGCCTTGAGTGCTTCGCAGACCGGCTCGGCGTTGGTTCCATCGGGCAGCGCGACGAGCTGGCAATAGCGGGTCAGGCGCTCGACCAGGGTCGCGATCGCCGAGTCACGGGTGCCCATCAGCAGGTCGCCCTCCCAGTGCCCGGGAACGGCTCGGTCGGAAACCTCTGGTGGACGCTCGGAGATCCTCACCATCCCGGCGATGCAGCCGGGGCCCTGCCCACGGTTCGAGTGCGCCCGCGCGAAGCGCTTCTGACGCCTGGTCCTGAGATGCCGGGTGAGCTCGAGCCGCAGCGACCCGCGCGCCTGGACGTAGAGCGCGCGGTAGATCGTCTCGTGCGAGACCTGCATCTCCTCATTGTCGGGGTATGAGAGCCGCAGCCAGCCGGAGATCTGCTGAGGGGAGTGATCCTGCTCTAGCCGCTCGATCACAAGCTCACGCAGCTCGCCACACAGCTCGAGCTTCGTCGCTCGCGGGCGCCTGGCCCGACTCCAGGCCGCCCGCTCAGCCGCGTGCGCGCGATAGCGCCCGCGACCGCCGCAACGGTTGATCTCCCGGGCGATCGTGGTGTGCGAACGGCCGAGAGTACGCCCGATCGCGCGGGCCGATTCACCTCGAGCTAGCCCGCGCGAGATCTCCTCACGCTCAGCCAGCGTCAGGCACCGCTCCGGCCGACGACTCGGCCTCGGTCGGATCCCTCCCATCCTCTGCAGGTACTTACTCACCGTCCGCTTCGGCACCCCGAGCCGCCGACCGATCTCGGCCTCGCTCACCCCCTCCGCACGCAGCACCCAGATCGCATCCTTCACAGCCTCGGCCAGATAGTGACCCCTCGGCATCTCCACACCTCACCTCGTTCGTCAGCGAAATCGCTGACTCTCCCAGGTGGTGCGGCGACAGCCTGAGACCGCCGGCGAAAGGAGGTCTCCGCATCGGCGAGCGAAGCAGCTCTTCCGCATCCACCCGGGGGGTGGAGGCATTCGCCGATGCGCAACCGTCGCTCGTGCTGCTCATCCAGAGCGGGCACGTTGATCGGCGACGGCGCGAGCTAGTGCTTGCGCAGGCTATGCAGAAGCCGGCGCCGTTGACCGCGTGGCTCGGGATATTGGCATCGCCGTGGTTGCGGTCACCTATCCGGCCTCCCCGACGTGCTCCCGTCTGAGCGCGACTCGCTTTAGCTGGCAGCCGACGGCGACGGGTGAGCCAGGCGTTCCCACGTTTGGGCGCCGGATTGGAGTGCGTCCCAGGGTGAGCCGAGAGGCGGTGTGTATGAGAGGTCCAGGTCTGAGACGGCGTCGATGGTCATCTGGTTGAAGATGGCTGTCGCGGGGATGTCGATTCGTTTGGCGATCTCGGAGTCGAGGTGGCCAATGAGTTGGACGCCGAGCAGCCGGCCGGTGCGTCGGTCGCCGGTGTAGCGCATGGCGATTTTGTGGCTGCCGGGGTAGTACGCCTTGTGATCATCAGCTTGCGAGCCGACAGTGATCGGGTCGAAGCCGGCGGACGTGGCTTCTGTGTCGCGGAGGCCGGTACGAGCGGCGACGACGTCGAAGACCTCGACGACTTGGGTGCCGAGACTGCCGGCGAACTCACGCGACCGCCCGCTCGCGTTCTCGCCGGCGATCCGGCCTTGCTTGTGGGCGGTCGTTCCAAGCGGGAGATGTGTGGTGCCGAGCAGGGGGTGGTGGGTGGTGACACAGTCGCCTGCGGCGAGCACGTCGGACACGGCAAGCTCGCTGTCTGGTCAAACGCCGACTGATACAAGCACGAGGTCGGCGTGGAGGCGGAGCAACTGGTCGTCGGGCCCGGTCGCGTGGACGTCGATGCGATGCGGTCCTCCCGGGGATGCGGTCTCGATCGCATCGACCCGCGTGCTGCACAGGACGTTGACCTCACGGCGGCGCAGCTCGGCATGGACCAGCGCGCCGAGTTCGGGGTCGACGGTGGGAAGCACCTCAGGGAGCTGCTCGACCTGGGTCACGGCGAGGCCGGTGGTGGTGAGCGCTTCGGCCATCTCGAGCCCGATGGATCCGGCGCCGACGATCACCGCCCGTCGGGCTTGGCGGTTCTGCAGCGTGCCGGTGCCGATGATGAGCGCGTCGTACTCGATGCTCTCCTCGCGACCGTCGGGCAGAGCGAGCGTGACCCGGTGAGCGGCCGGATCGATGCGTCGTGCGACGGTGTCGAGCTGCAAGGTCATGCCGGTCGCCTCGAGGTCGGCGATGGTGCGGTGCGCGAGGTTGTGCCAGTCCGCGACTTCGCCGGAGACGTAGTAGGGGATGCCGCAGATCGAGAAGTTCGGATAGGCGTCAGCGAGGACGACGATCACCTCAGCGGTTGGGTCGAGCTCGCGCGCGCGGAGCGCGGCGCTGATCCCAGCATCACTGCCGCCGATGGCAACGAGCCGGGTTGGCATCTACCCAGCGGGGGCGGTGACGGGCGCGCGGCCGTCGCCATGCGGCAGTACGGCGTCGGCGGGTTCATCGGCCGTGATGCCGGGATACGGCAGGCGGATCGTCGCGACGGCCACGGCGCCGCCGACGAGCTGAGCGGTGACGAACCCGGGCACCGAGGTGGGAGCTTTCCCGGCGAAGGTGTTGGAGAACATGCGGCCGATGCTGATCGCCGGGTTGGCGAAGCTGGTCGAGCTCGTGAACCAGTAGGCGGCACCGATGTATGCGCCGACCGCGGCGGGGGCTGAGGCGCCGCGGCGGGTCCGGGCGAGCGAGAAGATCACCAGCAGCAGGCCGAGCGTCGCGATGACCTCCGCGAACAGGTGGGCGGGGGTGGCGCGCTGCTTGATCGAGACGCTGATGAGTGCTTGGGCGAACATCGCGTTGGCGACAACCGCGCCGAGGATGCAACCCCCGATCTGCGCGGGGATGTAGGCCAGCGCGTGCCGCCAGCGCAGCCCGCCGAAGGCAGCGTCCACCCGCGACACAACTGGGTTGAAGTGCGCGCCCGACACCGGGCCGAACATGATGATGATCGCGAACAGCCCCATCGCCGTCGCGAGCGCGCTCTCGAGCAGCTCGAGCCCGACGTTCCCCGGGGAGAGCTGCCGCGCGGCGATTCCGGAGCCGACGACGACGGCGGCGAGGAACGCGGAGCCGAGCAGCTCGGCGAACAGCCGGCGGCCGAGCGGCTGGCTCACAGGTCAGCCACCGGCGTGCTCCAGGACCTCGCAGGTCTCGTGGCTCAGACACTCGCGGGTACGCCTATTCGCGAGCGTAAGGATGTGAGTCCGGATGGGGACGTCGTCGTACTCGTCGAGGATCCGGTCGGCGCAGGCCCGGATGACCTCGGGCCGTCGCGTCTGCCCATAGTCCTCGATCAGTGAGGGGAGCAGCTTCGCGAGCCGCCACTGATGAGAGGTTCGGTCGGACTGGATCTCCTCGATCCGGTCGCGTACGAGCTCGATCACCCGCTCCTCGATGATGTCGCGGATCTGCCGGACCTCCTGGAGCGATTTACCGGCGGGATCGGGGATGTCCCAGTCATCGACGCGGGTCGGGACGTAGGGGCAGACATCGCCGCAGCCCATCGTGACCGCCCAGTCGGCGTGCAGCTGCATCTCAACGGTGAGCCGCTTGGGCTTCTCGCGCGATAGGTCGATGCCGACCTCGCGCATCACCTCGACCACCTCCGGCCACACTTCCTGCGCCGGCTGCGAGCCGGCCGACTCGGCTCCGCAGTCGTGGTGGGTGCACTCGCGTTCGAAGAACGCCTGGGCCATCTGTGAGCGCCCCGCGTTGTGGGTGCAGACGAACAGCACGTACTTCATCTGGGGACCCCCCTCGCTATGCGGCGGCGACCAGCTTCTCGGCGTACTCGCCGGGCAGGCCTGCCGCCGCTACCTCTCTCGCTACCGCCTCGGCGTCGTAGGGGACGCGCTCGATCGAGGCGGTGATCTCGCCGGCGTGGTCGAGCTCGAGGATCGCGAACCCGGCCCGCGGGTCGCCGTCCTTGGGCTTGCCAACCGACCCGCAGTTCACGAACAGCACGCCGCCGTATTCGTGTATCCACGGCTTGTGGGTATGCCCGAACACGAGCGTGCCAGCGGTCTCGGCGGCGGCCAGGCGCTCGTACAGGCTCGGGGGCTTGTCCTCAAACAGGTACTCGTTGACCTTCCGCGGCGACCCGTGCACCAGATGCACCTGTTGTGAGCCGAGCTCGAAGCGCACGTCGAACGGCAGTTCGCGCATGAAGTCCTTGGCGGCTCGGTCGGTGTGCTCGAGTGTCCATGCCACCGACCGCTGGCCGAGCTCGCGGTCGTGCTTGGTCACGTACGCGCAGCCGCAGTCGTCGAGATCGCGCGCGATCGCGTAGTCGTAGTTGCCGTAGATCGTGGGGATCGCGCGGTCCTCGACAAGGCGGCATACCTCGTTGGGGTGGGGCCCGTAGCCGACGAGGTCCCCGCCGCAGAACAGCCCGTCGACGCCAATCGCGTCGATCGCCCGCAGGCTTGCCTCGAGCGCCAGCAGGTTCCCGTGGATGTCCGTTATCACTGCGACGCGCTTCAACTCTTGCCCCCTGTGGGTCGTTGTAGGTCGAGAAGGTCCATGCTCGGCACCAGCGTCTCAATCAGCTCCCACACGTGGTGATAAAGCTCATAGCGAATCCGTCTGACGACCTCGAGCGGCTGACCGGCCGGATCCGCGACCGGCCAGTCCTGATAGCGCTTGCCCGGATACACCGGGCATACGTCTCCACACCCGAGCGTGACCACGACGTCGGCGGCGCGGATCACGGCGTCCGTCAGCGGCTTGGGGAACTCCGTGCTCACGTCCAGCCCGATCTCCGCCATCGCCCGCACGACCATCGGATCGATCTGCTCGTCCGGGTGCGATCCGGCTGAGCGAACCGCGATCCACCCCCGCGACAGTTTGTGGGCCAGACACGCGGCCATCTGGCTGCGCCCGGCGTTGCGCTCGCACACGAACGACACCTCGGGGAGCGGTTTCTCGACCGCGCCAGTCACCTGAGCGACCGCCCACAGCTGCTCGCGGGCGAACCGCTCGATGATCACCGGGAGGAAGTTCGGACCTACCGTCGGACGGTTGCCGATCTCCTCGTAGGAGGCCTCGACATATCGCCTGACCGTCTCGGGCGAGAACACGCCGTGGAACTCGGCTGACAGCTGCGCGGCCGTCGTCTCGAGGCAGTACCGGAGGAGCGGGGTCAGTTCAGTGGGCACGTCGACCTCGGGGAACGAACGTCCGCGAGTCTATAGATCGACAACCATCAGTTCAATCGATATAAGTAGATAGATGAACATCGATATGGAGCTCGACCGAGTGACGGTATTCGTGTTTCAATCGAGGTATCGACAAATATCGATTGAATCGATATTTTTCTATTTTATGAGTTGCTTTGATTTCGACACCCCAGCGTCCTCCGACGCCCCCGTGGTGGTCGTCGGCGCCGGCCAGTCCGGACTCGCCGAGGCGCGGCTCCTGAACGAGTTGGACGTGCCGGTCGTCGTGCTCGAGTCCGGCGATCGTCCCGCGGGCTCCTGGCCGAACTACTACGACAGCCTGCGGCTGTTCTCACCCGCCGCGTACAGCTCGATGCCCGGACGCTCGTTCCCTGGAGACCCGGACCGATACCCAACCCGGGATGAGGTCGCGGAGTACCTCGAGCAGCAGGCTGCGGAGCTCCCAGTCGAGATCCTGACCAACACCCGGGTCGCGAGAGTACGTGAGGAGGGCCGCGGGTTCGTCGTCATGACCGACGACGGCTGGGAGTTCCGGGCCGCGAGCGTCGTCGCCGCCAGCGGGTCCTTCGCGAACCCCCACCGACCCGTCTTCCCGGGCCAGACCGGCTTCACCGGCCGGCTCCTGCATGTCGCCGAGTACCGCAACCCAGTGCCATACACGGGCATGCGCGTGATCGTCGTCGGCGCCGGCGACTCCGCGGCCCAGGTCGCCAACGAGCTCGCGCCGATCGCCGACGTCACGCTCGCGGTCCGGCACCCGCTCCGGTTCATCCCCCAGCGCATCGCCGGCCAGGACGTGCACTACTGGCTGGGGGAGACCGGGGTTGGTTTGACTCGCTGCCCGCACCGTGGCTGCGCAAGATCAGCGAGGGAAGCCTGATCACCGACAGCGTCGACTTCCAGCAGACGCTCGCCGACGGCCTCGTCGACGTGCGACCGATGTTCACCACGCTCGACGGCGACGAAGTCGTGTGGAGCGACGACGAGCGCGAGCGCGTCGACGCGATCATCCTCGCAACCGGCTACCGGCCAAGCCTCGACTATCTGCGCGAGCTTGGTGCGCTGGACCCCGATGGCGCGCCGCTGCACGTCGGCGGGATCTCGACCACCCACCTCGGGCTCGTCTACGTCGGCCTCGAGAACCAGCGGTCGTTCGCCTCGAACACGCTGCGGGGAGTCAGCACCGACGCCGCCGCGGTGATCGCACCGCTGGTGGCATGGATTCGCGACGCGCCGGGCGCCGTCGGGATCACCGAGGTCGAACCAACTCCATTGACGCTAGTCAACTAGATCGATAGGTTTTTATGTATGCCCGTTGAACTTGAACTGACCCCAAAGACGAAGCGACCGGCGGGTGAACGCTGCTGCGAACCCGTGGTGTATCCCGACGTCGAGCGCGACGAGGCGATCCGCATGGCAGACGTCGCGAAAGCGCTCGCCGACCCCGTTCGCATCCAGCTCGTCGACGTCCTGCGCAAGCACGCCGGGAAGGTGTGCGTGTGCGAGCTGGTCCCGCTGTTCGACATCTCACAACCCACCGTCTCCCACCACCTCAAGGTTCTCCGTCAAGCCGGGATCGTCGGCTCCGAGCGCGAGGGCCTGTGGGCCTATTACTACGTGATCCCCGAAGCGCTCAAGGAGCTGTCCGCATGGCTGAGCTGACCGACACCACCGAGATCCGCGAAACCGTCCGCGAGCGGTACGCGGCCGCCGCGCGGGCCGCCTCGACCGGCGCGTACGACCAAGCCCGCGCGCTCGAGTCCGAGTCCGGCTGCTGCGGCTCGGGCTCGGCCAGCTGCAGCCCGGCCGACGCGACCGGCGTGTTCGGCGCCACTCTCTACGACGAGGCCAGCCGCGAGCACGTCCCGCAGGCCGCCGTCAGCGCCTCGCTCGGCTGCGGTGTACCCACGGCTGTGGCCGACCTGCACGAGGGCGAGACCGTCCTCGACCTCGGCTCGGGCGCGGGTGCCGACGTGCTGATCTCCGCCCGTCGGGTCGGGACGACCGGCAGGGCGATCGGCCTGGACATGACCGACGAGATGCTCGAGCTCGCCCAAGCCAACGCCGCGGAGGCCGGGGTCGAGAACGTCGAGTTCATCAAGGGCTACCTCGAAGACATGCCGCTCGCCGACGCGACCGTCGATGTGGTCATCTCCAACTGCGTGATCAATCTGTCGGGGGACAAGCCGCAAGTCATCCGCGAGGCCGCGCGGGTCCTGAGGCCCGGCGGACGGTTCGCCGTCTCCGACGTGATCGCCGATCCGGACATGGACGAGCGGACGCGCGCCGACATGGCCGCGTGGACCGGGTGCGTCGCGGGCGCGCTCACCGAGGCCGAGTTCCGAGCCGCGCTGCAGGAAGCCGGGTTGGAGGACATCGAGGTCCGCGAGACCCACCGCGTCCACGAGCACGCCGCCGCCGCGATCGTCCGCGCGCGCAAGCCCGCCCTGAAATGAACCCCACCGCCTGCAGTCTGGAACCCGAGGAGCTGCACGAGCAGCTCGAGCGCTATCGCGCAATCGGACGCCGTGCGGCCGCAGTGGAGCACGAGCCCGGCCGTGTCGTCGTTCGTTTTGCCGACGATCCGCCAAGCGCCCTGATCGAGCGCATACTGGAAGTCGAGCGCGGCTGCTGCCCGTTTTTCGACATCGACTATGAGCCCGCCACCCAGCGGCTCGCGATCAGCGTCGATCAGCAGGGCCGCCTTCCCAACCTCGACGCGATCGCCCTTGCGCTGACGGAGTCTCGAGCGACGGGTCTGGTACCTGACAGTGGAACGGCGGAAGTGCGGACTGTGCCGGACGTCACGAGCTGCTGCAGTCCGAACGCGCTTGAGATGTGCTGCGAGCCGCGGGACGAGCACGAGTGCTGCGGCCCGCCCCCGAGTGGCGAACGCACGGACGCGGCTCCATCCCGCTGCGGGTGTGTCACCTGATCATGCCAGCCAGCGCAGCCCGCGACGGGATCGATAGCGACTTGCGTGTGACGGTCGAGCGCGCGGACGCCCAGGTGTCGCTCGTTCTGCAGGAGGCATTCTTCGCCGATATCGCCTCGCGCTACCCGGGATGGGAGCCAGCCAGCTCGCAGTCCGTCGAGCCCTCGGACCTCGCGCCACCGCACGGCATCTGGCTCATCGCATACCACGACGGGGACGCAATCGGCTGCGGCGGACTGCAGCGACTCGACGCTGACACCGGCGAGGTCAGGCGCATCTTCCTCGATCAGACCGAGCGAGGCCGTGGCACCGGACGCAGACTACTTCTCGAGCTCGAGGAGCACGCGCGACGTCTCGGCTACAGGCGAGTCCGACTGACGACTGGCGATGGACAGCCAGAGGCGCTCGGGATGTTCCAGTCCGCCGGATACCAAGAGATACCGCCCTTCACCGACGGTGTCTTCACCCGCCACTGGATGGAGAAGGTGCTCACGTGATGCACGCCAGTCGGCACCTCACAACGCCTGCTCTTTAGGAGACCAAGTTTATGCCGCGTGTACCACCCTCCGGTCTTGGTGAGACAACCGCCGACCGCGTGATGGGTCACCGGCCGGAACTGCTGGAGGCGTGGGAGAACCTCAAACACGCGCTGCTCAGCGCGTCCTCGACACTCTCCCCGCAGCTCAAGGAACAGGTCCGGCGCACGCTCGCCCAGCAAACCGGCTGCCAGTTCTGCGCGTCACTCGGCTTGCCCGCCGAAGATCACCAAGTTCGCAGTGAGTCCCTGGCTGTGGCGTTCGCCGACGCGGTTGCCCACGACCACACCGCGATCAGCGACGCCCAAGTCAAGCTGCTGCTCGACGAGTTCACGATGCCCCAGATCGTCGAGCTGCTCATGTGGATCTCGTTCGAATACGCCGGGCAGATGTTCGGCTGCCTCATCGGCGACGAACCGGCCACGCCCGAGGAGAAGAACGCCTTCGCGGCCTCGATCGACCAACCCGGGTCGGCACCGTGACCAGATTCAGTTGAATGATCCGCAGACGCTTACCGGCGGTGGGAGGAATCGCAATGGAGCCCGTTTGCGATCGACCTCACCCAGACGTCGCCGAGTGGACCACGATCGCCGCCGGCGGTCGCGAGCTCCTGCTGTTCGTGCTCTCGTCATTGATGGTGGCCCAGGAACGAACCACGACCAAGTTCTCCGGGCTGGTGGCGCGCATGGCAGCGAGGAGGAGGCGACCCTTCCGGGCGACTCAACAGGTCGACGAGGCGCGGCACATCCAGTTCTACGCCGCTTTCAGGACGAAGTAATCGCCGACCCGGCGCTAATCGCCGAGCACGTGGCCCGCGGGCGGGAGCGCCTCTGGGGCGCGTTCCGGCAGATCTTCGACGACGCACTCGTCGCGGCCCACGAGCAACTGCTGTCGGCTCCGTCGGATTTGGCGGCGAAGGGTCGCTTCGTGACGCTCTATCACCTTGTGCTCGAGGCAACCCTCGGGCTGACGACATTCAAGTTGGCGACTGAGTTCCTCGAGCGGGAGGACCTGGTGCCCGGATTCGTGCAGGGGTACTCGAAGATCCATCACGACGGGACGCGCCACATCGGATACGGGGGTTGGTTCCTACGCGAGACCGTTGCCGCCCACCCTCGAAATCGACACCACGATCAGCCTGCCACCGCGCACGCCGCGGTCATCGGCGACCGCAGCCATGGTCGCCAGTAGCAACCGCTCAGGTCCTCGCGCCGCGCTGTAGGTCACGACCGCCTCGAACAGCTCGACGTTGATGTCGCCGTCCCACCACGGACCGGCGTCAGCGAACAGAACAGTGACTGCGCTCGCTCGGCCGCGGCCAATGGCGCGATGGTCGATGGCCAGCAGGCCTCGTTTGACCATCTGCTCCCGCACCTGCTGGTATCGACTCCTGCTGAGTCCGGCTCGCGCCGACGCCGCCGGCGCACCCGGCCAAGCGCGGTTCTCGCGGCCGGCCAGCTCGCGAGCGAGAGCGCCACAAGGAGCTCGCCCGACACGAGGTCGGTCCGGGCGAGCACGGCGGCGATCGCCTGCCGGCTCATCCACCACACTCCAAACTCAGGCCTGTGCATCTGATCGTCGGCTTTCCCGAGTCCGTCCGAGAGGTGCGTAAACTCCACTCTTGTCCCGCTATGGACCAAGAGCTTCGGTTGTTGCCTCGATCCCCCTCAGCTGTTGGCGCAGCTGACCCGGGGGTCGAAGCCGTTAAGGGGCAGAACGCTCGCCCGCAAGGCGGGCGAGGCCCCGGCTGTGACCATGTCAACGGCTAGCGCTCACCTCCTCGGAGCGTCATTCGCCCCGAGGAGGACCCGCGGCCGTCTGGCCGCGCTGCTGGTCCACGCACCTACTTCCGTGGACCAGCGTCCCGAAAAGTCCCTGCAGGTGACGCGAGCTTTTGCGCGCTCCACCAGCACGGGAAATCGGGGAATGCCCAGCAAATCACGCCACTTCACCCGCTTCGACGGGCTTCTTTGCAAGCAGGAGGTCACGGGTTCGAATCCAGTTGGCTCCATGCACAAGACGGCCTGAAATATCCGTCGAGGACCCTGACTCGGAGTACTCCGAGTTTCTCGGTCTGTGACCTGGATCAGGCCGTGGCGCACTTGTCGGTCCACGGGCAGGTCGCTCGGTCTGCACGTGCGCCAGTTCCGGGCGTTCGACCGTGACGGCGTCGTTACGAATTTCGTGGTCCCCGGGCGCTGGGAGGTGACCGCGCTCGCCGCGATCGGGCGTGCCGCGCCAGGCTCTGGGCGACCGGGGCGTTCTTTCGGAGGCATGAGCACTAACCAGCGTGATGCCGCTTCCCCGAAAGCGGGCGCGCACGCGCAGACCGAGGCGCCAAGCCGTTTCCGCTCTGAGGGACTAACGGCCCTCTCGTAGCTACAGCCGGTTGCCGTCGGGGTCCTGGAACTGCGCCACGTAGCCCCATGGGAACTCGAGCACCTCCGAGACGAACTCGACGCCGCGCGACTTCAGCTCCTGGACCGTCTTGCGGCAATCGTCGGTCTCGATCGTGATAGACGCCGGGGGGCGTCCCATCGCCGGCTCCGCCTGCCCCGGTGTCCCGGGCCAGAGAACCAGCTGGAACTCGTCCCCCTTGACGCCTACGGTCAGAAACCGCGGCCCGTCGGGCGTCGGGTTCTCAACCCGCTTCTCCAGGCCAAGGACGTTCGTGTAAAAGTCGAGCGCCATATCCTGGTCGCCGACGAGCACGCTCGTATAGAAGACCTTCTCCAGCACTGGTGTTCCTCCAGTCGTCGTGGTCACTACTCCCACGACACTCGGGGAGCGGCAAACGTGACGGCCGAGGACGCACGAATTCTCGCACGCGATGTGCCGGAGAGCCGACTCTTCGCCAGAGCCGTGGCGATCGTCCCGGCGCCGCGCGCCCGAGCCTGCGAGCGGCGCCGCAGCTGACCGAACCGTCCCGATTTATCTGACAGATCGTGCTGCCTGACCCGGACGTCGGCACACTCACGCGAGCTGCTGCAGACCGTCGCCGGTCAGCAGGTAGCCCGATGCGATTGTGCCGGCATCCGCCCTGGCAAGCTCAACGAGGGTGCCGCCGGCCACCTCCGGGGTGAGAAGCGGTCCGAACTGCTGGGCGTACTGCTCCTCGGTTTGGCCGCGCCGGGCCGCATAGGCCTGGACGGCCGATCGGCCTAGTTCGGTGAACGGCGTGATCCGGGGCAGCACCGCGGTGAAGCTGATGCCCAGGCCAGCCCGCTGGGACTCCTCCTGCGCGTAGGCAGTGATGAAGCGCTGGGTTGCCTTGGCGCCGGCGTATCCCCCGCTGAGGGGGGACCCCATCAGCGCGGCGCCGCTACTGATCACCACCACGCGGCTGCCGGTCCGCAGCGGCTGGAGGAGAGCCTCACGTACCCAGTGGAACGTGATCCGGACATCGGTCTGCCAGTTGACAGAGAACGTCTCCCACGTCTGGTGCTGGAGCGGACGCATCATCGGGGGCGCGCCGGCGACCAGGATGACGAGCTCCGGCTCGTGGCGATCGAGCAGGCGAGCGGGCACTGTGGGGTCGCCCGCGTCGGCCATGTCGGTGTGGACGGCACCGGCACCGTCGGCCGACGAGGTCGGCACCGTAGCCGGGGCCGTGCGGCTCACCGCGATGACCTTGGAACCGGCCTGAGCGAACGCGGTGGCGATTCCGCGGCCCAGGCCACGGCTAGCCGCCCCGATCACGGTCTGAGCGGACAGATCACCGGTGGCAGTCATGGCTGTGTCTCCTTAGCTTGGTTGGAATGGGGTTAGCCGGATCAGCTGGCGGGGGCGAGGGCGGGCTGCGCCTCGCGGACCCCGGTCTTGGCCACGGCGTCTGAGAGTTCGTCGCGACGGACGAGCGCAAAGATCGCCGGAAGGGCGAGCAGCGCGATCGCCCCGAGCACCCAGAAGGCAGCCTGGAAGCCGCCGGTGAGCGCGGCGGTCCCGGTGGTGCCGCTGTGGAGCAGCGCCTGGGTGTGACCCGCGGCGACGCTCGACGCGATCGCGATCCCGATCGCCCCACCCAACTGCTGAGAGGTGTTCAGCAGCCCCGATGCGAGTCCCGCCTGGTGCTCGGCCACGCCGGCGAGCGCGGCGATCGACACAGGGATGAACGCGAATGCGGTCCCGGCGCCGGCGACTACGAACGGTCCTGCGAGGTTTGCCACGAAGTGCCCGTGTACGGGAACCTGGGTCGCCCACAGCACGCCGGCGGCGATCAGCGTCATCCCGATCGCCATCACGATCTTCGCGCCACCGCGGGTGACCATGAACTGCGAGAGACCAGCCAGCGCGATCGAGGTCAGGGATGCGGCCAGCCAGGCGACGCCCGTTTGGAGCGCGCTGTAATGCAGCACCTGCTGCATGTAAAGCGTGCCGACGAAGATGAACGCGAAGAAGCTGCCACCAAGCAGCAGCCCGGCCGCATTCGCGCCGGCCAGCGTGCGCAGCCGGAAGATCGATGGTGGCAGCAGGGGATCCTCCACGCGACTCTCGATCGCCGCGAACGCCCCGAGCAGCCCGACGGAGGCCGCCAGCACCACGATCGTCCGGGTAGCGCCCCAGCCGTACTGCGGCGCCTGTGAGATCGCGTCCACCAGCAGCACCAGGCCGCCCGTGCCGGTGATCGCGCCGAGCGCGTCGAACCGCCGGCGCGTAGTGGCCACGCGGCTCTCTGGGACCAGCCGCGGTGCCAGCGCGAGCGCGACGATGCCGATCGGGACGTTCAGATAGAAGATGTACTGCCAGCCGGCGTAGCGGGTCAGCAAACCGCCGGCGATCAGCCCGACGGTCGCGCCGGCGGCGCCGAGCCCGCCCCAGATGCCGAGCGCCTTGTTGCGCTCGGCGCCCTCCTCGAACATGTTCATCACGATCGACAGGGCGGCGGGCAGCATGATCGCTGCGCCCACTCCCTGAATCGCGCGGCTCCCGATCAGGAACGCATCGCCGGTACTCAGCGCGCAGGCCAGCGACGCCGCCGTGAAAAGCGCCAGGCCGACCATCAGGATCCGGCGGCGGCCGAGCAGATCGGCGGCGCGGCCGCCC
Organism: uncultured Solirubrobacterales bacterium; assembly: GCA_963841535.1. Classification (GTDB taxonomy): domain Bacteria; phylum Actinomycetota; class Thermoleophilia; order Solirubrobacterales; family Solirubrobacteraceae; genus Palsa-465. The sequence continues at coordinate 111,524 of CAWJDF010000017.1, read as the reverse complement.
AGCAGGAGCATGCCGCCGAACGTGAGCGCGTACGCGGTCGCCACCCACTGCAGGTTGGTTTGGGAGAAATGCAGGTCGCGACCGATCGTCGGCAGCGAGACGTTGACGATCGTCAGGTCGATGATCGTCATGAAGAACGACACCGCGAGCAGCGCGAACGCGCGCCAGCGATTCATATGGGGTGATGTACGCGTCATGGGACCTCCAGCGGTTTGGTAGGGAAGGGACCAATGGGAGATGAGCGTTTGGGCGGCCGCTATTTCGACCGCTCGCTTCTCTCGTCTCGCTAGTGATGTAGATACGAGGGCGCGCCGAAATCCATCGCTCGGGACTTAGAGCCGATTCGGCAGGCCGAACCGCTCGGGCGCGGAAGGGTCGCGGAAAGTGTTGACTTCGGCGATTCCGTCCGCTGCGAGCGTGAGCACGGTCACGCCGTAGGGCAGGTAGTGACCCGACGCGTCGCGGAGGTAGGCGGCCATCGCCGGTTGGCCGTTGGCGGTGGTGGGCAGCAGTCGCCAGCTTCGCGTGCCGTCGAGCGCCGTGCGTCCGAGGAAGGTGGCGATCGTGTCGCGGCCGCGGAGCCAGGTCGCGGTCGGAGGCATCGCGAGGCTAGCCGTCTCCGTGAGCATCTCCGCGACCGAGTTGACATCGCCCCGGGACCACGCGTCGACGAACCGGTTGACGACCGCGCTCAGTTGCTCGTCGCCGAGCGAACGGAGCGTGGCCTGCTGGCTGCGGTCCGGGAGTCGTTCGTCGAGCGTCGCGTGCGCGCGCTGGAGCAAGCTGTAGACAGAGGCCGGCGTCGTGTCGAGAGCGGTGGCGACCTCGGCACCAGAGAACCCGAGCACGTCGCGCAGGATCAGCGCCGCGCGCTGCCGCGCCGGCAGGTGTTGCAGGGCGGCTATGAAGGCAAGTTCGACGGCTTCCCGCGCCTCGTAACGCGCCTCCGGTGCCGCGAACGCGTCATCGAGGCCCAACTCGGCATCGGGATAAGGCTCGATCCAGGTCGACTCGACCAACGGCGGACTGAGGGAAGTGTGCGGGTCCGACGGCGGGCCATAGTCGATTGGCAGTACTCGGGCAGGGCGCCGCTCGATCATCCGCAGGCAGACGTTGGTGGCGATCGTGTACAGCCACGAACGCAGCGTGCTGCGGCGCTCGAACTGATCCAGTCCGCGCCAGGCCCTGAGCAGCGTCTCCTGCACGGCGTCCTCGGCATCCTGGACGGAGCCGAGCATGCGGTAGCAGTGAGCATTCAGCTCGCGGCGGTGCGGCTCGAGTTGCTCGCGGAAGGTGCGCTCGTCCACGCTCATCGCTTCTGCTGCCAGAGCGCGAGTTCGCCGCCGGCGGGCGTCCAGACGACCGAACGCCAGCCCGCGGGCCCCTCCCGCGGGCCCAGCAGCACCGACGCCCCGAGATCCCGAGCCCGGTCGGTCGCCGCTTCGATCCGCTCCACCTTGGCGTAAGGCAGCCACCCCGCGCGCTGGGTCCCGCACTCGACGATCCCGCCGTCGAGGCGTTCGCCGAAATGCAGGGCGTGGTACCTGCCCCAGCGGTTGTCGATCTGTTCCGTTTGCCATGCGAGCAGCTCGGAGTAGAACGCGCTCGCGGAATTCAGGTCGTTGGTATGCAGCTCCAGGTGGACAACGGTCACTTGCGGGCTCCTCGTCTCATTTGTAGATGTAGATACGAGAGGCAACCGAAATCCATCGGTCACGGGGTCCTCGCCACCGCCGCGGCTATGGACCCCTGGCTGACTAGCATGGGCCTGTGAGCGGCCAGAGGGTGCCCGGCGGGGTGATCCATGAATTGCCCGCAGACCTGCGTAGGGCGCTGATCGCCAACGCCACGGCGCTCGGTGCCTGGAAGGACATCACGCCGTTAGCCCGCAACGAGTTCATCTGCTGGGTCGACGATGCCAAGCAGGCCAGTACCCGAGAGCGCCGCATTCGCCGGGCGCAAGAGGAACTGTAGGAAGGTCAGCGCCGATCCTGCTGCTGGCCAGGGTGCAAGCACCGTGACCGCACCGGGAGGTATGGACACCGTGGACGACGGCGATCCCTAGGCGTGGTCCGGGGCGACGCGCAGGCGGACGCTATAGCTCGCCCGACGTCGCTACTCGTCCAGCTGCTGTCGCCGGTGGGCGGCCGTCGACGAGGGTGCCGAGGGCGTCGTCGATGATCGTGACGGCGAGGTCGATCTCGTCCTCGCTGATGGTCAACGGAGGCGCCATGCGTATGCAGCTGGCGTGCCCACCGGTGCCGCCGCGCACGAGGTTGATGGAGAGCCCGCGGCGCTGGCACTCCTCGGTCAGGGCCGAACCCAGAGCATCCGCCGGCCGTCGCGTTTCGCGGCTCTCGACTAGCTCCAGCCCGCACAGAAGCCCAAGGCCGCGGACGTCGCCGATCTGCTCATGGCGCCCCTGCAGGTCCCGAAGCTGATCCAGGAGGTAACTCCCGCGCGCACGCGCGCGCTCAGCCAGATGCTCTTCCTCGATCACGTCCAACACCGCGAGCGCGGCGGCGGCAGGCAGAGGATCCGATGCATGCGAGGTGACATGGGTGAAGCCCCGGGCATAACACTCCTGCTCGATCTCCGGACTCGTGATCACCGCGCTGATCGGCAGCCCGCCGCCGAGCGTCTTTGAGAGCACGAGCAGATCGGGCGCCACCCCGTAGACCTGGAAGCCGTACATCGCCCCGAGCCGCCCCAGCCCCGTCTGGCACTCGTCGAAGACGACCAGCATCCCCCGCTCGTGCGCAAGCTCGGTGAGCCGTGCGAGGTAGCCGGGCGGCGGGACAATCACGCCTCCGGCCGACAGCACCGGTTCGGCAATCACCGCCGCCGGCGAGCCCACCGATACCTGATCGAAGAGGTCGAATCCCGCTTCCAGACACGTGCAATCACAGACCTGATCGCAGTGGCGTACTGGACAGCGATATGCGTAAGGGGCGGGCAGTGCGAAGACGCCCGGAGTGACAGGACCGTAGCCGTGGCGGCTCGACGCGTACGTGACCGCCGACGCACCCCCAGTGACCCCATGCCAGCTCCGCGTCAGGGAAACCACCTCGAAGCGCCCGGTGAACAGCTTCGCCATGCGCAGGGCCGCCTCGATGCCTTCTCCCCCCGTGGAGAGGAACATCGCCCGATTCAGCGGATCCGGCAGCGTGGCCAGCAGCCGCTCCGCCAACACCAGCACCGGCTCGGAGAGCATCCAGGAGTTGAGGTGCACGACCTCCCGGCAGGCCGCTTCGATCGCGGCCACGACACGCGGGTGGTTGTGCCCAACCGTCGCGCAGATCTGTCCCGCCGTGAAATCAAGAACGCGTTGTCCATCGACCGTCTCCACAAACGATCCAGACGCCCGGTGGACGACGCCATCGATGAACTCGCCCCCATATCGAATCAGGAGGTCTGCGCGGTCGTCCACGCGCTGCAGCCTACCGCCTGTCCCTGAGCGACCACGGACTCGTCGTCACGGCGTCGTTCGTGGAAAATCAGCGCCGATGGAGGTGCGGACGGTGGACTACCACACGGCCGGTGAGCCATTCCGGATCGTCGTCAGCGGCGTCGGGGAGATCGCGGGAGCGGACGTGCGAGAGCGTCGCGAGACTGCGGTCGCCACCGAACGGATCGACCGTGTTCGTCGGCTGTTGTGTCACGAGCCGCGCGGCCACGCCGACATGTACGGCTGCTTCGTCGTCCCGCCCGACGACGGCGACGCCGACTTCGGCGCGCTGTTCTGGCACAAGGACGGCTACTCGACGGCGTGCGGGCACGGGACGATCGCGCTCGGCGCCTGGGCGGTGCAATCCGGCCGCGTCGCGGCGCCCTCAGACGGGCAGGTCGACGTGGTCATCGACGTACCGTCGGGACGCGTCACCGCTCGCGTGCGTTGTGCGGCCGGCACGGTGGAGGAGGTCGCGTTCGCAGGCGTGCCGGTCAGCGTGACCGCGCGCGGCGTCGACGCCGGCGAGGTAAAGGCCGACGTCGCATGGGGCGGCGCGTTCTATGCCTTCGTGCCGGCGGCGGCGTTCGGCCTGCGCGTGACGCCCGAGGATCTGCCCGCGCTGATCGTCGCCGGGCGGGCGGTCAAGGCCGCCCTGGACGGCGCGCCGGTCTCGCGACACCCTCACGACGACCGACTCTCCGGTATCTACGGCACCGTTCTGACCGAGCGAGTCGGTCCGCGCCACCACCGCAACGTGGCGATCTTCGCCGACGGAGAAGTTGACCGCTCGCCGACCGGGTCGGCGACGGCCGCGCGCACCGCCTTGCTGCTGGCCGATGGCGAGATCGGTATCGGCGACGCCTGGCGCAACGATTCGATCGCCGGGACGAGCTTCACGGCCCAGCCGATCGGCAAAGTCGCCGACGGAGTACTCACGGAGGTCTCCGGAATGGCGTTCCGGACCGGCGAGCACCGCTTCGTGCTCGACCCTCGCGACCCGCTCGGGACCGGGTTCGTCCTGCGGTGAACGCGCCGGCCATGCGACCCGCCGACGGGAGAGGTTGAGGGTGATCAGCGTGAGGCGCGCTCGAGCGGCCGCTCCGTCCGGCGCCACCGGCCGCGAACCGGCTCGATGCCCCAGCGGCTCGGGAGGGGCCGGAAGCCGGCAAGCTCGATAGCCGGCACGACGAGGCTGAGCCCGGCCAGGACAGCGGCGCCGGCGAGGATCGCGAGCCCCGTGCCGAGCGAGTGCGCCTGGACGGCGGCCGGAGGCGCCACGAGCGCCACCGCGACCGCGGCGGCCCTGGTGGCGAAGCGCCACGAAGCGATCCCGGCAATCAGAGGAACGATCAACAGGGCGTCGGCCGCGGAGCGCTGGCGGAAGACCTACCCCTCGGTGCCGGCGCTCACAATCACGATCAGGATCAGCGTGGCGATCACGTAGAGGGCCTCGGGGCTGCGGCGCAGACGCCAGATACCGAGAAGCACGGCCGGTGCGGGCGCGTAGAGGGACCACGTGCCTGGATATAGGCAGCGATGACGAGGAAGGTCGGGAGCGCCATCGCGGTGCGAGCGTACCCGCCGGCCGTCGCTGCGGGTACGGTTGATCCGTGTCGGCCTCGGCAACCAGTTTCCTGGCGCTCGCGTTCGAGACGGTGTCCGCCGCGGAGAATGCGCTGTCGACTGTGCGCGACATGGACGGCGAGCAGGATGTGTCGGTCCGCGACGTTGCCCTGGTCCTCCGCACCGAGACCGGCCGGATCGAGCTACAGCAGACTCGTCAGATCGCCGCGGGCGAGTCGATCGTCAGCGGTGGCTCCGCCGCTCTGGTCGCGGGGCTGCTGCTGGGCGTGCCCGTCGGGGCCGCGCTCGTGGGGCTGGCGGGCGGGGCGCTGTTCGGGCTCCGCGACACCGGAATCCCCGATGACCGGATGCGCAAGCTCGGGGCGGACCTGCAACCAGGGCAGGCCGTGCTGTGCGTGCTCGTCGACATCGAGGGCGTTGAGCGCATGCGCGAGACGCTGGGTCGCTACGGCACCGTGTTCGAGGTCGCGCTCTCGGCGGAGTCGGAGTCGGAGTCGGAGTCGGGGTCGGGCTCCCCGTAGCGATGGCGAAACAGCAAATAGGCGACCCCGCCCGCCGGTAGCGGCAGCCAGAACGCGGCCACCCTGTAGGCAAGCGTCGAGACGAGCGCGTCTTGCGCGCCGACGCCGGCGGCCGTCAGCATCCCGGTCAGACCGGCCTCGACGAAGCCCAGGCCTCCCGGGGTGACCGGGATCAGCGCCAGCAACGCCCCCGCCACGTAGGCGAGCAGCACAACCGACGGATCCGGCCGGGCGCCCAGCGCCGCGAGACAGCAGACGAGCGCGAGGTAGTCGAAACCGACCTTCCCCACCCCGCCCGTGAGCGCGACCAACCAGCGGTGGCCGAAGGTCTCCCGCATCCGGTCGCGTTGCGCGATCAGCCGGTCCGGGAGATCGCCGGCCGAATCGGGCTTGACGCGCTGGATCGACCACCGCACCGCGCGGCCGACGATCAGCAGCGGTCGGTCCCAGCCGAATGCGGCCGCCGCCAGGACCGCCACCGCGACGAAGCCGGCAGCGCCGACATACGCGGTCTGGATCAGGCCACGTGGCGCGGCCAGGCCGCCGATGATCGCCGGCAGCGCGAGGACCGGCATCGCGCAGATGACCGCCGTCCCGGCGATCGCTGAGGCCGCGAGGCCCGAGGCAACGTCCTCCCGACGGATGCCGGCCTTCGTGAGCATCCGGTACGCGATCGGTCCCGCTGTGGCCGCCCCGCCGGGAACCATGCTCGCGATCGCGCCGCTGGCCAGCTGCGTGGTCCCGACCGCGAACCAGCTCGTCGCATGCAGCGCGACGCGCTGCAACGACCACAGCGACACGTAGCTCATCGCCTCGAACAGCAGCGCCAGCGCGAACCAGCTTGGCTTCAGCGCCTTCAACTGCGGCCAGGAGGCGAGAACCGAGATCAGCTTCGGGGCGAGCAGATAGAGCGAGACCCCGCCGAGGAGCAGCATCAAGACTCGCCACGCGGTGTGCGGCCAACCGTGCCCCTTCGCTGCCGGCTTCGCCGCCTCCATTGCGGAACGACCTACGGCTGTTGAACGGCGTTCGCCCCGACGCCCAGGCCCCCGGCCGGGACGGCTCCATCCCCAGCCGGCGAGGCCTTCAGCTGCGCGAGGTGGTCGTGGATGCGCACGCCGGCGGAGACGAGCGGCGCGGCGAGAACGAGGCCGATCATGCCGAACAGCGTGCCGGCGGCGATCGTGACGCTGAAGACGACGAGCGGGTTCAGCCGCAAGGTGGCGCCGTAGACGATCGGCTGGATGATCTGCTGAAGCGGCCCGTTGGCCAGGAACACGATCAGCCCCATGATCAGCGCAGCCGTCGTGCCCTGGTCGGCCAGCGCGAGCGCGAACACGAATATGCCCGCGGTCCAGGCGCCGACGATCGGGATGTATCCGCCCAGGAACGTGACGAGCGCGATCGTGCCAGGCAGCGGCACGTCGAGGATCAGCGCCCCGGCCGTGACGAGGGCGGCATTAAATGCGCCGATGAGCGTCAGGCCGAAGAAGTACCGGCGCAGCGCCTGGATGATGTCGGACATCACCACGCTTGCCTGGGCGGGCTGCATGCCCATATGCCGCTCGATCCACCGCCCGATCGTCGGGGCGTCCTTGAGCAGGAAGAACGTGGTGAAGGCCGTGAAGCCGAGGAACACGAGCAAGGACGTGAGGCCGGAGATGCCACCCGCCACACCCTTGAGCAGCGTCCGACCGACATCGGGGACAGCCTGCTTGATGTCTTTGGCCGCGTCCGAGGCCGATGTGATCCCGAGGTCTTGGGCCCAGCGCTGGACCTTGTCAAGCGCGTTGGACAACAGCGCGTCGATGTGCGACGCCTGCGAGCTGATCCCGCCGAGCACGAGACCCACCATGAGCACCGTGAGCGCGAGCAGGAGCAGCGTGACGATGCCCGCCCCGGCCGCTCGTGGCCAGCCATCGCTCTCCAGGCGGTCTACCAGCACACCACTCACGGCGGCGATGACGAAGCCCGCGATCAGCGGCGCGACGATGCTCGAGGTCTTCTCGAGCAGCCACACCGCGCCGATGACCACGAGGACCATCCCAACCACCAGCCATGCGCCGACTCCCCACCGCTGGAACCAGGCCGGAAGGGAGGACACGGACTTCTCCATCCGATCAAGGTTGCTCACGGACCGCGCCACGGCATCGCCCGAACCGGATGATCCGGCGCCCGGGCGAGGCAGATCCGGGACCTAAACCCGGGACCTACGGAGATGCGCTATGCAGGCGGCGCCGGCGTGCTGCCCCGGTCACGTGGACGGGCCGGCCCCCGGCGCAGGCGGTCGCGGTGTTCCGGGCGGGCCTCCCGGCGGACTCGAGCGGTGGCGCCCGAGCAGGAACATGATCAGCCCGATCACGACCGCCCCGACGCCGATCAGCACCCAGGCCCAAGCCGGCAGGCCACTACTGCCCGACTGGTCCGAGTTGGTGCTCGACGCCGGCAACACCTGAACGGTGGCCGTCTGATTGGTGATCGACGTCGTACTGGCCGGCGCCTCAGCCGTGCTGGTCTTGGTCACGGTGTCGGTCCTCGCGGGCCTGGTGATCGTCTTCGTCTCCGTCGTGGTGATCGCGCCGCCGCCCGAGCTTGTGCTCGATTCAGTGGTCGCCGCGGTCACGACGGCGGCCGGACCAAGGGTCGCGACGACGCAGGCGAGTGCGGCGCCGGCGGCCAGCGCCACGGTCCACCTACTCAGCACAAGAGCGCTTCGTGATCTCACGCACCGCAGACTGTCGCCCGTCCTCAACGCGGGCGCAACGGTGCGGGCACGACTGCCGATGGTGTGCGGACACGATGCATTGAACGCACGTCTCCGGCTGCCACGTCGGGACAGTCGGCCGTAATGCACTGGATTTTTGCAGCGCTTCCGGCGGTCATATGCAGCCGAACCTGTGCACCGCCGTTTACGGGCGTTCGAGGCGGTGTTATGCTAGGCGCAACCGGACGAGGTCCGCTCGTCTGAGTACTCGGTTGGGGTGGCCGTGGTAGAGAAGGTTCCGTCCGTAACGTTGCTGCAAGCGCAGCCGTTCGGTGCGGCGCTGTTACGTAATACGTGGAGGCGCGGGTAGCCGATGGCGGTCACCGTCGGAGATCCCGAGCATGGCGGCACCGGGCTGGCCGGGGCCGAGCCGGCCCTCCAGCTCTTGGCGAAGAGCGTTGCGGAGGGTAAGTGCATCCTGTTCATCGGGGCTGGCGTTCACCACTCTCCGCCGGAGGGATCCAAGTACACGTACGCCGAAAGTGAACGACCCCCAATGGGTGGGGCGCTGGCCCAAGAGTTGGCTGGGGAATGCAATTTCGCGAAGGAGTGCCCGGGGGAGCAGAGCGACAATCTTCAACGCGTTGCGCTGTGTTACGAGAAGGAGCTGGGCCGCGCAGCCCTGGTTGAGCGGATGAGGCAGGCAGTGGAGCAGGGCCGCAAACCCTCCGCGGCGTTGCGAGCGTTAGCCGAGCTTCGGTTCCCGCTGGTGATGACCACGAACTACGACACGCTGTTCGAGCGCGCGCTGCGCCAGGACCACGTGGGAAAAGATCCGTTCACGGCCGCCTACAGCCCGGATCGTTACGAGCGCACTACGGACTACGCCGGCGGTGATCAGCCGACGGACGACCGGCCTTTCGTCTTCAAGGTGCACGGCGACATCAACACCCCGAAGTCGATCGTGGTGACCGACGAGGACTACATCACGTTCGTGCTGCGCATGAACACCGAGGGTCGCGGTTTCCATCCAATCCCGGATACGTTTTTGTACTGGCTGAACAAGTGGCCCACCCTGTTCGTGGGCTACAGGCTGATGGACTTCAACCTGCGTTTGCTGTTCCGCACGCTCCGCTGGCGGCTTGACACTGCCCAGCGGCCGAACAGCTATTCGGTGGACCTCAGGCCGGATCCGCTGGTGAGCGAATTGTGGACCAAAGAGCACGGGCTGCGGTTCATCGTCGAGGACGTCTGGGAATTCGTGCCTTGGCTCTACTCCGCGGTGATGAATCGCGAGATGCCGAAGTGAGCATCTCGCTCGCCGCGCCGGGTCTGCTGGAGAGATTCGTCACGGCGGCGCGGTATCCGCCGGCAGAGCCCTACCGTAACCTCGCGCCGTTCCGGTTCGCCGACGCACCGCTGCTGGTCGCGCGCGACGGGGAGGTCGAGCAGCTGGTTCGCCTCGTCACGATGTACCGCGGCGTGTTGCTCTACGGAGAGTCCGGCGCCGGCAAATCATCGGTGGTGAACGCGGGTGTCCTGCCTCGCTTGACCGAGGACGGTTTCTGGCCGCATCGGGTGCGCGTGCAGCCCGTGCCCGGGCAGGAGTTCGCGCTCGAGCCGATCCCGTGCTCGGACGATCGAGAGAAGGACGCATTCCTTCCCTCGGCCTTCGAGGGCGCGGCGTCCGACGGACGGTTGGTCCTGAGCGCGGATGCATTTGCCGCCGCGGTGCGGGACACGACCCAGCACGGGTCGACCCTGCTCGTGTTCGACCAGTTCGAGTACCTCGTCACGCTGTTCCCGCGCGCCCGCACCTTCGACGAGACACAGTCGCGCATCCTGAACACGATCGTCGGCCTCCTCCGAGAAGAAACCCTGCGGGTGAAGTTGCTGTTCGTGTTCCGGGAGGACTACCTGGCCGCGCTCAACCCGTTGCTCGAGGCGCAGCCGGAGCTGGCCGGCCAGAGCTTGCGGCTCGTGGCTCCACCGCCGGCCTGCGCGCAGGAGATCATCCGGGCGCCGTTTGAGAGATTCCCCAACCACTATCCCCGCGAGCTGAGCCCGGACCTTGCCGGGCGCATCGCCGCGGAACTCGCGGAGCACGGCGAGCGCAAGGACCTGAGCCTGTCGGAGCTGCAGATCGTGTGCAGCCGGCTGTGGAACGCGCCGGATCCGGAGGAGCTGGTCCGCGTTCGGGGAGTCGAGGGCCTGCTCGAAGACCACCTGGACGGCGCCATCAAGATGTTCCCGCCCAGCCTGCAGCAGGCGGCGCTGGCCGTGCTGGTGCAGCTGATCACCGCGAGCGGTACGCGCAACGTCGTCGCGTCCGAAGATCTGGTGCGGCGTGCCCACGCCGATCAGCCCGACGTCGCGCCGGACCTGCTCGAGGCCGCGGTCGAGCGACTGGACACCGAATCGGGACTGATCCGCCGTGAGCGACGGCACGACATCGAGTTGTGCGAGCTCACCAGCGAGTTCCTGATACCTCGGATCAGCGTCAAGCGCGAGGAACTCCAACGGACGCTGGAGCGCCGGCGGGAACGGAGGCGGCTGCTCATCCTGTCCGTGATCGCGCTGGCGGTGGCGGCGGTGGCGGCGGTCGTCGCAGTGCTGGCCGTGGACGCTGTCCATGCGCGGAACTCAGCGCGCCAGCAGCGCAACGTGGCGCGCCAGCAGAAGGCGAGCGCGAACTACCTCGGGCTGGCGTCTCGAGCGCAGGCGCTCGTGCCGATCCGCCCAGACATATCCGCGCTGCTCGCCCTCGCGGCGTATCTCGTCACGCCCCGGGCGTCTCCGAACTCCCTTGCCGTTAGCGGCCTGATGTCCGCGCTCGAGCAGATCTCGGTGTCCGGATCCGCGGGCATCCTCCACGGGCACCAGGACACCGTCACCGGCGTGGCCTTCGACCCCACGAAACCCAACGTCCTGGCCTCCGGAAGCGGAGACGGGACGATCCGGCTCTGGGACACGCGAAGCCACCGGGAGCTTGGAAGCCCGCTCGAGGGGCCTCGCGCCGGCGTGTCCGGGATCGCGTTTGCGCCGAACGGTCGCACGCTCGCCGCGGCACAGGGGGACGGCATGCTCCGAGTCTGGGACGTGGCCGGGAGTCGACCGGTCGCGGTCGACTCGCTCGACGTGGGCGGGGAGGTCATCGCCGCCGCTTTCAGTCCAGACGGACGAAGGCTCGCGGCGGCCAGTCTGAACGGCGTGATCGACGTCTGGAACGTCGTACGTGGTCGCCCGGTCGCTCGAGCGATGCGGCTCGACAGCCCATTGGTTCGGAACGTGGCGTTCGCGCCGGACTCGCGCACGCTGGCGGCGGTCGGCAGCGACGGCTCGATCAGGCTGTGGGACCCCAGCACCCGGACGCTCGCCGCGCCCCTCGTGCGGGTCCACACGCCGCTGTACGGCGTTGCCTTCCGCCCTGGCGGCGGCGAGCTGGCGGCCGGTGGGCTGAGCGGCCAGGCGTGGGTGTGGAGCTACGGCGCAGGGCAAGCTCCTCAGGCCATCACCCGGAAGGGCGCGACGATCCAGAATCTGGCCTTCAGCGGCAAGGGCAATCGGCTCGCGCTGGCCCGATCCGACGACACGGTCTGGGTCCTCGACCCGAGCGGGAAGGTCGTCAGCGTTTTACGTGGTCACACCGGCGTGGTCACCAGCGTGGCCTTCAGCCCATCGGGCCACCTGCTCGCATCGGGCAGCACGGATCGGACGGTACGGCTGTGGAACCTCCTTCCCCATCGAGGGTTCGGCGGGGACCTCGCACCTGGTGCCCACTTCGTCAGCGCGGTCGCATTCAGCCACAACGGCAGGATGCTCGCAGCGGGGACGCTCAATCCGAGCGGCGTGCAGCTCTGGGATACCCGAACCGGCGCGCGGCTGCCGTTCCTGCCGAGCCAAAGCGAGGTGCGCAGCGTCGCGTTTGCCCCGGGCGACCGCGTGCTCGCGTCGGTCAGCCAGGGAGGCGTCGCCCAGCTCTGGAACCCGATCACCGGTCAGCCCGTCGGAAAGCCGATCCTACGCCTTCGAGACACCCCCCTGTACAACGTGGCGTTCAGTCCTAACGGTCACCTGCTGGCGATTGCGGGCAAGCCTGGACTCCTCGCACTCTGGAACCTTCAGACCGGTCAGCGCATACAGCTGAAGGTTCGGTCGGACGTGCCCGTGTACGCGGTCGCGTTCAGTCACGACGGCAAGCTCCTGGCCTCGGGGGGCGACGACCGCAAGATCCGCTTGTGGAGCATTCCCACCGGCCGACCGGTCGGCACGCTCGCCGGCGACACCGACGCCATCTTCACGCTTGCCTTCAGCCCGAAGGGATCGACCCTGGCGTCCGGCAGCGCCGACGACACGGTCCGGGTGTGGAACGTGACGACCGACAAGGAGATCGGCGAGCCGCTCACCGGTCACCACGGTTATGTCCGGAGCGTCGCCTTCACCGCCGACGGGAGTGCGCTGGCGTCCGGCAGTTCGGACGGCACGATTCGGTTCTGGGACGTCGCCTCGATGAGCGAGATCGGCCAGCCGCTCACTCCGAGCCAAAGCTCGGTCGAGGGCGTCGCCTTTGCCCCGCAGGGAAGCACGCTCGCCTCGGGCGGGGGCGACGGCGCCACCCGGCTGTGGTCTCCGGTGACGCTGCCGGCTAGCACCTCGGCACTCAAGACCGAGGTCTGCGCGCTGGTGGGCGGGGGACTCAGTTCGGCCGAGTGGTCACAGTACGCAGCGGGGCTTCCCCATCCGCCGCTGTGTCCATGAGCACGGGCTCGCGCATCACCGCCACACGAACGTGACGGTTGCGTCTCCGGGGAGCGTGTAGTTGAACATCCGCCTGTGCCACTGGACCGCGAACGACTGTGCGCGCGAGGCGTTGTTGTAGGCGACGAGCACCGTGCTTCCGTCCGGATTCTCGAATGCGACGTCGTCGACACCCGGTGTGGCCCAGTTGATCTTGTGCTTCACCGTGGGGGTCTGATAGGTCACGAAGTTGTTCGAGCCGATCCGGTAGGCACCGCGCTGCACGAAGCTGCCAAGTTGCCCGAGCTGGTAGTAATCCAGCCCGTACTTGACGGTGTGAGACTGCTCGTCGACGGTGATCACGCCGGTGCAGTGACGGCACCCGGTGTTGGGCATCTGGACGGGACCACCGGCACTGTCCAGGGCGAGGTTCCACATGAGCACGGTCGTGGCCCAGTTGCGAAACGAGGCGATGAGCATCTCGGAGGTCGGACCCGGCTCGATGCCACCCGAGCATTCGCTTTCGATCTGATCTAGCGACGGCGCGATTTGGTGAAGCTGGGTCATCACGACCGGATCGCCCTCGTAGCAGTGCCAGGCAATGCCGGCGAGCGCGCGCTCGACGGCGCCTGTGGAGATCAGCTTGACCACGCGCGGGGCGAACAGCCACTTGAAGTCGTGGGCATACACCTTCACATGCACCCCGGCCGCGCGGAGCGCGGGCACGAGGTATCGCGCGATCAGGCGGCCCTCGGCCCGCTCGGACAGGTTGAGCCCGGGGTACGGCGTCCCCTGTCCGGGCTCGTTCTGCGGCGTGAGGGCGTCGATCGTGATGCCGAGGCCGTTGTAGGCCTCGATGAACTTCGTGAGGTAGCGGGCGAACGCGCCGTACTCGCTCGGACGGAGCCTGCCCCGGTCGGCGTTGTTGTCGAGTGCGTCGTTGGTCTTCATCCACGCCGGTGGGCTCCAGGGCGCCGCGATGATCTGAAGTCCCGGATCGAGCGCTCTGATTTCGTGTAGCAGCGGAACGATGGATTCGTTGTCATGGGCGATCGAGAATCGGGACAGGCTCGGATCCGACTGGCCGGACGGGACGTCGTCGTAGGTGTAGGGGCGCCCGTCGTGGGTGAAGTCCGACGCGCCGACGGGAAGCCGCATGTAGCTCAGCCGGATGCCAGACGGGCCGAACAGGTCGCGCATGACGCGGGCGCGGGTGGCCGCCGGCAGCTCGTCGTAGACCAGCCAGGCGGAGGTGTCGGTCAACGCCGCCCCGATTCCGATCACGCGCTGGGAGCGGACCGAGTCGTTGACACGGATCACCGGCAGGCCGCGTGCGCTTCCGGTCCGCAGCCGGAGGTCGTGAAGCCGGTGGAGGTGTTGCGAGAGGTTGTGGCTCGTCTGGACGACTTCGACTACCCGCGCATCGGATGCGTGGCGCTTAACCGATCCACACGCCGAGAGCGCGGCGACGCCCGCGATGAGGGCAAGCGCGCGGAAAGTCAAAGGGACTCAGGCTTTCTCGAGCTCGAAGGGATAGCGCGTGTGGTCCGGGTCCAGCGCGAGCACCAGGCCGAGCAGCAGATGCTGCAGCTTGGTCAAGCGTTCTCGGCCCTCGTCGGTCAGCCCGAGTAGGTGCTGTTCGAGCGGATCGAGCCACTGCGCCATCTTGGCGCGCTGCTCGATGAACGTGGCGTATCCAAAGCACGTCGCGTGCTCACGCGAGGTGTCGATCATGCGCTCCCCAAGTCCCCGCTGCTCGACCCTCCAGATCATGAACTCGTGCCCGTACTTGTCCGAGAGGAAAGTCTCGCCGATCTCGAGCAGCATGCGGCCGACCTCGCGCGTTTGCGCGTCGCTCGAGAAGCGCAGGTACTGCACCTCGTGGCGAATGATCTCCCGCCATCCGAAGTACTGGGCGAACACATACAGCGTGCTCTGAATCGCCGCGTCGCGCTTGCCTGCCTTGTTATCGACGATGTGCTTCTCGACGAATTTGAGGTGAAGGATGTTGTAGATGCGCGCCTGAAGCTCATACGCCGCGGCCAGCAGAGGCTCGCGATACTTCTCGAGGACCTTGCGGGCGTCGCCCCGGGCATCGAGCGCCGGCCGCCAGAAGACGGTGGCGACGGTGCTGAACACGGACCCGGCCAGCGCGATGAGCGCGATGACGATCGCCGCGGTCATACGCCGTCGGTTCTCATGTGGTCAGTGCACCGTTCTGCTCGTCAGCCGCAGCACGTTTACCGAGTAAGGAGGGAGGGTGATCCGAGGGACCCCGCCCGAGACCGTGAGCGTATGGGTGCGCGGGACGACCGCAGAGGGATCGCGGAGCGAGTTGTGGCTCCTAGGACGGCCGGTCAGCTGCGTCAGCGTCGCCGCGCCGGGCACAAACCCTGGGCCCGTGAAAGTCGTCCGCACGGCCCGCGCCTCACCGGTGGTGTTGACGATCTGGACATATAACGTTGTGCCCGACCGGCTGATGGTTCGCGTGACCACCTCATCGACGCCGGTCGTGCCGGTCAGGGTGCTCGCGACCAGTTGCTTGCCGAGGTTTGTGGCGAACATCCGCAGCACCCAGTACGACGGCGATCCGTAGCTCTCCAGGCCGTTGAAGCCGATCAGGCTGGTGGGCCGGCTCGGCTGGCCCTGGTTGGCCAGCAGTGGTGCGTAGGCGGCGCCGAGCACGACGTCGCTGTTGCGCTCGAGCCCGGTGAGGAAGGCTGCTTCGCCCACGGCCGCATGCTCATCGCCGGTCGGGGAGCCTTCCTGGACCCCGTACTCACTGACGAAGAACTTGGGGCCGGGGCGCGCGGCGACGCTGTAGCGGTCGGCGCTCGAGGTGAACGCGCCGTACGACCCGTAGTAGTGGTCGTCGATGATGGTCGGCGCTACCCCGGTGGGGGTGTCGGCGGCCTGCCCGAAGTAGCCGAGCGCCGCCGGGCCCGCGGTCGCGATGAGCTGAAGGGATGGATACCTCGGCTTGATCGCCCGGTACATCTCGGCGAACCGCCAGCGATAGCTGTGCGAACGGTCGAAGTTGTCCTCGTTGCCGATCTCGACGTAGCGCAGAGGAAATGGCTGGGGATGACCATCGGCGGCACGTACGGCGCCCCACTTCGTGCGCGTGCTCCCGATCGCGTATTGAATTTCCTGCAGGGCGTCGCGGACGTAGGCGCCGTACTGGCGCCGGGGAACCACCTCGCGTCCGACCGAGTAACCGTCGTACAGGGCGAGGACCGGTTCGGCCCCGAGCCGCTGAGCGAGCTCGAGATACTCGAGCAGACCGATTGCGTCCGTCGACCAGTAGTCCCACGCCGAGTTGCGGTGCCCCGGACGCCGCGCCAGCGGACCGAGCGTCTCCTTCCAGGGGAACCGCGTACTGACCGTAAACCCCTCCAGGTAGTTGCCGCCCGGGATGTGCAGGAATCGTGGGTGCAGCGCCGCGAGCATGTTCAGGAGGTCCGGCCGCAGGCCCGCCGGCTGTCCGCGGCCGGTCGGGGGGAACAGCGTCACCATCGCCAACCACACATCATCGGGAGCGGCCTTGCTCGAAGAGTTACCGTGCAGCGAGATCACGATCCGGTCAGCAGCGCGAGGCTTGACCGAGCCAGGCGTGCGCAGTCGGTATGAGTGGTTCTCCCATCCGCTGCCGATCGAGGTGAGCGGAGCGCTCGCCAGCACTCGTCCCCCGGGTTCCTCCAGGCTGATGCGAGCCGTCCCCGTCCACGGGCGCGTCGCCTTGGCCCACAGCTGACCGGTGTAGGTGGTGTTGGGTCTGACCGCCACTCCGTAGTAGCCGACGTTCTCCACGTTCACCTGGCCTCCGGCCGGCAGGGTGTCAACGTGAACCTTCAGTGACCGGTCGACGGCGTCATGCGGCGGCGCGGTACGAGTCACACCGAAACTGCCCCTGGCGCCACCACCCACCGTGACCGACCAATACGGCACGGGACTGCGCCCAGGGCCGCTGCCCGGCTGGTAGGGCTCCTTGAACGTCCCGTTGCGCACCAGCTGGGCGTACAGGCCGCCGTCCAGCGAATGGCTCATCTCCTCGAGCGACATGCCGTACATGGTCTGCGGCAGCTTCCACAGCACGCCCGCGGGGTCGATCTGCAGCGTCCCGACCGGAGCGGTCGCGGCTCCGGTTGACGAGGCAGGCCCGGTCAGCACCGCGACCAGGCCCAGCGCGAGGACGACGACGCGCACGAGTATCCGGACGGGCTCCCCATCGAGCAAACTTAGCCGAGGGCCCCGGGCGGAAGCAAACATCGGCCTAGCTCAGCTGTGCTCGAGCAGCGGTGGGTTGGACCGCCGTGCCGTCGCGGTGGACTGAGGCGGGCGGACGATCCGAACGTCCACCCGCGCTATACGGAGGCTCAGGCGGCCTTGAGCTCGCGCTCGGCGCGCAGCCAGTTGCCCATCTCGTCAGACCCCGGCGCCTCCAGCGAGATGAAGTACGCGCGCACTGAGATCTGGTCATGGGTCGGCTTGCGTCGCCGGGTCCTCGGCGTGCGCTGGCTCGTGCGCTTGAGGGCGGGCTTGGCGGCTTTATCGGTCATAGCACTCTCGCGGTCGGTGGGACGTTACGTCGCCAGCCACAGTCGGCAGGCGCAGTCCCTGTTCGACGCCATCGCATCGAGTCCTGCTCGTATTGGGTCCGGCCGGATCGCCGGCCGGGCGGTGGCTCAGCTCTTCTTCCGCTTGCTGCGAGACGCCAGTTCGGCGGCGCGCTCGCGGATCCGGTCCTCGTCGGTGACCGCGTGCCAGCGCGTCGAGCGGCGCTGGCCGGTGCGGCGAACGCGGCCCGCCGCCTCAAGCTCGCGCAGCAGGGTGAGCACCTGATCGCGGTTTCCGTTGGTGCGCTCGGCCAGCACCGATGTGGTCAGGCCGCCGTTCTCGGAAAGCAGCAGCTCGAGCCTGCCCGCCGGCACGACCTCGACTGCCCGGTTGGGGCGACGTCGCGGACGCGCGGAACGGGCGCTCGCGCGCCGGCGGCCTCGCCGCGCGACCGTGACGGCCGGTGCGCCGGCGTCGGATGGATTGTCCTCCTGGCCGTCGAGCGCGGTCCGCGCAGCGGTGAGCGTCTCGATTTCCTGGTTCAGTTCGCGGAGCCGATCCTCGATCGAATCCACGATGGCTTGGGTTGTTCTCATGTCGCTGATGCTACGCATGACCGAGGTCGGCGGGCCGCTCGCGGCCAAGTGGGATGCCGAGTGCCCGGCGTTCAGACGTCCACGCCGCGATCTGCGAGCCAGTCGCGCACGCTCTCGGGCGGGTCGCCCTTCCACTCCGCCCGGGCGGCCAGGCGCAGGATCTTGTGTGGTTCGTCGCCAAGCTCGTCACGCCGGCGGGCCAGGTACTGGATCGTGGCCACGGCCATCGACACCGCCGGGTCCGCGAGCTCGATGTCCACGCCCTCGGAGGCGATGGCCAGCCGTTCCTCCAGGTTCTCGATCGCGGTCACCGGCTCGTCAGCGTCCTCGAACTGAAGCAGCAGGCGACTGAGGCGCTCGTCGGCCGCTGTCGGATCGCAGATCTCGACGGCCCGCTTGGTGATCTCGAACAGCGTGATGGGCTGAGGCTCGGTAGGCACGGCGCATCAGCCTAGCTGGTGCGCACGCCGACCTCGATCTTGACGAAATCTCTATACGGGTCGGCCGATTCTTCACGGCTTCTTGATGGGGCCGCTGCCAGCATCGAAGCACGATGTCATTCGCACGCTCCCGGCCCCGCGGATTCGGTCCGGCCGCTGATCGCGGCGGAGCGCTCGTGCGCCCACGCGCGGCCCATCCCGCCGCGAGACGCCTGCGCCGGCCACGGCCCGGCCTGGCCCTGAGCGTCTGGTGGCGCGGCGCGGAGCTCGATCGCCGGCTCGCCGCCGGCGAGGACCCGCGGGTCGACGATGCACTGGCCATGCGGGCGCGCAGGTTGACCACCGCGCGCAGCCGCAGGCACCTCGCGGACGGCCTGGCCGGTGCGGTGCGCAGCGCCGGGAACCCCAGCCCCGGTTTCACCGCGGCCGTCCGCCCCCGCTTCGAGCCGGCGGTCGAGGAGGGCGCCGTGATCGCCTCGATCGAGCGCCGAATGCGCGCGCCCGGGCCGGTGGCGGCCCAGGCCGTGGCGCTGATCAGCTTGTTGCTGACCGACGGCAACGGGCCGCTCTACCGGCCGAGCGACCCGGAAGCTCTGGGCAGCCAATTGCGAGCGGCGGCCGCCGCGTTGGATGCGCGGGGCGCGGGCGACTGAGGGCGGGCCATGACCGGGTCCATGCGACACCAGAGCCTCCACGAGGCGGCCCACAAGCTCGACCACGAGACCACCAACGGCGCGGGCCCGCAGACCCCGACGCGGCGCAGCTTCAACGAGGCGGCTCACAAGCTCGGCCGCTGGCACGTCTCGCCGGCCGCCTTGCGTGAGCGCCCGCGCCCTCCCGGCGCGGCAGACGACGAGCGCGACGTGGTGGCCCACGCCGGCCGGGCCGTGCTCGGGCTGGGCGCGCTTGGCGTCGTCTACGGCGACATCGGCACCAGCCCGCTGTACACCGAGCAGGTCATCTTCACCACCCACCGCGCGGCGGCGACGACCACGCTGGCCGGCGTCTACGGGGTGGTCTCGCTGATCTTCTGGGCGCTGATGATCGTGGTCACCATCAAGTACGCCGGCTTCAT
Source organism: uncultured Solirubrobacterales bacterium (assembly GCA_963841535.1). Taxonomy (GTDB): domain Bacteria; phylum Actinomycetota; class Thermoleophilia; order Solirubrobacterales; family Solirubrobacteraceae; genus Palsa-465. Next base: position 91,859 of record CAWJDF010000017.1, on the reverse strand, counting down.
CATGCGCGCGCACAACCGCGGCGACGGCGGGATCATGGCCCTGACCGCGCTGATCCAGCGCCGCAAGGTGACGCACGCGGCGGTGCTGGTGACGCTGGGGATCTTCGGCGCGGCACTGTTCTTCGGGGACGGGATGATCACCCCGGCGATCTCGGTGATGTCCGCGGTCGAGGGCCTGAACGTGGCCGCCCCGGCATTGGCCCACCTGGAGGTGCCGATCTCGCTGGCGATCCTGCTCGGCCTGTTCGCCATCCAGCGCCACGGGACAGGCCGCGTCGGCTGGCTGTTCGGGCCGGTGATCCTGATCTGGTTCGCGGCGCTCGGCATCCTCGGCGCGCGCGAGGTGATCGGGCACCCTGGCGTCCTGCAGGCCCTCTCGCCGACCTGGGGCGCGCGCTTCATGGTCGACCACGGCGTGGCCGCGTTCCTCACCCTGGGGGGCGTGGTCCTGGCAGTCACCGGCGCCGAGGCGCTCTACGCCGACCGGGGGCACTTCGGCGCCGGCCCCATCCGCTGCACCTGGCTGTTGATCGTGTTCCCGGCCCTGATCCTGAACTACCTCGGGCAGGGCGCGCTGATCCTGGACCACCCGGCGAGCGTGAGTAACCCGTTCCTGCTCCTGGTGCCGGGATGGGGGCGCTTCGCGATGGTGATCCTGTCCACGGTGGCCACGATCATCGCCTCGCAGGCGGTCATCACCGGGTCGTTCTCGGTCGCCCGCCAGGCCGTGCAGCTCGGGTTCCTGCCCCGCCTGCACATCGTCCACACCTCCAAGCTCGAGGGTCAGATCTACGTGCCGGTGGTCAACTGGGCGCTCTGCGTCGGTGTGGTCGCGCTGGTGCTGGCCTTCCAGAGCTCGACCAAGCTCGCGGACATCTACGGCGTTGCCGTCACCGGCACGTTCATCCTCAACACGCTGCTGTTCCTGGCCGTGGCGCGCGCGCTGTGGCGCACCCCGACCTGGAAGCTGGCCGGCCTGGGTGCGCTGTTCCTGACCGTCGAGATCGCCTTCTTCAGCTCGAATCTGACCAAGATCGCCCACGGCGCCTGGCTGTCGCTCGGGGTCGGACTGGTCATCTCGATCGGGATGATCACCTGGCGCAAGGGCCGGGAGATCGTCACTGCCAACCGCATCGCCAAGGAGGGCCCGCTCGAGCAGTTCCTCGGCGCCCTGCCCGACGCGCAACCGCCGATCCGCCGCGTGCCCGGCACCGCGATCTTCCTCAATCCGGGCAGGGACACGACGCCGCTGGCCCTGCGGGCCCAGATCGAGCACGCCCACGCGATGCACGAGAAGGTCGTGATCGTCTCGGTCGAGACCGTGAGCGTCCCGCACGTGGACTCGGACGACTACTTCTACTGCGAGCTGCTCGGGCAGGGGCTGTTCAAGGCCATCCACCTCACCGTGCGCTGCGGCTACCGCGACCTTCAGGACATCCCCAAGGCGCTGGCCGAGGCGCGCAAGCAAGGGCTGCTCGAGCGAAACCTCGACCTCGAGCACGCCTCGTATTTCCTCTCGCGCATCACGATCACGCCCACCAACGCGCCGGGCATGAGCCGGTGGCGCAAGAAGCTGTTCATGACGCTGGCCCGCAACGCGGCAAGCCCGATCGAGCACTTCTCGCTGCCCACCGAGCGCACGGTCACGATCGGCTCGCAGATCGCGGTCTGAGCCCCGCGCACGCCGCGTGCTGCGCGGGGAGTGTGCTGGCATGTGAGGAGTGAGCGTCCTACGCGACCGCGACTTCCTGCGCTTCTTCGGCGCGCAGGCGATCTCGATGTTCGGCGACCGGATGGTGGCGGTGGCGCTCGCCTTCGCGGTCCTCCAGCAGGGTGGCTCGCCGACGGAGGTCGGGACCGTCCTGGCCATGCGGGCGGTGCCGCTGATCGCGTGCTTGTTGATCGGCGGCGTGGTGGCCGATCGGATGTCACGGCGGGCCGTGCTGGTGGCCGCCGACCTGGTGCGGCTGGTCAGCCAGGGGTCGCTCGCCGCGTGGCTGATCCTCGGCCGGCCGAGCGTGCTCGCGATCGGGCTCCTGGCCGGCATCACCGGCGCCGGCAGCGGATTCGCCGCGCCGGCTACGACCGGCCTGCTCCCGGAGGTCGTGGTCCCGGAGCGCCTGGGGGAGGCCAACGGCCTGCGCGCCACCGCGTTCTCGGCCGGCGAACTGGGCGGGCCGCTGCTTTCGGGTGCGTTGGTGGCTACCGCCGGCCCGGGCTGGGCGCTCGGAATCGACGCGCTCACGTTCGGCGTGAGCGCGGCGCTGTTGATCGGGCTGCGCGGGGTCGGCGGCGCGTCCCGGGCGCGCGCGGCCGGAGACTCTTTCCTGGCTGACCTGCGGGGCGGCTGGCGGGCGTTCCGCGCGCAGCGCTGGCTGTGGACGTTCGTCGCGTATGCATCGGTGGCGAACTTGTTCTGGGGCGCCTGGAAGGTCCTGGGCCCCGTGGTGGCTCACCGCGATCTTGGCGGCGCGGCCGCGTGGGGCGTGATCGTGTCGGCGATGGGCGTCGGGACGGTCGCCGGCGGGATATACGCGCTGCGCGTGAAACCGCGACGCCCGATGCTCGTCGTCGCCGTCACCTCGCCGCTGTTCGGCGCTCCACTGGCCGCGCTGGCCTTGGTGAACTCGGTGCCGGTGATCGCGTTCGGCGCGCTGCTCGCCGGACTCGGGCTGATGCTCGGCAACACGCTCTGGGAAACCACGCTGCAGCGCCACGTCCCGCCCGAGTCGCTCTCGCGGGTGAGCTCCTACGACTGGTTCGGGTCGCTCGCGCTCGACCCGGTCGGGCTCGCCATCTGGGGCCCGATCGCGGGGGTTATCGGCATCGACGCCTCACTGTGGACGGCGTGCGGGCTGCTCGTGGTGAGCGCGCTGGCCTTGCTCGCCGTGCCCGAGGTCCGGCACCTTCCCGCGTTCCCGCGGCGGGACGCGACGACCGCGCAGGTAGTACGTTGAGCGGCGTGAACGTGCTGATCTGGGGCGACACCGAGAGCTCGCCGGCGCTGCGCCACGAGGTGCCGGTGGACATCGGCGATCCGTTCCTGTACCTGGAGTCAGACGGCCGGCGCGTCGTGGTGACCAACGCACTCGAGGAGGTTCGGATCGCCCGCGCCGCCCCCGACCTCGAGCGCCTGCTGACCGACGAGTTGGGGCGCGACGAGCTGATCGCCGAGGGCCGCTCCTGGGTCGAGATCGAACAGGAGCTGTGCGTCCGGGCGGCCGACCGGGTGGGCATCCGCGACGCGGTCGTCCCGCCCGAGTTCCCGGTCGCGATCGCCGATCGCTTGCGGGCGGACGGCATCGACCTCGCCCCCGACGACGCGCCGTTCGCCGAGCGCCGGCGGCGCAAGAGCGCCGCGGAGATCGCCGGCATCCGCCGCGCGGCGGACGCCGGACTCGACGCCCTTCGTGCGGCCGCCGCGATGCTCCGCGAGGCCGAGATCCGCGGTGACGAGCTGTGGCGCGGCGGCGAGCGGCTCACCTCCGAGGCGGTCCGGGCCGTGATCCGCGAGGTGTGCGGCCACGCACGGGCGCAGGCGCCCGCCGACATCATGGTCAAGGTGATGGGCCCCGACCCGCACATCGGGCACGATCCCGGATCGGGTCCGTTGATCGCCCACACGCCGATCCTGAGCGACCTGTGGCCGCGCGACGAGGAGTCGTGCTGCTGGGCCGACATGACCCGCACGTTCGTGTGCGGCGAGATCAGCGATCAGATCCACGAGCTCCACGCGCTCATTCTGCACGCCCACAAGCGAGCGTGCGCGGCGGTCATGCCGGGCATTTCCGGCATCGAGCTGTACGGGATCGCCTGCGAGGTGTTCGAGGCGGCCGGCCATCCCACCGCGCGCACCAAGGCCGCCGGCGAGACACTGCGCGAGGGCTTCTACCACGGGTTGGGCCACGGGGTGGGGCTTCAGGTCCACGAGGCTCCGATGCTCGGGCGCAGCGGCAACGACCCTCTGATCGCCGGCGACGTGATCGCGATCGAGCCGGGAACGATCGTGAAACCGGTCGGCGGGGTCCGGGTCGAGGACCTGCTGGTGGTCACCGACGACGGGGCCGAGTCGCTGACCGGCGACTTCCCCTACGACCTCACGCCGTAGGGGTGAGCCGGGCCGTAGGGTCAGCCGGGCCGTAGGGTCAGCCGGCGCGGTAATTCGCGCGGTCGGTCATCAGGACCAGCGGCGTGCAGCGCGGCCGGGTGCCGAACAGCCGCTTCTCGCGCTTGGTGACCGCGGTCTCCTTGGCGGCGGCGCTGCCCTTCTCGCGCGCCGTGAGCCGGCTGAAGATCACCGTGAGTCGGACCCGGTAACGGACATCCTCGTCGGTCTGACCGGTCTTGGTGAGGAACGCCTGGTAGCCCTTTCCGCCCGGGAACTGCCGGCTCTTGTCCTTGTTGAGCGTGGCGTTCACCTGCGCCTCGGACGGCAGCAGGCTGAGCCGAGCCCCGTCGGCGTGGATCCAGTCGGCCTTGATCAGGAAGTCCATCACCTGGCTCGAAAGCGACTGATACAGCTGACGGCAGTCGGCCTCGAGCGTCTGCTTCGATGCGTGCTTCAGGGTGGGGAGGCGCTTGCGGGCCTGCGCGATGCATTGCGTGTAGTGGGTGATCGGGGTCCCGGCGACCACGGCCACCGAGCCCGTGGGGACGACGGTTCCGGCCGGGCGCGTGGTCGCGGTGGTGCTTGGTGCCGCCGTGCTCGTGCTCGCGCGCGTTTTCGTGCTCGCGCTCTTGCTCGTGCTCGTGGACGACGAACCGCCACACCCGCAGGCGATCAAGGCCAGCCCGACGACCATCCCGACCACTCGGCGCGCGCGTCCGCGCATCCGCGATCGAGACTAGCTGGGCCGATTCGATGCATGCGCCGCATCGGCGGACGCCGGGTGCAACAGGTCGACCCGCATCGGGGCCAGGAAGCAGCGCTCGCCGGGCCGCTCGCCGGCCGAGCCCAGGCGGGCGAACGCCTCGGCCAGCACGGACCGCTGCGCCTCGAAGGCCTCGCCCCGGGCCGGATCGACGCTGATGACCCGGGCGGCGAAGGCATCGAGGTCGGCCAGGCACAACCGGGCGTCGTACTCAAACGTGTGCCCCCGATCCAGGCCGACCTCCGGAGCCTCGGCCACCGCGCGCTGCGCCGCCGCGCGCACCTCGCGCTCGTCTTCGACCAGGTTGGTCAGCTCGAAGAAGTCGCCCTCGGTCAGCGGCTCGGCCACGTACACCACGCCGCCGGGGCGCAGCACGCGCCGCGCCTCGCGCAGTGCGTCGAGCATGGACCCGGGCGGCACGTGGTGCAGCGTGCGCATGAACACCACGACGTCCACCGACGCGGACTCGAGCGGCAAGTCCTGTGCCAGGCCGACGAGGTACCGCGCGCCGCTCCCGCCGTTGTCGCGCACCGCCGGGGCCAGCTGCGACTCCGAGATCTCGACGCCGGTGACACGGGCTCCGCGCGCGGTGAGCGTTCGGACCAGCGCGCCGCCGCCGCAGCCGACGTCGACGACGTCGCGGCCGGACAGCGCCACCAGCCGCTCGAGCACCACCGGATCGCTCAACACGTCCCGTCCCAAGGCCGTCTCATCGTAGACGCCGCCTCGCGATAGCCTCGCCTCGATGGCCTCGAGGTATCGCACGGTGCTGTCGCTCCCGGGCGCCTCGCGAGTGTTCGCGAGCGCGCTCGCGGCCCGCTTGCCCCAGGGCATGGCCCCGCTGGCCGTGCTGCTGCTGGTGCGCGGCGCCACGCACTCCTACGCCGCCGCGGGACTCGCGGTGGGCGCCTCGGCGCTCGCCACCGCGGCGGCCGCGCCGCTGCTCGGCCGCAGGGTCGACGATCACGGGCGCGGTCGGGTGCTGGGCCCGCTGGCCGCCGGAGAGGCGCTCGCGTACTGGCTGCTGGTGGCTGCGGCGCAGGCCCATGCGGGCGCGGCGGTGCTGGTCGCGCTGGCTGCGCTGGCCGGCGCGCTGCTGCCGCCGGTGGCGCCCGTCGTTCGGGTGCTGTTGCGCGAGATGTTCGACGACCCGGGCGAGCGCGACACCGCCTACGCGCTCGAGGCTGTCGTCCAGGAGGTTCTGTGGATCACCGGTCCCCTGGTCGTGGCGCTGGTCGTCGCGCTCGGCTCGCCGGCGCTGGCGGTGGCCCTGATCGGGGCGGTCGGGCTGTGCGGCACGGCGTTGTTTCTGCGGTCGGAGCTTCTGCGCTCCGAGGAATCAGCGGCCGGCGCGGACCCGGACCGTCCCGAGCGACGCTCCGCGCTGGCCAATTCCGAGCTGCGCGTGCTGCTCGGACCGGTGGCGTTGACCGGCGCCGGGCTGGGGGCGATCGAGGTCGGGCTCCCCTCCCTGGCCCTCCACGCGGGCGCGCGCCCGGCCTCGGGACTGCTGCTGGCGCTGTGGAGCATCGGCAGCATGGCCGGCGGGCTCTGGTACGGCGCGCGCGCCTGGCGCTCCCCCCTGACCCGGCGCTACCGGCTGCTGCTCGCGACCGCGGTGCTCTGCACGGCCCCCCTGATCGCCGCCCGCTCGATCGCCGCGGGCGTGGTGTGCAGCCTGCTCGCTGGGGTGACGATCGCGCCGGTGTTCTCCTGCCAATACGCGCTGGTTGGGCGTGCGGTGACCGCCGGCAGCGAAACCGAGGCGTTCACCTGGGTCTCGGCCGCGCTGATCGGCGGCCTGGCCGCCGGCTCGGCCGTCGGCGGCGCGGTCATCGGCCCGGGCGGGGTGAGCGCGCCGTTCGTGGTCTCGTGCGTGGCCACGCTGCTGGCCGCGCTGCTCGCGATCGGCTTTCGCGCCCCGGTGCGCCAGCCGGCGCAGCGCCGCGTCGGCGCCTAGACCTAGACTTAGCGAGCGAGCCTCATACCGCCGAGTGGAGGGCCGGTATGTAGTCGCAGTTCGGGTATGAGCCTCGCTCGCGGTGGGGCGCTCCTTCGGAGCGCTGGGGTGCTCGCGGGGTGGTGGCCACGGTTAGCCTCCGGTCTAGTTCTGAGGCCCTCGTGGGGCAAACGACCTTGCGATCGTTAGGAGACCGCCCGTGGCCACGATCTCAAGCCTACTCGCCGATCATGTGACGCTCCAGGTCCGGTCGGTTGACCGGCTGTTCTTTCAGGGTTATGTGCCGCGGTTGCAGACTAAGTTTCAGGTGATCCGCTTTCTCCTCGATCGCGGGTTTCCGATCCCCTCGCCGGTGGTTCTCGGGCGGATCGGCCGCGAGTACGTGCGGGCGGTCGAGACCTTCATCGTCGAGCGTGAGATCCCGGTGGTCCGCTTTCAGAAGGGGGACGTCAAGGAGGACATCGCGCGTGAGTACTTCAAGGCGGCCGAGCGTGAGGGGCGCTTCGGGGTGGTGATGATCGGGATCGCGCAGGAGCGCACCTCAGCGTGGCGCGGGTGGCGCGCAGGCGGCCCGGATGGCCACCCGCATTTCGAGTACGCCCGCCAGTCGATCTTCCCGAACAACTACTACTTCTACATCCGAGACCCGGACTGGGGTCCGGCGTTTCTGAAGACCGTCGCCTATGCGCCGTTCTCTGTATGGGTCTACCTGAATGGCAACGAGTGGGCCAAGCGCCAAGCCGCCCAGCGCGGGATCGAGTTCAAGCCCTTGGATAACGGGTTTGCCGCGTGCGAGGATCCGGCCGCCCTGGCCGAGCTCTGCGCAAGCCTTCAGGCCGCGGACGTGCAAGCGTTCTTTGACCGCTGGCAGGGCGCGCTGCCCTCGCCGCTGAGCGCCGAGGATCGCGCCCGCGGCTACCGCCACGAGCTGGCCTTTCGCCAGGCCGAGATCTCCGACACCCGCATGTTCGACCGGCCGACAGCCGGCCGAGCGTGGTTTGAGCGGACCCTGCCCGACCAGCTCACCCTCGGGCGTCCCGACCAGGTGGCGATTGTCTTTGGCCGCCGCGTGTCACGCCAAACCCCCGGGCGATTTCACACCAAGATCTTCAACAAGGGCGTGGAACCGGCGATCCAGGTTCACTACCGCGCTTCGAAGGTCAAGCAGTACTTCAAAGAGGGCCGCGCGCTCAGGACCGAAACGACTGTCAACGACACCCGCGACTTCGGCATCGGCCGACGACTAACCCAGGAAAACTGGGAAGCGCTGGTCGCGATTGGCCACCAAGTCAACCAGCGCTTCTTGGACCATCAGCTTGAGGCGTGCCAGTGCGCGCCAGACGCCACGACGCTCCAGCGCGTGGTGCTGCCATCCATCGAAGATGGCCTAGCAGCCCCCGGCCTGCGCTTCGGCGAGCCACGCACGATGGCGCTGCTCGCCTGCCTGTGCTCCTTCCAGCACCTATTCGCAGGCCTGACGAACCGCTCCCTGCGCGAGCTGATCGCCGGGCTCATCCCCGGCTACAGCCCGCGGCAGATGACCTACGACCTGCGGCGCTTACGCCGCAAAGGCTTGATCCAGCGGATCCCCCGCACCCAGCGCTACGAGCTGACCAGCGAGGGACGCCGACTGGCCGTCTTCCTCACCAAGACCTACACGCGGATCGTCAACCCCTCCCTAAACGAACTCGATCCCAGCCTCCCGCCCGAGATCGCCGACCGGGCCCCGCTCGCCAAAGCCTGGCGAGCCTTCGAGCACGCCCTCCAAGACCGAATCACGCAGGCCGCAATCGCGGCCTGAAACATGACTCCTCCGTGAACCTTTGAACGTCCTAGCGGAGCTAGCGGAGCTAGGGCACCCAGCGCTCCCCGGCCGGCGTCACCTGCAGTTCGTGGGTCAGCGCCCGAGGCCCCTGCTCGACCAGGTAGGACACCGCGCGCGCCACCTCGCCCATGTCGGCCAGCGCCTCCTTCGGCGTGTCGCGGGTGAACGCCTCGGTCTTGGGCGACTCGATCGTCGCGTCGACCGCGAGCAGCGCCACGTGGATGTTCTGACCGCGTAACTCCTGGGCGGCGGCCTGGACGAGCGCGCGCGTGGCGAACGCGCCGGCCGCCCACAGCCCGCGCCCGGGGAACGCCCGCCGCGAGGAGCCGCCGGTGATCTGCACGAGGGCACCGCCGCCGCTCTCCTGCAGGGCGGCGGCTCCCGCGGACAGGAACACGAAGGCCTGCTCGGCCACGGCCACGGTCCAGCCGCGGAACGCCTCGAGATCCGCGGCGGCCACCTCGCCGCCGCCGAACGCCCCGCCGCTCGGCGCGCGGAACGCGCTCACGGCGTTGACCACGGCGTCGAGCGACCCGTACTCCTCGCGCGCTCGCGTCAACGCGCCCCGCACCGACGCGGCATCCGAGGCGTCCGCCGAGACTGCAAGCGCGCCGCGGTCCCGCACGCGCGCCAGCGTGTCCTCGCTGCGCGCCACCCCGGCGGCGCTCCAGCCCAGTTCCAGGAAGTGATCGATGATCGCCCCGCCGAGGTTGCGGGCACCCAGCACCACTACGGTCTTGCTCACGAGCGGACCTCCAGCCCGGCTGGGTCGTAGCCCGGCACGCCATCCTGAAGAAGCCGGGCCGGATGGCGCCCGCTGATCGACGAGGTCAGGAACACGGCGTCGGCGCTCGCCAGCCGCGCCAGGTCGAACGTTTCCTCGCGAGCGGCGCGACCGTGCGCAGCCAGCAGCGCGGCACGCGTCGTGCCCGGGAGGATCCGCCCGTCCGCCGGCGGTGTGATCAGCGCCTCGCCTTCGACGATCCACACGTTGGCGTACGCCGCCTCGAGCACGTGGCCGTCGGTATCGACGAGCAGTGGAACTGCGCCGTGGGCCGCGCCGGACAGCGCCTCGAGCAGGCGCCGGTCGCGCCATTTGTGGGCGCCGAGGCCGCCCGGCAGGGCGAACGGCAGGAGCGCCGTAGGATCATCCCGGCGCGTCCCGGCCGGGGGTACGTTGATCCGCACCGTTCCCTCAGGATCGGCCAGCACGCGCATGCGCGCCCGGGGCGCGTCGGCCGCCTGAGCCGCCGCGGCCTGGGCGCCGGCCTCGAGCGTGGCAGGGAGCGCCACGCCGTACAGCGCGCCGACCGAGGCGGCCAGCCGCGCGAGGTGGCGCTCGAGTCCGACCGGACGGCCGTGCTCGACGAGCACGGTCTCGAACACGCCCAGCCCGGGATCGGGCCGGTCGCCGTGGGCCAGCGCGGGCTGGGGAAGGGCGCGCCTGGCTGCCGCGGCCGGGGTGACCGTTTCACGCATGAGCGAGCCCCCGATCGCGGCGATCGGACCGGCCGCCTTGTCGAACGCCTCGGCCAGTTCGCGCGCGGGGTCGGAGTCGGCGACCACCGCGCCACCGGCGCCCAGCCAGATCGCATCGCCGGACACCTCGAAGGTCCGGATCGCCACGCTCAGGTCGAGCCCGGCGATCGGGCTGGCGATCCCGATCGCCCCGGTGTAGACCTCGCGGCGCGTCGCCTCCAGCGCGGCGATCACCTTCATCGCTTGGACCTTGGGCGCGCCGGTGACCGAGCCCGGCGGGAAGCTGGCCCGCAGCAGCTCGCCGTCGCCGATGCCCTCGCGCAGCCGGCCGGACACGGTCGAGACCAGGTGCCACACACCGGCGTGCGGCTCGATTCGGGGCGGATCGGCCCGCACGCTGCCATACGCGCACACCCGGCCCAGGTCGTTGCGCATCAGATCGACGATCATCACGTGCTCGGCGGCGTCCTTCTCCGAGGCCGCCAATTCCTCGCGCGCGGCCTCTCGCGCCGCCTCGGCCCCCACGCGTGGACGGGTGCCCTTGATCGGCTCCGTCCAGACCTCCCGCCCAGCCCGGCGCACGAATCGCTCAGGGGAGAGGCTGACCACGCCGTCTACCAGCGCGCCGAACCGGGGCCGGGCCTCCGGCAGCGCCCGGGCGAACACGTCCACCGGATCGCCGGCGAACCCCGCCTCGAGCCGCACGCACAGGTTGGCCTCATACAGCTCACCGGCCTCGATCCGCTGGCGGCAGTCCGCCACGGCCTCCAGGTGTCCGGCCGCACGGTTGGCGGCCAGCACGAACGGGCTCGTGACAGCGTCGGCTGCGTCCGCTCCGTCCGGTAGAACCGGGACCGTGCGTAGCCGTGCGCGCCACCGCGCCAGGTGCGCGCGGAGCGCGGAGTCGCGCTCGGGTGACCAGAGTCCCTCGAAGAACCAGCGCTCCCCGTCGTGCACCAGCACGTGGTCATAGAAGGCCAGCGAGAACTCCGGCCGGGGGACCGGCGCGGGCGGCGCCGGTGGAAGCCGTTCGACCCGACTGCCCAGTCCGTAGCCGAGCCACCCGACCCAGCCGCCGCCCACCAACGCCTCGCCGCCGTCCTCGATCTCCGGTTGCGCACCGATCGCCGCGAACGGGTCCTCATCGGCACCCGCCACGCGCGCCGGCGCCGAGCCCAGCACCGCGATCCCGCCCAGCCACTCCCCGACCAGCGCGAACGGCCGCTCCTCGCCGCGCAGCCAGCCGACCGCCTGCGCCGGCGAGAGATCGCCCTCGAGCGCATCCCGGAACGGCCGCACGCCGATCATCCCTCCGCGAAGCGCTGCTCGAGCTCGCGGATCTCGGGCAGGCCGATGAACGACAGAAAATCTTCGAACGGGAGCAGCGAGGGCAGCAGGTCGATCGGGGTTCCGTCCGCCTTGACGCGCGCCAGCGCGGCGCGCATCGCCTCGGTGGCGACGAGCAGCAGGGTGATCGGGAAGATCACCAGCGAGAACCCGAGCTCGCGCAGCCGCGCATACCCCACCGGCGGCGTCATGCCGCCCTCGGCGTAGTTGAACAGCAGCGGCACGTCGGGGAACGCCCGCGCCACCGCCTCGATCTCCCCCTCGGACTGCGGTGCCTCCACGAACAGGGCGTCGGCGCCCGCCTCGCGGTACGCCCGGGCCCTGTCCAGCGCCCCGTCCAGCCCCTCCTCGGCGAGCGCATCGGTGCGCGCGATGATCAGGAACTCAGGAGACCTGCGCGCCGCCACGGCCGCCTGCACCTTGGCCACCATCTCGCGCGCCGGGACCACCTGCTTGCCCTCCATGTGCCCGCACTTCTTGGGCATGACCTGATCCTCGATGTGGATGGCGGCCACCCCGGCCGCCTCGTACTCGCGCACGGTGCGGATCACGTTGATCGAGTTACCGTAACCGGTGTCCGCGTCGGCGAGGACCGGGATGTCGACCGCGCCGGCGATCCGCCGCGCCTGGTCGACCATCTCGGGCAACGACATCAGGCCGATGTCGGGACGGCCCAGGAGCGAGGCGGCGGTGCCGAAGCCGGTCATGTAGGCGGCCGGGAACCCCGCCTCCTCGATCAGCCGCGCGCCCAGCGCGTCATAGCAGCCGGGCGCGAGCACGGTCTCGCCCGCCTCGAACAACTCCCGCAGCGACGGGCGCCGAGCGTCCGTGGACCCGAGCAGCCCGGCCACCTGGAGACGCCTCAGTCGCCGGTCGGCTGAACGCCGGCCGACTCGACCATCAGGATCGCGGTGCGCACGGGCGCGCGGGTCCGGTGCTCGACCTGCCGCGGCACCGTGTAGCCCTGGTGGGGATCCAGCACCACGGTGTCGCGATCCTGCAGATCAATCAGCAGCCGGCCTTCCAGCACGAGGAAGAACTCGTCGGTGTCGTCGTGGTGGTGCCAGTGGAAATCGCCCTCGATCACCCCGAGCCGGACCACCGCGTCGTTGACCGTGGTCAGCGTCTGGTTGAACCAGGGCTCGTGCGCCGCGATCTCGGCCGGCAGGTCGATCAGCGTGAGGCTTCCGAACTTGTCGTCGAGATGGATGTCGTAGTCGCTCACCGCCACACCGTCTATAGCAGAGCGGGGCTCAGCCGGCCGGGACGCGAACCCGTGCCCGCAGCGCCTTGCGGTCGAGCTTGCCGACCGCGGTCAGCGGCATCGCATCGACGAGGTGCACCTCGCGCGGGTACTTGTAGCCGCCGATCCGCTCGCGCGCCCACTCGACCAACTCCTCGGCCGAGACCTCGCCCGGCTCGCGCAGGGCCACGAACGCGACGACCTCCTCGCCGTGGCGATCATCGGGCCGCCCGACCACGCCGGCGCCCGCAACCGCCGGATGCTCGAGAAGCGCGTCCTCCACATCGCGCGGATACACGTTGAAGCCGCCGCGGATGATCACGTCCTTCTTGCGGTCGACGATGAACAGGTAACCGTCCGCGTCGAGGAAGCCGACGTCCCCGGTGTGCAGCCAGCCGTCGCGGATCGCCTCGGCGGTCAGTTCGGGATCCCGCCTGCCCTCGCGCCAGTAACCGCGCATGAGCGCCGGCGAACGGCAGCAGATCTCGCCGACCTCACCGACCGCGACCGAACGGTCCTCCTCGTCCAACACCCGCACCTCGGCGCCCGGGATCGGCACGCCGACCGAGCCGGGCTTCTCCCGCCCCACCGGGTTGGTGGCGATCAGCGCGGCGGTCTCGGTCAACCCGTAGCCCTGGCGGACCGTGACGCCAGGGATCCGGCGCTCGATCTCGGCGGCCGCCCCCGCGGAGAGCGGCGCGGCCCCGCAGCCGAGGTAGACGAGCGAGGAGAGATCAAACTCTTCGAGCGGCTCCGCGAGCAGCAGGTGGAGCATCGAGGGCACCACGGCACTCGTCTGCACGCGGTGCTCGGCGATCAACTCGAGGAACGCGCGTGGGTCAAACCACCGGAGCAGCACGGTGACCGGGCGCTCGGGCGTGTGCATTCCCGAGAGCGTGACCAGGATCCCGTAGGAGTGAGACAGCGGGAGGGTCATCAGCGAGCGGCTCACCCCCGCCACGTGCGACGCCTCCTGCACTGCCCCGCCGGTGAACCACAGGTTCGCGTGCGTGAGCATCACGCCCTTGGCCCGCCCGGTCGTCCCGCCCGTGTAGAGCAGCGCGGCCAGGTCGTCGTCGGCCCGCTTCGCGATTGGCCGCGGGTCGGCTTGCTCGAGCGCGTCCAGGCCCAGCACGCCGTCCTCGTCAGGGCCGGCCTCGGTCGAGATCACGTGACGCATGGAGTCGAGCCCGTCCATCGACTCGCGCACCTTGTCGACGAAGTCCGGCGTCGTGATGACCGCGCAGGCCTCCGAGTCGGCTATCACGTGGCGCAGATCGGGCGCCGTGAGCAGGAAGGTGGCCGGTGTGACCACCGCCCCGGCCCGCCACAGTGCCTGGTAGACGAGGCTCACCTCGGGGCAGTTGGCCATGCTGACCACGACCCGGTCGCCGGGCGCGATCCCGAGTTCGCTGAAGCCGCCGGCCAGGCGCTGCGAACGCGAGAACAGCTCGGCCGACCCATACCAACGCCCCTCGAACAGCAGCGACTCATAGTCGCCGCGCCGCTCGAACGCGTCCTCCGCCAGGCGGGCCAGATTGCGCGTGGCGATCACGGAGCGAGCGCGTCCCGCGCAGCGTCGATCGCCGCCTGCGCGATCGCGTCGCCGGCCCCGCCCACCGGAATGAACCCCGGCACGAACGACGCAGCGGCGTCGAACTCGAGTTCGAGCCAGGTCGACCCGCCGCCCTGAATTCGCCAGATCAGCTCGAGCCGATCCTGGTCGGAGGCCCGGTCCGGCACGCGGGTCAGCGTGACCACCCCCGGCCGCTCGGTGCGCACAGCGACGAACAGCACGAAGTGGGTGCCGAACGGGCTCTGGGGCACGTGCAGCTCGGCCCGCGCCAGCCCCGGCGTCCCGTTTCGCTCGTCCTCGAGGATCTCCACCTCGCTGATCACCTCGAACCAGGCCGGGTAGCGCTCGATCGCCGCCAGCAGCTCGAAGCAGTCCTTCGCCGGCACGTCGAGCTCTGCGCTCGCCCGTCCCTGCAGCTCCTTCACGGGATCAGCAGCAGCTTTCCGGTCGTCCTGCGCGCCTCGAGGTCCTCGTGGGCCTGCCGGGCCTCCTCGAGCGGGTAGCGGGCGCCGATCCGAACATCGAGCTTGCCGCCCGCGATCAGCTCGAGCAGCGCGCCGGACCGCTCGCGCAGGAGCTCGGCGTTGCGCGTGTAGGTCTGGAGCGTGGGGCGCTGGACGTACAGCGACCCGGCGGGCGCGAGCACGGCCAGGTTGAGCGGTTCGGGCTGCCCGCTGGCCGCGCCGTAGAGGATCATCCGCCCGGTTGGGCGGAGTGCCTTCAGCCCCTCCTCGAAGGTCGCCTGACCGACGCCGTCGTAGACCGCCGCGACACCTTCGCCACCGGTGATCTCCTTGGCGCGCGCGGCAAAGCCGTCGTAGCCGATCACCTCGTCCGCGCCGGCGCCCCGGGCCAGCTCCGCCTTCTCCTCAGTCGAGGTTGTGGCAATCACCCGGCCACCGCGCGTCTTGGCGATCTGGGTCAGGAGAAGGCCGACGCCGCCCGCCGCCGCGTGCACGATCACCCAGTCGCCGTCCTCGATCGGGTAGGAGTCCGCGGCCAGGTAGTGGGCGGTCATGCCCTGAAGCAGGGCGGCGGCGGCCACCTCGGCCTCGACGCCGTTGGGGATCGGCACGAGCCTGTCGCGCGGCGCCGCGACCTGCTCGGCGTAGCTGCCCGCCACGTTCGCCCAGGCCACCCGCTCGCCGGTGTCGTGGATCTTGCCGGCGCCCTCCGCGCCGATGATCGCCGGCGGCGCCGAGCCGTAGCCCCCGCCCTTGCGCTCGTACACGTCGCGGTAATTGATTCCAACGGCCTCGACGTCGACGAGTACCTCGCCGTCGCCGGGCGTGGGAGTGGGCCGTTCCTGTGGCTCGAGCACCTCGGGCCCGCCGTTTCGCTCGAAGTAGATCGCGCGCATCCCGGGGGCGAACGCTACATCAGCCCGGTATTGGGCGGCTTCACTCCCCTGAAACTACGCGTCCGCCGCGCACGCGCGGCACAGGCCCCAGACGACCAGCTGGGCGTGGTCGGGCACGAACCCGGTCGCGCCGGCGCGGATGAGCGCGTCGTCGGGGGCCGTGGTGCCCTCGAGGTCGGCCATCGCGCCGCACTGCCGGCACACCGTGTGGGCGTGCGGCTCCATGCGCGAGTCGAACACGACGGCGCCGTTGCCGGTCCCCACTCGGCGGATCAGACCGAGCGTCTCGAGCAGCTCGAGCGTCGAGTACACCGTCGGCAGCGAGGTGCCGGGCAGCACGTCCGAGACCCGCGCGAGCACCTGCTCGGCGGTCATGTGCTGGGACTGGCCGCACAGGGCACGGTGGATCACGAGCCGCTGCGGGGTGACCCGCATTCCGCGCTCGCGGAGCTGGCCGGCCAGGCTTTCGTCGATGTTTGTGGCCGCGGGCATCTCACTACAGCATAGCTCTCATTAGGGCATCCTTATTCTAACTCAATTGCTATAGTGCGCGCAAGCATGAACCAAGAGGTAACAACGCCCGCGGAGCAGGCAGTCCCGTCCCAGGCGCGCGGTCGCCCGAGCTCGCGGCTCACGCACGCGATCGCCAGCCTCACCGGATTCGACGACCATGCCTTCGTGCTGCGCGTCGTGCAGCCCGCGCTCGTCGGGATGATCGACGGCACCGTCTCGACGCTGGCCCCGATCTTCGCCGCGGCGATCTCGAGCAGCTCGCACACTGCGCTCGTGGTCGGGATCGCCACCGCGCTCGGCGCCGGCGTCAGCATGGGCTTCTCGGAGGCGCTGTCGGACACCGGCGAGGAGACCGGACGCGGCTCGGCCGTGGTACGCGGCGCGATCACGGGCGGCGCCACCGCGTTCGGCGGCGTGTTTCACTCGCTGCCGTTCATCATCCACGACGTCCACACGGCGCTGATCGTGGCCGGCGCGGTCGTGGCCGTCGAGCTGTTCGTGATCTCGTGGGTGCGCTACCGCTTCCTGCACGTACCGCTGCGCAACTCGATGGTGGCGGTGACCGGCGCCGGCGCGATCGTGGTCGCGATCGGCGTCTTGATCGGCGCCTCTTAAGGCCCGCTAGCCCTGGCGGGCGTCCTGCACGGCGCGCCACACGGTCTCGCCGTTCAGCGGCATGTCGATGTGCCGCACGCCATAGGGCGCCAGCGCGTCCATCACGGCGTTGTGGACGGCCGGCGTGGCGCCGATCGTGCCGGACTCGCCGATCCCCTTCACGCCCAGCGGGTTGATAGGCGTGGGCGTCTCCATGTTCACGACCTCGATCGG
The DNA here is from genome assembly GCA_963841535.1 of uncultured Solirubrobacterales bacterium. Classification (GTDB taxonomy): domain Bacteria; phylum Actinomycetota; class Thermoleophilia; order Solirubrobacterales; family Solirubrobacteraceae; genus Palsa-465. The sequence goes on along the minus strand of CAWJDF010000017.1, from coordinate 74,857 downwards.
GGGCAGCTCGCTGGCCGCGGGGATGCAGTACGTGACCAGGTTGGCGTTCTGCGGGTTTCCGTCCGCGTCATAGGCAAGCTCTTCGAAAAGCGCTTGGGCGATGCCCGCCGCGACCCCTCCGTGCACCTGGCCCTCGGCGACCAGCGGGTTGATGATCCGTCCCGCGTCGTCGACCGCGACCATCCGCTTGAGCGACACCGCTCCGGTCTCGGTGTCCACCTCCACCACGGCCACGTGGGCGCCGAACGGGAAGGTCGGCTGAGAGGCAGCGAAGTCGACCTCGGCGCTCAGCTCGGCCAGGCGGTTCTGGGTGTCCAGGCGCGAGGCCAGGTCGCCCCACGAGATCGCTGGCTGCGGGGCGCCCGTGACGTGGAAGTGGCCCTGCTCCACGTTCAGGACCATGTCCTCCGGGTCGGCCTCGAGCTCGGCGGCGGCCAGCTTCTTGCCTCTCTCGACCACTTCCTCGGAGGCCTGAGCGGCGGCCACGCCGCCGATCTGGGTCGACTTCGAGCCATATGTGCCGGTGCCGCGGGGAACGACGTCGGTGTCGCCCTTGATCACCGTGATCTTCTCGATCGGCAGCCCGAGCCGTTCGGCCACGATCTGGGCGAACGTCGTCTCGTGCCCCTGCCCCTGTGACAGCGAGCCTGTGCGGACGATCGCCTCGCCGGACGGAGTGATCTCAACCGCGCCGAACTCCTGCTCGGAGATCCCGTTGGTCACCTCGACGTACACGCTCAGGCCGATCCCCAGCTCCTTGCCCGCGTTGCCGTTTTGCCGACGGCTGGCCTGCTCGCGGCGCAGCTCGTCGTAGCCGGCGCTTTCGAGCGCGAGGTTGAGCGCGCCGCCGTAGTCGCCGATGTCGTAGTTGGCGCCCGAGGCCGTGGTGTACGGGAAGGCATCGTTCGGGATGAAGTTGCGCCGCCTGATTTCGGCGGGATCCACCGAGATCTCGGCCGCCAGCAGGTCGATCGCGCGCTCGAGCATCTGGCTCGCCTCGGGCCTGCCGGCGCCGCGCACCGGACCGGTCGGCGTGGTGTTGGTCAGCACCGAGCGGATCGTGACGTCGATCTTGGGGATCTTGTACACCCCGCTCGCCATCAGCGCGGTCAGGTTGGGCAGGAAGGCGCCGAGCCCGGGGTAGGCGCCTGCATCGGCCACTATGTCGAGCTTCAGCACGTCAATGACGCCGTCACGGTTGGACCCAAGCTCGAAGTCGAGCACCATCGCCCGGCCGGGCTGCAGCGCGACCATGTTCTCACTGCGGGTCTCGGTCCAGCGGACCGAATGTCCCGTCGCGCGCGCCACCCACCCCAAGATCACGTCCTCGACCCTGGCCCCCTTGGCTCCGAACCCGCCGCCCACGTCGGGCGCCACCACCCGCACGTGCTCCTCGTCCAACCCGAGCATCGCGCCGAGGTACGCCTTGTCCTGGTGGGGTGTCTGGGACGAGATCCACATCGTCAGCCGCCCGTCTTCACCGAACTGGGCGGCCGAGGAGCGCGGCTCGATGGGCAGCGCCGAGATCCGCTGGCTGATCAGGCGGCCGCTCACGCGTACGTCGCAGGACTCGAGCAGGTTCGGATCGGGATTGTCCGCGGGCCGCTGGAAGCAGATATTCGTGCCCACCTCCGGGAACAGCAGCACCTCGTCCTTCACAGCCTCGATCGGGTCGGCTACCGCCGGCAGCGGGTCGTATTCGACCGCGACGAGCTCGGCGGCGTCCACGCTGGCCTCGCGCGTATCGGCCAATACCACGGCCACGATGTCGCCGACGAACCTGACGGTGTCGCGGGCGAGAAACGGCCTGTGCAGCTCGGGACCGACGGGGAGCATCGGGGGCGCGGGCTCCGCCCCCAGGTCGGTGTCGGCCGCGGTGAAGACCTGGGCGCCAGTCGCCTCGGCGGCCGACTTGTCGATCCCCGTGATCTTGGCGTGCGCCATGTACGAGCGCACGAACGTCAGATGCAGCGCGCCCGGAAGCTGCAGATCGTCCACGTAGCGACCCTCGCCCCGGAGGAAGCGAGGGTCCTCGCGGCGGCGGATGCGCTGTCCCACGACGTTGGCCAAAGCGCGCAGAGCTTTGCACACCCGCGCGCTCGGGAGTTATCCGGGAGCGATCAGGTGATGGCTCAGGTGACGCCGGCGATGATCAGCGACCCGACGTCGTCGAGCTCGGACGGCGGCTCGCCGGGCAGTAGCCAGTCGCTCCCGGTCCATATCACCGCACCCCGCTGGGCCAGTTCGCCGAGGGCCTTGGTCACCGTGGGCCGGCGCGCCGCCACCAGATCGGACAGCGTGGCGTGGGTCAGGTGCAGCGGCACGTGGACGCCGTCCTGGCGGACGATGCCCCACCGGTCGGCCAGCTCCCAGAACAGCATGTGCAGCCTCAGGTCGATCCGGGGTTGTTGGACGATCGCCATGTTGGTGGCGATGTGACGGGCGCGCCTGAGCGCCCGTGCCATCAGCGCGGAGACGACCTCGGGATAGCGGCTCGCCCTGAGCACGAACTCGCTGTCGAGGATCGCCATGCGCGAGTCGCGCAGCACGCGCCACTTGCCGCTCCGCGGCAGGGAGGTGCCCATGTCGTGAGGGTGAAACGGGTTCATGAGGTCGCCATCGCCGAGCAGCTCAGCGCCGAAGCGCCCGGCCACGCCGACGCGCCGGACGATCAGCCCGTCCAGGATCAGAAGGCCGATCCCGAACTGCATGTCGCCGATCTCATCTGGCGGCGACCACGCTCCGGCGCGGCAGCGGCAGGTCCCGGCCACGCAGTCGCGCACGGCCTCCTCCATGCGCTCGCCGGTCAAGCCGTCGGTGAGCTCGGGGTCCTCCGCCAGGATCCGACTAACGCTGGTCGTCATACAGCTCCGGGTTGCTAAGCGTACGCCCGTTGCGGGCTCGGATGCGTTGCCGAGCCCGACGGCCGCTCAGGCGGCTGGGTTGAGCGCGTGCGTCCGCGCCGCGACCACCCGGGCCGACACGCGGTCATCCCGGACCCCCAAGGCCAGCAGTTCGTCGACGAGCGCGAGCGCGGCAGCATGCGTGTGGTCGGTGTGCTTGGGAATCGCGTGCACGGCGTAGGGGCCGATCGCGTCGATCGGGGGTCGGCGCAGGCGGGTCAGGGCCCGCAGCGGCGAGCGCAGGAACCAGGTCCGGCGGGTGCGCAGGACCTCGTCGGCCCACGCCGCCAGCCGCTCCGCTCGCGCATCCTGGATGCGCTGGCCGGCGCGGCTGCCCACCACCCGCGAGGCGTAGTCGTACAGGGACTGGCGGCGGCGCTCGTCGATCGCGTCGTTATAGGAGCGCAGGAAGGACCCGATCACCGGGCACACGGACGCCGGGTGATCGCTGAACGGCTCGCCGGCGAGCATCGAGGCGAGCTCCATGACGCACGCCCCGTCCTCGGGACTCACGTGCTTGCCTTTGCTGAGCTTGATGGTCTGATAGCTGACGGGGGACATCTGCCTTCCTTCGGGTCGCGCTCCAACGTCGAGCTTTGAGTACCCGTCGGTGGGTGCGTTCAGACACCGCTGTTGACGGTGATGTCAGCGAGCGATCAGCTTTGACCAAGCTTGGCGAACCCGGTGTCGAGAAGCCGCTGCGCCTCGGTCGAGGTGTCGCCGGCATGCAGCAGCACGACGCCCAGCCAGCGATGACCGCGGCGCACGGTGGCGACCAGGCACTGGCCGGCGGCGTCGGTGAAGCCGGTCTTGACGCCGTCGGTCCCCGGGTAGTGGAGCACGAGTAGCGGGTTGTTGTTGTAGAGGTAGAGCATTCCGCCTTTGATCGGGAAGGGCAGGATCGCGCTGCGCGAGCCGACGATCCGGGCCAGCAGCGGGTGCTCGAGCACGAGATGCGCGATCAGCGCGAGGTCCTGGGCGCACGAGTGGTTGCCCTGGTCGACGATGCCCGACACGCTCGTGAAATGGGTACAGCGCAATCCAAGCTGTCGCGCCTTCTCGTTCATCAGCGCGATGAAACGGGTCTGCGTGTGGGCCACGTGATCGGCGAGCGCGATCGCGGCGTCGTTGCCCGAGGGCAGCAGCAGGCCGTACAGCAGCGTGGTGAGCGACACGCGTTTGCCCTTCGGAAGGAGCCCGACGCCCGACCCGGTGTAGTGGAGCGCGTCGCGGGTGATCAGCACGCGGTCGCTGGGCTTGGCCTTGGCGGCGACCAGGAGCGCGGTCATCATCTTGGTCAGGCTCGCGATCGCCAGGATCCGGGTGGGGTTCTTCTGCCACAGCACCTGGCCGGTGCGCACGTCGAACAGCAGGCCGCTTGTAAGCGGGAGCTTGAGCTTGACCGTGACCTGGTCGCCGGCCGGCGCGGGGGCGATTCCGTAGCTTCCGCGCTGCGGCTTGGGCGCCGCGGGCTTGGTCTTCGGGATTATCGGGGGACCGTCCAGTGCGATCGTGGCCGGTCCCTGCGCCCGGGCGCTCATCAGCACCAGCAGGGCCACCGCGGCGAGGATCAGGATGACCAGCCCCCGGCGCATGCGGCGGCGGCCGGTGTGTGGCCGCCGGCGGCGCGTTCGGCCTCCCTGGAGCACGGTCATCGTCGTGGAGGATGCAGGAGCGCGCCGACGATACCGGTCGTGAACAGCACCAGCACGATGATCGCCAGCACGTCGACCGGGGTGGCGCCGTGCACGCGGATGTCGCGGACAGTCAATACGGCGAGCGCCACGATGAACAGCAGGGCGACGGTGAAGACGGCCTGGCGCAAGGCGGTTGTTAGTACACCGGATAGCGCGGCGGGATCGACCGCCGGCGGGTGGCCAGCAGCTTGACCGTGGTCAGGCCGAAGGCAAACCCGCCGATGTGGGCAAAGTAGGCCACGCCGCCGCCGCTTCCGGTGGGGTTGGTCAGGTCCACCGCGGCGAACACCGCCTGCTCGATGAACCAGAAGCCCAGCACCAGCAGCGCGGGCAACTCGATCACCGTGAAGAACAAGATGATGAAGATCAGCGTGAGCACGCGCGCGCGGGGATAGAGCACTATGTAGCCGCCGAGCACCGCGGCGATCGCCCCCGACGCACCGAGGGTGGGAGCCGTGGAATTTGGGGCGACGAGGGTCTGGAGAGCGAGCGCGGCGATGCCGCCGAGCACGTAGAAGCCGACGTACTTGACGGGGCCCATGGAATCCTCGACGTTGTTGCCGAAGATCCACAGGAACAGCATGTTGCCGACGATATGCAGGAACGAGGCGTGCATGAACATCGCGCTGAACACCGTCTCCCAGGTGGGCAACGTGTTCTCGGCCGGGATCTGGTTGGCCGCGAGCACGACGTTGTTGCACAGCACCTCCGGCTGACCGCTGCCGAACGGGCCGTTCCGGACGACCTCCGCGCAGTGCAGGCCGGGATGCAGCAGGACCTTCGGGATCGCCCCGTACTTCAGGACCTCCTGCGTGTCCGGGCCGCTGATGATCGACCCGCCGTGCCGGATCGCCAGCAGGTACGCGACGACGTTGATCAGGATCAGGGTGACCGTGACGAACGGGAACTTGCCCGTTGGAATATTGTCCTTCAGCGGGATCACGGGCTGCGGAGCTTATGCCCGTTGGGCTGTCGGCTATGCCCGTTGGAGCGGGGCGCCGACGGTGGCCAGCAGCCAGGGCTGGCGTACGTCGCCGTCGAGCGCGAACGTCCACTGCTCGGTGAATGTGGTGGCCCGGGTCTGGCTTCCGGCCAGGATCGCGGTGGTGTCGCGATCCTCGATGTAGCGGCGGCCGAAGAGCTCAATTTCCACGGTCATCGTGGGCGGCTGAGCGCCCGCATCGAGGTTGACGATCCGGATCCGGCGCACCTCGGGGCCGCGCACGACGAGCCGGGTCGTTTGGCTCGGATCGCCGGGGTGGAGCAGTTCGCGGACCGCCTCGCCGTGGGCGATCGAGCGCAGGCGCGCGTCGTCGCCATCCACGGCCTCGGCCCAGGCGCGCGCCGCGCGACGCGCGGTCACCTCGAGGATGTCGGGGGCGAAGCGGCCGTCGGCCAGGCTGAGGTCGAGCGCGGCCGCCCTTGCGTCCCCGGCGTAGTCGAGGTCGGCCACTTCGGATATTTGCGTCCCTTCGGGGACGGCGTCCTGGACGGCACCCTCGATCAGCGCCTCGTCCCGCATGCCTGTCTCGTCCGATGACGCGTCGGCCACGATGCTCTCCTGAAGGACGTGCTCGCCCTCGGCGCCCTGCTCGATGCTGGCCAGGATCCACCGGCCGTGGCTGCCCTGCTTGAGCGTCCAGAACTCGCGGATGTTGACGGTGTCGGTGAGCCGGCCGACGCGCTTGAGGTGAGTGCCGGAGCGATCGGTGACGTAGTCGCGGAGCTTGGCTTCGATCCGGACGGTGACGCTGTCGGTGGCCTGGTCGCCGTGGTGGCTCAGGCCGACGTACTCGACGGTCGGCTCGCCGATGACCTCGACGTGGTTGTGCCAGCCGCGGCGCTCCATGTCGTCGAGCCGGCGCTCCCACTCGACCAGCAGGTCGGGGCCGACGAGCCGGCCGAGCGTCGCTCGGTCGCTCCGATCCCACGCCGACTGGACCTGCTTGAACAGCGCGGTGGCGTTGGCTTTGACCACGTCAGGAGCGAACGCCTCGTCCTCCTCGGCCGCCACCGCGGCGGCCGTCTCCACGTGGCGCCGGCGCTGGGCCACGCGCCGGCGGGCCCGGCGTCCGCTGCTGCCGCGGGCCGACCACGAGCCCTGCGCGCGCGGGGCGACGCGCGTGAGCAGGAAGTACAGGAGGGCCAGCGCGATCAGGACGAGGGCGCCCAGGCCGTGGCCAAGCAGCGCGATGCGGAACAGCAGCTGCAGCAAGAGGTAGATGGCAAAGCCATTCCCGTGGCCTCCGCCACCGCCACCGCCGCCACCCCCGCCACCCCCGCCACCGAAGCCTGCGGAGCCACCGCCGGCGGCGGCCAGGGCGGCCGGCGCCGCGAGTAGTGCAAGGGCGAGTGCGATGGCCAGCGCGACGGCCAGGCGCTTCCGGGTCATCCCGCCACCTCCGCGAGTGGTCCGATTCCTGGTTCCCGCTGGGGGACGTGCTGGTCGGCGTGGTAGCTGGAGCGCACGAGCGGCCCGGCGGCCACGTGCTCGAACCCCAGCGCGTTGGCCGCGGTCTCCAGCGCCTTGAACTCGTCCGGGTGCCAGTAGCGCACGATCGGCAGGTGGTTCTCGGTCGGCCGGAGGTACTGGCCGACGGTCAGGACCTGGACGTGGTTGTCCCTTAGCGTCCCGAGCGCGTCGACCATCTCGTCAAAGCTTTCGCCCAGGCCGACCATCAGCCCGGACTTCGTCGTGATTTGGTCGCCACCGATCTCCTTGGCGTTTCTGAGGACCCGGCAGGAGCGCTCGAACTTCGATCCGCGGCGGGCGACGCCGTACAGCCGGGGCACGACCTCGACGTTGTGGTTGAAGACGTCGGGCCGTTCTGCGACGACCTTGGCCAGCGGCATCTCCTCGCCGCGGAAGTCGGGCGTCAGGACCTCGACCTTGCACTTCGGGGCCTGCCGGCGGATCTGTCTGATGACGCCGACGAACGCAGATGCGCCGTAGTCCGGGAGGTCGTCGCGGTCGACACTGGTGATGACGGCGTGCCGGAGGCCCATCTTGGCCACGCTCCTCGCCACCCGAGCGGGCTCGAGCGGGTCGTTCCAGGTGGGCTTGCCGGTCTTGACGTTGCAGAAGCCGCACCGGCGGGTGCAGGTGTCCCCGAGGATCATGAACGTCGCCGTACCACGTTGCCAGCACTCGCCGATGTTGGGACAAGCGGCCTCCTGGCAGACCGTGTGGAGGTTCTCCACGCTGATGAGGCCCTTGAGCTCGCGGTACTTGGGCCCGCCCGGCGCCGGCACCTTGAACCACGGAGGCTTGCGGGAGCGGAACGGCTGCACATCGGGGCCCAGGACATCCAATACGTCGGCAATGCCCCCGGGGTTGGCCCTGGACCTCGTCACGTGCTGTCGCTCGCCCACGCGTCTAAGGCTAGCGCCCGCGCCGTGAATTGGAACACACCGTTTCAGACACGTAACACCTTTTCGGGGACCCTTGCGCCATGTCCAAGGGTGGCCGAGAAACGCAACTCCACGTGACGTTTCTCAGCCAGCCCCGGATTGACGCGGCGCTGGGCGAGCTGGCGGCGGCCCAGCACGGCCCGTTTTCCCTCGACCAGCTTCGCGAGCTCGGCCTCACCGCCGGCGCCGTCCGGGAGCGAACCCGCGCCGGCCGCCTGCACCGCATCCACCACACGGTCTACTCGCTCGTCCCGAAGGAGCTCCTCAAGCGCGAGGGGCTGTACATGGCGGCGGTGCTCGCATGTGGTCCGGGCGCGGTCCTCTCGCACCGCTCGGCGGCCAGGCTGCACGAACTGCGGGACTACGGCTACACCCGGATCGAAGTGACCGTGCCACGCCGATCCCATCGCCGGCATCCCGGTGTCGCCGTACATCGCTCGACGACTCTCTCCGACGCCGACATCACGGTTGTCGAGAACATCCCGGTGACCACGGTGGCGCGGACGCTGTTCGACCTCGGCGAGGTCGTCACGCAACGCCAGCTCGAGCGGGCCTTCGACCAGGCCGAGATCGCCGAGACCCTCGATCTGCACGCAATCAACGACCAGCTCGCCCGCAACGCCACGCGACGCGGCGCCAGACGCGTCCGCAAGGTCCTGAACGAGCACTACATCGGCCAGACGCCCACCTGGAACGAGAACGAGGAAGCGCTCCTCGCGATCACCCGGGCGCTCGGGATTCCCGACCCGGACATTAATCAATTGATCGTGCTCGACGACGGTGGCCCGGCGATCCGCGTCGACTTCGTGTGGCGAGACCGGCGGGTCATCGTGGAGGCGGACAGCGAGAAGTGGCACAGCAGCCGCCAGCGGATCGAGATCGACCGCCGGCGCGACCAGCGGCTCACCGCGGCCGGGTGGACCGTTATCCGCACCACCTGGCGTCAGATGAAGTACCGGCCCGGCGAGCTGCGGGAAACGCTGCTCAAGCTACTGGGACCCGCGTCTCCAGACGGGCCAGCGAAACCAGCCGCTGCCGGCGCCCGAGCCCCCGCGCGACCTCGAACGCGGCGCGCCGGCGGAAGCACTTCATGACGCTGGGAGTCCGGCCGGTCTCGCGCAACAACGAGGTCATCCGAACCCCATCGAGCCCGCACGGCACGATCCACGAAAACGGTTGCAGGTCGTTCTCGACGTTGACCGCGAACCCGTGCGTGCTCACGCCCCGGGACAGATGGACGCCGATCGAGGCGATCTTGCGCTCCTCCACCCACACGCCGGTATAGCGATGTCCCTCGCGCGGGCGCGACCGGGCGCGAACCACGCCTTCGTCGTGCAACGCCCGCACCAGCGCGTTCTCGAGCGTCCGCACATACCCCACGACGTCGTCGACCCGCACGATCGGATATCCCACGAGCTGGCCGGGGCCGTGGTAGGTGACCAGCCCACCGCGGTCGGTGTCAACCACGTCGATCCCCTGGGCCCGGTACCAGTCCTCGCCCATCGGCAGCTCGCCGGGCCGGGAGCGCCGCCCGCGCGTGTAGACCGGCGGGTGCTCCAAAGTCAGCAGCAAATCGGGCAGTTCGTCCTCCTGGCGCGCCGCGCGAAGCCGCTCCTGCAACTCCACGGCCTCGCCGTACTCGACGACCCCCAGATGGCACACCCACAGCTCGTCCATTAGGACACGCTCTCCAACAACCGCTTGACCGTGGCCAGGAACTGGGCCGACAGCGCGCCATCCAAAGCCCGGTGATCCCAGCTCAGGCCGAGGATCGTCATCGGCCGGATCGCGATCGAGTCATTGCCCTCGGCGTCCGTGATTACCACGGCCCGCTTCACAACCGCCTCAAAGTCGAGGATCCCGACCTGCGGCAGGTTGATGATCGGCGTGGCCATGATCGAGCCGTACTGCCCGGGATTGGTGATCGTGAACGTCCCGCCACGCACATCGTCCGGGCTCAACTCCCGCGCCCGAGCCCGCCGCGCCAGATCCTTGATCCGCGAGGCCAGCCCCTCGACCGACAGCTCATGGGCGCGCTGGATCACCGGGACAATCAGTCCATCGTCCCCGAGCGACACCGCGATTCCCAGGTTCACGTCGTTGTGACGCGTGTACTCCGAGCCCTCGAGCGAGGCGTTCAGCGCCGGCTGCTCGCGGATCGCATCGACGGTCGCGCGGGCCACGAAGGCCAACGCCGTGACACCCAGGCGCGCCCGAGCGGCCTCGACTCGGCTCATGTCGACCTCGATCCACGTCGTGCACGTGGCCGTGGTCTCCAGAGAGCGCTTCATGTGCTCGCCGATCTGCCGGCGCATCCGTGACAGTCCGCCGCCGTCGGAAACCCGTGGCGCCACCGGATCGGGCCGGTACGGGCTCTCGATGTGGAGCGGCGGCTCCTCGACCGGCGCCGACTCGACGAAAGCCAATACATCGTGCTTGCGCACGCGGCCGCCCCGGCCGGTGCCCTCCACCTGATTCAGGTCGATCCCGTGCTCGGCGGCGATCCGCTGGACGACCGGCGAGTAGCGGCGGTGGCCGTTGCCCATCCGCGCGGTCGAGGGAGCAGGGGCCGCGGCGGGGGATGGGGATGGGGTTTCAGTGGGCGCCGGGCCGTCGGACTCGCCATCGAGCGACTGGGCCGGGGAAGCGCCGGTGGCGATCCGTGCGAGCACGGTTCCCACCGTCACGGTCTCCTCGACCGGCACGAGGATCTCGGCCACGACGCCGGTGGCGGGCGCAGGCACCTCGGTGTCGATCTTGTCCGTGGAGATGTCGGCGATCGCGGCGTCCGCCTCGATCCGGTCCCCAACTTCTACGCGCCAGGCCACCACGGTGCCCTCGGCCACCGAGACGCCCATCTGGGGCATCGTTACATCGACCAGAGTGTCAGTAGGCGAGGAGCTCACGGCACGCCTCCCTCACGCGATCGACTCCAGGCAATACGGCCGCCTCGAGCGGTGGCGAGAACGGAATCGGGACGTCGGGAGTGGCCACTCGCACGACCGGGCCGTCGAGCGACTCAAATCCCTTCTCGGCGATCAGCGCCGCCACCTGCGCGCCCGCGGCACATGTCGAATTGGCCTCGTCGAGGATCACGACCTTGGAGCAGCGCTCGACCGAATCGAGGATCGCCTCCTCGTCCAGCGGCACCAACGACCGCAGATCGAGCACCTCGACCGACGCACCGTCAAGTCCATCCGCAACCGCCTCGAGCGCCACCGGCACCATCGCCCCGTACGCGATCACCACGAGGTCGGACCCCGGCTGCGCCACCCGCGCAGAAAAAGGCGTCTCGAACACGCCCGAGGGCACCTCGCCCTTGACCCGCCGGTACAGGTGCTTGTGCTCCATGAAGCAGACGGGGTTCGGATCGTGGATCGCGGCGTGCAGCAGCCCCTTCGCATCCTCGGCCGTTGACGGCGCCACGACCTTGATCCCGGGCGAGTGCATGAACCACGCCTCGGGATTCTGGGAGTGGAACGGACCGCCCGAGAAGCCGCCCCCGGAGGGCAGCCGGACCGTGATCGGCACGGCGAGGCCCTGGCGGTAGTGCATCTTGCCGGCGACGTTGACCAGTTGGTCGAAGCCGCAGGAGATGAAGTCCGAGAACTGCATCTCGCACACGGGCCGCATGCCCACCACGGCGGCGCCGATCGCGGTGCCGATGATCCCGGACTCAGCGAGCGGCGTGTCCATGACCCGGTCGGTGCCGAACTCGTCGACGAAGCCGTCGGTGACCTTGAACGCGCCGCCGAACACCCCGATGTCCTCGCCCATCAGCAAGACTCGCGGGTCGGCGCGAAGCTCGTCGCGCAGGGCGGCGGAGATCGCCTGGAGATAAGTCAACGTAGGCATCAGTGGAATCCGCTCCACGGAGCCTGGCCGTCGCCCAACGGCTCCGCCTCGCCGGTGCAGAACACCCCATCGACGGCCGTCCCCGGATCGGGCATCGGCCCGGCCAGCGCCTCCTCGGCCGCCGCGTCGATCGTGGCCTTGACCGACGCGCGCAACTCGTCGATGTCCACCCCAAGCGAACGCAGTCGCCCCTCCTGGCGCTCGATCGGATCGCGCTTGCGCCACTCCTCGACCTGCTCCTTGGGCACGTACTTCATGTCGTCGTGCGCGGCGTGGCCGTGCATGCGCATCGTCACGGCCTCGATCAGCGTCGGGCCTTCGCCGGCCAGCGCCCGCTCACGCGCGGCCCGGGCGGCCTCGAACATCGCCTCGACGTCGTTGCCGTCGACGGTCACACCGACGAACCCGTAGGCCGCGGCACGCTCGACCGGATCGACCGCATACTGCTTGTCGACAGGTGTCGAGTACGCGTACTGGTTGTTCTCCAGGACGAAGATGACCGGCAGCTTCTGCACGCCGGCCCAGTTCATCGCCTCGTGGAAGTCCCCGCGCGAGGTGGACCCGTCGCCGAACCACGTCATCGCGCACCGGCGCTCGCCGCGCAGCTTGAAGGCCATCGCCATCCCGGTGGCGACCAGCATCATGTCGGGCAGCATCGAGACCATCCCGACGCAGCCGAGCTTGCGGTCGCCGAAGTGGACGTTGCCGTCGCGCCCGCCGGTGATCCCGGCGGCGCGGCCCATGTACTGAGACAGGATCCGCGCCGGCGTCACGCCCCGGATCAGGTGCGCGGCCAGGTCCCGGTGCAGGATGCACAGCCGATCCTCCGCGCCCATCGCGAAGGCCGCGCCGGCCGACACCGCCTCCTGCCCGTACCCGTCATAGAACGACCCGGGGACCTTGCCCTGGCGGTAGAGGGTCATCGCGCGCTCCTCCAGCCCGCGCATCAGCAACATCGCGCGCAGCAGCCAGATGCGGTCCTCCTGTGTCAGGTGCTCGACCGCCGCCGCCCCGCCGGCGGCCGGCTCAGCCGTATGAGTGGCCATCTACGTGAGTTTCCCTTTCTCCGTCGGCCGGAACGGGATCTCCACTTCCGGACCCGGGTCACCGAGCCGTCCGGGATCGCCGGGCCAGGCTCTGAGTTTGGGCTGTTCCGAGTTTATTGGACGGCCGTGTGAACACCTTACGCCGCCATTACTCTTGGACGGATGGACAGCGCCCGGCTGTCGGACACACGCGCCCGTCTCGTGCGCCTGCGCTGGCGGCGCGCCGGCGCGTGGCTGTGGCCGTCGTTCATCGTGCTGACGATCGCCGACGCGACCGTTGGACACCTTCTCCCGCCGGCCGGAGCGACCGAGTCGCTGGCCGCCGCGGCGCTGCTCGCGTTGGTGCTGAACCTGCTCGGGGTGCTGCTGCTCTCGCGTCCGATCGGCTGGGGCCTTCGCCGTGTCAGAACCGACATGCCGAATGTCGTCGCCCGGGACTACGGCGGCACGCTCGTGGTGCTTGCGCTGTCCGCGACGCTGCTCCTCGCCGGCCTGATGCACCGCCCCGCGATCAGGGCCTCGCAGCGCGCCACGCACGACGCGATCGTCCGGGCCCAGGCCTGGATCGGGGACCGGGCCCCCGACGAGTTCCGCCGCAACCTGCAGTTCGTCAGCCTGCTGGCGATCCAGGCAGGCACGATCTACCGTGCGTGCGTGACGAACGTCGAGCAGACCAAGAGCTATTGCGTGATCGTTGACCGGAGCAAGCCGCTAGATAAGAGCGTCAGGTTCTCGGGCTACGAGCCGAACACCACGCTCGCCTCCGGCACGGATTAACCCCGCTGCAGGACGTCAAGCGCACCGTCCTGGTCGCGAGCATCCTCGGCTCCGGGATCGTCTTCCTGGACCAGACGATCGTCAACGTCGCGCTGCCGGCGATCCGCTCGAGCCTGCACGGCAGCCTGGCCGACCAGCAGTGGGTGGTCGAGGCGTATCTGCTCACGCTGGCCTCGCTGCTGCTGCTCGGCGGATCGCTTGGAGACGTCCTCGGCCGAAAACGCGTGTTCACGGCCGGCCTGATCGCCTTCGGCGCCTGCTCGCTGGTCTGTGCGCTCGCGCCGACTGCGCCCGTCCTGATCGGCGCGAGAGCACTCCAGGGCATGGCCGGTGCGCTACTCGTGCCGAGCACGCTGGCGCTGATCGTCGACCACTTCGGTCCGGATGAGCGCGGTGCGGCAATCGGCACATGGACCGCCGGGACGGGCGTGGCCACGGTGATCGGACCGCTCGGTGGGGGTGCTCTCGTGCAGGCGGCCTCCTGGCGCTGGGTGTTCCTCATCAACCTGATCCCGGTGGCGGTGACGGTGGTCCTGCTGCGCCGCCTCCCTCCCGACGCCCAGCGCCCGGGCCGTCCAGACCCGATCGGCGGGCTGCTGTGCGTGCTGGGTCTCGGTGGCCCGGTGTTCGGCCTGATCGAGCAGTCGCGTTACGGCTTCGGAGATCCGCGCGTGTTTGTGCCGATCCTTGCCGGCCTCGCGCTGCTCGCCGCGTTCGTGGCCTGGGAGCGCCGCGTGCCCGAGCCGATGATGCCGCTGCGGCTGTTCACCGTGCGCAACTTCGCGGTGGGCAACCTCACGACGCTGGCGGTGTACGGCGGCCTCGGCGTGGCCACGTTCTTCCTCGTGGTCTTCCTCCAGCAGGTGGGCGGCTACGCCCCGATCGCGGCTGGGGCATCGCTGCTGCCGATCACGCTGCTGATCTTCACGCTGTCGCGGCGCTTCGGCGCACTCGCCGACCGGTACGGGCCGCGCCTGTTCATGTCGGGTGGACCGCTCTTGGCCGCCGTCGGGCTGCTGCTGTTCGCCCGCGCCGGCGCGAGCCCGAGCTACGTCACGGTGGTCCTCCCCGGCGTCCTGGTGTTCGGCCTCGGCCTGGCCGCGACCGTGGCGCCGCTGACCGCGACGGTGCTCGGATCCGTGCCTCCGGGTTACGCCGGACTGGCCAGCGGCACCAACAATGCGATGTCGCGGATCGCCGGGTTGCTCGCGATCGCCGCGGTCGGCGCCGCCGTCTCCGCGGGCTTTGCGTCGCGCCTGGACCACGACGTCGGGCAACGCAAGCTCACACCGCAGGTGCAGGCGGCGAGCCGGCGGCCGCTGGTCACGACCGGGCCGCCTGTCATCCACCCCGCTCTCGTCGACGCCTCGGTCCACGCGTTCAGGCTGGGCATCGAGATCGCGGCGGCGCTGGCCGCGCTCGGTGGGCTGATCGCGGCGGTCGGGATCGAGAACCGGCGCGAGCGGGGTAGCCTTCCGGCCTCTTGGCAAGCCCAGAGCCATTCGTAGCCGTCATCACCGGGGCCTCGAGCGGCATCGGCCAGTCCACCGCGCGCCGCCTCTCGCGTGAGCCGGGCGCCCGCCTGGTGCTTGTGGCCCGCCGCCAGGAGCGCCTGGACACGCTGGCCGCCGAGCTTGGGGGCGCCACCGTGGTCGCCGTCGATCTGACCGATCACGATGCGCCGGCCGCCGTGCTCGAGGCGGTCGGCCGTGTCTACGGCGAGCTTCACCTGCTCGTCAACAACGCGGGCGCCCGCTGGGCCGGCTCGTTCGCCGACACCGGCTGGGAGAACGTCGAGCGGCACATGAAGATCAACTTCGAGGCCCCGCTCAGGCTGACCGAGACGCTGCTGCCACTGATGCGTGCGACCGCGGCCAAGAACCGCCATCCCGTGTCGATCGTCAACGTCTCGAGCACGTCCGGCCGTGTCGCCCGGGGCAATGCGGGCGGCTACTCGGCCGCCAAGTTCGCGCTGGCCGGCTGGAGCGACTCGCTCGCCGCCGAGGAGGGCGCGCACGGCGTGCACGTCGGGCTCGTCCTGCCGGGCTACGTCGCCACAGAGGGCTTCCCGCAGGCCGAGTTGGTCGCCCACCCCTTGTTGCGCCGGATCGTCTCCCGCCCCGAGGTGGTCGCTGAGGCGATCGTCGAGTGCGGACTGCAGGGCAAGGTCGAGCGCTACGCGCCCCGGCCCTACTGGCTCGCGGCCGCGGCCCGGATCATGGCGCCGGGCCTCGTCCGGCGGGCGGTCTCGGGCGACACCTTCACGCCTGCGACCAGCTCGGATCAGCGCGACTGAGACTAAGCTACACATGTGTAGCTAACGAAATCCACGGGAGTAACCACACATGAACTCAAGCGCCCGCCGGGTGGCCGTGCTCGGCGGCATCCGAATCCCGTTCGCCCGCCAGAACGGGCCTTACGCACGGGCCTCGAACCAGGACATGATGACTGCCACGCTCGAGGCCCTGATCAGCAAGTTCTCGCTCCAGGACGAGGCGCTGGGAGAGGTCTCCGCGGGCGGCGTGCTCAAGCACAGCCGCGATTTCAACCTGGCCCGCGAGTGCGTGCTGGGCACACGCCTGGATCCCCACACCCCGGCCTACGACGTCCAGCAGGCCTGCGGCACCGGGCTCGAGGCCACGATCCTGGTGGCCAACAAGATCGCGCTCGGGCAGATCGACTCGGGGATCGCCGGCGGGTTCGACACCACCTCGGATGCGCCGATCGCGGTCAACGAGGATCTCCGGCAGGTGCTGCTCGAGGTCAACCGCGCCAAGAGCAACGCCGCTCGGCTGAAGGCGCTAGCCAAGCTCCGTCCCCAGCAGATCGTCCCTCAGATCCCGCGCAACGTCGAGCCGCGCACAGGCCTGTCGATGGGCGAGCACGCCGCGATCATGGCCAAGGAGTGGGGCGTGAGCCGCGAGGAGCAGGACGAGCTGACCGTGGCCAGTCACCGCAACCTGGCCGCGGCCTACGACACGGGCTTCCTCGACGACCTGGTCACCCCGTTCCTCGGCCTCGAGCGCGACCAGAACCTTCGCGCCGACTCGAGCGTCGAGAAGCTGGCCAAGCTGAAGCCGGTGTTCGGCGGCGAGGACGGCACGATGACCGCCGGTAACTCGACCCCGCTGTCCGACGGCGCCTCCGCGGTGCTGTTGGCCTCAGAGGACTGGGCGGCGGCTCACAGCCTGCCGGTCCAGGCGTACATCGTCGACGCCCAGACCGCCGCCGTCGATCACGTTCACGCGCGCGAGGGACTCCTGATGGCCCCGACCTACGCCGTGCCGAAGCTGCTCGAGCGCAACAACCTGAAGCTCCAGGACTTCGACTTCTACGAGATCCACGAGGCGTTCGCCGCCCAGGTGCTATGCACGCTGAAGGCCTGGGAGGACCCGGTCTATTGCCAGGAGCGCCTGGGGCTCGAGGAGCCGCTGGGGTCGATCGACCACGACAAGCTGAACGCCCACGGCGGCTCGCTGGCGGCCGGCCATCCGTTCGGCGCCACCGGTGGCCGGATCGTGGCCGGCCTGGCCAAGGCACTCTCTGAATTGGACCCCGCCACCCGCCCCCAACGTCCGGGCCGCGGGCTGATCTCGATCTGCGCCGCCGGCGGACTCGGCGTGACGGCAATCATGGAGGCAGCATGAGCGACCGCTACCAGCAACTGGTCAACACCCCGATCGGGAAGATCGTCTCCAAGCAGATCGGCCTCCCGGCGCCGGTCAAGCTCGAGCGCTACGAGCGCGGGCAGCCGGTCGTCACCGGCCCCGTGTTGTTGGGCGCGGCGCCCGGAGGCCGGCTCGCCGGCGCGGTCGGCAAGGTACTCGCCGCGATCGACGCCGAGGTCCACACGCCGCTGGAAGACGATGTCCGCACCGCGGCCGCCGACGCCGGGATCGCGGCCAAGGTATTCAACCCGGACACCGCGTCCGAGGACCAGCGGTTCAAGGCGCTGGTGTTCGACGCCAGCGGGATCGCGGACAGCTCCCAGCTCCACGAGGCGTACGCCTTCTTCCATCCCACGATCCGCCGCGTCCGGACGTCGGGCCGGGTGATCGTGCTGGGCACTCCGCCCGACGACGCCACGTCCCCGCGTCAAGCCACCGCGCAACAGGCCCTCGAGGGGTTCGTGCGCTCGATCGGGAAGGAGGCCCGCCAGGGCGCCACCGCTCAGCTGGTCTACGTCGGCCAGAAGGCCGAGGACCAGCTCGAGTCGACGCTGCGCTTCTACCTCTCGCCGAAGTCGGCCTACGTGAGCGGCCAGGTCGTCCGGATCGGGGCGAGCGTGCTGAGCGCCGACGGCATCGACTGGGAGCACCCGCAGGCGGGCCGGTTCGCGCTGGTCACGGGCGCCTCGCGCGGGATCGGTCGTGCCATCGCCCAGGTTCTGGCGCGCGACGGCGCGCACGTGATCGGCCTCGACGTCCCCGCGCTCCAGTCAGAGCTCGAGGAGACGATCGGCGAGCTCGGCGGCTCGACGCTGGTCCTCGACATCACCGACGAGGACGCTCCGCGGCGGATCGCCGATCACGTGCTCGAGCACCACGGCGGGGTCGACGTGGTCGTGCACAACGCCGGCGTGACGCGGGACAAGACGCTCGGGCGGATGTCCGACGAGCAGTGGGGCATGGTCATCGGGATCAACCTGACCGCGCAGGAGAGCATCAACGAAGAGTTGCTCGCGCGCGAGGCGATCCGTGAGAATGGCCGCATCGTGTGCGTCTCTTCGATGAGCGGCATCGCCGGCAACGCCGGCCAGACCAACTACGCCGCGTCGAAGGCCGGCGTGATCGGGATGGTGCACGCGATGGCGCCCGAGATGGGCAAGAAGCGGTTGACGATCAACGCGGTGGCGCCGGGGTTCATCGAGACCCAGATGACCGCCGCGATGCCCATCGCCACCCGCGAGGCGGGACGGCGGATGAACAGCCTGGCCCAGGGCGGGCTGCCGGTCGATGTGGCCGAGACGATCGCCTGGTACGCCAGCCCGGCCTCCGGCGGCCTCAACGGGACCGCGGTGCGGGTGTGCGGTCAGAGCCTGGTGGGGGCGTGATGGCCACGCGCGAGCTCTCGAACTCGCCCTCCATGCTCCCGCTGTTCGCCCGCGCCGGCGCCGCGGGGATCCCGGGAGCGTCGAAGCTGCCGTTCGTGGGGGGCGCCGGCGGGGACGTCCCCGATCTCACGTTGCGGCTACGCGACGTCGCGGTCGAGCCGGATCGCCTGAGCGTGTACAACCGGGTGTGCGGGTTCGACCTGCGCGACGCGGTCCCCGTGACCTATCCGCACATCCTGGCCTTCCCGCTCCAGCTCTCGCTGATGACCGACCCGAGTTTCCCCTTCCCGGCCATCGGACTCGTGCACATCGCCAACCGGATCATTCAGCACCGTCCGATCAGGACCACGGAGCGCATGGACATCGCCGTGCGGGCCACGCCGGTCGAGGCTCACCCCCGGGGCAAGCAGTTCTCGTTGGTCACCGAGGTGCGCGTGGGCGACGAGTTGGCCTGGGAGGAGGTCTCGACCAACCTCAAGCGCGGCGCCGGATCCGACGAAGGCGCCACCGCGCCGGGGTCGGAGCTTCCTCGGGCCGAGGACCTGCCGGCGACCGGCACCTGGACCCTGGCCGGCGACCTGGGGCGCCGCTACGGCTCGGTGTCGGGAGACCTGAACCCGATCCACATGCATCCGCTGACCGCGCGCCTGTTCGGGTTCAAGTCGGCGATCGCCCACGGCATGTGGACCAAGGCGCGCTGCCTGAGCGCGCTCCAGGCCCGTCTTCCCGACGCGCTGACTGTGGAGGTCGCCTTCAAGAAGCCGATCTTCCTGCCCGGCACGGTCGAGTTCTGCGAGGCGGCCGAGGACGGAGCGGCGTTCGATATCAAGTTCGGCGTGCGCGACCCGGGCAAGGGCAGCTCCCACCTGGACGGCCGGGCGTTCTCGGGCTAGTACGACCTCGCGCAATTACGTCCGGTCCAGCCGGCGTCTCGCCGCCCGTGGCGGCGTCCTCGCTCGGTCACGTGCCAGAGGCACGCTCCCTCACTGCGTCCTTGCCACGAACGGCGAGCCATCCGTCTGGCCTCGAACGTACCTGCGCTCGGCCGCACCGCCGCCTCAGCATCCCGTGCCTCCGGTCGATAACCGGGGGCAATGGCCAAGGCGGCGCCCGAACGGGCGATCTCACATCAGAACGTACGCCTCGGACCGGGCCGCCATCCGCGACCCGGCGAAGTCGTGTGCGTGCTGGAGTTGGCCTCGATGCTGGCCGGCGATCGCTTCGGCGATCGGCCCGTGTCCGTATGCCCGGTGATCGGCGCGATCCTGCGCGCATACAACGACAACGTCGACGACCGCCGCCGCCAGGACCTCTACCGCTTCGCCGCCGACGCGGTCGGCACGCGTCGCGATTACCGCGTGCAGCGCCAGCGCGCCGACGCGGCGCTCGACTGGGCGCTCGCGCGCTACCGCGAGCGGGGCGGCACGCTTCTGGCCCCGCCCGATCCGGAAGGCGTTCGTGACGAGATCGGCTACTACGTGGTGGGTGCGCTCGTCGGCCGCGGGACCGCGCGCGGACGCTGGTCAGACGACGAGCACACCGCGATGATCGCGCTGCTCGAGAATCTGATCGAGATCGACTCGCCGGCGCTAGAGACGCTGATCGACGAGCCCGTCTCGCTCGTCGGTGATCTCCTGGAAGAGGTCGCGCAGCCGCTCGAGCACGGCCGCGGCTACCACGAGTTCGTCCTCGCTGAAGGGCTCCAGTGCAGCGCGGAACAGGGGCTCGAAGCGAGCCCGGCGTTCCTCGACCAGGCCGCGTCCGCTGTCGGTGAGGGAGGTGAGCACCACGCGCCGGTCGCGGTCGGAGCGCCGGCGCTCGACCAGACCTGCCGCAGTGAGTCCCTCCAGCATCTCGGTCACGCTCGCCGGGCTCAGGTCCGCAGCCTCCGCCAGGTCGCGAACCGACATCTGACACTCGTCGCGAAGGCAGAAGAGCAGGCCGTACTGCGCGTCGGTGAGCTCGCCCGGGCGGTTGGTCTCGCGCCCGCGCAGCCGGCGCACCGCGGCCATCGCGCGCTTGAACGACCGGGCCACCTGCTCGGCGGCGTCGCTCTGGTCGCGCTCGCCTACCACGTCGCCAAGCGGCGCTAGCCGGTCCTCGGCGCTCACGCCGCGATCGCCTCCGCCAGCGCCTCCGGCGACGCCTCCACCTGAGCGCCCTCGCTCCTGCGGGCCGCGCGCTCGGCGCGCATCAGGATCACGCAGGGAACGATGGCCAGCGCGGACAGGATCGCCGAGGCCCAGAACGCGGTGCCGTATGCGTGGGCGGCTCCACTCAGCGTGTGCACGCCGACGAGCGCGCGTTCGAGCACCACCGCCAGCACCGCGGTGCCGATCGACCCGCCCACGCGCTGGAGCACGTTGAGCTGCGGCGTTGCGCTGGACAGCTCTGAGCGCTCCAGCGAGGCGAACGCGGCAGCCATCGTCGGCATGAAGCCGAAACCGATCCCGATCCCGCGCACGAACATGGCCACCGACAGCCCCACGATAGAGGTATGGGCGCCGATCAGCCCGAACGGGATCGTGGCCAGGGTGCACAGGGTCACGCCGAACAGCGCGAGCGGCCCGCCGCCGATGCGATCGGTGAGCTTGCCGGCGATGGGCATGGCAAAGGCGGCGCCGAGGCCCTGGGGCGCGGTCAGCAGGCCGGTGGCGACGACGCTCTCGAACCGGACGCCCTGCCAGTAAAGAGGCAGCAGGATCATCCCGCCGAACAGCGCGGCGCCGAGGCAGAACATGGCGAAGGACGCGGAGGAGAAGGTTGGCCGCCGGTAGAGGCGGATATCGAGCAGCGGCTTGGGCACACGCAGCGCGTGAATCGCGAACAGCGCCACCAGCACGATGCCGGTCAGACACGGGATGATCACCTTCGGCGAGCTGAAGGCGCCGGTCACGCCGACCTCGGCCAGGCCGTAGGTGAGCAGCGGAAGCCCGGTCGCCATCAGCAGGAAACCGCGGACGTCGAGCCGGTCGGTCGGACCAGGCTTCACCGTCGGCAGCACCCGGATCGCAGAGATCACCGC
The DNA here is from genome assembly GCA_963841535.1 of uncultured Solirubrobacterales bacterium. GTDB lineage: Bacteria > Actinomycetota > Thermoleophilia > Solirubrobacterales > Solirubrobacteraceae > Palsa-465. Next base: position 53,090 of record CAWJDF010000017.1, on the reverse strand, counting down.
CACCGCGCCGATCGGCACGTTGACGTAGAAGATCCAGCGCCAGCTCATGTTCTGCACGATCAGCCCACCCAGGGTGGGGCCGAGGACCGGCGCGAGCATCGCCGGGACGGCCACGATGCTCATCACGCGTCCCATGCGCGAGGGACCCGCGGCCTCGGCCATCATCAACTGGCCGATGGGCAGGATCATCCCGCCGCCGACGCCCTGCAGCACGCGGAACACGATCAGCTGAGTGGTGTCGGCAGCCAGGCCACACAAGGCCGAGCCGGCGGTGAACAGCACGAGCGACACCAGATAGACGCGCTTGGCGCCAAACCGGCGCGCCGCCCAGCCCGTGACCGGGATCACGGCGGCCAGCGCCAGCATGTAGCCGGTCACCACCCACTGGATCTCGGAGATCGGCGCGTGAAGCTTGTGCGACAGCGTCGCCAGGGCGACGTTGACGATCGTGGTGTCGAGGATCGACATGATCGATCCGATGACCACGACCGCGCTCACGCGCCAGACATGGGCGCTGATCGTGTCGTGCTGTTCGTTCACTTGAGGCATTCCTTGTCCGGGTTCACCACCTGTATCGGATAATTCATTCGGTTCCTAAAGATTAGGTTCCGAAGCTTTTTCCGTCAAGGGGGTCGCCTGGCTCGCTCCAAGCGAATCCCCCGGCCGCCGTCTATCTTCAGGAACGATGAGCGCGTTCGCCGATCTGGGGCTTGATTCCGACATCCTCGACGCGCTGCACGACGTCGGGTACGAGTCGCCCACCCCGATCCAGGAGCAGGCGATCCCGCAGCTGCTGCAGGGCCACGACATGATCGGCCAGGCACAGACCGGATCGGGCAAGACGGCAGCGTTCGGCCTGCCCATGCTCCAGTACGTCAATCCGGGCGAGCACGAGGTGCAGGGCCTGGTGCTGACGCCGACCCGCGAGCTCTGCATCCAGGTGACTCAGGCGCTTCGGGCCTACGGTCGGCGCAAGGGGGTGGACGTCGTGGCGGTGTTCGGTGGCGCGCCGATCCGCTCTCAGTCCGCCCAGCTGCGCGCCGGGGGCCACGTGGTGGTGGGAACGGTCGGGCGGGTCAAGGACCTGATCTCGCGGCACATGCTGATGCTGCACGGCACCCGGTTCGTGGTCCTCGACGAGGCCGACGAGATGCTCGACCTCGGGTTCCTGGAGGACGTCGAGCGAATCCTGGCGCTGACCCCCTCGAGCCGCCAGACCGCACTGTTCTCGGCCACCATGCCGCCCGAGATCCGGCGGCTCGCCGACCAGTACCTGTACGACCCGGTGACCGTGAAGGTGCAGACGGCCACGCTGACCGTCGAGACCGTCGAGCAGTTCTCCCTCGAGGTGCGCCCGCGCGAGAAGGCCGACCGGCTGGTCGAGGTCCTCCGGGCCGAGCGTCCCGACCAGGCGCTCGTGTTCGTGCGGACCAAGATCCGCTGCGAGCAGCTGTACCGGACGCTGCGGGACCGGGGGATGAACGTCAAGGCGATCCACGGCGACATGACCCAGGGCGCCCGCGACGGGGTGATGATCTCGTTCAAGGAAGGCCGCCTGCCGCTGCTGGTCGCCACCGACGTGGCCGCCCGCGGCCTGGACATCTCCGGGGTCTCACACGTCGTCAACTACGACGTCCCAACCTCGCCCGATGTGTACGTGCACCGGATCGGCCGGACGGGACGGGTCGGTCGCAGTGGCCGCGCGATCACGTTTGCGGAGCCCCAGCAGCGTCGCGACCTGCGGGCGATCGAGAACCACGCCGGCGTCACGCTGGCGCCCTGGGTCGAGCACGCCCACGTCGCGCCGACCCCGGTCACGGCCAAGCCGCGCCGGCACTCCAAGCCTCACGTGTCCGGCGACGGCGACGGCCCGGCGCGCAAGCTGATCGTCTCGATGGGGCGTGCCGAGGGACTCGAGCCTTCGGACATCATCCACGCGATCACCGCCGCCACCGGGCTGGACGGCGAGTCGGTGCGCAACGTCCGCGTGCTCGAGCGGTTCACCCTGCTGGAGGTCCCCGACCGGGACGCCGACCGGGTGGTCGACCAGGTCAGCGGCACCGAGGTGTGCGGCCAGCCGGTCCGGCTGGAGCGCGCCGCCGGCTGACGCTGTCAGGTTCCTGTCAGCTCCGCGGCCGGCCGCCGCGACTCGCGCGCTTCCGATGTGTTGCGATCGGAGACACCTCAGCCGGTTGTTAGGCTGGTAACCAAACATGTCGGAGGTATGGATTTGCGCTTCTCATCGCTCGTGCGTCGGCGTCCCTCGGCGCCGCTGGTCGTCTCGTTCGTGGCCCTGTTCGTCGCCCTCGGAGGGGTCGGCTACGCCGCCACGCAGCTACCGGCGAACAGCGTCGGCAACGCCCAGCTCAAGAACGGGAGCGTCGGCAACTGGAAACTGAAGTCCAACGCGGTCGGCGCGCGCAAGATCATCAACGGATCGGTCGGGGCCAAGCAGGTGAACTCGAGCCAGGTGCAGCTGCGGGTCGGCACGGCGTGCTCGATCGGCGCCATCAAGGCGATCGGGCTCTCCGGCAGCGTCAGCTGCACCCCCACGCTCCCGAACGAGGTCGGGACGAGCGCGGCGGCGGTCACGCTCGGCGCGGGGTCGACGCAGGTGGCTACCGAGTCACTGACGGCGGGGTCGCCGTTCCTGGTGCTGGCCTATCCGCACGCGGTGATCAGCGGGGCGACCGGCCAGCGCGTTCAGGTCGACTGCACGCTGTCGGTCCCGCCCGGCACCGGGACCTCGACCACCACCAAGAGCCTCGCGGTCGAAATCGGATCGAGCGCCAACTCGCAGGCCGGGACGGTGCCGCTCGTCCTGCCGGTCGCATCGGCCACGAGCGCCCAGGCGGCCACGGTGAGCTGCACCGACAGCGCCACGCCGAGCACGCCGGCGCCGACGGTGGCCGTCGACTCGACGCTCAACGCGATCCAGACCGCGGCCAACGGCTGAGCTGTGGGAAGAGGCCGGCCCCGCGGGGGCGCGCGGGCCCGGCCGGGGGCGCGCTGGCGTTGGCCGCACAGTCGGCCGACCGCCCGTGGGCGCGCTAGCGTTGGCCGCACAGCCGGCCGACCGGCCGGGGTCACGTACCCGGAGGTGACTCGATGAGTCTGCGCTCGCTCGCGCGCCGGCGCCCCTCGGCGGCGCTGGTGGTCTCGTTCCTGGCCCTGTTCGTGGCGCTCGGCGGCGCCGGCTGGGCTGCCCTTCGGATCCCGCCGAACAGCGTCGGGAATGCCCAGCTGCGGAATTTCTCGGTGGGCAACGCCAAGCTCAAGCCGAACTCGGTGGGGGCGGCCAAGATCGCCGCCGGCGCGGTAGGCGCCAGGCAGGTGGACTCGAGTCAGGTCCAGCTCCGCGTCACGAGCTCCTGTCTCATCGGTGCCATCCAGTCGCTCAGCGTCTCGGGAAACGTGACCTGCACGCCGGTGCTGCCCAACGAGTACGGAACCAGCGCTCAGACGGCGCTCGGGAGCGGGCAGACGCTCCTCGCCACCGAGTCACTGCCGGCGGGGTCGCCGTTCCTGGTGCTGGCCTATCCGCACGCGGTGATCAGCGGGGCGACCGGCCAGCGCGTTGAGGTCAACTGCACGCTGTCGGTCCCGCCCGGCACCGGGACCTCGACCACGACCACGACTACGACCACGACCACGACCAAGAGCCTCGCGGTCGAAATCGGATCGAGCGCCAACTCGCAGGCCGCGACGATTCCGCTCGTCTTGCCGGTGGCGTCGTCGAGCAGCGCCCAGCCGGCCGCGGTGAGCTGCAGCGACACCGCGACGCCGAGCACGCCGGCGCCCACGGTGGCGGTCGACTCGACGCTGGACGCGATCCAGACCGCGTCGAACAACTGAGCGCGAGTACGCTGGGCGGCATGTCAACCGCGAAAATGAACACCACCCTGGGCACGATCGAGCTCGAGTTCTTCGACGACGACGCGCCCGAGACCGTCGCCAACTTCCGCAAGCTGGCGGGCGAGAACTTCTACGACGGGATCATCTTCCACCGGGTGATCTCCGACTTCATGATCCAGGGCGGCTGCCCTGAGGGCACCGGGACCGGTGGGCCCGGCTACACGTTCAAGGACGAGTTCAACCAGCACAAGGTCGTTCGGGGCGCGCTGGCGATGGCCAACGCGGGACCCAACACCAACGGCTCCCAGTTCTTCATCGTCACCATCCAGGCCGCGCCCTGGCTGGACGGCAAGCACACCGTGTTCGGCCAGGTCACCGACGGGATGGACACGGTCGACAAGATCGAGGCCACGCCGACCGGCGCAGGCGACCGTCCGGTCGATCCGCCGGTGATCGAGTCGATCGACCTGGGGGACTGAACCGGTCGGTCGTCAACCGGAATAGGCGTTGTACACGCCGAGCCCGAATACGGGCAAGCCCGGGATGCCGGCATAGCCGAGGCGGTGCAGCCCGAACAGGTTCTCGATCGAGGCCAGCAGCGAGAAGTGGTTGAAGTAGTCGACGACGTCGATGCTGTCCGGCTTGACGTAGCGTGAGATCAGGAGCAGGCCGACCTGGCCGCCGCCACCGGTCGGGGTGGTCTCGCCGGAGCCTAGGGAGGTCGCCGGCGTGGTGGTCGCCGGCGTCGTGGTCGGAGGCGTGGTGGCGGTCGTCGTATCTGTCGTGGTGGTCCCGGTCGGTGTGGTCGTCGTGTCGGTCGTGGTCGTGTCGGTCGTGGTCGTCCCGGTTGTGGTGGTCGTCGACGCCGAGGTGTCCGTCCCCATCGCCGCCGGCGGCACCGCCGGCGGGGTCGTCAGCCGGCGGAGGTTCGGGTACGTGGCGGGGCTGCTGCAGCACGCGCTCGGGTCGGCGCTCGGCCCGGTCTGAGGCGCCTGGTCGAACGTGATCGCAATGAGGCCGTCGTCCTTGTAGGCGGCCGAGCGCTTGATCACCGGCACGAGCGACTTCAGGAAACGGTTGACGGCAGCCAGGGTGGTGGGCGCGCCTGGCTTGCACGGCGCCTCGCCGCCGGTGGCGCAGGCCGGAGGGATGATGTAGCCGAACGCCGGCGCGGTGGTCGCGCTCTTCACGTCCTTGCTGAGCTGCCCGAGGCCGACAACGCTTTGGCGACAGGCGGTGCCGGCTGTGAGCGAGCGGAAGTAGAGGAACGGGTTGCGCCAGGCGACGTAGCCCGAGCGACCCGCCACCTGCGCTTGCCTGCTCCCGAGCCTCGGCACCCGGCAGGCGGTCCGGGCGCCGCCGCCGACGCCCGCGACGTAGGCCTTCCAGGTGTGCCCGGCGGTGGTCAGCTGACTGGCAAGGGTCTTGGTGGCAGAGGGATACACGCAGCCGATGCCCAGCACCTGACCGCGCGGCCCCTTTTTCGCCGGCGCGATGCGTGAGAATGCCGGGCAATCCGTCGCGGTCTGCGCGGTGGGGCCCTGGCCGCTGACCAGCGCGATCTCGTTGGCGAGCGGCGCGCCCGCCACCGCGAAGTAGTTCTGGACGAGCTCTCCCTGGCGGCGCAGGCCACTGCCCAGGTAACCGCTCGCCGCGCCGGCGCCGAAGGAGTGGGCGAAGCCGCGGTCGGAGAGCACGATCAGGAACACGTGCCTGACCGGGGGCAGGCCGGAGGATCCGGCCGGGGTCGTCCCGGTGTCGGTGGGAGTGGGGGAGGTGGTCGGCGCCGCCGCGACCTGCGCGGGCTGCTGCGCGGTGGCTGCCGGCGCGGCCGCGGCGGGGGCGGCAGCGCCGGCCGAGGCGTCATCTTGGCTCGCGGCCGCCTGCTGCACGACCTGGGACGCCGGCGTGGCATGGGCCAGACCGACCACGATCCGCGGCGCGCTGGCCAGCGTCTCGACGCTCGTGCCTCCGACGAGCGAGCCGATCGTCAGGCCGAACGCGAGCATGCCCATCACCGCCACCGCGGCGGCCCGCGGTCCCGGCAGGGCGAACTCCCCTTGCCGCAGGGTGGGTTCGGCCTCAAGAGGCGCGTCGGCCTCGCCGAGCGCGCCGGCCAAACTCGGCGCGAGCGCGGCCGACCCCTGCTCGTGGATGGCCGCGATCACCGACGCGATCTGGGCCGGCAACGGTCCGCGGCGGGCGCCGCACTCGAGGCAGTAGCGCTGATCGTGGGCCAGCCGCGCGTCGCACTCGGCGCACCGCACTGGGTTCCGCGTCTCGCTCGCGGTGATCTCGGAAACCGCCATCGCCGACCGAGCAGTGTCGTGGCCGCACCGCGAGGAGTTGTGAACATCTTGAGTCCAAGCAAGCCGACGGGACGCGGCTGAACAGTCACGCCATGTTCACAACTGCGCTCCGGTGGACGCCGATACTGCGGCGGGATCATGGCGCCTGGCGACGACGACACGAGACCCGGCGACGGCGCTGCGGGCGACGAGCCCACGCGCGAGCTGCCCAGCGTCCCGGCCGGCGGGTCGGGCGACCGGTGCGGCGCGTGCGGCGCCCCGCTGATCCATGACCAGCGCTACTGCGTCGAGTGCGGTGAGCGTCGGGGCCAGTCACGCTTACCGGTGACCCAGCCCGCCACCGAGGTAGCGGCCACGCGCCGCGTCCGCCGTGCGGGCCCGCCGCGCCCGCCACGCGTCGGCTCCGGCACCACGCTGGTGGCTGGCGTCGGGGTGCTGCTGCTGGCGATCGGGCTGGGCTTTCTGATCGGCCGCACCGGGACCAAGACCACCACCCAGGCGGCGGCCGCCAATCCGCAGGTCATCACAGTGCAGGGTGGCGTCGGGGCGGCCGCCCCGACCACCACGACGACCGCGGCGAAACTGAGCAAGAAGTCGAAGTCCAAGCTGAAGGCGGCTGCGGCGGCGAGCGCCCCGCCCTCAGCGGCGGTGCAGAAGAAGGCCACCGAGGCGGCCGGCAAGGTCCTCGGCAACTCGAAGAACCTGCCGCCCCCGACGTCCACGGTTGGACAGAAATGCACCACGAACAACTCCGGGTGCTCGGGCGGCAAGTTCAGCGGAAACTTCTTCGGGCCGTGAGAGGAGCCAGGTCGTGCGGTTGCCCGGAGTGAAGTCGCAGAAACCAGCCCCGACCGTGGCGCCGACCCCGCCGGCGGCAACCGGCGCCGGCGATCAAGCCCGCTCGGCGGCGCCGACCCAGAGCCAGATCGTCGACCTCGAGCGCCGGTGCGACGTCCTCAAGGCGCGCGTGGCCGAGCTGCAGTGGGATCTCGGTGGACTCGTCTACGAGATGGCCATCCGCGACCGCATCCGCGTCGACGTACTGGTCAAGCGGGCGGCCCTGCTCCAGGACGCCGATTCGGAGCTGAGCGAGATCGAGCGGATCCTCCGCCTCGAGCACACCTTGACCGCCGGGCTGTGCGCCTCGTGTGGGGCGCCGCACAGCACGGGCGCGTCGTTCTGCTGGCAGTGCGGTCAGTCGATCCTGCGGCAGGTACCGAGCGACTCGATCTTCTCGTAGGCCGCGTTCAACCGAAGCGGCCCGCGACGTAGTCGCGCGTGCGTGAGTCCGACGCGCCACGGAAGATGGTCTCGGTGTCGCCGTACTCGATGAGGGTTCCGAATCGGTTGGGTCCGGTCGTGTCGAGGCTGAAGAACGCGGTCCGGTCGGCCACCCGCGCGGCCTGCTGCATGTTGTGCGTGACGATCACGATCGTGAAGCGGTGCTTGAGCTCGTGCATCAGGTCCTCGATCGAGGCGGTGGCGACCGGGTCGAGCGCGGAGGCGGGCTCGTCGAGGAGCAGCACCTCGGGCTCGATCGCGATCGCGCGTGCGATGCAGAGGCGCTGCTGCTGTCCGCCCGACAACCCGAGCGCGCTGTCCTTCAAGCGGTTCTTGACCTCGTCCCACAGTGCCGCCTGCCGCAGAGCCTGCTCGACCCGCTCGTCCAGGCGGCGCTTCATCCCGAGATTGCGCGCAGCCCAGGCGACGTTGTCGTAGATCGACTTCGGGAACGGGTTCGGCTTCTGGAAGACCATGCCGATCCGGCGGCGCACCTCGACCCGGTTGGCACCCCTCCCATACAGGTCGTGACCGTGGTAGAGGACCTGGCCCTCGAGCCGGAACCCCGGGATCGGGTCGTTCATTCGGTTGAGGCTGCGGATGAAGGTCGACTTGCCGCAGCCCGACGGGCCGATCACCGCGGTCACGAGGTTGCGGTAGATCTTGAGCGACGTCTCGGCCAGGGCCCGGCTCGGCCCGTAGTACACCGCCATGTCGCGGATGTCGAATACCGCCGCGCGCGTCTCCTCGACCCGGCGCCCGTTCGCCTCCGGACGTAGCACCGGGATCATCGGATCGGTTCGAAGGCGCACGCGCGAGGGCGGCGCGGACGATGAGTAGCCGCGCGGCGCGTCGCCGTCGGTCCGGTCCCAGGCCGTCATGTGCCCATCTTCGCACGCGTCCGCGCGAGCATCACGCGCGCGCCGATGTTGGCGAGCAGGATGATCAGCATCAGCATCAGCGCGGCGCCCCAGGCGCGTGCGACGGCCTGCTGAATCGGGAGATCGACTGACGTGTAGATGAGCATCGGGATGGTCGGCACGCCGTGGAAGATGTTCAAGCTGACCTTGTCGGGGTTGTAGAGCGAGTCGCAGATCAGCACCGGCGCGGTCTCGCCCGCCGCCCGCGCGATGGCCAGGATCGCCCCGGTGGCGATCCCGCCGAGCGCGGCTGGCAGGATCATGCTGAGGACGGTGCGCCAGCGACTCACCCCGAGCGCGTCGGCGGCCTCGCGCAGGCTGTTCGGGACCAGCAGCAGAACCTCCTGACTCGAGCGCGCCATCAGCGGGACCATGACGATCGCCAGGGCGAGCGACGCAGCGAAGCCCGACTGCTTGTGCTGCGGGATCACGACCAGCCCGTAGATGAACAAACCCACCACGATCGTGGGGAGCCCCTGCATCATGTCCAGCGCGAGCTTGAGGATGCCCGCGGTTCGCGACCGAGGGCCGGCGAACTCGGTTAGGTAGAGCCCGGTCAGGATCCCGGGCGGCAAAGCGATCAACGCGCCGAGCGCGACCACCTCGACCGTGCCGAGGAGGTAGTTGAGGATCCCCCCCTCGACGAGACCCTGGGGCGTCTGGGTCACGAAGGCGAGGCTCAGCGAAGAGGCGCCTCGCACGACCACCCCGTAGACGACGATCACGAGCATGGCGACCGCGACCACTGCCGCCGCGGTCGCGGCGACGGTCACCACCCGGTTGACCACCACCCGCCGACGCAGATTGCCAGACGGGGTGAGCGGAGCGGTCGGGTCGAACAGACCCGTCTCGCCCAGCACCAGCCCGGGCGAATCGCTCATACACCGCCTCCGAGCGCTCGGTTCACGTCGAACCGCCTGGCTATCGCGCGCGCGGCGATGCTCGTGATCATCCCGATCACCACGAGAATCAGCCCGGCGTAGAACATCGCGGCCACGTGCAGGTTGTTGAGCGCTCCCTGAAATTGGTTGGCGATCCGCGAGGCCAGGCTGGATCCGGGCTGCAAGAGCGAGGCGTGGATGGCGTTGACGTCGCCGATCACGAACGACACCGCGATCGCCTCGCCGAGCGCGCGGCCGAGGCCCAGGATCACCGCGGCGCCCACCCCCGAGGCCGTGCTCGGCAGCACGATCCCGCGGATCACCTCCCACCGCGTCGCGCCGAGCGCGGCGGCGCCGTCGGTGAGCTCACGCGGCACGGTCAGGAACAGGTCCCGGCTGAGCGCGGAGATGATCGGCAGGATCATCACGGTCAGCACGAGCCCGGCGCTCAGGAGGCTGATCCCGATCGTCGACGGCGGTCCGAACAGCGGGATGAAGCCGAGCGCGCGATGCAAGCCGGGCTCGAGGTGATCGACGAACGGAAGCAGCACCACGAGGCCCCAGAAGCCGTAGATGATGCTCGGGACGGCGGCGAGCATCTCGACCAGCGGCCCGACCAGCGCGCGCACGCGCGGCCGCGCCATCATGCTCAGGTACACGCCGATCGCGATGCCGAGCGGCGTGGCCAGCACCAGCGCGATCCCCGAACTGACCACGGTCCCATAGATCAGCGCCCCGGCGCCCTCGAGGTTGACGTTGGGCCTCCAGGTGGTGTGCCCGAGGAATCCCAGGCCGAAGCGGGAGATCGCCGGCTCCGCGTTGTGAGCGACCTGGTAGACGAGGTCGGCCAGGATCAACACGAGGAGTAACCCGGCCGCGGCGCACAGCACGAACATCACGCGGTCGCCGGTCCTCCCGGCGCGGCGCCGGCGGTTCCGAGCGGACGCGCGCGGGCCCCGCCGCCCCAGTGTCAAGCTTACCCTCGAGGACACGGCGCGCAAGCGTACGGAAAGCTGACGGGCGGATCGCGCGCCTACATAGTCACTCACAGATTTTCAACAACGTGGTTACAAGTTGGCCACAGTTGCCCAAATCTCCATCGGGGATGCTTACGCCGCTCGCGAGGGGCGGCCGGGCCGCGCACGAGCTCCATAGGAATTCCTAACCAGGAAAGGACGTACTCCATTGCGCTCCAAGAGATTGGGCACGTTGACGTGCGCGGTGCTGCTCGCCGGCTGCATGTTCGGCTCGAGCACCGCTGCAGCATCCGCCGCCACCCTGGCCGGCGCCGGGTCGACGCTGGTCGCCCCGATCGAGGCCGAATGGGCCACCGCCTGGGGGAACTCCACCGGTAACAACGTCACATACGCCGCGGTGGGCTCGGGGACCGGCTACCAGGACATAGCTCACGGCCTGGTGGACTTCGGAGCCTCGGACGCTCCGCTGTCGGTTTATTCCACGCCGCCCTGCGCCAACTGCGTCCAGATCCCGTGGGCGCTCACGGCGACCGGGGTGACCTACCGCATCGACGGGCTCAGGCTGCCCCGTCACACCAGCCTCCACCTGACCGGACCGGTGCTGGCCAAGATCTACCTCGGCCAGATCACCAACTGGTCCGATCCCGCGATCCGCGCCCTGAACAAGGGAGCGCACATCCCGAGCACGCCGATCACCGTCCTGTGGCGCAGCGATTCCTCTGGCGATACCTACGCGTTCACGCGCTATCTCGCAGACGTCTCCAGTCCGTTCAATTCCAAGGTCGGTAGCTCGACCACGGTCAGCTTCCCCACCGGTGTGGGCGCCAGGGGCAACGCCGGCATGGCCCAGGCGGTCGCGGGCGCCAACGGGGCGATCGCCTATGTCGCCGTCTCGTTCCTGATCGCCAACCGCCTCCCGGCCGTCGGGATCAAGAACGCCGCAGGTCACTACGTGGTCCCCAACCTGAGCGCGATCGAGGCCGCTGCCGCGGCCGTGCACAGCGTCCCTTCGAGCAACCAGGTGACGATCGTCAATCCGCCTCGCCGCGCCAAGAGCGCGTACGTGATCTCGACGTACACGTATGCCATCGTGCCGACGACGGCGCCACAGGGCGGCCTCCTGCAGTCGTTCATCAGCTACGCGCTGGGCGCCGGACAGCGCTTCGGCCCGTCGCTCGACTTCGCCCCACTGCCGAAGGCAGTGCTCCGGGCGGCCAGGGCCACAGTCATCAGGATCGGCTGATCGGAGTGATCATGAAACGTCGTATCTGCCTCGTAGGTACCGCGATCGCAGCGGTTCCGTTCGCAGTCGGGATTTCGGTCGCGACGGCGGCCGGCAAGAGCACCACACCCAAACCAGCGGTCAAAGCTGTGGTGCTGAAGTGTCACATGTCCCTGAGCACAGTGCCACCGCCGGGTTCCGCCGCGGTGGATCAGCCGCCCACCCAGGGGGCGCAGTATGGAAGCGTCCACTGTGGCGGTGGGTCGTTCGGATTTGGCGTCCAAAAGGACACGTTCAACGTGCCCGACAGCGGCGACACCGTCGGCAGCTATGTGCAGTACTTCGGCCGTGGCTCGATCCGCGGGAAGTTCGACCTCTCTCCAGACGAAAGTGGCGACGTCTCGTCCACGGACTTCAGCAGTGAGTCGTGGACGGGCACGGTGACGGTGACCGGTGGAACTGGCACGCTGGCCAAGGCGTCCGGCAAGAAGGGCGTCATCAAATGCACGAGCGGTGACTCTATTCACCTGACGTGCACCGAGAAGCTGAAGCTGAAGCAGCTCTAGAAACGGTCTGCAGCGTCAGCGCAGGCTCACGCGGAGGAGGCGCTCGAGCTCGTCGAGCGTCTCCTCTGTCGTGCGGTGATGCACGGTCGCCATGCCTAGCTCGGCGGCGGGGGCGAGGTTGAACGGAAGGTCGTCGACGAACACGCACGCCTCGGGATCCAGGCCGATGCTCCGCGCGCCGAGCGCGTAGATCTCGGGCGTTGGCTTGCGGATGCCCACGTCGCCGGAGATCACCACCCCGTCGAACAACTCGGCCAGGACCTCCCGCGGGTAACGGCGCGTTCCCCAGGAATTCGAAACCAGGCCGGTCCGGACCCCGCCGGCGCGGGCGCGTCTGACGGCCTCGAGCATGAGCTCATCCGGACGGGACCCGGCGAACAGCCGGTCGATGAGGCCGGCGGCGTCCACGCCGAGATGAGGCGCGAACTGAACCTCGAACTCCTCCTCGGGCACAGCGCCGGTTTCGAAGGCGATGAGCAGGTCGCGGCAAGTCGCGTCCTCGCGAAAGATCGTTCCGACGGCGTCCGGTGCGAGGCCCTCGAGCTCGCAGAAGGACCGGAACGACGCGAACAGGTCAGTGGTGAGGACACCGCCCCAGTCGATGAGGAGACCGTGGTAGTGGCCGTTCTCAGAAGCCATCGCGCATGACCGTCAGGGCACGATCGGCGATCTCGATCACGCCTTCACCGAACGACTTGAGGTACGGATCGTCGGTCGATCCGGCCAGAGCCCGCTTGTAGTTGCCCTCCATGAACACCACGGCCTTCCACAGGGCTAGCGTGACGTACCAGTCGAGCGCCTGGACCGAGCGCCCCGAGTGCTCCTCGTAGCGGGACCTCAGCTCAGCGCGCGTCGGAAAGCCCGGGAGCAGGGTGACGTTGTGCGCGTTGAACTTGCCAAGCGCGTCGCCCGGCTCGGTCCAATGCATCAGCATGTAGCCGACGTCGGCCAGCGGATCACCGATCGTGGCCATCTCCCAATCGAAGATGGCCACCAGGTGAGCAGGCGCCCGCGCGGCGAACATCGTGTTGCCGAGGCGAAAGTCGCCGTGGACGATCGTGGCCGGCGGCGAGTCCGGCAGGTTGGCCGCCAGCCATCGCCCCACCTCCTCGACCTGGGGCAGTTCGCGGGTGCGATTGTGCTCCCATAGCCCGCAAAAGCGCCGTAGCTGGCGCGCGAGGTAGCCGGTCGGCTTCCCGAACCCCTCCAGCCCGAGCGCCGTCCAGTCCGCCCGGTGAAGCTCGACCAGCGCGCCGATCAGCTCGTCGGCGATCCGGGCGCGCTGGTCGGGTGTGTCGAGCGGCTCGGGGATCGAGTCCGTGATGACCTCGCCGGCCACCCGCTCCATCACGTAGAACGGTGCGCCGATCACGCCCGCGTCCTCGCACACCGCCAGGACCTTCGGCACCCGGACCGGAGTGGCCTCGAGCGCACGCAGCAGCCGCGCCTCGCGCAGCACGTCGTGCGCGCTGGGCGGCAGCGGACCCCGGGGTGGCCGGCGCAGCACGACCCCGGTGGACAGAAGGAACGTCACGCACGAGTGACCCTCGCCGATCGGACTGGCGTTGAGGTCCGCGGGCGCGTCCAGCCCGGACGCCGCGAGCAGCTCGGCCAGGGGCTCGAGCACGATCAGCGGCTCGCGCGCGTGGGCGGCCGCCTCCGCTTGCGTGCGCGCGACGTCATCGGGTGCGAGCGTTGCGACCATGGAAGTAGCGAGACTAGCTGGCTACTCTCGAGTAACCATGCCCGAATTGCCCGAGGTCGAGATCACCGCGCGCCTGATCGGCGCCGCGGTCGCCGGCAGTCAGATCGAGTCCGCGCTGGCGCCCGGGATCAACGCGCTCAAGACGTTCGACCCGCCGCTTGCCGAGCTCGAGGGTCGGAGCTTTCAGCGCATCGGTCGCCGGGGCAAGCTGTTCCTGGCCGAGCTTGACGGCGAGTTGGCGCTCGAGATCCACCTGATGTCCGCCGGACGTCTGCAGCTATTTGACACCCGGGCCTCGCTGCGCGACCGGACCTCGCGGCTGCTGGTCCGGCTGACGGACGGCCGCGAGCTGCGACTGCGCGAGTTCGGCACCCGGCAGCGAGCCTGGGTCAAGCTGCTCCGGGCCGAGGAGGTCGAGACCGAGGAGACGTTCGCCGAGCTCGGCCCCGAGGCTTGGCCCGACCCGCCGCCGTTCGGCGAGCTTCTCGACCAACCGCGGCCGCTCTACGCGCTGATGCGCGATCAGCACGTGATCGCCGGGATCGGGCGCTCCTGGGTCGACGAGATCCTCCACGCCGCGATGGTCTCGCCGTTCAGGCGCGGATCGGACCTGGCCGAGGACGAGGCCGAACGGTTACGTGAGACCACCGTGCGGGTGCTCGGCGACGCCATTGCGCACTACGAGGCCCACCTCTCGCTGCCGATTCCCGACAAGCTGCCGATGCCGCTCACGGTCCACCGTCACAACGGGGAGCCGTGCCCGCGCTGCGGCGACCAGCTCGAGGCGGTGTTCTACGAGGATTACGTGATGTGTTACTGCCCGACCTGCCAGACCGAGGGCAAGCTGCTCAAGGACCGCCGGTTGTCGCGGCTGCTGAAGTAGGGGGCGGCGGCCGGGCTGTTGGCGCGCGCGTGCCGACCGCTTTGCGAAGGCCGAGGCGGCTAGGATCCCGGTCGTGCCCGAACCCGGCGACCTCGCTCCCGATTTCGCCCTCCCGGACCAGCATGGCAACCCGGTCACGCTGTCCGGGCTGCGCGGCAAGACCGTCGTCCTCTACTTCTATCCCAAGGCCGACACGCCGGGTTGTACGACCCAGGCCTGCGGCGTGCGCGATCGCCGGGCCGACTACGAAAGCGCGGACGCGGTCGTGCTGGGAGTCTCGCCCGACCCGGTCAAGCCGATCGCGAAGTTCGACGAGAAGTTCGGACTGGGCTTTCCGCTGCTCTCGGACGAGGACCACGCAGTGGCGGAAGCCTACGGAGTGTGGGTGGAGAAGAACCGGTACGGGCGCACGTACATGGGCAACGAGCGCACCACGTTCGTGATCGCCCCCGACGGCACGATCCGCGAGGTGTTCCGGAGCGTCAAGCCCGCCGAGCACGATGAGCTCGTGCTGGGTGCGCTGTCCGGGGCCTAGAGCCTGAGCGGCGCTACTGGAGGCCCTCGCGGGCCTCGCGGACGAGCGTGACGGCCTCCGGGAAGATGTGGGCCATCACGGTCCGCAGCTGCTCGGCCTGCTGCTCGGTCGTCCCCTGGATGTTGATGCGGTTCATGGCGGCAACCGTCAGATCCACCGCGAGCTTGATTGCGTTGTCCGCCCAGGCGAGGCGCTGCGCGCCCTGCATTTGCTCGGCGAACTCGCCCAGCCGGCGCTGAAGCTCGTCGGGATCGCCGAACAGGCCTCCGAATCCACTTCCTTCCATGCCTCAATGGTACCCCCCGGAACGACATGGGCTCCTACACTGCCGGGTGATGAGCACCGAGGAGCGCCTGGCGTACGAAGCCCGGGTCCGAAATCGGCAGGCGGCGCTGGCCGCGGCGGCCGGGATCCTGCTGATCGTCGGCGTGGCCATCCAGCTCGGCGGCGCCCACGTCGACGTGAGCGAGAAGACGCTGGGGCTTATCACCGAGCACAAGCGCTTCGCGCGCGACCTGGTCGGCTCGATCGCCACCGCGCTCAGCCTGTTCGCAGTGGCCGCGACGCTTCATTTCCTGTGGGGTGCAGCCCGGGCGCGCGAGCCCAATGTGAAGCCGTGGTTCGTGGGATGGATCGCGGTCGCCGGGGGTGTGCTCGAGGGCATCAGCGTGATCGTCTACGTGGTGGCCTTTGGCACCGCGGCCAATGACTTCGTCAGTCACGGCAGCCAGACCTATCCCGAGGCCAGCGCGCTGCTCGGCCGGGCAAGCCTGCTCATCGCCCAGCTCGGCAACTACCTGGGGTTGTTCCTACTCGCGATGGCCCTCGTGTTGGTGTCGCTGAACGCGATGCGGGTGGGACTGCTCACCCGCTTCCTCGGCTACCTGGGGATCATCGGGGGCGTGCTGACGATCATTCCGCTGGTCCCGATCCCGATTGTGGAGGCCTACTGGCTGCTGGCTTTGGCCTACCTGCTGAGCGGTCGCTGGCCGAGCGGGGTTCCCCCGGCCTGGAGCAGCGGCCGGGCCGAGCCCTGGCCGAGTTCTCAGCAGATGCGCGCCGCCAGAGGCCAGCCGGCCGCCCGGGGCCGCCGGGCCAAGCCCGCGCCGGCGCCTGCGCCTGAGACGGTCGGCGCGCCGGCCCCCGCGTCAGGCGGCACGCGCTCGACGACCCCCAAGCGCAAGCGCAAGCGGCGAAAGTAGGCCGGCCGCAGTACTACATCCGTCCGGTCGGCTAACGGCGAGCGCGCTGGATGCCGATGCAGGTCTCGCTGTCCCGGCTCCTGTCCACGCCGGGGGCCGGGACAGGTTCGCTTCGCCAGACGCCTGGAGGGGCGCTATACACAGTTCCGCTACCGGTCTAGGGCCACTCGCCTGGGGCGCAGACCGGAAGTGGGGCTGTCCGGGCTCGAGTTGGTGACCGTCGAGCGGCCAAACGCCGTTCGACGGTCACCGTTCATCGTGCGCTGGCCGCCGCTCGCCGTGATGCCGCGTCCGCTCAACGATCCGCCGTTGCGCTGCGGTCGGCCCGGGTGGATGTTACGCGCGACTGTCAATCTCTCGAGAGGAGGATTCGATGGAAGCCTCAAACATCGGGCCGCGCGAAGCCGACGTGGCGCCGGCCGCCGATCCCAGCGGAGGCCGGTTGGCTGGCTGGACGCCGGCAGACCCGGGCCCGCTCGGCCTGGCCGGGTTCGCCGGAACCACCTTCATGCTGAGCATGATCAACTCCGGCCTGGTCGGCAAGGGCAGTCTGGTCGGCGGCGGTATGCTGGGCTTCGTTGCCGCGGTCGCGCTCGCTTACGGGGGCATCGCCCAGCTCATCGCGGGGATCTGGGAGTTCAGGACCGGGAACACGTTCGGGGCAGTCGCGTTCTGCTCCTACGGTGCGTTCTGGATCTCGTTCTTCTTGCTCGTCTTCCTCGGCGTGCCCAACCTGGTCGCGGACAAGGGCGACCTCTTCGCCGCGCTCTCGCTGTACCTGTACACGTGGACGATCTTCACCGCCTACATGTTCGTGTGCTCGTTGCGCACCAGCGGTGCAGTCGCGCTGGTGTTCTTCCTGCTGACGATCACGTTCCTGATCCTCGCGATCGGGAACGCCTCGCTTGTCGGCACGCTCCACGTAACGAACGGCACGATCAAGCTGGGCGGGTACGTTGGACTCGCCACCGCGATCTGCGCCTGGTACGCCTCGTTCGCGGCAGTGATCAACTCGACCTTCGGCCGGGTGGTGGCTCCCGTCGTCCCGCTCGGGCGCTAGCCGCGAGCGCGAAAGGTCCACGGCGAGCCTGCGCTGGAGTACAACTACAGGCAGAAATCGCCACATGAGAGCAAAGCAACTGGGCGCCGGCGGCAACGCCGGCGCTCTGGGCTGTCCAGTGGTCGGATGCCAGTTCGCTGGAAGGAGAGACTTGCATGGCCGATGTGATTCAGGAACCGCCGGCTGAGCCGGACACCGGCGACTCCGGGGGGTCGGAGGCGCAAATCGCGGTTCACTGGCGCGAGGAGGAGTATTTCCCGCCGCCGGCGACGTTCAAGGCGCAGGCGAATGCGGGCGAGGAGGCGATCCTCGAGCGCTTCACCGAAGAGCGCTTCCCGGACAGCTTCGTCGAGTACGCGGAGATGCTCACGTGGGATCGCAAGTGGGACACCGTCGTCGACACCGCCAACCCGCCATTCTTCAAGTGGTTCGTGGGCGGGCGGTTGAATGCGTGCGCCAACTGTGTCGACCGGCATCTGGAGACCCGCAGCGATCGTAACGCGCTGATCTGGGTGCCCGAGCCGGAGGATGTCGAGCCGGTCGAGATCACCTACGCCGAGCTCCATCGACGGGTCAACGAGTTCGCCGCGCTGGTACGGGACTTCACCGGGCTGGGGACCGGTGATCGGATCACCTTCCACCTGCCGATGGTGCCCGAGCTGCCGGTGTCGATGCTGGCGTGCGCCCGCCTCGGGGTGATCCACTCCGAGGTGTTCGGTGGCTTCAGCGGCGCGGCCTGCGGTCAGCGCATGGCCGACGCCAACAGCGCCGTGCTGGTCACGATGGACTCCTACTACCGCAATGGGGACCTGATCGACCACAAGGCCAAGGCCGACGAGGCGATCGCGGAGGCGCGCAAGGAGGGGATCGAGGTCGAGAAGGTGCTCGTGTGGAGGCGGATCCCGGGCGAGTACCACTCCGAGAGCCCGATGGTCGAGGGACGCGACTACTTCGTAGACGAGCTGCTCGGGAAGTACTCCGGAGCGGGGGTCGAGCCGGTCTCGCTCGCGGCGGAGGACACGCTGTTCCTGATGTACACGAGCGGCACGACCGGCCGTCCGAAGGGCGCCCAGCACTCGGTGGGCGGCTATCTGGCCTACGTGACCGGCACCTCGAAGTACTACCAGGACATCCACCCCGACGACACGTACTGGTGCTTCGCCGACATTGGCTGGATCACCGGGCACTCCTACATCGTGTACGGGCCCCTGGCGCTCGGCACGACCAGCGTCATGTACGAGGGAGTGCCCACGTATCCGGACCCGGGTCGCCCGTGGCGGATCGCTGAGAAGCTCGGCGTGAACATCTTCCACACCGCCCCCACGACGATCCGGATGCTGCGCAAGGTCGGTCCGGACGAGCCGGCGAAGTACGACTACCACTTCAAGACGATGACCACCGTGGGCGAGCCGATCGAGCCCGATGTGTGGCGCTGGTATCACAAGGTTGTCGGCAAGGGCGAGGCGGCCATCACCGACACGTGGTGGATGACCGAGACGGGCGGTTTCCTGGGCAGCACGCTGCCCGGACTGCAGCCGATGAAGCCAGGGAGCTGCGGGCCGGCTGCTCTCGGGATCCAGCTCGTGGTCTACGACGAGAACGGCCAGGAGATCCCGCGAGGATCCGGGAACGCGGGCTACATCTGCGTGCGCAACCCGTGGCCCGGCCGGATGCTCACCGTGTGGGGCCAGGACCAGCGCTTCATCGACACCTACCACGCGAAGTTCAACAAGGACCCGAACAGCAAGGACTGGCGCGACTGGCCGTTCATGTGCGGCGACGGCGCGGTCGAGGCCCCGGACGGCTACTTCCGCATCCTCGGCCGGATCGACGACGTGATCAACGTCGCCGGGCACCGTCTCGGGACCAAGGAGCTCGAGTCGGCCGCGATCACGGTCGACGAGGTGGCCGAGGCGGCCGCGGTTCCCGTGGTCGACGAGATCCGGGGCAAGATCGTCGAGATGTACATCTCGGTCAAGCCGGGAGTCGACCCGGCCGGAGTCGACCGCAAGGTCTCCGACGCGATCGTCAGGGAGATCGGGGCGATCGCCCGCCCGAAGAACGTGTGGATCGTCAAGGACATGCCGAAGACCCGCTCCGGGAAGATCATGCGGCGCGTGATCGCGGCGGTGTCGAACTTCACCGACACCGGCGACGTGAGCACGCTGGCCAATCCGGAGATCGTCGACGACATCCGCCAGCACGTGCATAGCGAGAAGATGGCCAAAGGCGAGGTCCCGCGCGAGCTCTCCGAGCAGGAGAAGGCGGAGATCGCCGCGTACGGACACGCGGAGTAGGCCGTACCGCCATAGGTTGCTACCGCGCCCGGTCCCCAGACTGGGTGCGGTATCCACCCGCCGAAACCGCCGGGCGCGCCGGGAGTCCGGCGATTTGGTCTGCGCGCCCCGGGTAAGTACCTCTGTGTAGAGCTCGTACAAGGAGAGGATCCCTGTGGCAGACACGGCAACCGAGAAAAGCCTTGAGTCCAAGCTCGAGGAGATGCTTGACACCGAGACGTTCGAGCCCCCGGAGGACTTCGCCAAGAACGCCTTGCTGGACGACTCGTCGATCTACGACGAGGCCGACAAGGACTGGAAGGGCTGGTGGATGAAGCAGGCCAAGGAGCTGCACTGGTTCAAAGAGCCATCCGTGGACCTCGACGACTCCGACCCACCGTTTTACAAGTGGTTCTCCGACGGCAAGATCAACGCGTCCTACAACTGCCTGGACCGCCACGTCGAGGAGGGCAACGGCGACCGGGTGGCCTTCCACTGGCGCGGCGAGGAAGGAGAGGAGGAGGACCTCACCTACGCCGACTTGCTCCGCGACACCCAGAAGCTCGCCAACGCGCTGAAGGACCTGGGGATCGAGAAGGGCGACATCGTCGGGATCTTCCTGCCGATGATTCCCGAGGTCGTCGTGGCGATGATGGCCTGCGCGCGGATCGGTGCCCCGCACAACGTGGTCTTCGGCGGCTTCTCACCCGACTCGGTCAGGGAGCGCATGGAGTTCTCCGAGGCCAAGGCGCTGATCACCGTCGACGGCGCGCGGCGCAAGGGCAAGACCGCCCCGATCAAGCAACAGGTTGACGAATGCATGGGGGGCCTCGATGCCCTCGAGCACATCGTCGTGGTGAAGCGAACCGACTCCGACTGCGAGATGAAGGACGGACGCGACGTCTGGTACCACGAGATCCTCGAGAAGGCCGACGACGAGTGCCCGGCCGAGGAGCTCGACGCCGAGCATCCGCTGTACGTCCTGTACACGAGCGGCTCGACGGCCAAGCCCAAGGGCGTGCTGCACACGACCGGCGGCTATCTCACCGGGATCTCGGCGACGCACAAGTACGTGTTCGACCTGCGCCCGGACGAGGACGTCTTCTGGTGTTCGGCCGACGTCGGCTGGGTCACCGGCCACTCCTACATCGTGTACGGACCGATGGCCAACGGCGCGACCAGCGTTATGTACGAGGGCGCGCCGGACTACCCGCACAAGGGCATCTGGTGGGAGCTGTGCGAGCGCTACGGCGTGACCAAGTTCTACACCGCTCCCACGGCGATCCGTGCTTGCATGAAGTGGGGCGTCGAGCACGTCGAGAAGCACGACCTCTCGAAGCTGAAGCTGCTCGGCACGGTCGGCGAGCCGATCAACCCGAAGGCCTGGCTCTGGTACTACGTCGTGATCGGCGGCGAGCGCTGCCCGATCGTCGACACCTGGTGGCAGACCGAGACCGGTGCGATCATGATCACGCCACTGCCCGGGCTGGTCGACGCGAAGCCGGGTTCGGCCACGCGACCGTTCCCGGGCATCGCGGCCGACGTGTTCGACGAGAAGGACGGCAAGCCGGTCGATGACGGGCAGGGCCTGCTGGTCCTGAAGCGTCCGTGGCCGGCCATGCTCCGCACGCTCTACAAGGAGGACGACCGGTTCGTCGAGACGTACTTCGAGAGGTTCGGCAAGGAGACGTACCTGGTCGGCGACGCCGCGCGCAAGGACAAGGACGGCTACTTCTGGATCATCGGGCGGATCGACGACGTGGTGAACGTGTCCGGGCACCGGATGTCAACCGCCGAGGTCGAGTCCGCGATCGTGGCCCACAACAAGGTGGCCGAGGCGGCCGTGATCGGCCAGGCCGACGAGGACTCGGGCCAGTCGATCACCGCGTTCGTCACGCTCGAAGGCGACGACACCGAGGGCTCCGATGAGCTCGTCGACGAGATCCGCGAAACGGTCGCCAAGCGCATCGGCAAGCTCGCGCGGCCCAAGCGGATCATCTGGGCCGACGACCTTCCCAAGACGCGCTCGGGCAAGATCATGCGCCGGCTGCTGCGCGACATCGCCGAGGGCCGCGAGTTCGGCGACGTCACCACGCTACGCGACCCCGAAGTGATGAAGCAGCTCGAGGGGAAGGTCCAGGAGGAGCAAAAGGCTGAGGAGTCGTGATTAGGGCGTGAGTTCGCGCTCCGGGGCTCCCGGGCGCCGGCTGCCGTTCGCGCGGGTTCGAACGGGTCGGGCGCGAGGGAGCCCGGAGCGCATTCCTCACGCCCCTGTACGGTCCGCCGGCCGTCCTCCGCCTGGGCCCTCAGAGGCCCTCTTCGTAAGCCGGTTAGACCCCAAGACGTTTGCCGAGATCCGCGACGTGGCGGCGCGCCACCGGGATGACTTGGCCGTCGGAGAATGTCAGCTCGGCGGTGCCGCCGAGCAAGGGGCGGAGCTCGACGGCGCGGGCCAGGTTGCCCAAGTATTGGCGGTGTACGCGGACGAAGTCGAACGGTGCCCAGCGCCGCTCGATCTCGCCCAGCGTGGCGCGCAGGAGGTAGCGGCCGTCCTCGGTCACGATCCGGACGAAGTCGCCGTGGGACTGGACGTAGAGGACCGAGCCGCGGTTGATGAGCCGCGTCGAGCCGGAGCGGGCGCCCGACACCGCGATCATGTCGCTGCCGCCGGCGGACGCCGCCATGGGGCGGCGATCGTTTCCGTCGGCGGGATGGTCCTCCGCGGCCTCGACTGCCGAGGCGATCCGCTCGAGCGCCTCTTCGAGCCGGCGGCGGCTGACCGGCTTGCGCAGGTAGTCGAGCGCTCGCAGCTCGAAGGCGTCGACCGCGCCGCTGTCGTAGGCGCTCACGAACACGAGCTGCGGCGCCGATGCGAAGCGCCGCAGCACCCGGCCCAGCTCGACGCCGTCCAGATCGGGCATCCGGACGTCGAGGAAGATCGCGTCGTAGGCCTGGCTCGAGGCCTTGAGCAGCGCGTCGTGGCCGCCGAAGGCGCACTCGACCTCGCGCACGGCCGGGAAGCTGCGCAGCAGCCGGGCCAAATCCTCCAGTTGCGTGTGCTCGTCGTCGACGGCGAGGATGGTCAGCTGGTCGGAGCTCATGTCGTTGCGGCCAGCTCGGGCTCGGGGATCTCCCCGCGCAGGTTGGGCACGGTCATCACCGCGGTCGTCCCCTCGCCGACGTCGGGCTCGATCCGCAACGCATAGCGCTCGCCGAACGTGGCGCGCAACCGGGCGTCGACGTTGGACACTCCGATGCCGCCGCCGGCGCCGGCCAGCACCGCCTCCAGGCGCTCGGCCTCGATCCCGATGCCGTCGTCGGACACGCGCAGCTCCACATCGCCACCCACGATTCGGGCGGAGATGGCCACCCGCCCGCGCCCCGCCCGGCGCTCCACCCCGTGGCGCACCGCGTTCTCGACCAGCGGCTGCACGGACATGGCCGGCACCACGGCCCCGCGCGTGTCGCTCGGTACGTCGACCGTGACGTGCAGGCTTCCCCGGAAGCGCGCCCGCTCGAGCCGCAGGTAGCGCTCGACATGCTCGATCTCCTCGCCCAGGGTCACGTAGGAGCGTCCGTCCCGGAACAGGTAGCGGGTGAACTCGGCGAAGTCGGTCAGCAGGTCGCGCGCCTCCTCGGGCCGGGCATGGATGTCGCCCGCCACTGCGGCCAGCGCGTTGTAGATGAAGTGCGGCGAGATCTGGGCGCGGAGCGCGCGCAGCTCGGCCTGGGCCACGCGCTCCTCCTGCTCGGCGACCAGCGACAGCTCGACCTGGGCCGAGACCAAGCTGGCCGCCTCTTGGACCACCCTGAGCTCGTGGTGGCTGGGGCGCCCCACCGTTCGGTAGAACGCGATCAGCGTCCCGATCCGCCTGCCCTGGGCCAACAGCGGCGCGAGCACCGCTGAGCGCAGCGGACAGGTCGGATCGGAGGAGACCAGCCGGGGCACGATGTGCAGCCGGTTATCGCCCGCGCGCTCGAGCAGTCTGGACAGGAGATCACCCGGGCGCACCTGGTCGCGTCCCTCGCCGTCGATGGCCAGCACGGCGCGAGTGTCGGCGAGCGCGATCGCGGCCGCGCCGGTCAGCGCGCGCAGGTGCGGCACGGCCCGCTCGGCGTTGCGAGCGGTGAGGCCCTTGCGCAGGTGCGGGAGCGTCCTCGTGGCGGCGTGCAGGGCTGCCTGCATCGCGGCCTCGGGAATTCCCGCCGTGCTCGGCGCGCGCATGGCTCTCCACACCGCCAGGACGATCGCGGCAATCCCGATGCCCAGTCCTACGCCCAGAGCCAGATCCATGGTGAGCTCCCTACAGGTTACCGGCGCCCCGGTCGGTTGTTACGGGGCGTCTGACGATGGTCACCGGGCTGACCGGTCCAGGCTGTGAGTTGTGGCGCCCGTCCTTCGGCGGGATGATGGGTCGATGAGCGCTACCACGACTTTCTGCTCCTACGAGCAGTCGCGCGAGCAGCATCGCTGGAACATCCCTGAGCGCTACAACATCGCGGTCGACGTGTGCGACCGCCACCGGCGCGAAAAGCTCGCGATGATCCACGAGGACTTCCGGGGACGGATCCGCGAGGTCTCCTGGGGTGAGCTGCAGGACGACTCAAACCGGTTCGCGAACGTCTTGCGCGCCCACGGGGTCGAGCCGGGCGACCGCGTGGCGATGCTGCTGCCGCCCACCCCCGAGACCGCGGCGGCGTTCTTCGGGGTGTGGAAGGCGGGCGCGATCCTGCTCTCGATGTCGGTTTGGGCGAGTGGGCCTGGGCGGCCGGGATCTGCCCGCTGCTCGGCCCGTGGCGGATGGGGGCGGTGCAGGCCGTCTACCAGCGCGAGGGCGGCTTCGACCCGCACAAGCAACTCGACTTCCTCTCCCGCCACGGCGTGAGCAACGTGATCGGCACGCCGACCGCGATCCGCTCGATGATGTCGATCTCGGACGCCGGCACCCGCTACCCGCAGAAGTTCCGCATCGTGTGCTCGGCCGGCGAACCGCTGAACCCCGAGGCCATCCGCTGGTTCCGCGAGCAGTACGGGATCACCGTGCTCGACTACTACGGCCTCACCGAGTCATATCCGCTGTGCGCCAACTATCCCTTCATGGAGGTCCGGGAGGGTTCGATGGGCAAGCCGATGCCCGGCTGGGAGGTGGCGATCCTCGACGAGGACGAGCGCCCCGTCCCGGGGGGTGAGCGCGGTGAGATCTGCATAAAGGCGAGGTCCAACCCCACTACCCGCTCGGCTACTGAAACCGCCCGCCCGAGGACACCGAGGCGGCGTTCGGTGGCGACTGGTTCCACACCAAGGACGCAGCGCGCGCGGACGAGGAGGGCTATTTCTGGTACGAGGGCCGCGCCGACGACGTGATCATCTCGGCCGGCTACCGGATCGGCCCGTTCGAGGTCGAGTCGGCCTGCCTGGAGCACCCCGCGGTGGCCGAGGCCGCCGCGGTCGCATCACCCGACGAGCGCCGGGGCAACGTGGTCAAGGCGTTCGTGGTGCTGGCCTCCGGGCACGAGCCGACGCCCGAGTTGGCCGAGGAGATCAAGGCGTTCGTCCGGGATCGCCACTCCGCCTACGCCTACCCCCGCGTGATCGAGTTCGTGTCCGACCTGCCCAAGACACTGACTGGGAAGATCAGGCGAATCGAGCTGCGCCAGCAGGAGCAGGAAAGGGTCCGCGGCTCGGGCTGAACGGCCTGCAACCGCCGGGCAAAGCGGTCCGCGGTCTGACCTCCGGCAGGGTTGCAGTTCGGACTCCGCTCGTATAGGGTGCCCGCGGTTCTGGGGGGCCGGAGCAACAAGGAGAGGTGATGCTGAGATTACGTGTGCGCTCGCTCGCGCCGCTGACGGTATGCCTATTGCTGGGCGTGACCGCGCCGGCGGCGTTTGGCGCCGTCAAGTTCCGCCCGCGCGTCGCTAATGCGATGGGGCTGGCTCCACCGGTGACCTTGCAGCAGCCGGATCTTCCGGCGGGCGAGGCGCAGACGCCGGTGACCTATCACGGCGGCTCGGTGATGGTGGGCGGGGTCACCGTCCACACGATCTTCTGGTCTGGCGCCAGCGGCGCGCACCCGTTCAACCCCTCACCGCAGGCCGGCGTGCCGAGCTACGAGGGGATGATCCAGCAGTTCTTCACCGACATCGCGACTGCGAGCACGGGAACCGCTGGCGGGGGCGCCACCGATTGCGCCAACTCCACGAACCCGTGCAGCGTGTTCACGGTCCTGCCGCAGTGGGCGCAGGAGACGAACGTCGATCACTCGGCGAACTCGCCCGCCCCTCCGGGCCTGATCTCCGGGGAGAACACGATCAACTACACCACCGCGGGCGGGACGAACACCGGAAACCTGACCGTCACCGGTAACTCGATCGTCGACGAGGACCCGTATCCCGCGCAGGCGGACCAGTGCGCCTCGCCACAGCAGGCCGCGGTGTGCATCACCGACCAGCAGGTGCAGGACGAGGTCAACAGCGTGGTCGACCAGGTGGGGGGAAACCGGGGGCTGCACGACCTCTGGTACGTGTTCCTACCGGGCAACGTCGACGAGTGCATCCTTCCGGGGGTCTGCGGGACCAACGCCTTCGGGGGCTACCACTCGCTGTCGGACATCGGCAGCGGCGTCACGATCTACGCGGTGACCATCGATCCCAGCATCGAGACGCGGCGCGCGTTCAACCCCGGCGGGGATCCCAACGGCAATCCCGACGCCGAGCTCACCGTCGACATCGCGGCGCATGAGACGGTGGAGGCGATGACCGATCCCGAAGGCGTCGGTTACATGGATCCGAACGGCTTCGAGACCGCCGACAAGTGCGAGTTCGGTCCTCAGTTCGGGACGATCCTCGGGAATGCGGGCCCCGACAACGCCGTGTTCAACCAGGTCATCAACGGCCACGACTATCTCCTCCAGGAGATGTGGGCCAACCAGGATGTCCTCACGAATGGAACCCCGAATTGCGTCCAGTCGACCCAGGTGACGGCGCCTCCGGGCCTGCCGCTGCCGCAGGTCGACCTGTCGCAGTTCAAGACCGGCGCCGGCAACGTGACCGGGAACATCGGCCATGCCACGGCCGGCGTGGGCGTCGTGGTCTCGCTGCTCCGCGCCGGCCACACGGTCGCGACCAGCGACCAGGGCACTACGGACGCCAACGGCAACTGGAGCGTCGCCCTGCCCCGGCCGGTCGGCGATGACCGCGAGGAGGTCGACGTCACCTACTCGGGCGCGGGCGCGCCGCAGAATCAGACGATCTTCACCGGCAACGGCGGAGACCCGTTCGGTGAGGCAGGCTGGAGCGGATGGTTCGTGCTCGACAACGGGAGCGCCCTCACCAGCGACGATCAGCAGTTCGGGGCGTTCGGCGGTCCGACCCTGATGATGGGGCCGTGCTTCCAGACGGGCCTGCTCGGCGCGACGATCAACGGCGGCACGCTCGCGGTGGGAAGCAGCGGGGAGACGAGTCCGACGGACTTCTGCGGGACCGAGGCCGACGTGGCCGACGCGCCGCTCACGTCCGGCACCGCACCGGGCCCGGGCGACGTCGTCACCTCGAACTCCAACGACAACCGGGCCTTCATGGACCCGAACAACAGCCTGGCCATCACGGGCGTCAGCCCGAATCCGTTGGGCGGCCTGGTCAACCTAACCGTGCCCGTCGCCGAGACGGATGCGGTCGGTCCCTTCCCGAGCGACACGGGCGTGTTCGGGCCGGGCGGGATCCCGAGCTGCACCGCCGACCTGGCGGCGCAGAGCGTGACCTGCACGGGCCTCGTTCCCGCCGAGCACTACACGGTGAATGGCGCTCCCGCCGTCGCCGGCGACGACGGGACGGCCTCGGTGGCGATCGCCGTGCATCGCGGTGACACCGTGACGCTGTCGAACGGGTCGCGGACGCTGACTACGCTGCGTGTCGCCAACCTGAGAGTCGATCTCACCGGAGACAGCGGCACGGTGACCGGCGGCACCTGCTCGCCGCTGCAGTACTTCGGATCACCGCTCACAAGCGCTCCGATCAGTGCGGCGGCCGGCTTCCCGACCGACGTCGTGGGCAGCGGATCGGAAGGAACCGGTCAGATCTGCCCGTCGAGCGGCAACGCCGGCGGACTGTCCGCCGACGCGCTCGCTCAGAGCGACGACCTGAGCGGCGGTCAGACCGTGACCAAGGTCGCGGACGTGGCCGACACCTCGCCATTGGCGGGCGAGACTGTCTACGGCACGTTCACGGCGCTGGCCGAGGCCACCGATGGCTCCTCGCAGATCGCCCTCACGATCAGCAAGGGTGGAGTCCCGGTGTTCTCGAGCTCGAACGTCGACACGCCGACCGGCGTGACGGTGTCGGGCCTGTCGCCGGGTAACTACACCGCCAAGTGGGTCGTGACCAACGCCAACGATGACACTCGTACGGTCACCACGCGGTTCATCGAGCAGTCCGCGCTCCAGGGACCGCCGGGGCCGCAGGGGCCGCAGGGGCCGCAGGGCCCGCAAGGACCTCCAGGTCCCAAGCCGAAGGTGACCTGCAAGCTCATCAAGCACCACAAGATCCGCTGCACGGTGTCGTTCCCGAAGCACCACAAGAAGCACGGGATCGTGCGCTTGGCCGTGTCCCGCGGCGGCAAGCTCATCGCGCTCGGTCATGCGACGGTCAACCACGGACGGGCGACGGTCACGATGCGTGAGCTTCGTGTCTCCTCGCACGGCTCCTGGAGGGTCGTCGTGGTGTTCAGCCGGACCGTGAAGGGATCGGCCAACACGGTCACGGTGTCAATGAGGTAAGTCGAGCTGGTTGCTTCCGGTCCGCCACCGCGCGGACCGGAAGCGGCCCGCCTCACGCCGGTCAGCGGCCGGCGGTCACCCGCACCTGGCTGCGCATCTCGGACAGGATCCGCTCGAGCCGCGGCTCCGTCTCCTGATCGACGTGGTTCATCATCGCGCCGATGGCTGGGTGCACCGAGCTGATCTGAGCGTGCATCTCGTGGGCCACCGCGCGATAGCTGGGGTGTCCTTCTCGGCCCGAGCGCAACTCGATCAGCTGCAGTGCCTCGCGGGCGTTGAGGTCCAGGATGAACCGGATGCGGTAGCCGAGGCACAGCGCGTACGGGGCGGCCGTGCCCAGACCGGCTTCGGCGAGGCGCTCGTATTCGCGCCGGGAGAGCTCGAGGGCACGGCGATACTCCTCTCCGCATCCTGCCTGCTCGACCTGTTCGGGTACGTCCGCGCCCAGGTCGGGCGTCAGCGACTGCCACTGGATGGTCAGCATGCGGTGGCGCTGCAGGTCGCGGAAGGCTCCGTAGTCGGCGACGATCTCGAAGCGGTAGCGCAGGCTCTCGAGGCCCCGGCCGGGGCGGTGGCGGCGGTTCTCGCGCCGGCCAACCAGATCGGACAGCAGAGCGGCGCGCGCGTCGTCCTCGAGGCCGGCGACCGCGCTGCGAATGCGCTCCTCCGAGCTCGCGCCGGCCTCGAACAAGAGCGCCGACAGTAGATCGTCCTCCTCGCCCTCGGTGTGCAGCAGCGTGACCGATGGTCCGGCGGGTCCGTCGGCGGCATCGAGCCCGAGCCGCTGCGCCCACTTCGCCCCGGCGCGCGCGCGGGCCTCGAGGTAACCGATCCACTGCCCGCCTCGCTCCGGGCGCTCGACCCGGGTCAGGAAGCTCGGGATCACCGCGCCCAGCTCCTCAAGGATCATGTGCCCGTAGTCGCGGGCCTCGGGCAACGGGTGCGCCAGCAGGTGGAGGATCAGCTGCTCGTAGGTCTGGCCGGTCGCGAAGATGCCCATGTGCGACAGCGAGCTGGCCGGCAGGAGCCCGCGCAGCAGGTCGAGCGACTTGGCCTTGATCGCACGCTCATGGGCCGCCGCAGGCTCGTCGGCGGCGCGGGGAAACTCGGCCTCGGCCCAGGCGCAGACCTCCGGCAGTGCGCGGGAGTAGATCCCGAACAGCTCGTCCATCGCTCGCTCGTAGGCCGAGCCGAGCGCCTGGTCGCGGTAGTAGCGATACCTCGGGCGGGCGGGATCCGATCCGGGCATGGGGGCGTCGTAGGCGATGTACCGGGTGGACTGCTCAAGGTAGGCGCCCAGTCGGGGGCGCTGGAGCACCTTGGTGAGGACGTTTGAGACCCATTCGCATGCGACGTGGGCGCCGCCCAGCTGAGCCACGGAGTCATCGCCGTAGCCGAGGAAGATCCGCTCATACAGCTGGGCCGCTCGCCGGCCCTCGCCGGCCTCCGCGAGCGTGCCGGCGTCCGGCACGTCGTCGGCGAACTCCTCTAGGAAGAGGTGCCGCAGGGTGCCCGGATAGCGCGAGTAGCGCGCGAACAGGGCAGCCTTGACCGTCTCCGGCAGGTTGACCAGCGCGAACACCGGCCGGTCGAGGTTGGTGAAGTGGGGGCGCAGCCGCTCGCGCTCGGCGTCGCTGAAGCTCTCGACCGGATAGTCCACGGGAAAGCCCAGACTAGCGTTCTCCTCGGCGAACCCCGGGACCGCCTGCCGACGGGCTCTGCGAACCGTATGTTCGCGATTGGTTGCGAGATTGCTAACAATTTCGTACAGAATCTTGACAACAAATATTGGTGCGCCGTAGGGTGGACCCGCCCGTTTCTCCCGGACGTGAACACACGGAGGTTTCCATGCGGTTGCGTTGGTCGTCGATCCTCTGTCCCCGCTGGCGTGTAGGCCTCCTCCTGGCGGCGTTCGTGGGCGCCGCGGTGCTCGCGGGCTGCGGAAGCAGCAGCAGCAGTTCGAGCAGCGCGGCGAGCGGCGCTGGGGGCGGCGGCTCATCGTCGTCCACGTCGACCAGCGGCGGGTCGAGCAGCGCCTCGGCGGACACCTCGTCGTGCGGTCCCAAGCCGGGCACGGCCGCCACCGGTACGCCGATCGTGCTCGGCGCGATCAACACCAAGCAGCCGGGCACCGACTTCACCGACATCTCGAACACGGAGGCGGCGTACTTCGCGTGCGTCAACGCCAACGGCGGGGTCAACGGCCATCCGATCAAGCTCCAGCTTCAGACCGAAGGGACGCAGCCACCGCAGATCGCGGCCGCGTCCAAGCTGCTCGTGCAGACCGATCACGTCGTCGGAATGTCCGGTACCTCGAGCATCCTCGAGTGCACGATCGATCACTCCTACTGGGCACGGGCTACATCGCGGCCGGGCCGAACGCGATCGCGAAGGCGTCGAACGTCCCGATCACGGATCTCACGGAGAACGTGCCGATCAACGACGCCAACTCGGTGGCGCTCAAGCTGGTCAACGCCGCCGGCTCGGACGGTGCGGTCGTGCTGAACTTCACGCCGCCGGAGGCGCTCGTGATCCTGCAGGCGGCGCAGAAGCTCGGACTCGAGGACCGGGTCAAGCTGTGGGGATGCTCGACGCCGTGCGACACGGACTTCTTGGCGTCAATGCTCGGGCCGAAGTGGAACCACAAGTTCTTCGTCAACGCCGAGCTGACCCCGCCCGACCCGACCAACACGCCGACGATGAACCTATACAAGGCGATCCTCAAGCAGTACGGGTCGAACGTCTCCGGAGGCATCGGCAGCTTCAGCCAGATGGGATTCACGATGGGCGAGATCGCGACGCACGCGCTCGAGTCGATCAAGGGGGCCTATACGGTCCAGAGCGTCAACCAGGCATTCG
Organism: uncultured Solirubrobacterales bacterium; assembly: GCA_963841535.1. Taxonomy (GTDB): domain Bacteria; phylum Actinomycetota; class Thermoleophilia; order Solirubrobacterales; family Solirubrobacteraceae; genus Palsa-465. Next base: position 21,788 of record CAWJDF010000017.1, on the reverse strand, counting down.
AGAACGTCAAGGACTTCGACACCGGGATGCTGTGCGACCCGTGGACGTTCGGCAAATATGCCTTCCACATCTCCAACAACGTCGACTACACGGTCACGCCGGAGAACGGGAAGATGGTGATCGCCCAGGGCTGCACGCCGATCTCGGCCGCCGATCCGCAGATCGCCGCCTATCGCAAGCTGACCGGCGGTTAGTGATCCGCGCCGGTCTCCCGGGGACGCGTCAGCCCGCGTTCCCGGGATGCCCCGTGGACTCAGCGCTCTCCTTGGCCGAGCCGGGATCGTCGGTGCGGCCCGATCGTTCGCCGTCGCCGCTCTGGCCGCCGCTGTGATCGGGCGTCCCAGGCTCTTCAGCGTTCTGGTCGGAGACCGACCCCGGCGGCTCCTGGCTGCCGAAGGTCTCCTCGGTGTCGCTGCGACGCTCCTCCATTGTCTGTGACCGAGCTACCCGGGCCAAATGCCGGCAAACGGGTCGGCTAAAGGTTCGCTGAGGACGGGACGATCTTGAACCGAGGACCGGGATGCGCAGCCGTGCGTCCCGCGAGACGAGTCCCAGGAGGACCGACGTGGAATCACGCGCAGCCCTGTACCACATCACCCCGGAGAACCTGGCCCTGCGTCGCCAGTTCATCGGTCTCGACGACGAGGTCATGGCGCTGCTGACCAAGCTCCGGCCGTGGGCCGACGAGGTGGCGGACGTGGTGGCCGCGGAGCTGACCGAGCACCACTTCACTTTCCCGGCCTCGGTCGAGTTTCTCCGTGACTACGTGGCCGCAAAGGGCATCGAGCTCGAGGCGCTGCGGGCCGGCTGGCACTCCGCGCAGGCCTCCCACTGGAAGGCGATCTTCGCCGAGCCCGGACAGCCCGAGCCGTTCGGCCTGAAGTATTTCGAGGGGCTGCTGAGCGTGGGCGCCCTGCACAACAAGATCAGCCTCCCGCTCAAGTGGTATTTGGGGAGCTATCCCACCTACGTCGACGCGGTTCGCCGGCGGCTGCGTGAGAGCCCGCCGCAGGTCGATGGCCAGCAGCCGCGCCGCACCGGCTGGCTGCGTCGCGGCGAGGCGGTGGCGGACCAGAGCCTCGCGCTCGCCGCCGAGCGTGCCATCGGCATCGTCTTCAACTACGACATCCAGGCGATCACCGACGCCTTCTACTTCGACACGTTCGCGGCCGTGGGTCTCGACCTGACCGCGATCCGCAGCCGCTCCGCCCGCCACGACCTGTCCGATCGGGGCGCGGAGCTGAAGACCACCGTCCAGGAGTCGCTGCGCCTGTTCATCGACTCCTCGCAGGGCGTGCACGAGGTCTTCGGGCAGGTGCGCGACAACGTCGATCAGACCACCCACGCCATGGCCGGCATCGCCGCGGCCAGCACGCAGGTCGCCCAGGGCGCCGAGCGGCAGGCCATGATGCTCCAGCGCAACCGTGAGCTGACCGACGAGGTGTCGGCCGCCACCGTCCGCGCCCAGGAGCTCGGCACGCTGGGGGTCGAGGCCGCCGGCAAGGCCAACAGCGTGATGCAGCGGGTCCGCGTGTCCGGCCAGGACGCCCAGACGGGCATCGACGAGCTCGCCCGCAAGTCCAGCGAGATCGGCGGCATCCTCGAGACGATCACCGGCATTGCCGACCAGACGAACCTGCTCGCGCTCAACGCGGCCATCGAGGCCGCCCGCGCCGGCGAGCACGGCCGCGGCTTCGCCGTGGTGGCCGAGGAGGTTCGCAAGCTGGCCGAGGAGTCCGGTGGATCGGCGACCACGATTGCCGAGCTCGTGAAGGAGATCGAGCAGGGCATCAACCGCGTCGTCGGGCTCGTGGAGCAGGCCGCGCAGCTGGCCGATCAGGGCGTGGAGAGCTCCGAGCGGGCCGAGCGGGCGTTCAACGAGATCGGCGAGGCGATCGCCGGCATCTCCGAGCGCGTGTCTGGCATGGCCGAGACCTCGAGCGAGATCGCCGGCGTGGCCGAGGAGTCCTCGGCGTCTGCCGAGGAGATGTCCTCGGCGACTCTCCAGACCAGCACCCAATCGCAGGAGCTCAACGCCTCGCTGGCCGAGCTCGCCTCCACGGCCGACCGGCTGCTCGAGGCCTCACGCCAGTTCAATCTCTCGGAGTAGCGCGATCGTCCCGCGCCGCCCCTCGGGCGCGCCGTTAGAACAGCCCCGGGAGGGCGTTCGCGGCGTGGGAGGCGAGGTGGAACAGCGGCGAGGGGAAGATGCCGAAGAAGATCGTGGCGGCCGCGAACACGACCGCGACGAGGAGGAGCTCGGGATAGGCCGGGGCGGAGCCGGTGGCGGCGGATGCGGCGTCGAACTCGTCGTTCTCGAGTGAGCCGCCGGCGATCGGGGCCAGCTCGCCGGGACCGGTTGCCGGACGCGCGACGCGCGCCGGCGCCGCCACCGTGGAGCGCATCCAGATCGTGGCGATGACCCGCAGGTAATAGCCGAGCGAGATCATCGAGCCGATCACCAGGACGATGGCCAGCCAGGTGTAGTCGCCCGAGACGAGCGCGTTGATCAGCTGGAACTTGGCGATGAAGCCGACCGTGCCGGGGATGCCGGCCAGGCTCAGCATGCCGATCGTCATGGGCCAGGCCAGCCAGGGGCGGCGGACGCCCAAGCCGGCCAGCCCGCTCAGATAGTCGCCGTCGGGCCGCTCGCGTTCCTCGGCCACGATCACCGCGAACGGCGCCAGGTTCATGGCCAGGTAGGCCATCAGGTAGAGCACGGTGGCCTGGACCCCGAGCCGGCTCCCGACGATCACGCCGGACAGCATGTAGCCGGCCTGGGCGACCCCCGAGTAGCCCATCATCCGCTTCAGCGACGTCTGGCCGAGCGCGCCCACGTTGCCGACCACGATCGTGATCGCGGCGATGGTCGCCAGGAGCGGCGCCCAGGTGTCCTGGGCCCCGATCGCGGCCACGTCGAAGAAGCGCAGGAACGCCGCCAGCGCCGCCGCCTTGGTCGCGGTGGCCATGAACGCGGTAATCGGGGTCGGCGCGCCCTCGTAGACGTCGGGCGTCCATTGATGGAACGGCGCCACCGAGGCCTTGAAAGCGAACCCGACGATCGTGAGGCCGAGACCGGTGAACACCATCGGGCTGCCTAGCGCGCCGCCGGCCAGCTTGCTCTGCGACAAGGCGGTGCCGATCGCGGCGAAGTCGGTCGAGCCGGTGGCGCCGTAGATCAGGGCGAGGCCGTAGACCAGAGTGGCCGAGCCGACCGACCCCACCACCAGGTACTTCAGGCCGGACTCGAGCGAGCCCTCGCGCCGGGTCTCCGACGCGCACAGGATGTAGAGCGGGATCGACAGCAGCTCGATCCCGACGAACAGCGTGACCAGATTCTGGGCTGAGGCGAACACGCTCATGCCGAGCACGCTGAACAAGAGCAGCGCGCTGTGCTCGCCGTGACCCGATTCGCGCGGGGCCACCCCGCGCCAGGCCATCAGCATCGCCGCGATCCCGGCGATCGCGAACAGCATGTCGAACTCGAGCGCCAGGCGGTCCATGGCCAGCGGCGCCGAGGTGCAGCCCGGAGCGGCGACCAGGCAGAGCCCGGGCTTGCCCTTCGGGTGGTGGTGGTAGACCCAGATCTCGGCCGCCAGCGCGCACAGGAACGCGAGGATGGTCAGGGCCGGCACCAGCCGCTCACGGATCATCGCCGGGCGCAGCAGGCCGACCAGCATGACCACAAGGCCGCCGGCGGTCAGCACGACCAGCGGCGAGAGCGCGCGCCAGTCGATGTACGGGCCTGCGATGTGCTGCGTGGCGGCGATCACGTTCATCGCGACGCGACCCTCCGCGGGGAGCTGCTCGCGAGGACCTGGGCCTGGACCTGGGCCGGCGCCACCGCCGCTCGTACCGAGGCCTCCGAGCGGCGCAGCCCGAACTGCGGATACAGGGCCAGCACCAGGATGATCAGCACGATCGGGGCGATCGCGACCGTGTCAGACAGCGCCAGCTCGCGCGAGGCGACCTTGGGGCCGGTGCGGTTGTGGAAGGCCCCGATGAACAGCCGCAGCGCGTACACCGCGGCGCCGACCACGCCGGCGAACGCGATCACCGAGATGGCCAGCTTGGCCTGGAACACGCCGAGCAGGATCATGAACTCGCCGACGAAGTTCGAGGAGCCGGGCATGGCCAGCGTGGCCAGCGTGACGATCAGCGCCAGGGCGGCCAGGATCGGCGCCCGGAAGGCGATCCCGCCCATATCGGCCAAGAGCTCCCGAGCCACCGGCGCGCGCGGCCGCGGCCGCGACGATGAAGAACAGCGGCGCGGTGACCAGGCCGTGGTTGAGCATCTGGAGCAGCGCGCCCTGAGCGCCGGTCGGCCGCAGCGAGAAGATCCCCAGCGTGATGAAACTGAGCTGGGCGACGCTCGAGTAGGCCACGACCATCCGCGCGTCGGGCGTGGTGAAGGCGCACAGCGTGCCCCAGATGATCGAGACCAGCGCGATCAGCAGCATCAGCGTCTGGAAGTGCGCGGAGGCGTAAGGGAACAGCGGCAGCACGATCCGCAGAAAGCCGTAGGCGGCGACCTTCGAGACCACGCCGGAGAACACGGCCACGGCCGGGATCGGCATCGACTTGTAGCCGTCGGCCAGCCAGCCGTGGAACGGAACCAGCGGCATCTTGACCAGGAAGGCGAAGGCGAAGCACAAAAAGATCCAGCTCTGCGAGGCGTGGGAGAGCGGAAGCGCCCGCAGGGCCGAGAGCGTGAAGTTCAACGGCGTGTCGTGGTCGCTGGCGGCAAGCACCCCGGTGGCCACGGCTGCGGCCAGCATGAAGAACGACCCGACCAGTGTGTAGATCACGAGCTTGGTCGTGGCCCTGACCCGGTCGCCCGAGCCCCAGATCCCGACCATGAAGTAGAACGGGATCAGCATCAGGTCGAAGAACGCGACGAACAGGGCCAGGTCCTGGGCGCAGAAGGCGCCGAGCACGGCGCTCTCGGCCAGCCCGAAGTGGAAGAAGAACATGCCGGGCCGATCCCACTCGCGCATCGCGCACCACACCATCGAGACGCTGAACAGGATCGTGGTCAGCACGACCAGGGCCACGTTCAGCCCGTCGAGCCCGAGCTTGTAGTGGATGCCCAGCGCGCCGATCCACACCTTGTCGGTGACGAACTGAAGGCCGGCGTGCCCGAGCTTGAAGCGCGCCAGGAACGAGATCGCCACGCCCAGCGTGACCAGGCTCCCCACCGCCGCGACCCGCCCGGTCCACTCCCGCGGGAAGATCGCCGCGACCAGCGAGACCACCAGCGGCAGCCAGATGAGAATCGACAGCGTCACCGAACTACACCTACATATAGATCTATATATATATCTATATGCATAGGCATTAGCTGCTCGAGATCAGGAAGTAGAGGGCCACGCCGGACAGGGCCACGATCATGAGCGCGGCGTAGTAGCGCAGGAAGCCGGTCTGGGCCCGGCGCACGGTGGCGGACAGGGCGCCGACCGCGCCCGTGGTACCTCCGGTCAGCACGCCGGAGATCAGCGAGCGCTCGAGCACGACCTCGACCAGCCGGCCGGTCCACAGCGCCGGCCGCACGACCACGAAGTCGATCAGCTCATCGAAGTACCACTTGTGCGACAGGAACACGTAGAGCGCGGCGAACCGCTCGCGCGCGCGCGCCGCGGTCCCGGGCTTCGCCACCCAGATGCGATAGGCGATCGAGATGCCGGCCACGGCGACCGCCGCGCCGATGATCAGGCCGAGCCAGGCGGAGCCCGTGCCGACTTCTACGTGCACGTACTTCGAGTCCGCGAACGTCGGCTCGAGGAACTTCGTCACCGCGTCGTCGACGCCCGGGATCTGGACCAAGCCGCCGATCACCGCCAGCACGGCCAGCGCGCTCATCGCAATCTTCATCGGGAACTCGCGCTCGGCGATGAAGTGGCCGGGGCCGGGGAAGCCGACGTCGGTGTCCTCCTCCTCGCCGGTCATCGGGTTGCGCGGGACGTCCGCGTGGTGCAGGTGGCCCTGCTCCAACTCGACCGCCTCGGGAACCGGATCGCCGAAGAACGCGCGGAAGATCATCCGGAACGTATAGATCCCGGTGAGGAGCGCGCCGGCATAGCCGACGATGCCGAGGATCAAGAAGCCGCCGCCGCGATGGTCGAGGAACGCGATGATGTCGTCCTTGGACAGCCACCCGGAGAACGGGGGCATCCCGCCCAGGGCCAGGCCGCCCACGATGAAGCAGGCGAACGTGAACGGCAGCGCGCGCCGGAAGCCGCCCATGTGGTCGAGCGACTGATCGCCGGCCATGGCGCCGATGATCGACCCGGCGGCCATGAACAAGAGCGCCTTGAAGTAGGCGTGGGTCATCAGGTGAAACAGGCCCGCCGAGTAGGCCCCCACGCACACGCCCATGATCATGTAGCCGATCTGGGACATCGTCGAGTAGGCGATCACCCGCTTGATGTCGGTCATCACGATCGCCACCGTGGCGGCCACCACCAGCGTGAGGCAGCCGCCGATCGCGCCCACGTCGGCCGCGGTCGGAGCCCATTCGAAGATCACGTGCGTGCGCGCGATCAGGTACACGCCGGCAGTCACCATCGTGGCGGCGTGAATCAGGGCCGAGACCGGGGTGGGGCCCTCCATGGCGTCCGGGAGCCAGGTGTGCAGCGGCACCTGGGCGGACTTGGCGAAGGCGCCGACGAGCAGCAGGAGGCCGGCGGCCACGATCGGCGTCGAGTTGGGGGCGAACGTGTGCGGCACCGCGTGGAACACGCCCAGGAACTGCACGGTCCCGGTGTGCTGGAACAGGATGAACGTGGCGATGACCAGTCCCACGTCGCCAACCACGTTGATCACGAACGCCTTGATGCCGGCCCGGGTGGCGGTGGTCCGCCGGTACCAGAACGAGATCAGCAGGTAGGAAGCCGCGCCCACGAATGCCCAGCCCACGATCAGCAGGAGGAAGTTCCCGGCCAGCACCAGCAGCAGCATCGAGAACACGAAGTAGTTCAGGTAGCTGAAGTAGCGCGAGAGCCCTCGGTCGAGATTCATGTAGGTGACCGAGTACAGGTGGATCAGCGTGGAGACCCCTGAGACGACCAGGATCATGAACACGGACAGCGGATCGACCAGGATCTGCAGCTTGGCGTCGACCCCCGCCGACACGTCGTAGTCCCACAGCGTCGAGGTGAGCTGGCGGTGATCCGGGCTGAGCCCGAGCAGCTTGACCAGTGCGATCACCGAGAACACGAACGACAGCGCGATGGCCAGCGTGGCCAGCCAGCCGGCGGTGCGCCCGGGCCAGCGGGCGTAGCCGACGGCGATCAGGATCGTGCCCACGATCGGGCACAGCAGGACGAGCCAGGCGGCGGTGGTGGCGCTCATCAGACGAGGCCGTCCAGGTGGTCAGTGGTGCGCCGTCGAGCCGCATAAGTCGTCACGGCGCGACCGGCGGCGGGGATGTGACGAGTTAGCCGCGCCCCACGCGCATTACTCGTCACGGCCGGCTTGGGGCGCCCCGCGTGACGAGTTATCGGGGTCGGCGAGGAGCTATGGCCGCCGCGCTCCGGGCAATGGCGAGCACCGTCGCCAGTGCAGAACTGAAACAGAATCATCATCCGTGCAACTCGCTGAGCTCGTCGACGTCGATGGGCAGGCGCCGGCGATAGATGGCCACGACCAGGCCGAGGCCCACGGTCACCTCACAGGCCGCCACCACCATCACGATCAGCGCGAAGATCTGGCCGTCCTCGCTGCCCCACATACGGGAGAACGCCACCAAAGCGAGGTTCGCGCCGTTCAGCATCAGCTCCAGGCAGAGCAGGATGACCAGCGGGTTGCGGCGAACCAGCACGCCGCCGGCGCCGATGCAGAAGATGATCGCCGAGACCGAGAGGTACCAGCCGATCGCCACTACCAGCCGCCCTGGTGCCGTCCGGATGCCGCGGCCGACTCGTCGGTGGTCTTGCCCACCGGCTGGACCTCGGGCGTGGGCGGCTCTTCGTGGAGCATCGGACGCACGCCGGCGGCCTCGGCCATCGTGCCGGTGTAGGCCGGCCGGGGGGCGCTGATGTCGAACGCGACCTGCTCGTCGGGCTCGAGGCCGCGCCGGCGCCGGGCCAGCACGACCGCGCCGACGGCCGCGACGAGCAGCAGGATCGAGGCGAGCTCGAACGGGAGCAGGTACTGGGTGAGGAACAACCGGCCGATTTCAGCCGGGGAGCCGAAGCCCGGGACGTACGGGGCGCCCTTCGACGAGACGCCCTTCAGGCCGGCACCCAGCATCGCGATGCACAGCTCAATGGCCAGGGCCAGTGCGAACAGCGGCCCGAGCACGCGGAGAACGGCGCCGCTGGCCAGTTGCTCGCCGCCGCCCACGTAGGCGACCACGAACACGTATAGGACCATCACGGCGCCGGCGTACACGACGACCTGCGCGGCAGCCACGAACTCGGCCCGCAGGAGCAGGAACAGCGCGGCCAGCGAGACGAGATGTGAAGCGAGCGCCAGCACGCTGTAGAACGGGTTGCGCAGGAGCACGACCCCGATCGCACCCGTGATCGCGCCGATCGCCGCGATGAAGAACAGAACGGCGCTCAACTCACTCCCCCTCCCGCCGCAGTGGGGTGCGCTCGATCGCGTCGGCCAGCAGCATTTCCTTGGTGAAGATCAGGTCCGAGCGGGTGTAGTCGGACATCTCGTAGTCGTGGCCCATCGTGATCGCGTCGAACGGGCAGGCCACCTCGCAGTACCCGCAGAAGATGCAGCGGCTCAGGTTGATCTCGTACACGGCGGCGTAGCGCTCGCCGGCTGAGACGCGGTTCTCGGGCGTGTTCTCCGCGGCGACGACCCGGATGCAGTCGGCCGGACAGGCCGCCGCGCATAGTGAGCAGCCCACGCATTTCTCGAGCCCGGTGTCCTCGAAGCGGTGCAGCTTGTGCCGTCCGCGGAAGCGGGGATAGACGGGCGTCTTCTCCTCGGGATACTGGATCGTGACCGGTCCCTCGACGATCCGGGCGAACGTCGTCTTCAGCCCGCGCAGCGTCTCACCGAACACGCGGTAGGCGCCGGCCACCGGGCCCCGCGCCGGCGAGCGGACCACCTCGATCACATCGTCGGACACGTTGTATGGACTCATGAGACCACCACGATGGCGGTCACGAGCAGGTTGAGCGTCGCCAGCGGCAGCAGGATCTTCCAGCCGAACGACATCAGCTGGTCGTAGCGCAGGCGCGGCAGCGTCGCGCGGATCCAGATGAAGAAGGTGAACACGATCAGGATCTTCGCGAGCACCACGAACGGGTCGACCCACCCCGGTGGATGCAACCCGAACGGGAGCAACCAGCCGCCGAAGAAGATCGTCGCGGCCATGCCCGACACCACGATCATGTTCGCGTACTCGGCGAACAGGTAGGCGACGAACGGCGTGCCGCCGTACTCCGTGAAGTACCCAGCCACCAGTTCGGCGTCGGCCTCGATCAGGTCGAACGGCGCGCGGTTGGTCTCGGCGAACGAAGCCACCAGAAACACCAGGAAGCCCGCGAACTGCGGGATGAAGAACCACATTCCCTCCTGGGCGTGGACGATCCCGGTCAGCGACAGCGTCTGCGCGGTGATCAGCACCCCCACCAGCGACAGTCCCTGCGACACCTCGTAGGAGATCAGCTGAGCCGCCCCTCGCATCGAGCCGAGGAACGAGTACTTGGAGCCCGATGCCCAGCCGCCAAGCATGATCCCGTAGAACGAGATGCCCGCGAGCGCGAACACGTACAGCGGGCCGATCGACACGTCGATCCCGTACAGCCCGACCTGCTGCCCGAAGATGTGCTGGACGTCGCCCCACGGGATGATCGCGAGCGCGCCCACCGCGGTGATGATCGAGATCACCGGGGCGAGCCGGAAGAGCACGCCGACCGACGTGGTGGTCCGGAACGGCTCCTTCATCGCGAACTTGACGATCTCCGCCATCGGCTGCAGGAGCCCGAACGGGCCCACGCGGTTGGGGCCGTAGCGGCCCTGGAAGCGGCCGAGCAGCTTGCGCTCGTAGACGATCAGGATCGGCAGGATCGCGAAGATCACCGCGAAGATCGCGAGCGACTTGATGATCTGCACCCACCAGGGCTCGAAGTAGTTGACCTCGGCGAAGCTGATCACCGCTTGTGCACCTCGACCTCCGGTTCGGTGAACGCGTTGGCCGAGTCGCCGGCGATGCCGTCGGCCAGGAACACGGTGCCCGCGGGGATGCCGGTGCGGACATGGACTGTCCCTCGCAGCCGCGTCCCGTTCTGCGAGACCTCGACGGCGTCGCCGGGCGCGATCCCGAGGCGCTGGGCGTCGTCGGGCGAGAGCTCGAGCTGCTGACTGGCCACGGTGAACTTGAGCGCGGGCGAGACGTCGACCTCGGGGGACGCCCAGATCGAACGGTAGGTGCCGAGGCGGAGCGATCCGTTCGTGGAGGTTGCGGCGGGCTGACCCGAGGCCGCGGCGACTCCGCCCGGAGAGGACTCGGACGTCGCGGGGATCGTCGTCTCGCCGGCGGGGAACTCCGAGGCCGCGTCGCGCTCCTGCCAGCGCACCCCGCGCCCGCCGATCTCCTCGAGCGTCAGCCCGGCGTAGAACGGGACCGCGGCCGCCAGCTGCTTGAAGGCCATCGGCGAGGTCAACACGCCGGTGTCGAGGCCGGCCCGCTTCGCGATGTCCACGACCACCGACCAGCCCGAGCGGACCGAGCCCGGATGGGCGATCGCGGTGCGCAGGCGCTGCAGGCGACCGTCGGGATGCACGACCGTTCCCTCTTTCTCGGCGTGGGACTCGGCCGGGAAGATCACGTTCGCGTGCTCGGCCAGGCCCTCGGTCAGAACGCTGGCGTGGGCCACCACCAGCCCGGCGCCGCGGAGCGCCTTCTCCCACAGGGCGCGGTCGGGCTGGTCGCGCATCGGGTCGGTCTGGAACAGGTAGAGCGCGGTGATGTCGCCGTCCGCCGCCGCCCGGGCGATCTCGCGGGCGCCGCGACCGGGGCCGGGTTCCGACAGCTCGCCGTAGCCGGGCCCGGTGCCTGGCACCACACCCGCCTCGCGCAGGCCGCGCCCGTTTGCGCCGGCCGGAATCTCGAGCAGGCCGGCGCCCTCGTGGTCGCCGATCCCTAGGCGCTGCGCGATCGCCAGCAGCGAACGAAGCGACGCCGCATCCAGGCCGCGCTCGCCCCAGATGATCACGATGTCCTCGCCACCGTCCCGGAGGTACTGGGCCAGTCCGGCGAGTTCCGCGTCGCCGCCAGCACCGGTCAGCACGCGATCCAGGGCAGCGAGGAAGGCCGCTTCGCCACCGGGCGGGTAGCGCATCACCAGGCCGGCGTTCGGGTCCAGCGCGCTCGGCCGCGCGGTGGCGACCGCCAGCCGGACGCCACGCCGTCGCACGCCCTTGCGGATGCGCAGGTCGAGGATCGGCGCGTCGTCCTGGGGCTCGCAGCCGACCACGAGCACCGTGTGGGCGAACTCGATGTCGGGGACCGTGGCCTGCAGAGCCGGGGCCGCCAGCGCCCGAGCCAGCTCGGCTGGAACGCCCTCGCCGTATCCCGAATCGATGTCCCCGGACGCCAACCCCTCGCGCATCAGGCGCTGAAGCAGGAAGCCCTCCTCGTTGGTGGCCTGTCCTCCCACGAGCGCGCCCACAGCCCCGCGATGCCGGGCCAGTCCTCCGGCGGCGTCCAGGGCGCGCTCCCAGGACGCCGGGCGCAGATTGCCGCCGTCCCGCACGAGCGGCTGGGTGATGCGCTCGTCGACGTGGATGGCCTGGTAGGCGAAGCGGCCCTTGTCGCACAGCCAGCCGTCGTCCACGTCCGGATGGCCCACGGGACCGCCGCCCGCGGGCGCGCCGGTCGCGTCGCGGGCCCGCACCCGCATCACCTTCTCGTCGCGCACGGTGAACTCGACGTTGCACTGCGACGGGCACAGCGTGCAGATGCCGCCGGCGCCCTCGATGTCCCAGGGCCGGGCACGGAAGCGGTAGGGGCGCGAGGTCAGCGCGCCCACCGGGCACAGCTCGATGATGTTGCCGCTGAACGGGGCGACGTACGGGTGCCCGTCGTGGGTGCCAACGAACGTGTGGGCGGCGCGCTCGGTGAAGATCAGCTGGTAGTCCTCGGCGACCTCCTGCGAGAAGCGCACGCAGCGGTAGCACAGGATGCAGCGCTCGCGGTCGATCGCGATCAGCGGCGAGAGCGCCAGCGGTTTCTCGAAGTGGCGCTTGGGCTCGATGAAGCGCGAGCGCCCGAGGCCCCAGCCGAACGTGATGTCCTGGAGCGGGCACTCGCCGCCCTTGTCGCACACCGGGCAATCGAGCGGATGGTTGACGAGCAGGAACTCGACGATCGCGTTCTGGGCGTGATGCACGCGCTCGGTCTGGGTGTGTACGACCATCCCGTCCTTGACCGGCGTCGAGCACGAGGTCTGGAGCTTGGGGATGCCCTCGATCTCGACCAGGCACATCCGGCACGCCCCCACCGGGTTGCCGAGCTTGGGCTCGTAGCAGAAGTAGGGGATCTCGATGTCGTTTGCCTTCGCCGCGTCGACGAGCATCATGCCCGCGGGCGCGCGGCACTCGCGGCCGTCGATCGTCAGCTGGATGATTTTCTGCTTTGGTCGGGGCATGCGGCGGGTGCTCTAGTGCACCGGATAGGGGCCGGCGTGCTCGTCGGCGACCCCGATCGGGATCACGTCCGCCATGTCGGCCCCCTCGGCGCGCTCACGCGCTGCCTCGATCTCCGCTTCCAGCTCGCCCCGGAACTTCTCAACCATCGACCCGATCGGCATGGCCATCGCGTCGCCCAGCACGCACAGACAGTTGCCGATGATCTGCTCCTGCACGGAGGCCATGATGTCGAGATCCATCGGCGTCGCCTCCCCCGAGCCGATCCGCTCGAGCATCTTGACCGTCCAGTTGGTCCCCTCGCGGCACGGCACGCACTTGCCGCACGACTCGTGGGCGTAGAACTTGGCCACCTTCATCGCGACCTCGAGCACGGTGTGCGAGTCGTCGACCACGATGATCGCCCCCGAGCCGAGCATGCTGCCCGCCTTGGCCATCGAGTCGAAGTCGTAGGGGATTTCGAGGTCGTCCCCCGTCAGCACCGGCGAGCTCGACCCGCCGGGGAACCAGAACTTGACCTCGTGACCCTCGGGCGGCCCGCCGGCCAGTCCGTAGATGATCTCGCGGCTCGGGACGCCGAGCTCGATCTCGTAGTTGCCGGGCCGCTGGACATCGCCGGAGACCGAGACCAGCTTGGTGCCGGTTGACGTCTCGGTGCCAATCGACGCGTACTCCTTGCCGCTCATCCGGATGATGTGGGGCACCGTGGCCAGCGTCTCGACGTTGTTGATCAGCGTCGGGCCGTGGTAAAGCCCCTCGATGGCCGGGAACGGCGGCTTGAGCCGCGGGTTGCCGCGCTTGCCCTCGAGCGAGTCGAGCAGGCCGGTCTCCTCGCCGCAGATGTAGGCGCCGGCGCCGCGGTGCAGCACGAGCGAAACCGAGTGATCTGAGCCAAGGATCTTTTCGCCGATGTAGCCGGCGTCGCGGGCCTCTGCGATAGCCGCCTCGAGGATGTCCGCCTGGTGGTCGTACTCGCCCCGTATGTAGATGAAGGCGCGGCTGATCTCGGCCGCCCAGGACGCGATCAGGATCCCCTCGATCAGCATGTGCGGGCTCTTCTGCATGAGCTCGCGGTCCTTGAACGTGCCCGGCTCGGACTCGTCGGCGTTGCACACCAAGTACTTGTCCATGTTGCCGTGGGGCAGGAAGCCCGCCTTCTGGCCCATGCGGAAGCCGGCGCCGCCGCGGCCGCGGATGCCCGAGTCGGTGATCTGCTGGAGCACCTCCTGCGGCGTCATGCCGAGCGCCTGGCGCAGCGACTCATAGCCGCCGCGGCGCTCATAGACCTCGAGCGTGTTCAGGCCCGGCTCGTCGATGCGGTCGAACAGGATCTTCACGTCTCGGAGTCTCCGTTCTCGTCGGCCTCTTCGGCTTCCTCGGCGGGCATCTCGACGGCCGCGGTCGGGCCGGGCCGGTCGACGTTGTCGCCCTCCGGTCCCAGGCCGGCGGTGTCGGCCATCTCGGTCTTCGCGCGGTCAGGCGGGCTGAACTCGCCGGCCTCCTCCTGCACGCCGGGGTCCGCGCAGCGCCGGTAGCGCAGTTGCTTGTGGTCGAGCACCGCGCGGCCGGCCTCGATGTCCTCGACGATCCGCTGGGCGTCGTCGGGCTCCAGCGGCCCCACGTACTCGCCGTCGACCGAGGCCATCGGGGCGATGTCGCACGCGCCCAGGCACTCGAACGAGCGCACGTTGACGTCGGCGGAGTTCTCGGCCGCGGCCTTCATCGCCTCGAAGAACTCGTCGGCGCCCCGCAGCGAGCACGAGATGTTCGTGCACACGTACACGTCGTGGCGCGGCTTCGGCACCGTGGAGAACATGTCGTAGAACGTGGCCACCGAGGTCAGGTAGGCCGGGGTCAATTGCATGACAGCGGCGACTTGGTCGATCGCCTCCGGCGAGCACCACCCGTGCTCCTCCTGGGCCGCGTGCAGCGCGGGGATGGCGGCCGAGCGGCGGTCGGGGTACTTGGCCATCGCCTGGGCTATCCGCTCGCGTAATTGCGGCGGCACCGACGTCGTGGCGGGATCGGGGATGGTCGCCGGGGCCTTGGTGAGATCGACCGCCTCGTCCCAGCCCGGCACCCGCGAGCCGTGGCCGAAGCGGGGAACCCGCCGCGGTTCGATCGCACTCATCGGTCGATGCCTCCCAGGATCGGGTCGAGCATCGCGAGCGTGGCGATCAGGTCGGCGATGTATCCGTCTTTGACCATGGGAGCGAGAGCCTGCAGGTTGACGAAGCTCGGGTCGCGCATGTGCACGCGGGCCGGCTTGGCCGAGCCGTCGGCGCGCACGAAGCAGCCGAGCTCACCGCGGGGGCCCTCGATCGGGTAGTAGGCCTCGCCCGGCGGCACCCGGAACCCTTCGGTCACCAGCTTGAAGTGGTGGATCAGCGCCTCCATGCTTGTGGCCAGCTCATGCCGCGGGGGGAGCGCCACCTTACGGTCGGGCGTGATGTGGGGACCCTCCGGCAACCCGTCAAGCGCCTGCTCGATGATCTTGACCGACTCGTAGAACTCGGCGTGGCGGACCCGGTAGCGGTCGTAGTTGTCGCCCTTCGTGCCCACCGGGATCTTGAAGTCGAAGTGGTCGTAGCTCGAGTACGGGTGGGCCTTGCGAAGATCCCACGGGTCGCCCGTGGCGCGCAGCAACGGCCCGGTCACCCCGAGCTTGATCATCGTCTCCCGGTCGACGATGCCGGTCCCGCGCAACCGCTCGATCACGATCTGGTTCTTCTCGAGCAGGTCCGCGTACTGGTCCGCCCGGTTCGGCATGTCCTTGAGGAACTTGCGCACATTGGCTTCAAACCCCGCAGGGATGTCCTCCATCACGCCGCCGACCTGGATGTAGCGCGTGTGGAATCGCTGCCCCGAGGACATCTCGAACAGGTCGAGGATCTTCTCGCGCTCGCGGAAGCAGTACCAGAACATCGAGATCGCGCCGAGGTCCAGCGCGCTGGTACCCAGCCACAGAAGGTGGGAGTTGATCCGATTGAGCTCGAGGTGGATCACTCTCAGGTATTGGGCGCGAGGGGGGATCTCCAGACCGAGCAGCGTCTCCACAGCGCCACAGAACGCCATCGCGTTGAAGTAGTAGCTCAGGTAATCCATCCGCTCGACGACCGGGATCACCTTCCAGTAGGCCTTGTCCTCGGCGGTCTTCTCGATCCCGGTGTGGACGTAGCCGATGATCGGTTTGATGTCGCGGACCACCTCGCCTTCAAGCGTGGTCATCAACCTCAGTACGCCGTGGGTGGCCGGGTGGTGCGGGCCGATGTTGAGCGTCAGCAGCTCGTGGGTCTCGCCCACGCCAGCCGGTTGGCTCGAGATCGTGATCGACTCCTCGCGCTTGCGATAGTCCTCCGAGAGCGTTGTGGCGGTGTCGGCGTCGCCTCCCCGGCCGGTGACCGTCATACGTACTTCCCGTAGTTCTGTTCTTCGTTGTAGGTGAACAGCACCGGCTCTCCGCCCACCGGAAAGTCGCGTCGCTGCGGGAAACCCTCGTAGTCCTCGGGCATCAGGATGCGCCGCAGGTCCGGATGGCCGTCGAAGACCACCCCGAACATGTCGTAGACCTCGCGCTCGGGATAGTCGGCGCCAGGGAACATGTCCACGACCGAATCGATGTGCGGATCGTCGATGTGCAGGCGGGCCTTGACCGAGATCCGCTCGACCCGCTTGCGGTCGAGCATCTCGTACAGGACGCCGAGCCGCGGCTCGTGCGGGTAGTAGTCGACCCCGTGGAGGCTGGCCAGCATCGTGTAGCCCTTGCCGACCAGATGCTCGAGGATCGGCTTGATCTGGCGCGGGTCGGCGACCAGGCAGGCGCGGCCGCGATGAAACTCGGTGTCGAGGATCGAGTCGCCGTGTGCGTCGCGGAGCTCCTGGGCGGTCAGCTCGAGCTCCGTGGCATCAGGCACCGGCGGTATCTCCGGGCTTGAATACGTTGATGTTGGCCGTGCCGAGTTCAGCGCCGTCCGGGAGGAGCTCTTCCGTACCCGTGGCCGCGTAGCGCTCGCGCCAGCCCTCGCGGGACTGGCCCTGGATCTTCTCGCGCAGCCTGAGGATCCCGTGCATGAGCGCCTCGGGACGGGGCGGGCATCCCGGCACATGGACGTCGATCGGCATGAACTTGTCGGCGGGCACAAGCGCGTAGTTGTTGAACACGCCCATCGACGAGCAGCACGCGCCCATCGAGATCGCCCACTTGGGCTCGAGCATCTGATCCCACAGCCGCCGGATCACCGGGGCCATCTTGATCGACACGCGCCCGGACAGGATGATTAGGTCGGCTTGTCGCGGCGACGCGCGCAGGGCCTCCCACCCAAACCGGGCGACGTCCATCCGGGCGGCGACGATCGCCATCATCTCGATCGCGCAGCACGCCAGGCCGAAGGTAAGCGGGTAGATCGAGTTGCCCTGGGCCCAGCCCACCGCCTTCTCGACCGTCGTGGTGAGCACGCGCTCCTCGACGTAGCGCTCGAGGTCCGCATCGTCCATGTCGCCGCGCAGCAGATCCCGGGCCCGATACTGGCGCACGCGGAGGTCGCTCAGCGGCTCTCGTTTTATTTCCACTCGAGCGCTCCCCGGCGCCAGACGTACACGAACGCGATGACCAGCAGCACTACAAACACGATCGTCTCGCTCATCGCGAACGTGCCGAACGCGCGGAGCTGCACCGCGATCGGGTACAGGAAGATGACCTCGATGTCGAACAGGATGAACAGCATCGCCACGAGGTAAAAGCTGATCCCGAAGCGGAATCCGCGCTGGACGTCGGACGGCAGACCGCACTCGTAGGGCTCGACCTTCGAGCGGTTGGGCACCCGGCGTCCGACCATCAGGTTCAGCGTCGCGAACAGCAGCCCGATCAGCGACCCCAGGATGAGAAAGACGATCGCGGGCAGATAATCGCGCAGCACGGCAGGACCGTTATAGCACCGCTAGGGCGTACCTTGTAACACAGTGTTACTTAGTGATAATTGCGGCTATCTTCCGGCAGGTTCGGCGTCGTTTCGTCCGGAGGTCCGGCGCGTGCGCCGAGGGGTGGATACCCGGATATGAAGCAGGTTCACATCGTCGTCGGCGTGGTGACCATCGTTCTGACGGGTGCGGCGGGCGGGTGGGGCGCGTGGTGCTGGTGGCGGGTGCGCACCAGCGCGTGGTTCTGGCGGCTGTTGCGAGCGTCCCAGCTGGCGGTGGTGATCCAGGCCGCGCTCGGCGGCGTCCTGCTGCTTATGCACCGCAAAGCGCCGGGGTTACACGTTTTGTACGGGGTCCTGCCGCTGCTCGTGTCGTTCCTCGCCGAGCAGCTGAAGATCTCCTCGGCCCAGATGGTGCTCGACCAGCGAGGCTTCGAGTCCGCCGGCGCGGTGGGGAAGCTGCCCGCGGAGGAGCAGCAGGAGGTCGTGGTATCGATCTTGCAGCGCGAGGTCGGGGTGATGGTGCTCGCGACGCTGGTCAACGTCGTGCTGCTGGCGCGGGCGGCGATGACCGGTTGACGCGCGTTTAGTGTTCGACACGGGGGCGGAAGTCGTGGTACTGGCCGGCGTACCAGAGCAACGGCTCGCCCTCGCCCAGCCCCATGGCCACGACCTCGCCGATCGCGATCGTGTGGTCGCCGCCGGCGATCAGCTCCCGCAGCGAGCAGGCCACCCAGGACAGCGCGCCGTCGATGATCGGCACGTCGGCGTGGTAGCGGTGGCTCACGCCCTCGAGCTTCTCCGACTCGGGCACCTTGGAGGCGAACACCCGGGCCACGTCCTCTTGTGCGGCGCTGAGCACGTTGACTCCGAAGCGGCCGGACTCACGCACGATCGACAGCGTGCGAGCGTTGTTCTCGAAGCACACCAGCGCGAGCAGCGGCTCGAGCGACAGCGAGCACAGGGCGTTGGCGGTCATGCCGCCCGACGCGGCGGCCGCGGCGCTGGTGATCACGGCCACGCCGGTGGCGAACCGGCCGAACACCTCGCGGAACAGCTCGGGGTCGGGCTCGAGCACCATGGACGGCCCGTTATAGCCGGTCGGGGACGTGGGCGCGGCGTGTTGCGGACTGGGCCTCGCTTCGCTCGCGGTCCGCCGGATGAGTCGAGGCCGGCCCGATCGGCGAGGCATGGATGCCGAGTGGGCCGTAGCCGAGACCGCCGGGCGGGCCCGTCCGGTCAGGATCTGGGGGACCCGGCGCCGGCCCCTGTGGTTGCCGCCGTGGGACGATCGCGATCTGGGGCTGAGGCGAACGTCATGCCGGCGCCGGGATCGCCCAGAGCTTCGGCGCCGGCGGCCAGGGTCCTTCCTCTCGCCGGATCTTGCCGACCTGTCCTTCCGTATGATCCCGCCCCGAATGAGCCGACCCGCAAAGGTCCTGTTCCTGGGCGCGTTGCTCGCGGTCGCGGTTCTGGCGAGCGCGTGTGGGACCGAGAAGGTCAGCGCCCCACAATCGACCCCCTCGGAGCACGCGGGCGCGGTCCTGTTCAACCAGCGCTGCGGTGGTTGCCACACGCTGTCCTACGCCGGCACCCACGGGTCGGCTCAGAACGTGCGCACGGCGCAGTTCAACAACGGCCCGAACTTCGACATCCGCTGCGAGCGGCCGGTGGCGCGGGTCCTCTACGCGATCCAGAACGGCGGCTTCTCCGGCGTGGTGATGCCGCAGAACATCGTGGTGGGACAGCAGGCCATCGACGTGGCCGAGTTCGTGGCCAAGTACGCCGGGCACAAGGCGCCGAAGATCCCAGGCGTGGTCCAGTGCAGCCAGACCCCGGTCGGATCGCTCGCCGAGGCGCTGGCGCCGACTCCCACGACGACGACCGGGCCCTCGCCCGGGACCGTGACCGGGACGACCAGCCCCTAGCACCCCAGGGAGTTTCCGTTCTCGACATCCAGCTGATCCGCCGCGATCCGGACGCCGTGCGGGCGGCGCTCGCCCGGCGCGGTCCGGCGGCGGCCGACGGGGTCGACGGGGTGCTCGAGTTCGACCAGCGCTGGCGCGAGATCCGGACCGCGCTGGAGGAGCTGAAGGCCGAGCAGAACAAGGCCAGCCGCGGGCGCAAGGGTCCGCCCACGCCCGAGGAGCGCGAGCAACTGGCCACGCTGGCCGCCCGCGGGCGCGAGCTGAGCGACGAGGAGGCGGCGGTGCGGGCCCAGCGGGACACGCAACTGGCTGGGTTGCCCAATCTGCCGTCCTCGGACGCGCCCGCCGAGGACACCGTCCTGCGCGAAGTGGGCGAGTCCGGCCGGACCGGCCGCGATCACCTCGAGCTGGCCGGCGCGCGGATCGACATGGAACGGGGCGCCCACGTGTCCGGGTCCCGCTTCGCGTACCTGCGCGGGGATCTGGTGTTTCTGGAGTTCGCACTCGTCCGCTACGCGCTCGAGAAGCTCCGGGGCGAGGGGTTCGAGCCGGTCATCCCGCCGGTGCTCGTGCGCGAGCGCGCGCTCTACGGGACCGGCTTCCTGCCCGACACCGAGCAGCAGATCTACCGCCTGCCCGACGACGACCTGTACCTCGTCGGCACCTCCGAGGTGGCCCTGGCCTCGCTGCACGACGACGAGATCCTTTCCGAGGCGGACCTGCCGCGCCGCTACGCGGGGTTCTCGACCTGCTTCCGCCGCGAGGCCGGTGCCGCCGGCAAGGACACCCGCGGCATCTTCCGGGTTCACCAGTTCGACAAGGTCGAGATGTTCAGCTTCGTGGCGCCATCGGAGGGGGTCGCTGAGCACGAACGCCTGCTGGCGATCGAGGAGTCGATCCTGAGCGAGCTTGAGATCCCGTATCGGGTGGTGGCGATCGCGGTCGACGACCTGGGGGCCTCGGCGGCCAAGAAGTACGACTGCGAGGCGTGGCTGCCCGGCCAGGGCCGCTACCGCGAGCTGACCTCGACCTCTAACACCACCGACTACCAGGCCCGCCGGTTGGGCATTCGCTACCGCCCGGGGGAGGGCCGGCCGGAGCACGTCCACACTCTGAACGGGACCGCGGTGGCGGTCGGGCGGACGATCATCGCCCTGCTCGAGAACGGCCAGCAGGACGACGGCTCGGTCCGGCTGCCGGCGCCGTTGGTGGCGTGCGGGGCGCCCGACGTCCTGCCGCCGGCCCCGTAGCCCACCCGAACCCCGAAATTTCCGCCATATGGGCTATCCACTCTGGTACCCCGATTTGCGGGAAATGCTGGCTAAGCGGCTTCTGACGCCCGGAGCTCCTTGTACGGGTGAGGATCCGCCGCGAGCGCACCCTCGATGAGTCGGTAGAACAGCAGCCCGCGGTGCCGTGCGCGGCGGCGGTTGAAGCGGAAGGTGAACTCGTCGAGGTAGTAGTCGAGCTGTTCGTGGCTGACCGCGCCTTGGTGGGTGCCCAGCAGCCATCGCTTGAGCAGGCTGGCGATGCGGTGCACCTCGGGCATCGCGACGTGGGCGGGATCGCCGGACTCGGCCAGGTTCGTGATCACATGGCTGAAGCGGTAGCGGCCGATGTGGTTGTAGCCGTTCCAGGCGTCGGTGCGGACCTCGCTGCCACGCGCGACGTTGTCGAACACGAAGTCGGTAAGCACCTCGGCCGAGGCGTTCGGGATCCGGCGCATCCGGGTGCGGCCCGGCCCACCGTCCTCGCACTCGACCGCGATCGCGACCAGCGCCTTGCCGTCCGCCCGCCGTCCCCGACTGCCTGGTTTCAGCCCACCGATATGCGTTTCGTCAACCTCGACCGCGCCGGTCAGCAACTCGCGGCCGGGCAGCACCATCGCCCGCCTGAGCTTGTGCAGCCAGGCCCACGCGGTCTGGTAGCTACCGAACCCGAGCACACGTTGCAGCCCGAGCGCGCTGACGCCGTTCTTCTGATTGACCACGTACCAGATGGCCGCGAACCAGCTCACCAGCGGCAGCCGGGACTTGTGGAAAATCGTGCCCGCGGTCACCGACGTCTCACGCCTGCACACCGCACACCGGCGCAACCCGTCACCCATCCGCCAGAAGTCTCGGCCAGCCGCCCCGCAGAACCGGCACGCGAAGCCATCGCCCCACCGCAGTCGCTCCAGATAGTGCAGGCACGCCACACCATCCGGAAACCACGTCACCAACTCGTGGTAGTTGCGGGGGTAGTCGACCCCGGCCACCGGACGCAGCGCACCTTCCATCGCACGCAGACCCTACGACCCGAGGGGGACGTAAGTGGATAGCCCATTTCCGCC
>CAWJDF010000016.1:0-150612 GCA_963841535.1 uncultured Solirubrobacterales bacterium | reverse complement strand
CTGACGCGCTCCTCACCGCTACCACTGCCGCGATCGCGGTAGCCGCAGCAAACTGCACCGTGCGCGGCGCCACGCTGCCCACCGGCTTTCGATGGTCCGAGCCCGTGCCTGCCCCGCCGGGAATCGCGCGCGGCTAACGCGAAACCAATGCCATGCAGCGGTTGTGTCGAGCGGAATCGTCAAACAGCCACATCGAGGAGAGGATCTCTTGACGACGAATAGCCCGTCGTCGAGCCGGCCCACGCGTACAACCGCGGGGCGCCATCGGCGTTTGGCCGCGCCGCACCTGCTCACCGGACTCGTCGTAGTCCTGTGCGCGGGCCTCGTGCTGGCGTCGAGCGCCCGCGCGGACAGCTCGTCTACGACTCTCTATCACGAGCTTTACCGACCACAGTTTCACTACACGCCCGCCCAGAACTGGATGAACGACCCGAACGGGCTGATCTACTACAAGGGCGAGTATAACCTCTTCTACCAGTACAACCCGTCGGGAACCACCTGGGGCAACATTTCCTGGGGACACGCGGTCAGCCGCGACCTGGTGCACTGGAAGGAGCTGCCCGTCGCGATCCCGCAGGACAACAATGAATATGTCTTCTCCGGCAGCGCCGTGTTGGACAAGGACAACACGAGCGGCCTGGGTACTCGCCAGAACCCGCCAATGGTGGCGATCTACACCAGCGCCCAGAAGGCGACCGGGATCCAGGAGCAGGCCCTGGCCTACAGCACCGATGGCGGCCTGACCTGGACCAAATACAGCGCTAACCCGGTGCTCAACATCAACTCCCAGAACTTCCGTGATCCCAAGGTGTTCTGGTATGCGCCAAGCCACCGCTGGCTGATGGTGGTGGCCCGCTCCGACCTCCGCCAGGTCGAGTTCTACTCCTCGCCCAACCTGAAGAACTGGACGTATCTCAGCGACTTCGGACCGGCCGGGTCGATCACCGGCGTGTGGGAATGCCCCGACCTGTTCCCCCTCAAAGTCGACGGCAACCCGCACCGCACCAAGTGGGTCCTAGTCGCCAACGTCAACCCCGGGGCACCCGCGGGGGGCTCTGGAACCCAGTACTTCGTGGGTCAGTTCGACGGCACCCATTTCACCTCCGATGAGCCCGCGAGCTACACCCCGCCTCCCGGCGTCGTCCTGAACGACTTCGAGGCAAGCACCTACGGGGCGGGTTGGACCACGACCGGCACGGCGTTTGACAGCGGGCCCGCCCACGGGACGCTACCCGGCCAGCAAGCCGTGATCGGCTACCTCGGCCATGGCCTGGCTAACAGCTTCCTGGGAGGCGACGCCGCGACCGGCACCCTGACCTCACCGACGTTCACCGTCAGCAAGCCGTACGTCAACTTCCTGATCGGTGGTGGCGATCATCCTTACGTGCCGGGCGGCGTCCTGTACGGAACCGCTCCGCCCGGCACCGTCTTCGCCAACTTCGAAGGCAGCACCTGGGGATCCGGGTGGACCGCGACCGGTGACTTTGCGAACGCGGGCCCGACAAAGGAGAGACTGCCCGGGCAGATCGACTCGCAAGCGCTGGACACCTGCGTGGCGACATGCGACCCGGCCGAGGGCACCATCACCTCGCCGACATTCACGATCAATTCCAACTACATCGATTTCCTGATCGCCGGCGGCGATCACCCGATGAGCCAGCCAAACCCCACCACAGTCAACCTGCTGATCAACGGACAGGTCGTCGACACGGCAACAGGCAACAACAGCGGCGATATGGACTGGGTGTCCTGGGACGTCTCGAAATACAAGGGCCAACACGCAACGATGCAGGTCGTCGACGAGAACGACGGCTCGTCTGGGTGGGGCCACATCATCGTCGACGACATCGTCTTCTCGCCCATCGCCGCGGCTCCCTACAACCCCGAGACCGGCGTCAACCTGCTGGTCGACGGCCAGGTTGTCCGCACGGCGACCGGCCAGAATAGCGAGGCGCTCGATTGGACGTCGTGGGACGTGCGCGACCTGATCGGCAAGCAGGCACAGATTCAGGTCGTCGACGACAACACCGGCGGCTGGGGCCACGTCGACGCTGACGAGGTCATGTTCGCCAGCGCTCCAGCTCTGAGCGGCCTCCAGCGCGCGCATTGGGCGGACTACGGCGCCGACCACTACGCGTCCAACACATACAACGACGCCCCGGACGGGCGACGGATCGAGATCGCATGGATGAACAACTGGAACTACGGCGGGAACATTCCCACCTCGCCGTGGCGCAGCGCCGACACCTTCCCACGCGAGCTCAGGCTTCGCACGATCCACGGCCAGGTGAAATTGGTGGCACAGCCCGTCAAGGAGCTGGAGGAACTCCGGTCGGGCCCGACGGTCCGGACCGAAAACATCCCCCTAGCGGACACAAAGACACTGGACCTGCGGGGTCAGACACTAGAGATCAAGGCGGACCTAAGCGCGGGCAGCGCAACGCGCTTCGGCATCAACGTCCGCGTCGGCGTCGGCCAGCAGACCCAGATCGGCTACGACACGACAACCCACCAGATCTATATCAATCGCACAAACTCCGGAGACGTGAGTTTCGACCCCACATTCCCCGGAGTGCAAACCGCACCACTGGCCCTGGACCACGGAAGACTGAGGCTACACATCTTGGTCGATGCCTCATCGGTGGAGGTATTCGCCGACCAAGGGGAGGTCGTGCTTACGGATCAGATCTTCCCGGACGCCAACAGCACAGGCGCCAGCGTGTTCGCCGAAGGCGGCAGCGCCACGCTCGACCACCTCGAAGCGTGGCACCTACGGTCCATCTGGCCGTAAGCAAAAGGGTGGGGAAAGCAATCCCGACCAACATCAGCTGAGCCAAGGCGGAGATCCAGCAAGACCGGAGTCGGCCGCTCACACAAGAGCGAACGGCTCCGGTGCTTCGTCGCCAGGCCGCGGGTCGCTGAGGATGCCGCCGCTGGCGGCACCTCGTACCGGACGACCAGCGATGTCTCGCCGGACGTCGACAGAGAGGGGACAAGACGTTCGCTTTGCTACCGGAGGAGCAGCCCTTCGAGTCGGGTGCTTGCTCGGCTCCGGCTAACGCCGATTGCCCCATTGGGCGGGTTGGAAGAGCGCGCCTTCGACCTCCGCAGGCGCCTGCTCCGCCAGGTGAAGCAGCGACACCAGCGATCGACCGGGGGCTACTGCGTTCGCATGCAAGCGGCCACGATTTCGACACGGTCAGCGCCGCCGCTGGCTGCTGCTGTCGGACAGAAGCAGCGACGCGCGTCCCGCGCCGGCGCGACTGCCTCAGCTCGGACGAATCGTGCGGCTACGGGACGAGCGGGGCCCGCAATCCGGGCCGAGAGGAGGCCGCTGATGAGCCCGGCTCGGGGCGATTGCTTTGCTGGGCGCGACGTCCCGGAGTTCACGATTGCTTCGGCGACTTATGTGCAGGTGCGTCGGGGGCGTGAATGACGTGAACGAACGGGCCTTTTGAGCGCCTGTCGCGTGCGTTATGTGAGGTTGTTATCGACGTGAAGGACGTGACCGGTCTGCTTGGAGGTGGTTCCGTCCGGGCTGCGCCCTAGTTTTTGGTGCGTCATGGATGACGCTGAATCGGGTGGAACGGGGCGGGGGTTCGTCGCGCGGCGGGTGCGGATGCCGTCGAGCGGGGTGGAGTCGTGGACGGTGGTCGGGCTGGACGGGCGTGTGGTCGAGGTGATCGATGAGTTCCTGGGTTGGTTGACCGGGATCGAGCGCTCGCCGAACACGGTCGAGGCGTACGCGCGGGACCTCGGGCTCTTCTGGTCGTTCCTCGACGCGCGCGGG
This sequence comes from uncultured Solirubrobacterales bacterium, assembly GCA_963841535.1. Taxonomy (GTDB): domain Bacteria; phylum Actinomycetota; class Thermoleophilia; order Solirubrobacterales; family Solirubrobacteraceae; genus Palsa-465. The sequence continues at coordinate 146,822 of CAWJDF010000016.1, read as the reverse complement.
CTGGGGTGGGATCGGGTGTCGGTCGTGGGGCTGGGCGAGTTCGGGGCGTGGGCGCGGCGGCCGGCGGAGAACGTGCTGGTGCTCTCCGAGCAGGCGGCCAAGCGCTCCGCGTCGACGGTGAACCGGATGCTCGCGGCGGTCGTGTCGTTCTACGAGTTCCACGGGCGGCGCGGGAACGAGCTGGCGCGGGATCTGGTGGTTCGCACGCGGAGTGGCCGCGGCGCGTTCAAGCCGTTTCTGCGCGGGATCGCGCGGGAGCGGCCGCGTGGTCGGCCGGTGCGGCTGCCAGAGCGTCAGCGGCTGCCGCGGACGCTTGGCTTGGAGCAGGTCGCGGCGGTGATCGATTGCCAGCAGCGGCTGCGTGACCGGTTCTTGTTCGCGTTGTTGGCGTCGACGGGGATGCGGGTCGGGCAGGCGTTGGGGTTGCGCCACGAGGACATAGTTTCGTGGGAGCGCAGGATCGAGATCGTGCCGCGCGAGGGCAGCAGCGGCCGGGCGCGGTCCAAAGGCGGCGCGCAGGGATCGGTGCCGGTCCCGGGCGAGCTGATCCGCTTGTGGTCGGATTACATGCACGAGGAGTACGGCACGCTGGAGTCCGAGTTCGTGTTCGTGAACTTGTGGAAGGGCGAGATCGGCCGGCCGCTGAGTTACTCGTCGGTCAACGAGCTGGTGCGCCGCACGCGGGAGCTGGTCGGGTTCCACTTCACCGTTCATCAGCTTCGCCATACCTTTGCGACGCTGGCGTACCGCGACGGTGTCGCGCTCGAGGTGATCGGCGCGGTGCTGACGCACAGCTCGCCGTCATCGACGCTGATCTATACGCACCTGACCGCGGAGGATCTCCGGCGCGTGCTGGCCGACCGAGGGGTGCTCGACCGGGTGGCGGACCTGCTCGTATGACCGCCACTCCGCTGGAAGCGATCGATGGTGGACGCGCACCTGAGGGGTGGGAGCGGCTGTGGGCATCGGACCGGTGGCCGTTGCGCGAGCTGCCGCACAATGATCTGCACAGCAGCGTGCGCGCGGGATCGATCCTGTTTGCCGGGATCCCGCAGCCGTGGTTCAAAGAGGCGGCGAAGCGGTGGGCCAGGGCGCGGCTTCTGGCCGGCGGGGCGCCGAGCACGATGTCCCATTACGTGCAGCACGTCGGGGAGTGTCGAAGGAACCGTGTAAGGCTGATCGAAAGGATTCCTCATGCCTACGACTACGCAACGCAGGATCGATCAAGAAGAAGATGTTCTGTCTGTCAGCGAGGAGCGAAGCGACCTCGGAACCGTGGAGCGGCGAGAGGTGTTTCCCGGGTTGCCGGGCGGTCCTGGGCTCGATGAGGAGCCGTTGGAAGTCAGCGATGAGCTGCTTGACGCGTTGCTCTCAGGGGCGAGGACCGCTGAGGAGATCGCGGGCCCAGATGGGCTGCTGGGGCGCCTGACGCGCCGGCTGTTGAACCGGGCGTTGGAGGCGGAGCTGAGCGAGCATCTCGGCTATGAGCCCGATCAGGCGCCGCCCGGTGGCGTGGGGAACGCGCGCAACGGCAAGCCGTCAAAGACGATCCTGACCGATCAGGGACCGCTGCGGATCCGCTCCCCGCGGGATCGCAAGGGCACGTTTGAGCCGCAGATCGTCAAGAAGCGTCAGACCCGGTGGGTCGGGTTCGACGACCGCGTGATCAGCCTCTACGCCCGCGGTCTGACGGTCCGCGAGATCCAGGGACACCTCGCGGAGATCTACGGCACCGAGGTCTCGCCGGATCTGATCTCGAAGATCACCGACACGGTGCTCAGCGACGCGAAGGCGTGGCAGAACCGGCCGCTGGAGCGCGTCTACCCGATCGTCTACCTCGACGCGCTGATCGTGAAGATCCGCGACGGGCATACGGTCCGAAACCAGGCGTGCTACGTGGCGCTGGGCGTCAACCTCGACGGCGAGCGTGACGTGCTCGGCCTGTGGTTCCAGCAGACCGAAGGCGCGAAGTTCTGGCTGCACGTTCTCACCGATCTGAAGACCCGCGGCGTCGCCGACATCCTGTTCGTCTGCGTCGACGGGCTCACCGGCTTCCCGGAAGCGATCGAGGCGACCTTCCCGCACGCGACCGTCCAGACCTGCCTGGTGCATCAGGTCCGCTCCAGCATGCGCTTTGTGTCCTACAAGGACCGCAAACCGCTCGCCGCCGACCTGCGCAAGATCTACACCGCCGTCGACGCCGAGCACGCCGCAGACGAGCTCACCGCGTTCGCCGACAAATGGGATCACCGCTACCCGATGATCTCAGCCAGCTGGCTCGAGCACTGGGAGCAGATCACCCCGTTCCTGGCCTACCCCGCCGACGTCCGCCGCGTGATCTACACCACCAACTCGATCGAAGCCCTACACCGCCAGCTACGGAAGATCATCAAGACCCGCGGGCACTTCCCGACCGAGGACGCCGCCCGCAAGCTGATCTACCTCGCGATCACCAAAGCCGAGACCAAATGGAAGCGCGTGTTCAACTGGCCAGCCGCCTTGGCCGCGTTCAAAATCGAGTTCGGTGACCGCATCCCCGACAACTGAAACCTGACTGTCACTACTTGACACACCAGGAGTAACTGTTACTATCAAATAGTCAGCTTACACGGAAGAACTGACACCCTCCGTGAGAGCGTTCAGCGTCTGGCTTGCCGATCGTGCGCCCGCGGTGAGCTCGCCGGCGCAGATCACGCGGGTGGTGCTCGAGGACTGGATGTTGACGGTCCGCTCGAGCGGCCTGGCGGCGGGCAGCAAGGCCGGACGGGTCACCGCCGTGCGACTGTTCTTGGAGGAGCAGTGGCAGGACGGGCTGGCGGGGCTGCCGCGCACCGCCGTGATCCATGTCGGCGAAGTTCCACACAGCCGCTCGCGGCGGCTGCCGCGCGGGATCGAGGCGCCGGTGTTCGACCAGTTCATCGACCCCGCGAACCTGACCTTGTTGCCGTGTGAGCAGCACCGCACCGTGATCCTGCTGTTGGCGTTCACCGGGCTGCGGGTCTCGAGCGTCGTGACGCTGCCCCGCGACGCGCTGCTGGTCGGCTCGGACAACCATCCGTACCTGCGCTACGTCAACGTCAAGCTGCGGCGAGAGGCGGTGATCCCGATCGGCCCCGCGCTGGTCGAGCAGCTGCACCGCCAGGAGGAGAGTCTGACCGCCATCTATGGGCGTGATGGCACGAGCTTTCTGTTGCCCTCCCCGCCGGAGGGGATGCGGGGCCCCTCGCGTGGCGGAGGGCATCACATCACGCCACTGACGGCCCGCCGGATCGTCAAGGCCTACGTGCGCAAGGCCGAGATCCGTGACAGCCATGGCCGGCTGGCGAGCTGGGTTCACCCGCACCGGTTCCGTCACCACCTCGGCACGAGCATGGTCAACGAGGGCGTGCCGCTGTCGGTGATCCAGCGGGTGCTTGATCACGGCTCGATCGAGATGACCGCGCTCTACGCCCACCTCGACGACGCGACGGTCAAGCGCGAGATGGACAGCTTTCACGACCGTGTCAACGTCCGCGGTGAGCGGATCGCGCTGCCGGTCGAGGGACCGCTCGGTGAGGCGGTGTGGATGAAGGACCGGATCGCGCGCGCCAAGCAGGCGCTCCCGAACGGGTACTGCGGGCTGCCGCTGGTGCAGTCATGCCCGCACCCGAACGCGTGCCTGAGCTGCGAGAACTTCCTCACCGACAGCTCGTTCCGTCACATCCACCAGCAACAGCTCACCCAGACCCAGAGGCTCCGCGAACGCGCACAGCAGAACGAGAACACGCGGCTCGTCGAGCTGCTGGAAGGTGACGAGCGGTCGCTGCTCCGGATCCTCGACGGCCTCGATGCGCTCGACGCCGACAACGCCGAGCAGCCGGCGCCCGCCAGCACCGACGAGCTTTCAAACAGGCGCAACGCCAAGCGCCCGGGCAAGCGCTCATGAGCACTCGGCGATCCACAGCGCTGCGCAGCGCGGCCGCTGCCCGGTCGGTCGCCGCTGAGCAGCGCGCTCAGCACGCGATCGCGGAACTCGACCGGCGCGGGCAGGCGATCACGTTCCTGGCCGTCGCCGCCCAAGCTGGCGTCAGCGCCCGCTACCTCTACGGCCACCCGCAGCTACGTGCCGCGATCCAGCAGCTCCGCGACGAGCAACACAGCACCCCGTCCCAGCCGCCCCGGCACCCGCGGGCAAACGACGAATCGATCCGCGCACGGCTCCGCGGCACGTTCGAGGAGAACAAGCAACTCCGCGCCGAGAACGCGCAGCTACGCGACGAGCTCGCGCTCGCCCACGGCCAAATCCGAGAACTCAGGCTCGCAACCCGCCAGCGGAGCACGAAATGAGCGACTGGCCCGCGCCCGTCGCCGAGCAGGCGCTGCACGGTCCGGCCGGCGAGTTCGTTCGGCTCATCGAGCCGCACACGGAAGCCGATCCGATCGCGCTGCTGATCCAGCTGCTGGTCGCGTTCGGTGTCGCCGCCGGCCGTCACGCGCACCTGCGGATCGAAGCGTCCCAGCACTACCCCAACGAGTTCTGCGTGCTCGTCGGCGCCTCCGGGAAGGGACGCAAAGGCTCAAGCTGGGACCACGTCGAGCACCTCCTCAGGACCGCGGAGCCGGACTTCACCGCCAACCGGCTGGTGTCGGGGCTCTCCAGCGGCGAGGTGAACCGCTCTGGGTTTGATGGAGAGCCTGGCGTTTTGTGAACGGACCGACGTCTGGTCGGTCTTGGGACAGCGTAGAGCTGTCGGGATGAGCTTGTCGGTTGGAGCTTGGCCATCAGTTGAGTTGCTCTGACTCCGACTCCTGCACGGGCCCGTCGGTGATCCTCGGCCGGCCCCGGGTGCGGTGGATCCCGGAGCCGGGGCTGCCGCACATGATCGTGACGGTCCCGGCCGGGGTCGGCGGCCGTGAGGGCCGCGCTGTTCGCGCGGTAGCGGGTGCGGTCGGCCCGGTAACGGCGTCCGGTGGAGGGTTTGACGCGATTTGCCTGTCGCGGGGTTCGGTTTGAGGCGCTGGGAGGCGATCTGCGGCCCTCGGAGCGGTGTCCGCGATGGTCAGGTCGCCCGGATCTGCTGCCTTCAGTTCGCCTTCGGCAGCGTGGAGGGCCTCGAACTCGACAGGCGGGAGGTCGCCGAGGTAGCCGTGCAGCCGCTGGGTGTTGTGCCAGTGCACCCAGCCCAAGGTGGCGAGCTCGACCTCCTCGACGGTCTTCCACGGCCCGGTGCGCGCCGGGCCGCGGATCAGCTCGGCCTTGTAGTAGCCATTGACCGTCTCGGCCAGCGCATTGTCGTAGCTGTCGCCGACGGTGCCGATCGACGGGACCGCGCCGATCTCCGCGAGCCGCTCGCCGTAGCGAATACTGGTGAACTGCGAGCCGGCGTCGGAGTGGCAGCGCAGCCCGGGGTGACGCAGGCCGCGGTTCCAGCGGGCCATCTCGATCGCGTCGAGGACCATCGGCGTGCGCATATGCCCGGCGACGCGCCAGCCGACGATCATCCGGCTGAACGCGTCGATCATGAAGCACACGTACGCGACGCCGGCCCAGGTGGCCACGAACGTGAGGTCGGTGACCCACAGCTCGTTAGGGTGGCTGGCCGTGAACTGACGATCCACGAGATCGGGATGCCGGCCGGCCTCCTGGTCGCGGCGGGTCGTGCGAACCCGCTTGGACCGCAGCACCCCTTGGATCCCGGCCCGGCGCATCAACCGGGCGGTCTGATCCCGCCCGATCTCGATCCCCGCGCGGCGAGCAGCCTTCCACAGCTTCCTCGTGCCGTAGACCTGGTAGTTCTCCTTCCAGAGCCCCACCAGCCGCGGCGTCAACTCCTCGTCGCGCCGCTCCCGCGCCGACGGCAGTCGGCTGCGGGCGGCGTAGTAGCTGCTCGGAGCCACCTGCAACGTCCGGCAGATGGGCTCGACCCCGAGCCTACGACCGTCGACCACCTCGTCCTTGTTGGCGTCGATGAACACGGCTATCTGCGCTGCTGGCGGTCGAGCTCCGCCCCGAAGAAAGTCGCCGCGCGCCGCAAGATCTCGTTTGCGCGCCGCAACTCACGGTTCTCCTGCTCGAGCTTCCCGCAGCCGCGACCGCTCCTCACTCGAGACGCCCGGGAGGGGACCGTCGTCGGTCTCGGCCTGCTTGACCCAAGCCCGGACCGACTCGACCCCGTATCCCAGCTGCTCGGCGACCCGACGAACCGTCCCCGTCGTCGACCCAGTCTCCGCCCTGAGCGAGCGGACCATCCTCACCGCCGCCTGCTTCTCCTCACGCGAATACCGCCGTGTCGTCGGCCTGCCAGCTGTGCGATCTGTCGCCATCAACTCCTCCTGGTTTCCAAAGCCAGGAGTCTCCAAGCAACCCAGGACGGTTCACCACCAAGCGGTGGGCTCGGTTTCGGGCAACCTATACGCGGGGGCAGAGCCTGCAGGCGGTGCTGCTGGCGGTGTCGCTGTTATCGCGGTCGCTTGCGCTGCGCGAAGATGGCGGGCATGAGAAGTCGGCGCTCGCGCGCGCGGACGTACGCGCATTCGTCGAGCGGCTTGGGCGGCTTCATCGCGCGGGCCGCGTCCCTGACACCACGTATCACCGAAGTACAGGCAAGGTGCGTCTGTTCCTGCGCGAGTGCCGGGACTTCGGCTTGTATGCGCCAGGGGAGCCGCTACACGGACTAAGCGGTGAGTTCGCGGTCTGGCAGCAGGACTTGCGCCGCCAGCCCAAGGACGAGGACGCCGACGGCGAGGGCCGGGCGCTGCCGCAGGTGGTGATCGACCAGCTGCTCTCAGACGGTTATTTGAAGCGGCTGCGTGAACGCTATGGCGATGACCTGTTGGTGATGCTGCGGATCCTGGCCGATACCGGCCGGCGCCCGGACGAGCTGGCGAAGCTGCTCGCCAGCTGTCTTGACCGCACCGAGTTCATCGACGAGCAGACCGGCGAGCTGCAGAGCAGCTGGGTGCTCGTGCACGACATGCCCAAGGTCAACATCAAGCGCTTTCGGCTGTTCATCTCGGAGTCGACCGCGCAGCTGATCACCGAGCAGCGCAAGCGGGTCGTGGCGCGCTATCCGGGCCGGCCGCCCTCAGAGCTGCGGTTGTTTCCGCGCGAGCGGATGAACCCTGACGGGAGCGAGCCTCAGTACACGGCCAGGCTCAGCTGGGCTGTCCGCGGCTGGGTCCGAGCCCTGCCTGAGCTTTTGGGCCCGAGCGGCGAGGAGTTCCCGCGCGAACGCGTGTTCCCGTACGCGTTCAGGCACAGCTTCGCGCAGCGCCACGCGGACAACGGCACGCCGATCGACGTGCTCGCGACGATGATGGGGCACCGAACGATCGACACCACCCGCGGCTACTACAAGGTCAACAAGACGCGGATGCGCAACGCGGTCGCGACGGTGTCGGAGATGCAGCTCAACCACCGCGGCCACCGCGTCAGCACGAGCCTTGGCGAGCTCGTCGACGCCGAGTATGACCGCTACCAGGTCGGGCAGATCGCCGTCGCGTTCGGCACCTGCCACGAGCCCAGCAACGTCAAGTCCTCCGGCCAGTCATGCCCGTACCGGTTCCGCTGCTTCGGCTGCACCCATTTCCGCACCGACCCCTCGTATCTGCCGGAGCTGCGCGAGCACCTGCAGCGCCTGCTCGTCGACCACGAGCGGCTGAACACCGCCACCGACGGAATGCTCGAGGACTGGGCCCGTCGCGACGCGCTGCCCGCGCCAAAGGAGATCGTTGCCGTGCGCCGGCTGATCCGCAGTGCCGAGGCGCTCCTCGATGGGCTCACTGCCGAGGAGCGCACGACGGTCGACGAGCTGTTCGGGCTGATCCGCCGCGCCCGCGCGAACATCGACACGGCGCTGCCCGTCCGCCTCAGCGCGACGGTTCGCCAGCCGCTGCCGACGGTCTATCCCCAGCCCGCCAGCGGAGCGTCGGAGTGAGCGCGGCTCGGACGGCCGCGGCGACCGCTCGCCGCCGCGCCGACAGCGAGCACAAGCGCCAACGAGTGCTGACCGTCGCCGGCGCGTTCATCGACCGCGGCCAGGACTTCTCCTGGGAGCAGCTCGCGCGCGCCGCGCAGGTCAACCCCGGGTTCGTGCACCGCGCGCCGGGACTGAAGGCCGAGATCGAAGCGCTCCGCGGCAGCGCCGCCGTTGAGCTGGAAGCGGGGCTGCGCAGCGGGACCGCGACCACTGTCGCCTCGGTGAACGCCGAGAACGCATTTCTCAAGCGCCTGCTGCACGAGCGCGAGCGGGACGTCGCGACGCTCAAACGCCGGCTCGGCGAGGCGCTCGGACAAACGATGCTCGATCAGCACGCCGCTGGTGACCGGGAGCTGGGCGAGCGTGTCGCCGAGCTTGAGCAGCAGCTATTCCAGGCCAGCGAGGCGCTGCGCGACCGCGACGAGGAGCTGCAAGCTGTCCGCGCGCTCAACCAACGGCTCCTGAAAGAGCACAACCTGCAGGGCGTCAGGTGACCGACACGACGTGGCCCGACCCACCGGCCGAGGCCGTGTTTCATGCGCCAGCGGGCGAGTTCGTGCTGCGACCGACCCGCACACCGAGTCGGCACCCGATGGGCGAGCTGGAATCATGTCGAGGCGCAGATCCGTGACGTCGACGCAGCCTTCGTGGAGCGCTGCGTCGGCTCCGGGATGAGCTCGGGCGGGGGGCTGATCGCCGAGGTCGCCGACCCTGAGGAGGACCAGCCGCCCGCGGGCGAGAAGCGCAAGCTGATCGTCGAGTCGGAGTTCGCGCAGGTGATGAAGGTGCTTGCGTGCGAGGGCAACAGTTTGTCTGTGAGAATCTGGCCGTGTTGAGCGCGTTCACCGATCAGGCGTACAACCTGATCTTGCTGGCCGAGGACGAGGCGCGGATGCTCGGGCAGACCGAGGTCGAGCCGCAGCACGTCCTGTTGGCGCTCACCCGTCATGGGAGTGTTCGCTCTCTGTGTCGGGACCGAGGGATCACGGGCAGCGAGGTGTTCGCGGCGGTCGAGCGCGAGAGGGGCGTCGGCGACGAGCTGGTGCTGGGGCGGGTGCCGCGCTCTGCGGCGACCGAGGCGGCGCTGGATCGGGCGGTCGAGATCGCCGCCGCTCGGGGTGTGTTGGGCCCAAGCAGTGAGCATCTACTGCTCGCCGTGGCGGCGGACGACGGCGGTACGGTCGGGCGAATCCTTGAGGCGGTCGGTATCGATGACGTCGAGGGGCTCGTTGACGGCATCCCCGGCACACGTCGCTCGCCCGTCAGCGACGAAGAGCTCAAGCGCTACCTGTTGCGCGTGGGCGATCGCAGGACGGCTCCGCAGCCGGGGCCGATCGCTCCGGTGTTCGAGCGCTACACGGCCGAGGCTCAGCGGGCCGTGCGTGCGGCGGTCGAGGTAGCGAGCCTGTTGGAGCATCGGTACGTCGACCCGGTCCATCTTTTCCTCGGTTGTCTGCATGTGCCCGACAGCGTGGCGGCGCGGGCCCTTGAGGCCGAGCTCGCGCCCAGCGATATGGGCAGCGTCGGGGAGGCGATGGAGCGGGCTCACATGTACGGGCCGGCGCCGGCGCATCAGGCGACTGGCATCTTCTCCGGGTCGGCACGCTCGATCGTGGCCGAGGGAGCGCTCAGGTACGCGTATCGCGGCGGCCATGCCCACATCGGAACCGGTCACCTCCTGCTGGCTACCTTGGACGCGCGCGACCCAACGATCGACCGCATCATCGCCACCGGCGTGATGGGATCCGGGGCCGTCCTCGACCGGCTCGGCCGCTCCCTGACGCGGGCTCTGCCCGGGGACGAGCAACCCGCCAACGGGGCTCGCGAGGAGGCAATCGTGTTCGACCTGCTCATCCGCATCCTCACCAACCAGTTCCGGGAATGGCTACCGGCCGGATGGACGATCTATGGCACCGCTCGCAGTAACGGTTTCCGGCTCAAGATCCCGAACTCTCAGTCAGAGGAGGACTATCGGATCGACATGGGCTGGATCGTCGCCTCCGCCGCGCCCGGCCGCCAGCGCCTGCTCGAGCTGACCGGCACCGCACTGACCTCACTGCAACGCGCCGTGTCCGAATCGACCCGCACACCCTGGCCTGCTACGACCGCGTCCGGCACGCCTCCCGAGGCTCACGCCGAGATCGGCGGTGACGAGATCAACCCACACCTCAGGCTCTGGTACGGCCCCGAGGATGCACCGATCCTCGAGCTCACGCCACCGCCACTACTCAACAGCGTGCTCCACGGCTGATAACCCTCCTGGCTGGCTGCCGCTCCTAGCCCGAAGCGACAGTAGGCACATACGCTATACGGCACATGCCGACCGGTCCCGATGTTGTCCTCGCCGAGCTCGACCTTGGTCACGTGACCGTTCGGGCAGTGCGCACGCGTGTATCGGATGAACTGCGCGAGGTGCTCGCGGCCGGGGGTGCGGCGGTTGGTGATGAGATCGTCGAGGTTCGGTGGGGGGACGCGCCGTCCGGGCAACCGGTGCTCAGCGAACGACCGACGATGATCATCGTCGATGATTCTCTCGCGCTGGTGTTCGGGCTTCTCCCCGACGGCGCGGTGAGTGCCGAAGCCGTCGCTCCGGACGGTGAGCGTGTGGCCTGCACCATCGCCCCGGGGGTCTGGCTCGTCGTGCTGCCCAATAACCGGTTGGGGGCCGAGCTGTATCCGGTCCTGTTTCAGGACCGCGCCGGGGCTCCGGTCAATCCTGGCCTCCCAGCCGATTGGGAGCGTGAGCCGGTTGGGCATCGCGAGGTCCGGTGCCCGGCGTGCGGATCGAACGTTTGGGACATGGTGACCGCCGCCTGGCAAGGCACCGGACATTTGCGCAACACACGGTGGGGTTACGGCCCATCTGGCCCCGGGAAGGCGTTCGTCTGCCGCGTTTGCGGGCACGAAGACCGAATCGGCGGCACCGTGTTTGTATATGGCCGATCCTAGGACCGACCGAGGCACGGCAACGGCGTCCGGCCGGGCTGTCCCTTTGATCGACCTGCGACAGCGCTGGTCGTAGCCCGATCCAGCAGTCTCAATCGATGGTTCGGAACCGGTCGACGCTGCTCCTGCTCCGTGAAAGCAGGTCTCTTGGAGTCGCGGCCGAGGTTCCGCAGCAGCTTCTACTTCTGCGACGAGCGGGTCTTTTGGCGCCCTGGGCCATACTGGACGCTTATGGATCCTGAGCCTCGGTCCTTCGACGTGGACACCGTCGTGTCCGCGGTTGAGGAGGCCTCGCGGCCTATGACGACCTGATCGAGGTCTCGGTGCTGGGCTCTGCGCGCAACGGGATCGGCGAGGCGCGCCACGCCGACTTCGGGATCACCGGAGCCAAGGACACCGGCATGATCTACGCCAAGGGTCAGCCGCTAAGGAAGGTCCCCACCGAACAACTCGTCGAGGAGCTGTTCGCGGAGATCGACAAGTACTACGCGGCCGGGAACAAGGTCGTTGTCGACGACGCCCAGGCCGCCGAGGCAGCCCGCTGGCTGCGCGAGAACCGGGACGACTCGGCGGTCTAATACCGGACGCGCCATGCGGTGGCACCCGCTTGGTCGCCGATCCGGTAGCAAGCCGCTGACTGCCGGTTTGATCGAAACGGGGCAGTCTTCGGCGGGAGTCACGCGGCGATCCGCGCGGCCGCCGCTTTTCGTCAGTGCGGGGGTAGTGAGGGCGGTGAGCTGCGCAACGCCGCCAGCGCTTGCACGACCTCGGCGCGACCCGTGGCGCCGAGAGCGGGGCGGTCGACGAACGTAACACTTTGAGCTCTGGCCGCTGCCCGTGTCCTCGCAACGAAAAGCCCGACGAGCACTCCCACAGTCGCGGTCGCACCCACAGCGAACGCGCGGCCGACAGACCGCCGCTCCATATCCCGTAACCGCCTCGGAAACGCCTTCTCGACGGCGGTGGTAACGCTGGCAGGCATCGTCATGCCTGGATTGTCCTCCGTACTAGGCGCGCCGCTGTCGCGTTGATCGAGAAGGAGCAGCCCAGCGTCGGGCCACCGCTTCTGAGCAGAAGGGGCTGCGCGTTGGGCATGGGCGTCGCGTCTCAGGAGTGCTGTAAATAGCGCCGGTGCTGTCAGAGCGACGGCGTAGGTTCCCTCAAGTCCTGCGAAGACGATGAAGGAGGCCTACGCCGTGAGACGTACCGTACCGCCGTCGGCGGAGATCGAAGCCCGGATCGAGCACATGCTGTCGGTCGGGGTTGGTGAGAACCCGCGCGAGTCGCTCTCAGAGCTGGCGAAGCTCGGAGCCCGACTGATCATCCAGCGGGCCGTGGAGGACGAGTTCGACGCTTGGCTCGGGCGTGCCCGCTATGAGCGCCGGGCGGCTGATCAGCGTGAGGAGCGCAGCGAGGAGAGCGGAATGCGCAATGGCTTTCGGCCGCGGAGGGTGCAGACTGCGGAGGGGGAGCTTCAGATCGAGATTCCGCAGGTCCGTCAGGCGGCGGAGACGTTCGCGTCGAAGCTGTTCCCGCGGACGCCGAAGCTGGTGCGGACCGAGCCGTTGAAGGCGTTGGTGATCGGCGCGTTCGTCCGCGGCCTGTCGATGCGTGATGTCGAGTCGCTGTGCGAGGAGGCGGGGCTCGGGAAGCTCTCGAAGGCGACGGCCTCGAGGATGTGTGAGGAGCTCAAGGAGCGCTTCGAGCGGTTCCGACGCCGTGACCTCTACGAGATCCGGCTGACCGCGCTGTTCCTCGATGCGACGTTCATCTCCGTCAGACCGGACGGGCCGAAGGAGGGTGTCCAGGTCGCGTGGGGGTTCACCGAAGAGGGCGAACGGGTGCTGCTGGCCGTGTCGCTGGGGATGCGGGAGTCCTTCGAGGACTGGCAGGCGCTCGGCCGGGATCTGATCAGCCGCGGGCTCGGGGCGCCGATGCTGATCGTCGCCGACGGCGCCCCGGGACTGATCAAGGCGATCGAGCAGTGCTGGCCGGCGTCTGACCGGCAGCGGTGCTGCGTGCACCGTGCTCGGAACCTCTACGCCAAGGTCCCCGACCGTGAGCGTGAGCGCGTCAAGCACGCTTACTGGCAAGCCCTGGACGACGCGATCTCAGAAGCCGACGCCAAGCGCCGGCTCCAGGCCCTCGTCGACGACCTCGACAAGGGCGGCTTCACGGCCGCCTCCCGCTGCCTCGCTGATGACCTCGACGCCCTCGTCGTGCACCTGCGCTACCCCGTCCGGCATCGACGACGGTGGCGCTCAACGAACCTGCTCGAGCGCTCACTCGGCGAGGTCAAGCGGCGCACGAAGGTGATGGGCCGCTTCCCGGGCGAGACGAGCTGCCTGACCCTCGTCTGGGCCGTGCTCGATCTCCTAATCACTCACCAGACGAACGGCATCAACTTCAACGCGCTCGACCGCCAACGCCTCAAACGAGCCCGCTACCACGGGACCGAGCAGACCGTCCCCGAGGAGGTGACCGCCGCCTAAACTGACTATCACCCGGGAACCGTATTTACAGCATCAAAGAGACGCGACCGGGCATGGGCGCTGCGCTACTGGTTGCCAATCGCGAAGCGGAAGCGGGAGGTGCCGGCTTGAGACAGACAGCGGGGGCATGGGGGTGCCTGACCCTCACGCTCGGTCGGCGCCGAGGCAAGCCGGACACGAGTAGCGACCCGGACTCCTAGACAGCCCCAGCCTCGGCCGGCGCCCTCGACGGCCCAGCGCGCACACGCGTTGCGCGGACACAGTTCGTAGTTCTTCGTACCTCGTCGGCGCGTTGCTCCAGTCGGTCAGTCGTAGCGCCGCTGGCACGAGCAGCAGAGGTCTGCCGACCGTCGCTGCCCGTCACCAGAACGATCACAGCGTCTTGGGGGCACAGAACCGGACGCGTACCGGCGGAAATACATCTGCGGTCAGCGTGAAGCGCCCTCGGGCGCGATGTTCCTGGGCTCCCGCGTCGACGACGCGGTGTCGCTCTACTACCGGCGACGGCTCGCCGGCGAGCAGCTCGACCTCCAGCAGGTCAAGGACGCCTACCACGAGCTGTGGCAGCAGGGACTCGAGCAAGAGACGGAGAAGCTCGGCGTCGACTGGTCAGACATCCACTCGCAGGCCGCGTTCGAGACGGGGCTGGCGGCACTCGCGCTGACGTTCGAGCAGCTGGTGCCGAAACTCGGCGAGCCAGTCGCCGTACAACGCCAGCTGGAGTTCAAATTGGTGCCCTCGCTGGAATGGACGATCCTCTGTTACCTGGACCTTGAGGCCCGAGGCCAGACCGTCACGGGCGAGGCGATCCAGCGGGTCGTCGACTACAAGGTCAAGAACTCGCCGATCAGCAAGCCGCAGGCCGACCGCGACACGCAGGCGGGGCTGTACCTCACGGGCCGCTGGCTGCAGGGCGACCCCGCCGAGGAGTTTCTTTTTGCCCAGGTCGCGAAACCGGGTATATGTTGATTTCCACATATGCCGGGTTTGCCGTCCTGCTCAAGTTCCTGCTCTGGCGTGGACGGTTCCCGCGCGGGCTCCATGAAGTCCCCGACGATGCGGTGGCGCACCTGGCGCGCCAAGTCCGCGTGCCGGCGACGGAGCTGGGGTCGTTTGACTTCGCGAGCCGCACAGCGAAGCGCCATCGCACCGAGATCCGCGCGTACACCGGCTTTCGGGAGTGCAGCGTCGCGGACGCCGAGGCGTTGGCCGGGTGGCTGGCTGAGCATGTCGCCTCGGGTGAGCGCCGGCCGGAGCGCGTGCGTGACGAGCTGATTCTGCGCTGCCGGGCGAAGCTGATCGAGCCGCCAACCCCAGAGCGTGTGAGCGAGATCGCGCGATCGGCGCTGCATCAGGCCGAGCAGGCGCTGCTCGCGCTGATCGCGGAGCGCTTGGACCCGGTCGTCATCGCGCGCCTGGAGGCGCTGATCGCCGTCAGCGCCGACGACCAGGACGAGAACGTGCTGGGGTTGATCAAGGCGGCGCCGGGCAACGTGAGCCTCGAGACGATGCTGGTCGAGATCTCAAAGCTCGAAGCGATCCGCGCGATCGGCCTGCCCGCCGGGCTGTCCGACGGTATCGACGCGAGGATCATCGCTGGGTGGCGCGCCCGCGCGGCGGTCGAGTCGCCGGTTCATCTGCGCGAGCATCCGTCAGCGACGAAGCTCGCGCTGCTCTGCGCCCTGCTGTACCTGCGCGAGCGGGAGGTCACCGACGCACTTGCGCAGCTCCTGATCTCGACGGTGCATCGAATCAACGCTCGCTCCGAGGAGAAGGTGATTACCGAGCTCGTGAAGGACTTCAAGCGCGTGACCGGCAAGGAGACGCTGCTGCGCAAGATCGCCGAGGCGTCCTTGGGCACTCCGGACGACACGGTCCGCGAGGTGATCTACCCCGTCGTCGGCGGGGAGGCGACGCTGCAGGATCTCGTCGCCGAGTACCGCCAGAAGGGCACCGAGTACCAGCGTCAGAAACGCAAAGTGTTCAAGGCGTCCTACAGCAACCACTACCGCCGCGGCCTGATCCGGCTGCTCGGCGTGCTCGAGTTCCGCTCCAACAACACCGCCCACCAGCCCGTCATTGACGCGCTCACGTTGATCGTGCGCTACGCCCACAGCAGCGCCCAGTACTACCCGCTCGGCGAGCACGTCGTCCTCGACGGTGCCGTTGACCCGGTCTGGGCGGACCTGCTGACCAGCGTCGATTCGCGCAAGCAGACCCGGGTAATCCGCCACGTCTACGAGGCGTGCGTCTTCCAGGCGCTGCGCGAGCGGCTGCGCTGCAAAGAGATCTGGGTCGTTGGCGCGCACGAGTGGCGCAACCCCGACGAGGACCTCCCGACCGACGTCGAGACCCGACGCGCCGAGCACTACGACAAGCTCCACAAGCCGCTGAACCCCGCCGCGTTCACCGCCCACCTACGGCAAGAGATGCGCAACGAGCTCGCCGCCCTGAACGACGCGCTTCCCGGTCTGGACTGGCTGCGGATCACGAACCGCAAGAGCGGCCCGATCAAGCTCACCCCGCTGGACGTGCAGCCCGAGCCGCGGAACCTGCGGCGCCTGAAGAAAGCGATCCGCGACCGCTGGGGCCAGGTCCCGCTGATCGACATGGTCACCGAAGCCGCCTTGCGGACCGGGATGCTCGGCCAGCTCACGGCCGTCGGGCCCCGCGAGGCGCTCGCGCGAGCGGTGCTGTGGGAGCGGCTGCTGCTGCTCGCCTACGCGTACGGCACGAACACCGGGATCAGCGCCGTCGCTGCCGGCGAGCACGGCCACAGCGAGGCCGACCTGCGCTACACCGCTCGCCGGCACTTCACGATTGACGGCGCCCGCGCTGTCGCGATCCAACTCGCCAACGCGACGTTCGCCGCCCGCCAAGGCCACATCTGGGGCGAGAGCACGACGACCGTCGCGTCAGACTCCACGCACTTCCGCGCTTATGACCAGAACCTGTTCACCGAATGGCACTCGCGCTACGGCGGTCGTGGCGTGTTGATCTACTGGCACGTCGAGAAGAAATCGATGGCCGTCCACTCCCAGCTGATCAGCTGCGCCGCCTCCGAGGTCGCTGCGATGATCGAGGGCGCGGTCCGGCACGGCACCACGATGGCGCTCGAAGGCAACTACGTCGACTCGCACGGACAGACCGAGATCGGGTTCGCGATCGCGCTCCTGCTCGGCTTCGACCTCCTCCCGAGGATCAAGCAGATCAACAAGGTCAAGCTCTACCAGCCCGACCGCGGGAACCCCGACGCCTACCCGGGCCTCACGCCAGCGATGACGCGCCCGATCCGCTGGGAGCTGATCGAGCAGAACTACGACATGCTCGTCAAGTACGCGACCGCGATCCGCGTCGGCACGGCGTCGACCGAGGCGATCCTGCGGCGCTTCACCCGCAACGCGTCGCACCCCGTCTACCAAGCGATGCTCGAGCTCGGTCGCGTGCAGAAGACGATCTTCGTCGCGCGGTACCTCCGCGATCGCGACCTGCAACGCGAGATCGAAGAGGGCCTGAACCTGATCGAGGCGTGGAACCGCGTCAACGGCGTGATCTTCTACGGCAAGAGCGGCGAGTTCGCGACCAACCGCCGCGACCAACAGGAAGCTCGGGATGCTCTCCCTGCACATCCTCCAAGCCGCCTTGGTCTACGTCAACACCCTGATGATCCAAGACATCCTCGCCGAACCCGAATGGGCCGGCGTCCTCACCCCCGAGGACGTCCGCGGCCTGACGCCCTTGTTCTGGGCGCACGTCCTGCCCTACGGCGAAGTCAAGCTCAACATGACCAGACGCCTTGCCCTCACCGCCGCCCAGACCGTCGAAACCAATGGCGAGTCAACCTGAGTGGCTGGCAGACCAGGACGCCGACCGGCAGATCTCGGCCTACTTGTCACTTGGTGCCGCGTTCCTTAACGGAGACCCACATACGTAGCCCCAGCGCCAAGCGCGGGACCGTATGCCGTATCAGGTATATTCGGTGCGGTGGACGCCGGGAAGTTGATCCGGGAGCGCCGGCGGGCAAACGGGCTTACGCAAGCCCAGCTTGCGCTCAGAGCCGGCTCGACCCAGGCGGCGATCAGTCGCTTGGAACGCGGCGAGCTCTCGCCGACGGTCGAGACGATCACCCGGTTGCTGGCGGTGATGGGCGAAGAGGCCGAGATCCTCGTGCGGCGCAGTCGGCTGGACTGCGATCCGAGGCGTCTCCGTAGCCTGCGCTCGCGCACGCCCGCCGATCGCCTGGCGCAGGCGATCGCGTGGAACCGACTGGCCGGGCAGGTATCGATCGCCGGCGAACGCGCTCGAACCAAGGCGTCGTGACGCGCCGTGAGGTTCCGCTCGACGCCGCCGCGATCCTGCGCGTACTCGCCGCGCACCGGGTCGAATACGTCGTGATCGGCGGTCTGGCCGTCCAGGCCCACGGCCATCCGCGCACCACGCAGGACCTCGACCTGATACCCGAGCCAAATTCCGAGAACCGCGCGCGCCTGCTCGCGGCGCTGAGCGAGCTGGGTGCTCGACCGGCCGGCGCGCGCGCCCCGGCTCCGATCTCGATTCCCGAGGTCGGCGTGCTCGAGCTCGACACCGACGCCGGCGGCATCGACGTGCACGCTGCTCCGACGGGCGCCGCCCCCTATGCCGAGCTGCGCGAACGAGCACTGGTCATCCAACTCGACGTGCCGGTCGCCGTGGCGGGGCGGGATGACCTGATCGCGATGAAGCGTGTCAGCGGCCGTCCGATCGATCGAAGCGACATCATCGCCCTCACGGAACCTTGAGGATCGAAACCGACCGTCTGCTCCTCCGGCCGCTCACTACGGCCGATCTCGACGAGGTCGTCGAGATGCACGCCACGCCCGAGGTAGCGCGGATGATGGGAACGTGGGATCGTTCGGCCGCGCTGGCCCGACTCGAGCGCAACGAACGCGAGTGGGCGGAGCGCGGACATGGCCTGGTGGCGATTCGCGCACGTGCCGGCGGCCGGTTCCTCGGTCGCAGCGGCCTGAAGTACTGGCCACAATTCGACGAGACCGAGGTCGGCTGGGTGCTCCGACCGGATGTCTGGGGTCAGGGCTTCGCCACCGAGGCCGGCCGAGTCTGCATCGACTGGGGCTTTCGGGCACTCCAGGTCCCATACCTCACCGCGATGATCGTGCCGGACAACCACCGCTCGATCAGCGTCGCCACGCGGCTCGGCATGCAGCCGATCCGCTCAGACCTCCTCATGGATCTGGCGGTGGTGGTGTACGCGATCATACGACCTGTAGCATCATAGCATCACTCTAACTGATGCTATGATGCAATGTGGAAATGAGAACAACGGTGACGCTCGATCCCGACACACGGGTGCTCATCGACCGCTTGATGCGGGAACGCGGACTGTCCTTCAAGCAGGCCGTCAATCACGCTATCCGGGCGGGTCTCGCTCCGCCCTTGCCTGAACAGCGCCAAATCACAACGCCGCGAGAACTGGGCCCCGCGCGCGTCGATCTGACTAAGGCGCTGAGGATCGCCGGCGAGCTCGAGGACGAAACGCTCGCGCGCCGGCTCACCGAGGGTCGCTGAGCCCGTGGTCGTGGTCGACGCGAACGTCCTGCTGTATGCCGTCGATCGCGCAAGCGCGCATCACGAACGTGCCCGGTCCTGGCTCGACGCCGCGCTCAACGGGACCGAGGCGGTTGGGCTCGCGTGGGTAGCGCTGCTCGCCTTCGTCCGAATCGCCACCAGCCCGGCCGTGTTCCCCAACCCCTTGATGACCGACGAGGCCATGGACCAGGTCGAGGCGTGGCTCGCGGCGCCGGCGGCGGTCGTCGCCCAACCCACCCCCCGGCACGCGACCCTGCTGCGGGGGCTACTTCACGACACCGGCTCGGCCGGCAATCTGACCACCGACGCCCACCTTGCGGCGCTGGCGGTCGAGCAGGGCGCGGAAATCGTCTCCTACGATCGGGACTTCGCGCGATTCCCGGGCGTCAGGCATCGCCTTCCGGGCTAGTTGGGCTGGCCTGGCGGCCGGTCGCGGGCGACTGAAAATTCTTGGATGATTGGGCGGTCGCCCTCGACGCCGATCACTGCTTGGTGCTTGTGAGCCCGAGGCTAGTTTGGCGTGTGGGTCTCCCCGGGGTTCCGGACTGTTGCCAAGAGCACGCCTGTCAGACTCGTTAGTTCTCAGAGGCCCCTGGGCGACGATCTTGTCGATCGTGTTCAAGGAGGCCGGATGGAGATGGTGGTCGAGCGTCCGTCGGCGCTGGATGTCCACAAGGAGCAGGTGACGGCGTGCGTGCGGGTGCCGGGGAATGGTCGCTCGCGGGAGCAGCACGTGGCGGAGTTCCCGACGACGGTCGCGGGGCTCTTGACGCTGCGCGACTGGCTGGCGGCGTTTGGTGTGCAGCAGGTCGTGATGGAGGCGACCGGCGTGTTCTGGAAGCCGGTGTGGGCGATCCTCGAGGACGAGTTCGAGTGCCTGCTGGTCAACGCTCGCCACGTCAAGCAGGTCCCCGGACGCAAGACCGATGTCAAGGATGCCGAGTGGCTGTGCCAGCTCGCCGAGGCGGGACTACTGAGGGCGAGCTTCGTGCCGCCCAAGCCGATCCGGGCGCTCAGAAACCTGACTCGGTATCGCAAGACCCAGATCCAGGAGCGCGCTCGGGAGGCCAATCGGCTGCACAAGGCGCTGGAGGACACCGGGATCAAGCTCGACTGCGTCGCGACCGACATCCTCGGCGTCTCGGGACGGGCGATGCTCGATGCGCTCGTGCAGGGCACCACCGATCCGGAGATCCTCGCCGAGCTCGCGAAGGGGAAGCTGCGCAAGAAGATCCCGGCGCTCAAGGAGGCACTGGAGGGCCGCTTTGACCACCTCCACGCCGTGTGGATCGGCGCGATCCTTGCCCACCTGGACTTCCTGGACGAGCAGATCTCCAACCTGACCGAGGCGATCGGGGAGCAGATCGCCCCTTTCGAGAAGGCCGTTGAGCTGCTGTGCACGATCCACGGTGTTCAACGACGCACCGCCGAGGTGATCATCGCCGAGATCGGCGTCGACATGCAGGTCTTCCCGACCGACAAACAACTCGCCTCGTGGGCCGGGCAGTGCCCCGGCAATGACCAGTCCGCCGGCCGCCGCCGCTCAGGTCGCACACGCAAGGGCTCCAAGTGGCTTGACTGGGCGCTGGAGGAAGCCGCGATGGCCGCGATCCGCACCAACGACTCCTACCTCGCCGCCCAATACGGGCTCTCTCGGCATCGATGTGGTCAGCGTCACCCGATTCCGAGCGCGTGTAGCTCGTGTGGCAGGTGAAGGGTGATCGGTCCGCAGGTGAGCAGCACGAGCGCGAGCGCGGCTTTGGCTGAGTGAAACCCGTAGGCGCGGCGCGTGATCAGGCGGACCTTGTTGTTGAGCGCCTCGGTGCGGCCTTGGTTGATGCCGAGGCGGATCGCGGCGAGGATCCCATCGCGGTGCTTGCGGATGGTTTTGCCGAGGCGGACGAACGGCTCGAGCCGGCTGCGGGCCAGGCGGCTGAGCAGCCGGTCGATCAGGATCTCGACGTCGTCGATCGAGAGGCCGGGTTCGAAGATGCCGCGTACGGCTTCCTTGAGCGTGTACGCGTGCCAGACCTCGCCGCCGGCGGCCTTGATCCGGACGAGTGTGGCGGCCTGCTCGTCGGTGAGCTTCTCCGGTCTCTTGAGCAGCGACCAGCGGGAGTCCTTGAAGCGCCTGGCGGCTTGCTGGTCGCCGAGCGAGCGGAGCTCGTTCCAATACGCGCGGCGGACCTCGTCGAGCGCCTGGTTGGCGAGCTGCACCACGTGATACGGATCGATGCACACGATCGCCTGCGGGGCATGCTCGCGGACCGACTTCGCATAGCCGGGACCCATGTCCATCGAGACGGCGCGCAGCCGCCCGGCGCGCGCGAAGATCGCAGGCTCAATCTCCAGGCCGGGCGCCAGCCACGCGCCCGGGATGCCGTGTCCGGCGGGAACGGTCGCGCACGGGCCGAACGGCACCATGATCGCCGGCTCGCTCGCCGCGCGTGGCTGCTTGGCGTGCTCGGCCACGGCGTCGGGCGGCGGCGGGTCGAGTTCGTCAAAGAACGCGTCCGCGGCGGCCGCGCCGGACCCTTTGCATCCCCACACGACCTGGCGGCGCTGATGGTCGACCACGAGCGTGAGGTACTTGTGCTGGCGCTTCCAGCTGACCTCGTCGATGCCAATGTCGTAGAGATCGTTCAGGCGGCCGGGATCGAGCTCGTCGTCGCAGACGCGCTTGACGATCCGCCCGACCGTGTCCCAGTCGATCCGCAGCATCCGCTTGATCGTCGACTTGTCAGTCCGCGTCGCCAGCCACGCGACCAGACACTCGAAATCGCGCGTGAACTCGGCGCCCGGCCGGGCGAACGGGACGCCCTCCGTGCGCGCCCCATGCTGCGGGCACCACAGGCGCCGGCGACGGCAATGGATCTCAAGCCGCCAGACCCCGAGATCAAGATGCCGCCAGACCGAGTCCTCCGGCCGCGTGTCCTTACGAGACCGCGTCGAGTACCCGCACTCGGGGCAGACCAGCCGCCGGCGTCGCAGCGCCACCTCGACCACGACAACATCGGGCTCGAAGCGAACCTTCCTGACCCACACCTCCGGCAGACGCAGAAGCCTGGAAAATGCCGTCGTGACGCGCACGCTGTCCCTCCTTGCAAGCCGTTGACCTTGGACAGCCAGCAGCCTGCCGGTGAGGGCGGCGGGCGCGTCCCCAACCAGCGCGCAACTTGCGAGAACTACCTCAGGCCGGCAAAGACCTGCTCACGCGGCAAATCCCGCCGTCACCATCACCACATCGATGCCGGGAGACCCCCAATACGCACGGCTGCGGCCCCGGCGCGGTCACAAGAAAGCGCTCGGCGCGGTCAAACACTCGCTCATCTGCATCTGCTGGCACATGCTCAGCACCGGCGAGCTCTACAACGACCTCGGCGGCGACTACTTCCGCAAACGCGACCCCGAACGCATCACCAAACGACTCATCGCCCAACTCGAGAGCCTCGGCCACAAAGTGATCCTCGAGGAGTTGCCGCACGCGGCCTGACGTCAACGACCTCGCGACCCCAACCGGACCGCGACCCCAACGGGATTTTCCTGTCAGCCATCCCGGCAGGCTTGACCGTCTCCGAGCTGCGCGACTCTCCCTGTAGCTCCGCGGCCATCGCGCGGAGCTAGACTCATCTGGCCATGCCCAAGCAGCAGCGGACCATGCGAATCGAGCAGCGCGGCCAGATGGCCGCCATGCAGCAGCTCGAGAGCAAGTCCGACGAGGAGCTCGAGGCCGAGACCCGCTTCAAGGCGGCGGCCCAGGCGATCCTCGGCTACCGGGCGGCCGAGCGCTACGACGCCAAGACAGCCCGCGCGCACTTTCAGCGTGCGCTCGCGGCCGCTCGGGGACCGCAGGAGCGGGCGGGCATCCGCAAGATGGCCGACGCGTCGCTCGCCCTGGCCGAGCGGAGGCCCGACGACCTCAAGCGGGCCACCGAACGCCTCGGCGTCGAAGCCCCCACCACGCGCCAGCTCCGGAGCCTCAGGTTCCTGGGTCTGGTCGCGCCTCCGGCCAGCGCCGGGGCGCTGGCGCGCATCCGCGGGATCCTGATCGCGATCGTCCTGGTCATCGCGGTTCTGGTGATCGCGTTCGGGCTCGTCTACGGCGTCGCGCAGATCTTCGGCGGAATGTCGGTCCAGCTCTCGATCTTCTGGGGCTTCGTCCTCGTGGCCATCGTGCTCGGCGTGCTGGCCTTCTACGGCCGACGACGCCAGAAGCGCGCCCAGGCCGAGCGCGCGGAGCAGATCGCCGCGCGATCCCGCTGACCCGTCGCCGTGTGCGGGCGCTACACGCTGGCCACGCCGAATCCGGCTGAGGTTCGCGGCCGTTTCCCGATCGGCGAGTCGGTCGAGATCCGCCGGCGCTTCAACGTGGCCCCGGGCGACGAGGTCCTCGCGGTGACCCAGGACCGCGACGGCAATCCGCGCGGCGAGCTCTTGCGATGGGGACTCGTGCCCTCGTGGGCCAAGCAGCCCGACACGGGGCTCAAGATGATCAATGCCCGGGTGGAGACGGTCGCCGATCGCCCGGCCTTCAGGCGAGCCTTCGAGCGCTACCGCTGCCTGATCGTCGCCGACGGGTTCTACGAATGGCGGCGCCTGCCCACGGGGCCAAAGCAGGCCTTCCACATCACCCGTACCGACGGCGGGCTGTTCGCGTTCGCCGGGCTGTGGTCGATCTGGTACGGCGAGGGCGATCAGAAGCTGCGCACCTGCACGATCCTCACCACAGCCGCCAGCAGCGCGATCGCTCCGCTCCACGACCGGATGCCGGTAATACTGGGCCCGGACGCCGAATCGGCCTGGCTCGAGCCCTCCCACCCGCCCGAGCGCCTGCACGAACTGCTCGCCGGACTGAGCCCGGGCGACACCGCGCTCCGTCCCGTAGGACCGGCGGTCAACGATGCTCGCTACGACGGGCCGGAGTGCCTGGCGCCCGGACTGGATGAGCTCCAGACCGCGCTGTTCTAGCCGTGGCCGGCGACGCGTCGACATCTGAGCTCGCGTTCGTCCTGGGCGGCGGCGGCGTGCTCGGCGCCCACGAGGTCGGGATGCTGCGAGCGCTGGCCGAGCGGGACATCAAGCCCGACATGATTCTCGGTACTTCGGTCGGCGCGATCAACGGTGCGTTCTTCGCCGCGGACCCGACGCTCGCCGGCGTGGAGCGCCTGAGCGAGCTATGGCGAGAGTCGGGCTGGTCGGAGCGCTCGGCCGGCGCCGCGCTCCGGCGGCTTACCACGCTCGCGCGCAGCGGCACCCACCTCGAGTCGCTCTCAGAGATGCGCGACCGGCTGGTCGCGCTGCTTCCGGTGCAGCGGGTTGAGGAGCTGGAGGTTCCCTACCAGTGCGTGGCGGCGTCGATCGAACGCGCCGCGGAGCACTGGTTCGACCGCGGCCCGCTGGCCGACGTGGTCCTCGCCTCGTGCGCGGTGCCCGGCATCCTCCCCCCCGTGCCGATCGACGGCGAGCACTTCATCGACGGCGGGATCGTCAACTCGATTCCGGTGAGCCGGGCGGTGGCACTCGGCGCGCGCAAGATTTACGTGCTCCAGGTCGGCCGCCTCGAGCAAACGCTGAAGCCGCCGCGCCGGCCTTGGGAGGTCGGGCTGGTCGCCTTCGAGGTGGCGCGCCGCCATCGCTTCGCCCACGATCTGCACAACCTGCCCGACGGCATCGAGCTGCACGTCCTCCCCACCGGGGGGTCGGCTGCGCCCGCCTACAACGATCTCTCGGCCCCGTTGCGGGTAAGGAGGATGATCCGCACCGTCCAGCGACAGATCGATTCGGCCTACGAGGCATCGCTGCGCTATCTGGCGCAGACCTGATGCCGCCAACCTTCATCCGCCGGCCCGTCACAGTCATCGTGTGGCTGATCGTCTCGGCTGTCTGCGTCGTGGCCTCTCCCCTGCTGCTCGCGATCGGTATGGCCGCGAGCGCGATCACGGGTCGCCGCCAGCCTCTGGTTATCGCTCGCCTCATCTTTGCCTACTTCGCGCATGAGCTCGGCGTGTTGGTGGCGTGCGGCGCGCTGTGGGTCGCGGCCGGCGGCGGTCGGCTGATCGACAGTCCGAGGTCGCAGACGCTCCACTGGCGGCTGCTCCGCTGGTTCTTCGGCGGGCTGGCCGCGGCCGGCCGAAGCGCGCTGCAGATCGACGTGCGGGCGGATGCCTCGCCGGAGGCGGCTCGCGCACTCGAGTCCGACCAGCCCTTGATCGTGTTCAGCCGGCACGCCGGCCCCGGCGACACGATCTTCATCGTCGATCAACTGGTCTCGCGCTTTCACCGACGACCCAGCGTCGTATTCAAGGAGACCCTGGCCATCGACCCGTCCGTCGACCTGCTGTCCCACCGTCTCCCGCAGGCGCTGATCGACACCTCGGATCGGGACGAGTGCGAGGCACGCATCGGGCAGCTCATGCACGAGGTGGGACGGCGCGGGACGCTGCTGCTGTTCCCCGAGGGCGGCAACTTCACCCCCGAGCGCCGTCGCTCCGCCCTGCGGGGTCTCCGGCGAAAGGGCCGTCGCCGCGCGGCCGCCCGCGCCGAGACCATGCCCCACGTCATGCCGCCGCAGCCCGGGGGGGCGCTGACCGCGCTTCGCGCCGGCGGTGGCCTCGACGTCGTGTTCGCCGCGCACACCGGCCTTGGACTCGCGGCGTACCCGCGCCAGTTCTGGCGCGAGATGCCGATCGGCCGGACGCTGCACACCCGGATGTGGCTGGTGCGCTCCGGCGACGTCCCGGCCACCGACGACGAGCGCGTGAGCTGGCTCTACGACTGGTGGAAGCGCATCGACGACTGGATCGACGCGGAGGTTGCCGAGCCTTCCGGACAGAGCGCCAAGAAGTAGCCGGGCCTCAGGCCGCGGCGGCCTGCTCGGCCAGACCGTCCTGGGCGGGGAGGCTCGCCTCGGCCGCGTCGGCGCTCAAGCCGATCCACTCGTTGAACGCCTGCGGGGCGAGCGGCTTTGAGAAGTGGTAGCCCTGCGCGAAGTCACAGCCCAGGCCGGCGAGGCGGTTCAGCGTCGCCTCGTCCTCCACCCCTTCCGCGACGACGTTGAGCCCGAGGTCGTGGCTCAGGTTGATCGTCGAGCGCACGATGATCAGATCGCTCTCGTCGCTCAGCATCGGCGAGACGAACGAGCGATCGATCTTCAGCTGGTCGATCGGCAGTCGCCGGAGATTGGCCAGCGATGAGTAGCCGGTTCCGTAGTCGTCCACCGACAGGCTCGCGCCGAGCTGGTTCAGGCGTGCGAGGGTGACCAGCGAGCGCTCCGGGTCGGACATCAGCATGCTCTCGGTGATCTCGAGGTGGAGCGCCTCGGGGACAAGGCCGTAAAGCGTGAGGAGATCCCCGATCAGCACCGGCAGGTCGGGATCGAGCAGGTTGCGGACCGACAGGTTGACCGACACGGTCAGCTCCTTCCCGGCGCGGCGCCACGCCGCGCACTGCGCCACCGACTGCTCGAGCACGTGCCGCGTGAGCGGTCCGATCAGGCCGGTTTGCTCGACGATCGGCAGGAAGTCAGACGGCGGCAGCAGCCCGAGCTTCCGGGTGCTGCCAGCGCACCAGGGCCTCGGCGCCATGCACCGTCGTCCCGTCCATCTCCATGATCGGCTGGTAGAAGACGACGACCTCGTCCGAGTCCAGCGCGCGTCGAAACTCGCTGAGCACGCTCAGGCGGCGCACCGAATGGCGGTCGAGCGCGGCGGCATACACCTTGCAGCCGGAGTGGGCCTCCTTGGCCGCGTACATCGCGACGTCCGCGCTGCGCAGCAACGAGTGCGGATCGGCACCGTCGCGCGGGAAGCGGGCGACGCCGATGCTGACGCCGACGTCGAGCGTCAGGTCGTCGACCACCACCGGCTGCTGGACGCACCGCATCAGACCCCGCGCGATCGCCTCGAGCTGCTCGGTGTCCGCGGTCGCCTCCGGCGGCATGACCGCAAACTCGTCGCCGCCCAGCCGCGCCACCAGGCCGTCCGGGCCGACAGCCTCGGCCAGGCGCGGCCCGAGGTCGCGCAGCAGTTCGTCGCCGAGGTGGTGGCCGAGCGTGTCGTTGACCTCCTTGAAGCGATCGAGGTCGAGCAGCATGACCGCGAACTTCTCGTCGGTCTCCTTCGCCGCCGCGATTCGCTGGTCGAGTCGCGCGCGGAAGCGCTCGCGGTTGGCGAGGCCGGTCAGCTCGTCGGTGGTGGCGACGCGGTGAAGCCGCTCGCCGCGCTGCTTGGACTTGAGCAACTCGCCAATCAGGTACTGGAAGATGAGGAGGACGAGCACGGCGAAGATAATCCCGACGATGCCAGCATCGATCGCCGCCCACACGAGTGCCATTGTCAAGAGCCCCGAGAACAGCTCCGCGGACATGATCGGGATGACCGCCTGCCGCGCCCAATGGACCATTGACCCACCGCGCAGATAGGACCTGAACCCAAATACGCCCAAGAAGTTGACGACCAACGCGACGACGAATGTGGCGAACACGACCAAGTAGTAGGCCAACGCGTCGGGACCGAGACCCAAACGGGCGACCGCCTCATGGAAGAACATGCCGGCCGCCAGCGGGTACCACATGAACGTCGCGACGTTATTGCGCAGCTGCGGCCATGCGACTCGTGTCCGCGTCCAGGAGACGCTCATGGTCGCCGCGCCTAAGAGCGCGGCTGGACCCGGGCCCAACAACACGACCGCCATGGTCAGACCGATGGGGACTCCCGAAACCCGCACCTTGCTCGCGCCGTCTGAGATGTCCCTGAGAACGCTGACACTCGTGAATATGGTCAGCACGACGAGCGGACCGACCCGCCACCGATCAATGCCGATCGTTAGCCATATGAGGGTTGCCGCCGCAATCAGGGCGAACGCATGCACAATCGCGACGCTCCGGCCAGGATGCCGTGCGCGCTTGTTGCCAGCCGTGGCAGCTTTGCGATCCATCGCACCCCATTCATCGGCCCGGGCGGCGGAATCCTCAATCCCTGAAGGTGTCCAGAACCTCCTGGACACCGCTAAAGCTTCTCATCCCGATGGCCGATGTGGCCTATGCAACGACGGAACGAAAGGAGGGGCCGCCTTGTGCGAACCCCTCCGGAAACAACTAGTCGTGCCAACCCATGACGGAGCCCCTTTCAGCGGCGACGTCGCGACGGCACTTTCGCCGGCAGCCCCACCTTCCACAGCGCGCTGCCTGCAACCCCTGCCGTCCCAGTAGTCCTTGGGGACTGTGCCCCCGTGTGCCAAAAGGCTACCGGGTGCCGCCGTTCCCGCAATCGGACGTTTGTCCACATTCAACGGAACGACTCAAGGCCCGCTTTCGCGGGCCGTTTCCATCCGGACTGGCGTGAATCAGGCGGCTGCGGCGTGCGCCTCGGCCTCGATGTCGAGGCCGATGAACGCGTCGAAGTCCGGCGACGGGAGCGGCTTGGAGAAGTGATAGCCCTGCGCCAGATCGCAGCCGAGGGCGGCGAGACGGTTGAGCGTGGGCTCATCCTCGACACCCTCGGCCACTACGTTCAGCCCGAGGTCGTGGCCGAGGTTGATCGTCGAGCGCACGATGATCAGGTCGTTCTCGTCGCTGAGCATGGGTGAGACGAACGAGCGGTCGAGCTTGAGCTCGTCGATCGGGAGACGGCGCAGGTTGGCCAGCGACGAGTAACCCGTCCCATAGTCGTCGACCGAGAGCCCGACACCGAGCTGGCTGAGCGCGGTGAGCGTGACCAGCGAACGCTCGGGGTCGGACATCAGCATGCTCTCGGTGATCTCGAGCTGCAGCGCCTCGGGCGCCAACCCGTAGCGCATGAGCAGCTTCCCGATCAACGACGGCAGGTCGGGATCGAGCAGGTTGCGAACCGAGAGATTTACCGAGACCGTGAGGTCGTGTCCCGCTCGCCGCCAGCGGGCGCAATCGAACACCGCGCGCTCGAGCACGTGGCGCGTAAGCGAACCGATCAGCTCGGTCTGCTCCACGATCGGGATGAAGTCCGAGGGCGGCAGCAGGCCGAGCTCCGGGTGCTGCCAGCGCACCAGGCCCTCCGCGCCGTGCACACGCGTGCCGTCCATGTGCATGATCGGCTGGTAGAACACCTCGATCTCGCCGTTGTTGAGCGCTTCTCTGAACTCGCTGAGCACGTTCAGGCGACGCACCGAGTGACGGTCGAGCGCGGCGGCGTAGACCTTGCACTGCACGTGAGCCTCCTTCGCCGCGTACATCGCCACGTCGGCGCTGCGCAGCAGTGAGTGCGGATCGTCGCCGTCCCGCGGGAAGCGAGCCACGCCGATGCTGCCGCCGACTTCGAGCGTCATCTCGTCGATGCGCACGGGCCGCTGGACGCAGGCGATCAACCGCCCGGCGATCGCCTCGAGCTCCTCGGTGTCCCCGGTTGCCTCCGCCGGCATGATCGCGAACTCGTCGCCCCCCAGGCGGGCGACCAGGCCGCCCTCGCCGATGGCCTCAGCCAGCCGCGGCCCGAGATTGCGCAACAGCTCGTCGCCATAGTGGTGGCCGAGCGTGTCGTTGACCTCCTTGAAGCGGTCGAGGTCGAGGAGCATGACCCCGAAGTTCTCATCGCGGGCCGTCGCCGACGCGATTCGGTCGTCGAGCTGACGGCGAAACACCTCGCGATTTGGCAGGCCGGTGAGCTCGTCGGTCGTTGCCATGCGCTGAAGCTCGTCGCTGCGTTGCTTGGACTTCAGCAGTTCGCCGACGAGGTACTGGAAGATGAGGAGCACGAGAGCGATCAATGCGATTCCCAGCGATCCCGTCTTCACCGCGACAAAGGCGGCGGCCATTGTCAGCAACCCCGACGCGAGCTGTGCGGACATGAGCGGCAGGACGGCCTCCCGCAGGCTCTGAAGCAGGGGCGTGCCGTACAGATATCGCCTGTACCCAAAGACGCCGACGATGTTCACAACGAGAGCGACGACGTAGGCGACGAAAACGAGCAGGTAGTACGCGAGCGTGTCGGGCGTCAGGTGCGCGAGTCGGACGGTCCCCTGGAACTGAAGACCCGCAACCAACCCGCACCACGCGTAGGTGGCGACGTTACCGAGGACGATCTGTAGCCGAGGTCGGGTTCGGAACCAGACAAACAACGTCGTGAGCGCGCCGAGGACGGCCCCAGGGCCGGGACCAAGCAGGACGACTGCCTGCATCAACCCGATGAGCACGCCGGCGACTCTCAGCTTGTTCGGACCTGCCGCCACGTCCGTAAGAGCACTGATGATCGAAAATGCGACGAGCAACAGGAGTGGCATGACGCTCCAGCGATCCAGCTCACTCGTCAAACTGACGAGGATCGCCGCCCCAACTAGCGCGAGCGCATGGAACAGCGCATCGCCACGGCCAGGTTGCCGTGGGTACTTGTTGCCAGCCGTGGCAGGAGCGCGGTCCATCGCACCCTAGTCATCGGTCGGCCGCGCAAGATCCTCAATCCCGAAATCGTCCAGACATTCCTGGACGACCACTAAAGCTCCCATTCTTTGCGGCCGATGAGACACGTGCACGCCGCGAATGAAAACGGAGGGGCCGCCTATGCGAAACCCCTCCGAAAGCACAATCAGCCGTTGAGCCAACCCATGGCTTAACACCCCTTTCGTTTGCGCCTGTGTCAAACGGCTTCAAGCCGGCAGCCCTACCTCTCACAGTGCGCTGCCTGGCACCCCTGCCGTTTCCTGTTCATCGTGGGGACTGCGCCCCCGTGTGCCAGAAGGCTACCGGGAGTCGCAGTTCCTGCAATCGGACGTTTGTCCAGTTCTGTTTAGAGGGCTCAAGTCGTCGATCGGAGCCGCCGAACTAGGGCTCCCCGGCCCCCCCGGAAGTGTGCTGGACGAACCCGTTCTCACGACGCTGCAGCGGTCAGCCGAAGCATCCCGCGCCCGACGGCGATGGCTACGGCGGCCGAGCGATTCGGCGCCTCGAGCTTCTCGTAGACCCGCAGGAGGTGCGTCTTGGCCGTGCTGTGGCTGATGTGCAGCCTCCCGGCGATCTCGAAGACCGTCAGGCCGGTAGCGGCGAGTTCGAGCACCTGTTCCTCGCGCGAGGTCAGCGCGGGGCGCGTCGGGGTGACGGCCGGCGGATCCTGTCCGCGAGTGCCCGCTGCACCTCGGACGGAAGGTGGGTCTTCCCATGGACGAGCGCCCGGAGGGCGGACACGATCGCGAGCGCGTCACTGTACGCCGAGACGCACGAGACGCATTCGCGCGCGACGGCCTCGAGCAACCGCTCGTCGATCCGGGTCGTGAGCACCAGCACGGCGGCGCCCGGGGCGAGCCGGCGGACCGCGTCAACCGATTCTGCGGCGTCCCCGTCGAACATCTCCGCGTCGATGACCACGGCATCGATCGTGCTGCCGAAACCGAGCCCGATCAGGAGCTCCTGGGCTTCGTGGCAGCAGACCCGGGCGACAAACTCGACTCCCTCCTCGAACGCGGCCGCGAGACTGCACGCGCCGGTGCGCCGGCGATCGGCGATAAGCACTGACAGTCGGTGCATCGACGGCAAGGTGTCGCGGATCGTTTTCACAGGGGACTCGCCTCCGATCGCACGCTACGTCGGAATCGTCACTGCGTAAATCCGCGAATCCCACAGGTTTGTGAGCCCCCGAACGTCGTTTGTGCGGAACCCGCGTACAGTTGTGTGCGGGAATCGGACGGGATTTGGGTCGGGTCTGGAAAGGCGAGCACAGCGATGCTCTTTGGACGCGGCGCCGAGCGCGCGCACTTGGAAGGGCTGCTGGACGCGGTCGAGTCCGGCCCGGTCGCGTGCATCCTGGAGGGAATCCCAACACCCACGGCAGCGCAATCGAGGAGTACACCTGTAACAACTCCGCCAACCAGGAGTGGGTCTACGCGCTCGGGGCGGACTACGAGCCGTACCTGTATGCGTACAACACGAACAACCTGTGCCTGAACAACTACGGGTTCAGTTTCAGCAACGGCAACCAGATGGCGTTGTGGTCGTGTAACAGCACATCGACCGCGATGTGGTTCGGCGCCGGCGCCTCGAACTACAGCGGGTATTTGCTGGTCCACCTGTTCAAGGCGTTCGGGACGTGGAGCAACCAGTGCGTGACCGTGCTTCCGAACCGGCCGCCCGGATCGGCGGTCGAGGAGTGGACGTGCGACAAGACCTCGGTCTGGCAGGCGTTCTCGGGGCAGTGGACCCCGGGCTCGCCTCCGGAAGGTGGTGGCGGCCCCATCGGCGACGCCGCACCGTAGGAGGGCTGGTCGACCGGGGAGGCTTCCGCATGGGGGCCTCGCCCGGTCGCCCAGCGACAGGCCTTACGTGTCGAGTCCGTACAGCTCGGCGGCGGTCCCGACCATCACCTCGCGGCGCTGCTCATCGCTCAGGCGATCGAGCAGCGCCGGCAGGCCGTCCCCGTGCTCATGGGGATAGTCGGAGGCGTAGGCGAGCACGTCGGCCCCGTCCATCATCTCGAGGAGCTGGTCGAGCGCCACCGGGTCGGATGGCAGGTGCGCCGGCGCCGTCGTGAAGCGGAAGTGCTCGTGCACATACTCCGAGGGCCGGCGCTTGACCCATGGGACCTCGCGCCACACGCCCTTCCAGTCCTTGTCGAAACGCCACAGCAGCGGCGCGAGCCAGGCGAAGCCGCACTCGGTCAACATCACGCATAGATCCGGGAAGCGCTCGAACACACCCTCTGAGACGAAGCTCAGGACCTGGGCCTGGGCGATCGGCTGATTGCCGAGGTAATCCTCCATGTACGTCGTGGTGAACCCACTCGGGGTCGTCGCGTTGCCGGCGCGACCCCAAGCGTGCAAGCCGACCTGCAACCCGGCCGCACGAGCCGCCGCGAACATCGCGTGGTTGTTCTTGTGTCCCCACGGCACGTCGCTGCGGATGGGCAACAGAACCTGGACGAAGCGCGGGTCCTCCCCCACCCGCTCGATCTCCGACACGGCGTCGTCGGGAGAAATTGTCGAAACGACCAGGCTGGCGCGCAACTGCGAGTCTCGCGCCAGGAACTCCTCGCGCAGCCAGTCGTTGATGGCGGACGCAACCGCCGCGGCGAAGTACGGGTTGCGGTGGGTCTCGAACCCTGTCAGGCAGTTGAGGACGACGAACCGCGGGTCCGAGGACCCGCCGAGCACCCGCTCCGCCAGCTCCTCATGGCTGGACGGCGCCGGCGCCGTGACCCCCCGCGGGTACGCGTGCGCCAGGCCGTTCAACCGGATCCCGGCCTCGGTGATGTACTGGCGCCAGTAGTCGCTCAGGTACGGAAACAGCGCGTCGTAGGACGCGGGCGCGCAGTGCACGTCGCAGTCGATCGTGTCCATGTCACGCGTCCACGACGCGCTCTCGCGGCAGCCCGTAGAGCGAGAGCGCGTTCTCGCACAGGATTGCCTGGCGCAGCGAGGCGCCCAGCGCGCGCGGCAGTGCTTGCTTGGGCGAGTCGAAGTCCCAGTGCGGGTAGTCGGTGGCGAACAGCAACCGGTCCCCGAGCCGAGCCTGCTCGATCGCGTAGATCAGATGCTTCGGATCGTCGGGCTCCTCGATCGGCTGGGTGGTGAACCAGACGTGCTCGCGTATGTACTCGGACGGCCGGCGCCCGAGGCGCGGATGGTCCTCGCGCATCAGCTCCCAGGCGGAGTCGAGTGACCAGGTCAGCGCGGCGACCCACGCCACGCCGCACTCGGTCAAGATCGCGCGGAGCCCCGGAATCTCCTCGAACATGCCGCCGGCGATCATGCTCGCGAGCTGGCTCTGCATGACGATGCCGTTGCCCACGTGGTACTCGAGGTAGAACGACGGATAGCCGGCGCCGCGGTGATCGGCGTACCCACCCGTGTGGAATGCGACCGGCCGACCACACGCGGTGGCGGCCTCATAGATCGGCCAGTACTTGGGCGCGCCGAGCTGATCCGCGGCGCTGGCCGGCAGCAGCACCGCCACGAAGCGCTCGTCGCGTGCCCATCGCTCTATCTCCGCGACCGCCAGCTGCGGGTACTCGTGTGCAACCGCGATCGTGCCGCGCAGCCGGGAATCGAAGCTGAGCCATTCGTCCGCCTGCCACTGGTTCACAGCCGAGTTCCACTCGGCCGCGAAATCCGGATGGTCGTAGCAGTCCTGCCCGCTCAGCACCTCGAGCACCGCGTAGTCGACCTCGAACTCGTCGAGCAGCTGGGCTCGCATGGTCTCGGGGTCGCTGCCCCAGATGTGCCCGGGCTTGCCGGGCCAGGCGTCGACCCGCATACCGGCGTTGCGGGCGCGGGGATACCAGTCGGTGACGCGCGGCGTGCGCCGGCCGTAGCGCTCGAGCATGCGCCGCGCCGGCGCGCTGAGGTACTTGGCCAGCATCGGCTCAGTGGCCTGGGCGTGCACGTCGCAGTCGACGAGCTGTACGGCGCGCGTGCGCGTCGCCTCGGCACTGGTGCGCGTCTCAACCTGGGACATCGCTCACCTCGCTAAGCATGCAGCACAACATACTCATCCTCCACGCTGACCTCGAATGTCTCGGCCACGTACGGACCCGGCACGCGCGCCGCCGGGCTCGCGGTGGCCTCTTCGAGCAGCGATCCACCGCGCTCCAGAGCGACGCCGTAGCTGCGCACCCCGGCCATCGCGCCACCCATGAACGACTGTCCGGAGTCCAGGTCGTATTCCCATCCGTGCCACGGACAGGCGATCCGCAGCGGATCGGCGGAGATACGCGCCTCCCCGGGAGCATCGGCAACCGCATCGCCGAGCACATGGCCCAGGCACAGCGGACCGCCCTGGTGCGGGCAGCGGTTGCGGATCCCGTAGAAGTGCTCGCCCACCCGGAACACGCCGATCGAGCGGCCGCCGACCGAGACGATCCGCCGCTCGCCGTCGGGGAAGCTGCGTATCGGGGCCACGACCACCCGCATCACGAGCGTCGCTTGGCAGATAACCGTCGCATAGCACCAGTTTTATCCCAAGCCCCCGGCGTTCACACCGGATCTGGCCCTCGATGGGCCAACAGGCCGCTCGGGATCAAGAACACCGCCAGCACCGCCGCCACCAGCAGGCAACCTCCGGACACGAGAACCGCGCGATGCAATCCGTCCACGAACGCGGTGGCCTGAGCACCCTGCAACCGCCCGCCGCCGGCGGAACCTCCGACGACGCCGGCATAGACGAGCGAGCCCAGCACGGCCACGCCGAGTGCCTGGCCAACCTGACGCATCGAGTTGTGAATCGCCGACGCCATGCCGGCGCGCGGAGCGCGCACAGCAGCCATGGCCGTCGCGGTCATCGGGGTGAGGCTGAGGCCCCCTCCCAGGCCAACCGCGGCGAGGTCCCACCAGACCGAACCGATCGAGGATTCGGGCTCCAGGCGCACCAGACCCAGCATTCCCGCCGCGCACAGCAGCAGCCCGAACACCATCGGGAAGCGCGGGCCGAACCGGCCGACCAGCCGGCCTGACACCGGCGCACCGACGAAGAACCCGATCCCGACCGGCAGCACGGCCAGCCCGGCGCCCAGCGCCGAGCGTCCCTGGACCTGCTGGAAGTAGGCGCTCAGGTAGACGATGCCACCGATGAACGCGAAGAAGACGGCCAGCCCCGCCAGGTTCGCCACCGTGAACGGCGCACGCGAGAACAGCGACACGTCGATCAGCGGCGACTCGTGCCGCTCCTCCCAGGCCACGAACGCCGCCAGCGCGCAGAATGCCACCACGAACGCGCCCACGATCAGCCCCGAGCCCCACCCACGACCTGGACCCTCGATGATCGCGAACGTCAGCACGCCGATCCCGGTCGTGGTCAGGAACGCGCCCGTCCAGTCGAACGGGGCGCCCCCCTCAGACCGCGGGATCACCGGGATGAACCGCACGCCCAGGGCGATCACGGCAAGCGCGAGCGGCACGTTGAGCAGGAACACCGACCGCCAGCCGATCGCGTCCACCAGCAGGCCGCCGACGGCCGGTCCGAGCGCCAGCGCCAGCCCCGAGCCCGATGACCACACCCCGATTGCCCCCGCCCGCGGACCCGGTTCGTCGAATGTGGCCGAGATGATCGCCAGGCTCGTCGGTGTGACGATCGCGGGTCCCAGTCCTTGGATCACGCGCCCACAGAGCAGCCACCCGACCGACGGCGCCGCCCCGGCGACCAGCGAGCCGATCCCGAACAGCGTCACACCGGTCATGAACATGCCCTTGCGCCCCCGTCGGTCGCTCAGCACCCCGCCGGCCACCAGCAGGCTGGCGAACACGATCACGTAGGCGTCGACGATCCACTCGAGCGACGTGCTCGAGGCGTTCAGGTCGCGTCCGATCGTCGGCAGCGCCACGCTCACCACGGACGTGGACATGACCGCCATGAACTGCGCGAGCGTGACGACGAGGACCGTCAGCGCGCGATCCCCGGGCCGGCGGCGCAAGCTACAAAGTCACGGCGCGACCGGCTTCGAACCCGCCGAGGGCCACGATCTCGTCGATCACCGCCTGGTCCACCGCGGCATCCGTCGTGATCACCATCACGGCCTCGAGCCCATCGCCGAGGTCCGCGGCGTCCGGATGGCGTCCCACGGCCGCGGAGACGATGTTGATCCCGTGCTCGCCGAAGTGGGTGCCGACGCGCCCGATCATGCCGGGCATGTCGCGGTAGCGGAACACCGTCACGTGGTCCTCGAGCTGGATGTTGAACCGCTGGCCCCACACCTCGAGCAAGTGCGCACGGTTGCGCCGTCCGAGGAGCGTGCCCGCGACCAGCACGCTCTCGTCGCCGCTCTCCACGGTCACGCGGACCAAGTCGGAGTAGTCCCGGACGGCCGAGCGCTTCATCTCGACCACCTCGATCCCCCGCTCCTGAGCCAGGGCCGGCGCGTTGACCTCGTTGACGTCTTCCTCCGTGTGCCCGCGCAGCACCCCGAGCAGCACTTGGACCGCGAGCAGGCGGGTGTCGCGCTCGGCGATCCGGCCCAGGAACTCGGTCCGCAACAGGTCGATCGAGGAGCCCTCGGCGACCTCCACGGCGATCCGCCCGAGCGCCCGGCACAGGAACACGAACGGCCCGAGCACGTCCATGTCCTCGGCCGAGATCGCCGGCACGTTCACCGCGCTGGTCACGACGCCGCCGGTCAGCGCGGCCACGACCTGCTCGGCGGCCTGATAGCCGGCGCGGTCGGTGGCCTCGGCGGTGGAGGCGCCCAGATGCGGCGTGACGATGACGTTCGGATAGCCGAACAGCGGATGGTCGGTCACCGGCTCGGAGGCGAACACGTCGAGGGCCGCGCCCCCCACCTTGCCGGAATCGAGCGCCGCCTGCAAATCGGCGTCGACGACCAGCGGACCGCGCGCCACGTTCAGGATGCGCACGCCGTCCTTGCACTTGGCCAGCGCCTCGGCGTCGAGCCATCCGCGCGTCTCAGGCGTATTGGGCAAATGCAGCGTGATGAAATCCGCCGCGGCGTACAGCGCGTCCGACGATTCGGCCTTCTCGACGCCGACCTCGCGGTAGCGCTCGGCCGCGATGTACGGGTCGTAGCCGATCACGTGCATCCCGAAAGCGAGCGCACGGTGGGCCACGAGCTGCCCGATCCGGCCGAAGCCGAGGATCCCGAGCGTCTTCTCGTACAGCTCGGTGCCGGAGAACTTGGAGCGCTCCCACTTCCCGCCTGTCAGCGAGGCGTGGGCCTGCGGGACGTTCCGGGCCAGCGCGAGCAGCAGCGCCATGGTGTGCTCGGCCGCGGTGATCACGTTCGACTGCGGCGCGTTGGCCACCACGATGCCGCGCTTGGTGGCCGCATCGACATCGACGTTGTCCACGCCGACGCCCGCGCGGCCGACGGCGCGCAGCCGCGCGGCGCGACCGATCAGCTCCGCGTCGAGCTTGGTGGCGGAGCGGATCAGGATCCCGTCGTACTCGCCGATCCGCTCGGCCAGCTCCTCGCGCGACCAGCCCACACCGAGATCCACGTCGAAGCTCTCGCGCAGCAGATCGATGCCCGAGTCGCCGATCTTCTCGGCCACCAGGACCCGGGGACGCGCCTCGTCGGCCTGCGTACCCTCGGACAGCGATTCGGTGGCGCTCACAGCCGCCGCTCCAACACCCAGTCGATGCAAGCGGTCAGCGCCTGGACGTCGCTCGGGTCGATGGCGGGGAACATCCCGACGCGCAGCTGGTTGCGGCCGAGCTTCCGATACGGCTCCACATCCACGATTCCGTTGGCGCGCAGCGTCGCTGCGAGGTCAGCGGCGTCCACCTCCTGGTCGAAGTCGACGGTGCCGACGACCAGCGAGCGCTTGGTGGGATCGCGAACGAACGGCGTCGCGTGGTCGTGCTGCTCCGCCCACGCGTACAGATGCCCGGAGGACGCGGTGGTGCGGGCGACCATCGCGTCCAGACCGCCTCGATCGAGCATCCATTCGAGCTGGTCGGCGAGCAATAGCAGCGTCGCGATCGCCGGCGTGTTGTAGGTCTGCTCCTTGACCGAGTTCTCGAGCGCGATCGACAGCGACAGGAACTCGGGGATCCAGCGCCCGTCCGGAGCACCGGCGATCTCCCCGACCCGTTCGAGCGCTGCGGGGCTCAGCAGCGCGAGCCACAGACCGCCGTCGGAGCCGAGGCCCTTCTGGGGCGCGAAGTAATACGCGTCGGTTTGTCCGACGTCGATGGGCAGACCCGCCGCCGCCGACGTTGCATCGACCAGCACGAGGGCAGGATCGGAGTCGGCCGGCCTCGACACCGGGACCATCACGCCGGTCGACGTCTCGTTGTGGGCCCATGCGATCACATCGGTCTGGGGGTCGGCCCGCGGCTCGGGCGCGTCGCCGGGCTCGGCCTCGATTACGACAGGGTCGGCAAGGAAGGGAGCGCGTCGAGTGCAGGTGGCGAACTTGGACGAGAACTCGCCGTAGATCAGGTGCAGCGCGCGATCGCGGACCAGACAGCAGGTGGCGGCATCCCAGAACGCCGTGGTTCCGCCGTTGCCGAGCACCACTTCGTATCCGGCCGGGAGCGAGAACAGCTCCCGCAGATCCGCCCGGATCTGACCCACGACGCCCCGTACGGGCGCCTGACGATGCGACGTGCCCATGACCGCGGCGCCCTCCTGCGGCAGCCGGGCGAGCTGTTCCCGCCGGATCCGCGAGGGACCCGACCCGAACCGGCCATCGGCCGGCTTCAGTGAATCGGGAATCTGGAGGACGGTTTCGCTTCGTGCCATGCGGGCCTACTCAAGGTAACGAACTACCCCTGCGGGACATTGTTCCGCGCCGCGGAGCCGCGCTTGCACGGACCTACTCCTGGAACTCGGTGTCGATCCAGTCCATATTGGCCCGGAGCTCACGCCCGACCACCTCGACCTGGTGGCCTGCCTGCTCCTCACGCATGCGCTTGAAGTTCTCCTGCCCGGCGCGGTTCTCGGCGATCCATTCGCGGGCGAAGTCCCCGGACTGAATCTCGGCCAGCACCTGTTTCATCGCCGCGCGGGTCTCGTCGCTGATGATCCGCTTGCCGCGGGTCATGTCCCCGTACTCGGCGGTGTTCGAGATCGAGTACCGCATCCCGGCGATGCCCTTCTCGTACATCAGGTCGACGATCAGCTTGAGCTCGTGCAGAACCTCGAAGTAGGCCAGCCGCGGGTCGTAGCCCGCCTCGGTCAGCGTGTCGTAGCCGGCGCGGACCAGCTCGGTGACCCCGCCGCACAGGACGGCCTGCTCGCCGAACAGGTCGGTTTCCGTCTCGTCCTTGAACGTGGTCTCGATCACGCCGCCGCGCGTGCAGCCGATCCCCTTGGCGTAGGCGAGCGCGAGCGCGAGCGCGTTCCCGCTGGCGTCCTGGTCCACGGCCACCAGGCCCGGCACCCCGGAGCCCTCCAGGTATTGCCGGCGGACCAGGTGACCCGGGCCCTTGGGCGCGACCAGCGCCACGTCGACGTCCGGGGGCGGGACGACCTCGCCGTAGTGGATCGAGAAGCCGTGCCCGAACAGCAGCAGGTTGCCCGCGGCGATCCCGTCCTTCACGCCGGACTCCCAGACGCTGCGATGCAGCTCGTCCGGGACCAGCATCATCACGATGTCGCCTTCGCTGGCGGCGTCGGCGGGCTCAGCCACGCGCAGCCCGTGCTCGCGGGCCTTGGCAACGCTCGAGGATTCGGGGCGCAGCCCGACCACCACCGAGACGCCCGAGTCCTTCAGGTTCAGCGAATGAGCGTGCCCCTGCGAGCCGTAGCCGATGATCGCCACGGTCTTGCCTTCGAGCAGCGAGAGATCTGCGTCTTTGTCGTAGAACATCGGCCGGGAGCGTACAGAGGTGCCGCTCCCGGCCGATGTCTCACGTCAGCTCATCCCCCGCCGCCGAACTGGCGCTGCAGCGCGAGCACGCTCTGAACGTAGCGCTGGGTGTCCGAGTACAAGCCGTGCTGCTGGACCGAGGGCAGGCCCTGGTAGTAGCCGGCCGCGGCCATCGCCGGATCGCCACCGGTGGCGTCGAGCAACGAGTGGAGCATCAGGACCCCGCCGCGGACGTTGTCGGCCGCCGAGGCGGGGGCCAACGGCGCGCCGGTGTCGAGCGAGTGCTGGATCCACTGCCAGGTGCCCGGCAGGATCTGCATGACGCCGCGTGCGTCGGCGCTCGAGACCAGGGCGTTGTTGAAACCGCTCTCCTGCCAGGCGATCGCATCAGCCAGCGAGGCCGGGACGCCGTTGGCGGCGGCGATCGAGCCGACCTGGCCAGAGGTGACCCGTTCGGGGGTCGGGTAGGGCGGGTCGGTCGCCGTTCCCTCGGCGAGGACCCCGACCGGCTGCGTGCTCGCCGCGGACGAGGAGACGACGCTCGCGGCGCTGCCCGAAAGGTGAAGCACCGTGCCCGAGATCAGGAAACGGTTCGGATCGAGGCCGTTCGCCGCGGCGAGCGACGGCATGCTCAACCCCGCGCGGGTCGCGATCGCGGTCAGCGTATCGCCCGGCTGGACGACGTAGGCGCCGCCCGCAGAGCTCGAACTCGTGCTCACCGGCACCACGGTCCCCTCTCCGGCCAGGTGCAGCACCGCGCCGGAGAGAAGGATGCCGTTCAGGTCGAGTCCGTTGCGAGCGGCCAGCGAGGCCGGGCTGACCCCGGCGCGGGAGGCGATCGCGGTCAGCGTGTCGCCCGGCTGGACTACGTAGGCGCCGCCCACGGAGCTCGAGCTCGTGCTCGTGCTCACGGGCACCATGGCCCCGTCTCCTGACAGGTGCAGCACGGTGCCGGAGATCAGGATGCCGTTCGGATCAAGCCCGTTGCGCGCGGCCAGCGAGGCCGGGCTGAGGCCGGCGCGGGCCGCGATCGCGCTAAGCGTGTCGCCGGGCTGAACGACGTAAGCGCCGCCGGTGGACGTCACGGCCGTGGAGCTCGTCGGCGCGGAGGAGCTCGTCACCGTCATTCCGGACTGCGGGGGGATCTGCAGCGTCGAGCCGGCGATGAGCTGGGTGGTCGGGGTGAGTCCGTTGGCGGCGGCCAACTCATCGACGGTGAGGCCGTCGGTGGCGGCGATCGAGAACAGCGACTCACCGGAGGCGACGACGTGGACGAAGTAGGCGGACGCCGCGGCGGGTGCCATCAGCAGGGCGCCGACCGCAGCGGTTATGAGCAGAGAAAGTCGCAAACGCATATGCCCCAGTGTCG
The DNA here is from genome assembly GCA_963841535.1 of uncultured Solirubrobacterales bacterium. GTDB lineage: Bacteria > Actinomycetota > Thermoleophilia > Solirubrobacterales > Solirubrobacteraceae > Palsa-465. The sequence continues at coordinate 105,255 of CAWJDF010000016.1, read as the reverse complement.
TCAAGACCGCGATCAACCGGAATCACTGCAATCGACCTTGCTTCCTGCAAGTCCCCGCCCAAGCGTTTCGGCGGCTTGACCTACGCGTCCGCGGCGGCGACCAGGGACCGTCCCGGCACGGTGATCGAGCCGTCGGCGCCGGTGTACTGGACCGCCAGCTCCGCGATCCTTCTCGCCACGGTCTCGCGCTGCGCGTGCGACAGCCGGTCGAACACCTCGCCGAACACGCTCGAGGTGTCGTAGAACTCGGCCACGTACTCCTCAATGTCGGCAAACGAACTCGAGGTCTGCACCGACTCGACGAGCACGTCGACGAACCCGGCCGCCTCGAGCAGGTCCTGAAGGCGCCCCGGGGCGGAGAGGATGAACATGCCCGGGGCGTCCGGATCCGGAGGCGTCGTGTGCCCGAGCTCGACCAGCACCTGGTTGGGGATCGTGGCCCACGGGTTGCCGGGCGCCTCGTCCCAGGCGGCCAGCGCGATGCGGCCCCCCGGCCGCAGGACACGGCGCGCCTCACGCAGGGCAGCCTCGGGATCGAGGCTGAACATGTACCCCCACTTGCACAGGACGACGTCGACGCTGGCCGTGTCGAGGTCGATCCACTCGAGGTCGATCCGCTTGAACTCGACGTTGTCTATCCCCATCGCGCCGGCGCGGGCGCGTGCCACCTCCAGCATCGGCTCCGCCGCGTCGGTCGACAGCAGCGTGCCCCCCGGTCGGATCAGCTCGGCGGCGAGGAACCCGGTGTCCCCGGGTCCCGCCGCCAGCTCGAGCACCCGCTGGCCGGGATGAAGGGCCGCCTGCTCGAGCATCCAGGCCGACACCGGCATCCCGAACTCGCGCATGCGGTCGGCCCTCTTGCCCCAGCCCGCGGCGGCGCGTTCCCAGCGCCCGAGGATCTCGGAGCGAAGCGCGTCCGGATCGGAAACGCCCACGCCCTACTCCCCACCCGGGGCGGACGTTCGCTCGGCCACGCGGCGCGTGATCTCCTCGAACGCGCCCTCGAGCCGCGCGCCGAGGCGCCGCTGGAAGATCGCCATCAGCGCTTCGGACGCCACCGGACCGAGCCGCTCCACCGCGTGCTCGATCTCGGGCCAGCGCTCGGCGGGCATGTCGGCCTGCGCGAACGGTTTCCAGATCTCGGCCACGAACAGTTCCACGAACGACCGCGATACCGAGTCACAGTGGCGGTCGATGTCCTCGAGCACGGCCAGCGCGCTGCGCAGCGAGATCCCGCGTCCGACCACCTCCTCGGCGATCGCGAGCAGGGACGGGCTGGGAACCTGGTAGCGGCCGTCGCCGGTGGGCACGAGCACGCCGAGCCGCTCGGCCTCGGTCAGCACCTCGGGCGCTTCCTGCGCGCTGACCCGGAAGCGCGCGCCGAGCTCCTCGAGGGTCAGCGTCTGCCCGCGTTCGGCGTGCGCCACCGCGCTCAATGCGCGGCCGACGCGCTGCAGCCGCGCGGCCGTGCCCTCGCTGTCGTCGATCAGCCGCTTGATCGCGCCCAGGTTGAAGCCGTCATCCTGGAGGTCGCGGATCAGCCGCAGCTGCTCGACGTGCTCGGGGCCGTAGTAGCCGACCCGCGCGCGCACCTCGGGTGGGTCGAGCAGGCCGCGCGCCTGGTGGGCGCGGATGTTGCGCACGGACATCCCGGACTCCGCCGCGAGCTGCTCGATCGTGAGCTGGTTGGGCGAGTCGGACGGCGCGAACTGTGGGGCGGACGACACAGCCCGATTAAAGCTGGCGCCGCAGCAGCTTGCCCGACGGCGTCCGCGGCAGCCGTTCGGCGAAGGCGATCGCCTTGGGCACCTTGAACCCGGCGAGACGGGCGGCGCAATGCGCGCGCAGCTCCTCGGGCGCGACTGTGGCGCCGTCCCGAACCACCACCGTCGCCACCACGGCCTCCCCCCATTCGGGGTTCGGGCGCGGGTGGACCGCGGCGTCGGCCACCGCCGGGTGCTCGAGCAGCACCGCCTCGACCTCGGCAGGCGCGACGTTCTCGCCGCCGCTGACGATCGTGTCGGCCTTGCGGCCGACGATCACGAGGCGCGCCCGGTCATCGAAGCGGCCGAGGTCTCCCGTGTGCAGCCAGCCGTCGCCGGACAGCGCGCCGGCCGACACGATCGGCCCGCGCGCGAGCACCTCACCGTCCTCGGCGATCCGTACGTCGACCCCCGCGAGTGGCCAGCCAAACGTGGCGATCTGCGAGCACGCCTCGGTCATCCCGTAGGTCGGCGCCACCGGAACGCCGGCCGCTTCCGCGCGGGCAAGCAGCGCCGGCGGAATCGGACCTCCCCCCAGAAGCGCCCAGCGGAGCGTCGGCGGCCGCTCCAGACCAGAATCGAGCAACCGCGCCAGCATGGTCGGAACGAGCGAGACCAGCGTGATCCGTCGCGCCGGGTCCATCAGGTCGCTCAGCACAACCTCGGTGTCGAAGCCGCCGTGCAGCACCGCCGTGGTGGCGTAGATCGCGCTGCGGACCGGGATCGACAGCCCTCCCACGTGGGTCAACGGCATCGGGCACAGCCACCGCTCCGCGGGGTCGAGCCCGAGTGCGGCCGCCGATCCGGCCGCGCTGGCCTCGAAGTTCGCGCGGCTCAGTACCACCGGCTTGGGCGCGGCCGTGGTACCCGAGGTGTGCATTACGGCCACGGGGACGTCCGCGGCCGGCTCGTCGCGACTCACATCCGCGGCGGCCCGCCGCTGCTCCTGCTCGGCTTCACTCAGCCGCAGGTCGATCGGAACGGCCGCAGCACCCGCCAGCAGGCACGCGTGCAGCGCGATCACGAAGTCCTCGCCCGGCGCCAGCGCGATGGCAACCCGCCCGGAGCCCTCCAGGGCACTGGCCCCCGCCACCGCGGCGTCGCGCAACTCGGCATACGTGAGGCTGCGCTCGGGTCCCTCGATCGCGATCCGATCGGGGCGCCTGGCTACCGCGGCGTGGATCCAGTCGGACACGACCGACACGGTAGTCTCGCCCGCGTGCCAACGACCTGGACACCCGCCGGCGAGTACGAGGACATCCGCTACGAGATCGCCGCCGGCGAGGACGCCGGCATCGCCAAGATCACGATCAACCGCCCCGAGGTGCGCAACGCGTTCCGCCCCGAGACCGTGGTCGAACTGTCCGACGCGTTCACCCGCGCGCGCGAGGATCTCGACGTCGGCGTGATCATCCTGACCGGTGAGGGTCCGGACGCGTTTTGCTCGGGCGGCGACCAGCGGGTGCGGGGCTCGCGCGGCGGTTACGTGACCGGCGCCGACCCGACCGCGGCCGGCAGGCACGAAGCCGTCGGGCGGTTCGAGGTCACCGACCTGCACATCCAGATCCGCCGCCTGCCCAAGCCGGTGGTGGCGATGGTGGCCGGCTATGCGATCGGCGGCGGACACGTGCTGCACGTAGTGTGCGACCTGACGATCGCGGCCGACAACGCGCGCTTCGGTCAGAGCGGGCCGCGCGTCGGCTCATTCGACGGCGGCTTCGGCGCCACCGTGCTTTCGCGCCTGGTCGGGCCCAAGAAGGCGAAGGAGATCTGGTTCCTGTGCCGGCAGTACGGCGCACAGGAAGCCCTCCAGATGGGGCTGGTCAACACCGTGGTGCCCCTCGAGCAGCTCGAGCCGGAGACCGTGAAATGGTGCCGCGAGATGCTCGCGATGTCGCCGTTTGCATTACGGATGCTCAAGGCGAGCTTCAACGCCGACGAGGATGGCCTGGCCGGCATCCAGCAGCTCGCCCACGACGCGAACCTGCTCTTCTACATGAGCGAGGAGGCTCAGGAGGGTCGCAACGCCTATCTCGAGAAGCGCAAGCCGGACTTCTCGAAGTTCCCGCGCCGGGCGTGAGGTGATGGCCACGACGCGGACGGCCACGCGGCCAAGCGGAGTGCGCATCTGGCTGATGGCCGCCCGGGTGCGGACGCTGCCCGCGGCGGTCGCCCCAGTGCTGGTCGGCACGGCGCTGGCCGGCTACCTGCACGTGTTCTATCCGCTGCGCTTCGTCGCCGCCCTGATCGGGGCGATGTTCATCCAGATCGGCACCAACCTGTCCAACGACTACTCCGACGCCCGGCGCGGGGCCGACACCGAGGATCGACTCGGGCCCGTGCGCGTCACCGCCGGCGGGCTCGTGCCGCCGCGCCAGGTGCTGATCGCGACCTATCTGACCTTCGGGGTGGCGGTCCTCGCGGGCGCGTACCTGGTCGCGGTCGCCGGCTGGCAGCTGCTGCTGGTCGGGGCCGCCTCGATCCTGGCCGGGGTGCTCTACACCGGCGGCCCGCGGCCGTACGGCTACGAGGGCCTCGGTGAGCTGTTCGTGTTCCTGTTCTTCGGCATCGTCGCGGTGGCGGGGTCGTTCTTCGTCCAGGTCGAGCACCTCAACTGGGAGGCGTTCGCGCTGGCAGTGCCCGTCGGCCTGATCGCCGCCGGGCTGCTCGTGGTCAACAACGTTCGCGACATCGACACCGATCGTCGCGCCGGCAAGCGCACTCTGGCGGTCCGCCTCGGGCGCAAGCGGACCCGCGTGCTGTTTGCGGCGATCGTCTACCTGGCCTTCCTCCTCACGCCCGTGACCTGGATCTTCGGCCCCCTCAAGCCTTGGCTCTTCCTTCCCTGGCTGACGCTGCCGCTCGCCGCCCGGGTCGTGCGGATCGTTCGCAACCGGGCCGACGGCGCATCGCTCAACGGCGCCCTGGCCCAGACCGGGGTCCTCCAGCTGACCTTCTGCACGCTGCTGGCGGCCGGCCTGCTCCTCAGCCGGTGAGGCTCGAGATCGATTCGATCAGGGCGCGCTTGCGCGCGCCTTTTGTCTCCGCCCGCGGTTCCCTGGAGGATCGCCCGCTCGTCCTGGTGCGCGTCGAGGACGAGGACGGCTTCGTCGGCTTGGGCGAGGCAGCGCCACTGGCCGACTACCACGGCGTGAACGTCGAGGACGTGCTCGAGGCGCTCGAGGCGTGCGGCGGAATGTTGGCCGCGGCCTCTCCCGGTGTCTCGACCGCCGAGGCGCTTGCCGAGTGGCGGCGGATGGCGGTCCTGCCGGCGGTGGCGGCGATCGACATGGCCCTGTGGGACCTCGAGAGCCGGCAGGCCGGCGAGCCCGTGTGGCGGCGCGTGGGGGCGCGCGCCGCCGACCTGGTCGAGGTCAACTACACGATTGCGGCGGCCGATCGCGCGGGCGCCGCGGCGGAAGCGGCACAGGCCCGGGCGGCGGGGTTTCGCTGCGTGAAGGTCAAGGTCGGGATCGGCGACGACGCCGGCCGGCTGGCAGCCGTCCGCGCCGTGGCTGGCCCCGAGGTGGCGATCCGGTTGGACGCCAACGGCGCGTGGTCGGTCGAGGAGGCGGTCGCCTCGCTGCGCGCGCTCTCGCCGGTCGGGATCGAGTTGTGCGAAGAGCCGGTTCACGGCCTCGAGCAGACTCGGGAGGTGGCGGCGGCAGTCCCGGAGGTCCCGCTGGCCCTGGACGAGACGGCCTCGGGGGCCGGAGCGCTGGACGATCGGGTCTGCCGGGCGGTGTGCCTGAAGATCGCCGCCTGCGGGGGGATCACCGGGCTGCTCGATGCGGCCCGCCGCGCTCGCGACACTGGCTATGACGTGTACCTCGCTTCCACGCTGGACGGACCGCTCGGGATCGCCGCCGCGTTGCACGCCGCGGCGGCCGTCCGGCCGGATCATCCCTGCGGCCTGGCCACGCTCGGGCTGTTCGCCGACCGCGAAGACCTGTTCCCGGCCCGCGGGGGCCGGATCGGGGTCCCGGCCGGCGCGGGCCTGGGTGACGGCCTCGAGCGCTGGTACCGGATGATCTGACCGTCGGCGGGTGCTACGGTCCCCGCGCCGATGGGTGCTGAGAAGTCTTCTGTCCTCGGCCGGGCGGCGCGCCGTTCGAACTCGGGGTTGGTGGCGCTGGCGGCGTGCCTGGCAGTGTGCGGGTCGGCTGGCGCGGTTGCGGACTCGGCGTGGTCCCGGCCGCCCAACACAGCGATTGGCGGCGGGTTCGCGACGATCTCGGTGGGACAGGTCACGGTCAAGGGGAAGAGCGCGCACCTGCCGCTGCGTTGCTCGGGGACTCGCCATGCCACCTGCTTCGTGCTGGTCGCAATGACGACCAGACGGCACGGCAAGCCGGTCGCGGTCGGCGGCACGACGGTCTCGCTCGGGGTGGGCCGGAGAGCCACGATCCGGCTCCCGCTGTACGCGAACGGCAAGCGCCTGCTCGCGGCCCATCACCGGCTGCCGGTGAAGCTCACCGTGGAGACCAGCAAGTTCAAGCGGATCGCCACGGCCCGGATCACCTTCCAGAAGTCTTAAACGTGACGGACGTCACGCTTGGCCGCTGGGGTCCCGGGGTACAACCCGGCGAAGAAATTCGGCCGTAGGTCTAAAGGCCGGGGCTCAAATGCCGACGATGATGCCTAACACGGAGCCGACCGCTCGACAGGAGACCCAAGATGAGTCCTGAACGTTCCAACGCATACCGCCGGGTGATGAAGACCCTCGAGGACGTAGGGCCGAGCAAGCTGCTCGACACCGAGCAGCAGCGGATCCGCTACGCCGCGGACAACCTCATCTTCAGTGCTGACCTGTCCACCGACGTCGAGGCCCAGGACGCACTGGCCGACGTCGTGGCCCTGTGCCACGCCCTCATCGAGAGCGGGCGCTGGGAGGAGTTCTCCGCGGGCCGGCTGGCCGCGGACGTGCAGCAGTGCGGGCCGGTCGCGCAGGTCGTCCTCCAGGCCGCTTAGCACGCTAACCCGCGCCGGCGATCACCGCCGCCGCGGCGCCCGGCGCCTCCAGGTGCACCGCGTGCCCGGCGCCCGGCGCGAGGATCACGTCGGCATCGGGTAGCGCCGACGCCGTCTGCGCCGCGATCGCCCTGAACTTCTCGTCGCGCTCCCCCACGACGAGCGCCACCGGCATCGAGACCTCCCCCAGCCGGTCCCAGAGCGAAGGCAACGCGCCCGTCCCGAGCCCCCGCAACGCACGAGCCAGGCCGGCCGGCTCGTTGCGCAAGCGATCGGCGTGCACGGCGGCGAGCACCTCGGGCAGCTGCCCGGCCAGCACCGGCGTCTGCGCCCACCGCCGTGCGAACTCCTCGATGCTCGAGCGCTCGATCGACTCGGCCAGCTCCTCGTCGGCGGCGCGGCGTTCCTCCCGCTCGCCACGGTCGGCCAGGCCCGGGCTCGCCCCGATCAGCACGAGCCGGTCGACCCGCCCGCTGAGCGCCAGCGCGGCGTGCAGCGCGACGCGGCCGCCCATCGAGTACCCCACGAGCGTGAAGCGCTCCGGCGCGAGCCCAGCGACGTCTTCGAGCACCGCCTCGAGCGTCACCGGCGTGCGGGCTGACGCCGTTCCGTGCCCGCGGATGTCGGGCGCGAGCGCGCGATAGCTTTCCCCGAGCGCCGCGACCACGGGGTCCCAGCTCGCCCCGGTGTGGGTGAAGCCATGCAGGAGGACGACGTCGCGCGCCATGCGATCCGGATCATGACCGCCACCGACACCTACCTGCTGCTCCGCGCCTTCTCCGACGAGCTCGCCCGCTGCGGCATGGAGCACGCCTGTACCGCCCCGGGGTCGCGGAACACACCGCTCGTCCTCTCGCTCGTGCGCAACGGCCGCATCCGGTGCTGGTCCGAGCTCGACGAGCGCTGCGCGGGCTTCTTCGCCCTCGGCGCGGCCAAGCGCTCCGGCCGTCCGGTGGCCGTGACCTGCACGTCGGGAACGGCGGCGGCCAACCTCGCGCCTGCGGTGCTCGAGGGCCGCTACGCCCGCGTGCCGCTGATCGTGCTGACCGCCGACCGGCCGCCCGAGCTGCGCGAAGTCGGAGCGGGCCAGGCCATCGACCAGATCAAGCTGTACGGCGACGCCGTCAAGTGGTTCTTCGAGGTCGGCGTCGACACCGCGACGCCCGCGTCGCTGCGCTGGATCCGCACCCTGGCCTGCCGCGCCTACTGGACCGCCCTGCACGGTCCCCCGGGTCCGGTCCATCTGAACTTCCCGCTCCGCGAGCCGCTCGTGCTCGACGCCCCGCTCCCCGAGGACACGAGCGCCCGGGGCGACGACCGCCCGTACGTCGCGTTCGATGCGCCGGCCCCCAGCGCTCCCGCCGGCGGGCGCCACCCGTTCGGCCGGGTCGTGATCGTGGCCGGCGCCGAGCGCGACGCCGCCGCCGCCCGCGAGCTGGCGGGCTTCGCGGCGCGGGCCGGGATCCCGCTGCTCGCCGATCCCCTCTCGGGCTCGCGCCACGGACCGGCCGCCATCGCCCACTACGACCTGCTGCTGCGCGATCCGCAGTTCGCCGACCGGCACCGGCCGCAGTTCGTGATCCGCGCCGGGGACCTGCCGACCTCCAAGCCGCTCCGGGCCTGGCTGGCCGGACTCGGTGCCGCCCAGATCGCGGTCGATCCCGACACCGTCTGGCATGACCCGGACGCGGTCGTCGGGATGCGGGTGCACGCACCCACGCGGGCGCTGCTCGACGGCATGACCGCGGGCGAGGTCATCCCTGCCGAGCCCGAGTGGCTGGCCGCCTGGCGGGCCGCCGACGGCGCCGCGGGCGAGGCCTTGAACCTGGCTCTCGGCGACGAGCTGTCAGAGCCCCTCGTCGCCCGGAGCCTCGGGGAATGGCTGGACGCCCGCGCGACGCTGTTCGTCGCCTCCTCGATGCCGATCCGCGACGTGGAGCTGTACTTCCCTGCCCGCGAGGACGCTCCGCGGGTGCTGTCGAACCGGGGCGCCAACGGAATCGACGGCACCGTGTCGAGCGCGTTCGGCGCCGCCGCCGCGGGCGAGGGCCCGGTCGTGCTGCTGATCGGCGACGTCGCACTCGCCCACGACATCGGCGGGCTGCTGGCCGCCCGCCGGCTCGGCCTGTCGCTGACGATCTTGTTGCTCAACAACGACGGCGGGGGGATCTTCCATTTCCTGCCGGTGGCCGGCGAGACCGACGCGTTCGAGGAGCACGTGGCGACCCCGCACGGCCTCGACTTCGCGCACGCCGCGGCGCTCTACGGCTGCGAGTTCGCACGTCCCTCGACGGTCGCCGATCTTCGCGCCACCGTCGAGGCCTCAATCGCCCGAACCGGCACCACGATCATCGAGGTCCGCACCGACCGGGTCGAGAACCTCGCCCTGCACCGCCGCGCCGCCGACGCCGCCCTCACCGCCGTCCGTGCCTTCCCCGCCTGACTCCCGCAACGCGAAAATTCCGTCATCTACGTCGTGGCGCGCCGCTATTGACGGATTCCTCCCGTGCAGCGCGAAGAATCCGTCACGGGCCGAAGCTTCGGCCGCCAATGGCGGAATTTTCCCGCCCCGTCCGCAGGGACCGGTACGGATGAGGCACGTCAGCCTGAAAGCACCGGCAGCAACGCGCCCAGCTTGACCTCGGTCTCGGCCAGCTCGGCGGCCGGCTCGGAGTTGCGCACGATGCCGCCCCCGGCGTACAGCGCCGCCAGCCGCCCGCGCACCAGGCCGCAGCGCAGCGCCACGCAGAACTCGCCATCGCCTGCGGCGTCGCTCCACCCCACCGCGCCGGCATACCAACCCCGGTCGAGGCCCTCCAGCGCCGGGATCAGCTTCTCGACCACGTCCAGTGGCTCGCCGCCCACCGCCGGCGTCGGATGCAGCACCCCGGCCAATTCCACAGCGCTCAAAGGCGCCGCCAGCTGCGCCCGGATCGGCGTTCCGAGGTGCTGGATGTTGGCCACGCGGACGAGCGCGGGCTCGGGCGCCGCCGTAACCCACACCGAATGGGGCCGGAGCGCCCGCGCGATCCGCCGCACGACGATCTCGTTCTCCTCGCGGTCCTTCTCGCTCTGCAGCAGCTGCTCGCCCAGGTGGTCGTCGATCGCGGGGTCCGCGCTGCGGCGGGCCGAGCCGGCCAGCGCCACCGTCGAGGCCCGCTGCCCGTCCCGGCGCACGAGCAACTCGGGGCTGGCGGCCACGAACGCCGCGTCGCCTCGCCCGACCGCGAACACGTAGCACGACGCGAACGCCTCGCGAAGCAGCCCGAGCACCGCCCCGACGTCGTGGTCGACCGGCGCGTGGACCTCGACGTCGCGGGCCAGCACGATCTTCTCGAACTCACCGGCGCGGATCCGCTGCACCGCCCGCGCCACCGCCTCCTCGTAGTGCGAGGGCGGCATCGGGCTGAGCACCCGGTAGGCCCCCGCCGGCGCCGGATCGAGCAGCGGCAGCGAAGACGTCGAAAGCTCCCCAAGCCGGCCACCCACCCGGGCACGCAGATCCTCGAGCGTGTCATCCGGCGCCGCCTCGACGTTCACGGTCAACGACACGCGAGATCCCCGCCGCGCCAGCGACAGCTCCGGCACGATCATCGAGGCCGGCGCAAACCCCTCCCACCGAGCCGAGCCGCCCCCGTCAGCCGCAAACCCAAAGCCTCCGACCGCCACCAGCCCCGACCCGGGCGGCCCATCCGAAGTGTCGGCCAGCGCGGCCGCCGCCACCATTGACCAGCGCCGCGCCACATCGTCGAACCGACCGGCCCCCCGTGCCTCGAGCGCGCGCACGCACCCGATGCCCGCCACCGCACTCGCGTCACGGTCGGGCTGCTCGAAGCAGAACCACGGCTCGCCCGGGCGCCGCGAGGCCACCGCCACAGCGGTCGGGTCGACCGCCGCGTCGACACCCGCGGTCACGCTGGCCAACACCGACCCGCCTGTCGTCCGCGCTCGGCGCAGCGCCGCGTCCAGCCTCAGCTCGAGCCGCCGGGCGCTGTCGCGGTCAAGCCAGCCCCAGGCCGGCGAGACCCCTGGCGCGCGCACAGTCACGCCGGGAGCCTACCCGCCCGCAGACCCCCTACGTCTCGCTGCGACCGCGCGCGATCGCGATCTCGCCGGTCCGGGCCATCTCGATCAACCCGAACGGCCGCACCAGCTGCTCGAAGGCGTCGATCTTGTCGCACGTCCCGGTCAGCTCGATCACCACCGAGCGCTTGGTCACGTCCACGACCTTGCCACGGAAGATCTCGCAGATCTGCATGACCTCGGCCCGGCTCGCGCCATCGGCCGACACCTTGAACATCGCCAGCTCGCGGGCCAGCGTCTCGCGCGGCTCCAAATCCCGGATCTTGAGCACGTTGACCAGCTTGTGCAGCTGCTTCGTCACCTGGTCGATGGGATGGAGCGCACCATCCAAAGTCAGCGTGATGCGCGACACGCGCTCGTCGTCGGTCGGCCCGACCGCCAGCGTGTCGATGTTGAACCCGCGGCGCGCGAACAGCCCGGCGATGCGGGTCAGGACGCCCGGCTTGTTCTCGACCAGGATCGACAGGATGTGCTTGCGGCCGGTGCGCAGACCGCTCACGGCCTCGAGCTCGTCGAGCGACAGGACTTCTTTGGTTCCCGGTTCACCCATAAATCAGCCCACCATGTTCCGCGCCGGCTGGCCGGCCGGGATCATCGGATAGGTGTTCTCCTCGCGGGTGACCCGCACGTCGACGAGCACCGGCCCGTCCATGGCCAGCGCGTCCTTCATGTCGGCGACCAGCGTGCTCTTGTCGTGCAGGCGCAGTCCGGTGGCGCCGTAGGCCTCGGCCAGCCTGACGAAGTCCGGCCACTCCCCCATCTCGACCTGGCTGTAGCGCTTGTCCCAGAACAGCTCCTGCCACTGGCGGACCATGCCCAGGTAGCCGTTGTTCATGATGCACACCTTGATCCCGATGCCCTCCTGGGTGCAGGTCGCGAGCTCCTGCATGTTCATCTGGATCGAGCCGTCGCCGGCGATGCACACCACGGTCTGATCTGGGCAGCCCACCTTGGCGCCCATCGCAGCCGGCAGGCCGAAGCCCATCGTGCCCAGGCCGCCCGAATTGATCCACCGGCGCGGCTGCGGGAAGTGGTAGTACTGGGCGGTCCACATCTGGTGCTGGCCGACGTCGCTGGTCACGATCGCGTCACCGCCGGTGGCCTCGTACAGCGACTGGACCATGAACTGGGGCTTGATCTCCGAGTCGGTGGAGTCCTCGTAGCGCAGCGGATGGCGCTCTTGCCACACCTTGATGCGCGACCACCACTCCTCCAGGCGTCCGGGATCGGCCTCCAGCGCGCGGTACTCGGCGGTCAGCCGCGGCAGGATGTTCCTCGCGTCGCCCACGATCGGGATGTGAGCCGGAACGTTCTTGGAGATCTCGGCCGGGTCGACGTCGATGTGGATGAACTTGGCCCGCGGGGCGAACTCCGACAGCTTGCCGGTCACCCGGTCGTCGAAGCGGGCCCCGATCGCGCAGATCAGGTCGGCTTCGTCCATCGCATAGTTGGCGGCCCGGGTGCCGTGCATCCCGAGCATCCCCAGCCACTGCTCGTGCGTCCCCGGGAATGCCCCGAGGCCCATCACCGTGCAGGTCACCGGGAACCGGTCGCTCGTGGCGAGCTCGATCAGCTCGGCCGCCGCGTTGGCGGCGACGACGCCTCCGCCGGCGTAGATGATCGGGCGCCGCGCGTTGGCCAGCGCCTTGGCGGCGATCCGGATCTGCTTCTGGTTGCCCTCGGTGGTCGGCTGATAGCCGGGCAGGCGCACGTCGGTGACCGGCTCGTACGGGATGTCCGCGCGGCTCAGGTCCTGCGGGATGTCGACCACGACCGGCCCGGGCCGGCCCGTGCGGGCGATGTGGAACGCCTCGTGGATCGAACGGGGGATCTCCAGCGGGTGCTGGATCATGAAGCTGTGCTTGACGACCGGCATCGTGATGCCGATCGTGTCGGCCTCCTGGAAGCCGTCGGTGCCCAGCAGCTCGGTGCGCACCTGGCCCGTGATGAACACGACCGGCACCGAGTCCATCATCGCGTCGCAGATCGGCGTGATGAGATTGGTGGCGCCGGGGCCGCTGGTGGCCAGCGACACCCCCACCTTGCCGGTCGCCTTGGCGTAGCCCTCGGCGGCATGGCCGCCACCGGCCTCGTGCCGGACCAGGATGTGCCGGATGCCGGCGTCGTAGAACGCGTCGTAGGTGGGAAGGTTCGCGCCACCCGGCAGCCCGAATACGACGTCGACGCCCTCGGCCTTCAAGCATTCCATCAGGGCATCGACTGCGCGCATATCGCTGGCTCCTTGTCCGGGTACGCGCGAGCCGTCCCGCGCGCGGGAAAGGCGAGTGTAACAGCGGGTTTTGGGCGGTTGAGGGGCCTCGCTGCGCTCGGCGTCCGTGGGGCCTGGTACCCCGTCCGGACAGGGTCTGGCCTCCCCCGATCGGCGGCGTGACCCGCGTTCTATCCCGCCGCCGCGCGCTGGCGGACGCTCATCTCGGAGGCGATGGCCACCTCCGGGAACTCGAGCTCGGTCCCGCAGCGCGTGCACACCGCGTCGTGCAACTTGACGACCCGGCCGCAGCCGGGACACTGACGCCGAAGCTCCTTGTTGTCCCAGCGGTAGCAGATCGCTGCCAGCAGCCCGATGAACGGGACGCAGGCCGAGATAAGGAACCAGAGCACGAACGAACTGCCCTTGATGCGCCCCACGATCCCGCCGGCCAGGCCGAAGAACAACAGGACTACGACCAGGCCCATGTCACCACGGGCCTGGCGTCACCAAACCAGCGTTTTGACTGCCCAGACGACCGCGGCGATGACCGCAATGATGACGATCGTCCCGAACAGCCAGGTCACGAAGCCGATGATGAGCTTGAGAGCCAACACCACAGCGACGACCAGGACGAGAGCGGCGATCCCTTTGCGCACAACGGCGGGGGTACGAGAGCGATGAGCCTCGACTTGACTTTCCATGCGCTAAGCGTACTCCAGGCGGGCGACCCGTCAGTGAAGGAGACGCTAAGAGCTCAGTCGTAGACGCGCTTGAGGTACTCGAAGCGCGACTCGCCGGCGGTCGGGCGCGAGTCCAGGCGCAGCCGCGCGAGGCGGTAGCGCCGGATCGGAGTGTCTCGCCGGCTGTCCGGGGCGGTCCGCCGGTCCGCGACGAGGAGGACCTTGGAGGCTGTCAGTGGACGGGTCATGGTGAGGATGATCGGAAATTGCGCCCGCGCGCGCATTGGCCCTGGGGATAAATATGGAGGCGCCCGATCAGCCGCGGGGCGCGCGCGCCCGCGCCACCGCGGCATCGAGCGCCACCCGCTCCGGCGCCGCCAGCCGCCGGCGCACCCGCCACCGCGCGCCGGCGAAGGCCAGGTTCGCCACCGTGGCAAACCCGAGCTCGTCGGTCCGCAGCGCGAGCAGGAGGTGCGCGAGCCGGTCGCTGGGCGGCAGTGCCCGGTCGGGAACCCGGACGCAGTAGCAGTGCACGCGCCGGCCGCCGGGGCGCACCAGCAGCGCGCCCGCCTCCCCCACCAGCCACACGCCGAGCCGACCGGGCTCGAGCATCAGCCCGCTGCGCCCGTGCAGCTCGCGCGCGCCATGGTCGACCAGGTCTCCGAGGAGCCCGAGCGCGACGCGCTCGGATCCGCCTCGCTCCCCGCCGACGCGTTTGACCACCCGAGCCCCGCGGGCGGCGTACAACTCGGGGATCGCCCATGCGTGAGCCAGGCAGAGCACGGCGAACGGGAGCAGGATCGGGCTGGCCAGACCCAGCACCAGCGCCCCCGCGACGAACGGGAGCGTGTGGGTCACGGTCGAGAGCGTCCACAGCCGGCCCGCCCGGCGCAGCGAGCGGTCGTCGACGCGCCGGCGCCAGCGAACGTTCGCTAGCTCCGGTAGCGGGCCGCCGACCCCGGCGGCCACGGACGGCGCCGGCGGGGTCAAGGGCTCAGCCTCCGGCGATCGGGCGGCGGAGGATGACCAGATCGGCGTCGAGGGGAAGCTCGTGGACCTGCTCGGCGCTGCCGGCGCCGTGGGACACGAGCGCAAAGTAACCCTGATCGAGCTCGGCGCGGAATGCGGTGACCGCCGCCTCTGCGCTCGTCGGGTCGCCGGCCGTCCATTCCGCGACCGTCGTGTGGCCGCTGCGGTCCATCCTGATGAGTCGCGACATACGAGGCCCTCCTGGAAACTTTTGCCCAGAATCCTACGCGCCCCCGCCAGGATCAGGATTTCGACCGCCTGGCGCGTTAAACCGCTGCATTTTCTGTCGGTCGGCATTTTGCAGGTTTAGCGAAACGGGTAATTGAATTCCGGCGATTTGCCTTGGTATGATCGTCTGTGAGTAGGGATCGGTAACGGACTACGGAGACGGACTCGCCCTTAGAGCTAAGGGAAAGGGGACGACAGGAAGTGGCCCGAGTAGAGGACCACCCAACACGCCAGCTGCCGTTGCGAGCTGATTGCGCTCAGCGATGACCCCTCCGGTCGCATCGCACGCTCACCGCTCCGACGCGATCCGCCTTCCGATCGCGCGCTCCGAGCTGATCGCCACCGGCATCGGGCGGCTGCTCGACGGACGGGTCTGGTCTCAGGTCCGCCTGCTTGTGGACGCGATCATGCTGTGCCTGGCCGCCACCGCCGCGTTCTACGCGGCGCCCATCCCGCAATGGGGCGGCGCCGGATGGCTCGCGGCCCTGTTCCCTGCCCTGACGCTCGGGATCCTGCGCGCCCGCCCGGACCCGGACGAGCGCCTCGACACCTCGATCCTCGACACCGCCCTGTACGTGCTCGGCGCGGCTTCGCTGTCGGCCATGCTGATGGTCGCGACCGGTTCGATCATCGGCGGCGCGCACCCGGTCGGCCTGGCGCTGCGGCTGTGGCTGTTCGCCGCCGTCTACCTCAGCGTGGCCCGCCTGGTGCTGGCGTCCGTTCGCTCCCAAGCCCGGCGCAACCATGCGCTGGCCACGCCCACGCTGATCGTCGGCGCGGGGATGGTCGGAGAGCACCTGGCCAACCGCCTGAGCGCCGATCGCCGGTACGGCCTGCGCCCCGTCGGATTCCTGGACGCCGATCCGATGGCGTACTCATTGGCCGGCAGCGTCCCCGTCCTGGGCGGCCCGGACAGCCTGGCCGAGGCGATCCGCCACACCGGCGCCCGCCGAGTGATCCTGGCCTTCTCCTCCGAGCCCGATCACGTCCTCGTCGAGAAGGTGAGGGAGTGCGAGGCGCTCGGGGTCGAGGTCTCGCTCGTGCCGCGGATGTTCGAGGCGATCAACGAGCGCGCGATCCTCGACCACCTGGGCGGTCTCCCCCTCATTTCGCTGCGTCCGACCGACCCGCACGGCTTGCAGTTTGCCGTCAAGCATGCGCTTGACCGGTGCTTCGCAATGCTCGCGCTGGTGGCGCTCGCACCCGTGATGGGAGCGATCGCGCTGGCGGTACGGCTGTCCTCGCCCGGCCCGGCGCTGTTCCGCCAGCGTCGCGTAGGACGGGACGGCCGCGTGTTCGACGTGCTCAAGTTCCGCACCATGCGCGAGCCCGACACCGCTCGCCACGACGACTTCGTCTTGCCCGACGGATGCGCGCCCGGCGGGATCGAAGGCGAGGACCGCAGGACGCCGCTCGGCCGGTGGCTGCGAAGCACCTCGCTCGACGAGGTGCCCCAGCTGATCAACGTCCTGCGCGGCGAGATGAGCATCGTCGGCCCGCGCCCGGAGCGCCCGGAGTTCGCCGCGCGCTTCGGCGCCGAGGTGAACCGCTACGACGACCGCCTCCGGGTGAGGTCGGGGATCACCGGCTGGGCGCAGGTGAACGGGCTGCGTGGCCAGACGTCGATCGCCGACCGCGTCGAGTGGGACAACTACTACATCCGCAACTGGTCGCTCGGCTTCGACTTCAAGATCATGATGCTCACGGTCGCCGAGGTCCTGCGCGCGCGCGACAGCCAGAGGGCCCGCAAGCACGGGGCCGACCCCGCCGGCCTCCATAGACGCTAGAGCCAGACGGTCAGCCGCCGGAGCGCATCCACGAGAGGCACGAGCCTCGATGCGTCCTGCGCGGCAGCAGCGCGCCTCGACGGGCGCCGCCGCGGCGGCGTGACGATGCGCAGTGAGGTGTACAGCGTGTGCGCCGCGCCGGCGGAGTCGAGCAGGATCGACTGCAGACGGTAGGTGCCTGCCACCAGCTCGCGGGCGGGCACGAACGCCGCGAGTCGGAGCTTGGTCGTGCCGACGCGGTCCTGGTGGGTGAACCTGGCGACGATCACGTAGCGCCGGCAGGCGGGGAGCGATCGGTTCTGCCGGGTGGCCGCGATGCACCCCTGGACGCCCCGGCGGCCCGGCGTCGCCCGCTCGAGCACGAACCGGCTGATCTCAGCGATCCGGGTCGTGTAGGTGACCCAGATGCCGTTCCGCGCCGTGGTGGTGGCGAGGACCGGGATGAACTTCGGCGCGGACGGCGGCACGGATGCCGGCTCGGCGCTCGGGGGCGGCGGGCTGGAAGGGGGCGGCGTTCCGCTCGGCCCGGTCGGGGCCGAGGCGCCCTCGCCGGTGAACTGCACCGTGTGCAGGCCCGAGCCGTCGTCGCCCGTGATCTGCCAGGCGCCGCTCGAAGGTCCGGCGCTGGTCGGGGCGAAGGTGATCGACTCGGTCAAGGTTTGGCCGGGGTCGATCGTCATGCCCTCCGGCAGGCTGGTCGTGGCCGTGAAGGCGCCTCCGAACGGAGGCTTCGACTTCTCGATCGTCACCGCCGTGCCTCCGACGTTGCTGATCGTGAACGTGCGGGTGGCCGTGGCGCCGATCGCGACGGTGCCGAAGTCGAGGGCCTCGCTCGAAAGCTGCAACATCCCGGGCGCGGCGGCCGAGGCGGACAGACCGATGGGCAGGCGCTCCCCGTCGGTCGTGTCGAGCGTGATCGTGTCGGTGAACTTGCCCTCGCGGGTCGGCTGGAACGAGATGTCGATCACTACACTGGCGCCGGGGTCGAGCGTGAATCCGGCGGACGGGGCGTCGGGAGCCGAGAACGGGGTGTTCGGGCTGCTGGGCGGTTGGACGTCCTCGACGGTGAGCGGCTGGCCGCCCACGTTGCTATACGTCACGGTTCCGCTCAGCTGCCCGCCCACGGTCGTGCCGCCCAGCGACAGGATCGCCGGGCTCCCCTGGAGCTTCCCGGGTCCCGGCTGCCCGGTGCCCTGAAGCGAGAACGACACGTCCCCGGCGTCGGTGTGTGCGGTGAGCTGGTCGCCGACCGGACCGGTGTCGGTCGGCGTGAAGGTCACGTCGACCGAGAACTTCTGACCGGTCGCGAGGGTTACCGGGAGCGTGTGCGACGGGTTGGCCGACGAGAACTGACGCGGGGAGCCGCCGAAGCTCAGGCTCGAGATCGTCAGCGCCTTGTTCGCGGTCATCGTGAGCGTTATCGGGGTGCTGCTCTGTCCGATCGTGGTCCGCGGGAACGTCAGACCCGACCCGCTGAGCGGCTGGGTGACCGGCGAGCCGAAGGCGAGCACGTGCCCGTCGCGGGTGCCCACGTAGAGGCGTCCGGCGCCGACGCCCGCCGTGCTGTAGTTGGTCGCGGTGCCGATCGACGCGCTCCAGAGCATCACGGGATGGCCGTTCTGCGGCACCGGGTCGTAGGCGCGCAACTGCCCGCCGAACCCCTGGCGGTTGGCGGCCCAGATGATCCAGACCAGCGCGCTGCCCGAGTTCGTGCCATTCGAGGTGATGACCGGCGAGCCGCTTCCGAATCCGAACACGTCCGTCGACTGCGCCACCTGCGACAGCGACGGATCGCCCGTGCCGGTGAGGCCGTACTTGTAGACGTCGAGCTCACCGCCGTTTGTCCGGCCGCTGGAGGTGGGGATGTACACGTAGCCGCCGTCCCCCGGCCAAACGCCGGGCCGGCCCCATACGCCGCCGTACGGCCCGAGCCGCTGCACGTCCTGGTCCCCCCCGCCGGGGCCCTGGTCGTAGCCGCCCAGGTCGTCGCGGTTGAGCAGGTACACGTAGCCCTGCTTGCCCACCGCGACGGCGAGATGGGGCACGCTCGAGGTGCCGAAATACTGGTCGGGCAGCCCGACCACGCCGCCCGAGCCGAAGTCGGCGTCGAAATCGTCGAGCTGCGCAGCGTCGAACGGGGCGAAGAAGTCGACCGGATTGAGCGACCCGCCCGGCTGGACCTGGAGCCGGATGATGCACTCGCCGCACGAGGACGGAGGTGAGTTGCCGGCCGCGGGCGCGTCCGGCGCACCGCCGTTGCCGGTCGCGATCAGGATCGATCCCGGGCTGTCTGAGCTGAGCCCGACGCCCGCTTGCCACACGCCGCCGCCGTCGCCGTTGGTGACCGACACCCACCGCGCCTTGATCTGACCCGAGGTGGAGACGCCGAACACCCAGCCCTCGAAGGGCGAGGCGTCGCAGTGCGAGCCGAACCCCGCGTAGATGACGCCGTCCATGAGCAGCAACCCGGGTCGCTGTTGCTGGGTCTTGGGGTGGAACGCGAGGCGGGGGTCGTTGTCGGCCGCGCCGCTCAGCTGAACCGGGAAGCCGGAGCGCTCCTGCCCGGTGGCGACGTCCAGGGCGTCCATGAACCACACCGCGTTGCCATTGTCGTCGTAGGTCTTGTGGGTCAGGTACGCGGTGTTGGTCGCGGTGTCGATCACCGGCGTAGACGTGGTCCCGATCCACGGCTGGATGTCCGCGCAGCCGATGTCGCCCGGGTTCCAGGGACCGTTGGGCGCCAGGTTCGTCGTCCACTTCTGGCCTCCGTTGGCGGGGTCCAGCCCGTAGACGTGGTCGGTCTCGGTGGCGACGACCAGAGTGCCGTTCGCCAGCAGCGGTTGCGCGTACACCTGCCCGTCGACGTCGGCGGACCACAGCTTGCCGAACGTAGAGCCGGTGACCAGCTGCGGGGTTATCGAACCCTCGTCCGGGTACCAGCCGGTGCGCAGGTAGTCGTTTGCGTTGGTCACGACATCGGCCGTCGCCGGCGCGACGAGCACCAGACTGACGGCGCTCACCAACGCCACCAGCACCCCCGTGCAAACCCTGGTCAGAGCAGCCCCTCCTTAACCCTTCAGTGGGATACGCATCCTAGCGCGAGTCTCACGTTTCCTGCAAAGCCTTCACAAGCGCAGCCGTTCCGTCGGCCCGGAAACTGGCCCCTTGCACAAATTTACGCCGCCAACCCACCACATCTTTCGTACTCACGTAACAGGTCTTTCGCAAGCGGGGCAGCTAAGCACACGGATTAAGCAGCGTCGTTAGCGCCGGAACGCTGCAGGTCGGATTCACCAGGTCGGCGCGGCAGGCAGGTAAACAGTGACGCGAGCGCCCGCCCGGTAGGGCGGCGATGGCGCCTGCCTGCCTGCAGCACCCCTTGATCCGGCTCGGCCGAAACCCGGCTCGGCCGAACAATCCGCCGGCGCATTAATGACTCGCCATGCGCCCATTTTCAATCGCCGGGGATCCAGGCCGTCCAGCCCGATCGACGGTCGGACGTTCGTCCAGTCGGAGTTCTGACCTCAAGGACGGGTCGGTCCGGCCGACGAACTCGGGCGTGGCGCGTCGCACCGCACTAATGCTCACCATCGCCCTCGCGCTGGCCGCCACACTTACGGGTGCCGGTCCGGCCGCGGCGGCGAAAAAGTCAAGCCAGCACCGCGCCTGTCCGACCGCGAAGGCTCGTCGCGCGCACCGTTCGCGCACGACCAAATGTCGGCGCCGCCGCCAAGTGGTGCGCCATTCGACGCGCCACAGCGTCGACGGCGCGCAGGGTTTGGTGATCGGCCTGAACGCGTCAGTCGCCGGCTGGAGCGATATCCCCGATCGGCTCCATCAGGTGGTCTCGACGAGCGGGGCGAAGTGGCTGCGCGAGGACTTCGAATGGAGCCAGATCGAGCCGCACCCCGGAACGTTCGACTTCTCGCGCTACGACCAATATGTGCTCCAGGCCGCGCAGCACAACACGCACGTGCTGGCCCTGCTGTTCAACACCCCCGCGTGGGCGGGAGCGAGCGCGAGCGCCATCCCCGCGGATCCCGCCGTGTACGCAGCGTACGTCGCCGCCGTGGTCGGGCGCTACGGGCCGCACGGCAGCTTCTGGGCCCAGCACCCGGGCCTCTCGGGCTACGCGATCCAGACCTACGAGCTGTGGAACGAGCCGTACTACTCAAACGGCGACAACGGCAACTACGACCCGGGCCGGTACGCCCGGCTGGTCAAGGCCGCCGCGATCGCCGGACGCCACGCCGACCCCAGCGCCCACTTCCTACTCGCCGCCGAGAACGAGGCACAGCTCGTCGGCTCGAAGTGGGTGTGGTGGATCGACGCCCTCTACCACGCCGTCCCCGACCTCAACAACTACTTCGACGGCGTCGCCGTGCACCCCTACGGCACAAACATGACCAGCCTGAGCTACCCCACTCCCGGACGGGCGTACCACGGCTATGAGCAGATCCGGCGCGTTCAGGCCATCCACCAAGAATTCATGCAGCACAACGCCGGCGGCAAGCCCCTATGGATCACCGAGATCGGCTGGCCCACCTGCACCAGCGGCAGCGACCGCTGCACCAGTCTGGCCGGCCAAGCCGCCGACCTCAGCACCGTTTTCAACTATGCCCGAACCACGTGGAAGAACTACGTCAAGGCCGTGTTCGTCTACAGCTACGACGACTCCCACGCGGAAGATCCCTCAAACCCCGAGAACGACTACGGCCTGACCTACAACGACGGCTCTCCCAAGCCCGCCCTCGCCATCTTCCGAGCCAACGCGGCCACCTCGGCACTCACCCTTCGGTGAGTTCGGTCTGCGTCCTCTCTCGGCCAGGGCTTCTTCGCTGATCACCTGAATACCGCGCCTGCGGAACGGCCGGACGAACCGTCCGCCGCGTTCCAACGCGCGTCCAGGCGGGGCGTTTAGCCCTGCGAAGAACCCCTGCGCTGGCCGACCACAAGAGGAACAAATGACCCGCCGAATCGCGCCCTACCTGCTCGCCCTGCTCATCCTCGCCGGCGCCGCCGCACCCGCCACGCTCGCGGCGGCCCGCCACAAGCCGACCATGCGACGGTCGGCACGAATGGTCTGCCAAGTCCGGCGGCCGAAGCATCCATGCGTGCGCACCACGCGCAGGACGATCTTCCATGCCCCGGTCACGCGCCATCCGTCCCCGCCACCGCCGCCCCCGGTGTCGACGCAGCAGGCGCCCGTGTCCCCCACCCCCACCCCCGCTCCTTCCCCGACGCCCGCGCCTTCCCCGGCTCCTTCGCCATCTCCCCCGGCGCCGACCAGCACTTCCCCGACGCCGAGCCCGACCACATCCGAGTCGGCGGTCTCCGGCAGCTTGATCGTCGGGCTGAACGCGTCGGTCAGCGGCTGGGCGAACATGTCCGCCCGAATGGATCAGATCTCCTCCAAGGCCGCCCCGAAGTGGATCCGCCAGGAGTTCGACTGGAGCCAGATCGAGCCACAGCAGGGGACGTTCGACTTCTCACGCGACGACCAGTTCATGCTGCTCACCGCGCAGCACGGCGTGCACGTCCTGCCGATCATGCTCGACGCCCCGGCCTGGGCAGCCGCGACGTGGAACACGATCCCCGCCGATCCCTCCGCCTACGCGACGTTCGTCGCCACGGTGGTCGCGCGCTACGGGCCGCACGGCAGCTTCTGGACCCAGCATCCCACGCTCGCGGCCTACGCGATCCAGACGTACGAACTGTGGAACGAGCCCTACTACTCAAACGGCAACGACGGCAACTACGACCCGGGCCGGTACGCCCGCCTGGTCAAGGCCGCCGCGATCGCCGGGCGCCACGCCGACCCCGGCGCCCGCTTCCTGCTGGCCGCCGAGAACCAGGCCCAGTACGTCGGAGGCACCTGGGTGTGGTGGATCGACGCCCTCTACCAGGCCCTCCCCGACCTCAACAACTACTTCGACGGCGTCGCCGTGCACCCCTACGGCACAAACATGACCAGCCTGAGCTACCCCACCCCCGGAAAGGCCTACGACGGCTATGGGCAGGTCAGGCGCGTCGAGTCGATCGAGCAGGAGTTCGCCAACCACAACGCCGCCAACAAGCCGCTGTGGATCACCGAGATCGGCTGGCCGACCTGCACGAGCGGCAGCGACCGGTGCACCACCCCCTCCGGGCAGGCTTCCGACCTGAGCGCAGTCTTCAACGACGCCCGCACCACCTGGAAGAGCTACGTCCAGGCCGTGTTCGTCTACAGCTACGACGACTCCCATCCGGACACGAGCAACCCTGAGAACGACTACGGCCTGGTCTACAACAACGGCACGCCCAAGCCCGCCCTGGCCGTGTACAAGTCAGAGTCCGCTTCCGGCTGACCACTTAAGGCCAGTTGCTGATTGCCGGCGAGCGCTGCGCGAACTCGCGGAACGCGCCGAGCGCCGGCTTCGGCCGATGGTTGAAGTACACGAGGCCGTAGTCGTTGTCCGGATTGGCCGAGTTGCGACCGACATCGTCGAAGTAGAACACGAATACCGCCCGCATATAGCTCTTCCACCTGCCCTTTGCGTATCGCATCAGGGTGTCCAGGCTCTTGACCTGGCCGGCGAGTGTGACACATCGGTTGCTGCCGTGTTTGCAGGTCGGCCACCCGACCTCGGTGGCCCAGAACGGCTTGGACGCCGCTCCATGCTTGACGAACTGCTTGCGGATCAGCTCGATTCGGCGCATCTGGTAGTAACCGTAGTAAGGCTGACCGTAGATCGCCGGCGACCGGTGAGTGATGTCGTGACCGTACGGGTGCACTGACACACCGTCGAAATAGTTGTTCAAATCGGGCACGGCACGGTACATCGCGTCGACCCACCACACCCAGTTGCGCAGGCCGTGCGACTGAACGAATTCACCCTCCATCTCGGCGCCGATCAAGAACTTGGCCGCCGGATTAGCCGCGCGGCCCGCAGTGGTCGCCGCTTTCACCAGGCGGGCGTAACGACCGGGGTTATAGTGACCGCCGTCGCCGTTCGAGTAGTAGGCCTCATTCCAGATCTCGAATGTCTGGATCGCATAGCTGGCCAGGTTTGGATGGGAAGCCCAGAACGTCCCGCCGGGGCCGTAGCGGGCGACCACCGCGGCGACGTAGGACGCGTACGCGGTCGGATCGGCCGGCACCGTGATCGGCGTCTTGGCCGCCCACTTAGGAGCCATGTACAGCTGGACGAGCAGTCGCACGTGGTGTTGGGCCGCGAGCAACACGAGCTTGTCGTAGTGCGCGAACTTAAAGACGCCCGGCCTAGGTTCGATCCGCTTCCAATAGAACCCTTCGCGAAGCCACTTCGCATCGCTCGTCGACACGACCTGGTTCAGGCGGTGAGCCATGCCGATGTCCTGCCACTGCGCCGTTCCGGCGATCATGCCGACGATCGGGCCGGAGCCGCTGGCCGCCGCCGCGCTCGGCGGCGCGCTCCGTCGCTGCGCCGCGCTCAGCGGCGCGACGGCAACGACCGCGCCACAGGCGACCGCCAGGCAGGCAAGCAGGGCAACAGTTCTCGGAACGCGTCTCATCATTCGTCTCCTCGAAGCCGGCTCCCCGCCCGCGGGGCGGCAGTCTAGCCACTTTTCACCGTGAGGTTTTGTTCAGAATGTGGATGTTCGGAGTTTGCGGGCGCCGGCCGGCCTGGTCATGCTCGGCCGCCGGCCCGCTTGCGCTCCAGGAGCTCGGCGTAGAGGGCCTCGGTGCGGCGCCAGATCGAGTCCCAGTCCCACTCGAGCGCCAGGGCGCGCGCGGTGGCGCCGAGCTCCGGCCACGCCGCCTCCCGCTCCAGAAAGCGCCCGAGCGAGCGCGCGAGCTCGGCCGTGTCGGAGGGGTCGTCGACCACGTAGCCCTCGCGCCCGTCGGTCATGAGCTCGGCCACCCCGGCGGCGCGGGACGTGATCACCGGGGTGCCGCACGCGAGCGCCTCCAGCAGGACGAGGCCGAAGGGCTCGTAGCTGGCCGGCATGACGAAGACGTCGGCCGCCCGCATGAGACCCACGACGTCGCTGCGATGTCCGAGGAAACGCACGCGTTCGCCCACGCCAAGCGCGCGGGCGAGCCGCTCGTAGGGCGCCGGGTCATCGCCGCCGGCGACCCACAGCTCGAGTCGCTCATCACCGGAGGCCGCCACGGCGCGAATCGCTTGCGCGAGCCCCTTGCGCCCGAAGCTGTAGCCGACGAACAGGAGCACGACCGCGTCGGCCCGACAGGGCGCCACCAGCTCCTGGACCTCCGCCCGCGCGGCCGAGCGCGATGGGGCCGGGTTGAAGCGCGCGGTGTCGATCCCGTTGTAGATCACGTGGATCCGGGCCGGATCGACTCCCACGTATCGCGTGAGCTCGCCCGCGGTCCTGCCCGACACGGCGATGATCGGCGCGTCGGACCGCGTCAGCGCGAATCGCTCCCATGTGGTCGACGAGACGTGAGGCGGATATACGCGGCTGAGCAGCGATTTTGGGAAGCCGACCTCGCGCCGGGCGACGTCGAACCACGCGGCGGCACACGAATGGGACGTGAGGACGTCGGCATATAGGCCCTGCGCGTCGTGGACGTGGACGATGTCGTATCGCCTCCGATCGAGGAAGGCCCGCAGGCGCCACGCGAACGTCGGCACCTGAAGCCACGGCGGGCGCTCGAGCATCGGGACATGCACGAATCGCGCCGGGCTCCCCTCGGTGTCCAGCGCCTCGCTCGTATAGACGTCGACCTCGTGGTCGGCCCCGGCCCGGTCGCTGAGCTCCGCGATGACCGCTGAGACGCCCCCCTGCCGGTTGTAGTACCGGCCGACCATCGCGATCCGCATCGACGCCCCGCTCTACGGCCCCTGGCGGGCCTCGGCGACCAGGTCCTCGATCCTGCCGGCCACGACGGATCGGGCGAACTCGCGCTCGGCCCAGGCCCGCGCCGCCTTTCCCTGGCGCTCACGCAGGGCTCCGTCGTCGCGATAGCGCACGAGCAGGGCCCGGAGCGCCTCGATGTCGTTGGTGGGCTGGGCGATCGCCCCGAACTCCGGGCGGATCAGGTCGGCGACACCCTCCGGGCCGGTGGCCAGGCATGGACGCTCGGCGAGCATCCCGAGGATGGTGGCGCGGGGCGCGCCCTCGGTGGGCGAGGGGCAGAAGACGCTGACGTCGAACGAGCTGAGGACGTCGGCCACGTCGTCGGTCGGCGTGGGCAGGAAGTGGGCGTGGTCACCCAGCGAAGCGGCGTGAGCCCGGAGCTCCGCCTCGGCCTCGCCGGCGCCGGCGAGGATCAGGTGCACATCCGGGTCTTCCATCCTCAGGACAGCCTCCACGACGACGTCGTTGCGCTTCTTGGGATGGAACCTCGAGATGCATCCCACCACGAACGCTTCCTCCGGTACGTTCAAGCGCCGGCGCAGCGCAGCGCGCCCGGCCGGGCTGAACCGGATGCGGTCTACGTCGACCGCGTTCGGAACGACCACGATCTTGCCCTCATCCACCCCGACCTCGGCCACGGATGCCTTCGTCCCGGCGGAGATGGCCATCACGAACCGCGCACGCGCGGATGCGTGGACGTATGCCAGCCGCGGGAGCCCGCGCCGCATCGGGTACGGAACCGGTCCCCACTCCGCCCAGGCGAGCGTGGCACGCATCCTGCGCGGAAGCCACGCCGCCATCAGCTGCTCTTTCTTGTAGTGGACGAGCAGGACGTCGTAGGGCAACTGCCGCGCCAGCGCCTGACGAAGCCTCAGCACGTACTCGACCCAATGGATGCCCAAGCTTCGCACGGTCCGCGTGGACAGCTTCGGCCCGATCTCGAGCGGCTCGACGCTCACCCGCGTCTCTCGGCCGATGTCGCGCTGATCACTCAGCATGACCACCTCGTGGCCCCGCTCGGCCAGCGCGTCAAGCATCTCGACCGCGGCGAACTCCGCGCCACCTGCGGCACTTGTGGTCATCACGCTGACGATCTTCACGCCGGCACCCTTCCCCTCATCCAGTAAGCAGCGTAGCCAGAGCGTCGATCGAGTAGCTGCGCTCGGCCAGCCCGCGCCCGGCCGCCCCCAGCCTTCCGGCCCGCCGGGGGTCGTGGAGCAGCGACGACACGGCGCGAGCGAATTCGGGGCCATCGGCGGCCACCAGGAAATGCTCGTTTGCGGTTCCGTCCTCGAGTAAGCCGCCGGCGTGACGAGTGGCGATCACCGGAAGCCCGTAGGCGAGCGCCTCGACGAACTTGAGTGGCGACCCACCCCCGTGCAGCAGTGGAACGACCGCGGCGTCCACGCGCTCGTACACCGATCGCAGGTCCTCGACGAACCCGAGCACCTCGATGCGGTCATCCGACGGCGGCTCGAGGGCGCCCCGGCCGGCCACCAGCAGCCGTACCCCGGGGAGGCTCCGCCACACGATCGGCAGCACGTCGTCCACGAGAAAGCGGAGCCCCTCGCGGTTCGGGGCGTACGTGAAGTCGCCGACGAACAGCAGAACGTCTCCCCCGCCGGGCGCGACCGGCGCGATCCGCTCCACATCGACCACGTTGGGCACGTATCGGGTCGTGATTTCCTCACCCGCGAGCTCGGCCGCGCCCCGCTGATCGGCCCGGGTCGCCATCCAGCTCTCCGAAAACGTGCGGAGCACCGCACGCTCGAACTCGGCCAGCGCCCGCCCCTCCCCCCTGAACCCTGACTCGAGGTTGTGCGCCAGGTATACGGCCTCGAGGCGCCGGGCGAGCGGCAGCAGCGCCGCCGCGACGACTGGGCCGTCGGCGATCACCCGGGCGCCGCTCGGCACCGAATCGGCCGCGCCGCCGAGCTCGGGCGACACGCCGCGCGCCAGGTCATCCGGCACGCCTCGGAACCGGGCGCGCGCGTACGCCCACCCACGTCGCAGCCCCCGCGACGCCGAGAGCGGAAGCGTGCGAACGTCCCGAAGAGCGCCGTACTCCGGCGCCGGCGTGTCCGCGCCGTGCACGACGTACGCGAGGTCGACCGGCCGGTGGCGGGCGAGAGCCGCGACGACTCCGTAGGTCCGAAGCCCGGTGCCGCTGGCCAAGGTCGGGGTAAGCGAGGTCACCACAACGTCGCGGGTCATCCGCGGGACCGGACCGCTGCGCCGATCTCGGCGAGTCGTGCCTCCCACGAATGACCGAGCACGGCGGCGCTGCGGGCGCGACGGCGCTCGGGCGTGTCCTCGGCCAGCGCCGCCTCGATCGCCTCGACGGCCTCCTCGGCGCCCTCGACCAGCGCCACATCGGCGATCCCCTCGAGCGCGGGCAGACCGGTGGCGATCACCGGCAACCCCGAAGCCAGGTACTCGTAGACCTTCATCGGGAAGATGCTCGCGGTCAAGCGGGATCGGCGATAGGGAATCAGGCCGACCGCAGCGGCGCGCAGGGCTCCGGGGAGATCCCCGTGCGCGCGGGGCCCCAGCAGGTGGATGTTCGGCTCCCGGACCAGCTCGGAGATGTCGGTCTCGGGGTCGCCCAGGCCGATCGGGCCGATCAGCGCCACAGACCATCCTCGCCGCGCACGCGCGATGCCCAGGAGAAGGTCGAAGTCGAGCTTCTGGGCCGAGATTGCCCCCACGAAGACGATTCGCGGCTCGGTCAGCGAGGCCACCGCCTGGTCGACCGGGCCCGGGTCGAGAGCGCGCGCGAAGCTCACCGTGTCGGCGACGTTCGGGGCGAACAACACGTGGGGCGAAAGCCCGCGCATGCGATCGGCCAGCGCCGGCGCGCTCGCGATCACAAGATCGGCCCGGCGTGCGAAGCGCTCCTCGGCGGCCAGGAAGCTCGCTGCGTCGATGTGCGCCTGCGAGGCGATGTCATCGACACAGTGGTAGATGACGAGCTCCGGATCGAGCGTGCCCACGAGCGCCTCCGCCTGCGGCACGTAGCCCCACAGCACCGGGTGCTGGTAGCCGAGTCGTCTCGCCACGCGGCCGACGCGGGCTCGTAGGAGCCTCGCGTTGAGCCGTCGCACGAGCGGACTGGAGTGCAGCGGGAGCACCAGGGGCGAGAGCACCGTGACGCCTCCGTGCTCGCGCGGTCTCGAGAGGCCCCGCCGCAAGCGCCGCGCGATCCGTCTGAGATCGCGCGACGACCCAAGGCTAGGCCGGCGCAGGCCGAGCGACTCGACGAACAGGACCCGGCTTCCACTCCCGGCCAGGCGCGACATCAGATGGTGCTGATTGGTCCAGACCTCGTTGTCCCAGTCGTTGAACCCGACGCACACCACGTCGCGGCCGCCCAGCGCGTTCAAATAGACGCGCTCCGATCGCCCCGGCGCCTGCGGGAAGCTCGCCGGAACGACACCACCATCCGACCCATCCGCGGAAGCGTACCCGCAGGGCGGGTCGGTTATACGACCCCCTGACCAACTGCTACCGTCGCGCACATCGTGGTGGGGTCGCGAGCATGAGCTTGCCTGGCGAATACCGTAGATGAGCGTCGTATCCGTGGTGAGGCCGCGCAGGCGGCGCTTCGCCCGTACCGGGGGGCGGCTGATCTGGATCGCGGGGCTCGCCGCCGTGCTCGCCGGGGTGACGTACAAGCTTGGGATCCTCCAGGCGTTGCTGGTGCTCGCCGGGCTCCTCGCGGTGCCCCTGCTCCTGAACAACGCGCGCGCCGCCTTCACCGTGTGGATCACGGCGATCGTGGTCGCGGAGAACACGGCGGATTGGAACATCACGTTCTTCTCGAAGCTCTACGGCAAGACGCCGGTTTACTTCTCGATCACGTTCATGCTGCTGCTCCTCGCCGCGGTCGCCGCGCTGCTCGACGTGATCCGGCCGGGAGTGAAGGCGCGGCTGCCGGAAGCCTTCGTTCCCGCGCTCGTGCTCGTCTCGA
Source organism: uncultured Solirubrobacterales bacterium (assembly GCA_963841535.1). Lineage (GTDB taxonomy): Bacteria > Actinomycetota > Thermoleophilia > Solirubrobacterales > Solirubrobacteraceae > Palsa-465. The sequence goes on along the minus strand of CAWJDF010000016.1, from coordinate 75,688 downwards.
TCGCGATGGCGTTCGGCTTTGTCACCGGCGCGCTCGGCCCGGGCATTCCAAAATCCGCCGTACTCAGCTCGGTCGAGGAGTACGGATTCCTGCTCATGCCCCCGCTCATACTGGTCAACGCGGTTAGGACGAGCCGCGATCTGCGTCGACTGGTCGGCTATCTCGCCGGCCTGACCGTGCTGAAGTCGGCGGCGGGCGTCGTCGCGGTCGTCGGCGGGTTCACGAGCGAAGAGGTCAGCCTGGGCCATCTCAGCTACCTCGCGCCGGCCATCAACTGGATGGAGATGGTCTACCTGCTCGCGGTCGTGGCGGGGCCGCTGTCGGCGACACGGCTGCCGCGCTGGATGCTGTGGTCGGCGCCGGTGGTGCTCGCGTCATTCCTGCTCGGGCAGCGACGGTCATTCTGGCTCGCGGCGGCATTCGTACTGCTCCTGATCGTGGTGATCGCCAGCCGCCGTACGAGCCGCCGGCTTCTCCTCCCCGGGGTCGGCTTGACCGTGGTGATTGTCTACCTGGCCGCGGCGACCGGCGTGACCGGCCCGGTGCAGGGGACGCTGGTCAGCCGGGCTACCTCGCTCACCCCGACCAGGGTCACCACCAACAAGGAGGACCGCTATCGGCTGGCCGAGTTGCACAACGTGTGGCCGGCGATCAAACGTCAGCCGATCGAGGGTCTCGGGATCGGAGTCCAGTGGCCTGAGACCTCCCCGCTCCCGTTCGAGTATCCGGACAACCACTACTTCACGCACTTTGCCGTCCTCTACTGGTGGATGACCTGCGGGCTGATGGGCTTGGCGGCCTATCTGCTCCTCATGGGCACGACGATCGTGGTCGGGCTGCGGCTGTGGTGGCGCGCACACGAGCCATTCGAACGCATCACCGCGCTGTCGCTCGGGCTCGGCGCGGTGGGTCTGGCGGTCGTTGAGCTGCACGACGACGGTCATCCCGCCCGACCCGCGGGGTACGGCCGTGTTCGCGACCGCGATCGGCATCCTGGCCGTCATCCACCAGCTCGCCCGCGAACGACCCCCCGAATCCCCTCCCGCCGCCGAATTGGCCAGATTCGGGGCTAATATGTCGCAATGAGTGTCGACGTCCAGGATCGGGCCGGGGGGCCACCGTCCGCCCTGCTGAACGCGCTCCAGACACTCAAGGATCGCTGGTGGATGGTGGCGATCGCGATGATCGGCGGCGCCGCCATCGCGTTTGCGTTCGCCGTCACGAGCACCAAGCAGTACACGGCTGAAGCCAGCCTGCTCATCCGCCAGTCCAATCTCCAGACGCTGATCGACCCGAGCGCGGCGCAGAACTCCGAGGATCCGGCCCGTCTGGCGGCGACGAATCTGCTGCTCGTGACCTCGACAGCCGTGGCCAAGAACGTTCAGACCGCGCTGCGGACGAACGAATCGATCTCCGACCTCACGTCCCAGGTCTCGGCATCCGCCAACCCCGACGCGGACATCATCACGATCCAGGCCACCGACCCCAGCCCCGAACGGGCGGCACGGATCGCGAACGCCTTCGCCGTCCAGTTCGTGGCCTTCCAGCGTGCCCAGTCACAGCTGCAGGCCGCAGCCGGCGCCGCCCGCCTGCGCAACGAGATCGCCGGGCTGCCGGCCGATGCGACCGCGGAGCGCGCCCAGCTTGTCCAGGCGCTGCGCAACGTGCTCGCGCTCCAGGCCGTCACCACCGGCGACGCCACCGCGATCGATACGGCCACGCCACCGTCGAGCCCCTCCTCCCCGAACCTCAAGCGAGCCCCCGTACTCGGACTGCTCGCGGGCCTCGCCATTGGTTTGGCCGCCGTCTTCCTGACCGATCTGTTCGACCGCAGGATCAAGTCGATCGAAGATTTCGAATCGGCCTACGACCGCCGGGCAATCGGCAGCCTGCCGCGCCTGGCCCGTCCGCATCTGGCCACGAGCCCGGAGTTGCTCGAGTCCTTCCGGATCCTACGCAGCGCCTTGAGCTACCTGGGCGGCGACGCCGACTCCCACACAGTGCTCGTGACGAGCGCGGTGAGCGGCGAGGGCAAAACGACGGTGGCGGCCGGGTTGGCGTACGCCACCGCGCTGGCCGGTCATCAGGTCGTGCTCGTCGAGGCCGATCTGCGGCGCCCGTCCTTCCAGAAGCAATTCGGGTTCGAGAAGCAGTTCGATCTCGGGCTCTACAAGGCCGGCCTCACCAACGTCCTCATCGGAGGGGCCTCGGTCGACGACGTGCTCCACACTCCGATCGACGGGCTCAACACGCTCAAGATCATCCCGAGCGGACCGTTCTCGCCGCACCCGAGCGACCTGCTGATGAGGCCGGAGATGGCGCTCGTGATCGAAGACCTCGCCCGCCAGGCCGACCTCGTCGTGATCGACAGTCCGCCGCTGCTGCCGGTCGCCGACGCGCAGGTGCTGCTCGCGCAGCCGGTGATCGACGCCTGCCTGATCGTCTGCCGCACGTACATGACCACACGCGATCAGGCACGCCGCTGCCGCGCGGTGCTGGAGCGCGAGCGGGTCTCCAGCGCGGCGCTCGTTGTGGTCGGCGGCCACGAGGCGGCCGACTATTCCTACGAGCCGATCGTCAACGGGCGCCGGCGCGGCCGCCGGCGCGTCGCCGCCCCGCGGACCTGAGCCGAGCCGACCTCCGGCGTCCTGCCGTCACGACGCCCGGTGCCCGGGCATCAGCGCGCGCAACTCGGCGAGCGGCCAGGGGCGCAGCACGAGCCACGCGCACACGGTGGCGAGCAGCCACGCCGCGCCTATCGGCACCAGCGGCAATCCGGCCTCGCGGGCGGCGAGCGCGGCCAGTGCGCCGGCGCCGGAGACCGCGAGTATCCGGCCGATGCGCCCGAGCCGCAACTGCTGGTCGATCTTCCGGAAGGCGGCGCGCAGCGCCAGACCGATCACGATGGCCTCCGTGAACAGGCACACCCAGGCCGCGGCGATGAAGCCATGGGCCGGGATCAGGAGCAGGTTCAGGCCCACGTTGACGATCAGACCGGCCAACGCGTAGATGATGTAGCGGCGCTGGAGGCGCAGCACGATCACGAGATCGCCGGCCACGAAGCTGAAGGCCGAGATCGCGAACACGAGCATCAGCACGCTGAGCGCGGGTCCGGCGGGGGCAAACTCCGGTCCGAACAGGAGCCGCATCAACGGCCGGCCGATGACCGCCACCAGGGCGACGAACGGCAGCGTCGCCGCGAGCAGTACCTCGACCGCGGTCTGGACGAGCCCCCGCATCCGCACGATGTCCTCCTTGTAGGCCACGGCGATCATCGGGAACATCGTGGCCAGGATGCTCCCGGGGATCACGAGCGCCCGGTCGAACACCTTGCTCGCCGCCCCGTAGAGGCCGGCGGCATGCTCTCCGGCGATCTCGAACACCAGCACCTGGTCTATCTGCGTGTAGGAGAGGTACAGCAGGCTCGCGATCGCGAACGGAACACCGATCTTGATCAGCTCGGCCCGAGCCCGTCGCCTGCCTCGGAGTCGGAGCCGGATCTGCCGGCGGGCGAGCACGACCTGCGCGACGTTCACGACGAGGCTGGAGGCCAGGAAGGCCGCGGCAAACGCCGCGATCCCGGCACCCGCCGCGGCGACCGCGAACACGCCGACCGCCCACAGAAGACCGTTGGCCAACTCGAAGCCCGCCGTCCAGCTGTTCCTGATGCGAAGCTGGAACACCGTGCGGACCGAGCTGAGCGCCGCCAGCAGACATGTGAGCGAGAGCAGAATCCCCGCGATCCGAGTGGCGTCATCACGGGCGATCGCGAGCGTGACCACGAGCGCGGCGATCGTGACCGGCACGCTCAGGATCAACTCCAATCCGACCAGAGCGGAGATCCAGGTGCTCTCGCGTGGCCGGTCCATCGCGGCCTGGCGAACCGCGACCTCCTCCAGGCCCAGGCTGGTCAGGTATCCCACGATCGAGATCACGGCCAGGAGCACCGACCAGTCGCCGTATCTGCTCGCGCCGAGCCCGCGCACGAGGACGATCGTGACCCCCACCCCGAGGAGCGCGTTCAGGCCGCGTGCGACGACCTGTCCGACGACGTCGCCGGCGGCCCGGCGGGCCGGCGCGGCGGGAGGCGCGACGGCGGCCGGGCCGGGCGCCGGGGACTCGATCGAGTTTCTCGGTGCGCTCATGGATCGGGCTCGCTGTCTCGGCGACGAGTGCCGTCGCCCCCTTCCCGAGGGTACGGCTCGGCGGGCGCGACCGCTACGGTAATCGCGTGAGCGACCCGGCCCCTGAGATATCAGCCGTCATCCCGACATACAACCGAGCCGCGGCGCTCCGTCTCAATTTTCCCTACGTGCTCCGCATCGAGGGCGTTGGGGAAATCGTCGTGGTAGTCGATGGGTCGACCGATGGGACACGGGAGTTGCTCGCCGGGTTCGACGACGATCGCATCCATGTGATCACCCATCCGGAGTGTCGCGGCTCCCCGGCCGCCCGGAACACCGGCATCGCGGCCGCTCAGGGGGAATGGCTGCTGATTCTCGACGACGACGGTGCCGCGTTCCCCGATTTCGCGCGGATGCTGCTGGGCGCTGCCCGACGATGTGGTGCGGACATCGTCGGAGCACCTTGGCTACACCTCGCCCCCGGCGCGGATCCCGGCGCGGCGTACACCCAGGCCCGCGCGCGTCCCCGCCGGTCGATCGGGATGAACACCAATCCAGGCGTGTTTCCCGAGCGGGATCTCGAAACCCCGTTTCTTCCCGGTAACGCAGTGCTCATCAACCGCCGCGTGTTCGACCGCGTCAACTATGACGAGCGGCTCATCCGGAACGGCTGGCGAGAGGAGACCAGTCTCTTTCTCGACGCGTGCGCCGCCGGATTCCGCTGTGTCCTGACACCCGATACGGCGTCATTTCAACTCGATCAATGGGGGGGCGGTCAGCGGCTCCCGCCGATCCCGTATGAGTTTCACACGCTCCGTAACAACTGGCGTTTCCTGCGCCGGCACTCGGACGACCTACGGGCCCGGGGTGAGATCCGCACTCCCCTCGGTGCTGAGGTGAGCTTCGCCTGGATGCGTGCGGCCTCGCGAGTGAAGGGTTACGTCGGGGCCCGGCTCAGGCGGAAATGAAGTCCCGACTAGCGGGACTGCAGGGGGTGGCGTCGCCACCACCGCTTGGAGGGCTGCCGAACAACCGGCGGCGGCCCGGGAACCGGAGCGCCGTTGATGATCGCCTCTGGGGCCGTGAGCGCGAAGTACTCGATCTGCGCATCGTTGAGCCCGGCGCGATCGAGCGCCGGCGCCAGATCAGGCGGACGCCGGAGCGCGTCGTGAGCGTCGGAGGCGATCGCGTGCACCTGACCGGACTCCATCAGCTCCCAGGCATATCCGCGCGCCCGCGAGCCGAACTCGCCGGTCAGCGACCGCGCGGTGATGCAGGACAGCATCCCGATCTGGATCAGCCCCGGGAGCAGACCCGCGTTGGACTGAAACACCGGACATCGCTCGGGGTGAGCCAGCAGAATCGAGTGCCCGCTCCCGGCGAACCCGTGCAGCATCTGGTGAATCGCGGTCGGCGCACCGCCCTGGTGCGGGCATTCGATCAGCAGATACGGGCCCTCGCCGAGGCGCAGACTTGCGATCTCGGCCTCGGAGAGGTCCCCGATACGAGACAGGGCGATCTCGGCCCCGGCGGCGACGTCGACTCCTACCGACTCCTGTGCCAGCGCGGCGCTGACCGCGGTCACGCCCTCGAGCACGGTGGCGGCGTCGACCCCGGGATAGGTCCAGTTGACGTGCGGCGTGGCGATGATCCTCGTCGTTCCGGCCGCCAGCGCCGCCCGGCACAGGGCCAGCGAATCCTCGATCGTGGCCGGGCCGTCGTCCACCCCCGGGATCACGTGGCAATGGAGATCGATCACGCTGTCAAGAGCTCCCGCAGGGCAGAACGCGGGTCAATTGTGGCGCGGGATGCTCCCGGGTCACGCCTCCGGAAGGAACTGGTGCCGACGGGACTCGAACTCGTCCTGCGCCTGCTCGTAGTCGTCGGGACGGCCGATGTCGAGCCAGTAGTCATCGGATCTCCACGCCTTCACCGGCTCTCCGGCGGCGATCAGCCGCAGCACGAGATCTGGGAAGTCGAGCCTCTCCCCCGGCTCGATCAGCTCGATCGCGCGGGGCGCGAAGCAGTAGACGCCCATCGACACCTCGAAGTCGAACGCGGGCTTCTCGCTGTAGCCCGTCACGCGGCCGGTGTCATGCTCGTCGGCGAAATGCATCACGCCAAGCGAGATCTGGACCTCCCGGCGTATCGCCGCGATCGTCGCCGCCTGGCCCCCGGCGCGGTGGCCGTCGAGCAGTTCGCGGTAGTCGAGATCCGTCAGCACATCGCCGTTCATGACCAGGAAGTCCTCATCCAGGCCGTCGATCAGGCTGAGCGCCCCCACCGTGCCCAGCGGCTCGTCCTCGCGGAAGTAGTCGATCGGGATGCCGTGGCGCGATCCGTTGCCGAAGAACGCCTCGATCAGCTCTGCCAGATAGCCGGTGGCGATCGTCACCCGTTCGAACTCGGCACGGGCCAGCTGACGGATCACGATGTCGAGGATCGGCCGGTCGCCGACGGGCATCAGCGGCTTGGGCAAGATCGTCGTGTAGGGCCGCAGGCGGGTTCCAAGGCCGCCGGCCAGGATCACTGCGCGCCGCATCGCGCGAAGCCTACGCTAGGGGTCCTGCGGTGACCGCTCAGGAGCTCGGCGTCAGTGCCGAGCGGACATCGGAGCTGCGCCGGCGCGGGGTGCTGATCGTGGAGCAGGGCGGTCGCGGCGGCGTCGCCGACTACACCGGGTGCCTGGCGCGCGCGCTCGCTGATCGCGGCGTGCCCGTCACGCTGGCGACGGCCGAGGACCACCTGTACGGCGCGATCCCCGGCGTGCGGGTCGTCCCGGTCTTCCGGTACGTCCGCGGCCACTCGCGGCTCGGGCGGCGCGCGCGGGAGGCCGGCCTCGGCCGCGTGCTCAACGGACTGCGGTTCCTGCTGGCCATGCCGCGGCTCGCGCGCCTGGCGCGCCACCGGGGCGTCGTTCACATACAGGGCTGGGAGCGGACGTCCCTGGGGCTGCTGGCCACCGCGATCATGCTCGCGTGCGGCGCACGGATCGTCTACACCGCCCACAACACCTTCGAGCGCCGACGCGCGGCGCTGGCTGCCGCGCCTGCGTTTGCGCGGATCGCGCGCCACACGATCGTGCACACGGCGGGCGATGCGCGACGGGTGAGCGGATCGGTCACCGTGCTTGCGCACGGCCACTACGCCGGTGTGGCCGACCGGGCTCAGCCGGTCTCGCCGGCCACGGCCCGCGAGGCGCTGGGGCTCTCGCCCGAGCTGCCGGTGGTGCTGCTGTTCGGGGTGCTCCGTCCCGACAAGGGCCTGGCCGACCTGCTCGCCGCGGCCGCGCGGGCGCCTCGCTGGCTGGTGCTCGTGGCCGGCAAGGAGGACGGAGCGCTGCACGCGGCGCGGGAGATGCTCAGCGCACCCGAGCTCGCCGGGCGCGTGACCATCCGGGAGGGATTCCACGAGATCGGGGCGGTGGCGGAGTTCTTCTCCGCCGCCGATCTGGTCGCGCTCCCGTATCAGCGAGTCAGCCAGAGCGGGGTGCTGCACCTCGCGTATGGGTTCAGCCGACCGGTCGTGGCCTACCCCGTCGGCGGTCTGACCGAGGCGGTGATCGAGGGTGAGACGGGCTGGCTGTGCGCGCAGCCGACCCCATCGGCGCTCGCCGACGCCCTGCACGAGGCCGAGGCGGCCGGACGCGACGAGATGCGGCGGCGGGGCGAAGCCGGCCGCCGGTGGGCGACCGAGACGCTTGACTGGAGCGGGATCGCAGCGGCCACGGAGGCCGTCTACCTGTCGGTGACCGCGCCGGACGACGGGGCGCGTCGCGGCTGATGCCCGCCGCCTCGGAGGAGTCCGCTGGCGTGGACGCGCTCCGCAGCCGCTTTCCGCGCGTCGCGGTCGTCCACGAGTGGTTGACGATCCCCGGCGGGTCGGAAAAGGTGATCGAGGCGATCCTGCGGCTTCTGCCCCACGCGGAGCTGTTCACGTCGGTCTACGACCCCGCGCCGTGGCCGCAGTTGATCACGGACCGCCCCGTTCACGCGTCGTTTCTGAACCGCGTGCCGGGAGCGCGCATCAATTACACGCGGCTGTTGCCGTTCATGGACCTCGCATTCCGGTCCTTCGACCTATCTCGGTTCGACCTCGTGATCTCCTCGAACCACGCCAGCGCCAAGAACGTCCGTACCGCTCCCGGCGTCCCCCACGTCTGCTACTGCCACACGCCGATGCGCTACGCCTGGAATCCCACGATGCTCGAGGACGAGCCGATGGGCCCCGTGGCACGCCGGATCGTGCCGCTCGGCACGGCGTGGCTGCGCCGCGTGGACCGCAAGCGAGCGTCGGGCCCTGACGTGTTCGTGGCTAATTCGACCTTCGTGGCCTCCCGGATCGCCGCCGCCTACGGGCGGTCCAGCCAGGTGATCCATCCCCCGGTCGGGGTCGAGAGCATGCTGCACACGCCGCGTGAGGAACGCGACGCCTACCTGGTCTTCGGCCGCGTGGTGCCCTACAAGCGCGTGGGATTGGCCGTGCAGGCATGCGAGCGGCTTGGCCGGCGCCTGCTGGTCGCCGGCGCGGGCCGCGACCTCGAGCGCGTGCGCCGCCTTGGCGGCCCGCAGACCGAGTTCCTGGGCCGGGTTGCGGACGCGGCCGTTCCACGGTTGTTCGCCCAGGCTAAGGCGCTGCTCTTCCCCGGCCTCGAGGACTTCGGGATCGTGCCCGTCGAGGCGCAGGCCGCGGGCCTTCCGGTGATCGCCCACCACGCGGGAGGTGTCAGCGATTCTGTGATCGATGGCACCACCGGCGTGCTCTACCGGCCCGGCTCGGTCGAGGGGCTGATCGACGGGATCCAGCGCTTCGAGTCGCTTAGTTTCGACCACGACGCGATCCGGGAGAACGCCCGCCGGTTCGCCCCCGAGCGCTTCGCGTCGTCGTTCGGCCGCCTGCTGATTTCACTGCCGGCCCCGGGGGCCGGGAAATCGCCGCGCGCCGCCGGTTTGTCACGCGGGTATCCTGACCCTTGACGGACCGATCGCGGCAGTGGCTGCCCGATCGGATCGAATCTCACGTTCCCGGGGGGACAGCCAGAAATGACGTCGATTGGACGGCGACGGCGCCCGTCGCCGGGCCGCAGCAGCGGGCCCCGGAGGCTGAGATCCGGCCGATGAAGGTCGTGAGCGTGATGACGAGCGATGGGGCCGGCGGCGGAGAGTTCGCCGCGGTCAACATGCTCGATGCGCTCAGCAAGCGCGGCCACGAAACCGTCCTGCTCACCAACCAGGCGCACGTGGCGACCGGGCGCGAGGTGGGCGTCCGCGCGATCGACCTGGGCCAGAAGCTGTCGAGCGCTTCCTACCGGGCCCTGGCCGCGCATTCACCGAAGCTGTTGACGCGGCTGCGCCGGCACCTCGAAGGTGAGTGGCCCTACGACGTGCTGGTCGCGCACTTCAAGAAGGAGCAGCTGCTCGCCGCGCTGCTGCCGCGGAGGCTCAGGCCGAAGCTGCTGTGGGCCGAGTGGGGGCCGGTGCCGAAGCAGATGGTTCACGGCCCAGGCCGCTGGGCCTACCTCGCGGCGGCCAGCCGCGCCGACCTCATCCTCGCGGTGTCACCGGGCACGCGCGACTCGGTCTGTGCGCTTGGAGTCTCCGCGAGCCAGGTGCACGTCATCCCGAACGCGCTCCCGGTACCCGAGTCCTACTTCAGCGAAGCCGGGAGGATGCGGGTACGCCGGGAGCACGGGATCCCCCTCGATGCGCTGGTCGTCGGATGCGTGTCGCGCTTTCACGCCAAGAAGCGCAACGACGTCGCGGTCGAAGCCGTCGTTCGCCTGAATCGCGACGACGTCCATCTGGTCATGGCCGGCGAAGGCCAGGCGGGGTCCGATCTTCGCCGGCGCGCGCGGCCGCTCGGCGAGCGCGCCCACTTCCTCCCCACCCCGGGCCGGGACATCGCCAGCGTGTGCTCGTCGTTCGACGTCTCGGTCTTCTGCCCAAGTCCGACCGAGGGGGCTCCGCTCGCGGTGATCCACTCGATGCTCGCCTCGCGTCCGTGCCTCTCCACGGCCGACGAGGGCGTGGCAGGCCTGATCGTGCCCGGGGCAGGTGCGATCACCTTTCCCGAAAACGACCCGGATGCGCTCGCGGCGCTGCTGCGCGATTACCTCGACGACCCGACCCGGCGGGCCTCGGAAGGGGCCGCCGCCCACGCGATCGCCGACCGCCTGTTCGCGGCGCCCACGGTCGCGGCCCAGATCGAGGCGCTCATCAACCATCGAGAGCCGCCCGGTGGATAGGGACTACGGCCGCAGCAGCGACATCTTGTGGCCGCGTGGCCGCCCGCTGACCGCGACCGTGCGAAATCCCGCCGCCTGGAGATCGCCGATCGCGGCCTTGACCGGCCCGAGCTTCACCGGCTGAGCCCACTCGACGGCGATCGCTCGGATCTCGAGGCCGGAGGAGAGCGCGTGCTTAAGGATCGCGAACTCGGATCCCTCGGCCGACACCTTGAGCAGATCGATCTGCTTCCAGCCGTTGGCCTGGGCCAGCGTCGAGAGCGTCCGGGCCGGTGTGGTGAAGGCGACCGGCGTGCCATGCAGATCGACCGCCGAATGTGACACGAACCCGTCGCGAACCGGCGCGTGGAAGGTCAGGTCGGTGTCCTCGTTCCAGATCGCCAGGCGCTCGAAGCTGAGCCGGGGCTCGGACGCGACCACGCGGCTCATGTACTCGGCCGCGGCCGGTACGGGGTCGTAGACGAACGCCCGGCAGCCGTAGCGCGAAACCAGCTCGAGCTCGAAGGACACATCGGTTCCGGCGCCGACGCTGACGAGCAGGCTGTCGGCGGACAACAGGCGCTGGGGAATCGAGTAGCCGCCGTAGGACAGATCGCCGATCGTCTCGACCGGGACATCGAGCTCGACCTTGACCGCGCGGCGAAACTCGGCGGCCCGATATCGCATCAGGAGCGCCTGCTGCACGCGATCTACGAGGTTCACGGACACCGAGACAGCTTAGAAGTCACGGACGGTAGAGTTGCTCAGTGGTAGGCGGCCACGACGGGGACCCAGGAGGTAAGGCATTGAGTGAGGTAGTCGTGGTGACCGGCGGCGCGGGCTACATCGGCGCTCTCCTGTGCCTCGACCTCGCCGCCGCGGGCCGCACCGTGCGCGCGCTGGACGTTCTCCTGCACGACCAGACCGAGGTGGCCGCCTCGCTCGAGCAAGCCGGGGTCGAGCTGATTCGCGCGGACGTCCGCGACGCCGCTGCGAGAGAGGCCGCGCTCAGCGGCGCCGATGCCGTCGTGCACCTGGCTGCGATCGTGGGCGATCCGGCCTGCGCCCGCGATCCCGAGCTGGCTCGCGAGGTGAACGTCGAGGGCAGCCAGAGCATGGTGCGCGACGCGGCCCGCCTCGGCGTCAAGCGGTTCGTGTTCGCCTCGACCTGCTCGAACTACGGCCGGATGGCCGATCCGAGGACCCCGATCGACGAGGACGGCGTCCTCGCCCCGGTCTCGCTCTACGCCGAACAGAAGGTGGCCATCGAGAAGTCGCTGCTCGGGCTGCGCGACGGGCAGCTCGCCCCGACCTGCCTGCGTTTCGCGACCGTGTACGGCGTGGCGCCCCGGATGCGGTTCGACCTAACCGTCAACGAGTTCACCCGCGACCTGTGGGCCGGCCGGCGGCTCGAGGTGTTCGGCGAGCAGTTCTGGCGACCGTACGTCCACGTGCGCGACGCCGGCCGGGCCGTCCGGACGGTGCTGGCCGCGCCTGCGCAGGACATGTCCGGCGAGGTGTTCAACGTCGGCCGCTCCGGCGAGAACTACCGGAAGCTCGACCTCGTGGACGCGATCCGCAGGCTCACCGACCGCGGCGAGGTGGCCTACCTGCACCGCCAGGAGGACCCGCGCGACTACAAGGTCAGCTTTGACAAGATCCGCGACATCCTGGGGTTCGAGACCGAGATGACCGTGCCGGACGGGATCGCCGAGGTGCTGAACGCACTCGAGAGCAGTCGGTTCGCGGATCCGTTCGATGGGCGCTACCGAAACATCCCCTGATCGGCTGATCCCGGTCTTCGACCTGCAGGTCACGCGCGAGGACCTCGACGCGGTGGCGCAGACGCTGCGCTCCGGCTGGCTGACCATGGGGCCGCGGACGCTCGAGTTCGAGGCCCGGTTCGCTCGCTCGCTCGGCACGATGCACGCGGTCGCGGTATCGAGCTGCACCGCCGCCCTGCACCTGGCCTACCTGGCCGCCGGGATCGGTCCCGGGGACGAGGTCATCGTGCCGTCGTACACGATGGCCGCCACCGCCGCGGCGGTCCTGTACGCCGGGGGCACCCCGGTGTTCGCGGACATCGTCAGCCTGGAGCAGCCGGTGATCGACCCGGCGCAGGTCGAGGCGCTGATAACGCCCCGGACCCGGGCCGTGGTGGCCGTGCATTTCGGGGGCTACGCCGCGGCGGTCGACCGGCTCGCGGACCTGTGCGCGCGGCGCCAGATCGTGCTGATCGAAGATGCCGCCCATTCGCCGCTGGCCGCGCTTCGGGAAAAGAGCCTGGGGACCTTTGGGCTGGCGGGGGCGTTCAGCTTCTTCTCCAACAAGGTCCTGGCCGCGGGCGAGGGCGGGCTGCTGGCCACCGACGATCCCCAGGTGGCGGCCTTTGCCCGCTCGCGGCGCAACCATGCCCTGACCAGGGGCAGCTGGGAGCGCCACCAGGGCGGCCCCGAGGACTACGACGTGCCGGCGCTCGGCTTCAACTACCGGATCGACGAGCCCCGGGCGGCGCTGCTGCTCTCGCGCCTGCGCCGCCTCCCCGCCGACGTGGCCAGACGCCGTGAGCTGACGCGCCGCTACCGGCGGCTCCTGAAGGAGGTCCCGGGGCTGATCGTTCCGTTCACCGAGGAGTCGATCGCCACATCCTCGTGCTACGTGATGCCGGTGATGCTCGAGGACCCCTCGCGCCAGGGGAAGCTCCGCATCGCGCTGCGCGAGAAGCATGGCGTGCAGACGAGCCTGTTCTATCCGGCGGTGCACGAGTTCACCGCCTACCGCGAGCGCTTCCCCAGCGTTTCCCTGCCCAAGACCGAGCTGGCCGCCGGCAGCGAGGTCACGCTGCCGCTGTTCTCGCACATGACCGACGCCGACCAGGACCGGGTGGTCGCCGCACTCGCCGCGGAGCTCTGAGGCTCGAACGTGTCCTGGACGCTGCCGCTGACCGATCTGGAGCTGAGCGAGGAGGATGTCGCCGCCTTCCTCGGCGTGCTCGAGAGCGGCTGGCTGACCATGGGGCCGCGCACGCGCGAGTTCGAGGACGCGTTTGCGCAGCGGTTCGGCGCGCCTCACGCCGTGGCCGTGTCGTGTGGCACCGCGGCGTTGCACCTGGCCCTGCTGGCCGCCGGCATCGGCGACGAGGACGAGGTCATCGTCCCGGCCATGACGTTCGTGGGCGCCGCCGCCGCCGCGCACTCATGCGGCGCCCGGCCCGTGCTCGTCGAGTCGCTCGGGCCCGAGGATCTCAATCTCGATCCGGAGGACGTCGAGCGCCATATCGGTCCGCGCACCCGTGCCATCCTCGCCACGCACTGGCTGGGTTATGCGTGCGATCTGGAGGCGCTCGAGCGGGTGTGCCGGGAGCACGGGCTCATCCTGATCGAGGACTGCGCCCACAGCATCACGGCCCGGGACGCGGGCGGGCGCTTCACCGGCACGGTCGGCGCCGCGGGCTGCTTCTCGTTCTTCTCCAAGAAGCAGCTGGCGGTCGGCGAGGGCGGCATGATCCTCACCGCGGATGCCGCGCTCGCGGACAAGGCGAGCTCCCTGCGCTCTCACGCGATGACCTCGATGACCTGGGAGCGCCACCGGGGGCACGCCGAGAGCTACGACATCGTGGACGTCGGCTTCAACTTCCGGCTCGACGAGCCCCGGGCGGCGCTTGGCCTCAGCCGCTTGACGCGGCTGGACGACGACGTCGCCCGCCGGCGAGAACTCGTTCGCGCTTATCGGGCACGGCTCCGGGACGTGCCCGGCGTGACGATCCCCTGGACCGACGAGGACGTGCAGCGGAGCTCGCACTTCGGCTTCGCGATCCTGCTCGACAGCGGCGAGGCGCGCAATGACATCGCTCGCGGGCTCGCCGAGCGCGGGATCCAGACCACGCACTACCCGGCCCTCACCAGGCTGAGCGCCTTTCGCGACCATGCGCCGCGCCCACGGACCGAGGCCCTGGCGGCTCGCCACCTGGTGCTGCCGCTGTCGTCCACCTACAGCGGACGGGAAGTCGACCGCGTGGTCGACGAGCTCACCCAGCTGTTGACGGCCGCTGCGGCCGCGGCGCGCTGACCCTGCGGATGCGAGTCGCCGGCGTAGCGGAGAAGCCGCCCGGCCAGGCAGCCGGCGCGCCCGCTCGCCCGCTGGCCGGGTACGCCTGGTCGATTCCCGGGCTCGTCGTGGTCGCGCTGATGCTCGTGTGGGCCGTCCACGACGGCGGCTACGACTCCGATACCTGGTACTGGGGAGCGCTGGTCGTGCTGGGGCTGCTCGCGGCCGTGGTGATCGCGCGCGGGTGGCGCGCCATTCGCTTGTCTCGGCCCGCGCGCGTAGCGCTGGCGGCGTTCGCGCTGTATGTCGCGTGGTCCTATCTGTCGATCAGTTGGGCGGGGTCGCCGGGGCTGGCTCTGGGCGGCAGCAACCGGGCGCTGCTCTACCTCCTGGTGTTCGCGACCATGTTGGTCCTGCCGTGGACGGCTCGCGGGGCGTTGATCGCGCTGGTGGCGTTCGCGGTCGGGACTGGGGTGGTCGCGATCGTGTTCCTGGTCCGGCTCGCCTCGGACGACCACGTCTCGGCGTTGCTGATCGACGGCCGTCTGGCCGCTCCGACCGGCTACTTCAACTCGACGGCAGCGCTGTTCACGATCGAAGCCCTCACCGCGACCGCGCTGGCCGCCCGGCGCGAGCTGCCGGGGCTCCTGCGCGGCGCGCTGATCGGATTCGCCTGCGCCGGGCTACAGCTGGCGGTGATCGTCCAGAGCCGCGGCTGGCTGTTCACGCTTCCGCTGATCTTGGTCGCGGCAATCGCTCTCCAGCCCGACCGGCTGCGCGTCGCGGCCGCCGCCGTCCTGCCGGCCGCGGCCACGCTGGCCCCGGTGCATCGGCTGCTCCACGTATACCAGGCCGATTCCGGCGCGCGTTTGAACCACGCCGCCACCCAAGCCGGGCATTCGGCGCTGCTCTTGTGCTGTCTCGCCTTCTTGCTCGCCACCTTGGTCGCCTGGATCGAACCGCTGATCCCGGTGCCCCGGCCGAGCCGGCTACGCCGGCGACTGATCGGATCGATCGCGGTGCTGCTGGCCGTCGGCGCGGCCCTCGTCGGCGGGCTGGCCGTCTCGCATGGTCACCCGGTCAGCTTCATCTCACGCCAGTGGCACGGCTTCAGCCACCAGGGAAGCGCCGTGCGCTCGGGCTCGCACTTCACCGACGTGGGCAGCGGACGCTACGACTTCTGGCGGGTCGCTCTCGATGCGTTCGTCGCCCATCCCGTGGGCGGCTTGGGCCAGGACAACTTCGACAACTACTACGTGCCGCGCCGGCGCACCGGCGAGGAGCCGGCCTGGACGCACAGCCTCGAGTTTCGACTGCTCGCGCACACCGGCTTGGTCGGCACCGCGCTGTTCGCGGCGTTCCTGATCGCGGGGATCGTCGCCGCGCTGCGCCCGCGCCGGCGGGGCCGGCTCGAGGCGGCCGTCGTGGGCGCCGCCCTGCTCCCGTTCGTCGTGTGGCTGATCCACGGCTCGGTCGACTGGTTCTGGGAAGTTCCCGCGCTTTGCGGCCCCGCCCTCGGGTTCCTGGGCATGGCGGCGGCCCTGGGGGCGCGAACGCCCGCGGCCGAGGCCGCGCCGGAGCCCGAAGCGGCTTCGGAGGCCAGCGCGCCGCCGGAGGCCGACGCGGCGCCGGCGCCCGGGCGATCGGCGCGGGGGATCGGCCCCGTGGCGGGCGCGCTGGGCGTACTCGCCTTCCTGGCCGCCGTGATCGTCCTCGGCTTCTCGTACCTATCGGTTCGCGAGACGTCGATCGCCAGCGATCTGAGCCAGAGCGATCCCACAGGCGCCCTCCACGCCCTGAGCATCGCCGCCGATCTCAATCCGCTGAGCGCCGACCCCGACCGCCTGGCCGGCTCGATCGCGCTGACCAACCGGCGCTATGACACCGCCCGCCAGCGCTTCGGACAGGCCACCTCCCGCGATCCCGGCGGCTGGTATGGCTGGCTGGGCGCGGGCCTGGCCGCGTCCGCCCTGGGCGACCGGGCGGCGGCGCGCCGCGACTTCCAGACCGCCCACTCGATCGACCCCCGGCAAGAGGTGATCGCGCGCGCCCTCGAGGAGATCGACACCAACCACCCGCTGGCCCCAGGCGCAGCGCTCCGGGAGCTCGCGCAATCGCTCTGAGCCGGTCCTACGCCCTCCGCGCAGGCGCGCCGTCCACACGGTCCCGCAATCCTCAATTTTCGGACCGCCGAGAACGTGCCAAATACGGACATGTTTATTTGAGTTCGAATGACCACTTGTCCGCCGTCGGCAGCTTCCTGTAGGATTTGTCGGGTTCTTGGGGTTCCGCAACAGAACGAAGGGATTCATGAAACGCATCTCAGCGCTGGTAGGGGTTCTCGGAGTTCTTGCTCTGACAGTGCCGAACGCAGCGATGGCTTCGTCGACCTGCCAGGCCTACAACCCGCAGCAGAATTGTCAGCCCACGACGACCACGACGACGACCTCGTCGGGCACGTTGCCGTTCACGGGACTCGACGTGGTTCTGCTGGTGGCTGGAGGCGGCACCTTGCTGGCCGCCGGCTTCGTGGTTCGCAGGCTGTCTCGTCGGCTGAATTAGCTACATAAGTGCATGGTGCCCCTGGCCGTCTAGGGCACCGGGCGCTCGCGACCCTCAGGGCGCGAGGCGCTCACGAATGAGGCGAGTGATCTCGCCGCCGTCAGCGCGTCCCTTGGTCTCGCGCATCACGTAGCCGACCAGCGGGCCGATGGCCTTCATGTTGCCGGCGCGAACCTGCTCGGCCGCGGCCGGGTCGGCGGCGATCGCCCCGTCGACCACCTCGCCGAGGCCGTCGTCCTCGGCGCTGATCGCCCCCAGTCCTTCGCGCTCGACGATCTCGCGCGGGTCGCCGCCCTCCTTTACCAAGAGCGTGAGCACCTCGCGCGCGGCGTCGCGGCTGACCTGGCGGGCCTTCACCATCGTGGCCAGCGCGGCCAGGCTCTCCGGCGTGACCTTGCTGCTCGCGGGATCGGCATCTGAGCCGATCCGCTCGGTCAAGGGCGCGATCCAGTTGGACAGCTCGACCGGCTCGAGCTCGGTCCCGCCGTTGCGTGCGCCGTCCCCGCCCGCGGCGGCCAGGGCCCGCTCGAAATAGTCGCCGAGCTCGGCTCGGAACGCGAAAAGGCGGGCCGTATCGGCGTGCAGGCCGAGCTCCCGCTCGAAGCGGGCCGCCCGCTCTGCCGGCAGCTCGGCCGGGAGGTCGGCCCGGGCCGCGGAGAGCATCTCCTCGGTGGCCAGCACCGGCACCAGGTCGGGCTCGGGGAAGTAGCGGTAGTCGTGCGCCTCCTCTTTGGAGCGCAGCGGGGTCAGGCTGCCGGTCTGGGGATCGAAGTGCAGCGTCTCCTGCTCGACCGGTTCGCCGGCCGCGAGCAGCCGCTTCTGGCGCTCGATCTCCGCCTCGATTCCCCTTTGCACGAATGCGAACGAGTTCATGTTCTTGAGCTCGGTCTTGGTCCCGAGCTCCGTGGAGCCCACGGGGCGGATCGACACGTTCGCGTCGCAGCGCAACGACCCCTGGGACATGTCGACGTCCGAGACGCCGAGCTGGCGCAGCGTGGTGCGAAGCAGGATCAGCCACTCGCGGGCCTGCTCGGACGAGTGGATATCGGGCTCGGTGACGATCTCCACGAGCGGGGTGCCGCCCCGGTTGAAGTCGACCCAGCTGCGATCCGAGCCGTGGATCCGGCCGCTCTCGCCGAGGTGGTTGAGCTTGGCCGCGTCCTCCTCGAGGTGGACGCGATGGAGGCGTATGTCGCCCAGGTGGCCGCCCAGGCAGATCGGCACGTCGTACTGGGAGATCTGGTAGCCCTTGGGGAGGTCGGGATAGAAGTAGTTCTTGCGGTGAAACAGCGATCGCTCGGCGATCTCGCACCCCAACGCCAGCCCGATCATGATCGCGTAGTGGATCGCCTGCTCGTTGACCACCGGCAGCGCGCCGGGCAGGCCCAGGCAGGTCGGGCAGGTATGCGTGTTCGCCGGATCGTTGAACGACAGCTCGCAGCCGCAGAACATCTTGGTCCGGGTGCCCAGCTGGACGTGGATCTCCAGGCCGATGACCGGCTCGTATGCGACCTGGGTGCCGCTCGTGCTCACTGTCTTGCCTGCCTTCCATCGAATCCGATCGCCAGCTCCAACGCGTGGGCGGCGTCGAGCAGCCGGCTCTCACTGAACGCCGGACCGGCGAGCTGGAACCCCACGGGGAGGCCGCCCGAGAGCCCGGAGGGGATCGAGATCGCCGTGATGCCGGCCAGCGACATCGGGACGGTCAGGAAGTCGTTGAGGTACATGGCCAGCGGGTCGGCGGTCTTCGCCCCCAGCTCGAATGCGGTCCACGGACTGGTCGGTGTGACGATGAAGTCGAACCGTTCGAACGCCTCCTGGAAGTCCTCGGCGATCTTGGTGCGCACCTTCTGGGCCGTCCCGTAATACGCGTCGTAGTAGCCGCTCGACAGCGCGTAGGTACCGAGCATGATCCGGCGCTTGACCTCCGCCCCGAACCCCGCCTGGCGGGTGCGGCTGTACATCGTGACCAGGTCCTTGTCTCCATCCACCCGGAGCCCGTAGCGCACCCCGTCGAAGCGGGCCAGATTTGCCGACGCCTCAGCCGGCGCGATCAGGTAGTAGGCCGACAGCGCTTGCGGCGCGTGCGGCAGCCGGCAGGGCTCGATCGATGCCCCCAACTGCTCGGCGAGCTTCAGCGTGGCCTCGTAGTTCTCGCGGACGCCCGGCTCGATCCCGCCCGCGGCGCCGGTCAGGTCCTCGGGCACCCCGAGCCGCAGGCCCTTCAGGTCCTCTGCGCGCGGCTCTGCGATCTCCCCGGGGAACTCGAGCGACGTGGAGTCGCGCCGATCCCGGCCGATCATGTGGCGCAGGAGCAGCGCGGCGTCGGTCACGTCCCGGGTGAGCGGGCCGGCCTGATCGAGTGAGGAGGCGAACGCGATCATCCCGTAGCGCGAGCACGCGCCGTAGGTGGGCTTGAGCCCCACGATCCCGCACAGCGCCGCGGGCTGCCGGATCGATCCGCCGGTATCGGTGCCGATCGCCCAGGGGGCCAGGCCGGCCGCCACGGCCGCCGCGCTCCCGCCCGAGGAGCCTCCCGGCACCCGTTTGCGGTCCCAGGGATTCAGTACCGGTCCGTAGCCAGAGTTCTCGTTCGAGGACCCCATCGCGAACTCGTCCTGGTTGGTCTTGCCGAGCAGCGGAGCCCCCGCCTCGGCGAGCTTGGCGACCACCGTCGCGGTGTACGGCGGGCGGTATCCCTCGAGGATCTTCGAGCCGGACTGGCTCGGCACCCCCTCGGTGCAGAACAGGTCCTTGACCGCCACCGGGACCCCGCCAAGGGGACCTTTGGCACGACCGTTGGCCGCCGGAGCGCCGTCGGCGACCCAGGTGAACGCGTTGAGCTCGTCCTGCGCGGCGCGTCCCCGGTAGGCCTCGAACAGCTCCTCGGCCGCGAGGTCTCCCGCACGGACCCGCTCGGCCGCCTGGGCCGCGGTGAGATCGATCAGCTCGCTCACGCCGCGCCGGGACTAGGGACGCCGAAGCCGTCGTTGACGGGCTCGGGAGCCGCCGCCAGGATCACCTCGCGCGGCAGCGAGGGTTCGGGATCGTCCGCTCTCAGGACGTTGGTCACGTCGATGACGTGCGAGGTGGGCGACACTCCCTTGAGGTCGAGCTCGCGGATCGCCTCGATGTGATCAAGCACCTTGGACAGCTCGCTGGCCATCCGGTCGACCTCGTCGTCGGTCAGCTCGAGCCGGGCGAGCCGGGCCACGTGGAGAACCTGGTCACGATCGAGCATGCGCGGCTCATTCTAGGTGTGGTTCTCGGCGCCGGCCGGTACGTCCTCTGCGCCGGGCCTGACCACTGGGATGTCGCGCGGGGCATCGCGGCGGGCGATGCCCTCCTCACGGAGCGACAGAAAGCCGCCGTAGGCCAGCGCCAGCGCGCTGATCAGGCCCAGGAACGCGCCGGCCTGCTCGTGCGCGGGCGCGTTGATCAGCACCCGGTAGATGAGCGCCAGCAGGCTGATCGGGCCGAGCACGGCGACGACGAGGCTGAGCGTGACCGGGATCGCGGGCGAGCGGCGCGTCATCTGCGCCAGCACCAGGGCAAACGCGGCGGCGATCGTCACCACGAGCAGCCAGCGCAGATCGGTCAGCGCCTGCCAGCCGGTCTGTGACCCGCCACCGTTGCCGTACCACTTGCCGGCCAGCATGAACACGAGCAGCAGCACCGCGCCGGTCCCGGCGAGCAATTCGCCGCGCCGCAGCCGCGCTGGATCGAGGTCCATCAGGAGGTGGGGCCAGGCTCGGTCGCCGGCTCACCGGCCGTCGGCGTCACGCCCGTGTCCGGCTGGCGGCTCCGTCGGGCCAGCGCCACCAACCCGCCGACGAGCAGCACGGCCAGCCAGAACCCCAGGGCGAGCTCACCGAACCGCCCGATGTGGAGGATGAACTTGAGTGCGATCAGCCCGGCCGCCACGCACGCCAGCACGAACCGGGTCGTCTCGCGATCGGAGGCGATCGACGGCAGCCGCGTCTGCGGCGAGAGCCGCTCGAACCCCAGGTCGGCGACTAGGAACGCGCACGACAAGAGCGCCAGCACCCCGAGCCACGCGTCCGGTGCGTCGACCGCCGTGAGCGACCCGCCGATCGAGACCGAGGCCGAGTCCACGCTGATCGTCGCGCCGAACGAGAACCACGGCAGCACCAGCAGATCGAAGATCAGCACGACCGCCACCGCGGCCAGGACCCAGTCCTCACGTGAGACGCGTTCGAGGTGCAATCGGCGAATCGGGTCCTCCACGGTTACTGGTTCGCGGTCGGGCGTCCTCCTCCTGCCCGGCACGCGAGATACCGTCTCGCCCCCACGTGCCCGCCCCGGCGGGCGAGATTCGGTCTCATCCCCCCTTCCCGGCGGGCGAGATTCGGTCTCATCCCCCCTTCCCGGCGGGCGAGATTCCCTCATGACTGCAGCCTGGCCGCCGTGACCGTGTTGCGCAGCAGCATCGCGATCGTCATCGGCCCCACCCCGCCGGGGACCGGCGTGATCAGCCCGGCCTGCTCGGCCGCCACGTCGAACGCCACGTCGCCCTTGAGGCCGTCATCGGTCCGGTTGATCCCGACGTCGATCACCGCGGCGCCCGGCTTCACGTAGTCCGCCCCGATCATCTCGGCCCGGCCCACGGCGGCGATCAGCACGTCCGCCCGCGAGCACACCCCCGCGAGGTCGCGCGTGCGCGAGTGGCACATGGTCACGGTGGCGTTGCGCTCGAGCAACAGGAAGGCCACGGGCTTGCCGACGAGATCTGACCGGCCCACCACCACCGCCTCGGCGCCCTCGAGCGCCACCCCGTGGCTGTCGAGAAGCTCCATCACACCGAGCGGCGTGCACGGGCGCAATCCGGGAGCGCCCTGCATGAGCCGGCCGGCGCTCGCGTGGGTGAGCCCGTCGACGTCCTTGTCCGGGGAGATCAACGCGGTCAGCTCCTTGCCGTTCAGGCCCTTCGGGACCGGGAGCTGGAGGAGGATTCCGCTCACCTCCGGGTTGCCGTTGCATTCCTCGATCACCGCCGCGACGTCCTCCTGTGTGACGTCCGCCCCCAGGTGCTGATGGTGATCGTCGATCCCCGCCTCGGCGCAGGCCTTGCGCTTGTTGCGGACGTAGACCTCGGAGGCCGGATCGTCGCCGACCAGGATCGTGGCCAGGCCGGGCGCGCGGCCGGTCCGCTCGCGCAGCTCCGCTACGTCCTGCGCCACCTGGGCGCGGACCCGGGCCGCGACCTCCTTGCCGTCGATGATCGTGGCGCTCATCGCTGGCGGCACCCTAGAGGATCGCCGGGCGCAATCGTGCCCTGCCCTTCCTCCTACCGCCTTGTGATCGGCGCCAGGTCGGCCACCATCTTGCGCTCCGACCCGTCACGGCTGAAGTGGATGACCACGATCCCGCCGGGCTCCAGCCCGGTCACCACGCCCTCGCCGAACTTCGGGTGGGTCACGTCCTCGCCGAGCCGGAACGCGGGCGCGGCCGGCGCCGCGGGTGTGTCCCACGACGGGCCGTCGTCGCCGCCGCTTCGTGTCCACGACGTTGCCCGCGCGCGGACGCCGGCCAGCCCGCGCGGCTGCGACTGGTCGCGGTCGGTCAGCTCGGCCGGGATCTCGGAGATGAAGCGGCTGGGGGCGCCGAAGTTGCGGGCGCCGAAC
Source organism: uncultured Solirubrobacterales bacterium (assembly GCA_963841535.1). GTDB lineage: Bacteria > Actinomycetota > Thermoleophilia > Solirubrobacterales > Solirubrobacteraceae > Palsa-465. The sequence continues at coordinate 53,087 of CAWJDF010000016.1, read as the reverse complement.
ACGTTGCGGGTGCGCGCGTAGGTCAGGTACAGGTCGCGCTCGGCGCGCGTGATCCCCACGTAGCACAGGCGCCGTTCCTCCTCCACGTCGCCCTCGTCGAGCGCGCGCGAGTGAGGGAACATCCCCTCCTCGAGCCCGATCATGATCACGGTCGGGTACTCAAGGCCTTTGGCGTTGTGCAGGGTCATCAGGGTCACCAAGCCCTGATCGTCGCTGCGGTCGTCGGCGTCGGAGCGAAGCGCGGTCTGCTCCAGGAAGTCGGCGAGCGATGCCTCGCGTTCCGGCTCGGCCTCGGTCCGCGCGTCGTACTCGACCGCCACGTTGACCAACTCCTCCAGGTTCTCGATGCGTCCCTGGGCCTCGATCGTCCGCTCGGCCTCGAGCGCTTCGAGATATCCGGTCTCGTGGAGCACCTCCTTGAGCAACTCCGCGATCGGGGGGTTGGTCTCCGCTCGCTCGCGCAGCACGTGCATGGTGGCCATGAACCGCCGGAACGCCTTGACCGCGGCCGGACCGAGCCCCGGCACGTCCTCGGGCTCGGAGGCCGCGTCCCACACCGACGTGCCCGTCGTGTTCGTGTAGGCCAGCAGGCGCGACATCGAGGTCGAGCCGATCCCCCGCTTTGGCGAGTTGACGATCCGGGTGAAGGAGCCGGCGTCCTGGGGGTTGACCATGGTGATCAGATACGCGATCGCGTCCTTGATCTCGGCCCGGTCGTAGAACTTGGGGCCGCCGATCACCTGGTAGGGAATGTCTCCGCGGACCAGGTTGTCCTGAAGCACCCGGGACTGCGCATTGGTCCGGTAGAAGATCGCGATCTCGGCCCGCGACACCCCCTCGTCGAGCAGGCGCTGGACCTCGCCGGTCACATACCGCGCCTCGGCGTGCTCGTCCTCCATCTCGCGCACCTTGATCGGGTCGCCCTGGCCCAGCTCGGTCCACAGCGACTTGGGCTTCTGACCCCGGTTGTTGCGGATGATCGCGTTGGCCGCGTCGAGGATGGTCTGGGTCGAGCGGTAGTTCTGCTCGAGCTTGACGATGTGCGCATCCGGGAACGTGTCCTCGAATTCCAGGATGTTGCGGATGTCCGCACCGCGGAAGCCGTAGATCGAGTTGTGGGTGACGATGCCGCCGGCGATGAAGTTGTGCGTGCGCTCGATGTCGAGGTCGTAGACGGGCGCGTCGAGCGCCACCCGCTTCACGTTGTCGACGACGTCGTAGCCGCCGTGTGCGTCGAACATGACCATCCCGGGCCGCACCAGCGCCGCCGGGACGAACGGCAGCGCGCCACCATCGCCGGCGAGCCGGGCATGCGGCCACGCCGCGCGCCCTTCCCACTCGCCCGCCCCGACGGTGCAAAACGCCCGAAAGTGCCCGCGTCCATTGCGCTTTCGGGACATAAGCGCCTGGGAGGTGCTTATGTCCCGAAGGTCCGGAGCGAATCGGCGGTTCTGGGCGTTTTGCACCCCGGCGGCAAGGGCCACCGCGCCCCGCGCCGCCACCGGCGCGTACCCCGCGAAGTGCGTGTGCTCGGGCGTACTGACCAACCGCCGCCCCGACCGCAGCGTGATCGCCACCCCATCGCCCCGCCACGACCGGTGCACCCGCGCCACGCGGGCCGGCGCAAACGCTCCGCCGCCCCACCCCGAGAGCACGAGATCCCCCACCGACACCTCTTCGATCGGCCAGCGCGACCCGTCGGCCATCGTCACCAGCGTGCCCGCCACCAGGCACTGGGCGTCGTCCCCCACCACCAGCAGGTTCCGGCGCTCCTCGGCCAGCAACTGCAGCCAGCGGTACTGGGCGTGGTTGGTGTCCTGGTACTCGTCGACGAGCACGTGGCGGAAGGTGCCGGCGTAGTGGTCGCGGACCTCCTGGAAGAGCTGGAGCACATCGACCGCGCGCACCAGCAGATCGTCGAAGTCCATCGCGTTCATGCGGTGCAGCTCGCGCTCGTACATGCCGAACACGTCCGCCACCGTCTGCTCGAAGAACGAGCCGACCATCCGCGCGTAGGCGTCGGCATCGCGCAGCTTGTTCTTGGCGTCGGAGATCTGGGCGTGGATCGAGGACGGCGTGAAGCGCTTGGGGTCGATCCCCAGCTCGTCCAGGCAGCGCTTGATGAGACGGCGTGCGTCGGCCTGGTCATAGATCGTGAACCGGCGGGTGTACCCGAGCCGGTCGGCATGGGCGCGGAGCATCCGGGCGCAGGCGGCGTGGAAGGTCATCACCCACATCGCACGCACCCGCCGCCCGACGAGCATCTCGGCCCGGTCGCGCATCTCCCCCGCCGCCTTGTTCGTGAACGTGATGGCCAGGATCTCGTTCGGCTTGGCCCGGTCGGTGGCGACCAGGTAGGCGATCCGGTGGGTCAGCACGCGGGTCTTGCCCGAGCCGGCGCCGGCCAGGATCAGCAGCGGCCCGTCGCCGTAGGTGACGGCCTCGCGCTGGGGCTCGTTGAGCCCGGCGAGCAGGGTTTCGAGCTCGGTGGCGGTGTCTGCCATGGGACCGGTCCAACGGTAGCGGGGGCGGTGGTCGTCGCCGTCTGGGACTCTTTCCGGTCGTGGCGGACCTCCTCACCGATCTCAGGGCGGCCTGCGCGCGGGTCGCCGAGCGCGCCACGCGCGTGCGAGTCGAGTCCGGGCACGTCCCCGCGTACGTGGGCACGCTGCCGATCGACCTGCCGGAATCCGGCCCCGACCCGGAGACCCACCTGACCGACGCCCCGCGCGAGGAGCTGGCGGCGTACTGGCTCACGCTCGACGCGATCAACTTCGGCTCGGGCTGGTTCCCGACCCTGCGCAAGCCCGGCGGCCGCTCCGGCTACTTCACGATCGCCACCGCACTGACCGCGCGCTTCACCGCCCACGGCCCCTGGCCGGCCACCGCCCTGGCCGAGATCGACGCCGCGGTGATCGCGGCGACCCTGGAACAGGACCCCGACCACGAGCTCATGGCCCTGTTCGCGGCGAGCCTCAACGACCTCGGCCGCCACGTGGGGTCCGAGCACGCCGGGAGCTTCGCGGACGTGGTCGATGCCGCGGGCAGCTCGGCCATCGCGCTCATGGACGCGCTTTATGGCTGGAAGTCGTTTGCCGACACCTCGCACTACGACGGGATCACGATCCCGTTCCTCAAGCGCGCGCAGATCGCCGCCGCCGACCTGTCCCGCGCCGGCGTGGCCGCGTTCCGCGACCTCGACCGCCTGACGATGTTCGCCGACAATCTCGTGCCCCACGTCCTGCGCCTCGACGGCCTGCTGAGCTACGACCCCGGGCTGCTCGAGCGCATCGAGCGCGGCGAATTGATCGAGCACCGCTCGCCCGAGGAGGTCGAGATCCGGGCCTGCGCGGTGCACGCGGTGGCACTGATCGCCGCCGAGCGGGCGGGCGCGCGCGAGGCCGACATCGACTCGCTCCTATGGCACCGCGGGCAGGACCCGCGCTACAAGAAAGCGCCGCGCCACCGCTCGCGCTGCACGGCCTATTGACCGGCGGGCGCGAGCGGGTGCTGGGAGACCGGCGCCCAGAGCCGCTTAGCCCTCGAGCGCCTCCAAGCGGGCCCGCGCGATCGCCTCGGCGCCGGCGTCCCCGACCAGCAGTTCGGCCCGAAGCGTCCAGCTGGCCAGCAGGTCGAGCGCCGGGAACCGGCCGGTGCTCGCCAGCACCGGATCCAGCGCGATCACCGTGGTCTCGCCGCCCATCGGCTCGGGCGCGGTGGCGATCACGGTCAGCGAGCCGCCGCCGGCGACGTTGCGCGCCGCGGCGAGCAGCTTGCGGGCGGCATGCGGCTGCATGCCGCCCAGCGTGTCAATCAGCACCACCGCGTGGGAGCCGCGGGCCGCCAGCCGGCGGGCCTGGTCGACCACCCGCTCGAGCGTCTGCGCCTGCGCGTCGGCCGAGGCCGCGAAGCTGACCGCGGCGGCGGGTGCCAACGGACCCTGCTGCCATTCGGCGATCTCCTCGGGACGCACGCCGGCGAGCACCAGCGAGAGCTGGATGTCGGGGTGGCCGGACAGCGTCTGGACCAGGCGCCGCAGCGCCTCGGTCTTGCCTGCGCGGGCGGGGCCGACGATCGTCACCCGCGAGCCCTGGCCGAACGGGGTGAGCCACTCGATCGCCTTGATCGTCGGATCGTCGGAGCCGAGCCGGAAGCGCTCGCTCGGGAAGGCCGCCGGCAGATCCTCGAAGCGGGTGCTGTCGGCCACCTCCTCGGCCGGCCGGCCGTTGATCGTGTCGATCCGGATCAGCGAGGCGAACCGCTCGGAGCGCCTCGGTGCCCGGCGCGGGCCGGAGATCCGGTCGCCCGGAACCAGCTCGCAGCGCTTGACCTGCGCGGCCGACACGTACACGTCGTCCTCCGAGGGCTCGGGCGGATTGACCCGCAAGAACCCGGACCCATTCGCCAAGAGCTCGACCTCGCCCTCGACGATCTCCTCCTCGCGCTCGCCCCCTCCGCGTCCGCCGCGGGCCTCCTGGTCCGCCTGCTCCTCGATCTCCTCTGGGCTCTCGGGGGCGGCAGCCGGCTCTTCCTCCTCGCTCGACTCGGCGCCGTCCTCCTCGCGTGCGCTCCCGCGGCCGCGGCCACCCCGGCGACCGCGCCGGCGCCGGCCTCCCGGCGATCCTCTCACCGATCCTCCTCGGCCGGGCGATCCTCCTCGGCCGGGCGATCCTCCTCGGCCGGGCGATCCTCCTCGGCCGGGCGATCCTCCTCGGCCGGGGCCTCCGCCTCAGACTCCGTCTCCTCCGCGGCCGGAGGGCCGCCGCCCTGGCGGGTGATGATCGCGTCGATCAGCTCGGCCTTGCGCAGACGCCGATATCCGTCGATCGAAAGCTCGGATGCCAGCGCGTGTAGGTCGGCCAGCGGGCTTGCGGCGAGCGCGTCGCGGTCCAGGATCGACATAGGGGCTACCTCCTCGGTTGGATCGGTGGGCTCCGGTCGCGTTGTCGCCAGCGACCGGCGATTCACCTCCCAGGCTAGACGACCTCGCGCAATTACGTTCCCGGCCGTCTAGCGCGAAGCCGCTGGACGGGGCTCGCGGCGCAGATCCACGGGCAGCCTCAGGTCGGAATCCACCGGCACCTCGCCCGCCAGCGCGGCGCGGACGGCCAGGAATTCGACCACCTCGGCGACGTCGTGGACGCGCAGGATGTGGGCGCCTGCAGCCACCCCGTGCCCTATCGCAGCCAGCGTCCCAGCCAGTCGCTCCCGCGGGGGCCGGCGCGTGATCGCCCCGATGAAGTCCTTGCGTGAGACGGCCAGCAGCAGCGGGCGTCCGAGCGCGTGGAGCCCCGGCAGCGCCCGCAGCACGTCGACGGTCTGGGCCGGCGTCTTGCCGAAGTCCGGCCCGGGGTCGAGCACGAGTTGCTCGAACGTCACCCCGCGCTCGAGCGCCAGCGCGATCCGCTCGCTCAGGAACAGCTCGACGTCATCCACCACCCGCCCGTCCATCCCCGGGTCGAGCAGCTTCTCTTTGGGCTTCGCTCGGGTGTGCATGAGCACCAGGCCCGCTCCGGTCTGCGCACACACGTCGGCGAGCGAGGGATCGCGCAGCCCGCTCACGTCGTTGACGATGGCCGCGCCGGCGGCGATCGCCGCCCGCGCCACCGCCGGCTTGTACGTATCCACCGACACGAGCGCGCCCAGCTCGCCCGCCACCCGCTCGATCAGCGGCACGACGCGTTCGATCTCCTCCTCGTCCTGGACCGGAGGTACCCCGGTGACCCCCGACTCGCCGCCGACGTCGATCACATCGGCGCCGGCCTCGAGCAGTTCGGCTGCGAGCGCCACGCGGTCCTCGAGCGATCGATTCCGGCCGGCGTCCGAGAACGAGTCCGGCGTGGCGTTGACGATGCCCATCAGCCACGGCCGCTTACCGAGCTCGAACATCCCGGCCGAAGTGCTGAGCGATAGCCTCGGCGCCCAGGTGAAGCCGCGACTGGCCATCGCCCGGGAGGTTATCCAGCCTCGTCCCGGGAGCCTCCGACCCCCGACTTCTACAGGGCGCCGATCTCTGGCCAGCGGTAGTAGCTGACCATCTTCAGATTGGGTGAGTGGGCCTCCATGCGGGCCACCAGCCCATTCCACCGCGACAGCGAGTCGCTGATCAGCCAGGGATGGCGCGAGCGCCGGGGTGAGTCGCTCATCTCCGAGCACCACAGAGGAAAGCGCTTGCCGGCCGCCCACGCCGCCACCTGCGGCACGATGCTGATCCCGCCGTTCTTCACGTCATAGCAGTGAAAGGCGATGACCTGGGCGCCTCGGGGGCGGCTCGGGAGGAAGCTCTGCTCCAGGAATGGAAATCCGAACGGGGAGGTCTCTCCATACACGCGGATCGCGCGCGGAGCGACGCGCGCGAGCACCGGCTCGACGGCGTTCCACACGGCCCGGTACTTCTTGCCCGTTCCCGGAGCGCCCTGGACGAGATCCTGCTCGTTGCCGACCGACACGGCCCACGCGTACGGCGCGTACTGTGGCAGCGTCCGCCGGAAATACGCGGCCACGCGCGCCGGATTCCAGGCGTTGTCGTACTGGACGGAGACGTACACGCGGTAGCCCTCGGCGGCCGCCCGGCTCGCGCACGCGACCGCGTTGGAGCGACCCCGGTAGGGCACGATCAACCGCAGCACCGTGGCGTGATGGGCCTGCATGAACGGGCTGACATCGCCACCGCTCTCGACGCAGGTGAACTGGTCGTCGGCCTGCATGATCATCGCGCGGGCCGGCGCCGCGAACATCAAGAGCGCGGCCGCGGCGGCCAGCAACAGGCCGTGCGGGGCCCGAGCGCGCCGGGCGAAGCTGCGCGTGCGTGATTTTCTGAGGGTCCGGCCCACCGCCCCCGTAATCGGCCCTCACGCGATCGGGCTTGAGATCTGCAAGTAAGCCTGCTGACCCGGAGGACTGGCCGGCGGGAGACCGCATCCTGCTTTGGGCCGGCTCCGGCTGGCCCCTATGTACCGCCCGCCGTGCGGAACAGGCTCAGCACGATGTCGTACATGGCCGGCGAGGTCTCCTGGTACCCCGGGCAACAGGGCGGGCCGCCCACGTCGCTGATCCCGATCTCCAGGTGGGGCGCCTCGGAGATGCCCACGTCGCCGCATCCGACGTCGGCGATCGGCTCGCCGGCGGTCACCTGCGTCCCGACCGGCACGAGCGCGGGCTTGGCGTGCCCGTAGTAGATGTAGCGCCCAGCGTACGGGCCGCTGGCCACCTTGAGCACCGGCGCGGCGGGGCCGAAGCCGTCAATGCCCTCCTGCACGATCGTCCCGTCGGTCATCGCGACCTCGACCGCCTTGGCCCCGCACAGGTTGTTCACCATGCCGATATCGATCCCCTGGTCAAGCGTCCATGAACTCGAGGGCGTGACCTGCGAGACGGGCTGGAGCGGGAACACCCACGAGCTGGTGCCGGCCAGCGAGGTGCCCGGCGTGTCCACCACGCCGGAGCCCTTGGCGGTCTTCTTGACCTGGGCCAGCAGCGTCGCGGCGGTGAGGCGGCCCACGACGCCACTCACGGGCGAGAGGGCCATCGCGGTCTGGAACCTCATCACCGCGGCCTTGGTCATCGACCCGAAGTAGCCGGTCGCGGGCACGGTGTAGCCGACGTCGCTCAGCCAGGTCTGGAGCGTCTTGACATCCGCCCCCGAGTTCCCCTTTCTGAGCGTCCGTGTGAATACCGAGCTCGACGGGTTGGCCGGGACGATGCCATGGACCGGGGTCGGCTTGACCATCGCGGCGCCGCCCGAGACGGGCGAGGCGCCCGCGCCCGAGGCCGGCACGACCGCGGCCACCACGGCCACCGCGAGCAGTCCGGCCGGTTTCAAGATACGTCCCATCCGTGCTCGACGGTCGGCGCGGCCGGCGGCATAGGCGCGAGGCGAGCTGCCCTTGCGTTGCCTCCGTCGACGAAAGCTGCTGGAAACGAGCACGGACAGCCCTCCGTGGGCGAGGACTTGCAGTTGGGGGCGCCTGTCGCCTGCGGAGTTAGCTGACGGGCTCGCGCTCTGGGGGTGAGCGCTTCTCGCGGATCACCGCGAGACTCGCCCCAACGAATTGGGTCCTCCGCTCCCCGATGTGGCCGGCCCGGGGATTAGGCGTGCGGCAAGCTATCACAAACGACGGATACCGCACGTAGGCGCAGCGTGGTTACGTAAACCGCGCGATCCCGCCGGGCGTCAGTGCGCCGGGTCGGCCACGCCGTCCTGCCGGCGCTTCTCGACGATCTCCTTGATCCGGTCGAGCGTCTCCTCGGACATCCGGCGGATCTCCCAATGGGTCAGCTTCATCACCCGCATCGGCGAGGTCGCGATCACGTCGGCGTTGCGTGGCTCGCGCTCCAGCAGTCCCATCTCGCCGATCAGGTCGCCCTCGCCCAGCGAGGCGATCTTCTCGCCGTCCTGGATCACGTCGGCGGTTCCCTCCTGGATGCCGATCAGCTCGGTCGAGTAGTCGCCCTGCTTCATCAGGATCTGGCCCTCGGCCACGCTGATTTCGGAGGCGAACGCCGCCAGGCGCTTGGCCTCCTCGTCGGACAGGTGCGAGAAGATCGGAATCTCTTTCAGGCGGTTGGGATCCATGGCTCCTGGTCTACCCGGAATTCGCCTAAAGCGAGTGGACCTCGGACGTGATGTCGCTCACAGACTGCTTGGCGTCGCCGAACAGCATCGCGGTCTTGGGGTCGTAGAAGAGGGGGTTGTCGATCCCGGCGAACCCGCTGGCCATCGAGCGCTTGAGCACGATCACCGACCCGGACTCGTTGACCTCGAGGATCGGCATGCCGTAGATCGGCGAGCCCGGCTCGTTCTTGGCCGCCGGGTTGGTCACGTCGTTGGCCCCGATGACCAGCGTCACGTCGGTGCGCGGGAACTCCGGGTTGATCTCATCCATCTCGCGGAGCAGGTCGTACGGGACGTCGGCCTCGGCCAGGAGCACGTTCATGTGCCCGGGCATCCGCCCGGCGACCGGATGGATCGCGAACTTCACCGTGACGCCCTTCTTCTCAAGCGCCTTCTCGAGCTCGCGCACGGCGTGCTGGGCCTGCGCCACCGCCATCCCGTACCCGGGCGCGATCACCACCTGGCGGGCGTAAGAGAGCTGGATGGCCACGTCCTGAGCGGAGGTCGCGCGCACCGGACCGCGATCCTCGGCGCCCGCCCCGGTCGGCGCGGCGATCGCGCCTCCGAAACCGCCGGCCACGATCGCCGGGACCGAGCGGTTCATGGCCTTGGCCATCAGGTTGGTGAGGATCGTGCCCGACGCGCCGACGATCATCCCGGCGACGATCAGCGCGGTGTTGTTGAGCGCCACACCGGTGGCCGCCGCCGACAGACCGGTGAACGCGTTGAGCAGCGAGATCACCACCGGCATGTCCGCGCCGCCGATCGGGAGCACGACCATGTTGCCGAGCAGCGCCGACGCGAGCAGGATCCCGAGGACGAACAGCGCCTCGGAATGCGTCCCGGCCGCCAACACGACCGCGCTGACCACACAAATCGTGAACAGCACGCCGTTGATGATCGTCTGGCCCGGGAGCTTGATCGGCCGCCCCGGCAGGATCTCCTGGAGCTTGCCGAACGCGATGTTCGAGCCCCAGAACGAGACCGAGCCGACGATCGCGGCGAACAGCGTCGGGATCTCCGATTTCTCCACCCACATCGAGCCGCCCACGGCGAAGTGGTGGCGGTACTCGATCCAGGCGATGATCGCCACCGCGCCGCCGCCGACGCCGTTGAACAGCGCGACCATCTGCGGTACCGCGGTCATCCGCACGTTGCGCGCGGCCGGCACGCCGACCGCGGTCCCGATCACGATCCCGAGGGCCATCAGCCACGGCGTGCTCGGGCCGCTCAGCACGTGCGGCGTGAGCAGCGTGGCGACGACCGCGATCGCCATCCCGACCGCCGCGATCTTGTTGCCGCGGACCGCGGTGCGCGGACCGGTCAGGCCGCTCATCCCGTAGATGAACAGCGAGAAGGCGACGATGTAGCAGGCGTCGATGAAGTTCTGCTTCTGGAGGAAGATCGTCCCGAGGATCACTTGCCCTCGATCTCCTTCTCGGCCGTGCCCTCGGGGAGATCGGGCTTTCGCTTGAACATCCCGAGCATGCGGTCGGTGACCAGGAACCCGCCGATGACGTTGATCGTGCCGAAGGCGATCGCGATCACCAGCAGGACGTGCTCGAGGATCCCCTGCGCCTCGTGCATCAGGAGCAGGCCGCCGAGCACCACGATGCCGTGGATCGCGTTGGTGCCCGACATCAGCGGCGTGTGCAGCGTGTTGGGCACCTTGGAGATGACCTCGAAGCCGACGAATGCGGCCAGGACCAGGATGGCGATCTCGGTGATCGTGCTCACGGTGTGTCTCCTCGGTTACGAGCTCGCGGCCGGCGTGGCTCCGGCGGCCGCCTTGGCCGCCTCGTGGACGATCTCACCCTCGCGCGTGATGCACGCCCCGGCGATCACCTCGTCGTCGAAGTCCAGCGACAGCCCGCCCTCCTCGGAGATCATCAGCCCGAGCAGCGACTCGACGTTGCGCGAGTAGAGCTGCGAGGCGTGCTCGGCCATCGTGCTCGGCACGTTCAGCGGCGCCAGGATCTTCACGTCGTGGCGCACCACGGTCTGGCCGGGCTCGGAAAGCTCGCAGTTGCCGCCGGCCTCGCCGGCCAGGTCGACGATCACCGAGCCGGGCTTCATCAGCTTGACCGCGTCCTCGGTGACCAGGATCGGCGCGCGCCGGCCGGGGACGAGGGCTGTGGTGATCACGACGTCGACCTTCCCGATCGCCTCGGCCATCAGCTCCTGTTGGCGGGCCTGCTGCTCGGGGGTGAGCTCCTTGGCGTACCCGCCGGCCCCTTCCAGATCGCCGCCCAGGTCGAACTCGAGGAAGTGCGCGCCGAGCGACTCGACCTGCTCCTTGACCGCCGCGCGCACGTCGAAGCCCTGCACCACGGCGCCGAGCCGCCGGGCGGTGGCGATCGCCTGCAGGCCGGCCACGCCGGCGCCCAGCACGAGCACGGTGGCGGGACGGATTGTCCCTGCCGCGGTCATCAGCATCGGGAAGAAGCGGCCGATCTCGGTCGCGGCGATCAGCACGGACTTGTAGCCGCCGATGTTGGCCTGTGAGCTGAGCGCGTCCATCGACTGCGCCCGGCTGATCCGGGGGATCGCCTCCATCGCGAAGCTCGTCGCGCCGGTCTGGGCGATGGCTCGGATAGCCTCGCCCGCGGTGAGCGGCTGCAGGAAGCCGATCAAGACGCTGTCGGACCGCAGGCGCCCGATCTCCTCCGAGGTGGGCGGCGACACCTTGACCACGATCTCGGCGTCGTAGACGCCGCCGGCATCGGCTATCTGCGCGCCGGCCTCCTCGTACAGGGCGTCGGAGAGCAGCGCACCGGCGCCGGCGCCGCGCTCCACGACCACCTCCAGGCCGCCGTCGCCGCCCGCGAGCTTGCGCACGACCTCAGGGACGAGCGCGACCCGCCGCTCGCCCTCCGCCGACTCCTTTGGGACGCCGATCCGCATGGGGGCTGGGGAGGGTACCGAGTTTGACCCGAAACGATTCAGGAGGCGCCGACCGTGGCCAGCGTCAGTGCCGTGAGGATGCCCGCGTAGCCGGCCAGGCGATCCAGCGTGGGGTCCGGGGCCGACTGCGCGCTCGAGCGCAAGGCGGGGGTCGGGCGGCCGCGCGCCGGACGATGCACCGGACGCTGCGCCGGCCTCGGCGTCGTGACCGCCGGGCGAGTCGCGGTCCTCGCAGGCGGCGCCTGCCGCGCCGGGGCGCGGCCAATCCGGGGGGCCGGCGAGAGCGGCAGCGGCTTGCCGTCGAGGGCCATGAGCGCCTCGGCGGTGACCCACACCGGTGTCTGGTCGGTGCCGCGCGAGTAGCGCACGTGGCCGTCGGCAGCGATCAGCGAGCGCAGGTAGTCAAGCGGTGAGGCGCCGTGCCGGCGCACGGAGCCCGGGTCCACGCCGGCGGCGAGTAGGCCCTGCACGACGAACGCGGTCGATTGCGCGTTTGAGCCGGCACCGGGCAGACTGGCGAACCCGCCGTCCGAGTCCTGCCCGCCGCGCAGGAAGCGGACCGCGCGCGCCCGGGCGTGCGCGGCGCCGGCCCCACCCGTGCCGGCGAGCGCCTCGAGCGCGGCACCGGTGTCGTCGGGGTCGCTCGAGCCGCCCCGTGTCGCGAAGTTGAAGCCGCCGTCCGAGTCCTGCTGGCGCATCAGCCAGCGGATCGTGTCCGCCGGCGGGAACGCGCCGGCGGCTCGCAGGGCCAGCACCGCGAACGCGGTCAGGTTGACCTGCCCCGAGACCGAGCCATTGCCCCGGATGTCCCGCTCGAGCGCGCCCACCACGTCGCGGCCGCCGAAGCTGTGAGGCGAGAGCCCGGCGGCGTGCAGGACCAGGATCGTCCGCTCCAGCGACCCCGCGTCGGTGGCCGAGCCAAGGCCGCCCTGGATGTAGTCGATCAGGCTGTGCCCGCCTCGCGCGATGTCCTGGGGGTTCTCGCCGGCGACGGCCAGACCGAGGGCGGCCCACCCGGCGTACAGCTGCGACGAGGCCGAGCCGGGCGAGGCGCCGAAGCCACCATCGGCGTTCTGGGCGGCCAGCAGGTAGCCGGCCGGGGTGGCGGCCGCGCGCGCATCCCCCACTCTCGAGCCTGGCTGGCCAGCCAGCCAGCTTGCGAGGACGAGGGCGAGCGCGAGAATCGAGAGGGGCGCCCGGATGGAGCGCGTGGCGGCCGCTCTCGCCGGGGCGGCGGGGCGCCAGGTCACCTGCAGCCGCGTGGCGAACCGGTCGAGCGAGTGGATCATGGCCGGCCCGAGCGCGAGGGCGAACAGCAGGCAGCCCGCCGCGTGCACGGCATCGAACCCGATCCCCTTCCCCACGTACACCCCAAGCTGAGCCAGGCTGTGATCGCTGTAGGTGACCCAATCCCCCACGTCCTGGAGCGCCGTGAACGCGAATCCCACCACGGCGCAGACGATGGCCAGTGACCAGCGGCCGATCCGCCGGCCGGTGAGGACCGCCAGCCCGGCCCCGATCACCCCGGTCAGCCCCCAGCCGGCCATCTGCCATGGGGTCCACGGTCCCTGGCCGAAGAAGAAGTTAGAGGTCAGCCCGGCCAGCGCCCCCACCGCGAACCCGGGGCCGCCGCCCAGCGCGTAGCCGGACACGAGCACGATGTCCGTGGTCGGCTTGACGTTGGGCACCGCCACGAAGGCGATCCGCCCAAGGGCGGCGAACGCCGCGAGCGTGCCGACCAGGGCCACGATCCGGGCGTCGGGACGCGTCCGCTCATACCAGGCAAAGCCGGCGGCGAGGGCCAGGGCGAGGATCGCGAACGCGGCGAGTTGCCAGGTCATACGCGAACCTCCGACGCCGCCGTGAGCAGGGCGATGCCGTCCTCGGGGCGCAGCGCTCCGCCCGCTCCGCCCAGGATGCGGGCGACCTCGGTGGCGAAGTACGTCCCTCCGGCCAGCACCTCGCTTGGCGATCCGTCGGCGATCGGCGCGCCGTCGGCGAGCAGGATCACACGTCGGGCGAACGCCGCCGCGAACTCGGGGTCATGGGTGGCGACGATCACGGCTGCGTCGAGCTCGCACAACAGCGCCGCCAGTTCGTCCTTGCGCCGGCGATCCATGCCACGGGTCGGCTCGTCCAGACACACGGCGACGGCCTCGTAACTATCCCCGCCCACCCCGTCGAGCACGATGGCAAGGGCCAGGCGCTGCTTCTCGCCTCCCGACAGATCGCGCGGGTGACGATCGCGCACGGCGGGATCGCCGAGGCCGACGGTGGCCAGCGCGCCTGCGGAGGCTTCCTGCCGGACCCGATCGTGCACCAGGTAGTCGGTCGGGTTCTGCAGGAGCAGCGCCACTCTTCCCGCCCGCTCGACCTTCCCCCGCGTGGGCCGCATCAGGCCCGCCGCGTGGCGCAGCAGCGTCGACTTGCCGGCCCCATTTCGCCCCATCAGCGCGACCCGCTCGCCGGCACCGACCGACAGCGACACGCCGCGGAGGATCGCGGGCCCGCGATCGAGCTCATGCCACACCCGATCGAACCGGATCGCCTCGCGCGCTGGCCGGCGCCCATCGCTCACCCCCGGCGCCTCCGCGTCGACGAGCAGCCCCCGGCGCCTCAGCGCCGACCGGGCCGCCTTCACCCCGGCCGCCGGCACCACACCCAGACCGAAGAGCAGTCGCGCCCCCGGCGTGGCCAGCTCCGGCGCCTCGGCGCAGGCCCAGGCGAGGAAATCTGCCGGCGACGCGTCGCACGCGACGTGTCCGCCGCGCATCGCGACCGCGCGGTCGGCGAACGGCAGGCAGCGCTCGAGCCGGTGCTCGGCCAGCACGATCGCCGTGTCGAAGTCCTCGCCGAGGCGCCTGAGCAGCGCGATCAGCTCGTCGCCGGCCACCGGGTCGAGCTGCGAGGTGGGCTCGTCGAGCAGGATCAGCTGCGGCCGTCCCACCAGCGCGGCGCCCAGCGCGACGCGCTGGAGCTCGCCGCCCGAGAGCTCGTCGGTGGGGCGATCGAGCAGCGGCGCGATCCCCAGCGCGAGCGCCACCTCCTCGACCCCCCGCGCCACCGCGGCGGCCGCCGCGCCACGGTTCTCGAGCGGGAGGGCGAGCTCGGCGCGGACTGTTCCCATCACGACCTGGGTCTCGGGATCCTGGAACAGCGTGCCGACCGCGGCGGCAAGCGCGCCGGGGCCATGCTCGCGCGTGTCCATGCCGGCCACGATCGCGCGACCGGCGAACACCCCGCCGTGGAAGTGCGGCACCAGGCCGTTGGCGACGCCCAGCAGCGTGGACTTCCCCGAGCCCGACGCGCCGGCCAGCACGACCAGCTCGCCCGGCGCGACCTCGAGCGAGACGTCCGCGAGAGCAGGAGCCGCAGCGCCGGGATACGCGTAGGTGATGTGGTCCAGCGACAGCACGCTCATCGCTCGATCCCCCTGCGGTCGGCGAATGGGAGCAGCGCGCACAGCAGCAGTCCAACCGCCACGGCCAGGCCGCCCGCGCTCACCGGCGCCCGCAGGACCGGGTCGGAGCTGAACCGCTCGAGACCGGCAACGCGGCCACCGACGGCGAGCGCCGCAATCGCCACCGCGGCAGCGCCGAAGGCCAGGTCGTGTCGCGACCAAGGCTGTCTGTCCCCGACTCGGCGGGGCGCGCGGCGGGCTGCGCCGTACCCGCGCACCTCGAGCGCGGCGGCCACGTCGAGCGCGCGGTCCAGGACCCCTGCCGTGGCCGCCCGCACCAGCCGCGCCCGCGATGGCGGCGGACCGGGACGGCAGCGCTGGGCGTCAGCCAGGCGCCGGGCGTCGCGGGCCAGCACCGGCACCATCCGGGTGGCCAGCGTGGCGGTCAGCGCCGAGTGAAACGAAACCCGCCGAAACAGCCTGAGGACCTGGTCGGGATCGACCGCGGCGGTGTAGAGCGCGCCGCACAGGACCAGCGCGATCGCCCGCGCGCCGAGCACGGCGCCCGACACCGTCGCCTCGAGCGTGACGTCGGTGTGGCCGAACACCGGCAGATCCCCCAGCCGGGCGATCACCGTGAGGCCGTCGCGCACCACCAGCGCGTTGATCAGCATGACGGCCAGGCCCAAGGGCAGCGCGAACAGCGCCGCTCTGCGCAGCTCGCGCCCGACCCTGGCGCCCACGCCCGCGCCGGCGATGGCGAGGAGCACCGCCCCCAGGGCCACCGGGGCGGAGAGCACGAGCGCGGCCAGCAGCAGCGACAGGCAGTACGCGCAGCCCACTGCCGCGCGGGCGGCGTGCAGCGGGCTGGCTCGCCGGCGGTAGCTCACGTACCCGGCTCCAACGGCACCGGCAGGTCGTGGTTGCCGGCCACGGCCAGGGCGAAGCGATCACGCAGTCGGGCCGGCGTCAGCGCGGCGGCGGCGGCCGAGACGCCGGCCGGGTCGGTCCCGGTGATCACCCAGACCGTGCCGGTTGCGCTCTGGCCCGTGGAGGCGATCAGTCCTGCGCCGCCGTGCAGCGTCCGGACCACGTGACCGGCGGGATCGAGCAGTTGCAGCGCGGAGCCGTTCGGGCCGACGAACCGGGCGTAGACGCCGCTGGACTGCGGGCCGTGCTCGATCAGCGTCGCGGCAAGCTCGCCGTGCAGGTCGCGCCACGTCCCCACCACCACGGCCAGCGAGTCGGCGCCTGAGCCCGTCCCGATCAGCACCGTGGGGGCCGGGACACCGAGCTTGTGGAACTCGGCCGCGACCCGCTTGCATGCCGCGTCGGCGTCCGACCCGCAGGCGAGCGTGGTCGGCAGTCGCCGTCCCCCGGTGCCGTGCACGAACGGCTCGGGGAACGAGCCCACGACGGAGGGGATCGAGTCGGTGGCGCTCCAATCGTGCAGGTCCCACCAGATCCGGTCGCCCCGGTGGACCGACGTGCCCGAAGCGCCCAGGGACGCCTGAAGCCCGTTCACGTAATAGAACCAGTCGTGTCGGGCCGAGGAGCCGGAATGCCCGTTGATCGACTGGACGAATCCCCCGCCGAAGCGCGTGGTGACCCGGAAGAAGCGCTCGAGCAGGCGCATCACGGTCTGCGATCCAGGCACGCGCGGCTCGCTCGCCGACCCGACCGGGACCGTCCCGAAGTCACGGGTAACGGCGACCGCGACGTCCGAGGTTCCCTTGCCGGCGCCGAGGCCGCAGCCGGCGAGCACGACCGCAACCGCGATCGCGCTCACCGGGACTACCAGCCTCCAGCTCACTTCGCGATCTTGAACAGCAGCTTCTGGCCGGCGCGCAGCTTGATCTCACAGACGCCGGTGGACGCGGGCTTGCCGTTGACGATGATCTCCCAGAAGTCGTTCCCCGAGGGCTTCACCCCGAGAATCGACGTGATGAAGATCTCGTGATACTTGGCTGAGTACGTCCCGGCCCACTTGCCGTGGGTGGCGGCGTCCAGCGCGCCGGCGCCGCTGTTCCCCGGGCACTTGCCCTTGGGGGTTCCTCCCTTGGTGACCGAGCCCTTCTCTCCGTGCACGCCGGTCGCGTGCAACAGGGTCTTGCTGAGCGTCTTGATCTGCACGCTCACCGCCGGGCCAGATCCGGCGGCCAGGGCCACGCCGGAGGCCGCGAGGGCCAGGACGACCGCTCCGACCAGAGCGGTAAGGGTCTTGCGATTCATGAGGGCCACCCCTTTCCACGAGGGCTGTTGGCTTTGCGGCCGGAGGCTGGTCTCCTGGCTTTCGGGCCTACCGGCCGCGCCTTCCCGGCGACTCGTCGTCGCCAGTGGCTGTGTGCGAACGGCGTCCCCGATCACAGTGGCGGGTCCGCGCCGGATTCCCACCGGCTTCCCATCACCACCGACCTCGAACGAGCGGATGGTACCGCCGCGGGTCCCACGGATGTTGTCGGCCTCTCCAGGTAGGTTGACTCGCGCGTGACCGAGATCTCGATCGCAGCCCGCTACGGAGCGGTGTTCGACACCGTGGCAGTCGAGTACGACCGCCACCGCCCGACCTATCCGGACGAGTTGATCGATCTGGCGTGCCAGGCCGCCAGCCTCGCCGCGGGCGACCGCGTGCTCGAGATCGGATGCGGCACCGGGCAGCTGACCCGAAGCCTGGTGGACCGCGGCCTGGAAGTCACCGCGGTCGAGCCGGGTCAGAACCTGATCTCGCTCGCGGGACGCAACGCCGGCGGTGTGGAGTTCGTCAATCGCCGGCTCGAGGACGCCGAGCTGCCCGAGACGTTTTCCGCCGCCTTCTCGGCCTCGGCGTTCCACTGGATCGATCCCGACGTGAGCTGGCGAAAGGTTGCACGGTCACTGGCATCAGGCGGGGTGCTGGCGCTGATCCAGTACCTCGGCGTGGAGAGCCCCGAGACCGCGGGCGATGCCGATGCGCTGATGGCCGCCCTGGCGCGCGCCGCGCCGGAGATCGCCGCGGAGTGGCCCCCGCTCAGGGACCTCGAGACGATCATGGGCGGAGCGGCGGACCGGCGCGAGAACGTCTCGGAGCTGTGGGCATGGGTGGCGAGCCAGCCGGTGGCCCGGAGCTACGCCGCCGGGCTGTTCGGCGACGCGGACATCGCCGTCGTGCCGACGGTCGTCGAGCAGACGGCGGACGAGCTGAACGCGCTGTTTCGCACCACGTCGCTCTACCACCGGATGGCGCCCGGCCAGCGGAGAGCGCTCGAACGAGCCAACCGAGAGATCGGCGAGCGGCTCGGCCGTCCCATCCGCTCGAGCATGCTCACCGTGCTCGTCACCGCTCGCCGCGTCTAGACTCGGACGCGGGCGATGACCGTCAATCTGACCCGCATCTACACGCGTCTGGGCGACTCGGGCGAGACCCATCTGGGCGACATGAGCCGAGTGCCCAAGACCCACCCGCGGATCGAGGCCTACGGGACGGTCGACGAGCTGAACGCCCACGTGGGACTGACCCTGACGCTCGAGGACCTGCCCGCGGAGTACGCCGACTGGCTGCGCCGGATCCAGAACGACCTGTTCGACGTGGGAGCCGACATCTCGGTGCCTGAGGATCCCGAAGGAGGCCGGGAGCGACTGCGGGTCATCCCCGAGCAGACCGCGTGGCTCGAGGAGCGCTGCGACGAGGTCAACGCGACGCTCAAGCCGCTCAAGTCGTTCGTGCTGCCCGGAGGCACCCCGGCGGCCGCCCACCTTCACGTCTGCCGCACGGTGTGCCGGCGGGGCGAGCGCCTCGCCATCGCTTGTGGCGATGAGCTGAATCCCGAGGTCCTGCGCTACCTCAACCGCCTCTCCGACCTGCTGTTCATCCTCAGCCGGGGCGCGAACGGCCGTGAGGAGCCGTTGTGGGAGCCCGGCCGCTACCGCGAGTAGCGCGCCTCCGTCAGTACTGGCGCCGGAAGCTCAGCAGCACGGCGGTCGACACCGCCAGGCTGAGCGCCGCGATCGCCGCTGCCTCGAGCACGAACGCGTGGTGCATGCGGGCGTAGGAGACAAGGTCGTGTCCGCGGCTGACGGCCAGGAACACTCCCAGCACGGCCCCGGCGGCGAGCACCGCGCCGGGAGCGCCGAGCGCCGCCCGGATCGAGACCGGGTTGCCGCTTGCCCGGCTCGACGGCCACCGGCGCTCGGCGACCAGCAGCACGGCCACGACGGCGAGCGTCCAGGCGGCGGCGACGAGGAATCCGCCGAAGACGTCGCTCGGGTAGTGCAGGCCGGTGGCCACGACCGAGTAGCCCACCGCGATGGCCAGCGAGGCGCCGAGCGCCGCCGCGGCGGGGCGCAAGCGTGCCGGCGCCGCGAGCACCGTGGCGAGCACTGCCGACATGACCGCGGTGGAATGGCCGCTCGGCCACGACGCGGCGGACAGCGGCGAGTAGCCGTAGAACAGCGACGCCGCGCGCGGCGTCGCCAGGATGTGCTTGAGCACCTCGGTGCTCGCGCCCGCCCCGAGGATGATCACGCCGACCGCCACCGCCACCCGGGGGCGTCCGCGTAGCAACGCGATCGCCAGCGGCACCAGCGCCACGAACACGTAGGCCCTCGGGTCGAACAGCGACACGAGGTGGCTGGCGATCCAGTCGATGCGGCTGTGGCCCTGCAGGTCGACGAACTGGAGGTAGCCCGTCTGGTCGGCGTGCCGGAACACGCCGATGTGGAAGGCCGCGAGCCAGGCCAGCGCCAGCACCGCCACGCAGCTCGCAGCGGCGAACGACGCCGTCCGTGGGCGAATCGTCATGAACTCAGCGTATCGCCGCGGCTCGCCCGGCCGCCAGAGACGCTAAAGCGTTTCCAGCTCGTGCGACGCGGCGCGGGTGATCCGCATCTCCGGCGGGGTCCCGGTGCGCCGCATGTGCGCGTAGTGCTCGATGTCCTCGGGTGAGGCGACATCAACGCTGAGGCCCGCGGCCAGCTCGTAGCGACCGGCCTCGTAGAGCAGTTCCTGGTAGGCGAGCGACCCGCTGGGCTGTCCCTCCACATCGAGATAGTGCGGTCCGTCGCCGAGCATCCAGCGCTGGCCGCCGGGACACGAATCCGGGGTCATCTTCGCCGCGCGGATCTCGCGGCCCTCCTTGGCGGTCCCGTCCGGGCGCGGCCGGGCCTCGGCGGCGTCCAGCGCGCGCACCAGTCGCTCGAAGTTGCGCCGGTACGGCGCCGGGACGATCGCGACGGGGCCGGGCGAGCCGGCGCCTCCGCGGATGGCCTCGGCCACGGAGCCGACGAGCACGAACTCGACCTGGTTGGCCTTGAGCCACTTGAGCACCGCGATCGATCCGGCCGATAGGTGCTCGAAGCCCTCGGCCGGATGGACCGGGCGGGTGTCGATCTGCGGGGGGCGGCGTCTGAGCAGCATGGTTGTTGCGATTCGCCGCGCGGGCGTGGAGTCCTTCCGGTAAGTTGCGCCCCGGGTGAGCCGGGAAGTCTGGTCGGCGCGCTTGCCGCTGACCCTGACCGCCCTGTGCCGCCCATCCTCGCCGCCCCGCTGTTTCTCGTCTCGCTGGCGGTCACGCTGGCCGCCGCGCGGCTGTTCGCGCGCCGCCTGGACCGACTCGGCGTGCGGTTCGGCTTCCCGGAGGCCCTGATCGGTCTGCTCACCGCGCTGGCGGCCGACGGACCGGAGATCTCCTCGGCGCTGTTCGCGCTGATCAAGGGAGCGCATGACGTCGGCGTCGGGGTGCTGGTCGGCTCCAACGGCTTCAACCTGGCCGCGATGATCGGCCTGAGCGCGCTCCTCACCGGGCGGGTGCGGCTGCCGCGGGAGGTACTCCTGCTCGAGGGCATGGTCGGCCTCCTGGTCACGGTGGTGGCCGGGGCGCTGCTGCTGGGCTGGCTACCCGCGGGCGCCGCGGCCGGCCTCGCATTTCTGGTCCTGCTTCCCTACCTGGCGCTCGTGCTGGTCGGCTCCCGCTTGCTTGGAGAGCACCCCGAGCGACCACGCTCGCTAACCGCTCGGCTGGCGCGAGCGCTCCGCGAGCATCCCAGCCCCGAGCGACCCCCCGACGCCTCGGCGAATCCCACGCATCACCTGCTGGCTTTGATCGTCGTTGATGTGGCGCTGATCGTGGCCGGGAGCGCCGGCATGGTGCAAACCGCGCTCACCCTGGCCGACGACTGGCACGTCTCGGGCGCGATCCTCGGCGTCCTGGTCCTCGGACCGCTCACCAGCATCCCGAACGCGGCCACGGCGGTCCGCCTCGGCCTGGCCGGCCGCGGCGCGGCGCTGGTCGGCGAGACGTTCAACAGCAACACGATCAACCTTGCGGCCGGAGTGATCCTCGCCTCGCAGTTCGTCACCCTGGCCGCGATCTCTACGCTGGCCAAGCTCCAGCTCGCCTGGCTGCTGGCCGCCAACCTCCTGACCCTCGGTCTGCTCGGGCGCGCCGGGGGCATGCGACGCGCCGGCGCGGTCGCGCTGATCGTGCTGTACTTCGCGTTTGTGGGGGGTACGCTCGTGGGCGCATGAAAAATCGGCTGATCGCCGTCGGAGCGTTGCTCCTCGCGGTGGTGGCGGTCGGAGCGATCGCGCTCACGGCCACCGGAGGAGGCGGCTCGCGGCACTCCGCGCCGTCGAAGACGGCCCCCTCGTCGGCGCATGCGCTGAGGCGCATCGTCACGATCCGGCGCGCCAGGGCCTGGGCCCGCTCCACGGTCCACGGCGTGGCCACCGGCAAGCCGGGCACCGCGACCGTGCCGGTGCTGATGTACCACGTGATCAACCCGCCGCCGGCGGGCGCCTCGTTCCCCGGGCTGTACGTCCCGGCCGACGAGTTCGCCGCCCAGATGCGAGCGCTCAAGGCGGCCGGCTGGCACGCGGTGACGATGGACCAGCTCGAGGCCTACTGGACGCGCGGCGTGCCGCTCGGGCCCGGCAAGCCGATCGTGCTGAGCTTCGACAACGGGTACGCGTCGCAGTACACCAATGCCATGCCGATCCTCAAGAAGCTCGGCTGGGTGGGCGACGAGAACATCCAGCTGAGCGGGCTGCCGCCTTCGCAGGGAGGCCTGACTACGGGCGACGTGCGGGGCCTGCTCACGGACGGCTGGGAGCTCGACACCCAGGGTATGAGCCACGCCGACCTGATCACGCTCGACGCCGCCCAGCTCCACTACCAGGTGGACACCGCGCGCCAGATCCTGCGCAAGCGCTACGACGTCCCGGTCGACTGGTTCTGTTACCCGTCCGGGCACTACAACGCCACCGTCGTCGCCGCGGTCAAGACGGCCGGCTTCGTTGGCTCGACGACGGTCATCCCGGGTTGGGCCAGTCCGAGCCAGGATCCCTACCGGCTTCCCCGCCTGCGCGTCCTCGGCGGCACCAGCCCGGCTGCGCTGCTCGAGCAGATAGCCCAGGCGCAGAGCAACGGCGCTCCGCCCGCCTCCTACGGGGGCGCGGGCACGGCGTGAGCCCCGCGCCGCGGATGTCCGCCGCCGAGCGGCCGGGGACCCTGCGCTCTGCCAAACCCGACCGGCTCCTCGGGCTCGTGGCCGCGGCGGCCGGAGTGGCGGCCGCCACAGCGGCGATCTATCCGCTCAAGAGCCTCGCACCGGTCGTCTCGCTGAGCGTCGTGTACCTGCCTGCGGTACTGCTGGTCTCGGCCTACTGGGGCCTCTGGCTCGGGCTGGCCACGTCGCTGCTCAGTGCCGCCGCGTTCAACTTCTTCCACCTCCCGCCGGTGGGGCGCTTCACGATCTCCGACAGCCGTAACTGGGTGGCGCTCGCCGCATTCACGATCGTGGCCGTGGCGATGAGCACGATCGCCGAGGCGGCCCGCAGCCGGGCCGTCGAGGCCGACCGCGGCCGCGCCGAGGCCGATCTGGCCGCCGCGCTGGCGCGGGAGCTCCTCGGCGGATCGGAGACGGCCGGCGCGCTGGGAGCGGCCGCGCGGAGGGTGGCCGTGGCGCTGGGACTTGGCTCGGCCGCGATCGAGCTCGGAGCCGTGGAGGGCGACCAGCGACGGCGCGCCTTCGGGCTGAGCGACGCGGACGGCGCGCAGATCGCCACACTGCTGGTGCCCCGCGAGCTCACGAGCGAGGCCGAGCAGCGGCTGAACGCCTATCTGGTCCCCGCGCTCGAGGCGCTCGTGGCGATCGCCCTGCGGCGCGACGCATTCCAGGCCGAGGCGGTCGAGACCGCGGCGCTGCGGCGCTCGGACGACGTGAAGACGGCGGTATTGCGCGCGGTCTCGCACGACCTCCGGACGCCGGTGACCGCGATCGTGGCCGCTGGGCACGCCCTGGGCAGCGACTCGCTGACCGCCGGAGAACGCACCGATCTGAGCGCGGCGGTCGTCGAGGAGGGAGAGCAACTGGCAGCGCTGGTCGACAAGCTGCTCGACCTCTCGCGCCTGCAGGCCGGCCGGGCCGAGCCGAGGCGGGACTGGGTCTCGCTCGAGGACGTGGTGCTGGCCGCCCGCGACGGCCTGCCGGACTCCGGCGGAGCCGTGCGGTTCTCGATCGAACCGGACGTGCCGCCGGTCCGGGCCGACGCCGCCCATTTGGAGCGCGCGCTGGCCAATTTGCTGGAGAACGCTTTGCGTTACTCGGGCGGCCTGCCCGTCGCCGTGCACGTGCGCCGCAGCGGTCCGCACGTGGTCGTGCGGGTGGTCGATCAGGGACCCGGCATTGGCCCGGCCGAGCGGGCCCGGATCTTCGAGCCCTTTTATCGGGGGTCCAGTTCAGGCGGCGAGGCGTGGGGCGGCTCGGGCCTCGGGCTAGCCATCGCCAGGGGGTTCGTCGAGGCCAACGGTGGCACGATCTCGGTCGACTCACTGCCAGGACAGGGGTCGAGCTTCGTGGTATCGCTGCCCATCGAGGAGCCGCCCGTGCCCGTGCCGGAGCCGTCGCCCGCGACGCCGCTGCCGACGTGAGCGACCGTCCCCGCGTGCTGGTCGTCGACGACGAGGCGCAGATCCTCCGGGCGCTGCGCGTGATCCTGCGCGACGCCGGATTTGAGGCGCTGCCGGCCTCGACCGGCGAGGAGGCGCTCGACGCGGCGGCGCTCCAGCCTCCCGACGCGGCGATCGTCGATCTCCTGCTGCCCGACATGGACGGCGTCGAGCTGTGCCGGCGCCTGCGCGAGTGGAGCCAGATGCCGATGATTGTGCTCTCGGCCGTGGGTGATGAGGAGGCCAAGGTCAGGGCGCTGGCCGCCGGCGCCGACGACTACGTGACCAAGCCGTTCGGCCCCCGCGAGCTGATCGCCCGCCTGCAGGCGAACCTGCGCCGGATCGCCCCCGGTCCCGAGGAGGCGCAGGTGCGCGTGGACGGCCTAGAGATCGACCTGGCGCGCCGCACCGTGCAGGTCGGTGGCCAGGAGGTCCGCCTGACCCCCACCGAGTTCGATCTGCTGCGCCAGCTCGTGCGCAATCGGGGTCGCCTGATGACCCATCGCGAGCTGCTCGTGGCGGTCTGGGGGCCCGGTTACGGCGAGGACACGCAGGTCCTGCGGGCGCACATCGCGAACCTGCGCCGCAAGATCGAGCCACCCGAGGGGCGGCGCTTCATCCGCACCGACCCGGGCGTGGGCTACCGGTTCGCGGGCTGACGCGCCGGGCGCGCCGCCTCGCGGGCCGCGGGCCGCACCTGCGACGCGCCCCGGCCGCTGCCCGACCCGCCCAGGCCGTTGGCCGGCGGAGTTTCGATCACCACCCGGCACGGCCGGTGCGCGAGCAGGTAGGCGGCGGTCGGCCCGAGCGCGCGCTCGGACGGCGGGGCGTGGGCGGTCCCCAGGTAGATGATCTCGGCGTTCTGGCGCTGGGCCTCCTCGACGATCGCCGCGCCCGGGCTGCGGGTCCGGATCAGCCGGGTCTGCACCTTGAAGCCCGATTTGCGCCCGGCCAGCTTGGCGCTCTCGAGCACGCTCAGCCCCAGCTGCTCCTCGTCGTGAAGGCCAGCATCGAGCGAGAGCTGGTTGGGCACGCGCAGGATGTAGACGGCTTCGACCGTGGCGCCCTCGCCGACCAGCTTGGCCGCGGCGCGCAGGGCCGCGGCGTCGACATCGGTGCCGAAGATCGGCACGATCGCCGAGTGATACTCGAGCTCGATGAAGAACGCCGGGCGTTCGCGATGGGCGATCTTGTGATGGCTGGTCAGGTCGAAGCCCTGGCGCCGGCGGTAGACCGCGTAGCCGATCAGTCCGACGATCATCCAGCCGGTCCCGACGTAGCGGGCGTCGACGTGAAGCGCCAGCACCGACACCCATGCCGCGAACGTGCCAACCCCGCCGATCACCGCGGTGAGCGGAACCGGGGCGCCTCGGATCCGGATGTTCCACGGCGCCCGGTAGGGCCGCGCGCGGTCGGGATCCTTGATCCGCAGCGCGATCACCGCGGCGTGCGCCGTCGTGAACGACAGCATCGCGCCGTAGGAATAGAGGTTGCCGAGGAAGTTGGTCTGACCCGGAATGAGCAGGATCCCGGCGAACACCGAGAACACCACGATCGTGAACCACGGGGTGCGGTGCTTGGGGTGCAGCTGAGCGAAGATGCCGGGCAGCTGGCGATGCTCGGCCAGTGACCAGGACAGGCGCGAGATCCCGATCAGGCCGGCGTTGGTGGCGATGAACAGGATCGTCGCCGCCAGCACCCCGACGTAGTAGCGCAGGATGTGCGTGAGCGTGGTGGCCACGCCGAGGTGCTCGATGATCCCCAGCACCGGGTCGTTCTGGTAGCCCTTCGGCGGGGGCAGCCCGAGCTGGGTGTAGGCACCCGCACCGTGCCCGAAGACCGGCAGTGCCGAGAGCGCCACCACGGTCATCCCGGCGTACACGCCGAGCACCGCGATCAGGATGTAGTTGACCGCGAGCGGCACATCCCGGTCCGGATCGCGCGCCTCTTCGGCCATGTTCGAGACCGTCTCGATCCCGGTGTAGGCCAGCATGGCCAGCGACAGCGCGAAGATCAGGTGGGAGTACGTCGGCGTGCTGCCGAGGTCGACCTGATGCACGAGCAGCGACGGGTTCAGCACGAACACGACGCCGATGCAGATGATCAGGACCTGGGTGCCGAGGTCGACCACGGCCAGGATGAAGTTGAGCTTGGCCGACTCGCCGATCCCACGCACGTTCAGCCAGGCCAGCAGCGCGATCACGATCAGGCCGCCGATCACGTCGCCGGGCGGATGGGTCAGCGCCGGCCAGAACGCGCCCAGGTAGTGCGGCACGAAAAAGGCGGAGATCGCGATCGTGAGGATGTAGTCGAGGCTCAGCGCCCAGCCGGCGAAGAACGAGACAAGCTCGTTGAACGCGTGGCGAGCGAACGACGACGATCCCCCCGCCTCCGGGAACATCGACGCGCCCTCGGCATACGTCTTGGCCGTGAGCGCGAACAGCCCGCCGGCCAGCATGAACACCACCGGGGTCAGCCCGAGCGCGTAGAACGCGACCAGCCCGAGCGCGTAATAGATCGAGGAGCCCACGTTGCCGTAGGCGGTCGCGAACAGACCGCCCACCCCGACGCTGCGGCGCAGTCCGTGGGTCTCGATGCGCGCCATGGCCTGCGGCCGAAGGTAGGCGCGCGCGCGTCAAGGACCCGCTAAGGATCGGGCGGCCGGCGTATAGATTTCGCTAACCGCCGGACTTTGGCGATGGCGCTGACATATGCGAGGCATCAGCGCCAAAGTCCGGGGCTACGCGGCCGGATCGCGGAGCCGGTAGCCCACCCCGGGCTCGGTGATCAGGTACTGAGGGCGAGACGGATCCGGCTCGAGCTTGGCCCGGATGTGCGCCACGTGCACGCGCAGGTAATGGGTCTCGGCGCCGTACTCGGGCCCCCACACCTCGCGCAGCAGCTGGCGCTGGGTGACCAGCCGCCCCTGGTGCTGGGCCAGCACGCGCAGCAAGTCGAACTCGATCGGCGTGAGGTGCACCGGCGTGCCGCCCCGGGTCACCATGCGGTCGGCCAGGTCGATCACGAGCTCGCCGATCTGCAGGAGCGGACTGCCGGCGACGTCGGCCGAGCGGCGCAGCAACGCGCGCAGGCGGGCCAGCAGCTCGTCGGTGCCGAACGGCTTGGTCACGTAGTCGTCGGCGCCGGCGTCGAGCGCGCGGACCTTCTCGCGCTCGTCGCCGACGGCCGAGAGCACCAGGATCGGCAGCCGGCTCCAGCGCCTGACCTCCTCGCAGATCTCCACCCCCCGGCCGTCGGGCAACACCAGGTCGAGCACCAGCGCGTCGGGCGGGCGCGAGACCAGCTCGACCATCGCTTCGGCCTTGGTCTCGGCCGCCTCGACGGCGTAGCCGGCGTTGCGCAGGATGATCTTGAGCCCCCGGACGATCTGCGGCTCGTCGTCGACCACGAGCACCCGCGGCGCGGTGGCGCTCATGTGGAGGCGCCGACGACGCCCTCGGCGCTCGCGGGCTGCGACACCACCGGGAAGCTGACTGTGAAGATCGTCCCGGTGTCCCGTCCGGTCTGCAGGACGATCCGCCCGCCGTTGGCCTCCACGAAGCCGCGGCAGATGGCCAGCCCCAGGCCGGACCCGCCGGCGGCCACCTCGCCGGGGACCGCGCCGCGGCCGCGGAAGAACGGCTCGAACACCTGCGAGCGGTAGCGGCGCGGGATCCCGCTGCCGCGATCGGCCACCCGCACCGCGACGCGGCCGGCGCTGGCCCCGCCGGTGATCCGGACCGGCGTCCCCGGGGGCGAGAACTTGATCGCGTTCTCGATCAGATTCGAGAACACCCGCTCGAGCTGCGCCGCATCGGCCCGCACGAGCGGAAGATCGGGCGGCAGCGCGAACTCGATCGGATGCTCGCTCGCGGCGTGGGCGGCCGCCGAGGCAACCACGTCGTGCAGGTCGCACCAGTCGGCTCGCGGCGCCACCGCGCCGGACTCGATGCGCGACAGGTCGAGGAGGTCGTCGACCAGCTTGGCCAGCCGCGCGCTCTCGGCCTCGATGACCTCGATCAGCTCGGCACGCTCGGCCTCGGAGACGCCGATCGCGAGCGCCGAGCCCGCGGTGGTGATCGCGGTCAGCGGCGAGCGCAGGTCGTGCGAGATCGCGTGAAGGATCGCGGTCTTGGCCACCTCGGCGCGGCGGGCCGCCTCGTTCTCGGCCGCCCCCTCGGCCACCCGCTCCCGCTCCACCGCAACGTCGATCAGCCGGCCGATCGGCTCGGCCACACGCTCGATCGCCGCGGGCTCCCAGCCCAGGTCCCGGGTCAAATACAGCCACGCGTTGCCGGCGCGCGCGTGCAGCGGCACGGTGATCTCGTCGGTCTGCGGGGCCGGCACCGGCTCGAGGGCCACGCGAGCCCGCCCGGCGCCGGTGGCCAGCGCGACCCGCTTGGCGATGCTCTCGAGCTGGGCGCCGACGCTCTCGCCGGCCAGGATGGCCGAGGCGACCTCGGCCAGCAGCTTGGCCTCGCGCTCGCGGTCGGCGGCCAGCCCGGCGCGGCTCTCGGCCTCCGCGGCGCGCTCGCGCGCCACCGCGGCGAGCCGTCCGACCACCACAGCCGCGATCAGCAGAACGAGCAGCAGCACCACGTCCTGCGAGTGCTCGATGGCCAGCTGGTGGCGCGGAGGGAGGAAGAAGTAGTTGAAGGTGAGCGCGCTGAGCACCGCGGTGATCAGCGCCGGCAGTTGCCCGCGCCGGATCGCCACGGCCAGCACCGCGAGCAGGTACAGGATGGCCAGCCCCTCGACCGGAGTGCTCGACTCGAGGACCGCCACGCCGCCGGTCGCGGCCGCCACCGCGAGCACGATCTCCACGCCGGTCAGCGCGGTCTCGCGCACGTGCCCGCGATCCGTGGGATCCCGCCTCGTGGGATCCCGCCTCGCTCCGCCCCGCCCGATCGTGAGGGCGCCCGGTCCAACGCGCCAATCTCTCATCAAGGCTTAAGGCTACGCCGCCACGGAAGGCCGCTTGCGCTGCGGGCGCGGCATCGACTCGATGATCACCCGGCACGGCCGCTCCCGCAGCACGGTGGCGAGTGCCCGGCCGAAGCCGCTGCCGTCCTGGGGCATCGGCATCACGATCGCCGCGGCGCGCATCGCCTTGGCCTCGTCGACGATCCGGCGACCGGTCTGTCCGGCCCTGACCTTCTCCCAGTGGCCGCTCACGCGCCGCCCCGCCTGGACCTTGGCCTCCTCGATGATCGACTGCGCGAGCGCCTCCTGCTCGGGCAGGCTCGCGCTGATGGGGCTGTTGGCAGGGACAGCGATCGTCACGAGCACGTGGATCCCGCGACGGCGGCGGGCGGCCAGACGCGCGGCGGTCGCCATCAAGTCGGGGACGAAACCGTGCTCATCGAAGGCCACCAGCACCGACTCGTACTCGGCCTCGGTCTCGGTCGCCGGACGCGGGATCGCGACCTTGGTGGTGGTCACCAGGTCGAGTCCCTGGCTACGGCGATAGATCGTGTAGACGAGGACCCCGCACATCAGCCAGCCGATGCCCGCGGCCGCCACGGCCAGGTGGAGGACGGTAACCGTGACGAAGGCGAAGAACGTGCCCAGGCCGCCGACCACCGCGAAGAGAGGAAACCGGCGGCCGGCAACGCGCAGCGTGCCGGGCCCTCGGTAGGGTCGCTCGCGGTCGGGCGCGATCAGCCGCAGGCGGATCACCGACAGGTGCGCGATCGTGAACGACAGCATCGCGCCGAACGCGTACATGTTGCCCAGGAAGTCAGCCTGGCCGGGAATCAGCGTCAGGCAGGCGACCCCGCCGAACACGATGATCCCGATCCAGGGCGTGCGGAAGTGGGGATGCAGCTGGCGCAGCTGGTCGGGCACCTGGCGGTGCAGCCCCATGGAGTAGACGAGCCGCGAGACGCCGATGATCCCGGCGTTGGTGGCGATGAGCAAAATCGTCGCAGCGAGCAGCCCGACGTAGATCTCGCCGGCCTGCTGAAGCGCTCCCAGGTGCAGGTGCTTGACGATCCCCAGCACCGGATCGCCGGCGAACCCGCCCTTGTCCTCGCTCACTCCCAGGAGCGTCTGGCAGTGGCCGCCCACGCAGCGGACCGGCAACGCGGACAGCGCGACCGCGGGCAGCGCGGCGTAGATGGCGAACACGGCGAGCACCACGCCCTTGATCGCGGCTGGGATCGTGTGCGCCTCGTCCTTGGCCTCCTCGGCCATGTTCGAGATCGTCTCGATCCCGGTGTAGGCGATCATCCCCACCGGGATCGCGATGATGAAGTTCTTCCAGGTCGGGGCAACGCCCAGGTGTACGTTGTGGATCAGGATCGAGGGCGAGAACACCAGCACGCCGCCGACAATCACCAGCAGCAGCTGGGTCGAGAAGTCGGTGAAGGCCAGGACGATGTTCAGGCGGGCGGCCTCCTTGACACCGACCACGTTGATCGCGGACAGCAGCACGATCACCCCGATCCCGACGAAGATGTCGCCCGGCGAGGTCTTCAGATAGCCCCAGAACAGCCCGCCGATGTAGTGGGGGACGAAGAAGGCCGAGATCGCGACCGTGATGATGTAGTTGAGCATCTGGCCCCAGGCGGCGAAGAACGACCAGAACTCGTTGAAGGCGTGACGGGCGAAGCTCGAGGAGCCGCCGGCCTCGGGGTACATCGCGGTCGCCTCGGCGTATGTGGCCGCCGTGAGGTAGAAAATCACCCCGGTCACAACAAACACGATCGGGGTCAGGCCGAGCGCGAACGAGGCGACTAGGCCAAGCGCGTAGTAGATCGACGAGCCCACGTTGCCGTAGGCGGTCGCGAACAGGGCGTTGACCCCGAGCACCCGCTGAAGCCCGGGCACCCGACGCTCGGCCATCTAGCGTGCTCCTCGTTCGCTGCGGTCCCTGAGCTCGGCCAGGGTCTCCTCGGCCTCGGCGTCGAGCTCGTCCTCGGCGGCGGCCGGCGCCAGCGCCGGCTCCTCGTCGGCCGGCGGCGGCGCCACCACGCGGGGCTCGGAGCGCGCTCGCCAGTCGGCGGGCGGGGCGGTCAGGATCACCCGGCACGGGGCCTTCGCGATCACGTAGCGCGAGACGTCGCCGACGTAGTTCTCGAGCGGGCCGCCCACGCCGCCGAATAGCGACCCGCCGCGCACCCGAGAGGACTCCTCGGCGGCGAGCACGATCGCTTCCACCCCGCGGCGACGGGCCTCGCGCACAATCGCCTCGCCGGCCCGGCGGGCACGCACGATCGCGGTCGCCACCTCGACGCCCTCGTACTCCTCCCCGACCAGCTTTGCCCGCGCCAGCGCCTCGCGCGCGCGTTTGACCTGGGCGTCGGGGAGCGGCGCGTCCATCGGCAGCGCCAGCGGGATCTCGAACACCCAGATGGCCTCGATCATCGCGCCCTCGGATTCCACCTCGTCACGGGTCTCCCCGGCGAGCCGCCCGGCCGTCTGGATGATGTCGTCGTCGAGCGCTGTCCCCAGGATCGGGACCAGGATCGAGCCGAACTCGGGCTCGAGCGCCTCGTAGCGCAGCGCCCGCTCAGGGATCGTCACCCGCCGCAGCAGCGGCTTCTGCTGGGTCTTGCGGTAGACCACGTACAGGACCAGCCCACCGAGCAGCCACGCGAGCCCCACGTACCGGGCCCCGGAGTGAAACACGAGCAGCGCAAGCCAGCCGAGGGCCGAGGCGAGCGCCCCGATCACGGCCGGGATGGGCACGTTCGTGCCGCGCAACGCGATCGACATCGGAATGCGATAGGGCCGATCACGCTCCGGCTCGCGGAAGCGCAACGCGATCACCGAGGCGTGCGCGATCGTGAACGCGAGCATCGCTCCGAAGGCGTAGATGCCGACGAGGAAGTCGAGGTTCGTCGGGAGTACAAGCGCGCCGGCGGCCAGCGCGGCCGTGCCGATTACCACGTACGGGGTCCCCCATTTGCCGTGCAGACGCCCGATCGCGCTGGGGATCTGCCGGTTAGTGGCCAGCGAGTAGCCGACGCGGGACACGCCGAGCATGGCCGACCCGGCGGCCGCGAACAGACCGGCCGCGCCGCCGATGGCCACGGCGTATTTGAGCACCTCGGAGAGCCAGTGAGGATGGAAGGCCTCCACCACCCCCAGCACCGGGGCCTTGATGTGCTCGGTCCCCAGCGTGGTCATGCCGTCGTGTACGGGGAGCGCCCCGACGCCGACCAGTGAGATCCCGACGTAGATGGCCACGATCACCGCAGAGCCCGGCCCGACCAGCAACTTGACCTGCTTGCGGGTGGCGCTCACCTCGCCGGAGATGCTGGCCGCCGCCTCGATCCCGGTGAACGCGATGACGGCGATCGGCAGCGCGTAGGCCAGATCTCCCGCGGTTGGGGCGGTCCCCAGGTTGATGCTCGCGCTCAGGTTGTCCGGGTTGAACACGAGCGCCAGGCCGAGCACGATGATCAGCGCCTGGAGGATCAAATCGGCGATGGTGATGAGCAGGCGCGGGCGCAGCCGGCGCGCGCTCACGCCGGTGAGGTTGTCGGCCGCCACCACCA
This sequence comes from uncultured Solirubrobacterales bacterium, assembly GCA_963841535.1. GTDB lineage: Bacteria > Actinomycetota > Thermoleophilia > Solirubrobacterales > Solirubrobacteraceae > Palsa-465. The sequence continues at coordinate 20,741 of CAWJDF010000016.1, read as the reverse complement.
CGATCACCGCGAGCGCCACCGCGATCTCCAACCCGCCGTGCCCGATCGGGGCGGCGAACGCGGCCAGATAGCTCGGGACGGTGAGCGCGGTGACCGCGATCAGGATCGTGTAGTCCAGGAAGATCGCCCAGCCGGCCACGAAGCTGATCAGCTCGTTGAACGCGTAGCGGGCGAACACCGCCGAGCCTCCCCGTTCCGGATGCAGCGAGGCGCCCTCGGCATAGGTCATCGCGGTGAGCCCGAAGAACAGGCCCGCGACCGCGAACACCGCCGGCGTGAGCCCGTTGGCACGGTGAGCCACGACGCCGAGCGCGAAGTAGACCGAGCTGACCGAGGTCGTGTAGACGACCGCGAACAGCGCTCGATAGCTGAAGGGGCGATCTCTCACGTGCGTCTCAGCGCTGTCACGCGCTCCTTACCCCCGTAGCTGAAGATACAAGCGAGCCGCCCCGGCCAGCACGAACAGGATGCCCAGGACGATGCCCGTCGCGATCGCGCCACCACCGGCCGCCAGCGTGCGCACGATCAGCGCGATCCCGATCACGATCATCGCGACCGAAAAGACCCGAGTCGATGAGCTGTGCAGCTGGCGCCGCGGCATGCACGGCGAAGCCTAGAAGGTCCTCTTCCCGAAGTCTCGGCGCGTCGCGCACGCTCTTCAGCCCTTCTTCACAACATCTGTATGTCGGCGGGCGCTTTCTGCATGGGTTCTTGATCCCACACGGGCCACGATCTGTCCATGGACGTCGTAGCCATATTGATCGGAGTGCTGGTGTTCGCCGTGCTGCTCGCGCTGATCTACGGGATCGAGCGGATATGAGCGCCGCGGACCTGTTCGGGCTGATCGCCTCGGCCCTGGTCTGCATCTACCTGCTCTACGCGCTGCTACGGGGCGAGAGGTTCTGAGATGACCTTCCTCGGCTGGCTGACGATCTTCCTCTTCGTCGTCATCCTGACCCTGCTGGCCATGCCGCTCGGGCGGTACATGGCGGCCGTCTATGCCGGCGAGCGGACGGTCCTGGATCCGCTGTTCCTCACCCCGGAGCGCCTGTTCTACAAGATCATGCGCGTCAACCCCGAGCGCGGACAGGACTGGAAGGCGTATGCCAAGAGCCTGATCATCTTTTCGCTCGCTGGCTGGCTGCTTCTCTACCTGATCCTGCGCACCCAGACGCTCTGGAACTGGACCGGGCTGAACCCCCAGGGCTTCCACTCGGCGCCGTGGAACGTGACGTTCAACACCACCTCGTCGTTCGTGACCAACACGAACTGGCAGTACTACAGCGGCGAGACCACGATGAGCTACTTCAGCCAGATGGCCGGGCTCACCGTGCAGAACTTCCTGTCCGCCGGCGTGGGTATCTCGGTGGCGGTGGCGCTCATCCGCGGGATCATCGGGCGCAGCGGCAAGAGCCTCGGCAACTTCTGGTTCGACCTGATCCGCACCGTGCTGTGGGTGCTCACCCCGATCGCGTTCGTGGTCGCCCTGATCCTGGTCCTCCAGGGTTCCATCCAAAACTTCTCGCACTACGCGAACTTCAACGGCCCGACCGGCCTCGCCAACCAGCTCGCGATGGGCCCGGTCGCCTCTCAGGAGGCGATCAAGGAACTCGGCACGAACGGCGGGGGCTTCTTCAACACGAACTCGGCGCACCCGTTCGAGAACCCCACCGGGTTCACGAACCTCGTCGAGATGCTCTCGGTGCTGATCATCCCTGCCGCGCTGGTGTTCATGTACGGCAAGATGGTCGGCAACCGCCGGCAGGGCTACGCCATCTACGCCACGATGATGGTGATGTTCCTCGGCGCGGCGAGCGTCGCGTACATCGCCGAGGCGCACGGCTCACCCGCCCAGCACGCGGCCGGCCTGCACACGCAGGTGATTGCCGGTTCCACCGGCGGCAACCTCGAGGGCAAAGAACAGCGCTTCGGGATCGCGGGCTCCGCCCTGTTCGACGTCGTCACCACGGTGACTTCGTGCGGCGCGGTCAACAGCGCGATCGAGTCCTACACGGGCATTGGCGGCGCGGTGCCGATGGGGAACCTGTCGGCCAGCGAGGTGATCTTCGGCGGCGTGGGCACCGGGCTCTACTCGATCCTCCTATATGTCCTGCTGGCCGTGTTCCTCGGTGGGTTGATGGTGGGGCGGACGCCCGAGTATCTGGGCAAGAAGATCGAGGCCAGGGAGATAAAGCTCGTGGCCGTCGGCCTGCTGATCACGCCGCTGGCCGCCCTGTTCGCCACGGCGCTGGCCACCGCCAGCAGCGCGGGCCGCGCCTCGATCTCGGCCGCCGCGACCGGCCCGCAGGGGTTCTCCGAATCCCTCTACGCCTATCTCAGCCAGGCCAACAACAACGGCTCCGCGTTCGCCGGCTACACCGGCTTCATCCAGCCGACCGCGGGCAGCATCGGATCGCACGGCGTCACGTTCGCCGATCTGCTGGGCGGAGGCACGATGATGTTCGCCCGGTTCGCGCCGATCCTGTTCGCCCTCGCGGTGGCCGGCGCGCTGGCCGGCAAGCGGGTCAGCGCCGCCGGCCTGGGCACGATGCGCACCGACAACTCGACGTTCGTCGTGTTGCTGATCGGCGTGATCGTGCTCGTCGGGGCGCTCACCTTCTTCCCCGCCCTCCTGCTCGGACCGATCGTCCAGGGCCTGACCACTCACCTCTACTAATGGCACTCAAGCGCGACATCATCACCTCTGCGATCGCGATCCTTGCGTTGACGCTGTTCTGCGGGATCCTGTATCCGCTCGTCATCACCGGCATTAGCCAGGTCACTTTTCCCGGCAACGCCGGCGGCCAGATGGTCTACGTGAACGGCAAGCTGGTCGGCTCGAAGATCATCGGGCAGAACTTCGCGCTTCAGGTGGTCAAGAACGGCAAGCCGGTCGTCGACAAGAACGGCAATCCGGTCACCGTCCCGGATCCGCGCTACTTCCAGACGCGGCCGTCCGCGACCGTCCCGCCCAACAACGCGGCCGCGACGACGTTCTCGAACCTCGGTCCCAACAACGTGGCCACCGAGCAGGCGATCGCGGCGAACCTCAAGGCGTACCTGGGCCTCGAGAAGCGCTACGACCCGGGATTGACCGCGGCGAAGGTGCCCGTCGACGCGGCCAACAGCTCCGCTTCCGGGATCGATCCCGACATCTCGGTCGCCAACGCCGACATCCAGGCGCACCGGATCGCCGCCGTCCGCCACCTCGCGATGTCCACCGTCCGTCGCCTCATCTCGCAGTACACGGCCGGGCGCGGCCTCGGCTTCTCCGGTGAGCCCGGTGTGGACGTGCTCGAGCTGAACCTTGCCCTCGACCGCTTGACAGGAGTGCGCGCATGACCGTCACCGCCCCACGAGAGGGGCGGCCGCAGCCCAGGCGGGCAGAACGTCGCGCGATCTCCCTGTTCCAGCCCGAGATCGTCCGCCGGGCGTTGATCGACAGCGTCCTCAAGCTCGACCCGCGCGTTCAGATCCGCAACCCGGTGATGTTCGTGGTCGAGATCGGCGCCGCGATCACCACGGTGACCTGGTCGATCCAGCTGTTCGGCGGCAAGGCACTCGGCGGCAGCGATCCGGGCTGGTACACGTTCGTGATCTCGGTCTGGCTGTGGCTGACCGTCGTGTTCGCCAACATGGCCGAGGCGTTCGCGGAGGGTCGCGGCCGCGCGCAGGCCGACACATTGCGTGCCATGCGCCAGGAGACCGTCGCCCGGATGGAGGACGGCACCGAGAAGAAAGCCTCGGAGCTGAGCCGCGGCGATGTCGTCGTCGTCGTGGCCGGCGAGCTGATCCCGGGTGACGGCACGGTGATCGAGGGCATCGCCTCGGTCGACGAGTCCGCGATCACCGGCGAGTCCGCGCCGGTCATCCGCGAGTCAGGCGGGGACCGCTCCGCAGTCACCGGCGGCACCCGCGTGCTGTCTGACAGGATCGTGGTCGAAATCACCCAGGAACCCGGCCACTCCTTCCTCGACCGGATGATCTCGCTCGTCGAGGGCGCCGAGCGGCGCAAGACCCCGAACGAGATCGCCCTGAACATCCTCCTGGCCGGCCTGACCCTGATCTTCATGATCGTGGTGGCGACGCTCCGACCGTTCGGGCTGTTCGCCCACACTCCGATCTCGGAGACCACGCTGATCTCTCTGCTCGTCGCGCTGATTCCGACCACGATCGGGGCGCTGTTGTCCGCGATCGGGATCGCCGGCATGGATCGGATGGTGCGGCGCAACGTGCTGGCACTGTCGGGACGCGCCGTCGAGGCGTCGGGCGACGTGGACGTCCTGCTGCTGGACAAGACGGGCACGATCACGATCGGCAATCGGCTCGCCAGCGAGTTCATCCCGATGCCGGGCGTCTCGGAGGCCGAGCTGGCCGAGGTGGCACAGATGGCCTCGCTGGCCGACGAGACGCCCGAGGGACGCTCGATCGTGGTCCTGGCCAAGCAGTACGGGATCCGCGAGCACGACATGGCCGACCTGCACGCCGAGTTCGTCCCGTTCACGGCGCAGACCCGGATGAGCGGGGTCAACCTGGACGGGCGGCGCCTGCGCAAGGGCGCCGGCGACGCCGTGATCAAGTTCGTCGCCGACGAGGGCGGCCGGCCCCCCGCCGAGCTGCAACCCGTCCTCGACCGCATCGGCCGCGAGGGCGGCACCCCGCTGGCCGTCGCCCGCGACTCGCAGGTGATGGGCGTGATCTACCTCAAGGACACGATCAAGGAAGGCATGCGCGAGCGCTTCGACCACCTCCGCGCGATGGGGATCCGCACCGTCATGATCACCGGCGACAACCGCCTGACCGCAGCCAAGATCGCCGAGGAATCCGGCGTCGACGACTTCCTCGCCGAAGCCACGCCGGAGAAGAAGCTCGAGCTGATCAAGGAACAACAGGCCCAGGGACGCATGGTCGCGATGACCGGCGACGGCACAAACGACGCCCCCGCCCTCGCCCAGGCCGACGTCGGCGTGACGATGAACACCGGCACCCAGGCCGCCCGCGAGGCCGGGAACATGGTCGACCTCGACTCCAACCCGACCAAGCTCATCGAGATCGTCGAAGTCGGGAAGCAGCTTCTGATCACCCGCGGCTCGTTGACGACGTTCTCGATCGCCAACGACGTGGCCAAGTACTTCGCGATCCTGCCGGCGAGTTTCGCCACCACGTGGGCGGCGACGCCCGGCGGCCAGAGCCCGCTGCACGTGCTCAACATCATGAACCTCGGCAGCCCGCGCTCCGCGGTGATCTCGGCCATCATCTTCAACGCGATCGTGATCCCGCTGCTGATCCCGATCGCGCTGCGCGGCGTGCGCTATCGGCCGATCGGGGCCAGCGCGCTGCTGCGGCGCAACCTGCTGATCTACGGCCTGGGCGGGATCATCGCTCCGTTCATCGGGATCAAGCTGATCGACCTGATCATCCACAACCTCCTCGGAGCCTGATGGTCGGGGCCTTGGCCGAGACCGCAAGCGCCACCATTCCCGATGTGCACACCACCCGCCGCGGACACCACAAGGTATTCCTGGGCATGGCCGCCGGCGTCGGCAAGACCTACCAGATGCTGCGCGAGGGTCAGGTCGAGGCCGAGAACGGACGGGACGTGGTGATCGGCTACCTGGAGCCGCACGGCCGCGCGGACACGGTCGCCCAAGCGGAGGGCGTCGAGGTCGTGCCGCGCCGCCGGGTTTCCTACCGCGACTCGGTGCTCGACGAGATGGACCTGCCGGGGCTGCTGCGCCGCCAGCCGGAGCTCGCCCTGATCGACGAGCTCGCCCACACGAACGCCCCCGGCGTCGAGCACAAGAAGCGCTTCGAGGACGTCGACGACGTGCTGGCCGCCGGCATCGACGTGTTCTCGACCGTCAACGTCCAGCACCTCGAGAGCCTCAACGACCAGGTCGCCGAGCTGACCGGGATCCGCGTCCGGGAGACCGTCCCCGACGCCGTTCTGGGCGCGGCGGACGAGATCGTCCTGATCGACATCACGCCGCAGTCGCTGATCGACCGACTGATCGCCGGCAAGGTCTATCCCCGCGAGCGGGTCACGGCCGCGCTCAACAACTTCTTCAAGGTCGAGAACCTGGCCGCCCTGCGCGAGGTCGCCCTGCGCCAGGTCGCCGAGGAGGTCGAGGCCAAGCGCATGCCGGCCGATTTGGATCCCGCCCGCCCGGCCCGTCCCGGCGACGAACGGCTGATCGACCGGGCGGCGCCGGCCGCCGTCGGCGAGCGGCTGCTCGCGCTGATCACCCCGCGGGCCTCCTCGCAGCGGGTGGTCAGGCGGGCCTGGCGCTCGGCTCAGCGCCTGGGCGCCGAGCTCGACGTCCTGTGGGTCGCCGATCACGAGCCGAGCGAGCACGAGCGAGAGCAGCTCGACGCGCTCCGCCGCCTCGCCAGCGTGCTCGGCGCGCACCTGCTGGTCGAGCACGGCGACGACGTCGCGGCGGTCGCCCAGCGGGTGGCCCACGATCGCGGCACGACCTACGTCCTGATGGGCACGCCAAAGCCCCGCGGAGCCTTCCGGCGCCTCACCCAGTCTTCGCTGCCCTTCCGCTTGCTCGAGCTGCTGCCGGGCGTCGACCTGCGAATCGTGGCGGACCGGACCCAGCGAACGAAGGGAGACCCGACATGACCGCCCTGCTGATCGTCGTCGTGATGATTCTGGCCGCCGCCGTCGCCGTGCTGGCGGCGCCCCGGCTGCGTCGCCACCGCCCCACGCCCTCCCCGTCCCCGCCACGGACGAACCGGCGGATCCTTTTCCCGTTCGTGGCCGAGGACCTCTCGCGACGCGCCCTCGACGCGGCGCTGCGTCTGGCCGTCGCCGAGGAGGCGACGCTGGTCCCGGTGTTCCTGGCCCGCGTGTCGCTGGACCTCCCCCTCGATGCGCCCCTGCCCCGCCAGTGCTCGATGGCCGTGCCGTTGCTCGAGGTGATCGAGCAACGCGCCACCGAGGCCGGCGTCCCGGTCGACTCGCGAATCGAACGGGGACGCAACCGCCGGCACGCGCTGCGTCAGGCCATCGCCACCGAGCGCTTCGATCGCATCGTGATGGCCGCCGCCTCGCAGGGCAGCCCCGGGTTCGACGCCGACGACGTCGCCTGGCTGCTGGAGAACGCACCGGGTGAGATCGTCGTGCTCCGACCCGCCGCTGATGTCCCCAAGCCGGCGCGGCCCCCCGCACGCCACCCGCCGCGGCCAACGTTCCGCGAGCGTCCTCTCAATCGTGTAGGTGAAATGGCAGGATCGCGATGACCACGTCCGTGCGGGCCTTGAGCACCGCCGCCAGGAGCCGGGCTCGCTGATTGTGGAGGATCTCGGGGGCTATGGAGAGTTCGTGCGAAAAGCGCGATAGGCGGGCGTAACCGCCCCCTTGATCAGGCGGCTCGGGCGTCGGCCGCAGCGGTGAGAGGTCGGTAGGCGCTCTTGTTGTGTAGGCGCTCGGGTAGCGCGATGCGGTACCGGCCGGTGAGGGTGATGTGGTCGGTGCCGAGCGGGCTGAGGCGCTCGATGTCGGCGTCGGCGATCTCGACATCGGTTGCTTTGAGATGATCGAGTGTGCGCTGGGTGTAGATGGTGTTGTAGAGCACGATCGTGTTCAGGATCAGGCCGAGCGCGCCGAGCTGTTCTTCTTGGCCTTGGCGGTAGCGCTGTCGTAGCTCGCCGCGGCGGCCGTGGCAGACATCGCGCGCGAGGCTGTGGCGTCCTTCGCCGCGGTTGAGCTGGGTGAGGATCCGGCGCCGGAAGGGCTGGTCGTTGCAGTAGTCGAGGAGGTGGACGGTCTTCGCGGCCCGACCGACCTGCTGGAGTGCTTTGGCGAGCGAGGCGAGGTGGCGGGTGTGGCTGCGCAGCGCTCGGATCAGTTGGCTGGCGGTGGTGTGGCGCTGCAGCAGGCTGCCGGCGACGCGGAGCAGGTCGTCGTAGTGCGTTTGGATCAGTCGGGTGTCAATCTGGTGGCGGCCGATTTCGTCAAGCGCTCCGTAGTCGGTTCGGTTGATGCGCCAGAAGCGGGCGCCGCCGGAGTCGGCCAGCCGCGGGCTGTAGCGGTAGCCGAGGAGGCGGAAGAGGCCGAAGATGATGTCGGTGTAGCCGGCGGTATCGGTCATGATCTCGTGCGGCCGGACGCTGGTCTGTGGGTCCAGGAGCCCGTCGAGGATGTAGGGGGCGTCGGGTTCGGTGCCGGTGATCACGATCATGTGCAGGCCCGCGTAGTGGTCGGCGGTCGTGCCGAGCAGCGTCACGCCGCGGCGGCGGTCGAAGTAGCGGCGGTTGTAGGCGGCGTGGATCGTTCTGCGGGGGACGATGAACCGCAGCCCGTCGATTGAGGCGACCTCGCCGCCGCCCCAGCGCTCGGCGAGCTCGAGACTGGCGTGCAGTTCGACGATTCGGGCGTTCGCGGCGGCGATCGTTTCCGGGCGCAGGTAGCGCTGCGCGACGTAGCGCAGCCGAGCTTCGCGCAGCGCCGGGTTGCTCTCGTCCACGAGCGGCGTGTAGCCGACGTTGCAGGCTTGGGCGACGAGCACGGCGCATAGGCTCGCGGTCAGGCCCTCCAGCCGGGCGTCGGGCTGTTCGTCGTTGGTGAACGCGTCGATGAATCCGGTCTTGGCGGCGATCTCCAGCACGAGGTCGGGCAGATCGGCTGCGGGCAGCAGCGCGTCCACGCGGTCGCGCAGCGCGATCAGCGATGCTGGTTGGGGGAGCGCGTCGAGCGCGTCGAGGTGAAGCCGTCCGGCCGCGAGCTCGAAGACGGGGTGCTCAGCGTCCAGCCCCTCCAGCGTCCGGTCATACGCGAGATCGAGATCGGTCGCGAGCTGTTTGACGAACTCGCCGGGGTCGGCAGGCAGCGCGAGTGAGCGGCGGGTGTCCTCGCGCGAGGCCTCCCATGCCGGGTCTGCGAGCAGGCTTGCGCGGGCGTCGGCATAGCGTCGGCTCGGCGCGACGTAGATGTCGCGCCGGCGCAGACCGTCACGCAGACCTTCCATGGCGCACATCGCGTAGGCGGCCCGGTCGATCTGCCCGGCCTCGGGCTCCATCAGCGACCGCCACGGCCCGGATGCGAACGCAAGCGGCGCCTGCCCGGCGCTCAACGACCTGCCCCACGTGGCGTTGAGCGCGGCGAGCGCGTCAAGGACGGGCTGGCCGGCGTCGTTGGCCTTGAACGCGATCGTGTCCAGCAGCGCCGGCAGGTACTTGCGCACCCCGGGGTAGCGGGAGAGCACAAGCTCACGGGCGCGGTCATCCGGCGAGCGTCCCAGTCGAGCGATCGCGTCGACCGCCTCGGCAAGCTCGTCCCGCCCGACGGCCGCGAACACGGCATCGCGGACCGGCTCCCCGGTCGTGTCGTCCAGCACGACTCGGCAGGCATCGACGAGCGTGCGGCTCGCGGTGTCGAGCGCTGCTCCATCGGCCAGGCGCTCGCGCCGAGCGCGCGACTGGGCGCGCAAGATCAGCTCGCCGTGGAGGCGATCGAATAGTTCGAGCGCGTCATCCTGGCCGCGCTCGAAGGCTGTGATCGCGAACGCGATCAGTGTTGCCAGCCGTCGCGGGGCGCCCATCTTCGCGATGTCCGCGGCACGCTGGCGCTCGGCGTCGACCATCAGCGTTCGCAGTCGCGCGACCGGCAGTGCGTCCAGCCGGCCGAGACCCTCGGCCAGCACCCGCAGCTCCCGCTCGCGCTCAAGCCCTCCGACCAGCCCCGTGATCGACGGGTCGACAATCGGGCGCCGCAGCCGCTCAAGCGTCGACAGGCGCCGGCCCGCTGGCGTGCGCAGCAGCTCGAGCAGCCGATCATGCTGCCCGTCGGTGACGGGCTTGGTGAGCATCGCGTAGCCACGCGCGTCGGCGCGCTCGCGAGCGCTGGCGACCAGCCGCCACAGGGTGCTGTGTCCCGGTAGCAACACCCGCATGCCGATCAGGCGCTCGGCCGCGCGTGCGAACAGCGCGCGTTGACTCTCCGCACTGACCCACGCCCGCGCCTGCAGCCAGCTCACGAACTCGCATTCCACGCCGGCGGTATCAAACGGCCGGTAGCCGTAGGCGGCGCAGATCTCGGCCTGATGGTCAAACCGCGTGCGGCCCTGCCCATACTCGACCAAGCTCACCGACAGCGGCACTGCGAGCTCGCGCGCCGTCCAACCCAGGACACTCGCCGGCACCTCGACCGGGTTCTCCAGAAACCGGCCGAGATATCGGACCGTCCCCAGCTGCAGTGCGAAACCGAGGCGGTTGATCTCGCTGCGCCGCCCCGCGATCCGCGCGCGGTCATCGTCGGTGAAGAAGAAGCAACCGGCCAGCTCATCGTCTGACAGCTCCCGCGAGAAGCGCCCGTAGTCGGCGGCGCCGACCGCGATTGGGAACTGCAGAACGCGCGCGTCCGCAGTCACGGCTCGATCTCGAGGCCGTCCATCGCCGCTTGCCGATCCGCCGCCGACGGCAGGCTGTAGCGCCGCGTGGTCTCGAGCCGGCGATGACCAGCCAACTCGGCGACCAGCACCAGGTCACTCCCACCGCGCACCAGGTTGGTCACGCACGTATGCCGCAGCGTGTGCGCCGAAAGCTCCAAACCGGCGCGCGTCGCGACGCCACGAACCACGCGATCGACCGAGCGTGGGGTGAGCCGCCGGCCCTGCGGACCAACGAACATGGCCGAGCCGCCCGTCAGCATCGCGCGCGGCTTCAGCCAGTCCCCCAGCGCTTGGCGACACGGGGGGTTCAGCGGCACCTCCCGGTAGGCGTCGCCCTTTCCCGAGCGGACCACCAGCAAGCCCTTGCGCGCCGAGATCGAAGCGTCGCCGACGTCGAGGTCGACGAGCTCGTGGAGCCTGAGTGCGGTGTACAGCAGCAGGGTCACGATTGCCCGATCGCGCGGCCGCGAGGCCTCGGCGGCGCGCAGCAGCGCCCGCTGTTGCTCCTCCGACAGCGCCTTGGGCGCCGCCTGCGCGAGCGGCTCGCGCTTCACGTTCGCCGGTCCCAGACCCAGGAACCGGTTGAAGTGATCGACCGCCGCGAGCGCGAGGTTCACCGACGAGGGCTTCCAGCCCCGTTCGACCTTCAGATGACGTTTGAAGTCGCGCGCCGCGTGATCGCGCCCCCGCGGATCGGTGATCGCCACCCCGGGCTCGGGCCGTCCGGCGAGCCAGGCACCATAGGCGCCGACATGCTGGCCGTATGCATCCCGGGTCCTGAGCGCCAACGGCGCCCGCTCCAGGTCTCGCGTGTAGCGCTCGACCGCCGCAGAGATCGCCTCGTAGCCGGCGCCCTGCTTGTTAGTAGACGTCGATTTCGGTCGCTGTGAGGCCGCCACAGCGAGATTAGTAGACGTTCCGTCGGACGGAACCGTCCTCTAAGGGGGCTTAGACGACGGCGCGCGCAGGACCCACCGCTTCTGTGGATCATGGATCACCGATCATGGACCTCATGCCGGCCATTCCGGTAGCGCGGTGGCACGACCTCGCTGGCGCGCGCTCGCAGCGTACGCTCGCCGCCCGACCCGTGTCAACCGCGGCGCCGACGCGTGGAGTCGGCCAGTCGACGCGTTGGCGATCGACGGGCGTGTTCGCGCCGGTCAGCCGGCGACCGCCTTCTCTTCGACGATCAGCAGGCCGGTGCGCTCCATGTCGAGGAAACGTTTCGCGTCCTCGATGGCCGCTGCCATCTCGGGCGAGTTGAGCGCCGCGTCCCTCGCCTTGTCGCTCGTGAACCACAGCTCGCCGATCCCGTCGCAAACGGGCTCGCCCGGCGCGCCGTCGACGTGGTTCTGGACCCACCGGGTCAGCCCGGGCAGCCGGTTCACGATCGCCGGTGTGCTGCTCGCCGCTCCACTCGCGGGCACAGGCCTCGCGCGTGATGTCGGGGCGACGCTGCAGGACGAAAATCATCTTCGACATCTCTAGTCTCCTTGTTCGGGTGCTCGGCCGGCATGCGCGCCGGCGGCACGATTGATGCTGCGTGCGAGACCGACGCGGACGCGCCCCTGGCAAGGGCCGGGGCCACGCGCCTGGGGATGCCCGGCGCGGGGGCTCGAGGCCAAGGCGCTGAGCGGCGCTCATGCGCGCACCGCCCGGAGCGGGTGGCGCGCGAAGAAGTCCTGGAGCGCCTCGGCCAGGCTGTCTGGCTGCTCGAGGCTCATTAGGTGCGTCGCGTCCTCGAGCACATACGGCTCGGCCTCGGCGAGCCATGAGAGCAGCAGCGCCTGGCGCTGCTCCCACACCGGCGACATCGCGCGGCTGCGACCGCCGAGCACCGCCAGCGTCGGTTGGGCGACCCGCGCGGCCTGCTGCGCGCCGAACGCCCACTGCTGCACCGCTGGGAGCTCCTGCTCGAAGAACGCGGGAGCGTCGGCCACCATCTGCGCGGCTGTGCCCGGCAGCCGGCCCTCGACGGTGGCGAGTGCTCCGGCGCCGGCGACCCCGTCGAGGAAGGTCTCTACCGCTCCGGCGCGGTCTCCGGCGCGATAGCGCTCCAGCGCGGGCAGTGCGACCTCGCGGGCCCCAGACCGCGCGGCTCGGCACCGCCATGAGCGCCGGCTCAAGCAGCGCGAGCGAGTGCACGGCCTTGGGGGCGTCGAACGCGAGCTGGAGCGCGATGTTGGCGCCCGAGGAGTGGCCGACGACGTGGGCGCGCTCGACGCCGAGGTGGCGCAGCAGCTCGCGGCAGTGTCGTGCATGGTCGGAGAGGGTGACGGCGTCCCACGGGTGGCTGCTGCCGGCGTAGCCCGGGTGGTGGGCGATCAGGCGGTGCGCGCCGAGTGCCGGCGCGTCGAGCAGCGGGTCGAGCAAGGCGGTGCACCATCCGCCGTGGATCAACAGAACGGGCTCGCCCGCGCCGCGGTCGGAGTACTCGAGGGTGAGGCTATCGACCTTTGCCTCCTGCGTCGGGGCGGCGGTGTCATGCGGTCGTTCCACCGGCCGAAACGGTAGACCGGCAGGCGGGCGCGTCGCGACGATGAAAACCATGGGTTCGCTCGGCGTAGGATCGGCGCGTGCTGCTCGGGCGCGACGCAGAATTCGCTCGCTTGAGCGACCTGCTCGGCGCCCGCGCGCGAGCGCGTGAGTGCCGCGCTCGTGATCCGCGGTGAGCCGAGGATATAAGGATGCACTGTTGCCGGGCCGCATTTCGATGCAACGAACGTCCACTGGGCGGCCGCGCCGTCGCTGCGCTGGCTCGCGCGCTCGCTCGACGGAGCTGGCAGCCGGCGGGCTGTGCGCCGTGCGCTCGTGGCCCGGCAGCCGCTGAGGGAGCCTTTCGGCCTGGTTAGGGTCCCAGCCGTGGGATGGCCTTGAAGATCACGCGGACCGTGCCTGGCCCCGACAGGCTGGAGCAGGCGAACTCTCCCGTGTCCGGATCCTTTGCGCAAGACTCAACCGCGATCTGCTCGCCGAAGACGACGCGTAACTCGAGGCTGTTCTCCTGGTCGCAGCTGACGGGCAGCGTCCCGTTCGCGACCTCGACGTCGTCGTTGAAAAGCAGGAAGGAGTCGGCTTCGCGGATGGTGAGCTGGACGCTCGCGGCGACCGCAGTACCTGTCGAGACCTGAAAGCTCGTGATCCGGGCCTGGGGCCGGACCGTTTCGCCCACCGCGATCCGTCTGAATCGGGCCGGGTAGGGGGGCCAGCGGAGGCTCGTCGAGGTCGGCAGGAAGGATCCGACACCGCGAACCGGGGGCGGGTCTGGTTCGACCACTGCGGTCATGTACAGCTCAAGCTCGCCCTCTAGCGTGCCCTGGCCGTCGACCACGGTAACGGCGTCGAGGATGATGTCCACGCGGCACAGGTCGACCGCGAACTCCAAGAGGTTCGACGTCAGTTCGAGGTCGGGCACGTCGGCCACGATCGCCCACGTCCCGAGCGCGAGCCCCGGAATGGCGTCGTCCGGCGACGGCGTCGTCGCTGCGCCTGGGGGACGCGTCGGTGAGACGAACAGGAAGTCAGCCTGCGGCCACAGCTGCGTGATGGCCGCCCCGGGCCGGTCCACGGTGATCGGCAGCTCCTCACCCTGGCCGCCGGCGTCGGTGCGGACCAGCCTCCAGGTCACGCGCGTGTCGGGCTGGGGCAGGCAGTCCGCGGCGATCGTGAACGAGAACAGCTGGAAGGCCCGCGCGCGGGGCGGCGCATACGGCATGAAGTCAGTGATCGCCCACCGCAGTACCGGCGCGCGCACCAGCTGGTAGCGCAGGCGCGCATCGGCATGGCCGGGTGCCATCGCCCGCAGCTCGACCATGCCGCACGCGTCGCTGAGGGCGTGGAACTCGACCCGGGCGCGAGTCTCGCCCGAGGGAATCGTGACGGTCGCGGGCAGCTGGAGCGCGTCGGGGCGGTTGGTCGCGAGCGTCACCTGCTGCCCGTCGGGACCGGCCGGACACGAGACCTCCGCGAACAGGCTGGCTGCAGCGCCGGCGAGCAGCTCGTTCCCGGATGGATTCTCCGGCACGAGGTGAACGCGGGCGACCCGGCGAATAGCCAGAGAGACCGGAGTCGAGCTGCCGCATTCGGTCCCCTCGGCGAAGCTGCGGGCGACCGCGGTGAATGTCTCGTCGGTTGCGTGGCGCACGATGACACAGCCCTGGGCGCCCCCCTGGGCGACCGCAGCGCCGGCCGAATCGCGCACGCTGACCTCGAGGCTAGCGCCCGTCGGCAGCGGCAGATGGGCCGGCTGGTCAGACAGGCGCGCGCGCCAGCACAAGTCCGTGGACGCGCACGCTTCCGCCTCGACCTCCGGCCCGGGATAGCCGTCCGCCGCGAGCAGGTCAATGGTCGGTGGGCGGATGATTCCGATCCGCGCCGCGGGTCCTTGCTGAACCGTGGCGGGGAAGTCCGGGGGCGCCGTGATGCCGCACAGGCGCGAGATGTCACCGCCGGCGCGCGATCGCTCGAGCGGCACCAACCCTCGCAGGTAGACGAACCCGGTCCGCGAGCCGGGCGGGATCTGGAAACGCAGCTCGTCTGGCTTTAGCGCGACGATGCGAGATGTGATGTCGACTCCTCGAAGGTAGAGGCCGACATCGGCGGGCAGCGGCGCTGGGAACGTCCGCCCCGGGGCCGGGCGTGCGATGAACTCGCGATCCGCCGGGTAGTCCGAGCACAGGCAGTCGGGGGTCACCGACGTGATCAGATCGACGTACGGGTCGCTGGCCAGCGCCGCGACCGACTCCTCGAACAGCTCTATGCAGAGATCGGTGACGTCTCCACACCCTGGCTCCGCTGGCCGACCGAGGCCGGCGTCCCCGGTGGGGCCGTCCGGCGGTGGTATCCCCATGTCGGGCGGAAGTACCGGCTCGCTTGGATCGCCCAGGCCCTCGGAACCGGGCCGCCCGCGCGGGTCGGCGCCGTCCAGCGAGCGAATCAGCGTGCGCTCGAACTGCGCGACCGTCGACATACGGTCCCGGACGTAGTCTCCGGCCTCGAAGGTGTGGGCGGCGGTTCGGTTTCCCTCGCGCACGTCGAGCGCGAAAGCGGCCTCGAGCACCTGCTGCACCGGCCCAAACTGGTCGGCACACGGTGCGTGAGCGCCGCCCAGCGCCCCGCCGATCGACGCCAACGCACGGGCCGCCCCGGCGGTACGTCCGGTCCGCGCGACGCCGCGACCGGCCGCCGAGGCGGTCGCGATCCGCTGGCCGAACAGGCGCTCGGCATCCTTGCGGCGCAGAAGCGTACCGGCCGCCAACCCGGCCAGCTGGTGCAGCTCGCGCACGGCCATCACCACAGCTGCCGGAGCCCGGGCATCGGCGACACCCACGCCCTGCACTCTAGCGGCGAGCACCGCCAGACCCTGCAGCCGCCCGACCGAGACGATTCTCCGAGCCACAGGCCGCGGCGGGGGACCCTCGCCCTCTCGCCCCCGTCCGAGCGGCTCGTCGTCGCGCGTAAGTTCCATACGCCTTTCGCCGGCTCCTCTAGCCCAGGGCTGATCTCGTCGCGGCGGTCACGATGCCGTCGCCGTCGTCGCCGCCCTGAGCGCCGGCACGTCGCGCAGCGGGTCGAGCAAGGCGGCGCACAGCCCGCCGTGGGTGAGCAGCACCGGCTCGCTGGTGCCGCGGTCGGTGTTCTCGAGGGTGAGACCGTCGACGTCTGCCTCCTTCATCGGGGGCGGTGGTGTCTTGCGGTCGTTGCACGGGCCGAACGGTAGACCGGCCGCGGTCGCGGTCGCGACGATGAAAACCCTGGGTTCGCTCGCGTAGGATCAGCGCGTGCTGCTCGGGCGCGACGCAGAGTACACCCGCGTGATGGCGCTGCTCGAACGGGCCCGCGACGGCGCGAGCGCCGCGCTCGTGATTCGTGGCGATCCGGGAATCGGCAAGAGCGCGCTGCTTGAGGCGGTCGTCGCAGCGGCCGACGGCATGACCGTACTGCGCGCGCGCGGCGTCGAGTCGGAGTCCGAGCTCGCCTTCGCCGGTCTGGCCGATCTCCTGCGACCCGTGGTCGAGGCGCTCGACGCGCTTCCCGGGCCACAGCGCGCGGCGCTGGTGGGTGCGCTCGCGCTCGGCCCGCCGGCGCCGGGCGCCCGCTTCACGATGTATGTCGCGACGCTGAGCCTGCTCGCCGCGGTCGCGGAGGGCTCGCCGCTGCTAGCCGTGGTCGACGACGCGCCGTGGCTGGACGCGCCGTCGCGAGAGGCGCTCGTGTTCGCGGCACGGCGGCTGCAAGCCGAGGGCGTCGTGCTGCTGCTGGCGGCGCGCACGGGCGAACTGGTTGGCAGCGAGGCCGCGGGCGTCCCCGAGCTGCTGCTGCGTGGGCTCGACCGGGCGGCGTCCGCTGAGCTGCTCGCTCGGGCCCCCGGCGCAGCGATCGCGCCGCACGTCGCCCGGCGCCTGTTCGACACCATCGGTGGGAACCCGCTGGCGCTGCTCGAGCTCGCCGCCGAGCTGACGGCCGCGCAGCGTGCGGGGGCGGAGCCGCTCGAGGAGCCACCGCCGGTGGGCGCGAGCATCGAGCGCGCGTTCGCGCGCCGGCTCGCTGCCGTACAGGAGCCCGTCCGCCGCGCGCTGGTCGTGGCGGCGGCGAGCGAGTCGGGAGCGCTCGACGAGATCTCGGCGGCGCTCGCGACCCTCGGCCTCGACGCCGTGGCGCTCGAGGAGGCCGAGCGCGCCGGGCTGGTCACGATCGCCGCCAGGGGGCTGGCGTTCCGACACCCGCTGCTGCGGTCCGTCGCCTACTGGGCGCTGCCCGCTCCCGAGCGTCGCGCGGCGCACCGCGCCCTGGCCGCCGCGGCGGCGGGCGAGCGCCGCGCGTGGCACCTGTCCGCCGCCGCAACCGGGCCCGACGAGGAGGTCGCCGCCGCGCTGGCGGCCGCCGCCGACGCGGCACGCGCTCGCGCGGCTCCCGCGGCCGCGGCCGGCGCGGCCGAGCGGGCGGCCCGGCTGACTCCCATTGCCCAGACGCGCGCGCGCCGCCTGCTCGAGGCCGCCGGTGACCTCGCGCGCGTCGGCCTGCCGGAGCGCGCAAACGCGCTGCTGAACGAGGCGCTGGAACTCGCCCCAGACGCCGTGCTGCGGGCCGACGTGCAGCACATGCGCGCGCTGATCGAGGCGCGCGGCGGCGGCGCGGCGGCGGCGGCGCGGCTGCTCGTGACCGAGGCCGAGCGCGTGGAGGGCGTCGACGCGGCGCGGGCCGCAATGATGCTGATGGCGGCCGTCCAGCCGTGCTTCGAGGCCGGCGAGAACGCCCCCGGGCTCGCGATCGCCCGGCGCGGTATGGCGCTCGCCGAGCCCGCCGGGCTGCCCGCGATGCCGACGGGACTGCCGCTTGCGATGGCGCTCTTGCTGTCCAACGAGCGTCGCGAAGCGCGGCCGCTGCTCATCGGCGCCGCCGACTGGCTCGGGCGCGCCGACGATCCCTGGGCGCTCGGCCCGGTCCTGGTCTTCGGGATAGCGCAGGCGTTCATCTGGATGGAGGAGCTCGACCGCGCCCGCGGCCTGCTGATTGGCGCAATCGAGCATGCGCGCGCGGCCGGCGCGCTCGGCCTGCTCCCGTACGGGCTGCTCGTGCTGTGCGAGCTCGAGTTCCGCGCGGGCCGCTGGGCAGATGCGCTCGCGGCCGGCGCCGAGGCCGCGCGGCTGGGCGAGGAGACGGGACAGCCCAACGACCGGGCGTTCGCGCTCGCGACGCTCGCGCGCGTCGAGGCGGCCGCCGGGCAGGAAGCCCGCTGCCGCGACCACATCGCGCAGGCGCTCGCACTCATCGAGCGGCTCGGAGCCGAGATCGTACGCGCGTACACCGGCGCCGCGCTCGGACTGCTCGAGCTCGGGCTCGGCCACAGCGAGCAGGGAATCGAGGCGCTCGAGCCCGTCGCGGCGTTCCTCGCCGAACGCCCGGCCGGCGACCCGTGCGTCCTGCTGTGGCCGCCGGACCTCGTGGAGGCCTACGTGCGCCGCGGACGGCAAGACGACGCCCAAGCGGTGCTCGCCGGGTTCGAGCGCGCCGCGCGACACAGCGACAGCCGCTGGGCGCTCGCGGCAACCGCGCGCTGCCACGGACTGCTCGCCGAAACGCCAGACTTCGAAACACACTTTCACGACGCCCTCACCCGCCACGAGATGCCATTCGAGATCGCCCGCACGCAGCTATGCCTCGGCGAGCGCCGCCGCCGCGCCGGCCGCCGCGTCGAAGCACGCGCAAGCCTGCGCGCCGCGCTGACCGGCTTCGACCGCCTCGGCGCACGCCCCTGGGCGGAGCGGGCACGGAGCGAGCTGCGCGCATCCGGACAGCGGATCCGGCGCGGCTCACCGCACGCCACTGAGCGGCTGACCCCGCAAGAGCTACAGGTTGCCCTCACCATCGCACGCGGCCTGACCAACCGCGAGGCCGCCGCCAGGCTGTTCCTGAGCCCCAAGACGATCGAGTTTCACCTGCGCAACATCTACCGCAAGCTCGGCATCCGCTCGCGCACCGAACTCGTCCGGATCGTGCTCAGCGGCAACCCACCCAGCTAGCGCCGCGACGCCGGCGAGCAGTCGTCGCCGCCGACGTCAGCGCAGGGCTCCACCCCACGACGGGGCACGTCGACGGGCCACGACTACAAGCAGATCGTCGACCTCCACACGCCGAGCCCTGCCGTCCGCCGACAGCGCGTGGACCCCGGGTGCGCTCGGATCGAGGCGGAGGGCCCACCCGCATCGCGCCCAGCAGCACGCGCAAGGGCGGCGGCCTCCCCGCCGTTCAAGCTTGCGCTAACGCAGATCACCGCCTGCGCCCGACTACACAGTCGACCCCGTCTCACGCTCCGCGGGACTTAGTTGTGGTCGTCTTGCGAAATACGCGGCGAGTTTGAAGGAGTCATAACACTGCGGCGAATCCCGGTGGTGATGGCGCTGTGGGGGTACGGCCAAGATACGCCCGAAACCCGCAATAGCCGCGTTCGCTGACGCTCTCGGGCCCCCTGTAGGGCCCGCCACGGCCCCGCTCTACTGGTCGACGGGCAGCAGATCGACGGCTTTTCTGCGGTCCTCGGCGGTCGGGCGCGTGTAGACGCGTGTGGTTTCGAGTCGTGCGTGGCCGAGCAGCTCGGCGGCGATCACCAGGTCGGTGCCGCCGCGCACGAGCGTGGTCGCGAACGAGTGCCTGAGCACGTGCGCGGTCACGTGGTCCTCGAGCCCGCCGCGGTCAGCGATGCCTGTGATCACGTCGTGGGCGCCCTTGGCGCTCAGCCGGTCGCCGCGCTGGTTGAGAAACAGCGCGGGGCCGTCTTTCGCTCCCGGCCAGTCGCAGCGCTCCCTGAGCCAGTCGGTGAGGGCCTTGCGCAGCTCGGGGTGGACTGGGACCTCTCTGACTCGCTCCCCCTTGCCGTAGATCCGCAGGATGCCCTTGCGTGCGGATAGCCGCACGTCGTCGACGTCGAGCGCGACGGTCTCGGCGATCCGGGCGCCGGCGTAGAACGGAACCAGCGCGAGCGCCTTGTCCCGCGGCCACCGGCACCCCTGCACGGCCCGGAGGTAGCGGATTTGGGCCTTGTGGTCCAGCGCGCGTGGCGCCGCATCCGGGATCTCGGCGCGCTTCGCCGATGCCGCCCCGAGGCCTCGTCGGATGTAGAAGTCGTCGAGCGCTGCAAGCGCGCTGTTGACCGTCGCAGGCTTGCGCTTGAGCACCGCCTGCAGATGAGCGCGGTAGTCCCGCACCGCCCAGTCGCGCCCGTCGGCCGAGTCCAGTGGATCGCCGTCGAGCTCGGCGCCTGCGAGCCACGCGAGGTACTGGCGCACCTTGGAGGCATACGTGCGGCGCGTCTGCTCGGCAAGCGGCGCGGCCGCGAGGGCGCTCACGTAGGAGTCGAGCACGTCCGCGACGGCCTCTGGCAGCTGCGCCGGTGCTCGCCCGCGCCGCGCCGGCGGAGCAGTGCTCGTGTTCTCTGAAGCGGATTCCGGCTGCTGCGATCCGTGCTGGTGCGCGTTCTCTGAAGCCACACCCCAAGTTTACTTAAGAGAAGGAGTATTCTCTGAAGTGGCTCGGCTCTGCTTCCCCTTCAGGATCCAGGAGCGGGAGTGTCCCGCGCATCCGCGCCAGCTTCTGCCGCCGTTCCGAAGGAGGCGTCTCCGGACGTCCGAATCGGCGTCTCGCGGCTACTGCTCCACCACAAAAGGGGCCGTCCGTCGAGTGCCGGGTCAGACGCTTCTGCGCGTCCCGAGCGAGCATCTCGTCGGCCTCGGTGAGAGACGACCGCTCCCAGCGCGAAGCAACACTTTCGGCAGTCGGAGCTGAGAGTGTTGCTTGCGCGTGAGGCTGTCGCGTAGGTATCGGGCGCGGCCACTGGCCCAGGGTGTC
>CAWJDF010000015.1:0-534280 GCA_963841535.1 uncultured Solirubrobacterales bacterium | reverse complement strand
CGCTGTTCCTTGACTGGGCGAGCCGGTCCGGGTGCGCGGTCGAGAACGGGCCACGGGAGTTGGGCCGGTTCGTGCACTGGTTGCGCAGTTCGCCGGTGGAGCGACGTGGGACGGGGTTCGGCCGGGCGCGGCAAGCGGCCAGCGGATCAACACGATCCGGGTCAGCGTCCGCGAGTTCTACAAGCACGCGGTGTCGGCGGGGTCGCTGGACGGGCGGGTGCTGGAAGCGCTTTACGTCGTCGGCGATGACCGCTTCTATCCGACGCACGTGCGCCGCGAGGACGGCGCGTTGCGCACGGTGCTGCGGCCGCTTCACCGCGTGTCGGCGACGCGGCGCGCGAGCGTTGACGACGCCAAGCCCGAGGAGTTCGCCGCGCTGCTGGGCGCGTGCGAGAGCTGGCGTGACCGGTTCCTGCTGGCGGTGATGTACCTCGCGGGTCTGCGGCTGGGCGAAACGCTGGGCCTGCGCCTGTCCGATCTGCATTTCGCGGAGAGCTCGACCGCGCTGGGATGCTCGTATGCCGGCGCCCACCTGCACGTTGTGCCGCGCGCGAACGTCAACGGGGCGCGGGTGAAGGGCGAACGGGCGCGGATCGTGCCGGTGGAAGGCCTGCTGGTCGGTGCGTTTGATCACTATCTACGTCGCGAGCGGGACGTCTGTGTGCCGGCGGCGGACTGCGATTTCGTGTTCGTGAACTTGTGGGGGCAGCCGCAGGGCGCGCCGATGAAGGCCTCGCGCGTGCACAAGCTGTTTCGGTCGCTGTCGGCGCGGGCGGGTCTGGAGCGGCTGGTGCACCCGCACATGCTGCGCCACAGCGCCGGCACGGCGTGGGCAGCGGCGGAGGGGTTGGACGCGGCGCAGGTCCTGCTTGGGCATGCCACCCCGACGAGCGTGGGCGTGTATGTGCATCCCTCCGCGGAGCGCCAGCGAGCCGCGGTCCGCAAGATGGCCGCTCGGTTCGACGGCGCGCGCTCCCGCGGGAGCGAGGTGTGAGCGTCGCCGCGGGCGCATTACGTGCGGCGCCGGCGTTCGCGACGGAGCGCGCGGTGGAGCTGCTGAGCGAGGCGCTGGACGAGCGGGTGCTGCGCGAGCTGGGCTGGGACGCCGAGGCGATGGTGGTGCGCCGGGTGATCGAGCATCCAAGCTTCGGCGTCCCGGAGTGCGAGGTGGACGGCTGCTCCGGGATGGCCCAGACGCACGATCTCTGCGTTTCCTGCCGGCAGCGCTTCGAACGGTGGCGTGTGGCGGGTCAGTGCGCTGACGTGCAGGAGTTCAAGCGGTTCCCACGGCGGCCGGTCGAGGCGCCAGAGCTGTGTGCCGTGTGTTGCGTGCCGCCGGATCGCGTGCGACCGGCGCATCTCAGCGGTCTTTGCCGCTCACACCACACGCGATGGGAGGAGCTGGGTTGACGTTGGAGGAGTACGTCGCCCGTGACGGAGTCGTGCCGTTGCCGTCCTTCGGGGTGTGCCGGCGGGAGGGCTGCGAGCGGCTGGCCGCGTCATCGCGACTGCGATTGTGCTGGCGATGCGACAGATCGTGGCGCGCTCGCGGCCGGCCTGATCTCGCCGTGTTCTGCGCGGACCCGCTGTTCGAGGGGCAGGTGGAGGTCGCGCCGATCTCGCTGGCGGGGCTGCCGGAGCGTGCGCGGCTGGAGTTGCTGTTCGTCGCGCAGCGGTTCAGTGTGCAGCAACGCCGACGCTCCCGCCCGGTGTGGCGTCGTCTGGTCCGGGACGCGCGAAGGATCGGGGTCGCGTCACTGCTCGAGCTCGATGGACGAGCCGAGGGCGTCAGCCCGACGGTCCTGGTGATCCGGCGAGTGGCGCTCCGCGAGCTCGACGTGGTCTACGCGGACCCTGAAGAGGAGTTTCGCTCAGACGTGTGGGATCTGCGCAAGGCCGGGCTGGTGACCGAGGTGCGCAATCGGCTGCTGGACTTCTCGCCGATCACGCAGGATTGGCTCCGCGCGGCTGCCAAGCGGTGGGCGTGGTCGCGGGCGACGTATACGGGCACGCCCAGCATCCAGGGGCTCGTGCACACGGTGGCGCTGCTGTCGGAGTCGCTGGGCCTGCGGGAGGACAGGGGGCGCGAGAAGGCGGCGTTGGCTCGCGGCGACATGCGCGCGTTCGTCGAGCGTTTGCGCCGGCTTCATCGCGCGGGCCGGCTGTCGGACACGACCTACTACCGCGGCGTGCCCAGGGTGCGCCAGTTCCTGGTCGAGTGCCGCGACCTCGGGCTGTTTGAGCCGGGCGAACCGCTGCACGGGCTGCGCGCCGAGTTCGCGGTCTGGGTGCAGGACGTGGCCAGGCGGCGCGTGGATCAGGATGCCGACGGCGAGGGTCGGGGGCTGCCGCAGGTGGTGATCGATCAGCTGCTCTCGGACGCCTATCTCGACCGCCTGCGGCAGGGATACGGCGAGGACATCTTCGTGATGCTGCAGGTCTTGGCCGACACCGGCCGTCGCCCGGACGAGCTGGCCAAGCTGATGGCGATGTGCTTGGACCGCACGGAGTTCATCGATGAGCAGACGGGTGAGCTGCAGAGCGGCTGGGTGTTGGTGCACGACATGCCGAAGGTCGCGATCACGAACTTTCGGCTGTTCATCGCGCGGTCGACCGCGGAGCTGATCATCGCGGAACGCGAGCGAGTTCTCGGCCGCTTCCCGACGACGCCGCTGTCGAAGCTGCGGTTGTTCCCGCGCAGGACGCTGAACCCTGACGGCATCTTGGCGACGGGTTCGGAGCGGCTGGCCGGGGCGGTGAAAGCCTGGGTGCGGGACCTGCCGCAGCTGCTGGGCCCGACCGGCGAGCCGTTCCCGCGCGAGCGCATAACCCTATACGCGTTTCGCCACAGCTTCGCCCAGCGGCACGCCGACAACGGCACGCCGATCGACGTGCTGGCGGCGATGATGGGACACAAGACGATCGACACGACCCGCGGCTACTACAAGGTCAACAAGGCCCGGATGCGCAAGGCGGTCGCGACGGTGTCGGAGATGCAGCTCAACCACCGCGGCAACCGCGTCGCCGCGAGCCTTGGGGAGCTGGTCGACGCGGAGTACGACCGCTACCAGGTCGGCCAGGTCGCGGTCGCGTTCGGCACCTGTCATGAGCCCAGCAACGTCAAGTCCTCCGGCCAGGCGTGCCCGTATCGGTTCCGCTGCTTCGGCTGCGCCCACTTCCGCACCGATCCCTCGTACTTGCCGGAGCTGCGCGAGCACCTGCAGCGCCTGCTGGTCGACCACGAGCGACTGAACACCGCGACCGACGGGATGCTCGAGGACTGGGCACGGCGCGACGCGCTGCCGGCACCGCAGGAGATCGTCGCGGTGCGGCGGCTGATCCGCGCCGCCGAGTCGACGCTCGACGGGCTCACCCGCGAGGAGCGCGTATCGGTCGATGAGCTGTTCGCCGTGATCCGTCGCGCCCGCGCGAACCTCGAGACGGCGATGCCGTCTCGCTTCAGCGCCGTGGTTCGGCAGTCCCAGCCGACGCTCTACCCGCAGCAGTCCCGTGGAGCCACAGCGGCGTGAGCCAGCCCAGGACAGCCGCCGCGACCGCACGGCGACGCGCCGACAGCGAGCACAAGCGCCAGCGGGTACTGACGGTCGCTGGCGCGTTCATCGACCGCGGCCAGGACTTCTCGCTGGAGCAGTTGGCGCGCGCGGCGCAGGTCAACCCAGGGTTCGTGCATCGCGCGCCCGGGTTGAAGGCCGAGATCGACGCGCTCCGCGACAACGCGACTGCCGAGCTCGAGGCCGGGCTGCGCAGCGGCACCGCGCTCACGGCAGCCTCGCTGAAGGCCGAGAACCTGTTCCTCAAGCGGCGGCTGCACGAATGCGAGCAGGACGTCGCGACGCTCAAGCGCCGGCTCGGCGAGGCGCTCGGCCAGACGCTGATCGAAGCCGACGCCCCCAGCGACGCCGATCTCAGCGGGCGGATCGCCGAGTTCGAGCAGCAGCTGTTCGAGGCACAGGAAGCAGTGCGCGACCGCGACGAGCAGCTCCAAGCCGTCCGCATTCTCAACCAGCGGCTGCTCAGGGAGCAGAACACCAGGGGCGGGCGATGACCGAGACGTCGTGGCCCGCTCCGCCGTCCGAGGCCGTGTATCACGGACCGGCCGGCGAGTTCGTGGTGCGCACCGAGCCGCACACCGAGTCGCATCCGATGGCGCTGCTCTCACAGTTCCTGGTCGCGTTCGGTACCGCCAGCGGCAACAGCGCCCATTATGCGGTCGAGGCCTCGCGCCACCACAGCAATGAGTTCATCGTGTTGGTGGGGCCTTCGTCGAAGGGGCGGAAGGGTTCGAGCTGGGATCACGTCGAGGCGCTGATGCGCGACGTCGACGAGCCGTTCGTCGAGCGCTGCATCGCTTCGGGGATGAGCTCCGGCGAGGGGCTGATCGCCGAGGTCGCCGACCAGAACGACACTGCTTCGGCCGCCCATGTGAAGCGCAAGCTGATCGTCGAGTCGGAGTTCGCGCAGGTGATGAAGGTGCTCGCCCGAGAGGGGAACACTCTGTCGCCGGTGATCCGCAACGCGTGGGATGGCAAGACGCTGCAGACGCTGGCCAAGAACAGCCCGCTGCGCGCGACCGGCGCACACATCGGGATCGTCGGGCACATCACGAAGCAGGAGTTGCTGCGCCACATCACCGCCACCGAGCTCGCCAATGGCTTCTTCAATCGCTTCATGGTCGTCGCGGTGCAGCGGTCAAAGACGCTGCCGTTCGGTGGCCGCCTCGGCGGGGATGAGCTGGACCGCGTTCGCGACCAGGTCCGGCTTGCCGCCCGATTCGCCTCACTCGATCAAGAGATCACATTCGATTCGCACGCGCGGGAGCGGTGGATCGCCGCCTACGACGAGCTCTCTCGCGGCGAGGCCGGGCTCGCCGGCGCCGCCACCGCCCGCGCCGAGGCGCACACGGTTCGCCTCGCGCTGCTTTACGCGCTGCTGGACTGCTCCCAGGTGATCCAGCTTGAGCATCTCGAGGCCGCGCTCGCGTTCTGGGCCTACAGCGCCGCCTCCGCCCGCTGGGTGTTCGGCGACAGCATCGGCGACCCGACTGCCGACGAGATCTGGACGCTCGCGCGCGAGCGGCACGAAGGGATCACCCGCACCGAGGTCTCCAACCTGTTCTCACGCAACAAGAAGGCCCGCGAGATTGACCGCGCGCTCCAAGCGCTGATCGACGCCGGCCGGCTGCAGCGCGCGACCGTCCGGGACGCTCAGAACGGCCGCACGCTGACTGTCTGGCGCCCAGCCGGCGAGCCGGCGCCAAGTAGCGCCGAAGCCAAATCCCGATTCCAAGGCAAGGCCGTGCTGCCGCTCACAGAGTCGTGAAGCCGCAGTGACGGGACGGGAATCGCAGAGCGCCGCCTCTGTTCCGCAACAGGAGACCGTCGGGCAGGGGCGGCGCTGTTGCGTTGCCGGGCTGATTCCGCAGCCAGCCGGCGGACGCCCTCGACCGCTCCAATTCATCAGCTTCGAGCCGGGCCGGCCACGGCGACCGTGATGGCTACATCCGCGCTGAAGCATGAGGCTCGCTCCGACCGGGCCGGGGCACCTTGGGGCTGCTGGGATAGCGACCATGTTTGCCGCTGGGTGGCCGCTCGGTCTGTCGGTAGAAGTGGTGTGACGAGCGCCTGGTAGGTCGAGGCCCGCGAGGGTCGGCCATCGCGGCGCCGAACTCGTCGGCTGTTACCGCAGTCGACGTGAATGGAGACACCACGATGGCCGATGGTCAGAGCATGACGACGGTTGCCGATGTCGTCGCGCAGGTCCGCGACGGGCGGCTTGAGGATTTCGTGAGGGAGGCGGTCGCGATCGTCGCCCGCGAGCTGATGGAAGCCGAGATCAGCGCGGAGGTTGGTGCTGGGCTTGGCGAGGTCGTGCCGGAGACCCGGCTGACACATCGAAACGGGTATCGGCCGCGGGCGTGGGAGACCAGGGTCGGGGAGATCGAGTTGCTGATCCCGAAGAAACGCTCGGGCAGCTCGTACTTCCCGAGCTTCCTGGAGCCGCGCCGGCGCTCGGAGCAGGCGATCATCGCGGTCGTTTTGGAGGCGTACGTGAACGGCGTCTCGACCCGGAAGGTCGACCGCCTCGTTGAGCAGCTGGGGATCGACGGGATGACCAAGGACCGGGTCTCGGCGCTCTGCCGGGCGTTGGACGAGCAGGTCGAGCTGTTCCGCCAGCGACCGCTTGAGGGCGCCTACCCCTACCTGTGGTTAGACGCCAAACAGGTCAAGGTCAGAGATCACGGCCGCGTCGTGTCCAAGGCAGTCGTCGTCGCCTACGCGGTGCACGAGTCCGGCGTGCGCGAAGTGATCGGCCTGGATGTCGGCGAGGTCGAGTCGGGCGCGTTCTGGACAGAGTTCTTGCGCTCGCTTAAGCAGCGCGGGCTCGACGGTGTGCGGCTGGCTGTGTCCGATCAGCACGAGGGGCTCAAGGGCGCGATCGCCCGCGTGCTCGGCTGCCCATGGCAACGCTGCACGGTCCACTTCACGCGCGACATGGTCATGCACTGCCGCCGCGATCAGCGCGGGCTCGTCGCCGCAGCACTCAGGGAGATCTTCAACGCCGAGGGATACGAGCAGGCCAAGGACAGGGTCACGCACGTACTCGAACGGCTCAAGGACGTGGCGCCGAAGGTGTGCGCGCTGCTCGAGGCGGCCGAGGAGGACCTGCTCGCCTTCTACCGGCTGCCGCCCGAGCACTGGACCAAGCTGCGGTCCACGAATCCGTTGGAGCGGGTCAACAAGGAGATCGGACGCCGGACCGACGTCGTCGGGATCTTCCCCAACGACGCCGCCGTGATCCGCTTGGTCGGTGCGCTGCTCTCAGAACAGAACGACGAGTGGCTGGTGCAGCGCCGCTACCTGTCGGTCGAGTCGATGGCGCTGATCCTGGCCGAGCCCACCCAGCCCGAGCGGGCCCAGGTCGAGCAGGAGGTACCCGGTCTCACCGCCGCCTGAACCGCGATCGGGCCATCTGGCCCCGATCCAGGACCGCAGCGGCGAACCGCGGCGCGTCCCGAGCCGTTCTGCGGCCCTCGGACAGACGCACGCGACCGATAGCACCCCCCAAATCCAGGCGCGCACGCGCGTGTCGGCGCTCGCCCTCGCCCTCAGGGCTCGCCCAGGGGCTCGCCCCTCGGTCTCGGTCTCACGCCAACACGCGCGTATTCCCTCCCCGCACCAGGCAACGAGGAGGTGAGCACCCTCATCCCGGTCTGAGCCGCCACACTCGCCGACGAGCTCTACCCGTCACACCACAACATCCGACTTGACTGGCCGCTCGCGCCCGCGATCTGTCGGCCCTGCGAGCCGCGCGCACGAGGACGGCCGCGACCGTTCTGTCGGTTGCCGGCCGGGGAGCCGTACGCTGTTGCGATGGCGTTGGATGCCGCCGGTGCACGCCGTTTCTATGACCGCATGGGGCGCTGGCAGGATACCCAGCGCTTCTACGAAGGCGAAGCGACGACTCGGCTGGCGCGTGCCTCCAAACTCGCGCAGGCGCGATCCGTGTTCGAGCTGGGCTGTGGCACAGGCCGGTTGGCCTCGGAACTGCTCGCTGGCGGACTGCCGAGTGACGCCCGCTATCTCGGTGTTGACGTCAGCCCGGAAATGGTGCGACTCGCGTCGCTGCGGCTGACCGCCTGGGCACCCCGCGCCGAGGTGCAGCTGCTCGAGCCGCCGGCGCTGACGCTCCCGGGCGCCGATGGATCATTCGACCGATTCGTCGCAACGTACGTGCTTGACCTCCTGTCAGACAGTGACACCGCTGCGCTGATCGGCGAGGCGCGCCGCTTGCTCGCCCCCGACGGGCTGCTGGCCCTCGTCAGCCTCACCCATGGCACGACGTTCGCCAGCCGGCTCACGTCGCGCGGCTGGGGCGCGGTCGCGAACCGCAGGCCCGGTCTGGTTGGCGGCTGCCGCCCGATCGCGCTTGACGAGCTGATCGGAACGGAAGGGTGGCGAATCGTGCACCACGAGGTCGTTGTCAGCTGGGCGGTGCCGTCCGAAATCGTGATTGCAGCCCGCGAGCCAGCCAGGTGAGCGCCGGCGGTCGCTACTCCAGCGAACCAGCGAACGCGCGCGCGTTCACCGAGCGCTACGACCGCTACATCACGCGCATCGCGCGCGCCTATGACCTCGCCATGCCGCTGATGCCGTTCTGGCGCCGATGGCTGAGCGCCGCACTGCCGCACCTGCGCGGCCCGCGGGTGCTCGAGGTGTCGTTCGGCACCGGCTGGCTACTCACCCAATACGCCGGCCGGTACGAGACCCACGGCGTCGACCTCAACCAGAAAATGCTCCAAATCGCGACCCGCAACCTACGCCGACGAGGACTCGCAGGCGAGCTGCAGCTGGCAAACGTCGAGGCGCTGCCCTACCCAGACGAAACCTTCGACACGGTGCTCAACACGATGGCGTTCACCGGCTACCCGGACGCCAAGAAAGCGATGGGCGAGCTGTGCCGCGTGCTCAAAGCGGACGGACGGCTGGTGATGATCGACCTCAACTACCCACACGACGACAACCGCGCCGGAAGAGCCTTCGTCACCCTCGGCCGACGCTTCGGGGACCTGGTCCGCGAGCTCGAGCCCATATTCCGCGCGTCGGGCCTCGAGGTCTCAGATCAAGAGATCGGCGGCTTCGGCAGCATCCACCTCTACATCGCCACCAAACGAGCGTGAGCGCGGCAGCGCTCCCACGAGCGCCGTCGCCTGGCATACGGGAAACAACGCGACGAGTTCACAATCGGCGGAGACGACAACTCCCAGACGCCCGACCCTCACGCGCCCGGTCGGCGCCGAGGCGAACAGGACACGAATAGCGCCCCGAACCACCAGACAGCGCAGGCCGCGGCCGGCACCACGACCGCTCGGAAGCGCGCGCAGCCGCGCAGACTCAATTCGTAGTTTTCGTACTTCGTCGGTTCGTTGCACCAGCGGGCCTGCCTTAGCCCGCTCTCACGAGCAGCAGAGGCGTGCGGAACGTCGCCACCCGTCACCACAGCGACAACAGCGTCTTGGGGGCACAGAATGGGTGGGTGCGGAGACTCCCTTTGTGATCCCCGCCTGTCGTGTCCATCACCGGGCGTACGATCGGGGCGAACTCGACCTGCTGCCCTACCTGGAGCCGGGGTGGCGGGCGCAGCTCGCGCATCCCGTGGGGCACCTGGGGCTGATCGAAGCGCTGCGGAGGATCAGCGGCGGTCGGCAGCCGGGATGCACGATCAGCGAAGCGTGAGCGATGCGGATTGGTGCACCGGAGCCGGCGGTAGCCTTGAGCACATGCCGACGCTCGTACGTGACCCTCAGCCGGCGGAATTCGAGGCGCTGCTCGAGCGGCGGCGTCGCCTCGGGCAGGATCTGTTTGACGAGGTGTGGGAGGGTGTTCTGCACATGAATCCGGCACGGTCGGGAAGGCACGCGCGGATCGAGGCCCAGTTGCTCTCGATGCTGCACGCACCCGCGGCAGCTGGGGGGCTGACTGTGGTCGGCCAGTTCAACCTGGGGGAGGACGAGCACGACTACCGAGTACCGGACGGCGGACTGCACCGCGACTTCACCGATCGCGTCTTCTATCCCACCGCGGCGCTGGTGATCGAGATCGTGTCCCCGGGCGACGAGAGCTGGGGAAAACTCAACTTCTATGCCGCCCACGGGGTGCAGGAGCTCCTGATCGTCGATCCGCAGGAGAAGACGGTCAGTTGGATGGGGCTCGAGGACCGCCAGTACCGGCACCTGAAGCGGAGCAGGTTGATCGATCTCGGCGCCGCGGAGCTCTCGGACCGGATCGACTGGACGTAGAGGGCGGGGCGCGCGTCCATTCAGGGCGAGGCTTCGCGTCGTGCTCGGGAGTAACGCTCGGCTGTCTGCCTCGAGCGTCTTCGAGCGCGGGACTAGATGAGCAGCGCCGCGAGCGACGCCGTTCCTGCGAGCAGGCGGACGACGTCGATGCCGGCGTCGCTGAGTGTCTCTCTCACGCGTCCCAGCGCATGGGCGATCCGGTTAGACCGCGGCGCGGGCTCGGCCGCTTCGGCCTCGGCGTCGGCGAGCGCCTCGCTCGCCACCGCGCGATTGACAGCGGGCAACGGGAGCCGATCGATCTCGTCCCGCAGTTGAGCCAGCTGGGCGCGGAGCTCGGTCAGGTGCAGGGTCGCGGTCGCGTGGATCCCGCCTTGAACCATCATGTCGCCGCCAACGTTTTGGATCGACGCGGCGTTCTGGCTGCCGATGTTGAACGTAGTCATCGCCCGACAAGAATCCGCGCGACGCGGTTCACAACGAAGCCGCTGACGATCAGCCCGACTGCCGCCGGCCAGACCGAGGGGAGATATTGCGTGTAGGGCTTCTGGACTCCGCCGTTCTTCGCGGCATCCAGCACGCTGTGGGCTGTCATCACGCCGAGGACAATGAGCAGCGCGAGGCCGACGAGGGACAGGACCAGTCCGAGTGCCGCGAGGCCCTTGCCGAGGCGGGATGCTCGGTTGCGGTCTCCGTAGTAGATGGTCTGATCGCCGCCAACGTTGCTGATGTTTTGACCCGACTGGCGATCGATCTCGAACGTCGTGGGATCGCTCGAGGTCACGGCTGTGCCGGGTGACTCGCGATCGTGCTCGATGGTGGTAGTGCGACTGGCGTTCAATGCGTTTCCCCCTTTCACGCCTCGCGCTGTGCCACGCATGATCCGTCGTCAGGCCAGGCGCGCCTAGCCCCCCTAGGGGTGCGTCTCGACACCGGGCGTTTCTCGCGGCGGCGACACGCCGTCTGGTGAGCCGCTCGTCTGCTCTCGCCGCCCGCTTCCGCGAGCGAGCCCAGGTACCCATCAGACCAACGGCCGCCCCGCGCCAACGGGACGGCCGCCAAATCCTGCCCGCACGCTCATGACTCTGCGCTGAGCCGCGTGTGGGCCTGACCCACAGGCGGTTACTCCATGCACACCCTGTCAACCAGGACCCTGTCCGCGCTCGCGTACGACCGCGGCGAGGAGTACGACTCGTCGCAGCCGATAGCAGCCGAGCTGCTCGAGACGCTGTCGTTGGTCGAGCACGCCGCGCCGGTGATCGGTGAGGACGGCCCGTATGAGCGGGCCCGTCAGCGCCGGCGCGAGCGCGCGCAGCTGAGCCGGGTCCCGGAGTGGTTCTCGGCGCATGACCTGATCGGGGCGCCTTGGGAGACCGCAGAGCAGCGCTTCGCCTGACGCTCCGGCGCGCTTCACCGCGGCCGAGCTCGCACCGAGCCAGTGCAGCCGCAGGTGACAGCTCGACCAACGCAATCACCTTCACCGCTAAGCGTCGTTCGCGCGAGCGGCGGCCCACCCCTACTTCACAGACAGAGGAGGACTCATGTCCGATCCCACGGAGGCCACGATTCTGCTTGCCGAGGAACACGACGCCACTCGTGCGTTTCTGCACGACAACCTGAGCGCCGACGGCTATCGGGTGCTGGTGGCGCCCGACCGGGCCAAGGCGCTCGCCTTGCTCTCGACGGCGCACCCGGACCTGATCGTGGTCGACGTCAACGGGCAGACCCTCGAGCTGATCGACGCGGTCCGGTCCTGTGAGGGGATCGCCGGTCGCGCGGACCCGGAGACGCCGATGATCGTGCTGAGCCGCGACGCCGACCGGCTCCAGCGGATCCGGTTGCTCGAGCGCGGTGGCGACGACGTCATCAAGAAGCCGTTCGCCTATCCGGAGTTGCGAGCGCGGATGGCGCGGTCCTGCGACGCTCGCAGACGAGCCGGGCCGGCAGGCGGTTGCTGCGGGCCGGGCCGGTGGTGATCGATGTGCGCTCGCGCGAGGTGCGGGTGGGCGAGCGGCCGGTGCATCTTTCGGGCACCGAGTATCAGCTGCTGGTCACGCTGGGCGGTGATCCCCACCGCGTGTTCACCCGCGAGGAGCTGCTCCGCGGCGTGTGGGCTACTAGCCCGACTCGCGCAGCAGGACGCTTGACAGCCACGCGTTCCGGCTCCGCCGCAAGCTGTGCGAGGGCAGCGACGAGCGGCTGGTGACCAACGTATGGGGCGTTGGCTATCGGCTGGTTGATGGGGCGAGCGCGTCATGAGCGCCGGCGGTACGCCCGGGAACGTCGAGGGGCTCTACGAGCAGCTCGCCTGCCAGCGCGCGCTGCGGGCGCGGGCGCTGCTCGCGCAGCAGGTGAGCATCGGGCGGCTGTTTGCCGAGAGCGCGGCGGCGCTCGAGGACGCGGCCGGCGTGCTGCTCCATGCCCGACCGCGTTCATCTCGATTGAGGGGCCGCTGCCGGGGCTGTTCCCCGAGCAGGCGGGCGCTCTGCTGGCGGTGGCGGCACGGTTTGAGGAAGCCGCAGACCTGAGCCACTCCGGTGATCGCCGCGAGGGAGAAGCGCCGCGATGACGTCGCTGACCTACCACGACGCCACCGGCGTCGTGCACGAGGTTGTCGCACGAAAGACGGCTGCAGGCGACTGGGACATCCTCGACACCTGCGCCGGCGAGGAACTCGTGATCGAGAGTCTCGACGGGCGTGTGGACGGTGAGGCGCAAGCCGAGGCGGTAGCCAGTGACTACGTGACCGCTGGCCGCTTTCACCCCTCGGCGGGGCTAAACCGATTCTCTGACGGGTGACGGGATTCCCCGTCCGTGCTGGGTTTTAGCGGGTTTGGGGGTGGATGGGTGGTGACTACGGGTCGAGCGGTGCGTGGTCGGCGAGGTCGAGCGCTCGGGCTTGGAGGGTGGTGGGTTGGGCGAGCTTGTGGAAGGTGGCGTTGGTGCCGGGCAGGCGGATGGTGTTGCGGGTGAGGGTGCCGAGCTCGGCGAGCAGGCTCTTGTAGCTGTGGCACGGGTCGCCGGTGCTGGTGCGTTTGGTGCGGGCTTTGCGCTGGGCGGCGGGGGAGCGAGTGGCTTTGGCGACCGGGTCGGGCTGGATCGGTGGCTGCTCGTCTTTGAAGATCAGCGGTGCCCAGGCTTGGCGTAGGTGCCAGGTGAGGTAGTAGGCGAGCATGCAGAGGAACACGTGCGCGCGGACCCGGGTCTCGAGGTGGTGGTGGATGGGGCGGATCTCGAGCTCGGGGCCTTTGAAGGTGCGAAACGCGCGCTCGACCTGTTCGAGGTTCTTGTAGGAGCGCACCACCTCTCCGGTGGACAGTTCGGTGTCGGGGAGGTTGGTGCGCAGCACGTAGATCCCGTCCAGCGCCGCCTCGGCCTCGATCTGCTCGGTCTTGCGCTCATAGGTGAAGCTGGTGTCGGTGATGGTCACCTCGAAGTGCTTGCGGACCTTGTAGCGCTTCAGTGCCGGTCCGACCGCAAGCCCGATCTGGTCGGCGCCGGTCAGGGTGCCGCGCTCCACGCGCTGAGCGATCTCCGCCAGTCCCCGTTCGGTCGCCTCCAGCAACTCTTGGCGTTTGCGGGCTCGCTCGGCAGCCACGAGCGGGTTGCGGCACACGATCAGCCGCTCGCCCGGATAGTCCTCGGAGGTGATCTCGGCCAGGTTTTGCTGATCGAACAGCGATAGCTGCAGGTCGCCTTCGCGGGCGAGCTTCTGGATCTGCGGCGCCTTCAATGCCGTGATCCAGCCTGCGTCCGCCGCCTGCAGCAGCTCGAGGTTGGCCTTGGTCACCATCCCCCGGTCCGAGACTACGACCACCCGTGAGAGCCCGAAGCGGCTCTTGAGCTTCTCGATCTGGGAGGGCAGCGTCTTGTCGTCGTGCAGCTCCCCGGAGAACACCTCGACCGCGACAGGCCGGCCGGGCTTGTCGCAGAGCAGCCCGTAGATGATCTGCAGGCTGCCGCGCTTCTGATCGCGCGAGTAGCCGAGCTTGGCCAGCTCACAGCAACGTCCCTCGAAATACGACGAGGACACGTCGTAGAGCACCAGCTCCCCGTCCTTCAGAAGCCGACGAGCCAGCCCGTCCTCGATCCGCTCTTGGCGCTCAAGCAGCCAGTCCATCGCCGCATACAGATCGTCCTCATCCGCCTCGGCGACGCCGAGCTCCTCCGCCAGCGTCGACTGGCCCAAAGCCCGCACGGTCCCAAGCTTCGACGCCGGCGCGATCGCTCGCTGACAAACCATCGCCAGCACCAGATCCCGCTCCCGCGACGGCCGCCGGTCGATCAACCGGGCCAGCTCAAGCCGGCGAGCCATGATCAACGCCGCGTTCACATGCCCAGCCGGCAGCGAGCGCTCGATCGCAAACCCGTCCGAGAGCACCGCGACCGGCTCGCCCCGCAGCCCCGCCCGCACCAGCTCGACCAGCTCCTCGGGCAGATGCGAGATGTTCCCGACCGTCTCGTTCTTGACCTTCCCGCCCTCCCGATAGGAGCGACGCAACAGGTGCGTGACGTACTCCCGCCCCTTCCCCTGCCGCCTATTGGTGACAACGTGTAGAGCCCCAGCTGGACGAGGTCTCCGCGACATGCCCGAACCATACCCGCACCACCGGACGGACACATCACATTATTGATGACTACGCCAAACCACCACAAGAAAGGCCGAAACCCCAGCAACCACAAGGATTCCGGCCTCTCAAAAGCCAGTTATTGGCGGGAACTTCGGGCTAAACGGGGGCGAGGCCATACCTGAGCGGGGAGGAGCAGATGCCCACAGCGACCGCCGTCCGCGCTCCGCAGCGAACCAGTAGCGCACCCGCCGGGCTGCGCTGCCGCATCCGGCTAGCAGGGCGAGCAGGCGTCACACCCTGCTTGACGCGCGCTTTGCAGGTCGCTCGTCGGCTTCCTCACCCGCCTCTGGGCGCATGGAACCAGGACGAGGTGGAAAATCGGCGGTCACAGCGAGGTCGCTCGCTCGATCTGGTGCGAGGGCCCAGGAGGACGGAGCTGTTCGTCATCTCGACCGCCACCATCGAGGGGGATCCGGGCCCACATCGAGATTGTGGAGCAGCCTGGCCGGAGGAGGCGCGGGCTAGCGGCGCCAGTCGGGAAGCCACCCGTCGATCGGCCATCGGCGTAGCCCGGAGCCGTCTGGCCGGGCGACCGACATGCTGTTGGACTCAGTCGCGCCGCCTGTCGAGAATAGGAGGAAGCGCCCGTCGGGCGACCAGACGGGGAAGGAGCCGGGGGCGACCCGCCGCTTGGTCCTGCCATCGGCGCGCATCACCCAGATGTCGTAGCGGCCAGCGAGGACGTCGTGGGTGGTGGTGAAGGCGATCCATTTGCCGTCGGGAGACCACGCGGGTGTGCCGTCCTCACCGGACCAGTTTGTGAGCTGGCGGAGTCCGCTGCCGTTGCGGTTGACGACGAACACGTCGTAGTTCGGGTTGCTGCCGCGGGCGTTCGGCTCGGCGGACATGAATGCAAGGCGCCGCCCATCCGGTGACCAGGCTGGATACTCGCCCTCGATCTGCGTGATCGGGTGGGGAGCGCTGCCGTCCGGATGCATCACGAACAGTTGCCCAGAATAAAAGGCGATTAGACGGCCGTCCGGCGACCAGGCGGGCGACCACTCGTTCGAGGCGCTGTGGGTCAGGTTGCGCCGGTGTGAGCCGTCCGCGTTCATCACGTAGATCTCGTCGTTGACGTTGATCCCGCGGCGTGAATCGCGGTAGACGATCCGCGTGCCGTCGGGCGACCAGCTCGGATCGAACTCCGGGCCGCGGCCCAACGTGAGTCGCCGGAGTTCGGATCCATCGGCATTGGCGCTCCAGATGTCATCGCGGCGCGAGAACACGATCCGGCCACGGAGCGCAGCGAAGCGAATCGGCCCAGTCGGAGGATGCCCGCCAGCTTGCCTGCCGGCCGATGGCTGTCGACTCGAGCCGCAGCCGATCGCGGCCGCGACGGCCAATGACACCAGCCAGAGCAACGAGGTGTTGCTTCATCCAAGCGATCGAGCCATACCTTGCGGCCTCTACGCCAAGCCCTTGGCGTTCATTACCCAGTTGTTTCCGCCGAGCGTGCTGTAGGCGATTCGGCCGTGCAGGCTGGAGAGCGGGGCGGGCGGGATGGCGGCTGGCGGCACGGGCTGGCTCGCATCAGGCGTGCACGCCGGAGCGATGCCAGGCGCGGCGGCGGCCACACTCAGGGCGGGACGGGTCATTTCAGTCGCTTGCGATCTCGCCGGAGGCGGCGTAGGCAGTTCTCGAAGGTGCGTGTGCGCTGGCGTGGCCAGGCGGCGCCCGCGACCGCAGCGGGCAGCCAGATCAGCTGCCAGGCGTAGCCGTTGGCAGCGGCGAGTGCCCAGAGCGCGAGAGCAGCTGCGGTCGTTGACGCGAGCGAGAGCCAGCGGTTGCCGAACATGGGGAATCAGGCCTCTCCTTGCTTGTCCGCGGGTAGTTACACCGCTCGTGCGCCACAGGTTCCGATGCGACCGGTCGCCTGGTCGGTGGCAGGCGGGCCCTGGCCGAGGATGGCCGCGGCCGCGCCGATCACGACTCCGGCAGGTATCCACACCGGCATCGCGGTGACCAAGCCGCCGAGGGCCGCGGCTATGAGCACGCCGCGAGCCGCGCGGGCGCCGGTGAGCGCCAGCGCCGCGCCGGCTAAGGCCAGCGCGATAACCGCGATGGTCAGGATTCCTCCGAGGAAGGCGATGACCAA
Organism: uncultured Solirubrobacterales bacterium; assembly: GCA_963841535.1. GTDB lineage: Bacteria > Actinomycetota > Thermoleophilia > Solirubrobacterales > Solirubrobacteraceae > Palsa-465. The sequence goes on along the minus strand of CAWJDF010000015.1, from coordinate 517,740 downwards.
CAGCACCCGCGGGGAGTCGCCGCTGTCGATGTTGAATACGTTGAGGAGCCCGGCGAAATCGAGTTGGGCGAGGGGGATCGGGATTGCGCTGGCGGCGCCGAGGGCTGCCAGGGCGGCCGCGGCGATCCGGGTCGCGGTCAGCGGTTCTCTGATGTGGTTGATCGTCATGCCGCGAGTCTGGTCGAGCGGTGGCGGTGGCAACAGACGGCTGAGGGGACTCGTGCTACTGGGTAGCAGTACTTCGCGCGAGTCTGGGTCGCCGGGTGGCGGGCGCGGCGGGTGGCTGCGAGGCTTTACGCGTGCGCGAGCTCTTCCGCTGTCCACCGTGCCCGTGGCGGTGCACGCTTTCCGCGGGTGCCGATGAGGCGTGATCGTTCGCTCGCGCTGCTCGCCCTTGTTGGGGGGATCGGCGCTGTGCTGCTCGTGCTCCACAGCGACCGCGAGCGGCGCCCGGTCGCGGCTTCGGCGGTGCTCGCGCTCGTTGTCGGCTGGGCGTATGTCGGTAGTGGGTTGATCGCTCGGCGGCAGCGTCCCGACAACCGGCTCGGAACGGTGATGGTGTTCATCGGACTTGCGTGGTTCGCGACCTTTCTCGTCGACGCGGGTTCCTCGCTGCTCTTCACACTCGGGAAGGCGGTCGAGTCGCTCTACCTCGTTGGCTTCGTTTATCTCGTGCTGTCGTTTCCGACGGGGCGCCTGCGGGGCGGGCTGGACCGGGGATTGATCGCCGCTGCGATCGCGGTCGTGACCGTGGTCGAGCTCGCCTGGCTGGTGTTCGCGGATTCACGCTCGCAAATCTGTTCGGAGTGCCCGCACAACGCGTTCGAGATCACACGTAGTGACAGCATCGCCAACGGGATCTTGCAGGGGCAGCGGAGCGTCGGGGTTGTCCTGTCGCTGTTCACGCTCGCGTTGCTCGTGCACCGCTGGCGGCGTGCGAGCGCTCCCGAGCGGCGTGCGGGCGCGCCCGTGTTGTGGGCAGGCAGCGCGATGTTCGCCGCGCTGGCGTTCTCGGTTGCCAACGACATCTTTAGTCACCCGCTTGGGGAGGGGCCGGCGTGGACGCGGGAAGTCGTGTTCGCGTCGATCCCAATTGCCGTGCTGGCGGTGCTGTTGCAGCGCCGGCTGGCGCGTGGGGCGGTCGCTGGGCTGGTCATCGAGCTCGGCGCGACCGCGACCTCGGTCGATTTGCGCGATGCGCTAGGCCGCGCGCTCGGTGATCCGTCGTTGGAGGTCGCCTATTGGGTTCCCGCCGGCGCTCGCTATGTCGATTCGGGAGGTTCTCCGGTGCGGCTGCCGCGGCCAGGCGATGAGCGGGCAGCGACCGTCGTCGAGCGGGACGGGGAGCCAATCGCTGCGTTGATCCACGATCCCGCGCTCGCTGAGAACCACGAGCTGGTGCAGTCGGTCTGCGCGGCCGCCGCCTTGACGCTCGAGAATGCGCGGCTGCAGGCGGAGCTGCGCGCGCGGCTGGCCGAGCTGCAGGCCTCGCGTGCGCGGCTGGTCGAGGCGACCGATACGGAGCGGCGCCGGATCGAACGCGATCTGCATGACGGAACGCAGCAGCGGCTCGTCTCGGTCGCGATGGCACTCGGCCTCGCCGAGTCGAAACTTGCCGCCGATCGACCCGCGGTGCAGCCGGTTCTGCGCGAAGCACGCGAGGCCCTGACCGTCGCCCTCGCGGAACTGCGCGAGCTGACCCACGGGATCCGGCCCGCCATCCTGGTCGAGCGCGGGCTCGCCGCCGCGCTGGACGATCTCTCGCGGCGGGCCGCCCTGCCGGTACAACTCGTTATCACCATCAGCGACCGTCTCCCAGAGCAGATCGAAGGCGCCGCCTACTTCGTCGCGAGCGAGGCACTGACGAACGCCGCGAAGCATTCGCACGCGAGCGAGGTCACGCTGATTGCCTCTCACAAGAATGGCGTTCTCATGCTCGAGGTCGCCGACGACGGGATCGGCGGCGCGGCTCCCGAAGGCGGTTCGGGGCTGCGCGGCCTCGCCGACCGGGTTGAGGCGCTGGGCGGCCGGCTGACGGTATCGAGCCCGCCAGGGCGCGGCACCACCATTCGGGCGGAGATCCCGTGCGGGTAGTCGTCGCCGACGACGCAGTGATCCTGCGCGAGGGCCTGGCGCGGCTGCTCGAGGAAACCGGATTCGAGGTCGTGGGGCTCGCGAGTGACGCGGACGAGCTATGCGCGCTCGTCGAGCGCACGAGCCCGGACGTCGCGATCGTCGACATCCGCATGCCGCCATCCCACACCGACGAAGGCCGGCGCGCGGCAAAGCTGATCCGAGCACGGTGGCCACAGGTGGGCATCCTCGTCCTCTCCCAATACGTCCAAGCGCGCTATGCGGTAGAGCTGCTCGCGCAGGGAACCGAGCGTATGGGCTACCTACTCAAGGACCGCGTCTCCGATCTTGCCGAGCTGTCGAGAAGCGTGCGCCGAATCGGCGAGGGCGGGTCGGTGCTCGACCCGGCGGTCGTGGCGCAGCTCGTCGGCCAGCGCCGCAAGGGGAATACACCCCTCGAGGATCTGACCGAGCGGGAACTCGAGGTGCTCGCGCTGATGGCCGAGGGCCGCTCGAACAAAGCGATCGCGCAGCGACTCTTCATCACCGAGCACACGGTCGAGAAGCACGTGAAGAACATCTTCGCGACGCTGCGCCTTCCGCAATCAGCCGACGACCACCGGCGCGTGCTGGCGGTCGTCACCTTCCTTAACGCGGCGTAGTACCGGGCAGCACCACCACGCAAGTCTCCGGCTGCCCGGCTGGCCGGACGGCCGCGGCCATGCGAGGCTCGACGATCCCAAAGGAGGTCGCAGATGAGGATCGGACGCTGGAGCATCAATCATCCACGGCGCGCGCTCGCCGCCTGGCTCGCCGTCGTCGTCGCCTGCCTCACACTCGGTGCGATCAGCGGCACAAAAACGCTCGACAACGGCGCCGTCGGAGAGTCCGCCCGCGGCTACGCGATGATGAACAAGCACCAGCTCTGGCCTCCGGCGCGCGAGCTGGCCTATCTCCACACAGCGCGTGCACCAGTACCCGGCAACGCGATCCGCGACATCGAGCGACGCTTCCGCGCGCTCGGCCTCGCTCCCGATCTCAAGGTCTCGGCCGACCGGCGCTCGGCCGTGGTCGCGGTGGAGCTGACGCGCGACCTGAACGTCGAACGGATCCACGCCGCAGTGGCCGCCGCCGCAAAGGCGCACCCACAGCTGACGATCGAGGAAACGGGCGACGTCTCCGCCGACCAAGCACGAAACCGGACCGTCGATCGCGACCTGCACCGCGCCGAACTGCTCTCGATCCCGGTCACGCTACTCGTGCTCCTGCTCGCGTTCGATTCCCTGGTCGCGGCGCTCGTTCCTCTCTTGCTCGCGCTGAGCGCCGTCGCCGCGGGCCTCGGGCTGCTCGGCCCACTCAGCCAACTGTTCCCGGTACAAGACAGCGCCAAGACCGTGGCCCTCCTGATAGGGATGGCGGTGGGTGTCGACTACGCCCTCTTTTTCGTCGTCCGCTCGCGGGCCGAACGAAACCGCGGCAGCACGATCGGCCAGGCACTCGAGACGACGCTGCAGACCTCCGGACGCACCGTCCTTGTCTCCGGCGCGACGGTCGCGATCGCAATGGCCGGGATGTACATCGTCGGCGTCGGAACCTTGAGCGGCATTGCCACCGCCACGATCGCCGTCATCGCCTGCGCCGTCCTCGGCGCCGTCACCGCCCTTCCGGCCACCCTCCGTCTACTCGGGCCGCGCCTGGAGCGCGGCCGGATCCCGCTGCTGCCGCGCGCGCGCTTCGACAGCGGCAACCGGTTCTGGTCAGCGCTCGTCGAACGCATCACCCAACGACCGCTCGTCGCCGCGGCGCTTGCGACCGCCATGCTTCTCGCGCTCGCCTACCCAGCACTGTCGCTGCGGATATCCAAGCCGAGCGACCTCGCCCTGACGGCGCAGAGCGAGCCGGCCTTGCAGGCGCTCGCCCATGTCCGCCAAGCGTTCCCGAGCGCCGCCGAGACCGCCATCGTCGCCGCCGAGGCACCCGCAGTGACGAGCACGCAACTCAAGCAGCAGCTGCACGCCCTGAGTCGGGAAGCGGTCGACGAAGGCGTCGCGAACAGACCGGTCGATCCGATCCGAACCGTCCCCACCCGCTCCGGCGTCGCTGGAGTGCTCTTCTTGCCGCTGACCGGCAACGGCGCAAACTCGCCGAGCCGCATGGCCATCGACGCACTGCGCCACCGGCTGATTCCCTCGACGCTGGGACGGATCCGCGGCCTCCAGACGGCCGTAACCGGGCCCACCGCCGAGGACCTCGACTTCACCCGCCAACTCCGCCACGCTCTCCCGTACGTGCTCGCGTTCGTGCTCACACTCGCCTTCGCGCTGCTGCTCATCGCCTTCCGCTCACTCATCATCCCGCTGAAAGCGATCGCCCTCAACCTGCTCTCGCTCGGCGCCGCCTACGGAGTGCTCACGCTCATCTTCCAGCACCACTGGGCGGAATCGCTCCTCGGCTTCCGGTCAAACGGGACGATCGTCTCCTGGCTCCCGCTCTTCCTCTTCGTCGTGCTCTTCGGGCTCTCGATGGACTACCACGTCTTCATCCTCAGCCGCGTACGTGAAGCCGTGGACCGAGGCGACCGAACCGAGACCGCAGTCCGCCGCTCGATCGCCATCACCGGCGGCGTCGTCACCACCGCCGCCGCCGTCATGGTCTGCGTCTTCGCCCTCTTCGGAACACTCTCCTCGCTCGAGCTCAAGCAAGCAGGAGTCGGCCTCGCCGCCGCCGTCCTGATCGACGCGACAGTCATCCGCGGCGTACTGCTCCCAGCCACGATGAAGCTGCTCGGCGACTGGAACTGGTACCTACCGAGGCAGCTGCAATGGCTCCCACACGTTGGCCACAAACCACGCCAGCCTCCACGCCAACTCAAGCCCTCAATGGAAATCAGCGGGTAACGGACTATCCCGTCAAGAGCACACGAGGCATCACTGACGACGCGGTGGGACGGACGAGTTGCATCGACGGTGAAAGAAGCTTGATTCTCTGGACTCCGTTCTCTAACGACCTCGCGCGCGCGTAGCAGATCCGCATACCCGGGTCGCGGTGACGAGCTCGGTTCGCAGCTGAAGTCTGAACCGTGAGATGCTCCTGCCCGAGGGCCAGAAGCTCCGCCGCGGCGCCGTCGATCTGGCCGCTGGTGAACGGCCGCCCATCCCCATCGGCCTCCCGTGGGAGTTCTGCAAGGTCGTGAAAGCAGGCGCATCGACGATCCAGCTGCGGGCATCTCCGCTGCCGCAATCACCGCTACTCCGTGGCTCCTAATCATCGGCTTCGTCGGCCACGGCCTCAAAGACCTCTGGCAGCACCGAACCCACTTCGTCTCCGACACGAGGTGGTGGCCACCCTTCTGCATGGTCGTCGATTGGATAGTCGCCGCGATCATCGTCGTCGAGATCATCGCTGGCATGCACTTTCGGTAGCCGGTCGACCACGAAGCCCACGCGCTGGTCGTCCCATGGAGGTGCTACGAGCATGAGGTCGACCAGGCGAGTCCCCCATCGCGGAGCACGGGTCGCGCCTATCGGCGACACTGAGATGCTGACCGGGGCTCTCGGGCCCCGGCGCCGGCTTGGTGACTCATCGGCGTGCTTGTCCCCGCCACCTGACCGCGACACCCCGAACTGAGAGGCCCCCATGAGCCAGCCACGACCCACCGATCCGATCGGATCGATTGGATGGACCGAACGCACCGGGGGAGTGCTGACCGCTCGGGAATGCCTAACACTTGCCCGGCCGCTGCTGCGGGGGGAGCTCAGCATTCTTGCCGGCCGTCTCGCGATGGTGCTCGGTATGCACTCGGGACGCCGGAGTTCCATCGATCCGGCGAGCCTGGTGCCTCCCGACTCCCCTCTCGCAAGAGATGCCGAGGTCGCCGCGCAGGACCTCTTGACACCGGCACTCCTCAACCATTCCAGTCGTGCCTACACGTGGGGCGCGGCCATCGCCGCACTTCACGGGATCACGTTCGACCGTGAGCTCCTGTACCTGGCTGCAATGTTCCACGACACCGGGATCCCGAGCCCGGTGCGCGACGTCGACTTCACGGTTCGCAGCGCCGCGTTGGCACGCGAGTTCACCGACAGCCACCACGTGCCTGCCGATATCCGCGAGGTCGTTGCAAACGCGATCGCCATGCATTACACCCCGGGCGTTGGCCTCGAATCCGGTGCCGAGGCCTACCTCCTATCCGCCGGCGCAGCCGTCGATGTGTTCGGCCTACGCAGCAACGAGATACCCGATGCAGTCCGCCAGAGCGTCATCCAGGAGTACCCGCGGTTGGGCTTCAAGCGGGAGTTCGCCGGGCTTCTCCGAGCCGAGGCCAAGCAAGTTCCTCGTGGCCGCGCCTGGTACCTGCACCGCTTCGCGATGAGCGACCTAAGCATTCGGCTCGCGCCCTTCCGTGGTTGATGTGACGGCAACCGGCAAGGGGTGCGGGCCGGCAGTCCGGAGTCTGTCGTGAAGTGAAGGCCCTTGGCTTGCTGGCGATCGGGCCTCTGGGTTTGATGGCGGGAGGCGCTGAAGATCACTTCACCGACAGCCGTGAGCTGTATGTGCTGGTCGAAGGCGACGGATGGGCGCAGGTGGAGGCCCTTGATCCCGACGCCGGTTACTCGGCCCCGGTTGGCGCGGCTCGTCAACCGGCCGGCGCGGGGTGAGAAAGCCGTGATCGAGCCGTCGTCCGTTCAGCGGCGGAACCCGTCGAGCAGCTCAAGGAAATCGCGCGGCTGAGGGCGGAGGGCGCGCCTACCGAGAGCGAGTTCGAGGCAGTCAAGGCGAGACTGCTCTCGGACGAAGCCTCGGCTTAAGAAGCTGGTCCGACGCCCGCAACGGACAAGCTGCATCAGCCGCGCCGGTCCGGCGGCGCACGGTTCCTTTGTCGGGCGAAGACGGAAGCGTCGGCGTCTCTTCCATTCGCGCCAGCGCGATGGCGTGCGCACCGGAAGGTTTCACCTCCTTTTGTGCGCCGACGAGCATCTCGCGGTCTCGATTGCGCGCCCTGCTCCGCGCGGCAAGCTCAACCGCCGGCAGCGCTGATTCGACACCGTGACGCCGCCCGTCGCGTTCGTGGCGACGAGCGGGTGCGGTGCGTTCACGCGGACTAACCTGCTTTGGCTGTCACGCGCAACACTTGTCGGTCTCGAGAGCGCCGCGCCGTTCGTTGGACATGAGCAGCGCCGCCGGAGACGCGGTGGTGCTCGGGTTGCGCGACGACGAGAAGGGGGTGGACGCGGCCGATCGCGAGAGAGCTCTTCCAGCCGGGCTGGTGTGGAGAGTCGGAGGCGGCCCTCGATGCCGGGGGTGCCGGCCTCCCGCCCGGCGGTGGCCCGCCGTTTCGCGCGCGCGCCGCCGGCGGAGTCGTTCAGCTCGCCGGCAACGGTCGTGGCGGCGAGTTCGCGGCACGCTTGCCGGAGGGATGATCCGCCCACGGGCACGGGCCGGCGGAATGAGCAGCGCGCGTGATGCCGGTGTGACCGCGTGCGTAGCGGGCCGTCATGTCTGCTTCACGGAGACGAGGAGCAGCCGCTCGATGGGCCCCTTGATGGCTTGCTCGAGGACGGTGCCGACGCCGCGCACGTAGAGCTTGTGGTCGACGGTGCCCGGCTCCAGCCGCGTTGTCTCCTGTGTCAGGAGCGCGTGATCTGAGGATGCGGCGGGGCTGCGCACTGTCGCGCTGCGGCTTAGGACCTTGAACTGGTCCTCGGCGTGCCCTCGGTAGAACTCCTGCCGGCCGGTTTCGCCATCGTGCGGATGAGCGGGCATGTAGATGCCGGCTCGTGCGCCGTTCACGCCGGCCAGCCAGCTGCCTTCGGTGCTGATTGTCCTGCCGTGGCGGTCCAGTGTCGCAGTGCGCTCGCCTAGGTACCAGACGTTGCCGGCGCGGTCCTGGGCGTACCAATCGGTGGTGCGTTCGCCGAGCCGGCCGTTCAGGTATAGGCGGTCCTGAATGACATTCGCTCGGATCCCGAGGATGGTCGCATGCGCGTGCGCGACCGTCAGCACGTCACGGGCGCGCTTGCCGTCCTTGACACCCTTGTAGGTGAGCACGGTCCCAGTGATCAGCGGGAACCACGGATTGTCGTTGCGCGCCGCGAAATCGCTCGGTGGGGGAAGCTGCGGGATCCGCAGGGACGCGGTCGCCGGCACCGGCGTGAGCACGCTGAATGCCACGACGGCACCGAGGAGTGCCTTTCGCACGTGATTGCCTCCTGTGTCTTGGGGTGGCTCGCTTGGGACGCGACAAGCTAGGAGAGCGACGTGAACCGCAGATGACACGACGATTCATGTCGTGGTCATGTTCGGTCCGCGACACTTCGCTCATGCGCGTGCTCATCGTCGAGGACGAGATCCGAATGGCGGACGTGATCAAGCGCTCGCTCATCCGCGAGGGTCTCGCCGTGGACCTCGCGGGCGACGGCGAACGGGCCACGTGGATGGCAACGGCGGTCGACTACGACGCGATCGTGCTCGACGTGATGCTGCCGGGTCGCTCGGGTTTCGAGACCTGCCGGGTGCTTCGCGACCGCGGCGTGTGGTCCCCAGTGCTCATGCTGACTGCCCGGGATGCGGTGGAGGACCGGGTGGCCGGGCTCGATTGCGGCGCCGACGATTACCTGGTCAAGCCGTTCGCGCTGGCCGAGCTGCACGCCCGCCTGCGGTCGCTGAGACGCCGCGGTCGACCCGAGCGGCCGGTTGTGCTCGAGGTCGGGACGCTGCGGCTCGATCCGGCGCGGCGGGAGGTACGCCGCGGCGAGGTCCCGATCGAGCTCTCGGCCAAGGAGTTCGCGCTGCTGGAGGCGCTGATGCGCCGGCCTGGCGAGGTGCTCTCGCGGCTCGAGTTGATCGAACAGGCATGGGACTTCGCCTACGAGAACCGCTCCAACGTCGTGGACGTCTACATTCGGCGTCTCCGCCGCAAGATCGACGAGCCGTTCGGCACCCGCTCGCTCGAGACGATCCGGGGCGCCGGGTACCGGCTGCGCGACGGGCAATGAGTCGCGTTCCGATCCGGATGCGGGTCGCGACGGCGTTCGCGCTGGCGATGGCGATCGTGCTGGCGGGCGCGGGTGCGCTCGTTTACGTGGGCGTGGGCGAAGACCTGTCGCACCAGCTCGATCAGGACCTGGAACTGCGGGCGCAGGACGTATCGGGCCTGGTGGCGGCCGGGGGCTCGCTCTCGACGCCGTCAGGCGCGGTGTTGATCGAGCGCGGGGAGAGCTTCGCTCAGCTGCTCGATCCGCAGGGTCGGGTGCTCGACGCAACCGGGCCGCTCGGAACGCGGCCGTTGCTGTCTCAGGGGCAGCTCGCTGGTGCCCAACGGTCGGACCGCTTCTTCGATCGCCTGTCCGCGCCAGGGCTCGACGAACCCGCCCGGCTACTCGCCGTGTCGGTGAGGCGTTCCGGGCGCCCACTGGTGCTCGTGGTCGGCGCCACGCGGGAGAACCAAGCAGAGGCGCTGCGAAGCCTGCGAACCGAGCTGCTGATCGCCGGACCGGTGGCGCTCGTTCTTGCCATTTCGCTCGGGTACCTGCTGGCGGGAACGGGGCTCCGAGCGGTGGAGGCGATGCGTCGCCAGGCGGCCGAGATCTCGGCGCAGACCCCCGGCGAGCGGCTGCCGGTGCCGCCGACCCGCGATGAGCTCCAGCAGCTCGCCGAGACGCTCAACGCCATGCTTGACCGGCTCGAGCGTGCGCTCGAGCGCGAAAGGGAGTTCGTCGCCGAGGCCAGCCACGAGCTGCGCACCCCGCTCGCACTGCTCCGAGCCGAACTCGACTATGCCCTCCACTACGCCGACAGCGAGGAGGAGCTTCGCCGCGCCGTGCGCAGCGCCAGCGAGGAGACCGATCGGCTCGTCCAGCTCGCGAGCGACCTGCTGCTGACTGCGGTGGCCGACAACGGGCGACTCGCCTTGCGGTTGGAGCCCATCAAGGCCCGGGAGCTGCTCGAGAGCGTGCGCAAGCGGTTCGCCTGGCGCGCCGAGGCGGATGGACGACTGCTCGTGGTCGAGGCGCCTGACGAGCTGATCGTGGTCGCCGACCGGCTGAGGCTCGAGCAGGCGCTGGGGAACCTGGTCGAGAACGCGCTGCGCCACGGCGCCGGAGCCGTCACCCTGGCCGCGTGCCGGATTGCCGGGAGCATCGAGTTCCACGTGCGTGATGAGGGACCCGGGCTCCCGGCCGACTTTCTGCCCCGCGCGTTTCAGCGCTTCAGCCGCGCTGAGGGTAATCGGGGTCGCCAGGGCACAGGCCTCGGCATGCCGATTGTCGCCACGATCGCCCACGCCCACCACGGCGAGGCCACCGTGAGCAACGGCGTCCGCGGCGCCGACGTAGCAATCCGGATCCCGAAAGCGACAACATCAACGCCTGCTTCAGCAACGCCGACGTCTCCGTTACCTTCGACGCGTCTCGAGGGCTCGAATCCTGCCGGAACGCATTGAAGGACCCTGCTGGGCGGCTGCTGCTGCTGCGCACCTCTCCGTCGACGTCCGCCGAGACGCTCACCATTAAGGGATCAATCACCTGGACGGCGAGCCTAGAGAACGTCAAGGAGCCCTCTCGCCGCCCCGGCGTATCGCGCCGGAGCGCGAGCCGACCCGTGACCAGAATCACGCTCCCGTTTGAGCAGCGGCAGACGCGCTCCTCGTGTGCTGCTCTGCTTCTGGTTTGCTCGCGCGACGAGCATTTCGTCCGCGCCCAGCCCGCACCGCCTCAGCGCGGACACGAGGAGCGCGCTGGGGCGGGGCAAGCGCCAGGACCGTCCGCGGCGAGCCCACTGTGGTGTTCCCGGCGGTTCAGCCCGCAGGGGCGCCGCACTGCGACGCGACGTGCAGGTAGCCCAGCGATTCGCGTGGGTACGCCGCGCAGACGCGGGGGCCGGCCCAGTCGATCTCTATGTTGTAGCGCGAGTCGGCCAGCGCACCCATCCTGGCAACTGTCGTGCGCGTCTGAGTGTTGATCACGTTGCCTGCGTCGCCCGCGAACAGGTAGCGACCGTCCCGGCTGAGGTTGAGCCACCCGAGATTCGGTCCCGAGACATGCGCCGTCGCGATCATTACCGGCGCCTTTTGCGGCAAGCCTGAGATGTCGAACTCATGGACGGCCCGATTGGGTTTGTCAACGAGCCACAGGTACCGCTGGTCAGGGGAGAGTCCGATCCCATGAGATGGGAGCCCGCGGAACGTCGGAGGGACGCTGAAGCCGGGCACGGGCACCGTGTACAGCACCCTGCCCGTCGCGACGTCGCTGATCTGAAACCCGAGGTAACGATTGGCGGTTGTGAACGCGAGACTGTCCTGAGCATCGATCGTGAACGGCCTGACGCCGCCGACCCCACCAGGCATCAGCGGCCCCATCCTGCCGATGACCTTCCACGGGCGTGCAGCGTCCGCCTCATAGAGGTAGCGGGCAGACGCGCCGCCGAGAAACACGTGCTGTCCGCTCGCACCAACGACTGTGTCATGCGGAGACTTGCCTGCGGCGATGGCCCCAACCACGCGGCCCGTGGTTGCGGCAAGGACGTGCCACGTATCGCCCGAGGTGTTCTCGCCGGTGGGCATGAAGATCAGCCGGCCATCGTGACTGATGTCGAACGAATCGATCCCGAACCGATAGCCGCGGTCATACACGACCTTCTGCCGGTACAGGCTGAACTCCAACAGGTGCCCGATGCCGGTCGGAAGCCCTCCGTAGCTGACGTACAGCATCCCAGTCGCAGCACTCGCGCCAATCCCCCGGATCTCGGCGACCCCCCGGAGCCCGAACCGCCTGACGAGCGACCCGTTGGAGATGCTGTACACAGACAACTGGTCGACCCCGGCGACGTACTCGTAGCGGGCTGGCTGAGTCGCGCCCGTCGCGGTCTGGGACACCGGCTGATTCGGCCACGTGGAGGCGGTCGCGCCGGCTGCAAGCCCGCCCAGAACGATGCCGGTCGCGAGTCGCTTGCGCATGATTCTCCAATCAGGGTCCGACTTCGATCAGCACCTCCCCACGAGGATACGAGTCGAGCTGGGGCTCCCGGTCGCAGGACCGGCAGCGGGCGGCAGACGCCGGGAGCCACGGGCACATCACTGCCCGAACCACCGCGAGTAGCAGCCTGACCCTCGAGTGCGCCCCGAGAGACTCGAACGCCCACCCTTCGGATCACTCCCAACAAGCGCGCGAGTTGGTACAAGAGCCCCGCTCTGCATCCACCACGAGCATCTCGAGCGTGAAGCCGGCTTCCGCCGGTTTGCGCGTATTCCGAGTCAGTCGAAGACGCCAGCTACGCGCCTGCCTGCCGGCTAGCACCGGCCGCCAGCTGACGATCGCTCTGCTCGCCTGAGACGGTCGAGGCCGGCTTGGGCAATGCCACGTTCTGGATCGCGCGGGAGTCAAGTCGGATGTTGTGGTGTGACGGGTAGAGCTCGTCGGCGAGTGTGGCGGCTCAGACCGGGATGAGGGTGCTCACCTCCTCGTTGCCTGGTGCGGGGAGGGAATACGCGTGTGTTGGTGTGAGACCGAGACCGAGGGGCGAGCCCCTGGGCGAGCCCTGAGGGCGAGGGCGAGCGCCGAAACGCGCGTGCGCGCCTGGATTTGGGGGTGGCTATCGGTCGCGTGCGTCTGTCCGAGGGCCGCAGAACGGCTCGGGACGCGCCGCGGTTCGCGGCTGCGGTCCTGGATCGGGGCCAGATGGCCCGATCGCGGTTCAGGCGGCGGTGAGACCGGGTACCTCCTGCTCGACCTGGGCCCGCTCGGGCTGGGTGGGCTCGGCCAGGATCAGCGCCATCGACTCGACCGACAGGTAGCGGCGCTGCACCAGCCACTCGTCGTTCTGTTCTGAGAGCAGCGCACCGACCAAGCGGATCACGGCGGCGTCGTTGGGGAAGATCCCGACGACGTCGGTCCGGCGTCCGATCTCCTTGTTGACCCGCTCCAACGGATTCGTGGACCGCAGCTTGGTCCAGTGCTCGGGCGGCAGCCGGTAGAAGGCGAGCAGGTCCTCCTCGGCCGCCTCGAGCAGCGCGCACACCTTCGGCGCCACGTCCTTGAGCCGTTCGAGTACGTGCGTGACCCTGTCCTTGGCCTGCTCGTATCCCTCGGCGTTGAAGATCTCCCTGAGCGCTGCGGCGACGAGCCCGCGCTGATCGCGGCGGCAGTGCATGACCATGTCGCGCGTGAAGTGGACCGTGCAGCGTTGCCATGGGCAGCCGAGCACGCGGGCGATCGCGCCCTTGAGCCCCTCGTGCTGATCGGACACAGCCAGCCGCACACCGTCGAGCCCGCGCTGCTTAAGCGAGCGCAAGAACTCTGTCCAGAACGCGCCCGACTCGACCTCGCCGACATCCAGGCCGATCACTTCGCGCACGCCGGACTCGTGCACCGCGTAGGCGACGACGACTGCCTTGGACACGACGCGGCCGTGATCTCTGACCTTGACCTGTTTGGCGTCTAACCACAGGTAGGGGTAGGCGCCCTCAAGCGGTCGCTGGCGGAACAGCTCGACCTGCTCGTCCAACGCCCGGCAGAGCGCCGAGACCCGGTCCTTGGTCATCCCGTCGATCCCCAGCTGCTCAACGAGGCGGTCGACCTTCCGGGTCGAGACGCCGTTCACGTACGCCTCCAACACGACCGCGATGATCGCCTGCTCCGAGCGCCGGCGCGGCTCCAGGAAGCTCGGGAAGTACGAGCTGCCCGAGCGTTTCTTCGGGATCAGCAACTCGATCTCCCCGACCCTGGTCTCCCACGCCCGCGGCCGATACCGTTTCGATGTGTCAGCCGGGTCTCCGGCACGACCTCGCCAAGCCCAGCACCAACCTCCGCGCTGATCTCGGCTTCCATCAGCTCGCGGGCGACGATCGCGACCGCCTCCCTCACGAAATCCTCAAGCCGCCCATCGCGGACCTGCGCGACGACATCGGCAACCGTCGTCATGCTCTGACCATCGGCCATCGTGGTGTCTCCATTCACGTCGACTGCGGTAACAGCCGACGAGTTCGGCGCCACGGTGGCCGACCCTCGCGGGCCTCGACCTACCAGGCGCTCGTCACACCACTTCTACCGACGCGACCCGCGCGGGCCGGCCGAGGGGTGCGATCGCGTTCGTCCAGGGCCGAGCGTCGCGCGGGCGACCCATGTCAGCTCGGGACGGGCTTTTCGGAGCCCCGGATGGGTCCATCCGCGCGCTGGCTTAAAGTCGCGAACACATGTTCGACGTCCGCTCGGATCCGCGATTGCAGCCCACGTCCGCGTTGCTCGCTGAGGAGTCGCCGTGGTTCGAGGAGCTGAACGTTGAACAGCGCACCGCGGTTCGCCATCCGGGCGGTCCGTTGCTGATCTTGGCGGGTGCGGGAACGGGTAAGACCACGACGCTGTGCGGACGGGTCGCTTGGCTCGTCGCCGAAGGGGTAGCGCCGGAACGGATTCTGCTGTTGACGTTCACGCGTCGCGCGGCGCGTGAGATGTTGCAGCGCGCGCGGGCGCTGGTGGCGATGCCGAGCGGCGCTCGCGGTGTGCTCGGTGGCACGTTCCATTCGGTCGCGCACCATTTCGTCCGCCGGCACGCTGCGTCGCTCGGGCTGCCGGCAGGCTTCGGCGTGCTCGACGCGGGTGACGCCGCGGACGTGATCGACCTCGTCCGCGAGGAGCACGGACATGCGGAGCGTGGGCGGCGGTTTCCGAAGAAGAGCACGCTGTTGGACATCTACTCCCGCACGGTGAACGCGCAACGACCGCTGTCCGGGGTGCTCGCCGAGTCGTTTCCGTGGTGCGAGGAGCATCGGGACGACATCGCTGGGCTGTTTAGGGCATACACGGCTCGGAAGCGTGCGCTCGGGGTCATCGATCTTGACGACCTGCTGTTGTATTGGCGGGGCCTCGCGACCGACGAAGTCGTCGGCACGCAGATCGAGGCGCTGTTCGATCACGTGCTGATCGACGAGTATCAGGACGTTAACGGCCTCCAGGTCGACATCGTCCGCCACCTGCGGCGGAAGTGCCGGGACGTGACCGCGGTCGGAGACGACTTTCAGGCGATCTATGGCTGGCGAGCCGCGTCGGCCAGGCACATCCTCGACTTCCCAGACCACTTTCCCGACGCTACCGTCGTGACCTTGGAGAGCAACTATCGCTCGACCCGGCCCATCCTCGACGTAGCCAATGCTGTGTCGGCGCAGGCGGAGCGCGCCTATCCCAAGCGGCTGCGCACCGATCGCGAGGGAGGGGTCGCGCCGGAGCTTGTTTTCTGTCGCGATGAGTCCGCGCAGGCGAGCGAGATCGCTGACCGTGTGCTCGAGGCCAGGGAACGCGGGATGGATCTGCGCCAGCAGGCTGCGCTCATGCGAACCTCGCACGACAGCGCGCTGCTCGAGCTCGAGCTGTCCCGGCGCCAGATCCCGTTCGTCAAGTACGGCGGCCTGCGCTACGTCGAAGCCGCTCACGTGAAGGACTTGATCGCGCTGTTTCGTCTCGCCGATAACCCGGTCGATGAGATCTCATGGTTCCGTGTGCTCCAGCTGCTCGAAGGAGTGGGTCCGGCGACCGCCCGGCGCGTCCTCGACCTGCTCGTCACCGCGGACGGCGACGGGCTCGCGGCGTGGCCGACCGCGCGGGAGAAACTTCCCGCGGACGCTCGCGGACTGGCCGACGGCGTGATCGAGGCTTTACAGGCAGCCCGGACAGAGACCGCGGCCGGTGTGCGCGCGGAGCTGCTCGGACGATCACTGGCGCCGTTGATCAAGGCGAGGTATCCCGACGGCGCGCTGCGGCTTAAGGACGTTGACCAGTTGGTCGCGGCTGCACGAGAGGCGTCGGCGCTCGGCCAGTTCGTCTCCGAGCTGGTCATCGATCCTCCCGCATCGAGCTCGGACCTCGCTGGGCCGCCGCACCTGGACGAGGACTACGTGGTGCTCTCGACGATCCACTCCGCCAAAGGCCTTGAATGGCACGCCGTTCACGTTCTCGCGCTCTATGACGGCAACCTCCCGGTGTGCATGGCTGCCGGGTCGACGGAGACGATCGACGAGGAGCGCCGGCTGCTCTACGTGGCGATGACCCGCGCCCGACGCCAGCTCCATCTCTACGTCCCGGTCCGCTACTACCACCGTCCCCACGGAATTGACGACGCCCACGGCTACGGCAAGCCGTCGCGGTTTCTCACCGATGAGGTGCAACGCCGCTGCAGCATCATCCGCCCGCCGGATTCCGTCGCCCCCGTCGAGGCAAGTGTCAGCCGGCGGCGGATCGAGGTCTCGATCGACTCGTTGTTCGAGTAGCCGGCGAGCGCCGCCACCTCGCTACAACAGCTCAGAACCGCGGACAGCCGCCCAGCTGCCCCAGTCTCGTCACGCCCTTAGCGATTCGCGTCACCTTGCGTCACGTGGTCGCCTGCCGCGACCGGTGGATCGATGAGCCGCAGCCGGCCGGCCGACGAGATCGTTCGCGCGGATGCTCTGGTGATCCATCATCCTGTCGCGGGACGGTGATTGCGTTCGATGACACTCTGCGCCGGGCGGTTGCGGATAGGCTGCGCGCGCACCCGCGCCCGCGAGCTGGCGCTGGATGGGCGGAGGCATGCCGCGGTGGCGATCGTGCTGGTCGACAGCGACCTCGAGCGCCACGATGTCGATCCGGTCCTGGCGCAGGAGATCGACTGGGCCGAAGTTCCGGGGTATCCGTGGGACGCCGCCGAGTCAGCTCGGTTGGACGGGCGGATGGTCGGGGTGGCGGGGGCGCGGCGTTTCTGTTGTGCCGTAGGCCGTCGAGGATCAAACGGCATGCGTCTCAGTACGCGCTTCCGGGTGGGCGGATCGAGGTGGGCGAGGCGCCGCTTGACGCGGCGCTGCGGGAGGTCGCAGAGGAGCTCGGGTTGGGGCTGGGCGCAGAGGACGTCGTCGGGTGGCTCGACGATCGCGCGACGCGGTCGGGCTTCGTGATCACCCCCGTCGTGCTGTGGGGCGGCATCGACCCCGCGCTCGACCCGGATCCGAGCGAGGTGATGGCCGTCTACAGGGTCGGGTTGCAGGCCCTGCTCGACTGCGAGCCTCGCTTGACCCCGATTCCGCAAAGCAGCCTGCCTGTGCTCCAGTTGCCGCTAGGCAATGACCTGATCCATCCGCCGACAGGCGCGATTCTCTACCAGTTTCGCCAGGTCACGCTGCGCGGTCAGCTCGGTACCCGTGTCGATCAGCTGGAAGAGCCGGGTTGCGCATGGCGCTGACCCGGTGTAAGCGCGCGTTCCAAGCGCGGCGCAACTGTCGGCGCTAACCGAGACTGGAGCGCGGGGCAGCCGCGATCGGATTCGTAGGCAAAGCGCAAGCTGGCGCCGGCGGCGGCGGAGTGCTGGTCGTCGCCGGCACGCTCGTCGGTCCTGAGCGAGCGAAAACACGAAAGCAGTCGTGACGCGCGGTTAGGAGTGCAGGGCGTCTAGATCACCAAAGCGCGTCGGCGGAGGCCTGCCCGGGTCTCCGTTCCGTGTGCCAAGAGCGGTCGCGCTAGGTCGTCGAGCCAGGTGGCCCCTTAACGCCTGGAGCGGCAGTCGTGGTGTCGACGCCGTCGTGACCGCTTTGGTGTTTGCAGCCTCCCGACCTTCAGTCAGCGCCCCGACCGACGATCGGACCGATCCGCAGCGTGCGCGCTTGTGGCGACGAGCAGCACCAGCGAGCGGCGCGGGATCTGCGCGCCCTGCTTTGGCGTCGACGCGGGCATCCAGAGATTCGCGATCAGGGTCAGGGTCGGCTGCCCGTCACGGAGCAATTGTCAAGAGTTGTGGATGAGAAGGTGAAGCATCAGGCGGCGACCTCCTCGTCCGTCGTCGTGGTGTGTTCGTCTGTGACCTTCACTCCGTCCTTGAACTTCACGCCGGCGAGCACGTCGGTGACGAGCTCGTGGCCGTTGAACCGCCGCCAGCGCTCCTGGGCGGCGTCCAGGAGCTTGTAGGCCATTGCCAGCGCGGCCTTCTTGGAGCCGGCGCCCTTGGTGACCTTGGTGCGGAGCTTGACGGTCGCGAAGCTGCTCTCGATCGGGTTTGTGGTGCGTAGGTGCCGCCAGTGCTCGGCAGGGAAGTCGTAGAACGCGGTGAGCGCGTCCCAGTCCTTGTCGAGCTTCGCGACCGCCTTGGGGTACTTGGCGTCGAACTCGGCGCGGAAGCGCTCCAGTGCCTTGCGAGCGTCCGCCCGCGAGGGCGCCTCCGCCATCTCGTGCAGCAGCGTCTTGGCCCGCGGCTGGAGCCGCTTGGGGAGCGCGTCGAGCACGTTCGCTGTCTTGTGAACCCAGCAACGCTGCTCTCGCGCGCCGGGGAACACGTTGCGCAGCGCGGCCCACGCGCCCAGCGCGCCGTCGCCGGTCACGAGCTTCGGCTCGTTCAGCCCGCGGTCGCGAAGATCGTGGAACACGGCCGCCCATGAGTCTTCGCTCTCGCGGTAGCCGTCCTCGACCGCGAGCAGCTCCTTCTGCCCGTCCTCTCGAACACCGATCACCACCAACAGACACAGCTTGGGATCCTCGCCGAGGCGGACGCTGACGTTCACTCCGTCGACGAACAGGTAGGCGTAGCGGTGAAACCGCAGCTCCCGCGTGCGGAACGCGGCGTGCTCAGCCTGCCACTGCTCGGTGAGCCGCTGGATCGAGCTGGGCGACAACCCCGAGGCGTCCTCGCCGAGCAGATCCCGCAGCGCCGGCGCGAAGTCGCCCGTCGAGAGCCCGTGCAGGTACAGGATCGGCAGCACCTCGGTCACCTTCGGCGACCGCCGGGCGTACGCCGGCAGGATCCGCGAGCTGAACCGCTTGCGCTCGCCGGTCTCCTCGTCCACGCGCTTGTCGTTCACGCGCGGCGCCCGGATCGGCACCGTCCCGGCGCCGACCGTGACGCGCCGCTCCCGCGCGCGACCGTTCCGGACCACCAGCCGCTTGCCGTCCTCATCAACCTCCTCCACGAACGAACCGACGTACTCGTCAACCTCGGCCTCGAGCGCCGCCGCGATCATCCGGCGAGCACCCTCCCGCGCGAGATCATCAAGCGTGACCCGACCGTCTTCGTTGTCCTCCCCGACAGGGAGCCTGCGAACATCTGACATGGCGTGCCTTCCTGCCGGCCAACGCCGGCTTCGGTCTTCAGCAACCGGGAAGGTACGCCGCCTTCCTCTTCACCCGCATCCACAACTTCTGGGTATACCTCCCCGTCACGCGCCGCAACCCGTCGGGCTCGATGATCTCGGCGGCCATGATTGTTCTACGGAAACAAATTGGGGTCTCCCGGCATCGATGTGGTGATGGTGACGGCGGGATTTGCCGCGTGAGCAGGTCTTTGCCGGCCTGAGGTAGTTCTCGCAAGTTGCGCGCTGGTTGGGGACGCGCCCGCCGCCCTCACCGGCAGGCTGCTGGCTGTCCAAGGTCAACGGCTTGCAAGGAGGGACAGCGTGCGCGTCACGACGGCATTTTCCGGGTCTCCCGGCATCGATGTGGTGATGGTGACGGCGGGATTTGCCGCGTGAGCAGGTCTTTGCCGGCCTGAGGTAGTTCTCGCAAGTTGCGCGCTGGTTGGGGACGCGCCCGCCGCCCTCACCGGCAGGCTGCTGGCTGTCCAAGGTCAACGGCTTGCAAGGAGGGACAGCGTGCGCGTCACGACGGCATTTTCCAGGCTTCTGCGTCTGCCGGGGGTGTGGGTCAGGAAGGTTCGCTTCGAGCCCGATGTTGTCGTGGTCGAGGTGGCGCTGCGACGCCGGCGGCTGGTCTGCCCCGAGTGCGGGTACTCGACGCGGTCTCGTAAGGACACGCGGCCGGAGGACTCGGTCTGGCGGCATCTTGATCTCGGGGTCTGGCGGCTTGAGATCCATTGCCGTCGCCGGCGCCTGTGGTGCCCGCAGCATGGGGCGCGCACGGAGGGCGTCCCGTTCGCCCGGCCGGGCGCCGAGTTCACGCGCGATTTCGAGTGTCTGGTCGCGTGGCTGGCGACGCGGACTGACAAGTCGACGATCAAGCGGATGCTGCGGATCGACTGGGACACGGTCGGGCGGATCGTCAAGCGCGTCTGCGACGACGAGCTCGATCCCGGCCGCCTGAACGATCTCTACGACATTGGCATCGACGAGGTCAGCTGGAAGCGCCAGCACAAGTACCTCACGCTCGTGGTCGACCATCAGCGCCGCCAGGTCGTGTGGGGATGCAAAGGGTCCGGCGCGGCCGCCGCGGACGCGTTCTTTGACGAACTCGACCCGCCGCCGCCCGACGCCGTGGCCGAGCACGCCAAGCAGCCACGCGCGGCGAGCGAGCCGGCGATCATGGTGCCGTTCGGCCCGTGCGCGACCGTTCCCGCCGGACACGGCATCCCGGGCGCGTGGCTGGCGCCCGGCCTGGAGATTGAGCCTGCGATCTTCGCGCGCGCCGGGCGGCTGCGCGCCGTCTCGATGGACATGGGTCCCGGCTATGCGAAGTCGGTCCGCGAGCATGCCCCGCAGGCGATCGTGTGCATCGATCCGTATCACGTGGTGCAGCTCGCCAACCAGGCGCTCGACGAGGTCCGCCGCGCGTATTGGAACGAGCTCCGCTCGCTCGGCGACCAGCAAGCCGCCAGGCGCTTCAAGGACTCCCGCTGGTCGCTGCTCAAGAGACCGGAGAAGCTCACCGACGAGCAGGCCGCCACACTCGTCCGGATCAAGGCCGCCGGCGGCGAGGTCTGGCGCGCGTACACGCTCAAGGAAGCCGTACGCGGCATCTTCGAACCCGGCCTCTCGATCGACGACGTCGAGATCCTGATCGACCGGCTGCTCAGCCGCCTGGCCCGCAGCCGGCTCGAGCCGTTCGTCCGCCTCGGCAAAACCATCCGCAAGCACCGCGATGGGATCCTCGCCGCGATCCGCCTCGGCATCAACCAAGGCCGCACCGAGGCGCTCAACAACAAGGTCCGCCTGATCACGCGCCGCGCCTACGGGTTTCACTCAGCCAAAGCCGCGCTCGCGCTCGTGCTGCTCACCTGCGGACCGATCACCCTTCACCTGCCACACGAGCTACACGCGCTCGGAATCGGGTGACGCTGACCACATCGATGCCGAGAGAGCCACAAATTGCGACTCCGCGGGGACACCCCGCGGGCTTGATGGAAGGTCGGCTCGGCTTCTGCTCTGCCGCGCGGCGACTGAGTAGTTCGCGCCGCGCTGAGCGGTTGGGGGATCCTGCGGGTACCCCACCCCATGGAGAGATCCCGATGGCGACCGGTGTGGAGGATTGATGGGCGCCTGTGGGATCCCTCCGTGGCTGTCGTCGTTTATGGCTCGAGTACGATCCGGGCGGCGACTCGGCCGGCCTCGACGTCGGCGATGGCTTCGTTGACTTGGTCGAGCGGTCGGGTTTCGCGGATCACGCGTGTCTTGCCGGCTGCGTGAAGCTCGAACACCTCGCGTAGGTCTTTTCGTGTGCCGACGATCGAGCCGACGATCGTGATCCCGTTGAGTACGGTTTCGAAGATCGGGAGCGTGATCTCGTTGTCGGCCGGCAGCGCGACGAACACGAGCTTCCCGCCGCGACGGAGCGATCTATAAGCTTGCTCGAACGCGCTGGGCGAGACGGCGAGCGCGATCGCCTGGTCGACGCCGCCGAGTCGCTGGATCGCCTCGACTGGGTCTTCCTTCTTGGCGTTGATGGTGAACTCGGCGCCGAGCTCGCGCGCGAGTTCGAGTTTCTCGTCGATCACGTCGACCGCGACGACTCGACCTCCCGCGATCGCCGCGTACTGGATCGCGAGGTGTCCGAGGCCGCCGACGCCGAACACGGCCACGAAATCAGACGAGCGGGTGCCCGCGACTTTGACCGCTTTGTAGGTGGTCACGCCGGCGCAGGTGAGCGGCGCGGCGTCGAACGGGTCGACGCCTTCCGGGACCTTGACGACGTAGTCGGTGTAGGCGGTGGCGTACTCGCCCATGCCGCCGTCGATCGTGTAGCCCATCATCTCCTGCGCGTGGCAGAGTGTCTCCCAGCCGGATACGCAGTAGTTGCAGCTGCCGCACGCGTAGCCGAGCCAGGGCATCGCGACGCGGTCGCCGATGTGGACCTCGTGTCCGAGGTCAGTGTGGGCGACCTGGCCGGGCGCGAGCTCGGTGACGATGCCGACGCCTTCGTGGCCGGGGGTGAACGGCGGTGAGGGCTTGATCGGCCAGTCGCCGTTCGCGGCGTGGATGTCGGTGTGGCACAGGCCGCACACCTCGACCTTCACGCGCACCTGTCCCGGACCGAGTTTCGGCATCGGGACCTGCTCGACGGTTAGCGGGCTGCCGAAGTCGTGGACGACCGCGGCACGGTAGGTGGTGGGTGCAGCCTCTGACGTGTGGGGTTCCCGAACGTATGTAGTGGACATGGTGTGTCCTTCTTTCAGGTAGCCGGCCTCTATCGGGTCGGTCTCGGTTGGGTTGGCCGGCCCGGGTTCTGCGCGGGCGCCATCAGGGTGAGGGCGCCATCAGGGTGAGCGAGAAATGAAATGCACACCCTCGAGGCCCTCGAGCGAGAAGCCATCGGCGGCGCCGGGCGCGACGTCGATCAGAAACCGCGGTTTGCCCCACCGCTCGTACTGCTCGGCGTCGATGTAGAACGGCGCGCCGCCGATCTCGCCGAGTTGCACGTCGTGGAGCGCAACCGGCAGCTCACCGACCTTCAGGCACATCGCGGAACTGCCGTCGCAGCAGCCCCCAGACTGAAAGAACGCCAGCGGCCCATGGGCGGCCTCGAGACGACGAATCACCTCGAGCGCGGCCGGGGTAGCGCCAACCGCCGGCGCACCATCATGAGCCGTAGCCGCCATCTCTAAAACAACCCCATCGCGTTCTGGTCGTAGCTGACCAGCAGGCATTTCGTCTGCGAGTAGTGCTCGAGCATCATGCGGTGGTTCTCACGGCCGACGCCGGAGCTCTTGTAACCACCGAACGCCGCGTGGGCCGGGTACTGGTGGTAGCAATTCGTCCATACGCGACCGGCCTTGATCGCACGGCCCATCCGGAACGCCCGGCTGCCGTCACGCGTCCACACGCCGGCGCCGAGGCCGTACAACGTGTCGTTGGCGATCTCCAGAGCGTCGGCCTCGTCCTTGAACGTCGTCACGGCGAGCACCGGTCCGAAGATCTCCTCCTGGAACACTCGCATTTTGTTGTGCCCCTTCAGCACCGTCGGCTCGAAGTAGTAACCACCGTCCGAGCTGCCGTTCAGCTCAGGGCGATGTCCGCCGATCAGCAACTCGGCGCCTTCATCGAGACCGATCTTGACGTAGCTTTCGATCTTCTCGAGCTGCGCTGCCGAGACCTGCGGGCCGATCATTGTCTCGCGATCGAGCGGGTCGCCCTGCTTGATCGCGCGGATGCGCTCCAGGCAGCGCTCCATGAACTTGTCGTAGATGGATTCCTGGATGAGCGCCCGTGACGGGCACGTGCACACCTCGCCCTTGTTGAATGCGAACAGGACGAGACCCTCGATCGCCTTGTCAAGGAATGCGTCGTCGGCCGCCATCACATCCTCGAAGAAGATGTTCGGCGACTTGCCACCGAGCTCGGTCGTCGACGGAATCAGATTCTGAGCGGCGTAGCTCATGATCAGCCGTCCCGTCACCGTCTCGCCCGTAAACGCGACCTTCGCGATGCGCTTGTTCGACGCGAGCGCCTTACCAATCCCGGCGCCCGGACCGTTGACGATGTTCAGCACGCCCGGCGGGACGATCCCGCCGATAACCTCGGCAAGCTTCAACAGCGACCACGGCGTCGGGCTCGCCGGCTTGATCACCGTGCAGTTACCCGCGGCCAGCGCCGGCGCGATCTTCCACGCCGCCATCAAGATCGGGAAGTTAAACGGGATGATCTGACCCACCACACCCAGCGGTTCCTGGAAGTGGTAAGCGTAAGTCTGCTCGTCGATCGCGGAGATCCGGCCCTCCTCGGCCCGTACCGCCGCGGCGAAGTACCGGAAATGATCGGCCGCGAGCGGGATGTCGGCCGCGAGCGTCTCGCGTACCGGCTTGCCGTTCTCGTAACTCTCCGCTACCGCAAGCATCTCGGCGTTCTCATCGATCGCATCCGCAACGTCATTCAGAACGGCCGCACGCTCAGCGGGGGAGCGTTCGCCCCACGCATCCTTAGCCGCATGCGCCGCGTCGAGCGCGAGCTCGATGTCGTCCGCACCTGAATCCGCGACCTCGCAGAACGGCTCGCCCGTCGACGGAGTCAGATTCTCCCTGTACTCCCCCGTGGTCGGGGCGATCCAATGTCCCCCGATAAAGTTCTCGTAGCGCTCCTTGAGCTCTACCAAGCTGCCGGGCTCGCCCGGCGCGACGTAAGTGGTTGACTCGATAATCGACACCTTGGACTCCTCTGTCGGAACCGCAGACTCGCCCGCGCTACCAAGGGCTAGGACCCTCGCGCGGTCAATCACGTTCAGACGTTCAGACGCGTCCACCGAGTCGGCGGGATAGCGCCTAAGACATACGACACCAGCCCCGCAGTCAAAACCTGTAATCCACGCTCCGTGCCGCGGCGCAAATAGCGCCGTTGGTGGCATCCGGACCTGGGGTGAGTGTCCTGGCCGCAGGGCCAGCTCGTATTCGACTGTACTCCGATCGCGGACGCATATGTGCGCAGACCGAAAAAGAAAATAAACGCTCGGACTCGCGGACCGGACCGCAGCCTAGGCGAGTTGACGCGCCGCAGCCGCAAACCGGCCCGCTGGAGTACTCCCCACCGAGGCAGCGCGAGATGCTTTACACGTGTGTTGGCGTCGGTCCGGCGATCCGTGTGGCTAGCTCGCGCTCGGCGGGGATTGCACGGTCACCGAGGGCCGCGGCGAGTTGGGTGCGTCCGCCAAGGTCGAGCTTCTTGTAGGCGCGCCCGAGATGCATCTCGACGGTTTTGACGGTTACGAACAGGGCTTGGGCGATGTCGCGGTTGCTCATTCCGCGGGCAGCCATCGACGCGATCCGGTGCTCTGAGGCTGTGAGGGCGTCAACTCCGGTGAGACCGGGTCGGCTGACGCGGGCGCCGGTTGCCTTGAGCTCTTCTGCGGCGCGGTCGCGCAGCGGCGCCGCGCGGGCGTCGCGGGCGATTGCGAGCGCGGCTTGGAGCGGCGGGCGTGCATCTGAGCGCCGGTTGGCGCGACGGAGTGCGGCGCCGTAGTCGCAGAGCGCTTTGGCGTATTCGAGGCGAGACTGGGAGCGCGCGAGCTCCTCAGTGGCTTGCTTGAGCGTGTGGATTCGGGACTCGCCGTTCTCGAGCAAGCCGGCGACGTGCAGGGTGATGCCGATCTCGCGGTGGGTGCCGAGCGCTCGGGCGAGCGGCAGCTCTTCCTCGACGAGCCCTCGGGCAGCATCGAGGTCGCCCAGACCAATCAGTGCGCGCGCGCCGTGCAGGCGGTAATTGATGATTCCGGTAGCTGGTCGGCGCCAGCCAACGAGGCTGACGGTCGGCTTCTCGAGCATGTCGTAGAGCTGGAAGTCGCGAAGTGCCGCGGAATAGTCACCGCATGCGAGGTGGAACCGCGCGCGCGACTCGATCAGCGCATAGGTCAGGAGGCTGGGCGGATCAGGCTCGGGCACCCGGTTGAGAACGGTGCGCGCGTCGTCGAGCCTGCCCTGCTCGGTGAGCGCCAGGCTAAGCCAGATACCCGCAAGCGTCAGGCCATAGCCGGTGGGGTACTGATCGCCGCTCCCGAGCGCCGCGTGTGCGTCGGCCTCCGCGTCCAGCAGTCTGCCGAGACGATTGTTCGCGACCGAGCGCCAGGCCGATGCCCAGACAACGGCGGTCGGCGAGCCCAGCCTTCGCGCCTCGGCCAACGCGAGCGTGAGTTTTCCTGCCGCGCGTTCTAGCTCATCGCAGATGATCAGGGCGACGATGGCGCGATACATCGGCGTGCACGCCGGGCCTTCGACGTACAGGAGCTCGTTGTTGGCGAGCGCCTCGTCGGCCAGCCTTATCACCTCGCTGGCAGAGCCGCCGCCGATGAACTCTTCGTATGCGAGAGCGGCAGAGGACGAGCCGGCCGGCGATAGTGTCGCGGGATTTGCGCGCCGCGCGCGCTCGGGTCACTCGCTCCCCAACCGTTCGTGGCAGGCGAACCAGACTCGGACCGGCGACCTCGATGTTCGACAGCAGATGCCCTTCCATGCGCTCCGCCAGTTCAGAATCGACCTCGGCGACCTCGTCCAGACCCGCGGCCAGGATCTCGATCGACCGGGCGTCCTCGCCGGCGGCAAACAGAACGACCGACAGCGCGATCCGAGCCCGCGCTCGGGTTCGCACATCACCCGCGAGCTCGATCGCGCGACCCAGATCTGCGCGGGCGCCCGGGTCGCCGGCCTGCACCTTGGCACTGCCAAGCGCAAGCCACAGCGGCGCCGGGTCGTGCTCTGGGTCCAGTTCAGCAATCGCCCTGCTGAGGTATGTGACCGCTGCCTCCGGAGCGCCCGCGGCGAGTGCCCAGCGCGCCGCTTCTTCCAAGAGACCCACGGCACCCGGGTGAGCCCCGACCGGGCCGGCGACCAGATGCGGGGCCAGCTCCCATGCGCTCGCGCCGCGGCCGAGCAGCGCCTTGGCCGCCTGCTGGTGCAGTTGCGCACTCTCGGCAGCGGTAAGAGCCGCGCGGACCGCGTCTGCCACGAGCGGGTGCACGAACGACAGGCGCTCCCCCGCCTGGACTATCCCGACGCCAGCTAGCGACGCGATCGCATCCTCAAGCTCGACCACGCCGATCCCACTGGTCCCGGCGAGATCATCTCGGCGCGCACTCTCGCCCAGGATCGCCAGCGCCCGAGCCACGCCTCGAATATCCTTTCCGAGGAAGGCAAGGCGCCGCCTTACCGCCGGACCGACCGCTACCGCGCCGATCCTTCGCACCCGTGCGATCTCGCTCGCGCGGGGCCGAACATGCTCTGTCTCGAGCGCCCGCAGCAACTCGGTCACCAGCAGCGGGTTTCCGCCCGTCGCCTCCCGGCACGCCGCGCAGAATCCAGGATCAACCTCCTCGCCCAACTCGCTTCCGAGCATCCCTGCCAGTGCCGCCTCGCTCAACGGCCGCGGTTGCACGACCCGCGCCAGGGGATCCGATACGAGCGCATCGACCACATCCGAGGCACCTGGCTCTCCGGTGCGATAGGCCATCGCCACCACTGTCGCCATGCCCTCAAGGCGCCTCACGAGAAACTCCAGGTAGCGGAGGGAGGCCTCGTCGCACCAGATCACGTCATCGACGCAGATGAGCAACGGCGCGTGGGAGGCCAGGTTCGCCGTCAGCCGTACAGCCCATGCAGGACGACGAACTGGGAGTCGGGCCCCGCAGAAGACGGCGGCTCATCACGCAACACGGCGCGCGCGCCCGCGGCTGCGCCCGCCAACAGCTCCTCCACCGGCAGATCACCCCGCGTCAGGACGGGCTCGAATAACTGCCGCACCACTCCGTAGGGAAACTCGCGCTCAAACGGCGCCGCCCGCGCCCGCAACACGATCACGCTGTGTTCCTCAGCCAACCGCTCTGAGGCCCTCAGCAGCGCGCTCTTTCCAATCCCTGCCGGACCGCGCGCGACAAGCACGCCACCATTCCTGGCCGGTGCCAGCGCTACGGCAGCGGCTACCGCCCCGATCTCAGCCTCGCGGTCAAGCAAACCGTACGAGCCCCCGGTCACGACCTCCACGACCCCACTATACGGCGATGTTGGGGGCAATGTTGGGGGTCATCCCCGTTGCGAGCGCACGCCCACACAGGGACGATTACGCGCCATTGATCGGTCCCCACCGCGATCGCAAATTCGCAGCTTTCACTTCGCCCAGCCACATGGGAAAGAGAGGAGCCTTAATGCAGACGCGCAGCGCGAAGTTCGTAGCCCCTTTGGCCGTGGCGAGCGCGGTGGTGCTCGCTGTGTCCAGCGGGCTCGCATCAGCGTCCGGAACGTCAGCCGGCGGAGAGGTCCATGCCTACGAGGCCGACATCAACGACGCGGGCAACCTTGGGACCGTCATTCTCACGGGAGTGATAACCGATCACGGGACCGACCATCAGGGCGCCGGCCCGAACGGGAGCAACCGGCTCGTGCTATCAAAAGGTACCTTCTCACTCGATGTCACCCAGGTAGGCACCACGCTGCACAACCTGCCCGTTGATCCGACGACCTGCTCGGCCGACGGAACCGTCTCCGGACGGACCCCGATTGTCCCGGGCTCGGGCACGGGCGCGTACGCCGGGATCGGCGGGACGCTCGACATCGAGGCCAGCGAAGCGTCCATTCTGCCGCGCAAACACGGTAAGTGCGACATGAACCCGTCGTGGTTTCCTGGCGTCTTGACTGTCAGAGGCTCAGGGACCGTCTCCTACCGCAATAGCAACTAGCGACGGGCCACGGGGCATCGGCTTGGGCGTCCGCATCGCGACCCACCTCCGAATTGCCCCGGCAAAGCTTCCGACCTGACGACAAGCCCTAGGGGTTCAAATGCACGGAAAGAAGAAGCTTGCTGTCGCAATGACGGCAATGTCGCTTGCAGCCGTCGGCGGAGGAGCCGCCGCGAGCGCAGCGCAGGCCCAAAACGAGGTGCTTCCAGCATCCACGACGACGTTCACTGGTGGAGGAGGTGGATGGTGCTTCAAGGGATCCGCGAGCGCGACCTTTAGTGCCGCCGGGCAGGCCACCGGGCCGTACCCCGGAACCTTCACCCAGATCAACGCGAATGTCAGCGTCTCGGTACCTACATGGACGTCGAGAACGCTGGCGCTGTCGATCCCGTTCACGATCAGCTCTGGCAGCACAACCATCACCGGTACGGTCACCAATCCACCCCCGTACGCTGGAAAGTCTCTGGTGTGCGGTAGTGGGTCCATGCAGACCGCTGGCGTGATCGTCGCCGCGAACGCCGCGACGTACGCGGCAACGATCCAGAGCAAAGGACATCCTGCCCAGAGCGTCAGCGGAACCGCCCAGGTGAGCGCCGCCTTCGACTTCCGGCCGCGTTACGTCGTGGGGACGCCTCCAGCCGTGTCGCTGCTGAATTTCCCGTCACCATGAGCTAGCCACTCGTCAGCACCAAGCTAGCCGCAGCACTCGTGGAGGCGGTCGCGCCACCGCGGACGAGTGTTTTGCTCAGCCCTCTACGTCGCCGAGTTCACGATCGAGTTGAGTCAGGATCACGCCGGTCGCCGGCGCCTCGCGGCTCCTTCGCCACACGCGAGCGATCGTCCCTGCCCGGACCTGCTTTCGCTTCGGGAGGCGTCTTTCCGCGGAGCCGCCAGCAGTCACCCTATGCGCGGATAGCTCGCACGGCCCGAGGAGGCGATTCCGGCCGAATCGTTGCGGCTGGTGCTAGCCAGACCACTGAAGCCTGCAAGCACCGAAGCAGCAGCGAGCCGACAACCGCCTCGCTGCTGGTGTCGGACAATCTGGGCAGCGCCGCAGCCTCGCGCAGCACGGCCCCTCTGGTCTGGGAGCGGTGGCCGGGGCGGCGTCAGCGACCTGGGCGGCGGCGAGCTGCCCACCGCGCAAGCGAGCGCCGCATCGACCTCCGGGCCGCGCTCGGCCAGGACGCGGAATGTCGCCGCTTGCGCTCGCAGGCCCGCGATGCCCGATGGAACAAAAGCGATCGAAGGACCCCTCGGCCTCACGCCCGAGCGCGTGTCTGGCGTCCTTCCGCGCGGCCTGGAGATGTGTCTCGCTCAGGCTGATAGCGCGCCGATGGCCGTTCTCAGGAATCGCGGTGGTCGACCGGCAGCACGCGGTAGCCGGACGCCGCGAGCCATGATCGCGCGCGGCCGCGCTGGCGCTCCTCGGAGAATGCGTGCCATCGCTCAAGCTCGCCGGGCCAGCAGGCAAGCTCGTCCTTGAAGCGGCGAAACGCGCCGCAGCCTTTGATCGCGATGGCCAGGCGCTCGGCCCGGCCGGCGTCCTCGACGGACGCGATGAACAGCTCCATGTCCCGGTAGCCCTCGCGTGAGCCCTCGCCGTGGACCGCCAGCCACCGCTCGGGATCATCAGTGGTCTCATCGTCTTCCTCTCCGGTCTCCACGGCATATTCGATCGCTGCCTGAGGCCATACCTCACCGGTCCTGATATCGATGCGGCCCCCGACGCTCAGGGGGTCGCCCTCGAGGATGCTGGCCAGCTCCTCAAGGTCGACGGGCAAGCCGCGCAGCATCGCTGCCGGTCCGCCGCCGAGATGAGCCTCAAGCTGGTCGGCGAGCTCATCATCCCCCTCCCAGCCTCGCTGCCGGAGGCCGACCACGAGTCCGCGAGCCAGCTCCGCGGTTCCGTCCACGCGCTGCATGACGGCCGCGATGAGGCCGTCGCCGGCCAGCTGCAGCGAATTATCGTCGGCGCCGACGCCGCGGAGCACGTCGACGACAGCCCGTCCGTCGCCACGGTATACCGCCGCCCGCAGGGCGGAGCGCTGCTCCTTTGAGTCCATCTCGCTCTGCGTAGTGTTGCGCTGCCCGGCCCCAGCCGTGGCCCATCATCCGCGCCGTGAGCGGCGCAGGTTGGCGAGCGCGAGCCCCGTCCTGCGCTGGCGCAGGCTCTGTGGAGGTCACAGGCGCGGACGTCCGGGCACCTCAGTACGCCGAAACGCCTCGCCCGAGTCGCCCGTCTCCTGCCCCGACCCTCGCGGCGCAGCAGGAGACCGGAGACTCCGCCCGACACTCCTCTCCCCGTTCTCTGAAGTACTGGGGCCGCTTCCGGTCCACGTTTCCGAAGCCACGCCGGCAGGCCGCTGCGCCCGTTCGGGGAGGCGTGCCGCGAGCCGGCGGTCGTCTGTCAGCAGCCGCCGGTTGTGGGGAGCACACAGTTCGGTGGTCGCCGGCGGTCACGGCCACGGGGGGTCGGCGCGACTATCGGAACCGTCGGATAGGCCCGGCGCCTTGCGACGCCGGGCCCTCCTCAGAACCGGACGTGCCCGTTTCCGAGCATCCGGCTCAAGCAAGCCTTGGTGGCCGTCGGGTGGGGTTGCAGTTGAGGTGTATGAGACGGGGTGCAGCGGCGTCCGAGTTGGCTGTGTTCCAGACGACGTCGATCGTCTTGCGAGTCGTGGCCAGCCAGTGCTCCCATTCGCGTGGAGTTTGTGGGCGGTCTGAGGCGGCGAGTAGCGTGGTCTTGCAGATCGCGCAGCGTCCGTCCTGTTGGCGATGGAGCCACAGGGCGGTGCGGTTGATCGGCAGGGTTGCTTTCTGTCGTCGCCAGGCCCAATAATCGGCAAGCTCGGGGTCGTCGGGCGACGCCGCGTGTTTGACGATGTTGTGTCGGACGATGTTGGTCCAGGCGAAGCGGTGCATGAACGCGCCACTTGACCGGTCGCCGAACACCCACCGGTCTTGCCGGGCCTTGTTGAATTTGCCGAAGTACCGGGCGAACACCCAGCTTCTCGGCTTGTTCTGGTGGCTGCGTGTGGCCCACTTCCATGTGAGCCGCCACAGGTAGTAGTCCAGCTTGCCGAAGGCGACGGCGGATACCTGTGTCCGGTAGTAGGCCGCCCATCCCCGGATGATCGGGTTCAGGCGCTTAATCACCGCTTGGGCGTTGCTCCCGCGCAGGGAACGCAGCTCATCACGGAGCCTTCTCCGGATTCGTCTGACGGCCGTGTTGCTGGGTTTGATCAGCATCTTGCGCGCGTAGCGGCGGACGTTGAACCCGAGGAAGTCATAGCCCTCGCTGAGTGACACGACTCTCGTCTTGTCCTCATTGAAGGCCAGGCCTCTCGGCGCCAGCCACGCAGCGAGCCGCGCCTTGACCTCGAGCGCTTCCTGCCGTGTGTGGCAGTGCACGACGAAGTCATCGGCGTATCTGATCAACACCGGGGTGCCCTTCTTGGCGTGGTGGTCCGCGCCATAGCGGGCTCCAGCGGCCGTCTCCATCCCGTGCAGAGCGATATTCAGAAGCAGGGGGCTGATCACCCCGCCCTGGGGAGTTCCCTCCTCGGTGCGGGACAACCGGCCGTTCTCGACCACGCCCGCCTTCAACCACGCGCGGACCATTCCCCTCGCGGGGAAGGTGCCGATCATGTGAAGGATGTGGTCGTGGCCGATCCGGTCAAAGGAAGACACGACACACTGCCCACCTCGATGGCTTCCCGGCGACGGTGCGAGTGGTGCGGCGAGCTCATGCATGGGAGGGTCGTCCGCTTGAGTTGTTGGGGTGGATGCGCCGGGGAGGTCGGCTTGAGCTGATCCTGGTGCTGCCGGACGGCAGCCACCTGATGGTCCCGGCCGCGTGGACCGACCTGCAGGCCACGCCTGGGCTTGCCGAGGCGGGGACGCTGGCCTCGCTTGACGATCTGATCGCCGCGCGAAGGATCCTGGAGCCGGTGCTTGAGCGTGTCGTCCTGGCCGCGCGCGATGATCGGGATTGGAGGACTGATCGTGCAGCTGCGTCTGGAGTTGGCCGAGAGCCCGGCGCCCGCGGTGGCGTTGTGGGAGCTGGTCGGCGAGGAGCAGCGGCAGATGGCGATGACGCTATTGGCGGCGTTGATCGCGCGGACGGTCGCCGGCGAGGGCGACGAGGAGGAGACGGCGGTCGGTGAGTGAGCGCTCGAAGCTGACCTCCTCGCATCTGCGCCGCCAGGCGTTCGTGTATCTGCGCCAGTCCTCTCAGACGCAGGTCGAGCGCAACGTCGAATCGACCGCCCGGCAATACGCGCTGGTTGAGCGCGCGATCGAGCTCGGGTTCACGCGCGAGCAGGTCGTGGTGATCGACGAAGACCTCGGGATCTCCGGCTCGGGGCTGTCGGACCGCTCGGGGTTCGCCCGGTTGGCGGCGGAGGTCGCGCTCGGTCACGCCGGGCTGGTGCTCGGCCTGGAGGTCTCCCGGCTGGCGCGCAACAACGCCGACTGGTACCGACTGTTGGATCTTTGCGGCGTGACCGACACGGTGATCGGCGACGCCGACGGGCTGTATCACCCCGGATCGTTCAACGACCGGCTGCTGCTCGGGCTGAAGGGCACGATGTCCGAGGCCGAGCTGCACGTGCTCCGCGCGCGGCTTGAGGGCGGGATCCGCAACAAGGCCCAGCGCGGAGAGCTGCGCAAGGCGCTGCCGATTGGGCTGGTCTGGGGCGAGGAAGAAGGAGAGATCCTGATCGACCCCGACGAGGCCATCCGCGGCGCGATCCAGACGATCTTCGACCGGTTCGCCGAGCTCGGGTCGGCGCGGCAGGTGTGGCTGTGGATGCGCCGCGAGGGGGTGCAGTTCCCGCTGCGACGCTGGGAGGGCGAGCTGCGCTGGGTGATCCCGACCTACCATCAGATCCACAGCGTGCTCGAGAGCCCGGTATATGCCGGCGCGTACGCGTTCGGGAAGACCCGCCGGGAGCGATACGTCGACGAGCACGGCAACACGCGCCAGCGGTTGCGTCGGCTCCCCCAAGCAGAATGGGGTGTGTTGATCTGGGAACACCACCCCGGCTTCATCGATAAGGCCACGTTCGAAGCCAACCGCGAGCGGATCGCCGGCAACACCCGCCCGCGCGCACACGAGCCCGGCGGCGCGGTCCGCGAGGGCAGCGCGCTGCTGCAAGGGATCGCGGTGTGCGGCCGCTGCGGACGCAAGCTCAAGGTCCACTATCAAGGCCGCCGCGGGCACAAGAGCCCCGCCTATCACTGTCCCGCCAGCATCCTGGTCGAGAACCGCGGCGAATGGTGTGTCAGGGTCGGCGGCGGGCAGATCGACCAGGCCGTCACCGGCGCGCTGCTCGCCGCGCTCACCCCAGCCGGCGTGAAGGCCGCGCTGCAAGCGGCCGAAGCGCTCGAGCAAGACCACGACGCCGCGCTCAAGCAGTGGCGGCTGCAACTCGAGCGCGCCAAATATCAGGCCGAGCGAGCGGAGCGACGCTATCGCCAGGTCGAGCCCGAGCACCGACTCGTCGCGCGCGGCCTGGAGCGTGACTGGGAGAACGCACTCGGCGAGCTCGCCAAGGCAGAGGCCGAACTCGCGCTGCGCGAACAACAACGACCGCGAGTTCTGTCCGAGCAGGAGCGCGAGCGGCTGCTGGCGCTCGGCGCAGACCTCGGCCGCGTGTGGTCCGCGCCCACAACCACCGACCGGGACCGCAAGCAACTCCTCCGGTGCTTGATCGAGGAAGTGATCATCACCCTCGAGCGCCAGGAGCGCCGCGCGCTGCTCAACATCCGCTGGAAAGGCGGCGCAATGACCGAGCTCGCGGTCACGCTCCCCAAACCACAACCCGCGGTCCGCACCGACGAGGACACCATCGAGCTGATCCGCCGGCTCGCCGCGCACTACGACGACGGCAAGATCGCCGGAATCCTCAACCGGCAAGGCCGCCGCTCCGCCACCGGCGAGCGGTTCACCACGATCATCGTCGGCGGCCTGCGCCGCTACCGCCAGATCCCCGCATACAAACCACCGACCGAACCACCCGACGGCGAGCTCCTGCCCGTCGGCAAAGCCGCCGACGAGCTCGGCGTCGCCGCCTCCACCATCTTCCGCTGGCTCCAAGCCGGCTTCATCCGCGGCGAACAAGACACACCCGGCGCCCCCTGGCGAATCCGCGTCAACGACCAACTCCGCGCCCTGTTCGTCGAACACGCACCACCAGGCTACGTCCCGATCGTCGACGCCATGCGGACCCTCGGCGTGTCCCGCCAAACCGTGTTGCAACGTGTCAAGCGCGGCGAGCTGCAAGCCCTCCACGTCCGCAACGGACGCCGAAAAGGCCTGCGAATACTGATCCCACACACCGAAACCAGCCTGTTCCCCGGACTCAACCGGTCCTCGCAACAGTGCCTGTCGACGTGACGGTACCTCTGGCGAGTGACGGACTCTGGTTGGCTGCGGTTGGGGACTCGACTGGGGTGACGCGGCTGTCGTCGCGTAGGCGCGCCCCGAGGGGCGGGCCGGAGCGGCGATAGCCGCGTGCGCGCCGTCGGTCACCCCGCCACGAGCGCGCTGGTTGCTGTCAACTGATAATTGGCGGCCTGAAGGCCGGGTGCCGGTTCAGGCCGCCGCGCTGAGGTACTCGTTCAACGCCTCTGCGGGCGTTCTCCAGTCGAGCGTCTTGCGGGGTCGGCTGTTCAGCGTGGCGGCGACCGCGGCGAGGTCATCGGCGCTGTGGCGGGACAGGTCGGTGCCTTTGGGAAAGTACTGGCGCAGCAGCCCGTTGGTGTTCTCGTTGGTGCCGCGCTGCCACGGGCTGTGTGGATCGCAGAAGTAGACCGGCAGGCCGGTCTGGATCCGCAGCTGCGCGTGCTGTGCCATCTCGGTGCCCTGGTCCCAGGTCAACGAGCGGCGTAGCTGCACGGGAAGCGTGGTGATCGCTTCCGCGATCGCGTCACGGACGGCCTCGGCGCCATGCCCGGCCAGCGCAGGGCCGTTCTTCACCCTCGGACCCTGGTCGCTCATCGGCGGGAGGTGAAGCAGCATCGTGAAACGGCTTGAGCGCTCCACGAGCGTGCCGATCGCTGAGCGGTCGAGCCCGATGATGAGGTCCCCCTCCCAGTGCCCAGGCACCGCACGGTCCTCGGCGTCGGCTGGCCGCTCGCTGATCAGAACCTGATCGGTCACGAAGCTCTTCCCGCGACGAGCCCGCGCGCGCGGGACTCGCAGAGCCCGGCCGGTGCGCAGGCAAGCAGTCAGCTCCTGCCGCAGCGCGCCACGGCCTTGCACATACAGCGACTGATAGATCGCCTCATGGGAGATCCGCATCGACTCATCATCCGGGAAGTCCAGGCGCAGCCGATTGGAGATCTGCTCCGGGCTCCAGGACTTCCCCCACCGCCGGTCCTTGCGCGGGCCGTGACGCCGGCCGATCCACCGAACCTCCGGCCCCGCGACAGCGCACCCGTCGGGCCGCTGCACAGCCCCCGACAGGCGATTCTGCACATAGCAGCGCAGCTCCAGGTTGCTCGCAAGCTTGGCGGGCTTCGGTCGCCGGCCGCGCCGGTCGGCGTGCCACTGCGCGGTCGATGCCCGATAGGTCAGCGAGCCGCTGCGAGTCCCGGCGTTGCGGCGCAACTCCCGCGAGATCGTCGATGGCGAGCGACCGATCCGCCGGGCGATCTCGCGCACCCCCAGCTTCTGGGCGCGCAGCAGCGCGATCTCCTCCCGCTCGGCGAACGACAAGTAACGCCCCGACAGCGGGGCAACAGTGACAGATGGCATCCCGCCACCCTCACGGAACCATCGGACGCCAACGGCCTCCGACACGCCAGCCTCAACAGCCGCCTCCACGGTCGAGACCCCACGCCTGATCGCGGTCCAGAACCGCACCCGATGCTCTCGCCGGCCCGCGGGCGGCCGCCCCGGCGAACGCTCCACCGGCCGCCCCGTCTGACTCGCTGCCCACCCCTTCGCCCTGCCCATCGCAACCTCCTCGATATCGAGTGTTGCGACGACCGCTTGAATCCGCCTTCGACACCACCCCCATGAACGCCCAGGCAGTGTGACGATGACTCCAACGCCCCGGCCAGGTCCGCGTCCAGAACCCACAGGCGCCTGGGGTTCTGCTTGGCGACCTGAAAGATCGCTTGGATCGCGTCGTGGCAACCGCGGCCGGGCCGAAACCCGTAGGACTTCGGCTCAAACCGCGCTTCCCACTCGGGCTCCAACGCGTTCAGGACACGTGCCTGATGCACGCGGTCGAGAATCACGGGCACGGTGGCATCAAACTGCACCTCCTGCAGCCCTGATTTTGGTTTCGGCGGGTAGGTGAACGGAGCCGGCGATCAGCCGTCGGCAGTGTTGCGCAACCTCTGGCGGGAACGGGATGTAGAGCCGGTTGGCGGGCCCGCGGCGGGCGGTGAGCTTGCCGGTTTCGATCCACGCGTAGACGGCGCCGTCGGAGATCCGGAAGCGCTCGGCGAGCTGGGTGACGGTCAGTTCCCCGTCACGCGGTTGGCTGGGTCCGATCCGGTAGCGCCAGCGCAGCCACCTGGTCGCCTTCTCGTCGAACGGCAGGCCGGTGCTGGTGCGCATCCCGGCGGCTGTCAGGTGCTCGGCGATCTGCGTGTTGGTGTGGTCGGGGGCCAGCCGCTTGATCAGCTCGATCACCTCCGACGGTGTGCGTTTGGCGTCGGCGGGCTTCAGTGGTCGCTGGACGGCGTGCTGCTCTGAGGCGCCCGAGCGCCACCGGATCCCGACCTGCAGCTCGCGACTGTCGGGCCTGGAGGTGAGCGTGATGTCGGCGATCATCGCCCTAAGCAGTCGCTTGCGGTCGCGGTTGGCGGTGCTGTCGGCTGTCCACAGCTTCGGCAACTCGCGCGCGAGCGCCTCGAGCTGCTCGCGGGAGGGCTCGGGCCTCGGCACATTCTGCTCGGCGAGCTCGGCCTCCGCTTCAGCGAGCTCGTGCAGCTTCTGCTCCCAGCGGGTCTCGAGGCTGCGGGCGACGAGCCGGTTCTCCGGCTCGCAGGCGTGAAACGCGCGCTCGGCGCGGATCGCCTCATAGCGGGCGCGCTCGACGCGCAACTCGACCGCCCGGGTCGAGCGCGCACGCCGATCGGCGATCTCGTCGGAGGCGGCGAGCGCCAGCTTGATCTCCTGCGGCGCGAGTGCCTTGAGCAGCCGGCGGGCGACCAGCTCGTCGACCACGGTCGTCTTGACCGACCGGCAGCCCGATGTCGCGACGTGGTCGGCGCGCGAGTGGGTGCACTCGTAGTAGCCACCCTCGCGCTGGTAGCGCGTGGACATCGAGCGCCCGCAGGCGCCGCAGCGCACGATCCCCTGACACAACGCTGCGCCTTCGCGCACCGGGCGCTGACCGCCGCGCGTGTCGTTGGCGGCGAGCCGCCGCTCGTTGGCCAGGTACTGCTCCCAGCTGATGTAGCCGGGATGGTGGTCATGAATCAGCACCGGCCACTCGGCGCGCGGCAACTCCGTGATCGTGTTGGTGATCGTGCCGTCCGGCCTGACCCTGCGCCGTGAGCGGTAACGGCCGAACACATACGCTCCGGCGTAGCACGGGTTGGCGAGCACCGCCAGCACCCGCGGGTGCGTCAGCTCACCCCACCGCACCTCGCCCGCCCAAGCGCCGCCATAGGCGCGCTTCGGGAACCGCCGGCCCTTGAAGGCGCCAACGACGCCATAGGCGGAGCCGGTCTGCTCGAACGCGCAGAACAGGTCGCGGATCGCGGCCTGGACCTCTTCGTCGGGGTCGATGATCGTCTGGCCCTCATCGTCGTGGACGTAGCCGACCGGTAGCGGGAAGCGCAGCTCGCCGCGCTCGGCCGCCGCGCGCTTGGCGCCCTGTAAGCGCGAGGTGATCATGTGCAGCTCCGCCTCGGACATCTGCGACTTCAGCCCGAGCAGCAGCCGGTCGTTGAAGTTCTGCAGGTCATAGACCCCGTCCGTGTCGATCACGAGGGTGTCGGTCAGCGCGCAGAACTCAAGCAGCCGCTGCGTCTCGGCGTTCGACCGCGCCAGCCTCGAGACCTCCAGCCCGAAGATCGCGCCGACCTCCCCCAGGCACACCCTCGAGACCAGCTGCGCGTAGCCCTTGCGCGCCTGCGTGTCCGAGAACCGGCCGGAGATCCCCAGATCCCCGTCCACGACCACGATCCGCTCCGCCTCCCAACCCAGCCGGGCGGCCTCCTCGGCCAGCGCGTACTGCCGCTCGGTCGAACGGAAGTTCTCGCGCACCTGCCTCGGCGAGGACTGACGCAAGTACACGACCGCCACCCGCTCCCGATGAGACCCGGTGATCTTCTCCACCGCGCTCAGCACCGACGCCACCCGCCACCACCGCGCACTCGAGCATGTTCGCGAGCGCCGCGACCGCCTCGGGCAGCATGCCTGGCACCGATCACTCCAGCGCCCGCCGCCTCAACAACTCCAAGTTGATCTGCGAGATCTCCGCCAACAGCACCTCGTTGCGCTGCGTCAGCGCCACGTGCGCCTCGCACGCCGCCTGCGCCGTCTGCGGCACGTAGATCGTGCGGCTGCGCCCGCCCGCATACACAGCCAAATACGAGTACGGGCCGTGCAACTCGCCCCGCCGGCACCGACACCCCTCGCTCGAGCACCGCCGACCCTCGGACAGCAGCACGCCGCGCAACGTCCGCTCCGGCTCGGACAATCCAGCCGCCAGCCGCCGCCGACGCGCCAACAACTGGCGCACACTCAACTCGCTCAGTTCCAAAGTCATCAGCCTGTACGTGATTCGCTAACAGGCTCACCAATCCTCCCGTTCGCCCCCAAGCGCAGCGATCACGACCGCCACCTCGAGCAGCACCTCGAACGTCAACGGCCGCTCCGCCGGCACCGGACCGCGATCGGTTGCCGCCTCATCCAGCTTCACGTTCCGCCCACCACCGCCATCGCACACATACATACGACCGGCGGCCTCACGACGCACATACAGAACCTCGAGCCGCTGCCCGAACAACGGATGGAACGGATGCGTGACCACCAACGAACCCAGAAGCTCGTTGGACGACACAGCAGTATGCGATGACCGTCGGGATCCCGAGCGGCCGCTTCTTGGCGCCCGGCTTGGGGATGAACACCCGTCTGACCGGCAGCGCCTTGAACGGCTCACGGGAATGCTGCACCCTCCACGCCAGTTCTGTCTTGGCCTTCGGGGTGAGCACCACCTCGCCGTCCACTCCTGCGGTCAGACGACCCGCGTTGCGCTCGGTCACCCGTCGCACGCTCACGAGCGTGTTCGAGTGCGACCGAAGCATCAACGCCTGCAACCGGCGGACCCTCTGAGGGTCCCCCGCCTTCGACGCCGTGAAGATCCGCTGCCGCAACCGCCGTACGTTCCGCTCAGCCCGCCGCCAGTCGATCCGGCGCCAGTCGAGCATCTCGTCCTCTGGTCCACTCACCACGACCTGCGCCGCGGCGTCTAGCTTGTCCTCGGGTTCCGGGGTCATGTCGTCTTTCTCTTCACAGGCTCACCTGACCGCGTCAGCACCCTTCAGGGCCGGGCCACCAGGCCCGGTATCCGGCCAGTTATCCACCGCGAACAGCTGGAGGACTGATCTGCCGCGATGGTTTCCTGCTGCCTTTCGGCCGCCGGCGTTCGCTTCTCGGTCATCCTTCGCCCGCCGAGGAATCCAGCCCTCCTCACGGTCAGCCTGCCGGACCAGAGGTCCGGACCTCGACAGGGTTGCCGCGTTCCGCACATACGAGCTGCGACCGGGATGGGCGCCCTCTGTGCCCCGGGGACGACGGTGCTCACCCCGGACCGGAGCCACTTCCCGGCCGGCGCCTGCCGCTTCTCAACGGCCAGTCCCTGCACCCCACCACACTTCCCACCGACGAGGTTTGCGCTTAACGAGGCATCAACCAAGGGTTCACGCGTGTTCGCCCGTCCGGTCTTCCCCTCGCCTGTGGCCGCCCGGATGGAACGGGCCGCCCTTGGGCTTGAGCCTCGGGCTTCGCACCCCGCCGACCAAGAGCCGACGACGCACGCCGAGGTGGGGACAGGCCATCGAGCACGGACCTGGAACTACACGCTCAACTCACATCTGTCGATCTCCAATCCGATAGTTCACTCGTGATGTGCGACCTCGCGTCGCACGTGGCAAAGGCATAGCGAGGCCCGAGCAGCAGCGAGAGCCGAAGCAGTCGTGGCGCGCTCGGTCCCCGCACGCCTGGATGTCGGCGATTGCGACAGCGCGCCAGGTTTGCTGGGCGGCCGATTCCGAGCAAGCACAATCACGTCTTGCATCGGCACGGGCCGTACCGAGGGACCGCTGCGACCTCGATCACACGGCTGTCGCTTGGCCAGGCGTCGCGGTCATCTCGTCCCTGCCGGCACACGCGCTGCTCCCTATCGTCCTTGGCAACAGTGACGTCGACGTCCCGCCTGGTTTCCGCAACCCCTACGCGAGTAGCACTGGAGCGGCCGCGCCTTCGGATCGGGCGGTGTGTCGCGTCGTCACAACTGAGCAGCAGCGCGCGGTGCGGGCGCCTCACACAACGCCAGGGCGTCGCGTTAGGGCGATCGCAAGAGCTAGAGAGATATCTACTTGGCGGCCGCCCCGGCGTCGACGCTGAGCTGGGTACCGGTGACGTATCGGCCGCTGTCGGAGGCCAGGAAGGTGACCGCCTCGCTGATGTCCTCTGGCTCCACCCACGCGATGGGCATAGCGTTGATCCCCTTGAAGTCCTCGGCAACGTCAGGCGGCACTTTTCCGCGCCATGCCGGGCGGCCGGCCCGGCGCCCGTGACGAGGAGATCGTAGGTCGCCTCGTTGACGATCATCGCCGTATTCACGCTCGTCGGATGAATCGTGTTGACCCGGATCATGTGCGGCGCCAGCTCGACGGCCAGCGCACGCATCAACCCAACCACGCCCGCCTTCGCGGCGGAGTAGTGGCTGAGGTGCAGCATCCCGACGTGGGCTGCGACTGAGCTGATGAGGACCATGACGCCACCGCGCCCGCCCTCGATCATGTGCGGCATCGCGCCGCGACAGACCGGCCACACACCGGTGAGGTTGGTGTCGATCATGTCACGCCAGCTCTGCTCGGACATCGTGTCGGCCGCGTCGTACATCGCGATCCCGGCGTTCGCGACCACGATGTCCAGCCGACCGAGCTCCGCCACGCCGCCGTCGATCGCGGCCGCGACCGCCGTCGCGTCGCGAACGTCGGTTTGGGTAGCAGCGACGCGGCGGCCAAGCTGCTCGATTTGTGCGACGGTCGTGCGTCACGAACGCTGAGGAGGAAGTCATGTAGGAGACATCTTTCATAGGCGGTGCTGTGCCGGAGATGGAGGCTTGTTGGCCCTCCAGCGTCGTCCTTCGGGGGTAGGCGCTAAACCACCCCGTGCTGCGTTGGCTGAAGACCGTCGTGGTGAGCGATCGGGGAAAAGGCGTGCTTGACGCGTCAGGTGGGGACCAGGAAGACGTTCCAGAAAGCACCCGGCTCGAGGTTCTCGGGGTGGGTGTGCGCTGTTGAGGCGTCGTTAGCACAATTAAGGTGGCATCGAAAGCGGGGGATTTGGCTGTTCCGCCGTGACGAGCTTGGCGGGCGTCCCGATGATTGGCCAGGTGGTGCCCGGCGTGAAGGCGGCGTGAGCCTGGTCTGCGGCTCTGGCACGGAACGTGAGAAGGCGAGCGTCGAAAGCGTCGTCCGGGGTCGCAGGCCCCAAAGGTCGCGAGAGGGAGCGTGCCAACGGCAGAAACCGGAGGCATTGAGTACCGGTCGCGGCGCTCGCTGGCGGACCGGCCCGTAGTATCCGACGATCGCAGACAGGGTCGCGCAGACGGCGGCAGCGAGGTTCCTGGAGCCATTGGTGGAGCCGAGGTTCCACCCGGACTCCTATGGCTATCGCCCGAGCAAGTCGGCCCATGACGCGGTCGGGGCGTGCCGGGAGCGGTGCTGGAAGTACGACTGGGTGATCGATCTCGATGTCCAGAAGTTCTTGGAGTCATCGTCACACTGCCTGGGCGTTCATGGGGGTGGTGTCGAACAGGCTGGTTTCGGTGTGTGGGATGCGGTGTTTCTGAGTTCGTGATAGAGCGGCCGACTTTTTCAACCACACGCGGGGCTTGTGGCTGGGGCCGGTTGGTGCTGGGGCTGCGGGCGTCGTCCGTGCCCATTCCGCTGGCCATCCATGGCCAGCGGGCGACCCCCTCAAAAGCGCCCCTCTTCCCCAGAAGGAGCGCGGGGCGATCGGTGCCGGGGAGCTTGGTCATGACTTGTTCTTCCGATTCTCCGCGATCCGGCGTGTGCGGGCGCGGCGCATCCCGGCGGCGCGAGCGCGGCGGATGCCGGGGGCGCGGCCGTGATGCTCGTCATCGGGGGTGACGTATCCGATCGAGGCGTGCAAGCGTCGAGTGTTGTAATCGCCGCGGATGCGGGCGAGCTCGGCGTCGAGTACGGCCGCATCGGTGATCCCGACCAGGTGCGGCCAGTCGCCCTTCAGGTGGCTGAAGAAGCTCTCGATGTGTGCCTGGTCGGTCGGGGTGCCGGGCCGGCCGTGATGCTGGGTGATCGCCATCAGCGCCATGAACTTGCGCGTGTCCAGCGCGGTCATCTCCGACCCGTTGTCAGACCACGCGATCAACACCGGCACCCCGTCATCCTCGACGCTCGGCGGCAGCCCGTCCGGGTCGAGAAGGTCCTGGTCCTCGAGCGCGCGGGCGAACAGCAGCTGCGCCTGGGTCGAGGTCTGCTCGGTGGTGAGCAGGTACCCGATCCAGTAGCGGGTCACGACGTCAACGATCGCGTACGCGACCCGCTTGCACCGCGTGAAGTGCGTCGCGTCCCAGATCCAGATGCGGTTCTTCTCCCACGGAATCTGCGGAAGAGCAGGCATAACCGGCCGTGGCCGGAACGGCTCACCCGGCAACTGGACCTTGTGCTTGAGCGCGACCCGCAGCACGGTCGACGGCGAGACGAACACCGCGCCGACATACGAGCCGCGGTGCGCGAGCTTGCGATGCGACAGGTCCACCGCACCCCACGTCTCGATCAGATCGAGGATCGCCTGCTCCTCCCAGTCCAGGATCCCATGCACGGCACCGCCGCCGGGATCACGGTCCTCCAGGCTGCCGGTCTCCCGCAGTCGCTGCCGCCAGCGGTGCGCGCGGACGTCGGCGAGCTGGAGGACTCGGCACGCCCTGGTGTGCGCCCAGCCGTCAGCGACGGC
Organism: uncultured Solirubrobacterales bacterium; assembly: GCA_963841535.1. Taxonomy (GTDB): domain Bacteria; phylum Actinomycetota; class Thermoleophilia; order Solirubrobacterales; family Solirubrobacteraceae; genus Palsa-465. The sequence goes on along the minus strand of CAWJDF010000015.1, from coordinate 474,150 downwards.
CTGGTCGATCAGCCCCAGCAGCTCGAGCTTGGCCCCGGCGCTCACGCGCGCGGGGACCGGGCCGAAAAGCCCGAGCGCTGCCTTCCCCGGTGCAGCGTGAGCTCGATCGCCATCTCCTTGAGCGCCTCCGACAGGCGGTCGTTCTCCTCCCTGAGCAACTCCAGCTCGACCGTCTCGGCGGACGCGGGCCGGCCCGGCTTCGCCGAGGCGAACGCCGCGAGCGCGGCGTCCTTCGCCAACGCCCGCAGACGAACGATCACGCTGACGTCGACGCCGTACTTCCGAGCAGCGTCGGCCTGCGAGATCTCCTGCGAGGTGACCTCCAAGAACACCTCCCACGTCTCCTCCGGCGTCAACTGCCGGCGAGGCCTGCGCTTGCCGTTCTCCATCATCCGATCCTCCTGGTTCAAGGCCCCCGAAGCCTCCCAGGATGTGGTTGAAAAACAGCCCGACCTCTATCACGAAGTCAGACGCACTGCGGGGATCAGTATTCGCAGGCCTTTTCGGCGTCCGTTGCGGACGTGGAGGGCTTGCAGCTCGCCGCGCTTGACACGTTGCAACACGGTTTGGCGGGACACGCCGAGGGTCCGCATGGCGTCGACGATCGGGACGTAGCCTGGTGGTGCGTGTTCGACGAACAGGGCGCGGAGTTGGTCGTTGACGCGGATTCGCCAGGGGGCGCCGGGTGTGTCTTGTTCGCCGCGGATGAAGCCGGCTTGGAGCCAGCGGAAGATGGTGGAGGCGGCGACGCCGAGTTCGTCGGCGGCTTTGCCGACGGGCAGGAGCTCGCCGTCGGGTGGTTCGGTCGGTGGTTTGTATGCGGGGATCTGGCGGTAGCGGCGCAGGCCGCCGACGATGATCGTGGTGAACCGCTCGCCGGTGGCGGAGCGGCGGCCTTGCCGGTTGAGGATTCCGGCGATCTTGCCGTCGTCGTAGTGCGCGGCGAGCCGGCGGATCAGCTCGATGGTGTCCTCGTCGGTGCGGACCGCGGGTTGTGGTTTGGGGAGCGTGACCGCGAGCTCGGTCATTGCGCCGCCTTTCCAGCGGATGTTGAGCAGCGCGCGGCGCTCCTGGCGCTCGAGGGTGATGATCACTTCCTCGATCAAGCACCGGAGGAGTTGCTTGCGGTCCCGGTCGGTGGTTGTGGGCGCGGACCACACGCGGCCGAGGTCTGCGCCGAGCGCCAGCAGCCGCTCGCGCTCCTGCTCGGACAGAACTCGCGGTCGTTGTTGTTCGCGCAGCGCGAGTTCGGCCTCTGCCTTGGCGAGCTCGCCGAGTGCGTTCTCCCAGTCACGCTCCAGGCCGCGCGCGACGAGTCGGTGCTCGGGCTCGACCTGGCGATAGCGTCGCTCCGCTCGCTCGGCCTGATATTTGGCGCGCTCGAGTTGCAGCCGCCACTGCTTGAGCGCGGCGTCGTGGTCTTGCTCGAGCGCTTCGGCCGCTTGCAGCGCGGCCTTCACGCCGGCTGGGGTGAGCGCGGCGAGCAGCGCGCCGGTGACGGCCTGGTCGATCTGCCCGCCGCCGACCCTGACACACCATTCGCCGCGGTTCTCGACCAGGATGCTGGCGGGACAGTGATAGGCGGGGCTCTTGTGCCCGCGGCGGCCTTGATAGTGGACCTTGAGCTTGCGTCCGCAGCGGCCGCACACCGCGATCCCTTGCAGCAGCGCGCTGCCCTCGCGGACCGCGCCGCCGGGCTCGTGTGCGCGCGGGCGGGTGTTGCCGGCGATCCGCTCGCGGTTGGCTTCGAACGTGGCCTTATCGATGAAGCCGGGGTGGTGTTCCCAGATCAACACACCCCATTCTGCTTGGGGGAGCCGACGCAACCGCTGGCGCGTGTTGCCGTGCTCGTCGACGTATCGCTCCCGGCGGGTCTTCCCGAACGCGTACGCGCCGGCATATACCGGGCTCTCGAGCACGCTGTGGATCTGATGGTAGGTCGGGATCACCCAGCGCAGCTCGCCCTCCCAGCGTCGCAGCGGGAACTGCACCCCCTCGCGGCGCATCCACAGCCACACCTGCCGCGCCGACCCGAGCTCGGCGAACCGGTCGAAGATCGTCTGGATCGCGCCGCGGATGGCCTCGTCGGGGTCGATCAGGATCTCTCCTTCTTCCTCGCCCCAGACCAGCCCAATCGGCAGCGCCTTGCGCAGCTCTCCGCGCTGGGCCTTGTTGCGGATCCCGCCCTCAAGCCGCGCGCGGAGCACGTGCAGCTCGGCCTCGGACATCGTGCCCTTCAGCCCGAGCAGCAGCCGGTCGTTGAACGATCCGGGGTGATACAGCCCGTCGGCGTCGCCGATCACCGTGTCGGTCACGCCGCAAAGATCCAACAGTCGGTACCAGTCGGCGTTGTTGCGCGCCAGCCGGGAGACCTCCAGGCCGAGCACCAGCCCGGCGTGACCGAGCGCGACCTCCGCCGCCAACCGGGCGAACCCCGAGCGGTCCGACAGCCCCGAGCCGGAGACCCGAGGTCTTCGTCGATCACCACGACCTGCTCGCGCGTGAACCCGAGCTCGATCGCGCGCTCAACCAGCGCGTATTGCCGGGCGGTCGATTCGACGTTGCGCTCGACCTGCGTCTGAGAGGACTGGCGCAGATACACGAACGCCTGGCGGCGCAGATGCGAGGAGGTCAGCTTCGAGCGCTCACTCACCGACCGCCGTCTCCTCCTCGTCGCCCTCGCCGGCGACCGTCCGCGCGATCAACGCCGCCAATAGCGTCATCGCCATCTGCCGCTGCTCCTCGCCGACCAGCTCCCACAACGCCACCGCGGGCGCCGGGCTCTCGGCCAACTCCAGACGCAGCTGCACGATCAGTCCTCCAATCCCGATCATCGCGCGCGGCCAGGACGACACGCTCAAGCACCGGCTCCAGGATCCTTCGCGCGGCGATCAGATCGTCAAGCGAGGCCAGCGTCCCCGCCTCGGCAAGCCCAGGCGTGGCCTGCAGGTCGGTCCACGCGGCCGGGACCATCAGGTGGCTGCCGTCCGGCAGCACCAGGATCAGCTCAAGCCGACCTCCCCGGCGCATCCACCCCAACAACTCAAGCGGACGACCCTCCCATGCATGAGCTCGCCGCACCACTCGCACCGTCGCCGGGAAGCCATCGAGGTGGGCAGTGTGTCGTGTCTTCCTTCGACACTGTGCCCTGGGAGCTCGTAGTTCGTGCGGTAGAGGCGGTGACCGACTGTCGCTGGGTGCTGCTCTATGTCAGGCGGTGGCTGGAAGCGCCGCTGCAGCGCCCGGATGGCACGCTTGTGCAGCGAGACAAGGGAACCCCGCAAGGATCGGCGATTTCGCCGGTCCTGGCGAACCTGTTCATGCACTACGCGTTCGATACGTGGATGGCTCGGGAGTTCCCGGGCTGCCCGTTCGAGCGTTTCGCCGACGATATCGTCGTGCACTGCAAGAGCAGGCGGCAAGCCGAGCACGTGCTGGCCGCGATCGCCGCGCGGATGGGAGAGGTCGGCTTGCGGATCCACCCCGACAAGACAAGGATTGTCTACTGCAAGGACGGCAGGCGTCGAGGCGACCACGAGCACGCCACGTTTACCTTCCTCGGGTTCACCTTCCGGGCACGGGGAGCGCGCGGCACCAAAAGTGGCCGGGCGTTCACCGGGTTCTTGCCCGCGATGAGCCCTGAGGCGCTCAAGGCCAAAAGCGATCGGCTCCGCAGGATGCGGATCCACCGGCGCACCGACCTGACGCTCGAAGACCTGGCGCACTGGCTGAACCCCATCGTCGCCGGGTGGATCAACTATTACGGCCGGTACTACCGGACCGTGATGGATTCCCTCCTGCAGCGCGTCAACACCTACATGAGGCGCTGGGCAGGCAGGAAATACAAGCGGCTGCGGACCATCAAGCGGTTCAAGCGGTGGTGGACCGGACTGCTCCAACGAGCGCCCGGCCTGTTCGCCCACTGGCGCGTGGTCCGCTCCTATGCCTGACGGCTGATCAGAAGAGCCCGGTGACGGGAGACTGTCACGCCGGGATCCGAGGGAGCCCGGGGGTGCGATCCCCCGGGCCACCCGACTCGTCGAGGTCCTCGGGTCTTGCGAGCGGATAGTGGACCGTGTCGATATCGGCGCAGGTGTCCATCGCGATGATGTCGGCGCCCTCTCGCGCGAGGCGCACCGCGTGGGCGCGACCCTGACCTCGAGCCGCGCCGCTGTCAACCGCGACTTTGCCGTCCAGCAGACCCATCAGGGCTTCTCGCCAACGGCGCGCCACCAGCGCGGGTAGCGGCCGTCGCGCTCGAAGGTGAGCTCGGCGAGCTGGTGCATGAGCTCGCGCAGACGGCACGGCACGGCAGGATTGGCCACGGTGCCGTGCCGGTCGGTGACGTACGCGGCCGCGTGGGCGCCGACCAGCGCGTCGAGCAACTCGATCCGCTTGGAGACCACGGATCCGGTTTGGCTCCGTCGAAACGCGACGGCGTCAGCGAACGGTGATTGCCTCGCCGCCCCAAGGGGTGGCGATCTGGCCTTCGTGGAAGCGCTTCGGGAGCTCCTCGATCATGTTCCACGTCGCCCCCAACCTGCCGAACCCGACGCAGAAGGCGCAGTAGCCGCCGAGCTCCACGATCTCCTCCTCGGTGAAGTACTTGCGGAGCTCGTCGTAGATGGACTCGTCGATCGCGAGGTGATCGGTGGCCAGCAGCTCGCCGTAGCGGATCGCGGCCTGCTCGGCGGCGCTCAGGTCCGACGCCTCGTAGGGCTTCTCGAGTGAGCATACGAGCGCCTCGGTGAGCCCGTCGGCGACCGCGCCGGGATAGCGGATCGCCATGCACGTCCGACACTGGTTGAAGAACGCAATCCGCAGGCGGACGAGCTCGAGCAGGCGGTCGGGGAGCAGCCGGTCGCTCCACAGCGCCGCGTGCAGCCCGACGATCGCCCTGGCGTGAGATGGCCGGTGGGCGTGTATGCGCAGCAGGCCGAGCTCGAGCGGCGTCCGATCGTCGGCGGCGACGAGCTCGCGCAGCTCGGGGTCGAACTCCTCAACAGGCACCATTCTCAAGCGGGTTCCCCCGCGCGGGATCTGGATTTCCTCTTCTGACAGCATCGCGTTCCTCCGGGGTTAGACGAGCTTTCGAATGTGCAGCGAGACTGAAGCGATTTCAGTCACGCGACGAGGGGGCGGAGGGTGGCGCACGACGATGTGATCTGTCATCACATGATTGATGTGATTCAGCGCCCGCCTCAGACGCCACGTCGTTCGCCAATCCGTCGGCGTCGCGCGTCGTCGGGTCAACCGGGCCGTGACGAAGGGGCGAGCAGCCCGAACACGCGCGCGCGTTCCACGGCCTCGGCACGCGTGTGTACTCCGAGCTTGGAGTAGAGGTGCCGCATGTGGGTCCGGATCGTGTTTAGCGAGAGATAGAGCTCCGCCGCGATCTCGGGCGCCGACAGGTTGGTAGGCAGGTAGCGCAGCACGCGTGTCTCACTCTCGGTGAGGGGCCCGCTCTGCAGGTGCGTCGTGTCCCGTTGCCGCGCCGGTGTCCTTCCGGCCAGTAGGTCGAGGATCTCTGAGATCAGCGCCGCGTGCGAGGTGCGACGCCGCCGATGCCGCTCCAGTAGCCCGGCCGCCGGGTAGAGGAGGAATGGGATGAGCAGGCCCTCGAGCTCGGCGAGGTCGAGCGAGCGCTCCAGTGCACGCTCGGCCCGATGGGTATCGCCGAGCGCATCGCGGGAGATCGCTTCCAGGAGAAGGGCCTGGACCGGCCAGACCCGGGGACGCATTGCTAAGGCTCGCTCGTCGAGCAGCGCCGCCAGCATATCCGCAGCCCCTTCGGGGTCGTCGCGGACGAGCCGCAACGCCGCGCCGGCGATCAACATCTCCGGGAGCGCGCGCTCTGCATCGCTCATCTCGGCGAGGATCTCCTCGGCGCGCTCGAGCTCACCCAGCCGCACCAGCGTTCGGACCAGGTGGCCGGGGATCCGCGCCGCGAGCACATGGGGTTGGACGAGGAGCTCGCCCAGGCGCTCGGCCGAGCGAAACGCCTTCAGGGCCTCCGCATCATCGCCGTTCGCCGACTCAAGCAGTCCGCGCATCACGTAGAGCATCAGCCCGCCAGCGGGTGACACCCAGGGCAAGCGCGTACCCTCGGCGTGCTGGAGCCAGGATTCCGCCTCTTCCAGCCGTCCCTGAACGACGAGCGCGATGCCGTGGATTGCGTACGCGACCCCGGTGACAGGATCGTCCGCCCAGCCGTGGCGCTGCGCGAGTTCGATCGCCTCCTTACTACGTTGGGCGCCCCGCGGCACGGACTCGAAGATCGCGATCTGTGCCAGATGGGCGACAGCGCCGAGCTCGAGAAACGGCCGCGCGATGCGCTGCGCCATCTCGAGCGCTTGCTCGAGATGTTGCTCTGCCGCTTCAAAGCGACCCGTCCACACCTCGGCGACGCCGAACTCCAGCAGCGCTAGGGCACGCAGCTCATCGCCAAGTCCGAGCTGCGCCACGCTCGGCGCCTCCGAGGGAGCGAGCAGCCGATGCGTCTGCTCCACCACGGCCTGAAGGTCGCCGCGGTGACTGGCGATCGAGAGCCGCACGATCGCGAGCACGAGCTGCAGGTGGCCGCGGCGGTCCAACGCCTCCGATTCCGCGGCCTGCGTCGCGATCGCCAGATGGCGCTCGGCCTCATCCGGCGACCCCCGGTCCAGCTCGTACGCCGCCCTAAGCGCGCTCAACTCAGCATCGGCAGCTACAGCGCTCAGCGGGAAGCCGGCAAGGAGCTGATGGGCCGTGGCCCTGTGACCGCTCAGGATGAGCCCAAACCAGTTGTCACACAGCAGTCGACAAGCGAGGGTCCACTCCTCCGCTGCCTGCAAGTGCCGGATCGCCTCAACCGCGTGGCCGCGTTCCGAAAACCACTTGGCGGCCACGCGGTGTAACGCGGGCAATTCGTCCGCTGCGGTCCGCCGAAGCTCGAGTTGCAGCAGCTCGGCGAACAGGGGGTGATACCGAAACCAGGATCGGCGCGGGTCCAGCGAGACCACAAACGCGCCCGCCTCCTCTAACTCCTGCAGGAGCCGTTGCCCGTCGGAGCCCGCCGTCAACAAATCTGCCAGCGGCCCGCTGACCATCTCGAGCACCGAGGTGCGTAGGAGTAGCCGTCTGACCTGTTCGGGCTGTCGATCCAGCACCTCGGCAACCAGGTATTCGGCCACAGTTCGCTCGCTCCCGGCGAACGTAGCGGCGAATCGCTCCGGATCGTGATGTCCGGTCAACGAGAGCGCCGCCAGCCGCAGCCCGGCCGCCCAACCCTCGGTCCGCTCCGCTAACAAGGCGACGCCCGACTCTGAGAGCTGCACGCCGGCCGACTCAAACAGCGCCTGCGATTCATCTAGCGAAAAGCGAAGATCCGCCGCACGGATGTCGGTGAGCTCTCCTTCAAGACGCAAGCGGTGCAGGCCCAGGTGCAACTCGCCCCGGCTCAAAAGTACGAAGCGGAGCACAGCCGGCGCGCGCATCACCAGCAGCTCCAGCTGACGGAACGCATCGTCTGAGCACAACTCGTGCAGATCGTCGATCACCAGCCAAAGCGGTTCATCGAGCGGGCTGAGATCCGCCAACAGCCGCTCGGCGATCGCACCACCGTCGAGATCAGGCGCCGGCGTCAGCTCACCAACCAGCGATGACCCAGCCTTCGTCGCCCGGACTGCGTCGAGGACTGAGAGCCAGAACCGCTCAGGATCGCCCTCTCTAGCCGCGACCGAAACCCACGCGACGCTGTCCCTAAGCTCCGCCTCAGCAATCCAAGATCGCAGCAGCGACGTCTTCCCACTTCCAGCAGGCGCCGACACCTGGACCACTCGACGGGCGCGTCCCAGCACATCGAACAGCTCACGCCGAGGAACTAGGGCGCCCACCCCATGGGGAGGGGCCTGAACAGCGGCCCTTCCGACAGTATTGTCGGCCGGTGACATCTTCGCCCGGCAGTCTATGGCGACGCCGACCGACGCCTTGCGCGAGAGCACTCACGAGCGGGAGCGCCACCGGTGGGCATTCTGCAGGTGCGAATGACTGCACGAACGGAGAATCGCCGACGGGCAAGGGACCGCCAGCAGCTAAAGCGACACGCTCCATCCGCGGGCGGAGGTCCGCTCGCCGCCGATGTGAGCAGCGGACGGGAGCCTGGCTCGACCGTAGGTGCAATCCCGGCGCCGCGCGGGCGGCCGCGACCTGCGAACCGCCAGCAGTGGGCCCGGACATCCAGCGCGCACCGGTTCGCAGACGAAACGACAGGGCTCTCGCGGCAAGTCAGCACCGCGCGCTGACACTTGGCCGGCGAGGACGTGACTCAGGACACCCCGAAGGGCCCACCCGCTCGAATGCTGCTCGGGTAGGGCTCGCAGAGGCCAGGCGCGACGTCGGCGTCACTGCTGCCAAGCGCCAGCTCGGGCATGCGTACCTCTCGACCACCGGCACCTACCCGGAAGGGATCTCCTCCGCGGAGATCATCGGCGCCGTACACCGCCGGTGGGCACCGACGATGCACGCCAGCGCTGGCGGCGCGATGTTTGGCTGCGGATTCGGTGAGGCTCAGCGCGTTGGTCGAGTCGCTCATCCGGGCCGGCCAGCACGTGCCGCTGTCAACGTCTTGACCGGCGCTAGCGCACGGCGAGCCTGGCGCCGACGGTCGGCACGCCGCTGTTGACATGCGCTGCGCGAGTCGTTGCATCCAGGCACGGGGCCCAGCTGTTAGACGTCAAGCGGCCGTCGCGACCGAGAGCAGCGTTGGTCGCAGCTCTCGTTCACGCCTGAGCTCACCTGCCCGGACCGCGCATCCCACGACATGCTGCTGCCACGGCACGTATAGCGGCCGGGAGTGGCTTTCGCACACCGGACACCTGACCGCGGAATGGGGAGTCGTCGCTTGGATCGTCGCCTTCATCTCGCCCTCGGCCTTTCGAGCTAGTCATCGACTGAACTGACTTCAGATCATATCGCAGCTGGGGCGGGCGTCAAGCTCTGATCTGACGAGTCGACCACCGCGTGCGTTCCGCAGTGTCTTCGGGCCTCAGCTCCCGCATTCTAAACTGAAGTCAATTCTGATCCGAGGTGCCGATGATCAACCAAAGCTGACCGCGGCTCGCCTGGTGCCACGAGCGATCGCAGGCGCGACCGTCAGCGCATACGAAGCTGCAATTCGGTCAATTACTGACCTCGAACGGATCGCGGCCAGGACGGCGACGCCCGAGCCGCTCGGCGTCCTTGGCGCCGCGCTGGCGGACCTCACCCGTGACGTCACCACGAGCCAACCAAGGACGGTGTCCTTGAGTTCTTTCGTATGTACCGCGCGGCGTTCCCAATCTGCGGATGGAACCCGAAAACCGTTCTGGCCAGCGGTGACAAGGTCGTCGCGCGCGTGCGAGCGACCGGAACTCACGAGGGTGAGTTGATGGGCATGCCCGCGACCGGCAGGAGCGTCGACGTGCACCTGATCGACATCATGCGGTTCGACGAGGACGGCCTCGTGGCCGAGCATTGGGGAGTCGTCGACCTGCTGGCGATGATGCAGCAGCTCGGCGTGGCTGGTGTAAGCACTCCGGCTAAGGATCACCAGGCCTCATAACGGCACGGCGTGGCCGCGGCGATCCGCCGAAGCCCGACCGTTTCAGGCGGTCATCGTCCGGCCGCTAGAGCAGCGTCCCTCAGGGTTGTTGCCTAGCGTTCACGAGGCTGTCGTCGGGAGTCTCGGCAATGGCGCCGCCTAAGATCATGCGACTCGGTTGCGTGGATCTCTCGCGAACGTCGCCGGCAGTTATGTTTGTCCGGTCCCCCAACTCGAGGAGGCTGGACATCATGATGTACGCGATGGTGGTGCGCCGGCTAAAGCCTGGCGCTTACGAGCGCTTTCGCCGCGCATGGGAGCCCGACTCGCTCCAGCACTGGCCCGCGGGGATGACGAAGATTTGGATCGCGCGCAGCGAAGATGACCCCGACGTGATCGCGACTTGGAGCCTATTCGAGCTCGACGAGGCTGGGTACGAAGCGCTGCGCGACGATCCCGAGTGGATGTCCGCGGAGCTGGGCCGGGTGGAGCGGATGAGCGAGTTCGAGACTGAGGTTCTCGCCTCAGGCTTCTTTCACGTGCTGGAGGAGATCGTGCCGCCGACCGCCGCAGACTGAGCGCCAGTCGCTGGCGACGTTTGCTCCGCACCGCGACCCAGTCCTGGATTCCCAGCCGGTTTCCGGGGGTCACCTGAGGGGTTTCGTCGAACTGGTTGACTCCGGCGCTGTCAGCGCAATCGTCTGAGCGGCGACCGCGATCGCAGCGACGATGCCGAACGTTTCAACGATCCCTCAGCCCCCGATCTGGTGGACTCCCAGTGGCTGACCAACGACGGCGACCCGACTAGTTCGGGTGGTGGTCTGCAAGACCGCGCTTCCGCTGCCGGCTACAAGCACGTGTCTCGTGCGAGGCTTCCGCTCGCGGTCGATGCGGTACCGCCGAGCCCACTGCCAGGGCGGCTACTGCGTTCGTAGGCGACGCAGCAGCTCCGAGCGCACGAAGAATCTATGCTGCTACGGACGAAAACGAGGCGTCTCGCGCCGGCCGCGGCAGGCGGCCGCCAGCTCTGCTCCGTTTCGTCCCGAGCATCAGCGACGCCGATCCGGCTGCTCTCTTGCGCCATCCCTGGCGAAGCAGCGGTGTCGCCGACGCCGACGTCGAGAACGCTGGTTCTGCTCAGATCCAGCAGCCAGCGCAGCGCTGCTGGCGTCCGGCGCGAGCGACGTGGCGTCCGGGCGCACGAGATGGCTGCCTCAGCGACTCGCTTTCACCCTTCGCTGCTCGGTGCTGGGTTGCCTACGCTGCGGCGCGTGCCACGCTGAGACGTTGCCGCGTGGCCGTGCGATCGATGCCTAGCGCGGCGATAAGCTCGGCGGCGGGATCTGGCGGCTCGAGCTCGAGGACGGTTAGGAGCACCTGTTGCGGGCCGGCGTGGTGACCACGGCGTATCTCTTTGTACGATTTCTCCAGCGCTGTCTTGGCTGCGGGTGTCATTGGCAAACGGTCCCGCAGGACGGCCTTGAGCGTCGGCCTCGACGGACGTTTGATCGGCTCGTCGATCGGTATCGGTGGTGCGTTGAACGCAGCGCCGATGCCGACTGCGGCGAGCGCATCGTGATCCATCGCGTCGAGCGCGTCGCGGGCTGTCTGTAGGTCGCATCCGAGGGCCTGCGCCAGGACTGGTTCCCTGAGCAGCCCGAGTATCAGGTGCTCGGTGCCGACCTTGCGGTCACCGCGGCGCCGTGCTTCCTCGCGAGCGTCAATGTACGTCCTCCAAGGGTGATACGCGTCGGCTGGTTTCGAGTGCTTGGTCATGGGAGTCGCTTTCCGTATTTGGCGTGGACTGATTGGCGGGTAACGCCGAGCGCGTCACCGATCTGCTGCCAAGACCACCCCTGCTGGCGGGCGGTCGCGACGTGGTCCGCCTCGACCCGTTCCGCGAGCCGGTGCAGAGCTAGAGCGGCGCGGAGCCCCAGCGACGGGTCGTTGGACGCGATCGCGGAGGCGATGTCTTCGGCGTTCATGTCCGTCAGTTTAGGTTGACAACCGAAGTTTTGTCAACCCAAACTGACGCCGCGTGGTCTCGGGACGATCGGTATCCGGTCCCGTGCATCGCGTGTCGCTCTCGCAGGGGCGTGGACTGGACGCGTGCGCCGCATCGAGTCCATCGACACGCTCCCCGGGAACGAGGCAGTGGTCCAATGGCCCGACGAGCCGACTGTTGCTTCGATCGACACAGGAGCGGCAGAGCGTTTCCGCTTCGCGGTCTACGGTGCTCCCAGGGCGAGCGCGGAGAAGGAGTCCGGACCGAAGACGGCGAAGGGACGGCGAAGGAGTTCTCACCAACGAACCCGATCGGAGACGATCACATTGATCATCACCGCCACGTCGTACCCCTTCCTGAACATCCTCTGGACGACGCTCATTTTCTTTGCCTGGGTGATCTTCATCTGGATCGCGATCACCGTGCTGATCGACGTCTTTCGCCGTCGCGACATCTCGGGCTGGGGCAAGGCCGCGTGGGTGATCTTCGTGGTGCTCATTCCGTGGATCGGCGTGCTGGCCTACCTCATCGTCAATCACGACGGGATGGCCGAGCGAAAGATGTCGGACGCCCAGGCGTCCCAAGCGAAGTTCGACGAATATGTGCGCAAGACCGCCGGCGGCACCGGCGGGGCGGCGGCCGAGATCGAAAAGGCTAAGCAGCTCCTCGACAGTGGCGCGATCACGCAGGCTGAGTTCGACGCCATCAAGGCCAAGGCGCTCACCTAGCCTGCTGGATTGGGCTAGATCCAGCAGTCTTCGGTGGCCAGATCCCAGCCGCCGACACTGCTCGTTTGGAACGATTGCGAGCACCTCGTCGTCCGGCTGCGCCTCCGGGCGTCAGACGCGTGGATTCGTTCCAGAGCGGCACTCTGATGGGCGTCGAGTGGACCTTCAGGGACGCCTGCTCCCAAAGATTGCAGCAGTCAGTCGGATTCGAGTTCAGACAGCTGCCTCATCGTCAGCAACTGAAGAGCTTCTCGCCGCGATCGAGACTTCTGTCAGTGGTAGTTCGGCCGTTTGCTCAGAGCGCCGGTCCGGGCAACGCCGACCCGCTCGTCGTAGCGGGTTCCCCGACCTCCCGCGCGACAAGGCGCTCGGGTTCGACGGTGGCGATCTCTGACTTCCCGATATGGTGCTTGCGAGTTTGCAGCTAATGTGCTAATCTGCAAGCAGAGCCATTCGGCTCTAGCTATCCCGGAGCGACTATGGGTCCGACGACCCAAGCCAAGATCGGCGCGCCGACGGTTGACGCCGCATTCGACCAGGTCAAGGGGCCAAACGAGCAGTTCCTCGGCATGCGCGACAGGTCTGCATCCTGTACCTCGACGCGTATGAGAAGGCCTCGAGCAAGCGATCGACTCGAGCTGAGGTCGCCGGGCTACACGCAGCAAGCGTGGTTCAAGAATCTGGTTCGGACGCAGGCCGACGTCGTGCGCGAGGTCGCGCGCTCGTCCGCGAGCACGGCGCGCAGCCTGTTGAAATTGCAGTCCAACTTCACGCCGAACACAATTGGGGTGCACCGGTCGGATTCGATCGGTGCTCTTCGCACGCAAGAAGAAAGATCGACCATGAACGCTTTGTCGTCGTCCCCGCCGGTGCATTCACCAAACCTCAACCCGGGGCTGCTCGACAGCTGGCTCGAAGGCTGGTCGATCGCGCTCAACGGCGCGCGCGATTGCTTTCTGGCGGCCCTCACCGGTGGGCCCGGTGCGCTCGACCTCCCGCGCTGGGTGGAACTGACGATCACGCGCAAGCCGCCCTCTTGGACAACGCCGCACGAGATCGTCTTCGAGGACCCGATCGCGCGTCTGCGCGATTTCTCGACCTCGCAGACCCTGGGCTTCGTCCCCACGCTGGTGCTTCCGCCGCAGGCCGGCCACGACTCGTGCATCGTCGATTATTCAGACGATCAAAGCCAGATGCATGCGATTCTGGCCTCGGGCCTGGAGCGCGCGTTCTCGCTTGACTGGATCGGCGCGACCGAGGAAACCAAGGACGCGTCGATCGAGGACTATCTCGAGGTCATCCACCACGCGGTCGACCACTGCGGGGGACGGGTGAACCTTATCGGCGACTGTCAAGGAGGATGGCTGGCGACGATCTACGCGGCGCTATATCCCGAGCAGATCAACACGCTCACGCTCGCCGGAGCGCCGATCGACTTCCACGCCGGCGAGCCGGTCGTTCACGAAGTGCTGCGTCACCTAGCTCCGGGTGGAGATCTGCGGTTCTATGAGGCCCTCGTGCAGCTCGACGGAGGCGTCCTCAAGGGCGAGCACATGGTTTCCGGGTTCGTCATGATCCAGCCGAGCGCCGAGATCTCCAGACAGATCGAGTTGCTGTTGCACCTCGACGACCAGCACCACGTCGCCCGCTACTGCGAGTTCGAGGATTGGTTCAAGCACACCCAGGACGTCCCTGGGGCGTTCTACCTGTGGATCATCCGCCACCTGTTCCGCGACAACGGGCTGATCGACGGCGCGATCAGAGTTCGCGGACGCCGGGTCGACCTCGCGAACATCTCGATGCCGCTCTACCTGCTCGCTGGAGCGACCGACCACATCACCCCACCCGACCAGGTATTCGCGATCGCCGACCTCGCCTCGACCCCGCCCGAGCTCATACGTCGGCACGTCACCACAGGCGGCCACCTCGGCCTGTTCATGGGGCACGAAGCGCTACGCGAGCACTGGCCGCCGATCCTGACCGACATGCTCCGTCATTCAAAGCGCACCCAAAAACCCCGCAGACGCCAATCCCACCGGTCAGCCGATCGCCGCTGAGATCAGCGCCCGCCCGGACTAACACAAACGCCTGATCGCGAGGCCGACCTCCCGCGGCCCTTAGGCGCGCGCCTAGTCGCCGATTTGCTTCAAGGCCACCACGCGCTCGGCGGGCACTGCTCGAGACGCCTGCTTTCCCAGCGCAACGCGGCAGCGACCAACAACTCTGCTGGTTGTGAGCAGAACCAGCGGTCTCGACATCGGCTTCGGCGAGAGGGAGTGTCCGAGGATTTGTGTAGGTATGAACGAAAGCGACGCTCATGCCTTCAACCAAAGAAAGCAGTCCTCAGTCAGTCAGGGTTTCTAGTCCGTATGGCGCCGGCGGCGAGCCGCCAGGCGAGCCGCCGGGTGTGCTGGGCACGGGTGTTGAGATCGGAGGTGTGAGTCCTGTCCTGGAGCCCTGACAGGGGGAATCCAACATTGAAGAGGCAAGGGCGTGGCCCGGAATTGACCGGGCGGTCCCCAGTGCGGCTTGGTTGTGCGCTGCGGGGGCTTCCGTGAGGGCGGGTCTGGAAGAGGCCATAGGTGTGTTGTGGTGGCGAACGAGAGTGAAGCGCCGTAAGGCGTTCCTCGGTGGGCGAGCCGGCCCGCGGCGGCGATGCCCTGTTCCTGTCGATGCCGAGGGCGTAGTGGCGACGTCATCACGGCGAAATCTCAGCGTTTCACCCAGGGAGGTCTGCTGGGTTCCGGCGATGGTTGCCGGTAGGCCGGAGGACGCCAGGACGATGGTCGATGGCCCAGCAGAAGTCCGAGGACCGAGTAGTACCCGAAGGCGGGGTAATGCCCGCTGAGCGCGCCGGGTCGAGCCCTGGCGGGCAGGGGAAGGCGGTCCCGGTCGAAGAAACGGCGGTGCAGCTCGGCCTGCCGATCGCGACAGCAGAAAACCCGAAAGGGGCTACCCGCAGGAGGACCCGGGTCCGGCTTGGGGCGATCCGGGCGGGAGCGCCGAAGGCGATCGACAAGGTGGAGACGGCAGCGCCGGCGACGATGGAGGAGGTTGCCAAGCGATTGACCAGTGCGTTGTTCAAGGTGGCGTCGAACAAGGGCGCTCCTGGTCCGGATGGGCAGACGATCGAGGTGCTGCTTGAGCAGTGGCCGACCGTTTTGCCTAGGCTCGAGGCCGACCTGCTGGCGGGGACGTATCGACCCGGCGAGATCCGCCGGGCGTTCATCCCGAAGGCGGGGGGCGGTGAGCGTGGGCTGGGGATTCCCGACGTGGTTGACCGGAGTCAAGTCGTTTGTTGTGGTGTAACGCGTGGAGCTCGTCGGTGGGGATGGCGGCTCACGCCTTCGGGAGCGTGCTCACCTCTTCTTGGTGTTGGTGGAGGGGGGGTCTGAACCAAGCCAGGTGCGCTCTTGCGCAACCTATGGCTGTCAGAAAGCGAGCGCCCGGCGTCCAGTCAAGGGCCGGCCCGGCAGGGCCGAGCGAAGCGAGCCGCGGAGCGGCGCCCTTGACGGGAAGCGGCGGCGCGAGCTACGAGGCGGTGCTGAGCTGGCCCACCTCCTTGGCGTCGGGCGGGTGTGCGTCCTGGTCGCGCTCGGCGGCGAGGATCTGCGCCATCGACTCGACCGATAGGTACCGGCGCTGGACCAGCCATTCGTCGTTTTGCTCTGAGAGGAGGGCGCCGGCGAGGCGGATCACCGCCTTGTCGTTGGGGAAGATCCCGACGACGTCGGTGCGTCGGCCGATCTCCTTGTTGACTCGCTCGAGGGGGTTCGTTGAGCGCAGCTTGGTCCAGTGTTCTGGCGGGAAGGCGTAGAACGCGAGCAGGTCCTCCTCGGCTTGCTCGAGCAGTTCGCAGACCTTCGGCGCGACGGTGGCGAGCCGCTCCAGGACGTGCGAGACCCGCTCGCGCGCCTGCTTGTCGTGCTCGGCGTTGAACACCTCGCGCAGCGCGGCGGCGACCAGATTGCGCTGATCGCGGCGGCAGTGCATCACCATGTCGCGCAAGAAATGGACAGTGCAGCGCTGCCACGAGCAGCCCAGCACCCGCGCGATCGCGGCCTTCAGCCCCTCGTGCTGATCGGAGATCGCCAGCCGCACCCCGTCCAGCCCGCGCTGCTTGAGCGATCGCAGGAACTCGACCCAGAACGCGCCCGACTCGACCTCGCCGACGTCCAGGCCGATCACCTCACGTACGCCGGACTCGTGCACCGCGTAGGCGACGACCAGCGCCTTGGAGACGACGCGACCGTGGTCGCGCACCTTGACCTGCTTGCCGTCCAGCCACAGATACGGGTAGGCGCCCTCAAGCGGCCGCCCGCGGAACAGCTCGACCTGCTCATCCAGCGCGCGACACAGCCCCGAGACGCGGTCCTTGGTCATCCCGTCGATCCCCAGCTGCTCCACCAGCCGGTCGACCTTGCGCGTCGACACGCCGTTGACGTACGCCTCGAGCACGACCGCGACGATCGCCTGCTCCGAGCGCCGACGCGGCTCCAAGAACGACGGGAAGTAGCTCCCCTGACGCTTCTTCGGGATCAGCAGCTCGAGCTCCCCGACCCTCGTCTCCCACCCCCGCGAGCGATACCCGTTGCGATGCGTCACACGCGTCTCAGGCGCGACCTCGCTGAGCCCCGCGCCGATCTCATCACTGATCTCGGCCTCCATCAACTCGCGCGCGACCAGCGCAACCGCCTCCCGCACGAAATCCTCAAGCCGACCATCGCGCACCTGCGCAACGACCTCGGCAACCGTCATGCTCTGACCTTCGGCCATCGTGGTGTCTCCATTCGTCTGGCTGCGAGAACAGCCGACGAGTTCGGCGCCACGGTGGCCGACCCCTCTTCTCAATAGAGGTCGTCCTACTCAGACGCTCGTTACACCACTTCTACCGAAACGACCTTGACCGGTGGTGTGTGAGGCCGTGCGGCAGGTGCTCGAACCGCTGTGGGAGCCGACCTTCCACTCCTCAAGCCACGGGTTTCGACCTGGCCGCAGTTGCCACACGGCGATCACGGAGGCCAAGATGCATCTCGAGGACGGTTACGGGTGGTGTGTGGATCTTGATCTGGAGAGGTTCTTGGAGTCATCGTCACACTGCCAACGCGTTCATGGGGTGGTGTCGAACAGGCTGGTTTCGGCCTGTGGGACCAGTATGCGCAGGCCTTTTCGGCGTCCGCTGCGGACGTGGAGGGCTTGGAGTTCGCCGCGCTTGACACGCTGCAACACGGTCTGGCGGGAGACGCCGAGGGTGCGCATCGCATCGACGATCGGCACGTAGCCGGGTGGGGCGTCTTCGACGAACAGCGCGCGGAGTTGGTCGTTGACGCGGATCCGCCACGGTGCGCCGGGGGTGTCTTGTTCGCCGCGGATGAATCCGGCTTGCAGCCAACGGAAGATGGTGGAGGCAGCGACGCCGAGCTCGTCGGCGGCCTTGCCGACCGGGAGCAGCTCGCCGTCGGGCGGCTCGGCGGGCGGCTGGTATGCCGGAATTCCGCGGTAGCGGCGCAGTCCGCCGACGATGATCGCGGTGAACCGCTCGCCGGTGGCGGAGCGGCGGCCTTGGCGGTTGAGGATGCCGGCGATCCTGCCGTCGTCGTAGTGGGCGGCGAGCCGCTTGATCAGCGCGATCGTGTCCTCATCGGTGCGGATTGTGGGCTGCGGCTTGGGGAGCGTGATGGCGAGCTCGGTGATCGCGCCGCCTTTCCAGCGGATCGTGAGCAGCGCGCGGCGTTGTTCGCGCTCGAGGTTGATCATCACCTCCTCGATCAGGCAGCGCAGCAGCTGCTTGCGGTCGCGGTCGGTGGTAGTGGGCGCGGACCACACGCGGCCGAGGTCGGCGCCGAGCGCGAGCAGCCGCTCGCGCTCGTGCTCGGTGAGGGTGCGGGGGCGTTGTTGCTCGCGCAGCGCGAGCTCGGCTTCGGCCTTGGCGAGCTGTTGCAGCGCGTTCTCCCAGTCGCGCTCCAGACCGCGGGCGACGAGCCGGTGCTCGGGCTCGACCTGCCGATAGCGGCGCTCGGCCCGGTCGGCCTGGTATCTGGCGCGTTCGACCTGCAGCCGCCATTGCTTGAGCGCCGCGTCGTGATCCTGTTCGAGCGCCTCGGCCGCCAGCAGCGCGGCCTTCACCCCGGCAGGGGTGAGCGCCGCGAGCAGCGCGCCGGCGACGGCCTGGTCGATCTGCCCGCCGCCGACCCTGACGCACCATTCGCCGCGCCCCTCGACCAGAATGCTGGCCGGGCAATGATAGGCGGGGCTCTTGTGCCCGCGGCGGCCTTGGTAGTGCACCTTGAGCTTGCGCCCGCACCGGCCGCACACCGCGATTCCCTGCAGCAGCGCGCTGCCCTCGCGGACCGCGCCGCCGGGCTCGTGCGCGCGCGGGCGGGTGTTGGCGGCGATCCGCGCGCGGTTGGCCTCGAACGTGGCCTTATCGATGAAGCCGGGGTGGTGCTCCCAGATCAACACGCCCCATTCTGCTTGGGGGAGCCGACGCATCCGCTGACGCGTGTTGCCGTGCTCGTCGACGTATCGCTCCCGGCGTGTCTTCCCGAACGCATACGCGCCGGCATAGACCGGGCTCTCGAGCACGCTATGGATCTGGTGATAGGTCGGGGTGACCCACCGAAGCTCGCCCTCCCAGCGGCGCAGCGGGAACTGCACGCCCTCGCGGCGCAGCCACAGCCACACCTGGCGGACCGAGCCCAGCTCGGCGAACCGGTCGAAGATCGTTCCGATCGCGCCGCGCACGGCCTCGTCGGCGTCGAGCAGGATCTCGCCTTCCTCCTCGCCCCACACCAGCCCGATCGGCAGCGCCTTGCGCAGCTCGCCGCGTTGGGCCTTGTTGCGGATCCCGCCCTCAAGCCGCGCGCGCAGAACGTGCAGTTCGGCCTCGCTCATTGTTCCTTTGAGCCCGAGCAGGAGCCGGTCGTTGAACGAGCCGGGGTGATACAGCCCGTCGGCGTCGCCGATCACGGTGTCGGTCACGCCGCACAAATCCAAGAGCCGGTACCAGTCGACGTTGTTGCGCGCGAGCCGGGAGACCTCGAGGCCGAGCACCAGCCCGGCATGCCCGAGCGCGACCTCCGCCGCCAGGCGCGCGAACCCCGAGCGCTCGGCGATGCCCGAGCCGGAGATCCCGAGGTCCTCGTCGACCACCATGACCTGCTCGCGACAGAACCCGAGCTCGATCGCGCGCTCAACCAGCGCATACTGCCGCTGCGTGGACTCGACGTTGCGCTCCAACTGCGCTTGGGAGGACTGCCGCAAGTACACGATCGCCTGGCGGCGCAGGTGCGAGCTGGTCAGCTTGGAGCGCTCGCTCACGGCGCCCCTTCCGAGCGGCGGTCAGCGAGCTCGGCGAGCTCCAGCAGACAGAACGCCAGCTCTCGTGCCTCGGTCGGCCGCAGGCGCGTGAGGACCGGCGCCTCGGGCACGACTGGCCGCCCCCGCTCGTCGGTGAGCTCGCCGACGCCCTGGTCGCACAAGCACACCGTCACGAGCTGCAGAACACCACCGCCGACACGGCCCTCAGTCACCCCGTCCTCCAGCCGCGCCTGTGCCTGGAAGCGATGCCAGCTCATCGCTCACCGCCCCGGGCGCGACCGTCTGCGCGATCAACGCGGCCAGCAGCGACATCGCCGTCTGCCGCTGCGGCTCGCCGACCAGCTCCCACAACGCCACCGCGGGCGCCGGGCTCTCGGCCAACTCCAGACGCAGCTGCACGATCGGTCCTCGACACCTGATTTTCGCGCCCGGTCAGGACAGCACGCGCGAGCAACGGCTCCAGCACCAGCCGCGCGGCGAGCAGATCACCCAGCGAGCACAGCGGCCCAGCGGCCGGCGGCGGGTCGATTGGCGCGTGCAGGTCGGTCCACGCAGCCGGCACAAGCAGGTGGCTGCCGTCCGGCAGCACGAGGATCAGCTCAAGCTCACCGCGGCGGCGCATCCAGCCCAGCAGCTCAAGCGGCTGTCCCTCCCACGCGTGCCGCCGCCGCAGGACCCGCACCGTCGGCGGGAAGCCCTCGAGGTGGGTCTTGTGTCGTGTCTTCCTTCGATCTGGTCTGCCACCAGCGGCTGACCGCCAAGCTCGCTGAGCGAGTGGGCGATCGGCGGCTGCTCGGGCTGATCGGGCGGCTGCTGAAGGCCAAGGTGGTGCTGCCGGACGGTGTGGTGATCGACAGCGAGCAGGGCGTGCCGCAAGGCTCGCCGCTCTCGCCGTTGCTCTCCAACATCGTGCTGGACGAGCTCGATCGTGAGCTCGCCCGGCGTGGTCACAGGTTCGTTCGCTATGCAGACGATGCCAAGGTGTACGTTCGCAGCGAGCGAGCGGGGCTGAGGGTGATGGCCAGCCTGACCGAGTTCATCGAACGGCGGTTGCGCCTGAGGGTGAATCAGTCAAAGTCGGCTGTCGCCCTTCCCGAGGATCGCCACTTCCTCGGGTTCCGGCTGCGATTAGACCCGCAGACCGGGACCGTGGAGGTGCTGCTCTCCGAGCGCACGAGGCGCAACGCGATGGAGCGGATCCGCCAGCTCACGCCCAGGAACTGGGGCAGCTCGCTTGCGAGCTGCATCTCCCGGATCAACGCGTGGCTGCGCGGCTGGCACGGCTTCTTCGGGATCGCCTCACCGTCAGCGCAGTACGTGCTGCGCGCGCTCGACGCCCATATCCGGCGTCGGCTGCGCGCGATCATTCTGCGCCACTGGAAACGCAAACGCACAATCGCGAGGCGTCTCATCAAGCTGGGCGGCAAACCCGCAAGCGTGTGGCGACAGATCTACTCAGGACACAAGTCCTGGTGGGCGATGAGCCACACGCCCATAGTCGACCATTGCCTGAACCGCGTGTTCTTCAGAGCACGCGGTCTCGCGGCCCTGGTCGAGATGCACCGGGACGCGCCCCGGCACATCGTCGCCCCCGACCCGCCACAACTGGCGCTATGGGGATGACTTCGAGGTCGCAAACCGGCCGGCGGCGGGGGTCATAACCCGCCGTCCCGAAGAGCCGTATACGACCAGCGTACGTACGGTTCTGTGGGAGCCGGGGCGGGCAACCGCCCCGGCTACCCGAGCGCCCCCGTGGGGGTCTCGGGAACCTCGGGCCCTGAGCCAGGAGCGGGTGGACGACGCCGTGGACCGCGCCAGACTGCGTGGGATGGTCGAGCGGCCCGATGGCGAGCGGATCCCGGATGAGGTGATCGACCAGCTCTTGGCCGGCGCGAGCACCGAGGAGGAGATCGCCGGGCCGGGTGGGCTGTTGGCGCAGCTCACGAAGCGGCTGGTGGAGCGAGCGATGGAGGTCGAGCTGACCGACCATCTTGGCTACGAGCCCCATGCCGAGCCGCCCGGTGGCGCGGGGAACACGCGCAACGGCACGAGCCCGAAGACGCTGGTGACCGAGCACGGCAAGGTTCCCCTGGACGCGCCGAGGGATCGCGACGGGAGCTTCGAGCCGAAGATCGTCAGAAAGCGCCAGCGCCGCTTCCAGGGGTTCGACGACAAAATCCTCGCGCTCTACAGCCGCGGGCTCTCGGTGCGTGACATCGAGGCGCACCTCGAGGAGATCTACGGCGTGAAGGTCAGCCGCGAACTGATCTCCAAGGTCACCGACGCGGTCATGGATGACGCGCGCGAGTGGGCCAAACGGCCGCTGGAGGACGTCTACCCGGTGATCTTCCTCGACGCCCTGGTCCTCAAGATCCGCGAAGGCGGATCGGTACAACGACGCGCCTGCTACCTGGCGCTCGGGATCACCGTCGACGGCGACCGGGACGTGCTCGGTATGTGGTTCCAGGAGACGGAGGGCGCCAAGTTCTGGATGCAGGTCCTGACCGAGCTCAAGCAACGCGGCGTCAGAGACATCCTGATCTGCTGCGTCGACGGGCTGAAGGGCTTCCCCGAGGCGATCGAGGCGATCTTCCCGCGCACCACCGTCCAAACATGCATCGTGCACCTCTTGCGCCACTCACTGAAGTACGTCCCGCGTCGCGAGCGCGAGCAGGTGGCGCGGGACCTGAAACCGATCTACACCGCGATCGACGCCGACGCCGCCCAGACCGAGCTCGAGCGCTTCGACGAGAAGTGGGGTCAGCGGTTCCCGGTCATCACCCAGGCCTGGCTGAACGCCTGGGAGTACGTGATCCCGTTCCTGGCGTTCCCCCCCGAGGTCCGCCGCGTGATCTACACGACGGATGAAAGTGTCAAGGTCCCGGCTCAATTTTCGTGGCCGTGGTCGTGTCGTTCTCCCGTGCTTGTGGCGGAGGTTGGTGGTTGCGAGGGGGTCGCTCGCTGGCAGGGACGCCGGCGAAACACGGTCCGGATGGGGTGTTGGCCGAGTGTGGGCGTGCGAGATCCTCGCCCGGTCGGACGCCGTTGACAGGAAGGTTTGTGTGTTGGGGTTAGGCTTTGCTCAGGGCGTGGTCGACCCCCGAGCGAAGCGCAGGTTCTGGGACTTCTGATGCCTGCCGCGCAGCTTGCCCCACTGAGGGCCTTTTCAGTCGCGTCCCATTGGCGGCGGCCACGCCCGAGTCGCCCTTGGGCTTCGTGGGCCGCCGGGCCTGCCAGTCGGCGACGAGCTGGCGGTACGCCTGCTCGCCTTGCTCGGCGAGCTCGCGCTCACGGCGCCGGACCTCCTTGAGGGAGTATGCGGCGGCCGTGCCCTTGCGGCCCTGGCGGGAGGGCATGCCGGCGCGGAGCTCGAGCGCGCGGAGTTTCTTGTCGGTCAGCGACGGGCGCGCGAACGCGTAGTCCTCGCCGCGCTCGATCATCGTCCAGCACAGCACCGCGAGCTTGCGCGCGGTCGCGACCACGGCGATCTGCATCCCGCGACGCGAGCACACGCGCTGATAGAAGGCGCGCAGCGGCCCGGGGGTCTTGGCGGCTGACCACGCCGCCTCGACCAGCATTCCGCGAGCGTGCGCGCGGCCCTGCTTGGTAATCCGGCCGTGACTGGCGGGCTGACCCCCGGACTGCTTGACCCGCGGGTTCAAACCGAGGTACGAGACCAGCTGCTCGGGCCGGCGGAACCGGCGGAAGTCACCCACGGCGGCGACGATCGACAACGCCACGGTGGCGTCAACCCCAGGGATGGTCATCAGCCGCTTGACCTCAGAACTTGAGAGCGCCACGCGGCCGAGCTCAGCATCGATGATCCTCAGCTCCTGGGCGTGAAAGTCCAGCTGGCGCAACAGCGCGTCCACAGCGACCGACTCATCCGCCGGCAGCGGCTGAGCGGACAGCCAGCAGCGGCCCTTGATCCCGAACAGGTCCGCCGCTGGGCACCGGGGGATCAGGTTCCGGTGAAGAATCGCCTGGACCCGATTCTTCAGGCGGGTCCGCTGACGCACGATATGCGCGCGGCGGGCCACCTGACGGCGCAGCGCCTGAGTGGCCTGGTCGGCGATCCACACCGACGGCAGATAGTCCGCGGCCAACAGCTGCGCCAGCACCTCGGCGTCGACCTTGTCCGTCTTGACCTTGGCCTCGGCGATCGCCCGCGTCTTCTGCGGGTTGGATACCACCATCCGCGCGACGTGCGGCTCCAGCAGCCTGACGATCGCCTGCGTGTTGCACGTCGCCTCGATCGCGACTTCATCCTCCGGCCCGAGACTGTCGGCGAAGATCCGCAGCGCCTCATCGCTCAGCGCGATCCGCCCGGCCTGCCGGACCAGGCCGTCCTCCCACACCGCGACCTGCGCGAATTCGCGGTGCACGTCCAACCCGATACACCTACGTCCCACTGCTCACCTCCAACAACGATGGTTGACGGATGTGGGAGCCAGGCGGGCGAACGACACCTACGGATCCGCGCTCAAGGCGCATCCGGGCAAGTCGCAGGGGCGGCCAACTACTAACCCGCGCTCAAAGCGCAACGTATAAGAACGGCCTGCCCAGCCTGCGTTCGCTCCCGGATGCCCCGCGACCCGGACGGTCGCACCGTACTCACCGACCCCGATACGCTCAATAGCTGCAACAGGCCGTTCGCTGGGCGCGGTGGCATCTGGTGCCTTTCATACCGGATACAAACGCCATAGAAGCCCTCAACCGGCAGCTGCGCAAAGCGATCAAGACCAAGGGCCACTTCCCCAACGAGGACGCCGCCCGCAAACTGATCTACCTCGCCGTCACCAACGCCGTCCCGGCGTGGACCCGAACCCGCAACTGGACCATCGCGCTGCTCGCGTTCAAGATCCACTTCGGTGACCGCGTCCCTGACACTGCAACCTGACACCACACCTGGACAACCCTCAACCCATACTTTAGAGTTAAGACCAGCCCAGCCGCCTACACAGATTTCGGGACGCCCTCCGGCGAGACCGCCGCTTCGCCAGGGATTGCGCAACAGCGCAGCCGGATCGGCGTCGCTGATGCTCGGGACGAAAGATGTCATGAGCAGTCCGTCCACCCCGACGTGTAGGGACCTCCTCGGCTCAAGCGCGGAGCGTGTCCGCGCAGGCTTGGTAACCGTGGAGCTTGAGGAGGCCCCTTGTGAGCATCGTAATGGGACTTGATCAGCATCGAGGACAGATCACCGGCGAGTGGATCGACACCGAGACCGGCGAGGTGCAGCGCTCACGAGTGACGCCGGCCGATCGCGCGCACGTCCGCAAGTGGCTTGAGCGTTTCCGTGGCCAGCAGTTGGAGGTCGCGCTCGGGGCGACGACTGGCTGGCGGTTTTTGGTCGAGGAACTGCGCCGGGTCGGGGCGGTGGTGCATCTCGCCGAGCCGGCTGAGACAGCCGGGCTCAAGGGCCCGAAGAAGCGCGCGAAGGGCGATCGGGCCGATGCGCGGCATTTGCGGGAGCTGTTGATGGTCGGTCGGCTGCCGGAATCATGGATTCCGCCCGATCGCATCCTCGATCTCCGCGCTCGGGTCAGGTTGCGCCACGAGCTGGGTGAGCAGCGCTCGGAGTGGCAGCAGCGGATCCAGGCGACGCTGTATCACCACGGCTGCCCGCAGCGTCGAGCGCTGATGGTCGGTGACGGGCGCGACTGGCTCGCGGCGCAGCCGCTGCCGGAGACGGCGCGTGAGCAGGTGACGGTTGCGTTGGCGATGATCGATGCGCTGGAGCTGCAGATGCGCCCGATCGAGAAGGAGCTACGCGCCTATGCGCGTCACCAGGCGGGATGCAAGGCGCTGATGGTCCACTACGGGATCGGGGAGCTGACCGCGGTCACGATCCTCGCCGAGCTGGGCGACTGCACGCGGTTCTCGTCCTCGCGCCAAGCGGTCCGCTATGCGGGGATGGACATCACCGTGTACCAGTCCGATCAGCACCGCGCGCCCGGTCACATCTCTCGCCAGGGACCGCCAGCGCTGCGCTGGGCGCTGTACGAGGCAGCCCAGGTCGCGCGGCGTCCCGGTTCGCCGGACCGCGACTACTACGTGCAGACCGCGAAGCGGATCGGCGGCAACCGCGCGTGCCTGTCAGTCGCGCGCAAGCTGCTCAAGCGCAGCTACCAGTGCGTCACGAACGCTGAAGGAGGAGTCGTGTAGGAAGACCCTGACATAGGCGGTGCTGTGCGAGAGATGGAGGCTTGTTGGCCCTCCGGCGTCGGCCCTGCGGGGGTAGGCGTCAAACCGCCCTGGAGCTGCGTTAGCTGAAGACTGTCGTGGTGAGCGTCCAGGGAAAAGGCCCGGCGTGACCGGGTCAGGTGGGGACCAGGAAGACGTTCCAGAAGCGCCCGGTCCCGGGAGATCCGGGTGGGCGTGCGCTGTTGAGGCGTCGAAAAGCGTGAGATGGCATCGAAACCGAGGGTCCTTGGTAGCCCCTCGGGATGAGCCTGGCGGGTGCCCGCGTTGCTGGCCAGGTGGTGTCCGGCGTAGAGGCGGCGTGAGCCTGGTCTGCGGCTCTTGCGCGGAACGTGAGAAGGCGAGCGTCGAAACCGCGACCGGGGTCGTGGTGGTCGCGAGAGGGAGCCTGCCAACGGCGGAAACCGAAGGCACTGAGTACCAGTCGCGGCGCTCGCTGGCGGACCGGCCCGTAGTAGCTGCGAAGCCGCTGCTTGCTGGGGTGGCGGGGGAGCCAAGGGGTCGGCTCACCAGGAATGTCCATTTCGAACAACCGGGGCGCGAGCCTCGGGAGGAAGCGAAGATGAACAAGCCGAAGCCCAAGGACAAGCCGTTCGTCATTCCCAAGCAGTTGGTCTGGGAGGCGTACCGGCGGGTCGCGGCGAACAAGGGTGCCCCCGGGGTGGACGGTCAGGGTCTCGAGGACTTCGAGGCCGATCTTGAGAACAACCTCTACAAGATCTGGAATGTGCGCAACGAATGCTGAGAGAAGGTGATTTGTAGGTGCTTGCCGGATCGAGGCATTGCTCTACGGGAGATGGGGGACTGTTGGCCCTCCGGGATCGTCCTATGGGGGACGGTCTCAAACCACCACGTGCTGCGTTGGCTGAAGACCGTCGTGGTGAGCGACGTGGAAAAGGCGTCCGTGAGGCGTCAGGTGGGGATCAGGGAGACGACTGCCGTTCGACGTGTCGAGAACTTAAAGATGGCATCAGAACCGGGTTGGGTTCCAGAACCCGGGATGGAGTCTGGCGGGTGCCCATGTATTGGCCAGGCGGTGTCCGGCATAGAGGCGGCGTGAACCTGATCTGCGGCTCTCGTAGGGAACGTTGGAAGGCGGACGCGGACATGGTCTCGGTCTGGTTGGCCGGGGCGATAGGGAGCGCTCCAAGCGGCAGAAACCGCGAGGGGTTGAGTACCGTTGCCGCGTCTGCTGGCGGACCGTCTCGTAGTAGCGGGGATGCCTCTGTAATGGGGGCGGAGCCAAGGGGACGGCTCGTTCGTGGTTGGTTTGGGTGGCCAACCGGCCCTAGGTCGGGAGGAGCCCTGTGAATCAGCCGAAGTCGACAGAGAAGCCGTTTGCGATCCCGAAGCAGGCGGTCGTGGAAGCGTTCAAGAAGGTAAAGGAGAACCAGGGTGGGCCGGGGGTGGATGGGTGCACGATCGAGGAGTTCGAGTCCGAGCTGCGGGATAGGTTGTACGTGACTTGGAATCGGATGTCCTCGGGGTCGTACGCTCCGCCTCCGGTGAAGGTTGTCAACATACCGAAGCCGCACGGCGGTGGCATGCGGATGCTCGGGGTGCCGACTGTGGCGGATCGAGTGGCGCAGACGGTCGTGGCCATGGAGTTGGAGAAGGTGGTGGAGCCGAAGTTCCACCGCAGCTCCTATGGGTATCGGCCGGGCCGCTCGCCGTTGGACGCGGTTGAGGTATGTCGGCAGCGGTGTTTTACGCACCCGTGGGTGTTGGATTGTGACATCGCCGGGTTCTTTGACAACGTTTCGCATGATCTCATCGTCAAGGCGGTGAAGGCCAACACCGACCTGAACTGGGTGGTGTTGTATGTGGAACGGTGGCTGAAGGCGCCGTTGCAGCATCCGGATGGCACCCTGGAGCAGCGCGATCGCGGAACCCCGCAAGGGTCGGCGATCTCACCGCTGCTCGCAAACCTCTTCTTGATTATGCGTTCGATCAGTGGTGGCTCGGGAGTTCCCGAGCGTCTCGTTCGAGCGGTGCTGCGATGACATCGAGTCCATGGCTTAGCGAGAAGCAGTCCCGGTATCTGGGTCAGCGGATCGCCGCCAGGCTGCGCGAGGTCGGGTTGCGTTTGCATCCCGACAAGACGAAAATCGTCTACTGCCAACAGGATGGGCGAGAGGGCTCTTATGAGTGCACCTCGTTCACCTTCTTGGGGTTCACGTTCCGCAAGCGCGTAGCACGTGGTTCGGAGGGAACCGTGTTCAACGGGTTCCTTCCGGCCGTCAGCAAAGACGCGATGAAGAAGATGAATCGCGCCGTTCACAGCTGGCGGTTGCATCGCTGGACGTCGCTGTCATTGAACGAACTCGCGGCATGGATCAACCAGATCGTGCGCGGGTGGGTTGACTACTACGGCCGGTACTACCGGACTGCGTTGCGACCTCTTCTAAGCCGGATCAATGCCTACATCCTGCGGTGGGCACGCAAGAAATACAAGCGGCTCGGGCGTTCAAGCGAGCCATGGCGTGGTGGAATGGAGTCGTGACCGCGACCCCACTCTCCTCAGCCACTGGCAATGGACGTCCATCGCCTGGATGACTGGATGAGAAGAGCCCGGTGACGGGAGACTGTCACGCCGGGATCTGTGGGAGCCCGGGGTGCGATTCCCTCGGGCGACCCGACCGGATGAGTCTCGGGTCCTACTTTCCGACCGCCGGTCAGGGCGGTCGAGATCCTCAAGCCGCACAGCCCGGGGACCAGGATGCTAGATGTCCGAGGCGGAGCTGCACATGATCACCTCGCGCTTACAGGGCGCCAAGCGCGCGGCGGCCGAGCGCGGCGAGCTGCGCTTCCCGCTACCGGTCGGCTACGTCCACGACGATGAGGGCCAGACGATCATCGACCCCGACGAAGAGGTCCAGGCCGCGATCCGCGACCTGTTCTGCGCGTTCGAGCAGACCGGCTCCGCCTATGGCGTCGTTGGCGCCTTCAAGGGCCGGCGGTTCCCGAAGCGCGCCTATGGCGGCGCTTGGGCGGGCGAGGTGCGGTGGGGTGAGCTGACGCACCCGCGGGTGCTGGCGGTGCTCGCCAACCCGTGCTACGCCGGAGCGTATGTGTTCGGCCGTTACCGCTCACGGCGCAGGGTCAGGCCGGACGGCACGATCACCAACACGATCACGGAGTTGCCGCGCGCCGAGTGGCCGGTGCTGATTCATGACCACCATCCCGGCTACATCAGCTGGGAGCAGTACCTGGCCAACGAGCGGCGGCTCGCCGCCAACGACACGCGCGGCGGTCAGCGCCCGGTGCGCGAAGGCGCAGCGTTGTGTCAGGGGATCGTGCGCTGCGGCGCCTGCGGGCGCTCGATGTCCACGCGCTACCAGCGCGAGGGTGGCTACTACGAGTGCACCCACTCGCGCGCCGACCACGTCGCGACATCGGGCTGCCGGTCGGTCAAGACGACCGTGGTCGACGAGCTGGTCGCCCGCCGGCTGCTCAAGGCACTCGCGCCGCAGGAGATCAAGCTGGCGCTCGCCGCCTCCGACGAGATCGCCGATCGGCGTGCGCGCTCGACCCGGGCGGTCGAGTTGCGCGTCGAGCGCGCCCGCTATGAGGCGATCCGCGCCGAGCGCGCGTTTCACGCCTGCGAGCCGGAGAACCGGCTCGTCGCCCGCAGCCTCGAGACCCGCTGGGAGCAGAAGCTGCACGAGCTCGCTGAAGCGGAGGCCGAGCTCGCCGAGCAGAATGTGCCGAGGCCCGAGCCCTCCCGCGAGCAGCTCGAGGCGCTCGCGCGCGAGTTGCCGAAGCTGTGGACAGCCGACAGCACCGCCAACCGCGACCGCAAGCGACTGCTTAGGGCGATGATCGCCGACATCACGCTCACCTCCAGGCCCGACAGTCGCGAGCTGCAGGTCGGGATCCGGTGGCGCTCGGGCGCCTCAGAGCAGCACGCCGTCCAGCGACCACTGAAGCCCGCCGACGCCAAACGCACACCGTCGGAGGTGATCGAGCTGATCAAGCGGCTGGCCCCCGACCACACCAACACGCAGATCGCCGAGCACCTGACAGCCGCCGGGATGCGCACCAGCACCGGCCTGCCGTTCGACGAGAAGGCGACCAGGTGGCTGCGCTGGCGCTACCGGATCGGACCCAGCCAACCGCGTGACGGGGAACTGACCGTCACCCAGCTCGCCGAGCGCTTCCGGATCTCCGACGGCGCCGTCTACGCGTGGATCGAAACCGGCAAGCTCACCGCCCGCCGCGGGCCCGCCAACCGGCTCTACATCCCGTTCCCGCCAGAGGTTGCGCAACACTGCCGACGGCTGATCGCCGGCTCCGTTCACCTACCCGCCGAAACCAAAATCAGGGCTGCAGGAGGTGCAGTTTGATGCCACCGTCACTGCATCTGGCGCACGTTGTGCCATGGAGTTGGAGAAGGTGGTGGAGCCGAGTTCCACCGCAGCTCCTATGGGTATCGGCCGGGCCGCTCGCCGTTGGACGCGGTTGAGGTGTGTCGGCAGCGGTGTTTTACGCACCCGTGGGTGTTGGATTGTGACATCGCCGGGTTCTTTGACAACGTTTCGCATGATCTCATCGTCAAGGCGGTGAAGGCCAACACCGACCTGAAGTGGGTGGTGTTGTATGTGGAACGGTGGCTGAAGGCGCCGTTGCAGCATCCGGATGGCACCCTGGAGCAGCGCGATCGCGGAACCCCGCAAGGGTCGGCGATCTCACCGCTGCTCGCAAACCTCTTCTTGCATTATGCGTTCGATCAGTGGATGGCTCGGGAGTTCCCGAGCGTCTCGTTCGAGCGGTACTGCGATGACATCGTAGTCCATGGCTTCAGCGAGAAGCAGACCCGGTATCTGGGTCGGCGGATCGCCGCCAGGCTGCGCGAGGTCGGGTTGCGTTTGCATCCCGACAAGACGAAAATCGTCTACTGCCAACAGGATGGGCGAGAGGGCTCTTATGAGTGCACCTCGTTCACCTTCTTGGGGTTCACGTTCCGCAAGCGCGTAGCACGTGGTTCGGAGGGAACCGTGTTCAACGGGTTCCTTCCGGCCGTCAGCAAAGACGCGATGAAGAAGATGAATCGCGCCGTTCACAGCTGGCGGTTGCATCGCTGGACGTCGCTGTCATTGAACGAACTCGCGGCATGGATCAACCAGATCGTGCGCGGGTGGGTTGACTACTACGGCCGGTACTACCGGACTGCGTTGCGACCTCTTCTAAGCCGGATCAATGCCTACATCCTGCGGTGGGCACGCAAGAAATACAAGCGGCTGCGGGCGTTCAAGCGAGCCATGGCGTGGTGGAATGGAGTCGTGACACGCGACCCCACTCTCCTCAGCCACTGGCAATGGACGACCATCGCCTGGATGACTGGATGAGAAGAGCCCGGTGACGGGAGACTGTCACGCCGGGATCTGTGGGAGCCCGGGGGTGCGATTCCCCCGGCGACCCGACCGAATGAGTCGGGGACCTACTTCCCACCCCCGGTCATGGCGTCGAGATCCCCAAGCCGCACAGCCCGGGGACCAGGATGCTAGGCGTTCCCGACGATCGCCGACCGGGTCGCACAGACGGCGGCAGCCATGTTCTTGGAGCTGCTGGTGGAACCTCGGTTTCACCCGGACTCCTATGGCTACCGGCCGGGCAAGTCGCCCCATGACGCGGTCGGGGCGTGCCGGCAGCGGTGCTGGAAGTACGACTGGGTGATCGATCTTGACGTCCAGAAGTTCTTCGACACCGTTCCCTGGGACCTCGTGGTCCGTGCGGTCAAGACGGTGACCGACTGCCCCTGGGTGCTGCTCTATGTGCAGCGGTGGCTGGAGGCCCCGCTGCAGCGCCCGGATGGCACGCTTGTGCAGCGAGACAAGGGAACCCCGCAAGGGTCGGCGATTTCGCCGGTCCTGGCGAACCTGTTCATGCACTACGCGTTTGATACGTGGATGGCTCGGGAGTTCCCGGGCTGCCCGTTCG
This sequence comes from uncultured Solirubrobacterales bacterium, assembly GCA_963841535.1. Lineage (GTDB taxonomy): Bacteria > Actinomycetota > Thermoleophilia > Solirubrobacterales > Solirubrobacteraceae > Palsa-465. The sequence continues at coordinate 442,394 of CAWJDF010000015.1, read as the reverse complement.
AGCGCTACGCCGATGATGCCGTCGTGCACTGCAAGAGCCGGCGGCAAGCGGAATACGTGCGGGCCAGAATCGCTGCGCGGATGCAAGAGGTGGGGCTACGGCTCCATCCCGACAAGACGAGGATCGTCTACTGCAAGGACAGCAATCGTCGGGGCGAGCACGAGCACACCTCGTTCACCTTCCTCGGGTATGCCTTCCGGCCACGGGAGGCGCGGCGCAAGGACGGCAAGAAGTTCACGTCGTTCTCGCCCGCGATCAGCCCCGAGGCGCTCAAGGCCAAAAGCGACCGGCTCCGCGAACTGCGGATCCACAGGCACACAGACCTGTCGCTGAACGACCTGGCGCGATGGCTGAACCCCATCGTCGCTGGGTGGATGAACTACTACGGCCGGTACTACCGGTCGGAGTTGGAACCCCTCCTGCAGCGCGTCAGCACCTACCTGAGGCGCTGGGCCAGGAAGAAGTACAAGCGGCTGCGGACCGTCAAGCGGTTCAAGCGGTGTGGACCGGGCTGCTCGAACGAGAGCCCGGACTATTCGCCCACTGGCGGTGGGTCCGCGCGTACTGAAACGCTGGTGAGAAGAGCCCGGTGACGGGAGACCGTCACGCCGGGATCCGAGGGAGCCGGGGGCTGCAACGCCCCCGGCGACCCGACCACGCTGCGTGAGCTCGGCGAGGAGGCGTTAGCACCGGCATGAACTTCCCCTGTGCGCGCCAAGCCCCTCGTCACACAGATGCGCCGCGGCCGGCTCCCGACCTGCTCCTGCCGCCACGTCCGCGTGGCCGGCCCAGAAAGACCGAGCGGCCGCAACGCTCCCACCAGCGGGATCACCCCATCACACATCATGTCGCCGGCCCCGGAGCCAACCCGAGGGTCGCGGACCGAAGTAAGGCTGGGCGCCCGCGCGCACAAGACCCGTCGCGCCAACCGTGCGCACGGACCACCGACGCACTCAGCAGTTCAACACCGACAACCCCGGACCTCGCGCTTGACGTGCGGTCCCTGCACAAGTAAGGGAGCAGCGCGTGTGCCGGCAGGGACGAGATGACCGCGACGCCTGGCCAAGCGACAACCGTGTGATCGAGGTCGCAGCGGTCCCTCGGTACGGCCCGTGCCGATGCAAGACGTGATTGTGCTTGCTCGGAATCGGCCGCCCAGCAAACCTGGCGCGCTGTCGCAATCGCCGACATCCAGGCGTGCGGGGACCGAGCGCGCCACGACTGCTTCGGCTCTCGCTGCTGCTCGGGCCTCGCTATGCCTTTGCCACGGTTCCGATAGTCGCGCCGACCCCCCGTGGCCGTGACCGCCGGCGACCACCGAACTGTGTGCTCCCCACAACCGGCGGCTGCTGACAGACGACCGCGGATTCGCGGCGCCGCGCCTCCCCGACGGACGAATCTCGCACGGCCGACGACGCCGACCTCGCTCTGCTGCTTCTCGTTCGGTTGCGGAGTCGCGCCCGACGACGATGTCCGACCCCGCGGCGGTCGGCAGAGTTGTGCGAATCGTACGACCCGAGGGTGTCGACGAGCGCGCGAGAAGTCGCTGCTGGCGGCTTCCTTACGGATCCTGGCCGAGGAACCTGATGTCGATCCGGCGAGGGTCCCAGAGGCGACTGGGGCGCCCATCGGCGGTCATCGCCGGCGCGACGGTAACCGACTCGACGGTGTCGGTGATCAGCCGTCGCCACGCCGCTAGCCGCTTCGCGGGTTCGCGGAGCTCGTCGATCTCGTCAGGACCGATGACATTGCTCTCGCCCCCATCGCCGAGTCGCGCCCGGACGGCGTGCCCATCATCGAGCGCCGTGGTCAGCTTCTCCAAGGTCTCCTGGCTCGCGGGCCGGCCCAACAATCCAAGCGCGCCGAGCTGCCGGATCGTGTTATCGAGATCCGCGTTCGCGCGTTTGATGGCCTCGTCCGCCTCCCGGATCTGCTGCTTGCGCGACGCGCGTCCATGCAGGTCGGCGGTGGCCGAGTACGCCCGGACCGCGTCCAGCACCATCCTCTCGACGCGGTCGGCCTTGACCGCCGCTCGTCGCTGGCACCGGTTCGCGCTCGTGTCGCCGCAGCGGTAGCTGCCGGTGTAGCTGTTAATCACCATCCGCGAGGCGCAATTCCCGCAGCGCAGCACACCGAGGCGGGCCAGCAGCCGCTCGGACTTGGCTTGGCGCCCGCGCGAGACCGTCCGCCGCTGCACGCGTTCGAACAGAGCGCGATCCTTGATGATCGGCTCGTGCGCGCGCGTGTTGTGCAGGTCGCCGAAGTGGATCTCGCCGAGATACATTCGCGAGCGCAGCATCGACTCCACGCCGGCGATCGAGCGCTCGATCCCATTGGCGGCCAGCCACGCCTGGATCTCCACCAGCGAGGCGCCCCGGTCACGGCGCCTGAACGCCTGCACGACGATCCGGGCCTTGGGGCGCTCCACGACCAGCACGCCGTCCTCGCCGTGCACGTAGCCGGGCGAGATCCGCGAGTTGGGCAGCACACCGCGCGCCACCACGCGCTCCCGGGCAGCCGCGACCTTCTCGCCGGTCACCTCAGCGTAATACTGGAACGCCGCGCCCATCATGTTGTTGCTCATCCGCGTCGCCGCCGTACCGTTCGTCAGCCTGCCGTGATCGATCGCGTAAATCTCACCCCCCGCCTGCTCGACACGCTCGATCACCTCGAGCTGCACCTTCAGTGAGCGCACCAGCCGATCGAAGTACGCCACCACGATGTGATCGGCCTCACCCGCCTCCACCATCTCGATCGCCCTCAGCAGCCCCGGCCGCCTGGCCAGCGGAAGCTTGCCGCTCACGTCGATCTCCTCAAACGCATCGACAACACGGTTGCCCTCCTCTTCGCTCCACAGCCTGGCCTTTGCGAGCTGGGCCTTGGGCGAATGGAAGCTCTCCTCGTCGCGGTCCCCCTGCTCACTCACCCGAACGACGACGACATCTCTGGCCTTCTTCTGCATGCTGACTCCTCTCCGCCTGGATGGACGCTAACGCCTTTTGAACGCTTGGGTCCCGACCGGCGAGAAGGCCCGGGCGGTCAAGGCCCGGTACGTCGGAGTGTGTCGTGGCTGCGGCGCCTACACCCAGCCACGGAACGGCAAGGGCGACGCCTACGCGTACTGCAGAGCCTGCCATCCTGGTGCGATCGAGCGCCGCTGGAACCGTGAGCGCGTGCTCGAGGCGATGCTCGACTGGCACTCCCGTTACGGGACGCTGCCGTCCTCCTATGACTGGTCGCGCACGCACGCCGGTCGGCGCAGGGGACAGGCGCTCGAGCGGCTGTCCCGAGGAGATTGGCCTGCGGCAAGCGTGGTCACCCGCCTCTTCGGTATCTGGGCCATAGCCCGCGCGACAGCTGGGCGGCAGAAGCGCGAGGTGCCGACAAGCCTGCCGCCGTCAGCGACGTCGCCGTTGGGCAGCAACTCGATCCCGCTGCCTAAACCCCGGCAATCCACCGCTAAATCCGCGAATCTGACGGGAGGTGCCGCCACTACCAAACCATCCGATTTCCAGGTATTTCTCATAACAACCCAGAATTTCGCCCATAATTCGGGTCGGTGAGGTCCCCGGTTCAAATCCGGGCGCCCCGATTGTCAGCCGGGTCGAGCGGGAGTGCGGCCATGTGGCGCAGACCGCGCACGTACCGTGTCCCGCCCGCCCCGGTGAGGTCCCCGGTTCAAATCCGGGCGCCCCGATTTATTGCCAGTCGCGCCTCCGCCGGACGCGGTTAACCTGAGGCAGATCGTGTCCGCCACCGACGCCCCGCCGACCGACCTCGCGTTCCAGATCGAGCGTCGGCGCCAGGCCGTCGCCGAGCGCTGGAATCTCGGTACGGAGGCGGTGCTGATCGGCGCCGGCGAGCCCATCCCGATCCCCGGCCGGGGCGACCGGACCTACCCGTTCCGCGCGCACTCCGAGTACTTCTACCTGACCGACCGGGAGCGGGCCGGTGGCGTGCTCGCGTTCGACGCCGAGGAGGGGTGGGTCGATTTCGTGCGCCCGGTGTCGCGCGAGGAGCGGCTGTGGGAGGGTGCGCCGGCCGGCGAAGCCGAAGGGGTCGGCATCGACGCGCTGGAGGGGTGGCTGGCCCGGCGCGAGGGACGCCTGGTCGTGAACCTGGGTGCTCGGGTGCCCGCCGTGACGGCGGCGTCCGCGCCGGCCGCCGGGTTGAGCGATGCCGAGCTGACCGCCGACGAGTTGATCGCCGACGAGTTGACCGCCGACGAGTTGACCGCCGACGAGCTGACCGCCGAGCTCAGGCGCGCCCTGAACCACGTCCGGCGCCGGAAGGACGCGGTCGAGCTCGAGCGGATGCGCGCCGCCGAACGGGCCACGGCGGCGGGGTTCGCTTCGATCGCGCCCCGGTTGCAGGCCGGCCGGACCGAGCGCGAGGTCCAGATCGAGCTCGAGGCGGAGTTGTTCCGCGCCGGCGCGGACTTCCTGGCATTCGACACGATCGTGGCCAGCGGAGCGAACTCGGCCGTGCTGCATTTCGCGCCGTCGGCCAAGCCGCTGCGCGACGGCGAGCTCGTGCTTATCGACGCCGGCGGCGAGGTGCGCGGGTACGCGAGCGACGTGACCCGCACGTATCCGGTCACCGGCTCGTTCACGTCCGAGCAGGCGACGCTCCACGATGTGGTCGACCGCGCCGCCCGCGCCGCCACCGGGAGCTGCGCGCCCGGAACCGAGTTCGCGCTGCTCCATCGCACGGCCGCGCTCGTCATCGCCGAGGGCCTCGTCGACTTCGGAATCCTGCGAGGCGCGCCCGAGTCGCTGATCGAAAGTGGCGCGGTCACGCTGTTCTTCCCCCACGGGGTAGGCCACATGGTCGGCCTCGGCGTGCGCGACGCCGGCGAGGTCCTGCCGGGCCGGAAGCCCAAGCCGGGGCTTCCGGGCCTGCGCGCCGACCTTGCGCTGCTGCCGGGGCACGTGCTGACGATCGAGCCGGGGATCTACTTCGTCCCCGCCCTGCTGGCCGACCCGGACACGCGGTCGCGGCTGCGCGACCAGGTGGACTGGGATCGCACAGACGCCCTGTCCGGCTTCGGCGGAATCCGCATCGAGAACAATGTGCTGGTGACCGAGGACGGCCACGAGGTGCTGACCAGCGACATCCCGCTGCTCGCACCGCGGGCCTAGCGCGCGATGACGCGCCTGGAGCTCTCCGACCACGACATCGTGGGGATCCGCGCGGCCAACCCGGGGTCGTTCACGCTGAGCGGCACGAACTCGTGGATCGTGGGGCGGGGACCGACCTGGGTGATCGACCCGGGGCCGGCCCTCGACGAGCATCTGGCCAACCTGTGGGAAGAGATCGTGCGGCATGGTGACCTCGCGGGCATCGCGCTGACCCACGATCACGCCGATCACTCGGAGGCGGTGCGGGCGATGCGCGGCCGATACCCCGGTGTCCCGGTTGCCGGGGCCGGTGGGGATGTTGACGTGCTCCTGTCGGACGGCGACACGTTCGGCCCGCTCGAGGTCATGGCGACCCCCGGGCATGCCCCCGATCATCTGGCCTTCCTGGCCGGGACGGCGGCCTTCACCGGGGACGCGGTCCTCGGCGAGGGGAGCGTGTTCATCTCGCCCTACCCAGGCTCGCTCACCGCCTACCTCGACGGCCTGACTCGGCTCAACACACGCAGTCTCACCGTCCTGTGTCCCGGACACGGTCCCGTGGTCCACGATCCGCAAGCCAAGCTCGACCAGTACATCTCGCACCGCCAGGATCGCGAACGCCGGCTGCTCGGCGCGCTGACCAACGGCAAGCGCAGCGTCGACGAGCTGCTCGACGAGGCCTGGAGCGACGCGCCGCCCCAGCTGCGAGCCGCCGCCACGGTCACGCTCGCTGCCCACCTCGACAAGCTCGACGACGAGGGACGCCTGCCCGCCGGCGTGGAGCGCCCGACGTTGCGCTTTTAGGTCTCGAGCCGCGCGCGCGCCAGGTCCATCGCGGCCGCCAGGGGGGTGGTGCCGCTGGCGTCGGCTCGGTCGAAGATCTCGAGCAGGATCCCGCCGATGCGGCGCACGCGCCGGTGGGCGGCCCTCGCGTCATACACGTCGAGCTCCTCGGTGATGTTGATGACCCCGCCGGCGTTGGCCACGAAATCGGGCGCCCAGAGAATCCCGCGCGCGACGAGCAGATCGGCGACCGACTCGCTCGCGAGCTGGTTGTTCGCGGCGCCTGCGATGATCCGGCAGCGAAGCCGCGGAACCGTCTCATGGTCGAATACGCCGCCCAGCGCGCAGGGTGCGAGCACGTCGACCTCGGCCTCGAGTGCCTCGGCGGGCTCGCACCAGGCGGCGCCGAGCTCCTCGGCCAGCCCGCGCTTGTTCGGGTCGATGTCGCTCAAGACGACGGTGGCGCCGGCGCGGGCACATCGCTTGGCGATCCTCGATCCGACGTGTCCGAGCCCGACGATCGCCACGCTGCGCCCGCGCAGCGAGCTCGACGAGAACACCCGCTGGCAGCAGGCACGGATTGCCGACTCCACGCCGAGCGCGGTGAATGGACTGGGGTCGCCCGATCCGCCCATGCGCCGGGGCAGTCCGACCACGTGACGCGTGCGCTGGGAGATCACGCGCATGTCGTGGCTGGAGGTGCCCACGTCCTCGGCGGTGATGTAGCGCCCCCCGAGCGACTCCACGGTGTCGCCGAAGTCGAGCAGCGCGGCGGTGCGCAGCTCGCCGTGCAGCCCGACCCCCGGCGGGGTCATGATCACGCCCTTGCCGCCGCCGAGCGGCAGATCCGCCACCGCCGACTTGAAGGTCATCGCGCGCGAAAGCCGCAGCGCGTCCCGCAGGGCCTGGCGTGCGTCCGCGTAGCCCCACATCCGGCAGCCGCCGAGCGAGGGGCCACGAATCGTCGAGTGGACCGCGACAAACGTGTACAGCCCCGAGCGAGGCCCCCGGTGCACGACCACATCCTCGTGATCGAGGTCCTCCGGATAGCTGTTGTCGGTTGCCTCCGCTGGCGCCGCGGGAACCGTGGTCACTGCGGAGGCGCCGGCGACCCGCCGGTCCCGGTGCCCGTCGACGATCCGGTACCGGTCGTAGTCCCCGGCGACGCGCTGCCCGTGCTCGTGCTGGACGAGCTGGACGAGGTCGGGCTGGTGGAGCCCGTCGACCCGGTCGAGGTGGAGCCCGTTGGCGCCTCGGTGGAATTCGTCGAGGAAGTCCCGGACCCGGACCCGGACCCGGTCGAGCTCGAGGTCGAGGTCGAAGTCGACGTGTCAGTCAGGGACGTCGAGGAGCCGTCGGGCGTCGTCGAGCTCACACCGTCCGCGGGGGCGTTGGGGCTGGCCCCGCCGCCGCTCAGAGCGGTCGAGATGCCTCCGGTGGCGCGCACCTTGACCTTGGTGGTCGTGGTGGTCGAGATCGTGGTCGATGCCCGCGCGTCGGGGTTATTGGTGGCCGGCGCGGCCTTGCCCGTTGTGGCGTCGCCGACGGAGGGCCGCGTGGGCGCGACGAACATCGGCTGGGACGCGGGAGGCGCCACCTCGCCGGGGTCGGCGCTCGCCACGGAATCGACTCTGGGCGCCACCGGGCGCGCCGGTGCCACCGTCGCGGCATGCGCGTGGTGGCGGTGCTGGGGCACGGGCGCGGGCAGCGTGTGCTGGAGCTCGACCGCGCCGCCGGCGGTCACCACCGCCGCCGCGAGCAGCGTCGCCACGTGGCCGGCCCCGGCGCTCAGCGTGCCGACCCCGACCACCGCGGTCGACGTTCCGGCCGCACCGCCGGCAGCCAGGGCACCGCCGGCCGCGCCGCCGCCGGCCCCGCCAAACCCGAGCACGTTCGCCAATACGCCGAGCGGACCGAGCGTCGGCACGATCGCGCCGAACCGGCGGCTGACCCCGCGCAGCTGATGGCGGAACTCCCGGCAGCCGGAGCAGTCGCGCATGTGCCGCCGCGCGGTGGCATTGGGTCGCAGCCCGCGGTCGTGGGCCCCGATCAGCTCCTCGCGGATGTCCGAACAGGCCGTGTCGCGGGCCTCGAGCGCCTGGCCGAGGGCGAGCCGGGCGCGCACGAGCAGCGACTTGACGGCGGGGACCGTGACCCCCAGAGCAGCCGACAGGTCGGCGTAGGACATCCCGCCCAGCTCGCGCATGAGAAGCGCCGAGCGCTGCTGATCGGGCAGCCGGCGGACGTCGGCGATCAACCGCCTGAGTGACTCACGCTGGTCGGCCTCGGCGATGGGGTCATGCACCGGTGCGCGGAGCAGCTGGATGACCTCGGGCGGCGGTGGCGCGGGACGCCGGAGCTCGTCGATGCAGCGGTTGTGGGCCACGCGGTAGAGCCAGGCGCGGAGCGCCAGCTCGCGGTGGTTGGCGCGCAGACCGGCGTAGGCGCGGACGAAGATGTCCTGCAGGGCGTCCTCGGCATCCTGGCGATGGGTCAGCATCTGGCGCGTGTAGGCGAACAGCCGCTGCCGGTAACGGTCGTGGATCACGCGGAATGCCTCGTCGTATCCGGCGCGGAACAGCGCCACCAGCTGCTCGTCGGAGCGAAGGCGAAGGAGGGGCGTGGGCGGGTGGGACCCAACTAAAGTCCGAGGCCGAGCTACTGCAGTAGGTGCGGGAAATGCGGACGCTTCCACCCTGAACCCCAATCACTCTAACGGGTAGCTCGGGTGAAGGTTTCGGAAGTTTGATTTCGCGCCCGGGAATGGCCCGGAAAACTCGGGGAAAGCGAGCAGTCGGTCAGGACAACGACACCATCACGTGCTTGACCTCGGTGTAGTCCTCGAGCGCGTACATGCTGAGGTCCTTGCCGTAGCCCGACTGCTTGAAGCCGCCGTGCGGCATCTCCGAGGCCAGCGGGATGTGATCGTTGATCCACACGCAGCCGAAGCGCAGCGCGTTGGCCACCCGCATCGCACGTCCCACGTCGCGCGTCCACACCGAAGCCGCCAGGCCGTACGGGGTGCCGTTGGCCCAGGCAATCGCCTCGGCCTCGTCGCTGAACGGCTGCACGGTGATGACCGGGCCGAAGATCTCGCGCTGGATCATCTCGTCGTCCTGGCGCAGCCCGGAGACCACGGTCGGCTCGAGGAAGAAGCCGGGGCGGTCGGGCTCATTCCCTCCCGTGACGATCTCCACGTGGTCCGGCTTGCGCTCCAGGAAGCCCTCCACCCGCTCGCGCTGCCGGGCCGAGTTGAGCGGCCCGAGCGTGGTGTCGGCGGAGCGCGTGTCACCCAGGACGAGTCCCTTGGCCTGCTCGGCCAGACCGCCCACGACGTCGTCGAGGACCTTCGAGCTAGCCAGCACCCGCGTTGCCGCCGTGCAGTCCTGGCCGGCGTTGTAGTACCCGGTGCCCGCGATCGTCTCGAGCGCGGTGGACATGTCGACGTCGTCGAACACGACCACCGGCGCCTTGCCGCCCAGCTCGAGATGGACGCGCTTCAGGGTGTCGGATGCCGCGCGCGCGATCCACTTGCCGGTCTCCACCGAGCCGGTGAGCGAGACCATGTTCACCTCGTCGTGGGTGACGAGCGCCCGGCCGGTCGGGTCGCCATGGCCGGTGACGACGTTGATCACGCCCTTGGGAAAGATCTCGGCCGCGAGCTCGGCCATCTTCAACGCGGTCAGCGGTGTCGTCTCGGCCGGCTTGAGCACGAGCGTGTTGCCGGCCGCCAGCGCAGGCCCGATCTTCCACACGGCCATCATCAGCGGGTAGTTCCAGGGCGCGATCTGCCCGATCACGCCGACCGGCTCGCGGCGGATGATCGAGGTGTAGCCGCTGACATACTCGCCGGCGGCGCGGCCCTCGAGGCACCGGGCGGCGCCCGCGAAGAAGCGCAGGTTGTCGACCATGAACGGAATCTCGTCGTCCCGGAAGGCATTGATCGGCTTGCCCGCGTTATCGGACTCCAGCTCGGCCAGCTCGTCGGCGTGCTCCTCGATGGCGTCGGCCAGCTTGAGCAGCGCCAGCGCGCGCTCGCCGGGCGTGGTCGTGGCCCAGCCTTCCCACGCGGCGCCGGCGGCCTTGACCGCGCGGTCGACGTCGGCTGGGCTGGACAGGGGCGCCTCGGCGATCGCCTCGCCGGTGGCGGGATTCAGGATCGGCTCGGTCTGACCGTCGGACGGATCGACGAACTCCCCGTCGATGAAGTTCTTGAGAGTGGTGATTGCTGTCGCCATGGGAGCCCAACGTACCACCGCACGCGCGCGCCGGCGGGGAACATGTGCGGTGGACCGGTTCGACGCGGCGGCGATACCCTCAAATCCGATCACCCATGGACCCTGTCTCGGGCATTGGCATTCCGGTGGCGTTCGGCGCGGGGCTGATCTCGTTCTTGTCTCCGTGCGTGCTGCCGCTCGTCCCCGGCTACATCTCGGCGGTCGCCGGCGTCGCGCCGACGGAGATCCGCGCGCGCCGGGTGATCGGGCCGAGTCTGGCCTTCGTGGCCAGCTTCTCGCTCATCTTCATCGCGCTCGGCCTGATCGGCCAGCAGGCGCTGCGCGGCGCGCTGATCGGCCCCACCGCGCACAAGGTGTGCGGCGCGGCCATCGTGGCGATGGGGGCGCTGTTCGTGCTCGCACCGTTCGTCCCCCGGCTGTCCCGGGAGTGGCACATGGGCCGGCTCACGCAGCGCGCCGGACGCGGCGGGCCGGTGCTCATCGGCGCGGCGTTCGCACTGGCCTGGACCCCGTGCACGGGCCCGACCCTGGGGGCGATCATCGCCGCTACCGGGGTGTCGGGCTCAGCCGCCCACGGCGCGTTCCTGCTCGCTGTCTACTGCGCCGGGCTCGGGATCCCGTTCCTGGTAACCGGGCTGGCCTTCGGGAAGGTCACCTCCGCCCTCACCGTGGTCCGCCGGCACTACCCGGTCGTGATCGGCGCCGGGGGCCTGGTGCTGATCGGGATGGGAGTGCTGATCTGGACCGGCGAGTTCGCCCAGCTGAACATCACGGTCAACCACTGGCTGAACACACTGGGGCTGCCGGACTTCAACTCCGACACGTGAGCGTGATCGGGTCCAGTCCCGCCCGGGCAGGAACCGGTCCCACGAGCGGGTATGTAGACCGTGTTAAGCCGTATCCCGACCGACGCACTGGGAGTTAGGGCGCCCTAACTCTGGTACGCTCCACGGGCACGGGCATTAGGGTCCCCTAACTCGTTCCAGGCCACTTGTCGTTCGCACAGACCATCGCTCTCGGCGCACTCGCCGGCCTCACGATCTTCCTGGGCCTGCCGGTGGGACGGATGCAGCTGCTGGGCAGCCGGTCGCGGGTGGCGCTGGCGATGTTCGCGGTCGGGGTGCTCGCGTTCATCTTCGTCGACGTCCTGTCGAGCGGACTGTCGATCCTCGACGACACACTCGACGCGGTCAAGCACCACCACCAATCGGTCGGCTATCTGATCTGGCTGGTCGTGCTGCTGGGCGGCGGGTTCGCTCTGGGCAGCGCCGGCCTGGCCATGGTCGAGCGGATCATGCGTCCGGCCAGCCGGCGCCGGCCCCCGATCGCCGGCGGCGCCGACACCGCCGCGCTCGAGCCCGACGCGCTGGTCGTGGAGCTCGACGCCGCGCGCCGGCGGGCCCTGCGGGTGGGGCTGACCATCGCCGCGGCGATCGGCGTGCACAACTTCGCCGAAGGGCTGGCCATCGGCGTCTCGGCGCGGGCCGGCGCGATCAGCCTGGCCACGGTCCTGATCATCGGCTTCGCGCTGCACAACGCGACCGAGGGCTTCGGGATCGTGGGCCCCCTGGGGGACATCAAGCCCTCGTGGCGCTGGATCGGCCTGGCCGGGCTGATCGGCGGCGGCCCGACCTTCCTGGGCTCACTGGTCGGCTATGCCGTGACCAGCGACCCGCTCGAGCTCGCGTTCTACGCCGTGGCCGGGGGAGCCATCCTGTACGTGATCGGCGAGGTGTGGAACGGCATGCGCCGCTACGGTCATCGCGAGCTGGGTCTGCTGATGGTTTCCGCCGGCTTCCTGGTCGGCGTGCTCACCGACCTGATCGTCACCTACGGCGGCGCCTGAGCCGCCCCAGCGCCCGACCGGCTACGTATCGTCGTCGGGATGGCGCTCGTGCCACCGCAGCGACGCCGCCTCGGCGCTCGCCGAATGCCGGTTGGGAACCTCGTCCTCGGGCTCGGGGATGTGAGACGGGGCGTCGTGATCGACGTCCTCGTCGGGATGTGCCTGCTTCCACCGCCTGGCCGCTGCTTCAGCGCTCGCGGAATGCCGGTGCACTTCGTTTGCCTCGTCTGACACCACTCACCTCCGTCAGTCGACACCGACAGGGTAATCGCTCCGCGGACAAAGGGGGGATAGGCTGCGCGGCCGATGAGCCCGAGCATCCCCTTACCGCCCCATGACGCGCCCCTGAGCGGCGGCTCGCCGTTTCCCCCGATCGCCGACTACGGCTTCCTGTCGGACTGTCACACCGGCGCGCTGGTCGCGCCCGACGGGAGCATCGAATGGATGTGCGTCCCGCGCTTCGACTCGCCGAGCGTGTTCGGATCGCTGCTGGACCGGCGGGCCGGCTCGTTCCGGGTCGGGCCCTACGGGATCCTCGTGCCTCTCTCGGTGCGCTACGTGCCGGGCACGATGATCCTCGAGACGACCTGGATGTGCCCGTCCGGCTGGATCGTGATCCGGGACGGGTTGACGATCGGGCTCTGGCACGGCGAACACGCCGACGAGACGACCCACACCCGGCCACCGACCGACCACGACGCCGATCACATGCTGATCCGCCTGATCGAGTGCATCGAGGGCCAGGTCCAGATCGAGGCCGTGTGCGAGCCGATGTTCGACTACGGGCGCACGCCGGCGCAGTGGAAGACGGTGACCGACGACTGGTCGGCTGCCGAGGCGACCGACGGCGATACCGTTCTGCGGCTGATCAGCGACCTGCGAATCGGGATCGAGGGCAACCGGGCGCGCGCCCGCCACACCCTCAGCGCGGGCGAGGAGCGCTTCGTAGCGCTCGGCTGGCGGCACGGCCTGCACGGGCCCGAGCACTGCGCCAACGCCAAGCAGCGCCTGCAGACGACGTTCCACTACTGGCGCAACTGGCTGGCCGGAGGCCGGTTCCCGGACCACCGCTGGCGCCAGCACCTCCAGCGTTCGGCGCTGACCCTCAAGGGCCTGACCTACGCGCCGACCGGGGCCACGGTGGCGGCGGCGACCACGTCGCTCCCGGAGACGCCGCGCGGCGAGCGCAACTGGGACTACCGCTACTGCTGGATGCGAGACGCGACGTTCACGCTGTGGGGGCTGCACGCGCTCGGGCTGGACTGGGAGGCCGACGACTTCATGCAGTTCGTGGCCGACCTCGAGCGCGACGGCGACGGCGCGCTGCAGATCATGTACGGGATGGGCGGCGAACGCGACCTGCACGAGCAGGTCCTGTCCCACCTGCACGGCTACGACGGCGCCAGCCCGGTCCGGATCGGCAACGGCGCCTACCGCCAGCGTCAGAACGACGTGTTCGGGGCCGTGCTCGACTCGATCTACCTGCACACCAAGATGGGCGGCCACATACCGCAGCGCCTGTGGCCGGTGATCCAGGACCAGGTGCGCGGCGCGATGAAGGTCTGGCGCGACCCGGATCAGGGGATCTGGGAGGCGCGGGGCGACCCCAAGCACTACGTGTCATCGAAGCTGATGTGCTGGGTGGCGCTCGACCGCGGCGCGCGCCTGGCCGAGATCGAGGGCGAGATGGAGCTGGGCGTTCACCCACCTGGCGCTGATCAACGCGGTGATCCACGTGATCTCGCAGGAGGAGGCGGCGGTTTGACCGGGGCCTCGCTTCGCTCGGCATCCCTGGGGCCGGGTACCCCGTCCGGTCAGTGATCGGTTAGCCCCGCCGCGCCAGTTCCCGCCTGGCCGTGCGGCGGAAGCGGATCGCCTTGCCGGCGTTGGCGCGGACGAAGGCGAGCTTCGAGGCCGGCGCCTCCAGGCCTCCGACCAGCTTGTGCGGGATGAACACCCAGCACCCGTCTCGCAGCACGAGGTCGCCGCGAACCTGGAAGTTCTGCATCGCGGCGAAGCCCGGATCGTGGGCGTGGGCGGTCAGGCAGGCCAGCCCGGGCTGGAGCGGCGTGCCGGCGGGCGGATCCTCGATCCGGATCTGGCGGTCGGCCTCGTGGGCGCGGGCAGACACGCGCATGGCAAAGGGGAAGCCGTCGGGACACACGATCGAGAGGACCGCGGTCGGGTAGGTCGTCCCGAGCTCGTTCAGGCGGGGGTGCCACGCGATCGCGCCGCCCTCCGGGTCGGCGTGAAACCGATCGGGCTCCTCGGAGTGGCCCGAGCGCACTTCCTCCATGTGCGCGTCGTACAGCTCGGGCTCCGCCTCCGCGCTGCCCCAGACGTAGATGCGCTCGGGGCGCACGTGGATGTAGACGCGCGTGAAGTACCAGCTGAACAATCGCTGGAGGCGCTCCGGCGGCTGGCGCCCGCGCATCGAGGGAAGCTTCTCGGCCGCCTCGCGCGCGTACCGCCGGCGGTTGGCCTCGAGATCCCGATCGTCGACGTCGGCCGATCCCTGGACGAGGACCATCGGCGGGTCCGTGAGGCCGCTGCCGGTCGGATCGGAGAACAGCAGCGAGACGAGCGCGTTGGCTTGGGCGTCGTTGGCCTTCTTGGGGTAGCCCAGACCGGTGGTCACGTCGATGCACGGATCGCCGGGACGGTAGTACGGCGTCACCGGCCAGGTGATCGGCTGGCCGGCGCGGTCGACCGTGGTGAGCTCGGTCGTGATGAACCGGTCGAAGACCGCCTGGACCTCGGGTGGGAGGGATGCCGTCACGGAACGTCAATCAGCGTAACCAGGTTCGCCGGGCAGCACGATCCGGGCGGTCTCGCCCTGGTGCACCACGCGGGGCTGGACCGGGTGGATCTCGCGCCCGCGGGCGTGCGCGAGCAGCTCGTCGGCGGTCCGGAACCCCGACAGCTGCTCCAGGTGCTTGATCGTCGGGAAGACCAGGAACAGCTCTCCCCGCTGGCGGGCCTCGAGCGCGGCGCCAGGCTCATACCAGCGGGCCTCCACGACCTCGCTGCCGTCGGCTCGCGCCTGCGCCCCCGGCGGCGCCGGCGCCAGGTAGAACCAGGTGTCGAAGCGGATCTTGACCTCGGCCGGCGTGATCCAGCGCGAGAACGGGACGAGCCGCTCGGGATCGTCGATCGTGATCGCCGCCTCCTCCTCGAGCTCGCGGATGGCGGCGGCGCGCAGGGCATCCTCGCCCTTGCCCTCGCCGCGATCGACGGCCCCGCCCGGGAACACCCAGGCTCCGCCCATGAAGCGAGCGCTCGGGTTGCGGCGCACGAGCAACACCTCGAGCGTCTCGGCCCCGCCCCGCAGCAGGATGACGGTCCCGGCCAGTCGGGGCTCGGTCGTCGGGCCGAAGTTGAGTGTCTCCCCAGGCGGTCCGGGCGGGTCCGTACTCACTTGCGCAAGCTCCCCATCTCGGCGCATTCTCCCCGACTCGACGTTAGCCTTCGACCGGTGAAGTGGATCTGCGGATCGTGCGGGTTCATCTACGACCCTGCCGAAGGCGACCCCGACGGTGGCATACCGTCGGGCACCGCGTTCGAGGACATCCCCGAGACCTGGTTCTGCCCGGTGTGCGGGGCGCGCAAGCGCGACTTCGAGCCCTACGACGAGTAGCCGCGCACGTCGGTGCGCTCAGGCCGCGCGAGCGACCTGCTCGTAGTCGTACGGCCCGCTGTGCTCGGGCTCGTAAGCCTCGACCGGCTCGGCATCGTAGGCATCGTCCGCGGGCTCGTCGAACGCGACCGACGCCATCGGGTCAAACCCGACGCTGCGGGCGACCTGCCCGAGCACCTGCGCCGCGGCCCGCAACTCCTCCGCGCGATGCGAGGCCATCACGGTCAGGCGCACGCCCGAGCTGAGCGCCGCCACGGCGGGCGGTGTGATCGCCTGGGCGAACACACCGCGGCCGAGCGCCAGCTCGCACATGCGCACCGTGAGCTCGGGATCGCCGACCGCGATCGGGAGGAGGTGAGTGCCGGACGGGCGCAGGTCGAACCGTTCGGCCTCGAGCGCGGTGCGCAGCGCCGCCGCGTTGGCGTGCAGCTTGTCGACCAGGCGGGGACGCTCCTCGAGCAGGTCGAGTGCGGCCAGCGCACCGGCCACCGCCGGCGGCGCCGGCGCGGTCGAGAAGATCATCGTGCGTGCGGCGTTCAGGAGGTAGTTGGCCATCACCCGGTCGCAGGCCACGAACGCCCCGTGGGAGCCGAGCGCCATGCCGAGCGTCCCGATGATCACGTCCACCTGATCCTCCAGGCCCAGCTCGGCGAGCGCGCCGCGGCCGCCCGGCCCGACCGTGCCGATGCCGTGGGCCTCGTCGACGAGCAGCCGCACCCGGTGGCGCTGGGCGAGCTCGACGATGGCCTCGAGCGGCGCCACGTCGCCGTCGACGGCGAACACGCTGTCGGTGGCGATCAGCGCGGCGCGACCCTGGGCCTGGGCCAGCCCCCAGGCGAGGTGCTCGGCGTCGCAGTGGTCGTAGACGAACACCTCGGCGCGGGACAGCCGGCAACCGTCGATCAGCGAGGCGTGATTGCCCTCGTCGGAGAACACGACATCCCCTGGCCGGGCCAGTGCGGCGATGACGCCGGCGCTTGCCTCGAAGCGCGCGCCGAACAGGAGCGCGGTGTCGCGGCGGACGAACGCGGCCAGGCGCTCCTCGAGGCGGCGGTGCACGGTCATCGACCCCGAGGCCAGCCGCGAGCCGCCGGCGCCGACCCCCCAGCGCATGGCCGCGTCCGCGGCGGCCTCGCGAACGCGCGGGTGGTCGGCCAACCCCAGGTAGTTGTCCGAGCACAGCAGCAGCACCGGCTTGCCGTCGAGCACCACGTGAGGCCCCTGCGGCCCGCTGACGAGTCGGATGCGGCGCTGAAGACCCATCGCGCGCAGCTCGCTCAGGCGGGCCTCGATCTCGATCATGCTGTGACCTCCGGACGCGGGATGGTTGCCTGGCGGGCGATGGGGCCGGCTGCCAGACGCCAGGGTAAGTGTGACGCCGGACGGATCAGCGGCCGAGCCAGCGCGGCGCGCGCTTCTCGGAAAATGCGCGAACACCTTCGCGGAAATCCTCGGAGGCGAAGCACGACCGGCGCAACTCGATCAATTCGCGCTCGACGTCCGGGTCCATCGCCGCCCGTGCGCTCAGCACGGCGCCGATCACCCGCTTGTTGCCTCGCTGGGCGAGAGGAGCGTTGCCGGCGATCTCCTTGGCCAACTCGAGCGCCTCCTCAGCGATCCGGCCCTCCTCGGCTATCGCATTCACGAGGCCCCACTCCCGGGCCGTGCGCGCGTCGATCCGACGCCCCACCAGGAACAGCTCGCGCGTGCGGGGCGCGCCGATCGTCTCGATGAACTTGCGGATCCCCGTGTGCGAGTAGACGAGGCCGAGCTTGGCCGGCGGCATGCCCAGCGCGATCGTGCCCGCCGCGATGCGCAGGTCGCAGGCAAGGGCGAGTTCGAGCCCGCCACCGATCGCGTGGCCGTTCAGCGCTGCCAGGGTGGGGAACGGATACGCCTCGACCGCTTCGAGCGCGGCGGTGAACGGGTGCGCGACCAGGCGCTCGGCCTCGGCCTGGAAGCCGCCGTCGCGCAGGTCGCCGATGTCGTAGCCGGCCGAGAACGTGGTCTTCTCGCCGGTGATGATCACGCACCGCGCGTCGAGCGCCGACAGGGTGCGCGTGAAGCCGTCGAGGATCGCGTGGTCGAGCGCGCCGCGCTTGTCCGGGTTTGAGATGGTCAGGCGCGCGACGCCCGGCGCGGGCTCGTCGACCAACAGCCGCCCGCCCACCGCGTCGTCATTCGAGGACAACGAGCGCGTCTCCCTCGGAGACCGACTGTCCCTCCTCGACGAGAATCTCCTTCACCGTGCCGGGGTCCTCGGCCTCGACGGGCATCTCCATCTTCATCGACTCGAGGATCACCACCGTGTCACCCTCGGCCACGCTGTCGCCGACCTCTACCTCGATCTTCCACACGGTTCCCGTGATGTGCGCCTCGACCTCGGGCAATGCTGGTCAGCCTCCTGTGCTCGTGGGACGCGCCGGAGGCGGCCCGGGGATTGATGGATTTTCCGCCATATTGACCAAAAATCCATCACACCCCGTTGCGGCTCACCCGAACGTGTCGGGATCCGGACCTGTTCTTTCGCCGCGGTCGAGCTCGCCCAGCCGCTCGATCTCGTCCTGACCGAGGTCGAAGTCGAACACGTGGAAGTTCTCCTCGATCCGCGATGGCGTCACGGACTTCGGGATCACCACGTTGCCGAGCTGGATGTGCCACCGGAGCACGATCTGGGCCGGCGTACGGCCGTGAGCCGAGGCGATCTCCTCGATCACCGGATCGTCGAGCAGCTGCCCCTTGCCGAGCGGACTCCAGGCCTCGGTGAGGATCCCGTGCTCGGAATGGAAGCGGCGCAGCTCGGGCTGCTGGAGGCGCGGGTGCAGCTCGATCTGGTTGACCGCCGGCACGACGCCGGTGGCGTCGATGATCCGCTCGAGGTGCTCGATCTGGAAGTTCGAGACGCCGATCGAGCGGACGGTGCCCTCCTCGCGCAGCGCGCCGAGCGCCTCCCAGGTCTCAACGTACTGATCCTTGCCGGGGATCGGCCAGTGGATGAGGTACAGGTCGACGTAGTCGCCGCCGAGCTTCTCGAGGCTCTCGGCGAACGCGTGGCGTGCGCGATCTCGACCGTGATCGTCGCCCGACAGCTTGGTGGTGATGAACACCTCGCCGCGGTCCAGCCCGCTGGTCAGCAGTCCGTCACGGACGCCTTCCTCGTTGCCATAAGCGGCCGCGGTGTCGATCGACCGGTAGCCGGTCCCGAGGGCATGACCGACCGCCTCGGCGGTCTCCTCGGCCGGCACCTGGAAGACGCCGAAGCCGAGCTGGGGGATGCGATTTCCGTCGTTCAGGTCCAGATGAGGGACCGATGTTGTCTGAGTTGTCATACCAAGAGGCTTACCAGCGGTGACGGGGCGAAACACGTCGAGTAGCCTGAGCTCCGTGTCATCCGATAGCGCCGGAGTGGACCTGGATCTGCTGGCCGCCTCGCTGCGGGCCGACTCGAGCGATCTGAGCGCGTTCGTGGAGAGCATGGCCACCAAGCTGGAGGAGGCGGTGCCGGCGCGAGTTCGGGTGGAGCGGCGCAGGGCCGGGATGTTCGGGCCCAAGACCGTGCGCAGCCTGTCGGTCGACCTCGCTGACCGGCGGCTCGAGCTGCGCGCCGACGGCGGATCCGTCCAGACCCGGTGCGCGAGGCTGTCGGGGGGAATCGTGCTCAAGAACGAGGAGCTCGAGATCGATGCCTGGCTGGCCACGCTGAGCGAGGCGCTGGCCGCCGAGGCGAGCCGCAGCGAGGCGACCCGGCGCGCGCTCGAGCGTCTGTTGATCGAGTAGACCCTAGGAGGAGCAATGGGATTCCTGAGACGTGACGACGACGACGACGCGCAGGCGCAGGCCCAGGCCGACGCCACGGCGCTCGCCCCGGCCGAGGCGCCGCACCAGGCCACTTACGAGGCGGGGTCGCTCGCCGGCATCCCCGACTCGGGGCGCGAGCGAATCGCCCGGATGAAGCAAGAGGTCGCGCGCGGGTTCTTCACCAGCGACCTGTCGGTGAACGAGTTCCTGCTCGTCAAGCAGTCCGGGTTCGAGCCGCTCGGGTTGGTGCTGGGCAGCTCGATCTACCACATCGGGTGGCAGCAGTCAGGCTGGAACCAGAGCCAGGAGCTCGCGGTGCTGACCCAGGCCATGTACCACGCGCGCGAGCTGGCAATGACGCGCATGGAGGAGGAGGCCGACCAGTTGGGAGCCGACGGGATCGTGGGGGTGCGCCTGGACATCGGGCGCTACGAGTGGGGGGCCGATCTGGCCGAGTTCATCTCGGTCGGCACGGCGGTCAAGCATCGCGGTGGCGAGCTTCACCGTGCGCCGAACGGCCGCCCGTTCACAAGCGACCTGAGCGGACAGGACTTCGCCACCCTGCTGCGGGCCGGGTACAGGCCAGCCGGTCTCGTGATGGGCAACTGCGTCTATCACGTCGCCCGCCAGGGGATGCTCACGTCGCTCAAGCAGATGGGCAAGAACGTCGAGATGCCGAACTTCACCCAGGCGTTGTACGAGGCGCGGGAGCTGGCCATGGAGCGCATGCAGCGCGAGGCAGACGAGCTTCAGTCGGGCGGCATCGTGGGTGCCCGGATCGTCGAGCGCAGTCACGGCTGGGGCTCGCATGTGATCGAGTTCTTCGCGATCGGCACCGCGGTGGTGGCGACCAGCACCGAGCACGAGATCGAGAAGCCGGCGTTGGTGCTCCCGCTGAGCGGGTAGCGGGGGAGCGCAGGGACCGATGCCGGACGTCGAGATCAAGCCGCAGGTCTACAAGGACCTGCGTCCCAAGGAGGAGTTCGACCACTACCACGCGCTGATCCGCGACCACGAGCCCGAGGCCAAGGTGTACGAGATCGTCCGGGTGACCACGGTGGTTTGGGGGCTGCTCGCCTACCGGGTCCGCGGGTTCGGCGCCGAGAACGTCCCCAACGGTCCGGTGATCCTCGCCCCCAACCACGCCTCGTTCATGGACCACTTCTTCGCCGGCGCGTTCATCCGCCGGCGCGTTCAGTTCATGGGCAAGTCGCAGCTGTTCAAGGGCATCGGGGCGTGGGTGTTCAGCCACGGCGGGGTGTTCCCGGTGCGCCGCGGGCAGCAGGACGAGGAGGCGTTCATCACTGCGTTCCGGATCCTGGCCCGGGGCGGGGCGGTGGTCATGTACTGCGAGGGGGGGCGGTCCCGGACGGGCAACCTTGCCGACGAGGCGCGCCCCGGGATCGGGCGCCTGGCCCTCGAGTCCGGGGTTCCGATAGTCCCGGTGGCGATCCTCGGCTCCTACCAGGTGCGCAACTGGAAGCGCCTGCGGTTCCCCAAGGTGACCGTGCAATACGGCAAGCCGTTTCGGTTCGAGGTGGTCAAGACCGCCACGCGCGAGGAGCAGCAGGCGGCCGCGACCTACATCCTGGAGCGGATTCAGGAGTTGCACGCCGAGCTCTCACGGGTGGGGAGAAGAGGCGCGCGGCGCGCGGCGCGGGACCAGCTTCGCCGGCCGGCGCAAGCCGCGCGCTAAGCCGGCCGCAACGTCGGCTCCGGCCAGGTTTTACAAGCCTTTCACAGGGATAGTAAGGCGCCTGAGCGTGCGCTGGCGCGGCGGGCAGGACGAGCCGTCGCGCCAGAGCCGCCCACTCTGCCAACCACGACAGAAAGGGGGCATGATGAAGCGTCTCGCTTCCCTCATCACCATGGGTGCTCTGGCCGCCGCCCTACTTGCGGCCACACTACCGGCAGGGAGCACCGCCGCCACCGCCACGCTGCCGACCATCAATCTCGCAATGACCGGCGGCTCGATCACCGTTGGTGGCACGCTCCAGTCGGGGGCCGTCAACATCGTCTCGAGCACCTCGGGCGAGCCGGCCGGAGAGCCGGCGCTCTTGTGGCTGAAACCGGGGGCGACGTTCGAGCAGGCCTTTGGCGCCGTCGCCGCGCACCATGGGGACGCCAACTACATCGATCCGTACGGCGCGATCGTGTTCGTCGCCACTGCGCCCAAGGGGACCAGCTCGGCGCAGACGGTGCTCCAGCCCGGGACCTACGTGGCGCTCGACACGACCAAAGAGGACCCGGCGAAGTGGCCTCACACCGAGTTCACCGTCTCGCAATCGGCCGCTCCGGCCGCACTTCCAGGGGCGCGCTCGACGGTGAGGGCGATCGAGTTCGGCTTCAAGGGCGCGGGCATGCTGCGCAACGGCAGCACCGTCCGGTTCGAGAACGACGGGTTCCTGGTGCACGACATCACTGCAATCCGCGTCAAGAACGCCCGTCAGGCCAAGGCGCTGACCGCGCTGCTCGTGGCCGGCAAGGACAACAAGGCCGAGAAGCTCGCCACCGGGTTCAGCCAGTTCGCCGGACCGTTGTCGCCCGGTGCGGTTCAGCAGTTCACCCTGCACGCCAAGCCGGGCGTGTACGTGATCGCCTGCTTCTTGGACACCCAGGACGGTCGCGAGCAAACGCGGCTCGGGATGGAGCGAACCGTCCGGATCGTGAAGTAATTCGATCGATCTAGTGTATTAGGTGGGCCGTGGCGCTGCATCGCGGGCGCCACCGGCTCCCCACCGGTTCAGGCGGTCGCGATCGCCGCCGCCTCGCCCAGGCCGAGCTCCTCGGTCGCCACCTCGCGCATCTTGAACTTCTGGACCTTGCCGGTGACGGTCATCGGGAACGAGTCGACGAACTTCACATAGCGCGGGATCTTGTAGTGCGCGATCTGCCCCTTGCAGAACTCGCGGATCTCGTCCTCGGTGATCGAGGCGCCGGGGCGCAGGACGACCCAGGCCATGAGCTCCTCGCCGTAGCGCTCGTCGGGCACCCCAATCACCTGCACGTCGGCGATCTGCGGATGCGTGTAGAGGAACTCCTCGATCTCGCGCGGGTAGACGTTCTCGCCGCCGCGGATCACCATGTCCTTGATCCGCCCGACGATGCGCACGAGCCCACGCTCGTCCATCGTGGCGAGGTCTCCGGTGTGCATCCAGCGCTGGGCGTCGATCGCCTCGGCCGTGCGCTCGGGGTCGTTCCAGTAGCCCTGCATCACGACGTAGCCGCGGGCGAGGAACTCACCGGCCTCGCCGCGCGGGACGGTGCTGCCCGTGTCGGGGTCGACGATCTTGATCTCCACGTGCGGATGCACCTGGCCGACGGTGGCACAGCGGTTCTCGAGCGTCTCGTCGCGCAGGGTCTGGGTGCTCACCGGCGAGGTCTCGGTCATGCCGAACGCGATGCTCATCTCGGCGATCCCCATCTCGGCGCTCACGCGCTTCATCACCTCGATCGGGCAGGGCGATCCGGCCATGATCCCGGTGCGCAGCGAGCCGTAGTCGAACTCGGAGAAGCGCTCGTGGCCGAGCGCGGCGATGAACATCGTGGGCACGCCGTAGACGCTCGTGCACTGCTCCTCCGAGCACGCCTGGAGCGTGGCCACCGGGTCGAAGATCTCCGCGGGGTACACCATGCAGGCACCATGGACGGTGGCGGCGAGGTTCCCCAGGACCATGCCAAAGCAGTGGTACAGCGGCACTGGGATGCAGACGCGATCGCGTTCGGTGTAGCCGAGCAGCGCCCCCACGAAGTAGCCGTTGTTGAGGATGTTGTGATGGCTGAGCGTGGCGCCCTTGGGGAAGCCGGTGGTGCCGCTCGTGTACTGGATGTTGATCGGGTCGTCGAAGTCGAGCTCCTCGCCGAGCGCGTGCAGGTCGCCGGTGAAGCCCTCGCCCGAGGCCAGCTCCTCCCACTCCGAGGTCTCGAAGAACAGCGCGCGCTCCAGCCCGGGCAGGTCGGGGCGGACCTGGTCGACCATCGCGACGAAGTCCGAGCCCTTGAGCTGCTGGGTGGCGATGATCCACCGGCAGCCCGACTGCCCCAGCGCGTACTGCAGCTCCGAGACCCGGTACGCGGGGTTGATGTTGACCAGGATCAGCCCGGCCTTGGCGGTGGCGTACTGGACGAGCGTCCACTCGGCCCGGTTCGGTCCCCACACCCCGACCCGGTCGCCGCGGCGCAGACCGGCCGCGAGCATGCCGCCGGCGAGCCGGTCGACGGCCTGGCCGAACTCGGCGTACGTGTAGCGCAGTCCCTGGTGGTAGGACACCAGCGCCTCGGAATCGGGGACGCGGGCGATCGTCCGCTCGAGGTTGTGGCCGATCGTCTCACCGAGCAGCGGCTCCGAGTAGGCGCCGTGTGCGTAGGACAGCATCGTGGATAACGCTCCTTCCTCGATCGAGTATCCGATCCTACTGGCCGACCGCGGCGGCGTCACGGGGTACGGTGTGCGCCGGTGACGCTGCTCAGGCAAGGCCTTCTCGACAGTCGTACGGTGGCGCTGGCCGGCGGGGTCGCCCCCGCGATCGGCCGGGCGCTGATCGGGCTGGGTGCGCGCGTGTCCGAGCTCGATCCCGCCCTCGACGAGGACGGTGCCAAGGACTGGGCCGGCGCCGTCGCTCCGGTCCACGCGCTCGTGTTCGACGCCGCGCCGACGTTCGCCGACGGAGGGCAGGCGTTCCTCGCCGCCACGCTCGAGGCGGCCTGGGTGGCCGTCCGGGGCGTGGCCACGGGCGCGCTGATCCCGGGCGGCGCCGGCAGGGTCATGCTGATCGGGCCGCGCCCGGCCGGCGGGTCGTTCGCGAGCGCCGTGCAGGCCGCGCTCGAGAACCTGGCACGGACCCTGTCGGTGGAGTGGGCGCGCTACGGGGTGACGACGGTGGCGATCGCCCCCGGCGCCCGGACCGACGACGCCGACCTCGCCGAGCTGGTCTGCTTCCTGGCCTCGCCGGCGGGCGACTACTTCAGCGGCTGCTCCTTCGAGCTGGGCAGCCACGGGGGCGACCACCAGCTCATACGGACCTCTTAGTCCTCGCCTACGTCCGTGATACGGGGCGCGACGAAGCTGATCCCATGCTTCGCCTCTCCCCCCACATCGACTACGAGGTACACGACACATGACCGACAAGAAACGCGCCGCGGCGCGCGCTCGCGGCCAGGCCCTGCGCGGCGAGCGAGCCGCCCGGGCGCGCAAGATCCGACGGCGCGTCATCTCCGGCTCGGTGGCGCTGTTCGTCGCCGCCTGGCTGATGATCACGATCGTGCTCGTCTCGGGCCACGATCCCGCTCTGGCCCGCAAGACGTCGACCGCGTCGTCCGCGACGACCGTCGCGTCGACGCCCAGCGCGACCACCACGACGAGCGGCTCCGGGTCGACCGGTTCGGGCTCGAGTGCCAGTTCGGGTACGAGCTCGGCCTTGACCTCGAGCGGCAGCGGCGTGAGCAGCGTGACCACGAGCCAGTCATGAGCGCGACCGTCCACACATCGATTGAGCAGCGCGAGTCGTTTCCCTGCTTCGGCTCCGGGTGCACGGTGATCGTGTCCGATTCCCGTCCGGCCGAGGCGGCCGCCGCGGCGCTGCGGGCTCGCCGCCGGCTGCTTGGCTGGCATGGGCAGTTCAGCCGGTTCGAACCGGGCAGCGAGCTGACCCGGCTGAACGAGGACGCGGGCGACACGGTGATCGTCAGCCCGATGATGCGACGCGTGGTCGGGGCGTGCGTTCAGGCTGCACGCGCCACCGATGGGCTCGTCGACCCGACGCTGGTCACCGAGATCGAGCAAGCCGGCTACGGCTCGCACTATGACGGTCCCGGAGTCCCGCTGTCCGTATCACTAGCGATGGCGCCCGCGCGCCGGCCCGGGCGGCCCGCGCGCGAGGCCAACTGGCGGCTGATCAGCACGGATCGCCGGACGTGCTCGGTGACCCGGCCGGCCGGGGTGCGGATCGACCCCGGCGGGATCGCCAAGGGCGTGTTCGCCGACGAGCTGGCCGCGCTGCTCGCGGGTCACGACGCGTTCGTGGTCGACTGCGGCGGCGACCTCCGGCTCGGCGGGCGCTCCGCGCCCGTCCGCGAGGTGCACGTGGCGAGCCCGTTCGAGGACGCCGTCCTGCACACCTTCGCGCTCCGGACGGGGGCCGTGGCTACGAGCGGGATCGGCAGGCGCAGCTGGATCGACGCCGACGGACGCGTGGCGCACCACCTGCTCGACCCGGCCACCGGCCGGCCGGCGTTCACCGGCATCGTGCAGGTCACCGCGTTGGCGCCGACCACCACGGAGGCGGAGATGCTGAGCAAGGCGGCGCTCCTGCGCGGGCCCAGGCACGCCGGCCAGGACCTTGTGCACGGCGGCCTGATCGTGCTCGACGACGGGGATTACGTGGTGCTCGATCCGGGCGAGCGGGTGTAGCCCTAGTGTCGGGACACTAGCCCGGGAGGCTCTGATCCGGCGCCTCGGCCCAGGGGACGATCACCGCATCCTCGAGCGGCGAGTCGCGCGCCACCACGTACTCGGCCGGCTCGGAATCCGACACGTTCTCGAGCACGTGGGTCTCGCGCGGGGGCACGTAGACCAGGTCGCGCGGCTCGAGCATGAGCTCCTGCTCGAGGCGATCGCCCCACTTGACCCGCAGCGAGCCGGACAGCATGTACACGGCGCTCTCGCAGTTCTCGTGATAGTGGGGCCGCGACTGCGCACCCGGCGGCACCCGGAACACCGCCATGTAGATGTTCTGGGCGCCGGTGGTGGCCTGGGAGACCTCGCTGCCGCCGACCACGCCGCGCGGAACATCCCGATCAGCGCCCGGCTTGACGACCTTCATGCGGCCACCGCCATGGCCGGCGAGTCTATCGCCGCTCGCGCTCCGGGCCGGGCGGGGCCGGTACCTCGATCTGCAACGGCGCCGGCTCGTGGTCGACTTGGAGCGTGGTGTGGTGGATGTGGAAGCGCTCCTCGAGCAGCCCCTGCAGCGAGCGGCGCAACTCGTGGCAGTCGTCGCCGGCCCGCACGACGACGTGCGCCGACAGGGCGGCGAAGCCCGAGGTGACCTCCCACACGTGCAGATCGTGCACCTCGACGACCCCGGGCTGCCCGGCCATGGCGTGGCCGATCCGGTCCGGATCGAGACCGGCGGGCGCGGCCTCCATGAACACCCGGCCGGAGGCCTTGAGCAGCACGTATCCCGCGTGCAGCATGAGCCCGGCGATGAACAGCGAGGCGATCGCGTCCGCTCGGTCGAACCCGGTGGCGAGGATCACGGCGGCGGCGATCGCCGTCGCGATGAAGCCGTACAGGTCGGTCAGGATGTGCCGGTAGGAGCCCTCGACGTTCAGGCTCCGCCCCCCGTCGCCTCCGCCCGCGAGGATGCGGGCGGCGAGCAGGTTGACCGGGATGCCGGCCAGCGCCACGACCAGCACCAGGCCGCCGGCGACCTCCGGCGGCGAGATCAGGTGCACGATCGCGCCGTAGATGATCAGGCCGGCCAGGACGAGCAGCGTCAGCCCGTTGGCCTGCGCGCTCAGGATTTCGGCGCGGCCCAGCCCGTAGGTCATCGCGCCGAACGCCGGGCGGGCGGCCAGGCGCGCCGCGGCGATCGACATGCCGAGCGCGGCGGCGTCGGTCAGCATGTGTCCGGCGTCCGAGAGCAGGGCCAGCGACGAGGCAACGATCCCGGCCACGATCTCGACGGTCATGAACGCGAGGATCAGCGCCAGCGCCGCGATCAGCGCGCGCAGCTCCGTGTGTCGGTTTACGTGTGTGTGGCCGTGCGCGATGGCCTGATCGTAGATGCCCGGCGGACGATCAGTTCATCGACGGGTCGGCGGGCATGCGGGCCACGAGGGCATAGCTTCCGCCCTTGCGGGTGAGCACCTCGGACCACAGGCCGCGCGCCTGCGCCGAGAAGGCATCCTTGAGCTTCGCCGGCTCGAGGATCCAGTCGCCCCGCTCGAGCTCGCCGTCGAGCTGGCCCGGGCCCCAGCCGGCATGGCCGAGAAACGCCCGGCCGGAGCGGATCCCGGCCGTGAGCTCCTCCTCCGAGGGGCCCGTGCCGAGCACGCCGACGTCGTCGAAGGCGAGGAGGGCCGCGTCGGTCGGGTCCTCGAACTCGGCCAGGACGATCACCGCCGAGGGCTGCACCGGGCCACCGATGAACAGCTGCTCCTCGGGGTCGAGCAAGGCGGCGAGCTGGGGGACGGCTTCGCTGACGCTCGTCTCGGACGGGCGATTGAGCACCAGCCCGAGGGCGCCCTCGTCGTTGTGCTCGATGATGAGCACCACGGTGCGCCAGAAGTTCGGATCGAGCAGAGCCGGCCCGGCCACGAGCAGCTGTCCGCGCACAGAGCCCATCAGGACTCGCTGCTACCCGGATTCAGGATCGGCGGTGGCTGGGCAGCGAGGAGAGTCGCTGGCGTGCTTCGGTGGCCAGCCGGGTGGCCTCCTCCGACTCCTCCTCGTCGTCGAGATCGAGCCCGGCAAGCTCGGCGATCACCTCGAACAGGTCGACGCCCAAGCAGATCTGAGCCTCCTCGCTGCCGCCGGCACGGAGGGCGGCGAACATGTCCTTCTCGCGCCACACGAGGATCTTCGCACCAGTGCTTGAAGTCAGGGTCACGGTCATGGGGTGTTTGCCGTGCCGTCGCGGCTCGTCTCGACGCCGGTCCCAGAGGGAACGGCAGGACCTCCGGACCGGGGGCAGACCTCCGGAGTTCAGCTAGCGTAACAAATCACACCGCAAAACGGTGTTTCAGGAACCGATAGGGATCGGTAAAGATAGTAAGGTTGGCCGCGTCGCGCGGGCCTGACCCGCGCCGGCCTCGGTCTAGGACTCGACGGCGCCGGAAATCAGCGCGCGCGCGGGCCGGGGCGCCGGCGCCGGGGTCACCGCGCCGGCCGCGGCGGCGCCGGGCTCGGTGGCGGGCGCGACCATCTGCACGAACGTCTCGACCACCTGCGGGTCGAACTGCTTGCCGGCGTTCGAGAGCAGCTCGGCCAGCGCGACGTCCACCGCGAGCGCGTTGCGGTAGGGGCGGTCGGTGCGCATCGCGTTCCAGGTGTCGCAGCAGGAGATGATCCTGGCCTCCAGCGGGATCTGCTCGCCGGCCAGCCCGTCGGGATAGCCACCGCCGTCCCAGCGCTCGTGGTGCGAGCGCACGATGATCCCGACCTCGCGCATGAACCCGCCGACCCGCTCGAGCATCTTCTGTCCCTCGAGGGTGTGGGTCTTGATGATCGTCCACTCGTCGGGGTCGAGCTTGCCCGGCTTGTTGATGATCTCTTTGGGGATGGCGATCTTGCCCACGTCGTGCAGGAGCGCGGCGAACTCGAGGTTGCGCTGGCGTTGGGGGCTCAGCTTCAGGTGCTCGGCCAGCTCGAGGGCCAGCGCGACGACGCTCTTGCAGTGCTCGCCGGTGTAGCCGTCGTCGGCCTCGATCACGTCGCCGAGCACGAGCGCGGTGCCGCGGTAGGCACTGGAGAGCTCGAGCATGCCCTCGAGGCGGCGGTGGCGCTCGTGGGCGAAGGTGGCGAGCAACCCGAGCAACGGCACCAGCGAGAGGGCGGCGAGCGGGGCATCGTGGATGTCCTTGGCAACGACGAGGGCGATCCCAGAGAGCGCGGCGTCGATCATGTAGACCCACGTCGAGCGCAGCAACGATGAGAGGGTCGCCCCGCGCAGGATGACGAAGCGCAGCGAGGAGATCGCGAAGTCAGCGAGGAACTGCGCGGAGAGCGCGGCGAGGAGCAGCACAACGCCGGCCTGGCGCGGCTCGGAGTGTGCGAGCGCCATTACGCCCACGGGACCGATGGCGAACCAGGAATTGCACGGCGCCTGGAGCAGCCGGGCGGGACGTAGCTCGCCGGATGAGACCTCTGGCAGCCACGAGATCGCTATCCCCAGAGCGACCGCGACCGGGACAAGCGCGAGGGGTAGTGCGAACAGCAGCGGGACGAATCCGATCTGCGTCGCCGGGGCCAGTCCGAACGGGGTGTCGAACCGGACGAGGGCCGCCACCACGAAGACCAGGAGGCACACCAGCGCGGGCAGGACCGCGAACGAATGCGGCGGACGCAGCAGCCACACCCCGGCCACCGCGACGGCAAAGCCCACAGCGAGGAGGCTTGCCGTGGCGAGGTCGCGCGCCGTCATGCGCGTGCAGTCGCGCTCGACGCTCTCGGCCAGCAGTTCCTGTTCCTCGAAGCTCGGTTCGAATGACATCTCCGTCGAGATATCGATCCGCCGCGGGCCGGACGTTAGTGATGGCGGCAAAAGCTGCCCAATCCTCGTACAGGTGTCCAGATATGTCGCGCGGCGCTCCCGCAGGCGACCGACAGCACCGATCAGCGGGGTGTAACCCAACTGAAAGGGCAAACCTGGCGTGAGCCGGGGACGCAAAGCAAGAGGTCTCGCCTCGGGGCGAGATGGCTCGGCTGCCAGTAAAGCCAAGGAGGGCTCTACTTGTTCAGTTCTCTTGCGTCCCTACGTTCACCACGCCGGGTGCTCCCGTTGGGGCTCCTCGGTGCGCTTGCGCTCGTCGTTCTCCCCGCCGGCTCAGCCAAGGCGGCTGGGCTGATCGACACCGACGCGTGCGACAACGCGACGTTGACACAGCCGTTCGCCCAGTTCACCGACTCAAACGAATACAAGCTCGTACCCGGTGGAGACTTCGAGGGCAGCCTGTCCGGCTGGACGCTCAGTCACGGGGCGACCCGAGTGGCGGGCAGCGAGCCGTTCGGCGCGACGGGCGCGGTCGGCAAGTCGTCGATGTACCTGCCGGCCGGCGCGAGCGTGCAGTCTCCCTACACGTGCGTCGACGCCGCGTACCCGATGTTCCGCCTGTTCGGCCGCAACAACGGGTTGCTGTCAATCGTCGCGGTGTCGATCGTGTACAAGGAGCCGCTGGTCGGCGCGGTGGCGGTGCCGGTGGGCACGATGGCCCTGACCGGGTCCTGGGCGCCGACGTCGCAGATGCTCACGCTGTCGTTCGTCCAGGGCATCGTGAACGGTCTGCTGACCGGTAAGACACCGCAGGTTGCGCTTCGCTTCACCGCGGTGACCGGGTCCTCGCAGATCGACGACGTGTACATCGATCCGCACATGATGCGCTAGGCATCGACCATCGTCACGAACAAGGCCCGCCTCGCGTCCAAGCGCGAGGCGGGCCTTTCTTCTTTGGTGCCACCGGGCTACCTACCTGCGCCATATGGCGTGGGGCATGCTCAGCTCCTTTTCGTGGTGTGAGTCGTGGGTGACCGACTGTGCAATGCGTACGTTCGATCAATGGGCCATGTGCGGCATTTGCTCTCCTTGTCGCTGGGCCGGGCTCGCCGGCGCTCCGATCACACAGAGCCCGACGGTCCCCGGCGTGTACTGCGCCGACTTAGCGACGCCTCATCTCGTGCGGCATCTGTCACTTCCTTCCTTGCCCGGTCGGTGAATCATCGGAAACGTTGGGGCATGGTTCTGCCTCCGTGCTCGCAGGACGCGAGCTCTCGTACTAGCCCCGATCGTGCAGTAGGCGCTCGGAGGTGACTTCGGCTGACGTTGGAGCGGTGTTTTGTGTGCGGTGGTGATGTTGACCGTCGGGTGTAGGGTCTCGGAGCGTTCCGCGGGAGCTGTTCGCCGCGGTTTCGGGCAGCGGTGAGCGCGGCCGGCGGCCGTGAGGGTCTGCTCGGGGAGGGGTCGCGCGGTGGCTGTCAGCCGGTGGCGGCGGGGAGCGTCTTGAGTTTCTCGAACGCGGCTCTGAGTGCTTCGGTCCAGGGCCAGGTGTCGGGGAGGTGCAGCTTCGCGCGGCGTGCGGAGAACGCGAGCCGGGCGCCGACGTGGAACAGCCGGTAGCGCAGCCGTTTCGGTTCGGCTTTGGAGAGCTCGCCTTCGAGCACGAGCGCTTGGGTCCAGACGAGCAGGTCGTGCGCGAGCATCACGATCTCCAGCCACACCTCGTTGAGTGCGAACGCCTTGAACGGGAACTTCGCCAGGCCGGTGTCCTTGTCGTCGCGGATGCGGTCCTCGACCCGGGCGCGTTGGGGGTGACGACGCTCGAGCGCGGCGATGTCGGCGTCGGCTTGGTCGGTCAGGATCGCTTGGAAGCGGTACCCGTCGTGGTCGGTGAACGACAGTTGCGCGCCGGGGTGCGGACGCTCACGCCGGACGATCAACCTGGATCCCTTCGGCCAGGTGCTGAGGTCGACGCGGTCGGTGATCTCGACGACCTGGCCGTTCTCCCGTTCCGATCCGTCCTGATCAAGCGCCGCGATCCAGTCCTGATCGGCGGTTTCGAGGATCGCGGTGCGGACCGTCTCGGTCAGCTCGTACCCGAACGAGAACCGCATGTTCCCGTCGTGGCAGTGATCAGCGGTCTCGTGCGTCGCCCCGGCCGAGTCCGCGCGGACCAGGATCTCGATGCTCTCGATCTGCTCGGCGGGGATCTGCGCGAGCGCCCGGTCGATCACCGTCTTGTGGTCTGCGGCGGTGTTCGACCCGGCGTTCCCGGGCCGCAGGATCGCGCCGAGCGCTTCTCGAGTCTCGTCCGCGTACGCGTGCAGCGGGTGGAACCCGTACCCGTGTTTGTAGTTGCCGGCCACGTTCTCCTTCTCCGAATGCGCGGTGATCAGCGTCGAGTCCACGTCGATGGTCAACCGCTCAGGCGCGCCGTGCAGCTCCCAGAACCGCACCCGCGCCCTGGCGTGCGCGTCACGGATCGCGTCCAGCAGCCCCGGTGTTGACGCGATCCTGTCGACCGTCCTAAACGCGGTCGAGTCAGACGCCACCTTGCCGAACAGGACGGCCTGATCACGGGTCGCGCCCAAGTCAGCGACACACTCGCCGCCGTCGGCGAGCATCACCGCGAGATCGCGGACCACCCGTCCCGGGTCATGACCACGCCGCCGCCGCTTGAGCCCGGCCAGACGTACCGACAACGCGCTCGTCAGCCCGACCTTGTCCGCGGCCTGCCCCAGCAGCGCTGCGCCCGCGTGCGACACCAACCCCGCTCCGTCCGACGTGACTTCTACGGTTACGGGGCGTCCATCACGCATCACCTTCAAGGTGAACCTCCAATCTCGGGATTCAGGACTTCAGCAACCCAAGAATCCCTGCACAGCCGGACGACTCCGCGCCCCCGAACCCCGGGGGCGCGAGTCTTACCGCACGATCCGGGCTAGCGGTGCATCAACGGCATGTGGCATCTCCTGTCTGTCGTCTAGCTCGATGGGAATCCGGCTCTCGAACTAGTAACGCATCCGCGGCATGCGACACCTCCCATCGGTCGGCTCGGGTTGGACAGTCAAGGTCACGCTGCCTCGGCGAGTACCGGCAGCGCATCGCCGGTTCGTGCCTGGCGGAAGCTCAGCCAGCCGGCGGTGGTGAGCGCCAGCAGGCCGACGCCGCCGAGGGCGAACACGGCCCGGACGCCGAGCACCGCGATCAGCGCGCCGGAGCTCACGAAGGCCATTACGTAGGCGAGGTTGGTGACGGCGTCGCGCAGTCCGAACACGCGACCGAGCAGCCGTTCGCCCGCCAGCTCCTGGAGGAGCCGGACCTCAGGGGTGCAAAACAGCG
Organism: uncultured Solirubrobacterales bacterium; assembly: GCA_963841535.1. Lineage (GTDB taxonomy): Bacteria > Actinomycetota > Thermoleophilia > Solirubrobacterales > Solirubrobacteraceae > Palsa-465. The sequence continues at coordinate 409,416 of CAWJDF010000015.1, read as the reverse complement.
CGTTGCCGACTCCGGTCAGCCCGAAGCTGATGACCGCGAAGCTCAGGCCCGGCGCGGCCGCGGAGCCGATCATGCCCGCTCCCTGCACGGCCATTCCGATCACAAGCCAGTGGCGCAGGCGGCTCACGCTCGATCCGGCCCGGGCGGTCGCGGCCGAGCCCGCGGCCATCGCCGCTCCGTACACGGCGACCAGCATGGAGTATCCGGAACTGCCGGCGTGCAGCGGCCCGGTGGCCAAGAGCGGCTCGGCGACGTTCATCAGGCCGCCGGCCAGGACCGACACCCCGGCGATCATCAGCAGCATCGATACGCCGGGTGCCCGCCCGGCCGATCGGGCCCCGTCGATCGTGGACGCCCACAGCGAAGGGCGCTTCCGCTCGGAACCGGCCTGCTCGGACGAGCGCATGTTGCGGTCGATGCGAAGGGTGCTGAGCGCCGCCGCGGAGACCAGGAAGGTGACACCGTTGGCCGCCAGCACGAACGTCGGCGGGCCGAACAGCAGGAACAGGGCGGTCAGCGCCGGACCGACGGTCATCTCGATGCTGCAGTTCATGCCGTAGAGCGCGCTCGCCGGCGAGCGCTGCTCGTCGCTGACCATCCCCGGCAGCGTCGCGTTCACGGTGGTCCGGTACATCGTCGTGCCCACGCCGGCCAACAGCGCCAGCGCGACCGTCGCGCCGAAGGACGGGATCGCCGCGATGCCGACGAAGGCGCCGGCGCGCAGCAGGTCGGCGCCGATCAGTAGGCGCTGCCGCGGAAGCCGGTCTGCCAGCGCACCGAGCGGCGCGCACAGCGCGATGCCGGGAAGGAAGTCCGCGAGCAGGACGACCGCGATCGCCCAGCCCGAGTGAAGCCGCTGGTAGGCGACCAGCAGCAGCGCGACGTACGCGGCGCCGGTGCCCAGCTCAGACTGGAACTGGGCAGCGAAGAACCGGCGCAGGGAAGGTGTTTTGAGCAGTACGAGCAAGTGACAGTGATCCAGGTGTCGTCATGAAACGAGTCAGCGGCCGGCCGGCCAGTGGCGGCGCGGCCGGTCGCAGGTGAATGCGTCGCTCGTCCTACCAACCGCACTTCGGCATGAGACACCTCCCTGTTGTGCACGCCCGCGGCCGTAGTCGCGCCGCCGGCCTCAACGCCGCGCGCCGCGAATTCGCCCTGCCCCCTACTTCAGATCAACCAACGTCAGCGGCCCCTTAGCGCTTTCGTCGGACCGGCAATGTACCGAGAGCCGCCGCCACTGCCTATCGGAAATTTGTCTAGAGCCCGTAGGAGCGGCCGATCACCTCGAGCATGATCTCGTCGCTCCCCGCGCCGATCCGGTTCAGGCGCAGGTCGCGCCACGAGCGCTCGATCCCGTACTCCTTCATGTAGCCGTTCCCGCCGTGGATCTGGATGCAATCGTCGGCCACCTCGACGGCGATCCGCGCCGAGTACAGCTTGGCCATGGTGATCTCGCGCACCGGGTACTCGCCGTTCTGAAAGCGCCATGCGGTGGTGTAGACCATCTGACGGGCGGTCTCGATCTTGGTCGCCATCTCGGCGAACTTGTGGCGGATGGCCTGGAAGCGGCCGATGGGACGGCCGAAGGCGGTCCGCTCCTTGGCGTAAGCGAGTGTGCGATCGAACACGTGCTGGGCGGCGGCGACGGCGCCGGCCGCTCCGATCATCCGCTCGCCCTGGAGCTCCCACATGATGTGGTAGAAGCCCTTGCCGATCTGGCCGAGCACGGCCGAGTCGGGGACGCGGACATCCTGGAAAGCGAGCAGTGCGGTGTCGGAGGCGTGCATGCCGAGCTTCTTCAGGCGCTTCTCGCGGATCACCCCGGGTGAGTCCATGGGGACGAGGAACAGCGTGAAACCGTCGTAGCCGGCGTCCGGATCGGTCTTGGTGACCAGCACGATCCCGTGCGCGCGGTGGCCGTTGGTGATGAACGTCTTGGAGCCGTTGATCACGTACTCCCCGGCCGAGTCGTCGCGGACCGCCCGGGTCTTGATCCCGGCGACGTCGGAGCCGGCGTCGGGCTCGGTGATGCCCAGGCAAAGGATCTTGCGGCCGGCGATCGCCGGCACCGCCCACTCCTGCTTCTGTTCCTCGGTGCCGAATTTGAGGATCGGCGGGATCGTCATGTCGGTCTGGACCGCGACGCCCATCCCGAGCCCACCGCAATGGGCGTGCACGAGTTCCTCGGCCAGCACCAGTGTCGTGTAGTAGTCGCCGCCCTGGCCACCGTACTCCACGGGCTTGTCCAGCCCCAGGAAGCCGAGCTCGCCCATCCGCTCGAACACCCAGTCTGGGAATGTCGTCTCCTCCCACTCCTCGGCGTGGGGCTGGAGCTCCTTGATCACGAAGCGGCGGATCGACTCACGAAGCTGGTCGTGATCGTCGGTGAAGATGAAGTGACTGCGCCGGGTGGCGAAGTCGGGCTTGAGAACGTCTGCGGTGGCCATGGTGCGGGACGCTAGCGCAGCGCCGTAGGCTTCCACGCCATGCCCTACGCCACGCTTCGCTTCGAGACCTCCGATGCCGGCGTCGCGACGATCGCGCTCGACCAGCCCGAGACCCGCAATGCGCTGTCCAATGAGTTGCTCGACGAGCTGATCGCCGCGCTCGAGTCCGCGCGCGACGACCCAGCCGTGCGCTGCGTGGTGCTGAGCTCCACCCACGAGCGGGTGTTCTCGGCCGGCGCCAACCTGGGCGGGTTCGCCGGCGACACCTCGCTGGTCGAGAAGCATCTGGGCACCGCGCGGTTCCCGCGCCTGTTCCGCTTGATCGGCGAGCTCGGCAAGCCGACGATCTGCGCCGCCGGCGGGCATGTGCTGGCCGGCGCCCTGGGGATCGCGTTGGCCTGCGACCTGATCCTGGCCCGCGAAGGAGCCCGCTTCGGCACGCCGGAGATCAACGTCGGCGTGTTCCCGTTCATGATCATGGCGCTGATCTACCGCAACGTGCCGCGCAAGCAGGCCACCGAGTTGCTGCTGCTCGGCGAGCAGATCTCGGCGCAGGAGGCGGCGCGGATCGGGATCGTCAACCGGGTGTTCGCGCCCGAGGAGTTCGAGGCCGGGGTGCGCGAGTGGGCCGAGAAGCTCGCGGCCAAGTCGCCGCTGGTCATGAAACTCGGCAAGGACGCGATCTTCCGCCAGCAGGACATGGCGTTCCTCGATGCTCTCGACTTCCTGCGCGCCCAGCTCACGATCGCGTTCTCGACCGAGGACATCCAGGAGGGGGTGCGCGCCTTCTTCGAGAAGCGCGAACCGGACTGGAAGGGGCGCTGAGGCGCCGCTACGCCGACGGGCCGCAGGTCCCGGGCTTGAAGTTCTTCAGCGACTGCAGGACCAGCGGGGTGAGGTCGTAGGTCTGCGAGGACGCGGGCGCCGAGGGCACCGTCTGTGGGCCGTAGTCCGACAGGTTCATGGTCATGCCCAGCCTGAGCCGCTGGGACTGGACGCACTCGCCGAACGAGATGCTCGTCCTGCGGAGCAGGTTGTGGGAGTCGATCCAGACCTCCATCGGCATCGTGTGGCTCCCGATCGCGCTCTCCAGCGTGGACACGCCGCGGGCCGCGGCGGCACGCCGCGACGCCGGATACAGCTTCGGGTAGTTGTCGAGGTCGACGACCACGTGGTAGTGCGTGGTCTGCGTGCCGTCGATCGTCTCGGCTCCGACCTTCTTGGTCTTGGCCCCGACCGAGCGCAGATAGTCGATGAACTGTGCCGGGTTCGAGCCCTGGGTGGGCAAGCCGCCGAGTCCGAACGCCCCGAGCGCGCGGTTGAAGTCGAGCTTGAGCCAAGGCTTGCCGCCGGTCAGGCGGTCGAGCGCCGCCACGTGCGGCAGCCGCATGTAGACCGTTGTCCCGTCCAGGCGCTCGTCGATCGAGATGTCGTGACCGGCCACCGATTCGCGCAGGGTGAACGCGCCCGTGCGCCGGGCGCTGTCGATCACACCCGTCATGGTCCCGTGCACCGTCGTCGCCGGGCCGGTCGCCACGATCGTGGTCGACAGGTGATAACCGCGGGCGTGCGCGGTCGTCGTCGCGGCCTGCGCGACGGGGTCGACCTCTCCACTGATCGCGCTTGTGGCGCCGCACCCGCTCAGGGCCGCCGCCCCCGCGATCGCCGCCGCCGCCACCATTGCCGTTGTCAGCCTCCGAGCCACAGCGCATACCAGTGTAGGACGATCCGGCGGGCGCGGCGCCACCTCTGACGCCCGCCGGGCCGGTGTGGGAAATACTTCCGGCATGGCGACCGACGCCCAGACCACCCTGCTGCGCCCGCTGGCCGACGACCTGCGCGAGCGGCGGGAGCGGATCAAGCTCGGCGGTGGTCCGGACAAGATCGCCGCCCAGCACGCCGCCGGGAAGCTGACCGCGCGCGAGCGGATCGAGAAGCTGATCGACGCCGGGACGTTCGTCGAGCTCGGGATCCATGGGCGGCCGCACTTCTCCCAGCGGGCCATGGACGGTCGCGAGGCGCCCGCGGACGGAGTGGTAACCGGCTACGGCAAGGTCGACGGCCGGCTGGCCGCCGTCGCCGCGTACGACTTCACGGTGATGGCCGGATCGATGGGCATGACCGGCGAGCTCAAGGTCACGCGGCTGCGTGAGCTCGCGCTGACCAAGCGGATCCCGATGATCTGGCTGCTCGACTCGGCCGGCGCGCGGATCCAGGAGGCGGTCGGGTCCCTGTTTGCCGGCTCCGGCCACCTGTTCCGCGAGGAGGTGATCAGCTCGGGGGTGATCCCGCAGGTCGCCGCGCTGATGGGTCCCTGCGCCGCCGGCACGGCCTATATCCCGGGGCTGGCCGACTTCGTCCCGATGGTGCGCGGCCGGGGCTCGATGGCGCTGGCCGGGCCGCACCTGGTCCGTGCCGCGGTGGGCGAGGACGTAACCCAGGAGGAGCTGGGCGGCTCGCGGGTGCACTGCCGCAAGTCGGGTGTCGGGGACCTGGAGGTCGAGTCCGACGAGGCCTGCATCGACTCGATCAGGACATATTTGAGCTACTTCCCCCAGCACTGCGAGGAGCCTCCCCCGGTCGCCTCGACCAGCGATCCGATCGACCGGGGCGACGAGGAGCTGCTCGACGTCCTGCCGGACTCGAACCGCAAGGCCTACGACATGTACGAGGTGATCGGCCGGATCGTCGACGACGGCGCGTACTTCGACCTGAAGCCGCAGTTCGCCAAGACGATCATCACATGCCTGGCCCGGTTCGGCGGACGCCCGGTCGGGATCGTGGCCAACCAGCCCCGCCAGCTCGGCGGGATCCTCGACAACGACTCGGCCGACAAGGCCGCCCGGTTCATCAACCTGTGCAACGCCTACGGCCTCCCGCTCGTGTTCCTGATGGACGTACCCGGGTTCATGGTCGGGACCAAGGTCGAGCAGGCGGGGATCATCCGCCACGGGGCCAAGATGCTCTACGCCACCGCCAACGCCACCGTCCCCAAGATCACCGTCGTCCTGCGCAAGGCCTACGGGGCCGGCTACTACGTGATGTGCGGCCGGGCATACGAGCCCGACCTGATCGTGGCCTGGCCCTCGGCCGAGATCAGCGTGATGGGGGCCGAGGGCGCGGTCGAGATCATCTTCCGCAAGCAGGTCCAGGAGGCCGAGAACCCGGCGGCCAAGCGCGCCGAGCTGATCGCGAACTTCCGCCAGATCATCGACGTATACGTGGCGGCGGGCAACGACATGATCGACGACGTGATCGACCCGCGGGAGACCCGCCCGACGATCTGCCGGGCGCTCGAGATGGCCGCGGGCAAGCGCGTGCAGCGGCCGTGGAAGCGAAACGGCGTGGTCCCCGTCTGAGCTTATGTTGGACGATCCGGTCGTCATCACCTGCGCGATCTCCGGCGCGATCGCCAACCGCGAGCAGTGCCCGGCGATCCCCTATACGCCGGAGGAGTACGGGGCGGAGGCCCGGCGGATCGTCGAGGAGGGGGGCGTGCACATCCACATCCACGCCCGCACGCCCGACGGCGCGCCGTCGTATGAGATCGAGGACTTCGTGGCCATCCGCGATGCGATCCGGGCCGAGGTCGGCGACGCCGCGATCATCAACTTCTCGACCGGCACCGTGGGGGTGCCTGTGGCCAAGCGGATCGCCTATCTCGAGGCGGGACGGCCCGAGGTCGCGGCGCTCAACATGGGCTCGATGAACTACGCCAAGTACTCGCGCAGCCGCAAGGACTTCGTGTTCAAGTTCGTGTTCGCCAACCCGTTCGAGGAGATCGTCGAGTTGCTCGAGGCGATGCGCCGGCTGGAGATCAAGCCCGAGCACGAGTGCTTCGACGTCGGCCACGTGGGGTCGCTAGTGCCGCTCGTCGACATGGGATTGCTGGACGCGCCGCTGCACGCGGATTTCGTGATGGGCGTGGTGGGGGGTGTGCCGGCGAGCGCCCGCAACCTGGCCGCGATGGCCGACAACCTGCCGGCGGGAAAGCATCACTGGGGCGTGATCGGCATCGGGCGCGAGCAGTGGATGCTGGTGGCGGCGGCACTCACCCTGGGTGGCTCGATCCGCGTCGGCCTCGAGGACAACTTCTACCTTCCCGACGGCGCGATGGCACGCTCCAACGGGGACCTCGTCGCGGCGGCGCGGCGGCTCACCGAGGAGCTCGGCCGCCGGCCCGCCACCGTGGCGGAGGCGCGCGCGCTGCTCGGCATCGGTCTCGGGGCGCAGGCGTGAGCGACCTGCCGCTGCAGGGCCTCAAGGTGCTCGACCTGACGCGCCTGCTCCCCGGCGGGTTCTGCTCGATGCTGCTGGCCGACTTCGGCGCCGACGTGATCAAGGTCGAGGACACCGGGATGGGCGACTACGTGCGCTGGGCGCCGCCGTTCTACGAGGGCGTCGAGAACAGCGCCCGCAGCGCGCTGTTCCTGTCGCTCAACCGGGGCAAGCGCTCGATCCGGATCGACCTGAAGTCGCAGGAGGGCAAGGATGTGCTGCTCCGGCTCGTGCGCGACGCCGACGTGCTGCTCGAGTCATTCCGCCCGGGCGTGCTCGATCGGCTCGGCGTCGGCTACGAGCGACTGCGTTCCGAGAATCCCTGCCTGGTGTACGCCGCGATCACCGGGTATGGCCAAGACGGCCCCGGCCGCGAGCGCTCCGGACACGACCTCAACTACCTCGGCCTGAACGGGATCCTCGGGCTCAGCGGCGAGGCGGACGGCCCGCCGGTGTCCTCGTCCGCGCAGATCGCCGACCTGGGCGGCGGGGCGCTCATGGCGGTGGTTGGCGTGCTGATCGCCTTGCGCGAGCGGGACCGCTCGGGCGAGGGGCAGTTGGTCGACTGCTCGATGTTCGACGGATCGCTGTCGCTGCTAGCCATGCTGGCGGCCGAGATGCTGGCCGGGGGCCCGGTCCCGCGGCGCGGCGAGTTGCGGCTGTCCGGGGGGATCGTGTGCTACCGCCCGTACCGCTGCGCCGACGGCTACGTCACGCTGGGCGCGCTCGAGCCAAAGTTCTGGGCCGCGTTCTGCCGAGGGGTGGGCCGCGAGGACCTTGCCGAGCACGCGTTCGATCCGCCCGGCTCGGAGGCCCACCGCGCGCTCGAGGCGATCTTCGCCGAGCGCACCCGCGAGCAGTGGCGCGCGTTCGCCGCCGAGCACGACTGCTGCCTCGAGCCTGTCTTAGACCTCGGCGAGGCCGTGGACTCCGAGCTCGTGGCCGCGCGGGAGATGGTGGTCGAGCTCGACCAGCCGGGCGCCGAGCGGCCGGTCCGGCTGCTCGGTCTGCCGTTCAAGTTGAGTCGCACGCCGGGGGACGCGGCGCGGGCGCCCGGCCCCGGCCTGGGCGAGCACACACGGGAGGTGCTCGCGGCTGCCGGGTACGGTGACGCCGAAGTCGAGGCGCTGCTCGAGTCCGGCGCCGTGGCCGGGCCAGCGGACGCGGTCCAGAGCGGCACGTTCATGGCCTGACGGGGCAGCCAGCCGGGTAAAATGGCTGACTGACTGGTCAATCGACTACGGAGAGGGAGCCGCGCCATGCGAGTTGGCGCCGTTCAACTTAACGCCACCGAGGACGTCGACCGCAATCTCGAGACCGCCGATCGGCTCGTTCGGCAGGCGGGCGCCCTCGGGGCCGAGGTTGTCGTGCTCCCCGAGAAGTGGAGCGTGCTCGGGACCGACGAGCAGATGCAAGCGGCGGCGCAGCCGCTCGACGGGACCTGCATCTCATGGGCGCAATCGACCGCGCGCGAGCTCGGGATCGATCTCGTGGCCGGCTCGATCGTGGAGCGGATCGACGGCCGCGAAAAGTCGGCGAACACCAGCGTCCACGTCGGCGCTGACGGCGAGATACGGGCGGTGTACCGCAAGCTCCACATGTTCGACGTCGAGGTCGACGGAGACGTGTACGCCGAGTCGGCCAGCGAGGACCCGGGCGACGAGGTCGTCGTGTCCGAACTTCCCGGCGGCGTCAAGCTTGGGATGAGCATCTGCTACGACGTCCGCTTCCCCGAGCTGTACCGGATCCTGACGGTACGCGGCGCTCGAGTGATCACCGTGCCCGCCGCGTTCACGCTGGCGACCACACGGGACCACTGGGAGGTGCTCCTGCGCGCCCGCGCGATCGAGAACCAGTGCTTCGTGGTGGCCCCCAACCAGATCGGCGCCCATCCGCCCGGTCATCGCGCCGGCGGACGTTCGCTGATTATCGACCCCTGGGGCCTCGTGCTCGCGAGCGCCCCCGACATCGAGACCGTGATCGTCGCCGATCTCGACTTCGCGACGCTCGAGAGCGTCCGGCGGAGGATCCCGGCGCTCGAGCACCGCCGGCCGGACGTGTACGGCTGGAAGGTTTGATGGCCGCGTCCGGGACCGCAGCCGCCGACAAGCGCCGGATCATCCTCGACGCCGCGATGCGGGTGTTCGCCCGCCAGGGCTTCCACACCTGCCGCGTATCGGACATCGCGGATGAGGCCGGCGTCGCGTACGGGCTGGTCTACCACTACTTCTCCTCGAAGGACGAGATTCTCGACACGCTGTTCCTGGAGCGCTGGAACGTGATGCTCCATGCGATCGCCGAGGCGGATCGCTCGCAGCGCTCCCCGCGCGAGAAGCTCTCGGCGATCGCCGGGTTCATCGTCGACTCCTACCGCCACGAGCCCGAGCTGATGAAGGTGATCGTGGTCGAGGTCACCCGGGCCGCCAACACGTTCGGGCGCACCCACCTGGTCAAGATCCGCGAGGCCTACGAGCAGATCGCGGGCATCGTGGCCCGAGCCCAGGCCGAGGGCGTGTTCCGGCCGGAGATCACCCCCGAGTTCGGCGCGCTCGCCTTCTACGGCTCGATCGAGCAGGTCCTGACACGGTGGATCTTCGATCGCGACGCGGTCGGCGAGGACGAGCTCGAGGGCGCCAAGACGATGATCGTCGAGACGATCTGCCGTGGCTTGGAGCGCGATGCGCTACCGGCAACCGCGGCCGCCGCCTCGCCGTCTGCTTGAATCCGCTGGCGATGACTGAGAGCCCCTTGATCAAGCGCCTGCTCTGGTCGGGCTTGCTCGCCGGAACCGGCGCACTCGCGACGCTTGTGGCCACGCGCGTGGCCGCCGTGATCTGGATGCGCGTGTTCGGCGAAGAACCGCCTGAGTGACCCCAGACACCGATTCCACCCAGACCTCGGCCGGCCAGACCGCCGCGGACTCACCGGGCGCGGGCGTCCCGCCCGCGCAGGCTTCGACGGGTTCCGGCGGCCCCACCCCGCAGGAGCGGGTCGTGGCGCTGGTCGAGGAGCGTCCGGAGGTGGCGGTGGGAGCCGCCTTCGGCGGTGGCCTCCTGCTCGCCCTGATCCTCAAGCGCCTTGTCCGCTGACAACGGTAAGCCAGCAAACCTCGCCACCACGGTAAGCGAGGTCTCCGACCGGGTCACGAACCTGATCCGGGAGGAGATCGAGCTGGCCAAGGCCGAGGTTGGGCGCAAGGCCATCAGCCTGCTCAGGGGCACGATCGCGATCGCCGCCGGCGCGGTGTTCGGGGTGTTCGCGATCTTCATCGGACTGGAGGCGGCGGCCTGGGGGCTCAACGCCGTCCTCGTACCCGGTGCAGGGAGCATCTGGGAGGGCTTCGCGATCGTGTTTGGGATCCTGGCCGTGCTGGCGATCCTGGCCTTCTGGATCGCATCGCGCCTGCTCAAGCGCGGCGCGCCGCCCACTCCGACGATGGCGATCGACGAGGCGAAGCGGATCCGCGAGACGGTGGCGGTCACTCGCGAGGGCGAGGGCTGATGGCGACGCGCAGCCCCGAGGAGATCCGCGCCTCGATCGAGCAGAACCGGCGCGAGCTCGGAACTTCGCTGGAGAAGCTGCGCCGCGAGGTCGGAGAGCTCACCGATTGGCGCGGGCAGATCCGCCAGCATCAGCGCGAGGTGCTGATCGGGGCGGCCGTCACCGGCTTCGTGCTGGGCGGCGGGATCGCCGCGCTCGGGGCGTTTGCCTTCGGCGGGCGCCGGCGACGGCAGGGCGGTCGCTGAGTCGCCGGCCGGGCTCGGCCTCGACGAGCACTTACGTTTCACGAGCACCACGTAAGACGAGGACCCAAACTTGCCCCGCACCCTCGTCACCGGCGCGACCGGCTTCCTCGGCGGCCACGTCACGAGGCGGCTCGTAGAGCGAGGCGATGAGGTGAGGGCGCTGGCCAGGCCGGCGTCCGATCTGCGGTCGCTCGAGGGACTGGAGGTCGAGACCGTGCTCGGGCAGGTGGGCGACCGCCGTGCCGTTCGCCGCGCGCTGCGCGGAGTCGACCGGGTGTTCCATCTCGCCGGCAGCACCAACCTCCGGCTGTCCCGCGAGGCGTCGTTCGCCGTGAACGTCGAGGGAACCCGGGTGGTGCTCGAGGAGGCGCTGCGCGCCGGCGTGGAGCGCGTCGTCCACACCTCCTCGGTGGTGGCGATCGGCCCCGCTCGCAAGGGATCGGTGGCCACCGAGGGCAACGTGTGGGACGCGGGGCGCTATCGGATCCCCTACGTGGACGCCAAGCGACGCGCCGAGGAGGTGGCCCTCGGGCTGGCCCACCGCGGCCTGCCGGTGATCGTGGTCAATCCGGCCCACGTGCTGGGCCCCGGCGACCGAGGCCGCTCCTCCACGGTGCTGGTCCGCCGCTTCCTGCGCCGGCAGATCCCCGCCTACGTGGACGGGACGCTCAACGTCGTGGGCGTCCAGGACGTGGCCCGGGGGCACCTGCTGGCCGACGAGCGAGGGGTGCCCGGCCAGCGCTACATCCTCGGAAACCGCAATTTCACGCTGGACCGGCTGTTCAACGACCTGGCCCGTCTGTCCGGGGTCGAGCCGCCCTCGGTCAAGCTGCCCGTATCGATCGCGCTGGCGATGGCGCACGCGGGGCAGTGGCTCCCCGGCGGACCGATGCCGAACCCAGCCGAGGTTCGTGCCGCCTCACTGCGCTGGGCCTTCTCGAGTGCGAAGGCCAAGCGTGAGCTGGGCTGGCGGACCTCGCCGCACGAGGACTGCCTCGAGGAGACGATCGTCTGGTACCGCGAGCAGGAGGGCGAGCGGCTCTCCCCGCCGGGGTCGCGCCAGCCGGTCGCCCTGCGCCTGGCCGGGGCGGTCGCCCGCCGCTCGCCGCTCGGGTGGATGTAAGAGCCTCGTGGCCACGCTGTATCGCTGCACGACGCCGACCAACTGGCTGTGCCCGTGCGGCAAGGTGGCCCGGGCGCTGGCCCGGGAGGGGATCCGCGTCGAGGAGGTCCGCGTTCCCCAGCGCCGCTCGCGCCGGCCCGAGGTGGAGGCGCTCACCGGGCAAAGGCGGGTGCCCGTGCTGGTGATCGACGGCGAAGCGATCTGCGACTCGCGGCGGATCGTCGAGCACCTCGAGTACCGGCGTGCCGAGTCCCTGGCTAACGCCGGGGGTCGACCACCCACTTGAGCGCGGGGCCGCCGTTCGGCGTGGCGAGCGCCTTCGGGAGGTCGTTCAGCGAAATCGTCGGGCCCTGGAGCGTCGGCCAGGGGACCCGGCCGTCGGCCAGCGCGCCCAGCGCGCGGTCAACGTCGGCCGGCGCATGGTGGAAGGTCCCGCGCAGCTCGAGCTCCTCGTAGTGGAGCGGCGCCGGGTCGAGGGTGACCTCGCTGCCGCGAGGACAGCCGCCGACGAGCACGACGACCGCGCCCGGCGCGGCGGCCGCCGCCGCGTCGCGCCAGGCCTCGGGCCGGCCGACCGCCTCGAAAACGAGGTCGTGCTTGGTGAGGCGGTTGGCGGCGCGGGCGCCCAGCTGCACCGCCTGCGCCCGGCGCTCGGGATGCGGGTCGGCGAGGGTCACCGAACGTCCCTGGCCGATCAGCAGCGCGGCCAGCATCAGGCCCATCGGCCCGCCTCCCACGATGCCGACGTCGGTTGCCTCGCTGCCCCGGTCGACCGCGTGCACGGCGGCGGCGAGCGGCTCGGCCATCGCCGCCGCGTGCGCCGGGAGGGCGTCCGGGATCGGGTGCAGCGCCGCCTCGGGCGCCGCGATGTATTCGGCGAAGCCGCCGAGCACCCAGGTCGGATCGCGGCAGATCTGGGCGCGGCCGGCGCGGCACGGCCCGCAGACGCCGCACGCCACCGAGTCCGAGACCAGCACCCGCCTCCCCGTGTCGGCGCGCACGCCGGCGGTCTCGTGTCCGAACGCGCACGGATAGGGCGCCAGGATCCGGTGGCCGTGGCGCCACATCTTCACGTCGGTTCCGCAGGTCGTGGCGGCCTCGACCTCGACGATCACCTCACCCTCGGGACCGGGGACCTCCGTCACCCGCAGGTCCTCGGGGCCGTACAGGAGCGCGGCCCTCATGGCTCCACCACCACCTTCAGCGCAGTCGCGCTGCGCTGAAGCTCGAGGGCCTTGCCGGTCTCGTCGAGCGGCAGGCGGTGCGAGACGAGCGGGCGGGGATCGATCCGTTGGCCGGCAATCAGCTCGAGCGCGGCGCGCATGTCGCCGGGGCCGGCCGAGTAGCTCGCGGTGATGGTCAGCTCGCGCAGGAACACGTCGGCGCCGTCGAGCGGCAGGGGATCGCCGGGACTCGGGGGCGCGTACAGGCAGAGCGTGCCCCCGGGCGCGATGGCGCGGGCCGCGGCGGCGATCGCGTCGGGCTTGGGGGTGCAGACGATCGCCACGTCGACGAGCTCGTTGCCGTGGTGCTCGGCGCCCCACGCCTCGGCGAGCTCAAGGCGCTCGGGTCGCGGCTCGCGCACCCACACCGCCTCGACGCCGCGGGCGTGCGCGGCGGCGATCTGCAGCAGCCCGTTGACGCCGGCCCCCACGACGAGCAGCGAGTCGCCGGCATGCAGCCCCGCCCGGTCCTGAGCGCGCAGCACGCAGCCCAGCGGCTCGATGAACGTGGCGGCAACGGGATCGAGGTGCTCCGGGATCTCCAGGAGCTCGAGGGTCAGTTCCTGCGAGATCCGCACCCGCTCCGCGAACCCGCCGGGATCAAGGCGCGTGGCCCGGAAGCGCTCGCACAGCGTCTCGTGGCCGCGGCGGCACCGCCGGCACTCGCCGCAGGGCGTGTGGTGGTGGATGGCCACGGTCGTTCCCGACTCCGGCGCGATCGCCCCAGGCCCGACCGCGCGGATCGTCCCGATCAGCTCGTGCCCGAGCACCGCCGGGAGCCGGGGGCCGACGTACCAGTCGGTCACGTCGGAGGCGCACACCCCGCAGGCGAGGACCTCGCAGACGACCTCGCCCGGACCCGGCTCCGGGTCCTCCGCGTCCTCGATCCGGACGTCGCCGGCCGCGTACGAGCGCGCCACCCTCATGGGATCGGCGAGCGCATCACCCCGCGTTCGGTGACGAGCGCCGTCACCAGTGCCGCCGGCGTAACGTCGAAGGCCGGGTTGCGCGTCTTGGTGCCCGGGAGTGTGAGGATCCGTCCGGCGGCCGAGCGCACCTCGTCGGGATCGCGCTCCTCGATCGTGATGTCCGCTCCCGTCGGCGTGCCCGGGTCGATCGTGCTGGTCGGGCCGGCCACCACGAACGGGATCCCGGCTGCGCGCGCGGCAAGAGCGAGGCCGTAGGTGCCGACCTTGTTGGCCACGTCGCCGTTGGCCGCCACCCGGTCGCAGCCGACGATCACGGCGTCGACGGCCCCGGCCGCAATCAGCCCGGGCGCGGCCGAGTCGACGACCAGCTCGTGCGGGATCCCCAGGCGGGCCAGCTCGTACACGGTCAGCCGGGCGCCCTGCAGGAGCGGCCGGGACTCGGTGGCGATCGCCATCTGAAGCGTGCCGCGGTCGGCCAGCTCGGCGATCACGGCGAGCGCTGTGCCGCGGCCCGGGGCGGCCAGCGCGCCCGTGTTGCAGTGCGTGAGGATCCGGCTGGCGCCCGCGCCGGTCAGGAGATCCGCGCCGTGGGCGGCGATCGCGGCGCTGGCCGCCTCCTCCTCGGCCTCGATCGCGCGCGCCTCGTTCAGGGCGGCGGTTCTCGGATCGGTCGAGGCGGCGGCCCGCACCGCGTCGCGGACCCGGTCGACCGCGACGCTCAGGTTGATCGCGGTGGGGCGCGCGGTGCGGAGGGTTTCGCAGGCCCGCTCGAGGGTTTGCGGCCCGGGGTCGCGCGCGAGCTCCAGCGCCACACCGTAGGCGGCGGCGACGCCGATCAGCGGGGCGCCCCGGATAGCGAGGCGGCGGATGGCCTGCGCGACCTCGTCGGCGCTGCGCAGCGCGAGTTCGCGCTCGCGCCAGGGAAGCTCGGTCTGGTCGATCGCGTGGAGCACCCCGTCCTGGAAGCGAAGCGCGACGACCGGTGCTGCGCTGGTGTGTGTCGCGGCCATGGCGCGATGTTATGCTCTCGCGCGCCAGCCAGGGACCGGCCGGTCGTTCGGGCTTTCGTGCGTCTGTCAGCTCTCATCCTCGTCGTGTGCGCCGCGGTGCTGATTCCGGCCGCCGGCGCGCTGGCCGACGGCGGGCCGATCATGCCGCTGTCGAACGTCCAGCCCGGCATGAACTGCACGGGGGACACGGTCGTCCAGGGGACCACGATCTCGTCCTTCGACGTGCATGTGATCTCGGTCGTCCAGGCGCCGGGGGAGGGCCCGCGGATCCTCGTGTCGGTGTCGGGGCCGGCGGTCGATCCCACCGGCGTGGCCGAAGGCTTCTCCGGCTCCCCGGTCTACTGTCCCGACGGACTCGGCGGGCAGGACAACATCGGAGCGATCTCCGAGAGCATCGGGCAGTTCGGCAACAACGTCGTGCTGGTCACCCCGATCGAGCAGATGCTGGGCGAGCCGGTCACCCCACCTGCGTCGGCGCCGCGGCTGGCGGGCAGGCCGCGGCCGCTGCTCGCGCCGCTGACCGTGGGCGGTCTCTCGCCGGCCGTGTTCGGCGTGCTCCAGCGCGCCGCCGCGCAGGCCGGCCGCGTCGTGCTGGCCGCGCCCGCGCCGGGCGCCAGCAGGGTCGACTTCCCGGTCCAGTCGCTCGTGCCGGGCGCCTCGGTGGCCGCGAGCTACTCCTCGGGGTCGGTCCCGATGGGGGCGGTCGGGACCGTCACCTACGTGAACGGCCAGACGGTGTACGCGTTCGGCCACGAGCTCGACGGCGCCGGGCGCCGCTCGCTCCAGCTCCAGGATGCGTACGTCTACTACGTGGTCAACAACCCGGACCCGACCACGGCGCCGAGCTACAAGCTCGCTTCGCCCGGCCACACGCTGGGCACGATCACGAGCGACACCCCGAACGCGCTGATCGGCCAGCTGGGATCGCCGCCGCCGGCCGTTCCGGTCGACGTGACCGCCCACGACCTCGACACCGGCCACTCGCTCGCGCTGGACACTCAGGTGGCCGACGAGACCAACGTGGGACTGCCGGTGGGCGCCTCGCTCGTCGACGCGATCGCCCCGCTCGAGGTCGCGCAGGCCGCCACCCAGATCTATGACGGGCCCCCGGCCAACGAGTCGGGGCGCATGTGCCTGAGCATCTACGTGCGCGGGAGCCGGATGCCGCTCGGCTTCTGCAACCGCTACGTGGGCACCGGGGTACCCGGCGACGCTGGCCTGGTGCCGCCGGAGGTGGCCAGCGCCGCCTCGAGCGACGTGGCGAGCGCGTTCGGCGCGCTCGAGCTTGTCGACTTCGCCGCGCTACACGTCGAGCGGGTGGTCGCCCATGTGGATGCTCACCGCGGCCTGGCCCTGGCCGGGATCGTCGGCGCCCAGGCGCCCCGGCGGGTGCGGGCCGGGCAGCTGGTCCGGGTGCGGCTACACGTGCGGGTCTACCGCGGTCCGTTGCGGACGGTCAGCTTCCGCGTGCGGATCCCGTCGGGCGCCCGGGGCGCGACCACGGTCACGATCACGGGACCCCCGCCACCGGCGGGCTTGGGTTCCTCGACGCAGGGCCTGGCCGGCGCGCTGAGCAGCCTGCTGTCGAGCGCCTCCTCGTCGGGGCCGACGCCGGGCATCACGGCGATCTCCTCGCTGCCCGAGCTGCGCCAAGCGATCGCCGGCCTGGCCGTCTACGACGGGCTCTACGCCGGCTTCGCCGGCCACGGCAAGCGGCCCGTCTACCGCGACCCGTCGCTGCTGATCACCGGGCGGGCGACGGTGCGGTTCGCGGTGGCGGGCTAGGGTTAGCGAGCGAGCCTCATACCGCCGAGTGGAGGGCCGGTATGTAGTCGCAGTTCGGGTATGAGCCTCGCTCGCGGTGGGGCGCTCCTTCGGAGCGCTGGGGTGCTCGCGGGGTGGTGGCCACGGTTAGCCTCCGGTCTAGTTCTGAGGCCCTCGTGGGGCAAACGACCTTGCGATCGTTAGGAGACCGCCCGTGGCCACGATCTCAAGCCTACTCGCCGATCATGTGACGCTCCAGGTCCGGTCGGTTGACCGGCTGTTCTTTCAGGGTTATGTGCCGCGGTTGCAGACTAAGTTTCAGGTGATCCGCTTTCTCCTCGATCGCGGGTTTCCGATCCCCTCGCCGGTGGTTCTCGGGCGGATCGGCCGCGAGTACGTGCGGGCGGTCGAGACCTTCATCGTCGAGCGTGAGATCCCGGTGGTCCGCTTTCAGAAGGGGGACGTCAAGGAGGACATCGCGCGTGAGTACTTCAAGGCGGCCGAGCGTGAGGGGCGCTTCGGGGTGGTGATGATCGGGATCGCGCAGGAGCGCACCTCAGCGTGGCGCGGGTGGCGCGCAGGCGGCCCGGATGGCCACCCGCATTTCGAGTACGCCCGCCAGTCGATCTTCCCGAACAACTACTACTTCTACATCCGAGACCCGGACTGGGGTCCGGCGTTTCTGAAGACCGTCGCCTATGCGCCGTTCTCTGTATGGGTCTACCTGAATGGCAACGAGTGGGCCAAGCGCCAAGCCGCCCAGCGCGGGATCGAGTTCAAGCCCTTGGATAACGGGTTTGCCGCGTGCGAGGATCCGGCCGCCCTGGCCGAGCTCTGCGCAAGCCTTCAGGCCGCGGACGTGCAAGCGTTCTTTGACCGCTGGCAGGGCGCGCTGCCCTCGCCGCTGAGCGCCGAGGATCGCGCCCGCGGCTACCGCCACGAGCTGGCCTTTCGCCAGGCCGAGATCTCCGACACCCGCATGTTCGACCGGCCGACAGCCGGCCGAGCGTGGTTTGAGCGGACCCTGCCCGACCAGCTCACCCTCGGGCGTCCCGACCAGGTGGCGATTGTCTTTGGCCGCCGCGTGTCACGCCAAACCCCCGGGCGATTTCACACCAAGATCTTCAACAAGGGCGTGGAACCGGCGATCCAGGTTCACTACCGCGCTTCGAAGGTCAAGCAGTACTTCAAAGAGGGCCGCGCGCTCAGGACCGAAACGACTGTCAACGACACCCGCGACTTCGGCATCGGCCGACGACTAACCCAGGAAAACTGGGAAGCGCTGGTCGCGATTGGCCACCAAGTCAACCAGCGCTTCTTGGACCATCAGCTTGAGGCGTGCCAGTGCGCGCCAGACGCCACGACGCTCCAGCGCGTGGTGCTGCCATCCATCGAAGATGGCCTAGCAGCCCCCGGCCTGCGCTTCGGCGAGCCACGCACGATGGCGCTGCTCGCCTGCCTGTGCTCCTTCCAGCACCTATTCGCAGGCCTGACGAACCGCTCCCTGCGCGAGCTGATCGCCGGGCTCATCCCCGGCTACAGCCCGCGGCAGATGACCTACGACCTGCGGCGCTTACGCCGCAAAGGCTTGATCCAGCGGATCCCCCGCACCCAGCGCTACGAGCTGACCAGCGAGGGACGCCGACTGGCCGTCTTCCTCACCAAGACCTACACGCGGATCGTCAACCCCTCCCTAAACGAACTCGATCCCAGCCTCCCGCCCGAGATCGCCGACCGGGCCCCGCTCGCCAAAGCCTGGCGAGCCTTCGAGCACGCCCTCCAAGACCGAATCACGCAGGCCGCAATCGCGGCCTGAAACATGACTCCTCCGTGAACCTTTGAACGTCCTAGCGGAGCTAGAGGCGGTTCTCAATCGTGAGCGGCGCGGACTCGGGCGCCTGAGGCTCGGGCGCCGCGTCGGCGGGCGCGTCCTCGAGCCCGAGCGCCTGCTGCAGCTCGCCCGACTCGTACATCTCGGTGACGATGTCGCAACCACCGACGAACTCGCCGTCGATGAACAGCTGGGGGATCGTCGGCCAATTGGACACGGCTGAGAGCTCCTGGCGGATCCGCGGATCGGGCAGGATGTTGACCGCGGCGAACGGGCGCCCGACCGACTGGAGGATCGCCACCGTGCGGGCCGAGAAGCCGCACATCGGCTGGTCCGGCGTTCCCTTCATGAACAGGATCACGTCGTTCTCGCCGATCGCTTGCTGGATCTGGTCGCGCAGGGGATTGGTCGTCTCGTCGCTCATGCGATGCTCTCCGTCTTGGTCTGGATTGACAGGGCGTGGATGCGGTCTCCGACCTCCGGGCCGAACACGTCGTAGACGAGCCGGTGCTGGGCGATCCGGGACAGGCCTTGGAAGGCCGGCGCCCTCACGACCGCGTTGAAGTGGTGCCCGTCGCCAGTCACCTCCGCGGTGGCGCCGGGGATTCCCGCCTCGATCCGCTGCTTGAGCTCCTCGGGCGTGGCGGCTGCTCCACTGGCTGACATGCTTTCAAGCGTAGCGAGATGCCATCGCTATACTGACTGAAGCGACTGGCCGATATGGATTACATGATCACGCTTACTGACAAGGGCGCCGAGAAGGTTCGCGAATTCCTCGCCGCGCAGGCCGCGGTGGCGGAAACGGCCGGTCTGCGCGTCGGCGTGCGCGGTGGCGGCTGCTCGGGATTCCAGTACGCGCTGGCCTTCGATGAGCAGCGCGAGAGCGATGTCGTAATCGAGGACAAGGGCATCCGCTTGCTCGTCGACGAGCCGAGCCTTCCCTACGTGAAAGGCTCGGTGATCGACTTCGTGGACGGCCTGCAGGGCGCCGGCTTCAAGGTCGACAACCCGAACGTGATCGCGGCCTGTGGCTGCGGCTCGTCGTTCCGGGTCGCCGAAGAGGAAGAAGTCTCCGCCGTCTAGACCGGCGTCGCTTGTAGCGATCGCCACAGGTAGATGCACGCCAGCGTCCGGTGCGGGCGCCACTGCTCGGCGATCTCGGTCAGCTCGGCCGGCGTGGGCAGTTCCGGAAGGCCGTAGCGGATCTTGACCGCGCGGCGGATGCCCAGGTCGCCGACCGGGAGGACGTCCGGGCGCCGGAGATGGAACATGAGGAACATGTGGGCGCTCCACTCGCCGATTCCCTTGACCGCGATCAGCTCTGAGACGACCTCTTCGTCGGGCAGGTCGGGGAGCCGGTCGAGATCGAGCGAGCCGTCGACGACGTGCTCGGCCAGCGAGCGCAGGTAGCGGACCTTGGCGTGGCTGAGGCCGGCGGCGGTGCGCAGCTCCTCGGGATCGTCGGCCAGGACCTCGTTCGGCGTGGGCGCCCTGCCACCGAAGCGCTCGAGCAACCGGTTGTAGATCGAGGCCGCGGCCTTCGTGGACAGCTGCTGGCCGACGATCGAGCGCACCAGCGTGCCGTAGTGGTCGGTGGGGCGACCGGCGAAGAAGTCGCCGAGCGGCCCGACCTCGTCGATGACTTGGCGCAGGACCGGGTCGGCCTTGCGGAGCGCCGCCGTCGCGGACGCGGTCAAGTAGCGCTCTCGGTGAGCGTCAGCGCCGCGCCGTCGAGGGCGCCGAGGGCCCGCTGAACCGAGCACGAGATGCAGGTGAAGGTGGGGGTGTCGCGCAGCGTGTAGGAGCTCGACTCGGTCGTGCGCAGGCGCTGCACGAGGTCGAGGAAGTCCGCTGGGTTGTCGGTCTCGAAGGCGACCACGAACTCCTGATCGTCCAAACCGAACGAGTAGCTCGTGTTGAGGTCGACCGACGGATACTCGCGCCCGACCTTGATGTGCTCCTGCATGATCCGCCAGCGCTCATCCGCGGGCAGGGCGTACCAGGCGCGGGTCTTCACGAACGGGTACACGAACAGGTAGGAGCCGTGGGCGGGGCGGACCTCCAGGCGCGACTCCTCGGAGTACTCGGAGGGCTTGGTCATGGCCAGGAACGAGTAGGGGACCTCGCACCACTTCATCAGCCCGCTCTGCGCCAGCACGACATGGAAGTCGTGGATCCGCTCGAGGTTCTGGGCCTGGCTCAGCAGCATCAGGTCGGCGTCGCCGCGGGTCCCGACCAGCGAGAAGGCCCGCAGCAGGTGGCCGTCGGCGAAGTCCTCGCAGGCGGCGATGAACTCTCGCTTGTCGACCGCGCGCCGATCGTCGTCGAGCCGGCGCCAGGCAGGATCGACCTTGAGGAAGGTGTATTTGACGAAATGGCGTACCGGCATGGACTGAACCGATGATAAACGCGACCCATGGACCGCCCTCTCAACCTCTACCATGTAGGTGCATGCGAGTAGCGATCCTGTCGCCGTACTCGTGGACTTATCCGGGGGGGGTCACGAGGCACATCGAAGCGCTCGCGGAGCAGTTCATCGCGGACGGCCACCACGTCCGGGTGCTGGCTCCGTACGATCCGCCTGACCGCTTCTCGAGCGTCCTGCACCGGGGGGCCCGGCCGCAGCCGGTGGCCCCGCCGGAGTACCTCGTCTCGCTCGGGCGGACCCTCTCGCTGAAGGCCAACCAGGCCGTCTCGAACATCTCGATCACCGGCTTCGCGCTCGCCACCGCCCAGCAGGAGCTTCGCACCGGCGGCTATGACGTGGTCCACGTACACGAGCCGCTCGCGCCGCTCGCGCCCTGGTGCATCACCGACTGGACGCGGGTGCCGGTGGTGGGGACCTTCCACACCTACAACGAGAACCGGGTCTCGAACGGGATCGCCAACGTCCTGGGCGCCCGGCGCATGCTCAACCGCCTGCACGTCCGCATCGCCGTGTCCGAGGCGGCGGCCTGGACCGGTCGGCGCTTCTTCGGCGGCCACTACCGGGTCATCCCAAACGGCGTGCACGTCGACCCGCGGCGGGCGGCGCTGGCCGCGCTCCGGCCCCAGACCGAACAGCTCAAGATCGTGTTCGTGGGCCAGGCGGTCGAGCGCAAGGGTCTGCCGCTGCTGCTGCGGGCGTTCGAGGCACTGCGCGAGCACGTACCGACCGAGCTCACGGTGATCGGCCCCTCCCGCGAGGAGCTCTCGCCGCTCATGCTCGACATGCGCGACGTGCGCGTGCTGGGCAAGGTCGACGACGAGACCAAGCGCCTCGAGCTCGAGTGCAGCGACGTCCTCTGCGCCCCCTCGCTGGGCGGCGAGAGCTTCGGCATGGTGCTGACCGAGGCGTTCGCGGCCGGCACGCCGGTAGTCGCCTCGGACATCGCCGGCTATCGCGATGTGGTGCGCGACGGCGTGGACGGCGTGCTGGTCCCGCGCGGGGACGCCCAATCGCTGGCCGAGACCCTGCGCGACCTCTACGAGGAGCCGGCGCGCCGGGCGGCCATGGCCCGGGCCGCCGCGCTCGACGCCGAGCGCTTCGCCTGGCCGCGAGTGGCCGAGCAGGTGATGGAGGCCTATGAGGACGCGGTCGCCACGCCCGCACCGGCGGGCACGCTGCAGCGGGCGGCGGTGCGGGTGGGCGCCCGGGCGGCCGATCTGAAGCCGCGGGTCCCGGCCCAGCGCCTGGCCAGCCTGGAGCCCGCGCTCACGCCCAAGCAACGTCAAGGCAGGGCGCTGGCCGCCGCCCGCCGTCTCGGTCTCGCCACCGTTTCGCTCGGAGGCCTCGTGCTCGCCTTCTTCGCCCTTCAGAAGATCGGCCTGGCCAACATCGCCAAGGCGTTGATCACGGCGAGTCCCACGTTGATCCTGCTCGGCCTCGCCGTGATGTGCAGCGCGATGGTGATGCGTGCGTTCTCGTGGCACGCGATCCTGCGCGCGGCGCTGCCGAAAGCCCGGGTGCGGCTGGCCGACGCCGCCCAGGGCACGTTCATCGGCGTGCTGATGTCCTCGACCCTGCCGGCCCGCCTGGGTGAGCCCTCGCGCGCGCTGGTGGTCGCCCGAAGGACCGGCCGACCCCGCGAGAACCTGCCGATCGTGCTCGGCACCGTCGTTTCGCAGACCCTTCTGAACATCGTCGCGCTGATCATCCTCGGCGCGATCATGTTCTCGTCGGTCGATCTGTTCAACGGGCACCAGAACGCGCTGGTCGTCGCGGCCGTGGCGCCGGCGGTGCTGCTGATCGTCGTCCTGCTGGCACCCTTGCTGCTGCGCGACACCGGCACCCGCTCGCGGTTCTCGCGCGCTCACGCGCTGGCGGCGCAGGCGCGAGGCGCCCTGGCCCGGGTCCGCGCCGGCCTGACTGTCTTCCGCAGCCCCCGCCTGGGTGCCGAGGCAACGGTGGCGCAGTTGTCCGCGTGGGCGCTTCAGTGCCTGTCGTGCTGGATCCTGCTGGTCGCGCTCGGGCTCGACAACCGCGCCGGCATCGGCGCCGCCGCCGCCGTGCTGTTCGCGGTCAACATCACCGCCGTGCTCCCGGCAACGCCGGCCAACCTCGGGGTGTTCCAGGCGGCCTGCGTCGCGGTGCTCCACACCGGCTGGCACATCGGCTACGGCGACGGCGTCGCCTACGGGGTGATCCTCCAGGCGGTCGAGGTGACAACCGCGATCGTGATGGGCATGCCGGCGCTGCTCAAGGAGGGCATGTCCTGGCGCGAGGTCAGGCTGCGGGCCATGCACACCGCGCCGGTCAAGCTGCCGGCGCGACCAAGCCCGTCGCGGGCTTCGGGCGCCGCGGACGCGGTACGGGTGCGTGGCTAGCAGCTAGCCGCTGACCGCGCGCGGAGGTGGGGGACCGCCGCTAGGCCTCGGCCATCGCCGGCTCGCCATCTTCCACGGCCTCGGGCTCGGCGTCGGTCAGCTCGGTCAGGCGCGTCGGGTCGCGCTCGGTCCCGGCGATGAGCTCGTCCTTGGCCTGGCGGTCGGTCTTGGGCAGGAAGCCCGACTTCATCCCGAAGTACACGGCCTGGGGGTGGTGGGCGACGATCGCCAGCGTCGACTGCTCGGGCTCGACGGCGTAGCCGCCCGACAGGCGCAGGCCGATGCCCGGCGCGTCGAGCAGGTCGAATACCTTCTCGTGCTCTGACTGCTCGGGGCAGGCCGGGTAGCCCCACGAGTAACGGCGGCCCTGGGCGGGCTCGATGCCCAGATCAGCGCGCACGCGGGAGTGCAGCCACTCGGCCATACCCTCGGCGGTCTGCACGCCGATGCCGTGCACGAACAGCTGCTCGGCGAACTCGCCGTCGGCCTCGAGCTTGGCCATCAGCTCGGTGACCTCGTCGCCGGCGGTCACGGCCTGGAGCGCCACCACGTCCGGGGTCCCGGATTCCAGCGGCCGGTAGAAGTCGGCCAGGCAGATGCGGTCGTGGCGCGGCTGGCGCGGGAACACCAGACGGTGCAGCTCCCGCGGGTGGGCGGGGTCGAAATCCTCCGGGTCCCACACGATCAGCTCGTTGCCGTCGGAGTTGCACGGGAAGTAGCCGAGCAGCGCGCGCGGGTGCAGGTAGGTCTGCTCGCGCCACATCCGTTCCAGGCGCGGCTTGAAGTCCTCGGAGACCAGCTTTCGCCACGCCTCGCCCTTGACGCCCCGGCCGCCCCAGTGGAGCTTGAACAGCACGTGGGTGTCGAGGTGGTTGTAGACGGCGTCCACGTCGACGTCGATCTCGCGGACGCCCCAGTACGGCGGCTCCGGGATCGGGTTGTCGGTGGGGACGGCGGAGCGGACCGAGGCGTCGGTGAGGAGCGGGGCATCGCGGTCGGTCTTTTCGGGCTGGTCGCGCAGCCGCTTGGCCGCCTCCCGGGTCTTGGCCATCAGCGCTTCGCGGGCCTCGCCGTCGACCAGCTGGTCCATCTTGGCCAGCCCCTCGAACGCGTCCTTGCAATAGAACACGCCGGGCTCGTAGACCTCGTCGGACTCGGTGCCGTTCGGATAGAGGATGCGATAGCCGAAGTTGCGATTGATCGCGGCGCCGCCGATCAGCAGCGGGAACTCGTGCCCGTGCGAGTGGAGCTCCTGGACGCAGGCCGGCATCTGCTTCGAGGTCGAGACGAGCAGCGCGCTCAGGCCGATCGCGGTGGCCTGGTGCTCGACCGCCGCGTCGATGATCGTCTGGATCGGCACCTGCTTGCCCAGGTCGACCACGCTGTAGCCGTTGTTGGTGAGGATCGTGTTGACGAGCGACTTGCCGATGTCGTGCACGTCGCCGAACACCGTGGCCAGCACGACCGTGCCCTTCGTGTAGCCCTCGATCTTGTCCAGGTAGCGCTCGAGCTGCTTGACCGCCCGCTTCATGACCTCGGCCGACTGGAGCACGAACGGCAGGATCAGCTCGCCGGCGCCGAACTTGTCGCCGACCTCCTTCATGGCCGGGAGCAACACGTCGTTCAGCGTGGGGACCGCACCGATCTTCTCGACGCTGCGGTCGATCCAGTCCTCGACGCCCTCCTTCTTGCGGCGCAGGATCTGGTAGTGGAGGGCCTCCTCGGGCTCCATGCCGGCGGTCGGATCGGCCTTCTCGGCCTCGGCCTCGGATTCGCCCTTGGACTCGAAGTGGGCGATGAACCGCTCGAGCGCGTCCTCGCGGCGGTTGAACACCAGGTCGTCCGCGAGCTCTCGTTCCTCGGGTGAGATCTCGGCGTACGGGGTGATGTGGTTGGGGTTGACCATGGCCAGGTCGAGCCCGGCCTCGACGCAGTGGTGCAGGAACACGCTGTTGAGCACGGCGCGGGCCGTCATGCTCACCCCGAAGGAGACGTTCGAGACGCCGAGGCTCGTCTTGACCCCGGGGATCGTCTCCTTGATCTTGCGGATCCCCTCGATCGTGGCCACAGCGCTCGGCCGCCACTCCTCATCGCCCGTGGTCAGCGTGAACGTGAGGCAGTCGAAGATCAACAGCTCTGGGTCGAGCCCGTGCTCGTCGCAGCACAGCTGAGTGATCCGCTGGGCGATCTCGAGCTTGCGCTCGCCCGTCTTGGCCATTCCGACCTCGTCGATCGTCAGCGCGATCAGCGCAGCGCCGTGGGCCTTGGCCAGTGGGACCACCTTGTCGAGCTTGGCGCGGCCCGCCTCGAGGTTGATCGAGTTGACGATCGCGCGCCCTGGGATCTGCTGGAGCGCGGTCTCGATCACGTCGGGCTCGGTCGAGTCGACCTGGATCGGCGCCGGCTGGGTCAGCGAGATCCGCTTGACCACCTGGCGCATCTGCTCGTCCTCGTCCTGGCGCTCGGTGAGGGCCACGCACACGTCGAGGACATGCGCGCCGCCCTGGACCTGGTCCTCGGCCACAGTGAGCAGGCCGTCGTAGTCGTCGGCCAGCAGCATCTCCTTGGCCTTGCGCGAGCCCTGCGAGTTCACCCGCTCGCCGACCAGCGTCGGCGTGGGGTCCTGGACCAGCGGGGTCGCCTCGATCATGCTCGAGACGTGGGGCGGGCGCTTGGCCGGTCGCGGTGCCGGGTTGTGCGTCCGGGCCCGCTCGGCGATCGCCGCGATGTGCGCCGGCGTGGTTCCGCAGCAGCCGCCCACGATCGAGATCCCGTAGCGCTCGACGAACTCGTTCAACACGTCGGCCAGCGGCTCGGGCTGCTCGGGGAAGATCGTCTCGCCGTTCGGGCCCTGGAGCGGGAGGCCGGCGTTCGGGATGCAATGGACGGGGACCGGGCAGTTCTCGCCCAGGAAGCGGATCGCGTCGCGCATGTCCTCGGGGCCGGTCGAGCAGTTCAGGCCGATCACGTCGACGTCGAGCGCCTCGAGCGTGGTCAGGACCGCGCTGATGTCGGTGCCGAGCAGCATCTTGCCGCCCTGGGGCAGGAGCGACACGCTGCACTGAATCGGCACGCTCCGGCCCGCCTGCTTGAACGCCTCGCGGGCGCCGAGGATGGCCGCCTTGACCTCGAGGATGTCCTGCGCGGTCTCGATGATGATCAGGTCCGCGCCGCCCTTGATCAGCGCGTGCGCCTGCTCCCGGAAGACGTCGAACAGCTCGGGGAACTTGATCTGCCCGAGCGTCGGGTCATCGCTCGCCGGCAAGAAGCCTGTGGGGCCCATCGAGCCGGCGACGAACCGGTGCTCGCCGGCCGCCCTGCGGGCGATCTCCGCCGCCTTCTGGTTGATCTCGAACGTGTGGTCCTCGAGGCCCCACTCGGACAGCTTGAGCCGCGAGGCCTGGAAGGTGTCGGTCTCGAGCACCTCGGCGCCGGCCTCGAGCATCGCGGTGTGCACGCCCTCGATCACGTCGGGCCGGTTCAGGACCAGCACCTCGTGGCAGCGGCCGGGCAGGCCGTAGTCCTTCTCGAGGCTGAGGTCGAACTGCTCGAGCGTGGCGCCCATCCCGCCGTCGTAGACGATGACGCGCTCGCGCGCGGCGGCCAGGAAATCACGCATCGGAGGCGATGCTAGCAAACCTTGACATGAGTCTGTCAGGGTTAACGGATGCGGCCGCGACGAGCTTTCACTACGTGCGCGAGACGAGCCTGGACATCACGACCTGGGACCGGGTGCGCTGCACGAGGCCGTCGCGCTGAAGGTCCATGATCAGGCGCTCGAGGTCCGCGTTGTCCTGGGTGCGCACGCGCGCGATCGCGTCGGCCTCGCCGGTCACGCTCCAGGCCTCGACGACCTCGGGGTGCCCGCGCAGGGTGTCGGCGACCTGGTCGAGCAGCGTCCCCGGGGCGTAGAACAGCTCGACCAGCGCCTCGGTGTGATCGCCCAGCGCGTTGTGGTCGACGACCGCGGTGAAGCCCTGGAGCGCGCCTCGGGTCCGCATCCGATCGACCCGGCGCTTGACCGCCGGCGCGCTCAGCGACACCCGGCGGGCGATGTCGTCGTAGGTGCGCCGCCCATCCTCGACGAGCAACGCAAGAATCTGACGATCTTGGGCGTCCATCTGGTGATTCATTGCAGAGATTACATCGATATCGACATCGACATCCGCCGGAGGCGCCGGTAGCGTTCAGGACATGACCGCTTCAGGAACGCTTGCCCGCGTCGTCTTCGACGAGTCCCACAACGAGGCCTGGACGATTCGCCCGGACCTGGCGCGCACGATGCAGCCGGCCCACCCGGGCGATGCCTCGTACGCCCGTGCGGCGGCCGTGCTGGCAGCCCGGGATTTCGCGGTCACCCCGAACGTCGAGGAGCCCCTCACGGCGGAGACCCTGCGCGACTGCGAGGTGCTCGTCATCGCCCACCCGTCCGACCCGAGGTGGGAGCGGACCACCGGCACCGGCTCGCCGCGGTTGAGCTTCGACGAGCTCGACGCGATCCAGGAGTTCGTGGCCGCGGGCGGCGGCCTTGTCGTGCTGGGGGAGACCGAGCAGGAGAAGTACGGCAACAACCTCAACGAGTTGCTTGCGCGCTTCGGCCTGCACCTGGAGAACGACACCGTTCAGGACTACGAGCACCACCGCGGCGCGCCGAGCTGGATCCTGGCCGACCTGGCCGAGGGCGAGCGGGGACGGACCGGCGACGTGCTGGCGCAGGTCAAGGCGGCCTGCCTGTACCGGGCCACGACGATCTCCTCCTCGAACGGCGCGGGCGTCCTGGCCCGCACGCACGCCACCGCGTCGGTGCCGAGCCGGCCGCTGATCGTGGCGGCGCGGCACGGCGAGGGGCGCGTGGTCGTGCTGGCCGATTCGGACCTATTCGGCGATGACTGCATCGACGATCTTGACCACCGGACGCTGTGGCTGAACATTCTCTACTGGGTTTCTCGCTCCGACGGCGGCGTGTGGCCGGTCGCCGACCGCCAGCCAGGGGTCGAGCGCGAGCCGGCCTGGCTGGCGCTCCGCGACGAGACCAATGCGCTGGCCGAGCTCCAGGCGACGGATGGCTCGCTGAGCGGGGACCCCGAGGTCGCGCGCGCACACGTGGATCGGATGATCGCGGCGATTGCGGAGCTCCTGCCGCGCTTCCCGCACGACGTCGAGTACCTCGACGCCGTGGTCGCGGACCTGCGCGGGTGGGTGGCGGTGGGGTTCGGCAAGCCCGACTTCACGCGGGCGCTCGAGCTGTTCCGCCCCGAGCGCCAGCGGGCCGACGGGACCCTGCACCTGGTCGTGTTCCCGATGTACAAGCAGAACGGCTCGCGGGACACCTGCTTCGAGGCGCTGATCGTGCGGGTGCCCTGGCCGGAGTGGATTGCCGAGCTCGAGCGCACGCGGTACGACAATCCCAAGTACGTCGCGGTCGAGCTGGTCGATGCCACGCGCGGGTACGACTCAGAGTGCGCGGTGCTGTTCCCCGAGACCGTGTCGGTGGCCGGCCGACCGGTGAGCAACTTCGGCGCGATCTTCTGCGACCGCGAGTCCGAGCGGCTGCGGCGGGTGGCCGGCACCGCGGTCGATCTGCTGCGGGCAAACCTGCCGCCCGACGCGGCCTGCATGCTGGCCAGCCCGGCCATCTCGCAGCAGGCCTACATCCTCTGGGACCTGATCCACGATCGGAACCACAGCCACGGCGAGTTGCCGTTCGACCCGTTCATGATCCGCCAGCGTGCGCCGTACTGGATGTACTCGCTCGAGGAGCTTCGCTGCGACCTGACCACGTTCGGGCAGGCGGTGGAGCTCGAGTCCGAGGGCGTGTCGTTCGCGCGGTACGTCCAGTACGCGATCCTGCTCGACCGGCTGCTGCGCTTCCCGATCACCGGCTCGCGCGTGCGCAACTACGACGGCCTGGGCGGGCAGTTGCTGTTCGCCTACCTGCACCGCCACGGCTACCTGCACTGGACTGACAACCAGCTGACGATCGGGTGGGATCGGGTGGCCGAGGGCGTGGCGTCGCTGCGCCACGACGTCGAGATGCTCTACCGGGAGGGCATCGACCGGACCAAGCTCCAGCACTGGGCGGCGGCCCACGACCTGGTGGCGGCGAGCGTCCCGGCCGCGGCCGGTTCGAAGTGGACCGCCACCGTTCGTGACTTCACCGACGTGGAGGATCCGCGGCCCTACATCGACCTCGTGCGCGACGACGAGTTCCCGCTGTCGATCTTCTATTCGTCGCTGAAGGCCAAGATCCTCTCTCAAGATGAGCGCGGCCTGGCTCTGGCCGGATGATCGTCGCGGATGCGGCCCCGTCGATCAGCTCGCGTAGCGCTGCTACGCGTCGCCGATCGCCGTGACCGCCCCGCTCGATCCCCGACCATCCCAGTCTCGCGCTCATCTTGTTCGAGTCTCTAAGCTCGCTGCGTGAGCTTGAACGGCGCGCGCGGCTTCGCCTCGGACAACTCGGCCACGATCCACCCCGACGTGCTGGCGGCGATCGCCCACGTGAACGTCGGCCACACGTTCGGCTACGGGCACGACGACTACACGCTGTCCGTCGAGGCCCGGGTCGCTTCCGAGTTCGGCGAGCACGCCAGCGTGTTCTTCGTGTTCAACGGGACCGGCGCCAACGTGGTGTCGCTGCGAGCGGCGTGCCGGCGCTTCGAGGGCGTGATCTGCGCCGAGACCGCGCACCTGAACGTCGACGAGTGCGGCGCGCCCGAGGTCATCGCCGGGCTGAAGCTGCTGACCGTGCCGGGGATCGACGGCAAGCTCACCCCGGAGCTCGTGGAGAGCCGGATCGCGCGGGTCGGGGACGAGCACGCGGTGCAGCCCCGGCTGGTGTCGATCTCTCAGTGCACCGAGCTCGGCACGCTCTACACGCCGGCGGAGGTCCAGGCGCTGGCCGAGCTCGCCCATTCGCACGACATGGTGCTCCACGTCGACGGGGCGCGGCTCTCGAACGCGGCGGCGGCCCTCGGGCTGGGACTGCGCCAGGTCGCGGCCGGGGCGGACGTCCTGTCCTTCGGCGGGACCAAGAACGGCCTGCTCGGGGCCGAGGCCGTGGTGCTGATGAACCCCGAGCTCGTCCACGACTTCCTATACATCCGCAAGCAGTCGATGCAGCTAGCGTCCAAGATGCGCTTCCTGGCCGCCCAGTTCGACGCGCTGCTGACCGACGAGTTGTGGCTGCGCTGCGCACGGCACGCCAATACGATGGCCGCGCGGCTGGCCGACGCGATGAGCGACGTGCCCGGGGTTCAGATCACGCGGCCGGTGCAGACCAACGCGGTGTTCGCAATCCTGCCGCCGCCGGCGATCCCCTCGCTGCAGCGCCAGTATCCCTTCTACGTGTGGGATGAGGCGGCCGGCGAGGTCCGCTGGATGTGCTCGTGGGACACCACCGAGGACGACGTCGACGGGTTCGCGACCGCCGTCGCGGACGAGCTCTCGACCTACGCCCCCTGATCGGCCGCGCAGCGATTCTCGATCCGGCCCACCTGGTCGATCTCCACCACCACCACGTCGCCGTTCTTCAGCAGCAGTTGCGGTTCACGGCGGTAGCCGACGCCGCCGGGGGTCCCGGTCAGGATCAGATCGCCCGGCTCGATCGTGGCGAACTCCGACACCGTGCGGACCAGCGTGGCGATGTCGAAGATCAGTAGCTCGGTCGAAGCCTCCTGGGTCTTCTCGCCGTTGACGAACGTCCGGAGCGTGAGCGGCTCGATGATCTCCTCGCGCGTGACCAGGTCCGGGCCGACCGGGGTGGAGGCGTCCCAAGCCTTGCCCTGGAGCCACTGGTGGGTCTTGTACTGGTAGTCGCGCATCGAGACGTCGTTGGCGATCGTGTAGCCGGCGACGTACTCGAGCGCTTGGTCGGTGGGGATCCGCCGGCCCCGCTCGCCGATCACCACGACCAGCTCGCCCTCGTAGTCGATCGCCTCGCTCTCGCCCGGCAGCGGGATGTCGTCGGTCGGGCCCGTCAGCGTGGTGGCGAACTTGGTGAACAGCACCGGGTAGTCGGACTGCTCGCGCTTGGTCTCCTCGATGTGGGCGGCGTAGTTGAGTCCGACGCAGATGACCTTGCCGGGGTGGGGCACGACCGCGCGCCGGCGGAGGCTGCCGATCGGGAGCGCCGCGTCGCGATCGAGCGGCGGATCGCGCAGGAGCGACAGCGGCGTGTCGGCGCCCAGCTCGCTGATGCCGCGCAGGGGAACCGCCTGGTTGCCGTCGACGAGGACGGCCATCGGCGTGTCGTCGTGGAGGACCGAGGCGAAGCGCATGGCGGGGAACCCTACGCGGATTCGGCGCCGTCCGACGGTAACCGGCCGGAGCGCCAGCTATATTGCGGGCCGCAACGTTTGCGTGGCTCACGGGTTTGATCAAGAGGTTGCAGGACGTTCTCAGACAACTGAAGGCCGGGCTCAGCAGGGCAATCGCCGTCACATCCGTGGCGGCGTTCGTGTTGCTGATCGTGGCCCCCGGCGCGCTCGCGCAGCCGCCGGCGGTTAGCGTGTTCCCGTCTCCGGGCACGACCAGCTCGCTGCCTGGGACCCAGATCACCTTCCGCGGGATCCCGGCCAACCAGATCGGCTCGGTCCAGGTGGTCGGCTCGAGCAGCGGAGCCCACACCGGCACGATCCAGGCCGACTCGGACGGACGGGGCGGGAGCTTCGTCCCCAACCAACCGTTCGCGGCGGGCGAGACGGTGACCGTGAACACCGGGCTGAACGTCGTGGGCGGTTCAGGCGGGAGCTTTCACTTCGGGATCGCCAGCC
This sequence comes from uncultured Solirubrobacterales bacterium, assembly GCA_963841535.1. GTDB lineage: Bacteria > Actinomycetota > Thermoleophilia > Solirubrobacterales > Solirubrobacteraceae > Palsa-465. The sequence continues at coordinate 377,485 of CAWJDF010000015.1, read as the reverse complement.
CGTTCGGAACGATCAACCCGATGAAGCTGACGATGGTCCCGGCCGGATCCAACGGCGTGCAGCACTTCCGCACCCGCCCCGACCTCGAGCCGGGCTCGGTCACGATAAACCGGACCTCGAAGTCGACCTACAACGGCGACATCTTCCTCACCCCGCAGTTCGGGCCGCTCCAGAACGGCCCGATGATCCTCGACCCCTCCGGCCGGATGATCTGGTTCCAGCCCCTGCCGCCCAACCAGCTGGCCACGGACTTCCGCGTCCAGCAGCTGGGCTCGCAGCCCGTGCTGACCTGGTGGCAGGGCTTCACGAACAACGGCTCGGGCCGCGGTCAAGGGGTGATCTACAACAGCTCCTACCAGCAGGTCGCCACGGTGCAGGCGGGCAACGGGATGCAGGGGATGGATCTGCACGAGTTCCTCGTCACCCCGCAGGGCGACGCCTACATCGTGGCCGTGTCGCCAGTCCACTACGGGAGCCTGAGCAAGCCGCTGATGGACTCCGTGGTACAGGAGATCGACATCAAGACCGGGCTGGTCCTGTTCGAGTGGCACGCGCTCGACCACGTTCCGATCAGCGAGTCGTTCTTCAAGACGAACCACCCCGGGCACGTGTACGACCCCTATCACCTGAACTCAGTCGCGCTCGACCGCGACGGCAACCTGCTCGTCTCGATGCGCAACACCTGGGCGGTGTACAAGATCAGCCATTCGACCGGCGCTGTGATGTGGACGCTGGGGTCGAACAAGAGCAGCTTCAAGTGGGGGTCGGGCGCCTCGGTGGCCTTCCAGCACAACGCGATCCAGCAGCCCGACGGGTCGATCACGACGTTCGATGACGGGGGAGGGCCGCCCACCATCCACCACGCACGGGCGGTCCGGATTTCGGTCAACCAGAGCAGCAAGACGGCGTCGCTGGTGCGGCAGTACAGCCACAGCCCGGCGCTCGACACCCACTTCGAGGGCAACGCGCAGGTGCTCCCGAACGGGGACGTCTTCGTCGGCTGGGGCCAGCAGCCCTATTTCACCGAGTTCAGCGCGTCCGGCCAGCAGATCTTCGACGCTCGTTTCACCTCGAACACCTCGAGCTACCGGGCCTACCGGATGGGCTGGAGCGGGCAGCCGAACACGTCGCCGAGCATCGCGGCCGCGCCGAACAACGACGGCACCACCGAGGTATGGGCGAGCTGGAACGGCGCCACCACGGTGTCGTCATGGCGGGTGCTGGCCGGTCCGAGTGCGGGTGCGTTGACGCCGCTGACGGGAGCCCGCAGGGGCGGGTTCGAGACCGGGATCGCGGCCGCGACCGGCATGCCGGTGTTCGAAGTGCAGGCGCTGGGTTCAGGCGGCCAGGTGCTGGCCACGTCGAGCACGGCCTCGGTCGGGCCTCACATCGGGATCGCGGGACGCAGCGCGTTCGTGTCCTCGAGCGGCGTCGGCGGCCTGCCGGCGGTCTGCTTCAACGCGAGCACCTGCCACATCTCGGTCACGATCACGGCCGGGCGCACAGTGATCGCCAAGACCGGCTCTGAGCAGATCCCGGCCCAGGGCGGCGGGATCATCTTCTTCTCGCTCACCGGGGCCGGGCGCTCGATGCTGGCCCACGCCAAGAACCACCGCCTCCTGGTGCACATGACCGGCCAGGACGTCTCAAAGCTGAGCTTCAGCCGGTTCATCACGCTGGTCCCGTTCTCGACGAGTGGATCGGCGCCGGCGCGCACGGCCAGCCAGTCCCCGAGCCTGCAAATCCTCGGCTTGACCGACTTCGTGTCCGCGGGCGGGGTGGGCGGGATCCTGGCCGAGTGCCTGGCCAGCACGCCCTGCCATACGAAGACCACGGTGTCGGTGGGCAAGACCGTGATCGCCTCCACCGGATCCGAGCTCCTGGGCGCACGCAGCGTGGGGTATCTGATCTTCTCGCTCACCTCGGCCGGGCGCTCGATGCTCGAGCACGCGCGCGGGAACCAGCTCGGCGCGACGGTGACGATCTCCGACGGCGCGTCCACCGCGCACGGCCAGGTCGTACTCGTTCGGTTCCGTTGAGCGCGCAACGGGTACTCTGCCGCGAGTGCCCCAGCTCATGATCGTCATCGCCAGCACGCGTCCGGGCCGCGGAGGCGAGTCCGTCGCGCGGTGGTTCAGGGAGCGTGCGAGCGAGCACGGCGGGTTCGAGCTCACGGTGATCGACCTGATCGAGTTTCGGCTGCCGCTCCTGGACGAGCCCAACCATCCGCGCCTGCGCCAGTACACGAACCCCCACACGCACGAGTGGAGCGAGAAGGTGGACGCCGCAGACGCGTTCGTGTTCGTCACGCCGGAGTACAACCACGGCTATCCCGCGTCTCTGAAGAATGCGATCGACTACCTGCACCACGAATGGCGCTACAAGCCGGTCGGATTCGTCTCCTACGGCGGGGTCGCGGCCGGCACGCGCTCGGTCGAGCAGCTTCAGCAGGTGGTCACCGCGGTCAGGCTGACGCCGGTGATCGAGCAGGTCAACATCCCGTTCTACCAGCAGTTCATCGACGACGACGGGGTGGTCCAGGCCAACGAGGTCATGATGCAGGCAGCGGACGCGATGCTCGATCAGCTGGTCCGGCTGGAGACGCTGCTGCGGCCGTTGCGCGAAGAAGTGGCGCGGGCCGGCTGAGTTCCTAGCGCGAGGTCCAGCCCTGGTCGAGCGTGACCGGGGACCCGGTGAACATCTTGCCGGCCGGGCTGACCAGGAACGCGACCACGCCTGCGACCTCGGAGGGCTCGATCAGCTCCTTGACCGCATGGGGCTGGAGGATCACCTTCTCGAGCACCTCGTCCTCCGGCAGGCCGTGGGCGCGGGCCTGGTCGGCGATCTGCTTCTCGACCAGCGGCGTGCGCACATAGGCCGGGCACACCGCGTTGGCGGTGATGCCGTGCTCGGCGCCCTCGAGCGCGAGCGTGCGGCACATGCCGACGACACCGTGCTTGGCCGAGATGTAGGCGATCTTGTAGGGGGAGGCGACCAGGCCGTGCACGGACGCGATGGCCACGAACCGTCCGGCGCCGGAGTCCTTCAGCGCGGGCCACGAGTACTTGGCGAGCAGGAAGGGGCTGGTCAGCAGCAATGCGACGATCGTGTTCCACTTCTCGACCGGAAAGTCTTCGATCGGGGAGACGTGCTGGATGCCGGCGTTGGCCACGACCACGTCGAGGCGGCCGAAGCGGTTCAGCGCCTCGTTCACCGCGGCCTCGTTGGCGGCCGCGTCGGTCAGATCGGCCTCGTACGGCGTGCCCGGGCCGTCCGGGTCGGGTCGCAGGTCGACCGACAGCACGTCCATGCCGTCGCTCTCCAAACGCTCGGCCACGGCGCGGCCGATCCCGCTCGCCGCGCCAGTGACGATTGCCGCCTTGTCGCTAATGCGAGTTCCTCTTCCCGGTCGGCGAGGAGGCGATGAACGACTCGTAGATCTCGGCCAGCGCCTTGCGCTGGCGCGCGGTCAGCCGCGGGTCGGCGTTGATCGCGTCAAGCGTGGCGTTGGCCTCGGGCTCGGCCCCCGGCGGCGTCATGCCCGCCTGCTCGTAGAGCGCATCGGACGACAGCTGCAGGGCCTTGGCGATGCCGTCGAGCACGTGCTGGGAGGGCGCTCTGAGGCCTCGCTCGATCTGCGAGAGATACGGGTTCGAGATGCCGGCCAGATCGGCGAACTGGCGCATCGACAGCTCGGCCAACTCACGCTGGCGGCGGATGATCTCGCCGAGGGCTGCCGAGGAGCGGGTTGCCATGCCCTCAGCATAGAGCCGCGCTTCCGGGTCAGAGATTCTGATCGGCCGGTGGCGCAGCGGAATCGCACTGCGGGCGAACGGAACTCGATGCGGTGCGGCGATCCCGGAGTACGCGAAGCGAATCCGTGCCTACGAGCGATCGATCGCGCGGCCGCGTCCGATCCGCGCTGATGCGGTACGCCCCGCCGCTGAGCCGGGGGTGGCCGGCCCCGCGGCGGGGCCGGCCACCTCGATTGCTGTTACCTGCTCCTGTGGTGTGAGTCCTCGCGATGAGTGGTCGTGAACTTGTAGATGGTGGTCGACGTGAACGGCGTACCAGGATTGAGCGTGGTTGATGGGAATCGCGGATCGTTGGGGGAGTTCGGGAAGTGCTGGGTTTCCAGCGTGAACCCGTCACTCTGGCGATACGTGTGGCCACTCGTCCCGACCCAGTCGCCCACGAGGAAGTTGCCCGTGTAGAACTGCACCCCCGGCTCGGTCGTGTAGGTGGTGAGTACGCGTCCGCTGACGGGATCCTCGGAGACCACGGCCGGCGTGCTCAGGCCGCCGCCGTTGAGCACCCAGTTGTGGTCGTAGCCGTGGGCGAGGACCAGCTGGTTGCCCTGGGGTGCGGTGGCGTCCCGGATATCCCGTCCGATCGGCTTCAGCGACCTGAAGTCAAACGGCGTGCCCGCGACTGACGCAATCGCGGTCGGAATCAGGTTGGCGTCCGTAGGGGTGAAGCTATTGGCGTTGATCCGCATCAGCTGGCCGTAGACATCGCCCGAGCCCTCACCGGCCAGGTTGAAGTACGAGTGGTTCGTGAGGTTGATCACGGTTGGGGCGGTCGTCGTCGCCAGGTAGTCGATCCTCAAGGCGTTGTCGCGCGTGATCGTGTACGTCACGGTGTTGGTCACCTGCCCCGGGAAGCCGTTCTTGCCGTTCGGGTCGATGTACATGAGCTTCAGCGACGCGGAGTTACACCCGTTATGCGGCGTGCTGGCGGACCAGACCTGATTGTTGTACGAGTCTGGGCCACCGTGCAGCAGGTTCGGGCCGTTATTGGGATTCGGGCTCGGTGGCTGCGGGAAGCCCAATTTGTAGAGAGTGCCGTTCAGCGTGAACTCAGCGCCAGCGATCCGGTTCGCGTAACGGCCGATGATCGCGCCAAAGTAGGCGTTCCCCGATCCGCCCGCCGGCGGGTTGTTGAACATTGTCTCGTACTGCAACAGCCCGGCTGGGGTAGCCGGGAACCCGAGCGCGACGTCGGCTGACCGCCCCCGCCTGTCAGGAGCCCAAATCGACTGGACGATGCCGCCGTAGTTGCTGATCACGACCTTCAGCCCGTCGCCACTGTTCAACGTGTAGAGGCTTACCGTCTTACCACTCTGTGGGTTTGCGGGGTCGCTCAGCGTGCCCCACGTGGCCGGGTTGCTGATGGTCGCGCAGCCGGAATGGTGGCCGTGGCTGTCACCGTGCTTCCCAGTCTTGTGCTGCGACTTGGCGGATGCGCCGACTGCGAGCGTCGCTATCAGCCCGATCGCCAGGGCGGCCGCCGCGAGAGCAGTGAGCGCCCGTCCGGGGCGGCGAATGGAGAAATGCATAGGTACTCTCCTCCGGTTGAGGTGTCCCGATCCGAGCCGTTGGTCTGCGGGCGTGAGCCCGCGCAGGCGAGGAGTCGAAAGCGAGACCGGCCGCCGCTTAGATGGGCATCCCGGACCGTGGCACCGACTTGGTGCCGTGCGTAGCCGAGATCACCGACAGCTGCGGTCGAGCACATGCTCCACGTTGAAGCGCACCCTGGTGCTCTATCGCCCAGGCGCCGCGCATCATCTCCCTCTTCTAACCGTTGATGGCTCGACCGAGATCCTGGCAATGTGAGCGTTCACATGCAATCCGTAGAAAACCACAAATATTGTCTCCCTCTCGCTCGTCGCAGCGCTGCAATCGACGTGCGCCTGCCTGGAGCCCGTCTCAACCCCTCGCGCGGACGTCCGTGTCTTTGACGGACGCTGGCGACTGCACTGAGGACTCGTGGGGAGGTTGAGCAGCCCGTCAGCCAATGGTGACGGTGTGGCCGCGGTCGGCGGCCTCGTAGAGGCCTTCAATGCAGCGGGCCTGGCCGAGGGCGTCGGCTCGGTCCAGGAGCGGCTCGGCCTCGCCACGGATCGCCGCCGAGAAGTTCTCGGCCTCCAGGCCGTAGGAGTTCGCCTTGGCGATCTCGACGTATTCGGTGCCTCCGGCGCGGGTCAGGTGTATGCCCGGATTCCGGCAGTGCCAAGGGTCCTCTAGCCGCAGCGATCCTTCGTCCCCCACGACCTCGAGCATGTCGCGGCTGTCGAGCGCCAGGCCGCAGTCGAAGTGACTGATGATGTCGTTCGCGTGGCGCATGGTGGCGGCGAAAGCCACGTCGACGTCGTCCCCGCCAAGCGCCTGCTCGGCGCTCACCCGCTCGGGCTCGCCGGCGATCAGCCGAGCGCCGCTCACGCAGTAACAGCCGACGTCCATCAGGGCGCCGCCGTCGAGCGCAGCTTGCAGTCGGACGTTGGCGGGATCGTCGGCCACGAACCCGAACGCGGCGCGGATCATCCGCACGCGTCCCACCGCACCCTCGTCGAGGAGCTCGACGAGCCGGCGGGTCTGTGGGTTGTGCCGGTACATGAACGCCTCCATGAGCAGCCGCCCCTCGCGCTCGGCCACGTCGAACGCCCGTTCCGCGTCCTGCGGCCGGCGGCTGAGGGGCTTCTCGCACAGCACGTGCTTGCCGGACTCGAGCGCCCGCACGCTCCACTCGACGTGCTGCGAATTAGGCAGCGGAATGTAGACGGCATCGACGTCGGGATCGGCCAGCAGAGCGTCGTAGCTGCCGTACGCGCGGGGGAACCCGTGCTCGCGCGCGTAGTGCTCGGCTCGTGCCTGGTCGCGGCTCGCCACCGCGAGCAGCTCGACGTCCCGCGCCTCACGAGCACCCGCGAGGAACAGGCGGTTGATCCGGGCGGTCGAAATGATTCCCCACTTCACGGCTGGCATCGGCCCGGCACACTAGTGAAATCTTGTCCAGTCACGTCACCGCGTTCGCGCCCGGTCGGGTCAACCTGATCGGCGAGCACACCGACTACAACGAGGGATTGGCGCTGCCGTTCGCGATCGCCGACGGCGTGACCGTGCGCGCAACGGCTCTGTCGGACCGGCGGATCGATGCGCTGGCGGTGGATCTCGGGGAGCGCGAAAGCTTCTCCCTCGGCGATGTCGAAAGGGCGGAGGGCTGGCGGGCGTTCGTGCGCGGCGCGGCGGGCGAGCTGGCCCGCGCCGGCGTTGGGGTGGCCGGTGCCTGGTTGGAGATCACGGGCACGGTGCCGCGCGGCGCGGGGCTCTCGTCCTCGGCGGCTTTGGAGGTAGCGCTTGTGCTGGCACTACTCGCCGTGAGCGGGGCGGCTGAGCCGGAGCGATTGGAGTTGGCACGGCTCTGCTCGCGGGTCGAGAACGACTGGGTGGGCGCGCAGACCGGCCTGCTCGACCAGATCGCCTCGCTGTTCGGGGAGCCCGAGCGGGCGCTGCGGATCGACTTCCGTGCGCTGGATGTGACACCGGTGGCGCTTTCGCTGGGTGACTTCTCGCTGATCACGCTGGACTCCGGCGAGGAGCACACGCTTGCGGGCTCTGGCTACAACGAGCGCCGGGCGGAATGCGCCGAGGCGGCTGATCGGCTGGGGGTCGAGAGCCTGCGGGACGCCACGCTAGAGATGGCTTCGGAGCTGCCCTCGCCGCTCTCGCTGCGCGTACGGCACGTCGTCAGCGAGAACGAGCGGGTGTCCGAGGCGGTGGCGGCGCTCGAACGCGGCGACCTGGAGGAACTGGGCCGGCTGCTCGACGCCTCGCACGCCAGCCTGCGCGACTGCTATGAGGTGTCCACGGACGCGGTCGAGGACGCGGTGGCGCGCTGCAAGCAGGCCGGCGCGGTGGGCGCGCGGATCATGGGCGGCGGGTTCGGGGGCAGCGTGCTGGCGCTGCTGCCCGCGGGTTGCGAGCCGCCGGCGGGGGCGGTCGAGGTACGGCCGGGGCCGGGGGCGCGGGTGTCGTCATGATCGAGCTCCGACCCGAGGGAGTGTCGGCCGGCGACGTGGTGGCGGTGGCGCGCTCGGATGCTTCCGTGGTGTTGGGGGCGGCGGCGCGGGCCGAGATGGAGCGGAGCGCCGCGGTGGTCGTGGCGCGGGCCGGTGCGGAGGAGCCGGCGTACGGCATCTCGACCGGGTTCGGGTCGCTGGCGCTGGTGCGGATCCCGCCCGAGGCGCGGGTCGCCCTCCAGCGCTCGCTGATCCGTTCGCATGCGGCCGGGATGGGGCACGCGGTGGAGCGCGAGGTCGTGCGCGCGATGATGCTCCTGCGCGCGCGCTCGCTGGCCATGGGGCGCTCGGGGGCGCGGCCGGTGGTGGTCGAGCGCATGCTGGCGCTGCTGGCGGCGGGCGTCACGCCGTTCGTGCCCGAGCACGGGTCGCTGGGGGCGAGCGGCGACCTCGCGCCGCTGGCCCACTGCGCGCTGGTGCTGACCGGAGAGGGGACGGTGGTTTCCGGGGACGGGGAGCCGCGGCCGGCGGCGGAGGCGCTCTCGGACGCGGGGATCGAGCCGCTCGAGCTGAGCGCCAAGGAAGGGCTGGCGCTGATCAACGGCACCGACGGGATGCTCGGGATGCTCGTACTCGCCGTTTGGGATCTCGCGCGGTTGCTGCGGGTCGCCGACGTGGCGGCGGCGATGTCGGTCGAGGCGCTGCTCGGGACCGACCGGGCGTTCGCCGAGGATCTGATCGCGCTGCGCCCGCAGCCCGGGCAGATCGACAGCGCGTGCAACCTGCGCGCGCTCCTGGCGGGATCGGCTGTGGTGGCGAGTCACCGGTTCGGAGACCCGCGGGTGCAGGACGCGTACTCGCTGCGCTGCGCGCCCCAGGTGATAGGGGCGGCCCGGGACGCGCTGGCGTTCGCTTCCGGGGTGGCCGAGGTGGAGTTACGCTCGGCCATCGACAATCCGATGGTGCTGCCCGACGGGCGCGTCGAGTCGTGCGGCAACTTCCACGGCGCGCCCGTCGGACTCGCGTGCGACTACCTGGCCATCGCCGCTTCCGAGGTGGGCGCGATCGCCGAGCGCCGCACCGACCGGCTGTTGGACGCCGCTCGCTCGCACGGGCTGCCGCCGTTCCTGGCCGCCGACCCGGGGGTCGACTCGGGCATGATGCTGGCCGGATACACGCAGGCGGCCATGGTGGCCGAGAACCGGCGCCTGGCCGCGCCGGCCAGCGTCGACTCGCTGCCCACCAGCGCGATGCAGGAGGATCACGTCTCGATGGGGTGGGGCGCGGCGCGCAAGCTGCGGCTGGTGTTGGCGAATCTGACCCGGATCGTCGCCGTGGAGCTGTGCTGCGCGGCGCGCGGGCTCGACCTCCGCGCGCCGCTCGACCCGGCGCCCGGGACGGGGGCTGCGCGTTCTGTTCTGCGCGCGCGCGTGCCGGGACCGGGACCGGACCGGTTCCTGGCCCCCGAGTTGGCCGCGGTGGAGGCGCTGGTCAGCTCTGGCGATGTCCTCGCCGCCGTGGAGGGCGCGGTCGGACCGTTGCGTTAGGGCCCTTAGTGGCGGCCACTAGTTCACACCCGGGATGTGCAGCTCCGAGATCGCCAGGTTGCCGGTGTTCGGGTCGTAGGGGGCGGCGCTCGTCATGTCGAGCTTCAGGGCTGTGGTGGTGACCGGGTCGAACGTGATCGTCGACGGTGTGTTCGATGTGCCTGCGAAGGTCACGTGTTGCCCGGTGACCGGTAGCCAGTCCTGCCCGCTGCGGTAGTACACGGTCACGCTCGCCGGCAGCTCGTCGTTTGCGTCGGTGATGAAGCTCGCCTGCAGTTGGTCGACCTGCTTGGCGGGCGCCCAGCTCACGCTGACCCAGTCCGCCGGCCGCGCGTTGGTGACCGCGTTCAGCGTCTGGGTCTGCACCTTGCTGTAGCGGTTGGACCAGAACGTCGACGGGTTGCCGTCGAGCATCGTCGCCGGCAGCGTCGTGCTCACGCCGAAGTCCGAGCCGAAGCCCGAGAACACGCCGCCGGTGAAGCTGGCGTCGGCGGTCGGCGGGAGTGTGCTGGGTGGCGGCGGGGTGGGCGTGCGCGCGAGCTGGCGCTCGTGGGCCGGGCCGCCGTTCAGCGTGATCTCGGCTCCTTTCAGGCCGGGCGACGTGACGCTCACGTGGATCGGGCCGGAGCGGTCGGCCGCCTGCACGATGGCCAGCATCAAGCCGTTGAACGCGTCGTGGGTGGTCGACTTGTAGCCCTCGGCGTCATCCTCCTTGCCGTTGTCCGCGCCGGCGAACGTGCCGGCGCCGGTGACCGAGACGTGGATCTGGTTGTCGGCGTCGGGCACCTGGACGCCGCGCGCGTCATCGACGTGCACGGTCAGGTAGGCCAGCGACTTCCCGTCGGCTTTGAGCGAGCTCCTATCGGTGGTGAGGGCGAGCGCATCGGGGTGTCCGGCCGTGTCGACCTCGTCTTTGGCGACCGTGTGGCCCGACGCGTCCTTGGCCACCGCGACGAGTCGCCCTGGCTGGAACGGCACGTTCCAGGTCAGGTGCAGCTTCCCGGAGCTGCCGTTGGGGCTCTCGTAGCTGCCCGGGCAGGCGCCGCCCGTGTAGTTCTTGTCATCGCCCGGGCATTCGGTGGTCTCCAGGTAGTGGGCGCCGAATCTGGTGGTCTTGTGCGTGAACGACTTGGCGCCGAGCGAGTGGCCGTTCAGGAACAGCTCCACGGTCGGCTCGTTTGCGTAGGTCCAGACCTGGACGTTGTCTCCGGGCTTGTGGTCGGTCCAGTCCATGGGCACGAGGTGGACCATCGGAGCCGGGTTCCACTGGGATTTGAACAGGTAGTACTGGTCCTTCGGGAAGCCCGCGGTGTCCTCCAGGCCGAAGAACGAGGTCTTCACCGGGAAGGTGGAGTACGGCGTCGGCTCGCCGATGTAATCCCAGCCCGACCACACGAACTGTCCGGCGAAGAACTGGCGGTCGCGGTCGGTCTTGAGGCTGTAGTCGCCGCTCAGCGTCCAGTCGTCGAGGTTGTTGTCGTAGGAGGACAGCTCCTGTTTGCCCGGCGTGAAGTTCTGGCCGGTGTTGAGCAGGGTCGGGTCCTGGTAGTAGCCGCGCGTCGAGGTCTCCGACGAGGACTCCGAGGCGAAGAAGAACTTGCTCGGGTACTTCGCGTGCAGCCCGTCGATGGCCTGCGCGGTGTCGTAGTTGACCCCGAGTCCGTCGAGGTTCTGGAGCATCTGCTCCGCGGCGGACCCGGTCGCGGGGACGCTGCGGTACCGATCCGAGCCGGCGACCACGGGCCGGCTGGTGTCAATCGAGCGGATGTCGTCGATCAGCCGCTGCTCGACGGGCACGGCCTGCGGGGTTCCCCAGCCGGGGATCTCGTTGCCGATCGACCACATGATCACCGCCGGGGAGTTCTTGGCCTCGTCGACCATCTCCTTGATGTCGTAGTCGCTCCACTGGTCGAAATACAGGTGGTAGTCGTTCAGGAGCTTTCCGCCAAAGGGCTGGACGTTCCAGGTGTCGAATGCCTCGACCATCATCACGATCCCCAGGCGCTGGCAGACGTCGATCATCTCCGGCGAGGGCGGGTTGTGAGAGGTGCGGAACGCGTTGACGCCCATCGCCTTGAGCGCGCTCATCTGGCGCCACAGCGCGTCGTAGTTGTCGACCGACCCGAGCGCGCCCTCGTCGTTGTGCAGGTCGACGCCGTAGATCTTGAGGGGCCGGCCGTTGAGGCTGATGCCGTGGTTTGGGTCGAAGGTCAGCCAGCGGATCCCGAACGAGGTGCCGGCGCGGTCGACGACCCGGTGGTTGCGAACCACCGTGGTGTGGAGCGTGTACAGGTTCGGCGTGCTGGTCGACCACAGCTGCGGGTGGTCGACGCGGAGGTCGAGCGCGTCGGTGGCGCCGTCCGTCCTCGAGCTCGCTCGGGCGACAGTCCGGCCGCGCGGATCTTCGACCCGGTAGACGAGGCGGACGGGCGCGCCGCGGTTGACCAGCCGGGTGGCGACGTGGACGTCCGCGTAGCCGGACTGGATCGTGCCCGACAGGTTCGGCGTGGTCACGAACGTCCCCCAGCGCGCGATGTGCACCGGGTCGGCCACGGTCAGGTGCACGTGGCGGGTGATCCCGCTCCCCGAGTACCAGCGGCTGCTCGGCTCCTGGTTCTGGACGACCACCGCGAGCACGTTGCGCGTGTGGCCGTTGGCGTGGACCAGCCTGGTGATGTCGTAGCTGTAGCCGGTGTAGCCGTAGGGGTGATTGCCGAGCAGATGACCGTTCAGGTACACGTAGGAGTTGTCGAACACGCCGTCGAAGTCGATCGAGATCTGCTTGCCGTTCATCCGGGCGGGCAGCGTGAACGTCTTGCGGTACCAGCCCAGCCCGCCCGGGAAGAAGCCGGTGGCGTTGGTCTGACTGGGCTGCGGGGGCTGGGTGATGCTCCAGTCGTGCGGAAGCGTCACGCGCTCCCAGTCCGAGTCGGGGAAGCCGGGTGCGGCCGCCTTGGGGTCGCTTGCGTTGCCGTAGGTGCCGCTCGGGTCGCTCGTGTCGCTGGTATTGACCAGCTTGAAGCGCCACCCGTTGTCGAAGTCGAACGTGCGGCCGCTCTGGTTGGCGACGCCGAGGTTGGGGTCGCCGGCGCCGGATGGCAGCGAGGCCGGCCCGACGTCGCTGGGTGTTGGTGTAGCCACCTGGGCGCCGGCGGACGTCGCGGCGGCGCCGAGGATGGCCATGGTCAGGGCGCACAAGGCGCCGGCAATCTTCCTGAGGCCCATCGACCCCACCTCCGTCTCCCTCCGAGTACGTGACGGTGGCGCGGATACCCTCGGTGCGGGCGGGCCAATCTTAAATTGTGAGCGCTAACAGAGGCGGGACGGGGCTGGGACGGGCCGGGGCTGGGATGGGCCGGGGCTGGGACGGGCCGGGGCTATTGCACGGAGCGGAGCGCCGGGTACAGCGCCCGGTAGCGCTGGCGCTGCTCGGCGTAGGTCTCGACCCACTGAGGTTCCGGCGCGATCGGATCGCGCGGGCGGACCGTGGCCTCGATCGCGCTGTGCACGTCGGGCCAGGTGCCGGCCGCCACCCCGCCGAGGATCGCGGCGCCGAACGCGGCGCCCTCGTCGACCTGGACGCGCTCGAGCGGGAGATCGAGCGCGGAGGCAATGATCTTGGTCCACAGGTCGCTGCGGGCGCCACCGCCGGAGATACGCCCTCGGTCTGGCCGGTCGCCGAGCTCGGCAACCAGGTCGAGCGAGTCTCTGAGCCCGAAGGCGACGCCCTCGAGGACGGCGCGCACGAGCGCGCCCCGGTCGTGGCGGATGCTCAGGCCGGCGAACGCGCCGCGGGCGTCCGGGTCGGCGTGGGGCGTGCGCTCGCCGGCGAGGTAGGGGAGGAAGATGAGGCCCTCGGTACCGGGCGGCCAGTCGCCCGCCATGGCCAGCAGGGCGTCGAAGCTGGTCTCCGGGGCGGCCGCGTTGCGCAGCCAGGTGAGTGAGCCGGCCGCGGAGAGCATGACGCCCATCGCGTGCCAGGCGCCGGGCGTGGCGTGGCAGAAGGCGTGGACGCGGGCCTCCCGGTCCGCGGCGAAGGCGTCGAGCGCGGCGAACACGACGCCCGAGGTGCCGAGCGCCACCGACACCGGTCCCGGCCGGTCGACCCCCACGCCGAGCGCGCCGGCGGCCTGATCGCCGGCGCCGGCCGCGACGGGCGTTCCGTCCTTGGTTTCGCCGGACACCTCCGGGCTCTCGAGTACGGGCGGGAGCCAATCGGGGTCGATCTGCAGCGCGTCGAGGACCTCGTCGCTCCAGACGCGGTGCGCGACGTCGAGCAGGATGGTGCCGGAGGCGTCCGACACGTCGGTGGCGTGCTCGCCGGTCAGGCGCAGGCGTACGTAGTCCTTGGGGAGCGCGATCCGAGCGATCCGCGCGTAGACGTCCGGCTCGTGGGCGCGCAGCCACAGGAGCTTGGGCGCCGTGAACCCGGCCAGCGCGCGGTTGCCGGTCAGCGCGATCAGCCGCTCCAGCCCGATCGTCCGCTCGATCTCGTCGCACTCGGCCTGCGTGCGCTGGTCGTTCCAGAGGATCGCGGGCCGGAGCACGTCGCCGCTCGCGTCCAGCGCCACCAGGCCGTGCATCTGACCGGAAAGCCCGATCCCCGCCGGCGCGCCGGCGGCGGTGGTCAGCTGGTCCAGGACGGTTTGCGTCGCGCGCCACCAGTCCTCCGGGTTCTGCTCGGCCCAGCCCGGCCGCGGGGTGGACAGTGGGTACTCGGCCTCCGCGCGGGCGATGACCGTCCCGGCAGGATCGACCGCCAGGCCCTTGGTGGCGGTCGTGCCGACGTCGATGCCGAATAGGACGGTCACGTCTTGGGGGGGTGGGAATCGGTGGCCACAGGCTCTTGTTGTATGTGACGCCCGCGCCCCCCAACGGTTACTCGGGAGATAACCGTCGTATAGCCCCGGTGATCTCCCAAGCGATCGACGCGGCGATCATCGAGGTGGCCGCGAGACAAAACGGCAACATCACGCGGCGTCAGTTGCTGGACCTCGGGCTGACCGATGACGCGATCCGTCACCGGCTCAGGACAGGCCGGCTGTACCGCGTGCACCCGGGCGTGTACTCCGTCGGACGGCCCGCCCTCACTCCCCACGAGCGCGCCAGCGCGGCAGTCCTGGCGTGTGGACAGGGCGCCGCGCTCAGCCACGGCTCGGCGATGGTGCTCTGGAACTACTGGCGCCATTGGGAGACGCCGTTCGAGGTCACGCTTGTGGGCGATAGGCGTCCGCAGAGGATCCGGGTGCACCGCTCCACCACATTGCGCCGGCACGACGTCACCAAGCAGCTTGGCATCCGCGTCACCACGCCGGCGCGAACGATCTTCGACGTCTCCCCGCGGCAGAACGACAAGGCGTTCAAGCGCACGGTGAGCAACGCTTTGCACTCGCTGTGGCTGACCGAGGGTCAGCTCGCCGACGCGGTGGCGTGGCACCCGAAGCTGCCGGCGGCCAAGCGGGTGGCGCGGTTGATCGGGCTGCCCGGCACGCCCACGCGCTCCGGATGGGAGGACGATTTCCCCGCCTTCTGCGCGAAGCACGGATTGCCGGCGCCGGTCATGGGCGCGGCCATCCTCGGGTACGTCGTCGATGCGCTGTTCGTCCGCGAGCGGGTGATCGTCGAGCTCGACAGCAAGGAGTTCCACATGGATCCGATCGCGTTCGAGACGGACCGCGAGCGTGACGCCGAGATGCTGGTTCATGGGCTCGTCACCGTACGAGTTACTTGGGAGCGAATCGAGGAGCGTCCACATCGGGAGGCGCAACGGTTGGACGCGATTCTCGCGGCTCACGCACCCAGGGCCGCGTAGACGATCTCGTACGCGCGCACGGCGTCTTTTGCCTGTTGCGCCTCCCGGATCGCGGCGTCGTCGATCCGAGACGCCACGGAGTCGATGAACCGCCACTGCAGGACCGAGCGCCTGACCGCGCCCACCTGGTCCTCGGTGTACGGATACAGATCGAAGCCGAGCCGTTCGCCGCCCGACCCGTAGCCACAGCGCCGGAACTCGAGCGCGAGCTCGAGCGTCTCCATGAACGCGGTGGCGCCGACCATGTTGTCGTCGTCGGTGATGCCCCAGCCCGAGTTGGCGTGCTGGTGGCCGAGCAGGCCCTCGGAGTGCAGCAGCGCGGCGTACTCGGGGAGGTGCTCGCCGTTCATGATCAGGTGCTGCCAGTCCATGTTGATCTGCACGTTGTCGAGCCCCTGGGCCCGGAGCTTGTTCACCACGAACAGGCACATACCGATGTTGCGCATGAGGATCTTCATCGCCGGCTCGGAGTTCTTGTGCTCCAGGAACAGCTTGACCCCGTGATCCCGGCACGCCGAGGCGGCCTCGGCCATGCCGTCGATCAGCCATCCCCACGACTCGACGTATGGCGTCTGGAACGGATAGTTGTACCCCTCGCCACCGGGCCACACGATCAGGTGGGCGCCGAGCGAGCCGGCGAACTCGGCCGCCTCGCGCACGATCCGCCGTGCCTCTGCGCGCAGCTTCGGGTCCGGGTTGACCAGGCCGCCGCGCCCGAAGCGCGGGTCGAGGTGCAGTCCGCCGGCGATGCAGTAGACGTCGTGGTCGGGGCCGAGTGCGGCTCGCACCTCGTCCAGGTTCGAGGGTGACAACTCGTTGGGATAGTGAAACTCGTAGCCGTCGATCAGATCGCCCAGCCCGTCGACCGCCCGGTGCACCTTCTCGGCCACCGGCTCCGGTTCGTAGCTGTGCTCCGGCTGGTAGCCGACGGGGACGAACCGTGTGATCATCGGTCCGAACGCCCAGATGCCCAGGCTGGTCTTCATCAGCGCTCCTTCGAGGTTCGACGCGTGTCGCGCGATCTTATTGCCGGGGGACCAGTTAGCGCTAACATGCGCTGATCGGCAAGGATTTCCGGGGGACGCGCCGTCGCGGGGAGGGCAAGCCGCGAGAGGAGCTCAGATGCAGTCCGGGGATGACATAGCGGAGCCGAGCCGCGCGGCGGTGGCGAGGCCGTGGCCGCGGGGAACGGTGGCGCGGGCGGCGGGGGTGGAAGCGTGACCGCGGCCAGCGGCGGTGAGAGCGTCACCGCGGGCGACGACGACAGCGCCCAAGCTCGTCCCCGCTCGCGCGCGCCGGTGATGTCCGATGTCGGCCGGCTGGCCGGCGTCTCGCACCAGACCGTCTCGCGCGTGATCAACGGCAGCCCGCATGTGAGGCCGGAGACCCGCGACCGGGTGATGGCCGCCATGCAGGAACTCGGCTACCGGCCGAACCCGGTGGCGCGGGCGCTGGTCACCGGGCGCTCGAAGATGCTCGGCGTGGTCAGCTTCGACACCACGCTGTATGGGCCGGCCTCGACCCTGTTCGGGATCGAGCGGGCGGCCCACGAGGCCGGCTACTTCACGATTGTGGCCAGCCTCGAGGCGCTGAACCGCGACTCGGTGGTCGACGCCGTCGAGCGGCTGCGCCGGCAGGGCGTCGAGGGCATCCTGGTCATCGCGCCGCACGCCCAGGCCGGCGACGCACTGCTCCACGCGCGCACCGACGTGCCGCTGGTCGCGGCGGAGGCGGGACCGGCGCATGGCGCTCCGGTGGTGGCGGTCGACCAGGTGGCCGGCGCGGTGAGCGCAACCCGGCACCTGCTCGAGCTGGGCCACGAAACTGTTTGGCACATCAGCGGGCCCAAGGACTTCATCGAGGCCAAGCAGCGGCGCGCGGGGTGGCGCGCGACGCTCGAGGAGGCGGGCGCCGACGCGCCCGAGCCGCTCGAGGGCGATTGGAGCCCGAAGGCCGGCTACGAACTGGGATGCCGGCTCGCCCGGGATGAGAACGTGACCGCGGTGTTCGTGGCCAACGACCAGATGGCCCTCGGGGTGCTGCGGGCGATGCACGAGGCAGGTCACGAGGTGCCCGGCGAGGTGAGCGTGGTGGGGTTCGACGACATCCCCGAGGCGGCGTACTTCCTGCCGCCGCTGACCACCGTGCGCCAGGACTTCATCGAGATGGGCCGGCGGAGCCTGCGGATGCTGCTGCGCACGATCGAGACTGGCCGGCGCGCCTCGGCGGAACCGCTGGTGCCGCCCGAGCTTATCGTGCGCGCCAGCACCGGTCGGGCCCGGGCGCGGTGAGGGCGGCCCGTTACGAGGCGGTTAGCTCCCGGGTCAGAGACGTTGCACTTCGTGGTTGTGATCGCTAACATCGCGCCCGCCTGGGACGCGAGAGAGGAGAGCAAGGAGCCCAGCCCGAATGGGGCGACGCATGCGACCGCTATAGCCGGTCGCCATCCGTAGTAACTACGTCTTTGACGGATGGCGAGTCCGCATGACGGCGTGCCGTTTGGGATGGGAGGCTTCAGGTACTACGACCAGCGGTGGACAGAGGAGACCCGTTCTGAACGGTCGGGGCGCCGCTTTCAACGCACACACGAGGAGAGGACGAGATGGCTGACGAGGACATCGTTCACGACGCAGTCGAGCGGCTCGAATGGGACGAGCGCAAGCTGGAGGACGACCCGTACAAGCGCTTGAAGCAGATAACTCGCCGCACGGCGCTGACCGGCGGCGCGGCGGCGATCGCGGCGACCGTGCTCGAGGCGTGCGGCTCGAGCAAGAGCACGACCTCGGCAGCGGCGACGTCGAGTGGCGGCGGGGCCTTCGGGAACACCAAGAGCCACAAGTTCGTGATGGTCAACCATGTGACGACGAACTCGTTCTTCACCGCGACCATCTATGGATGCCAGGACGCGTGCGCACTGACCGGCTCCTCGTTCCAGTGGACCGGCTCCACCACCTCGATCGTCAACCAGATGGTCTCGGCGTTTAACAGCGCCATCGCCGCAAACGCGGACGGGATCGGGTGCTGCCTGATCGACAACACCTCCTTCAACTCACCCGTGGACCAAGCGCTGAGCAAGGGCATTCCTGTGATCGCGTACAACGCCGACGTCTCGGAGGGTTCCAAGAACAACCGGATGGCCTACGTCGGCCAGAACAACCTCACCGCGGGCGCCGCGGTCGGGGAGCAGATTCTCAAGCTGGGCGTGAAGTCGGGCGACCTCGTCGCCGGCGTCATCGCGACTCCGGGCACGGGGAACATCCAGCCGCGGATCGACGGCGCGAAGCCCGTTCTGACGCAGGCCGGCGTCAAGTTCGAAGAGGTCGGGACCTCGGCGACAGAGGGCTCGCCCGAGTACAACAAGATCTCCTCGTGGTACGCCGGGCACCAGGACGTGAAGTTCATGTTCACCGTCGACAGCGGGGACAGCAATGCGCTCGCGCAGTTCATCCAGAAGGAGGGTCTGCAGGGCAAGGTGGGCGGTTCGGGCTGGGACGTCGGAGTGCCGGTCGTGCAGGGCATCGACGCGGGCCACCTGAGCTTCACGATCGACCAGCAGGCCTACCTGCAGGGCTTCGACACGATCATGCAGCTCTTCCTCTACAACGTCTCCGGCGGGCTGATGAAGCCGACGAACACCGACACGGGACTCGGCATCGTCGTCAAGTCGAACGTCACGCCGTACCTCACCGCGAACCGGTTCACGGGAACGTCGAAGTCGAAGAAGGCGCTGACCCCGCCGTCCGCCGTTCCGCACTAGGCTTCCGACAGAGTGTCCGACGCCGTAACGACTGCTGCTGGCCCGGAGGCCCCGCCGCCGGGGGAGCAGCGCGAAGCGGTTTCGGTTCCGCGTCGAGTCCTGCGCGTCTTCCTCTACCAGCGCGAGCTGACCCCGATCGTCATCACGATCCTGCTGTTCGTGTATTTCGCGTTCAGGGCCGGGTCGAACTTCACCGGCGAGCTCAGCCTGAGCTCGGCGGTCGGATTTGCGGGGCCGGTCGGCGCGATCGCGATCGGAGAGGTCCTCCTGCTCGTGCTGGCCGAGATCGACCTGTCCGCCGGCCAGGTCTTCCTGTTCTGCCCGTGGATCATGTACTGGATGCACAACGACGGTCTGCCGCTCGTGCTCGCGATCGTGATCGCGCTTCTCACTGCCTGCGCCGTGGGCGCGATCAACGGACTGATCACCGTGCGCCTGAACGTGCCCTCGTTCGTCACCACGCTGGCGATGAACTTCATCCTCTACGGGGTCGTGCTGGTCGCCTCAGGCAACCTGCAGGGCAGCCCGATCCCGCTGAGCGGGGAGACGAGCTTCATCGCCCAGTTCATGGGGGTCTGGAAGTGGGCCGAGATCCTCTGGGTGATCGCGCTCACGATCGTCCTCGCCGTGCTGCTCAACCGTACGCGCTTCGGCGTTCGGATCATCGCGACCGGCGGCAACCTCATCGGCGCGGCCGAGGCGGGCGTCCCCACGCGGCGCGTCAAGGTGTGGTGCTTCGTGATCTGCTCGTTCGTCGCCGGCCTCGTGGGAATCGTCGACTCGATCAAGTACGGGACGCTGGACCCGGGCAACTTCGGCGTCGACTACATCCTGTACGCGATCGGCGCCTGCGTGATCGGCGGCACCGCCCTCACCGGCGGGCGCGGGACGGTGGTGGGGGCCTTCATCGGCGCGATCCTGCTCGGCGTGCTCCAGGACGGTCTGACCGTGGTCGGCATCAGCACCAACGACTTCTTCATCTATGTCGGCGTGGTGATCATCCTCGCGATGGCGCTGAACGTCCAGTTCGACCGCCTCGTCGCCCGCTCGAGGTCCAGATGAGCGCCGGCGCCCAACCCGTCGAGCCCGAACCGCCGGTGCCGGCCGGCGCGGCCGTGCTCGAGGTGCGCGGTGTGACCAAGAGCTTCGGCGCGCTCTCGGTCCTGCGCGGCATTGACCTCACGCTGCACCAGGGCGAGGTGCTCGGGCTGGTCGGCGACAACGGAGCCGGCAAGAGCACGTTGGTCAAGATCTTGTGCGGCTTTCACCCCCAGGACGCGGGAGAGATCCTGATCGATGGAGAGCCCGTGAGCTTCTCCTCGGTCGAGGCTGCTCGATCCCATGGAATCGAGACCGTCTACCAGGATCTCGCGCTGATTCCGCAGCTGTCCGTGTACCAGAACCTGTTCCTGGGCCACGAGATCACGAGGTTGGGACCGTTCCGCTTCCTCGACAAGGGCGAGATGCGCAAGCTCGCGCGTCAGTACCTCAACGACATCAATGTGAACGTGCCGAGCGTGGACGCTGAGTCCGAGCAGCTCTCCGGCGGTCAACGACAGGCGATCGCGGTCGCCCGGGCCGTGCGCGCGGCCAACAAGATCCTGCTGCTCGACGAGCCGCTATCGGCGATGGGGGCGCGCGAGTCACGGCTGATCATCGACCTCGTCAAGGACCTCGCCTCGAGCGGCCGAGTCTCGATCATCGTGATCGACCACAACTACGCTCACCTGTTCGAGCTGTGCGATCGCATCAACGTCATGAACGTCGGCCGCATCACCCTCGACCAACAGGTGCACGAGACATCGATCGAGCAGCTCACCGAGCTGATGGTCTCGGCCTATCGCCGTCAGCTGGCGGAGGTGCAGAACGCCGGTGCCTGAACCCGGCCCGCGGTGAGCGACTCGCGGTACGCGATCGGCGTCGACTTCGGCACCGAATCGGGCCGGGCTGCGCTGGTCGACCTCGGGAGCGGCGAGGTGCTGGCAACGAACGCGGTGCGCTATCCGAGCGCGGTGATCGACCAGAAGCTGCCCTCCACCGGGGAGCGGCTGCCCCACGACTACGCGCTCCAGGATCCCGACGACTGGGTGAAGGTGCTCGAGCGCGGGATCCCCGCGGTGATCAAGGAGAGTGGTGTGGACGCCGAGCAGGTGGTCGGGCTCGGCATCGACTTCACCTCGTGCACGGTGCTGCCGACCACGTCCGAGGGCGTCCCGCTGTGCACGCTCGAGGAGTGGCGCGAGCGCCGTCACGCCTGGCCGAAGCTGTGGAAGCACCATGCCGCCCAGCCGGTCGCCGACCGCCTGAACGAGGTGGCGCTCGAGCGCGGCGAGGACTTCCTGGCCCGCTACGGCGGGCGCATCTCCTCTGAGTGGTACTTCCCCAAGTTGATCGAGGTCTGGCTCGAGGACCGCGAGGTCTACGACGCGTGCGCGACGTTCATCGAGGCGACCGACTGGACCGTGTGGTGGCTCACCGGCTCGCAGTGCCGCCAGACCGCCACCGCCGGCTTCAAGGCGATGTGGTCCCCCGAGGATGGCCTCCCGCCGACCGACTACTTCACCGCCGCCTATCCCGGCTTCGAGCACCCCGGCGAGAAGCTCGGAGACAGCTTCGTTCCGCTGGGATCCAAGGCCGGCACGCTGCGACCCGAGGTGGCCAAGAAACTCAAGCTGTCCGAGTCGACCGCGGTCGCGGTGGGCAACGTCGACGCCTGGGTTTCGGTTCCCGGCGTGGGCGTCGAGGATCCCGGGACGTTCGTGATCGTGATCGGGACCTCGATCTGCGACATGATCGTCCACCCCGAGGAGACGCGGCTGCCCGGCATCACCGGCGTGGTCAAGGACGGGATCCTGCCCGGGCTGTACGGGTACGAGGCGGGACAGGCGGCGGTCGGCGACATGCTCGCCTGGTTCGTGGACGACCTGGTCATGGACCCGGACAGCTACGCCGAGTTCGAGGCCAAGGCGGCCGAGATCGGACCGGGCGAGACGGGCCTGCTGGCGCTCGACTGGTGGAACGGCAACCGCACGATCCTGGCCGACGCCGATCTCACCGGCGCGATCTTCGGGCTGACCCTGCAGACCACGCGCGAGGAGATCTACCGCGCGCTGCTCGAGGCGATCGCGTTCGGGAGTCGCCGGATCATGGACAACTTCGAGGAGCACGGGCTCGTGCTCTCAGAGGTCGTGGCCTGCGGGGGGATCGCCGAGCGCAGTCCGCTGATGATGCAGTTGCTCGCCGATACCAGCGGGCGCCGGGTCCACGTTCCCGAGGTGAGCGAGATCCCGGCCCGCGGTGCCGCGCTGTTCGGCGCGGTGGCCGCCGGCGTGTTCGACGACATCGGCTCAGCGATCGAAGCCACCCGCCCGAAGAAGGTCCGCACCTACGAGCCCGACCTCGAGGCGAAGAAGACCTACGACCGCGTCTACGAGATCTATCGGACGCTGTACGAGTTCCTCGGCCGCTCCGAGGTGCGGCTGCTGCACGACTTGAAGCGGATCGGTACCGAGAGGAGCGGAGCGTGAGCGGCAAACCCCGAATCGGACTGCTGGGCATCATGCAGGAGCTCTACGACGACATGATCCCGGGGATCACCGAGCGCCAGGCCGAGTATGCGAGCTCGGTCGCGCAGAGACTCGCGAACGTCGCCGAGGTGCAGTTCATCCGCCCTGCCCGCAACCGCGAGGACGTCGAGGCGATCACCCGCGAGCTCCTCGCCGCGAACGTCGACGGGATCGCGATCGTGATGCTCACCTACGGGCCGGCCATGCGCACGGTGCGCGCGCTGCTCGACACCCCCGTGCCGGTGCTGCTGGCCAACATCCAGCCCGAGCGCAGCATCACCGCCGAGTGGGACATGTCCGACCTCACCTACAACCAGGGCATCCACGGTGCCCAGGATCAGGCCAACGCGCTGGTGCGCTGCGGGGTGCCGTTCTCGGTGATCACCGGCGACTGGCAGTCGCCCGAATTCGAGACCTCGTTCGAGGATTGGGCCCGTGCCGCGCAGGCCGTGACCGCGCTGCGGCAAACCCGAGTGGGGCTGCTCGGCTACCCGATGAACGGCATGGGCGACATCCTGTACGACCCGCCGGCCATGCTCCGCCGGATCGGCCCGATGGTGGTGGCCGAGGACCTCGGCCCGGTGGTGGCACGCATCAAGGCCGCATCCGACGCCGATGTCGACGCGGTGATCAAGCGCCACCGAGAGGAGTTCGAGATCGCCGGCGACCTGCCGCACGAGCGCCATGTCTACGCCGCCCGCTTCGAGGTGGCGCTCCGCGGGCTGCTCGAGGACAACGGGTACGCCGGCTTCTCGTTCCACTTCGACTCGATCGGCGGGGACGGGCGCTTCGAGCAGCTGCCGCTGCTGGCCGCCTCGGACCTGATGGCCGACGGCTACGGCTTCGCGGCCGAGGGCGACACGAACACCGCCTCGCTGATGTGCGCCGCCCAGACTCTGATCGGGGACGCGCACTTCTCGGAGATGTACGCGATGGACTGGGAGCTCGACTCCGTGCTGATCAGCCACATGGGGGAGGGCAACTGGAAGATCGCGCGTCACGACCGTCCGATCAAGCTGATCGATCGTCCGCTCGGCATCGGGCGTCTCGACAACCCGCCCACGCCGGTGTTCTCGGCCGAGCCCGGCGCGGCGACCACGGCGGCGCTGATCCCGCTCGAGGGCGAGCTCTACCGGTTGGTGGTGGGGCGCGGCGAGGTGCTCGACACTCCCGAGCTGCCCAAGGTCGAGATGCACTACTTCCACTTCCGCCCGGAACGAGGTATCAGGGCGTTCATGGATGACTGGTTGACCCTTGGTGGACCGCACCACTTCGTGATGAACCTCGGCGAGCACGCCGACCGCTGGCGCCGCCTGGCCGAGCTGCTCGACCTCGAGTACGTCGAAATCTGACCCCGTGCAGGATCTGGTCGAGGAAGTACTGGCCGCGAACCGTGCGCTACCCGCGCACGGCCTGGCTCCGCTCACATGGGGCAACGCCAGCGGGATCGATCGCGACCGCGGACTGGTGGCGATCAAGCCGAGCGGCGTCGCCTACGACGAGCTCACCGCGGAGGACATTGTGGTGCTGGATCTCGACGGCAACGTTTTAACTGGCTCCCGCCCACCCCGCCGACCGTCCACCGACACGCCGACCCACCTGGTTCTGTACCGCGCGTTCGAGGAGATCGGCGGGATCGTCCACACGCACTCGACCTGGAGCATCGCCTGGGCCCAGGCCCAGCGCGAGATACCGCTGCTCGGCACCACCCACGCCGATTTGTGCGCCCATCCGATCCCAATGACCCGCGCCCTGACCGCGGAGGAGGTCGCCGAGGACTACGAGGGCGCCACCGGCACCTTGCTGGTCGAAGTGCTCGCGGACCGTGGCGGGCCGGCCGAGATCCCGTGCGCGCTGGTACGGGGACATGGACCATTCTGCTGGGGCAAGAGCCCGGCCAAGGCGGTCGAGGTGGCGATCACGCTCGAGGAGGTGGCGCGCATGGCGCTCCTGACCACGGTGCTCGAGCCGGGCGCCCAGCCCCTCCAGGCCGCGGTGCGGGACAAGCACCATGAGCGCAAGCACGGCCCGCGGGCATACTACGGGCAACCGTGACGAGCGAAGACGGGCTACAGGCAGCAGAGGAAA
The DNA here is from genome assembly GCA_963841535.1 of uncultured Solirubrobacterales bacterium. GTDB lineage: Bacteria > Actinomycetota > Thermoleophilia > Solirubrobacterales > Solirubrobacteraceae > Palsa-465. The sequence continues at coordinate 352,917 of CAWJDF010000015.1, read as the reverse complement.
AGATGCGCGAGGCGGGTCAGCCCGACGAGGCGATCCGCAGCTTCCGCAGCGCGTATGAGCGGATGGTGGGCGGCGAGTCAGCAATGCTGCCGAGCGCCGAGCTCGAGCCCGCCGGCGAGGTGGACGCGTTCGACGAGCTTCCCGATGCCGACGCCGGCGACGTGCTCGATCGCGTGGCGGTGGTCAAGCTGAACGGGGGCCTGGCCACCACGATGGGGCTGCGCAGTCCCAAGTCGCTGATCGAGGTGCGCGAGGGTCGGTCGTTCCTGGACATCATCGTCGGCCAGACGCTGGCCTTGCGAGAGCGCTACGGGGTGCGCCTGCCGCTCGTGCTGATGAACAGCGAGGCCACGCGCGAGGAGACCCTGCGCGCGCTCGCGGCCCATCCGGAGCTTGACGTCGGCCTGCCGCTCGACTTCCTACAGAGCATGGTCCCCAAGCTCGAGGCCGAGAAGCTCGAGCCGGTCAGCTGGGAGAAGGACCCCGCGCTCGAATGGAATCCGCCCGGGCACGGCGACGTGTACCCGGCGCTGCGCGGCTCCGGGATGCTCGACGCTTTGCTCGAGCGCGGCTTTCGCTACGCGATGATCTCCAACGCCGACAACCTCGGCGCGACCACCGAGGCGCGCATCGCCGCCCACATGGAAAAGAACGAGATCCCGTTCCTGATGGAGGTGGTGATCGGTACCGAGGCCGACCGCAAGGGGGGACACATCGCGCGCCGCCGCGACGACGGGCAGCTCGTCCTGCGCGAGACCGCGCAGACGCCCGAGGAGGACCAGGAGTCGTTCCGCGACTATCGCCGCTGGCGCTACTACAACACCAACAGCCTGTGGGTCGACCTGCGCGTGCTGGCGCAGACTCTCGACGAAACCGACGGCGTTCTGGAGCTGCCGCTGATCGTCAACCGCAAGACGGTCGATCCGCGGGACAAGAGCTCGCCGGCGGTGATCCAGCTCGAGAGCGCGATGGGCGCCGCGATCGGGAGCTTCAAGGGCGCGCAGATGCTGCGCGTGCCGCGCACGCGGTTCGCCCCGGTCAAGACCACGGACGACCTGCTCGTGCTGCGCTCGGACGTCTACACGCTCTCGGACGACGACATGGCCGTGGCGCCGGTGCCCGAGCGCGCGGAGAACCTTCCCTACGTCGAGCTCGACCCCGATTTCTACAAGCTGCTCGACGACTTCGAACAGCGCTTTCCGGACGGGCCGCCGTCGCTACGCGAGGCAGAGCGGCTGATCGTGAAGGGCGACGTGACGTTTGGCCCGAACGTGCGAGTCCGGGGTGTGGTGGAGCTCGAGGCGCCGGAGCCGATGCAAATCGACGCCGGCGCCACGCTGGAGGCTGACTAGGACTTCTTCGCGCGGGAGCGAGTCGAGCGGCTTGTCGTCGAACGGGACGACTTGGAACGCGAGCCGCTGGAACGCGCCGCGGTCGAGCGCGAGGAGGCGGAGCGCGAGCCGCTGGCGCGCGATCCGGTCGAGCGCGAACCGCTCGACCGGCTCGTGCTGCGTCCCGAGCTCGAGGAGGAGCTCGCCTTGGTCAACGCTGTGCGCAGCTTGTCGAAATCCTTGAGCGCCTGCTTGTTGGTGCGCGTGGCGGTGCGGCGCAGCGCGGACAGCGCGGCGGTGACGTCCTTGTAGCTGCCACGAGCACCACCGCCGAGATGACCGCCGAGCGTCTTGAGCGCGTCGTTGGCCTCGTCGAGGCGCTTCTCGAATCGTGCGATCGACTGCTCGACCTCCCGGCGCGTCGCCGCGGAGGTCGCGGAGGCACGCGCGCGCACGCCCGTGCCGGAACGTGCGGTGGAACGCGAAGTCGAGCGCGCGGTGGAGCGTGAGCCCGACCGCGCGGTGGACCGCGTGCCGGAACGCGCACTCGATTTTGCGGGCGACTTGCTGGTTGATTTACGAGCTGCAGGCATGGCTTCTCCCTGTTTCGACTGGACGAGTGTGGCAAAGCTTTGCGTAATGCGCGCGCGCTTGCCAACTCGAACCGTGTCAGGGCACGAGATCGAGGCCGTCAGGTTTGCGCAAATAGCCCGCTGCGCTGCCCGGGACGTGGTCGTGGCCGTACTGCCACACGATCCGTTTCCGCTTGCGGTCGATCAGCACAACGCGGTGGTTCCAGTCGTCGGTGGCGGCGATCATGCCGTTCGGGAGCTCGACGGCCAGTGACGGCTGGTCGAGCTCTCCCGGCCCCGACGCTGCGTCGTAGGTCCACACGATGCGGCCGGTCGGCGTGATGATGTCGATGCGCCCGGGCTGGTTGAACCCCGCCACCAGCACATTGCCGTCGGACAGCAACTGCGCGTCCGACGGATAGTTGGTCGGCGTCTTGATCGACCAGTCGAGCTTGCCCGACGCACTGAAGCGATCGACCCACCCGCCGATCTCGGTGACGAGCACGCCACCGTCGGGGAGCGGCGTGTCCCCGTTGGGCTGAAGCAGCGAATGTGGCGGATCGTGCGCGCAGTCGCCGGCGCTGCCGATCGCGTGGACGACGCGGCGGGCCCGGTCGAGCCAGAGCACGCGGCAGTTGATGATGTCGGCGACCATCAGCTGGCGGCCGCCCGACACCATGTAGGCATCGTCGGGATGGGCGAGATATCCAACTCCCGCGCCCTGCACGTTCTCGTGCCCGTACTGCCAGACGATCTTGGGACGGCGATTGAGTGACAGGACCGCGACGGTGTCCGAGAACTCCTCGTTGGTCGTGATGTAACGACCGTCGGGCGTGATGAACGCGTCATCCGGACCGGCGAACTGCTGGCCGGGCACCGTCGCGCCAGGACTCGGAAACCGCCACACGATCCGCTTGTTCGGATCCACGATGATGATCCGGTTGTTGTCGCGGTCGGCGATCATCAGGTAGCCGGGCAGGGGCGAATGCGTGTGCAACGGGGGGAGCCCGAGCCGCGCCAGCACCGGATCGACCTTGGCCGCGTGAGCGGCGCGCGTTCGCGCCGCCGTCTTGGCGCGCGCCGCGGCCGTGTGGCTCGACGAGTGAGAGCCGCCCCCGCACGCGTTGGCGAGGAGTGCTGCCATTACGAGGCCGGAGATGAGTCGCGCGCGCGTCATGCCGTGCTCGGAAGGAGTTCGACGACCGCGCGCTCCGGCCCGGCCGGCGACTGGCCGCCGGCCACGATGACGGCGCCTGCGCCGGGCGCGACCGCTGCGTCGGACAGCGCCACCGGCAGGCGGCCGGCGCGGTGGACGCGGCCGGTGCGCGGATCGATGTCGAGGATCGCACTCGATTGATCGCCGACCAGCCGGCGGCGGCCCCCGACCAGAAGCACCTGCCCGTCGAGTGCGGCGGCCGAGGCGTGGGTCAGCGCCACCGGCAGCCGCCCGATCCGCCGGAGCACGCCCGATGCGGGATCGAAGCTGTAGATCGCATCGCTGAGCAACTCGCTCGGACCCTGGCTGCCGCCGGCGATGATCAGCTTGCCGTCGACCGCTGCCACCGCGGCGTAGCGCAGACCGGCGGGCAGGTGCCCGACCACGCGTGGTGCGCCGCCCGGACGCCAGGCCAGGATCGTGTCGAGCGGGCGGGAGCCGTCGTAGCCTCCGACTATGTACGCGGTGTCCCCGAGCGCAACGACCGCCACGTCGGACGCCGCGCTGGGTAGCGTGCCGACGGTGCTGACCTGCTTGGTGGCCGGGTCGTAGCGCAGGATGTGGTCGTACGAGCTGACCACTCCTCCCCCGAACACGTACACCCGTGTGCCCAGGGTGGCGGCCTGCGCGTCGTGCTGAGGCGCGGGCAGCGCGCCACCGGCGCGCGCCGTGGCGCCGTCGACGACGATGATCGCCGCGGTCGAGCTTTGCGCGGCGTCGATTCCGCCGAGCAGCGCGAGGCGGCTCGAGCCGAGCGGCGCCACCGCGCTGTCCTGCACCGCCGAGGGCAGCGCACCGAGGGGCCGTAGGTGGACGTGGAACGCGCGGGGCCGGATCGGGGCGCCGGCCGGCGTGGACGCGGCCGTGGCCGGGCGCGCCGCCGTCGTGGACGACGCCGAATCCGAGGAGGGGTGCGAGCCGGCCGTCGCCAGCGCGACGATGGCCGCCGCGAACGCGACCAGGGGAACGGCGAGGACCAGCCGGCCGGCTCTCATCCGCACATCGTGCTCATGCCCGAGCAAAGGGAGGCTAAGGCGGGGATGAGATGCCGTTAATGTCGGCGGCGCAAGCGGTCGGCCGGACGGTGACGCGCGCCCGGACGCGAGGTATTGTGGTCGCGATGGAGGAGGTATCGCCTCCGGGTCAGGTGACGATCGTCCTCGCGGACGATCACCAGGTGGTCCGGGCCGGGTTGCGGATGCTGCTCCAGGCAGAGGAGGAGTTCGAGGTGGTGGCCGAGGCCGGCGACATCGGCACCACCGAACGCCGCGTGGCCGCGTACCGCCCGCGCGTGCTGATCCTCGACCTGAACATGCCGGGCGGGTCGAGCCTGCCGGCCATCCCGCGTCTGCGCGAGGCCGCGCCCGAGACTCAGATCGTCGTATTGACCATGCAGAACGACCCGGCGTTCGCGCGCGAGGCGCTCCGGGCCGGCGCGATCGGCTACGTGCTCAAGGAGGCCGCCGAGAGCGAGCTGGTGCAGGCCGTGCGTCTCGCCGCCGGCGGGCGCACGTACCTCAGCCCGGAGCTGGGTGCCCGGCTGGCGGCCGAGCCGCAGACCACCGAGGGCCCGCCCGACGATCTGTCCGCGCGCGAGCTCGAGGTGCTGCGGCTGATCGCGCTCGGCTACACCAACACCGAGATCGCGTCGCGGCTGTACCTGAGCGTGCGGACGGTGGAGTCACACCGCGCGCACATCCAGCAGAAGACCGGACGCACCACGCGGGCGGCGCTCGTGGCCTACGCCCGCGAGAACGACCTGGTCTAGCCGCGCCCGCCGGCGCCCGCGATCTCGTCGCGCCTGGCCGGCAGGTGCGCCGACTTCGGCACGGCCAGCACGAGCGCATGGCCGGCGCGGGCTCGGCGCGCGTCGGCCGCCGAGGCGGCGACCGCGCCCGTGTGGGTCCAGGCGACCGGCGCCGGCGCGTAGCGGAGCAGCGCGGCCCAGGTGGCGGGGCCGACGACCCCGTCGACCGTGAGACCCCGCACGGTCTGGAACTGCTCCACCGCGGTCTGTGTCGACGGGCCGAAGTCGCCGTCCACGGCCGTGGCATAGCCGACGCTCACGAGATGCTCCTGCAACCACACGACCAGGTCGCCCTTGGAGTTCAGCTGGACGACCGGGGTGCTCGCGGTGGGGGTGACGCCGGTGAGATTGCCGGCGCCGATCGAGATCGCCTTCCATCCCGCCGTGCTGGCCTGCTGCCAGACCCACCAGCTCACACCCGCCGCGCCGTAGGTCCGCGAGAGCTGACGGAAGCGGATGACCTGACCCATGGGGGGGTTGACCTGACCGAGTGGATCGATGGCGCGCTGATAGACGCGGTTGTACGCGTAGGTGTGCGCGTACACGTCGTTCACGCTGGTACCGATGTCCATCCAGTACATCTGCGGTGAGTTGTACTGCGCGCCGCCGGGCCCGAGGAACACCGAGTAGGGGAACCCGGGGTGGTAGTCGATGTACGGAAAACCAGCCAGTGCCACCGGGTAGCTACCGCCGATCAGCTTGCGCAGCTGTGTTATGTAACTCTGCGCCGCGACATACTTGCCCTCATACTCACCCTCGGCGTCGATGATCAGGCAATCGGCGCCGTCGTGCACGGCCTGGGCTCCAACCTGTGCCTCGCCGAGGGGATGGTTGCCGTAGACGTACTGCCAGGCGCACACGCGCAAGTGATTGGCGTGCAGAGCCGAGACCAGGCTGGGATTGAACTGCGACCACATCGTGGGGCCGTCGCTCGACTTGATCATGACCGTGCTGAGCCCGTAGCGGCGGGCGCTGGCGACGATTCCCGAGACCGTGCCACCCGAGGAGCGCGACACGTACCAGATCCACATGCCGCGGCCGGCCAGTGAGTCGGCACGGGCTGACGCTGCGCTCGGGCCGAGTGTCAGCGCGGTGAGCAGCAGCGCGACGACCACGGCTGCCCAGCGCCCATGGGCTTCCTTCCAACGGCATGCCACCGAAGCCACCGTAGCGTAGTAACCCGGTGACTCGCTGCAAGTTGCGTTGCGCGACTATTTGATGAACAGGATCTCGGAGTACTTCGGCAGCGGCCACAGATCGTCGGCCACGACCTTCTCGAGTAGATCGGCGGCGTCACGCACAGACGCCATGGCCGGGATCACCGTGTCGCGCATGTACTCGGCGTGCGGCCCGAGCTCGTGTGGCTGGTTCTCGGCCAGGTTGGCCGCCTCCAGGGCCTTGATCGCCGCGTTGAACTGGGTGATCAGGTCGGAGATGTCGCCGGCCAGCTCGCCGAGCTGAGCCTCGAGCAGCAGGGCCAGGTGGCGGGCCGCCGCCGGGAGCAGCAGCGTGCGCGCGATCGACGCCGCGGTCTCGGACTCGATGTTCAGCTTGGTCACGTACTGCTCGAGGAACACCTCGTGGCGCGACTCGAGCTCGCGACGCGACAGGACGCTGTGGCTCTCGAACAGCGCGACCGTCTCGTCCGAGATGAGATACGGCAGCGCGTCGGGCGTGGCGCGCAGGTTGAGCAAGCCGCGCTGCTCTGCCTCGGCGTGCCACTCCTCGTCGTAGTTGTCGCCGCCGAAGACGATCTGCTTGTTGGCCGCGTAGCTGCGCTGGAGCATCGGCCGCAGCGCATCCTCGAGCACGGCGTCGCGCAGCGGGTCACCGGGCGGCGGACCGTCCTTGACGGCGGCCTCGAGCTCGTCGGCGAGCTCGTCGATGGCTTCGGCGACGATCGTGTTGAGCACGGTGTTCGGGAGCGAGGGCGACTGGCTCGACCCGAGCGCCCGGAACTCGAACTTATTGCCGGTGAACGCGAACGGGCTGGTCCGGTTACGGTCGCCCCCGTGCTTGGGCAGCGGCGGGAGCACCGGGGTGCCCAGGCCGAGGAACGACTGCGCCCGGGTCTCGGAGGTCTCGCCGCGCTCGAGCGCGCCGAACACGTTCTCGAGGTCAGCGCCCAGGAACACCGACATGATCGCCGGCGGCGCCTCGTTGGCTCCCAGGCGATGGTCCTGTCCGGCCGAGGCGATCGAGGCCCGCAGCAGCCCCTGGTGCTTGTTGACCGCCTGCATCACCGCGGCGCAGAAGAACAGGAACTCGAGGTTGCGGTGCGGCGTGTCGCCCGGCTCCAGCAGGTTCTTGCCGGTGTCGGTGCCCATCGACCAGTTGTTGTGCTTGCCCGAGCCGTTGACTCCGGCGAACGGCTTCTCGTGGAGCAGGCAGACCAGCCCGTAGCGCCGCGCCACGTTCTGCATGATCTGCATGGTCAGCTGCTGGTGGTCGGAGCCGACGTTGGAGTTCTCGAAGATTGGCGCGATCTCGTACTGGTTGGGTGCCACCTCGTTGTGGCGGGTCTTGACCGGGACGCCGAGCTTGGCCAGCTCGCGCTCGGTGTCGAGCATGTAGGCGAGGATCCGCTCGGGGATCGACCCGAAGTAGTGATCGTCGAGCTCGTGGCCCTTGGGCGGCTTGGCGCCGAACAAAGTGCGGCCGGTGGTGTAGAGGTCCGGGCGCTCGAAGTAGAACTGCTCGTCGATCAGGAAGTACTCCTGCTCGGGGCCGATCGTGGTGAACACCCGCTGTGGGGCTTCGTCGCCGAACAGGCGCAGCGCGCGGATGGCCGAGCGCGAGAGCGCATCCATCGAGCGCAGGAGCGGGATCTTGTGGTCCAGCGCCTCCCCGGTCCACGAGGCGAACGCGGTCGGGATGCAGAGCAGCGTGCCGTTGGGGTTCTCGAGGATGAAGGCGGGGGACGTCGGATCCCAGGCCGTGTAGCCGCGGGCCTCGAAGGTCGCGCGGATGCCGCCGGTGGGGAAGCTCGACGCATCGGGCTCGCCCTGGATCAGCTCCTTGCCGGAGAACTCGGCCAGCGCGGTGCCCTCGCTGGTGGGGGTGTAGAAGCTGTCGTGCTTCTCGGCGGTCGAGCCGGTCAGCGGCTGGAACCAGTGCGTGTAGTGGGTGGCGCCCCGCTCCAGCGCCCACTCCTTCATGGCCAGCGCCACCGCGTCGGCCGTCGAGGTGTCGAGCGCCTCGCCGCGGGCCAGCGTGTCCTGCAGGCGGTTGAACACGTCGGTGGGCAGGCGCTGGCGCTGAACGGCCGGGCTGAAGACGTTGGCCCCGAACACCTGGTTGTCGGGGAGCGTGAGATCAGGTGCGCCGAGTGCGCCACCGTTCGGGGCCCACTGCGCGGCAAGGACGTTCTGCTGGCGGATTCGAGGCATGCGTTCTTCGTCTTCCTTCCTGTGAGCGCCGCGACGGCAGGCGCGTAAGAAACCCCACCCCGGGAGAGTCGGGGCATACTTCGCGGAAGGGTAACCGCCAGAGCCGGGCGCCGTCATTATCCGGATGTCCAAATCGAGCGGGGCACGTGGCCAAATTGCGGACTGCCATACTCGCGCCGTGCCCTTCAACCCAGAGCTTGGCTGGCAGGCCTACGTCCCGGACGAGGGACGCTACGAGCGGATGCCCTACCGCCGGTGCGGGCGCAGCGGGCTGAGGCTGCCCGCGATCACGCTCGGCCTGTGGCAGAACTTCGGCGACGACCGGCCGCTGGCAGGCAGCCGGGCGATGATCCGCCGGGCGTTCGACCTGGGGATCACCCACTTCGATCTGGCCAACAACTACGGGCCGCCGTACGGCAGCGCCGAGATCAACTTCGGGCGGATCTTCTCGGAGGACCTGGCAGCCCATCGCGACGAAGTGGTGATCTCCACCAAGGCCGGATACGACATGTGGCCCGGCCCCTATGGCGAATGGGGCTCGCGCAAGTACCTGCTGGGCAGCCTCGAGCAGAGCCTGAAGCGGATGCGCCTGGACTACGTGGACATCTTCTACTCGCACCGGTTCGATCCCGACACGCCGCTCGGGGAGACGATGGGCGCGCTCGACGCCGCGGTGCGCCAGGGCAAGGCGCGCTATGTGGGCATCTCCTCCTACAGCCCGCGGCGGACCGAGGAGGCGGCGCTGATCCTGCGCGAGCTGGGCACGCCGCTGCTGATCCACCAGCCCTCGTACTCGATGCTCAACCGGTGGATCGAGGATGAGCTGCTCGACGTCCTCGACCGCGAGGGCGTCGGCTCGATCGTGTTCTCGCCGCTGGCCCAGGGGCTGTTGACCGACCGCTACCTGGACGGGGTGCCGGAGGACTCGCGCATCCGCATCGGCAACTACCTCCAGGAGTCGATGCTGAGCGAGGAGAACCTCGCGCGCGTGCGCGCGCTGAACGAGATCGCCCAGCGGCGCGGGCAGTCGCTCGCCCAGGCGGCGATCGCCTGGGTGCTCCGCGACCCCCGCGTGACCTCGGCGCTGCTGGGTGCCTCAAGCGTCAGACAGCTCGAGCAGAACGTCGCCGCGCTGGAGCGCCTGGACTTCGACCCGGGCGAGCTCGAGGAGATCGACCGCTACGCCGGCGACGGCGGCATCAACATCTGGGCCACGTCGTCCGAGGAGTAGAGGGCCGGGTAACCGCATCCGGCTCCGGGCCTCGCTCGCTCCGCTGCTGAGAGTCCACGGAGACCGCTCCGCGCGCTCGGCAGCTTCCACAGCCCGGCATCCGGCCGGGCTTTTGCTACTGCGGATTATTCGACGACGTGGTCACGATCTGGCCGTTGTTGTTCACGTACGTCTGCGCCGGCGCGTTGTGAACCAGCACCGTGAACGTGCCGTGGGGCAGCGACCCGTTGGACAAGATCGCCTTGGCCTTGCCGTTGAGGCCGGCCGACACCTCCCAGGCGACGATGTGCCGCCCGGGCTTGACCGCGGTCACCCCGAAGTCGAACTTGGCGGTCTGGCCGGCGGGGAGTCGGCCGAGGGCCCAGGTGTTCGAGTACGCGGTCACCGCGCCCCCGGGGCCGCCGCCACCGGTCGAGGAGTTGGCCGAGCAGCCGCTGTCGCACGGGCCGGGCGGATTGTCGACGACCCACACCGGGCGCGAGGGATGGGCCAGACCCTGCTGCTGAAGGTTCTCGGCGAAAGCGGCCGCGCTCGTCCCCTCGCCGGCGGGGGCGGGGTAGGCGCAGGTGACGTTGCAGATCGTCACGGCCACGTCGGGGAGCGCGTGGCCGCTCACGTTGCGCACGGCGAGCACCAGGTGGGTGTGCTCGGAGAGGCGCTGTGAGGCGGGGAAGCTCGCGGTGGTGACCTCGACCTTGAACTTGCCGGTGGGCTCCTGCGCGTCCTGAGGCTGCCCGCCGCCGCACGCGGCGAGCAGGAACGCTGCGCAGATCAGGCCGATGCACCTGGACGTCAAGGCGCGGCGAACATAGCAACTGGGCCCGCGCCTTGAGCCGGTTCACGCGCGACGGTTCCCATTTGTCATCTGCGCGCGTGGACCCGTAGGCTTAGAGCGGTCCAGGCGAGACCGCGGAGGAGCGTTTGATCAGAGCCGTCGCCGATCGAGGGTATGCGCCCGTCAAGGGCCTGCTCGAAGAGGTCGGCAACATGATGATCCTGACCGGCAAGACGCTCGTGTCTGCCATCCGCCCGCCGTATCCGTACGGCAGCGAGTTCGTCGGGCAGTTCATGTTCGCCCTGCGGCTGTGCTGGTTCCCGCTGTTGATCTCGACGATCGCCTTCGGGTATGAGGCGCCCGGCCTGCAGGCGGCCAACTTCCTGGTCCTGTTCGGGGCGATCGACCGCCTGGGCGGGTTCTTCGTGCTGGCCTCGATCCGCGAGTTCGCGCCGTTCGTGGACGCGATCGTGCTGGCCGGCGTGGCCGGCACCGCGATCACCGCCGACCTCGGCGCGCGCAAGATCCGCGAGGAGCTCGACGCGCTCCAGGTGCTCGGCGTCGACCCCATCAAGAACCTGGTCGTGCCGCGGTTCCTCGCGCTGATGCTGGTGACCGGGCTGTTCGACATCTACGCGCTGATCTTCGGCATCTTCGGCGGGATCCTGGCCACGATCGTCAATCACGCCCCGCTCGGTCCCTTCTTCTCGACGTTCTTCAACAACGCGGAGACCACCGACCTGTGGGGCTCGGTGGTCAAGACCACCCTGTTCGGGGCGATCATCGCCGTGGTCTGCTGTTACAAGGGGATGACCGCGTCCGGCGGGGCCGAGGGGGTGGGGCGCGCCGTCAACCAGGCGGTCGTCATCGCCTTCCTGGGCATCTTCGCGTTCAACTACGCGTTCACCCAGACGCTGCTGGCGACGCACCCCGAGATCACCACGATCCCGCGCTGACGCGATGAACGAGCTGATCGTCACCCCCAAGGGCTGGATCGAGAGCTTCGGCGAGATCGCGAAGTTCTCTGCCCGCGTGCTCGGCGAGGTGTTCCGGCTGCGGGTGTTCAAGTTCTTCGGCGAGGCGCTGCGCCAGGCCGGCATCCTGATCGTCGGCTCGGCGCTGGTGATCTGCACGCTGGTGTTCATCGTCGGCCTGTCGTGCGGGATCGAGGGCGCCTACCTGTTGCGCTCCCAGGGGGCGCCGGCGTTCTCGGGCGTGTTCTCGGCGTGGTGCGATCTGCGCGAGCTTGCCCCGCTGGCCTTCGGCTACATGATGGCGGCAAAGGTCGGGACCGGGATCGTGGCCGAGCTCGGCTCGATGCGGATCTCCGACGAGATCGACGCGCTCGAGGTGATGGGCATCAGCGGCATGACGTTCCTGTGCGGGACCAAGCTGCTGGCCTCCTGGCTGGTGCTGCCGTTCGTGTACCTGATCTCGATCGGCGCCGGCTTCCTGGCCAGCTACGTCGCGGTCGTGCAGCAGATCGGCGACGTGTCCTCGGGGGGCTACTTCCTGATCTTCTGGGAGTTCCAGAACCCGCCGGACCTCTTATTCAGCTTGATCAAGGCGATGACGATGGCCACGATGATCGTGCTCGTCGGTTGCTACTACGGCTACAACGCGAGCGGTGGGCCTGTAGGGGTGGGTACGGCCACCGCGAAGTCGATGGTGCTTAACCTGGTCGGTGTACATCTCATCGGAATGCTCGGCACGCAGCTCTTCTGGGGCGCCAACCCCCGGGCACCAATCGGAGGCTGACAATGCGGTTTGACACGGACGACGAAGACGACGATTACCGCGAGGACGACGACGAGTACGAGACCGGCCCAGCGCCCGGAGCCGGTGAGCGCGGCGAGGAACCGGCCGGACACCGCGCCGAGGTCGAGGGATCGTCGAACGGTGGCGAGCGCGCGTCCGAAGAGCGAGGGTCCGGCTCGCGCGTGTCTGTGGTCGACGAGCAGCCTCCGCGTCCGGGTCCGCCCCCCGGCGCCGATCAGGACGAGTACAAGTGGCACACGTATCGGGTGTATCCCTCGGGGCGCCCGGACGCCGTCGAGTTCATCGACTGCTACAAGTCGTTCGGCCGCGCCCACATTCTGCGCGGGCTGAACATGGGTCTGCCCGAGGGGATGGTGTCGATGATCCTCGGCCCGTCCGGGACCGGCAAGTCGGTGTGCATCAAGCACATGGTCGGGCTGCTTTATCCCGACGAGGGCGACATCCTCGTGCACGGCGAGTCGGTGCCCAACATGCCCGACGACCGGCTGTTCGACATGCGCAAGAAGTTCGGCCTGCTGTTCCAGGACGGCGCGCTGTTCGGCTCGATGAACCTGTACGACAACGTGGCCTTCCCGCTGCGCCAGCACACCGAGAAGGGCGAGGACGAGGTCGAGGACATCGTCATGCGCCGGCTCAAGGAGGTCGGGCTGGCCGACGCGCGCACGAAGATGCCCAACGAGCTATCGGGCGGGATGCGCAAGCGCGCCGGCTTCGCGCGGGCGCTCGTGCTCGAGCCCGACATCGTGCTGTTCGACGAGCCCGACTCGGGGCTGGATCCAGTGCGCACCGCGCTGCTCGGCGAGCTGATCCTCGAGATCCACCGCGACATGATGGAAGAGGCCAAGGAGAAGGAGAAGGAGCACCTCCCGACGTTCTGCGTGATCACCCACGACATCATGAGCGCACGGCGCGTGGCCGACTACATCAACGTGCTGTGGAAGGGGCGGATCGTCGAGGCCGGCCCGGCCGAGGACATGCTGAACTCGGACAACCCGTTCATCCGCCAGTTCCTGTCCGGAGAGTCGCAGGGCCCGCTGGCGATGGACTGAGTTCCCGGCCCGCCCGTCGCGCCGCCGGATCGATCCGGGGCGTTTGGGAGATAACCGTCGCATCAGCACCGGTGATCTGCCAAGCAGCGCGCGGCGCGCTGCGCGGCGGTAGCCTCAGCTGGGCAATGAGGGTGCGGAAGTTGGAGCGGCTCGTACGGGCCGTTGCGGGCCGGCCGGCGCTGACGCTCGGCATCGTGCTCGCGCTCGCGGCGGGCGGCGGTGCGCTGGCCCTGCGCCTGACGCCCAACACCGGCACGGACACGTTCGTCAGCGGCTCCTCGCCGACCTACCAGGCCAGCCTCGACGACGCGCGTCACTTCGGCGGCGATCCCGTGGTGATCCTGATCCGCGAGCCGCTGACCGACCTGGTCAGGACCAAGGACCTCGGCATCGTGTCCGAGCTCGAGGCCTGCCTGGCCGGACAGGTGCTGGTGCCCAACCAACAGCTTCAGGCCTTCACGCCGGCGGCGGCCGGGACGCGCACGCCTTACGGTGGCGTGAACAGCCCGTGCGGCAAGCTGGCCAGGGCGCGGCCCGCGCAGGTGGTGTACGGCCCCGGCACGTTCCTGAACCGCGCGGTGGCGGCGGTCAACCAGGAGGTCCTCGCGCTCGAGAACGGCGCGCAGCATGCCGTCACGAGCGCCCGGCAGGCCGCCTTCAAGCTCGCGCTGGCCAAGCACATGTCTAAGAAGCAGGCGCTGGCTGAGGAGAACGCGGCCGGGCAGTTGGCCTCAGAGCAGCAATACGAGCAGCTGATCCAGCTGTATCTGAACTCGGGGATCTCGGGTCAGCCCAAGATCGACGACCCGCAGTTCATCCCCCAGATCGTGTTCGACCAGACGCGGGGGGTCAACCAGCCCAAGGCGCGCTTCGCCTACCTGTTCCCGACCAAGAACTCGGCGCTGATCCAGGTCCGTCTCAAGGCGTCGCTGAGCGCCTCCCAGCAGGCCCAGGCGATCTCGTGGATCCGCCAGGCGGTCAAGATGCCGATGTTCCGCTCGGGCTACGGCGGCACGTACACGGTGTCCGGCGTCCCGGTGGTGACCGACGATCTGGCCAGGACGATCACCGGCTCGATCGCGGGGCTGCTGGTGGCGGCGCTGCTGGTCATGGCCGCGGTCCTGCTGCTGGTGTTCCGCAGCCGCCTTCGGCTGCTGCCGCTGGCCATCGCGCTGGCCGCGGTCGGGATCACGTTCGGCGCCACCTCGCTGCTCGGCGGCACGCTGACCATGGCCTCGATCGCGGTGCTGCCGATCCTGATCGGGCTGTCGGTCGACTACGCGGTCCAGTTCCAGGCGCGCGCGCAGGAGGAGGGGAACGACGTGGCCGGGGCCACGATCGCCGCCGCGCCGACCATCGCCACCGCGGCGCTGGCCACCGCGGCCGGGTTCGTGGCCCTGCTGCTCTCGCCGGTGCCGATGGTCCGCGGCTTCGGCGAGCTCTTGATCGTGGGCATCGCGATCGCGCTGGCGTGCGCGCTGAGCGCCGGGACCGCGGCGATGGTGCTGAGCCGGCGGCGGGCGCCCGCCGCCCGGCGCGTGCCCGATCTGGGGGTGGTGGGCGCGTCGGCCCGCGGCGCGGCCGAGATCGTTTCTGAGGCCGGCGGGCGGATCGCCTCGCCGGTGGGCGCGGGCGCCCGGAGCGCGCTCGCCGCGGCGGCCCGGCGGCCCGGGCGTGTGCTGGCGGTTGGGCTGCTCCTGGCCGTGCTGGGCTGGGCGGCCGACACGCAGACCTCGGTCCAATCCGACGTGACCAAGCTCGTGCCCTCGAGCATGCCCGCGCTCCAGAACCTGCGCACGCTCGAGCACGTCACTGGGGTCTCGGGCGAGATCGACGTGGTCGTGCACTCGCGCGACGTCGCCACCCCGAGCACGATCGGGTGGATGCTGCGCTACGAGGACTCGCTGCTGGCCCACTTCGGGTACGTCGAGACCAAGGGGTGCGCGCGGGCCACGCTATGCCCTGCGCTGTCGCTGCCCGACCTGTTCTGCTCCGGTGCGCAGGTCGCGACGAACTCGTGTAAGTCGCTGACCCCAAGCGCGATCACGAACCTGCTGCGCGCCGTCCCGAGCTACTTCTCCCAGGCGGTGATCACCCGCGGGCACGACGAGGCCACGCTGGCGTTCGGCATCCGCCTGATGCCGCTCTCGCGCCAGCAGAAGGTGATCGACTACATGCGATCTCGGCTGCACCCGCCTCCGGGGGTGAGTGCCGAGCTTGCCGGGTTGCCCGTGCTGGCCGCGCAGGCCGATGCCTCGCTGTCCTCTTCGCCCCGCCGCCTGGTCATGCTGCTGGTGGGGCTGGTGGCGGTCGCGCTCGTCCTGCTGGCCGTCCTGCGCCGGCCCGAGCGCGCGCTCGTGCCGCTGGTCCCGATCGCGCTGGCCACCGGTTGGTCGTCGCTCATCCTGTTCGCCACCCGGATCCCGCTGAACCCGATGTCGGCCACGCTGGGCGCGCTGGTGATCGCGATCTCGACCGAGTTCAGCGTCCTGCTCTCCGAGCGCTTCCGCGCCGAGCGCCGGGCGGGGCTGGCTCCTGCGGAGGCGCTGGCCCGGACGTACCGGTACACCGGATCGGCCGTGCTCACCTCGGGGATCACCGCGATTGCCGGGTTCGGCGTGCTGAGCCTGTCGAGCATCACGATGCTGCGCGACTTCGGGCTGGTCACGCTGATCGACCTGACGGTGTCGCTGCTCGGCGTGCTGCTCGTGCTCCCGTCGGTGCTGGCGCTGTCCGAGCGCCGTCGCGATGCGCGGCTCGGCGTCCGCGAGCGCACACGCCGCGTCGGCGGCCGGCTCCCGCGGCGCCGGCGAGCCACGGTGGCGTGAGCGCCTCGGGGGGCGGCACGGCTACACCGGACGAGCCGCCGCCCGCCCGTCCGACCATGCTGGACACCCGTCGCTACGGCTGGGGGGTCGGCCTGCTGGCGCTCGCGCTGGTCATCGGCTTCGTGCTGTACACACTGGGCTCGCACAAGTCGGGTACGGCGGGGGTGGCGGCTGGTGGACAGCTTCACCCGTTCGCAGCGCCGCTCGCGGCTTCGTCGCTGAACGGCGATGCCAATCTGAGTCCGCCGTGCACGCTCGCGCGCCACGACCCCAGGGCACTGAACGTTTGCCTGCTGGTCAAGCGAGGTCCGCTCGTGCTGGCGTTCTTCGTGACCGGCTCCTCGCAGTGCGAGCGTGAGGTCGACTCCATGCAGGCGCTGGCGGCTCGGCGAGCGTTTCGCCACGTGCAGTGGGCTGCGGTCGCGGTGAACGGCTTGCACGCGAAGACCGCTGCGGCGGTGCGCCGTCATGGCTGGAGGATTCCCGTGGCCTATGACGCCGACGGCGCGGTGGGCGGGCTTTACGGAGTGACGGCCTGCCCGTTGCTCGAGCTGACCAAGCGGGGTGGGACGGTGGCGCAGCGCCTGATCGGCGAGCACTGGATCAGCAAGACCGCGCTGGCCGGCCGGGTGCGGGCGCTGCTGGGTGCCGGCGCGTCGCGATGAGCTTCGCCAGCGGACTCGTGGCGCCGGAGTTGAGGGCCGAGTTCCCGGGCCTGCGGCTTCACTGGACCGCGCTCGAGGCCCGGGTGCGGGCCAGCCCGCGCGAGGTGCGCCGGCGGCTGCGGGGGTTGTCCGATCGGGTCGCCGGGGCGGGCGTGGTGGCGATGCGCACCCAGCCGATCCCGCACGCCTACCGGGCCTTCTTCCGCCAGGTCGGGCTCGACCCGGACGCGGCCCGGATCCCCAGCGAGGAGGCCGCGGTGCGGCGCCTGCTCCAGGGCGGCTTCCAATCGCGCGACACCTTGAAGGACGCGCTGCTGATCGCGCTTGTCGAGACCGGCGTTCCGGTGTGGGGCCTGGATGCGCGCCTGGTCGAGGTGGAGACCCTGGGCATCCGCGCTGCCGGGAGCGGCGAGCGGCTCGGCAGCGCCCCGGATGACGTGCCGCTGCCGGGCGGGCAGCTGGTCGTGGCAGATGCCGCGCGCGTGCACGCGACGCTGTTCGGCGACCCGGTGTCCGGCCACGCTCCCAGTCCGGGCACCCAGCGGATCGTGCTCTACGCGGTGGCCGTCGAGGGCGTGCCGACGATCCACGTGGAGGAGTCGCTGTGGGTCTGCACCGAGGTCTTGGAGGCTGGGTAGGTACCGCATCTATTGGACCCCGCCCGCCCGTTATCGTGCTGGTAAGCTCGGTTCACTCCCGGAAGGAGGCAGCGCTCGATGGAGCTCCTCGAACACGACAGCTGGGATGGGGTCGATTCGCCGCCGGCGATCCTGACGGTCGCCGACCAGGACGAGCGCGCGGCGCGGCGCACGCTGCGGGCGCAGATCGCCAAGCTCGAGCGCGAGCTGGCCGAGGCGTTCGTCACCGCGTATCCGATGGGCGGGCTGGAGGAGGAGCCGATGCGCTCCTGTACGGCCCCGCGCCTGCTCGACCTCGGCGAGCTCGAGCGCGTGCGGGACGACCTGGCGACCCGCGTCCGGGCGGCGCGGGCGACGATCAGCCAGCGCGCCGAGCGCCAGGCAGCCAACCGAGTGCAGCTCGAGCGCATGCTGCTCGAGCCCGGGCGCTACCGGTTCGTACGCATCTCCAACCGCGAAATCGGCGAGCCGGGATGCGGCGTGTGGCAGGTGCGACCGCGGCTCGGGCTGATCGGGATGCTGATGGGCTGGTGGCAGGTCAAGCTGTCCTCGGGCTGTCCGTTAGCCACCGGCCGCGGTGCTGCCGTGGCCCGCTGAACTGCTTGACCGTTTCCAGGCCGAGGGGCGTGGCGCGTGCGTGAGCTACTGAGGACCGGTCTGGGAGCGACGCTCGTGCTCCTGATCATGTTCATCGGCAGTCTCGTTCTGTGGATCGGGACTCCGCTGTTGTGGTTGTGGGTCGGCTCCCAGATCCAGGGCGCCACCTCGTCGCTGGGCACCGCGCTGGGGGTGAGCTTCCTCGGGGTGGTGGTCACCATCATGCTGCTGGCCGGGGTGCTCGCCAAGCTCTCGGACGTCTACCAGGCCAATCGACGCTCCCGCGGCCTGGACGACACGGGTCACTACGTGCTCGAGGCGGTGCTCGTGGTCAGCGCGGGACTCACGCTGGCGGCCTTCGTGGTGTGGTTCTTCTTCTTTGCCGGCGCGAGTCCGGTCCCCGTGGGCATCCAGATCTGAAGTGAGTCTGGATGCGGCTCGCCCCGCGCCGTTGCTTTAGGCACCGGCGCGGGGCGAGGCAGGGGTCCGTCTACGTATAGACGAGCGCGAAGGCTCGAGCCCCGCACGACTCGAGCTCGTCGGCCAGCAGCCGGCGCTGGCGGTCCGTAAGTGCGCCGAGTGCCTTGGTCTCGGTGAGGTGGTAGCGCGCGAGGAACTTCCGGCACCGCGTCGTGCCCCACCGGCGCTGGCTCATCAGCAGCTCTCCGATCGCCCAACTGATCGCCTCGTTGGGCGGGTCCAAGATGATCTCCGCGGCGGACGCTTCTCCCTCAGCGATCCTTCGCTTCAGCTCCGCGCGGGCGAGCCTGACCGCGTTGGCTCGTTCCAGGGCTCGCATTCTTTGCGGCGCCGGGCTCAAAGTGGCGGTCTCACTCATTTTGGTGCTTCGCTTCCTCCCATTCGGTCCGCCTGGGCGGATCTTGATTTATGAATGGGCAGGGGTCCTCGCGGGCCCCCTCCCATGGGTCCTGTGTGTTCACTGCTGTTCCCGCGCGCAGGCATGCGCGTGGTCTTTCTAGCCCCCGATCCGGCCTTCCTTACCCTTGCCGCCGCCTGCTCTGCTCGGCCGCTCGGTGAACGTAGAAGCTACGCCATCGGCGCCGGTAACAGCAATGTCACATCTGCCTCCCATGCGCTTAGAGCGTGTTTTTTCTCCGGCCAAGGCCTTGTGCGACTGTGGACAAGCCGTGAAGGGTGAGAGGCGTCAAGCCCGGGCCGGAAGCGGCCCGTGCTCGGATTCGAAGGCACGCTTGGCCCGGGAGAAGATCTCGAGTGCCTGGTCGAGCGTCTCCCGGTCATGGGTGGCCATCACGCTGCAGCGGAGCAGCGCGCCGGCCGGCGGCACCGCGGGGTGCAGCGCGACGTTGACGTAGACGCCGAGGACGTAGAGCGCCTTCCACAGGAAGGCCGCCTTCCAGTCGTCCTTGACCACCACGGGCACCACGGGGGTGACCACCTCGGTCCCGTCGGCGAGCTTGGTCGGCTCCACCACCTCGAAGCCCAGCTCGGCCAGTCCGGCGTGGAGATAGGCGGCGTTGTCGAGCACCTGGGCGAACAGCTGCCGGCCCTCGGGCGAGCGGCAGACGCGGATCGCCTCGAGCGCCGCGCCCAGCGCCGCGGGCACGGCCGACGCGGTGAACATGAACGGGCGCGAGGAGACCCGGAGAAACTCGATCACCTCGGCCGGGCCGGCGATGACCCCGCCGCACGAGGCCAGCGACTTGGAGAACGTGGCCATGCGCAGGTCGACCTGATCCTCGACTCCGAGCAGCTCGCAGGCGCCCGCCCCGCGCGCGCCGAGCACGCCGAGGGCGTGGGCCTCGTCGACCATCAGACGGGCCCCGTAGCGGTGGCTGAGCTCGGCGATCTGGGGCAGCGGTGCGACGTCGCCCTCCATCGAGAAGACGCCGTCGACCACCACGAGCACGCCGCCGCCGTCGCCGGCCGCCTTCTCGAGCGTGTGCTCGAGCCGGTCCATGCGGTTGTGCCGGAACGGTCGCAGCTTGGCCCGCGAGAGGATGCAGCCGTCGAGGATCGATGCGTGGTCGCCCGAGTCCACCACGACCGTGTCGCCCGGCCCGAGGATCTGGCTGAGCGCCCCGACGTTCGCCTGATGGCCGGTGGTGAAGACCAGCGCGGCCTCGCTGCCGAACCAGTCCGCGAGCTCGCGCTCGAGCTCCAGGTGAAGGTCCGTGGTGCCGTTCAGGAACCGCGATCCGGTCAGCCCGGTGCCGTAGCGGTGGAGCGCGTCGAGCGCGCCCTGCTTGACCCGCTCGTCGCCGGTCAGCCCCAGGTAGTTGTTGGAGCCGAGCATGATCCGGCGCTTGCCCTCCATCTCCACGACGGGAAGCGTGGGGCCCTCCAGGACCCGGAAGTAGGGCACCAGATCGAGCTCCCGCGCTGCCCGGAGCTGCTCGAGGCGCTCATGCTCGCGAGCCTTGGCGAAGACGTCGATTGAGGTTGACATATAACGTTCCGGCCAGATGGCGCTAGACGTGACCCTGCCGGCTCGTCGGGCCTTAGTAGTTCGCCCCGTCGCTTCAAAGCGCGAGCTGAACACTTTCATCAAGCTGCCTTGGCGGCTCTATCGTAACGAGCCCAACTGGGTGCCGCCGCTCGTGTTCGACCGAAAGCGGTTCCTCGACCGGTCGCGCAACCCGTTCTTCGAGCATGCCGAGGTCGAGCTGTTCCTGGCCTGGCGCGGCGATCAGCCCGTCGGCCGCATCAGCGCGCAGATCGACCGGAACTTCAACGAGTTCCAGCACCACGAGTGGGGGATGTTCGGGTTCTTCGAGTGCGAGAACGACGCCGAGGTGGCGGCGGCGCTGCTGTCAGCCGCCGCGGAGTGGCTGGCCGCGCGGGGGCGCGACCGGATGGTCGGCCCGATGGACTTCACGACCAACGACGAGTGCGGCGTGCTGGTGGACGGCTACGACCGGCTGCCGACGATCCTGACCAACTGGCATCACCCGTACTACCCGGGGCTGATCGAGGGCGCCGGCCTGACCAAGGCGATGGATCTGTACATGTGGTCGCTCGACGTGGCCGACCGGGGGTCGGTGCACCCGGCGATCTGGCGGGTCGCGGCGGAGGTCGAGAGCAAGTACGGGATCACCGTGCGGAACATGCGAAAGAAGGACATGGAGGCCGAGATCGAGCGCTTCCTCGAGGTCTACAACGCGGCATGGGAGCGCAACTGGGGGTTCGTGCCGCTGAGCGAGGAGGAGGTCCGCCATTACGCCAAGGACCTCAAGCCCGTGCTCGACGAGCGCTGGGCGTTCATCGCCGAGAAGGACGGCGAGCCGGTCGCGGCCGCGCTGACGCTGCCCGACTACAACCAGGTGCTTCGCCACCTGAACGGGCGCCTGCTGCCGTTCGGCTGGGCCAAGTTCCTGTGGTACAAGCGCAAGATCGACCGGGTCCGGGTGTTCGCGCTCGGGGTCAAGCCGGAGTACCAGCACACGGGAATCGGGGCCAAGCTGTACGAGATGCACTGGGACGCCGGCGAGCGCACCCACCAGGGCCGGGGCGAGACCGGCTGGACGCTCGAGAGCAACAAGCCAATGAACCGGGCGATGGAGCGGATGGGGGGCCAGATCGTCCGCACCTACCGCGTCTACGAGAAGCTTCTTTGAACATGACCGACCGCGCTGTCACCATGTCGCCGGACATGAATGAATCAGAGTTCCCGGTCGGCGGGGTGCCGCCCGCCGATCCTTTGCTGTCTGAATCCGAGCCCAACGGATCCGCGACGGATCCCGAGGTGGAGATCGTCGATGGTCTGCCCGTGCTGGCCGAGGTGCGCACGGTCGAGCGCGCGACGCCCGCGGCGCTGCCGGCGGTCCAGGTGGTCGCCGTGGCCGCCACCGGGTTCGTGGCCGGCGCCGCCACCGTGGCGCTGGTCAAGCGCCGCGCCGCTCGCAAGGTCGTCCGCAACGGCCGGGGCGGCCCGCGGCGGGCGGTCGACCTGCTGCCGATCGCCGCGTCGCGGTCGTTCCTGGTCGACGTGCACGTGATCGGCAAGCAAGGGGATTGAGCACGCCCGGGGGCGGCGGGGTCGAGGTCCGCGTCGAGGTCCGCCCGCGCTGGCCGTTCAATCTCCCGCTGCGCAGCGGGCTCGACGGCCTGACCCGGGCGCGGGGCGGGGTGCTGCACCGCCTGATCCACGCCGGCGATCAGCCCGTGCTCGTGCGGGTGGCGCAGGTTTCCCAAGACCGGGTGCTGTTCGGGGCACAAGCGGCCGATCGCGAGGCGGCCGAGTGGGGGATCGAGAGGATGCGGCTGGCCCTGGGGATCGATCAGGACCTGGCGGGGTTCTACGAGCGCTTCCGGTTCGACCCGCTGATCGGAGGGTCGGTGCGCTCGACGCCCGGTTTGCGGGCGTCCGGCAAGCCCGATCCGTTCGAGGCGCTGGCGTGGGCGATCTGCGAGCAGCTGATCGAGTTCGGCCGGGCCGCGGCGATTCAGCGCCGTCTGATCTTCCGGCTGGGGCGGCGGTGCGAGTGGTGCTCGATGCGGGACGCGCCGACCGCGGCGATGCTGGCCGGGCAGGCGCCGGCGCTGCTCGAGTCGATGGACCTGTCGGCCGGCCGGGCGGTGGCGCTGGTCCGGGCCGCGCGCGAGGTGGCGAGCGGCCGCGTCGATCTGTTCGACCCCTCCCAGCACGAGCGGGGCTGGCGGCGGCTGCGCGCGATCCGCGGGATCGGCAGCTGGACGGTCCAGATGCTTGCGTTCACCGGGCAGGGCCGCCTCGACCAGCTCCCCGCCGGCGATCTCGCCTTCGTGAAGCTGGTCGGGCGGGTGCGGTCGGGCGGGGACCCGTACGCCCGCGCCACCGAGGAGGAGGTCACCGAGTTCTTCGCCCCGTACGGTGCCTGGGCCGGGCTGGCCGGACTGCACGCGCTCCGGGCGGTCGGCAGCTCGGCGGTGACGCGCGTGGCGGCGTGACGGCCTGCCCGGTGACGCGCGTCGCGGCCTGACGGCCTGCCTCATCCACGTCGCGGTCCTGCTCCCCGCGCCGCGAGCCTGCTTGCTGCCTCGGCCGTCGTGCATAAGGTGCCACTCGACCCGAGTCCGCGAAGTCCGTGGCAGGTTATGCACGTATGGGATGCAAAACCTGTCACGGCATGTCGCTCCCGCGCCGAATGTCAGGTTATGCACGTTGGGCGCCCGTCGATGCGTGTGGGAGCGAAGCGCAGCATGAGCGCTTGGGAAGAAACTCGGCCGGACTATTTCCCAGTTTCATCCCAAAGGGCGTTCGCGGTCCCACCGGTCCTGATGCTGACCGCGTGCGGGTCGGATGGCGCCCCCGGACCGGGTGGGCCACTAGGATCCAGCCCGCGGGATGAGGTTCGAGCTGCGAGAGACGACGATCCACGGGCACCGCGTCGCGTACCGGCTCGCCGGGAGCGGCCCCCCGATCGTGCTGATCCACGGGATCACCTCCTCCTCGGTGGTGTGGGAGCTCGTGGGTCCGCAGCTGGCCTGCCATCACACGGTGCTCGCGCCCGATCTCCTCGGCCACGGCCAGAGCGCCAAGCCTCGCACCGAGCGTCTGGCGCTGGTCTCGAGCGGCGGGCTCGGCCGAACCGTGCACGGTCTTCTGCGCGCGGCGACGCTCCCGGGCTCGGAGCTCGTTCTGCCGCTGCTGGCGGGTCGCCACGTGCTGAACGCCGGGCGGGCGGCGGGGCGCGCGTTCGGGCGGGTCGGCCTCCAGCTGGGCAACGACGCGGTGGAGATCGCACGCGGCCACGCCTCGCTCGAGGATCCGGAGAGCCGCGCCGCGTTCGTCCACACGCTCCGGGCGAGCCTGGATGGGGGCGGACAGCGGGTCCAGGCCCTGGACCGGCTGTACCTGGCCGAGGAGATGCCGCTGCTGATCGTGTGGGGGGCGCGCGACCGGATCATCCCCCCGGGCCACGGGCGTCGCGCCCACAAGCTGGTGGCGGGCAGCCGGTTTGAGCTGTTCGAGGCCGCCGGCCACTTCCCCCACCTCGACGAGCCCGAGCGGTTCGTGGCCACATTCGAGGACTGGATCGCGACCACCGAGCCGGGTCAGCCCGACGACGCCCGCTTCCGCGCCGCGGTCAGGCGCCACGTCGCCTACGTCTAGGTCCTGCGGCCCCTCGAGGTCCGCTTCCAGGGCGATGATTTTTCGGCCGGTACGCGGTCTATACCGGGATGGCGACATTGCCGCCACGCACGATCATGTTCGCGATCTGGGGCCCGATTGCGCGTGACGACCTGCCCGGGCTGTGCGACCGCGTATGCGCGCTGCTGGCCGATGCGGGCGCGTCCGTGGCCCTGTGTGACGTGGCCGGAGTGGCCGCGGACGCGGTGACCGTCGACGCGCTGGCGCGCCTTCAGCTGGCCGCCAAGCGCAACCGCTGCCTGATCCGGCTGCGGGGCGCCTCGGATGACCTGCGCGCCCTGGTCGCCTTCATGGGCCTCCAGGACGTGCTGCTGTCCTAGACCGCTCTCAGCCCTCGAGCCGTGGCGGGAGTCCCCACAGGGGGAACAGCCGCTCGGTCGAGAGGAAGAACGTGATGTCCACGATCTTCCCGTCGACGATCTCGAGCACCTGGAGCGCCCACGGGTCGTGGCCGCTGCCCGACTCGCTCGGCTTGTACTGGCCGAAGGCGATCGAGCCATTGGCGCTCTGCACGGGGATGACGCGCGAGCCGCGGCACCCGATGCCCGGGCCGAACCACCACTTGAGCACGTCCTCGCGGCCCGCCAGCCACATGTCGAACGGCGGCATCGACTGGGTGGCGTCCTCGCGGAGCAGCGCGGTGAGCGCGTCGATGTCGTAGCGCTGGAAGGCGTCGACGTAGCGCTCGAGGAAGTCCCTCTGGGCGGGGTCGGTCGGCGCGATCGCGTCGGTGGTCTCGATATCCCGCTCCTCGAGCGTCGCGCGGGCACGCTGGAGCGCGCTGTTCACCGAGGCGACGCTCGTCTCGAGCAACTCCGCCACCTCGCTGGCCTTCCACCGCAGCACCTCGCAGAGGATCAGCACGGCGCGCTGGCGGGCCGGCAGGTGCTGGAGGGCGGCCACGAAGGCGAGGCGGATCGTGTCGCGCTGCACGGCCAGTTCGGCCGGATCGCTCTCGGCGCTGACCAGGCTGGTCGGGATCGGCTCGATGAACGTGACCTCAGGCAGTGTGTTCAGGTTCGACTCGACCGGCTCGACCGATGGGCCGAAGTCCATCGGTCGCGCGCGGCGGTTTCGCCCGTTCAGCATGTCCAGGCAGACGTTGGTGGCGATCCGGTAGAGCCAGGAGCGGAACGCGGCGCGGCCCTCGAAGCGGTCGAAGCCCCGCCAGGCCCGCAGGAATGTGTCCTGCACGGCGTCCTCGGCCTCGAACGGCGAGCCGAGCATCCGGTAGCAGTAGCCAACGAGCTCGGAACGATGCTGTTCAAGCCGGCGCTCGAGGTCCCCCTGCGCCAACGCGGCTGATTCCGGCACGAGGCTCATGCTAACGATCAGACCGCCCCCGTCGGCAAAAATCATCGGTCTCTCATCTTGTCTGCCGCCGACGCCCGGGCGGCAGCCCGATCAGAGGCCCTGGCCGGCCAGGAGCTCGTTGGTCGAGGCGTCCAGGACGGCGTTGGGGTTCGAGATCAGGTGGTGACTCAGCATCCACTGGCCGTAGGCGGCCCACTGCTTGGGGTCCTGCCAGCCCCACGGGTGGGACGAGCCGGCCGGGAAGAAGGCAGGCAGGGTCGCCTTGACGCTCGCCAGCTGGAGCTTCGGATCCAGCCCGGAGCTGGCGTGGACGAGGTTGTCGACCGCGGCCTGAGGGTCGCTGCGGACCGCCTCGTAGCCGCGCCCGAGCGCCTGGACGAAGCGCCGGACGACGTCCGGGTGGTTGATGATCGTGTTCTTGCGCACCACCACCACGAGCTCGTCGTAGGTGGGGACCCCGACCTGCTCCATGTGGATCACGTTGGGGTGCTTGTGGAGCTGCGCCAGCTGGATTGCCTCGTAGTTCCAGAACGCCCCGAGCGTGGCGTCGACCCGGCCCGCGATCATCGCCGGCACCAGGTTGTCGCCCACGTTGATCTCCTTGACCGAGCTCTGCGGGACGCCGGCCCGGGCCAGGATCGTGGTCAGGTAGGCGTGCTGATACGGGATGCCCGCGTCGCCGACCTTCTTGCCCTTGAGCTTGGCCGGGCTCGTGATGTGCTTGGAGCCAATCGACACGATCGAGGTGAGCGGTCGCTGCACGAGCGCCGCCACCGAGACCAGCGGCTGGTTCTGGTTGCGCGCGAGCAGCACCTCGGGCTCGTAGGAGATCGCGGCGTCGATCTTGCCGGCGGCCAGGAGCTTCAGGGGCGTGGCCGGGTCCGAGGGGGTCTGGACGTGAACATCGAGACCCGCCTTGGCGAAGTCCTGGTCGGCGAGAGCCTGGTAGATGCCGGAGTGATCGGCGTTGGGGAACCAGTCGAGCATCAGCGTGAACGACTGGGCGCCCGCCGAGCCCGTCGCCGCCTCCTGCTTCTCGCCGCAGCCGGCCAGGGCGAAGGACAGCAGCGCCGCGATGATGAGCGCGCGTCTCATGCCGCCCCGTTCCCTGACGGTTGGTAGACCCACGGCAGCGCAAGCCGCTCGAGCAGTCCCAGCAACGCGAACAGCGCGACCGCGAACAGCGACAGGATCACCACCGCCGCCACTCCCCGCGCCGCGAGCAGCTGCGGCAGCGACTGGAGGATCACGTAGCCCAGCCCGGAGTTCGAGGCGTTCCACTCGGCGAACACGGCCCCGATCACCGACACCGCGACGGCGATCTTCGCTCCGGTGAACACCGCGGGGAGCGCGGACGGCAGCTCGACGTGCCAGAACGTGCGCCGGCGCGGGGCGTCGAAGGTCCGCATCAGCTTGAGCAGGTCGGGGTCGACCGCTGCCAGACCCGCGGTGGTGGTGACCACGATCGAGAAGAACGAGACCAGCGCGATCACCACGAGCTTGGGCAACAGCCCGAACCCGAGCCAGAAGGCCAGCACGGGGGCGAGGATCACGACCGGCACCGCCTGGGAGGCGACCAGCAGCGGGTAGACGGCCCGGCGCAGCGTCGGCGAGAAGTGGATCGCCACGGCCAGCAGGAAGCCGGCCGCCGTGGCCACCGTGATACCCAGCAGGACCTCCTCGGCCGTGACCAGGAAGTTGCTCCAGAGCAGCCCGCGGTCGGTGTAGAGCGCCTTGGCCACCTCGTGGGGCGCGGGGAGGATCAGCGAGAAGGTGGCCCCGTGCAGATCGACGTAGAGCTCCCAGATCCCGATCAGGGATGCGAGCAGGAGCGCGGCGGGGATGGCCTGGCGCGCCCGTCTCACGCGTCCACCCCGAGCGCGGTCAGGGCCTTCTCACGGAGCTCGACGACGGCGGGGTCCGTGCGCTTGCGCGGTCTTGGCAGGGTGATCTCGATCTCGGCCACGGCCCGTCCGGGCCGGGGCGACATCACCACGACCCGATCGCCGAGGATCACCGCCTCCTCGACGTCGTGGGTGACGAGGACCATCGTCCGCGGCTCTGCCTCGAGCACGTGCGCGAGCCACGCGTGCATCTCCTGGCGGGTGATCGCGTCGAGCGAAGCGAACGGCTCGTCGAGGGCGAGCACGGGCTTGCCGGCCAGCAGCGTGCGCAGGAACGACACCCGCTGGCGCATCCCGCCCGACAGCTCCGCCGGTCGGGTGCGTTCGAAGCCGCGTAGTCCGAAGCGCTCGAGCCAGGGCGCGGCGGCCTTGCGGGCCTCCTCTCGCGAAACGCCGCGCGCGCGCAGAGCCAGTCCGGCGTTGTCTAGAGCGCTCAGCCAGGGCAGGAGCAGGTCGCGCTGGGGCATCAGCGCCGCCGGGCCCGCCTGCACCCGTCCAGAATCGGGCCTCTGCAGGCCGCAGATCAGCTCGAGTAGCGTGGTCTTGCCGCACCCGCTCGGGCCGACCACCGCCACCACCTCGCGCGGCGCGGCGCGCAGCGACATGCCGGCCAGGGCTTCGACCCGACCTCGTCGGCCGGCGAACGTGCGGCTCACGAGCTCGGCGCGGACCGAGTCCTCACCGTTAAGCTCGCGAGGCTCCTGCACGGGAGCCTCGATCATCGCGTTTGTCGCTCCCTTCGCGGGCATTACCCCACAGGTTCGAAGGGTCAGCGCCGGGTCGCGTGTGACGCGCAGGGCGCTATCTCAGCCAGCCTGTCCCGCCAGCACCCCTGTTGTTCAACGTGTCCTAATGCATGCTACTGCGCTCGGGCACAGTGGGGCGCTCAGTGCGAGATCACGCGGCGAAGCTTCCGCGACAGGTGCCCCACCGGACCGTGGTTGCGGCCGGTCAGCCCGGTCACGCCGAGCACTGTCACGAACACGCCGGCCGCCAGTGCGAGGCCGGCCAGCACCACGGGCCAGTGTCGCTGTAGCAGCTCACGGGACCGGGTGAGGATGCGCCCGGCCCGGTCGGGAGCGACCGTCAGCGTGAGGATCATCAAGAGCAGCGGGAGCACGAACGCGACGTTGTAGAGGGCCAGGAGCACCAGTTGCCGCACCGGACCGAAGCCCGAACCGACCACCGCGGCGATCACGGCGAAGTACGGGAAGGCGGTGGGCAACTCGACCGCGCCGATCGTCAGGCCGAGCAGGATGGCCGAGCGACCCTCCGATTTGGGGGTCGGAAGCTCGCGCCGGGCCAGGCTCCGGCGCCGGCGCCACAGCACCACCGCCGCGACCAGCATCACCACGCCGGCCACGGTCTCGGCGATGTAGCGCGCGGTCGCGCCCGGCTTGGGCACGAGCGCGAGCACCGCCGCACCGGGGCCCAGTGCGATGGCCGCGCCGCCGAGCAGGTTGACCGCAAACACCGCGAGCGTGAACTGGATCAAGTCGCTTCGCGCGTGCCGCTGGTCCATCGCCAGGTACAGCCCGGGCGCGATCGTGCTCGGGTTCATCGAGTCGGCGAGCCCGATAGAGACGACCAGCCCGATCAAGCGGAGCATTACCCAGTCCTTCCCGATGCGTGCCGGCGAGACAGCCCCCCGACGGCGGCCTCCAGCTTAGGGCTTGCGCGCCTTGGCGAGGTAACTCTGGCCGGCGTGCAGGATGATCGTCTTGTGGCGGACGAAGTCGGTGACCGCGACGGAGTCGGTGATGACGTGGGTGAGGGTTCCGTCGCAGCGGTCAGCGACGGTCCACTTGGTGCCCCGGACGGTGGCAGCGCTGTAGCGGCCCTTGGTGCTGAACTTGCCGTGGGCGCTGGCCTTCAGCAGCTGGAGGGTCTTGCTGGAGGCCGCGGTGGCGGTCGGGTCGGCGGCCTTGTGGGCCGTGCAGAGCGCGAAGGACGGGCCGCCCTTGAAAGCGTTCTCGAGCAGACGCAGGGTGGTCAACCCGGTTCTGGCCTGGGTGAGCCTGAACACCGCGCCGCCGAACGTCCCCTGCTCGGTCTTGGTCTTCTTGCCCTTGCCCTTCCCCACCGCGGCCGTGAGCCTGAGCGATCCGTGCAGGGCGTCGATCACCGCGCCTGAGTGGACCTGGACGGCCCCGGTGAGCGGGATGAATTGGCCATTGGGCGACTGGATGAAGACCGTTCCGCTGACCGGCGTGGCGTTCTCGGTCTGTCCGAGGACGGGCGGAGGGGGCGCCGCGGCCCGGGCGGTGGTGAATGTCTGATCCGGTCCGAACGTCGTGCCGGCGCCGTTGATCGCCACCAGTCGCACGTGGTAGAGCCCGCCCGGGATCAGTCCGGTGAGCGGCGCGGTGACCGAGTGGTCGCTGGTGTCCGTGCCGATCTGCTGCGGCGGGGTGGACTGGTCATACAGCGTGGTCGAGGCTCCGGGTCCGCGCTGGCTCAGATCCAAGCCGTACTGGAAGAACGCCTGCGTCGGAGTGCCCTCGGGATTGACGGTCCCCGCCAGCGCGGCGCCGTCGATCTTCCGGCTGGTGGGCGCCCCGCCCGTTACCGCGGGCGGCACCGCCGGCGCGACCGAGTAGTGGATCGTCGCGGTGGCGCTCTGGCCGTCCTTGCTCGTGGCGGTAACGGTGTAGGTGTGGGCGCCGGCGGTGCTGGTGTCGAGCGCTCCGGTGCCGCTGGTCGAGCCGTTGGAGTCGCTGCAGCCGTTGATTCCTTGGCCGCCCGGCGCCTCGGTGCAGGAGAAGGCGGTGGGGACGCTCTGGCCCAGGGTGAACGTCTGGTTGTCGGGCGGGGCGCTGATGGCGGCGATGGGTGGGCCGATCACCGCATAGTGGATGCTCCTGCTCGCGGTCTGGCCGCCCTTACTGGTGGCGGTGACCGTGTACGTGTGTGCACCTGCGGTGCTCGTGTCGAGCTTGCCGGCGCCTCCGTCGGCGCCGCCCGAGTCCATGCATGTCTTGATGCCCAGTCCGTTGACGGCCTCGGTGCAGGAGAAGGCGGTGGGGACGTTCTGGCCCTGGTTGTAGGCCTGGTTGTCGGCCGGAGCGCTGATCGCGGCGGTGGGCGGCCCGACCACCGTGTAGTGGATCGTCGTGGTGCCCTTCTGGCCGTCCTGGCTCGTCGAGGTGACCGTGTAGCTCTTCTGGAGGCCGACGGTCGAGGTATCAAGGGACCCGGTGATGACGCCCGTGGAGCCGCTCTTACCGTTCGAGTCGGCGCAGGTCGCGATACCCGGGCCGTTCGCCGCGTCGGCGCATGAGAAGCTGGTCGCGACGGGCTGGCCCAGGTTGTAGACCTGGTTGTCGGCCGGGGTGGTGATCGTGGCGGTGGGCGCTCCCGTGACCGTGTATTGGATCGTCTTGCCGCCGGTCTGGCCGTCCTGGCTCCTCGCGGTGACCGTGTAGCTGTGGACGCCGCCGATCGACGTGTCGAGTGTCCCGGCGCCACCGGATGCGCCGCCAGAGTCGACGCAGCTAGCGATGCCCGGGCCGCCGGCGGCCTCGGTGCACGAGAACCCAGTGGAGACACTCTGGTTCAGGTTGTAGGTCTGGTTGTTGGCGGGGGTGGTGATCGTCGCGGTGGGCGGCCCGACGACCGTGTAGTGGATCGTCTTGCTCGCGCTCTGGGTGTCCTTGCTCGTGGCCGTCACGGTGTACGTGTGGGCGCCCGTGGTGCTGGTGTCGAGCGCTCCGACGCCACCGGTCACCCCGTTCGAGTCCGTGCACGTCTGGATGCCCGGGCCGCTCGGGCCCTCGGTGCAGGAGAAGGTGGTGGGGACGCTCTGGTTCAGGTTGTAGGTCTGGTTGTCGGCGGGCGCGGTGATCGATGCGCTCGGCGGCGCCTGGTAGGTGTATTGGTCGGCGGCCGACGTCGAACTCGTCCCGCCCGTCGTGGTGACCGTGATGTCGACGGTTCCGGCGGTCTTGGCGGGGGCGGTGGCGGTGATCTGGGTGGCGTTGTTGACGGTGAAGCTGGTGGCATTGGTGGTGCCGAACTTGACGGCGCTGGCGGCGGTGAGGTTGGTGCCGGTGATCGTGACGCTGGTGGCGCCGGCGGTGGGTCCGGCGGATGGGCTGACGTTGGTGACGGTGGGCGGCGCGACGTAGGTGTATTGGTCGGCGGTCCCGGTGGCGCTGGTGCCGCCGGCGGTGGTGACCGTGATGTCGACGGTTCCGGCGGTCTTGGCGGGGGCGGTGGCGGTGATCTGGGTGGCGTTGTTGACGGTGAAGCTGGTGGCATTGGTGGTGCCGAACTTGACGGCGCTGGCGGCGGTGAGGTTGGTGCCGGTGATCGTGACGCTGGTGGCGCCGGCGGTCGGCCCCGCCGAGGGACTGACGCTCGAGACGGTCGGCGGC
Organism: uncultured Solirubrobacterales bacterium; assembly: GCA_963841535.1. Taxonomy (GTDB): domain Bacteria; phylum Actinomycetota; class Thermoleophilia; order Solirubrobacterales; family Solirubrobacteraceae; genus Palsa-465. Next base: position 321,334 of record CAWJDF010000015.1, on the reverse strand, counting down.
GGAGGCGTAACCCGCGCGGCGCCGTGCGCGACCGCCTGCGCGCCTCCCACATCGGAAATCGTGATCGTAGTCTTGAAGCTGTTGACGGTCGTGTAGGTGTGCGTGCCGTTGACCACGAACCCGCCGGCCGGGTTGGTCGCGATCGACCCAGCCGAGGCGGTCCCGTCGCCCCAGTCGATGGTCGCCGAGAAGTCCGAGACGGTGCCGTTCGGATTGGCGTCGGTGAACGTCGCCACGGCACCGTTGAAGGCGACGCCTGTGGTGGCGGTGATCGACACTGGCGTGGCGGTGAGAGGCGCATCGACGACCTTCACGTCGAACGGTGTCTGTTGGTTGGAGCCCTTCGCGTCCTTCCAGTTGATCGTCGCGTCATAGACGCCCTCCTCGACGTAGGTGTGCGTCCCGGTCACCTGCTGGAGCGAGTCGAGCGTCCCCTGCGAGGCGGCCGTGCCATCTCCCCAGTCGATCGTCGGTCCGCTGCCCCCGGCCGAGATCTGACCGACCACGGTGGTGAACTGCTGGCCCTCGACCGGCTGGAACAGCTCGTAGGCGCCGATATCGCAAGCCGTGCCCTGGGGCCGGGCCACGTCGCGCTGGTCCGTGCCGGAGCACCCCTGCGCGGCCGACGGCCCGGCGTCCACGGCCGCGCTGGTGGCGCTCAGGGCGAGCGTCCCGGTGTTGCCGCCGTTGAAGCGCACACCACCGGTGAGGAAGCCCGGATTGGTCTTTTGCAGGTCCCCCGACGTCGTGAAGCCGCAGTCGGCCGCCGACTCGAGGTTGTCGCCCAGCGAGGTGATGGCGCCAGGGCTCCCTGCGCCGCAGTTGGACGGCATCTGAGCTCCGCTCAGCGGATTGGTCACCGTGTTGGAGGCGACGATCGAGTTCCGGACCGAGATCGTGCCCTGCGTCGCGAGGAGGCCACCGCCTGTGGTCGAGCGCGTCCCGCCGTTGTTGAACGCGATCGTCGAGTTCGTGATCGTCGTCGTGTTGTTCGCGGTGTTGTTCGGCGAGCACTCGCCATTCGATCCGTTGCACCAGCTGAAGACCCCGCCGCCAAGCGAGGACGAGTTGTTGGCGATCGTCGAGTTGTCGATCGTGAGCGTGCCGGCGCCGACCGAGTCGTCGCCGTAGTTCTGGATGCCCCCAGAGTCGTTGCCGCCGCCGTTATCCCAGACCAGCGAATGGGTCAGCGTGAGCGTGCCGCCGTCGTTGGAAATGCCCGCACCCGAGCCCGCGATGGTTTGGCCGCCCTCGATGAAGTCCTCGCTCAGGGTCAGGTTCGCCTGGTTTCGGATGTTGCCGCCGAAGAACCCGTTGCTCGAATCGGCCTTCCCGAAGGCGATGGTCACGCCCGAGATCACCACCGTCGGGTTCGAGTTCACCTTCGGATTGCCGACGATGTCGAACACACGCGCGGTCTCGGCCGTCGTCCCCTGCTGGAGGGCCGTGGTGCGCGCGCCCGCGCCGGAGATCGTCACGCTCTCCTGGACCACCAGCGGGCCGTTCGTCAGGGTGTAGCTACCGGCTGGGACGACGATCGTGTCGGGCGGGCTCGGGACCGTGGTCAGCCCGTTCTCGAAGTTGATGAGCTGCCTGAGCGAGCATTTTCCGCTCGACGGGACGCTGCATGTTCCCGTCCCGTCGCTCGTTATCCCCACCTGGTATGTGGCCGCCTGGGCCTGCGCGACGAACGCGACAACGGCCAGGAGCGTGCAGCTGACGAGCGCGACAAGTCGCCGCCGGAGCGCGCGGCGCGGCGCGGCGGTCAACGCCTGGCTCGACAGCGCCGGTCCTGCATAAGCCACCCGCGGTTCCTTCCGTTTGCCCCTCGAATCGCCGCCCGACATGCACCCGTCGAGCAACGCGACCCCGATCCCGCGCGACGGTACCGCCCCGGGTAGCCGAAGTCAATAAACCCTTGCGAAACCTAACCCGGCGTCGAGGACCGCTCCCGGCCGCGGACGGAGCCGCTACTTGCGCGCCTTGGCCAGGTAGCTCTGGCCGGCGTGCAGGATGATCGTCTTGTGGCGGACGAAGTCGGTGACCGCGACGGAGTCGGTGATGACGTGGGTGAGGGTCCCGTCGCAGCGGTCGGCCACGGTCCATTTGGTGCCGCGGACGGTGGCGGCGCTGTAGCGGCCCTTGGTGCGGAACTTGCCGTGGGCGCTGGCCTTGAGAAGCTGGAGGGTCTTGCTCGCGGCGATGGTGGCGTCGGTCGCCTTGTGCGCCTTGCAGGTGGCGAACGACGGTGCGCCCTTGAACGCCGCCTCGACGAGCGCCAGGCTGGTCAGGCCGTTTCTCGCCTGGGTGATCTTGAACACGGCACCGCCGAAGTTGCCGGACTGGGTCTTGCCCTTCGGCTTGGGCTTCTTTGCCTTGGCGGCGGCATCGCGGGCGCCGCCTGAGCCACCGGGAAGCGCGGTGGTGATCTTCAGCGTGCCGTGCAGCGCATCGATCACGGCACCCGACGGAATCTGCTGCGCGCCGGTGAGACGGACGAACGCTCCCGACGCCGTCCGGATGAACACGGTTCCGCTCACGGGTTGCGCGGTCTCGCTCTTGCCCAGGACGGGCGGGGGCGGGGCGGCCGCCTGGGCGGTGGTGAACGTCTGATCCTGGCCGAACGTCGTGCCGGCGCTGTTGGTCGCCACGAGCCGCACGTGGTACAGCGCGCCCGGCGCGAGACCGGTCAGGGAGGCCGACACCGGCTGAGGTGTCGAGCCCGCGGCGACCGGCTGCGGCGCGGTCGACTGGTCGTACAGGTTCGTCGAGGCTCCCGGACCACGGAAGCTCGGATCCAGCCCGTACTGGAAGAAGGCCGTCGTCGCCAGGCTCTCCGGATTGACCGTGCCCGCCAGCGTCGCCCCGTTGCCGGTCGCGGTGCTCGGCGCCCCACCGGATACCGTCGGTGGCGCGCTGGCCGGCGGCAGTGGCGGTGGAGGCGGCGGCGTGGTGTAGGTGAAGCGGTCAGCCGCGCTCGGGGCACTGGACCCCCCGGCGTTGGTCACGATGACATCGACCGTGCCTGAACCCGCGGGAGAGACCACGGTGAGCTGCGTGCCGGTGTTGCCCATAATCGTCGCCGGAGCCGAGCCAACCTTGACTGTCGATCCGGTGAAGTTCGTGCCGTTGATAGTGACTGTCGTTCCGCCGGTGTCCGGCCCCGAAGTCGGGCTGATGGAGGTGACCGTCGGCGGGGGCGGGTTCCCGCCGATGTTGTAATTGCCTGAGATCGACGGAAGGTCGGACGTCGTTGATACCTGGGCCTGTTCGGCCGACGCCGTGGACGGGTTGGTGACGCCGTCGAGTTCGACGGTGATGCTGTGGCCGGAGGGGATTGAGCGGCCGCCGAACAGCCCGCAGGTCGCGACCTGGCCGGATTGGCTGCACGACCCCACCGAGGTCGTGGTGGACACGCTCGTGTCGAACACCGCCGAGTTCGTCACTGGCACGAGGTTCGTGCCGGCGGGCAATGCGATCGTGATCTTGCTGTTCGCCGCGGATGACAAGCCGCCCGTCGATGAGGTCACGAACCCGACGAGGTATTTGACGCCCGCCGCACCTGGACTCTGATTGCTGAGGCCGACGGTCGTATTCGTGATCTGTCCGCCGGGGTCGATGGTGTAGGTGGCGGAGGTGATGGTGGGGACGTCTGAGGTGGTGGAGACGGTCAGCGTCTTGTTGGCCGCGGCGGCGGTCGGGTTGGTGACGCCGTCGAGTTCGACGGTGATGCTGTGGCCGGAGGGGATGGAGCGGCCGCCGAACAGCCCGCAGGTCGCGACCTGGCCGGATTGGCTGCACGACCCCACCGAGGTCGTGGTGGACACGCTCGTGTCGAACACCGCCGAGTTGACGATCGTGGAGAGGTTGGCGTCGGACGGGATCGTGATCGTGATCTTGCTGTTCGCCGCGGAGGCCAGACCGCCGGTCGATGAGGTCGTGAACGACACCATGTAGATCGTTCGGGCCCCTGCTCCCGACGAGGGAGGCTTGACCGTGACCGTCGGCTGCGTGACCTGTCCGCCGGGGTCGATGGTGTAGGTGGCGGAGGTGATGGTGGGGACGTCTGAGGTGGTGGAGACGGTCAGCGTCTTGTTGGCCGCGGCGGCGGTCGGGTTGGTGACGCCGTCGAGTTCGACGGTGATGCTGTGGCCGGAGGGGATGGAGCGGCCGCCGAACAGCCCGCAGGTCGCGACCTGGCCTGATTGGCTGCACGACCCCACCGAGGTCGTGGTGGACACGCTCGTGTCGAACACCGCGGAGTTGACGATCGTGGAGAGGTTGGCGTCGGACGGGATCGTGATCGTGATCTTGCTGTTCGCCGCGGAGGCCAGACCGCCGGTCGATGAGGTCGTGAACGACACCATGTAGATCGTTCGGGCCCCTGCTCCCGACGAGGGAGGCTTGACCGTGACCGTCGGCTGCGTGACCTGTCCGCCGGGGTCGATGGTGTAGGTGGCGGAGGTGATGGTGGGGACGTCTGAGGTGGTGGAGACGGTCAGCGTCTTGTTGGCCGCGGCGGCGGTCGGGTTGGTGACGCCGTCGAGTTCGACGGTGATGCTGTGGCCGGAGGGGATGGAGCGGCCGCCGAACAGCCCGCAGGTCGCGACCTGGCCGGATTGGCTGCACGACCCCACCGAGGTCGTGGTGGACACGCTCGTGTCGAACACCGCGGAGTTGACGATCGTGGAGAGGTTGGCGTCCGACGGGATCGTGATCGTGATCTTGCTGTTCGCCGCGGAGGCCAGACCGCCGGTCGATGAGGTCGTGAACGACACCATGTAGATCGTTCGGGCCCCTGCTCCCGACGAGGGAGGCTTGACCGTGACCGTCGGCTGCGTGACCTGTCCGCCTGTGGCGACCGTATAAGGTGCCGACGTCGCTGCATCAGTGTCAGTGGCGGTGGTTACCGTGACGTGGAAGTTGGTCGATGCCCTCGTTGAATTTGTGACCCCGTCCAGTTCGACCGTCACGCTATGGCCCGCCGGGATCGATCGGCCCGTGAACAGACCGCACGTCGCGACCAGTCCGGACACGCTGCAAGACCCCACCGAGGTCGTGGCGGACACACTCGTGTCGAATACGGCCGAGTTGACGACGGTCGACAAGTCGGTTGGTGCTTCAAACGTGACCGTGATCTGGTTTGCGCCTGACAACGAACCCGTCGTCGTCACGAACGCGACGTCGTAGACCGTGCGCGCTCCCGCGCCCGCGGACGGGGGTGTGTTCACGACCGAGATGCTGCTCACCGATGACGCTTGGGCTGCCCCGGCGAAGGCGCCTAGCACGGTTAGCGTGGCGATTGTGATGAGGCCGACGAAGCGCGGGCGCAACCGGGCTCGCCGGGGCCCGTGCCCCTTCAGCGCGAATCGTGCGTAAACCATCATCCCGTCCCTTCGGTCGCCCCTCGAGCCCCCGCCCGATCCCACTCCCCGGGCAGGCTGACTCCAAGCCTCGAGGTCCGGAAGCTACCGGCGCAGGCGAGGCAAGTCAACAATTCCGGCCAATTCCTACGCCACCGCCTCACTACCGTCGCCTGGCCAGATAGCTCTGCCCGGCGTGGAGGACGATCGTCTTGTGGCGGACGAAGTCGGCCACCGCAATCGAGCCGGTGATGTCGCGGATCTGCGTTCCGTCGCAACGGTCGGCCGTGGTCCATTTCGTGCCGCGGACGGTGGCGGCGGCGTATTTACCCTTGGTGCTGAACTTGCCCTTGGCGCTGGCGCGGAGCAGTTGGAGGGTCTTGCTCGAGGCCGCGGCGGACGCGTCGCCGGCCTTGCGGGCTTTGCAGGTGGCGTAGGTCGGGCCGCCTTTGACCGCCCCGTCGAGCAGGGTGAGAGTCACGAGCCCCTTGGTGGTCCCGCCCTTGGCCTGGTTGAGTCGGAAGACCGCGCCGCCGAAGGTGCCCTTCTGGGTCTTGGCCTTGGTGTTGCGCTTCTTGCCCTTCGCGCCCGCGTCTCGGGCTCCGGACGGCCCGCTCCCGCTCGCCGTGATGATCTGGAGAGTCCCGTGCAGCGCGTTGATCTGGGCGTTCTGCGGAATCTGCCGCAACTGGGTCAACGGGACAAACTGGCCGCCCACCTTGACCAGCACGACGCCACTCACCGGGGCGACGTTGAACGTCTGGCCCAACGTGGGCGGATGTGGCGCGAGAGCGGGGTCCGTGGTGAACGTCGCGTCGGTCCCGAAGGTCGTGCCGGCGCCGTTGGTTGCGACGAGTCGGACGTGGTAGAGCGCGTTCGGTACGAGGCCGGAGACCGACGCCGAGACGGTGTGGCTCGAGAAATCGGCGTTCACGGTCTGCGGGGCCGTCGAGTCGGTGTACACCACCGGCCCGCCGCCCGAGTATTTCGGGTCGAGGCCGTACTGGAAGACGGCCGTGGTCGCAAGACCCCCCGGGTTCACCGAACCCGTGAACCCGGTAGCCCCGGTGCCGATCGGCGACGCGGCACCGGTCACGACGGGGGTCGGCGCCGACGTGATGCTGGCCGAATCGGTCGCGGTCGCGCTGCTCGGGCTGCTGCCAAGCCGGTTGATCGTGACCGTGATCGTGTACGCGCCGGCAGAGGGGTAGGCATGGCTGCCCGTGACGGCGAAGTTGCCCTGGCTGCCCGTGATCGATCCCGCCGAGGCGGTGCCGTCTCCCCAGTCGATCGTCGCCGAGAAGGCGCTGGCCGGGTTGGTTGGGTCCGGATCGGTGAACGACGCAACCGTTCCCCCGACGGCGCCGCCTGCACTGCCGCTGAACGAGTTGCCCCCGGACACGGAGATCGGGAAGCCGGTGACGCCTGACGCCGAGAAGTTGGAAAGCAACGAGAACGTCGCCGACTGGCCCGGATCGAGGGACGCAATCGTCCAATTGATCCCCATGCCGTTGTCCTGCGCTTCTCCGCTGCCCGGATCGCCGGTGCAGTCGCAAGTGTCGGGCAGATCGTTCTGGCTCTCCACGGCGCTGAAGACCGAGCTGTAATGCGTTTCCATGTAGTGGCTGCCGCCGGCCAGCGGCGCAAACTCCTCGATCAGTGCGGGTGGGGAGTTACTGGGATTCTGCGCGCAGGCGACCGCCCGGGAGCTCGTGTCCACGAACCCGAAGCCGACGTCGGAGCCCTGCAGGTAGCAGTCGGCCGCGTGGTACAGCCTGAGGTTGGTGAGCGTCGTATCGAGGCCGGCGTTGGAGACGGTCAGGTCGGTCCGGTAGTACTCGGTCCCGATGACGTAGCTGTCGATCTCGGTCAACGTCGGGCCGCTGGCCCCAGCTTGCACAACCGTTGTGACGCGGTACGGGTCGGATGACGTCCCAGATCCGATGACCCCCGACTGGCTGACGGGCGTCAAGGCGGTGTCCAGGAACCCATACAGCTGGGCTCCGCCGGCGCCGCCGACCGAGAGCAGGGTGCCGCAGTTACCCGCGGTGCTCCCCGGGCTGTAGAACTCGTAAGCGTCCTCTCCGGCGTGGGCGACCTGGCACCTGAGGTCATCCCCGATCCAGATGTCCGTGAGCGGTCCGCTCGACTGGAGGTCGGCTTGTGCGAACGCCGACGACGCGAAGACGAGCGTCAGGATCGATGCCGCAGCCACGGCCAATGCGCCTCGGCGGAGCGAGCCCGCGCGTGATTGCGTCATGTGGATGTCTCCCACGTCCCCGAGAGCGAATGCCCCGGCTTTGGCCGCTCCGGCCAAAGCGCCCCTGGTTTCTCTCTGAGCTACCCGGCGGCTTGCGCCGGGATCAGAGCGTTAGGCAGGTATCCTAACGAACCATCCGACGGGCGTCCACTTCTGCGGCGCTCGTCGACTCGGCCCGTCGATCGCCGGCTACTTCTTCCGATGTGTGGGCGCCAGGTAGCTCTGGCCGGCGTGCAGGACGACCGTCTTGTGCCGGACGAAGTCGGTGACCGCGACGCTGTCCGTGATGACGTGCGTGAGGGTTCCGTCGCAGCGCGCGGTCATCGTCCACTTGGTGCCGCGGACAGTGGCGGCGCTGTAGCGGCCGCGGGTGCTGAATTTCCCGTGGGCGCTGGCGTGCAGGAGCTGGATGGTCTTGCTCGCTGCGGCGTGGGCGTCGCCCGCGGGACCCTTGCAGATCGACTGGCTGGGGGCGCCGTTGAACGCGCTCTCGACCATCATCACCGTGGTCAGGCCTCGGTTGGAGCCGCCCTTCGTCTGGTGGATGCGGACGACCGCGCCGCCGAACTGCCCGGTCTGGGTCTTGCCCCGCTTGCCCTTCGCGGCGGCGTCGTGGGCCGCGCCACCGCCGGTCGCGCTGGTCAGCTGGAAGGTCCCATGGAGGCTGTCGATCGTCACGCCCGGCGGGAGCTGCTCGAGCTGGGTGAGCGGCACGAGATGACCGTGGATCAACACGAGCACGAGGCCGGACACCGGCGCGACGTTGAAGGTCTGGCCGAGGGTCGGCGGCGGGGGCGCCGGGGCCAGCGCGGTCGTGAACGTCACGTCCTGCCCGAACGTCGTGCCGGCGCTGTTGATCGCGACGAGGCGCACGTGATAGAGCGCGTTCGGCACGAGGCCCGACACGGCGATCGGGCCGATCCCATGGACGGCGAAGTCGGACCCGACGGCCTGGCTCGACGTCTGCGCGGTGTAGTCCGCACCCGAGGCCCCGACCTGGCTGTAGCGCTTATCCAGCCCGTACTGGAAGAAGACCGTGGTAGGCAGCCCCTCGGGGTTCACCGATCCCGAGAAGCCGGCGCCGGAGTCGGTGACGGCGGTCGGCGCTCCAGTGAGGACCGGGGTGGGAGCGCCGGGGGCGGACGGCCCGCTCGCCGTGAACGTGGCGGTCACCGCCATGTCGGCGCTCATCGTCACCTGGCAGGTGCCCGTGCCCGAGCAGGCTCCGCCCCAGCCGGCGAACGTCGAGCCGGACGACGGCGCGGCGGTGAGGGTCACCTGGCTGTTCGGGGCGTAAGCGTGCGAGCAGACAGAGGGACACGAGAGCTCTCCGCTGCCGTCCGAGACAGCCCCGGTGCCAGATCCTGCCAGCGAGACCGTCAGTTTGGGGACGGGGGTACGGGCGAACGCCGCTATGGAGTTGTTGCTGGTGCCGCCGGTGACGTAAACGCTCGTGCCGTCAGGAGAGATGGCGACCCCAGGTCCGCCCAGCCCTCGTCCGTTCTCGTTTCCCGGGCACTCGCCGCCCTCAACGCTCGAGTCCTGGATACAGCTGTCGGGACTGGCCAGCTGCGTCAGGGTGCCGTCCGGGTTGCGGACGAACTCGGCGACGTCCGAGCAGCTGCTGGCGACGCAGGTGCCTTCCGGCGCGGGCGCGTACACCGATACGCCGTCGGGGCTGATCGCCAGCCTGAAGCCGCTCTGGATCCCGGTCCCCGAGCTCCCACAGCCGAAGTCGGCGCCTTCCTGGATGCAGTCGTCGGGAGCCGGGAGCTGGGTCAGCGCACCGCCGGCGGCGCGCGAGAACTCCGCGATCGGCCCGCCGAACGTCTCCGACGCGGTGTACACGTTGCGGCCATCCGGGCTGACGATCAGCCCGGCGAGGCCCGCCACGCCGATCGCCGTCGTGCCGCACCCGAGATCGTCGCCTGGCTGCTCGATGCAGTTGGCCGCGCCACCGAGCTGGGTGAGCGACCCATCGGCGTTGCGGGCGAACTCGGCGATCGTCCCGTCCTCGTTGCCGCCGGAGAAGCCCGCCGTGTACACGTTGTTGCCGTCGGGCGTGACCGCGACGCCGGTGACATTCGATATTCCTGTGGCGGTCGAGCCGCATTCGCTGTCGACGGTCGCGTCCACGATGCAGTCATCCGCTCCGTTGGGCTGGCTCAGCGAGCCGTCCGAGGCGCGGTTGAACACGGCGATGTCCTCGTTCTGCTCGTTGACCGCGTACACGTTTTTACCGTCGGGGCTTATCGCCAGCGCGACCGGCGGGATCCCCGAGTTGGCCGTGTAGTTGATCCCAAACGCGGTCTGGTCGTCGCAGGGCGAGGTCTCGTCGGTCGTGTCGATGTTCTCGGCGATGCAATCGTGACCGGTGATCGGGGTCAGCGAGCCGTCGGCGTTGCGGGCGAACTCCGCGATCGTCCCGTTGCCGTTGAAGTCCTGTGCCGCTACGTAGACGTTCCCCCCGTCCGGGCTGATCACGATCGCCTGCGGGTCGACCAGGCCGGTGCCGGCGGAGCCGGCTGTGCAGCTGCTGGAACCGTCGTTGCTCGGGTCGGCGATGCAGTCGTTCGGCGGGTCGAGCTGGGTGAGCGTCCCGTTGGTGTTGCGCGCGAACTCAGCCACTGCCTCGTCGTTGCTGCCGGCCACGTACACGTTATTGCCGTCCGGGCTGACCGCCGTGTCCACCACTCCGTTGAGGCCGCCACCGTCAGTGCTGCTCGGGCATTCGAGCGACTCAACCGGCGCCTGGATGCAGCCGAGCTCGGCCAGCGCGCCGGGGGCCTGGGCGCGCGCCAGCGCGGGGGCGGCGAGAACGACGATCGCTGTGGCCGCGAGGACCAGGCGCCGCGCTACGGCGACGGGGAAGGTTGGCATCCGTACCTCATTTCCGTTTGGGTGCTTTGGCCAGGTAGCTCTGGCCGGCGTGGAGAACGATCGTCTTGTGGCGGACGAAGTCGGTGACCGCCACCGAGTGTGTGATATCGCGGGTCAAGGTTCCGTCGCAGCGATCCGCCACCGTCCACTTGGTGCCGCGAATTGTGGCGGCGCTGTAGCGGCCTTTAGTGCTGAACTTGCCCTTGGCGCTCGCTTTGAGGAGCTGGAGCGTCTTGCTCGCAGCGGTCGTCGCGTCGGTGGCCTTGCGTGCCTTGCACTTGCTGAAGCTGGGGCCGCCCTTGACCGCGCCCTCGACCAGCGACAGGGTCGCCAGGCCGTTGCGCGCCTGGCCGATCTTGAAGATCGCGCCGCGGAACGTGCCGCTCTGGGTCTTGACCTTCTTCTTCTTGCCCTTGGCGGCCGCGTCGCGCGCGCCGCCGCCGCCCGGGACCGCGGTGGTCAGCTTCAGCGTTCCGTGGAGCGCGTTGATCAACGTGTTCTTGGGGATCTGCGAGAGCTCGGTCAGCGGCACGAACACGCCGTGCAACTTGACCAGCACCACCCCGTTGACCGGCGAGAGGTTGAACGTCTTGCCGACGGTCGGAGGGCCGGGCGTCGCTCCATGGCCGGTTTTAAAACTGACGTCTGGCCCGAACGTGGTCCCCGCGGTGTTGGTCGCCGCCAGCCTGACGTGGTAGGTCGCGTTCGGGACGAGCCCAGACACCGACGCTGACACCGCATGGCTCGTGAAGTCGGATCCGACCGTCTGGGGCGTCGTCGAGCTCGTGTACACGATCGGACCGCCTCCGGTGTACTTGGGATCGAGGCCGTACTGGAAGACCGCGGTTGTCGCGAGTCCGTCCGGGTTCACGGATCCCGAGAAGCCCGCGCCGGTGGCGCTGACCGTGGGTGTGCCGGTTACGACCGGGGACGGCGCCGCGGTGATCGCGGCCGAGTCGTTCACGGTCGAGCTGCCCAGGCTGGTGCCGACCGACGTGATCGTCGCCGCGATCGGATACGAGCCACCCGCGCCGTACGCGTGCGTGCCGGTGACGCTGAAGCTGCCGTTGCCGCCGCTGATCGTGCCCGCAGTCGAGGAGCCGTCGCCCCAGTTGATCGTCGCCGCGTACGCGCTCGGGGTCGCGGCGGTGTTCGGGTCGGTGATCGTGGCGACGGTGCCGCCGACGGTCGTGCCGGCGGGGCCTGAGAACGAGAAGCCGCCGGCGGTGGCGGTGTCGGCAGCCACGGTGTTGAACGAGAAGGTCTTGGAGGCGCCGACGGCGAGCCCTTGCAAAGACCATGCGATCCCCGTCGCGTTGTCCACGTTGTTGGCGCACGCGTCGCACGTGGCGGGAAGGGAGGCTCCGGCTGAGAGGGCCGGCCATAACGTCGCAGGCGTCGTTTCGCTGAAGCTGCCGCCGGTGGTGATGGGGGCGAGCTGCTCGCGGACCTGGTCGTTGTTGGGCGCGACCGTGCAGGACACCCCGACCACTGTGGCGCCGAAAGGTGGCTCGGTCGTGCCGAAACCGCTGTTGGACCCCCGCAGCTGGCAGTCCGCAGCGTGGTACAGGTGAGCGGTGGCGTCCATCGGCACGGCTCCGATGTTCTTGACTGTGAGATCGGTGCGGTAGAAGTCGTTACCGACGACATAGCTGTCTGCTTCCGTGAACTGGAGGACGGCCGACGGACCAATCTGATCTGGCGGATCTGTCGCCTGGACAACCGTCGTGACTTCGTACGGGCTGGCCGACGTTCCGGATCCAGTCAAGGACTGACTGACCGGTGTGAACGGGACCTCCCCGTTCGGAAATGAGGTGTGCGTCCCGCCTTGGTGGTTTGCGAAGTCGGGCCCGAGTAGCTCTGCCTGGAAGGAGTCGGATCCCGTGTTGTAGAACGTCCCGCAGTCTCCCGGGCCGGCCGCGTTCGGGAAGAACTCCGTGCTCGAGAACCCGCCGCTGCGGACCTGGCAGCTCAGGTCGTTACCGATGTAGATGTCGCTGAGCGGGCCGGCCGAGTGGATGTCGACCGACGGCGTCGCGCCCCACGCCGCCGGCGCCGCCACCACTACGAAGACCGCCAGCGCCACCGCGATCATCCCGGCTGTCCACCGGGCTGATCGCGGTAGCGATCCCGTCACTCTTCTCACTCGTGCCGGCGGCCGGCCTATCTACGGTTTCTTGGCCAGGTAGGTCTGGCCGGTGTGCAGGACGATCGTCTTGTGGCGGACGAAGTCGGTCACCGCCACCGAGCCTGTTCTGACGTGGACCTGCGTCCCGTTGCAGCGGTCGGCGGTCGTCCACTTCGTGCCTCGGACGGTCGCGGCGGCGTACTTGCCCTTGGTGCGGAACTTGCCCTTGGCGCTGGACTTGAGCAACTGGAGGGTCTTGCTCGATGCCGCGCTGGCTGTGACATCGCCCGCCTTGCCCTTGCCCTTGCCCTTGCCCTTGCCGCACTTGGCGAACGACGGGCCGCCCTTGACCGCACCCTCGACAAGCTTGAGCGTGGCAAGACCGTTGTGGGCCTGGGTGACCTTGAAGATCGCGCCGCTGAACCGGCCGTTCTGGGTCTTCACCTTGCCCTTCTTGCCCTTGCCCTTCTTGCCCTTGCCCTTCTTGGCCGCGGCATCGCTCGCCGGGTGGCCGCCGGAAGCGGTGATCACCTGGAGCGTTCCGTGGATGGCGTTGATCAGCGTTTTCTTCGGGATCTGGCGGATCTGGGTGAGCGGCACGAACTTGCCGTGCAGCTTGATGAGTACTAGCCCGCTGACCGGCGAGATGTTGAAGGTCTTGCCCAGGGTCGGAGCGCCGGGCGCCGGCAGCTTGCCGGTGGTGAACGTCACATCAGGCCCGAACGTGGTGCCGCTGCCGTTCTGCGCGACGAGCCGTGCGTGATAGAGCGCATTGGGAACCAGGCCGGTCACGTTCGCGGCCACGAGGTGATCGTTGAAGTCGCCCGTGAGGGCCTGCTTCGCGGTCGAGTTGGTGTAGTTCGCCCCAGAGCCTCCGAACTTGCTGTATTTGAGGTCAAGCCCGTACTGGAAGTAGGCGGTCGTCGCCTGCCCGTTCGGGTTCACGAACGCCGAGAACGAGACGCCCGTGCCCTTGACCGTCGGTGGCGAAAGCCCCGGTGATGAAGGCGCGGTGCCGCCGACGCCGATCGTCGTGCCGACCGGCGGCTCCTCGAGGCTGAAGTAGGTGGACCCTCCCGGAGGAATTGCCGGCGAGAAATGGACGACGCCGGAGCTCGTCGTCCGAGCTTACGTTCGAGAACCAGCTCGTCGGGCCCTCGTAGCTGTTCTGCGTGACGCCGGACGGAGGCTCCTGGCTCGACGTACCCGGCGGGCTGTCCCGGGGGCGCTGGGAACGAGCAGAAGCCGCCCTGCCCTGTGTCGCAGGTCGTGCCGGCCGGGCCGCCAGCTTGCGGAACGCACCCGGCGGGAACCGGCGGTCCACCCGGCGTGCAGATGCCGTCCTCCTCGAAGCCGAACAAAGCCGAGTTGGGAACCGCAAGCGGTAGCTGGGAAACCGGGGAGGACGAGTTGTTCTGCACGCCGATCAACGCGTCATCCGCACCCTCGTAAGGTCCCTGGTTAGGGTCCTGGGTGACAACTTGGCTGCCATTGCCGATGGTGATCAGGAACTGGCAGCCGTTGTTCTGGTAGACCGCCGGGCACTGTGTGAACATCGGTGGCGCGGCGCTGACGTTGGCCGTGAAGAAGTCGTCGGTGCCGCTGCCGCTGTTGGCGCAGCCGCCCCCGGTGAGATGGACTGTGCCGAAGTCGCTGCCGGCGGCGGCGTAGGTGTGGGTCCCGCTGACCACGTTGCCATTGATGCTTCCCGCCGTTGACGTGGTGCCGTCGCCCCAGTCGATGGTCGCCGAGGTGGGGCCGTTACACGACGCCGGGTTGTCGACCGCGCCCGAGAACTGAACCGTCGCCTGGGCCGTGATCGTGTCGTCAGCGGCAAATGCCGCCGGCGCCGCGATCAGCGCCAACCCGGCCACCGCAGCCACCAATCCCGCCATGCGACGGATCAACGAACCGCTAGTCCCGCTCATGTGATGTACCCCCCAATAGGTGGCCCCGCGTGTCCATGATCGCGCTCGCCGGCCCCGAGCGACCTGCGCGGCAGGCTACAGCACGATCGGTGAGGGCGCAAGCACTAGAAAGTTGAGCGCTACCGGCCGAGCGAGGTCATGCCCAGGCTCGTGAACGAGTTGGGCGTGACGTCGAGCGCCTTGACCGCGAGGTCGGCGAACAGGCCGGCCGGCTCGAGGTCGTCGTTGCGGTAGGCGCGGCCGTCGCGACGATCGAGGATCGCCAGCGCGCCGATCGGGCGGCCGGCGCGCAGGAGCGGCACGACGAGCTGGGTGTACGGCACGTACCCCGTGCCGGCGGCTATCCGGGCGGCGAAGCGGGGGTCGGTGCGGCAGTCGGGCACCGCTTCGGCGACGCCGCTGGCCACGACCTGGCCTGCGATGCCGGTGGCGGGTGGGAGGCGCACGCCGACGATCTCTCGCGCGCCGGCGCCCCACGCCGACTGGTAGACGAGCTCGCCGGTGGTCTCGTCGACCAGGGCGATGGACGCGGCGGCGGCGCCGAACACGCCGGCGGCCGTGTGCACGACGGCTTCCATGAGACCGCGCGAGGCGTCCGGATCGTCGATCGAGACCGCGAGCGAGACCCCGGTCTCGGTGCGCAGCGGGGTGCCCAGCGCCTTGGCGAGGGCGGCCACAGAGGCCACCCGGCGCTCGGGGATCATCTCGAGGCCGGCGGCGATGATGCTCTCCAGCTCGGGCGTGACGTCGGGGGCGACGCTCGAGAGCTTCGTCGGGTCGGCGTACACGGGCGGACGACCGGCGATCAGCGTCCACAGGGTGGCCGCGACGCTGAACACGTCGGTGCGCGCCGACACGTTGCCGCCGGCGAACACCTCGGGGGCCATGAACCGCGGCGTTCCGATGCCCACCGTGCCCTGCTGCTCGACCTCGTCGAGCAGCCGGGCGATCCCGAAGTCGACCAGCACGACCCCGTTCTCGCTCAAGATCAGGTTCTGGGGCTTGACGTCGCGGTGCACGATCTGCTGGTCGTGGACGTACTGGAGCGCCTCGCAGGTCTGGCGGGTGTACTCGATCGCCTGGTCGACCGGCAGGCCCGGCGTGCCGCGCTGCTTGAGCAGCACGCCGAGGTCGATGCCGCGCACCAGGTCCATCACCAGGTACTGGCCGCTCGACACCGCGAAGTGGTCGATGATCGCGACCACACGGGGGTGCTTGAGCGCCGAGAGCAGCCTGGCCTCGGCCTCGAAGCGCTGGTCGTGGTGCGGGTTGGTGCACTGCTTGAGGGCGACCTCGGTGTCGGTCTCGACGTCGATCGCGCGGTAGACCGCGCCCATCGCGCCAGCCGAGATCGGCTCGAGGACGCGGTAGCGTCCTCGCAGCGTCCGACCTAAAACCTGAGACGCCGTTCTTGGCTCATTCACGCGATCGAGCGTGGCTAAAACTCCAGCTTGTTCCTGCCCCATCCGCTCTACCCCCTGGCAGCGTAGATAGCCCGCCCTTACAGTCTAGCCCAGCCTGCCCAAATCTCGCAAGACCTGTCCGCCCTGGCCAGGCGGGGGGTTTCGGCCCTGGCCGACCCGGCCTATCGGGGTGCCGGTCAGTGGACGATCAGACCAACGACGAAGCCGGCGGCGAAGGCCACCACGGTGAGCGCCGTGACCAGCAGGATCAGCCGGTTGGGGCGTTCGACGGGGCGCGCGGGGAATCCGTCGGGCGCGGGCTCGGGCGTGGCCAGCGCGCCCGCTGCCGGCTCGCTCTCCGCGACCGCCGGGGATCCGCTCGATCCGGCCGGCTCGAAGTGTGGGCGCGAGACCTGCCGGGTGACGCCTGAGCGCTCCGGGGCTGTGGGATCGGCAGATCCGACGGTGCTCGGCTGCGGCTCAACCCGATCCGAGCCGACGGCAGGGACCTTGGTGGTCTGGACCCGGCGCTCGTGCTCGGTGGTGGTGCCGTCGCGCTGGGGGCCGGCACCCGCGGTGACGACGCCGGAGGGGCTCGAGGACAGGGCGCGGGAGGCGGCCTGGATGAGCTCGGCGGCCTGCGACGGCCGCGACCACGGGTCCTTGGCCATCCCCTGGGCGATCACGCCGTCGAGCGCCGGGGGCAGGTCGGGTCGGCGCTCGCTGAGCACGGGCGGCGGCTGCATCACGTGCGCGTGGAGGGTTGCGGCCTCGGACGGCTTGGGGTAGGGCACTTCGCCGGTGAGGCATTCGTAGAGCACGCCGGTCAGCGCGTAGACGTCGCTGGCCGAGGTGGCAGGCTCGCCCTGGATCTGCTCCGGGGCGACGTAGTCGATCGTGCCGATGAACTGTCCGGTGCCGGTGAGGCGAGCCTCGTCGGGGGCCTTGATCAGTCCGAAGTCGGCCAGGTAGGCGTGATCGCGGTCTCCGATCAGGATGTTCTGGGGCTTGATGTCGCGATGGATCAACCCGGCTCGGTGCGCGGCGTCGAGCGCATTGGCGACCTGAGCGAGCAGCCGCACGGTGCGTCGCGGGTCGAGCGCGCGGTCGAAGATCAGCTGCTTGAGCGTGGGACCGGCGATCAGCCGCATGGCCAGGAACAGGCCGTACTCGCTCTGGCCGGCCTCGTAGACCGGGACGATGTGATCGTGGTCGAGCGCCGCCTGGACGTGTCCTTCGCGCTCGAAGCGGGCCCGGAACCCGGGGTCGTCGCCGAGGTTCGGGGCCAGCAGCTTGAGGGCGACCACCCGTTGCAGGGACAACTGGGTGGCTTGGTAGACCGCCCCCATGCCCCCCTCTCCGAGTACCCCGTCGACGCGATACCCGGAAACGATCGTCCCCTCCTGTAGCAAAGCAGCAGGATTCTACCCTCGGGTAGGCCGTTCCCCGCCGCCTTAGGCCTGGCCCACCGAAGCGGCCGGGCGGGGCGAGCCGGGGCCGCCGGCCGGTCGCGGCGGCGGCGGATCGCCTGGGGCCGCATCCCCCCGGGGACCAGGAGCGAATGGCCCGCGCTTTATTTGGACCAGCCGATCCCATATCCTCAGGTGCATCGGAGCGCGATGCTTGAATGTCGAGATGCGCGAGAGCCGCGTCGGGGGGACGGCCGCCCACCGAACGGCTCTTCGGCAGTCGGGCACGGACCTCCGAGATCGGCCCGGATCTCCGAGACAGAGCGTGAGTGAGCGATGAGCGTGAGCGACCCCCGTATCGGCAGTCAGATCGGTGAGTACAACGTGGACGCCGTACTCGGGGAGGGGGGCATGGGCAAGGTCTATATCGCCACCGACCCCGACGGCGGACGGGTGGCGCTCAAGCTGGTCAAGGACGACTACGCCCGCGACGAGACGTTCCGCCGGCGGTTCTATCGCGAGGCGCGGATCGCCCAGACCGTCCAGCACCCCAACGTGGTTCCGGTGCTCGACACCGGCGAGCACGAGGGCCTGCCGTACATGGCGCAGCGGTACATCGAGGGGCCGGGTGGGGCGGGCATGTCCCTCGACGACAAGCTCAAGCGCGACGGTCCGCTCGATGTGCCGACCGCGGTGCAGATCTGCACCGACGTGGCCGCGGGGCTCGAGGCGCTGTGGGGCGCCGGCATGGTGCACCGCGACGTCAAGCCCGCGAACATCCTGCTCGACGAGACCGGCCGCGCATACATCACGGACTTCGGGTTGGCCAAGGACACGCAGGGCAGCTTGCTCACCCTGCCCGGCCAGGCCCTCGGCTCGATGGACTACATGGCTCCCGAGCAGATCCGCGGCGAGCCGGTCGGCGCCGCCACCGACATCTACGCGCTGGGCTGCGTGATGTACGAGTGCATGTGCGGGCGGCCGCCGTTCGCTGAGGTCCAGGGGATGCGGATCCTGTGGGCCCACCTCCAGGACCCGCCGCCCGATCCACGCAGCGTCCGGGCGGACATTCCCGAGGCGTTCTCGCAGACGCTGCTCGTGGCCCTCGAGAAGGACTCCGCCAAGCGGCCCCAGAGCGCGGGCGAGTACGCGCGGATGCTGGCCGACGCCGCCGGCGGCTAGCTGAGCTCCAGGACAGCTAGCGCCAGAGGAGCGAGTACACGACGTGCTCGCCGTGCAGCCCCTTGAAGTGGTACTCGCCGTGCTCCTCAAAGCGGAAGCTGGAGTCGGTGTGCGTGTAGTCCCGGGCGGTGGAGGAGAGGAGGATGTCGCCGCCCTTGGCCTGGGCGGCGATCCGCGCCGCGAGCACCACGTTGCGACCCATGAGCTGCTCGGGGTTGCCGAGCACGAACCCCGAGTGCAGGCCGACGCGGATGCCCAGCGATCGCTGGTCGGCCGGACCGGCCGCGAACGTCCGCTGCAGCTCGACGGCGGCGTGCAGGCCGGCATGGGCGCTGTTGAACGAGGCGAGGAAGCCGTCGCCCTCGAACTTCACGACCTGTCCGTCGTGGCTCGCGACCAGTCGCTCGACCAGCAGGTGATGGTCGCGGATGACCTGCTCCCAGCGTTCGGCGCCGAGCGACTGAGCGGCGGCTCCGGCGTCGGCGATGTCGCTCAGCATCAGGGTCACGGCGCCGTCCGGCGAGCTCATGCGGCTGAGCGCAGGGGTGACCGGCTCGAGCGCCGAGGCGATCACGTCGATCGAGGTCATCTGCACGCGCGGCTGCATGGGCGGGCGAGGATACCTTGACACGTTCGGAGGGCCAGAGCACAATCGCGGCCGGATGCCGGGGGCTCAGACCGATCACGGGCTTCGGATCAGCGCGTTTCCGCCGATAGGCGACTACGCGTTCCTGTCCGACTGCGAGACGACCGCGCTGGTCGCTCCGAACGGGAACGTCGAGTGGCTGTGCCTGCCGAGGATGGACTCGCCGAGCGTGTTCGCTTCGATCCTCGACCGCGATGCCGGCAGCTTCCGGCTCGGCCCCTCCGACGTGAACGTCCCGGCCGGCCGGCGCTACATCCCGGGCACGATGGTCCTCGAGACGAGCTGGGAGACGCGGATGGGCTGGGTCATCGTCCGCGACGCGCTGTGCATCGGGCCCTGGCATCACCACACCGAGCGCTCGCATAGCCACCGTCGCTCGCCGACCGACCATGACGCCGATCACGTGCTGCTGCGGATGATCGAATGTGTCCAGGGCTCGGCCGAGGTCAAGCTCGAGTGCGAGCCGGCGTTCGACTACGGCGGGCTGGCCGTCGACTGGGAGTACACCGGGACGGGCTATGGGGAGGCCGTCGCCCGCTCGGAGGGAATGAACCTCCAGCTCCGGTTGATCACCGACCTGAGGCTGGGATTCGAGGGGCCCCGGGCGCGGGCGCGCACGACGCTGCGGGAGGGCGAGGTCGCGTTCGCCGCGCTCGGGTGGTCGGAGCACGGCATGCCGACGAGCTACGAGGAGGCGGCCGAGCGGCTGGCGCGGACCCAGCGCTTCTGGCAGGAGTGGCTCAAGCACGGCACGTTCCCAGACCATCCGTGGCGCACCTACCTGCAGCGCAGCGCGCTCACGCTGAAGGGATTGACCTACGCGCCGTCGGGCGCGCTGATCGCTGCTTCCACCACCTCGCTGCCCGAGGCGCCGGGAGGGGACCGCAACTGGGACTATCGCTACAGCTGGATCCGCGACTCCACGTTCACCCTGTGGGCGCTGTACTCGCTGGGGTTCGAGGAGGAGGCCAACGACTTCTTCTACTTCGTGGCCGACATGGCCGAGGCGGAGGAGGGCCAGCTCCAGATCATGTACGGGATCGGGGGCGAGTCAAAGCTCGAGGAGCAGCTGCTCGAGCATCTGACGGGCTATGAGCATTCGCGGCCGGTGCGGATCGGCAACGGCGCCTACGACCAGGACCAGCACGACGTGTGGGGCGCGGTGCTCGACTCGATCTATCTGCACACCCGCTCGCGCGATCAGCTGCCCGATCGCCTTTGGCCGATCATCAAGCGACAGGTGGAGCGAGCGCTCGAGCGCTGGCGCGAGCCGGACCGCGGCATCTGGGAGGTCCGGGGCGATCCCAAGCACTTCACCTCGTCGAAGCTGATGTGCTGGGTGGCGGCGGATCGCGGCGCGCGGCTGGCGCGGATTCGCAACGACGAGCGGATGGTCAAGCGCTGGGAGGAGGCGGCGGCCGAGATCCACGCCGACATCTGCGCCAACGGAGTGGACGAACGGGGAGTGTTCGTGCAGCACTACGACACCGCGGCGCTCGACGCCTCGCTCCTCATGTTGCCGCTGGTGCGGTTCCTGGCCCCCGACGACCCGCGCGTCAAGGCCACGGTGCTGGCCATCGCCGACGAGCTCACCGAGAACGGGCTCGTGTTGCGCTACCGCGTGGGGGAGACCGACGACGGGTTCGCCAGCGAGGAGGGCACGTTCACGATCTGCTCGTTCTGGCTGGTGTCGGCCCTGGTCGAGATCGGGGAGCTCGCCCGGGCCCGCGGCCTGTGCGAGCGGCTGCTGTCGTTCGCGAGCCCGCTGGCCCTGTACGCCGAGGAGATCGACGCCGGCACCGGTCGCCACCTGGGCAACTTCCCGCAGGCGTTCACGCACCTCGCGCTCATCAACGCGGTCATGCACATCATCCGCGCCGAGCAGCAGCTCGAGCTCGGGGCGCCGGCGCACGATCGTGAGCTCGCCGGCCGGTGAGCCCGCGCTCGCCGCGTCCGTAAGGGTCTGGTCACCTTCCAGTGAGATAGCTTCTCGCCGATGCCCTGGGTCGAGGTCTTCGCGGTGTTCTTCGTGTCGCATCAGGTCGGCGACTACCTGCTGCAGACCGACTGGCAGGCGATGCACAAGCGGGGTGGCCTGTCGAGCCCGGGGGTGAGGCGACGCGCGCTGCTATCGCACATCGCGACATACACCCTGGCGTTCGTGCCCAGCCTGATCTGGCTGTTCGACAGCCTCAACTGGGGCGTGCTTGGCGTGGCCGCGCTGATCGCGATTCCGCACCTGATCCAGGACGACGGGCGACTGCTCACCGATTACGCCCGCGTGGTCAAGAACGCCGACCTGAACGCCAATCCGTCGCTGGGCGCAGTGCTCGACCAGGCCTTTCACATCCTGGCGCTGTTCCTGGTCGCGCTCCTGGCGGGTAAGTGAGCGCGGCTCGCTTCTTGCCTGAGGAACCCTTAGGATCGACACCCAGGCTTCGAACAAGGAGAACCCGACATGAGCACCACCGAGCAGGAGCTGCCGGGCCCAGTCTTGGAGTATCTGAGCGCTCAGAACACGCTCACACTGGCGACCTCATCGCCCACCGGCACGCCGCACGCCGCAACCTTTCTGTACGTCAACGAGGGACCCTCGTTGTACTTCTGGTCCAAGAGCGCGACGGAGAGCTCGCGGCACATCGAGCAGAACCCGCTGGTCGCGTTCACGATCGACGAGTACACCGACGATCTCACCCAGACGCGCGGGGTGCAGGGGACCGGCGAGTGCTCGCCGCTGCTGAGCGGAGAGCAGATCGCGCGGGTGGCGGCCCTGTTCGGAGAGAAGTTCCCGTCGCTCTCGCCGGGGGCGACGATGAGCATCGCGTTCTACCGGATCACGCCAACCGAGATCCAGTTCATCGATAACCGACGCAGCCGGAGCCTCTCGTCTCCGGGCGTGTTCGGCGCCGAGTTCCATCGCGAGCGCTCATACAGCGTGTTCGGGGGCCTGCCCACCCAGACGGCCAAGACGATCTCGGCCTCGCTGCAGGTGGTGGACGCGGAGCCGGACTCGGTGGTGGCCCGCCAGGGTGGACCTGCCGACAAGTTCTTCATCGTGGTCGACGGCGAGCTCGAGGTGACCCGCGAGGAGGCGGGGTCGACCGAGACCGTCTCGACGGTCGGCCCGGGCGACCTGTTCGGCGAGATGGCGATCCTGTTCGACAAGCCGCGGGGCACGAGCGCGCGGGCGACCAAGCCGACCAAGTTGCTCGTGCTGGACAGCGCGACGTTCCGCTCGGTGGTCGCGCAGTCGCTGGGCACCACCCCGGACTTCGACCAGATCATCCGGGACCGCATCGGCGCGGCGTCCAGCACGGCCTAGCGCCGGGAAAGGGGCCGTCCGGTGCAGACGTTCTCAGGCAAGGAGTTCCGCTCGACGGTGGGGGCGTTCGCCACCGGCGTCACGGTCGTGACGACCCGCGGTGAGGAGCACGCATACGGCATGACCGCGAACGCGTTCTCGTCGGTGTCGCTCGACCCGCCGCTGATCCTGGTCTGCGTGATCAACCCGTCCGAGGGCGCCGAGCACATCACGCGCAACGGCGTGTTCGCCGTCAACATCCTGACGGTCGAACAGGAGCCGCTCTCGCGGTACTTCGCCTCGCGCGACCGGCCGAAGGGGCGGGACGCGTTCGCCGAGGTTTCGCACCGGTTCGCGGCCAGCGGGTCGCCGATCCTCGAGGGGTCGGCCGCCTTCATGGACTGCCGGCTACACGCCGCACACGAGGCGGGCGACCACCTGATCTTCATCGGCGAGGTGCTCGAGCTCGAGGTGAGGGACGGACACGAGCCGCTGCTGTTCCACGGCGGCGGCTACCGGCTGCTGGCGCCGCCGGTCGGCGCGTAGGGGCGCTCAGGACGCCGCGGGGCGCCAGGCCTCGCCGTCGAACACCAGCCGGATCGGCTCCGACTCCTCGTCGAGAGCGACCGACGCCTCGCGCGCGTCGAAGTCGATGTGCAGCCGGAGCGAGAGGCTGCCGAGGGCCGCGGCCGCCGCGGCGGTCTCGGCCTCTGCACCCGGGGGGTTCGGCGGCGGCGCGGCGCGATCGTCCAGGGAGTGATCGAGCGGGAGCAGGCCGCGCTGGGGCTTGCCGGAAGGACCGAGCGCGATGGCCGGGGTCTCCTGGCTCGTCGTCGGAGCCTGGACCGAAGTCCCTGGCGCTGCCGTCGGCTGCGGCGGAACCGCCCTCAGCGACCGCTCGGTGGCGGGAATCGGCAGCTCCCGCACGACCAGGGTGGTGCCGCCGACCTCGATCGTGTCCCCGACCGAGATCGTCTGGGGGCCCGAGATCCGCAGGCCGTTGACGAACGTTCCGTTGGTCGAGCCCAGGTCCTCGATCGCGCAGAAGCCGCTGCGGTCGAGGCTGATCCGGGCGTGCGAGCGGGAGATCTCGTCGTCGTCGGCCAGCCGTCCGGCACCGTCGGCGTGGCGCCCGATCAGCAGCTCGTCGTCGAGCAGAATCGACATCCCGATCGCCCGTCCGGCCACAACTTCGAAGCGCGCCATCGCCTGGCTCATGCCCGGAGGGTATCGCGCGCTTGGCGCCCTCTGGGCGGGCCGGCGTGCTTGCAGCATTCCGCTGCCATCGGTAGGCTGCCGGGCGCTATGGCACGGTTGCGTGTAGTGAGTGGGCCCGCCGCTGGGCGGACGGTGGATGTGGACGAGGAGATCGTGATCGGTCGCGAGGACTCGGACCTCGACATCGACGACCTCGAGCTGTCCAGTCGCCATGCGGTTGTCAGGCGGTTTGCCAACCGGCTGCAAGTGGAAGATCTGGGGTCAACCAACGGGACTTTCGTCGACGGGAATCGCATCGCCGAGCCCACACTGCTCGGCGGTGGCGCGGAGATCAAAATCGGCACGACCGTGTTGGTCGTGGAAGGGGTGCTGCCGGTGGGATCAGCGGAATCAGGAAGGGAACTGGACGACGCGCAGCCGCGGAACGTGACTCGCGTCAGCGCGGCCGTGGGGGCGAATCCGCAGGCCGCGGCCCCGGCACCGCCAAGCCCCGCCGCGCCAGTGACCGGCGAGCCGCCGGTCCAGCCCCTGGCGCCATTCCACCCACCCTCGCCACGCCGTGAAAAGGGCCTCGCCTCACGCTCCTGGCTGCCGGTGGTCCTGTCGTTCGGCACCGTGATCATCGTCGCCATCGCGCTGGTCATCTACTTCTCTCAGCACACCTAAGCTTCAGCTGCGTGCCCCTCCCGCGTCCCCGCGCGCTTCCCGTCGTCCGCGCAAGGCGACGGTGACCGGGCGCGAGGGACGCGGAACGGGCATCGCAGCCTCGCACAGAGTCCGCCTCGCTCCGTTAGCCGGAAGTTTTCGGGCCTGCGGCGCTGAATCGTGTTGATTGGCGGGGGTTTGGGCGCCGCGGGGCTGGCTGGTTCTGTCTACTTTTTGAGGTTCGTGCCGAGGAGTTGTAGGGCGGTGGTTTGGAGTTCGGTGGGGGTGGTGAGGCGGGTGAAGCTGTGCTCGGTGGGGCCGATGCGTAGCGTGTTGCGGCAGAGGGTGCCGAGGTCGTCGAGCAGGTCGGGGAGGGTGTGGGCGGGGTAGCCGTGGTCGGTGCGGGCGCTGCTGGCCTTGGCGAGGGCTCGTGGTGAGCGCTTCGCGGGAGCGACGGGGTCGGTCGGGGCGAGCGGGGTCTCGTCGTCGAACAGCAGCGGGGTGAGTCTGGTTCGTAGTTCGAAGGTGACGTAGTAGGCGAGCATGCACAGGAACGCGTGGGAGCGCACGCGCGTGGCGAGGTGGTGGCGGATCGGTCGGATCTCGAGTGTGTCCTTGATCGTTCTGAACGCGCGCTCGGCCATTTTCAGTTGTTTGTAGGCGCGGACGGTCGCTTGGGTGGTGAGGGTCGGGTGGTGGCTGGTGGTGCGGATCACGTAGAACCCGTCGAGCGCGGCCTCCGCTTGGATCTGGTCTGTGTTGCGCTTGTAGGAGAACTGGCCGTCTGAGATCTCAAGCTCGAAGTGCTTGGCCATCTTGTACTTGTTGATGATCTTGCCGGCGCGCTCGCCGATCTTGCCCGCGGGGGCGTCTCGTAGCGTTCCGCGCGGCCCTGAGACCATCGCTGTGACCTTGTCGAGCTCGGTTTCGGTCGCGGTCAGCATGCTCTCGCGTTTGCGGGCGCGCTGCGCGGCGACGGCCGGGTTACGGCACACGACCAGCCGCTCGTCCGGGTACAGCTCGGAAGTGATCTCGGCGAGGTTCTGCTCGTCAAACAACGTCAGCTGTAGATCGCCTGAGTTGACCAGCGCGCGGACCTGGACGGCCTTGAGCGCGGAGATGAACTCGATCCCTCGCTCGGTCAGCGTCTTGGCGTGCGCCTGGGTCAGCATCCCACGGTCGCCAACCACGACGACATGCTCGACCTGGAACCGCTCGACGACCGCGTTGACCGCGTCGGGCAACGTTTGCTGGTCGGTGATGTTCCCCTCGTGCACGCTGATCGCGACCGGGCGGCCCTCCGGCGAGCACGTCAGCCCGTAGGTGATCTGCAGCTTGCCCTTGACCTGATCGCGCGAGTAGCCGAGTTTCGCCAACGGGCAGCAGCGCCCCTCCACGTAGCTCGAGGACAGGTCATAGAGCACGAACCCCTCGCCGGCGAGGTGACGGTTGGCGAGCGTCTTCTCGATCCGCTCCTGGCGCTCAAGCAGCCAGTCCATCGCTGAGAGCAGCTCGGCCTCGGTGACCTCGCCGAGCTCGAGCTCCTCGGCCAGTGTCGTCTTCGAGTACCGGCGCGTGTGAGCGAGCTTCGACCCCGGCGCCAGCACCTGCTGGACGATCATCGCCACACACAGATCACGCTCACGGCAGCGCTCTCGCGACAGCAGCCGTTCCAGGTCCAGCTCTCCCAGCACCCCGAGCACGGCGGCGACGTGACCGTGCGGGAGCGACCGGGTGATCTCGAACTCATCGTCGAGGTCGACCAGTCGCCGGCCGGCGAGCATCGCGCGCAGCCCGTCGATCATCCAGTCCTCCAGATGCGAGAGGTTCCCGACCGTCTCGTTGCGCACCTTGCCGGCCTCGCGGTAGGACCGCCGCAGCAACGTGGTCTTGTACTCCGTCCCCTTGTAGTGGCGACGCGTGACCGCGATATGAACCTTCCCGCCACGCTTCGCCATAAGGAAATTATTCCGCGCAGAGGCCAGAAAGTCAAGCAATTTAGTGTCTACATACACCAGCCAAAAAGAAACCCGATCCCCGCAAACACGGGCGATCGGGCCTCAGGACCTCAAAAACTTCCGGTTAGCCATGAGCCGCCGCGCTGTTCACCCCTTGGCCGGGACGCCGGACGGGCGTGCAGCTGAAGCGCCTACTTTAATCGAGAAGTAGATGATGAGCGCTATGGCGATTAGCACGAGGAACGCCAGCGGTGCGAGCTGGGCGCGCCGGCGCACGCGCACGTCGAGGTACTTGTCGACCGTGGGATGCCCGGCCGGCGAGGCCGTGGGCTGTGCTTCGACCTGCTCGACGCGCGCCACCTCGGGGTTGACGTACGTCGGCGGGGCCTCGGCGATGGCCAGCGACGGCGGGAGCTGGATCACCCCGGACCCTCGTGCCCTGAAGTCGTCGGCCGTGCGCAGCTGGATCACGCTGACGCCGATCAGCAGCTCGTCGCCGGCCTCGAGGTGGGCGGGGCCCATAAGCTCGTTCTGGTTGATGAACGTCCCGTTGGTCGACTCGAGGTCCTCGACCGTGGCGGTGCCGTCGGGCGAGGGCGTGATGCGGGCGTGTTGCCCGGAGACCTCGCCGTCCTGGAGGACGAGATCGGACTGGGCGTCGCGGCCGATCACGATCGGTCGATCGACCACGATCTGCTTGCCCGCGTCAGGCCCCTCGATCACTTCCAGATTCAACTCGCCCGCCACGGGCGCGGAGAATAAGGGCTACGCGCAACGTGCGTCAAGCGCCGGTTGATGAACGCTGCCGAAACAGCGCGGTGCGCCTCTTGAAAGGCTCGCGGCTTTCCAGATAGGGTGCCGGGCCATGACAGCCAGCGCTCCGCGCGACTCCGTAATTGCCGTGGTGGGCGACGGCTTCGGATCGCTACTCGTGCATTGCACCGCCCGCTACCTCGGCTTCACCAACGACGAGATCACGATCTTCGGGCCGAGCGAGAACCCGGTCGGCACCTACCAGCAGTTCGCTTACAACCTCGGGCAGACCGTGCTGCGCTCCGAATCGGAGTCGCACTTCCTGGCCCCCGACTGGCCGACGTTCGCCCAGCTCGACGCGTGGGCGCACAAGTCACTGCGGCCGCTGTACCGCACGACACGACGCAAGTACAACCCGGGCGTCCCCGAAATCCTCACCGAGGCCGCGGTGGTGGCGCGGCGCATCGGGTGGAACGACGTGCGCATCCCGACCAAGGTCGGATGGCTGCAGCGGCAGACCCAGCCCGAGCCGCACTTCGTGATGTACGACGAGCAGGCCAACTTCATCGGCCGCGCCAAGCACGTGATGCTGGCGCCCGGTCATGGGCCGCTTTCGTTCCCGCCGCTGCTGGCCAAGGCGCGCAGGGATCCCGCGCTGGGCGACCGGATCGTGCAGGCCTACGAGCCGAAGCAATACGCGGCGGGCGGGCGCTACATCGTGCTCGGGGCGGGCATCGCCTCGGTCAACGAGTGGGCGAACATCATCGACGCCGGGGCCTCGGCGCTGGCGCTGACGCGCAATCCGCAGCCGGAGACCCAGGACCTCAACGTACCTCGGTGCCTATTCGAGTCGATCGGGATCGACGCGTACACGCAGTTGCCGTTCGACCAGCGGATCGAGTTCCTGGGCCAGGTCCTGCGCGGAACCCGTCCGGAGCGCCGGGAGTGGCTGGCGCGGATCAAGACCGGTCAGAACGAGGGCCGCTTCGACGCGCTGATCGGCGAGATCGACAAGATCGAGCCGGGCCGGGCCGGGCTGCGCGTGTACGTCAAGAGCATGCACGGCGAGGATCCCGGCTGGCTCGACCTGACCGGCGTGGTCGCGGGCACCGGCTTCAACAAGTCCGTGCTGACCATCCCGCTCCTGCGTCGCCTGGTCGAGTTCTACAAGGTGCCTGTCGTCGACGGTCGTCTCCGGCTGCAGACGAACTGCGGCGTGCCGGGGCTCGACCGGCCGGAGTCGCGTCTGTGCTGCATGGGCCTGATCGCCAACAACGTGATCCCCCATGGCGACACCATCGCCGGCCTGAAGTTCATCGCGCGTCGCTTTGTCGCCGACTGTGCACGGGCCGAGAAGCTGCGCAAGCGACCATTTGGGTCGCGGATGGCGATGCAGTTCTCGATGGGACGAGACGTGGCCGCGGCGCTGCGGACCGTGTCTCCGACCCAGCAGCTGGCGTAGAGGGGAGAGCGTCATGTGTCCGACTGTTCTTGGCCGCGTGCAGACCCGCTGGGCGATCCTGATCATCCCGGCGATCATCTGGACGATCGTCTCGATCATCACCCAGAATCCCAGCTGGATCGTGCTGATCGGGCTGTATTTCGTGATCGGCGTCGCGCTCGACACCGCGTTCTACCCGTTCATCATCCGCTGGCAGCCGCCGTGGCTGACCTTCGTGCTCGCGGTGGGCGAGTTCATCCTGGTGTACCTGGCCGCCAACGTGCTCAAGGGAATCCACTTCTCCTCGCACTTCTGGCCGATCTTCGAATACTGGGTCACCTGGGTGATCGCGATCTGGACCAAGGTGGTGATCCTCCCGCTGTTCTCGCTCAGCTGGATCGAGAACGCGGGCGAGTTCCGCTCGACCGACTGGTCGGTGGCGCCGGAGTACCTGCCGCTGCCGATCCAGCCGTTCACGCCCGAACTGGTCAGCGCCGGGCCGCCACCGTTGGCGCGCAAGTTCTCGGCCGCGGTGATCGAGATCCCCGAGGAGCTACGGCGCGCGCCGAGCCCGTCGGGCGTGTTCCAGATCCCGACGGGCCCGCCACCCGCGTAGCGGGCGGGCTCGCGTCTGAGACGCGAGCCCAGCCGCAGGGCCGTCAGGCGGCCAGCCGCGCGATGACCTCGTCGCGGTCGGTGCCGTGGGCGGCGAGCACGCGATCGAAGTCGGGACCGTAGAAACGCATCGCGGCGAGCAAGATGTCGCCGGTGCCGACGGTCGTCGCGGCCCGCTTGCGGGCCAGGCGCACCGCGAGTTCGCTGACCGCACCGACCGGGTCGCGATCGTCGCGGCCGGCGTCGGTCGCGGGATCCGCGGCCTCGGCGGGGCCGGAGTCGCCGAGGGGCGTCTCTCCGACGCCGAGCGCGCACAGCACGCGGGCCGCCTCGCCGTGCAGGCGCAGGATGCGCAGCCAGCGCAGCGCCTCGGCCCGGCGCGAGGCGGCGAACGGCATCGCCGTGCCAGCCAGGCCGAGCGCCATCGCGGCATCCGTGCAGAACGGAAGCGCGCTGCCGGCGTTCGTGCTGAGCGCCTCGTCGAGTGAGTCGAAACGGTCGAAGCAGGCGTCCAGGCCGGTCAGCTCGAGCAGCTTGCGCTGCGTGTCGGGCAGGCAGGCCAGGGACAGCTGGGCGCTGCCCTCGACGCGCTTACGGAAGCCGACGAGAACGCCGAGGCCCATCGAGTCCATGTACGTGAGCTGCGAGAGATCGATCACGTACTGGGCGTAGCCCTTGTCCAGCAACTCGACCAGGGTCCGCTTCAGCTGGGCAGCCGAGGCGAGATCCAGATCGCCCTGAACAGAGACCACGCAGATGCGCCCATCGACGACTCGATGTGCGACCGCAAACGCGGCGGGGCTCGCCTCGGGGGGGGATGTATCGAGCGAGCTAGCCATGTTGAGTAGGTTTTCGGTCGTCTACGGCAATCCGTTACCCACCATGACCAGGCTCGACAAACGTACGTATGCCGAACAAAACCTGCGGCTCAGGCAGGGGCCTCGGCCGCCGGCGCCGCGGTTGCGGCAGCGGTCGCAGGCGGGCTCTCGTCGAGGCCCCACAGCTTCATCCGCGCCACCCGGCCGCGGATCTCGACCTCGTCGACGAAGACCAGGTCGCCTGCCGGCGTCATCAGCGCGTCCCGGGTGGAGTCGGACAGCAGCAGCTGATGGGGGGTGCCCTTGGTCAGCGCCTCGATCCGCGAGGCCGTGTTCGTGGTGTCGCCGACCGCGGCGTACTCGACGCGCCGCTCGGAGCCCACATGGCCGGACATCACGTGGCCGCTGTTGAGCCCGATGCCCATCCGGAAGCCGTCGCCGAGCCCCTGTGAGCGGATCCACTCGTTGAAGCGGGGCAGGCGGACCTCGAGCATCTCACGGGCCGTGCGCAGCGCGCGGTCGGCGTGATCGGGCTGCTCGAGCGGGGCCCCGAACACGGCGAAGATCCCGTCGCCCATGTAGGCGACGAGGGTTCCGCCGTTGTCGAGGATCGCGTCCGACATCTCGCTCAGATAGTGGTTGAGCACGTCGATCACCTGGGACGGCGTGAGCTTCTCCGAGAACGAGGTGAAGCCGCGCAGGTCGGTGAACATGACCGTGCCGGCGCGCTGGACGCCGCCGAGCCGCAGCCCGTCGGCGCTGGCCAGGACCTGGTCGACTACATCCTCGGGGACGAAGCGCGCGAACAGGTCGACCGCGCGGATGCGCTCGAACGCCTCGGTGACGAGCTGGACCGCGAGCGAGCCGACGGCGCTCAACACCAGCGCCAACATCGGATACGCGAACGACACGATCGTGCCGCCGTTGAAGAGGAGCTGGACGACGACCGCGAACACTGCGCCCATCGCCACCGCGACTGCGATCGACACGATCGGGCGCACGCGCAAGGCAGCGAGCGGGACCGCCACGCCGAACAGCACGATCAGCACCACATTGACCCACCCAGGCGCCGCGGACAGCGGGAAGCCGCGCAGAACGGTGTCGATTGCGTTAGCCTCGATCTCGGCCCCGGACATTTGCGGATCGGTCGAGGCGGGGTGGATGTCGTGCAGGTCGGCTGCGGTCGGGCCGATCACGACGATCTTGCCCTTGAAGAAGCTGGCCGGGACCTTGCCCTTGTAGACGTCGGCAAAGCTGACCGTGTGGAAGGTCCCGGCCGGTCCGACGTAGTCGATCCACTTGCTGCCGGAGAACGGGCGGACGCGCTTGCCCGTCGCGGTCTCGGCGGTGACCACCGGGAATGTCACGAGCTTGTTGATCTCGTATGACATGCGGCGGATGTAGCCGCCCGGATCGAACGGGAACAGCGTGATCCCCGGCTGAACCCCGGCCTTGCGCAGGGCCTTCTGCGTCTGCGGGATGCCGATCAGGCGGACGTCGCCCTTCGAGTCGGTCTCCTGGAAGGAGAGCACCACGTGCCCGTTGATGTTGTCGCCCCCGAGGGCAGTCAGGAGCGCAACGTCGTCCTTCTGGCCGATCGAACTGGGGTCGGAGAACGCGACGTCGAAACCGACGGCAGCGGGATGGCCGGCGCCGATCCGGTTCAGGAGCCGGGCTTCAACCGCGCGGGGGAACGGCCACTGCTTGTTGATCGTCGAGATGCTGGCGTCATCGACCGCGACGACCACGACGTTCGAGGGCGGCTTCTGGGCGCCACGGACCGAGAAGCGTGCGTTGACCGTGTTCAGGTCCAACGTGCGCAGGGCGCGCGCGGCGTAGCCGCCGAGCGCCAGGCCGGTCGCCACGATCGCCACCAGGGCCAGCAGGAGCACCTTCAGGTTCCGGTTGTTCCCGAGTAGCCGCGTCCCTTTCATGTGCACATCACCCCTCGCGGTTTGGCCCCATTTCGCCCCCGTCCGCGCTGCCGGCGGGCAGCACAAGACGCCCCGGACAGTCTACGCACTCGCCGAGCACGCGACAACCCCGCGTTCGTGCAGGGTTGACGAGTGGCCGGGACGCGCTTACCGTCCCTGAAAGGGACCCAACGTGGGACAAGGACGACGAGCGATTATCTGGGCCTTGGCTGTGGCGTGCTTGACCGGCGCGGCGTGCTCGGGCGCCGGAGCGCGCGTGGACGCGCCTGCGCCGATGTTCGCCCGCACCGTGGTTCTGGCCCCCCTCGCCGGCAAAGTGCTGATCGACGTGCCCGGCGGGTACCACCGCTTCGTCGCACTGACCTCCGCGCGGGCGGTTCCGCTCGGCACCGTGGTCGACACCACCGCCGGCACGGTCAGCCTGACCTCGGCCGATCCGGGGCCGGCACCGGCGCGCGAGCAGACCGGCCGGTTCTTCCGCGGGCGCTTCCGGATCGAGCAGAGCCGGACCGCCGGCGGGCTGGTCAACCTGGTCCTCCGCGACAACCGGACCCGATCGGTGTGCGCGACTGGGGCGGCAGCGGCGCGCGGCGCGGCGGTCAACCGGCG
Source organism: uncultured Solirubrobacterales bacterium (assembly GCA_963841535.1). Taxonomy (GTDB): domain Bacteria; phylum Actinomycetota; class Thermoleophilia; order Solirubrobacterales; family Solirubrobacteraceae; genus Palsa-465. The sequence goes on along the minus strand of CAWJDF010000015.1, from coordinate 288,843 downwards.
GGTGCTCGGCCTGCTCCGCGGCACCGCCAAGGGCCGCTTCCGGACCACGGGGCGATTCGCCGCGGCCACCGTCCGGGGCACCGACTGGGGCGTGCGGGATCGCTGCGACGGCACGCTGACCCTCGTACGCACAGGTGTCGTCGTCGTCCGCGACCTCCGCCTGGGCAAGAACGTCGTCGTTCGCGCGGGCCACACTTACCTGGCCAAGGCCCCCTGAGCGACCGGACGCCGGATGCCGACCCAGCCCATCACGATCGTGATCGCCGACGACCACGCTGTGGTGCGCCAGGGGCTGCGCCTGCTGCTCGAGGCCGAGGATGACCTGGCGGTGGTCGGCGAGTCGAGCGACATCGCCCAGACAAGCGAGCTGCTGCGCGAGTGCACGCCGGCCGTGGTGCTGCTCGACCTCCACATGGGCCGCGACCTCAGCCTGAGCGCGCTGTTCGAAATGCGCGCGGCGTCGCCGGCCACCCGGGTGGTGATCCTGACCATGGAGGACGATCCGGCGTTCGTCGCCCCGGCCTGGAACGCGGGCGCGGCGGGCTACGTGCTCAAGGAGGCCTCGCGGGCGGACCTCGTGCGGGCAATCCGCACGGTGGCAAAGGGCGGGCGCTACCTCGATCCGGCGATCGGCGGGTGGGCGCTGACCAGCGACACCGACGCGGCGCTCACCGACCGCGAGCTCGAGGTCCTCCGACTGGTGGCGCTCGGGCACACCAACTCAGAGATCGCCTCGCGTTTGTACATCAGCCCCCGCACGGTCGAGACGCATCGCGCCAACCTCCAGGCGAAGCTGGGCATCACCGGCCGGCCCGAGCTCGTCCGCTATGCGCTCGAGCACGGGGTGATCCATCGATGAGCGCCGGGGCGAGGGCGGACGAGCCACCGCTGAGCGCGGGCGCGGCCCGAGCGCGGCAGATCGAGTTCGAAGCCGCCCAGCGCCGGGTGATCGAGCGCCTCAAGGCGCCCGCGCCCCCGCCCTCCTCCGGGACCAAGCACGCGGCGGTGATCGCGGCGGCCACGGTGCTGTTCGCGGCGGCGTTCGCCGCGCGGCTGGCGGTCGACGACCCCGACGCGCTGCTGGCCAACTTCTACATCGTCCCGATCGCCCTGCTGGCGATCGAGTTCGGCATCCGGGGCGGCCTGGTCGCGGCCGCGGTGGCGTTCGCGCTTGTGCCGGCCTGGAGCGTGATCAACGACGTGCATGTGGACGCGCTCGGCTACGTCTCGCGCGGCGCGGCGTTCGTGCTCACCGGCGTCGTGGTGGGCCGGTTCTCGGAGCGGCTGCGCCACGACATGAGGGTGCGCCAGGACGCTCAGCGCGACCTCGCGCTGTACGCCGACCAGCTGGAGGACTCCAACCGCGGGCTGGCGCGCAGCGTCGAGCGGCTCGAGGCCTTCGCGGAGATCGCCCGGGCGGTCGGGGGCGAGACCGAGCTCGAGCGGGTGCTGTCGCTGATCCTCGCCCAGGGACGGGAGATCGTCGCGGCGAGGACGCTGGTGGTCTACCTGCCCGAGGGAGAGGAGCTCGTGGCGGTTAGCGGCAGCGCGATGCGCTCGGATTCTCAGCCCCGCCTGCCGCTGAACGGGTCGCTGGCCGGCCAGGTCCTGCTGAGCGGACGACCCCGGCGAGTGGGCGCCGAGGTCGACGCGGCGCAGCTCGAGCAGCTGGCCCCCGACGCCAAGGCCGCGATCCTGGTCCCGCTGGTGTTCCGCGGCGAGCCATTGGGGGTGCTGGCCGGCATCAACGGCGCCGACGAGCGTCCCTTCGCCGAGGAGGACGAGCAGCTCCTGATGTCGGTGGCGGCCAGCGCGGCCACCGCGGTGGCCACCGCGCGCTCGGTGGCCGCCGCCCGGCTGCGCCTGAGCGTCGAGGCCGCCGACCAGGCCCGCGCGCGGTGGGCGCGCGAGCTGCACGACGAGACCCTCCAGGGGCTGACCGGAACACGGATGGTGCTCGCGGCGGGCATGGCACGGGGCGATCTCGACGCGCTGCGCCGGGCCACCGAGAGCGCCGATGCCCACCTGGCCGAGGAGATGCGAAAGCTGCGCGATCTGATCGCCGAGCTGCGCCCGGCCGCCCTCGACGATCTGGGGCTCGGTCCGGCGATCGAGTCGCTGGCCAAGCGCCAGGCCGCGATCGGCGGGTTTGCCGTCGCGCTCGAGGTCGAGCTCGAGTCCGACCATCGCCTGGACCGCGACACCGAGACCGCGATCTACCGGATCGTGCAGGAGGCCCTGAGCAACGCGGTCAAGCACGCCCACGCCGAGACCGTGAGCCTGCGGGTCACGCAGCTGCCCGACCGGGTCCAGCTCGCGGTGGAGGACGACGGCGGCGGCTTCGAGCCCGACGCCGTGCGAGCCGGCTTCGGGTTGACCGGGATGCGCGAGCGCGCCCTGCTGGCCGGCGGGCGCCTGTGGGTCACCTCGGCCGAGGGAGGCCCCACCCGGGTGGCCGCGGTGCTGCCCCACCCGACCAACGGCCGGCGCGGATAACGCACACGCCGGCCCGGAATCGTGGACCCCGGGCCGGCGCGTGTTAGCCCTCTTACGGCTGAACCGTCACGAGACCGAGATCGGCGGCTCGTCGGGCGAGGGTCCGGCGGCCGGCGCCGAGGTGCCGGAGATCGACCGCGGCGAGAGCCCGAGCATGCCCGGCCCGCCGGCCATCGACCACTTGAACTGCGTGACGTCCTCCTTCGGTGCGAACAGCCCGGGCCGCGTACCGCGCCGCACGAACAGCACCGGCGCAGGCGCCGCCTTGGCGATCGCCGAGCGCGTCGGGCCGAGGCCCTCCTTGCGCCACCGCTCCGAGAGCCCGAGCACCAGCAGCCCGGCCTGCTCGGCCGCCGCCACGATGCCGTCGCGACCGCCGGCGACGACGAGCGGCTCGGTGGCGATGCCGGTGGCCTGCTGGACGAGCAGGCCGGCGTCGGCCAGGAGCCGGGTGACCGACTTGCTCTCGTCCGTCTGGCCCGCCGCACCGAGGAGCCTGAGCGGGGCCCCGGTCGCGGCGGCCAGCCATGACCCGAGCTCGAGCGCGGCCCAGTCGTGCTCGGCACCGCCGAACGGCACGAGGATCGGGTTGTCGGGACCGAGCGCGATCGGATCACCTTCCTTGGCCACCAGTACCGCCACGTCGGAGACGGCCTGCTCCATCAGCTCGCCGACGTCGCCGAGGGGCACGCCCTCGCCGACGAGGCGCCGCCGCCCCTCGGTGAGCACCAGGTCGACCGGCTCGCGCGCAACGATGTGAGCCAGGTCGGACCCGGGGTTGGTGGAGGTCAACGCAACTCCGCGGGCGACCACGCCTTCGTCGCCGAGCCGCTGCCGCACCTCGGTGATCGCTCGGGTGGCCCGCTCGAGCGCCAGGTTCTCGCTCTGCAGTCCACCGCGGACTCCGGCGTGGGCGCCCCTGGGGGGCCGCACCAGACGAGCGATGATCATCTCGCGCGGCGGCTGTGACCGCGCCAGCGGCTCGGCCAGGCCGACCAGCTGCGCCAGTGCCTCGTCGGTCTGCGGCGCGACGAGGATCGAGCGCTCCGGGACGGGGAGCTCGGGATGCTCCTGGACGGCCGCGAGCGCGGCGTCGGCGAACGCATCCTCGGCCGCCGTGCCGTACTCGTTCTTGGGGTCGAGCAGCTTCAGCAGCGGCCCGGCCATCAGCGTGGTCACCACGGCCATGATCACCAGCATCGCGAACAGCGTGTTGGAGATCGCGCCGGCGTCCAGAGCCAGGTTGAGCACGATCAACTCGGTCAGCCCGCGGGTGTTCATCAGCGTCCCGATCACCGACGAGGCCTTCCAGTCGTACCCGGCGACCCGGGCGGCGATCGCCGCACCGAACAGCTTGCCGAGAATCGCGACCGCGATCAGCAGCAGCGTGATCAGCCACAGCTCCGGGCGGTCGAGCAGTCCGACGTTCGTCCGCAGGCCGGTGTAGACGAAGAACACCGGCAACAGCAGCGTGACCACGAAGTCGTCGATCCGCCGGGTGACCTCCTCGTTCATGCGCGCGTGCCGCGGCATGATCATGCCGAACACGAAGCCGCCGAAGATGAACGCGATGTTGATCTCCTCGGTCACCCACGCCGACAGGAGGACGCCGATGACGATCGCGGCGAACCACGCGCCCGGCATCCGTCCGACCTCGTCGAACGCGGTGGCCATGCGGCCGAGGACGCGCCTGACGATCAGCACCATGACCAGCGTGTACGCCGTCGCCTCGGCGATCGTCTTGACGACGTCCCCGAAGGTACCCGAGGCCGCGATCGTGAGGGCGAGCGCGATCAAGAACCATGCGGTGACGTCGTCGACCGCGGCGCACGCGATCGCCAGCGAGCCTATCGGGCGCTTGATCATCCGGCGCTCGGCGAGGATCCTGGCCAGCACCGGGAACGCGGTGATCGACATCGACACGCCCATGAACAGCGCGAACGCGACGAACTTCTTGTCCGGCCCGACGAGCTTGTACAGCGGCAGCGCGACAGCGATACCGAGCAGCATCGGCACCGCGACGCTGGTGTTCGAGATCGCGGTGGCCGCGGCGACCTTGCCCTTCAGCGAGCCGCGGTCGACCTCGAGCCCGACCAGGAACATGTAGAAGATCAACCCGAGGTTGGCCACGACCCCCAGCGCGGGTAGGACATCACTGGGGAAGAACGTCGCCTGGAGGTTGGGTGAGATCGCGCCTAGCAGCGACGGGCCAAGGCACAGGCCGGCGATCACCTCGCCCATCACGCGTGGCTGCCCGACCCTCGTCGCCACGGCACCGAACAGTCGCGCGACGATGAGCACGATCGCGATCGCGAGGAACGCCGCGGCGACGAGCGAGTTGAAGTCCTTGCGCGCCTTCGTCGCCGTGAACTTCTCGCCGGCGGGCGAGAGCCCGCTCGGGGTGGTCAGTGCGGGCTTGGGCTTCGAGGCCGTCGAGGGGACCGGCGTCGCCACGTTGAGCGGGATCACCGTGACCTTCTGAAGCTGCAGGTCATTGGCGGTCGCCGTCATACGCGCGGCGCCGCCCTTGACGCACTTCACGTCGCCGAACACGCCGGCGTTCTTGCTCGAGTAGGTGACCGGCCCGAGTAGCTTGCCGCCCGACGAGTAGAGCTGAGCGACGGCGCCGGTGCCGTGAATCGAGAATTTGCTCCCGAAGCACGTCGACGCCGGGGTCAGGGCGTACGTGCCCTGGATATTCGTCGGCGTCCGCGGCGCGGCCGCGCCCGCAGCCGGTGGAGCGCTGGCGAGGCTGGCGTTGAACGGTAGCCCGCCCAGGGTTCCCGTGATCGCAGCCTTGGCGCCTGGCGTGGCGATCGCGTCGAGGTGAAGCGACCTTCCACCGGACACGCAGTTGACGTCCCCGGTCAGGCGATGGCCGCCGTTCGGCAGCGTCGTCTCGTTCAGACGTAGCTGTCCGCCCAGGGTGCTCTGGTTGTTCGTGAAGTTGACGAACTGCCCGGACTGAAGGACGTTGAAGGACGGGCCCGCGGCCGGCACCTGGGTCGGCGCGGTCGCCGGCAGCGGGATACCACCCGCGGGCTTGGGCACCGGTCCGATACACGGGCTGGCCGACGCCAGCGTGTAGCCGCCGGCGATCGCCGGCTGGGCCTTCTCGTCACCCCCCTTGCTCACCACGAAGATCACGACCGCTACGCCGATCGTGGCGATGATCACGTAGAACGTGATCAGCCGCTTGGCCAAGCGGCTGCCCGACATGTCCGTCGATGACGGCATGAAGCCCCCTTTTGAGCTCGGTCTGCTTGAAGTTGGGTTCACCCGGCCGGCGCAGGCCCCGCCTCGGGCCGGGACGCGAGAAAACTAACTCATCGCGAACACGTGCACATCCGGCACGTGCCAACGAACTACATCCGTAAAGGACCGCAATTTTGCTCCGGGAGATGACCCCTCGTGGGTGACCGCGGCAGTTCCGGAGTGACCGCGGCAGTTCCGGAGGTTCCCGCGCGTTAAGGTTCGGTTGGTAACGTAACGACCCGCAAGACCACGGCCGGACTTGCGGTGGGGTCCGTCAGGACCGGGGTCATCTACAAGGAGGATCACACATGAGGGGCATCACGTCCCGTCGCCGACTGGCTGGGCTGGCCAGCGCGGCGTTTCTCGCGGTCGCGCTCGCCGCTGTCGGGGCGACACCCGCGCTCGCACACGATCGGGGCCATGGCAAGGGCCACGATCACGGCCACAAGGGCCACGGCCACGGCAACAACAATCTCGAGCGAGGCGCGGTCTACACGGAAACGAACAATGCAACCGCCAACGCGGTGATCGTGTTCGATCGGCATCGCGATGGCACGATCGTCCAGCGGGCGACGGTGCCAACCGGCGGTGTGGGCCTCGCTCAGAATCCCCCCTTCAACTTCCCGATCGTCGATTCGCAAGCCGCGGTCGCCCTCAGCCAGGACGGGCGTCTGCTGTTCGCGGTGAACGCCGGTGACAACACGATCACCGTGTTCCGGGTGACCAAGCACGGCCTGAACAAGGTCGACCGGGTCGGCTCCGGCGGGACCGAGCCGATCAGTGTGACCAGCAACGGCAACGTGCTCTACGTCGTGAACTCGCACAGCGGGAACATCGCCGGATTCAAGATCACGCGTCACGACAGGCTGCACCCGATCGCAGGGTCGTCGCAGTCCCTCTCGACGCCTGGCCCGGGTGGTATCGCGGCGCAGATCGGCTTCTCGCCGAACGGCCGCCTGCTGACCGTCGCCGAGCGCTGCTACCTGGGTGGCTGCGCAAACCAGCCGAAGGGCGTGCTCGACACGTTCGTGGTCGATCGCCACGGCAAGGCCGGGCCGGCGAAGCAGAACGCGTCGGACGACTACGGCCCGTTCGGGTTCGCCTACCTGAACTCCAAGAACCTGCTGGTGTCCAACACCGGCAACATCAACCACGCGCCGAATCCGCCCGATCCGACGGACCCGACGTTGTTCGTCGGCACGACCTCGTCGTACACGCTGGACCCGTCCGGCACCGTCACGCCGAACGGTGGCCCGGTGGCCAGCGGCGGCCGCGGCGCCTGCTGGATCGTGATCACGAACAACAAGAAGTACGCGTTCGTGACCAACAGCCTCTCGACGTTCCCGCCGGGCGACGGGAAGGGCGGCATCACGCGCTACGCGGTGGGACACGACGGATCGCTCACGCTGCTGGGGCAGACCGACGTCAGCCCGAGCACCCCACCCGGGGCCGCGTTCCCGACCGACCTGACGTTGAGCCCGGACAGTCGGTACCTGTACGTGCTATCGCCGACGCTGGACATGCTGCCGGTGCCGAACAACAACGACACGAGTCACATCGACGTCTACCGGGTTGGCCACGACGGCAGCCTGACCCACATCCAGACCACGCCGGCCACGTTGCCGGCGGGCGCGTCTGGGATGGCGGCGTCCTGAGCTGAGGGTGAAAGGGTCCGCGACGGGGCGTGTACCGCCCGTCGCGGACCCAGACCCTTACTTACAGGCCGAGCATCGAGGCGATGCGGACGCGCTGCGTCTCGTTCGTGCCCGAATAGATCGGCGCCCCGATCGAGTCGCGGAGCCCCTTCTCCAGGCCATACTCGCGCGAGTAGCCGCGCGCGCCGAAGATCTGGATGGCCGACAGCGCCGAGGCGACGTTGGCCTCGCTCGTGATGAGCTTGGCCATCGAGATCTCGGTCGTCACGCTGCGGCCCTTGGCGAACCGCCGCGCGGTGTCGTAGAGATGCTTGCGCGAGTTCTCCAGCCCGATCTTCATGTCGACGATCTTGCCCGCCACGTACTGGTTCGAGCCGATCGGCTGTCCGAACGCCTGGCGCGTCTTGGCGTACTTGATGCAGCGATCGAGCCGCTCCTGCATCTCGCCGGCCATCATCGTGAAGATGCAGAGGATCTCGTAGTTCATGACGTGCTCGAGGATGAAGAAGCCCGCGCCGACCTTGCCGACGATGTTCTCCTTGGGCACGCGGCAGTCACGGAACTCGAGCTGGCAGAACGGACACGTGTTCAGCCCGAGCTTCTCGATCGGCTCGCCCACGTGAAATCCGGGCGTGTCGGTCGGGACCAGGAACGCGGTGATCGCCGCGGCGCCCCCGCCCGTGTCCGTCTTCGCGTAGACCGTGACGACGTCGGCGATTGGCCCGTTGGTGATCCAGATCTTCTGGCCGTCGAGGACGTAGGAATCGCCGTCCTCCGTCGCGGTGGTGATCATGGCCATCGCGTCCGAGCCGGCGTTCGGCTCGGAGATCGCGTGGGCGCTGATGATCTCGCCGTCGATCAGCCGCGACAGAAAGCGCTCCTTGAGCTCGTCTGACCCGAACTTGTGCAGCGGGACGGCGGCGCTCACCACCTGGGTCGCCGCCGCGAACAGCAGCCCGTTGTCGCGGCAGCCGTAGCCCAGGTTCTCCAGCACGTAGACGAGCGTCAGCACGTCGCGGCCGAGACCGCCCCACTGCGGGTCGAACGGGATCCGCAGCACACCGGAGTCGCGGATCAGCTGCCACTTGTCGCGGTTGAACCGGCTGGCGGCGTCGTCCTCGAGGTGGCCGGCGTTGAGCGCTTCGAAGTGCTGGTTGAGCGACTTCCGGAGCGTCTTCTGCTCGTCGGTCCACTCGCCGGTGGGGGCGGTCAGTGCCATTGCCGCTCCTCAGCTCCCGACGACTTCCCCGTACACCGACGGGTGGACGCCGGACTCGCTGATCCGGTGCGCCTCGTCGCCGGTCAGCGCCGGCGTGAACATGCAGACCAGGCGCAGGTCCTCGTTCTCGCCGCCGAGTAGCCAGTGCGTGTCGTGCTTGTCGAGCGCGTAGATCCGGCCCGGGAAGATGTCGTGCTCGGTGCCGTCCATCTCGATGACCTTGCCGCGGCCCTCGATGCAGTAGCAAGCCTCGAGATGGTTCGCGTACTCGATCAGCGTCTTCGTGCCCTTGTTCACGATGGTGTCGGTGACGGTGTAGCCCATGCCGTCGGCTTCGAGCAGGAAGCGACGGCTCAGTCCATTGCCCCACTCGACCGTCTTCACGTTCTCGAGATCCCGAATGATCATGTATGCCCCTTGTGGTTGTTTGACGTGAACCTACTCTGGGACCTCGGGTGGGAGGGATCCCAGTTCTCTGAGTAATCCGCGGAAGTCTTCGACCACGTCGCGCCCGGCGGCGCGGGCGTCGGTGACGCGCGCCACGCAGGTCGAGCCGACGATCGCGGCATCGGCTCCGACGGCGCCCAGCCCGTCGATGTGGCTCTTGTCCTTGACCCCGAAGCCGACTGCGACGGGAACGGCGGTGCGGGTCCGCAACGTCTCCATGACCGGGATGAGCACGCTGTGGTCCGGCGGCCCCACCGTGCCGCTGCGCCCGTAGGCGGCGACCAGGTAGATGTACGCCGAGCCGTGGTCGGCCGCCTCGTGGAGCACCGGCTCCTCCGACGTGGCGTAGCAGGTCGTGACGATCGGCAGATCTACGGTCCCCGCGGCCTCGTAGTACTCGGGCTTCAGGCGCGGTGGCAGGCCGTGGACAAGCAGCCCGTCAGCGCCGGCCGCCTGCGCGCGCTCGAGGAACTCCTTCATCGGCGTGCCCTTGATCGAGTAGCTCCAGTCGGCCAGCAGCGCGATCTTCAGGTGGGAGAGCTCGGGGCGCACGCGCCCGATGAACTCGAGCACGGCGTCCCGATCGATGCCGTCCTCCAGGGCGCGGCTGGCCGAGGCGCGGATCACCGGGCCGTCGCTGGCCGAGTTCGGGAACGGGATCGCAAGCTCCAGGCAGTCGACCTTCGCCTGATCGAGCATCAGCACGAGCTCGCGGAACGTGTCCAGCGGCGGGTCGCCCGCGTTCAGGAACAGCGCCAGGCCGGGCCGCCCGGGCGCGCGCTCGGCGAAGAACCCGGAGGCCCCGGCGCGTGTCTCGCCCGCTGAGGTCATGCCTTGGCCGTCACCTGGCCGTGCGCGCGCATCCGCTCGATCAACCGGGCCGGCTCGCCGGCGCTCATCGCGTCCGCGGCCATCTGCAGGCCCTCTGCCCAGTCGGAGGCGACCTGGCAGTTGATGGCCAGGGCCGCCGCGTTCAGCTTGATGCTCTCGATCGCGCCGGTCGGGCCCTCGCCGCCGATCAGGCCCAGGAAGTGATCGACGGTCTGATCGAGATCAGGGACGGGCAGGAGATCGTCGAACGGCCGGTCGCTCAGGCCGAGCTCAGCCGGCCTCAGCACGTACTCCTCGCCCCGGGCGCTGTCGTACACGTGGCAGTCCACGACGCTCATCAGCTCGTCCACGCCGACGTCGTTCCAGACCACCCAGTAGTCCTTGCTCGAGTCCTCGGACACCAGCCCACGGAAGGTGGGGAGCACGCTGTGGTCCGACACGCCGGTGATCTGCAGCGACACCGGCACCGAGGCCAGGAACGGGCCGATCAGGTTGAAGAAGCGCCCCACGGTCTTCATGTCGAAGGGGAGGATCTGGCGCGCGAGCATGCGCAGCTCCTTGGGGTACACGAACGGGCCGGCGCACGCCATCCCGAACGCGTCGAGCATCTCCTCGGTCTGCTCGTAGGAGCTCGTCTGGCGGATGCCCAACCGGTCGAGCAGGTCGACGGAGCCCGTGCGACTGGCGTAGGCGCGCGATCCGGTCTTGATCACCCGCGCGCCCATCGCCGCGGCCACGAACGCCGACGCGGTCGACAGGTTGAACGTGCTCGGGCCGCCGCCGGTACCCACGATGTTCACCGTGGTGGCCGTCGGGCGCCCAGGCTGGGGATTGCGTTCCCGGAGGGACTGCAGGAGCGTGCTGACCGACGCGCCGTCGGGCATGCGCGTCGTCAGCGACGACAGCACCGCCAGCGCCTCGCCCGGATGCAGGCTCTTACCGCCCAGCCGGTCCCAGAAGTCTCCCCACACATCCTCGGAGATCGGGTAGCGCTGGGTGACCAGCGCGGCCAGCGCTTCAGATGGCGGAGGTTTAGTCGTCACGCGGCCGAGCGCGCCTGATCGACGTAGGCCTTGATCGCGGCGACGGTGCGGAAGCTGTCGGGGCCGAGCTCGGAGTCATCGACGCCGATGTCGAACTCGTCCTCCAGCCAGGCCACCACCTTGAGCAGGCCGAGGCTGTCCACGACGCCGCCGGTCAGGAGATCGAAGTCGTCCTCGAGGTCCTCGACCGGGACGTCCGGCATGAACTCCTCAACGATGAACGCCTTGATCTTCGCGGTGGTCTCATCCATTGGCACGACTCCTCTCTAGCTCGGCCGCGACCGCCTTGCGGTCGACCTTTCCGGTTGATGTTTTGGGTAGGGGCTCGGTGACGATCTCGATCGTGGAAGGCATCTCCGTGCGCGCCAGGCGGGTCGCGCAGTGCTGGCGCAGCATCAGGCTGTTGAGCTTGGCGTCGGCCTCGCGGCGCACGGCGGCGTGCAGACGGGCGCCGGCCAACTCGTCGGGCACCGCGATGACCGCGACCTCGACTACCGCCGGGTGCTCCTGGATGGCCTGCTCGACGACCTGGGTCGAGACCCGCACGCCCCGCACCTTGACGTAGAAGTCGGAGCGGCCCTCGAGCGTGAGCGTCCCGTCCTCGTGGCGGCGGACGATGTCGCCGGACTTGTAGTAGGTGCGCCCGCCGTCATCTTCGAGCGCGACGAACTTGTCCGCGTTGAGCGACGACTTGAGGTAGCCCCGGGTCTGGAACGGCGTCCACACCATGAACTCGCCGGTCCCGGGACCCTCCAGCGCGGTGCCGTCCTCGGTCTGCACGCGGGCGATCACGCCGGGGATCGGCTGACCGACCGGGATGTTGCTCGGGACGTTGCCATCGGCGAGCCCCAGGAACTCGTGGATCAGGCTGTCGTTGGTCTCCGTGCAGCCGTAGATGTTGAAGAAGCGGGCGTTGGGAAACAGCTTGGGCAGTTCCGCGAGTGAGCTGGCCGGGATCTTGTCGCCCGTGGTGATGACGTGCTTGACGCTCGGGAACGTGCGCCCGTCCTCGCGATTGACATCGATCAGCAGGCGGTAGAGCATCGGCACCGCCTGGAGCACGTTCACCTGGTTGTCGTTCACGAGATCGGCCAGGTAAGCGCCCTGGGTGGCGCGGTCCTGGTCGACCATGGCCACGGTTCCGCCGTGCTTGAGCGTGGTCCAGATGTCGAGCAGGCACAGGTCGAAGTTGAGCGGCGCGTAATTGGCCACGACGGTGCCCGGCCTGATCTCGAACTGCTCGGCCGCCCAGTCGGTGAACGCGTCGACGCCGCTCGCGGTGAGCGGGACGATCTTCGGCAGCCCGGTCGAGCCCGAGGTGGTGAGCATGAACGTGACGTCCTCGCCCCCGCCCACCGGCGGCCACTCGGAGCCCTCGGACTCGGGCGTGCCGCGCGCGTCGTCGACCAGGGCCCGGAGGCTGGCCGCCGACTCGCTGCGCGGGCCGTGGGGGGAGAGCACCTGGCTCGTGCCGGCCTGGGCGAACAGCGCCGCCAGCGTCTCGGGCGCGAGCTCGACGGAGGGCAACAGGAACGACCTTCGGGCGCGCAGGCAGGCCAGGATCAGCCCGATCGCCTCGGGCGACTTCTTGGCGCGCAGCCCGACCGGCCGGTCGTCGGGCAGGCCGGCGCCCTGCAGCTCTGCAAACGAGGAGTCGCTGAGCTCCCCGAGCTCCCGGTAGGAGACCGGCTGGCCATCCCAGATCAGGGCCGGCGCATCGGGCTTGCGCTGGGCCTGCTCGGCGAAGTGATCGGCGAGAGATCGGGTTGCCGTCTGGCTCACGACGAGGCTCCCGGCGTGACGGGCGCGCCCAGCTCCGCGCGGTGGCCCTCGAACTCCTGCACCCACCCCGCGATGCTCTCGGCGCGCAGCAGCCCGGTGCCGATCAACAGGCCCTTGAAGCCGGCGTCGATCAGCTCGGCGGCGATCCGCGGGTCGAGGATCGCGCTCGCGCTGACCGGGCAGGGGGTCCCGGCGGCGATCGTCGCCTCGAGCAGCGAGCGGCTCGTGTCGATGTCGCCCGGCTCGCGCTCGCGCGTGTTGATGTCCTTGTTGTTGACCGCGATCACGCAGTCCTCCGGGTGGATCACGCTGTCGAGCTCGGCCCGGTCGACGACCTCGACGAACGGGGTCACGCCGTGCGACAGGGCGATCTCGATCAGGTGCTGGAACGTCTTGGCGGGCAGGATCTTGGCCGTGAGCAGGACGGCCGAGGCGCCCATCTCCTTGGCCGCGACGATCTGCTTCTCGCGCGTGATGAAGTCTTTCTTGAGCAACGGCCGGTCGGTCAGCCCGGCCACCTCGCGCAGCATCTCGTCGTCGCCGCCGAACCAGCGACCGGTCACCACCGAGATGCACGGCGCTCCGGTGGCGAGGTACTGGCCGACGATCTCGGGGATCGTCCGCTCGCCCATCAGCTCAGCGCCCTCGCCGTCTGAGCGCTTGACCTCCATGATGATCGGCAGCCGCCCTGCGAGGAGGGCGTCGATGAACGCGCTAGTCATCAGGGCGATGCTTCCACACTTGGGTGATCGCCGCCACCCGGTCCGCGGAGATGCGCCCTTCGGCGTCACGGGCGTTCGTGTCGACGTCGACGCCAAGGAAGAGCTCCCGCGCCCCCAGGGACTCGTAGTCGGCGTGGTTGGTGTCGGAGATCCCCCCGGCGAGCAGGAACGGCCGGGTCAGCTTGTCGGCCAGCGGCGCCACCACCGCGGGATCGAGCGCCTGGCCCGTGCTCCCCACCCGCCCGTCTTCGGTCACGACGTCGAATAGGAACACGTCGACGCCCGCCTTCTCGTAGGAGCCGATCAGCGACGCCTCGACGCACTCGCCGCCGCGGATGTGTAGGACCTTGATGACTTTTATCGGCTCCCCACTCGCCCCTCCGAGGGCCTTGACCTTGCGAACGGCTCCGGGCGTCGGGTAGCCGTGCAGCTGGATCCAGTCCACGGGCGCCGCGTCGAGCGTCGCGCCGAGCTGCTCGGGGTCCTTGGAGAAGGTCACGAGCACAGGCGCGAGCACCCCGGTGTCGGCGGCCGCCCGGGCCAGTGCGGCCCAGTCCTCGCGCTCGAGGTCGTGCGGACCGCCGGGCACGCCCCACCACAGCCCGACCAGGTCGACGCCGCGCGCGGCGAGCAGGTCCAGCTCGGAGCGCTCCGTGATCCCGCACACCTTGACCAGCGTGCCTCGAGCGACTTCCGGCACCCCGCCACCCGCCGTTTGCGCGGTGGAGGTGCCCCCTATGTCAGGCAAATCGCCCCAAGTCCTTGCACAGACATGCTCCCTTTACGGACCCCGGAAAGGCGACTCTAACAGCTGGGTTCGCCGGTGAACAGACCCGGGGATTACCGAACGGGAACGTCGAGGATGCTCGCCTGCCGCTCGGCGCCGAGGAGGTCGACGGGCTTGGCGAGCGCCTCGAGCGCGGGCAGTTGCTCGCGCGCGGCCTCGCGACCGGCGGCCAGAAACAGGTCGGCGAGGTGGAAGTCTCGCCATTCCGCCGGTCCGAACCGCGGCGTGATCACGACGTCGGCGAGCGCCGCGTGGCGCGCGCTCGTGTCGACCTGGCTGAGGTCCATCGCCTCGAGCATCGTGTCGAGCGGGCCGCGCCGGCGCGCCTTCTTGGGCTCGGCGTCGGGCTCCTCCTCGGGCACACCCGGCCACTGCTCGAGCGACTCGGTGCCGAGCAGGTTGACCGCCACGACGATGTCGGCGCCGTCCTCGAGCACCGCCGCCGTCGGCACCGGCACCAGCGCGATCGCGTCGATGAACCGGTGTCCGTTCCGCTCCGGGGTGGGGAACACGCCGGCCACCGACAGCGCCGTGAGCAGCGCCTCCCAGATCGCACCGTGGCGCTGCGCCACCGGCGCGCGCTCGGTGAGGTCGACCGCCATGATCGTCAGGGGGATCGTCGTGTGCGAGAAGAACGCCTGACGGGTGGCCTGCTTGAGCAGGCTGGTGAGCGCCTCGACTCCGGCCGAGCCGACCAGGGGCGACTTGAACAGCTGCGCCACGTTCTCGGCGCTGAACGCCTCGCGGAACCGGGCCTCGACCTCGGCCGCGCTGCAGCCGAGCGCGACCTGGCTGGCCACGAACCCGCCGATGCTCGAGCCGCCGACGTAGTCGACCGCGTAGCCGGCCTCCTCGAGCGTCTGCAGGAAGCCGACGTGGGCATACCCCTTGGCTCCGCCGGCGCCCAGGGCGACCCCGAGCTTGGTCCGGGTGAGATGCCGGGCGATCCAGGCCAGATCTCGACCGGCCAGCGGGAAGCCCGCCTGGCGCGGGCACTCCCGCACGACGAGCTCGAGCGTTCCCGGGTACCACATCTGGCTCGCCTCGCGGGCCTCGTCGGAGACCACCACGATCTCGAGCCGGCGGCCCTCCGCGGCGGCGGCGATCCGGCCCATCTGGGCGGCCTCCTCGGCGGTCCCGACCAGCGCCACGACACGATCGACCTCGTCGAGGAGCACACCGAGCGTCTCCGGGTCGAGCTCGCTCGGAATCAGAACGGTGGCGTGCTCGGCGGCCAGCTCGTCGGAGGCGGTCAGAGCGCCGGCGAACGACAGCGAGCGGTCGAGCACGCTGACGGGACGCGGACTTGCGGTCCGCGCCGCGGTGACCAGCCGCGGCACCACGCCCTTCAGCGAGGGGCCCGCGATCACCCCGATCTCCTCGCCCCGCTGGGAAGCTCGAGCGGACGCTGGCGCTGAACAGCGCGGCGCTCCGGGCGCTGGCTCGGAACAGGCGCTCGCGCTGCGTCTGGACGACGTTGATCAGGATGCGGGGGAACCGGCCGGCCAGCTCGAGCAGGTCGCTCGCGTCGAGCTCGAGCGTCTGGGTGATCGTGCTCGCCGCCACGGTCGCGGTGCGCTCGGCGCCGGTGATCGCGTCCTGCGCGCCGATCACGTCGCCCTTGCGCATCCGCAGCTCGATCTCGCCGGCGCCGGCGGTCGTCCCGGCCCGCCAGTTGACCAGGCCGGAGGTGATCAGCCAGATGCGGTCGCTGGCATCGCCGGCCACGCACAGCTGCTCGCCGGGGGCGAACTCGCGGGGGCGCATGCGCTCGCGCACCGCCTCGAGCTCCTCTGGGGCCAGTCCGGCGAACAGCTGGCTCTGCGCGAGGGCTGGGTCCCGCGCCATCAGGTGCCCCTGCAGGTGGCAGCCGCGATCATCGGCGCAGGGTATGCGTGGCGGGCGCGCCCCGTCAAGCGCGCCGGTTGATCGAGGAACTGCGGCCCAGGTAGGATCGGCGGGGCGTGCATTCGTCCGCCTCTATCCGGCACGCACAACGATTGGGGGGTGTCCATGACACATCTGAACACCGGGGACACGTTCGCGCCACACCAGCTCGAGGCGCTCTCGGGTGAAACCGTGCCGATTCCGGATCCGGAGCACCTGGTTCACCTCGAGTTGCGCCGCTTCGCCGGGTGCCCCGTCTGCAACCTGCACCTGCGGTCGGTCGTGGTCCGCAACGACGAGCTGCGCGCGGCGGGTGTGCGGGAGGTCGTGGTGTTCCATTCGAGCGCCGAGGACCTGCATAAGTACCAGGCCGAGCTTCCCTTCGACGTGATCCCGGACCCCGACCGCAAGCTCTACGCCGAGTTCGGCGTCGAGGCCAAGCCGAAGGCGATCCTCAGCCCCGGCGCGTGGCCGGCGATCTTCAAGGGACTCGGGCGCAGCATCGGCGCGACGATCCGGGGCAAGGAGCACGCTCCGCCGGTCAAGCCCGCCGGCGGCTCGACCGGACTGCCCGGCGATTTCCTGATCGCCTCTGACGGTCGGGTGATCGCCTCGAAGTACGGCGAGCACGCCTACGACCAGTGGTCCGTCGACGAGGTGCTGTCGCTGGCCAAGGCCGCGGGCAACGGCGGCGGCGGGTCCTCGGTTGGCGAGGCGCCCGCGCAGCAACAAGAAGCGCAGCCCTCCTCTTAGGCAACAAGACGGGCGGGCCGACCGGCCCGCCCGTCTCTTGTCCTTCGTTGGCTGTCGGCTAGTTCGAGGCCAGCCCGTTGACGCTCTTGGCCAGCGTCTTCGGCGTCTGCCCGATCAGCTTCAGGCCGCCGTTGGGGAGGATCTTGTACTCGTCGATGTGGCTCCCGCCGGCCTGACGATTCGAGGTCGGAGCGAGCACGTACAGGTACTTCTGATCCTTGCTCAGGGCCTCGTCGGTCGCGAGCGTCTCGTGGATCTGCGGCGTGGTGCCCTTGAGGGTGAGGTGGCCGCCCGACAGCTTGAAGATGGCCACGGTGGCGCCGTTGGGGCCGAGCGCGTCCGCGTTGGTCACGTAGAGGAATCCCTTGCGGGTGATCACGCCCCAGCACGGAGCGTTGCCGCCCGAGCCGGTCGGTGCCGACTGAATCGGCGTGAGGTGGCCGCTCGGCAGCAGGCGGAACGTATCCACGAAGCCCGTTGCCGTCGGATTCCCGACCTCGGTCAGGACCATCCGGTTCGCGCTGTCGAAGTTGATGGAGAACGGCAGCGGAACGGTGGCGTCAGAGGTGATCGCCGGTCCGGCGGCGCCGCTCGCGCCCACCTTGAAGGTGTCGAGCGAGTTCTTCGGATCCGGCCCACCCGGCGCGAACGGGTTGCCGAACTTCGAGACGACCAGCCACTTGCCGCTGTTGTCGAACGCGACCTGGCGGGAGAGCCCGGGGAACACGTTCGCGGCGAGCTTCCGGTTCGAGCCCTTGATCGGCGTCAGCTTGCCCGCCGAGTTGAACTTGAAGCCGTGGATGTTCGTGCTGTTCGTGTTCAGGACGTAGAGCAGGTTCCCGTGGGTGGTCAGGCTGAGCGGGAACACGCCGCCCGACTTGGCCACGGACGCGCGAACCAGGCCGCCGCTCGTCACCCGGAACGAGGTGACGCTGTTGCTGCCCGCGTTCACGACGAACAGCAGCTTGCCGCCGGCGCCGGTCTCCACCTCACCCTGGGTGTCGAGGTTCGGGCAGTCGCCCTTGCCCGCGGGCGGCGGGAGGCAGTCTCCGGTTTCCGGCTGGGCCTGGTTGCCGCCCTTGCCGCCGGTGGCGATCTTCTGGACCTGCTTGAGCGAGCCGTCACTGAACTGCGCGAACGCGACAACCTCGTTCTTCTTGGTGCTGTTGGTCTCGGTGTATACGGCGCCCGTGACCTTCGGCTTTGCTTTCCCTTGTGCTGCGGTCGCGACGGAAGGCACGAGGCCGACCACCGCAGCGATCGCAAGCGGCGCGACCCACCGCGCTCGCCCGATCCCGCTACGCACCATCACTGCCATGCTTTCTCCCCTCGTGTGGGTAAAAGTGTGTGGTAGATCGTCAAGAACACCCGGCGATCTGCGGAGTTGCGCGCCGGAGGCGGACGCGGCCGCCCGCCGGTCGAAGCACCACCGGCCATCCCCGGCTTCGACACGACGCCGGAAAGCTACCGCTCAGACCCCATGTCCGACAAGTACCTCGCGGCCGTGCATGGCCTTTACCGGCCGGCGAGGGGTGGGCGCGCGCGCCCACCCCTCGACCGACGATAACTTGCCGCTAACTCATCGCTAACTCGCCGCGGCGCCCGTAAGGCCCTGGGCGAGCTTGAACGGCGTCTGCTGGATCAGGTTCGGCTTGTGGTTCTTGCCGATCTTGAACACGTCGATGTGGCTGATGTTGACGCCCGCGAACGCGCGGTCGTCGATCGGTGCCACCACGTACATGTACTTGCCGTCGCGGCTGAGCGCGATATCGGTCTGGAGCGGCTCGGCGCCGGACCTCGGGGTGTGGCCGAGATACGTGAGGTGGCCGTTGCCAGGCAGCTTGAACGTCGATACCGACGGTGCCGCCGGACCGAGGATGTCGGCGTTGACGATGTACCCGTACTTGCCCCTCTCCACGTCCCAGCACGGCGCGTAACCGACCGTGCTCGCGGACGCTATGTGGGTCAGGGCACCGGTCGGGCCGATCGAATAGGACTCGAGCGCGCCCGCCTTGAACGCGAACGGGTTGCCGAGCGTCGTGACCAGAACGTGGTCGCCGCTGTCGAAGCCGAGCGAGAACGCCACCGGGGTGGACGAGTTCGACGACACCGCGGGGCCGACGGTCCCATTGGAGTTCACCGGGAACGTGTCAATCGCGTCGACCGGCGACAGGGTCATCGGGTTGGTCAGCTTCGCCACCACCACCCACTTACCGGTGTTGTCGAAGCTGATGTCGTGCGGCGCGCCCGGAATCGTCCCGTTGGGGTTGAGCGGCTGCGACCCGCCGCTGATCGCGCTCAGCACCCCAGTCGAACTGAACGTCAAGCCCTGGATGCTGAGGCTGTTCGCGTTCAGCACGTAGACCAGGTTGCCGTGAACGGTGAGGCTGTCCGGGAACGCCCCGCCGGAGCTGACCTGGTTGACCAGCGCCACTCCGTGCTTCGTCACCTTGAACGAGCTGACGGTGTTGCTGCCCGCGTTGACCGCGAAGACGAACTTGCCGTTGGGTGTGAGCGCGATCGCGTCCTGGCTGTCGAGCGACGGACATCCGGCCCCGTTGCCGGTGCACACCGGGGGCGGGGCCATCACGTTGATCGGCTGCCCCTGGTGCCCGCCCTGGCCGCCGGTCGCCACCTTGCTTGCCTGCTTGAGCGTGCCGTCGTTGTAGCGGTTGAACACCAGCAGCTTGTTCGGATTCCCGTTCGTCTCCGTGTAGAAGGCCCCCACGACCTTGGGCTTGCTCGGCTTCTTGGCCGGCTTCTTGGCCGCGGCGGTTGCCGGCATCGCGATTGCGAGGGCGGCCACCAGCAACAGTGCTGTCGCCCACGTCGACCTACACATTCCGCGCCCCATGCGGCGCCTCCTTTTTGTGATGGCTGAGTACCTGCAAGCGCCCCGCCCAAACCCTATCCACGCCGGTCACCGAAAAGCAACATTTGCCAGGCGTTTGCCCGCAGACATACACTCACGCCCCACATGGAAGCGAGCGAGGCGCGGGCCGCATCTGGATCTCTGCCGATCGTCACCGGCAAGAAGCTCATGCTGTTCGCCGGGCGGGCCAACCCAGAGCTGGCGGGCGCGATCGCCCACAAGCTGGCCATCGAGCTCGGGCACATCACGCTGAAGACGTTCTCGGCCGGCGAGGTCTACTGCCGCTTCGACGAGTCGGTGCGGGGCGCCGACGTGTTCATCGTACAGCCGACGTGCTCGAACCCCGAGACCGGGATCACCGCCAACGACGCGATGATGGAGCTGCTCGTGATGATCGACGCGGCGGTCGGCGCCTCGGCGCACCGCGTGGTCGCGGTGATGCCGTGGTACGGCTACTCGCGTCAAGACAAGAAGTCGGCGCTGCGCGAGCCGATCACCGCCCGGCTGGTGGCCCAGCTGCTCGAGACCGCGGGCGTCGACCGGGTGCTCACGGTCGACCTGCACGCCGGCCAGGTCCAGGGCTTCTTCCGCAAGCCGGTCGACCACATGACCGCGCTGCTCCTGATTGCCGACTACTTCCGCGAGCTCGCGCTCGACGACCTAGTCGTGGTCGCCCCCGACGTCGGCCGGGTCAAGCTCAACCACAAGTTCGCCGAGATGGTCGGGGCGGACCTGGCCCTGATGACCAAGGAGCGCCCCGCTCAGCAAGTCGCCGAGGTCGGCTACGTGATCGGCGACGTGCGGGGCAAGACCGCGGTGATCCTCGACGACATCATCGACACCGCGGGCACCTTGATCGCGGCCGGACAGACCGTGCTCGACGAGGGCGCCCGCCGGGTGTTCGCGGCGTGCACCCACCCGGTGTTCTCGGGTCCGGCATACGAGCGGCTCGCCCAGTCGGCGTTCGAGCAGGTGGTGGTTACCGACACCATCCCGCTGCGGGCGGGCGCGCCCGACAAGATCGTCGTGCTTTCGTGCGCGTCGCTGCTGGCCGACACGATCCGGCAGATCTTCACCGAGGGATCGGTGAGCGCCGTGTTCGGCGGCGAGAACCAGCTGTTCTAGTTGCCGGGAGTGTCCGGACGGGGTACGTGGCCCCACGGACGCCGAGCGGAGCGAGGCCCCAGAATCTAGGCGGACGGCGGGACGAACCCGTCGGCAATGACCATGGTGCCGGTGCTCGACGCCTGGCGGACGGGTACGACCGCCTGGTAGTCCGGCGAGCGGTACCAGGCCTCGGCCGCGGCCTTGTCCTCGAAGCGGAGGATCACGGTGAACGGCTTGGCCGGACCCTCGAGCACCAGCGTGTCCTGGTCGAGCCCGATCAACTCGCCACCGTGGGCCTGAAGGGACGCCCCGGCGCCCGGCAGGTACTCCTCCTGGTAGCGCTTCGGATCCGTGAGCTCGAGACTGACGACCACGTAGGCGGGCATGGGGAAACCGTATTGATGAACCGGAGGTGAATCAAGGGGCTGCCCCAGTTGCAGCCAGATCGGGGTTGCGTCATGATGAAATATGGACGTGGACCGACGAGGGGGTTGTCACCGGGGCTTCCAGACGCCGACAGCGCATGGTCGGCGCGCGAGGCGGTGCCGGACGTCGGGCTGTCGTCTCAGGCTGCGGGGGGCCGCATTGCCGAGCGGTACTCGTCTGATCGCACGCGCAGCCGCAACCTGTGACCTGGACCAATCATCGAGGAGGAGCTGATGGCAGACGACCGTTCGGCGTCGATGCTCGAGCTGAAGGCGATCGACGCACCGACCGGCCCTTATGACGTGGCGATCCTCGGAGGCGGACTGGCGGGGTTGACGCTGGCCATTCAGCTCAAGCGCGAGCGCCCGGAGACGCGCGTGCTGGTCACCGACAAGCGGACCGAGCCGGCGCCCGAGGCCGCGTTCAAGGTGGGCGAGTCGAGCGTGGAGATCGGGGCGTACTACTACCGCGAGATGATCGGCATGCGCGACCACCTCGAGAAGTACCAGCAGCGCAAGCTCGGTCTCAGGTTCTTCATGCCGGCCGGCGACAACTCGGACATCACCAAGCGGGTCGAGTTCTGCACGCCCGGGCACCTGGACGCGTTCACCCACCAGATCGACCGGGGGCGGTTCGAGAATGAGCTGTTCCGGCGGGCGCGCAAGCTGGGCGCCGACGCGTTCCGCGGCTGGCGCGTTCAGGACGTCTCGCTGGGTGCGGACACGCACACGATCCTCATGTCTCAGGAGGACGAGGAGTGCATCGCCACCGCGCGCTGGGTGGTCGATGCGAGCGGGCGGGCGAACATCCTGCGTCGCAAGCTTGGCGTCGGCGAGGGGGTCGACACGGGACATCACTGCAACGCCGCCTGGATCCGGCTGGCCGGGGGGCTGGACTTCGAGGACTGGACCGACGACGAGGAGTGGCTCGGCCGGATGCCCGAGAAGGGCCTGCGCATCCACTCGACCTCGCACCTGATCCAGCCGGGCTACTGGCTGTGGCTGATCCAGCTCGAGTCGGGCCCGATCTCGATCGGCGTGTGCGCGGACCCGCGCTTTCACCCGTGGGAGGAGATCTCGAGCTTCGACGCCTGGATGGACTGGATGAAGCGCAACGAGCCACAGCTGCACGACGCGCTCGACGGACGCCGCGCGGACGTGCTCGACTTCCTGCGCGTCCAGGACTACTCGTATGGGTCCACGCAGTTCTGGTCGTCCGACCGGTGGGGGCTGGTCGGCGAGGCGGGAGCCTTCCTCGACGCGCTGTATTCGCCGGGATCGGACTTCATCGCGTTCGGGAACACGTTCACCGCCGAGCTGATCGAGCGCGACCTCGATGGCGAGGACGTGTCGGAGCTCGTCGATTTCTACAACGACTTCTACCTGTCGCTTTTCAACACGACCGCGCACCTGTATCGCGACAACTTCCAGCTGTTCGGCAACCCTCAGGTGATGGTGGCGAAGTTCGTGTTCGACTCCTCGACGTACTTCTCGGGGATCGGCAACGCCTGGTGCCACGAGCGGATGCGCAAGCCCGAGGACATCGAACGCCTCGGCCAGGTGCTGCGTCCCGCGATCGAGATGGTGCCTCGGATGCAGGAGCTCTTCCGCGATTGGAACGCGATGGAGAACACTCCGTTCGAGGGCGTGTCGGTCCTGCCCAAGCAGCTCGTCCCGTACATCCAGGCGCAGGCCGACATGGCGCATCCCGCCGAGGGGGACGAGGTGTTCGAGAACTCGGCCAAGAACGTCGAGTACCTGAAGGCGCTCGCGGTGTGGATCTTCCACCGGGCCGCCCGCAACCTGCCCGACCCGCCGGATGAGAACCGGGGCATCAACCCGCTGGCGATCAGCCTGCACCCGGAGCGGTGGGAGGCGGACGGGCTGTACTCCGACGACGGGATCAGCCTGACGCAGGCGCTCGAGATGCTGCCGGGGATCGAGGAGATGGACCTCGAGAAGCGCGGCGCGGTGGTGGCGGCGTAGCCGCGGCGGCCGTTACCGACTGGACTTGGAAACTTCGCAGGTGGACCCAAAGGAGAGCGAGATGGGGGATAGGCAGCCGGCTGACAGCTACGACGTGGCGATCCTGGGCGGCGGCCTGGCGGGGTTGACTCTTGGGATTCAACTCAAGGCTGCACGGCCGGAGACGAGCATCTTTATCGCCGAGAAGCGCAAGGGCCCGGCGCCCGAGGCTGCGTTCAAGGTGGGCGAGTCGACCGTCGAGGTGTCGGCGCACTACTTCGCCGATGTGGTAGGCGCGCGCGAGCACATGGACAACGACGAGCTGCACAAGTTCGGGCTGCGGTGGTGGTTCCCGGCCGCCGGCAACACGTCTCTCGCTGAGCGGATCGAGCGCGGGATCAACAAGCCGCTCCCCGAGCCGAGCTATCAGCTTGACCGGGGACGGTTCGAGAACTACCTGGGAGAGAAAGCCGTTTCGGAGGGGGTCGACCGGTTCGGCGACTGCCGGGTGCAGGAGGTAGAGGTCGGCGACCCGCACGTGATCCGCGTGACTTTTGAAGGGGAGGACCGTGAGGTCAGGGCGCGGTGGATCGTCGACGCCGCGGGACGGTCTTTCCTGCTGAAGCGCAAGCTCGATCTGATGGAAGAGAACGGGCACGTCGTGAACTCGGCCTGGTTCCGCCTCGACGGTGGGCTGGACATCGAGTCGTGGGCCGACTCCGACGACGAGGAGTTCTTCGGCCGCATGTCCGAGCGGGGGCTGCGCCAGTACTCGACCAACCACCTGTGCGGCCAGGGCTATTGGGTGTGGATGATCCCGCTGTCCTCGGGGCCGATCTCGATCGGGATCGTGGCGGACCCGCGGTTCCATCCCTACGAGGAGATGAAGACGCTCGATGGGGCGCTGGAGTGGATCCGCAAGTACGAGCCCCAGCTGGGCGAGTCCCTGGATGGCCGGCTCGACCAGGTCGAGGACTTTTTGAAGGTCTCGGACTTCTCGTACGGCTGCAAGCAGTGCTTCAACGGCGCTGATCGTTGGTCCTTGGTGGGTGAGGCCGGGGCGTTCCTGGACCCGTTCTACTCGCCGGGGTCTGACTTCATCGCGATCTCCAACACGCTGTCGACCGATCTGATCACGCGGTTCCTGGACGGCGAGGACGTTGTCGATCGGGCGAAGGCCTTCGATGACCTGTACCTGAACACGTATCGCGTCAACCTGACCCAGTACGAGGGCCAGTACGAGTTCTGGCACAACGCGATGGTCATGACGGTCAAGATCTGCGCCAACAACATCCTGTACTGGGGCACTGAGTGCCTGCTGTTCTTCCACGACAAGTACGCGGATGTGGAGTTCATGGCCTCGGTGCGGCCGGACCTGGAGCGCATCTGGGCGATCACGCGCCGGCTCGAGGCGATGTACCGCGAGTGGCATGCGCTCGAGGACCGGGAATGGCGGCGGGCGATCGTGCCGACGCAGGCGTTCCCCGGGATGTTCCAGCGCCACGTCGACATGGCGGGCGGCTTCGACGACGACGGCGTACGGGACCACCTGGCCTCGACCGCTGACCTGATGGAGGCGTTCGCGGTGCTGGCGTTCTCGCGCGCGGCGCAGAACCTGGGTGACGCGGCGCCGGGCGAGGACGACAAGATCAACCCCTACGTGGTGTCGCTCGATCCCTCGCGCTGGGAGGCCGACGGCCTGCTCGACGGGACCGGCATGTCGCTGGCCGAGGCGCGGGAGAGCGAGGCGGCTGGGCTGCAGAACCTGTACCTCGAGGCGGTGGCGACGCCGGCCCCGGTGTCCTAGGTGGTCTCGGGCCGGGTCAGCGCCTTCACGAACTCCTCGAGCTGGTCGGTGCGCCAGCACTCGAACGCCGTGCAGTGCCGCTCGTAGGCGGCGATCACGCTGTCGCCGTAATTCCAGTACAGGCGTGGCTCGGGGTTGAGCCAGAACGTGCGCCCGGCCTTTTGCGTGATCGCGGCAAACGCGTCGTCTCTTGGTGGGCGCCCGTTCGTGCGAGCGTCGCCGAGCACGATCACGGTGGCGCGGGGGTGGAGCTCGTCCTCGATGAGGGCCAGGAACTCGAGCCACACGCGGCCGTAGTCGGTGTACCCCGACACGTCGGCCACGCCGGCGTCTTTCGAAATCGCCTCGGAGGCGGCGCGGAAGTCGCGCTCTCTTTCGAATACCTCGGTGACCTCGGAGATCCGCTCGATGAACACGAAGCTGCGGAGCTTGCGGAACGCGTCGTGGAGGGCGTGGAGGACGGATAGGAAGAACGTGGACGCGCTCGTGACGCTCGTCGACACGTCGCAGAGCACGAAGATCTCGGGTCTGCGTGGTCTTCTGGGTCGGTACTTCAGCGCGATCGGGACGCCACCGGTCTGGAGGGAGGCGCGCATCGTCCGCCGGAAGTCGACGTGGGCGTGGCGGGTATGCCCCTTCATCTCGTGGCCTTGGGTGGCCAGGCGGCGTTTCAGCTGGGCGACGACCCTGTGAACCGCGGCCAGGTCCTGGATGGGGCCGGTGGGCAGGGCGCGCTCGAGCTCGTTGAGGGGGCGCTTGGGCGGGAGGCTCGAGGTGCGCTCGATCAGGTTGCGCTCGAGCTCGCGCCTGAGGTGCTGCTCGAACTTTCTGAGCTGATCTCTCGGGAGGCCGTGGTGCCGGGGGTCGTCCTCGGGGAGGTCACGCTGGGGCTCGGTCCTGAGGCCGAGGGCTCGGCGGATTCTTTGGACGTCGACGCCGAGGACGCCGGAGCCCTCGCCGCGGCCGAAGGCGGCGATGGCCAGGCGGGCCAGGTCTCTCAGTGCATCGTCCGACCCGTCTCTGAGGGCGGCCGCGATCTGCTGTCTGAGCGTGTCGAGGTTGATGTCGCTGTTGTTCGGGCCGTCCGAGCCGGGGGCTTCGGTGATGTTCTTGCGTGCGGCCTGCGCCTCGGTGGCGCGGAAGAAGAAGCGGTCGAAGACCAGCTCGAACACCCTTCGGTCGTCGTTGGACTTGGCCAGCGTGGCGGCGAGGGCCTCCTTGAAGTCCGGTTGGGCGGTCCAGTCGACGTGGGTGAGCGCTTCGAACGCGTCGAGGATCTCGGAGGTGCCGATCGCCACGCCCTCGCTTCGGAGGTCCTCGGCGAAGGCCAGGAGCTGGCCGTCGAGCGCGCCCGGCGGGTGCTCGGGGATGCCGCCGTACAGCTTGCTGTTAGGCGGCGGCATCAGCCTGCTGGAGCGCGACGCCCACCCGGGCCGCCACCGTGTCCAGGTCAGTGCGGTGCTTGACGATCACGCTCATCGTCTCGATGAACGTGTCGTGGTCGATGTCGCTGGCGCCGAGCAGGAGCAGGGTGCGCGCCCAGTCGATCGACTCGGCGATGCTGGGCGGCTTCTTGAGGTCGAGCTGGCGGATCTGGTGGATGACCTGCACTAGCTTCTTTGCGATCGTCTCGTCCAGGTCGGGGGTGTGCATGCGGACGATCGCGAGCTCGTGCTCGAGCTCGGGGTAGTCGAGCCACAGGTAGAGGCAGCGGCGCTTTAGCGCCTCGGTCAGCTCCCGTGTGTTGTTGGAGGTCAGGAGGACTATCGGCCGCGTTTTCGCCTCGATCCGTCCCAGCTCCGGGATGGAGATCTGGAAGTCGCTGAGGAGCTCGAGCAGCATCGCCTCGAACTCCTGGTCGGTCTTGTCGATCTCGTCGATGAGGAGGACGACGGGCTCGGTGGATGCAATGGCGGTCATCAGGGGTCTCGGCAGCAGGAACTCCTCGCCGAAGATGTCCTCCTGGACGTCCTGCCAGCCGGCGGCCGTTGCCTCGGTCTGGATCCGCAGCAGCTGCTTGCGGTAGTTCCACTCGTAAAGGGCCTTGGCCTCGTCGAGGCCCTCGTAGCACTGGAGCCTTACGAGGGTGCGGTTCAGGTAGCGCGACAGCGCCTTGGCCAACTCGGTCTTGCCCACGCCGGCGGGGCCCTCGACCAGCACCGGCTTGCCGAGCTTGGTGGCGAGGTACGACACGAGCGCGGTGGAGGTCCCGGGGAGGTACCCGACCCGCTCGAGGCCCTGCGCCAGGTCGTTCGGGGTTTGCGGCGTGTCCGCTTCGGTCTGCATCAGCGTCGCTCAAATATAGGCGCCGGCCTGTAACAACCCGGGCTCGGGGGTCGGTGGCGGGTGCATCCTGGACCACATGCCCCGCGATCCGATGGGTCAAAACCGCGCACTCGCCACCCCGCTGGCGCCGAGCGCCGATTCTGAGCCGTATATGGGTCAAAAACGGACGCAATCGGCCAACGCGGGTCGTCGAGTGCCGGGTTATGACCGAGGTGTGGGACGCTGCGATTGCGGCGCTCGCGGGTCGGCAGCGCACGATCGTGGCGCACGACCAGCTACTCGCCATCGGCTGCAGCCGGCGCACGGTCGCACACTGGGTGAACCGGAAACGCCTTCACGCCGTCTTTCACCGCGTGTACTCGGTGGTCGGTGGCGAGCTGCCGCCGCTTGCCCGCGAGCAGGCTGCCCTGCTGGTCTGCGGCGAGCGCACGTTCCTCAGCCACCACACCGCAGCCGCCATCTGGGGCCTCCAGCGCACGTTCCCGTCCGTGGTCGAGGTGTCAGTCGTCGGGCGACGATGCGCGTCTCGCGACGGCGTCCGGGTCCACCGCATCAAGGAGATCGACCGCCGGGAACTGCGTCGCCACGAGGGCTTGTGGGTGAGCTCGCCGGCGCGGGCGGTGCTCGAGATCGCGGCGAGCGCGACGGCCAAGGAGCTCGCCGACGCGATCGACGAGGGACTCGCGCGCCGGCGGTTCACGCCGCGGGAGCTGCACGACGTGCTCGCCCGCAATCGGCCCTGCCGCGGCGCCGCCCGTCTGGCCGAGATCCTGGCCGATCCGACGGCTACCGCGGTCAGCCGGTCCAAGCGCGAGAAGCGTCTGCTCAGGCTGATCCGCGACGCAGGCCTACCCATCCCGGAAACGAACGTCCCCTTCGGCCGCTTCGAGCTCGACTTCTTCTGGCGCCGCGAAGGACTTGTGGTCGAGCTCGACAGCTACAGCTTCCATCGCGGACCAGGTTCCTTCGGGCGAGACCGGGAGAAGGCTCTCGCGATTCGCGCCGCCGGCCTCGAGATGCTGAGCTTCACGGCATACCACGTCCTCAAGCGGCCGTGGATGGTGATCGCCACGATCGCCGGCGGGCTGGCGCAACGGCCCGCGGGTGGTCAGTGACGCTCAGGACGCGCGTCGAGCGGGAGCGTCGGGTCCTCGCCGAGGGGAACGGTGGCGTCGTCGCCGAGGGGGACGGTGGCGTCGTCGCCGAGGGGGACGGTGGCGTCCTCGCCGAGCGGCAGCGTCTGATCTTCGCTGCCGGCGAAGGGGATCTTCAGCTGCTCGTCGGCGCGCTTCGGGGCCGACCTGCGGATCGTGATGTCGACGTCCGAGCGCTTGGCCCGCCCGAACGGCATCGTCGGGGGATCGTCGGGGACGACGCGCTCGAACAGTTCGGCGGCGGTGGCGGACCGGCGGGGCCGCTCAGGCGCGGGATTGGCGGGCGCGGCATCGGCGGGCGCGGAGTCGGCGGGCGCCGGGTCGGCCGGTACCGGGATCGGCGGACGGGCCCGCCGGCGCGGTCGGTCCGGCGCGGACGGGGCCGCCTCTCGCCGGGGCAGGCGGACCGTTGTGGCTGCGGCGCTCGAGCCGGCGGGCGGCCGATCCTCGCCCGGCAGCGGGGGCTCGGGCCGATGCGCGGCCCTGATCCGCGACCCGCTGTAGGCCAGGAAGGCCGCGGCCCCGAGCGCGAAGAAGATCCCCCACTCGATGCCCGACGTGGTGGCCGACGGCCCGTTCGTGGTGGCGCCCTGCTTGTCGAAGATCCGCCAGACGATCAGCACGCAGGCCCACACGCCGGCGGCCGTGATCACGCCACCGTCCCCGCCCGGCAGGTGGAAGGCCCGGCCCTCGGCACGCTGAAACAACAACGTCACGACGCCGGCGGCGACGAGCAGGACGGCCGCCTCGACGAATGAAAAGGCGCCCCATCCGGTGATCGTCGCGCTGGCCGACTGGAGCTTGGTGGTCTTGGCCTGCGCGATCAGCGTGACCTGATACCAGGGCAGGAACAGGGTCACGAACAGCGCCAGCGAAGCGAAGGCGGCGAGCCGGGACTCGTGCGGCAGCGCCCGCCAGGCCCGCGCCAGCCGGGTCGTCCCCGAGCCGACGCGCTGCGCGGCGCCGGCGGCGGTCGGCCCATCGCTCATGGGCCCGATTGTAAGGGCCGGGGGGGCGCCCTTACGAGGCGCCTGCCGGGCTACAGGATCGGGATGTCCTGGACCTCCACGCCCTGCTCGCGCCGGCGCTCCAGTCGCTCGAGATACCAGTCGATCAGCGCGCGCAGGGCGAGCAGGAGCTCTCGCAGCGCAGCGACCAGCCGGCGCTGGAGCTCGGGCGGGATGAGATCGCGCAGGGCCTGGACGAGGGCCAGGAACGGATCGAGGTCGGACCCGCCGCCGGCGGGGGCGTCGTCGGGGACCTGCCAGCCGCGCGGCGGGGGCTTCGCGGGCTCGCCGCCGCCTTCGGAGCCCCCGGCACCGGTACCGGTACCGGGACCGGGAGTGCCGGCGCCACCGGGTTGGCCGGCGCCACCGGGTTGGCCGGCGCCACCCCCGCCACCGACGGCAGCCTCGGCGGCCTGCGCCATCAGCCGTTCGGCCGCTTCCGAAGCCCGGTCGAGGCGCTGCTCGAGCCGGCGCAGGGCCTCCTCGGCCGCGCCGGGGGGTGGGATGGGGCGATCCTGGCCCGGGGTGGGGCGGTCCTGGCCCGGGGTGGGGCGGTCCTCGGGTGGGGTTGGGCGATCCTCAGGCGGGCCCGGCATCGCGCGCTCCCCGGAACGTCACCTCGAGCGTTCCGTCCTCGAACGTGGCTGCGGTCGGCTGGAAGGCGCCCAACGCGGAGGGCAGGATGATCGTCCGCCTCTGCCCGTCCACGCCGACGATCAGCTCGAGTCCGATCTTCTTCAGCGAGATGTCGCCCTTGTGGGCGAACGGCAGCATCAGGCGCAGCTGCGCGCCGTCCTCGGACACCCGCAGCTCCTGGGTCAGGCGGTCGTGGAGGACCGAAGCCGGATCCAGACCGCCGGGACCGCCGAACAGCGCGCCGGCCAGGCGATCGAGCATCTCCGCCCCCAGCACCTCTGACTCGAAGTAGGGCGCGCACAGCACGGGCACCGGCGAGAACGCGGAGCGAACCAGCGACAGGTGCTCCTCCTGGACCCGTCGCCAGCCGGCGAAATACTCGCCCACGTCAGAAGGAAACACCCGGTTGACGATCACCGCGTCGGTCAGATAGCCGTACAGGTTCAGGTAGGTGAACGTCCGCATGGCCTCGCCGATCACCATCTTGTCCGGATTCATGACCAGGCGGACAGTGCAGTGCTCGCGGTCGCGGAGGATCTCGTTCATCGCGATCAGGTTCTTCGACAGGCGCTGGATGTCGGCGAACACGGCCGAGCTCGGCAGCTGGATGTCGAGCAGCGAGCGGGCCAGAGGCCGGGCCGCTGCCAGCAGCTGGCGCTCGAGCGGGAACACCTTCTCGATCCACCAGCGCGCGACGTCGGGGAACGACAGCAGGCGCAGCGTCTCGCCGGTGGGCGCGCAGTCGACGACGATCGTGTCCCAGTCGGGTGACTCGTGCGCGGCCTGCAGCCGGAGCAGCGAGAAGAGCTCGTCCATCCCCGGCGGCACGGTCAGCTCCTGGGCCGAGATGTGATCGAGACCACGCTCGACGAACACCTCGCCGAGCCACTCCTGCACGCCCGACCAGTGGCGCTCCATCTCCTCCTGGGCGTTGACCTCCTGTCCCCACAGCCGATCGCCGACCGCCAGAGGCTCGGGCCCGAGCGAGGCGCCGAGCGAGTCCGACAGGCTGTGCGCCGGGTCGGTCGAGAGCACGAGCGTGCGCAGGCCCGCGGCGGCGCAGGCACGCGCGGTGCACGCCGCCACCGACGTCTTGCCGACGCCGCCCTTGCCCGTGTAGAGGATCGTCCGCGGGGCCATGATCGGGCGAGTCTAGACCGGCGCGCGGGTTCAGACCTGCTGCTACATTCGCCCGGGGGCGAGTCGGAAAGGGACGCGATGCATCACCGCAGAACCGCATTCACGGGCTTGATCCTGGTCGTGCTGGCGGGCCTCGCCATCGCCGCGTGCGGATCGAGCAGCGACAGCTCCGAAAGCCCCAGCACGCTGTTGAGCCAGACCTTCACCGGTACGCACAAGGTCACCAGCGGCAACCTGAACCTGACCCTGACGATCGATCCGTCCGGCTCGAGCACGCTGGGCGGCCCGATCACACTGAGCTTCGGCGGCCCCTTCCAGACCCGCGGCGCCGGCAAGCTGCCCGAGTCCAACTTCACGGTCAGCGCCAGCGCGCTGGGCCGGAGCCTGGCGCTGGGGATCCTGTCGACCGGCACGAGCGGCTACGTCACGCTCCAGGGGACGAGCTACCAGATGCCCCAGGCGACCTTCCAGAAGCTCGAGTCGAGCTTCGCCCAGCTGGCCACCACGGGCGGCACGAGCCAGGGCTCGGGCACGCTGTCCAAGCTGGGGATCCGCCCGCTGCGATGGCTGACCCATCCCACGAACGTCGGCACCGAGACGATCGGCGGCGCGCAGACCACGCACATCCACGCCGGGATCAACGTCCCGGCCCTGCTGAACGACCTGAACACGTTCGTGGCCAAGGCCTCGTCGGCCAGCAACGTCGCGGGCGCGTCCCAGCTGAAGTCCGGACTGTCGCCGGCCACCCGCCAGAAGATCGCGGCGGCCATCCGCAACCCGAGCTTCGACGTGTGGACGGGGACGAGCGACAAGACGATCCGGCGGCTGACCATCGGCCTGACCGTGCCGGTGACCGGCAGCCTGTCGACTCAGCTCGGCGGGGTGAAGTCGGCCGACATCGGGCTCACCATGCAGTACGCCAACCTCAACCAGCCGCAGAAGATCACCGCGCCGACCACCGTGCGGCCGTTCAGCGAGTTCCAGACCAAGGTGAATGCGTTCATCCAGGGGCTGCAGGGCGCGGCCTCGGGGGTCATCGGCGGCGGTGGGTCGAGCAGCGGCGGTGGGTCGAGCAGCAGCGGCAGCGGCTCGGGTTCGTCCTCGAACGTGACGAAGTACAGCCAGTGCATCCAGCAGGCGGCCGGCGACGTATCCAAGATGCAGAAGTGCGCGTCGCTGCTGGGCAGCGGCGGCTGACCTACTCGCGCCCGAGCTCCTCCTGCTCCTCTTCGTACTCCTCGGGCTCTTCGTCGGGGTCAGCGCCGGCGCCCTCCGGGGCGTGATGCGCCTGGAACGCCTGCAGGAGCTCGTCCCGGCGGTCTTCCTCGACGGGAACCTCGTCTGAGATCAGCACCCAGTCGGCGCCCTCGAACTCCTCCATGTTGAAGATCTCGGCGTCGAGCTCGGGCGAGTCGTCAACGATGACGAGCACCTCGGTCTGCGGGTTGAAGTAGGTGCCCGGGCGGTTGATCAGCTCCTCGAGCTCCAAGCGGCGGGGATCTGCCATGGCGCCGCAGCCTAGCGCTTACAGGTCGCCGAGCGCCGTGATCTCGCGCTCGATCTCGGCCTCGACGTCGAGCGGCGGCTTGCCGGCGCGCACCCGACGGTGGTTGCGGGCGACCACGAGCTGGCGGATCTCCTCGCGCAGGGCCGGATCGACCGCCGGCGCGGTCAGGCGGGCCAGCTCGGAGTCGACGTCGATCGGCGCCTCGCCCCGCCGCGCCCGGCGCTCGTTGCGCGCCTCGAGCAGCTGGCGGATCTCGTCGTCGCGTTCGGCCACGCCGGCGTCGCGCGGGGTCTCGTGATCCATCACGAACGGCCCCTTGCCGTAGTCATCCCAGGTCTTGCGGCTGGCGATCAGGGCCCCGAACGCGATGATCACGGCCAGGATGCACACGACCCAGATCACGATGTTGAACGCCGAGTGCACGGGGTTAGTTTGGCGAACACCCACCCGGTTGCTGCCGCTAGGGGGCAAATTCCGCCATTGCTGGCCGGTGGGTTCGGCCTGCGACGGATTCTGCCTCGTGGAGAGGCATGATCCGACACTGGCGCCGGGCGGTGTCGCCAATGGCGGAAATTGCCCCCGGCCCCGGGTCTTGGCGAAGCGTGTCCGGACGGGGAACCTGGCCCCATGGACGTCGCCGCAGGCGACCCAGATCCTACATCCGCGTAGCTAATACGCGAGAAATGCGAGATCGGGTTGGCGCCGCCCGTTGATTGGGTAGGATTAGAGCATTGACTGACTAGTCAATCTACTTCGCCCAAGGAGAACCCAAAGTGGTTGATTTCACGCTCACCGACGAGCAGCGGAGCATGCGCGAGATGGCGCACGACTTCGCCGAGAAGGAGATCCGGCCCGTCGCCTGGGAGTACGACCGGGACGGCACCTGGCCGCAGGAGCTGGTCGAGAAGTCCTGGGAGCTCGGGCTGATGAACAACCACTTCCCGGCCGAGTACGGTGGCGCGGGCCTCGGCTACCTGGAAGGCTGCCTGATCGAGGAGGAGCTGGCCTGGGGCTGCTCGGGCATCAGCACCTCGCTGACCTGCAACGGCCTGGCCACCGCCCCGGTCCTCCTGGCCGCCTCCGATGAGCTCAAGAAGGACTACATCGGGCGGCTGGCCGAGGCGCCGCTGCTGGCCTCGTTCTGCCTGACCGAGCCCGACGCCGGCTCGGACGTCTCGGGCATGAAGACGACCGCTGTGCGCAAGGGCGACAAGTGGGTCATCAACGGCTCCAAGTGCTTCATCACCAACGGCGAGTACGCCAACTGGTACACGGTCTACGCCAAGACCGACAAGGAGGCCGGCCACCGCGGGATCTCCTGCTTCATCGTCCCCCGCGACGCCGGCGTGATCGTCGACAAGCACGAGGACAAGATGGGCCAGCGGGCGTCCAACACCGCGACCATCACCTTCCCCCAGGTGGAGATTCCGCTCAACCACCTGGTCGGCGAGGAGAACAAGGGCTTCAAGATCGCGATGATGACGCTCGACCGCACGCGCCCCGGCGTCGCCGCGATGGCCACCGGCGTGGCCCGCGCGGCGATGGAGTTCGCGATCGAGTACTCCAAGCAGCGCGTCCAGTTCGGCGTGCCGATCGCCATGCACCAGGCGATCCAGTTCCTCATCGCCGACATGGCGACCAAGGTGCACCTGTCGCGGCTGGCCACGTGGCACTCGGCGGTGCTGCTCGACCAGGGCAAGCGCAACACGCTCGAGTCCTCGCACGCCAAGCGATTCGCCGCCGACTCCGCAATGGAAGTGACAACTGACGCAGTCCAGGTCTACGGCGGGTACGGTTTCATCAAGGAGTACAAGGTCGAGAAGCTGATGCGCGACGCCAAGATCCTCCAGCTCTACGAGGGCACCGCTCAGATCCAGCGGCTGGTGATCGCGCGCGAGACGCTGCTGCCGCGGCGCGTGGAGGCGCCCGCACCGGCAGCCGCGTAAACCCCGGTTTGGTGGGGCTGGGCCAGAGGCGCTGGGACGGCCATGCAGGGGCGTCCCAGCGCCTCACTTCATCGTGAGCGGATGCAGGCCGAATCGGCCGCCGAGCCCTTGCAGTTGCTCGTCGGTCGGTCCCTGCAGGGCCAACCAGACGAAACGGCGCTTCTCGACGTGCTCGGCGAGATCCTCGTGGTCGGGATCGACCAGGACCGGAACCGGCAGGCTAGGGGCCTGCGGAGCACCCGATTACAACGAAGTCAGGCCTAGCCGCTCTCGTCCTCGCCGGTTCGATCCTTCGAGGCAACTTCCACAGGATCGGCACCCCGCACGCTGGTTTCGTCGCGCCCGACCAGATCGAGCGCGTCCCACGGTCTGACCGGCTCGTTCTCAGACGGACGGATGCTCCCCTCGCACTTCTCACAGCTGCCGTGCCTGGAGTCGTTGACCCAAAGGCACTTCGGGCATTGCCATCGTTGGGTGTTGACCCAGCGCCCTGTCGGATTAGGCATCACAGACCTCCGAACTGTCGATGCAGCGGATGGTTCCTGGCCGACGAGATCGCAGCGCTCACCCGGATGAGGCGGTCGGCTTCGCCCGAGGGCCGGCAGGGATCACGAGCGCCGCCTTCGGCTTGGCCGGCTTTGGCGACGGTTTCTTCGTCATGGCGTAGACCCCGATCACGACCACCCCGGCGCAGATCAGCGCGCACACGATTGCCAGCGTCAGGCCGCCCACCCGGGATCCGGAGCCGTGGGTTCCGCCGGCGCGGGAGCGATCCGCGATCTTGAGGCCGAGCAGCACGAATCCGAACATGACCACGACGCCGGCGCCCGCGGCCAACGCCACGAGGAAGATCCTCCACATCGCGTTCCAGTCGACGATCGGTGTCGCGAGGACGAACATCGTGCTCGTCAGGCCATGGCCGGGCTATTAGCGGGAGGGGGACAGTCCCCCTCCCGGCCTCCCCCTGTCGAGGGCCGGATGGTCGGGCGGGCAAAGCCCGCCCTTCGCGTTCATGCTGCGTTGATGGCGAGCGTGGCGAACATCAACGACGTGCTCGAGGGTCATGTGGCGCTCGAGATCGAGTGTGTCGATCGGCTGCTGCTGAATGCGTACGTGCCCGCGTTGCAGGTGCCCGGTCAGGTGGTGCGGTTCCTCTGCGGGCACCTCGGACATCCGATTCCCTCGCCCGCGTTGCTTGGACGGGTCGGGAACCGGTTCCGCGCTGCGACGCGCCGGTTTGCTGATGAGCGTCGGATCCCGGTGCTGCGGCTGGGGGCACCGGACCGCTCGCGGTGGGATGACCGCAAGCTCGATCACGTCCGCCCGCATTTGGAGCGGGCCGAGCGCGAGGGCCGCTTCGGTGTGGTCGCGCTCGTGGTCGCCGAGGAGTTCCAGTACGTCTGGAGCGGGCGCAATCGCGCTCGCAAGCCAGGGATCGCGTGTATTGACTTCTTCCGCGAGCGTCGCCGGGTTGGCGCCTACTACTTCTACATCCATGATCCGGAGTTCGGGCTGGGGTTCATCAGGATCTGCACCTACGCTCCGTACTCGGCGAAGGTGTGGCTCAACGGTCATGAGTGGGCCAAGCGCCAGGCGCTGCGTGACGGGCTCAGCTACACCGAGCTTGAAAACGGGTTCGCGTCGTGCTCTGACCCCCAGCGGCTGCAGGCGATTTGCGAGAGCTTCTCGCCCGAGCACGTGCAAGCGTTCTTTGACCGCTGGATCACGCGGATCCCGACGCCGCTCACCGATGAGGACCGCGCCGCTGGGTACTGGTGGGAGCTGTCGATGCGTCAGGTCGAGGTATCGCGCACGCTCGTGCTCGATGACCCGCGCCGCGCCCGCTCGTTCTTCGAGGCGCTCGTGGCTGACAACGTCGGGATCGGACGGCCCGAGCAGGTCTCCCTCGTGTTCGCCAGGCGGGTGACCAAAGCCACCCGCGAGCCGTTCCGAACCCGCATCCTCTCAGCCGGCAGCGACGTGCGGATCGAGTTTCGCTACAAGCACTCGCGCGTCAAGCAGTACCTCAAGGGCGGCCGCGCGCTCCGCGTCGAGTCGGTCATCAACAAGCCGTCTGACCTCGGCGTCCAAGCCCGCCTGCGCAACCTCCCAGAACTGATCGACAGGGCCCGCGGCGTCAACCAGCGGCTGCTTATGATCGAGCAAGCCGGCCAGAGCTGTGCCATCGGCTCTGCGCTCTTTGAGCGCATCCACCAGCCCTACAACCGAGAGGGCCAAAGAACCGGAGCCCTGCGCTTCGGGGACACACGAGCGATAGCCCTGGCCGGCGCCCTCTGCTGCGTCCTGAACGCCGTCACCGGCTTCACCAACAAAAGCCTTCGCGGGCTCGTCGCCGGACTCCTCGGCCAGGACTACAGCCAAACCCAGATGAGCTACGACCTGCGCCGACTGCGCCTACATGGACTCATCAGCCGCCTGCCCCGCAGCAACACCTACGTCCTCACGCCCGAAGGCATCCGCGTCGCGGTGTTCTACACCAAGCTCCAGAACCGGCTGCTCCGACCACTGCTCGATGCCGACAAACCACCCGCCAAGATCGAGGTCCGCCGAGCTCTCGCGACCCTCACCTCAGCCGTCAACGAATACGTCCACAACGCAAGGCTCGCGCCCGCCCCATAGAACTCGTCACAACCTCACGACTTCTGGAGACCAAGTCGAACTAGCGGCCTGCGTCGCCCGCTCGGGAGCATTGTCAAGGTTGTGGATGAGAAGGTGAAGCATCAGGCGGCGACCTCCTCGTCCGTCGTCGTGGTGTGTTCGTCTGTGACCTTCACTCCGTCCTTGAACTTCACGCCGGCGAGCACGTCGGTGACGGCTCGTGGCCGTTGAACCGCCGCCAGCGCTCCTGGGCGGCGTCCAGGAGCTTGTAGGCCATTGCCAGCGCGGCCTTCTTGGAGCCGGCGCCCTTGGTGACCTTGGTGCGGAGCTTGACGGTCGCGAAGCTGCTCTCGATCGGGTTTGTGGTGCGTAGGTGCCGCCAGTGCTCGGCAGGGAAGTCGTAGAACGCGGTGAGCGCGTCCCAGTCCTTGTCGAGCTTCGCGACCGCCTTGGGGTACTTGGCGTCGAACTCGGCGCGGAAGCGCTCCAGTGCCTTGCGAGCGTCCGCCCGCGAGGGCGCCTCCGCCATCTCGTGCAGCAGCGTCTTGGCCCGCGGCTGGAGCCGCTTGGGGAGCGCGTCGAGCACGTTCGCTGTCTTGTGAACCCAGCAACGCTGCTCTCGCGCGCCGGGGAACACGTTGCGCAGCGCGGCCCACGCGCCCAGCGCGCCGTCGCCGGTCACGAGCTTCGGCTCGTTCAGCCCGCGGTCGCGAAGATCGTGGAACACGGCCGCCCATGAGTCTTCGCTCTCGCGGTAGCCGTCCTCGACCGCGAGCAGCTCCTTCTGCCCGTCCTCTCGAACACCGATCACCACCAACAGACACAGCTTGGGATCCTCGCCGAGGCGGACGCTGACGTTCACTCCGTCGACGAACAGGTAGGCGTAGCGGTGAAACCGCAGCTCCCGCGTGCGGAACGCGGCGTGCTCAGCCTGCCACTGCTCGGTGAGCCGCTGGATCGAGCTGGGCGACAACCCCGAGGCGTCCTCGCCGAGCAGATCCCGCAGCGCCGGCGCGAAGTCGCCCGTCGAGAGCCCGTGCAGGTACAGGATCGGCAGCACCTCGGTCACCTTCGGCGACCGCCGGGCGTACGCCGGCAGGATCCGCGAGCTGAACCGCTTGCGCTCGCCGGTCTCCTCGTCCACGCGCTTGTCGTTCACGCGCGGCGCCCGGATCGGCACCGTCCCGGCGCCGACCGTGACGCGCCGCTCCCGCGCGCGACCGTTCCGGACCACCAGCCGCTTGCCGTCCTCATCAACCTCCTCCACGAACGAACCGACGTACTCGTCAACCTCGGCCTCGAGCGCCGCCGCGATCATCCGGCGAGCACCCTCCCGCGCGAGATCATCAAGCGTGACCCGACCGTCTTCGTTGTCCTCCCCGACAGGGAGCCTGCGAACATCTGACATGGCGTGCCTTCCTGCCGGCCAACGCCGGCTTCGGTCTTCAGCAACCGGGAAGGTACGCCGCCTTCCTCTTCACCCGCATCCACAACTTCTGGGTATACCTCCCCGCTCGGCCTCCAGTTGCGGCGTCACGTTCGTACGGTCGAGGTCCTCTGCCGTGACCCGATTGCGCTTCGAGAGGGTGTAGAGGCCAAACGCGATCACCGCGGCGAGCGCGGCGATCACAATCGCGCCGGCGGTGCTGGTCTTGCCGAAGAGGTCCGAGATGTTCCAGGCCGCAGCGGCGACGAGGGCCGCCGAGGGGAGTGTGATCACCCACGCGGTCGCCATCTGTCCGACCACCGGCCAGATCCCATGCCGCGGGCAGACTGGGACCTAGCCCGCCCACTCGGGTGAACGTCTTGTAAACGAGTAAGACGACCCTTACTCGGTCGTGCTGAACTCCCAGATCGCCACGCCGAGCATGACCAGCCCGAGGGCGACGATCATCCCGGCCTCGAGCAGCGCGGGCACGTGCCAGCCGAACCAGGTGACGCCGGGGTCGAGCGCCTGACGGGCCGCGGTTGAGATGTCGAGGTGGTTGAACACCAGCCGCCGCATCGGGTCGACCGCGTAGGTGAGCGGGTCGATGCGGTTGAGCACCGCCAGCCAGCCCGGCAGGTTGGCGACCGGGAACAGCGCGCCCGAGATGAAGAACATCGGCATCACGATCATCTGCATGACGCCCATGAACGACTGCATCTGCTTGATCCGGACCGCGACCATCACCCCGAACGCGGTGATGCTGAAGGCGAGGAGCAGCTGGAGGATGAAGATCCCGATGATCAGCAGCGGGTCGTAGGGAACGCCCACGAATCCCGCGAGGGCGATCACGATCACCCCCTGGAAGCTGGCGACCGTGGCGCCGCCGAGGCATTTGCCGATGATGATCGAGCTGCGGCGGACCGGCGCCACCATCATCTCTCGCAGGAACCCGAACTCCCGATCCCACACGATCGAGGCGGCGGAGAACATCGCGGTGAACATCACCGAGATGCACAGGATGCCCGGGTAGATGAACGTCTTGAGATCGACGCCGTGCGTGCTCGCCGCCGACAGCTGCTGCAGGCCGGACCCGAGCACGAACAGGAACAGCAGCGGCTGAATCAGCGTCGTGACCATCCGGAGCCGGTCTGAGCGGTAGCGGATCAGCTCGCGGCGCCAGACGATCTTGATCGCGCGCAGCTCGGAGGCGAGGGTCCGCTTGGGGACGGTGACCCGGACGATCTCCGCGGCCGGCGCGACGGGGCGATCGGTGGTGGTGCTCAGCGCCGGCCTCCGCTCATCATCTGCATCATCACCCGGTTGCGGTGCTTGGACTGGTCCTCCTCGGCGTCGCGGATCGTGGAGCCGGTGTAGGACATGAACACGTCGTCGAGGGTGGGGCGGGAGACGTGGACGGCCTTGATCGCGATGCCGAGCTCGGCGAACAGCCGGGGGACGAACTCCTCGCCTTGGGGAACCGCGAACGTCACCGCGCCCTCGGAAATCCGGGCCTCGACGTCGAAGCGCTGCTTCAGCGCGGCGATCGCCGCGTCGTCGTCGTCGGTATGGATCGACACCCGGTCGGTGCCGACCTGGGCCTTGAGCGTCTCGGGCGCGTCGAGGGCGACGATCTGGCCGTGGTCCATGATCGCGATGCGATCGCACCACTCGGCCTCGTCCATGTAGTGGGTGGTCATGAATATCGTGATCTGCTCGCGCTCCTGGAGCTCGCGGATGTAGGTCCAGATCGAGCGGCGGGTCTGGGGATCCAGGCCGATCGTGGGCTCGTCGAGGAACAGCACGCGGGGGGAGTGCATGAGGCCGCGAGCGATCTCGAGGCGCCGGCGCATGCCCCCGCTGAACGTGCCGACCGGCGAGTCCCTGCGGTCCCACAGGCCGACCATCGTCATCACTTGCTCCATGCGCGGGTTGACCAGGTCTGAGCGGACGCCGTACAGCTCCGCGTGGAGCTGCAGGTTCTGGGTCGCGGTCAGGTAGCTGTCGAGCGTGGGGTCCTGGAAGACCAGGCCGATGTTGCGGCGCACGTCGTCGCGCTCGCGGACCACGTCGTGGCCGGCCACGCTGGCCGAGCCCGCAGTGGGCTTGACCAGCGTGCACAGCATGTTGATCGTGGTGGTCTTGCCGGCACCGTTGGGGCCGAGGAAGCCGAACACCTCGCCGGCCGCGACCTCGAACTCGACGCCGCGCACCGCCTCGACCTGGTCGTAGTTCTTGACCAGGCCGCGGACCTCGATCGCCGCGGGCCGATGTCCGTTTCCGCCCGTCATGTCATCCATACGTTAGGAGGTCAGGCGTCGGTTTCCTGTTCCTCGCCGTCCTGGGCGAGGATCCGGTACAGTGCCCGGCGCGTCTCGGCCAGCGTCTGGCAGGCCTTGTCGGTCTGGCGCTCGTCGCCCTCCTGGGCCACCTGCCAGGCCGCCTTGCCGATCTGGATGACCAGCGAGGCGATCTCCGACAGCGAGTTGACGGCGGGATCGTCCTGCTCGTCCTGCTCCCAGGGGGCTGGATCGACCTTGGACTCGCCGAGCCGCTCGCGGCCCTGATCGGTGATCTCGAACAGCTTGGCGCCGTCGCGCTCGACCGCCCGGATCAGACCCTCGTCCTCGAGTTGCGCCAGGGTCGGGTAGACCGAGCCGGGGCTCGGGCGCCACCGGCCGCCGCTGCGCTCCTCGATCGTCTGCATCAGCTGATAGCCGTTCCGGGGCTCCTCGGCGAGGAGCATCAGCAGCGCGGTGCGCACGTCACCGCGGCGCCGGCGCCCGCGTCCGCCGCCGAAGGGGCCTCCGCGTCCGGGACCGAACGGCGGGCGGTCGCCCCAGGGGCCGCCGCGGAACTCGCGAAGCGCGGCCAGCCGCTCGATGTGATCCATGTGCGAGTAGCGCCCCCGCCCGCGGCCTTCGCCTTTCATCATCGCCCAGCGGGCGAGTACGGGCCAGGGAAGTGTTGTCTCATCGCGACTCATGTTTCGCTCCTTCCGTTGCGAATATCGACGATGTATAACGATATATCGCCGAGTGTCGGTTTGTCAAGGAGTCGCTTCGGCTCCCCGTCCCTCCGGCGGCACGGCGCTTTCCGGGTCGGGGCGGGGTGCGTTTCGGTCGCGAAGGCGAGTGCCGCCGGACGGACGTCGCAGCCTCGCTCGAAGCGTCTGGTGAGCGGGCTGGCTCGTTACTAGGCCGGGCGTCGCCGGCTGTACTACTGGTCGTCGCCGCCGGGGCCGCTGCGTGTGCGGATCCAGTCGGCCACCTGCTCGGCCACCCCGCCGACCTGGTTGCCGAGCGTGGTGATGTTCTCGCCCATCTCGCGGAAGATGGCGCGAAAGCGCTCGGCATAGAACTCGACCGCGTCGCCCGCTTCCTCACGCACACGGGTCTCCTGGTCGCGGGTGCGGTACTCGCCGCGCTGAATGCGGTCGTACTCGCCGCTCTGCACCCACTTCATGACCTCGGAGACGCGGCGCACGGCGTAGGGGTGGGTCCGGTTGATCTCGGCGAAGAAGCGGCGCACGCGATCGCTCGGGTCATCCCAGGCCTCGTACTCCATGGCCTGGGTCATGAACGCGTCGAGGTTGAGCTGGTCGGCGGACATGCCGGCGCCGATGACCATCAGCGTGCGGCACACGATGCGGGGATCGCGTACGGCCAGCGTGGCCGCCCGGTCGCAGCTGAGCTCGACCGCCCGGTACCACTCGAGCAGCACGGCCCGGACCGCGCGCAGCGGCAGCCCGACCGGGAACGGCACCGACAGGGTCGCGCCCAGCAGGATGTTGAGCGCGGTCATGTAGAGCACGTGGTCGGACAGGATGTGGCCCACCTCGTGGGCGAGAACCACGCGCTGCTCACCTGGGCCGAGCCGTCTGAGCAGGCCGCTGTCCATCACCACCATCGGCTTGCCCGCGCCGATCGCCTGGGCGCCTCCGAGCACGCCCCAGGTCACGTACAGGTCGTACACGTCGGGCATGTCGAGGATCCGGCAAACGCCGGTGTGGGAGGCCCACAGGTCGGGCAGCTGGTTCTCGCCGACCCGGACCGCGTTGCCCAGGAACGACTGGCGCAGCGCCCGCTCGTAGCCCCACTCGATCAGCTTGCGCACCACCGTGTCGAGCATCGGGACGGCCTTCAGGGCGGCGGTGGCGGCCCGATCGGCCGGGTGCTCGTAGGCCTTCGACGAGATCCCGGGGTACGGCTTGACGTCTTCGGGCAGCATCTCGGCCATGTGTGCGGAGCCTACTCCCTACACTCGCCGCGCTAGATGTTCGTCTTCAAGGCAGCGGTGGTGAGCCGGTTCGGGGGCCGATGAGCACCGGCGAGGCCGCAGCCGGCCCGCTGGCGCGGCTCATCGAACAGGCCGACTCGGTGGTGGCGCTGACCGGCGCGGGGATCTCGGTTCCGTCGGGCATCCCCGACTTCCGCTCCCCCGGCACCGGGCTGTGGACCAAGGTCAACCCGATGGAAGTGGCCCACATCGACGCGTTTCGCCGCGACCCGGTGGCCTTCTGGAGCTTCTACGGCCAGCGCTTCAACAGCCTCGACGACAAGCAGCCCAACCAGGCCCACGCCGCGCTCGTCGCGCTCGAGCGCGCTGGGCTGCTCGACGCGGTGATCACCCAGAACATCGACCGGCTGCACGCCCGGGCCGGGACCGAGAACCTGGTCGAGGTCCACGGGTCGATCGCCCAGTCGGTCTGTCTCGTCTGCGGTCTAAGTTACGAGTTGGGAGACGTGCGCCGCCGGCTGGAGGGGGACTTGGAGGGGGTGCCGCGGTGTGATTGCC
The DNA here is from genome assembly GCA_963841535.1 of uncultured Solirubrobacterales bacterium. GTDB lineage: Bacteria > Actinomycetota > Thermoleophilia > Solirubrobacterales > Solirubrobacteraceae > Palsa-465. The sequence continues at coordinate 245,272 of CAWJDF010000015.1, read as the reverse complement.
GCGCGCCGCTCAAGCCCGGAGTGGTGCTGTTCGGCGAGTACCTGCCGGGCGAGGCGATGGCGCGGGCGGAGCAGCTCGCCGCGGGGGCTGACCTGATGCTCTGCATAGGGTCCTCGCTCGAGGTCTATCCGGTGGCCGGGCTGCCCGAGACCACGCTGGCGGCCGGCGGCCTGATCGCGATCCTGACCCAGGGCCCGACTCCGCTGGACCGGCGCGCTGCGGTGCGGATGGGCGGCGACGTGGTGGCGGAGCTCGAGGCGCTGCTCGGCGCGCTCGGGCTGCCCATGGAGCCGGCGCCGCCGCCCGGGCGGTGAGAGCCGCCTGGTGCCCCGAGTCAGAAACTGGACGGAATTCGAGCGCGCCGGCTTGCGGCCCGCTCGGCATCCGGCCTCGCCCGACGGGCCGCGCCGGCGTCGTCCGGCGATGGCGCTGCGCTTTGTCCTCGGACCCTCGTGTAGCGCTGCTACACGTCGGGGTCCTGCGTCCTCGCGCAGCATCCACCAGTGACCACTCTCGGTGCCGCCGAATTTCTGCCTCGCGACACTACGGCGCCGCGGCCGCCGCGCGAGCCCTGAGAATCGCCTCGACCCGGCCCAGCGCGAACTCCATCGACTCCCGCTCGGCGTCGCCAAACGCTCCGCTGAGGGCGCCGGCGGCCGCCGCGGCCACGCCGTCGCGCAAGCCGCGCAGCTCCTCCAGGCGCTCGGCCAGCGCCGCGGCGACGGGGTCGGAGGGCAGCTCGGCGAGCGCGGCGTCGAGCGCGATCAGCACCTGGAGGGCGCCCGCCCGCTCGCGTCCCTCCTCCAAATCCAGGCGGGCCCGGAGGGCCAGCTCCTCGCAGTCCAGCGCCCGCTCGCGCCCGGTCAGGAGCGCGGCTAGCCGGGCCTGGGCGGCCGGGATTCGCGTGCGGCGCCGGCGGGGCCCCGGATCGATCAGCTCCCGGGCGTCGGTCCACTGCCCGTCGGCCACCTGCTCGCCGGCGCCGTAGCCCAGGCGCGCCACCAGCGCGTCCGAGCGCGCGACGCCGTGGACGCGCGGATCGGCGGTGGCCAGCCGGTAGGCGTGCAGGGCCCGGTTCAGCACGCTCACCCCGTCGGCGAGCTCGGCCTCGCCCGCCCGCGTCAGCCAGGCGGCGGCCTGCTCGGGGTCGGGCAGGGGGTCGCCGACCTCGACGACCGTGGCCCGCGTGGTCTGTACAGGGGTAGGCTCAGGCTCAGGTTGAGCCTTATGCTGACGGCGGGATGGCCCCAGGCGACGGGGCTCTCGCTGCCGGGCACCCAGGGTGCTGAGGACCAGTACGTAGGCGGGCGCGGCGTCGGGGCGCTCGCCGTCGCGCCGGATCAGGTAGCGGCCGTCGGGCGGGCCGAGAGTCCAGGGGAGCTCGAGCTGGCTGAAACGAAAGAGCGGGGCGATCGGCGCAGGCTATTGCGCGCCGGTCTTGATCGCGTACTTGCTCGGCGAGATCGGGACAATCGGCTCGTTGATCTGGCTGATGCGGCTGATCAGCTTGGTCCACTGGCCCGGCTGGAGGATGCTGCCCGCGACCTGCGCCAGCTTCTTGTTGGCGCCGTACAGCTGCGTGTAGGTGACCTGGATGCGGTCGCCGTGGTCGGATTCATCGATCGCCGTGGGCTGGCTCTTGTAGCTCATCTGGGAGACGATCTCGTCCGGCTGCATGGCGCCCTGGAGGGTGAGCAGGCGGCGGATCGCGAGGTCGGTGATCGAGCCGCGGCCCTGGTGGCCCTTGATCGGGATGTTGTTGATCGCCGAGATGTCCATGCTCGCGCCGGTGGCGCCGGCCGGATCGACCCCGTTGGAGCCGCTCGGCGTGTTGCCGCACTTCAGCCCGCTGATGTCGGGCTTGAGTCCCGAACCGGCGAGGAACTCGATGTCGGCCAGGATGCGCCGGTCGATCGCGCCCGACTGGATGTCGCGGCGGCCGCACGCGTAGATCTTGACGTTCGGATCCGCGAGCACGCGAGTCTCGAGCTGCTCCTTGGACATGAGGAGGATCTGGCCGATCGTCGGGTTCTTGGCGCCCGGGCCGTAGAACGGGTCGACCCCGGCCGCGCGGTAGACGGCGGTGGCCTCGAGCAGCTTCCAACCGTCGAGGATCGGCTTGGGATCGATGTACGGCGCGCTCTTGCCGGCGGGCTGGATCATGAACTCGAGGTGCGAGGCGTTGGTCGGGGTGCCGGCGCCGAGGCGCCCCAGGATCGTGCCGGCCACGACCACCGAGCCGACCTTGAGCGGCTGGAGCGTGTACTGGCTCTTGGCCAGGTGCAGCACGTCGGAGAAGTAGTTCTGGAAGTTCGAGATCTGCGGGCCGCTGCTCGAGATCTGGAGCTTGCCGCCGGCGGCGTAGGAGTTGGGACGCTTCGGGTTGGCGAACAGGCGCTCCTTGACCATCGGGGTCGAGATCGTCGGCGTGCTGGCCGGGGCCGAGGTCGGGTTGGCCGGCTGCGTGGTGGTGGCCGGGGTCACGGGCAGCGTGATCTTGGCGCTCTTGGCCTCGCTGGTGGCCTTGGCCGTGCTGGGCGTCGCGGGGGCCTGCTGGGTGCCCGCGGTGGCGGCCTGGCTGGGGGCGGGGCCGGCCGGCGCCAACAGCGCCTTGGCGATCGAGGTGGCGGTGACCTTCTGGGGCTTGGGCACCGGGTACTGGGTCGGGATCGAGCCCAGGTTCGCGTACGTGTAGGTGTTGCCGGTGGCGTCCTGTAGCTCGACGTAGCGCCCGAGCTTCTTGCTCTGCCCGATCTTGACGACCTTGCCGTCGTTGACCGCGATCACCGGCGAGCCCTGCTTGGCGTAGATCGCGGTACCGGTGCTGGCGGAGTCGGACTTGACGGGGATCGCGGCGTTGGTGGTCTTCACCCGGGTCTTGGCGAGCTTGAGCACGGCGTCGTCGGCGTACTTGGCCGGGGCGGCGACCGGGAAGTGGCCCTGGACCAGGCCGGTCAGCGAGTTGATGAAGCCCTTGGGCATCCCGCCGATCAGCTGGGCGCGGAGCATCACCGACTGCACGTACCACCAGGCGTGGTTATAGGAGAACACCGCGTTCCCGATGTTCTTGGAGGCGCCGGCCGCCGCCAGATAGCGCGCGGCGCTGAAGATCGCGTCGGCCGGGTTGTACGGGTCGGCGATGCCGTCGCCGTTGGCGTCGACCCCGTAGCGCTTCCAGGTCGAGGGCATGAACTGCATCCAGCCCACGGCGCCGGCGGTGGACACGGAGAGGTTGCGGCCGTAGTCGGTCTCGATCTCGTTGATCGCGGCCAGGATCTGCCACGGGACGTCGTACTGGATCCCGGCGGCCTGGTAGATCGGGAGCAGGAAGGGCGGGATCTGGAAGCTCTCGATGAAGAAGTTGGGGACGCCGATCGGGGCCGGGCCGGGGAGCGCGAACGAGTAGGTGGGGTTGGCCGGCGTCGGAACGCCGCCCTTGGTCACCGGCGGCGGCGGCGTGGCCGGCTTCTTCGCCTTGTGCTTCTTCTTCTTGTTGGGCTTCGGCGACTGCGGCGCGGTCACGTTGCTGCCGGCCTGCGCGGTGCCGGGGTTGAGCGGCGTGGTCGTCTGACCGTTGCCCTGACCGTGTGACCCGGTCTTGGGGGCGGGCTTCTTGGTCGTGGTCGACGTGCTCGGCGTCGTCGAGGACGATCCCGATCCCGACGACGGCTTCGGCTTGGGAGTCGTCGAGGTCGAAGTCGAGGTTGAGGTTGAGGTTGTCTGCGGCGTGGTCGTGGTGACCGTGGCGGCCGGCGTGGTCGCAGTGACCGGCGGGCAGGACTGGGAGACGTTGACGATCGGCAGGCTCACCGGAAGCGGCAGCGAGCTCGGCGGCGTGCCGGGCGCGACGTTCTGGAAGGTGAAGGTCTGGCCGCCGGCCACGGTGATAACCACCGTGCAGCCGTCCGCGGACGCCTCGGGAAGCGCGGCCAGGCCGAGAATGGCCCCCATGGAAGCCATAGTCACGGCAGCAATGGTCAGCTTCCGCCTAGTCAACACTGTGGCCTACTCCTCCCGCGGAATGCCACACGCAAAGTCGTCCCAGCTACGATCACAAGTAGGGTTTCAAGGACGCTACAAGCTGCTGCCGAGCTTTGCAATTGGGAACCGTCGGTCTGGTCGATGTCTCTTCGGGTACAGCGTTAGACCCAATCGATTAACGGATGAGTCCACGCCCTCCTTTGCATCGGCAAGAAGCCTCGGCCACTGTAGCGGGGACAGTGCACCCGCGGACGCAGCTAACCCTCAACTCGAGGATTACACTTGAGGCTTTGAGGAAGATTTGGACCTGACCACGAAACAAGTCAAGCGAGGCGCGACATGAACGAGGACGACCAGGGGTTGCGGGGCCGGATGGCGCGGCAGGGAGAGGAGGCGCTCGGCAAGGTGGCCCAGGGGATGCTCGAGAACTCGGTGGTCAGCCGGGCGCTATCCGCCACGTTCGAGGCCCGGGAGCGCGCCACGCGCGCCCAGGAGGTGGCCATGAACGCCTTGAACCTGCCCTCCGCGGGCGATCTGGAGCGCCTCACCCGGCGCCTGCGCAACGTCTCGCAGCGGCTCGAGACGATCGAGGACGGGCTCGACCGGCTCGAGCAGCGGATCGACCAGCTCGGGTCGGCCAGCGCGATCGAGCGGCGGCTGGCCTCGATCGAGGAGCTGCTCGCCCGGCTCGAAGCTGCGATGTCCAAGGGCGCTGTGGGGTCCGGAGCCGGGGTCGAAGATCCTCAGGGCTGAGGCTCGGGCGTCAGGCTGAGCGCGCGCACCGCGGCCGCACCCATCCTTCGCTCGGCCGTGCGCAGTTCGTCCTGGCCGATGCGCCGGCGGGACGGGAGCACCACGTCGGACACGACGAGCAGGGCGGCGGCCTCGAACCGCCGCCTGGCCGCGAGCGCGAACAGCGTGGCCGCCTCCATCTCGACCGCGAGCGCGCCCGCCTCGCTCCACTCGCGCTCGAGCCCGCGCTCGTCGTAGAACAGATCGGTGGACACGACGGGCCCCGCGTGCACGCCGTCCTCCCGGTCGAGCGAGACGGTCAGCGCCGCGAGGAGGTCGGAACTCGGCGGGGTCGCCTCGCCGGCTCCGAGCGCCCGGCTGGCGCCGTCGGCGGAGATCGCCTGGCTGGCGAGGAGCAGGTCGCCGAGCCCGAGGCCCGCCTGCAGCGCGCCACATGTGCCCACCCGCACTATCCGGCGCGCGCCCAGGTCGGCCAGTTCGGAGATCACGATCGCGGCGCTCGGCCCGCCGATCCCGGTGCTCTGAATGGTCAGCGGCGCCCCGTCGGGAGCGAGGCCGGTGTACCCCCACAGGCCCCGGTGGTGATTGAACATCTTGGTCCCCTCGAGCAGGGACTCGGCGAGCAGCAGGGCGCGCGCGGGGTCGCCGGGCAGCAGGACGCGCTCGGCGAGATCGGCGGTTGGTTGGAGGCCAATGGGCGCAGCCACGTCGGCTAATTGTCATTTATGCCCTATTAGCTGTCGTTGCCATTGACAGATGCGGTGCTGACGCGTAAACCTACGGGCAACCCAAAACCAGGCAACAGGCCGGAGCGTGACGCGCTGCCCAGGCCAGCTGGGGAGCATGTTCGCGAGGCGCCGCCGGAAACGTGACGAGCGCCAACGGCCGACGCAGCGGGCCGTATTGCCCGCGGGCGGCGGGGCTTCGTGCTCGTCGAGGCCCCGCCGCCGACTATTTAGCGGGGGCGTGGGTGGTTTCGGAGCGCCGACGCAACCGATGCGCTCCTGATGGGTAGGAGACTTACGTCACGGATGTCGAGTGCAGCCGTACAAGCGCGCAACGGCGCGTCTCCGGAAGGCCTATCTCTCCGGGAGGCGGCCGAGAGCGTCGGCGTGGCCGAGACCACGCTGCGGCGGTGGGTGCGCGAAGGACTGGTCCCCCCGTATGACGGCCGCTGGTCGCCGGCCGCGGTCAGCCATGCCCGCATCGTGGCCAGGCTCCGGGAGCGTGGTCATTCGCTCAAGGACATCCGCCGGGCGAGCGACGAGGGGCGGCTCGCGTTCGGCTACGTCGCGAAGGTGCTCGAGGCCGGGCTGCCGCTGGTGGCGCTCCTCCAGCTCGTGCGGGTGTACGGAAAGGCCATGGCTCGGGTGGCCGACGCGGAGGTGCGGCTGTTCCACCTCTACGTGCACGAGCCGTTGATGCGCTCGGGCGCCACCGGGCTGGAGACCGCCGACGAGATGCTCGAGCTGACCCGCCGGCTGCTGCCGCTGTCCTCGCCGGTCATGGATCACGTGCATCAGCGCTACCTCCAGCATTTCGTCGAGCAGGACGTGGTCGGCCACATGGAGACCGACCTGGACGGTGACACCGGCGACCTCGGGCGCATGCGCGTGGCGATCGCGTTCGCGGACCTGGCCGGCTACACCCGGCTCACCGAGGAGGCCGGGGAGCTCGAGGCCGTCGATGCGGTGGAGCGGTTCGTGAAGGCGGTTGAGGGCTCCCTGCCCGACGACGCGCGCGTGATCAAGACGATCGGCGACGAGGTGATGATCGTGGGCAGCGAGCCGGCGGCGCTCACCGGGTGGGCGGTCGAGTTCCAGCGCCTCCAGGAGGAGCGCAACCAGCCCCGCATCGCCGTCCACTACGGCGCCGCGCTCTACCGGGACGGCGATTACTACGGCCGGGACGTGAACATCGCATCGCGGGTGGCGGCGCGGGCGGCCGGCGGCGACGTGCTGGTGACCCGCCCGGTGGTCGAGCGCGCCCGAGACGGCCTCGAGTTCGACCGGATCGCCGAGGTGCGCCTGAAGGGATTCACCGAGTCGACCGAGGTGTTCATCGCGCGCGAGCCAAACGGAACCGACCCGTCACGATGAACGAGCGCGACATGGCCGCGCGCGTGTGCGCGGAGGGACTGCTGGCCCCAGGACGGCCGGCGGTGGTGCTGCTGTCAGGAGGGCGCGACTCGACCTGCCTGCTCGACCTGGCGGTTCGCGTCGCCGGCGCGGACGCGGTGCGCGCGCTGCACGTCAACTACGGGCTGCGGGCGCCGGCGTCGGACGAGGACGAGCGCCACTGCGCGGAGCAGTGCGCCCGGCTCGGCGTCGGGCTCGAGGTGCGCCGGCCCGCCCCTCGCGCGCGGGGGAACCTGCAGGGGTGGGCGCGGGAGGTGCGCTACCGCGAGGCCGACGCGTTGGCGGGCGAGCTTCGGGCGGACGTGGCCGCCGGGCACACGGCGAGCGATCAGGTCGAGACGATCCTGTACCGGCTGGCGTCCTCGCCCAGCCGGCGGGCGCTGCTCGGGATGCGGGCGCGCGAGGCATTGCCCGGCGGGGGGTCTCTCGTGCGCCCCCTGCTTGGCTTCACGCGCGAGGACACCGCGGCCTACTGCCAGAGCCGGGGCCTGGCCTGGCGCGAGGACGAGAGCAACGCGTCTGACGCGTACGCGCGCAACCGCGTGAGGAGTGGCCTGCTGGCGGCCCTGTCCGAGGTGCACCCCGGCGCGCTCGGCAACGTCCTCGCCGTGGCCGGGATCCTGCGCGACGAGGCCGAGGTGCTCGACGCGCTCCTCGACGGGGTGCTGGCCGGCCGCGGATCCGTCGCGCTCCAGACGCTGCGGGGCCTGCCGGCCGCGCTGCGCCGGCTGGTCGTGCAGCGGCTGGCCGACGAGGCGGCCGGGGGGTCCGCGCCCGGGGCGGCGCGACGGGCGGATGAGGTGGCGGCGCTCGCCGACCGCGGCACCGCGATGCTCGACATCGGCAGCGGCCTGAGGGCGGTGGCCGAGTACGGCGCGCTGCGGATCGAGCGGCTGGACGCCGCCCCTCCGGCGAGGGCGCCGGAGCGAGTGGTGCTGGCGATCCCCGGGCATGTGGCGTTCGGGTCGTTCGAGGTTCGCTGCGAGGTGGGCGCGCCGGCGCTCGAGCCGGGGCTCATCGATCGCGCCGCGCTCGCGTCGTCCGAGCTCGTGGTGCGCGCCTGGCGGCCCGGGGATCGGATGGCGCCGCTCGGCCTGGGCGGTGGGACCAAGAGCCTCCAGGATCTGTTCACGGCGCGGCGGGTGCCTCGGCTCGAGCGGACCCGGGTGCCGGTGGTGGAGTCCGGAGGCGAGATCGTCTGGGTTGCCGGCGTGGCCACCTCGGAGCGCTTCAAGGTCACGGCGGCCACTCGCGAGGCAGTCCGGTTGAGCTGGCGAACTTGATCGTGACCGCGCCCATAGAATCCGGCGCCGTGGAAGGCGACGACGCGATCGGGGAGATCCTCGTGCCGGCCGAAGATCTGACGCGCCGCATCCGGGAGTTGGCCGCCGAGGTGTCGCGCGACTACGCCGGGAAGGATCTGGTGCTGGTCGGCGTGCTCAAGGGTGCGGTGCTGTTCCTGTCCGACCTGATGCGCCAGCTCGACGTTCCGTGCGAGGTCGACTTCATGGCGGTGGCGTCGTACGGGTCGGCCACCAAGTCCTCGGGCGTGGTGCGGATCCTCAAGGACCTCGACGCGGTGATCGAGGGCCGGGACGTGCTGATCGTCGAGGACATCGTCGATTCGGGGCTGACCCTGCAATACCTATTGCGCAACTTGGCGGGCCGAAACCCCCGATCGCTGGAGGTCTGCGCGCTTTTGATCAAGCCCGAGCGGCAAAAGGTCGATCTACGGACAAAGTATGTGGGATTCGAGATTCCCAACCGATTCGCGATCGGGTACGGCCTCGACTTCGACGAGCGCTACCGCAACTTGCCCTACGTGGCCGCGTTGAAGGAGTGAACGGGCGATGAACAGCGGGTCCCGAAGCGGTTTGGCGGCCCCAACCCAGATGCTACGCTTGACAGTCCCAGACTCCGAGTCAAGGCGCGGCTTGCGCCGCATTTTCTCTTCATGAGCAGGTTTTTCAAGAGCGCTGCATTCCCGATCCTGATCGTGGTCGTGCTCGCGTTCTTCGCGCAGAAGCTGATCGGGAGCTCCCACAGTGGGCCGAAGCAGACCTACGGCGACCTGCTGTACCAGCTCGACCACGGCCAGGTGCAAAGCCTCTCCCTGCACCTGAAGGACAACACGGCGAACGTCACGACGACGTCCAACCAGAAGTACACGGTGGGCTTCCCGGACGGCGACGTCTCTCAGCTCACCAAGGCCGCGCAGGCCGATCTGCAGCCCGGGAGCTTCGACGTCCAGCCGAAGACGTCCAACGGCTGGCTGTCCCTGCTGACCTACATCCTGCCGTTCGTGATCTTCATCGGGTTCTGGATCTTCCTCATGAACCAGGTCCAGGGCGGCGGGTCCAAGGTGATGTCGTTCGGCAAGTCACGCGCCAAGCGGATGTCGGTCGACTCGCCCAAGATCACCTTCCGCGACGTGGCCGGGGTGGACGAGGCGGTCGAGGAGCTGCACGAGATCAAGGAGTTCCTCGAGAACCCCAAGAAGTTCCAGGCCCTCGGCGCGCGCATCCCCAAGGGCGTGCTGCTGTACGGCCCGCCGGGCACCGGCAAGACGCTGCTGGCCCGCGCGGTGGCGGGTGAGGCAGGCGTCCCCTTCTTCAGCATCAGCGGCTCCGACTTCGTCGAGATGTTCGTCGGCGTGGGCGCCTCGCGCGTGCGTGACCTGTTCGAGCAGGCCAAGCAGAACTCGCCCTGCATCATCTTCATGGACGAGATCGACGCGGTCGGCCGCCACCGCGGCGCGGGCCTCGGCGGCGGTCACGACGAGCGCGAGCAGACGCTGAACCAGCTGCTGGTCGAGATGGACGGGTTCGAGATGAAGGACAACATCATCTTGATCGCCGCCACCAACCGGCCCGACATCCTCGACCCGGCCCTGCTGCGCCCCGGTCGCTTCGACCGCCAGATCGTGGTCGACCGCCCCGATCGCCTCGGGCGCAAGAAGATCCTCGAGGTCCACACCCGCGGTAAGCCGCTGGCCCGCGAGATCGACGTCGACGCTCTGGCCGGCCAGACCCCCGGGTTCACGGGAGCCGACCTGTCGAACCTCGTGAACGAGGCGGCGTTGCTCGCCGCCCGCAACGGCAAGCGTGAGATCACCCAGATCGAGCTCGAGGAAGGGATCATGCGGGTGATCGCGGGCCCGGAGAAGAAGACCCGCGTGATGTCCGACAAGGAGCGGCGGATCACCGCCTACCACGAGATGGGCCACGCGATCGTCGGCCACTACCTCCCGAACTCCGACCCCGTCCACAAGATCTCGGTCATCTCCCGCGGGCAGGCCCTCGGCTACACGATCTCGCTCCCGACCGAGGACAAGTTCCTGACCACCCGCGCGGAGCTGCAGGACCAGATGGCGATGACGCTCGGCGGCCGCGCCGCCGAGGAGATCGTCTTCGGCGAGGTCACCACCGGCGCGTCGAACGACCTCGAGAAGGTCACCGCCACGGCCAAGCAGATGGTCATGCGCTTCGGCATGTCCGAGAAGCTCGGGCCGCGCGTGTTCGGCCACGACCACGGCCAGCCGTTCCTGGGCCGGGAGTTCAGCGCCGAGCCGGATTACAGCGACGAGATCGCCCGCGAGATCGACGACGAGATCCGGCGGATGGTCGAGGCCGCACACATCCAGGCCAAGGACATCCTGAGCTCGTATCGCGACTCGCTCGAGAAGCTCTCCGACATCCTCATCAAGCGCGAGACGATCGAGAAGGAGCAGTTCGAGGCCCTGCTCGACGGCTCCTCCGAGGCCGACGTGTTCGGCGCCGAGGCGCCCCCACCGCCCGAGGTGCCGATCCCCGGCACGCCGGCCGGCGAGCGTCGCGAGAGCCCGCGGCCGCTGCCGCGACCCGGCCTCGCCGGCGGCACGGCCGAATAGCCGGCGGATTCAGCCGGGCAGCGGCGGGTTGAGCCCAGCCGAGTGGCACGTTGCCAGGCCAGGGCCGAGCTTCGGCGCCTTGGCGAGCTTGGGCACGTCCAGGAGGCGCGGCTTGCGGAAGTCGAAGTAGTTCGTCATCGGGTGGGCGTTGGCGTCGCGGAACGTCATCGCCGGCAGGTTCCACTTGCGCTCGACGAACGCGGTGATCGACGTGTGATCGTGGACGACGCGCGAGACGTAGTCCGGCTTGGCCCAGGGCGAGACCACGATCGTCGGGACGCGGAAGCCGTAGCGATCGAACGCGCCCGGCACGTCACCGTTGGTGAGGCCCGGGGGAATCGCGTCGGGGGGGATCGCCGGCGGCGGCGGGACGTGGTCGTAATAGCCGCCGTGCTCGTCGTAGGTGAGGAACAGGACGGTGTGCTTCCAGGTTCGTGCGCGCATCAGCGCCTGCACGACATGGGCGATGAACCGCTCGCCGAGCTGGATGTCCTGCGGGTTCTCCTCGGAAGTGGTGGTGTAGTCGGGATCGATGAAGGTGAATTGGGGCAAGCGCCCGGCGGCGACAGCGGCGTCGAAATGATCGAAGGTGCGGATGCGTTGGGCGCGGGCGGAGTTGGCGGCGTTGACGATCACCAGGCTCGGCTCGTTCTGGTAGTAGACGGCCCAGTCGATGCCGTGGGCGTCGAGGCGGTCGAAGATCGTGCCGCCCGGCGGCGGTGCGGTCTCGCCCGAGTTGCCGATTGCGCCCGCCGACGTGCCGGCGAAAAAGTACGCGCGGTTCGGGAACGTCTGGGCGAGCACCGAGCAGAAGTGGCGCTCGCCGATCGGGAAGTGCTCGGCCAACGAGTAGGTGAACGGGAGGTCCCGCTTGTCCCAGAAGCGCATCGCGATCGGCGCGCTCGCCGTGACGAAGCCGTCGTTGCGTCCGTTGTCGTAGGCCTGGTGGCTGGCGTTCCAGGACTGGCTGGGCTCGCCGTCGAGCTGGCAGGGGGACGTGGCGTGCTGGGCCACGACCGGCTTGCCGCCCGCGTCCGGGTTGGCGTTGATCGGCCGGCCCTGGCGGAGCGTCAGCCCGTCCACCGCGCGCCGCCCCGCAACCTGGTGGGGAACCATCCCGAGCAGGTTGTCGAACGAGTGGTTCTCCATCATCAACACCACGATGTGCTGGATCTCGTGCATGCTCTCGGTGCCGGCGGGCTTGTGCGGGAACGGGAGGCTCCCGGGCTGGCGCAGGCCGGCGGGATGAGCCACCGGGCGGGCCCAGGTCGGCAATCCGCGGGTGGCGAGCAGGGTGGCGCCGCCGGCGGCCGCGCCGAGGAGGGTGCGGCGGGTGATGGCGCCTTCGGGCGGGGTGTGCGGCGGCATGTTCGAGGACACTATCCGTCGAGATGACTGGCGAGCGTGAGCGTCCCGGCGCCTTCGGGCAAATCGTGCTGGCCGCCACTCGCGTGTGGGTCCCGGTGGCGATCGCGATCGCCGGCGGAATCGGCATCGTGATCGGTCACGGGACGAGCGCGGCCGCCGGGGCCGGCGTCGGCCTGGTGATCGTCGCGCTGATCGTGTGGATGATCAATTGGATGTTTCGCATGAGCGTCGAGTCCAACCGCGATCGCGACCGCGAGGAGGAGGCCCGCGAGTACTTCGACCGTCACGGCCGGTGGCCCGATGAGTGAGCGCGACTTCCGCATCATGGGCGTGATCAACGTCACGCCCGACTCGTTCTCCGACGGCGGCCGATACCTGGCTGCCGAGGCGGCGATCGCGCACGGCCTCGAGCTCGAGGCCGAGGGCGCCGACATCCTCGACGTGGGCGGCGAGTCGACCCGCCCTGGCGCGGACCCGGTGTCCGAGACCGAGGAGCTTCGGCGGGTGATGCCGGTGATCGAGGGGCTGATCGAGCGCGGCACCGGCGCCCAGATCTCGATCGACACGTCGAAGGCGGGAGTGGCGGCGCGGGCGCTGGCGGCCGGCGCCACGCTGGTCAACGACGTGACGGCGCTTCGCGGCGACCCGGGGATGGCCGAGGTCGTGGCCGGCGCCGGCGCGGACTGCTGTCTGATGCACATGTTGGGCGATCCCCGCACGATGCAGCGCGACCCCCACTACGACGACGTGGTGGGCGACATCAAGGCGTTCCTCGCGGAGCGGCTGGCGCTCGCCGTGCGGGCCGGCATCGCCGAGGAGCGAATCCTCCTCGATCCCGGGATCGGCTTCGGCAAGACGCTCGAGCACAACCTCGAGCTGCTGCGCCGGCTGGCCGACTTTCTGGACCTGGGGCGGCCGGTGGTGATCGGCACCTCGCGCAAAGCGTTTCTCGGACGCCTCACCGGGCGGGAGTCTCCGGATGACCGGGTGGCCGGCACGATCGCCACCAACGTGCTCGCCTACGAGCGGGGCGCGCGCGTGTTCCGCGTCCATGATGTGGCCCCGCTCCGCGACGCGCTGACGGTCACGGCTGCTACGGTCAGCGCGCCATGGACGACCCCGACGAATACGACGAAGTAGAAGAGGACGACGAGGAGGAGGGGCACCCCGAGCCCGAGGTGACGATCGAGGTCAGCGGCCTGTCGCTGTTCACCCACGTGGGCGTCACAGCGGCCGAGCGCGAGGTCGGCCAGCGGCTCCTGCTCGACCTCCGGCTCGACGTCGGCGACTGCGACGCGACCGTCACCGATCGGATCGAGGACACGGTCGATTACGCGGAGGTATGCGAGACGGCCAACCTGGTCGCCCAGCAGCGCTCCTACAAGACGCTCGAGCGCCTGTGCACCGCGATCGCCGACCGGCTGCTCGAGGTCTACGACGCCAACGCGGTGTGGGTCAAGGCGGCCAAGCCCGAGCCGCCGATGGCGCTCCCGGTGAGCGAGGTGTCGGTCGAGGTGTGGCGCGAGGCCGAGTGAGGGCCACGTGACGCCGGGCTATCTGGGGCTCGGGTCGAATGTCGGCGATCGGCGGGCGCATCTGCTCGACGCGCTGCCCGTCCTGGCGATGCACGGGGTGCAGGTCCTCGCCTCCTCGAGCGTGTATGAGACCGAGCCGGTGGGGCTCGTGCTCGACCAGCGTGAGTTCTACAACGCCTGCCTGCGCGTGGAGACCGAGCACGGCCCGGAGGCGCTGCTCGTCGCGTGCAAGCAGACCGAGCAAGCGCTCGGCCGCGAGCCCGGCGGCGTGCGCCACGGCCCGCGGCCGATCGACGTCGACGTGCTGTTGTTAGGCGACATGCGCTACGAGTCGGACCGGCTGACCCTGCCTCATCCGGAGGTGGTCTCGCGGCGGTTCGTGCTCGTCCCGCTGCTCGAGCTGGACCCCGAGCTGACGCTGCCCGACGGGTCGCGCCTGGCCGACGCTCTGGCGGCCCTCGGACCCGGTCAGGACGTACGACGTATCGGAGAGCGGCTGCTCTAAGCGGAGCGTGCGACGCCGGTCGTGGCGCCCTTGAGCGAAGCTCGCCGGGCGCCACGAGCGGCAGGTACGCTCCGCCGATGCTGTTGGTCGTCGACGTCGGCAACACCCAGACCCACTTCGGCCTGTTCCCCGACGGCGAGGAGACGGTGTCCGAGCACTGGCGGTTCGCCACCGTGCGCGAGTCGACCAGCGACGAGCTGGGCGCCCGGCTGTCCAACCTGCTCGGCCTCCGGGGGCTCTCGTTCGGCGACGTGGAGGACTCGATCGTCTCCTCCACCGTGCCCCAGCTGTCCGAGCAGTGGACGCTGATGGCCCGGCGCTACCTGGGCCACGAGATGCTGGTGGTCGGTCCGACGATCAAGACCGGCATGCCGATCCGTTACGAGAACCCGCACGAGGTGGGGGCCGATCGCCTGGCCAACGCGGTGGCGGCGTACGACAAGGTGCACGACACCTGTGTGATCGTGGACTTCGGCACCGCGATCACCTACGACGTTGTGTCGGCGGCCGGCGAGTACCTGGGAGGGATCATCACTCCGGGCGCGGAGATCTCGATCGACGCGCTGTACGACCGCGCGGCCAAGTTGCCCAAGGTCGAGCTCGCGCCGCCGCGCTCGCTGATCGGCAAGAACACCGTCGACGCGATCCGCAGCGGGATCGTGTACGGCTTCGCCGGTCAGGTCGAGGGGATCGTGCGCCGGCTGCGCGCCGACCTCGGTCCCACGACGTGCGTGATCGCCACCGGCGGACTGGCCGGGGCGCTCGTGCCGTTCATCCGGGAGACGATCGACGAGGTCGACGACCTGCTCACGCTGAGCGGGCTGCGGCTGATCTGGGAGCGGAATCGCGATCCCGGTCCAGCACGCCCGGCGGTATCGGGACGTCCGGCGTCCGCGCCACCGTCGCCGCCAGGATCAGGAACGTGATCCGCCGGCGCTCGTCCGGGTGCTCGGCCGCGTAGGCCTCGTAGTCGTCGAGCAGCCCGCGGATGGCGGCGAACACCGGCGCGTCGTCGATCTCGTCCGGTACGTCGCAGGACAGCCGAGCCAGCGCCAGCATCTCGGTCGGGTCGACACCGCGCATCGACCCGAGCGCGGAGAACAGCAGGAAGAAGGCGACGCGGTCGAGCAGCATGTGGGGAGCGCGCTCGCGCTCGCCGATCGGCGGCCCGCACGGCTCGAGTGGCTCGCCGGCGGCCATCCGCAACGACTGGCCCGAGGCGATCGAGCGGACCTGCTCCGGCGAGTAGCCGAGCTGCAGAGCCCAGCGCAGCTGGAAGGCGGCGGAGATGTACGTGTGGCCGTAGGGGGCGTCGGAGGCGAACACGATCTGCCCGGGCGGGACCAGCGAGAACAGCGTCTCGAGGTCGGCCGGGATCCACCACGCGGTGTCGAACACGAGGTTCGGCAGATCGTCGGCCACCCGCCAGATCCAGGAGAGGTCGCAGATCCCGGCGTGGGCCAGGATCAGCCGGGCGCTCGGGAACTGCTCGGCCAGCTCGACGGCGTGCAGGCCGAGGGCCGGGATGCCGCGGCCGGCGTGGATCAGCACCGGCAGCGAGCGCTCGTTGGCCAGCGCGATCAGGGGCCTCACGCCGGGGTGATCGAGCGTGAACTCCTCGGCGCGGGGATGCAGCTTGATCCCCCGGGCGCCGGCGTCCAACGCGCGCTCGGCCTCCGGGAGGGGATCGTCGTGCGGGTCGACCCGGCAGAAGGGGACCAGCAGCCCATCGGGGGCCTCGCGCGCCGCGGCCAGCACGGCGTCGTTGGCGGCGCGGTAGCCGTCCGGCTCGTGGAACGGAAAGGTGAACGCGCCGCGGGCGTGGGCCGTTTGCAGCATCGCGGTCAGCTCCTCGCCGGACTGCTTCATCCCGTCCGGGTCGTTCTGCCCCAGGTGGGTGTGGGCGTCGAACAGCTCGAGCCCCGGGACCTGCTCGAGCACCACCTCCGACCAGGGGCGCAGTGCTTCGATCAGGTTCATCGCTGGATTCGTACCATGAAAACCCGATGACCCGGTCGCTCACCGACTCCTGGCGCCTCGGCGGCGTGGCGATCCCCAACCGCGTCGTGCTGGCGCCGCTGGCCGGGATCGGCAACTGGTTCGTGCGCTTGCAGGCCAAGCGCCACGGCGCCGGACTGGTCGTCTCGGAGATGGTGTCGAGCTTCGCGGTGCACTACCGCAACGAGCGTACCTGCCGCGAGTTGTTGCGCATCCACCCTCAGGAGCACCCGGTGTCCGTGCAGCTGTTCGGCCACGACCCCGACGTGATGGCCTCGGCCGCCGAGCAGGTCGCGGCCGCGGGGGCCGACCTGATCGACATCAACATGGGCTGCCCGGTGCCCAAGGTGTGCAAGACCGGGGCTGGCGCGGCGCTGCTCGATGATCCGTTTCGCGCGGTGGCGGTGGCGCGCGCGGCGGCGCGCGGCAGCGGGCTGCCGGTCACGGTCAAGCTCCGCTCTGGGCAGCACCCGGGAGACCTGAGCGGGCTGGAGGTGGCCCGCCGGCTGGTGTTCGACGGCGGCGTGGCGGGCATCGGGATCCATCCCCGTCACGCCTCGCAGCGGCACAAAGGCAAGCCGGACTACGAGCTCGCGCGCGGGCTGGTCGAGGAGCTGCCGGTGCCGGTGCTGATCTCGGGCGGACTGGACCGCGCCGACCGCGTGCAAGCTGCGTTCGAGCAGACCGGCGCGGCCGCGGTGCTGCTCGCGCGCGGATCGCTCGGCAATCCGTGGCTGTTCGAGCAGGTGCTGGGCCGGCGCCTGACCGAGCCGACGCGCGAGGAGATCCTTGCCGAGGTCGACTGGGTGATCGCGTCGGCGGTGCAGCACCTTGGGGAGGACCGTGCGACACGCTATCTGCGCAAGTTCTATCCCTGGTACGTCGAGCGCCTCGGCGGGGACAAGGCGCTTCAGGCCGCGCTCCAGACCGCGCCCACGCTCGCGGTGGCGCGAGAGCTCCTAGGCGAGCCCGAACCGGCGCGCGTCGCGGCGGCGTAGTAGTAGTCTGCCGCGCCGTGTTCCGGCGCATTGGCAGGGTGGCCGTGATGATGATGGCGCTTGCATGCGCGCTCGCCCCCGCGGCGGCGGCCCAGGTGCAGCCGTACGGCACGAACGACTTCGGCGGCTTCCGGAACATCCTCCCGCCGGGTCAGAACGGGCTCGACAACGTGACGCAGGCGGGCGCGTTCAAGGCCGCCGGCACGTATCCGCCTCACGCCAACGACCAGCTCGGGATGTACTCGGGGCTGACCACAGCGGTGCCGATCACCGAGTCCCAGATCCCGCAGTTCTACAAGGATGCGACGTTCGGGGTGAAGGCGGGCGACGTGGCCGGCACGGAGACCCCCGAGCCGGGCGTGACGATCGAGCGCGACTCGCAGTTCGGCGTGCCGCACATCTACGGCGACACCCGCGCCGAGCTGATGTTCGGGATCGGCTACGCGTCGGCGGAGGACCGGCTGTTCTTCATGGACGTGCTCCGGCACGCCGGCCGGGGTGAGCTCGCGCAGTTCGCCGGCGGGGCCAACGTCGGCATGGACGAGAGCGTGTGGCAGAACGAGCCCTACAACGAGCAGGACCTGACCAACCAGGTCAACTGGGGGGCGGCCAACCTCCCCGATGGGCAGCAGATCATGAGCGACGCGACCAACTACATCGCTGGGATCAACGCCTACATCTCGAACGCGAAGAGCCCGCTGAACGCGCTGACGATGATGCCCGCGGAGTACGCGGCGATCGGGCAGCCGACGGGGCCGCAGCCGTTCACGGTCAACGACATCGTCGCAATCGCCACGCTGGTCGGCGGCATCTTCGGCAACGGCGGCGGCCAGCAGCTGTCGAACGCCGTTCTGTACGAGGGCCTCAAGGCGCAGTTCGGTCCCGAGCGGCGCAACCTGGCGGGCTCGCCCGAGCTGATCGCCCAGCCGGCCAAGAAGAAGCCGAAGAAGCACAAGGGCAAGCCCAAGGCGAAGAAGCCGGCGGTTGACGCGCAGGCGGCCCGCGCGAGCAAGCAGAGTGCTGGGCGTCCCGGGACCCGCCGCGCCGGCAAGGCCGGCCTCGGCGCCGGGCGGCTTGCGGTCCGCGACGCCTCCGGCTTTGCCACGTTCCTGAGCTTCGACGACCCGTCCGACCCCGAGGCGCCGACCACCGTGCACGGCAAGTCGTTCCCATACCAGACGCTGCCCGCGCCGAGCAAGGCGGTGCAGAACACGGTCGCGCTCCCGGATCCGGGCTCGGTCACGTACGCCAACCCGGTGAGCGCTGGGGCGGTCCCGCCCGGCGAGTCGGGGTCGGCCACGGCGGGATCGAAGGCCCGGCCGGCCACCGGGGTCTCGAACCTCAGCCAGGCCCTGCTGTCCTTCGGCCGCGGGATGTCCAACGCGCTCCTGGTCGGCGGCGCCGACAGCGCCAACGGCCACCCGCTTGCCGTGATGGGACCGCAGGTCAGCTACTTCAGCCCGCAGATCCTCATGGAGCAGGACGAGCACGGCCCGGGGATCGATGCGCGCGGCGCGGCCTTCCCCGGCACGAACCTGTACGTCCAGCTCGGGCACGGCCAGGACTACGCGTGGTCGGCCACGTCCTCGGGCCAGAACATCATCGACACGTTTGCGGCGCCGCTGTGCAACCCGAGCGGAGGCGCGGTGGCGATCGACTCCGACTACTACGTGCTGAACGGGCAGTGCGTCCAGATGGAGACGCTGACCCGCAACGAGTCCTGGCAGCCCAACCTGGGCGACTCCACGCCGGCCGGCAACGTCACCTTCCAGACCAAGCGGACGGCGTACGGGATCGTGATCGCCCGCGGCACGATCAAGGGCAAGCCCGTGGTCTACACGAACCTGCGCTCGACCTACATGCACGAGCTCGACTCGGCGGTCGGCTTCGAGCGCTTCAACGAGCCGGCCGAGATGCGAAACCCGCAGGACTTCATGAACGCCGCCTACCAGATCGGCTACACGTTCAACTGGTTCTACGCCGACGACCAGCACATCGCGTACTTCAACTCGGGCCAGAACCCGGTGCGGGCGGCTCACACCAACCCGCTGTTCCCGACCTGGGCCCAGGACGCCTGGCCGGGGCTCCATCCGGCCGCGCAAATGACCCCGGCCAGCCTAACCGAGCAGCAGACGCCGCAGAGCGCCCACCCGCAGACCGTCGATCAGCCCTACATCACGAGCTGGAACAACAAGCAGGCGCCGGCCTACAACGACACCGCGACGGCAGAGGAATACAGCTCGATCTTCCGCTCCCAGCTTCTCGACGAGAACATCAACAGCCAGCTGGCTCAGAGCGGCGGCAAGATGACGTTGGCGGATCTGATCAACGCGATGGGCAACGCCGGGACGCAGGACCTGCGCGGAGTTGCCGTCCTGCCCTACGCGCTGCAGATCATCGGGCACCCGAGCGACCCGACGCTGGCGAACGCCGTCGACGATCTACAGACCTGGGTGGCCGGCGGGGCGCACCGGATCAACCGAGCCCATCCGGGGGCGACGGGGGACTACGAGCAGACCGACGCGATCCGGATCATCGATGCCTGGTGGCCGCTGCTGGTGCGTGCCGAGTTCGGTCCGACCCTCGGGACGAGCCTGCTGAACCAGGTCGAATCGGACTTCCCGATCGATGACGTGCCCGGGCACGGCTCCGGCGGCGCCCACGTCGGCTCGTCCTTCGACGTCGGCTTCTACGGCATCGTCCAGAAGGACCTGCGCGCGGCGCTCGGGAACAAGGTGGCCGGCCCGCTCAACCGGATCTACTGCGGCGACGGCTCGCTGGCCAAGTGCCGGGCCGCCCTCGACGCGTCGCTCAGCCAGGCGGTGGGCGAGTCCGCCCAGCAGGTCTATCCGGCCGACAGCGTGTGCGCCGCCGGCGATCAGATGTGCTTCGACTCGATCCAGTTCCGGCCGATCGGCGTGATCACCCAGCCGCTGATCGAGTGGGTGAACCGGCCCACGTTCCAGCAGGCGGACGAGATCCAGGGCCACGGCCCCAGACAGCCCTGACGGGGGCTCTATACTCATCCGCCCACACGGCCCGCCGTGTAGGAAATTTCCCGCTAAGCAGGCGGGTTTTTTCTCGTCCAGACCGCCGGACCCTCCCGGCGGCGCACACTCGATACAGGTCTGCCTCATGCCAAAGGACGTCATCATCACTCCCGAAGGGCTCGCCAATCTCAAGGCTGAGCTCGACCACCTGACCACCACGCGCCGCCGCGAGGTCGCCGCCCGGATCAAGGAGGCGCGCGAGTTTGGCGACATCTCGGAGAACGCCGAGTACGACGACGCCAAGAACGAGCAGGCGATGCTCGAGGCTCGGATCGCCTCGCTCGAGGAGAAGCTGCGCTCGGCCACGGTGATCGACCAGTCCGACCTCGGAACCGATCAGGTCCGGGTTGGCTCGGTCGTCCACGTCAAGGACGACGGCGGCAAGTCCACCAGGTACACGATCGTCGGCTCGGCCGAGGCCAGTCCCGGCGAAGCCAAGCTGTCCAACGAGTCGCCCGTCGGCAAGGCCCTGCTCGGCCGCAAGCGCGGCGAGGAGGTCGTGATCACCACGCCCCGCGGGGAGCGGCGCTTGAAGATCACCAAGATCGACGTAGAGACCAAGTAAGGAGCCCGGCGGCCGTGGCCGAGCAGGCCGAGGGCTCCGCGGAGCTCCTGACCGCGCGCCGTCGCAAGCTCGAGTCGCTGCGCGCCGCAGGCATCGACCCGTTCCCGCACGAGTTCGAGGGCGTCGAGCCGATCGCGGCCGTCCGCGCCGCGCATTCTGGGCTTGCCCCGGGGGAGGAGACGTCCGCCCGTCATCGGGTCGCGGGCCGACTGGCGGCGCGGCGCGGCCAGGGCAAGATGGCGTTCCTCGATCTGGTCGACCGCTCCGGGCGGATCCAGCTCCAGGCCCGCGTCGACGAGCTCGGCCCCGAGGGGATGGACCGGTTGCTGGGGTTGGACCTGGGCGACCTGGTCGGGGTCGACGGAGTGGCGTTCATGTCCCGGCGCGGTGAGCTCAGCCTGAGGGTGGAGTCCTACGCGGTGCTGGCCAAGTCGCTGCGCCCTCCGCCCGAGAAGCACCATGGTCTGACCGACGTGGAGACGCGGTTCCGGCGGCGCGAGCTCGACCTGATCGGCAACGAAGATGTACGCGAGCTGTTCATCACGCGGGCCCGGGTGATCTCCGCGGTGCGGCGGTTCCTCGACGCCGAGGGGTTCATCGAGGTCGAGACGCCGGTATTGCAGCCCTTGTACGGCGGCGCCGCGGCCCGGCCGTTCACAACCCATCACAACGCGCTGAATCGCGAGTTCTTCCTGCGCATCGCGACCGAGCTATACCTCAAGCGGCTGATCGTCGGCGGCCTCGAGCGCGTGTACGAGCTCGGCAAGGACTTTCGCAACGAGGGCGTCGACTCGACCCACAACCCCGAGTTCACGATGCTCGAGTTCTACGAGGCGTACGCCGACTACGAGGACATCGCCGCGCGCTGCGAACGGCTGGTCTCGTTCGTGGCCTCCGAGGTGGGCTACGCCGGCGAGATCGACCTCACGCCACCGTGGCGGCGGGAGACGCTCCCACAGGCGATTCTCGATCGCACCGGGATCGACATACTGGCCCACGGCGACCGCGACGCGCTCGCTGGGGCCATGCGCGACCGGGGTCTCGCGGTGCCGGACACCGACACCTGGCCCCAGCTGGTCGACGAGCTGCTGTCAAAGCATGTCGAGCCGACGCTGGTCGAGCCGACGTTCATCATGGACTATCCGGTGGCGCTGTCGCCGTTCGCCAAGCGCCACCGGTCGGTTCCTGGCCTGGTCGAGCGGTTCGAGGCGTACGTCGGCGGGATGGAGATCGCCAACGCGTTCACCGAGCTGAACGACCCCGACGAGCAGCGCCGGCGCTTCGAGGAGCAGCGGGCCTTGGCCGGCGCCGGCGATCTCGAGGCCCAGCCCTACGACGAGGCCTTTGTGGAGGCCCTGGAACAGGGGATGCCGCCGACCGGCGGGATCGGGATCGGCATCGACCGGCTGGTGATGGTCTTGACCGGTCGGCGTTCGATCCGGGAGGTTGTGTTGTTTCCGGCCATGCGGGACTAGTCGTGGTGGGGCGCGCGGGGGGCCGTCCGGACCCCCGGGCTCAGTCGGTTCGAGGGTCGGGTGCGGGTCGCGCTTCACGCGAGGGGGTCCGGACGGCCTACCCGCGCGTCCTGCCGCCGACCCAGCGCCTCTGGACGCAACTTTCGCGCCCCGCATCGTGCACTAATTCGATCGAATTAGTGCTACGCCGGGTCGACGGCAGGGCCTCCCCGCGTCCGGAACGGCTGTTGAGAGCCGAGCCGCGTCCCTCTTGACCTGCATAAGGCGTCATTTGGCGCCGGCGGGCGGGGGGTGACGAGTTAAGCCGCGATTTCGGCGCTTAATGCGGCACGCGCTTTGATCCTGGGGCGGCGTGACGTGCTATGCAGGTCGGGCGATGAGGATCGGGATCGTGGTGTTTGAGCAGGTCGATCTGCTGGATGTCGGCGGGCCGTATGAGGTCCTGCTGACGGCCTCGCGGCTCGTGCAGCGCGACGGGGATGAGCCGCCGTTCGAGGTACTCACGCTGGGACTGACCGACGGGCCGGTGGTGGCATTTGGCGGCCTGCGCCTGACGCCTCATTCGACGCTCGCCGAGGCGGGGGCGCTCGATGTGCTGATCGTGCCTGGGGCGGTCGCGATCGACGACGTGCTGGCCGACGATGGGCTGATCGGCGCGGTCCGCGGCGCAGCCGAGGGGACGCCGGTGGTGGCGTCGGTCTGCACCGGCGCCTTCGTTCTGGGGTCGCTGGGGCTGCTCGAGGGCCGACCGTGGACAACGCACTGGGAGGACGTGGAGGACCTGGCCGGACGGCTCGATCGGGCCGGTGCCGGGGAGACCTGGGTGCGCTGGGTCGACGCCGGCGAGGTCGTGACGTCGGGCGGCCTGAGCTCGGGAATCGCCATGGCGCTGCACCTCGTGGACCGGTTCGCCGGGCGGGACCTGGCCCTTCGGACGGCCCGCCAGATCGAATACGAATGGGATCCCGAAGCCGGCCGGCGAACATGAACAACCTGTGAAGTTCCGCACAGGGGACGGGACTACTGCCGGGTGATGCCCAGACCCGTTGGTAGACTGACTCACTGGCCCGATAACACGAGACCGTTTCGCTCATCAAGCGGCGCGAAGCAGCCGATTAGGTGGGTAAAGCGGAATCGTCGGTGTCCCCGGAGTTGCGGACTACCATGTAA
Organism: uncultured Solirubrobacterales bacterium; assembly: GCA_963841535.1. GTDB lineage: Bacteria > Actinomycetota > Thermoleophilia > Solirubrobacterales > Solirubrobacteraceae > Palsa-465. Next base: position 221,847 of record CAWJDF010000015.1, on the reverse strand, counting down.
CGCAACAGGTTGCGGAGGAGATAGACCGGACCACACCCCGACCGACCAACCCGAGACCCGCCACACGCAGAGAGAAGAATCATGTTCGAGCGATTCACAGAGCGAGCCCGTCAGGTCGTCGTCCTGGCTCAAGAAGAAGCGCGGACGCTCAAGCACAACTACATCGGCACCGAGCACATCCTGCTTGGGCTTCTGCGTGAGGAGGAGGGTCTTGCGGCGCGCGTACTCGAGTCGCTTGACATCACGGTCGAGCGCGTGCGCGCCCAGGTGGTCCGGATCGTCGGGTCCGGCGAGGAGGTCACCTCCGGCCAGATCCCGTTCACGCCGCGGGCCAAGAAGGTGCTGGAACTGGCTCTGCGCGAGGCGCTGAGCCTGGGCCACAACTACATCGGCACCGAGCACATCCTGCTCGGCCTGGTACGCGAGAACGAGGGCGTAGCGGCTCGGATCCTGCTCGATTTCGACGCAGATTCCGAGAAGATCCGCAACGAGGTCATCCGGATGTTGTCCGGGCCGGGCAGCCGCCAGCGCGGCGCCGCCTCGGGCGCCGGTGCGGCCGCCGCGGGGCAGGACCCGGGCGGCAAGAAGTCTTCCAAGCTGCTTGACCAGTTCGGCCGGAACCTGACCAAGCTGGCCGCCGAGTCCAAGCTCGATCCGGTCGTGGGCCGGGAGACCGAGATCGAGCGGATCATGCAGATCCTCTCGCGCCGGACGAAGAACAACCCGGTGCTGGTCGGCGAGCCCGGCGTCGGAAAGACCGCCGTGGTCGAGGGCCTGGCCCAGCGCATCACCCACGGCGAGGTCCCCGAGCTGCTCAAGGGCAAGCAGATCTACACGCTCGACCTGGCCGCCCTGGTCGCGGGCTCCAAGTACCGCGGCGAGTTCGAGGAGCGCCTCAAGAAGGTGATGAAGGAGATCACCCAGCGCGGCGACATCATCCTGTTCATCGACGAGCTGCACAACCTGGTCGGCGCCGGCGCCGCCGAGGGCGCGATCGACGCGGCCTCGATCCTCAAGCCGGCTCTGGCCCGCGGCGAGCTGCAGACGATCGGCGCCACGACGCTCGAGGAGTACCGCAAGTACCTCGAGCGCGACTCCGCCCTGGAGCGCCGCTTCCAGAAGATCACCGTCGACCAGCCCTCCACCGAGGAGACCGTGCAGATCCTCAAGGGCCTGCGCGACCGCTACGAGCAGCATCACAAGGTGAACATCACCGACGAGGCGCTCGAGGCCGCGGCCGAGCTGGCCGACCGCTACATCTCCGACCGCTTCCTGCCCGACAAGGCGATCGACCTGATCGACGAGGCCGCGTCGCGGATGCGGATCAAGTCGATGACCTCCCCGCCGGTGTACCGCGAGCTCGAGGACGAGATCGAGGAGACCCGCCGCGCGAAGGAAGAGGCGATCGAGAACCAGGAGTTCGAGAAGGCCGCCAACCTGCGCGATAAGGAGCGCCGGCTGACCCAGCGCAAGCGCGAGCTGGCCGAGCAGTGGGAGGCCGGCGAGTCGACCGAGCGCCCGTCGATCGGCGAGGAGGAGATCGCCGACATCGTCTCGATGTGGACTGGCATCCCGGTGTTCAAGCTGACCGAGGCCGAGACGGCCAAGCTGATGCGCATGGAGGAGGAGCTCCACAAGCGCGTGATCGGCCAGCACCCGGCGATCGAGGTCGTCTCCAAGGCGATCCGCCGCTCCCGGGCCGGCCTCAAGGATCCGAAGCGGCCGACCGGCTCGTTCATCTTCCTGGGCCCGTCGGGCGTCGGCAAGACCGAGCTCGCCCGGACCCTGGCCGAGTTCCTGTTCGGCGACGAGGACACGATGATCCGCATCGACATGTCCGAGTACATGGAGAAGCACGCGGTGTCGCGTCTGGTCGGGTCGCCTCCGGGCTACATCGGCTACGACGAGGGCGGCCAGCTGACCGAGGCCGTGCGGCGCAAGCCCTACAGCGTGTTGCTGCTCGACGAGATCGAGAAGGCCCACCCGGATGTGTTCAACATCCTGCTCCAGATCCTGGAGGACGGCCGGCTGACCGACGCCCAGGGCCGGACGGTCGACTTCCGCCACTGCATCGTGATCATGACCTCGAACATCGGGGCCTCGGAGATCGCCCGCAACACCCCACTCGGGTTCGCGGTGTCCGACGACGAGACCGGCATCACCTACGACGACATGAAGACCCGGATCACGGGCGAGCTCAAGAAGGTGTTCCGGCCCGAGTTCCTCAACCGCATCGACGAGGTCATCGTCTTCCACAAGCTGACCAAGGACGAGATCAAGGAGATCGTCGAGCTTCTGCTGCGGCGGATCCGCGAGTCGATGGCCGAGCGCGAGCTCCAGCTGGAGCTGTCCGAGCCGGCCAAGGACATGCTCGTCGACAAGGGCTGGGATCCGTCCATGGGCGCCCGGCCGCTGCGCCGAGCGATCCAGCGCTACGTCGAGGACCCGCTGGCCGACTTCGTCCTGCGCTCGCAGGTGGCGTCGGGCTCGACCGTGATGGTCGACTGGCCGACGGTCCAGGACGGCGACGGCAAGCCAGGCGAGGGCGAGGTCAAGCTGACCGTCATCGAGCCGGCGCCGAAGCCCACCCCGGTTGCGGTGGGTGCCGGCGAGGGCGGCGACGGCGAGGGCGGTCCGGAGCCCGTGCCGGACGAGCCGGCCGGGACCGACGAGCCCGCCGAGACCGAGTAGCTTCGCCTCATCCCCGGTTGTAGGACGCGGGGGCGTACGCGTTTCCGTCGGGCGCGCGGCGTAGCCTCGGCTGCGCATGCCTCGGCCAACCTCGATCCATGTCTGCTCGGCGTGCGGCCACGAGAGCTCTCGCTGGGCCGGGCGCTGCCCGGGCTGCGGGGAGTGGAACACGCTGGTCGAGCAGGCGCGGGCGGCGCGCCCCGCGCCCGGCGGACGAGGCGCGCGCTCGGGCGCCCGGGCCGCGGCGGCGCGTCCGGTGGCGCTGCGCGACGTGGCCGCGGCGGAGCGGGAGCGGCTGAGCACGGGCATCGGCGAGCTCGACAACGTGCTGGGGGGTGGGATCGTCCCGGGCTCGCTGGTCCTGCTCGGGGGCTCCCCGGGCATCGGCAAGTCGACGCTGACCACGATGGTGCTGGCCAACCTGCACGAGGCAGGCCGCCGCACCCTGTACGTCTCGGCCGAGGAGTCGGCGGCCCAGATCCGCCTGCGGGCCGAGCGCCTGCGCGCGGGCGCTCTCGGGATCCCAGTGATCGCCGAGACCGACCTGGAGAGCGTGCTCGCCACGCTCGAGCAGGAGCGTCCCGAGGTGTGCGTGATCGACTCGGTCCAGACGCTGCACACGATGGAGCTGTCCAGCGCCGCCGGCTCGGTGGCGCAGGTCCGCGAGGTGGCGGGGGCGCTGATGCGCGTGGCCAAGGCACTGGACATCGCGGTGCTCCTGGTCGGGCACGTGACCAAGGACGGGGCGCTGGCCGGGCCGCGTGTGCTCGAGCACCTGGTGGACTGCGTGCTGCAATTCGAGGGCGAGCGCGAGCGTACGTACCGCACCGTGCGTGCGGTCAAGAACCGGTTCGGCTCGACCAACGAGGCCGGCGTGTTCGAGATGCGCGACGACGGACTGGTCGAGGTGCTGGACGCCTCGGCGCGCTTCGTGGGCGAGGCCACCCGAGCTGCCGGGAGCGTGGTGCTGTGCGCGATCGAGGGCTCGCGCCCCCTGCTGGTCGAGGTTCAGGCGCTGGTTTCGAGCTCGGAGCTGGTTCCGCCGCGGCGTGTGGTCTCGGGCATCGACCGAAACCGCCTGGCGCTCGTGCTGGCCGTGCTCGGCCGTCACGCCGGCATCGGCGCGGGGACCGCCGACGTGTTCGTGAACGTGGTCGGTGGCGTGCGGGTGGACGAGCCGGGCGCGGACCTGGCGGTCGCCCTGGCCGTGGCCAGCGCGGTCCGGGGCGTCGCGCTGGGCCGGGCCGAGCGACAGCCGCTGGCCTGCTTCGGCGAGCTCGGCCTGACCGGCGAGCTCCGTTCTGTCGCACACGCCGACCGGCGCTTGGTCGAAGCGGCCAAGTTCGGTTTGGCGCCGGTGGTCGAGCCCGGGACCCATCGCACGGTGCGGGCGGCGATTGCCGGCGCTCTCCGGGACGCGGGGCGCGGGGTGCTGGCGGCGTGACTGTGCGCACCGCTCCGGCCAGCTGTCAATAAGCGGTAAAATCAGGCCCGATGCCGCCGCGATCCGGGGAAGAGCTCAAGGGAGAGCTCGAATCTCGACAGGATTCGCGACTCGTCAGGGCACTCGAGATGGTCGCCCCCGGAACGGCACTCCGAGAGGGGGTCGAGAACATCCTCCACGCTCACACGGGCGGCCTGATCGTGGTCGGGGACGCCGAGGAGCTGGCCTTCCTGTTCTCGGGTGGGATCAAGCTCGATCTCGACTACTCGCCCGCGCTGCTGTACGAGCTGGCCAAGATGGACGGCGCGATCGTGCTGAGCTCGAACGCCACCAAGATCGCCCAGGTCAACGTCCAGTTGACCCCGGACCCCACGATTCTCACCTTCGAGACCGGCACGCGCCACCGCACGGCCGAGCGCGTGTCCAAGCAGACCGACGCGCTCGTCGTGGCGATCTCGGAGCGCCGCGAGGTGGTCTCGCTGTACGTCGACGGGGTGAAGTACATCCTCGAGGACATCCCGGTCGTGCTGGCGAAGGCCAACCAGGCGCTGGCCACCCTCGACAAGTACCGCAGCCGACTGGACCAGGTGTCCACCCGGTTGACCGCGCTCGAGTTCGAGGGCGGGGCGACCCTGCACGACGTGCTCACCGTGCTCCAGCGGGCCGAGCTCGTGACCAGGATGGCGGTGGAGATCGAGCGCTACATCGTCGAGCTGGGAACCGAGGGCAGGCTGATCGAGATGCAGCTGGACGAGACGATGGTGGGCGTGTCGGCCGACAAGGCCGCGCTCGTCCACGACTACTTGATGGAGGACACCGACGAGACGTTTGCGGCTGCGTTCGACCAGCTCGTGCGCCTTCCCAACCAGGACCTGCTGGACTTCGGGCGCCTGGCGGAGCTGCTCGGCTACGACCGCAAGCTGAACACCCTCGACTACCCGACGTCGCCGCGAGGCTTCCGCATCCTGGGACGGATTCCACGTCTCCCCAAGCTGGTGGTGCAGAGGATCGTGGGCGAGTTCGGCGGGCTCGAGGAGCTGCTGGCCGCCACCGACGGCGAGCTGGAGACCGTCGATGGAGTCGGCGAGATCCGGGCGAAGGACATCCGCGAGGGGCTTCGCCGCCAGCAGGAAATCAACCTGGTGGATCGGTACCTACAAACGTGAGGGCCGCCCGCACACGTATTTCTTTTGGGAGAAACAACCGCGTGCGGGTCTTCGGTCCCGCCCGTTTCGGAAAGAGGAGGACACCATCACAGAGCTAATGGAAGAGCACCTGGAGGACCTCGAGCTCGTAGAGGAAGTGGTGCACATCGAGTTCGAGATCGGCGACAACGTCGTGTACCCCCATCACGGAGCGGGGAAGGTGATCCGCAAGGAGCAGAAGGAGATCCTGGGCGAGCGGCGCGAGTACCTCACGATCAAGATCCTGCACAACGACATGACCGTCATGGTCCCGACCGAGAACGCAGCCCTGGCAGGCCTGCGTCGCGTGATCGACGAGGAGACCGTCCAGAAAGTCCTCGCGGTGCTCCAGGACGAGTGTTCTGAGATGCCCAAGAACTGGAACCGCCGCTTCAAGTACAACCGCGACAAGATCAAGACCGGCGACATCTACGAGCTGGCCGAGGTGGTGCGCAACCTGGCCATTCGCGAAGCCCAGAAGGGGCTTTCCACCGGCGAGAAGCAGATGTTCACGCGGGCCAAGAAGATCCTCGCCTCCGAGCTCATGTACGCGCTCGAGATGGACGAGGACGAGGTCGAGGAGCACCTCCAGGGCCTCCTGCTCGAGTCCTACAACGGAAAGCGCGCCAAGACCCGAAAGGTCAGCGTCGCCGCCAAGTAGGCGGGCCTAGAGAACGTGGCGGTCGCGTTGATCGTGGCCGCAGGCCGTGGGGAGCGCCTTGGGTCGAACCGGCCCAAGGCGCTCGTCACGCTGGGGGGCAGGCCGATGCTCGAGTGGAGCGTGGAGGCGCTGCGCTCGGTGCGTCAGGTGGAGCGGATCGTGGTGGCGCTGCCCGCCTCGGATCTGGACGCGGCGCCGGCGGGTGTGCTCGCCGTCGCCGGCGGCGCGGTGCGCTCCGAGTCGGTACGCGAGGCGCTGCGCGCCTGCCCGTCGGGCGATCCGGTGGTCGTGCACGACGCGGCCCGGCCGCTCGCGCCGGCCCGGCTATTCGAGCGCGCGCTGACGCAGCTGGAGCGCTCGGGCGCGGACGCGGTGATCGCCGCCGCGCCCGTGTCGGACACGATCAAGGAGATCGGCTCCGACGGCGTGACGGTGGCGCGCACGCTCGAGCGGGCGCGGCTGTGGGCCGTCCAGACGCCGCAGGTGTTCCGGCGCGAGGCCCTGGAGCGCGCGTTGCTGGGCGCGAGCGATTCCGTGCTGGCGTCCGCCACCGACGATGCGTGGCTGGTCGAGCAGGCCGGCGGGGTCGTCGAGGTGGTGGAGTCCTCGCCGGCCAACCTCAAGATCACAACGCCGACCGACCTGACGCTGGCCGAGTTGCTGGTGGCGGAGGCGCGGGCGTGATCGCCCGCCCCGACGACCGCGGGATGGCTGTCTCTGGAATTGGCTACGACTGCCATCGGTTCGCCCCGGGCCGGCGCCTGGTGCTGGGCGGCGTCGAGCTCTCGCACGACCGGGGCCTGGCCGGCCACTCCGACGCGGACGTGCTCACCCACGCGATCATTGACGCGCTGCTCGGGGCGGCTGCGTTGGGCGACATCGGCCAGCACTTCCCCGACACCGACGAGCAGTATCGCGACGCCAGCTCACTCGACCTGCTGCGCACCACGGTGGCGATGCTCACGCATCGGGGCGTGGTGATCCTGCACGTCGACGCCACCGTGGTGATCGAGCGCCCGCACGTCGCGCCGGTCCGCGAGGACATCCGCCGCTCGCTGGCCGAGGCGCTCGGCATCTCCTCCGAGCACGTGAGCGTCAAGGCGACTCGTGGCGAGGGCATGGGCTTCGTGGGCCGGGAGGAAGGCGTGGCCGCGCTGGCGATCGCTACCGTCGAGCGATGAACCGCATCCACAACGTGCTCTGTTCGTCGGGGTGGTGGTCGCGGCGCGTGGAGCGCGAGCTGGTGCCGTGGGGGGTGAAGGGCGTCGAACTCGGCGATGACGTGCTCGAGGTCGGCCCCGGGTTCGGCGCCACCACCCGGGTGCTGGCCGGACGCCTGGAGCGCCTCAGCGTGCTCGAGCTCGACCCGGGCTATTGCCGGCGGCTGCGCGACGAGTTCGACGGCGCGGTCGAGGTGACCGAGGGCGACGCCACCGCGCTGCCGTATCCCGACGGCCGGTTCTCGGCCGTGCTCTGTTTCACGATGCTCCACCACATCCCCACGGTGGCGCAGCAGGACCAGGCGTTCGCCGAGATCGCCCGCGCGCTGCGCGCGGGCGGCACGTTCGCCGGCACCGACAGCATCGGCACGGGATGGCTGTTCAAGACGATCCACATCGGGGACACGCTGAACCTCGTGGACCCGGACGGCCTGCCGGCGCGCTTGGAGGGCGCCGGCTTGGACGTGCGCGAGGTCAAGCGCGGGGGCCGCTCGTTCCGCTGGCGTGCCAGTAAGGCCTAAGTGGAGCGGCCGCCGGGGCGGCCGCTCCACGCGGTTTGGCTAGTGGCGCGCGACTAAGCCGTAGCCCGGCGCCGGGCGGCCGCCGCGCGCAGTTGCTCGTGCTCGACCAGTCGGCTCAGCTGCTGCAGCGTGCGGCGGACGTGGCCGGAGACCGTGGGCGCGGCGATCCGCTCAGCCAGCCAGCCACTCAGCCCGGCGCCCGCCACCACGTAGGCCAGGCGCAGCTCGACCCGGGTGCGGCCGCCCGGCGCCGCGCGCAGCCGCCACCGGCCGCGATGGTCAAGGCCGGTCACCGAGGTCCAGGCGAAGTCGCACGGCTCGTCGAACTCGACCACCTCGATCAGCCCGCCCACCTCGGCCGCGCCCACGCGGAGCAGCATGCGGTAGCGCGCGCCCAACCCGGTGGCGCGTTCGCCGACCGACTCCCAGCGGGTGACGCCGGACATGAAGCTCAGCACGCGCTCGGGGTCGGTCACGATCGACCACACGTCCTCGATCGGGGCGGCGAGCAGGGTGTCGGAGCCGATCCTCATCCGAGCACCGGGAAGCGACGCTCGGCGGCGAGCGCGTCGAGGGCGTCCTGCATCAGCCGGATCAGGTGGTCGTAGACGTCGTCGAGGTCTGGGTCGGGGCCGAACTCGGCGTGCAGATCGATGGCCGGCAGGGTCTCGATGGTGATCTTGGCGGGCAGCGGGATGTGCCCGAAGTCGCCGACGTTGACGATCCAGGGCAGCGAGATCGAGATCGGGAGAACCTTCAACCTGAGCAGGCGGTCGAGCGCGAGCACGCGGGCCAGGCGCTCGCCGCGGGTCAGAAACAGCGCGGTCTCCTGGCCGCCGATCGCCACCACCGGCACGACCGGGACGTTCTGGTCGAGGGCCAGGCGCAGGAACCCCTTGCGGCCGCCGAAGTCGACGCGGCCCGATTGCCAGCTGGGGCGATGGACCTCGTAGTCGCCGCCGGGGTAGACCAGCAGCGCGGCGCCCGAGGAAAGCGCCTTGCGGGCGTTCTCGGGCGAGGCGGCCACGGTTCCGAACTTGCGCAGCCAGCTCAGTCCCGGAAGCGAGAGCACGAGGTTGTGGGCGAGCTGGTAGAAGGGACGCTCGACCCCGAAGTAGGTGGAGAAGGCGACCGTGAACACCATCGTGTCGGGGATCATGTTCCCGCCCGAGTGGTTGCCCACGAGCAGCACGGGCCCCTCGTCGGGGACGTTGCCGAGGCCCCGGACCTCGCCGCGGAACCACAGGCTCGAGAACAGCCACAACAGCGGGAGCTGCTCACGGATGTAGTCGGGATCTCGCTCGTCGAGGTCGGCCCGGGGGATGCGCCGCTGCACGACTCCGGTGAGCTCCTTCCAGACGCGGCCGAGCAGCGACGGCGCGGGCGGGTCGTCTGCCGGAATGGCCGCGCCGGGCTCGTGACCGTTCCGGCTCGCGGATCTGGTCGCGTGCGCCTGGCTCATGCAGAGAAGACTATGACGCTCAGGCCGCCTCGGCGCCGGCGGCGAACGTCCTTCGGCGGATCGTCGTCCCGTCCCGCCGCTCGGCGCGCCGGAAGAAGTCGAGCAGCAGCTCGTTGGTCTCGTCCGGGCGCTCCACCTGCGGCACGTGTCCGCACTCCTCGATCGTCACCTGCTCGGCCTGCGGCAGCCACTTGCGCACGTGGTGCGAGAAGGCAGCGGGGACGAGCCGGTCGTGGCTTCCCCACACGAACAGGGCGGGCGCATCCAGGTCGGCCAGCCGGCGGTAGAACCCGCCGCGCCCGAGCGGTGCCTCGAGGTAGATGTTGCGCGCGCTGGCCAGGAGCGCGTAGCGGGCGCCGGCGGTGTGGTAGATCCGCTGGAACTCGTCGACGACCAGATCGGCCACGGCGGGATCGATCAGGTCGCGGTCGCAGAACATGCTCCAGAATTGCGAGGCGACCGTGGAGCGGCGGATGGCGTGGGGGAGAAGGCCGAACTCGGGTCGCATGAGGCGCACGATCGGGTGCAGGCCGCGCTTGAGCCAGGCCACCGCGGGACACAGCAGCCCGAGCGCGCGGATCCGCTCGGGCGCCACCAGGCCGAGCTCGATCGCGATACGACCGCCCATCGAGTTGCCGACCACGTGGGTGCGGTCGACCTCGAGGCAGTCGAGCAGGCCGAGCATGATCTCGGCGAACCATTGCGCGTTGTAGGCCCCGAGCCTTGGCTTGCCCGACGAGCCAAATCCCGGGAGGTCGGGCACGTGCACCCGGTATGAGCGGCTGAGCGCGGCCGCGGTCTCGAACAGCGACGCCCGCGTTCCGCCCAGCCCGTGCAGGAGCAGCACGTCGGGCCCGTGGCCCATGGTGAGCGTCGAGATGCGGTGGCGCCCGACCGGTATGTCGTGGATCCCGAGCAGGGGCGGGCGGCCTCCGGGAAGCCTGAACATCCCCTCGAAGGCGATCGCCTGATCGAGGTTGCCGCGCACCGCCAGCAGGCGGCGCTGGAAGGCCTCGACCCCCGAGAACTCGCCGCGACGCAGGCGCAGCCAGGTGTCGGAGTCGGTGGCCATGGTCACGTCGGGCCGGCGGCGGGTCCCGCCCTTGCGCACGCGGGCGGCCCGGCTCGTGCAACGAACTTCCCACGTGTGCCCCAGGTCGCACAGCGTGATCTGGTAGGTGGCGTCGAAGCCGGGGTCGGCGCCGAGGAAGCGGTCGGGGAGCGAGCGGAAGGCCTCCTCGACTGTGCTAAGCCGTTCGGTGCGCTCAGGCCTCCCAGCCACGGAGGCCACCCTACCGTCCGCTCCGGCCGGACGCTGGCGCTAGGGTTGCCGCACCATGGGACGAACGATCCGCCTGCACGACACGCGGACCGGTCAGGTGCTGCCGGTCGAGCCGCGCTCGGGAGATCGCGTGGGCATCTACGCGTGCGGACCGACGGTGTATGGCCGGATCCACGTGGGCAACGCCCGTCCCTACGTGGTCTTCTCGCTGCTCAAGCGCTTGTTCGTTCATGAGGGCTACAACGTCACATTCGTTACGAACATAACGGACGTGAACGACAAGATTTATGCGGCCGCCCAGACCGCCGGCGTCGGCAGCGAGCAGCTGGCGAGCGACATGATCGATGCCTACGTCGCCGACACGGATCGTCTCGGTCTCGGCCGGCCCGATCACGAGCCTCTGGCCAGCGCGACGATCGGGGAGATCGTCGAGCTGATCGAGACGCTGATTGAGGGCGGGCATGCCTATGTGGCGCAGGGCGACGTGTACTTCTCGGTGCGCAGCTACCCGGAATACGGTGAGCTGTCTCACCGCCACCTGGACGAACTGGACCAGGGCGAGGGCGTGGAGGGCGCCGAGCGCAAGCGCGACCCGGCCGACTTCGCGCTGTGGAAGGCGCAGAAGCCCGGGGAGGACACGGCCTGGGACGCGCCGTGGGGGCGGGGCAGGCCGGGCTGGCACATCGAGTGCTCGGCGATGGCCGAGGCGCTGCTCGGCGTCGGCTTCGAGATCCACGGCGGCGGGGTCGACCTGATCTTCCCCCACCACGAGAACGAGGCGGCTCAGACGAGCGCGGCGCGCGGAGCCCCGCTCGCCCACCTGTGGGTCCACAACGGGATGATCCGGCTGGACGAGGCGAAGATGTCCAAGTCGGTGGGGAACATCTTCCTGCTCCACCAGGCGCTCGACGGCTACGGGCGCGACGCGCTGATCATGTACTTCGCCGGGAGCGACTACCGCAAGCCGGTCGAGTTCGACGACGAGCGCCTGGCCGAGGCCCACGCGCGGGCCGAGCGGATCCGCGAGGCGGGCCGGCGCCTGACCCCCGGACCTTCGCCGGCGTGGTCGCCGCCGCTCCACGAGCGTTTCTTCGACGCCCTGGCCGACGACTTCAAGACGCCGGAGGCGCTTGCCGCAGCCTTCGAATGGGTGCGCGAGGCCAACCGGGCGCCCGCCGGCACGGGCGACGCCGATCTGCGCGACATGCTGTCGGTGCTCGGCCTCGACAACCTGCTCGACGCAGCCGACACCAAGGCGCCGGCCGAGGTGATCGAGCTACGCGACGCGCGCGAACAGGCCCGCACGGCACGGGATTACGCCGAAGCCGACCGATTGCGCGAGGAGATCCGAGCGCACGGCTGGGAAGTCCGCGACGGGCCCGACGGCCCCGACCTCCTGCCGGCGGCCTGAGCGAGGATCCCGTCAGGGAGGTGCGGACGGGCGCGCACGGCACCCGAATTGGACGTGCCCGAAGCGCAAGCACCCGCTTGACATCCGAGCGGTGCTATGTCACCTTTCCGCGCGGGAGATAACGGTGGAGTAAAGCTTTAGGCTTGATTCACCGATCGAGGGTGAGCCCCGTCGGGGCTTCCGCTCGGGTCATATACATAAACGGCGCCCACGGGAGGTGAGTGCGCCACGAACTTCGGACCCCTTTCGTTTTCGGCAGGGTCGAGAAGGGAGACTCGTGGCTCGGCTTTCCCCCTACTCTAATCCTCAACTACAGGTTGAGGATGGGTATCTGATCGCGCTTGCTAAGCAGGGAAACCCGGTGGCGTACGACTGCATCGTCCGCCGCTACTACGGATTCGTCCGCCTGAAGGCCTCCTCGTACTTCCTGGCCGGCGGCGACGCCGACGATCTGATCCAGGAGGGGCTCGTGGGGCTCTACAAGGCGGTGCGGGACTACAGGACCGACCGGGAGTCGAGCTTCCGGAACTTCGCGGAGCTGTGCATCACGCGCCAGATCATCACCGCGGTCAAGACCGCCACCCGCAACAAGCACACGCCGCTAAACCAGTACGTGTCGTTCTCGAGTTCGCCGTCCCCGGCCGGCGAAGGGGAGCCCACGCTGGACGAGATCATCCCCGGCTCCCCGGTGCACGACCCGGTCAACCAGGTGATCAGCTCCGAGGAGCTGCGCGCGCTCGTGGCGTGCATCTCGACCGCGCTGTCCGAGCTCGAGTCGCGCGTGCTCGCCCTGTACCTCGACGGGCATTCCTACGAGGAGGTGGGGCGGCGGATCGGCTGCGACTGCAAGACCGTCGACAACGCGCTGCAGCGGGTCAAGCGCAAGGTCGGGCAGCATCTGGCCGAGCGCGCCGTGGCGTAGTCGCCGGCACCCCCCGATTGCTATAAGACCTGTGGAGATTGCACAGGTCCTAAGCTACGACTGTTAGGTAAAACCCGAACAGAGGGGGTACCCCATGAGCGCTCAGCCGCACGATCACCACGAGCACGGGGGACCTGGCTACGCGTCACCGGAGGTGGCTCGCCAGCAGCCGCCCGAGAAGTTCGTCTACGTCGCCGCGCTGTACGAGGGAACCGGGATCAACCGGCCGGACTTCATCGCGGTCGTTGACGTGGACAGGGAGTCGTCGACTTACGGTCAGATCGTTCATCGCACCGAGATGCCGAACGTCGGGGACGAGTTGCACCACTTCGGCTGGAACGCGTGCTCGTCGGCGTGCCACTCGCAGCTTCAGCGCGACACGATGATCGTGCCGGGGATGCGTTCCTCGCGTTTGCACATCATCGATATCTCCGAGCCGCGGGCGCCGCGGATCAAGGATGTGATCGAGGGCGAGGAGATCAAGGAGAAGTTGGGGCTGAGCGCGCCGCATACGGTGCATTGCATGCCGGGGGACATCGTGACGATCTCGATGCTGGGCGATGCGGATGGCAACACGCCGGGCGGGTTCGCGGTGCTGGACGCGCGCGATTTCTCGATCGCCGAGCGCTGGGAGCGCGAGCCGAACGGTCTTCAGTTCATGTACGACTTCTGGTATCAGCCGCGCCAGAACACGCTGATCTCGAGCGAGTGGGCTTCGCCGAACACGTTCCTGGACGGGTTCAACCCGGCCGACGTGGCGGCCGGGAAGTACGGTCGGAAGCTGCATTTCTGGGATCTGGAGCGGCGCGCCATGGTGCAGACGATTGACCTGGGCGATGAGGGGTGGATCCCGCTGGAGATCCGCTGGCAGCACGATCCGGACTCCGCGCAGGGGTTCGTCGGCGCGACCCTGTCTTCGAACATCATCCGCTTTCACCGCGACAACGGAAGCTGGGCGGTGAACAAGGCGATCGACGTGGGCAACGAGGAGCTCCAGGGATGGCCGTTGGAGGGTGGCGTCCCGGGGCTGATCACTGACCTGGTGCTCTCGCTCGACGACAAGGACCTGTTCTTCTCCAACTGGCTGCACGGCGACGTTCGCCACTACGACGTGTCCGATCCAACCAATCCGCAGCTCAAGTCGCAGGTGTGGCTGGGCGGCCTCCTCGGTCGGGACGGCGGTCACCCGAAGGCACGCGGAGCGCTGAACGGCGGCCCGCAGATGATCCAGAACTCGCTCGACGGCGATCGGTTGTACGCCACGAACTCGCTCTTCTCGACCTGGGATAACCAGTTCTATCCGGGGATCGAGGGGTGGCTGGTCAAGCTCGAGCGCCAGGCCGACGGGAGCTATCAGCTCGACCCGGACTTCTTCGTGGACTTCCACGAGCAAGCCGAGGGCGCCCGCCCCCACGAGATCCACCTCCCCGGGGGCGACTGCACGACCGAGATCTTCCAGTAGCGGCCGGGCGGGGTGCGGTCGACGCTCCGCACGCCGCCCGTCGACCGCGTGCTGGCCGAGCTGGCCCGGCGGGCCCAGAGCGAGGACCCGCCGGCCATCGCGCGCATGCGCGCCCACGAGGAGCAGCTCGGGCGCAGGGTGTACGGCCGCGAGCGCGGCGCGGTCTACGGGCTTGCGCCGCTCTCGATCACTCCCGAGGTCGGGGAGTTGCTTTACGTCCTGGCGATGGCGCGCCGGGCCGGCACGATCGTGGAGTTCGGCGCGTCACTCGGGTTCTCGACGATTCATCTCGCCGCGGCGGCGCGTGACCTCGGTGGCGCCCGGGTGATCACCACCGAGATGGAGCCCGAGAAGGCCCGCCTGGCCAGGCAGAACCTGGCCGACGCGGGCCTCGACGACGTGGTCGACCTTCGCGAGGGCGACGCGCTCACCACGCTGGCGGACGTGCACGAGGTCGATCGGCTGTTCCTCGATGGCTGGAACAACCTCTACCTCCCGGTGCTCGATCTCCTCGAGCCGTCGCTCTGTGCCGGCGCGCTGGTCGTCGCTGACCTGAGCGCCGGTGATCCCGAGCAGGACAGCTATTGCCGGCGCATGCACGATCCGGCGAGTGGCTACCTCTCGGTCGATGTGCCCCTGGACGCCAGCGTGGTGGTCTCGGTGCGGATGTAGACGGTCAGACCGCTGTTCAGTCCACGCGCAGGCGCCGATGCCCGAGCGCCAGCTGATCGCCGGGACGCAGCCGGCAGCGGCCGACGTACTGCCCGTTCAGGCGCGTTCCGTTGGTCGAGTCGAGATCCTGAACGATCCAGCCGCCGTCGCGGAAGGTGAGCCGGGCGTGCCGGCGCGACACGGTCTCGTCGGCCACCACGACGTCGCAGCTGGGATGACGCCCGATCACCAGTTCCTCGCGCCCGCCGCTCCAGTCCAGCGCGAGCAGGATGCCCGGCTCGTTCCCGCCCGCGCCGGCCCGCGGTCGCTGGACGAGTGAGCTCAGCGCCTGGAGCGCGCTCCGGCGCAGCGGCCGGCGCGAGGCGCGCCGGGTCAGGTCGCCGACAAGCCCTGCCGGATCGATCACCACGGCGGCAAAAAGCTCGTCGAGCCGGTGGGCCAGCGTTCGCTCGCTGATCAGCCCCTCGGCGTAGGCCGCGTTCAGCGTCCTGGCCAGTCGATGCCTGCGCGCTCCGGGTCCGAGCACGCAGGGAGTGTCCCGCAACCGGGGCCCCGTGTCCATCGCCGGCCTAATGCGGCAGCGTGTCGCGTAGCGCCTCGAGCGCGGTGTACTTCGGCTGCCACCCGAGCTCGCGCTTGGCCTTGGACGTGTCCATGATCGCCGGGTGGGACGCCGCCTCGATCCACTCGGCGACGGGCGGGAGGAACGGCAGGGGCGGGATCTGCGCGGCCGCTCGCGCCGCGCTGCTGGTCAGCCCGGCCGGGATGGGCACGGGCGTCAGTCCGAGTTCGCGGACCACGTCGGCCACGGTGAGAACGCCGTCGGCGGCGATGTTGTATGCCCCCGGCGGTCCCTCGGCCACCACGCACGCCAGCAGCGCGTGGCCGACGTCGTCCTCGTGGATGAACTGCATCGGCAGATCGGGAGCGGGGACGGGGATCGGCACTGGGAGCCGCTGGGCCAGCGCCAGCATGCGCTGCGCCACCGCGGCGACCGAGGCGGGCAGGGCGTCCTTGGCGCCGACCGCGTGCGGGCCCAGAACGATCGGCGGCCGGAGCAGGTACAGCCCGAGGCCGGGATGCTCGCGCGCCTGTTCGTCCAACAGCCCTTCGAGCTCGGCCTTCTCCTGGGCGTAGAACAGTCGCGCGGCCGGGCGGACGGGCCAGTCCTCGGTCATCCCGATCGGGTTGTCGGGATGGAAGCCGTAGGCGGCCACCGACGACGCGTAGACGAAGCGCTGGGCGTCGGCGGCGGCCGCAGCGGCAAAGGCGCCGATCGTCCCTTCGACATTGATGGCCCGGATGGTCTGGCGCGAGGCGGTTCCCGTGATCATGAAGGCCAGGTGGACGACGGCGTCGGCGCCGGCGAACGCCTCGCGTAACGCGTCCGGATCGCGGACGTCGCCCTGCCGGTACTCCATCTTGCTCCAGCCGTGCGCCGAGGGATCGAACGGCCGGCGGGCGACCCCGACGATCCTCCTCACGCGCGGGTCGGCCTGGAGCAACGGCATCAACCCGAATCCGAACGTGCCGGTCGGGCCGGTCACGGCCACGGTCAGACCCTCGCTAGCCATCGAAGCCCCGCAGCCCGAAGTGCGTCGCGATGAGCTCGCCGACCTCCCCGGGCTCGACCGGGCGTGTCGACCCCCCGGCCGGGGTCTCCTCGCTCAGCGACAGCCCCTGCCAGTCGCTCAGCGAAACCCGTGCGCCGTCCGGCCGCTGAGCGCTCACGATCAGGCCGGTGACGAACGGAGAGCGCGGGTGTGTGCACGTGAACCAGTTGCTGGTCTCGATGTCGATGAACGGGGCCGGCTCGGTAACGAACCCGTACAGATCGAGCCATTCCCCGTTCTGGGTGGTCTGGAGGACGAGCTCCGGGCCGTCCTGCACCACCCGGAACCGCCAGCCCGACTGATCGTGTTCGGGGCCCGGGCCGAACGGGATCGGCTCGAGCAGCGTCCCGTGACCGAAGCCCACGTCGGCGTGCCAGTCCGCCCCCTCGGCCTGCACGCGCAGGACGAGGTGGGTGCGGGGCCGTGGATTGTCTGGCGCGGCACCGACTCTGACCCGGGCCAGCAATGTCTCGACCCGCGCGCCCAGCGCCTCGAGCGCGGCCTTGAGCAGAAGGTTCTGCTCGAAGCAGTAGCCGCCCCGGCGGTCGCGCACGAGCTTTCGCTCGAGATCCTCGGGCGCGAGCGAGACCGGGATGCCACGGCGGGGGTCCAGGTTCTCGAACGGGATCGACGTGACGTGCGCGCGGTGCAGCTCGGCCACACCCGGGCGGCCGCGCAGGCCGATCCGCGCGAGGTACGCGTCGAGGTCGAGCATGGCGACCGACTGTATCGGCGGGGTGGGCGCCGGTGGCTCGCCCAACCGTGGTGCCCCGGCGACGGGCATTTTCAGCCCCAGCCGCCGGGTCGGCACCACAGCTGAGCAAATGGCTTCGAAGAGCCGAACCTATTTGGAGTTGTCGTCCAGGTGCCCCTGCAACTTGAGCCGGATTGTTCGCAAGCCGCACAATCCGTCTACCACGCGAACGACGGCGACACGCTACCCAGCGCGCAACGGGGATGTCAAGGGGGTTGAGAATGGATACAGTCGCTCCCCGCCGGGCCCGGCCCCTCCAGGCCGGACACCCACCCATGAGCCGGCCCGATCCCGACATCCTCCTGGCCGAGACCCGCGCCTTCAACGCGGAGCTCGAGCGGATGCTGGCCACGATGCCCTCGGTTCACACCGTGCCTCCGGCCGAAAGCCGTCAGGCTCGGCGCGAAGGCCGCGGCATCTTCCCCGCGCCCGTGTACGTGCCGGAGGCGCGCGTGGTCGAGATCGACGGCCCGGGCGGCCCGATCCCGCTGCGGATCATCGCGCCGGAGGGCAAGCCGACCGGGACGTTCCTGCACCTGCACGGCGGTGGGTGGACCCTGGGCGAGAGCGACGGCCAGGATGTTCGCCTTCAGCGCCTGGCCCGCGAGACCGGCCTCACGGTGGTCAGCGTGGACTACCGGCTGGCGCCGGAGAACCCGTATCCAGCCGGACCGGACGACTGCGAGGCGGCGGCGCTATGGCTGCTCGGCGAGGAGGGCCAGGCGGAGCTGAACGCGCCCGGGCCGCGCGCGATCGGTGGCGATTCGGCGGGCGGGCAGTTGACCGCCGCGATCCTGCTGCGGCTGCGCGACCGCCACGGCATCACCGGCGCATTTGGTGCCGCCGTGCTCCAGTACGGCTGCTTCGACCTGTCGATGACCCCGAGCCAGCGGCTGTGGGGCGAGCGCAACCTGATCCTCTCAGGGCCGATCATGATGTGGTTCAGCGACCAGTTCCTCCCCGCGCACGACCGCGAGGCGCGCCGGGACCCCGACATCTCGCCGCTGTTCGCGGACCTGTCGGGGATGCCCCCGGCGATCTTCACGATCGGAACCGCGGATCCGCTGCTCGACGACACGATGTTCATGGAGGCGCGGTGGCGCCATGCCGGCCACGCCACCGAGCTGAGGATCTGGCCTGAGGCGCCGCACGGCTTCGTCTCGCTGCCCATGAGCGTGGCCGACGTGGCCCTCGGCGCCGAGCACGACTTCCTGCGCCGGACGTTGCGCGTCGCTCCCATTTAGGTCTTGATTTATATAAGCATAGGTTGATACGCTGCGCGCGATGCATGCGTTCGACGTGCTGGGCGACCCGGTGCGGCGGCGGATCCTCGAGCTGCTGGCCGACGGCGAGCGGACGGCCGGGGCCGTCGGGGCCGTCGTGCAGGAGGAGTTCGGCATCTCCCAGCCCGGGGTCTCGGCCCACCTCAGGGTGCTGCGCGATGCTGGCTTCACGACCGTGCGGCCCGACGGATCGCGACGTCTTTACGCGTTGACGCCCGAGCCGCTGCGGGAGGTTGACGCCTGGCTCGAACGCTTCCGGCGGTACTGGACACCGCACCTGGCGGCGCTCGAGACCGAGCTCGCGCGCGCCCGGCGCGCGCGTCGCGGGCCGACCACGAGCAAACGAACGAAGGAGACGTGATGACCCAGCTCAACGGCACCGAGCACATCAACGCGGCCACCCGGCGCGTAGGCAACCGCACGTTCGGAGTCGGCGAGGCGCGGACAGTCGTGATCGGTCGAACCTACGATGCGCCGCTCGAGGACGTGTGGGACGCCTGCACCAATCCGGAACGGCTCCCGCGGTGGTTCCTGCCCGTGTCGGGCGAGCTGCGCGAAGGCGGCCGCTACCAGGTACAGGGCAACGCCGGAGGTCTGATCGAGCGATGCGAGCCGCCCCGTCGCCTCGAGGCAACGTGGGAGTTCGGCGGGCAGGTGAGCTGGATCGAGCTCCGTCTGAGCGACGCGGCCGGCGGCGGAACCCGCCTCGAGCTCGAGCACATCGCACACGTGGACGACCACTGGGCACAGTTCGGACCGGGCGCGGTCGGAGTCGGTTGGGACCTCGCTCTGCTCGGGCTCACGCGGCACCTGGTCACGGGCGCGGCCGTGGACCCGGAGACCGCGACCACGTTCCCGGCTTCCGAGGAGGGGCGGCGATTCATCGAGGAGAGCAGCCGGGGCTGGTGCGAGGCGGCGATCGCCGCTGGATTTGACGCCGCGGAGGCGACCGCCGCGGCCGAGCGGACGTTCGCCTTCTTCACGGGCGCCGGAGGTCCCTAAGAGAAGCGGCCGTTGTCGCGCAGCCACGTGAGCGCGCGGATCGTCACGATCCCGCGCCAGTCGGCGGTCTGCGCGAGCGACCACGAGAGCCAGTCGAACATCCAGCCGCCGTCCTCGCGTTGCTCTGACTGCACCGCGTCTAGGTGAGCGTCGATCTGCGCCTCTGTGACCAGCGCGCGTGAGCGGCTGCCCGGCCGAGGGGAGAGATCGAGCGGGCGCAGCGTCTCGCCCTCGGCGCCGCCGACCGGCGCGACCGCCGACGGATCGACCCGGCCTGCCAGGGAGGCGATCGCGGCGCGGGCGCGCTCCTCGTCTGCAACCGCGTCGAGGAAGGCCAGCGCGAACTTCAGCCAGTACCCGGTCGGCTGCTCGTTCTCCTCGATCGAGCGCCAGCACCAATCGGCGGCACGCTCGAGCCATTCGCCGCCGGTCGCGCCGCCCTCGTGGCAGGCGCCGACCAGCGCGAGCGTCAGCATCGATCCGGGCTCCGCCGTGTACCAGGGCGCGTGCGGGTAGCGGTCGAAGCTGGGCAGGGCGGACGGGACGCTGGCGTCGGGTCCGGCGATCCGAGCGAGCCAGGCGCGTGCATCCGAGGCCAGTTCGCCGTCCGCGGCGCCTGCCTCGCCCAGGATCTCGAGCGCGGACAGAGTCGGCGAGGGCTGGCTGCTCGGGCAGCGCACATCGGGCTCGAGCGCGTGGCCGAAGCCGCCGTCCGGATTGCGGTAGCCGCGCAGGGCCTCGATCACGGGCTCGGCAGGACCGTCCTCGAACAGCATCGTGTAGCGGTGGCGGTCGAGCAGGCGGGCGGTCGACCAGATGAACGTCTCGGCGGCGGCGCGGTCAACTGGCATGCCACGCAGACTACGCGGCAGTCGGCGTCCGGTCTTTGAGAAATCGGACAGGCGAGAGGCCGGCCAGGCGGGTGACCTCGGCGGTCATGTGGGCCTGGTCGGCGTAACCGGCGTCGAGGGCGAGGTCGATCAGGGCGAGCTCCGACGCCGGGATGGGGCCGCGGTCGGCCGGCGGCGCCGCGAGCGCCTGGAGCCGGCGGAAGCGGAGCACCCGCGCGAGCGTCTTGGGGCCGTAGCCGGCGGCGTCGGCCACCCGGCGCTGAAGCTGGCGCACGCTCAGCCCGAGCTCGGAGGCCACGGAGGAGATACGCGCGCGAGGACGATCGAGAGCGTCGACCGCGGCGCGCACGAGGGGGTCCGGGGCGGACGGCGCCCAGTCCGTGATCGCGCGCAGGAGGATCGCGTGGGGATCGCCGCCGGCATGGAGCTCGTCGAGCAGGGCGTCGGCGGCGTCGTCGCCCAGCACGTCGGCCGCGCTCGGGGCTTCGTCGCGGAGCTCGGTGGCCGGCAGCCCGAACACGGCGCCGGCCGTGCCCGGGCGCACGCGGACCGCGACGATGCGCGTCCCGGGCGCCAGCGAGACCAGCCGGGCGCGGGTGTCGGGGCCGGCGATCGTCAGACGCTCGCCCGACCAGATCAGATCGACGCAGGCATCGGGGACCACGCGCTGCGCGTGCGGCGCGTCGATCCGTTGCTCCCAGGTGCAGGTAACGAGCGGTGAAGCGACCAGGTGCTCGACGTAGCTCATCTCAGTCCTCGATGTCCAGCCAATCGGCCAGACCGACCAGCGCGAACACGCGCTCGAGCTGCTCGGTGGGCCGTCGCAGGACGAGCGTCCGGCCGTTCGTGTCGGCTCGCTGCTTGGCCCGGATCAGCACGCTCACCCCCGCGCTGTCCACGAAGTCCAGGCCGTTGAGGTCGAGCATCACGCGGACATGCGGCTGCTCGAGCGCCTCGCTGAGGGCGTGCTCGAGCTTCCGGTGCGGACACCACGTCCAACTCGCCGAACAGCGCGAGCACGACGCCCCGCTCGTCATCCCTGCGTTGGATCGAAAAGTCGGTCGAGACGCACCGCATTCTAGTCGCGTCGGCCCGGACCGTTGGTAACGGGTGGGACACATCCGGTATAGGATCCCGGCCGCAATCGGGCGCGCGGCTCGGCCGGACGCGCGCGCGGAATCGTGGCGTGGGGAGAGAGAGGAACACGCATGAACCGTGGTATGCCGGCAAAGGTGCGGTGGGCGTTCAGAGCCGCGCTGGTGATGGTGTGCGCCCTGGGTCTGGTCGCCGCCATGAGCGGCCAGGCGCTCGCCAAGAAGCACAAGCACAAGCCCAAGAAGCCGACGATCAACACGCACACGCCGGTCACCAAGGGATCGACGTATCTCTCGCTCGGTGACTCGGTCACGTTCGGTTACGAGGAGTCGCAGGTCGTTCCGGCCCCGAACTATCCGGACGCGTCGAGCTTCCTCGGCTACCCCGAGCTGATCGGCTCTGAGCTTCACCTGAAGGTCGTCAACCCGGCCTGCCCGGGTGAGACCACCTCCAGCCTGATCGACGACACGGCTCAGAGCAACGGCTGCGAGAACAGCGTGAGCGGCTCACCGGGCTACCGCACGGCGTTCCCGCTGCACGTCAGCTACAGCGGCTCGCAGCTCGCGTTCGCGGAGAACTACCTGAAGAAGCACCACGACGTCCGGCTCGTGTCGCTGATGATCGGCGCGAACGACGCGTTCGTGTGCCAGGCGACCACCCCCGACCATTGCGCCTCGGGGACCGAGCTGGCGGGGGTGATTGGGACCATCACCCAGAACGTGAAGACGATCCTGTCGACGATTCGCAACAAGGCCCACTATGGCGGCCAGCTGGCGATCGTCAACTACTACTCGCTCAACTACGCGGACTCGGGCGCGAGCGCACAGATCAGTCTGCTCAACCAGGCGATCGACGGGGCGGCCAAGCCGTTCCACGTCGAGGTGGCGGACGGATTCGGCGAGCTCGAGGCGGGGGCCGCGCACTCCGGTGGTAACACCTGCACGGCGGGGCTACTCACCCAGCTGACGGGCGCGAACAACCCGTGCGGCATCCACCCGAGCTTTGCCGGTGCCTCGCTCCTGGCCCAGGCTCTCGAGAAGGCCATCCACATCGGCTGATCGACGCGCGATCCGTGAGCCGGCTCTAAACAAGATGAGCCGGCTCACGGGGAGCCGGCTCACGAGAGAGGAGAGAGAGTGATCGGGAGGCGGACGGTGAGGCGCCGAGTCTCACCCGCGAGCGTCCCTTCCAGCCTAGGCGCCCGCCTACGATCATCTCTATTTTCGGCATCGGCGAGAAAATCCTTGAGGGCTCGGTGCCCGCGGGCCCTAGTCAGCGGGTCCGCGTACGCGTAGCCTTGACCGCCAAGAAGACGTGGATGCTCCCGTGGCTGCTCCCCCTGGGGTTGCTCGCGACCGTCGTCTTCTTCACCGAGTTCGGGACCTACGCGGGGCTTGCGATCATCGTGATCGGGATGCTGCTCGTTCCCGTGCTGTGGCTCGTCGACCTCCCGTGGCTCGGCGACGACGCCGATACGCAGTACTGGCGATTCGGGCGCCGGTAGCGATCACGGGCAACCTTTTGCGGCCGGCGACCCCTTAACCGGGGCAGATGAGCCGGCTTGACCGTCTCGACCCGCTGCCCCGGCCCCCGGCTAGGCCGACAGGCGGAAGCGCGAGACCAGCTGCTCGAGCGTCTCGGCCGTCCGGGCCAGCTCGCGCGCCGACGCGGTGATCTGCTGCGCGGCTGCGGCCGTCTCCTCGGTCGAGGCCGACACCTCCTCGGCCGAAGCCGATGACTGCTCGGCCACCGCGGCCACCTCGGTGATGCTCACCTGCATGCGGCCGGCTCCGGCAGCGGTCTCTTCGGACGCGGCGGCGATCTGCTCGACCCGTGCGGTCATGTCCTCGACCGCCACGCCGATGCGCTCGAACGCCTGGCGGGTCTGCTCGACCACGCTCGCGCCGTCGTCGGTGCGCTGCGCGCCCTCCTGCACGACGGCAACCGTCTTGCTCGTCTCGACCTGGATGACGCCGATCAGCTGCGAGATCTGAGCCGCGGCCTCCTGTGACTCCTCGGCCAGCTTGCGCACCTCCTCGGCCACGACCGCGAACCCGCGGCCCTGCTCGCCGGCGCGCGCCGCCTCGATCGCCGCATTCAGTGCCAGGAGGTTGGTCTGCTCGGCAATGCCGGTGATCGTCTGGACGATCGCGCCGATCTGCTCGGACTTCCCGGCCAGGCCGGAGATCGCCTCGGTGACCGCGCGCGATGAATCGCGCACCGACTGCATGGCCTCGCTGGCCTGGACCGCCGCGGCGACGCCGTCGCCCGCGGCCTGCCGCGCCTGCTGACCGAGATCCGCGGTCTGCTGCGCACCGGTGGCCGACTCGCCGATCGTCCGCGCGACCTCGTCGGCCGCCCGCCTGGCCTCCTCGACCATCACCACCTGCCGCTCCGCGCCCTGGGCGACGTCGCCCACGGCATGGGCGATCTCGCCCGTGGCGCGACCGGCCTCCTCCGAGGTGGAGGACATCTGCTCGGACGCGGCGCTCACCGCACCGGCCGAGGCGGCCACCTCCGAGAGCATCGAGCGCAGCTGCTCGGACATCGCGTTGAACGACGAGATCGAGGCGATCACCCGCCAGCGGATCTGGTCGACTGCGGCCGCCACCTCGCCGAGTTCGTCGCGCGTGGGGGACTCGATCGGCGGCAGGTGGTGATCGATGTGGCGCGTCAGGTCGCCCGTGGCCAGGGCGTCGAGGCCGTCGGCCAGCACGTCGGTGCCGCCCGCCTGCAGGCCCTCCAGGCCATCCAGGATCGACGTCTGCGAGCGGCGGACCGACAGGTAGAACCCGGCGAACAGGTACACACCGAGCAGCACGCAGATCAGCGCGATCACCTTCACGCGAGTGGCCGTCGCCTGAAACCCGGCGATGCGGACCACGAGCAGATGATCGAGTGCGGGCAACGACAGCCGGTCGAGTGCCATCAGGTCGCCGGCTGCGCTCGCGGCCAGCCGGGTCGCGCCGACACTGTCGAGCCGGCCGGTTCTGACGGCCGTGGTGAGGTTCGTCGCCACCGCCCGGAGCGAGTCATCCGTGGCGGAGATCGGGCCGCTCAGCTGCGGCTTCAGCGCCGTGTCCTTGGTGTTGCCGAGCGCGGTGGTGTAGTTGGCGTCGCTGTTCGCGAGCGTCGTCTCGATGTTGCCCTTGAGGACCGCCAGGTCGATCCGCTTGACGATCGTGGGCGCCCCGTTCGCGTTGATCGCCGTCTGCATGTCGCCCGCCTGGCCGGCCGAGTCGACGAGCATCGGCAGCCGGTTGATGACCGAGTCCATGACGTAGTAGGAATCGAGATCGGGATCGAGGATCAGGTTCGAGTAGTTGCCGGCGTCGACGATCAGCTTCAGCAGGGCCGCCGTGACCGCGTCGTAGCGGGCCAGCGTCTTGTCAGGAGAGACGCCCGAGGCACCGAGCGCGTTCTCGATCTGCTGCTTGGCCCGGCCCCACTCGCCGTTCACCTTGAGCTGGGCGCCGACCTTGGCGTTGGCCGCGTCCATCGGCCCGATCGCGGCCCTGACGTCGGCCTGCGCCCCGGCCAGAGCGGAAGTGCCTGACTTGTGGGCGGCGACGTCGACCGCGGCGGCGCGCGCTGCCACCACCTTGGCCAGCAGGTCGCTGGCGGGCTTCACGTACACGACGCCGACGCGCTCCTCGGCGCTGAAGGCGATCTTGCCGCTCTGCTGATCAAGGAAGGCCTTGACCACGTAGCCGAGCGGAGCGAGCAGGACGAGGCCGATCAGGAGGAACTTCTGCCAGTACCGCAGTCGGCCGATCAGGCTCGCGACGGGATCCAGGCCGCGCTCGACGACCTCCTTGCCCTTCGACACTCTCGACACCCGGCCCTCTCTTCTGTCAGTAGTCGGACACTTTCGCTAACGCTCATCGGTTGCGAGACAGCGGAGCTTTAGGCAGGACGGCGAGGGCTGGTTGCATTAGCGTTGGCGCGTGGCACGCGGTGAGATCTCGCCCGACGACCCGTCGGCGCCGGACGTACGGCGGCTGCTCGAGACGCACCTGACGTTCGCGCGTGCGCCGACGCCTCCCGAGGATGCCCACGCGCTCGACGTGGACGGGCTGCTCGACCCGTCCGTGACGTTCTTCAGCTATCGCCGGGACGGCGTCCTGCTGGCGGTGGGAGCGCTCAAGCGCTTGGACGCGGAGCACGCCGAGGTGAAGTCGATGCACACGGTGGCGGCCGCCCGGGGGCAGGGGATCGGGCGGCGCATGATCGAGCATCTGATCGCGGCGGCGCGCGGGGCGGGCTACCGGCGGCTCAGCCTGGAGACCGGATCGATGGTGGAGTTCGCGCCGGCGCGCGCGCTGTATGCGAGCGTCGGCTTCGAGCTGTGCAAGCCATTCGCCGACTACCGCGCCAGCCCCAACAGCACCTACATGTCTATAGATATATAGCTATACATGTATATCTATATGTATAGCTAGAAGAGGCCGCGGGGTTCGGGATCTCGAACCAGTTGATTCCGAACGCCTCCACGCCTGGCTGGCGGCGCACGAAGCGCACGGCGCCGCCCGGGCCGGCGCCCTCGATCTCATCCACGTGCACGACCGAGTAGCCCACCCGGGGACCGTATCGCTTACCTTCGGCTCGGTGTTGGACCGCGCGCGCATCGCGGACCCCGAGCTGCCCGAGAGGCCGGGCTGGCTGGACGAGCCGGGGGTGCCGGCGCGGATCGAGCGGGTCGGCGTCCGTGTGCTCGGCCGGCCGCTGACGGTGGGCATCTGGTCGCCGGCCTCGCGCCGGGCCGAGCTGCCGCTCCTGCTCGCACACGACGGGCCCGAGTACGCCGAGCGGGCGGCGCTCACCCAGTGGGCCGCGGCGACGATCAAGGACGGGGCGGTGGCGCCGTTTCGCATCGCGCTGCTCCCGCCCGGCGATCGCGATGAGTGGTACTCGGCCTCGGCGGCCTACGGGCGCTCGCTGTGCCGGCGGATCCTGCCGGCGCTGCGCGAGCACGTGGCGGTGGCGGGACCTCCGGTTGGCATGGGGGCCAGCCTGGGCGCGCTGGCCATGCTCCAGGCCCAGCGGACCTGGCCGGGCACGTTCGCCGGGCTGTTGCTGCAGTCGGGGACGTTCTTCACCCCGCGCTTCGACCGCCACGAATCCGGCTTCTCCCGCTACGGCCGCGTGGTGCGCTTCGTCCGCGGCGTCCTGCGGGCCTCGGGACATGAGGACCCGGTGCCGGTGGCCATGACCTGCGGCATCGAGGAGGAGAACATCCACAACAATCGCCTGATGGCCGCGGCGCTGGCCGGCCAGGGCTATCAGGTGAGGCTCGCCGAGGTGCCCAGCCGCCACGACTTCGAGAGCTGGCGCGACGCGCTGCACCCGCACCTTACCCGCGTGCTGGCCGACCTG
The DNA here is from genome assembly GCA_963841535.1 of uncultured Solirubrobacterales bacterium. GTDB lineage: Bacteria > Actinomycetota > Thermoleophilia > Solirubrobacterales > Solirubrobacteraceae > Palsa-465. The sequence continues at coordinate 194,941 of CAWJDF010000015.1, read as the reverse complement.
TGGCCCGCGCGATGAACGGGGTGGCGGCGTACGGGCATTGGGGCCGGCCGGTGCTGGCCTTTCCCAGCGAGCAGGGCGATGCCGGGGAGTTCGAGCGCCGTGGGATGGTCGGCGCGGTCGGCGAGCTGCTCGCCGCGGGGCGGGTGAAGCTTTACTGCGTGGACTCCTTCGACCACGAGTCCTGGTCCAACCGCGACATCCCGCTCGAGGAGCGCGCCCGGCGCCACGGCGTATACGAGGCGTGGATCCTCGACCAGGTGGTCCCGTTCGTGCGCCACGACTGCGGCGGAGCCGGCGAGCTGATCGCGTGCGGGGTCAGCCTGGGTGCATTCCACGCCGCGAACTTCGCGCTCAAGCGGGCCGACGTGTTCCCGCTGGCCATCTGCCTTTCGGGCAACTACGACCCGTCGGCCTGGCACGGCTGGGGCGAGCGCGGGGAGGCCGCGTACTTCAACAACCCGATGGACTACGTCGGCCACCTCGGCGGCGATCACCTCGACTGGCTGCGCTCGCAGCTCAGCCTGTTGCTCGTGTGCGGGCAGGGGCAATGGGAGGACACGACCGGCGCGCTCGAGTCGACCCGCCGCTTCGCCGGGCTGCTCCAGGCCAAAGGGATCCGGTGCGAGCTGGACCTGTGGGGGTATGACGTACCCCACGATTGGCCATCCTGGCGCGCGCAACTCGCGCACCACCTGCCACGCTTCTGCTGATGCCCACGGAGACCACCCACCTGATCGGCATGCTGCTCGGCACCGAGGAGGACTGGCCGCGCGCGTTCGAGACGCTGGTGGCGCGGCTGGGCCCGATCACCGACGCCTCGGGCCACCGCCACCGGATCGCCACCGAGCGGATCACGATCGAGCCGTTCGATCTGCGCGACCGGCCGACCTACGAGCTCGTCATCGACCGCCTGGCCTACTGGTACTACGTCCCGCGCGAGTGGCTCAAGAAGATCGCGCTGATGAACGACGTGTACCTGCTGAACAGCCCGTTCACGTTCCAGTCGATGGAGAAGCACGCCGCCTACTGCGCGATGATCCGGCTGGGCCTGAAGGTCCCGCCGACGGTGATGGTGCCGCACAAGGACCCGCCGGACAACTCGCGCTTTCAGTACACGGCGGCCAGGTACAACCAGCCGTTCGACCTGGCCGCGATCGCCGAGCAGATCGGCTACCCGCTGTTCATGAAGCCCTACGACGGCGGCCAGTGGATCGGGGTCAGCCGCATCCGCAACCGTGACGAGCTTCGGCGCGCGTACGACGCCTCGGGCCGGAGGATCATGCACCTGCAGGCCTCGGTGGAGGACTTCGACGTGTTCGCGCGCTCGCTGTCGATCGGGCCCGAGACGATGATCATGAAGTTCCGTCCCGAGAAGCCAATGCACGACCGCTACGCGGTGGCGCACGATTTCCTCTCGCCGGCGCTCGGGGAGGAGGTGCTGACGATCAGCCGGCTGGTCAACGCGTTCTTCCGCTGGGAGTTCAACTCCTGCGAGTGCCTGGTCCGCGGTGAGGAGGTCCACCCGATCGACTACGCGAACGCCTCGCCCGACGTGGCCCTGACCAGCCTGCACTACTACTTCCCGTGGGCGATCAAGACGCTGCTCAAGTGGTGCACGTTCTGCCTGGTCACCCGCCGGCGCCCACGCCTGGATCTCGACACCCGGCGCTACTTCGAGGTGGCCGATCGCGACGACCTCGGCTACGGGGAGAAGCTCGCCGCCTACCGCCGCCTCGCCGACGACCACTTCGAGGCCGACCGCTATCACGACTTCTGCGCCAGTCGCCTCGCGCACGTCGACGAGGTGGTGCTCGAGTGGGTGGAGTCCGCCGACTTCGACCGCCTGCTCGTCGACACCGTGCGGGCCACGTACCCGGGTCATGAGCACGAGCGCTTCGTGGCCCATCTGCGCGGGCTCTTGGGACAGTGGGTGCGTGAGCAGGGCCGCGAGCCCGCCTGGGCGTAGACGATCGAGGCGGCCGGGCGGTCTAGGGCCGGGGAGCTGGACTCATCCGTCGTCGAGCAGCCCCACCAAAGGCCCGAGGAGCCTCCGCGAGCGGCGGGACAGCCCGGGCAGGGCCAGCAGCCGGTGCGTTGGATCGGCGCCGGCGCGCATCCGCTCGAGCTGCTCGAAGGCGACCGGGCGCCAGCGCTCGTCCACGGTGCGGCAGGGCTCTTCGCCCGCGATCGCCGCGGGATCGAGGTGCAGGTGCTCGGCCCACAGGCGCAGGCGGGTGTCGCGGGCCAGCCCGGGGTCGTCGGTGATCACGTTCATCTCGGTGTCGTTGAGCAGCGAGTGCGCGTTCAGGTTGGCCGACCCGACGGTCAGCCAGCGGTCGTCGACGATGCCGACCTTGGCGTGCACGTACAGGCGGTCGTCGCGATGGCCCGAGAGCGATCGGATCGTCGTGGCGAGCAGCCGGCCGGCGTCGTCGTCGGCGCCCACCAGCACCCCGAGCTGTCCCTTGGTGTCGTCATGGCCGTTGTTGGCGCGTGAGGGCAGGACGACCACCAGGCGGAACTCGTCGCAGGGTGGCCGGCGCAGCTTGTCGGCCAGGAGCCGGACGATCTCGGGCGACCACAGGAACTGGTTCTCCAAGTAGATGTACCGTTCGGCGCCCTCGATCGCGCGGGCGTAGCTCTCGAGGATGCGGAAGTCGCCGTGGGGAACGGAGTCGTACATGCCCTCGGCGACCGTCCGCACGACCTGCACTGTCTGCTCGCCGGCGCTGCCCGGGACGTCTGGACGGTCCAGCGTCTCGCCGGTCACCTCGCGCCAGCGCAGGGCGAAGTGGTCGTGCACGTCGATCACCGCCGGTCCCTTCAGGCGCGTGCCGACGTCGTGCCACCCCAGGCGCCGGCGGGCCGGGTGCTCGGAGTCGTCGAAGCGATCGCCAGCGGAGTCGGTCATGTCGATCCCGCCGACGAAGGCAAGCTCTCCGTCGATGATCACGGTCTTCTCGTGATGGCAGTGGAACGGATGCTCGCGGGGATCGGTCTGGCAGCGAATCCGGGTCCCGCGGACCAGCTGCTGCACCGTCTCGGACACCTCGCGGCGGGTGGGGTGAAAGGCGGGCACCGGCGCCCCGGCCCACACCAGTACCCGGACGTCGACGCGCTCGGCCGCCTCGGCCAGCAGCTGCCCGATCCCGCGGCTTCGCTCGCCCCGCACGAGCTCGAAGTGCGGCGCGATGTGCCAGCCGGTGACATGAACGTGGTCGCGCGCGTTCTCGATCGCCTCGGCGATGAGGGGAAACGCCTGCGCGCCGTCGATCAGCACCTCGAGCGAGCAGCCCTGGCGAGGCGGCGGATCGCCTGCCGTCCAGATCCCGCCGTCCGGGGGCGACAGGGCGCGGGCCCAGCCGAGGCGGCGCAGGCGCCAGGCGTGCTTGGCGCACACTGCGGCCTCGACGCCGTTGCCTACGAGCCGGTCAACCTTCGAGAGTGCCGTGCTGTTCGATTCGGACATCCGATGGGATGCTTTCCGATTCCGGCGCTGTCAACCACCTACCTACCAGTAGCCGCGGAGTTTTGGCCCCGGACCGGAGGGCGGCTCACGCGCTGCGGGCACCCGTGGTTCTTCAGCGCCCGGTTGGCCGCGGCCAGTTGCTGGTTCGTCGGAAACGCGTAGAGCTTCACGAATGTCGCCTGGTAGTCCGCGCACTGGGTGTTCGACCAGTGCTTCGGTCCGGGGACCCGCTCCGCGCAGCCGTGCGCTTTCAGGACCCGGTTGCCTCCGGCGGTCTGCAATCCGGTGGGATGGGGATGCCGCACGTTGAACAGCGCCCGCTGGAGCTCGCAGTGCGATTTGGACCAATGGGGCGAGGTGGCGGCGAGCGCCTGGGACATGGCGCAGGCGAGTACGACCGCCGTGGCGGCGGCGATGAACGCGGTCCGTTTCGTGGTCCGAGTCATCGGGGCATCATGCCTCATGAGCGGTTGTCACAGCCGCGCGGGTCACCTCGTCAAGGCTGGTGGAAACCGAATGAAGGAGCCAGAGATGAGAGTGTTCGTGGCAGGCGCGACCGGAGTGATGGGCCGGCAGCTGATCCCCCGCCTGGTCACTGCGGGACACCGGGTGACCGGGATGACCCGAACCGAGGCCAAGCAGGAGCTGCTGTCGGAGTGGGGGGCCGAGCCGGTGCTGGCCGATGCGCTCGATCCCGACCAGGTCACCGAGGCCGTGGGCCAGGCAGAGCCCGAGGTCATCATCCACCAGCTGACCGCGATTCCGGCGGTGCTGGATCTGCGTCACTTCGATCGCGACTTCGCGCTGACCAACCGTCTGCGCACCGAGGGCACGGATCACCTCCTCAAGGCCGGGCGGGCGGTGGGAGTGCGGCGGTTCGTGGCGCAGAGCTATGCCGCATGGCCGTACGTGCGCAGCGGCGGACCCGTCAAGACCGAGGAGGACCCGTTCGACCCGACGCCGCCGCGCGAGATGCGCGGGAGCTTCCAGGCGATCGTCCACCTCGAGGAGGCGGTCCTCGGCGCCGACTGGACCGAAGGCATCGTGCTGCGCTACGGCGGGTTCTACGGGCCGGGCACCTCGCTGGCGCCGGGCGCCGAGCAGGTCGAGCTGGTGCGCCGGCGCAAGTTCCCGCTGGTCGGCGACGGCGCCGGCGTGTGGTCGTTCGTCCACATCGCCGACGCGGCCGAGGCCACGGTGGCGGCCGTCGAGCGCGGGAGCCGTGGCGTATACAACGTGGTCGATGATGACCCCGCGACCGTCGCCGAGTGGCTGCCGGCGCTGGCCGAGCAGCTCGGCGCCAAGAAGCCGGTGCGCGTACCGCGGTTCGTCGGGCGGCTGTTCGCCGGCGAGGCCGGGGTCGTGATGATGACCGAGATCCGCGGCGCCTCGAACGCCAAGGCCAAGCGCGAGCTGGCGTGGCGCCCGGCGCACCCGAGCTGGCGTCAGGGGTTGGCGGCGGCATGACCGACGAGGAGACCGAGCGCGAGCAACTGCTCGACGAGCTGCGGCCGGTCGCGTTCGCGATCGCCTATCGGATGCTCGGGAGCGTCGCCGAGGCCGAGGACGTCGTGCAGGAGGCCCTGCTCCGGGTTCACCGCGCGCTCGAAGGCGGCGAGCGGATCGAGTCGCCACGCGCGTACGTGGCCACGGTGACCACGCGGCTGGCCATCGACTCGCTCCGCTCGGCGCGCGTCCGCCGCGAGCAGTACGTGGGCGAATGGCTGCCCGAGCCGATCCTCACCGACGACCCCGAGGACCCGGCTCGCCAGGTCGAAATGGCCGACTCGCTGTCGCTGGCCATGCTCGTGCTGCTCGAGAGCCTCTCGCCCGAGCAGCGCGCCGTGCTGCTGCTGCGCGACGTGTTCGACTACGGCTACGGCGAGATCGCCCAGATCGTCGGCAAGAGCGAGGTCAACGTCCGCCAGCTGGCCAGCCGCGCCCGGGCGCACGTCGACGAGCGGCGGCCGCGCTTTCAGACCTCGCGCGAGCAGCGCGACGAGCTCGCGCGGCGGTTCTTCGCCGCGGTTCAGGACGGCGACCTGGCCGGGTTGGAGACCCTGCTCGCGCACGACGTCGAGCTGGCCGGCGACGGCGGCGGGAAGGTGCCGGCGCTGGCCCGTCCCCTGCGCGGCCGCAGCCGCGTGGCGCGGGCGCTGATCAACTGGGTCCGGATGGGCGCACGCATCCCGGGGGCCTCGATCCGGCCGGTCGAGGTCAACGGGTCGCCGGGCGCGCTCCTGCTCGACGGCGAGGATCGGGTGATCGCGGTTTGGGCGCTCGAGATCGGCGGCGGGCAGATCGCCGGCTTGAAGTCCGTCGTCAATCCGGACAAGCTCGGGCACCTCGGTCCGGTGGCGGATGTACGGGCTCTTCTGAAGGCCGCCGGCGGCTCCGAGAACGCTTAATTTGAACTCGGCGCGCGTGTAGTAGGGTCGCCGCCGGGACCCGTTTGCCGAGCGGATTGAGGAGATGGTGATTGGAGAGACCGTGGGCGTTCGCGTCGCTACGTGGCTGGCCGTGGGGCCCTCCTACGCCGGCGGCGCGTCCGAGGCGGGCCGCTCGATTACGATCCGTGACTTCTTCATCGCCAACCCGAAGACGCCGGTGTGGGCGATCAACGGCGCGCTGGCCGTTGGGCGGAACCTGATCCTGACCCCCGGCGTGTACAACCTCCGCGCGCCGATCGTGATCAGCCACCCGGGCACGGTGGTGATGGGGCTCGGGTTCGCCACGCTGATCGCAGGACGGGAACGTTGCGATGGAGACCGCCGACGCGCCCGGGATCAAGCTGTCCGGGATGATCTTCGACGCCGGGCCGCGCAAGTCGCCGGCGCTGCTCGTGGTCGGCGGGCGCCGCGTGGGCTGGTGGCGCGCGTCGGGGGATCCCGGGCCAGGCACGCCGACCCTGATGCAACGCGTTCTTCCGGGTCGGCGGGGCCGAGCCCGGACAGGCCAAGAACGCCCTGATCGTCAACACCGACAACACGATCCTCGACGATGTGTGGGTCTGGCGGGCCGATCACGGCAACGGCGTGGGGTGGACGAGCAACCGGGCCGACACCGGCGTGATCGTCAACGGCGACGACGTCACGGCGTACGGGCTGTTCGTCGAGCACTTCCAGAAGTTCGAGGTGATCTGGAACGGACAGAACGGCGAGGACGTGTTCGTCCAGAACGAGATGCCCTACGACCCGCCCAGCCAGGCGGCGTGGATGTCGAGCCCGCACACCGACGGCTACGGCGCCTTCTTGGTCACGCCGCGGGTGAGGAGCTTCCAGGGCTACGGGATGGGGGGCTACTCGTTCTTCAACCAGGGCGTCCCGATCTTCGCCACCCAGGCGTTCCAGTCGCCGACCAGGCCCGGCGTCCAGTTCCACGACATCTTCACGATCTTCCTCGATGCCCTCCACGGCAGCGGCGGGATCGACTCGGTGATCAACGGCGTGGGCGGATCCTCGACCGCGGCCAACGCGGACGTGCCGGTCGACGTGGTCAGCTACCCATGATCGACCGCGCGTGCTCGTCGCCGTGACCGACCACGCCGCCGAGCGCTACCGCCAGCGCGTTCGCGGCACGCTCGATCCCAAGACCGAGGTGGCCGCGGCGGTCGCGCGCGCGTACGGCGCCGGCCTGGTCGAACGGGACCCCAACGGCACCGTGCGGGTGCGCGACGAGCGCCGGCGTGACCTCGTGTACGTGTGCCGGCCGGAGGGATCAGAGCTCGTGGTGATCACGTTGTGGGAGGAGGGCGAGGACCCCGCGGTGCCGAAGCGGTTCACCGACGCGCTGCGCCCCGACGATCGCCGCGTGCGTTAGGTTCGTCTTCGCATGGCCGGATCCCGACAGGCGAAAGCGCGCGTGCTGGTAAGAGCGCCCACGCCGGGGGATCGCGCGGCCTACCTGGACGCAATGCGCTCGAGCCGCAGACTTCACGGCCGGTGGGTGCCGCCGGCCAGCGACGAGACGTTCGACCGGCTGCTTCGGTGCGTCAGGGACGAGCGCTACGAGCCAGGGCTGGTCTGCCGGGTCGAGGACGGGGCGATCGCCGGCTTCATCAACGTCAACGAGATCGTCCGCGGGCTGTTCCAGAGCGGCTACCTCGGCTACGCCGGGGTCGCCGCCTACACGGGCCAGGGATACATGCGCGAGGGGCTCGAGCTGGTGATGGCCCGGGCGTTCACCGAGTTGGGGCTCCACCGCCTGGAGGCCAACATCCAGCCCGCCAACCACGCCTCGATTGCCCTGGTCCGGCGGGCCGGCTTCGTGCGGGAGGGCTACTCGGAGCGCTACCTGAAGATCAGGGGACGATGGCGCGACCACGAGCGGTGGGCGATCCGCGCCGAGCAGTGGCGCGCGCAGCGCCGCTGAGAGTGTCAGGGGATTGGTAGGTACCTGGCGCCGAGGGTGGTGGCATCCGAGCTCGGTTTCGTCGCGCCCGTAGGCGTGGGCGGTGTCGAACACCGTGACCCCGGCGTCGGCCGCGGCCGCGATCGTGGCGGCGGCCAGTGCCTCGTCAGGCTCGGCCTCGGTCCAAAGGCGCATGCAGCCGAGGCCGATGCGCAGCTCCGAGGCTTCGAGCCAGGCGGGACCGTTCAGGGCGCAGAGCCTACGCAACCCGCGAGCAACTCGACTACCCTGCCCCTCTGTGCGCGTTCGTCTGTTCACCTGCCTGGCGAGCTTGGCCGTCCTGGTCGTGCTCGCCGGCTGCGGAGGCTCCTCCTCGTCGGACAGCGGGGTCGCCTCGGAGGCGCCGCAGAAGATCCTGAACGATTCGGTGGCGGCGGCCAACGGCTTGAAGTCCGTCCACGCCGCCGGCACGATCAACTCCGGCGGCCAGCGCATCTCGATCGACATCCAGCTCGTCGGGGGTGTCGGCGGACAGGGGCAGATCACGCTCGGTGGGCTGGCCTTCAAGCTGGTCGGGATCAACAACTACGCCTACATGCAGGCGCCGCCCGCCGTGTGGCAGAAGGCCGGCGCCCCCGCGTCGGCGGCGCAGCTACTCCAGGGCAAATGGCTGCGCACGCCGGCCACCGGCCAGTTCGCATCGATCGCCTCGCTGACCAATATCCACACCCTGTTCAACCAGCTTCTGGCCCAGCACGGGAAGAAGCTCAAGAAGGGTGCCGTCAGCACGGTGGCGGGACAAAAGGTGGTCGCCGTGACCGGCGGCGAGGGCACCCTGTACGTGGCCGCCACCGGCAAGCCCTATCCGGTCGAACTGTTCAAGAGCGGCTCGGACGGCGGCAAGATCAACTTCGACCGCTTCAACCAGACGGTCAAGCTGTCGGCGCCGACCAACACGATCGACCTGCCGCAGGTGAGCGGCGGGTAACGCCGCCGGCCGCGGTCAGCCGCGCGCTTCGCTGACCCGGCGCCCGAACACGCCGAGGCACCGCGCCCACACGCGGCGGAAGAACCCGGGCTGGGCCCGGGACGCGCCGTCGATGAGCGCCGCGGCGGCCGGTGAGCCGGGCGGTGGCGTGCTCGCGACCGGTTCGGCGATGTGCCGAGGTCGGCGGCGCGTGGCGGTGTCGCGGGCGCTGCGGGCTCGGGAGGAGGAGGCCGCGGGGCCGCCGAACAGCGACTCGGCCGCGCCGTTCGCCCACATCAGCGCCTCGAGGTAGAGGTCGCCCGCGTCGCTGACGAATCCGCGCGCGGGTCCGTCCTCGCCGGCCTCGAGCTCGGTGACACAGTTGAGCAGCTGGCCCATCTGCCCGTGGCGCGAAACCAGCGCCTCGCGCATGTCCTCGGCGAGGGGAAGCGAGGCGACCACGTCGTGCATCGGCGCGTCCATCATGCCGTCGATCACCGAGAACAGCCCGAGGGTGAACAGCTCGGCGGTGCTCCCGATGCCCCGATTGGCGCCGGCCAGCTCGCAGAAGCGGGCGCGGATCAGCGCAGTGAGGGTCAGCTCGGTCGGCTTGTTGTCGATCGTGGCCAGCGTGCTGAGCGTGGCCCAGCGCCGGACGTTCTCCAGGCCGAGCAGCGCGAGCGCCTGGCCGATCGATCGGACGTCACCGCGCAGCCCGAAGAAGGCGGAGTTGACGTAGCGCAGCAGCCGGAAGCTCAGCGCCACGTCCCGCGCGACCAGCTGCTCGATCTCCGACAGCTCGATCGACGGGTCGTTGAGCGCGGCGACCACCTGCAGGAGCGCGAGGCGGTTGGCCGAGATCCCGCGGGTGCCGACCACCGCCGGCCGGCAGAAGAAGTAGCCCTGGAACAGGTCGCAGCCGGCGGCGATGCACACCTCGTGTTCGGGGCGCGTTCCGAGCTTGTCGGCAAGCACTAGGCCCGAGTAGGGGCGCAGTCGCGCCGCGAGCTCGCGCATCTGCTGGCGTCCGAGCTCGGGCATGCTGAGCTTGACCACGTCGAACAGCTCGAGTACGTCGTCGCTGCCCTCGCGGTAGCGGAAGTCGTCGAGCGCGAGCTTGTAACCGGCCTGCTTGAGGTCACGCAGCGCCTCGACCATCTCGTTGTCGAACGCCTCTGTCTCGGGGATCTCGAGCCCCACCACGTCGGGCGGCACGGCCTGGATGAGGTCCCCGATGACGAACTCTCGCGTGACGTTGATCCAGGCCGTCTTGCCGGCCACGATCCGGTCCATGTCGAGCTCGGTCAGCGTGTTCAGCACGACCGTCGCGGTGGCGCGCTCGGCATCGTCGATCAGCGCGTCCGCCGCGTAGCCGCGCCCGCGAAACAGCAGCTCGTAGCCGACCACGTTGAGCTTGTGGTTGAAGATCGGCTGGCGGGCGATGAAGGCGGGTGGGGCCATGGGGTAGGGCGGGACGGTTCTCTACGGCTCATAGTCGGCAAATTCCCCCTCGGGATGTAGCCGCGGGACGCGAGTTAGACGGGTTGACGCCCGCGGCTCGCGTCTGGCGCCGCCGTCCCCGGCCGCGGACCGGCGGCGGTGCGATAATCGGAGCGGTTCGAGATGGGTTCTGCGGATCGAACGCGAGTGCTCGTCGTGGCGCACCGTACGGCAGCGACCGCGCTGCTGGTGAACGCCGTGAGGGCTCGCTCGCGCCGCTCGGAATGCTCGTTCGTCCTGCTCGTCCCGCGGCCCTACTGGGACCCCGACACCGACGAGGCGGCGGCCACGCTCGAGCTGGCCATTCCGCTGCTCGAGGAGGCGGTGGGGGAACACGTGGAAGGCGTCATCGGCGACACCGATCCGTTCGTCGCCGTCCAGGACACGGTGACCCGCCTTGGCATCGACGAGATCATCATCTCGACCCTTCCCGCGCGCGTCTCGCTGTGGCTGCGGCGCGACCTGCCGCACCGCGTTCAGGCGTTCGGACTGCCGGTAACCGTGGTGACGGCCCGGCAATCCGAACGCCCGGTCGGCGCGCGTTAGGCGCTCCGATCGCCGGCGTCGGCCCTGAGCTCCCAGGGAAGCACCACGGCCTCCGCGCCGGCAAAGCGCACCTGGGTCACGAACTCATGGGTCCCGGCGGGCTTTCCCGTGCGCCGCCGCGTGATCTGCAGGCGCAGCGGCTTGCGGTGATGCGATCGATCGAGCGGTCGCCGAATCTGGGCGCTGGACAGGTTCTTCATCATGCTGCCTCCAATTCGAACTGGGCGAGGTCGTTGTCCTCGGACCGGGTCACGTCGGCCGTGACCTCATCCGCGCGCGCCGGCGGACGGAGCCACAGGAGCGTGATCAACGCTCCGACGGCCACCGCGCCGGCCCCGAGCGCCCAGGCCAGGTGGAATCCGCCGGTCAGCGCCTGCAGCGGATGCTGTCCGAGGCCGGCCAGCACCTTGGTCCGCTCGGCCGCCACCGTTGCCAGCGCTGCGGTGCCGATCGCCGCCGAGATCTGCAGCGACGCGTTGACGATCCCCGAGGCCAGGCCGGCGTCCCCGATCGGCACCTCGGCCATCGCGATCGTGGTCAGGGGCAGGAACGACAGGCCCGCACCCAGGCCCAGCAGGGTGAACGGCACGAAGATCGCCGGCAGGTAGTCGGCTTGCGCCGGCAGGCGCGCGAGCAGGATCAGCGCCGCGGTGATCGCGGTGAGCCCCGCGACCAGGACACGCGAGGGCCCGAACCGCTCCATCAACCGGGCGGTGACGCCGAGCGAGAGCAGCCCCAGGGTCAGGGTGAGCGGCAGGAAGGCCAGGCCGGTGCGCAACGCGCCGTACCCGTGCACGTGCTGGAGGTAGAGCACCCCGAGCAGGAAGGTCGAGAACATCCCGGTGACCAGGAAGCCGCGCACCACGCTCGAGGCCGCCAGTCCCGGCACGCGCAGGATCCGAAGCGGGAACATCGGGTTGGCCAGTCGCGACTCCACCGCGACGAACACGCCGAGCAGCGCGAGCGCCGCCGCGCCGAAGCCAAGCGTGTGGGCCGAGATCCAGCCGTACTGGCTGGCCTTGACGATCGCGTAGACGCCCAGCATCAGCGCGACCGTGACCAGCAGCGAGCCCACCACGTCGATGCCGTGGCCGCCCTCCAGACGATCGGTCTCGTTGATCAGCGCGCGTCCGAGCACGAAGGTCAGGATCCCGATCGGGACGTTGATGAAGAAGATCCAGTGCCAGCTGATCGACTGCGTGAGCAGGCCGCCTGCCAGCAGCCCGATCGAGCCACCGCTGGACACGATGAAGGTGTAGACGCTCATCGCGATCGCGCGCTCGTGCGGCCGCGGGAACTCGGTGACCAGCAGGGCCAGCACCGCGGCCGAGGCGACCGCTCCGCCCAGGCCCTGGGCGAACCGAGCCGCGATCAGCACCCCTTGGCCGTCCGCCAGCCCGCAGGCGATCGAGGCGAGCGTGAACAGGACCAGTCCGATCAGGAACATGCGCTTGCGACCGAGCATGTCGCCCAGGCGTCCGGCCAGGAGCAGGAAGCTCCCGAACGCGATCATGTACGCGTCGACGACCCAGGCCAGATTGGCCTGCGAGAACCCAAGGTCCCGCTGCATCGACGGCAGAGCGACGTTCACGATCGTGGCGTCGAGCACCATCATCAGCTGCCCCATGCACACCACCGCCAGCGCGATCCACCGCCGGCGCTCTCCCGTGATTAAGCTCGTGAGAATGGTGATCGTCCTTCCGTCGTAGCTGTTCGCTTTATCATTGATGATCACTGTATCATGGACTATCATTCGACGCAAGATGATAATCCTGATACCCTTTATCCCGGTATGGCGGTAGATACTTCGCCCGGGACGGTCGTGATGCTCATGCGGCTGGCCACCGCCATCAAGAAGCGGAGCACCGAGGAGCTCATGGGCCTGAAGCTGCGGCAGCTGATGCTGCTCAGCCACCTGAGCGCGGGCGCCCCGGCTCTCCAGCAGCACCTCTGCGAGGCGTTGTGGCTGGATCCCAACAACTGCGTCCTGCTGCTCAACGAGCTCGAGGACGTCGGCTACATCGAGCGCCGGCGGGACCCCGCGGACCGGCGCCGGCACGTGGTCGACCTCACCGAAGACGGCCGGACCGCGCTCGAGCGGGCCGAGCGGGCGCAGGACAGCCTGGGGGACGAGATTTTCGCCGCGCTCTCAGACGAGGAGCGTGCGACGCTCCGCTCGCTGCTCAGCCGCGCGCAGGTCTGACATAGCCCGTCGTAGCACCTAGAGCGCGCCTTCGAGCAGGGCGGGCCCGAGGGCGACCCACGCGGCGCCGTAGTAGGTCGGATCTTCCCGGGCGAGCGTGATGGCGCGGGTGCTCAGCTCACGGGCGGCTGCGTCCTGACCGGCCGCGGTGGCCGCCGCGGCTCCGGCGATCAGGAACACGGGGGAGGGGGCCGGGTCGATCGCGGCGCCGTCCAGCGTCAAGGCCTGCGGGCCGGAGCGGCCGTGTGATCCGAGGAGGTTCCGCCACCAGGCGGCGGCGAGTCGGCGTCCGTCGGGGCTGCCGGCGGTGGCGAACCAGACCGGGAGCCGGGCGGCGTCGAAGCCGTACTGCACGCCGGCGCCTCCGCCCGGGTTGGCGATCGCCACCAGGCGATCGTCGGACAGCTTCGCCCAATCCGGGGGCAGGCGCCTTCCCTCGTCGGTCAGCGCGGCGAGGAGCGTGGTGGAGAGCTCGGCGGCGCGTCGCCAGCGTTCGTCGCCCGTGAGGCCGGACAGGGCCGTGAACACGCCGGGCATCAGGTACGACGGATCGACCGTGGGCGGCTTGGTGGCCATCGCCCACGGACCGGCCACGGGCAGGGTGGCGCCGTCGGACAGCGTGACCGATTCGTGCTCGAGCACCGCGGTGGCGGTGCGCCGGCCGGCGCGGTGCAGGGCGGCCTGGTCGGGCCCGGCGTAGCGCAGCAGCGCGTAGGCGATCAGGATGTCCGCGTCGGTGGCGGAATGGGCATCATCGATCTGTCCGCTTCCGCCGGCGTGTGAGGCGAACAGGCCGTCGGAGCGGCCGAGGTGCTCGCGGGTCCAGGACCAGATCGTGCGTACGAGGGCCGGCCGCCGCGCGATCTCGGCGATCAGCAGGCCGTACGCCTGGCCTTCGCTCACGATGTCGCCGCCCTGGTCGTGCCGGATGACCCGTCCGTCCTCGGTCACGAAGCCGTGCACGAAGCGGTCGGCCGCGGACTGGGTCGCGGGCGAAGCCGGGCGAGCCGGGGTGCGCGGCTCGGTGTTGGAGGGGCGCGCCGGTTGGGCGCCGCCACACGCCGTGGCCATGGTCAGCGAGAGCGCGAGGGCGACGAGGACGACTCGACGGGGCTCCAAGTCACTACGGCGTGGTCGGCGTCGTCGAGGTGGTCGACGTCGCCGGCGTGGTGGAGGTGGACGTGGTCGACGGGGCGGTCTGGGTCGCCGCCGAGGTGGTGGTCGTGGGAGCGGGCGACGTGCTCGACGTGGTCGTGGAGGTCGAGGTCGTCGTGGTGGCGGTCGTCGTAGTGGCGGTCGAGGTGGTGGTCGGGGTCGTCTTGGCGCCGTTCGCGGGCTTCTTCTTGTTCTGCTGGTGGCTCGGCGTGCTCGAGCGGGTGGTCGAGGCCGGCTTGGCCGGGCCGTAGTGCACCGCGTGCCCGCGCGCGGGGGCGACGAGTTGCGGCGCGACGATGTTGGCCGGGCCGGGCACGAACAGCCCGAGGGCGAGTGCCGCTGCCCCGCCGGCCAGGCCCAGGCCGCCGACGGCGTAGGTGAGCCGGCGCCGTCCGTAGCGCAGGTACTCGGTCCGACGGCGCTCGCGCAGATCCGGCGGCAGCGCCGCGCGCTGTGCGCTCAGGCTGTTGTAGGGCGCGGCGAGGAAGCTCGCGGTGGGCCACAGCAGCAATGCGGCCAGGAGCAGGCCGCCGGCCGAGCCGCGCGACAACGCGCCGGCAATCGCGATCAGACCGAGCGTCGCGAACAGGCATTCAACCCAGTTGGCCTTGAGCGCGTTGGTCCAGCGCGGGTCGCCGTGGGTCTTCGGGGTGCGCAGGAACGCCGCCTCCTTGGCGAACAGGCCCTGGAGCGAAGCGCTCGTCACCGTGAGCGCCGTCGATTGCCAGATCAGGAACGCGCCGAAGGCGTCCCGCCACGTGGCCCCGGTCCCGCGTCGCAGGAGCGCGACCGCGCGGAGCAGGCCGAGCACCACGAGCAGCGGGATGGCGGCGAGCAGGAAGCCGGTGAGCTTGCGGAACACCAAGCCGGCGCCGAAGGTGATGTTGGCGGCGCCCACGAGCAGGCAGAAGAAGAACAGCAGCCCGAGCAGGTCGCCGTACCACTGGATCCCGCCGCACAGGTAGGCCCAGCGCTGGCCCAGGCTGAGGTGGTTCTCGTCGTTCTCGTGGCCGGGCAGCATCGAGCGCCAGTGCCGGCGCAGGATCTGGATCCCGCCGAAGCACCAGCGGAAGCGCTGGCCCTTCAGGGCCTCGAAGGTCAGCGGCATGATCCCCTTGCCGAACGACTTGTCCACGTGCAGGCCCGACCAGCCGTTGCGCAAGATCCGCAGCGAAAGCTCGGCATCCTCGGTGATGCACCACTCGTCCCATCCGCCGGCGTCCTCGAGCGCGCGCCGGCGGATCAGGCCCATGGTGCCGGCGAAGATGGCGCCATCGCGTTCGTTGCGGGACGGCTGGGAGACCGCGAAGAAGTAGTGGTACGAGTAATACAAACGCCGGTAGAAGGGGGCGCTCTGCCAGTCCCGGTAGTCCTGGGGCGCCTGGATGAACCCAACCTTCTCGTCGGCGAACAGCGGGGCGCAGTGCTTGAGGAAATGCGGGTCGATCTGGTAGTCCGAGTCGACAACCCCGATCAGCTCGCACTCGTCACCGACCATGTTCTGGAGCGCGTAGTTGAGCGCGCCGGACTTATACCCCGGCCAGTCGCTCAGGTGCACGAACTTCACGTCGTTCTCGCGGCACCACGCCTCGACCGGGCGCCACAGCGACTCGTCGTCGGTGTTGTCGTCGAGGACCTGGATCTCGTAGTTGGGGTAGTCGATCGCGCGGAGCGACTCCAGCGTCTCGATCACCATGTCCGGCGGCTCGTTGTAACAGGGCACCTGGAGGCAGACCGAGGGGTAGGGGCCGTCGGGCAGCTCTCGCAACTCCCGCGTGCCGATCCGGCGCAGCCAGCTCGCCCGGCCCAGCGTGTCGCACAGCTCCCACAGGTAGGCGCAGCCCAGGAAGGCCGCGACGACTTCGAGCAGCCAGAGCAGCATGCCGCCGATGTCGCCCGCGATCCCCAGGTGGCTGGCGAACGTCCACCACGCCATGAACGCGAGGTAGATGGCGAACACGTACGTCGTCGCCGCCCAGCACACGTGCGCCCGGGCGCTCCAACGCCGGGTCACCGGGAGCCACACCACGCAGGCCAGCGCGAGCCCAGCCACCGCGCCCTCGATGTGCCCGGCGGTTGCGCCGATTGCGGCGAGGATCCCGGCGACCACCGCGATGAGGCCGGCCGACCACAGCAGTGCGCTCACAAGCCGAGCGGCCTGTTTCGCGAATTCCTCCGCTCGCCCGAAGCGACGATCGGTTGGCACGAACAGGGCGACCGTGGCTAGTGGGGCGGCGAACAGCCCAGCAAGAAGGAGTGCGGAGAGCATGAGGTGGGGCGGGCGTAGGTCCCGGTCCAACGTCCCGTCGTGGGTTGCCTACCCCTGGCGACGGGCCGCCATGCGAAATCGTCAACCGGGTGCGACGGCAGATGGGGGGACCCGCGGTCTCATTCCCACCGGAACAGCCGCGCGGCCGCCACGCTCGAGAAGATCGCCCAGCCGGCGAGCACGAGCAACGGCTCGGCGCCCGGGGAGTGCCCGAGGAACGAGGCGTGCAGCGCGTTGAAGCCGGCGCCGGTCGGCAGCACCTTGGCGATCGTGCTGACCACGGCCGAGTGGAGCTCCTGAATCGGGACGTACAGGCCGGAGAAGAACGCCAGCGGATAGAAGAACACCGCCTGGAGCGCGCCCGCGATCTGGGGGCTTCCGGCCAGCGCGGCCACGCACAGCCCGAGGCCTAGGGTCGCCGCGACCGTAAGGACGAGCGAGACGAACGCCACCAGGCACCCGCCGATGCTCGCCGGCAGCGCCAGGCCGAACGCGATGGCCCCGACCCCGAGGAGAATCGTGATCCCGATCGTGGCCAGCACCAGGCTGATCGTCAGCTGGGCGGCGAGCAGCCAGGACGGCGAGACCGGGGTGGTCGAGAGTCGGCGCAGCACCCCCTGCTCGCGGTAGGCGGCCAGTTGCTGCGGAAGGCCTCCCAGCCCCACCACGATGAGGACGAACATCAGCAGCGAGGGGACATAGAGCGTGAAGAACGAGATGCCGCCCAGCGCCGCTTCGGGACGGGTGGTGGCTGGAATGCTGCCGAAGATCACCAGCAGCACGAGCGGTATGCCGACCGCGATCAGCGGGCCCACCGGGCGACGCAGGCCGATCTTGGTCTCGGTGGTGAGGAGCAGGCCGAAGGCGCGGCGCTGCCGGGGGTTGAGGTGCAGGGCGAGGGTGCTCATCGCTTGATCTCCGCGTGCGTGGGGGTATGGGGTGCCTCATCGGTGAGCGCGAGGAAGGCGTCCTCGAGGCTCGCCGTCTCGGTCCGGACATCCTCGGCGCGCAAGCCCGCGCGGTCGAAGGCCAGCACGACGGCGGTCAGCAGGTCCCCGGAGCCGGACACCACGATGTCCTGGCCGTGGTGATCGACCCGGCTGACCTCGGGCAGTCCGAGGAGGACGGCCTCGCCGACCGGCCCGGGGTGCCTGAGGCGGACCCGCTTGCTCGCCGCGACCTGCTCGCCGAGCGAGGCGGGGCGGCCGAGCGCGACCACCCTGCCGTGATCGATCAGCGCGACCCGGTCGCACAGTCGCTCGGCCTCCTCCATGAGATGGGTGACGAGCAGGATCGTCACGCCGCGGCCGCGCACCCCTTCGATCAGCTTCCAGGTGTCGCGCCGGGCCTCGGGGTCGAGCCCCGTGGTCAGCTCGTCGAGCACCGCGATGTCCGGCCGGCCGATCAGGGCCAGCACGATCGACAGCCGCTGCTTCTGCCCTCCCGACAGCTTTCCGAAGTAGTGGTGGCGCGCTGCTTCGAGCCCGAGCGAGGCCAGCAGCTCGCGCCCGTCCGCCGGCCGGCGGTAGAACGAGGCGTACAGCTCCACCGCCTCGCCCACCCGCATCCGGTCGGGGAGCGCGCCGTGCTGGAGCTGGACTCCCACGCGCTCGCGGAGCTCGCGCCGGTCCCGGCGGGGGTCGAGGCCGAGCACGCTGATCGAGCCGCGGTCGGGGGTCCGCAGGCCCGTGATGCACTCCACGGTCGTGGTCTTGCCCGCGCCGTTGCGGCCCAGGATGCCGAAGATCTCCCCGGCGCCCACCGTGAAGCTCACGTCGTCCACCGCGACCGTCGTGCCGTACGCCTTGTGGAGGTGGGCGACGTCGACGACCGGTGCCGCCGAGAGCTCGCGCGTCGCCGGCGCGGGGGGGTGGTTCTCCGTCGGGGGCATTTCTTGGGTGTACATGGGTCCTCTCGATCTCGCGGGGCGGGCCTCGGGCCCGCCGTCTCCGGTTCGGTCGGCGATAGCCAAATGATATCATTTTGATCTTGCCCTGTCAATAGCTTCGTGATATCGTCCGCGGAGAGGTACGATATGTCTGTGATATCGGATAAGGACCCCGCTACCGAGTCGCTTCAGCGGAGGCTCGTCCCGTCGGGCCAGACGCACGAGCAGCGGGCGGCGTGGGTCACCCCGGGCCTGCCCATGGTGCTGCCCATATGGGGCGGATGCGGAGTCGGCATCGCGCTGATCTTCTTCGGCAACTGGGCCACGGTCGTCGGCGTCATCGTGCTCGTGTTCTTCGGCGCGTGCCTTGGCGGGTTCCTCATCGTCCAGCCGAACGAAGCGCGCGTGCTGCTCCTGTTCGGTCGCTACAACGGGTCGGTCACCGAGGCCGGCGTGTGGTGGTGCAACCCGTTCAACAAGCGCAAGAAGATCTCGTTGCGAGTGCGCAACTTCCAGAACGATCGGATCAAGGTCAACGACGCCAGCGGCAACCCGATCGAGATCGCCGCGGTGATCGTGTGGCGCGTCACCGACACGGCCAAGGCGATGTTCGACGTCGCTGACTACGAGCAGTTCGTGACCGTGCAGAGCGAGACCTCGCTGCGTCACCTGGCCAACCAGTACCCGTATGACGACTACAAGCCGGAGACGATCTCGCTGCGCGCCAACGCCGACGAGGTCCGCGAGGCGCTGCAGACCGAGCTCCATTCCCGCCTCGGGCTGGCTGGGATCGAGATCCTCGAGACCCGGCTGACCCACCTGGCCTATGCGCCCGAGATCGCCGAGGTGATGCTGCGCCGCCAGCAGGCCGAGGCCCTCCTCGCAGCCCGCAAGACGATGGTCCAGGGCGCGGTGAGCCTCGTGCAGATGGCGCTGGCCCAACTGGCCGACAGCGATCTCGTCGAGCTCGACACCGAACGCAAGGCCGCCATGGTCTCGAACCTGATGGTCGTCCTCTCCGGCGACCACACCCCGATCCCGGTGCTCAACACCGGAACCCTCTACACGTAACGGGGCGAGCCGCGATGGCCGAGAGCAAACGGTTCCTGCTCAGACTCGACCCTCGCCTGTTCGAGGCGCTGCGGCGCTGGGCCGACGAGGACCTGCGCAGCATCAACGCCCAGATCGAGTACCTGCTCACCGATCAGGCGCGCCGCGCCGGCCGCCTTCCCAAGCAGACCCCCCGACGGCCAACCGCCGACCCCAACGACGAGTTAGCCGACCCGGACGCGATCGCCGACTGGACCGCCACGCCCTCCGGCACGCGGGGCGAAGAGCTACCGGACTGACCCCCCCGGGCCTAAGCCGTCGACCAGTAGCCGTCCCCGGCCACGGAGTCCAGCTCGGCGCCGGCAGCTTGTAGCTGCTCCCGCGCCTCATCGAGACCGACGCCCAGCAGCTCCGCGACCTCGGCCGTGGCGAGCGGGTAGGTTGCCCAGGACAGCACCTCGTCGACCGACTGCGGGGGCGGACGGCGCTCGACGTCCGGAGCGACGTTCGCCATCGCGACCTCGTAGACGGCGAACGGCTGAAAGCCGGCCATGACGACGCGCCGGTCCCCGCGCTCGAACACCGCCGAGGCGGTCGAGTACCGCCATCCACCGTCGCTCTTGGAGAGTCGATGGGCGAGCGCGAGCGCCTCGGGCAACGGCGCCCGGGTGGCGGCCATGTCCTCGCGGAGCGCGCGCTCGACCTCCTCGTCGGCCATCCAGCTCTCGAGCACGTCGGGTTCGATGCCGACCTCCGAGCCGGACTCGCGGATCGTCTCGCGATCATCCAGCGGCTGACTCTCCGAGAACGCACGCCGGCGCATAGCGCGTAGCAGCAGGTCGGCGCGGGACGGATCGTTGACTCGGGCCGCGACGCAGGCGCGACATGCCTCGATCGTGGCGGCCATGCGCTCCGGTGGGTCCGTCTGCATCGGCATCCCATAGGTGGACCGCAGGCGCTTCGCGTGGCCCTCGACCATGTCCCGGCTGAGCCCGCGCTCCTCGAATGACGTGCTCTTGTCGGTCAGCACGATCATCCGGCGGGTGATGTCCAGCCCGTGCCCGTAATGCCAGACCAGCTGAGCCTCCTGGCGCTGGGCGTTGAAGCCGAACGGGCAACCAGGGTCCGTGTAGATGGTGACGTTGACGTGCTCCATGACCTCAGCGTAGCTGTCGCGGATGGTGTGGATAACCGTATGTACCTCGGGCGCTGAGGCGATCAGAATTCGTGATGTGATAACGGTCTTGATCGTCGACGACCATCCGTCGTTTCGCGCCAGTGCGCGCCGGATGCTCGAGGCTGAAGGACTGAGCGTGGTGGGAGAGGCCGCCGACGGCCACGGAGCGATCGCCGCCGCTCAGCACCTGCAGCCCGACGTGGTCCTGCTCGACGTGCAACTGCCGGACCTGGACGGCTTCGAGGTCGCCGACCGATTGGCCGTCCTGGGGGTGCGTTCGGCGGTGGTGCTGACCTCCAGCCACGTCGCGGCCGAGTACGGATCGCTGGTCGCGCAAACGCCGACGCGTGCGTTCATCACCAAATCGGAGCTCTCGGGAGTTGCCCTCACGGGTTTAGTGTCTGGCTAGGACCAAAATGAATCGCCACCTGCGCTACATGGGCGCTGTCGGCGGGGTCGGCGTCGTCTATTGGATCGCGGCCAAGGCCGGGCTCCAGCTTGCCTATCTGCACGGAAGCGTCGCGGCGCTGTGGCCCCCGGTTGGCGTAGGGATGGCCGCCTTGATCCTCTACGGCATCTCGCTCTGGCCAGGGATCGTGCTCGGGGACCTCGCCGTGGCCGATTTCTCGCAGCCGGCTGGGACGGTGATCGGACAGACCATCGGAAACACCCTGGAGGTCCTGATCGCGGCCCTGCTGTTCTACCGGCTGGCCGAGGGGCGTACACAGTTCGGGCGGGTGCGCGACGTCGGTGCGCTGGTGGGAGCCGCGGCGGCAGGAACGGCCGTCAGCGCGGTCTTCGGAGCGGCATCGCTGGCGCTTGGCGGGGTGATCTCCAGCGGACAGGTGGGGGAGGTCTGGCGGACGTGGTTTCTTGGCGATCTCTCCGGCGCGCTCGTGTTCGCTCCATTCGTGCTGTGTTGGGCCGGCGTGCGGATCCACGCGATCGCGTGGCGTCAGACATTGGAACCGCTGGCCGTGGCAGCGCTGATCGTCGTGCTCGCGCTGCTTCCCTCGCAGCGGGACGTGCCGTACGTGGTGTTCCCGGTCCTGATCTGGGCGGCGCTCCGTTGGGGTCCCCGCGGCGCGGCGGGCGCGGTGGCCCTGGTCACGACCCTCACTGTCTTCAATACCGCACATCACGCAGGCCCGTTCATTCGCGCGACGATCACCCAGAGCCTGCTCGCCACGCAGCTATTCGTCGCCTCCGCGGCGCTGACCTCGCTGGTGCTCGGCGCGGTCATCGAAGAGCGCCACGCGGCTCTGGATGCGCTGCGCCAGAAGGAGCGGCGGCTACGCGCGTCCCGGGCGCGGATCGTCAAGGCCGGCGACGCCGCGCGGCGCAGGCTCGAGCGCAACCTGCACGACGGCGCCCAACAGCGCCTGGTGTCGCTCGCGCTGACGCTGCGGTTGGCCAGGCTTCAAATGGCGAGCAACCCCACCGAGGCGGAGCACCTGCTGGCCGAGGCATCGGATGAGCTCCAACTCGCGGTCGACGAACTCAGAGAGCTGGCCCGCGGGATTCACCCCGCCGTGCTCTCCGACCGGGGCCTCGGACCTGCCCTCGAGGTCCTGGCCGATCACGCACATTTCCCCGTCGCCGTCGAAGCAGACATCCCCGCGCGCCTCCCGCCGCCGGTGGAGGCCGCCGTCTACTACGTCGCCGCCGAAGGGCTGACCAACATCGCGAAATATGCACGTGCGACATCAGCCAGCGTCCGCCTGGACACGGGCAACCACCTCGTCGTCCTACGCGTCGGCGATGACGGCGCCGGCGGCGCCGATCCGCGTCGCGGCACCGGACTGCGCGGACTCGCCGACCGCATTGAGGCGCTCGGCGGCAAGCTCGAGCTGGACAGCCCGCCCGGGAAAGGCACTGTGCTGACCGCAAGCATCCCGTTCGAGGGCTGACGGCTCAGGTCCTCGGCGCCAGGGTGCGGCTGGCCGCACCCTGCGAGTGGGTGATCCGAACGACATGACACGAGGTCGCCCTACCGACAATCGCGCGTCCCGGTGAGACGCTGCGCTTGTGATTCAGATCACCCCGAGCCACGTGGAGGAGGAACAGGAAATGACCGCAGCAGCCTTTGCCGAGCGCCGGGAGCTTGCTCACCGGACCAGTCACGGAATCGAGGTCACCTTGTTCTGGAGCGAGGCGTCAAGCCGGGTCACCATCGCGGTGCTCGACTCGCACTCCGCCGCGGCTCTCGAATTCGAGGTCGACGGGGACCTCGCGCTCGACGCCTTCAACCATCCCTACGCCTATGCCGCCACTCCGTGCGCCCACCATCTCCCCGAGGAGTCGCCATGTTCAGCCCGTCTCTCCACCGCCAGCTAGCCGAAGCCCACGTCGAGGAGCGCCACCGCATCGGCAAGGCACTGCCCACGCTGCTCAGGCGCGCACAGCCATGACGACACCGACCGTCATCGAGATCCGCCGCAACGGCAATCGGTTGAAGTGATGTACACCGCAGCTCTTCCGGAACGAGCGCCCGCTCTCGTCACCACGCGCGTTGGCATCTCGGAGTTCCGGATCTTCGCGACGGCGACCGTACTGATCGTCTTGCACATCGTCGATGACGCGTTCGTGCAGCGGCAGCCCGGGACCTCGATCGGAGACCACCTCGTCGCCGGTCTCGTGCCGATCGCCGTCGCGCTCGCTGCGGCCTTCGCCTATCCACGGCTCCGCGCCGGGCTGCGGGCTGGCATCGCGCTCGCCTTCGGGATCCTCAGCGTGGTGGCCGGGATGATCGCGCTGGGCGACGCCCGCGTGGGGGCCGTCTCCGGCAGCGAGTGGAGCGGGCTCCTGCTGCTGCCCGCCGGCTTCGCGTTGAGCGTGATGGCCGTGTGGATCCCCTGGCATGAGCGTGGGCGTGGCGCGCACAGCCGCCGCTGGCGCTGGGTCAACCGAGCGATCGCGGTCGTGCTGACGCCGCTCGCCCTGTTCTACGTGGTGACGCCGGTCGGCGCAGCGCTGTGATCCACCCACAAGTTCCGTACGCCGATCGGGAGCTTCTCGGTTCCGCACCAGGACGTGAGCTTCCGCACTAGCGACGGGCTCCTGCTCTCGGGTTGGTATGTCCCCTCCCGCAACGGCGCCGCGATCGTGATCGTCCACGGCGGTGGGGGCGACCGCGACGGCGCCCGCGCGCATGCCGTGATGCTCGCGCGGGCCGGGTATGGGGTGCTGCTCTATGACGCGCGTGGCCGCGGCCGCAGTCAGGGTGATCCGGATGCCTACGGCTGGACGTGGGGCCGCGACGTCGACGCCGCGATCGGGTGGCTCGAGCGGCGCCCCGACGTTAAGCCTGGCCGCATCGGTGCGCTCGGACTGTCCACCGGCGCCGACGTCCTCGTCGAAGCCGCCGCCCGCAGGCACGATATCCGTGCCGTCGTGGCCGACGGCGCCACCACTCGCTCGCTCGCCGACACGTCAAGTATCCCGGAGGGCGGCGGCCTGCTGTCGATCCCCTACTGGTGGACCCAGTACACCGCCGCGCAGGTGCTCGAGGGCGCCGCACCCGGTCCGCGGGAGGCCACGCTCGCCGCGCACCTCCACGCGCGGATCCTGTTCATCGCCTCGACCTGGAGCGTGGAGCGATCGGCCTCGCGGATCTACGCCCGCGCCGCCAACCAGCCGGGCGACCTGTGGGAAGTCGACGCGAGCCACACCCAGGGGCTCCACGACCACCCGCGCGAGTACGCCGACCGCGTCCTCGGCTTCCTCGCCGGTGCCTTGATCCGCTAGCGGCGGCTACAGTGCGGCCGTCGGAAACGATTCCAGGGAGGTGGCATGAAGATCGCAAGCAAGGCGGGCGCCATCGCGCTCGCGACGGCAGTGCTCGTCGCCGTGACCGGCGGCGACGCGCTGGCCAAGGTGCAGTTGCCGGCATACAGCGGCCCGGCCGCCCCCGGCAAGAACCCGAAGGTCAGGCCCGGCTCGATCGTCTACACGGGCGACGGCACCGGGATCCTGGCCGGACGGGGCACACGCAGCCGCCATCCGAAGTTCGGCCGGCTGCACTGGACGGCTTGGAACCCCACCGAGGGCAGGGCGTTCGGTGCCGATTGGGTCAACAACTGCGTGCCGTTCTGCGCGGCGGGCACGTTCACGCCGTATCCCGTGAACATCAGGGTGTTCCGCCGCCGTGTGCTGTCGGGCCACCGGATCTTCACCCGGATGCAGGTGACCTACACGGGCAAGCTCCCCCAGCGCGTCCACGACCGCGTGCAGATCTGGACGGTCGAGGACAGCCACGGGCAGTACTTCTGGCAGTTTCCGTTCTGAGGGCTCAGCGCACGAGATCGTTGATCAGCGCGCCGCATCGCTCGGGGTCGTCTAGGAACGGGGCATGGCGCCCCGGGATGACCTCGAGCCGTGCATCGGGAATCAGCCCGGCGGCTCGCTGCCCGATCGCCGGTTCGCCGTAAGGGTCCGCGTCGCCCCAGATCATCAGTACGGGCGCTGCGATGCGTTTCAGCTCGGCGTCGGCCAGGAGGTTTTCAGGGCGCGGCCGGCCAAGGCGCATCGCGAGTCGCATGTGGCTCAACATGGCGTTCCGGAACGCCGGTTGGTGCATCCCCTCGTGCACGACGGCGAAGAAGCCGTCGGGCGCCCTCTCCGCGGCCTGTGGCCCGATGACGCCGCGGGCTAGCGAACGGCGCGTGAACGCGACGCTGGGCGATCCGATCCGGATGACCACCTGCCGCAGCCCGGGCGTGGAGAGAGCCGTGAAGAACGGATCACCGTGCATTCCCGGCAGGACGACGGCGGGGACACCCAGGGACCCGACGGCGGTGACGCGATCGGGCGCATCGAGCGCGAAGCAGAGCGCCCACATGCCGCCCAGGGAGGTACCGACAATCGGCGCGCGCACGATCCCCAGAGCGTCGAGCACCGACGTGAGCTGGGCGACCGCGTGTTTGCGCAGCGATCGTCCGCCGTAATCGAACGCGTCGCTGAGCCCGAACCCGGGCAGGTCGAACGCGATGAGGCGGTGGCCTTCGAGATGCGACATGAGTGGCGCCCATGTCGAGGCGGACATGCCGCTGCCGTGTACGAGAACGAGGGGAGGCCCATCGCCGGATTCGAGCACCCGGACGGCCAGAGGGGGATCCGTCAGCTCGAGGCGCCGGGTCGCGACATCCAGACCACACCTCTGGAACAGCTGCCGCTCGGCCGCTTCGAATCCCTGAGTCACCGGCACAAACCTATTACGTCGCGGGGCGCTACCGCCGAGCGCCGCTGACCCACGCGTCGATGTCCGGCTGCCGAAGCGCTCGCGCGACCGAGACCCGGTGGCGCCCGTCGACGACGTAGTAGCCGTCGGGTTGCCGGTGGAGCACGACCGGCGGCAGCGCGTCGCCCTTGCGATGAGCCAGTGCGATCCGCTCCCAGCGCCGGCGCACCGAGTCCGACGCCGGGCGGAACTCCGAGTCGAAGCTGGCGGTCGACTCGACCGTGCCGACCACTGCATGGAGCGGCACCACTTCGAGTCGCGTCGGTCCCGCCGCCAGCCTGGTGGACGGCGAGAGCCATCGCAGACGGCGGCAAGACCCGCGCCGACGAAGCCAAGCACCGACCATCGCGATGCGATAGGCCCGGCGAGCGCGCATGAAATCCGATTGCGCGTCGAGCAACGGAAGTCCTGTGCTGTAGGAAGGTAGAGAGCCGAACACGGTGACAAGCGCAGGCTGACCTAAGACCGGGCGCATGTCATCGGCAATTCGCCTGATCGTGGGCCTTACCCGCCCGCCCGCATGACTCGAGGCGAGAGCCGGATTGGCTTATTGGTAACGCGCCGGAATCGGCTCAGCCAGCGCGGCGCGGCCGGGAGACGCCAGGAAAGGGTCGGCGAAGTACTGGGTTTCGTGTGTCACGAAACCGTCGGTGACCTCCATGACGCTGAGCGAGTATGTGGGTACGCCGTCATAGGTGATCACGCACTCGCTGACCCAAAGATCGCCGCCGCCGAGGATTCGGCGGACGGTGAAGTGGCGCTCGGCCGGGTGCCCGCCACGTTGCGCTTGGATCCTCGATCGGCCTCTGAATCGCTCGCCGGACTGCGGATAGTCCAGGATCGCGTCGTCGGCATAGATTGCGTGCTCAGCTTCCACGTCGCCGTGTTCGGAGGCCTCCCAGTGCTGCTCGATCCGAGCCCTCATGTCGGCGTCACGATCGGTCGCGCTGTTCACGCGTCAGGCCCCTAACCGTTTCCCTCAGCCGCCCAGGAGTTCGACGATCCGGTTGGTGTCGCCCTGCTTCTTGACCACGCGCGGGACGTCCATCGACCAGGCTGAGCCGTCGGAGAAGCTGATCGACAGCTTCGGGACCAGCCCGTTGGCGAGCGTCGCCTCCGTGACCTGGTCGCGCGGCGCGCGTGCGACCACCTCGGTCGGTTTCGCTGAGATCGCACCCTGCTTGAGCTTGACGAGCGCTACCTCGGTGTCGGTCAAGGCGAGCAGCGCCTGGCCCTTGAACTCAGGCGTCTCCGCACGTCCGGCGGCGCCTGACTTTCCCGCCTTGCCGCTAGCAAGTGCGCCGCCCGCAGCTCCGATCACGCCGCCGACCGCCACGCCGCCCTGATTGAGGGCGCGGCCCATTGTCGCTCCGCGAGCCATCACTTTCACACCTGCTACCTGCGGGGCTCCAAGAAGCTCCGAAGCGTCCATCGCCATTTGCCCTCCAATCCGTTGTCGAGGATCCGACCCTACCAGCCAGCTATTACGCCGCGATCACGAAGCGGCCGAATCCTGCTCGACGCGTTCGATCAGCTCTTGGTGCAGGTTGAGGTAGCCGCGGAGGAAGGAAAACACGAGCTTCAGGTTGCGTTCGCGATGGGGTAGCTCGGCGGCTCGACGCTCGGCGTCGTCCAGACGCGCGTCGAGGTCAGCGATCTCCTGACGCAGGTGGCCGATGCTCTGCCGTGTGGCTTCGTCACCGACGAGGTCGCCGATCAATAGCCGGATCAACGCCTCGCTCTTGAGGGGGGTCAGCGAGGCGGGCGTCACGGCCCACTCGGAAAGGGCCTTCAGACCAACCGCTATGACGTGATCGTGATCGGCGCTCGCTGCGCTGGTGCTCCGACGGCGATGCTGCTCGCGCGCCGCAGGTATCGCGTGCTGCTCGTGGACAAGGCGGCGTTCCCGAGCGACGCGATGTCCACGCATGTCGTGCATCCGCCCGGCGTAGCCGCACTGCAACGGTGGGGTCTGTTAGATCGGCTGGTTGCGACGAATTGCCCGCCGATCGAGGGTTACTCGCTTGACCTCGGCTCGGTCACGCTCGCCGGTTCGCCGCGGCCGGTCGATGGGGTTTCAGTCGCTTACTGCCCGCGCCGGACGGTGCTCGACAAGCTGCTGGTGGATTCCGCGGTCGAGGCGGGTGTGGAGGTGCGCGAGGGCTTCCTGGCCGAGGCGATCCTCGTCGACGATGCGGGGAGGGTCACCGGCATTCGTGGCCGATCGCGTGCAGGCAACGAGGTCACCGACCGTGCGAGCGTGGTGGTCGGCGCCGACGGCCGCCACTCGCTGCTGGCGAGGACGGTCCGGCCGGAGCAGTATCACGAAACGCCCGTCACGCATGGCGATGTACTACGCGTACTGGAGCGGCCTGGACGTCAGCACGTTCGCGACAACCGTGAGGGTCGAGAAGCGCCGCGGGTGGGCAGCGGCGCCCACCCACGATGGCCTGACGGTGCTTGGCTTCGGCTGGCCGATCGAGGAGTTCCATCAAAACCGCGGTGACGTGGAGAACAGCCTCCTCGCGGCAATCGAGCTCGATCCAGAGTTCGCTGAACGGGTCCATGCGGCAAGGCGTGAGAGCCGGTTCGTCGGTACCGCCCAGCTCGGGGGCTATTTTCGAAAGCCGTTCGGACCGGGCTGGGCGCTGGTCGGAGACGCCGGCTACCACAAGAACCCGATAACCGCGATGGGGATCAGCGACGCCTTCCGCGACGCCCAACTCGTCTCCAGCGCGATCGACCAGGCGCTGGCACACCGACGCCCATACGACGAGGCGATGAGCGACTACCAGCACGAGCGCGACCGCCAGGTCACCGCGATCTACGAGTTCACCGACGAGTTCTTCGCACCCGAGAACGTACGCCGGATGCTCGGAGCCGTGGCCGCGTGAGAGCGAACTTCCCCGTGGTGATTGTCGGAGCCGGCCCGGCTGGCCTGGCGGCCGCGATCGATGGAGCTCATCCGCTCCTGGGGCCCGGAGGAGGAGGTCCTCGCGGGCGGCGTGGAGGTCGCGCGGCGCGCTATTTGGCCTGAGGCAGCTCCTGGGCCATCTCGCCGAACAACCCCATCTGCTGTCCTAGTGCATCGCCGCTGTGGGCGCTCACCAAGCCCAGATTGTCGATTACCGATCCTGCCCGTACCAGAAGCCGCTGGAAGTCGGCGCTCGACCTGACGCCGTCAAGCGCCGAACGCTCGCCGTGAAGGAGGAAGAACCCGGCGAGATCGCCGCCATGCGGATCGAGGAGATACGCGTCGAAGCGCTCGATCTGTCCCTCTTCCTGGAGCTTGCCGTAGTAGCTGACTGCCTCCTGGAAGACCTGGAGCGCAAGCTGTTCGCGTCCCCTCACAACTTGACCCCAGCCAAGGAATAGTGCGTCTCCAGCCATTGCGTTACCCCCAAGACGTTTGCCGATCAGCAGGGGACGCTACCGCTACGGGCACCCGCGCAGTGGAAATCTCGACTCGGCTGCGGTGGAGCCAGCGTCTCTATCGTGATTGACGATGGCAAGGCGCGAGGACATACGGAACGTCGGGATCGTTGCGCATGTGGATCACGGCAAGACGACGCTCGTCGATGCGCTGCTGTGGCAATCGGGAGCGTTCCGCTCAGGTCAGGAGGTGGCGGATCGGGTGCTCGACTCGATGGATCTCGAGCGGGAGAAGGGGATCACGATCCTTGCGAAGAACACGGCGGTTCGCTACGCGGGGGTCAAGCTCAACATCGTCGACACGCCGGGGCATGCGGACTTCGGTGGGGAGGTCGAACGCGGGCTGACGATGGTCGACGGGGTGCTGCTGCTCGTCGACGCGAGCGAGGGGCCACTTCCCCAGACCAGGTTCGTGCTGCGCAAGGCGCTCGAGGCGCGACTGCCGGTGATTCTGGTCGTCAACAAGGTGGATCGTCCGGATGCCCGGATCGGGGAGGTTCTCGACGAGGTATACGAGTTGTTCCTCGACCTCGACGCCGACGAGTCGCAGATCGAGTTCCCGATCGTCTACACCAACGCGAAGGCGGGGCGCGCCTCGCTCGATCCTTCCACCGAGGGTCATGACCTCGGGCCGCTGCTGGACCTGTTGATCGAGCATGTTCCCGCTCCCGGGCACGATCCCGGACATCCCTTCCAGGCGCACGTCACCAACCTCGACGCCTCTCCCTACGTCGGTCGGCTTGCAATCTGTCGCGTGCGCCACGGGGTCATCCGCCGCGGCGAGGCGGTCGCGTGGTGCCGCGCCGACGGGCAGGTCGAGCGCGTGAAGGTGAGCGAGCTGTATGTGACGCAGGCGCTCGAGCGTGTCGAGGCTGAGGAAGCGGCAGCCGGCGAGATCATCTGGGTCGCGGGGATCCCCGAGATCATGATCGGTGAGACGCTGGCCGCTGTCGATGATCCCCGGCCGCTGCCGGTCATCACCGTCGATGAGCCGTCGCTGTCGGTCACGATCGGGATCAACACCTCGCCGTTGTCCGGGCGAGACGGGAACCGGTTGACCGCGAGCCAGGTCAAAGCTCGGCTCGATCGCGAGCTCGTGGGGAACGTGTCGCTTCGCGTGCTCGAGACCGAGCGTCCTGATGTCTGGGAGGTTCAGGGTCGCGGTGAGCTGGCGCTGGCGGTGCTGGTCGAGCTGATGCGGCGCGAGGGCTTCGAGCTGACGGTGGGCAACCCGCAGGTCGTTACGAGGAGGATCGATGGGGAGGTATGCGAGCCGGTCGAGCGGATGAGTGTTGACGTGCCCGAGGAATACGTGGGCGTGATCACGCAGATGCTCGCGATGCGCAAGGGACGCCTGGAGCACATGGTCAACCACGGCACCGGCTGGGTTCGGATGGACTACCTCGTGCCGGCGCGCGGGTTGATCGGCTTCCGCACCGAGTTCCTGACTGAGACACGCGGCACGGGTCTTGTCCACCACGTCTTCGAGCGTTGGGAAGCGTGGCAAGGCGAGTTGCGAACCCGGCCGACCGGGTCGCTGGTCTCCGACAGGCGCGGCTCTGTCGCGGCATTCGCGTTGTTCAACCTGCAGGAGCGGGGAACCTTGTTCGTGGCGCCCGGCGAGGAGGTGTATGAGGGGATGATCGTCGGCGAAAGCTCACGCGCCGAAGACCTCGACGTCAACGCGTGCAAAGAGAAGCACCTCACCAACATGCGCTCCTCGACGGCGGACCAGCTCGTGCGACTGATCCCCAAGCGCGAGCTCTCACTCGACCAGGCACTCGAGTTCCTGCGCGCAGACGAGTGCGTCGAGGTCACCCCGCGCGCCGTCAGGTTGCGCAAGACAGTGCTCGACGCTACCGGCCGCCGTAAGCAGGCACGCTCAAGCCGACAGTGATCGAGGTCGGTCCGCGACGAACGGCCGGCGTCTCAAATCCGAGATCGTCCGCGCTCTAGGTGTCGCGGACCCGGCTCCTGAGGAGCTGCTCCTGCTCGCGTGCCGCTCGACGCTTGCGAGCCTCCTGAGATGCCTGCTCGTTACGTTGGGCGATCTGTCTGCGGAGCTCGTTGAAGGCCGCTTCGGAGGTCGATTTTCCCGGGCCCGGTTCTAGACCGACCCGGTCGGGCGGCTGATTCCGTTTCGCCATGTATGCACTCCTCGTCGCTCCGTGTCGAAGGCTGGGCCACTGGAAGAATGCAAGAGCGGGCACTCAGTCGGTGGGGGTCGCTTTGGACTCTACTCCCTTCGGGCCGCTGCGCTGCGGCGCATCTGCGCGCAGCAGCAGCAGCGCGACTCCTCTTCAAGGCGACAGCGTCGCCGGCTCGCCGGATCCAGACTGCTCCAGACGCGCGATGAGATCGTCGAGCTCACGGAACCACCTGTCCTGGTCGCCACTCCCATCCCAATGGTCGCGCAGCTCGCTTTCGGTGCGGACACGCTGGACTGCCTGAACTGCCTGATCGATCTCGGAGTCATGAGGCTGGTGAGGATGAGTGTCGACCCAGTAGCGAACGTTGTCGGGCAGGCGGGCGGATCCGTGACCCGCACAGGACGCCGACAACTCTGCGGCCGCGATCGCTTCGCACGACTCGGCGAGTCCAAGGTACTCCGACTCTCCCACCGCACCGTCGACCGCCGTCGCGATCACCCCGCCGGGGTCAACCGCCTCCTCAACGAGGAGAAACCAGTCAGTAGCCGGATCGTTCTCGAAGCTAGCCGCTCCCCACGCTCCCATGGCGACAACCATAAACGGCAGCGCCCCGGCCCGATTAGTTGATCGACGATCGGTCCCGAACGATTCTGATGTTGCTCGTGCGGGCTTGCAGCCGGTCAAGCGCTCCCTCGAGATCGCTCGAGGGCGGCTCCGTCGACCAGCGCTTACCGACTTCGCGGACCCCGCCAGATGCTTCGAGCTGACGCAGCCGCCTCAGCGTCTTCGCGTGGTTGAGCCCGGCCGCCTTAGCGATCCTCCCGGTGGAGTGCTCCCCGCGTGGCAGCTCGCGCAGCGCCTTCTTCACCCGATCCTCGCGCACCCGATCCTCGCGCTCCCGGGGCGCGCGCTCGCGTACGGGCGGCGTCGGTTCGGCGGGGGGCGCGGGAGCTCGCGTCTCTCGAACAGGAGGCGCATCTCCGTAGCGGGCCCGACACGCGGCGCACATCACTACGGGCTGGCCACCTTCTGGTCGGACAACCTCCAGCTTGCGCCAGTGGCGTCCCGAGCGGCAAACCGCGCAGCGCCGGCCGCCGCGGTCGATCTCGGTCAAATCATCGGCTCTCGTTGCCGTCACCCACCTCACGATAGATGCTTTGCGAAGCACTCGCGCAACGGCGCCCCTCGAGAGACGGCGTTCCAGGCTGGCGCACCCGGCGGAGCTGCCGGCAGTCGAGCGGTTCTCGAACGCTGGGCGTTCGGATACAACCTCGCCGCTCTGCCGCTCGCCGCGGTCGGCCTGCTCAACCCCGTGATCGCCTCGGCCGCGATGGCTTTCTCCAGCCTGAGCGTCGTCACCAACGCCCTGCGTCTGCGCCGCTTCGGAGCGTGAGCACCAGGCGACTGCGACCGCTGACTGGGGCATTGACTAGTGACCTCCCCGGACGCGATGAGTGACGCG
This sequence comes from uncultured Solirubrobacterales bacterium, assembly GCA_963841535.1. Lineage (GTDB taxonomy): Bacteria > Actinomycetota > Thermoleophilia > Solirubrobacterales > Solirubrobacteraceae > Palsa-465. The sequence goes on along the minus strand of CAWJDF010000015.1, from coordinate 162,084 downwards.
AAGCGCCAAGCTGGTGCTCCCGTTTCGGCACCTGCATGCGGAAGGTGCTTCCACTCAAACCGAAGGGACTAGCTCATGCTCCCCACGATCGTTCGCGCCCACGGCGCGGAACTACGGGATCGCCCCTCCGCTTCCAAGGGTCCCGCCCTGAGCGAGAGGCTCGGGGAGGTGGTGCCGTTGATCTTCTTCGTCCCCGTGGCGGGGCCGCCGGCGATCCTGGTGCTGGGTCCGCTTCTGCTCCTCGTGCTCCTGCTGATCCCACCGACCGCGCTTCTGATCACACTCGCGGTGGTCCTACTCGTCGGTGCAGGGCTTCTCGTCGCGCTCGGAGCGCTCATCGCATCGCCGTATCTGCTGCTGCGCCACCTGCGCGCACGGCATCCGGTGGCGCGCCCAGCACCAGCCGTCCTCATTCACCTCACAACCAGATGACCGGACACATCGCGCATCACAAGACCGAAAGGAACGACATGAAGATCGTAGTTATCGGCGGAACCGGCCTGATCGGGTCAAAGCTCGTCGCCAAGCTCGATGAGCACGGGCACGACGCGGTCCCAGCGTCACCCGACACCGGCGTCAACACGGTCACCGGCGAAGGACTCCCTGAAGCCCTCATCGGCGCATCGGTGGTGGTCGACGTCTCCAACGCGCCCGAATGGGACGACGACGCCGTGATGCACTTCTTCCAGACGTCATCACGCAACCTCCTCGCGGCGGAGGCCGCGGCGGGCGTCGGACACCACGTCGCGCTATCGGTCGTGGGCACCGACCGCCTGACCGAGAGCGGCTACTTCCGCGCGAAGCTCGCCCAGGAGGAGCTGATCCGGGCCTCCTCCATCCCGTACACGATCGTCCACGCCACGCAGTTCTTCGAATTCATGAACGGCATCGCGGACGCAGCCACCGACGGCAACACGGTTCGGCTCCCGGCGGCGCTCATCCAGCCCATGGCCGCCGCCGACGTCGCGAGCGGACTCGCCCGGGTCGCCGCCGCCGCGCCGCTGAACGACATCGTCGAGATCGCCGGACCCGACCAGTTCCGCCTCGACGAGCTCATCCTCGGTGTGCTCGCGGCCCGCAACGATCCCCGCGAGGTCATCACCGACCCCCGGGCGCGCTACTTCGGCATCGCGCCAAGCGAGCGGACCCTGCTCCCGGGCGATGACGCACGCCTCGCCACGACCCGTTTCGACGACTGGTTCAAGGACGCCACAGGCCAGGCCGTGCTCCTCGACTCCCGCCCGGTCACGGAAGCCAGCCATGCATGAGATCCGTGTGAGCGTCGTCAGCCCCGAGGCCGGTCGAGCCCAGGACCTGCTCGAGCGATATTGACCCCGGCCGACGCCGCACCGGCGCAGGTAAGCTCCGCGTGGACCGATGGCGAGGAAGGCCTCCCGAGCAGGCGCCGGTCCACCGTCCAGCGCCCGGTGGCGCTAAATGCTGCGAGGCCGACGTAGCGAGCGCGACGTGCTGGACCGCCAATTGGAGCGCGTCTACGCCGGAGAGAGCTCGGTGCTTGCGGTGCGAGGCGAGTCGGGAGTCGGCAAGACGGCGCTACTGGAGTACGTCGCCGAACGGGCGTCAGGGTGCCGGATCGTCCGAGTCACGGGTGTTGAGTCTGAGATGGAGCTCGCGTTCGCAGCGCTGCATCAGCTGTGCGCGCCGATGCTCGACGGCCTGGACGGGTTGCCCGGTCCGCAGCGGGATGCGCTGCGTGTGGCGTTCGGGATGCAGGATGGCGCTGCCCCGAATCGCTTCCTGGTGGCCCTGGCGGTCCTGAGCCTGCTGGCCGAGGCGGCCGAGGTGGAACCGCTCGTGTGCTTGGTCGACGACGCGCAATGGCTCGATCGGGCCTCGGCGCAGGCGCTCGCGTTTGTGGCGCGGCGACTGCTGGCGGAGCGGATCGCCATCGTGTTCGCCGTCCGCGAGCCCAACGAGGCAGGCGAGCTCACCGGCCTGCCGGAGCTGGTGGTCGGCGGGCTCGCTGACGCCGACGCACGCTGGTTGCTGGCGTCGGCGATGCCGGGCCGGCTGGACGAGCACGTGCGCGATCAGATCGTTGCCGAGACGCGCGGCAACCCCCTCGCGTTGCTGGAGCTGCCGCGCGGATTGACGCCGGCGGAGCTCGCGGGCGGGTTCGGACTCCCGGACTCGCGACCGTTGGCCAGCCGCGTCGAGGAGGCCTTCGTGCAACGCGTCCGGGCGCTTCCGCGCGATACGCAGCGCCTGTTGCTGGTTGCGGCGGCCGAGCCGGTCGGCGACGTGAGCCTGTTGTGGCGCGCGGCGGAGCGGCTCGGGATCAGGGGTCGGGCGGGCTGGCCGGCTGAGCAGGCCGCGTTGATCGAGTTCGGGATACGGGTGCGGTTCCGGCACCCGCTGGTGCGCTCGGCGGTCTACCGGACGGCGTCCGCGCAGGATCGCCAACAGGTGCACGGCGCGCTGGCCGAGGCGACCGATCCCGAGGCGGATCCCGATCGGCGAACATGGCATCGCGCGCGCGCCGCGGCGGGTCTCGACGAGGCCGTCGCGGCCGAGCTCGAGCGCTCCGCCGACCGCGCCCAGCGCCGGGGCGGCGTTGCGGCTGCGGCGGCGTTCCTGGAGCGAGCGGCCGAGCTGACCCCGGACCCGGCACGACGGGGAGCGCGTGCGCTCGCGGCCGCGCAGGCCAAGCTGGAGGCGGGGAGCCGCGAGACCGCGGAGGAGCTGCTCACGACCGCGGAGCTCAGCCCGCTCGACGAGCTTCAGCGCGCGGGGCTCCAGCGACTGCGCGCGCAGATCGCGTTCGTCTTCTATCGCGGCAGTGACGGGCCGCCTCTCCTTCTCGACGCCGCCAAACGACTCGAAGCGCTCGATCCCGCGTTGGCGCGTGAGACATACGCCGAGGCTCTCGGAGCGGCAATGTACGCCGGACGGGTCAACGCCGACTCGGGCGTGCTGGAGGTGGCCGACGCGGCCCGAGCCGCGCCCGAGGCGCCGCACCCGCCGCGGTCGATCGATCTCGTTCTCGCCGGCCTGGCGCGCCGGTGCACGGAGGGGCCCAGCGCGGGTCTCCCGGCGCTCCGGCTCGCACTCCAGGCGGTCAGGGACGAGGCTCTCGATGGTCACGCGGAGGTCATGCGCTGGCTCATGCTGACCCCGATCGTCCAGTCGATGACTGTGTTCGAGCTGTGGGACGACGACGCCTTCCACGCGCTCGCCACGCGCGCCGTGCGGCTGGCTCGCGATGCCGGCGCGCTCGCCCTGCTCCCCGTGGCACTCATCTACAGGTCGGGCGTGCACCTGTTCAGCGGGGAATTCGTGGCGGCCGAGGCCCTGGTCCGCGAGGCGGACGCGATTGCGGCCGCGACCGGCAACGCAGGCCTGCTCTACGCCTGGCTCCTCGTCGGCGCCTGGCGCGGCGTCGAAGCCGAAGCCATGGAGTTCATCAACGCCGGGCTCGACAACGCGACCGCGCGATCCGAGGGCAGGGTGGTGGCTCTGGCCGGCTATGCCAGCGCCGTTCTCAACAACGGCTTGGGTCGCTACGAGGCGGCCATGGACGGTGCCAAGCGCGCGAGCGACGACGGCGACTTTGGCTACTCCGGTGCTGCGCTGCCAGAACTCGTCGAGGGGGCAGCTCGCAGTGGCAAGCCGGAGGTCGCCGCGGCTGCGCTGCCCCGGCTGGAAGAGCGCACACGCGCCGCGGGCACGGATTGGGCGCTCGGGATCCTGGCACGCTCACGAGCGCTGATGAGCGAGGGAGAGGACGCCGACGGCTTATACCTCGAGGCGATCGAACGGCTCGAGCGCACCCGGATCCGGGTCGAGCTCGCCCGCGCCCACCTGCTCCACGGCGAATGGCTCCGGCGCGAGGGCCGCCGCATGGACGCGCGTGATCGGTTGCGCGCCGCACATGAGATGTTCAGTCGCTTCGGGGCCGAGGCGTTCGCCGAGCGCGCCCGTCGCGAGCTGCTGGCCACCGGGGAAACCGCGCGCAGACGCACCGAGGAGACACGCGAGGTTCTCACCCCGCAAGAGGAGCAGATCGCTCGACTCGCCGCGAAGGGGCAGACGAACCCGGAGATAGGCGCCCAGCTGTTCATCAGCCCGCGCACCGTCGAGTACCACCTGCGCAAGGTGTTCCCGAAACTCGACATCAGTTCCCGCAAAGAACTCCGAAACGCCTTGACGGAGGTTCCGATTCGCATCGCTTGAGTTCCGGCGATGCTTCGGGACACGTCCTGCGCCTCGCGAGCGGCGTAGGCTGAAGCGGTGCCCGGGTGGGTATGAACGCGTGGTCGCGTCGCTTCGATCATGAGCTCGTCGAAAGGAGGTTCCGCTGTGCCGATGATCATCAACGGCCGCGAGACGCCGGTTCCCACCGACGCTCGGGTCTCGCTGCTCGACTTCCTGCGCGAACAGCTGGCGCTCTACGGCACGAAAAAGGGCTGCAACCAGGGAGCTTGCGGTGCCTGCACGGTGCTCGTCGATGGCGAGCGGGTTCTTTCGTGCCTGGCGCTTGCCGTCCAGTACGAGGGGCGTGAGGTGACGACGATCGAGGGCCTGAGCTCTGGCGGCACGCTGCATCCGCTGCAGCAGGCGTTCATCGATCACGACGGGTTTCAGTGCGGCTATTGCACGCCGGGCCAGATCTGCTCGGCGGTCGGCATGGTCGAGGAGCTTCGTCGGGGCGTGCCCAGCTACGTGACCGACGACCTCGCGGCCGCGGAAGCCGGGTTCGGCCACGATGAGTTGCGGGAGCGGATGAGCGGCAACCTGTGCCGCTGTGGGGCGTACAACGGAATCGTCGACGCGATCACCGAGGTGTACGCGGAGCACAGGGCATGATCGGGCTCGGGTACTCTCGCGCGGCTGACGTGAACGACGCGGTTCGCCGCGCGGCGGATGGGCAGGGGCGGTACCTCGGCGGGGGCACGAACCTTGTCGATTTGATGCGCGAGACGGTGGAGACGCCGTCGGCGCTGGTCGACGTCACTGGTCTGTCGCGCGAGATCGCGCCGACCGCTGACGGCGGTCTGATGATCGGCGCGGCGGCGCGCAACACAGCCGTGGCCGAGCACCATGCGGTCCGATCGGGCTATCCGATGCTCGCCCGCGCGATCGTTGCCGGCGCCTCGGCGCAGATTCGCAACATGGCGACGGTCGGCGGCAACCTGCTGCAACGCACCCGCTGCACGTACTTCTACGACACCGACGGCTCGCGTTGTAACAAGCGGTCACCGGGCGACGGGTGCGACGCGATCGAGGGTTTCAACCGCATGCATGCGATCCTGGGTGCGTCGCCCGCCTGCGTGGCCACTCACCCGTCGGATATGTGCGTCGCGCTCGCGGCGCTGGACGCCGTCGTTCATGTGCGTGGCGTCTCGGGCGAGCGCGCGGTCGACCTCTGCGATCTGCACAGGCTGCCCGAGGATCGTCCCGATATCGAGACGGTGCTCGAGCCCGGCGAGCTGATCACCGCCGTCGAGCTGCCTGCGCCCAATCCCGCGGAGCGCTCCACCTATCGCAAGGTGCGTGACCGTTCCAGCTACGCGTTTGCGCTGGTCTCGGTCGCCGCTGCGCTCGAGCTCGACGGCGACGCGATCGTCGGTGCGCGCCTCGCCCTGGGCGGGGTCGCTCCCAAGCCGTGGCGGGCGCGGCGCGCCGAGGAGGCGCTGCACGGTCAGCCGGCGACGGAGGTGAGCTTCCTCGAGGCAGCCGACGCGGAGCTCGCCGATGCTCGCCCGCTTGCCGGCAACGCGTTCAAGGTCGAGCTTGCCCGCCGCACGGTCGCTGCCGTTCTCGGCCACCTGACCGAGGAAGTCCGCCCGTGAGCACCGGCGAATCCCAACCCGCAGTCGCGACGGTCCCCGAGGGCTGGACTCCGACCACCGCTCCTGATCCATTGGTGCGCGCGAAACACGGCCTCATTGGAGCGCAGGTGTCGCGCCTGGACGGCCCACTGAAGGTCCAGGGCGAGGCGCGCTTCGCCGCCGAGTACGTGATGGAGGGCATGGTCTACGCGGCGCTCCGTTACAGCACGATCGCGCGCGGTCGCATCACGACGCTCGACACCGCCGCCGCCGAAGCAGCGGCTGGCGTCGTGCTTGTGATGACCTACCGCAACGCCCCGCGGATGCAACCCCCGCCTCTGTTCTTGACGGGGCCCAAGGCGGCCGGGGGCGCCGATTTGCCCGTGATGCAGGACGACAGCATCCATTGGAACGGTGAACCGGTCGCGATCGTCCTGGCCGAGACCCAGGAGCAGGCCGACCACGCCGCCTCGCTGATCGACGTCGCATACGAGTCCTCGCCGCCGCGAACCTTCGAGGAGGCCCGAGCACATCCGAGGACTCCCGACAGTCTCGTAGGACAGCCGGTCGAGGTCCTGGTCGGCGATGCCGAGGCCGCGCTGATTGACGCCCCCCACTCAGTCGATCTCACGTACCGGACGCCGCGCCACAATCACAACGCCATCGAGCCCCATGCCGTGACGCTGGCCTGGGATGGCGAGGAACTCATCGTCCACGACGCCAGCCAGGGAGTGAAGGGGCACGCGTGGACCTTCGCGCAGGTCTTCGGAATCGATGAGGATCAGGTCCATCTCACCTCGCCCTATGTCGGCGGCGGATTCGGTGGCAAGACGCTGTGGTCCCACCACCTGATCGGCGCGGCCGCGTCGAAGCTCGCAGGCCGTCCCGTGCGGGTCACGCTCTCGCGAGAGGGCGTTTATCGACTGGTCGGCGGTCGCACGAACACGGAGCAGCGAGTCGCGATCGGCGCGGATGACGACGGCCGCTTCAAGGCGCTCATCCACACCGGCATCTCGGCGATGACCCCGTACAACGCGCTCGCCGAGCAGTTCACATTCCCCGCTCGGCACATGTACGCGACCGAGACACTGAAGACCGACCAGCAAGTCGTCGACATGGACATGCTCGCCAACTCGTTCATGCGCGCGCCCGGGGAGTCCGTCGGTACCTTTGCGCTGGAGTCGGCGATCGACGAGCTCGCCCTCGAGCTGGGCCTGGACCCGATCGAGCTCCGGATCCGCAACGAACCCGACAAGGATCCGAGCACGGGCCTCGCATACTCCTCGCGGCATATCGTCGAAGCGTGGCGCGCCGGCGCTGAGCGCTTCGCGTGGGAGCCGCGGCCGCGGCCAGGCGGGCGCCGGGAGGGGGAGTGGATGATCGGCACGGGCTGTGCCATGGGTACCTACCCCTACCATCGCTTTCCCGGCGGCGCGGCGCGGATCACCCTCGACAAGACGGGCCATGTCACGATCGACGTGCCGGCCAACGACATGGGGATGGGGACCTCAACGACGCAGGCGATCGTCACCGCCGACCGCCTCGGCCTGCCGCTCGAACGGGTGAACGTGGCCTACGGCGACTCCTCGTTCCCAGGCAACCTGCTCGCCGGGGGCTCCTCACAGACGGCCTCGATCGCCGGCGCGGTGATCGCGGCCCAGCGGGCGCTCGTCGAGCAGCTGCTCGCACTTGCCAGCGACGAATCGCCCCTGGCCGGGTTGACCGCTGACGAGGTCGGGGGACGCGACGAGGGGCTGTGCGAGCTGGCCGACCCCAGCCGCTGGGAGAGCTACGCCGAAATCCTGCTGCGGGCGGGCCGGGACGAGGTGACCATCGTGGCCTCTGCCTCGGACCCGGAGGAGATGGAGGCGTACTCGATGCACTCCTTTGGCGCGATCTTCTGCCAGGTCCGAGTCAGCACCGACACCGGTGAGACACGCGTCGACCGCGTGCTCGGCTCCTATGACTGTGGTCGCATCATCAATCCGAAGACTGCCGCGAGCCAGTTCCGCGGCGGGATCATCATGGGACTCGGCCTCGCGCTGATGGAAGACACCAACTTCGACGAGCGGACCGCCCGGATCATGAACCCGAGCCTTGCGGAATACCACGTGCCTGTCCACCTGGACGTGCCGAGCATCGAATTGATGTGGACCGACATCCCCGACCCGTACGCGCCCGCCGGCGCGCGCGGAATCGGCGAGATCGGAATCACCGGCGTCGCCGCGGCCGTCGCCAATGCGGTCTACGACGCGACTGGACGGCGCGTGCGCGACCTTCCAATAACCCTGGACAAGCTGCTCTAAAGGTCTCGGTGCGGCGGGCGGTTCCCGCTACATCGCCAGCAACTCGAAGATCTCCACCGCGCGCCGCCCGTCACTGTCGGAGAGGAAAGGGAGGCCGTCGGTGAGGATTTTCGCTGCCGTGAGATCGCCGGCCTCGACAATCGTGTAGCCGATGAGGCCTCCGGCTGCTCCTTCAGTGCCGTCATCGCGAACGGACGCGCCCGCCCCGAATGGACTGCCGGCGTCGATGAGCGCCGGTCCGACCTTCTCGATCCAGGCGGCAAACGAGGCCATCCGCTCGGCGCCCTGCTCGGGCGTGAGGTCGGGGGCCGGGCCACGGTACAGGTAGATGAACCTTGCCACGTCAATCGTCCTTTCGAGAACCGGCGTGCCCCATGCACGCCTTCAGCTCATTGACGAACGGCACCGGCGCGGACGGACAAGTTCGTCGGCCTACCTGGGACCATCGTCGCCGCTGTGCCCGTCGAGTTCGTGCAGCCGTGATTGGAGGAAGCGCCACTCGGGCCCGGTCTCCGTCAGCTCGAGCGCGCGGGCGTAGGCGGCTCGGGCTTCGTCGCGGCGGCCGAGCCGGCGCAGCAGATCGGCGCGGGTGGAGTGGAAGTAGCGGTAGCTGTCCAGGTCGAGTCCGCCGAGCAGCGCGAGCCCGGCGCCCGGTCCGTCGATTTCGGCGAGCACGATCGCGCGGTTGACTGTCACGATCGGCGAGCCGGTGAGATCCTCGAGACGGCGGTACAGCAGAGCGATCTGGTTCCAGTCGCGCCGCTCGTAGGTGTGGAGGTCCGCGATCGCGGCCTGCACGACGTAGGGGCCTGCGCCGCGGAGCGCGAGCGCGCGCGCGAGCAGCTGCCTTGCTTCGGCTATCTGCCCTTCGCTCCAGAGCGAGCGGTCCTGATCGTCGAGCAGGACGAGCTCACCGTCGCGAAAGCGCGCGTCTCGACGAGAGTCGTTTAGCAGCATCAACGCCAGCAGCCCCGCGGCTTCGGCTTCGTCGGGCATCAGCTCGGTGAGCGCGCGCCCGAGGCGTATGGCTTCGGCGGCGAGGTCGACGCGGCCGCCGCCCCAGCCCTGGTTGAAGATCAGGTAGATGACGGCCAGAACGGCGTCGAGCCGCTCGGGCAGCATGTACTCGGGCGGTACGGCGAACGGGATGTTCGCGTCGCGGATCTTGTGCTTGGCGCGCGCGAGCCGCTTGCTCATCGTCTCGAACGGGACGAGGAAGGCGCGCGCGATCTCCTCGGTGGACAGTCCGCCCAGCGTGCGCAGGGTCAGGGCGACCTGGGCCTCGAGTGCGAGCGCCGGGTGGCAGCAGGTGAAGATCAGCTCCAAACGCTCGTCGGCGAGCGTCACGGTCTCGTCCATGGGCTCCTCCGGTGGGTCGCGAAGCTCTCGCTCGAGCTGCTTGGTCTTGGCGGCCAGCGTCCGCTCGCGGCGGATGCGGTCGATCGCGCGATTGCGGGCGGTAGCGATCAGCCAGCCGGTTGGGTTGTCGGGTTGGCCGTCGAGCGGCCAGCGCTCGGCGGCGAGCGCGAAGGCTTCTTGTGCGGCGTCCTCGGCGAGTTCGATGTCGCCGAGCCGGCCGACTAGGGTGGCCAGCACCCGTCCCCAGTGGTCGCGGAAGACGTCCTCAAGCACCCGCGAGCTCTTGCTCTAGCACGGGCCGGACCTCGATCGCCGCCGTGGAGCCGAGCTCCTGCAGCTCGGTGGCGACGGCGAGCGCCCCGTCGAGGTTGTCAGCGTCGACCAGGATCAGGCCGCCGAGGAACTCCTTGCTGTCGACGAACGGACCATCGGTCAAGAGCGTCCGTCGCGCCTCGAGCGTGACGGTGGTCGCAGACTCCGCCGGCTGGAGTCGCACCCAGCCGGTCACGGTGGGTCGTTCCAGTACCGCGGCGATGGCCGGAGGAATCTCGTCCGTCCGACGCTCGCCGGACCCCGGTCCGCTGCTGTAGGCGAGTAGTGCGTACTTCATCTGCGCTCCCTTCTCGATCTGGCGGTTCCTCCTATAGACGAACAGCCGCAGCCCACACGGACACATGGCGGATCCTCGATCGACTTGTCCGTTTGCCGCCGGGCTGTTCGTCATCACAGCAGAACCGGCAATCCGGCCGGCTCAGAACGTAGGAGGTCGTGATGACGAGTTCACCGGCAACCGCCAAGCCACGTCTTGGCTGGGTGATGGCCCTCACCTCGACGGCGTACTTCATGGTCGTCCTGGACTCGACGGTGCTGATCACGGCGCTCCCGAGCATGCAGCGCGGTCTGCGCGCCGGGCTGTCGTCGCTGCAGTGGACATTCAACGCCTACGGGATCGCTTTCGCCGCCGGGATCCTCATGGCCGCTGCGCTCGGCGATCGCTTCGGCCGCCGGCGGGTGTTCAACTGCGGGCTGGCGCTGTTCACGCTCGCGTCGGCCGCGTGCGCGCTCGCTCCTAATGCGGGCGAGCTGATCGCCGCGCGCACGGTTCAGGGGCTCGCCGGCGCCGTCGTGCTGCCGCTCAGCCTGACGATCCTGACGACCGCGTTCTCGGCGGAGAAGCGCGGGATGATCGTCGGCGTCTACGGCGGCCTGGCCGGCCTCGCGGTCGCGCTCGGGCCGGTGGTCGGCGGGCTCGTCACACAAGCGATCGACTGGCACTGGATCTTCTGGCTGAACGTCCCGATCGGCATCGTCGCGACACTGCTTGGCCTGCGCCTGCTGCCCGAGAGCTACGGCGCCTCGGAACGGCTCGACCTAATTGGTGTCGGGCTGGTCACCGCCGGAGCGGTCGCGCTGGTGTGGGCGCTCACCCGCTCGGGCGACGCCGGCTGGTCGAGCGCCGAAACCGTCATCAGCCTCTCCGTCGGCGCCGTGCTGCTCGCGGCTTTCCTGGCCTGGGAGAGCCGGGTGAGCGAGCCGATGGTGCCGCTCCGACTGTTCGCGGTTCGCGAGTTCGCCGCCGGCAACCTGACCACGTACCTGATGTCCGGCGCGACCTTCGCCGCTGCGTTCTTCGTCACTCAGGAGTTCCAGTTCGCCCGCGGCTACTCGCCACTCGGGGCGGCGCTGCGCCTGCTGCCGTTCTTCGCCACGCCCATGTTCATCTCACCGCTCGCCGGCGCGCTGTCAGACCGCATCGGCCGCCGCCCGATCATGGTCACGGGGCTCGCCCTGCAGGCGATCGGCTTCACCTGGGTCGCGGCGCGCGGCTCGCTGAGCACCAGCTGGATCGAGCTGACGGTCGCGCTGCTGGTGGCCGGTATCGGCGTCTCGATGGCGCTGCCGACCGTCCCGACCGCGGTGTTGAGCGCCGTCGCCCCCGAGGAGATGGGCAAGGCGTCGGGCATCAACTACATGGCGCAGCGCTTCGGCGCGGTGTTCGCGATCGCGATCGGCAGCGCCGTGTTTTCGGCTACCGGCCATCTCGGCACGCCCGCCAGCGTCACCGCCGGGTTCAAGCCGGCGCTCTGGGTCTGCGCCGGCTTCGCGCTGCTTGCGGCGCTCACCGCGGCCGGGATCTCCCCGCACCGGCGCCCCGGCCGTGTTCAGTCGGTCCGCGCTGAGCTCCAGGCGAGCTAGCCGGCGTTCCGACCGGAGGGCGCCCGCCAATCGGCGCCCGTCCGGCCGGATCGCTCGTCGGACTACCCGACGGGAGCGACCTGCGGCGTCCGGCCGTTCGGGCCCGGAACGGTGTCGATCGTCTCCATCGCCTTCGTGAACTCGACCGGCTCGTCGTCCATCAGCGCCCGCGGGTTGAACGACGGGTCGGCCATGACGCCGTGGACGCGGCGACGCTGCATGCCGAAGTTGCCGGCGTCGTACAGCGGGAACAGGGCGGCCTCGCGCAGGTACTTCTCGAACATGTGCTGGCGGTCCAGGCTGTTGACGCCGACGACCTGCATGCACTTGTACACGCAGTCGAGCATCATCTCGGTGCACTGGACCTTGCACATCGCACCGATCAGTTCCCCGTGGTAGTCGTGCTGGTCGAGGTAGTGGGCGGTCTTCCAGCAGAAGTACCGAGCCATCTCGATCTTGGCAGCCACGTCGCCGAGGACGTAGCCCGGGTACTGGTAATGGATGATCGGCCGCGGCCCTCCGCTCGTGTAGGTGTGCGCCCAGTCGAGCGCCGTCTCGTAGGCGGCCCGGGCCACGCCAACCGCGGCGATGCCGGCGACCGGACCCGACCACGCGAAGTTGCGGTTGATGAGAAGGTCGCCGTTGCCTTCCGCGCCCTCGACGAGGTTGGCCGCCGGAACGCGAGCGTTGTCGAAGATGACCTCCGCGTTGGGCGTCAGACGATGCGCCATCTTGTCGATCAGGCTGTACGTGACGCCGGGCGTGCCCCGGTCGACCATGATGGCCGACAGGCCCTCGGTGCCGCCCGCCTCGGGATCCGTGCGCACGACCACGATGCTCGTGTTCGCCCCCTTGCCGTCCCAGCCCCCGACGTTGCACGGCCAGTACTTGCGCCCGTTGAGCACGTACTCGTCGCCATCGCGAATCGCGGTTACGCCGATCCCGACCGGATGAGGCAGGGGGGTGTCGAAGTTCGCCGTGCCACCGGGCGAGCCCGCCGGCTCGGAGACCGCGTAGCCGACGATGTACTCGCCGGTCGGATCGGACGTCGCAGCGCGAAGGTAACGGTCCTTCTGCTCCTCGTTGCCGTAGTACCAGACGGGCAACAGACCCAGGCCGTTGACCAGCACGGTGCAGGCAAATCCCGGGTCGATCGCGCAGATCTCTTCGGCGGCGATGATGAGCTCGACGTTGGTCACCCCGCCGCCTCCGTACTCGCGCGGCAGCATGCAGAAGGCGATCCCCGCGTGGTATGCGGCGATGTATGCCTCCTTGGTGCGTTGGAAGCCGCGAAGCGGGTCGGGCTCGGCGTCGGCCTCGCGTACCACTGGTCCGAGTACGTTCTCCGCGAACTCCCGGGTGTTGGCCTGCAGCTCGCGCTGCTCGTTGGTGAGAGTGAAATCAATTGCCACGGATGCAGTCCTCCTTTGTCGTCGGGCATCCGCGGCGAGCATCCCACCGGTTCGGCGCGGCGTTCAGGCGGGCAGCGCGGGTTGCGGGGGGGTTGCAGTTCGTGCCGGCCGGTTCTGGTGCCACGGCCGTCGCGGGCAGACCCGCTCGAGCTGCGCCCGTGCCGCCACGATCGCCGGCACGTCCGAAGCCGGCAGCAGGGGTCCCAGATAGATCTCGCGTGCCGCCGCCAGCGCGCCGCGGCGAGCCATCCAATCGACATCGAGAAAGTCGGCGTGCACGTCGGCGAGGAGACGATAGGGCTGTGAAGCGACCAGCGGTCCGAGCCGGCGGCGCAGCCGGGCGATTTCGGCTCGCACGGTGACCTCGCTGCCGGTCGCGCCATAGAGCGCCCGGGCGAGTTCCTCGCCGCTCATGCCACGACGGTTCAATGCGAGAAGCACCACCAGCTCGCTGTGTCGCCTACCGAGCACGATGCGGCGGCCGAGGATCTCGACCTCGGCATGGTCGCGGCCGAGCGCCCTCAGGTCGAGACTCGGCCGCGGCGGGCCACGCTGGGCGCCGGCGTCCCAAACGATGCTGGCTTCGGCGCCCATCGGCTCGATGGCCAGCCTCAGGCCACCGTCAAGGCTCACCTCGCCGGTCACCGCCGAAAGCTCGAGCCGCTCACCGACCCAGCCTGGGGGAGCGGCCGCCAACACTCTTCCGTCTGGCGCGACGAGCGCGCTCCGCCGTGGACGCGAGCGCGCCACGAGGTCGAGGTAACGCGCCTGGAGCACACGATCGCCCATTGCCTGACGCTCGGCGAGCTGTGCCACGGCCAGCCGCGCGACGGAGGCTCACCAGCGCAAGCGTGTGTGGATGGGCGCGGCGGAAAGAGCCAGACAGGCCGATTGCGCCGAGCAATTCGTGTGTCTCGGGGTGATGGATAGGCGCGGCCGAGGTAGTCCAGCCGTGGAGCAAGCGGTTGAAATGCTCGGCCGAGAAGACCTGCACCGCGTGATCGACGGCGAGGGCGGTGCCGACCGCGTTGGTTCCGATCTCCTGTTCGTTGCACAGGCATCCGGGCACGACGCGCGGCTTCGTGGCGGCCTCGACCATGCTCGGATGTCCCTCAGCCCACAACAGCAGACCCTCCGCGTCACTGAGCATCGCCAGATGACGGGCATCTTGCGCGACCTCGGTGAGTAGTTCGCCCACAAGTGGCATGACCGCCGCCAGTGGATGAGCGGTCAGTCGATGCCGCGTCTCATCCGGGCCGAGCATTCGCGGTGCGGGCCGCTCGGGATCCACGCCGGCCTCGATGCAGCGCGCCCAGGACTCGACGATGACGGGTCGCAGCACCGGTGGCGTCCCGCGTCCCGAGAGCGTCACCTCGTGTGCGGATCGCAGCAGGCGCGCCCACGCGACGTGATCTGCCGCGAGATCGACACCGACCCACGGGTTGTTCATTGACTCTTCTCCTCTAAGGCCGGCGGGGCTAAGTCCGCGACTCGACCTCCTGCGTGTCCTGGGTCGTAGCGACGTCTTGCTGCTTGATGTAGTCCGGACGGACGCGGATCGACGGGTAATCGGCCTTCTCCTCGTCGGCGCGCTGGGCGAGGCCGCTGACATCCGCCAGGCCAAGCGTCTCGCGGGCGAGCTGCGTGAGCGGCCCGTCGGCCTGATACTCGACGCGCTGCATCGTGAGCAGCTTAATCACCCACAGCGGAGTTCCGTTGAACTTCTCGAACATCGCGTGGCGCGCCCCCCACTCGCTCAGGAAGCGCTCATGGATCATCCGGAAGATTCTCGTGCGGTCCTCCGCGCTCGTGTTGTGACCGCGCAGCGCGGCGCGCAGCGCCCCGCCGAGCTCGGGATTGTCGAGATTAGATCTGCCTTGGTCGGGTAGACGACCACGCCGCGGCCGCAGAAGTCGATCAGCGTCTCGATCATCTTGGTCACGTTTTCGAGGTAGTGCGCCCGCCCGAAGTCGACGAAGATGTTGTTCGGCTTGTAGAGGCCTCCGGGGGACATGAAGCCGGTTTCCTCGGCGGCGATCGTGAACGCTCTGCAGGTCTCCCGGAAGCGAACGAGGTCCGCGACCTGCGAAGCGACGATCGGTGCCTGGGCGGTGCCGAGGGCCTCGGTTATCAGGACGCCAAGGCCGGCGATCATCTCCGCGCCAATGGGTTGCGCGTACGGTCAACAGCGTTGGGAGCAGCGGGTACTTAACCGAGTGTTGTTGGGGCGTTCCCCTGATGCGCAAACGGTGTCGTTGGATCGAAGCTTTGGCTGGAGGCCGCTCGTGATCGGGGAGCAGACAACCAGGGATCGTTCTCGGTTGGATCGGGGCGTTGATGCGTCCGGGGTGTCGGTGGTCGATGGCCGTGGCCGGTCGATCTCGACTGCGATTCTGTACGAGGTCGCGCGCGCGATGGGCGGGCTGCGGCCGGGCGCCGTGATCGAGATACGGGCCGATGTGCTGCCGGCTGTGGATAGCGACATCCGTGCGTGGTGCAGGACGACCGGCCACGAGCTGGCACGGGTCGACGAGGCTACTGATGCCCGGGTGTACGCGGTTCGCAAGGCCTCGGTGCTCCGCGAGCAGCCGGCGTGGGCCATCGTGATCTCAAATCCTGGTCTCGAAGAGCTGCTGTCGCCCCTCGGATTCGCGCTCGCCGCGGCGCTCGCGGGCAGTCCGGTCGCTATCTACTTCCAGGGCCCGGCAGTTCGCGTGCTCACCGGCTCATTTTCGGAACATCTCCCCGGCTGGAAGCGCCCGTTCAGCGGCTTCGCGCGGCGTGGCCTGGACAAGGCCGGGCACTCGCCGCCCCATGAGAAGCTCCGACAGCTCGAATCTCTGGGTGCGCGCCTTTACATCTGCGGACCGTCGATGGCGCACTTCAAGGTCGCGCCCGATGACCTGTTCCTGCCTGGGATCGAGATCGTCGCGTATCCGACGTTCGTTGAGCAGATGAATGCTGCCGGAGTTCAGGTGTTCCTCCAATAGAGCTGCCACCGGTCGCGAGCGCGGATGCCCTGAGCAGAAGCCACGACTACTGGAGGAACTGCCCCAGTCCGCCGGCTCGGCGTGCCCATCCGCACGTCCGGGTTCTCCTGCGAAGCGGTGATGTTCGCCCAGTAGGCGCGCACGCCGTCAGGCCCGCGGTACCCGTCACCGGTCGGGTGGTCGCGGTACGTGGCGTTCTCGGTGAAGAGCGCAGCCGCCGCGTCGGGATCCTTGTCTCGCCAAGCCTGCCCGTAGCCGTCCACCCACTCTTGAATCGTCAGCGAAGCTCCTCATTTCGCCGGGCGCCGACGATACTCCACGCACGCGGGCGCCCGAATACGATTCCGCGGAATCAGCAACCGGCGTGTTGCGCGTGTGTGGCGGTCTGGCGGCCGGCGAGAGCCCGCCGGGGACCAAGACCCCAACCCCCTTCATTGCAAGTTGTCCATTTGCAGGGCAATTGCCGTAGATGCGGGCGATTCCATCTCGTTGGGTGAGGTGGGAGCGGGTCAGAATGGTCGGCCGACGCTGCGCTTTGCGGCCTTATCCTCGGTTGATGGCTGGGCTGACCCGTCGCTTTCATGTTCGGTCGGCACTCCGCGCTTCATCGCTGCGGATCGAGCGCGCCGTCGCGCTGCAACTCGTCGCAGACGGGGCGTTGCTGATCGACGTGCGCCGCGGTGACGACGGGCTCGACTCGCCCGATGGCGCGCTGCGGATCACGCCGGACATGATCCCCGAGCGCGTTGGAGCGTTTTCGCGTGAGGTGCCGATCGTTCTCGGCTGTACGTGACTGCGGGAGGCGACGAGCGTCCGTGTGGCGCACTGGCTGAAGGATCGGGGATTCGAGGCGTACGCGATCGTTGGCGGTGTGGCCGCGCTCGAGAACGGGCACGGGGCTCCGGTTCAGCTTGACGCTCGGGAGGCAGCGGTGAGCGCGAAGGTGGCGCGCCGTGGGCCGCTCGCCGCGCTGCATCATCGTCGTTTCCGGCTTTTTTCTGCGGGCGTGTTGCTCTCACTGACGGGCAATTGGGTCGAGGCGGCCGCGTTCGGCTACGTCGTCCTCTTGCTTGGCGGGTCGCCCGCGGCGCTCGGGATCATCGGCTTCTTGAACACCATCCCGAACCTGGTGTGGGGACTTCCGGCGGGAGTTCTCGCCGACCGCTATGACCGCCGCCACCTCCTGCTGGCCTTCCAAGGGGCGAATATGGGCGTGGCGGTCTTGCTCGCGGTTCTCTGGCAGACCGGCGCGCTCACTGTCCCGCTGCTGGGCGCGATCGCCGTGATCGGCGGGAGCCTCGGGACGCTCAGCTATCCGGCTTTTCAGGGGGTGCTCGCGTCGACAGTCCCGGGGGAGGATCTAGAGAGCGCTTTGGCAATCAACAGTCTCTTTCTCCAGGTCGCGCGGTTCGTCGGCCCGGCGCTTACCGGCGTGCTGCTGGCGCGGGGCGGCCCGACGTGGGTATTTGCCGTCAACGCGGTGAGCTTCCTCGGTGTCCTGATTGCCGTATTGCTGCTTCCGGCGTCAGGCAGGATTGCCGCGCAGGTGGTTGGGAAGCTCGGCGGGTCGATGCGCGAAGCCGTGAGGTATGTGTTCGGGCAGCGGAGCATCGCGTCGCTGCTGCTCCTCACCGCCCTGGCCGGGGTGTTCGGAACACCGCCGGTTGCGTTCATGCTGCCCGCGATCGCACGGGTCCAACTGAACGGCGGAGCCGGCGTGCTTGGCGCGCTGACGGCATCGATCGGGCTTGGCTCGTTGCTCGGCTCGGGGCTGCTGCTGGTCCTGGCGCGTCGGCCCAACAAGGGTGAGCCGGTGCTGGCCAGCTTCTTGCTCAGCGCTCTGGCGGTCGCTGCCGTTGGCGTTTCGCACACCCTCGCGCTGTCGCTCGGCCTTGGCGTCCTCGGCGGCTTCTGCGGGGTCATCTTCGTCGGCCTCTCGACGGTCGTGGTGCAGTCGGTTGCCTCCGGTGAGATGCGCGCCCGCGTCAGCGCGATCTGGGCCGCATGCTTCGTTGGACTGCTTCCGCTCGGAGGGCTGATCACGGCCGCCCTGACAGCGGGGCTGGGACCGGGCGGCGCCGTCCTGATCGACGGGCTGGTCATGCTGGTCGGCGGTGCGGCCGTGATCGCGCGCCGCCCCGAGGTCGCATGGCTGGGGTGCGCGGCGCTGCCCGAGGCGTGCGTCGCCGCGATCGACCCAGCCGCGGTCGCGCTCGGGACCGCACTCGGCGGCCGCGATCATCCCGCCCGAGTGCGCGACGAGAAGCATTGAGGCCGGCGCCGGCTTGATTCCGCATGAGGCGCACGCGCAAGCCGCGAGCAGCGGGGCGTCGGTCGTCGTCTTGATGCGCTCGATCCGGGGCTGCCTCTCAGCTGGCGGCAGATCCCGCGCACCGTCGGCATCTTGATCTCGCGGTGCCGGGGCACGGTCGTCCGATGGCCCGTCGTAGGGTTCTCCCAGAGTTCGTGCTTCGCGGCCTCGCGAGCGAGGCGACAGCCATGATCCGTGAGATGGCGCTCGAGCTGGCGCTTCTTCACGCAGCGATCTCGACCGATTCGACCAGCGCCCAGCCAGTCGGCGGTATCGCTTCGCCCCGCGTCCGGCGCTCGTCGAGAACTAGCTGGATCGCGTCCTTGACCATCTCGCGTGCCTGGTCGAGGGTCTCGCCCTGCGTGTGGACCTCGGGCAGCTCGGGGACGTCGGCGTAGACCCATCCGTCGCCGGCGTCCTCGTACACGACATTGAAGGTGTGCGCGGGCACGGACAGACGGTAGCGCGAGGGATCCACGTCACCACGCACCCGCGGCCGGTCGGTCCGGTCCGCCGCCATGAGCATGCCGCTCCGCACCGAAACGACGGCGTCGCATCGATCGGCGTCGTCACTGCTTCGTGAGGCGGAGCAGGCGCCCGCGACGGTCGAGCGCACCCCACTCTCATCCGAGAGGGAGTAATCGGCTGATGACAGCCTGGCGGCGAACGTCATGCCAGGTCTTGCTCAAACCCCGCGGCGGCGGCTCTCATATCGGCCGTGGGCGCTCCGACTGATCGCGCCAGACGAGGGCGCCTGGGACATCGTGTTCGCGGAGGGCCGAGCGATGATTCGATCTTCAGACGGTCGCCCGCATGCCTGAAGCAGGTTGTGGCGCACCGACAGGCGGTCGACGAGTTTGGCATCGATCGCGGCGTGCGGTTCGGCGATGATCGTGCGCCGCGGGGCGTGGACGAGTTCTGCGCGCCTACCTCAAACCGGCTGCCTTCTCCGCCGCAGGGCGCCGCCACATCTACCTCGACAAGCCACGCGGACAGAATGGCTTGTGGCCCCGACTCGCGACACTGCGGGCCGACGCACTCTTCGCATGGGGCAAACAGACCAGCTTTGTGTCGATCGCCTTCGTGCGCCAGGTCGCACTGCTGTTCCACACGCCCGTCAGCTCGAGCTCGACTGCGGAGACGTGCCGCAGATCGAGCGCCCAGAGCAGACAAACGCCGCGATCTCGGAGTTGCTCTCACGCGCAGCACGTTCCTAGAGGTCGTGCAGCCCGAGGGACACGCGGCCTGAGCAGGCTCCGACGCATCCGACGATCCGCTGGCGAACGCGGCCCTGGTGTCCGCCTGGGTGTAACCCGGGGACCATGGCCGGTGTACCTAGATTAGGCGAACATACGTTCGAAAGGAGCGATGAAATGACCGCCACTATCTCCAAGTCAAAGCCGGTCGTGAGGACCAGCATTCATGAGGTCGGCATCCCTGCGGATCGCATCGTGGACATTGTTGAGAGGACTGCGAAGCTCTCTGATGAGCTCTTGAAGTCGTTCGAAAGCAGCGAGCGCGCCGCGATCGAGGCCGTAGGTCAGTTCGCCATCACCATCGAGGAGGCGATCCCGACCGAAGTTACGGGCACAGCCGAGGTGGCGAAGAAGATCACCACGTCGGGCCTCGAGATGGTTGACCAACTGGTTCACACGGAGCACGACCTGCTCCGCCATGTCGTTGACAGCGCTGCCACCTGGCTGAGCCGTCACGATGGGCAGCCCGTCGCCGCATAGTGATCCGATCGACCGCGAATAGCCGGCGCACCTGAGCAGGCGCCGGCTTTCGCATCCCGGCCGGGTCGGGCCTCGCAGCGCCAGCGCGCACAGCCCAGTGCACGATGAAACCGCCGACGGCCCCAGCATGAGCCGCAGCACCGTCCGCGGCGCGCTCGCGATCAGCGCGGCTCGATGAAAGACGGATCGAGGTGGACATCTACCGAGTCGTCCCGAGTCGTCCCGAGTCGTCCCGAGATGTCCCGAGATGTCCAGACCCGGGCCCTCAACTCGGAACGCCTCGGCAACCAGTCGGGCGTCCTCGCTGCGCGGGGCGTAATCCGACCGCGACCCGTCCACGCCGGCCCGAGCTTCTTCTGCACCTGGCGGCCGTCAGACAGCCGGTACTTCGCGTACCAAACCGGACCGCGCGCCCGCTCCACTCGGAAGACGTGACCAGACACCGCACCAGGCATACGCAAATCGTACGCCGATCTTGGGACATATTGGAGACACGAACCGCCGAATCCCCAAGCCCGCCGGGGGACTCGAACCCCCAACCCCTTCATTACAAGTGAAGTGCTCTACCAGTTGAGCTAGGCGGGCGGGTGCCGCTCAGTCTCGCACGGCGGAGACCGCGCGCTCGAGCGAGCCGTGGCCGTTGGAGGCGTAGTCCGGCGCCGGCCCGGGGGGCGCGGTGTCGCTGGCGTTCAGCCGCCGCTCGAGCTCGCCCAACACGTAGCCGAAGAGAGCGTGGCGCCAGAAGGCCTGGGCGAAGGCGCGGCGGCTGCCGCTGAGGACGGGCAGGTGGGTGCGGGCCGGATGGAAGCGATCAGTCAGGCCGACGAGGGGCCAGAGGGCGAAGTGTTCGGCGACGCCGGCGGCGGGGCCGCGCAGACGTGGCGGGACCGGGAGTCCAGGCGCGATGTTGGCGTAGACGGCCCCGAACAGGGCGCCGTTCTGGACATGGAGTGCGAGGCCGATGCGGTACCAGCCGGGACCTGGGCGGACGGCGCGGCCGAGCAGCTCGACGTCGTCGTAGCGGCTCCGGAACACCAGCTTGTCGAGCGGCTGCTGGAAGCCCCAGGCGACCGCGGCGAGCGCGCCGGCGAGGGCTCCATTGAGCGTTCGGGTGGTGACGGTGCCGTTGCTCAAGGGGGCCAAACTGTAACGGGCAGGGCCGGGGCGGGTACGCCAAAGTGCGATGGATCAAGAAGCGCTGCACCGCCGGGCCAGGGAAAAGGGCGTCAATCGGTTCGTGCTGTTCCTCGTCAGGCTGATCCTGACGCCGTTCTTCCTGACGTATCTGAGGATGAAGCGGATGGGCCGGGAGTACATCCCGACGGAGGGGCCGGTGGTCCTGGCCGCCAACCACCGGAGCTTTTTCGACCCGTTCGTGATCGGCACGATGACCCGGCGGCCCGTGTACTACGTGGCCAAGCACGAGCTGTTCGGCTACAGCCGGATCCTGAGCTGGCTGCTGAACGCGCTGGGCGCGTTCCCGGTCGAGCGGGGCGCCAGCGATCAGGAGTCGATCGAGACGGCCAAGGCGATCCTGAACCGGGGCGAGATCGTGCTGATGTTCCCCGAGGGGACGCGCACCCGTCCCGGCTCGCTGGGCAGGCCCAAGCGGGGCGTGGGGCGCCTCGCGCTCGAGACAGGCGCCCCGGTTGTCCCGATCGCGATCATCGGCACCGAGGACATCCGCAAGGGCTGGCGGATCCGGCCGCGCAAGGTGCGGGTCCGGGCGGGCCGCCCGCTGAACTTCCCCAAAGTCGAGAACGCCTCGCCGGCACTGGCCGGCGCGGTCACCGACCGGATCTGGCCGATGGTGATGCTCCAATGGGAGTGGCTCGGTGGCATGCCGCCGATCCGGCGCGCAGCGGTCATCGGCGCCGGCGCGGCCGGCACGAGCCTGGCCGTGCTGCTGGCGCGGGCGGGGCTCGAGGTCGAGCTGGGCACGCACACGCGCGAGCAGGCCCAGTCGCTGGCGAGCAGCCGCGTCAACGACGACCATCTGCCGGGCGTCGAATTGCCCGACACCGTGCGGGTGACCACCGCCACTGAGCTCGAGCTCGGCACCCATGACCTGCTCTGCCTCGCGGTCCCCGCCCGGGCGCTACCCGCGGTGATGGCCGCCCACGGCGAGAACATTCCCCGCGGGGCCGGCGTCCTGGTCCTGTCCAAGGGCCTTGTGCCGCCGCTCGGCACGCTGCCCTCGGCGTTCGTGGCCGAGCGCTGCGCGGCGCGCGCCGTGGCCGCACTGGGCGGTCCGGCCGAGGCGGCCGATGTGCTCGAGCACGGTGCGTCGGTGGTGCTTGCCTCGGTAGATCGCGGCTTCAGCCGCCAGCTCTCCGACACCCTGACGACGGCCGGCTTCGAGGTGACCGCCACCGGAGACGTGACCGGCGTGGAGCTCGCCGGCGCGGCCAAGAACGTGGCGGTGCTGGCCGCCGCCGTCGCGTCGATCGCCGGACCCAACGTGGCCGGCGCCGCGGCCGGCAAGGTGTTCGCCGAGGTGGACGCGCTCGCGCGCGCGCACGGCGGCCGGCCCGAGACGTTTGCCGGACTGGCCGGCGCCGGCGACCTCGTGGCCAGCGCGGTCTCGCCCAACGAGCGCAACCGCCGGGCCGGCGAGCTGCTTGCCCAGGGCGTGCCGGCGGCCGAGCTGGGCAACGCGCTTGGCCAGACCGCCGAGGGGATCGACGCGGCGCCGCTGCTGGCAACGGTGGCGCGCAACGCGCGCCTCGAGACGCCGGCGCTCGACAGCCTGGCCGCGCTGATCGAGGGCCGGATCGAGCCCGAGCAGTGGACGGCCACGGTGACCGAGCCGCCGCGCCCCACGCGGAAGTCTTCCATCCGAGCGGCGTGATGGGGACTAGGCTGGGCGTGTGGCGGATGACGAGCAATCCAGCGGCCAGGCCGAGGTCGACGCCCCCGCGGTGTCGGCCGGGCTACCCAGCGGCAAGGCGGAGGTCGACGCCCGCTTCACCGAGCTGTACAGAACCCACGTGCGCGACGTTTATTCCTACAGCTACTACCGCGTGGGCAACCACCACGATGCTGAGGACCTCACCGAGCAGACGTTCCTGCAGGCCTACCGCCACTTCGAGCGGGCCCTGCGCGAGTCAGGCGGCCGGCCGCTGCGTCCGTGGCTCATCCGCATCGCCCACAACCTGGCGGCCAACTTCTATCGGGATCGCTCCCGCAAGCCCGAGTCGGGCATCGAGGACGCGGGCATGATCTCCGCCCCGCACACCACGGAATCATTGGTGGAGGGCCGTGAGCAGCTCAAAGCGATCCTCGACGGCGTCCAGCAGCTGCCCGACGACCGGCGCGAGGCGCTGATCATGCGCTTCGCGCTGGGCATGGACAACCGGGAGATCGCCCGAGCGCTCGGCCGTACCGACGGTGCGACCAAGGTGCTGCTGCACCGCGCGATCCGCCAGCTCGAGGGCATGGTCTCCGAGCCGGCCGCGACCGAGAGCGACAGCGGGGGAACGCGAGCATGAGCAGTGGCGCGGCCGACTTCGAGGCCCTCCTGCGCCAGGCGCTGACGCCCGTCGAGCCGCCCGCGGATCTGGTGGACCGGCTCGAGGTGACGCTGGTCAGCCTGACCGAGCTCGCCCAGGAGGAGCTCGACGCCTGGGAGCTCTCGGCCATGCGCGACCCGCGCAACTGGGTCAGGCCGGCGGCCGCCGCCGTGGTCGGGGTGAGCGCCGGCACCGCGCTCGTGCTGTTGCGCGTCCGCGCCCGCCACCGTGTCCGCAAGCAGCGCTCGAACAACGTGGTCGAGCTCGTCGAGCGGACCCTCCAGGACGCCGCCGAAGAGGCAAGGCGGATCGTCCGGCGCAGATAGACCCGCCGGCCGGCGCGTCGCCCGCTGATAGCGTGACTGCAGTGACCCGCTGATGGCCGTCTGCTACCGCCACCCTTCCCGTGAGACGGGCGTGTCGTGCTCCTCGTGCGGGCGCCCGATCTGCCCCGATTGCATGACGCCCACGCCGGTCGGCATGCGCTGCCCGGAGTGCTCCCGGGAGCGCACCCGCGTGACGAGCGGCGTGCGGTCGACGCCGGCCCTGCCCCGCGGCACCCAGGCGCTGCTCGTGATCAACGTGATCGTGTTCCTGGCCGAGACCGCCGCGGGAGCGCCCCTGGGCGGCGGGGGCGGCGGGAGCGTGTGGTATCACGGCGCGCTTTACGGCCCGGCGTTGACTGCCCACAACTTCAACCCGTTCTACACGGGCACAGAGGAGTACTGGCGGCTCATCACCGGTCCGTTCCTGCACGACGGGATCATCCACATCGGGATCAACATGCTGTCGCTGTACTTCGTCGGGTCGGCGCTCGAGCCGGCGATCGGCACCCGTAACTTCATCGTGGTCTACATGACCTCGCTGCTCGCGGGCTCGTTCGGCGCGCTCCTGTTCCAGCCCGGATATCCCGCGATCGGCGCCTCGGGCGCGATCTTCGGGATCTTCGGCGCGCTGATCGTGGTGGCGCGCTACCGCGGCATCCCGTTCTGGCAGAGCGGTCTCGGCGTTGTGCTCCTCCTCAACATCGTGTTCTCGCTGAGCGTGCGCGGCATCTCGATCGGCGCCCACCTCGGGGGGCTGGTCGGCGGCATGATCGCCGGCTGGCTGATCCTGGAGCTCGACGAGCGCCGGCGCATGCCGGGGCTGGCCATGGCCGGCTGTCTCGTGATCTCCGTGGCCAGCGTGATCGGCGCGCTCGCGGTCGCCGGCAGCAGTGGGCTCACGCCCAACGGCCTGAACTTCTAGACCGGGGTGAGCTCGACCGTGAACGCCCGCGCGGCCTCGGGCGGGTCCGGAAACAGCTCGGGATGCATGATGTGCGCCAGCAGATCGAGCCCGTCGATGATCCGCGGGCCCGGACGCGAGAAGTAGGCGGCCGCGTCGACCGCCACCACCTCGCCCGCTCCGACCCGGGCCAGCTCGTCGCGATGCATCTCGGCCTCGCGATGGGCGATCTCGGCGTCGAATCCGCAGGGCATCACGATCACCACGTCGGGCTGCGCGGCCTCGACCATCTGCCACGTCGTCTCCTCGGACTTCTCGCCGGCGAACCCGAGGACGTCGTCCCCGCCGGCGTACTCGATCAGCTGAGGGGTCCAGTGCCCGGCCGCGAACGGCGGGTCGAGCCAGTCCAAGGCGGCGACGCGCGGCCGGCGCGCACGCCGAACCGCCAGGCGAACGCGGTCGATCCGGGCCGACGCGTCGCGGATCAGGTCCACCGCCTCGTCCTTGCGGTCGGTGAGCTGGGCCAGGGTGCGGACGTCGCCCAGCACCTCGCCGACCGTACGAGGGTCGAGCGAGACCACGCGGGGGCGGGGTTCGATCTTCTCGGCGATCGTGCGGACCTCGTTGTATGAGACCGCGCACACCGCGCACAGCTCCTGGGTGACGATCAGGTCGGGGCGCAGGTCGTGCAGCAGCTCGTCGTCGAGCTCGTAGATCGACTCTCCGGCCAGCGTGCGCTCCTTGACCGCCGCGTCGATCTCGCGCGCGTTCAGCCCCTCGGGCAGGGCGTCGCGGGTGATCTTGGGTAGCTCCCGCGCTGCGGGCGGATAGTCGCACTCATGGGTCACGGCGATCACGTCGGACCCGAGCCCGAGGGCGAACAGCGTCTCGGTGGCGGACGGGATGAGGCTCACGATGCGCACGACCAGGGAGCATAGATACGCGGAGCCTCTGAATCACCGGGCGGTGCGGCTGCTACCGTTTCCCCGTCGCTGCATGACCGACGACGATCCATCCCGAAGTAGCAGCTCACAGCCGAGGAGCTCTCCACCGAGGACGGAGTACGGGGCCGCCCGGGCGCGGGCGTGGCGCGTGACTCCCGGCCTGTGACGGCCCTGTTCATCATCCTGACCGGGCTGCTGGTCCTGGCGAACGCGTTCTTCGTGATCGGCGAGTACGCCCTGGTCCGCTCGCGCCGAGCCAGACTGGAGGCGCTGGCCGAGGAGGGGGCGCGCGGGGCCCGCCTCGCGCTGACCCAGGTCGACCATATCGGCGACTACATCGCGGCCTGCCAGGTCGGGATCACGATGGCCTCGATCGGCATCGGCGCCCTGGGGGAGCCGGCGCTGGCGCATCTGTTCGAGCCGATCTTCGGTGGTGTGCTGGGCCACGCCGCCTCGGTCGCGATCTCGGTGGTCATCGCCTATCTGCTCATCACCGTCACCCAGAGCATCGTTGGCGAGATCGTCCCCAAGCTCTACACGATCCAGCACGCCGAGGGCCTTGCCCGGCGGATCGCGCGGCCCCTGCAGTTCTTCCGGATGCTGTTCCACCCGTTCATCATCGTGCTGAACTGGTCCTCATACTCGATCCTGCGCATGCTCGGGACCGATCCGGAGGCGGAGCCCGAAGGCGGCACGCCCGATGAGCTCAAACGGCTGATCGCCCAGTCCTCCACCGGCGGGCAGCTCGACGTCGGGGAGGCCAACATGCTCACCGGGGTCTTCCACCTCCACGAGCAGGAGGCCCGGCAGGTCATGACCCCGATTCCGGCCGTGGTCACCGTCGATTTGTCAGAGACCGTCGAGGCCGCGCTCAAGCGCTGCGTGTCGACCGGCCACTCGCGGTTGGTCGTGACCGAGGACGAGAACCAGGACCGAGTCAAGGGCATCGTGCACGTCAACCAGCTGGTCAAGAAGATGCTCAACGACGGCATGGAGGCGAACTTCGCCCCGCTGGTCCGCGAGGCTCCGATCGTCCCTGAGACCAAGCCGCTCGACGACCTGCTGGCCGATCTGCAGCGCGAGCGCACCGAGCTGGCCATCGTGGTCGATGAGTACGGGCGCACGGCGGGGATCGTCACGATCGAGGACATCATCGAGGAGGTCGTGGGGGAGATCTCGGACGAGACCGACCCGGCCGGCGGCGCGGTGCGACGGCTGGCCAACGGCGACTGGTTCGTGCGCGGGCACGTGGCGGTGGCCGACCTCGAGGACTACGGGCTCGAGCTGCCGGTCGACACCGACGCCTACAACTCGGTGGGCGGGTTCGTGTTCGCCGAGCTCGGGCGGCTGCCCAAGCGCGGGGACACGATCTCAGCGAACGGCTTCTCGATCCGAGTCGAATCCGTCCGGCAAAATCGGATCGAGGCGGTGCGCATCAGACAGCGCCGCGCGGCCGCGTAGGGCCCGCAGGCGGGCCAGCGGCATCGCGTACCAGAGAACCGAGCAGGCGATCACGGCCGCGCCGGTGATCAGCACGGTGAGCGCCGGCGGGAACGCGAGGTCGCTGAGCAGCATGACCACGCCGATCATCGTGGCGCCCATCGCGGCCAGGCCGATCATCGTGAAGCGGTTGGCGATCTCGACCAGGTGCTCCTTGTCCCCGTGGCGGAACAGGATCCGGTGCCACGAGATCGGGGCGCTCAGCATGATCAAAGTGGTGGCGGCCGCCACCAGCGTGCCGAAATAGTCGGCCTTCTGGAAGCTCGAGAGCTTGTCGAACTTCGGCTGGAAGGCGATCGTGAGCAGGAAGCCGAACAGGATCTGCACGCCGGTCTGGACGACCCGCACCTCCTGGAGGAGCTCGACCATGTTGCGGTCGGAGCGCTCGAGCTCGGTCTCGTGGCGGCCGTCGGGCGCGTTGGAGCGCTTCTCGTCCACACATCGGTTCTACCCGCGGCAGCGACCCTCCACCGGCTCGCGTCATTCGTTACATTTCGCGCTCAAGGCAACGACCGGAGACTTCAGTGAGTACTCCCGGTGGTTGAGAGGAGAGAAGAAGAAGCCGGCCCCCCCGCACCGGGCCGGCTTCGTCTATTAAGACCCACCCACCCAAAAAAAAGCCGGCCCGCTGGGGACGGGCCGGCTTCGTGCTTCTGGGGAGGAGGTGCTGCTATGAGGTACGTCGCACCTGGAGTGTGCGCTCCGCAGATGAACGCGTCTTAAAGACTTTGTCTAAAGTTGCTCAGCGGTAGTTGTAGAAGCCCCGGTCGGTCTTGCGTCCGAGGAAACCCTCCTCGACGAGTGCCAGCAAGCGGTCCGGGACGCGAACCCCGATCGACTCCCCGATCGCCTTGCAGACGTCGAGTCCCACGTAGTCGAGCAGCGCCATTGGCCCCATGGGCATGCCGGCGCCGAGCGTCATGCAGTCGTCGATGTCCTGGGGGGTCATCCCGGTCTCGGCGAGCAGCTCGACGGCGCTGAACAGGTACGGGAACAGCAGCCGGTTGACCACGAAGCCCGGAATGTCCGGGACCTCGACGGGGGTCTTGCCGAACGACTCGCACAGCGCGCGAGCCCGTCGTCGCGTCTCATCGCTGGCCTCGGGCGGGAAGGCAAGTTCTATGAGCCTCATTTTCGGCACCGGGTTGAACGGATGCAGACCGACGAAGTTCTCGGGGTGCCCGCTCGCGTGCGCCAGCTCGCCGATCGACAGGGACGAGGTCGTGGTGGCCAGCACGGCGCCGGCGCCGGCGTGCCGGGCGAGCTCCCCAGATCGGCCAGCATCGCGCTCTTGGACTCGTGGTGCTCGATTACCGCCTCAACGAGGAAGGTGGCTTCGGACAGGTCGTCCAGGTCGGTGACGACCCGGACGCGCTCGGCATCGAAGCCGTTCAGTTTCGCGCACGTCTTGGCCACGCGCGCGCGGGCGCGCTCGGCCGAATCGTCGGACCGGGCCCAGAGCAGCACGTCGTCGTGCTCGGAGGCGGCCACGGCCAGGCCGCACGCGATGGTGCCCGAGCCGGCGATTCCCACTCGTTCGCGCAAGTCAGCTCCTGTCTCGTCGATGGGCTGCACGAAAGCCTCAGTACAGTAGTAACGAATCACTGGGAGCGCGCCATCGGGGCCTATCCGGGATCCGATATCCGTGAAAAGGAGAAGTCCATGCCGCAGTTAGGCCGCGAGGTAGTCATCGTCGAAGCCGTCCGCACGCCAATCGGGCGCGGACACAAGGAGAAGGGCTACTACAAGGACACCCACCCGAGTGAGCTGCTCGGACGCTGCTACACGGAGGTGATCGAGCGGGCGGGCATCGACGCCCGGGAGGTCGAGGATGTCGTGACCGGCTGCGTGCAGCAGTACGGGGAGCAGTCGTGGAATGTGGGCCGCAACGCGTGGCTTCAGGCCGGGCTGCCGATGGAGACGCCTGCCACGACGGTCGACCGCCAGTGCGGCTCGGCCCAGCAGGCGGTCAACTTCGCGGCGGCGCTGATCGCCGCCGGGGTGCACGACGTCGCGATCGGCTCGGGCGTCGAGCACATGGGTCACGTCCCGATGGGGATCGGCCTGACTTGGATCGGCGAGGTCGGTACGCCGTATCCGCCCGCGATGATGGAGCGCTACAACCTGATCCCCCAGGGGCTGTCGGCCGAGATGATCGCCGACCAGTGGGAGATTCCGCGCTCGGAGCTCGACGAGCTCGGCGTGCGCTCGCACCAACTGGCCCACCGCGCCACCGAAGAGGGGCGCTTCGAGCGGGAGATCGTTCCGTTCAAGGTCAACGGCTCGACCTACGTGTCTGACCAGGGGATCCGACCTGGGACCACGATCGAGGCCCTCGCCCAGCTCAAGCCGGCGTTCAAGCCCGACGGCAAGATCACCGCCGCCACCAGCTCACAGATCTCCGACGGTGCCGCCGCCGTGTTGCTCATGACGCGGGAGAAGGCCGACGCGCTTGGTCTGAAGGCGCGGGCCAAGATCCTCGACCAGACGACGGTCGGTGTCGACCCGGTGATCATGTTGACCGGCCCGATCCCGGCCACCCAGAAGCTGCTCGAGCGCAACGGGATGACCATGGACGACATCGACCTGGTCGAGATCAACGAGGCGTTCGCCCCCGTCGTGGCGGCCTGGCGGCGCGAGCTCGAGCCCGACATGGACCGCGTCAACGTGAACGGTGGCGCGATCGCGCTTGGCCATCCGCTTGGCTCGACCGGCGCCCGGCTGCTCACCACGTTGCTGCACGAGCTCGAGCGCTCCGACAAGGAGGTCGGGCTCGTGACCATGTGCTGCGGTGGCGGCCTCGGCACCGGGACGCTGATCCAGCGCCTGTAGCGTCGAGTGGGCGAGCTTCCTGCCACTCGGCGTCGATCGGGCGCCGAGTGGCGAGTTAGTCGCTACCGGAAAAAGGTGCATCAGGATCCGGAAGGCGACGCTGATCCCCAGCGGAAGCCGACCGGAGACGGCGCGGGGGGCAGCGGACTGTCGGGCAGCGTGGCCGGCGGGTCGTTCTCGTTGTAACCGACCGGCGCGAGGTCGTTCGGCGTGCCGGGGTGGAACAGCGAGGCCAGGTACTGGGCCTGGCCGCGGCCCGGACCGAGCTCGAATTGCCCGCCACCGTAGGCGTCGACGCCGTGCTCCGAGCAGTAGTCGTAGGCGGCGCACAGGTTCGGCAGCCCGCCGATCCGCGACGGCTTGATGTTCACCATCCTCGGCGCGAACGGCAGCGCCTCGATGTCGGCGATCCCGTGGATCGGGGCGTCCCAGGTGATGCGGTCGTGATGGGCGGCCAGGATCTGCGCGGTCTCGGGGGTGACCACGTCGGGATCCTCGATCCAGGCCGTCGGGAAGGCGCTCACCACCCGTTCGTACAACACCGGGTCGGGCGGCTGATCGACGACCGTGCCCCGGTAGAGGCTCTTGAAGTCGACCGAGTCGACCGCGCCGGTCTCGACCAGCGCCTCGATCAGCTCGGGGGTCCAGGAGCTGGTCGGGTCGAGCTTGAAGTGGAGCTTCGGGTAGCGGGACAGGCGGCGCTCGATCGGGTCGAGCGTGGGCGGCTCGCCGAGGCGCAGCGATACTACGAACGTGAGCGGTTGCGGCTCGCGGCCGAGGACCTCGTACAGCGGCTTCTTCGCCTGCGCGAGCGCCAGGTCGAGCGCGGCGCTGTGGAACGTCCAGCGACGGTACAGGCGCGAGACCTCCCACTCTGGCGCCACCGGGAACAGGTCGAGCGAGTCGACGAGCTCGCAGAACTCACCGAGCGTGAAGCGGCCGGAGAGCGCCCGGGCGTGGACCGGTCCGGCGTCCTGGAGGTTCACGTGGTCCTCGGCCTGGTAGACGACGTCCTCGCCCACGCCCTCGACGCCGCCGCCGGTCAGGTGCACGATCGTGGTCAGGCGCTCGAACCCGCTCGAGACCTGGGCGCGCAGTCCCTCCAGCCGGTAGCCGTCGACCTCGATGGCCAGGCTGGCCAGGCGGTCGAACGTGCTCACGGGCGCCGTCCCGCGCCTTCGAGCCGTTCGATCAGGTCGTCGAGGCGGAGCTCCTCGAGGCCGCGGCTGACCGCCTCGAGCTCGCCGGCGCAGAACTCGACCAGGTCTCGGCCCTCCTGCACGAGCGCCAGCGTCTCGCGCAGGCCGGCCTCGCCCGAGTCCAGCCGGCGGATGATCGCCTCGATCCGGGCCACCGCGGTCTCGTAGGTGGGGGTCTGCTCGGACGTGCTCATCGTGAGACCTCGGCGTCGACGGCGTCGTCGTGGAAGCGAACGCGCACGTCGCGCGCGGCGCGCGCGGCCGCGGCCGACCCGAGGGCCTGGCCGGCGCGATCTTCGACCAGCGCGTAACCGCGGGCCAGCGTGCGCTCCGGGTCGTGGGCGGCCAGGGCCAGGGCCAGGCGGTGCAGGTCGCGCTCGCGCGCGGCGCGCCCGGTGCTGACCGCTCGCCCCCTGACCCGGGTCAGCGCGGTCATCTCCGCGGCGGCGCGCTCGCGGCCCTTCTCGATCCCGCGCCGGGCGCTGGCCCGGAGCTCGCGTGCCAGCTGGTGCAGCCGGCGGCGCTCGCGGGCCACGTGGTGGCCGGGGGCGGCGGCCAGGCGCTCGAGCGTGCGGGCGCGCTCGGCGATGGCCCGGCGGCTGTGGGTGTGCAGGCGCCGGGCGGCCGCATCCAGGCTCTCGCGGGCGGCGCGGCAGTCGACCGGGACGGCGGCCTCGGCGGCGTGGGTCGGGGTCGAGCAGCACACCGCGGCCACGTCGTCGATCAGCGTGCGGTCGGTGTGGTGGCCGACGCTCGAGATGACCGGGACGCGCAGCAGCGCCACCGTGCGGCACAGCGCCTCGTCGCAGAAGGCGAACAGGTCGGCCAGCGACCCGCCGCCGCGGGCCACGATCACCACGTCGACCTCCGGGATGGCGGCCAGCTCGCGCAGGGCGGCGGTGATCCGCGACGCGGCCTGGCGGTCCTGAACCGGGGCGAAGGCCCAGACCAGCCGGCCGGCCCAGCCGCGGCGCTCCAGCCCGGCCAGGATGTCGTCGCGGGCCTTGCCGCTCTCGCCCGTGACGACGCCGATCACCCGGGGGATCGGCGGGCGCGTGAGGCGCTTCTGGGGCTCGAACAGCCCGTCGGCATGCAGCCGGCGGCGCAGCCGCTCGAGCTGCATGAGCAGGTCGCCCTCGCCGGCGATGCGCAGCTCCGATACCGCGAAGGTGAACGCGGGCGAGGACGAGGCGCTGCCCGGGTAGTAGTCGCACCCGCCCCCGACCACGACCTTGACCCCGTCGGTCAGGCGGATCCCCAGCGCCTCGAAATCGGACAGCCACATCGAGCACGGCAGCGCGCCGACCGGGTCGCGCAGCTCGAAGTACACGCGGGCCCGGGAGGCCCGGAAGCCCCACACCTCGCCGACCAGCTGGACGCGGGCGAACTCGAGCAGCCGGCGCTTGAGCCGGGCGGCGTACGACCCGACCGGGAAGGGCCCGGGGAGGTCGCTCTCGGAGATCGCGGGCGCGGAAACGGCAGGCTGGGGCGTGGTCATGTGCGTGATCGAGGCTATCGGCCGGCCCCCACGGATAGGATGCGACGTCCGTGGACCTGACGCTCTCACCCGCCGAGGAGGCCTTCCGCGACGAGCTCCGCGCCTGGCTGGCCGACAACAACCCCGGACGGGAGCCCTCTGGGGACGAGGCGGCCTTCGAGTTCCGCCGGGCCTGGCAACGCAAGCTCCACGACGCCGGGTGGGCCGGCGTGTCGTGGCCCAAGGAATACGGCGGCCGGGGGGCGACGCTGGTCGAGCAGGCGCTCTTCAACGAGGAGGTGGTGCGGGCGCGCACGCCCTCGGTGGCCAACGTGCTGGCGCTCGCCATGGGCGGGCCGACCGTGATCGCGCACGGGACCGAGGAGCAGAAGATGCGCTTCCTGCCGCCGATCCTGTCGGCCGATGAGATCTGGTGCCAGGGCTTCTCCGAGCCCGGGGCCGGCTCTGACCTGGCCTCGCTCAAGACCCGCGCGGTGCGCGACGGCGATGAGTGGGTGGTGACCGGTCAGAAGGTGTGGACGACGTTCGCCCACCACGCCAAGTGGTGCATGCTGGTGGCCCGCACCGATCCCGAGGCGCCCAAGCACAAGGGCCTCACCTACTTCCTGATGGACATGGAGCAGGACGCGGTGCAGGTGCGGCCGCTGCGCCAGATCACCGGCGAGTCGGAGTTCAACGAGCTGTTCATCGAGGAGGCGCGGATCCCGAGCGAGAACATCGTGGGCGGCGAGGGCAACGGCTGGGCGGTCGCGATCACCACGCTGATGCACGAGCGCGCCACGCTGGCCTTCGGGCTTCAGGTCAGCGTGCAGATCGCGCTGCGCGAGCTGATCGAGACCGCGCGCGAGGCGCGGGGCTTCGACGGCGGCGCGGCGAGCGAGGATCCGGTGATCCGCCAGGGCCTCGCCCAGCTCATGATCGAGTCCGAGGTCCTGCGCCTGAACGCCTACAGGGGCCTGTCGGCGATCATGCGCACCGGCGTCCCGGGTCCCGAGGGCTCGCTCGGGAAGTGGCACTGGTCGGAGGTCAACCAGTCGCTGACCGAGCTGGCCATGCAGATCGCGGGGCCGCGCGCGATGCTGTCCGAGTCCGAGGACAACTGGAGCTACCGGTTCCTGCGGGCGCGGGCCAACTCGATCGAGGGCGGCACGACCGAGATCCTCAAGAACATCGTGGCCGAGCGGGTGCTCGGCCTGCCGCGGATGCGCTGACGCGAGCGCGCGGGCGAGGCTTAGCGAGATGAACTTCGGCTTCAGCGACGACGAGCAGGCGATCAAGCGGACGGCCCGTGAGTTCCTCGAGGCGCGCTACCCGCTGGCCACGGTGCGCCGGCTGGCCGAGGACGAGCGCGGGTTCACCGACGAGCAGTGGGCCGAGCTGGTCGAGCTCGGCTGGTCGGGCGTGATCGTGCCCGAGGAGCTCGACGGGCTGGGCCTCGGCACGGTCGAGCTGGTGGTGATCGCCGAGGAGATGGGCTACGCGCTGGCCCCGAGCCCCTGGTTCTCGACCACCTGCGCGGCGCTGATGCTGGTCGCGGCCGGGACCGATGCCCAGCGGGAGCGCTGGCTTGGGCCGCTGGCCCGCGGCGAGGCGCGGGGAACGCTGGCCGTGTGGGACGAACGCTCGGGCTGGGCGCCCGACCACTCCGAGGTCGAGCCCGATTCCGACGGGAAGCTGTCCTGCGTGAAGATCGCGGTGCCGGATGCGGCCTCGGCCGACTTCTTCATCGTCTCGGGGGCGGACGGGCGCCATTACCTGTACGACTGGAGCGACCACAACGTCTCCGATCCCGGCGTCACGCTGTTGGCCGAGGAGGCGATCGATCCGACCCGCAAGCTGTCCCGGGTCGAGTTTCGGAACGCTCCGGTGGAACCGCTGCTCCTCGCGCCCGAGGCGATCGCGCGCGCCTACGCGACGATCGTCACGCTGCTGGCGGCCGAGAACGTCGGCGCGGCTCAGCGGGCGATGGAGATGGCGGTCGAGTACGCCAAGGATCGGGCGCAGTTCGACCGGCCGATCGGCTCCTACCAGGCCGTGTCACACCGCTGCGCCCAGATGCTGCTCGAGGTCGAGGGGTCGCGCTCGCTCTGCTACTGGGCGGGGTGGGCGCTCGACAACGAGCCGGAGACCGGGCCGCGGGCGGCCTCGGCGGCCAAGGCCTACGCCGGCGACGCCGGTTTCCGGGTCGCCGCATCGGCCCTGCAGGTGCTCGGCGGCATCGGCTTCACCTACGAGCACGACCTGCACTTCTTCCTCAAGCGCGCCCACGCCAACGCGCACGCGTTCGGCGACTCGCGCTGGCACCGCGACCGCGTGGCCGATCTGGCCGGCGTCTGAGCCGGCGGCGGCCGGCGCCGGCGGGTGACGATCCCGCCGACGCCGGATGCTTCCGGTTTACGTCATGAGTCGCTTGTTCGCGCAGTTGTTGGGCAGGATCGGCCCGATGAACTCCGGGTAGCCCAGCGTCGGCGCCTGGTTGGTGCCGTACTGGGCGTCCTTGCCGAGGTCGTTCACGCCCGGACGCGCGAACACGTTGCCGAACTCGATCACGCAGTTTCCCCCCGTGGAACTGGCCGGCCCGGCTCCAGTACGGATAGAACTGGCCGGGATCCGTCTGGGCGGCGGGCCGCGTCCGCGGTAGCCCGCCCCGGAGGCCGTGCAGGTCGACTCGCTCAGAGCCAGGTCGGTCTGAATGAAGAACGACGTGTACGAACGGCCGAACGTCGTCGGCAACGCCTGCACGAAACTCCCGGGCAGCTTCGCCGTGGCATGCGAATCCACCGGCCACTCCGGCCAGTACGGCGAACCGTCGAAGTCGAGGTCGCCGTTCTGGGTGAACGCGTCGACGCAGCCGGTGGTTGTATCGGGTGCGGTGTGAAGCGTCCCGTGGGTGTCGCCCTGCGGGAAGCAGGGTGCATCGGTGGGCCCCACGGTGCCGGTCCCATCACCTCCCGGCGCGGTGTCCTCGTAGGCCCCGTGGCAGAACAGCGCCGTGGTGTCGGGTTGGAACTTGCCGGACACGGCAGGTCGAAGTGCCGGACGTCGAGCATTGCTCCCCAGCCCGATCTGCCCTGCTTGCTGAGGTGTCAGGTTGCCGCCCACGGTGATGTTCTCCGGACCGTAGTCGGCTGGTGGTGTTGTACTCGGGCCGAAATTGACGGCGTGCCTCGCGCAGGTTTGCTCTAGGTCACTGTGCCCGGTCCAGTCCCAGACCGCCACTCGATTGTCACCCGCGGAGGGATTCCCGAAGAAGCTCTGCGAAGTCCAGAGCGCTCACCATGAATCCGTTCCTTGCCGAGGCCTGCATGACGCCGACCTGGTGGGTGGGGATCACCGCCGACCATCAGTCGACGCCCGCATGCCCTGACTATGCCCGCGCACGTCCCGATCCGGCGCGGGGAGTCAGGCCCATGTGCCGATTGACGTTGAAGTTGTTGTCCCCCGGTCACCAGCGTGACGGTCTGGCCGTGCTCGAGGCGTGCTTGTCGAGGCTACCTCCTGCGGGCCGTGGCGGCCCGGCCGGCCGCCGTTGCGCTGGACCCGAAGACAGCGAAGTGTCACCGGTTCCTGCAGTTCTGTCACGAACGCGAGCAGGTAGGGGGCCCCGGCTCCTTCGGGCTGTCGTTCGCGTTGAGGAAGAGCACCAGTAGGGACCGAACGGCTGATCCCTGTCGCACCTGATCCCGTCCACGTGTTGGCGACCGCGGCGAAGCAGCCGGCAAACGGCCCGCCGCTGGCCTCGGGGCTGGCCGAGACGAACTCGCTGAAGAACCAGTGCCCGCCGTTGCTCCATGAACGCCCCGTCGGGTCTCCACCGCTGCCATCCCCGTTTGGGCAGGCCCTCAGGGTTCGTACGAGATCGTCGCCGGATTGGCGTTGGCGCGCGGTGTTGAAGACCATGATCTCGCCGATGTTGTTGGTCTCGACGATGTCTCCGTTGCCCGCGCACAGCCCCTGATCGGGCGGCTCGATGTCGCCATGGCGACGTCGGAGGGAGTGAGGCGCTGTTGACGGCGTTCAATCCCTTGCGCCGCTGGGCCGCGCGGCGAGTGCGTCTTGTCCAGCCCGCATCGCTTGCCCGGACCCCGGCCGCTTGGGCAGGGCCGCCGCCATGTCAGGTCGCCGGGCCGCTGTTGTGGCCATTGTCGTCAGTAACCGGCTCGCATCGACCTGACATTGCGCTGCGGCGTTGGGGCTGGCCGTCGGCGCCGCCGACGCGGCGACGCGTGAGGTCCGTGACGAACGCCGCGGTGACACGAGCACCGACTTTTTGATCCGGGGCCGCAGCCCGTTGAACGTCGGCGAGCCCGGACCCTGGTGGGCGTGGACGTCCGCACCGCCCGGGCCAGCTGGCGCTCCCGGAGAGCCACCGGTGCGCTCCCGAGGGGCCGACCAGCAGCACAGTCACAACGCCAAGCATCGCCCTCCGCAAGGTCACACGGCCATTGCAGACCGGCAGGCACGTACTCATGCGTCCCTCCGATTATTCGGGCCCGCCCCGCCGGGCCGGGTGTTTGACCGATCCCGGCGGGAACCTATCACGCCGTGCGCCGGGCCAGGGCAATGGGGCCAGCCCGGCCAACGATGCCGGTGCGTTCAGGCCCGCGCGGCCACGGCGGGCGACGGCGTCGCCTCTAGGGGAACCCGTGCCGATCGGGGTCGGCCTCGGGCGGCTCGCCCGGAACGAGCGGCTCCGACCCGTGCGCGGCGTCGGCCACCAGCACGGCGGGATCGGCGGTCTGCCACCAGCGCCGGCTGAAGAAGCCCGTGAAGAACGGCCAGGAGGCGAACATCAGGATCACCCCGAGGACCAGCCCGCCGATCCCGACGAAGATCGGGATCTCGATGCCCAGGAACGGCTTGGCGTAGTTGTTGCCCGAGGTGTTGTAGTAGCCGTAGGCCTTGATCGCCACGTAGGCCATCATGATCCCGCCGACGACGGGGATCAGGCCGGCGAAGAAGAAGTTGCGGGCGCTCTTGAACAGGTCGTGGCGGAAGTACACCGCGCAGGCCAGGCCGGTGAACCCGTAGTAGAAGCAGACGCTGAACCCGAGCGCCGAGATCGTGTCGCCCAGAACGTCCTGGTTGGGGTTGAAGGCCACCAGCGCGATCGTCCAGAGGATCGACAGCCCGCCCATCAGCAACGTCGAGAAGGTGGGGGTGAAGAAGCGAGGGTGGACGCGGCCGAATGCCCCGGGGATCGCGCTCCAGCGCGCCATCGACAGGGTGGTCCGGGCCGTGGGCAGAATCGTGGTCTGCGTCGACGCCGAGGCCGACGTGAGCACGCAGATGATCAGCAGCTTGTAGAGGGGCGAGCCGAGCACGCCATGGCCGAGCGGGCTCAGAACGTCGTCCGCGTTGTCCGAGAGGAACTTCGTGCCGTGGAACGCCTGCGCCGCCGCACTGACCACCACGTAGATCGCGAGCAGGATCAGCGTGGAGATGACCGCGGCCTTGCCCGGCCCGCGGTGGCGGTCGCGCGACTCCTCGTTGACCGCCACGCCCGAGTCCCAGCCCCAGTAGATGAAGATC
This sequence comes from uncultured Solirubrobacterales bacterium, assembly GCA_963841535.1. Taxonomy (GTDB): domain Bacteria; phylum Actinomycetota; class Thermoleophilia; order Solirubrobacterales; family Solirubrobacteraceae; genus Palsa-465. Next base: position 123,738 of record CAWJDF010000015.1, on the reverse strand, counting down.
CCGAGCAGCGCGCCGTCGATCAGCGCGCCCCAACTCAGGTTGAATGGGTTGAACCAATCCGCGGACACGTGCATCGAGCCGGCGGGGTGGCCGCTGTAGACCTTGATCAGGGCGACCACCGCGAACAGCGTCAGCGTGAAGATCTCGATGCCCAGCAGAATCGTCTGGATCTCGGCCGAAAGCTCGATCCCGCGGTAGCAGATCCAGGTCATCACCGAGATCCAGATCACCGCGCCGACGATGATCGCCCAGGTTTGGGGATGACCGTTCCAGAGGAGGAACGTGTACTGGCTGGCGATCACCGCCAGCGACGCCATCACGATGATGTCGGCCAGGAAGATGGCCCAGCCGTTGACCCAGCCGATCTGGGGGCCGAACGCCCGCGTGGTCCATGCGAACGTGGTGCCGGCGTCGGGATCGGCGAGGTTCAGGAACCGGTAGCCGACCGACACGAACAGGATCGGGATGAACGAGACGATGAGCACGGCCGGCGCATGGACGCCGATGCCGCCCACGGCCACGATGAAGCCCAGCGTGGCGGCCAGGCTGTAGGCCGGCGCGGTCGAGGCGACCGCGATGACCAGGTTCGAGATGTAGCCGATCGCGTCGGTCTTGAGGCCCTTGGCGCCGGGGGCGGTCGGGTCCAAGTCGGTTCCGGAGACCTGTTGGGCGGTTGTGGACTCCAAAGCGATGCGAAACCTATGCGCGCGGGCGGACGTACGCAAGCCGCAGGTGGACCACAAACTACCGCCTCTTTGGACATCGCGTCCAATCGGCCTGTCGCTACGGTCCAGGAATGGCCGGCGGTCTCCTAACCGTGGCGGTGCTGGGCGCGGCGGGCACGATCGCGCCCGCGATCGTCCACGACCTGGCCCAGTCCGAGGAGGTGGCGAGCATGGCGCTGCTCGACCTCGACCCGGACAAGGCCGGCGCGGTGGCCGAGCAGCACGGCGCCGGCAAGGCGAGCGCCTCGGGGATCGACGCGCGCGACGTCGATGCGCTCGCGGGCGCCATCCGGGACGCGGGCGCCGAGGTGCTGCTGAACACCGCCTCCTATCGGATCAACCTCGAGGCGATGCGGGCAAGCCTGAAGGCCGGCTGCCACTACCTCGACTTGGGCGGGCTGTACCGCACGACCCTGCGCCAGCTGGAGCTGTCGGGCGAGTTCGAGCGGGCCGGCCGGCTGGCCGTGCTGGGGATAGGGTCGAGCCCGGGCAAGACCAACCTGATGGCGGCCGAGGCGGTGGCGCGGCTGGGTGAGAGGACGCGCGACGCGGTCGAGGGCATCCACGTGTTCGCCGCCGGCCGCGACCCGGTGGCTCCGAGCGACGGGCGGCTGCGCCCGCCCTACGCGATCCAGACGCTGCTCGACGAGCTCACGCTCGAGCCGGTAGTCCTGCGCGACGGCCGCCCGGAGGAGATCGCGCCGCTCAGCCCCGGCGGCATCGTCGAGTACGGCGAACCGATCGGTCCGGGCGAGACCATCTACACGCTGCACTCCGAGCTGGCCACCTTCGGCGAGAGCTTCGGCTGCCGGAGCGCCAGCTTCCGCTTGTCGCTTGCGCCGGCGCTGCTCGAGCGCTTAAAGGAGCTGTCCGTGGCGCCACCCGAGGAGGTCGCGCAGGCGGCTCGTGAGGCGGCCTCGCCGTCGAATGAGACCGTGTCGGTGCACCTGGTCAGGGCGAGCGCGGTGGGGGGCGAGGCGGTGACCGCGCGCGCCATCACCCGGCCCCACTTCAGCCTGGGCGGCTCGGTCATCTCGACCGCCACCCCTGCCGCGGCGTGCGCGCGCCTGTTCGCCCGCGGGGCGTTGAGCGCGACCGGCGTGCACCCGCCCGAGCGCTGCATCGATCCGGGGTTGATGTTCGCCGAGCTCGAGGCCCGGGGCTGCACGTTCAGCTTTACGGCCGACGGCTAGCTCGAGCTGAGCGCCCCGTCGCGCTCCAGGCCGCGCAGCCACTCCACGGTCTGGGTGATCCCGTCGCGCAGGTCGACCTGCGCCTCCCAGCCGAGCAGCCGCCGCGCTTTCTCGACTGACGGCCAGCGCCGCTGCACGTCGACCTCGAAGCTCGGCAGGTGGGCGAGCTCGAACTCCGCGGGGTCGTTGCCGCAGGCCTCCCAGATCAGCCGGGCCAGCTCGGCCACGGTCAGCTCCTCCGAGGCCGAGATGTTGAAGTCCTCGTTCTCGCCCGCCGGGTCGGCCATCGCGGTGACGATCCCGTCCGCGATGTCGTCGACGTGGGTGATCGTGCGGGTTTGCTGCCCGGAGCCGAAGATCTCGAGCGGGCGTCGCCCGGTCAGGGCCTTGTGGATCAGATCGGGGACGGCGTGGGCGATGCCGGGCTCGTCGGGCTCGGGGAGCTCGCCGGGTCCGTAGGCGTTGAACGGGCGGCAGATCGTGTAGGCCAGCCCGCGCTCGTCGTGGGCGGCCCGGGCGTACACCTCGCCGGCCAGCTTGGAGAAGCCGTAGGCCGATCGCGGGGCGGGGCAGTCGTCCAGATGCTCCTCGGTGGTGGGGAACTGGGTGGCGCGCTCGAACACCATCGAGGAGGACACGTACACGAACCGGTCGACCTCATGGGCGACCGAGGCATGCGCAATCGCGCCGGTCAGGGCGTTGTTGACCTCGAACAGCGTGAATGGGAGCTTGTGAAAGTTCGCGATCCCGCCCACGATCGCGGCCAGGTGGATCACGTGCGTGCACCCGTGCACGGCCGCGCCGGCATTCTCGGCCACGCGCAGATCGGTGGTCCGGATCTCGCATCCCTCGCGCATCCAGAGGGGCGGCTCGCGATGATCGGCGATGCGGACCTCCCACCGGCTGTCGGACAACAGGCGGCGGACGACGGCCGAGCCGATCGTGCCGGCACCGCCCGTGACCAGGACCCGGTTCATGCCGGGCTGGGGCCCGTAGAAGAATTATTCGCGTTTTTGACGGCGTCTGGACGCGTCTGACGCCACCGGCTCGCCCTCAAATACGCCCGGTATTCTCGCGGCGAGCCGGCGGCGCCAGCCACGCCCAGCCACTCGTCAAATTCCACGACTAATTCTCCTACGCACCCTCGGGGGTGCCGCCGGCGGCCGCTTCGCCCACGAGCGCGGCCGACTCCGCCGCGAACAGGAACACCTGCCCGGTCCCCAGGGCGTTCCAGGGATCGACGAGCAGGCAATCGTCGGCCGCCCGGCGGACGATCTCGGTCAGCGGCCCGGGGCCCTCGAACTCGGAGTGGTTGGTGGCGACGATCACCACGTCGGCGTCCTGCACGGCCTGCTCGAGCGGCTGGCCGGGCGAATGGGCATGGGGATCGCACACCGCCACGTCGGCCAGTTCGCGCTCGAGCAGCCGGATCAGCTTGGGGGTCAGCGAGTCGCGCTCGTCGTCGGTGTCGCGCTTGAAGGTCAGGCCGAGCACCGCCACCTTGCGGTTCGAGAGCGACCCGATGCGCCGCTTGACCCCCTCGACCAGGAACAGCGGCACGGACTCGTTGACCCGGGAGACCGCGAGCAGCATGCCCGGCGAGTTCGAGCGCTCCTCGGAGAACGCGAAGTCCTTGCGCAGGCAGGTCCCGGCGGTCATCCCGGGCATCGCGATCCCGCCCCTCGGATAGTCGCGGTTGATCAGCTCGATCACCTCGAACACGTTGGCGTCGTAGCGCTCGCAATCCATCATCAGCAGGTTGGGGAGCGCGAACGTGGCGTAGCGCAGGATGTTGGTCCAGATCTTGGCCAGCTCGGCCTGGACCGGCGTGGTCTTGACGATCGGCGCGCCGAACACCGAGAACGTGCCTGCTGCGCGCTCGGTCGATGCCTCGTCGACGCCGCCGATGATGCAGGGCAGGGTCGAGATCTCTTCGAGGAAGCGCCCGGCGGCGATCCGCTCCGGGGCGTGCGCCACGAACAGGTCCTCGCCCACGCGCAGGCCGCGCCGCTTCTCGACGTAGCCGGCCACGAACTCGGTCGTGCCCGGGGCGATCGTGGAGCGCAGGATTAGCGCGTGGCCGGGCCGGAGCATCGGGAGCAGGTCGTCCACCGCAGCGCGCACCTGACGCAGGTCGGACTCGATGTGGGAGAACGAGGGCGTCCCGATCGTGATCACGATGTCCTCGCAGCGCGCCGCGTCCACCGCGCGCTCGGCGAGCTCGAGGCCCCCGCGGGCCAGCACGCGCTCGAGCAGCTGCTGCGTGCCCGACTCCTCGAACGGCATCCGGCCGGCGCGCAGCGAGGCGAGCACGGCCGGGTCGTGATCCACGCCGAGCACGCGGACCCCGCGGTCGGCGAAGGACACGGCCAGGGGCAGGCCCACGCGGCCGAGGCCGATCACCGAGACGGACCTGGAGGCGCTCATGATCACGCTCAGAGTTCGGTGTCCGCGGTTACGCTGCGCAGCGGGTCGAGGCCGGGCTCGGCCGGATGCCCGCGCACCTCGCCGGCGAACGCGATCCGGTTCAGCCGGGCGATCTCGCGCTCGCCCTCGGCGCGGGCGGGGTGGTCCGGCGGGAGACCGCGGATCAGCGTGCGGATGCGCTCGCGCAGCTGCAGCGCGAAGTGCGGGGTGGAGGCGCCCATCAGCTGGCGGACGTCCTCGACGGTGACCTCATGGCCGGGCTTGAGGCGATCTGGATGCTCGGCTTGGCTCATTTCTGCGGCACCACCTCGAGAAGGCTATCCACCTGGGCCTGAACGGAGACCGAGATCGTGCTCGGGTCCCCGATCAGCCACCCGTGGTTGTAGACCGCGGCGGTGGGGCCTTCCTGCGTGTAACCGGGGGTGGCGTAGTCGAGGAAGAAGTTCAGCACCGAGGGGGGCAGCTGGTCTGCCGTGTTCAGCACGAGCTGCGGACCGTAGGAGCCGCTGGCCGACAGGGCGGCGGACGCGGGGGCGTCAAGCGGCCGGGTGCCGTTGAGCAACGTGTAGCCGTGGCCGGGACTGCGCATGGCCCAGCCGAAGCTGCCCGGGACGTGGGCGCAGGGCTGGTTGGTCACGCACGGCGGATCGCGGTAGACCGCGAACGCCACCGAGTTGGCGGCGGGGTCCTCGGCACCGACGCGCTTGACCGTGCCGTACTTGCCGAGCTGGGTGAGCACGCTGTCGGGGACCACGCTGGGCGGGCCGAGGACATAGATGTGGGGCTTCTGGTGCGCGGTCAGCGCCTGGACGGTGGCCGCGGGGACGCTCGAAGAGGACACGAACAGCACGGGGTCGCCGCTCTCGGCCGCCCATCCGGCCGCCGGCATGGCGTAGGCGGGGTCGGCGGTCGAGGCGATGACCACGTCGGGGCTGGGCTTGCCGGCGGCGGCGCTCGCGAACCGGTCGATCGCGGCGGCGAGTGTATATGGGTCGCCGCCCCGGATGCTCGCGGCCCGCACGCCCTTGACCGACGCCACCGTGCCCACCCGGATGACCTGCGCCCCGCCGATCGAGCCGGTTCCGGTGGGGGCGAGCAGGTTCAAGGCGTTGGCGCTGGCGGCCGGCAGCGCGGTTGCGCCCGACAGCAGGACCGGAGCGCGGATCGGCGCGGCCATCAGCACCGAGGAGGCGATCGCGGCCTCCCAGTCGTCGCTCGGGGCGAGCGTCACCGCGGTCGGGTGGGTGCCGGCGACGGTCGAGGGGAACACGGCGAGAGCGACGCCGGCGGCGTTGGCCGCGGAGTCGGCGCCCGACACCCGAGTGGTGTTCTTGGTCGCGAGCACCGGGAAGCCGATCCCCTGGCTGACCGAGACCGGGCTCTGGGCAGCGCTCTCGGTCTTGACGCGAATCAGCGTGGTGGCCCCGCCACACCCGGCGAGCGCGAGGCAGGCGGCGAGCAGCGCGATCGGGGCAGTGCGTCGCATCGCGCCCTGACAGTAGCGCCGGCGGGCTGGAATCGGCGCACCTCACGCGGCGTGAAACGGCGCTCGCAGCAGGCGGCGGGGGGCCGCCGGCAGGAGGCGCGGCGTCGATGACGAAGCTACTCCGCACCCGGCTTATGTATATTGCCGCCACGCCGAATCCGCGGGCCTCGACATCCGCGGAGCGGGGGACCCAGTTTCTTGGGGCGAGTTCCGCGGTGAATCCGCGGAAGGCGCAGGCTCTTTTAGCGCCAGCCCGTCAGCTAACCCCGCAGGCTCACGAAAGAGACGACTTGCGGGTATCCCACCTGATAATCCCGAGCTTGGCCGCGTTGGCGCTGGCGGGGGCGAGCAGCGCGAGCGCCGCCTCCGCCGGTGGTGCGGCTCCCGGCGGCGGCGGCGCTTCGAGCGCCCCGGCGCAGACCGGCGCACCTCAGACCGCCGCGCCTCAGACCAGCTACAGCGGTCCGACGCAGGGACCAGGTGAGTGCACGCCGACGCCGAGCGCCACGGCGACCTCGGGCGGCGTCGGCATGGGAGGCCCGAGCGCGAGCGCGGCCGCGCTACCGTGCCCCCACCCGACCGTGCCGGGCTCTACGGCCGAGATCATCCACGGCCTGGCTTACGCGCCGGCCGACGCCCCGCTTCAGGTGCAGCAGGCGATCTGGGCAGGCGACCGGATCCGCCTGAAGCCCTACCGGGTCGGCGGCGGGCACGGCAGGTGGAACGACACCGCCTACGACTGCTCAGGCTCGGTCTCTTACGTGCTGCACGCGGCCGGGCTGCTCAAGATCTCCGAGGATTCCGGCCAGATGATGGCGTGGGAGCGACGCGGCGCCGGCCAGTGGATCACGGTCTACACCAATCCGGGGCATGCCTTCGTAGAGATCGCGGGGATCCGCCTGGACACCTCGGCCGAGCAGGACCCGCACCCCGCTCCCGGCAGCGGACCCCGCTGGCGACCGCTGATGACCAGCACGTCTGGTTACGTGGCGCGCCACCCCGGCAGCCTGTAGCCGGCCGCTCGCGGCCGCGGCTCGGCCGGGCCCACCCGCCTGCGCTCGGCCCCGTCGCCCCGCTACGCTTGGAGGGCTAGCAAAGCAACCCGCCAAGGAGGATGCGATGCCGGGTCTTTCCGGGCGCATGTCGACCGTCATCAAAGCGAAGATCTCGAAGCTCCTCGACCGCGCCGAGGACCCAGCGGAGACGCTCGAGTACAGCTACCAGAAGCAGATCGAGCTGCTCCAGAACGTCAAGAAGGGCATCGCCGACGTTGTCACCTCGAAGAAGCGCCTGCAGCTGCAGGAGACCAAGCTCCGCGAGCAGGTGGTGAAGCTCGACACGCAGGCGCGCCAGGCGCTGGCCCAGGGCAACGAGGAACTGGCTCGGGTGGCGCTCGAGCGCAAGAACGTGGCCCAGACCGAGCTCCAGTCCCTGGATACGCAGATCGCCCAGCTGGAGCAGCAGCAGGAGCAGCTGACCGCCTCCGAGCAGAAGCTGCGGACCAAGATCGAGCAATTCCGCTCCCGCAAGGAGGTCATAAAGGCCCAGTACTCGGCCGCCGAGGCGCAGGTGCGGATCTCCGAAGCGGCGAGCGGCGTCGGCGAGGAGATGGCCGACATCGGCCTGGCGATGCAACGCGCGCTGGACAAGACCGAGAACATGAAGGCCCGGGCCGACGCCGTGCAGGAGCTCGAGGCGGCGGGCACGTTCGAGGACCTCACCCAGCTGGGCGGCGGCCAGGACGACATCGACCGTCAGCTCGCACAGCTCTCGAGCTCGAGCGAGGTCGACTCCGAGCTCGCCAAGATGAAGGCCGAGCTCGGCACCGGCTCGTCGCCGAGCGCGGGCGAGCTGGGCGCCGGCTCCGAGCCCGCCGGCGCGCCGGCCGAAGCCGAGCAGCAGGCGGGCGCGGGCGGCAATCCCAATCAGTCGCAGGCGTCATGATCGTCCGGATCTCCACCGAGGGGCAGTACGAGCTCACCGACAGCGACGCCGAGGTGCTGAACGAGCTCGACAACCAGGCGGTGGCGGCCTGTGACACCGGCGACGAGGAGCAGTTCAACCAGGCGTTCAAGGAGCTGATCGAGTTCGTGCGCAAGAACGGTCAGCCCGTCGCGGAGGACCGCCTCGACTCCTCGGACGTGATCATCCCGCCGCCCGACGTCTCCTTCGACGAGGCCCGGGCGGAGTTCAGCGGCGAAGGCCTGATCCCGGGCTAGCTTCGGGGCGCCCCGGCGCCGCGGACGCGATTCATTGCACGGGGTGGACGGGTCGGCGGTCGCGCCGCCGCGCGGCACCGGCGGTTGACGGCGCGACTCGGTTCAGTTTCAGCCGACCGAGGCTGGGAAGTCTCCGGACAACCCCGAAGGAGGAGGTAGAGGAAATGTCCACCGTCGTGATCGTCGTGATCATCGTCGCCGTAATCCTGCTGGTCGCTCTGCTGTTCGCGGTCACCAAGGGCCGGCGTGTCGCCGCCGAGCGCCGCCAGCAACGCGAGCTGGAGCAGCGCCGCGAGCGAGCCGTTAGCGAGCACCGCGAGGCGGCGCAGGAGCGCACCGGCGCGGCCGAAGAGGCCGAGCATCGAGCCCGGCTGGCGGGCGCCGTAGCCGACCGTGAACGGGCCGAGGCGCGGCTGCACGAAGAGCGCGCGCGGACCCATGAGCTCGGGCTGGCCGACGATGACCTGATGCGCGAGCAGCGCACCGAGCAGGTCGCCACCGAGCGGGATGGGACCGTCACAGAGCGGGATCGGACCGTCACCGAGCGCGATGGGACCGTCGCCGAGCGCGCCAACGGACAGGGCACCGCGCAGGAGTCGGTCGCCCCGCCCACGACCGCCCAGTCGACGCCCCGCGAGCGCAACGGCGACCGCTAGCCAGAAGGAGGGAGGAGAACGCCATGTCGAGCACGACCGAGCGCGGTGCGGGCGCTGCCTCGGAGGCCTCGCTCGCCGAGCTGGTCAAGCAGCTCTCCGAGCAATCGAGCCTCCTGGCGCGCCAGGAGGTGGAGCTGGCCAAGGCCGAGCTCGCCTACAAGGGTAAGCGGGCCGGAATTGGCGCCGGCATGTTCGGTGGCGCGGGCGCCTTCGTCTTCTACGGACTGGGCGCCCTGACCGCGGCCGCGATCCTGGCCTTGGCCACCGCGGTGGCCGCCTGGCTTGCCGCCCTGATCGTCGCGGTGCTGTTCGCCGCGATCGCCGGCGTTCTCGCCCTCCAGGGCAAGAACAAGGTGCAGCAGGCGACTCCGCCGGTGCCCGAGGAGGCGACCGAGAGCGTGAAGGAGGATGTGCAATGGGCCAAGACCAAGGCACAGCAGGGACGCCGGTGACCGAGGAGACCAAGGATCCCGAGCAGCTCCGCGAGGAGATCGAGGAGACCCGGCGCGAGCTTGGTGACACCGTCGAGGCGCTGGCCGCCAAGGCCGACGTCAAGGGGCGGGTGCGCGACAAGGTCGAGTCGACCAAGGATTCGGCCGCGCAGAAGAAGGACGATCTGCTCGGCAAGGCCCGCGGGGCCTCGCCCGACAGCGTCAGCGCCGGCGCATCCCAGGCGACTCAGAAGGCCAAGGAGAACCCGATCCCGGTCGCCGCGGTCGGCGCGTTCGTGGTCGGATTCGTCCTGGGACGGCTGACGAAACGGACCTAAATCAGATCGGGATTCCCCACAGGGGGAACCAGCGCTCGAGCTCGGCCTCGACGGGCAGCTCCCGCCCGAGCTGGGCCTTGAGGATCAGCTCGCGCTCGTTGTCGCGCTGCTCGCCGCCGCCGGCCGGCGCGAACGGATAGAACGCGCCGCGCTTGTAGTTGTAGATCCAGTACACGCGGCGCTGGTGGGAGTCCTCGAAGGCGAACACGGCGCAAAGGACCCGGTCGCCGTAGCCGCCCGCCTCGAGCGCGCCGCCGACCGCGTTGATCCCGACCACCAGGTCGTCGAACTCGCCGCCGCGCAGGATCAGCCAGCGATAGCGGTAGCTGTCGTCCTGGCTGGTCACGGTGGTCCCGCTGTCGCCGGCGGTCGCCCGGACCACCTCCTCCATGTCGCGCACTATCGACTCGAAGTCGGCCGTGGCCAGCGGCTGGAACACGATCGCGGCGCTTCCCCGGGAGCTCATCCCGAGCGAGGTCTCCATCGTCACGTAGGCGGTGCTGATCGCGAACAGCCGGTCCGGGGCCGGCTGGGCCAGCTTGCGGCGGCCGGTCAGGACGTCTAGGAAGCCCACTCGGCTAGGCGGTGCCCTGGAGCTGGGCCTCGAGCCGCTGCAGCCGCGCGATCCGGGCCTCGAGCGGCGGGTGGGTCGAGAACAGCGTGGCCACCGACTGCTTGGCCTTGGGCGGGAAGATGTAGAAGGCGGCCAGCTCGCCGGGGGCCGCGCGCAGGTCGCGCTGGGGGATGACGTTCATGCGGCCATCGATCCTCATCAACGCGCTGATCAGGGCGCTGGGCCGCCCGGTGAGGATGGCCGAGCCGCGGTCGGCGGCGAACTCCCGGTAGCGCGAGAGGGCCTGGAGCAGCAGGAACGAGATCACGTAGACCGCGGCCGAGATCAGGATCACGAAGATGAACCCGTTGTTGTTGTTGTTATCGCGGTTGTTGCCGCCGAAGCCGCCGCCGAAGAAGAAGCCCCACTGGGTGATGAAGGCGGCGATCGAGGCGAAGAAGCTGGCCACGGTCATCACCACGACGTCGCGGTTGATGACGTGGGTGATCTCGTGTCCGAGGACCGCCTCGAGCTCGGCGTCGTCGAGCAGATCCATGATCCCGGTGGTGGCGCACACGGTCGCCGACTTCGGCGTCCGGCCGATCGCGAACGCGTTCGGCATCGCCGTCTGGGCGATGGCCACGCGCGGCTTGGGCAGGTTGGCCTGGATGCACAGGCGCTCGATGATCGCGTGCAGCTTCTTGGCCTGAGGCCCGTCGCTGGGGCTCACCTCGCGGGCGCCCATCGAGTACAGGGCGATCTTGTCCGAGGTGAACAGCTGGACGCCGAACAGCAGCGCGGCGACCACCGCGATCGTCACCGCGCCGGCGCCGGCCGCGATCAGAACCGCGACGAGGATGGCGTAGACGAGGCCGAGCAGGAACAGCGTGAGCAGCATCCGGGTCTGCAGGCCGGTGTCGCGGCCGAACGAGCTAGGGCGAGCCATGGTGCGTTAATCTTGACAGACCGGGTAAGGGATCCCTGAACGGGAAATATGAGCAGCAGAAGTGGAAGTGTCGCGGGACATGGCTAGTCGCGTGCTCGATCGGATCGCCGGGCTGGGCCGCTCGGCGCGCGGATACCTGGCCGGCTTTGGTACCTCCGGTTCGCTCCTGGCCGTGGCCGCGCTGCTGTTCATCGTGGCCAGCGCGATGGTCGCCTTCCGTGGCTGGCCGCACGTGGGCGCGCAGCCCTCACCCGGCGAGGTGGTCGTCACGCCCCGGCCCACGGCGGCGACCGAGTCGCCGGCGAGCCGGCGCCTCGCGGTGATCTCGGCCGCGCCGGCGAGCGTCGCTGCGGGTGCCGATAGGCCCGTGCGAGCCGGCGCGCATCCGGGGGTCGGCCCGGGCGGAGGGTCCACGCCACCGGACTCGATCGGGCGGCCGGTCACCGCCTCGGCACCCGTGCCGAGCCCCGGCGCGTTGCCGTGCTCGGGTGGTTGCGTGCCCGAGGCCCCGGCGCCGAGTCCAAGCCCGGTTCAGCCGGTCCAGCAGGCGATCCAGCAGACCACGGGCGCGCTCGGGCAGGTCGTGTCAGGAACGGGCAACCAGATCGGCTCGGTCGTGTCGGGAACGGGCAACCAGGTCGGCTCGGTCGTCCAGCGGGGCACCGGGGCCGTGTCCGGAGCCGTTCAACCGGTGAGTCCGCCGGCCGCGGGGGCGGTGAACACGATTGGCACGGGGGCGGCCAAGACCGTGACCGGCGCGACCAAGACGATCGCCGGCACGCTGCCAGGCCTGACGAAGCACTAGACGCCGCCCGAGCCGGGCGCGGATGCGAGCGCCCGCTCGATGAAGCGGAGGCTGACCGCCTGGAGGTCGTGGTCGTGCTGGACCGAGCGGTGATGGCCACCGGGCACGGCGATCAGGCGGCTGCGCGGCGAGCGGGTGAGCCGGGCGAGTTCGCGCGAGTGCTCGACCGGGACCTGCTCGTCGCCCTCGGCGTGCAGAAGGAGCACCGGCGCCTCGAGTCCAGCGATCGCCTCGCGCTCGTCGTGGGCGGCCAGGAACGCGTGCAGGGCCGGGGCGTCGGCCTCGAAGTCGAACCGGTCTTCGGTGAGGCCCCGGCCAAGGCCCTCGGCGCTGGCCGGGCAGATCGCCACCACCGCACGGGCGCGGGCGGCGGCGGCGGACACAAGGGCCAGGTAGCCGCCCATGCTCGAGCCGCGCAGCGCGATCGGGGCTTGGGCGTCTCCCAGGCGGGCGCGCAGGAGGTCGGCCATCGCGGCGATGTCGCCGAGCGCGCGCCCATCCATCGGGCCCTGACTCGACCCGTGACCTCGCTGGTCGAAGGCGATCGCGGCCAGGCCGGCCCCCAGCGCGGCGCGGGCGAAGTCGTGGTGGTTCTCCTTGCACGAGCCGGCGCCGTGCAGCACGACCACGCCGCCCGGCGTGGGCCGATCCTCTCTGGGCAGCCACAGCGAGTAGGACAGTCCGTCGTGTACGCCGATCTCGCTGGGCAGCTCGACCGTGACCGGGCGCGGGCGAGGCACGCGTCGATGATGCCAGGCGTGGCATGATCGCCACCGCATGAGCGTCGCAACCGTGATCGCCACCGCATGAGCACCGCCACCACGACCATCTCGCAGGTGTTCCCGCTCGGCTCGCGGGTGAACGAGGGCGGCCGTCTGGAGATCGGGGGGTGCGACGCGGTCGAGCTGGCCCGCGAGTTCGGCACGCCGGCCTACGTGGTGGCCGAGGACGATCTGCGGGCGCGGGCGCGGTCGTTCGTCGACGCCTTGGGCGCTCGCCACCGGGACTTCGACGTGCTGTTCGCCTCCAAGGCATTCCCCTGCACCGCCGTGTACCGGCTGCTCGCCGAGGAGGGGCTGGCCTGCGACGTGGCCTCGGGCGGCGAGCTGTTCCTGGCCCTGCGGGGCGGCTTCGACCCGGCGCGGATCTACTTCCACGGCAACGCCAAGTCGGTCTCAGAGCTCCGGGAGGCGCTCGAGGCCGGCGTGGGGCACATCGTGATCGACTCCCTGCACGAGCTCGACCGGCTCGAGCACGTCGCGGCCGAGCTGGGGCGCCGCCAGGAGGTGCTGATCCGGATCACTCCCGGGGTGGCCGGCGACACCCATCATGCGATCTCGACCGGGCAGACCGACTCGAAGTTCGGCTTCGCGCCGGTGGATGCCCGGGCGGCGATCGAGCGGCTGGCCGAAGCGCCGCACCTGGAGCTGGTCGGGCTGCACTTCCACATCGGCTCGCAGCTGCTGTCGCTGGAGCCGTTCCGCGCCGCGGTGCGGACGCTGGCCGCACTGGGCGACTTCCCGGTGTACAACGTGGGCGGGGGCCTCGGCGTGGCCTACACGTCGGGCAACCAGCCCCCGGCGGTCGCTGACTACGTGGAGGCGATCGTCTCGACCGTGCATGCCGAGCTGGGCGAGGACAAGCGGCTGCTGCTCGAGCCCGGCCGGGCGCTCGTGGCCAACTCGGCGGTCACGCTGTACACCGTCGAGACGGTCAAGCGCAACGTATCCACCTGGGTGGCGGTCGACGGCGGCATGTCGGACAACCTGCGCCCGATGCTGTACGGCTCGAAGTACGAGGCGCTGGTGGCCGACCGGCCGCTCGCGGCGGCCGAGGAGCGCTGCCGGCTGGCCGGCAAGCACTGCGAGTCCGGTGACGTGATCCTCCGCGAGGCATGGCTGGCGTCGCCGGCCCCCGGGGACGTCATCGCCACACCGGTGACCGGCGCCTACGGCTACTCGCTGGCCAACAACTACAACGGCGTGCCGCGCCCACCGGTGATCTTCTGCCGCGACGGCGAGGCCCGGGTCGTGGTGCGCCGCGAGACCTACGAGGACCTGGCGGCCCGTGACGTCGGCTGACGGGGTGTTCCGGATCGGGTTGCTCGGCCACGGCACGGTCGGCGGGGCCTTCGCGGCGCTGCTCCCGCAACACGCGACGCGGATCGAGCGGCTGACCGGGCTTCGCCCCGAGCTGTCCGGGGTCATGACGCGCCGCTCGGGGTCATTCGAGAAGATCCTTCAGGACTCGGATCTGATCGTCGAGCTGATGGGCGGGATCGATCCGACCCGGGTTTACCTCCTGCGCGCGATGCAGGAGGGGCGCCACGTCGTGACCGCGAACAAGCAGCTGCTCTCCCAGCACGGCGAGGAGCTGTGGGAGTGCGCGCGGATCAACGGGGTGCAGCTGCGCTTCGAGGGCGCGGTGGCCGGCGTGGTGCCGGTCATCCGCGTCCTGCAGGAGTCCCTCGCCGGGGCCACGATCGATCGGGTGCACGGGATCGTCAACGGGACGACCAACTTCATCCTGACCGAGATGGCCCGGACCGGGATGACCTTCGAGGAAGCCCTGGCGGATGCCCAGCGTCTTGGCTACGCCGAGGCCGACCCGGCTGAGGACGTCGACGGGCGCGACGCCGCGGCCAAGATGGCGATCCTGGCCCGGCTGGCCTTCGACACGCCCGTGCACCTGGACCAGGTCCGCTACGAGGGGATCGAGCACATCCAGCCCGACGATCTGGAGTACGCGCACGAGCTTGGCCTGCAGCTCAAGCTGATCGGCACGGCCGAGCGGGTGGGGGACGGGTTGAGCGTGCGGGTGCACCCGGCCTTCCTGTATCCGGGCCATCCGCTGGCCTCGGTCAGCGGGCCGTTCAACGCGGTCACGGTGGAGTCCGAGGCGATCACCGAGATCACGATGTCGGGGCCCGGCGCGGGCGGACCCCAGACGGCCAGCGCGGTCCTGGGTGACGTGATCAGCGCGATGATCCCGCCCGCTTCGACCCCGCCCACTTCGCGGGTGCTCGAAATCGTGGGCGACGTGATCTCTTCTTTCTACCTGCACCTCGAGGTGGCCGACCAGTCCGGGGTGCTGGCCACGGTGGCGCAGGTGCTGGCCGAGCAGGACGTGTCGGTCAAGTCGGTCGTGCAGCGCGGCCTCGGCCAGCAGGCGCGCCTCGTGATGGTCGTTCACCCGGTCTTGGAGTCGCGGTTCTTCGCGGCCATGGACGCGCTCGGGCGGCTCGACGTGCTGCGGGCGCCCCCGCGGGCCATCCGGGTGCTCGAGGAAGAGTTCGGCTAGCCTGCCGCCTCGATGAAGGCGGTCCAGATCGTCGAGCTGAGCGGCCCGCAGGAGGCGTTGCGGGTCCTCGACGTCCCCGAGCCGGAGGCGAGCCACCCGGCGAGCCCGGGCGAGGGGGTGCTGGTCGAGGTCCACGCGGCCGGCGTGTCGTTCCCCGAGGTGCTCCAGACGCGCGGTCAGTACCAGGTCAAGCCCGACGTGCCGTTCACCCCCGGCAGCGAGGTGGGGGGCGTGGTGCGCTCGGCCCCGGAGGGCGCCGCGGTCAAGGCGGGCGATCGGGTGGCGGCGTTCTGCATGCTGGGTGGCTGGGCCGAGGTCGCGGTGGCCCCGCCGTTCTTCGCCTTCAAGCTGCCCGAGGAGCTCGACTTCGCCCAGGGCGCGGGTCTGGTCCTCAACTACCACACGGCCTACTTCGCGCTGAAGGTGCGAGGCCGCCTGGCCGAGGGCGAGACCGTGCTCGTGCACGGCGCCGCCGGCGGGGTCGGCACGGCCTCGCTGCAGATCGCCCGCGGTCTGGGCGCGCGCACGATCGCGGTGGTCTCGAGCGACGACAAGGAGCGGGTGGCGCGCGAGGCCGGCGCCGACGCGGTGGTGCGCAGCGACGGCGCCTGGAAGGACCAGGCCAAGGAGATCTCGGGCGGCGGGGTCGATGTGGTGGTCGACCCGGTGGGCGGAGACCGCTTCACCGACAGCCTGCGCTCGCTGCGCGAGGGCGGCCGGGTGATCGTCGTCGGGTTCACCGGCGGCTCGATCCCGGAGGTCCGGGTCAACCGGCTGCTCCTCAACAACACCGAGGTGATCGGCGCCGGTTGGGGGGCCTACGTGCTGTCCAAGCCAGACCTGAACGTCGAGATCGGCGGCGCGATCGACCGGCTGATCGCCGGCGGGTCCGTCCGCCCGATCGTCGGGGCGAGGTTCCCGCTGGAGCGGGCCGCCGACGCGCTCGAGCTGATCGACGGCCGCGGCGCGACCGGCAAGGTCGTGCTCGACGTGGCCTGAACGGCGCGGGGTTCCCAGGGGATGCGGAACGTGAAGCGGAGGATCCGACCGCATGCGCCGGGGCTCGCTCTGACATTCTCCTCACGACCATGCCGGGGATCATCGAGCGCTACCGCGAACGTCTGCCGTTCGCACCCGAGGACCCTGTGGTCTCGCTCGAGGAGGGCTCGACCCCGCTGATCCTGGCCGAGCGGGTGTCGGAGAAGGCCGGGGTCGAGGTGTGGCTGAAGATCGAGGGCGCTAACCCCACGGGCTCGTTCAAGGACCGGGGCATGACCTGCGCGGTGTCGGCCGCCGTTCGCGAGGGCGCCAAGGCGGTCATCTGCGCCTCGACCGGCAACACCGCCGCCTCGGCCGCCGCCTACGCCGCCCGGGCCGGGCTGCGCTGCGCGGTGATCGTCCCCGAGGGCAAGATCGCCACCGGCAAGCTGGCGCAGGCGCTGATGCACGGCGCTCGGGTCGTGGCCTTGCGCGGCAACTTCGACGAGGCGCTGAAGCTCGTGCGCGAGGTCGTCAACCGCCACCCGATCTCCCTGGTCAACTCGGTCAACGACTTCCGGATCGAGGGCCAGAAGACCGCCGCGTTCGAGATCGTCGAGGACCTGGCCGGCGAGCTCGACGCGCTCTGCATCCCGGTCGGCAACGCCGGCAACATCACCTCGTATTGGAAGGGGTTCAACGAGGACGGACAGCGGCCTCGAATGTGCGGCTTTCAGGCCGCGGGGGCGGCGCCGCTCGTGCACGGCAAGCCCGTGGAGCATCCCGAGACCGTGGCCAGCGCGATCCGGATCGGCAACCCGGCGCGCTGGGAGGAGGCGATGAACGCGATGACCTCGAGCGGGGGCGCGGTCAGGGCCGTCACCGACGCCCAAATCCTCGTCGCCTACCGCTTCCTGGCGTCCACCGAGGGCGTGTTCTGCGAGCCCGCCTCGGCGGCCAGCGTGGCCGGGCTGCTCACCCACGGCGCCGGCGAGGGCGTCCGGCGGGTGGTCTGTGTGCTCACCGGGCACGGCCTCAAGGATCCCCAGACCGCGCTCGAGCACGCCGGCGCGGTCGTGCCGTGCGACCCCGAGCTGAGCGCGATCGAGCGCGCGGTGCTCGAGTGAGCTCGGGTCTGACGCGCCGGCGCGTGGTTCGCGTGCCGGCTTCCTCGGCCAACCTTGGGCCTGGCTTCGACACGTTCGGCGCCGCGCTCTCCCTCCACCTCGAGCTGGAGGTCCGCGAGACCGGCACGTTCGCCGTGCACACCGACCTCGACCTCCCGCGCGACCATACGAACCTCGTCGTCCGGGCATTCGAGAGGCTGCATCCCGCGGACGCGTTCGAGTTCGAGATCACCTCGCAGATCCCGCTGTCGGGCGGACTTGGCTCGAGCGCCGCCGCGATCGTGGCAGGCCTCCTGGCGGCCGACCACCTGTTCGAGCTCGACGCCGACGTGCGGGCCCTCGGCACCGAGCTCGAAGGCCATTCGGACAACATCGCGGCTGCGCTGAGCGGCGGTTTCGTCGTGTGGGACGGGACGCGGGTGCACCATTTCGAGCCGCCGATGGGACTCGAGGCGGTCCTCGTCGTCCCGCACGAAGCCGTAGCCACCGACGCCGCGCGGACCGCCCTCCCGGACGTCGTCCCGATCGAGGACGCGGTATTCAACATCGCTCATGGCTCGCTGCTGATGGCGGGCCTGGCCAGCTCCGACTGGGACCTGATCTCCGCCGGGCTGTGCGATCGGATGCACCAGCCGCGCCGCGCGCACCTGTATCCCCGCTCGGCCGGGCTGCTCGAGCGCGCGCCGATGCTCGGTGCCCTGGGCGCCACGATCTCCGGCGCCGGGCCGACAGTGCTGGTGTGGTCGCGCTACGACCAGACCGGCGCGCTGGTCGACGCGCTCACGCGTGAGACGGCCGGATGGGCCGACGTCATGCGTGCGCCATTCGAGCCTCAGGGCGCCGACGTGCGCGAGCTCTGATCCTGCAGCCGGGCGCGCAGCCACTCGGCATGGCGCTCCTGAAGCTCGCGCCCCCGCCGGGTGAAGTCGATGAACAGCTGCAGCTCATCCTCGCTGTAGCGCTCGGCCATGGGCACGTACAGCTCGCGCATCGGCTTGACCATCAGCTCCATCGCCTGCGCGAACGCCTTGTCCGTCGGCTCGACCAACACCCGGCGGCGGTCGGCCGGGTCGGGCACCCGGCGGGCCAGCCCGGCCCGCTCGAGCCGGTCTATCACCGCGGTGATCGCGCCGGTGCTCAGGCGGCTCGCGTCGGCCAGGTCGCCCGCGCTCATGCTCCCGTGCTGGTCGAGGATGTCCAGGCAGCGCGCGTCGGTGCGGTTGACGCCGAGGAGCTGGCAGATGAGCTCGTCGACCACGTCGGTGGCGCGCTGGTTGGCCCGGACCTCGTTCCCGAGCTCGGCGTACAGTTCCTCGCGTTCTCTTGACATCTAAATCTCTTAGTTACTAAGATATTTGGCGCGTAAGCAAATCTTAGCTACTCGGAGGTGTGGAAAGTGGAGCATGCGATCGAGGCCGAGGGCCTCGTCAAGACCTATCCCAAGCGGGTAACGGCCCTGGACGGACTGTCGTTCGCCGTCGCGCCCGGGAGCGTGTTCGCGCTGCTCGGCCCCAACGGCGCCGGGAAGTCGACCGCGGTCAAGATCCTCACCACGCTGGCGAAGGCCGACGCGGGCCGAGCGCGCGTGGCGGGGATCGACGTGACCGCCCAACCCGATGCGGTGCGCCGGACGATCGGCGTGGTGGCGCAGGGCTCGGGCGTCGACATCCAGGCCACGGGGCGCGAGAACCTGCGCCTGCAGGGACAGATCCACGGTCTCCGTGGCCGCGCCATCGAGGAGCGGGCGGGGGAGCTGCTCGAGCGCTTCGGACTGGCCGACGCCGCAGACCGGGTGGCGCGGGGCTACTCGGGGGGGATGCAGCGCCGCCTGGATATCGCGATGGCGCTGGTGCACGACCCAACCGTGCTGTTCCTCGACGAGCCGACAACCGGCCTCGACCCCGAGGTCAGGGCCGACATGTGGTCGGAGATCGCGTCGTTGTCGGGCGAGCGGGGCAAGACCGTACTGCTGACCACGCACTACCTGGAGGAGGCCGACCAGCTGGCCGAGCGCGTGGCGATCGTCGACCGGGGCGAGGTGGTGGCCGAGGGCACGCCCGACGAGCTCAAGCGCGAGCTGCGCGGCGACGCCATCCACGTCGACCTCGAGGCCGAGTCGAACGGCGCCGTCGGGCGGGCGCTCGGCGGCCTCGCGCTGGTCCGCGACGTGAGCGTGGACGGCCGCGTACTGCGCGCCCGGGCCGACGACGGCGGTCGGGCCGTGCCGCTGGTCCTCCAGGCGCTCGAGGCCCACGGCGTGGCCGTGTCCTCGGTGCGCGTCGCGCGGCCGTCGCTGGACGACGTCTATCTCAAGTACACGGGCCGCACGTTCGACGCGGCCGAGGCCGAGCAGGCGGAGGTGACCCGATGACGCTGATAAGGCACACCCTGTACATGACCCTGCGCCACCTGCGCGAGCTGTGGCGCCAGCCCTGGTTCGTCGCGGTCACGCTGATCCAGCCGGTGATCTGGCTGCTGTTGTTCGGCGCGCTGTTCAAGCGCGTGATCGAGATCCCCGGCTTCCACAGCCACTCCTACATCGCATTCCTGGCGCCCGGGGTGGTCGTGATGACCGCGCTGTTCAACTCGGCCTGGAGCGGGATGGCCCTGATCGAGGACCTCAATCGGGGGGTCACCGCGCGCTTCCTGGTCTCGCCGGTCCGCCGCGAGGCGCTGATCGCCGGGCGCATCCTCAAGGAGGCGGTCGTGGTGGTGATCCAGTCGGTGATCATCGTCGCGCTCGCCCTCGTCGTCGGGGCGTCGTTCCCGGGCGGGGTCGGTGGCGTGGCCGCGCTGTTCGTGGTCTCCGCGCTGCTCGGCGCCACATTCGGCGCGCTGTCCAACGGCTTCGGGCTGATCATGCGCCAGGAGGAGGCGCTGATCGGCGCCGTGCAGTTCATCGTGCTGCCGCTCACGTTCCTGTCCACGACCTTCCTGGCCGCCAACCTGATCCCGTCGTGGATGCGGACCGTGTCGGACTTCAACCCGGTCAACTGGGCGGTGGTGGCGGGGCGCACGGCCACCTCGGCCCACCCCGACTGGGGCCTGGCCGCCTCCCGGGCCGCGTTCCTGGCCGGGCTGCTGGTGGTGTGCCTGGCGTTCGCGACCAACGCCTTCCGCTCGTATCAGCGCTCGGTGTGATCCCGCCGCCGTCCGATCCCGCCCCAATCGGGAAATTTCCGCCATTACGGGCATCACGGTTCGGCTCGTGACGGATTATTCGCGTCGGACGGGAGTTATCCGGAATTAGCGGCCGGACGATGAGCGCAATGGCGGAATTTTCCCGTCCACGGCGGCCTGGCACCGCGATGGACGGCGGGTGCTGTGGACCGGGCGTGTGCGGCCCGCCGGGCATGGATGCCCGGCGGAACCGGCCCCACGGACGTCGAGCGCAGCGAGACCCGTTAAGAAACGCCGACGACTTCGTTGGCCAGCGCGCGGGCGCGCCGGCGGGGGCCGTCGAGGCCCAGACGCCCCAGCAGCTCCTCGGACACGGCGAGGTAGTCGGCGGCCAGGTCGGGGCGGTAGTCGAGGATCGAGACGGCGCGCTCGGCCGACTCGGCGTAGGCGATCGACTGGCGGATCGTGGTCTCGAGCAGCTTCTCGCCGTAGTGCTGGCGCAGGGAATCGAACGCCTCGCGGGAGTGACGGGTGCGCATGTCGGCGATGTTCAGCACCACGCCGAGCCACTCGAGGCCGGGGTTGAGGTTCTCGCGCGCCAGCTCGATCACCTCGAGTGCCTGCTCGACTCCCTGGAGTGAGAAGTACTGGGCCTCGGCCGAGATCAGGGCGTGGTCGGAGGCGACCAGCGCATTGACCGTGAGCAGGCCGAGCGCCGGCGGGCAGTCGATCAGGATCAGGTCGTAGTCGTCGCGCAGTTCGCGCAGCGCCTTCTTGAGCGCGAGCTCGCGGCCCATCTTGCCGCCCAGCGCGAGCTCGGCCTCGGCCAGCCCGAGGTTGGCCGGGATGATCCCGTCGTGCACGGCGCCGCGGGCCTTGGCCCGGCCCGAGAGCACGTCGCCGATTGTGGGCGAGGCCTCGGGATCGACGTCGAGGTAGTCCGACAGGTTGCCCTGGGGATCGAGGTCGATGGCGAGCACGCGTAGCTCGACGCGCCGGAACACGTCGGTCAGGGTGCGCACGGCCGTGGTCTTGCCCGTGCCGCCCTTCTGGGAGAGAACCGAGATCGTCGCCGCCATAGCCCGGGCCAGCACTATAGGCCAGCGGCGGAGCCGCCGGTGGTCTCCATAACGAAGCTGGGGTTAGCCGGTCTGGGCGGGGGCGCCGTGCTCTGCGGCGTGGCTGTAGCGCATCCCGGTCACCACCGGGATGTCGACGAAGTGCAGGTGGTGACGGCCGATCACGATCTCGTCGCCTTCGGCCAGCGTGCTCCACTCGACTCGCTCGCCGTTGACGAACACGCCGTTCAGGCTGCGGTCGTCGAGCACCCGCAGGCCGTCGGGCTGGCGCACGATCAGCGCGTGCCGGCGCGACACCGTGGGGTCGTCGAAGCGGATGTCGGCGGCCAGGCTGCGGCCGATCCGAGTCCACTCGCGTTGCAGTGCGTAGGCCACAGGGGTCTCGCCGTCGGCCCGGTAGGCCAGGTACTGCCCGGGCTCGTGCAGGCCTTCCCGCATCTCCTCGAGCCAGCCCTGATCGTCGTCGTCCCCGCTCATCTCGAGCACGCTCGTCTGAGCCGTTGTGAACAGCGAAGCCCGCACGAACTCCGTCCCGCCACAGTTCGGGCAGGTCGGCAGTTCGTCAACCGCGTCGAGCGACACGGGGTAGTCGCAATCCGTGCATCGAAAGGTTCCGGTCCCCGCAACATTGCCCGACATCCAAGCTTTCATAGAAGGCGCGTTCTCCTTGTTACGGGCTAAAAACTTGCCGACTTGGACAAGCCGGTCCAGCCATCATATCCCCTGAGTCAAAGGTCCGGCTTAGGCTCTGGACGGATGGCGGAGGGGCCTGGAGGTTGTTTATCAACGGTGCCTAAGCGGTCCCTCAAGCGTCGGCAGGAACCCCCTGCACAGCGGCGAAACATCGTCCCATGGCGGATTGGGACTGGAATGAGTTCGACGATGTGGCGCCCGAGCTACAGGTCGCGCTGGTGCGTCGCGCCGTCGATCGCTGCGACGCCGACCGCGAGCGATGCCAGGGCTGCCGGCGCACGCCGCTGGTCGGAGAGCGGGTGTACTTAGACGAGGGCGGCGCGGTCTATTGCGAGCTGTGCCGGGCGCTCGATCCCGAGCCGGCGCTGCACTCGCGCGTCGTGCACGGCCCCGAGTTCGGGCACACCATGTGGCTGACCGACCACCGCGCGGCGTAGCAGGGCCGCGACCCTCGTTCGGCCGCGAACCTAGAATCCCGAGCGTGGAGCCGTTCACCGTCGAGTCGACGATCTCGAGACCTCGCGAGGAGGTGTTCGAGTACCTGGCGGACATCGCCAACCACGCCGAGTTCACCGATCACTACCTGACCGACTGGCACCTGACCCGTGAGGACTCATACGGGGCGGGAGCGGGCGCCCGGTTTCGCATGAAGGCGCCGCTCAGCCGGTTCAACTGGGCCGACATGACGTTCGCCGAGGTTCAGCCGCCGTTCCGGATCGTCGAGCGCGGCCGGGGCGGCAAGTACAACCGGATCCGGATGCTCGGGACCTACACGCTCTCGCCCGGCCCGGCCGGGAGCACGCGGGTGGAATACACGCTCGAGACCGTGCCGGTGATGCCCTCGGACCGGCTGATGGAGGCGCTCGGCGCGGGCGCGTGGACGCGGCGCAAGGCTCGTAAGGCGATGCGCCGGCTGCGTACGATCCTCGAGGAAGACCGCGACCGCGGCCGGCGGGCGACCGTCGCCGGGCGCTGACTACACTTCGACGCCCGTGAGCGCGCGCCGACTGTGGATCCTCGCCTGCGCCTTGGGCCTCGCCGTGGGGCTGGGCGCATGCGGCCAGGAATCGAACCCCACCAGCAAGCTCAACAACGGCGTGTACGTCGACTCCGGGCCGGTCACGTATCAGCTCCAGGTCTCCCGGGAGCTCAACCAGTTCTCCGTCGAGGACCGGCAGTATGTCTCCGGCCTGCCGGTCGGCAGCGGCGGTCTGACCCGCAACCAGCTCTGGTACGGCGTCTTCCTCTGGGCCAAGAACCAGACCGACCGCCCGGAAGCTCACCGCCCGCAGCTTCTTCATCAGCGACTCCAACGGTGACCGCTTCTTCCCGCTGCACCTGAACGCCGAGCTCAACGGCTACGCGTGGACGCAGCAGAGGCTGGTGCCCTCGGGCGTCGAGCCGGCGCCGAACACGACCGCGAGCTTCGGGCCCACGCAGGGCGGCCTGCTGTTGTTCAAGCTGCCCATCTCGGTGTACTCCAACCGGCCGCTGACGCTTCACATCTTCAGCCCGAGTGGCGGCAAGGGCGAGATCGACCTCGATCTCTGACGGGCACGCCGGCGCCCGGGGGTGGGGCCGGCGCAAAGGGGGCCTGACGGCCCGGCGCGCCGGGGCGGTCAGTGCGTGGCTTCGAGGCCGGCGACCAACACATCGCGCACGGCCGGCGCCGCGGTCGCCCCGCCTGCGCCCTGGTTGGGGAACAGAGCGCCGGCGACGATCCGAGGCGCGCCCACCGGGGCGTAGCCGACGAACCACGCGTCGGTCTCCTGGTCGGAATTAGGTGTGTTGGCGCCGGTGGTGGTGGCGGTGTTCTGAAGCTCGGCGGTGCCGGTCTTGCCGGCCACGGTGACGCCCGAGATCGCGGCCGAGGTGCCAGTGCCGAACTGCACCACGGCGACCATCAGCCGCTGGAGCAGGCCGGCGACGTGCCGGCTCGTGACGTGCACGAAGTGGGGCGGGAGGTGGGCCTGGAGGGTGGGGAGCGGGCGCCGGCCGCCCATCGCGATGGTGGCCGCCACGTCGGTCATCTCGAGCACGCTGGCCTGGACCTTTCCCTGGCCGATCGCCGACGAGCCGACCGCGAGGTCGCCGCCGATCGCGCTCGCCGACGGGATGGTGGGCTCGGCCGCGCCAGGGATCGTGGGCTGCTGGTTGAAGCCGAAGCGCTCGGCCATGGCGACTAGGCGCTTGGCGCCCAACTTGACCCCGAGCGGGGCGAACACCGAGTTACACGAGACCGCGAACGCGTTCAGGAAAGTGCCCCCGCACGCCTCGCCGCCGGCGTTGTGCAGGGTGTAGCCCTCGATCGTCGCGGCCGTGCTGATGGGAAAGGTGTCGGACAGCTTGACGATCCCGGCGTCGAGCGCGCCCGTGGAGGTGATGATCTTCATCGTCGAGCCGGGCGGCTGCAGGGCGGAGAACGCCACGCCGGCGAGCGCGAGCAGCCCGCCGGTGCGCGGATTCATGGCCGCGATGCCGCCGTAGCGACCGGCCAGGGCGGCGACCGCGGCCCGCTCGAGCGTCGGCACGATCGTGGTGGTCACGTCATGCCCGGGCTTGGGGGCGACCCGGGCCAGCGTCCGGTGGCCGGACCGCAGCACGCCGCCGGGAGTCCCGGCCAGTTGGGTCTGGAAGGCGCGCTCCAGTCCGTTCTGGCCGACCTTGGCGTCGGCGGGATAGCCCTGCGCGGCGTACCGGGAAGCGTCCTCGGACGGGATCGGCTCGAGCACGCCGGCGATCTGCCCGGCCACGTCGGGGATCGGCGAGGTGCGGTCGGCTCCCTTGGCCAGCGGCGTGCCGTCGGCGGCGAACAACGTCGCGCGGGGGGCGAGCGCCATGTGCCGGCTGAGCCGCTCGCGTCCGGCCAGGCCGGGGAAGAGCAGCGAGGGGACATAGTGGACGGTGGCGCTCGAGCCGCTGCCGTCGAGCGGCACCTCGAGCGTCTCGCGCAGCGTTCCGAACAACCGGGTGGCCACGACCATCTGCACCGGGATGAAATCGCCGCGCCGCTTCCCGATCCGCACCGGGGTGAGCTTGACGGTCGTCGCCGTCGTGGCGTCGCGCCGGTAGGCGGCCGTGAAGCGCGCCTCGCTGATGCCCGGCTGCGAGGCGGGGGTGAGCAGCGAATACATCTGGTGATAGTCACCGGCCGCCCACGCCCGGACGTAGCTCGAGACCAGCTGGCGCTCGGCCCGTCCGGGGCCGCCGCGCAGCACGAATACCACCGCGACGGCGATGCCTGCGAGTACGGCGAGGGGGATCAGCAGGCGCAGGCGCCGGCGCCACAAGCCGCGTCGACTCCGGCGTCTTGTACCCCCCTCCATCAGAACCCCATGTGCCACCTCACCTGGAACGGTAGAAGGTTGCTCGCCCTAACCTCCCACCGATGACCAAAGTCGACTGGCTGATCGTGGCGTTCACGGTGCTGCTGGCCATGTACGGCTACGCCCAGGGCTTCATCGTCGGCGGCCTGTCGCTGCTCGGTTTCGGCATCGGCGCGTTCCTCGGCACCCGGCTCGCGCCACTGGTCCTGCCCGCCGGCTCGCACTCCACCTACGCGCCGCTGTTCGGGCTGCTCGGCGCGCTGCTGGCCGGCGCGGTGCTGGCCAGCGGGTTCGAGGGCGTCGGTGCCCGGGCGCGCAGGTTCCTGCGCCTGCCCGGGCTGCGCCTGGTGGACGGGCTGCTGGGGGCCGCCCTGACCGCGTCGGTGGCGCTCGGGATCGCCTGGATCGTGGGCGCGATCGCGTTCCAGTCGACCAGCTCGCTCGTGCTCCGGCGAGACATCCAGCAGTCAGCGATCCTCAAGGGGCTCAACGAGCTGCTGCCGCCGTCGGGGCCGATCCTGCACGCGCTGGCCCGGATCGACCCGCTGCCGTCGGTGCGCGGCCCGGCGGCCGACGTGCCGGCGCCCCCGCGCGGGATCGCCCGGGCTCCCGGCGTGACGGCGGCCGCCTCGAGCGTGGTCAAGGTGCTGGGCACCGCCTGCGGCCTCGGGATCGAAGGCAGCGGCTGGGTGGCCGGTCCGCACATGGTCGTGACCAACGCGCACGTGGTGGCCGGCGAGTCGGACACCACGGTTCAGGTCGACGGCACCCCGCCGGGGCTGGACGCGGACGTGGTCGGGTTCGACTCCCACGACGACGTGGCCGTGCTGCGCGTGCCCGGCCTGCGCGAGCCGGCGCTCCGAATGGCCGCCAAGCCTCAGTCCGGCACGCCGGCGGCGATCCTCGGCTACCCGCTCGACGGCTCGTTCGACCTCGAGCCGGGCCGGATCGGCCAGACCGAGACCGTGAGCACCGAGGACGCCTACGGCAACGGCCCCGTGCTGCGCAGCATCACCGCGCTGCGCGGCCGGGTGCGGCCCGGCAACTCCGGCGGCCCGATGGTCGACGCCCGCGGGCAGGTCGTCGCCACCGTCTTCGCCGCGATCACCGGCTCGCCGACCGGCGAGGGCGGCTTCGCAGTCCCCAACGCCCTAGTCCGCACCCAACTCGCGGACGCGAAGAAGCGCGTGCACTCGGTGTCAACGGGAGCCTGCGCCGGATAGGAATTAGGGGTGGCGGGCTCGGTGGGTGCCAGCGCTCCGTCAGGGGCGCGCGATGCCGCTCCGGGCGCACTCGCGCGGAGCCCGGACACCTCACGGGTACCAACCACGCTGACACCCAGGGAATCCGTCGATGGCGGAGCGCACGTGCGCCCCGAGTGGTAGGCGTGCCCCAGAGCGGTCCTATAGGGCGGGCGGTGGTCTGCACACCGCCCGCCCTTAGGTGCATTGCCCCCGGGGGACTTTCCGTGGTGCTATCGCCCCCCGACGTCCTCAGCCATTTGACTCACCATCCCGGGCCCCAGTGCCCCCAGCAGCTGGGGATGATGGTGGGCGAGGTGCCGCTGGGCCGCTGAGAAGAGCTCTCGCTCATCGTCGCCTGCGAGTTGCGCCCCGCACTCGCAGTAGGCGATTCGCCTGTGCCCTCCGTTGATTGTGGTCGTGTGGCCATGATCGCTGCGGTCCTGCGGTCCCTCTAGTCGCGCCCCGCCGAGTACGTCGCTGCGTCTCACCTCGGTGTCCATTGGTGCGCAAGATGCCGCTTTGACGTTGTCGATACGTTTCCAAAACGTTGCCGCAGACAGAGCGCCCGTCCGAGATGACTCGCATCCAGCTCTGTGGACGGCTGTCCGTAGAGATCGATGGCGTGCAGCTGTCCGAGCGCCTGCGGGGCAGGCAGGTGCCGCTGCTGCTGGCCTACCTGGTGCTAAATCGCGACCGGCACGTGGGCCGGGAGGAGCTGATCGGCGCTTTGTGGCCGGACCGCGCGCCGGTCTCCCAGGACGCCGCGCTGCGCACGCTGCTCTCGCGGCTGCGCTCGACGCTGGGGACGACCTCGGTGGCGGGCCGCGACGAGCTGATCCTGTCGCTGCCCGAGCCGGTGTGGATCGACGTCGAGGCCGCGGCGGCCGAGGTTGCCCGCGCGCTGGAGGCGCTGGAGCGCGATGACGTGCGCAGGGCCTGGGCGCTCGCCCAGGTGCCGCTCAACATCGCCAGCCGCGGCCTGCTGCCCGGCGCGCAGGCGGGCTGGCTCGAGGCGCCCCGGCGCGAGCTCGAGGAGGTCCACCTGATGGCGCTCGAGGTCATCGGCCAGGCCGGGCTGGTCATGGGCGGAACACAGCTGCAGTCGGCCGAGCGCGCGGCTCGCACGCTGATCGAGTCAGAGCCCTACCGCGAATCGGGCTACGTGCTGTTGCTGGAGGCGCTGGCCGCGCGCGGCAACGTGGCCGAGGCATTGCGGGTGTTCGACGCGCTGCGCACGCTCCTGCGCGACGAGCTCGGCACGAGCCCGTCGCCCGAGGCGATCGCGGCCCACGAGCGGCTGCTGCGGCCGCACGCTCAGGACGCCGCCACGACGCGGTCCCCGGAGGCGGGCGGGGCGGGGGAGGCCATCCCGCTGCCCGCGGATCTGCGTCACCGCGCCCAAGGCCCCCTGATCGGCCGCGAGCAGGAGCTCGCCCAGCTCCAGGAGCTGTGGGAGCTGGCCAGCGGCCAGGGGGGCTCGGGCCAGCTCGTGTTCCTGGCCGGCGACGCGGGCATCGGCAAGACCACGCTGACCGCAGAGGTGGCCCGCCGCGTGCACGAGGCGGGGGCGATCGTGCTGGCCGGGCGGTCCCCGCGCGAGACCGTGGTCCCCTACCAGCCGATTCTCGAGGCGCTGCGGCACTGGGCGCTGAACGCGCCGGCGAGCGATCTGCGCAACACCGCCCGCGAGTACGGCTCGGAGCTCTCGCGCCTGATCCCGGAGATCCGCCGGCGGACCCCCGACCTGCCCCCGCCGCCCGCGGACGAGCCCGAGACCGAGCGCTATCGGCTGTTCGAGGCCGTGGTCGGGCTCCTCACCGAGCTCTCGCGTGCCCGGCCCGTGATGCTCGTGCTCGACGATCTCCAGTGGGCCGACCGGCCGACTCTGCTGCTTCTGCGCCACCTGGCCCGGGCCACGAACCCGGCGCGGGTGCTGATCCTGGGTGCGTACCGCTCGACCGAGCGGCGCGGCGACACGTTCACCAACGCGCTGGCCGAGCTGCGCCGGGACCGGCTCGCCTCCCAGCTCGACATCCGCGGCCTCAGCGAGTCGGAGACCGCCGAGCTGGTCGCGCTCCGAGCCGGCGAGACGCCCTCGCGGTCGTTCGCCCACGCCCTGTACGAGGAGAGCGAGGGCAACCCGTTCTTCGTCGAGGAGATCGTCCGCCACCTGCTCGAGGCGGGCGTGCACGCGGGCAGCGCGAGCGCCTCCGAGCTCCAGCGCTTCGGCCTGCCCGAGGGGGTCAAGCAGGTCATCGCCTGGCGGCTGGGCAGGCTCGACCCACCCTCGATCGAGCTGCTGCGCGTCGCCGCAGTGATCGGCCGCGACGTCGACGCCACGCTGCTCGAACGGGTCGTGCTGCTGGCCGAGGAAGAGTTCCTGAGCGCGCTCGATGAGGCGCTGGCGGCCGGGCTGCTGGTGGAGTCAGACGACATGCCCGGCTCGTACGTGTTCTCGCACGCGCTGATCCGGGAGACGCTGTATGAGGGGATGTCGGTGCCCCGGCGGGCTCGGATCCACAAGCGCGTGGGGGAGGCGATCGAGGCCACGCAGGGGCGGCGCCTGGGGCGCTATCTGCCCGAGTTGGCCCATCACTTCACGCGCGGCGTGGCCGACGCCGAGGACGCCGAGGAGGCGATCGCCTACGCGCTGCGCGCGGCCGAGCAGGCCACCACGATGCTCGCCCACGAGGAGGCCGCCGAGCACTATGCCCGCGCGCTCGACGTGCAGGGGCGCTTTCAGCCCGAGGCGATCGTGCGCCGCTGCGAGCTGCTGCTCGCCCTGGGGGAGGCGCGGGTGCGGGGTGGGGAGCGCGCCCAGGCCTCATCGGCGTTTCGCGAAGCGGCCGCGCTGGCCGAGCAGATCGGCGACGGGGAGGCGCTGGCGCGCGCGGCGGTGGGGGCGTCGCGCCGCTACGTGCAGCCGCCGGGAGTGGTCGACACCGAGCTGATCGCGATGATCGAGCGCGCGCTCGAGCTCGAGCCTGGCCGGACCGTGATGCGAGTGCGCCTGCTGGCCTGCCTGTGCGGCGCGATCTACTACTCGCCCGAGCGCGATCGGATGCCGGCGCTCAGCCAGGAGGCGACCGACATCGCCACCGAGCTCGGCGATACCGAGGCCCGCGCCTATGCCTGCGGCGCGCGCCGGCGCGTGCTGTGGGACGCCCCGCACCTGCGGGACCGGATCGAGGCCTCGACCGAAATGCTCACGCTGGCCCGCCACATTGGAAACATCGAGCTCCAGCTCCAGGCCCACGCCTGGCTCGTGGTCGACCTGCTCGAGCGAGGGGATCGCGACGCGGTCGACGCCCAGATGGAGGCGTTCGGGGCGGGCTCCGATCGCCTGCGCCAGCCGCAGTTCGAATGGACCTCGATCATGTGGCGGTCGATGCGGGCGCTGTTGGCCGGCGCGCTCGATCGAGCCGACCGGCTCGCGTCGGAGGCGCTCGCGGCCGGCGCGCCGGCCGAGGCGGTGACCGCCTCGCAGTACTACGCGATCCAGGTTATGGCCATCCGGCGCGACCAGGGACGGATGGGCGAGCTCGAGCGCTCGACCCGCCAGCTGGTCGCCGACAACCCGGGGCGGCCGGCCTGGCGCGCCGCGCTGGTCAACCTGCTGTGCGAGGAGGGAAGGCTGGCCGAGGCGCGCGAGGAGTTCGAGCGGCTTGCCGCCCGCGAGTTCGAGGTCATACCCAAGGACCTCGACTGGATGATCGCGATGACGCTGCTGAGCGACGTGTGCACCGATCTCGACGACGCCGAACGGGCCGCGCTGCTGTACGGCAAGCTCGAGCCCTACGCCGACGTCAACGTGGTGATCGGGCTGGCCGCGGTGTGCTTGGGCTCGGCGGCCAGCTTCCTGGGCAAGCTGGCCGCGACCATGGGCCGGGGCGATCTCGCCGCGATGCACTTCGAGCGGGCACTGGCCGCCAACGCGGAGCTCCCGGCGCCGGGGTGTCTGGCCCGGACCCAGGTGGACTACGCCCAAGCGCTCCTGGGGCTCGCCCACGCAGGCGACGCGCGCGCCGAGGGGCTGCTCGACGAGGCCGCCGAGGCGGCCGAGCGGTACGGGCTGGGGGCGGTGGCGCGCAAGGTCGCGGCGTTGCGCGCGCAGTCGGGCTCGCCGGTCTGACCGACAGCCGGGCGCCGGCCGGGTGAGCGTTACGGTTGACGCGGGCGCTACCCTCGCGGACTCATGAGCAAGACGCTGGTCATCGCCGAGAAGCCGTCCGTCGGACGCGACCTCACGCGCGTGCTGCCCGGACCGTTCACCAAGCACGAGGGCTACCTCGAGGGCCCCGAGCACGTCGTGACCTGGGCGGTCGGCCACCTGGTCCAGCTGGCCGACCCCGACGAGTACGACGACCGCTTCAAGAAGTGGCGGATGGCCGACCTGCCGATCGTGCCCGACCGCTTCAGGCTCGTGGTGCGCGACGAGCGCTCCAAGAAGCAGATGACCGTGGTCAAGCGACAGCTCGACAGCGACGACGTCGAGCGCGTCGTGAACGCGTGCGATGCCGGCCGCGAGGGCGAGCTGATCTTCGCCTACCTGTACGAGAAGGCGGGCGCGAAGAAGCCGGTCCAGCGGCTGTGGCTGAACTCGATGACGAATGCGGCGATCAAGGAGGCGTTCGGCGCCCTGCGTCCAGGCGCCGAGCTGGCCACGCTCGAGGCGGCGGCCCGGTCGCGCTCGGAGGCCGACTGGATCGTGGGCATGAACGCCACGCGGGCGGCCACGATCCGGTTGCGGAGCTCGTTTGACGGGGCCGTCTCGCTAGGTCGGGTGCAGACCCCGACCCTGGCCATCCTGGCCCGCCGCGAGCAGGAGATC
The DNA here is from genome assembly GCA_963841535.1 of uncultured Solirubrobacterales bacterium. Lineage (GTDB taxonomy): Bacteria > Actinomycetota > Thermoleophilia > Solirubrobacterales > Solirubrobacteraceae > Palsa-465. Next base: position 92,261 of record CAWJDF010000015.1, on the reverse strand, counting down.
CGCGCCTTCAAGCCCGAGCCCTACTGGGTGGTCGACGCGGTGTTCGACCCCGTGGAGGACCGGCCGCGCGTCTACGAGGGGCGTTACCACGACGGCGCGAACCCTCGGGTCAAGAGCGCCGAGGCGGCGCTCGCGGTGGTCGAGGCCTGCCGGGGCCAGATGGGCGAGATCACCAAGCTCGAGAAGTCCGAGCGCAAGGAGCGCCCGCAGCTGTTGTATGACCTCACCTCGCTCCAGCGCGATGCCAACAGCCGGTTCGGCTTCTCGGCTCGGCGCACGCTGGCGGCCGCTCAGCGCCTGTACGAGGAGCACAAGGCGCTCACCTACCCCCGCACCAGCTCGCGCTACATCACCAAGGACATGATCGGCGAGATCAAGCCGATCGCGCGGCTGGTCGGCGAGCAGCGCGAGTACGCCGAGGCGTCTCGGTACGTGCTCGGGCTCGACGTGCTGCCGCTTGGCCGCGTGGTCAACGACGCCAAGGTCACCGACCACCACGCGATCATCCCCACCCGCGCCGAGCGCCATCCCGTGGACAAGATGTCGGACGACGACCGCAAGATCTACGACCTGGTGGTCCGCCGCTTCCTGGCCATCTTCCATCCCGACGCGGTGTTCGAGAACACGCGGGTCGAGACCACGGTGGCCTCGCACGTATTCCGGACCCGCGGCAAGGTGCTGCTGGTGGCGGGCTGGCGCGCGGTGTACGGCGAGCGCGGCGGCGGGGCGGACGCCGACCGCGACGAGGAGGACGAGGGCCGCGAGCAGGAGCTGCCGAGCCTGGTTCGCGGCGAGCGGGTCGAGACCACCGACGTCTCCTCCGAGGAGAAGGAGACCAAGCCGCCCCGGCGCTACACCGAGGGCTCGCTGCTGGCCGCGATGGAGACCGCCGGCAAGCTGGTCGACGAGGAGGAGCTGCGCGAGGCCATGAAGGATTCGGGGATCGGCACCCCGGCCACCCGCGCGGCGATCATCGAGCGCCTGATCCAGGTCGGCTACGTGGAGCGCGACGGTCGCGCCCTGGTCGTGACCGAGAAGGGCCTGAACGTGATCCGGCTGCTCGGAGAGCACGCGCTGACCTCGCCGGGCCTGACCGGGGAGTGGGAGCATCGGCTGTCCCGGATCGAGGCCGGGGAGGACTCCCGCGAGGCGTTCATGGGCGACATCGTCAAGTTCACCGAGGACACCGTGGGCGAGCTTGACCGCAACCTCAAGGACGTCCGGATCCCGCGGGCCAACCTCGGGCCCTGCCCGGTGTGCGGGCGCGACATCGTCGAGAACCGCAAGGGCTACTCGTGCTGGTCGCGTGAGGACCCGGGCTGCGGCTTCGTGATCTGGAAGTCCAAGGCCGGCAAGCAGCTACCGGTGTCGGTGGCCCGCGAGCTGATCAAGACCGGTCGCACCGAGAAGGCGGTCACCGGGTTCAAGGGCCGCTCGGGCAAGAGCTTCCGGGCCAGGCTCGCCCTGCAGGAGACCGAGGACGGCAAGTGGCGCGTGGAGTTCGACGAGCCGTGGGCCCGGGAGGGGGCCAAGCCGCCCGAGGCCGAGGAAACCGAGGCCGCGGCGTCGGCAGAGGCCGCCGAGCAGCCCGAAGCCGCGTAGGGCGCTCCAGGCCGCTCAGCGCGAAACGCAGGACTGGGGAATCTTCGCCCAGCACCACGTATGGGCCGGCAGACCGCCGGGCACGCCGTTGGTGGGAATCCGGGTGAATTCGAGCGCGTAGACGACCTTGCTTCGCCGCCAGGTGATCGCGAACCGCGTGTACTGCCCTTTGCGCACCCGCCACGCCGAGAGCTTCACCACGCGCCGGATCTCCCGGCAGGGCGCGCAGTCGGGCGGGTAGCCGAGCCAGTACGTGGCGCGCCCGGAGGCGCGCGCTCCCCATCGGGACCAGACGACCGGGGTTTCCTTGCCGTGCTTGTACGCCCCCCAGGTCAGCCCGGGCCCCATCAGATAGTCGAAGAAGCCTCCTCCGTTGCCGTGGTAGAACGACATGAACTTCGGCCGCACCTGCTGCGCGGAGTGATCATCAGGGGACAACGCGAGCAGCTTCGGTGCCCGAGCTGAGGCTCGCCCGGTTGCCGCCTTCGCCGCGCCGAGCAACCGCGCAGACCGCGGCCGCTCCGACGAGCAGCCGCATCCTCCCGATGCCGTCTACACCAAGCGCCATCATCGACATGATGTCGCTCACGCTCGTCCTGGGACCCGCCAACTCGGCCAAGGCCGGGGAGGTGCTGGGTGCGTTCGCCGCCGCGGCCGGCCGTGGGGCGATCCTGGTCGTCCCCACCGCCGCCGACGCCAACCATTACGGGCGCGAACTGGCCGCCCAGGGGGCAGTGGTCGGGTCGGTCCTCACGTTCGGAGGGCTGGCCTCGGAGATCGCAGGGCGGGTCGGCTACAGCGGTCGGCGGCTCACCCGGCTCCAGCGCGAGCGGGTGCTCGAGCAGGCGCTTGCGGGCGTCCGGTTCGGGGCGCTGCAGGAGGCGGCCGGCACGGCTGGTTTCCCGACCGCCGCCGGCGAGCTGATCGCCGAGCTGCAACGTTCGTTGGTGACGCCGGCGCGATTCGCCGCGGCGATGGAAAGCTGGGCGCGTGAGGACCGGCGACGGCCCGGGTACGCCCGGGACGTCGCGGCCATCTACCGGGCCTACGCCGATGCGCTCGACCGGCTGGAGCGCGACGACGCCGAGCGGTTCATCTGGCGCGCGCTCGACGCGCTGCGGGCCGCGCCGGGGGGGTGGGGGACGGAGCCCGTCTTCTTCTACGGGTTCGACGACCTGCATCCGCTCGAGCGCGACGCGATCGAGACGCTGGCCCGCGTGGTCGGGGTCGAGGTCACCGTGTCGCTTACCTACGAGCCGGGGCGCCCGGCGCTGTCGGCCCGGGCCGAGGTGGTCGAGGAGCTCCGCCCGCTGGCCCAGCGCGTGCTCGAGCTGCCGGCGCTGGGCGAGCACTACGAGCCCGGCTCCAGGGCCGTCCTGCACCACCTCGAGCGGGGGCTGTTCGAGCCGTCGCCCGTGCGGGTGGAGCCCGGCGAGGCGGTGGCGCTGCTCGAAGCGGGCGGCGAGCTGGCCGAGGCCGAGCTGCTGGCGGCGCACGTTCTCGAGCTGCTCCGGACGGGCATCCCCGGCGAAGAGATCGCGGTCGTCGGCCGCTCGCCCGAGGGCAGTTCCGCGCTGCTCGAGCGGGTGTTCGGCCGGTACGGCATCCCTGTCGCGGTCGAGCGCCGGCGGACCCTGCTGAGAGCCACCGCGCTGGGCCGGGGGCTCCTGGGCCTCGCCCGCTGCGCGCTGCTCGAGCCCGTGCGGGCGCGCGCCGAGGACCTGCTCGATTACCTGCGCGCGCCGGGGCGCCTCGAGCAGCCCGAGGCGGCCGACCAGCTCGAAGCCGAGGTGCGCCGGCGGGGGCTGCGCACCGCCCGGCAGGCGGCCACGCTGGCCCGCGTGGAGCTCGGAGAGCTCGACGTTCTCCGCGCCGCCGAGGACCCCGGCGCGGAACTGGCCCGCCAGGCCCGGCGGCTGCTGGCCGCCCCGTATCGGGGCCGCGCGCCTGTGCTCGGAGCCGCCGAGGAGCTCGACGCCCGCGCTGTCGCGGCGCTCGGGCGGGCCCTGACAGAGCTCGGCGAGGTGGATGCGACGCCGGCCGGCCAGGAGCTGATCGAGCTGCTCGAGACGCTCGAGCTGCCCGCCGGCCCGCCGCCCGCGGCCGGCGCGGTGCTCGTGAGCGACCCGCTCTCGATCCGGGCCCGGCGCTTCCGGGCCGTGCTGGTGTGCGGCCTTCAGGAGAACGAGTTCCCGCTCAGGGCCACGCCCGAGCCGTTCTTGTCCGACGAGCTGCGCCGCGAGCTGGCGGCATGCAGTGGGCTGCGGCTGCGCCCGCGCGAGGACGCGCTGGCCCGCGAGCGCTACCTGTTCTACACGAGCGTCTCGCGCGCCACCGAGCGCGTGATCCTCAGCTACCGCAGCTCCGACGAGGAGGGCAATCTGGCGCTGCCCTCGCCGTTCCTGGACGACGTGGCCGAGCTGCTCGCCGAGGACTTCCCCGAGCGCCGGCGCCGGCGGATGCTGGCCGACGTGGTGTGGGAGGCCTCTGCCGCGCCGACCGAGTGGGAGCTGGCCCGCAGCCGAGCCGCGGCGGCGGCGCCGGCGGCAGGCGAGGTGCCCTCGCCGATCGGCTCGCTGGGCGAGACGGCGCTGGCTCACGTGCGCCACAGCCAGATCCTCTCGGCCGGCGCTCTGGAGACCTACGCCGACTGCCCGGTCAAGTGGCTGGTCGACCGCGAGCTCCAGCCCGCCCCCCTGGAGCCCGACTCCGACGCGCTCGCCCGGGGCAGCTACATGCACGCGGTGCTCGAGCAGGTCCTCCGGCGCCTGGGCGAGCCGGTCACCCCCCAGTCGCTCCCGCGCGCGCTCGAGCTGCTCGACGAGGTGCTCGGCGAGCAGGCGCACGGGATCGCCGCCGGCCGCGGCGACGCCGTGCGGGCGGGGTGGACCCGGGCGGTGGCCGCCGACCTGCGGCGCTACCTGGCCTACGAGGCGCGCGACGGCTCCACGTGGCCGATCCGCGGCGTCGAGCTGCGGTTCGGATTCGATCAGCAGGACGAGCCGGACGCGCTCCCGGCCCTCCAGCTGGGCGACGAGGTGCGCCTGCGCGGGATCATCGACCGGGTCGACGCCGACCGCGAGGGCCGAGCCATCGTGCGCGACTACAAGAGCGGATCGGCCCGGCCCGAGCACCAGGGCGCGCGCTGGCAGAGCGACCGACAGCTCCAGGTGGCGCTGTACATGATCGCGGTCCGGGAGCTGCTCGGGCTGGAGCCGGTGGCCGGCTTCTACCAGCCCCTGGGCGGCGGCGACCTGCGGGCGCGCGGCGTGTTCGTCAAGGGCGTGGCTCCGGGCGACCGCCTGGTCGGCAACGACGGCCGCGAGCCGGATGAGCTCCAGGAGCTCCTCGAGGAGGCGCGCGGCCGTGCGCTGGCGCTGGCGGCGCGGCTGCGCGCGGGCTCGCTCGAGCCCCGCCCGTCCACTTGCTCGCGCGACGGGTGCCGCTACCCCGGGATCTGCCGTGCTTGACCTCTCGGAGTCCGAAACGGACACGCGCGCGTTCACCGACGAGCAGCTCGCGGCGATCGAGCGGCGCGAGGGCGACCTGCTGCTCGACGCGGGCGCCGGCAGCGGCAAGACCTCGGTGCTGGTCGAGCGGTTCGTGCGCTCGGTGCTCGAAGACGGGATCGAGGTGGGGGCGATCCTCACGATCACGTTCACGGAGAAGGCGGCCGCGGAGATGCGCGATCGCATCCGCGGGCGGCTGCGGGAAATGGCTGCCACCCACCCCGGAGCCGACGAGGCGGCACGGGCCACCGAGGGCGCGTTCATCTCGACCATCCACGGCTTCTGCGCCCGGCTGTTGCGCGCTCACGCGCTGGCCGCTGGCCTGGATCCCGCGTTCGTGGTGCTCGATGCGCCCGACGCCGAGCGGCTGGCCGACGCCGCGTTCGAGGACGCGCTCGAGGCGCTCGGGCGCACCGGCTCGGGCCCCGATTCACCCGCGATCGACCTGATCGCCGCGTACACGGCCGCCGGGCTGCGCGGCGCGATCCTCCAGGTGCACGACGAGCTGCGCTCCCGGGGCGAGCGGCGCCCGCGGCTACCCGCATTGCCTGAGGCGCCGGACCTGGAGGCGGCCCGGCGCGATCTCGTCGAAGCGGCCGCGGTGGCGGCGCGGGAACTCGGCGCGATCGCCGATCCGGGCGCCAAGGTGATCGAGGCGCTGGCGCGGCTCGAGCGCTGCCCGGAGGTGGCCTCGGCGGATGATCCGTGGCCGGGAGATCTTTGGGGGGTGGCCCTGCCCGGGGGCAACGGCGCCGCCCTGTCGACCGAGGCCTGCCTGCGCTACACCGAGGCCCTCACCGCGTTCCGCGAGGCCTGCGAGCATCGCCGCGCGATCGGTGTCCGGGAGCTCCTCGATCGCCTGCTGGGCCTGTTCGCCGAGCGCTACGCGCGCGCCAAGCGCGAGGTCTCGGGGCTGGACTTCGAGGACCTCGAGCTCGAGGCCCGGGAGCTCCTGCGCGTGGACTCCGAGCTGCGCGAGCGCTACCGGACCCGGTTTGACCGGATCATGGTCGACGAGCTCCAGGACACCAACCGGGTGCAGCTCGACCTGATCGAGTCGCTCGCGCGAGACAACCTGTTCACGGTCGGCGACGCCCAGCAGTCGATCTACGGCTTCCGCCACGCCGAGGTGGAGCTGTTCGAGAAGCGGGGCGCCGCGCTCGCCGCGGTCGGCGCGCGCGCCACGCTCGACACCAACTTCCGCTCGCGTCCCGAGATCCTCAAAGTGATCAACGGCGTGTTCGAGGCGGCGATGGGGGGCCCGCCCGCCCAGGAGTTCCGGCCGCTGAGAGCGGGGCGAGAAATGGCGCCGGTGCCGTCCGAGGAGCCGCTCGTGGAGCTGCTGGTGGCCGACAAGGGCGCCGACTGGGCAATGGAGGGGCTGGGCGCGCCGTGGCGGGTGGCCGAGGCGCGCGCCCTGGCCGGCCGGCTGGAGCGACTGCTGGCCGGCGGGACCGCCGCCGCGCGCGACGTCGTCTTGCTCACGCGCGCCACCACCGACCTGCGGGTCTACGAGCGCGCGCTCGAAGAGCGGGGGATCCCCACCTATGTGATCGGCGGGCGCGGCTACTGGGCCCATCCGCAGGTGATCGACATGGTCAGCTACCTCGAGGCGCTGGCCAACCCGCGCGCGGAGGAGGCGCTGTACACGGTGCTCGCCTCGCCGCTGGTCGGGGTGGCGGCCGACGCGCTGGTGATCCTGGCCGCCGTGGCGCGTTCGCGCGGGATCGATCCGTGGGCGGTGCTGCGGGAGCCCGACGGTGCGTTCGACGGGCTGAACGCTGCGGAGCGGGACCGGCTGGCCGCGTTCGCCCGGTGGTTCGCGGCGGAGCGAGGCTCGGCGGGGCGAACCGCCGTCGAGTCGCTGATCGATCGGGTCATCGAGCTAACCGGCTACGACTTGGCCGTCCTGGCGATGCCGGGCGGTCAGCGCCGGCTCGCCAACGTGCGCAAGCTGATGCGCCTGGCCCGTGAGCACGAGACCGCGCACGGCTCGGACCTCCACGCCTTCCTGGAGTTGGTCGCCCGGCGTGCGCGGTCCGGTGCCGGCGAGGCGCGCGAGTCGGAGGCGCCGGTCGAGGGGGAGGCGCTCGACGCGGTGCGGCTGATGACGATCCATCGGGCCAAGGGGCTCGAGTTCGAGGTGGTGTGCGTGGCCGACCTGGGGCGCGGGCCGCGCTGGCGGGCCGAGCTCATGCGGATCGGCCGGGACGGGCGCTTTGGCCTGCGCCTGGCCGAGCCGGGCACCGGCCGGCGCGAGTCGGCGCTGCACTACCGGACGCTGGGCGAGGAGCGCCAGGCCGCCGAGGCGCGTGAGGAGCGGCGCCTGTTCTACGTGGCGATGACCCGGGCCCGCGAGCGGCTGATCCTGAGCGGGGCGGCCAAGCTCGATGCCTGGCCGGCGCTCGATAGATCGGGGGCCCACCCACCCGGCGGAGGTCCGATCGCGTGGATCGGGCCCGCGGTGGCGGAGCGCGACGACGTGGCGGTGAGCTTCGTGCAGCCCGAGGATCTGGCGGCGCCTGATGACCCGGTGGTGCCGGCCGACGACGTGCGGATCGAGGATCGCCGCGGGGAGGCCGGCGCGGTCGAGCCTTCCCCGCCGCCCGTGCCGGCGCCACCGGCGCCACCGCCTCCGGCGGTCCCCGCGCCACCGGTGGCGGCGCTCAGCTACTCCTCGCTCGCGGAGTACAAGCGCTGCGGCTACCGCTTCTACGTGGAGCGCGTGCTGCGGCTGCCCGGCGAGCCGAGCCGGGGGGCCGGGGCCGAGCCGCCGCCCGGGTCGTCGCCGCCTGGGACGCTCAGCGCCACCGAGCGCGGAACGCTCGTGCACGCACTGCTCGAGCGGCTGGACTTCCGCCGGCCGGCCGTGGTCACCGAGGCCGCGGTGGCGGCCGCGGCGGCGCGCTTCGGGCTGGCGGTCGCTGCCGGCGGGTCCGACGCGGCGCAGGTCATCGAACTCGTGGACCGGTTCGCCGCCGGCGAGTTGTGCCGGCGGCTGGGTCGCGCCACGGGCGTCCGGCGGGAGGAGCGCTTCCGGTTCCTCCTGTCCGACGCCCGCCCGCCGATCCTGATCGGCGGCGTGTTCGACGTCATCGCGCGGGAACCCGGCGGCCTGACCCTGGTCGTCGACTACAAGACCGACCGGCTCGACGGCGCCGACCCCCAGACGCTGGCCGACACCGCCTACGGCACCCAGCGCCTGGTCTACGCGCTCGCGGCGCTGCGGGCCGGCGCGGAGCGCGTGGAGGTCGTCCACACCTTCCTCGAGCTGCCGCAGCGGCCCGCGGTGGCGGACTTCACGCGCGAGCAGATGCCGGCGCTCGGGGCGGCGCTCGGCGCGCTGGCCGACGGGGTTCTGCGGCGCGAGTTCACGGTCACCGACGCGCCCCACCGGGGCGTGTGCGACGGATGTCCGGCCGAGGGCGGGCTGTGCTCGTGGCCGCTCGAGATGACCCGGCGCGAGGCGCCCGACCGGCTGTTCTGAGCGCTGGGCCGATCTAGCCGTTGGTGAAGTGCACGTCGACCTGCTCGTCGTCGTGTCGCTCCTCGACCTTGGCCAACGCCCGCAGGGTCTCCTGGTCGGCGGGGACGTCGGGCGGACCGAGCAGGCTGCGCGGCCACAGCTTGCGCACCACGACCACGTTGATCTCGGCCGAGTACAGGGTCATCTGCGCGAGCAGGTGCAGCCACACGAGCAGCCCGATCACGGTGGCGAAGACCCCGTAGGTTTCGCGTGCGTGGGTGATCACGTGCGTTACGTAGATGCCCCCCCCAAGCTGGAGGATCTCGAGGAACACCGCGCCGATGCCCGCGCCGAGCCACAGGCAGCGGGTGGGGACGGTGGCGGCGGTGAGGAAGCGGAACGCCGCGACGTACAGGCCGAAGTTGACGGCGAGGGTGATCGGGTAGCCGGCGAACTTCGCGAGTGAGCCGCCGACCGTCGTGGCCAGGGCGGTGGCCACGGCCGAGGCCACGAACAGAACACCCAGGCACATAAGCAGCAGCAGGCCGCGCAGGCGCGAGTGGATGAAGTCCGGGCGGTCCTTGAACGGGACGGCCCAGACCCTGTCGAACGCGTTCTGGGCCGCCTGCGTCACGCCGAGGCCGCCCCACAGCGAGCCGAGCAGGCCGATGATCAGCGCGGTGACGCTTCCGGACAGCGGATGCGTTCCGAGCTGGAGGCCGGGGAAGTGGCCGAGCACCGAGTCGCTGACGTTCTCGTAGAAGCTGCTGTTGTGCTCGACGATGAACCCCAGGATCGTCGTGAACACGAGGAGCAGCGGGAAGATCGAGAAGAACGCGTAGTAGGCGATGAGCGCGGCGAGATTTCCGGCCTGGTCGTTGCCGAACTTCCGGACTACCGCCATCGGAATCGCCCAGCCCTTGTGCTTCTGCTGGTAGCCGTCGAACCTCTTGATGGGACCGAGCGGATCCACTTTGTGTAGCTACCCAACGAGTTCGGTGAGAACGCCAGGCCACCGTATAGTGGCGGCGGTGGCGGCAGTACGTGCAAGCGGGCTCGTCAAGCGGTTCGAGTCCACGTGCGCGGTTGACGGCGTCGACCTGGTCGTCGGCGAGGGCGAGGTGCGCGGGTTGCTCGGCCCCAACGGCGCCGGCAAGACGACGCTCCTGCGCCTGCTGTTCGGCCTGCTGACGCCGGACGCCGGCGAGATCGAGCTGCTCGGGCACCCGCTCGGCACGGCCGAGGCGGTGAGCCTGGACGGCGTCGCCGGCTTCGTCGAGGAGCCGACGTTCTATCCGTACCTGTCGGGGCGGGTCAACCTCGAGCTGCTGGCCGAGCTCGACCGCTCGCCCGAGGCGCTCGCCCGGATCGACGAGGTCCTCGAGCAGGTGGGCCTGGCCGGGCGCGCCGGCGATCGGGTCAGCGGCTACTCGACCGGGATGCGCCAGCGGCTGGGGATCGCCGCCGCGCTGTTGCGCGCGCCGGCGCTGCTCCTGCTCGACGAGCCGACCAGCGGTCTCGACCCGGCCGGCGTGCGCGAGGTGGGCGTTCTGCTGCGCCGACTGGCCGCCGAGGGTACGGCGGTGCTGCTCTCGAGCCATCTGATCGGCGCGACCGAGAACGTCTGCGACGCCTACACGGTTCTGCGCCACGGGCAGGTGGTGTGGGACGGAAGCGCCGCCCAGCTGCGCGAGCAGGCACCCGGGTCGGCGTACCGGCTGCTCACCAACGACGACGCCCGGGCCCTCGAGTTGGCCATTCAGCATCGAGGCATCGAGTTGCTCCGGGCCGGCGAGGGCTCAGAGCTGCGGATCGCGGTCGCGGCCGGGGCGCTCGATCCGTTCGTGCTCGAGTTGGGGCGGGCCGGCGTCGCCGTGCGCCGGCTCGAGTTGCTGCTCAGCCCGCTCGAATCGATGTTCTTCGCACTGACCGGCGAGGCCGACGCCGGCCCGGTTGACCTGGCTGACCTGGCCGACGCGGTGCTCGCGGGGGCGTGAGCGCAGTCGCCTCAGAGGTCGCGCTGGCGGGGCGTCCGGAGCGCCGGGTCGGCGGGGTGCGCGCCGCCTTCCGGGTGGAGCGCCGCAAGCTGGCCAGCCAGCTGGCGCCCCGGCTGCTGGCCCTGGTCTGCCTGCTGGGGCCGTTCGCGTTCGCCGGCGTGCTCAAGGTGCAGAGCGGCAGCCCGGCCGACTCGCTCTACGGAGTGTGGGTCCACTCGTCGGGGTTAGCCCTCTCGCTGGTGGTGCTCGGCTTCTCCGGCCAGTGGGGGCTGCCGCTGATGGCCGGGGTGCTGGCCGGCGACCTGTTCGGCTCCGAGGACCGCCACGGAACGTGGAAGACCGCGCTGACCCGGTCCTGCACGCGCCGGGACCTGTTCGCCGGCAAGGTGCTCGCGGTGGCGCTGTTCGCGGTGGGGCTCCTGGCCATCCTGGCCGTCTCGAGCCTGGCCGCCGGCGTGCTGCTGGTCGGCGCGCACCCGCTGGTCAGCCTGAGCGGCACGCTGCTCTCGACCGGTCATTGCCTGGCGCTGGTGGCACTTTCGTGGCTGCTCTGTCTGCCGCCGCTGCTGGCCTTCGTCAGCCTCGCGGTGCTGTTCTCGGTGGCCACTCGCAACGGGATCGTCGGCGTGCTCGGGCCGGCCGTAGTCGACCTGGTCATGCAGCTACTCGCCCTGGTCGGCACCGGCGTGTGGCTGCACTCGCTGCTCGTCGCCTCGGCCTTCGACGCCTGGCATCCGCTGTTCGTCTCGCACCCGTTCTACGGGCCGCTGGTCATCGGGGAGGCGGTCAGCGTGGTGTGGATCGCGGTCTGCCTGGCCGCCTCCTGGCGGCTGCTGCGCCGGCGCGACTTCGCCGGCGCCACGGTGAGCCGCCATCCGGGCTGGGTCGTACCGGTGCGCGTGGCGGTGGGAACCGCGGCGGTCGTCGCCTTCCTGGCCATCGCCAGCAACTGGGGGCCCGCCGGCGTCACCGCCACGCGGCTGAAGGCGAGCATCACCCCGACCTTCAACAACCTGACCGTGCTCCAGCAGCGCGAGCTCGGGCGCGCCGTGGCGCCGGGAGCGCGGCTGAACGTGCTGCCGAGCTGCAGCCGCCGGGCCAGCTCGCCGACGGGGCCGGGCGAATGGATCTGCACGCTGAACGTGTTCATCCCCCAGCCCGGCGCCGTCCCGTTCCAGCAGACGCCGGTCAGCTACGACGTGACCGTGCAGTCGGGCGGCTGCTACAAGGCCCAGTCGCCGCCGTCGTTCGTGGGCCAGCAGACCATGCGCGCCGCCGGCGGCCACCAGGTGGTCAACCCGCTGTTCGTGCTTTACGGCTGCTTCAACCCGCTGTAGCCCTCGACGGTCAGCAGCATCCGCTTCTTCTCGAGGCCGCCCGTGTAGCCGCCCAGGCCGCCGCCCGAGTGCAGGATGCGGTGGCACGGCACGATGATCGGGATCGGGTTGGAGCCGAGCGCGTTGCCGGCGGCGCGGGACGCTCGCGGGCTGCCGGCCTGCGCCGCCATCTGCTTGTAGGTGGCGGTGGCGCCGTAGGGGATCTTCGCGGTCGCCTCCAGCACGCGTCGGGAGAAGCCGCGGCTGAGCCGCCAGTCGAGCGGGATCTCGAAGCGCCGGCGGGCGCCGGCGAAGTACTCGTCGAGCTCGCGGCGCGGCTCGTCGAGCTTGCGCGGAGCGGCGAGCACGCGGGGCGATACGTTGGTCGCGAGGTGCTCGAGCACGGCGTCCTCGTCGGCGTAATCGACGTAGGCGAGGCGGATCAGGCCCCGCGGCGTGGTGGCCAGGAGCAGCCGGCCCACGGGGGAGTCGAGCGTCGCGTAGGCGACGTCGAGCAGCCGCGCCGCGGTGGCCGGCTCGCAGAGGTCCGGAAGTTGGTCGTGGGCCGGGGCCGCGCGCCTCAGTTCGTGCTCGATGTCGGTCATCGTCGGTACTCCGTTCGCAGTCGTTTCAAGGCTTCGTGGACGTTGCGCCTGGCGGCGTCCTGGCTGGTCCCCATGACCGCCGCGATCTCCTCGTAGCCGGCGTCCGTCACGTAGCGGAGCGCCACCGCGGCGCGTTGCTTGGACGGAAGCTCACGGACCCGCGCCCACAGGTCGTCGTCGTGGGGAATCGGCGCCTCGCTCGCGGTCGCGGGCTCGGGCACATCGCCGACGGGCACCGCGACTCGCCGCCTGGCCCGCGCATGGTCGATCACCTTGCGGTGGGCGACCGTGAAGATCCAGCTGCGCAGGTTGGAGGCGTCGCGCAGGCGCGGATACGCGCGGAGCGCGGCCAGCCACGTCTCCTGGTAGCAGTCGTCGGCGTCGATCCGGCCCACGCTGGCCACCAGGAAGCGGTGGACGTCGCGGCCGTGGGCGTCGAGCAGCGTCTGGAAGGGCGGAAGCCTCACTGATGATGGAACGCTGCGGCGGGGCATCACGTGAGATGGTTGCGCGTGCCGGTTCGGGCAGGGGCGGGAGTGCAAAACGCCCGAAAGCGCCCGCGCCGTCCGCGCTTTCGGGAGATAAGCGCCTGGGAGGTGCTTATGTCCCGGAGGCGGTTGCGCGGGGGGGAGGTTTCGGGCTTTTTGCACCGGGGCGGGGCCGACCGATGAGTTGGCGAGCCGCGCGGCGTCTTATGCACAGCAAGACGCCGCTCACCCCTTGCCACCAACCACCCGTTCGCTATACAAGGACACATATGGCTCGAGCAATTTGGTCAGGCGCGATCAGCTTTGGACTGGTCAACGTGCCGGTCAAGCTGTACACGGCGACGTCGCCCAAGACGGTCCGCTTCAACCAGCTCTCCGCCAAGACCGGGGCGCGGATCCGGCAGAAGCGGGTCGATCCGACGACCGACGAGGAGGTCCCCTACGAGGACATCGTCAAGGGCTATGAGATCACGCCCGATCGGTACGTGACGATCACCAACGAGGAGCTGGACGCGCTCGACCCCAAGGCGACCAGGACCGTGGACATCGAGGAGTTCGTCGACCTGGTCGACATCGACCCGATCTACTACGACCACAACTACTACCTTGCGCCCACCGCCGGCGGGGCGAAGGCCTACCGGCTGCTGCTCGACGCGATGCGCGAGGCGGGCAAGGTCGGCATCGGCAAGGTCGTGATCCGCTCCAAGCAGCAGCTGTGCGCGCTGCGCCCGACCGGCGACGTGCTCGCGCTGACCACCATGTTGTGGGGCGATGAGGTGCTCTCGCCCGACCGCCTGGATGAGATCGGCGAGATCGGGGAGGCCCAGGCCACCGACCGGGAGCTCAAGATGGCCGAGCAGCTGATCGCGTCGCTGTCGTCCGAGTTCGAGCCGACCAAGTTCCACGACGAGTACCGCGAGCAGGTGCTGGCGCTGATCGAGGCCAAGGCCAACGGCGAGGAGATCGCCGTGCAGCCGCAGGTCGAGGAGCCGGCGGCCGCGCCCGACCTGATGGCCGCCCTGGAGGCCAGCCTGGCCGCCGTGCGCAGCGGCCCCGACGACGAGCCGGCGCCCAAGAAGCCCCGGCGCCGCGCGCCCGCCAAGAGCGCCGACGGCGACGGCGACGGCGATGGCGCGCCCGCGCGCGGATCGCGCAGCCGGGCCAAGGCCAAGAGTTAGCCGGGCCGGCAACCGTTAGTCACACGACGCTAACGGCCCCCTAACCCCCGCTGGTAATCTTCGGCGACCGCTCCGTCGTGCGCCTGTCTGCATCCTCTCCCTATGTACCGACGTATCGCTCCTCCTGGGGCCACTGGCCTCTACGACCCCGCCAACGAGCACGATGGCTGCGGCATCGCGCTGGTGGCCAAGCTGTGGGGCGAGGCCAGCCATGCGGTGGTGGAGAAGGCGCTCGAGGCGCTCGAGAACCTCGAGCACCGCGGCGCTGAGGGCGCCGACCCGAACACCGGCGACGGCGCCGGCATCCTCCTCCAGATCCCCGACTCCTTCCTGAGGGCGGCGGTCGCGGGCGTCGATCTGCCCCCGCCCGGGCGCTATGGGGTGGGCGTCTGCTACCTGCCCACCGACCCTGAGCGCCGGGCCGTGCTCGAGCAGCTGATCGAGGAGACGATCGAGGCCGAGGGCCAGCGCGCGCTGTGGTGGCGCGACGTGCCGGTCGACGATCGCCACGTGGGGGAGACGGCGCGGGCCTCGGCGCCGCTCATCCGCCAGGTGCTGATCGGGGCCTCGGACGGGATCGAGGACCAGGACGCCTTCGAGCGCAAGCTGTACGTGATCCGGCGGGTGATCGAGCGCGCCGCCGGGCGCGACCTCGCGCTGCCGAGCTTCTCGAGCCGCACCATGATCTACAAGGGGATGCTGACCGCGCCCCAGCTCCCGCGGTACTTCACCGATCTGAGAGACCCCCGGGTCGCGTCGAGGCTCGCCCTCGTCCACTCGCGGTTCAGCACCAACACGTTCCCGAGCTGGGAGCTCGCCCACCCCTACCGGATGATCGCCCACAACGGCGAGGTCAACACCCTGCGCGGCAACGTGAACTGGATGCGCGCCCGCGAGTCCCAGCTCGCCTCGGACCTGTTCGGCGAGGACCTGAACAAGGTCATCCCGGTGGTCCGCGAGGGCGGCTCGGACTCCGCCATCTTCGACAACGTGCTCGAGCTGCTCGTCCTCAGCGGGCGAAGCATTCAGCACGCGGTGATGATGATGGTCCCCGAGGCGTACCGGACCCGCCGCGATCTCGATCCGGACGTGAAGGGCTTCTACGACTTCCACTCCTGCCTGATGGAGCCGTGGGACGGGCCGGCGGCGGTCGTGTTCACCGATGGGCGGGTTGCGGGCGCGGTGCTCGACCGCAACGGCCTTCGGCCGGGCCGCTGGATCCAGGACACCGAGGGCTACGTCGTGCTCGCGTCGGAGACCGGCGTGATGACCGTGGCCCCCGAGCACGTGCAGCGCAAGGGCCGGCTGGCCCCGGGCAAGGTGTTCCTGGTCGACCTCGAGGAGGGCAAGATCGTCGAGGACGAGGACGTCAAGCGCCGGGCGGCGCGCCGGCAGCCCTACGGCGAGTGGTACGAGCGCTCGGTCGTCCACATCGACGACCTGCCCGACCGCGACCCGCGCACGCCCAGGATCGAGCCGCTGCGCTCCAAGCAGCTGGCCTTCGGCTACTCGCAGGAGGACCTGCGGATGATCATCGCGCCGATGGCCACCAAGGCGGAGGAGCCGACGGCCAGCATGGGCAACGACGCCGCGCTCGCCGTGCTGTCCGACCGCCAGCCGCCGCTGTTCGCCTACTTCAAGCAGCTGTTCGCCCAGGTGACCAACCCGCCGATCGACCCGATCCGCGAGAACGTGGTGATGTCGCTACAGGCCGGGGTGGGCGCCGAGGTCAACCTGCTGGCCGAATGTCCCGAGCAGGCCCACCAGCTGGTCATGGACCAGCCGATCCTGCGCAACCACGAGCTCGAGAAGCTCCGCCAGGTCTCGCACGAGATCTTCGACGCGGCCACGCTCGACATCACGTGGCCGATCGAGCAGGGCCACGAGGGCATGGAAGCGCGCCTGGAGGCGCTGTGCGAGGAGGCCGCCCGCTACGTCGACAACGGGGCGAACATCTTGATCCTGTCGGACCGCAACCTTGGGCCCGAGCGTGTGGCCACGCCCTCGTTGCTGGCCGTCGCGGCGGTGCACCACCACCTGGTGCGGCGCGGCACGCGGCTGCGCACCGGGTTGGTGATCGAGTCCGGCGAGCCGCGCGACATCCACCACATGGCCACGCTGATCGGCTATGGCGCGGCGGCGATCAACCCGTACGTGATGTTCGAGTCGCTGGACGAACTCGCCGACCGCAGCCTCCTCCCCGAGGACCTCGGCCGCGAGGAGGCCGAGATGCGGATCGTCAAGGCCATCGGCAAGGGCCTTCTCAAGACGATCTCGAAGATGGGAATCTCGACCATCCAGTCCTACTGCGGCGCGCAGATCTTCGAGGCGGTCGGCCTCGAGCCCGAGCTGATCGACAAGCACTTCACCGGCACGGCGTCGCGGATCGGCGGGGTCGGGCTCGAGCAGCTGGCCCAGGAGGCGCTCGAACGCCATTTCCGGGCCTACCCGCGCACCGATCGCGAGGTGCTGCCGGTGGGCGGCGTGCTCCAGTGGCGCCGCCACGGTGAGCGCCACGTGTGGAACCCTGACACGATCGCGAACCTCCAGCACGCGGTGCAGGGGCAAAACGGCGACCCCCGCGACACCTACGCCGAGTTCGCCCGCATGGCCAACGAGGAGTCGGTCCGGCACGCGCTGCTCCGTGGCCTCATGCAGCTCCAGCCCGCCGGCGAGCCGGTGCCGCTGGCCGACGTCGAGCCGGCGGCCTCGATCGTCAAGCGCTTCACGACCGGGGCGATGAGCCTGGGCGCGCTCGGACGCGAGGCGCACGAGACGCTCGCCATCGCGATGAACCGGCTCGGCGCCCGCTCCAACACCGGCGAGGGCGGCGAGGATGCGAGTCGTTACCAGCACGATCCGAACGGCGATCTGCGCCGCTCGGCGATCAAGCAGGTGGCCTCGGGGCGCTTCGGGGTCACCGTCCACTACCTGGTCAATGCCGACCAGCTGCAGATCAAGATGGCCCAGGGGGCCAAGCCCGGCGAGGGCGGCCAGCTACCCGGCCACAAGGTCGACCAGTACATCGCCTGGCTGCGCAGTTCGACCCCCGGCGTGGGTCTGATCTCGCCGCCGCCGCACCACGACATCTACTCGATCGAGGACCTCAAGCAGCTGATCTACGACCTGCGGTGCGCTAACCCCACCGGGTCGGTGTCGGTGAAGCTGGTGAGCGAAGTCGGGGTGGGGACGGTGGCGGCCGGGGTGGCCAAGGCCAACGCCGACCACGTCACGATCGCCGGCCACGACGGCGGCACCGGCGCCTCGCCGCAGTCCTCGATCCAGGGGGCCGGCGTGCCCTGGGAGATCGGGCTGGCCGAGACCCAGCAGACGCTGCTTCTGAACGACCTGCGCACGCGGATCGTGGTCGAGGTCGACGGCGGGATGCGCACCGGGCGCGACGTGGTGGTGGCGGCGCTGCTCGGCGCCGACGAGTTCGGCTTCTCGACCGCGCCGCTGATCGCGATGGGCTGCATCATGATGCGCGTCTGCCATCTGAACACCTGCCCGGTGGGGATCGCCACCCAGGATCCCGAGCTGCGAAAGCGCTTCCGCGGCACCCCGGAGCAGGTGGTCAACTACCTGATGCTCGTGGCCGAGGACGTGCGGTCGATCATGGCCTCGCTCGGAGTGCGGCGCTTCGAGGACATGATCGGGCGCACCGACATGCTCGACATGGACGAGGCACTCGAGCACTGGAAGGCCAGCCGGGTCGACCTGTCGATGGTGCTCTCCTCGCCCGACCTGCCGCCGGGCACGCCGCGGCGGCGCACCCGCCCCCAGCAGCCGGTGCTCGACGACGCGCTCGATTGGGAGCTCGTCCGTCGGTGCACGCCGGCGCTCGAGCACGGCGAGGACGTGCGGCTCGGACCGATCCCGGTGCGCAACGTCAACCGCACCGTGGGCGGCATCCTGTCGGGCGAGATCGCGCGCCGGCACGGCGCCGACGGCCTGCCAGAAGGAACGATCGAGATCGCCTTCACCGGCTCGGCCGGCCAGAGCTTCGCCGCCTGGCTGGCCCCCGGGGTGATCTTCTCGCTGCGCGGGGAGACCAACGACTACGCCGGCAAGGGCCTGTCGGGCGGGGTGGTGTCGGTGCGCCCGCCCGAGAAGCACCGCTTCCGGGCCGAGGAGAACATGATCGTCGGCAACACCGTGCTGTACGGCGCCACCGCGGGCCAGGCGTTCTTCCGGGGCCTGGCCGGCGAGCGCTTCGCGGTGCGCAACTCCGGCGCCTGTGCGGTGGTCGAAGGCGTGGGCGACCATGGCTGCGAGTACATGACCGGCGGGCGCGTGATCGTGCTCGGGCGCACGGGCCGGAACTTCGCCGCCGGTATGAGCGGCGGGATCGCCTACGTGTACGACGTCGACCGGCGGTTCGAGGGGCGCTGCAATCTGGAGCTGGTCGAGTTGGAAGAGCTCGCCGAGGAGGATGAGACGGCGGTGCGCGAGCTGATCTCGGAGCACGCCGCGCGCACCGGTTCGCTGGTCGCGCGCAACGTCCTGGCCTCGTGGGATCGCGGCGCACGCGAGCGGCTCGTCAAGGTGATGCCGCGGGATTACAAGCGGGCGCTGGCCGAGGCGGCGGCCGCGCGCGGCGAGACGGTCGAGGCGTAGTCCGGTCATGGGCGAGCTGGGAGCGTTCCTGAAGATCCACCGTGTCGGCTTCGACAAGCGCGACCCGGAGCAGCGCGTGCACGACTACAAGCAGTACTTCGGCCTGCAGCCCGAGGGCGAGCTGCGCCGGCAGGGCGCCCGGTGCATGGACTGCGGGATCCCGTTCTGCCACGAGGGCTGCCCGCTCGGCAACCTGATCCCCGAGTGGAACGACCTCGTGTACCACGGCAAGTGGCGCGAGGCGATCGACCAGCTGCACGCCACCAACAACTTCCCCGAGTTCACCGGCCGCATCTGCCCGGCGCCGTGCGAGTCGGCCTGCGTTCTGAACATCAACGACGATCCGGTGACGATCGAGCAGATCGAGATGGCCATCGCCGAGCGCGCCTTCGAGGAGGGCTGGGTGGTGCCCGACCCGCCTGATCGGCGGACCGGCAAGCGGGTGGCGGTGATCGGGTCCGGGCCGGCTGGGCTGGCGGCGGCCGACGAGCTCAACCGCTGCGGCCACACGGTCACGGTGTACGAGCGCGACGAGGGACCCGGAGGAATGCTCCGCTTCGGCGTGCCCGATGCCAAGCTCGAGAAGCGGATCATCGACCGCCGCGTGGATGTCCTCGCCGGCGAGGGGATCGAGTTCGTCTACGACGTGGACGTGGGCCGGACGATCTCGGCCACGGAGATCCAGGAACAGCACGATGCGGTCGTGGTGGCGACCGGCTCGCGCGTGCAGCGCGACCTCGACGCCCCCGGGCGCGCGCTGCAGGGGATCCATCCGGCGATGGAGTACCTGTACCAGCGCAACCGGTGGGTGGCCAAGCAGGAGGGGCGGCGCTACCGGGACCCCGAGCCGGGCCACGAGATCACCGCGGCGGACAAGCGCGTCATCGTGGTCGGGGGCGGCGACACCGGGATGGACTGCATCTCGAACTCCCACCGCGAGGGCGCCCGGACCGTGGCCATGCTCGACGTCTACATGGCGCTGCCGTCCGATGGTCGCGATCCCAGGCATCCGTGGCCGCTCCCGCCCAAGCGGACGATCTCGACCTATGCGCTCGACGAGGGCGGCAAGCGCCGCTGGGGCACCGAGGTCACGGGGTTCGGCGGCCGCGACGGCCATGTCAGCCACGTGTACGCCCGGAAGGTCACCGGCACGTCCTCGCGCGATCTGACCCCGGTGCCCGGATCGGAGTTCGTGCTGGAGGCAGACCTCGTGCTGATCGCGATCGGCTTCTCCGGGCCGGAGCGCAGCGGGACGGTCGAGCAGCTCGACCTGGAGCTCGACCGCCGCGGCAACATCCGCACCGAGATGACCTACCGGAGCTCCACGCCCGGCGTGTACGCGTGCGGCGACGCCCGCATCGGCCAGTCGCTCGTGGTCACCGCGATCGCCGAGGGGCGCAAGTGCGCGCGCGTGGTCAACAAGGACCTGGGCGGCAGCCCGATGGATGCCGACCGGGAGATGCTGGCCATCGGCGCCTGGAGCGGCGAGGCCGATCGCACGCTGCGCCACGAGGCCGAGGCGGCAGGGACGGTGCGGGCCGGTGAGGAGTTCTTCACCGGGCCCGGCGCGCAGGGCCGCTGACGCGCTCCGGTGAGATTCACGAAAGACGGCGTGGGCGCCGGCCCGTGCCGAGGCCAGAAGCCGTGCAAATGCTGCCGAAGTTTGATGCCGAAGCGGGCGGGGAATGCTAGGCTTGCGCCGGGATCCGCAGGCGGAGCGGCTTGCTGGGGACCGGGCGAGAATTTTTCGGTTTAGGAAGAGCTTGGGACGGGGAAACTCGCCCCTGTCGGTCAGGGAACTGCGCCCCCACTTCCCTGACTCTCCGGGGGGTCCAGATGGATCTGGGCCCCCCGGGCTTTTTAATGAGTGGCATGGGCGGCATGCCAGGACCCGTGGCGGCGACGGTCTCGGCGGCCGGGGCCCACCACTCCTCCTCGATCGGGTCGACCGTCCAGAGCCTGATCGACGCCGCCGGCACGTTCCTCTCACAGCTGACGAACCTGAGCTGGGGGGCCTTGCTGCTCGGGCTGGCTCTGTACGGGGTGTACCTGCTGCTGCGCTCCCGGGCGCTGTGGGGCGCGCTGCGGGCCGCATATCCCGGCGAGCGGATCCGCTGGCGCGACGTGTGGGGCGCTTACATGGTCGGCTACGCGATCAACAACGTGTTCCCGCTCGGCGGCGGCAGCATCGCCCAGCTGTTCCTCACCCGGATGGCGATCCCGAACTCGAGCTACCCGACGGTCGCCGCCGGACTGGCCACCGGCGTGATCTTCGACTGGTTCATGGGTCTGCTCGTGATGTGCTTCGCGTTCACCCAGGGGGTGTTCCCCAAGCCGCCGGACTTCTCCAAGCTGCCCGCCTTCGACATCAGCTTCTTCGCCTCGAACATGCGCTTCACGCTGTTCTTGCTCACGCTGTCCGGCGTGGTCTTCCTGGTCGGGTTTGCCCTGCTCTCCGCGCGGGTCAAGGCGTTCTGGGAGCGGGTGCGGCAAGGCCTCACGATCCTGCGGGACTTCCCGCGCTACCGCCGGGACATGGCCAGCTGGCAGCTCGCCAGTTGGGTCGTGCGCTTTGCCTCCTACTGGGCATTGCTCGACGCGTTCCACATCGGCGGGTCGGTACGCAACGTGCTCCTGGTGCTCGGGGTGCAGGTGGTGGCGTCAGTGTTCCCGTTCACCCCGGGAGGCGCCGGCGTCCAGCAGGCGCTGCTGCTCACGATCTTCGCCGGGAGCCCGTACGTGGCGTCGTTCTCGGTCGGGCAGCAGATCGCCATCGCGGTCCTGACCACGGCGTGCGGGTTCGCGGCGCTCGTGCTGATCTTCCGCCTGCGGAGCTTCCGGGAGGTGGTCGCCCGCGGCAAGGCCCACCGGCGCGAGGAGAGCGTGGCGGCGGGGGCGTAGCCCGCTCGGGCGGCAGTTGTTACCGTCGGCCGGTGGCTGTCCTACCAAGCGCGTGCGTGATCGGCGCCGGATCGTCCGGGATCGCGGCGCTCAAGGCGCTGGCCGAACGGGGCATCCGGGTCGAGTGCTTCGAGAAATCGGACCGGGTCGGCGGCAACTGGGTGTTCGCCAACCAGAACGGGATGTCCTCGGCCTACCGCTCGCTGCACACCAACACCTCGCGCGAACGGATGGAGTACTCGGACTTTCCGATGCCGCGGTCCTATCCGGACTTCCCGCACCACACGCAGATCGCCCAGTACTTCGCCGAGTACGCCCGGCACTTCGGGCTGCTCGAGCGGGTCAGGTTCGAGACCGGCGTGGAGCACGCGGTCCGCGACCCCCGGGACGGCATCTGGACCGTGACGCTCGACACGGGGGAGACGCGCCGCTACGACGCACTGCTCGTGGCCAACGGCCACCACTGGGACCCGCGGTGGCCCGAGCCGGCGCCTCCGGGGTCGTTCGACGGGGTGCAGATGCACTCGCACCACTTCGTGGACGCCGCCGACTGGCGCGACAAGACGGTGCTGGTCGTGGGGATGGGCAACAGCGCCATCGACATCGCGGGCGAGTCGAGCTTCGTCGCGCGCCGCACGTTGATATCGGGCCGGCGCGGCGAGCACGTCGTGCCGAAATACGTGCTCGGGCGGCCGGTCGACCAGATCGCGGTCAACCCGCTGACCCCGCTGGTGCCGTTCGGAGTGCGCCAGGCGTTCTTCCGGGCGATCTATCGAATGGCGGTGGGACGGGTGGAGGACTTCGGCCTGCCCAAGCCCGACCACCGCCTGCTCGAGTCGCATCCGACCATCTCGGCGGATTTTCTGGGCCGGGTCGCCCAGGGCGAGGTGACGTGGAAACCGCAGATCGCGGCGTTGGCCGGGGACCGGGTCCGGTTCGTGGACGGCAGCGAGGAGGCGGTCGACGTAATTGTCTGGGCCACCGGCTACAAGGTCAGCTTTCCGTTCTTCGATGAGTACTACATCTCGGCGCCCGCCAACGAGCTTTTGCTCTACCGACGCGTGTTTAAGCCCGGCGTGGACAACCTGTTCTTCATCGCGCTGCTCCAGCCGCTGGGGCCGACGATGCCGCTGGCCGAGGCCCAGGGCCGCTGGATCGCGTCCTACCTGCGGGGTGAGTACCGACTTCCGCCTCAGGCGGAGATGGAGCGCCACGTGCGGGGCGAGCACGAGCGGATGCGCCGGCGTTACGTGGCCTCCAAGCGCCATACGATGGAGGTCGACTTCGACGACTACCTGTTCGCGCTGCGCCGCGAGCTGAAGGCGGGCGCGCGGCGATCCCGGGAGGCCGGGTTCCGCCTGCCGGTAGCGCCTCGGGCGGATGCGGTCCCCGCCATGACCCCCCAAGCACGATGAGGTCCCGGTATCCGTGTCCTACGCTACCGTCGGCGGCATGAGCTCCAGCGCTGCGTGGCAGTCGACGGCGGCGCTGGCCGAACAGACGCAGGCGAGCGCGCTGCTGCGGCTGGTCATCACCGGCTCGGTGGACGACGGCAAGAGCACGTTGATCGGGCGGCTCCTGTTCGACTCCAAGCAGATCCTCACCGACCAGCTCGAGGCCCTGCGCGCCGCCTCCGCGCGACGCAACGGCGAGCACGCGCTCGATCTCTCGCTGCTCACCGACGGGCTGCGCGCCGAGCGCGAGCAGGGCATCACGATCGACGTCGCCTACCGCTACTTCCAGACACCCCACCGCAAGTTCATCATCGCGGACACCCCGGGCCACGAGCGCTACACGCGGAACATGGTCACGGGCGCCTCGACGGCCGATCTGGCCGTGATCCTGATCGACGCGCGCCAGGGGGTCGTCGAGCAGACGCGGCGCCACGCGTTCATCGCGTCGCTGCTCGGGATCAGGCACCTGCTGGTGTGTGTGAACAAGATGGACCTGGTCGACTACTCGCAGGCCGCGTTCGAGCGGGTGGAGGAGGACTTCCGGGAGTTCTGCGCCCGCCTGGAGACGACCGACGTGACCTTCATCCCGATCTCCGCCGTGCAGGGCGAGAACGTGGTCGAGCGCTCGGAGCGGATGGACTGGTATCAGGGCCCAGCGCTCCTGTACCACCTCGAGCACGTCCACATCGCGTCTGACCGCAACCTGATCGATTGCCGGCTGCCCGTGCAGTGGGTGATCCGGCCGGGTCCGGCCTCGGGGCGCAGCACCGGTCCGGCGCTGTGGCCGGGTGCGGGGCTCGGGGCGAAGGCGGCTCGGCCGGCCGGCGATCTCGACTACCGCGCCTACGCCGGACAGATCGCCGCCGGCGTGTTCCGGGCCGGCGATCCCGTGCTCGTGCTCCCGTCGGGGGACGAGACGCGGATCGCCTCGGTGGACAGCTTCGACGGGCCCTTGACCGAGGCGTGCGCGCCGATGTCGATCGCCCTGCGCCTCGAGGACGATCTCGACATATCGCGCGGGGACATGATCTGCCGGCCGCACAACCGACCCACGGTCGATCGCCACATCGAAGCGATCGTCTGCTGGATGGCCGACGACCCGGTCGTGGCCGGCCGCCGGTACGCGATCAAGCACACTTCGCGTTCGGCCCGGGCGATCGTGGAGCAGGTCCGCTACCGGATCGACGTCAACTCGCTTCACCGGGACGAGCACGCGCGTCAGCTGGCGTTGAACGACATCGGCCGGGTCCGCCTGCGCACGACCGTGCCGCTGATCTTCGACGAATACCGGCGCAACCGGACCACCGGCAGCTTCATCCTGATCGACGAGGCGACCAACGGCACCGTCGGCGCCGGCATGATCATCGAGGCGCACATCGAGCGGCCGGAGGGCGAGCGGCGCGAGGTCACATGGGATGCCCGGCACCTGGAGCGCGGCGCCCGCTGGGCGCTGCTCGGCCAGCGCGGCGCCACCGTGTGGATGACCGGCTTGCCCGCCGCCGGCAAGTCGACGATCGCCGGGGCGCTCGAGGAGCGCCTGGCCCGCGACGGCTATCGCGCCTACCGGCTCGACGGGGACAACCTCCGCCACGGCCTCAACAGCGACCTCGGATTCGATCCGGCCGACCGGGCGGAGAACATCCGGCGCACCGCGCACGTGGCCAGCCTGTTCGCCGACTCGGGCACGATCGCGATCGTCAGCGTGATCAGCCCCTACGCGGTCGACCGCCAGCTGGCGCGCAGCGTCCACGAACGGAGCGAGCTCGAGTTCGTCGAGGTGTTCGTCGACACCCCGCTCGAGGAATGCGAGCGACGCGACCCCAAGGGCCTCTACGCCCGCGCGCGCGCCGGAAAGATCCAGGGGATGACCGGGGTCGACGCGCCATACGAGGCGCCGCGCGAACCCGACCTCGCGTTGCAACCGATCGATCGCTCGCTCGACGAGCTGGTCGAGGCGCTGGTGGCGGAGCTGCGCCGGCGCGGCGTCCTGGGCGAACCCAGGTAGCAGGCCGCGCGCGTCGCGGGTGCGGCTCGGATCGGGCGAGGCTCAGCCCGCGATCGGGCCAAGCGCCGGCGTGCGCCCGTACGTGGTGAACGCTCGAAAGCGCGAGAACAACCGGTGCGTGGGCCCGTGGAAATCGGAGGAGCCCGTGGTGAGCAGCCCCAGGGCGGCGCACCGGTCGGCCAGCAGCTCGGCCTGCTCGCGGGTGTGGGTGGCGTAGAAGCACTCCACCCCGTCGAAGCCCCAGGCCCGGAAGCGGTCAATGGCTCCGAGCACGGCGTCGGGATCCTCCACGTCCCAGAACGGATGGGCCCAGACGGCCACACCACCGGCGTCGTGGATGGTCTGGATCGACTCGGCCACCGTGGGCTTGGTCCGGGGGCGGAAGGCCGGGCGGCCGTCGATCAGGTAGGCCACGAGGAAGGCCGAGCGCTCGGCCAGTCCCTCGGCGCGCAGGCGCTCGGCGTTGGCCGGATGGTTCACAACCGCATCGGCCAGGTGCGGGCGCCCGATCGACTGGCCCTTCTCGCGCCGCCGGGCCAGCTCGGAGTCGTCTAGCTCGTAGCCCAGCTCACGCAGGGCATCCCCCATGGCCCGCGCCCGGTGCTCGCGGTCCTCGCGCCAGGAGCGCAGACGCTCGCGTAGCGCCGGGTCGTGGTCATCGACCATGTAGCCCAGGATGTGCAGGTCCTGCTGCTCGCCGTCGACCGATGAAATCTCCACCGCAGGCGCCAGGCGCACGCCGAGCTTCTCGGCTGCCTCGGCCGCGGCCTGGACCCCGTCCACGCTGTCGTGATCGCTGAGCGCTAGGAGCTCGACGCCGGCCTCAGCGGCGGCCGCCACCACCTCGCGTGGCTCCAGCGACCCGTCGGAGTGCACCGAGTGGCTCTGCAGGTCGAAGGTCGGCGGATCGGCGCTCAAGCGCCGAGAGGGTAGTCGGTGGCGCCGGTCTGCGCTCCGCCGGCCGGCCCGCGCACATGCGCGCCGACCCATTACGCTGAGTGAGCACTGCCCTCCTTCTGCCGCCACAACCGCCTGATCCAGAACTGCCCGATCTGCACCCGGGAGCAGGCGGTCGAGATGCGCCCGATCGTGACCTCGAGCGCCCCGCGGACCGCGCAACCTCGCCCGAGCACACCGGGGCCCGGCCGATCGCGTGGTACGTCGAGCTCGCGGGCCTCCGGCACCGCCGGCCGGGTCACGGTGCGGCGAGTGGCCCGCGGCGGGGACGACGGCTATCGCAGCCCGCTGGTGGTCGGGTTGAAGTCGAGTGCGGACGCCGGCCGCTTGGCCGAGGAGATCGCGTTTGCGGAACATCGGCGCAGCGTGCTGGAGCACGACCCGCCCGGGTTCTACCGCGAGGTGGCCGACCCAGCCGTCGAGGTCGAGGAGCGCACCTGGCTGGCCTTCCTGATCGCCTACCTTGGCCCGCTCGAGGAGGAAGACCCGTTTGCCGAGATCGCGCGCGTGCGCACCTCGTGGGGGTCGGGCGAGACCCCGAACCTCGAGGGGGTCCGCACCGGCCCGCGCACGGCGCACGAGCCGAGGCGTGGCGGGCGCACGCTCGAGGCCTACCGCATCTGGGCGGCCCGGGCCGGCTCGCAGGCGGTCGCCTTCACCGGCGACGCCGCGTGGACCCCGGAGCGGCGGTTCGCGCGCGCGTTCGAGCGCCTCGCGCTCCCCGGGCTGCACCGCGATGCCCGCTTTGATCTGCTCGTGACGCTGGGTCGCCTGGGCACGTACGGCCTGCAGGGCGCCTCGCTCGCGCTGGGTGGCGCCAACGACGTCACGGTGGGAGCCAAGCGGGCCCTCGGGATCGGCGACCCAATGCTGCTCGAGCGCCGCGCGACCGACCTCGCGCAGGCCTGCGGGGTGGCGCTCGAGGCGCTCGATCTCGGCCTGCACAACTGGCAGCGCGCGGAGCGCGCCACGCTCGGGCTGGGGCCTGACGCCGAGCCAGATCCGCAGACGCTCGCGTCGGTGCAGGGCGCGCTCGGGCTGTAAGGCGCTCCGCGCGACCGCCCAAGTGACGCCTGGATTGTGAAAAAGGTCTAGGCTTTACGAAGGTCTCGCCTCCGCTCGTCCCTTCGCGATGCGACGCTCGATCGTTCAAGCGCTCCTCCTCGCCGCAGCCTCCGTGGCCACCATCGGGGCCCTGGCCGTCGCCGGCCGGGCCGGCGCGTCGCCTAGCTCGCCGCGCATCTGCCCGCAGCAGCGGCCGATGATCATCCCGTGCTGCCCGGTGCCGGTGACCGGCCCGGCGAGCCAGTCGCACGCCCAGCCGATCTGCTGCGGCACCACGCCGTGCTGCACGACCACGTGCTGCCCACAGCCCGCCACGGCGGGCGTCTGCTGCGCCCCGGCGTCATGCGGTCCGTCTGGTCTCACGATCACGGCGTCTCCGAATCCCTCGCGGGCGGGCCAGAAGGTGGTGATCTCGGGCACCGGGACGTCGGGCGCGCAGGTCGCGCTGTGGCGCAAGCTGGCCCACCAATCGAGCTTCCATCAGATCGCGACGGCCACCGCCGGTAACTCCGGCAAGTACGCCTTCACGCTGAAGCCCGGGAGTGTGATGGCCGATCAGGAGTGGTATGTGACCTCGGCCGGGGTGCAGAGCGCCACCATCGCGCAGCGCGTCGCGGCGCTGGTCGCCCTGGTCTCGTCGGGCCGCTCGACCACGGTGGGGCGGACGATCGTGCTGCGGGGACACGTGACGCCGTCCCACGCCGGCGAGGTGGTGCTCGTCCAGATGAGCCGCGGCGGGGCGTGGCAGGTCATCGCCCGTCCGCGGCTGGGCCGCGGGTCGGGCTATACGGTCAGCCACCGCTTCGCCAAGTCCGGTGCGGTCAAGCTCAGAGTGGTGCTCGGGCGCGACAGTCGCAACGACCGGTCGACGTCGCCCACGCTCACGCTCACGGTCAAGCCCTAAGACAGGCTCTAAAGCCGCGCTTAACCGGTTACGTCCGGTCGACCGCCTACCTTCTGCGGCGTTCGCATCCCCGGACCGGAGCTGGAATGTCACTCTGCTTCATCGAACCACAGGACGCCATCCGCGTGATCGCGGAGTCGGTCGGGCGCGAGGCGCGCCGCCAGATCCTCGGCGAAGTGGTGCGGGCATGGGTGGACGAGATCCCCGAGTCCGAGCTCGAGTCGCATTACGCCAAGGCCCTCGCCGACCTCGACGAGCACGACCTGTCGCTGCTGGCGGCCTGGCACGCGTCGCTCGAGGTGGGCCACCCGCTGCCCAACCGCGAGTTCCTGGTCAACGTGTTCCCGTCGCTGGGCGTCCACCGGCGCGAGGCGCTCAAGATCGCTGCCGGGTTCCGCGGCGAGGAGGCGTTCGAGGCCGGCGTCGGCGAGGATCAGGCGTTCGACACCGTGCTGCCGTGGCTGTCGGAGGCCCGGTGCATCGAGCTGGCCAAGGAGTGCCTCGAGCTGTACTGCTGGGATCGGTTGGGCGCGGAGAACTGAGCCGCCGCCGGGCGTCAGCCCTCGGCGGCCATCGAGCTGTCGGCCGGCTCGCTCGCAGCGAGTTCACCGACGGTAGCCCCCGACACGTCGAGCTCGAACCACACGCTGAACCCGCCTTCGGCCCCGGCCCGCGTGGTCCCCCATCGACTCGACAGCCCCTCGACCACGACCAGGCCGTGCCCGCCGAAATCGCGGGGACGGGGCGGCAGGTTGCCCACCTCGAACCCCGAGCCGGGGTCGGTCACCTCGATCCGCACGCGGTCGGGGTATGCGGTGATGCTCAGGCCGATGGTCTCACCGGCGTCCGGACCCGAATGGATCACCGCGTTGGTCACGAGCTCCGAGGTGAGCAGGGTCAGCGTGGCGGCGTCGTTCTCGGCCAGCCGCCCCGCGATCGCCTCGCGCAGCTCGGCTCGGGCGCGGCCGGGCGCGCTCCGCTCGCGGGCGAGCTCGAGCTCGATCCGCTCGGTGAACGCTGCGATCGGGGGCGCCTCGCCGACCCGGGGCGCCAGCGCGACGTGCTCTGTGATGCCGGTGACCTGGAGCAGGTCGGCGACCGGTCCGGCCGGCGAGTGGATCGTCACCGCGATCCCACGCTCGTGCGCAGAACGCTCGATCACGATGATCGCCCGCAGACCCGCGGAGTCCATGAACGAGATCTCGGCCAGATCGATGACGACCTCGGCGGCGCCGCTCGCCACGACGTCCTCGAAGCGCTCGATCAGCTCGCTGCAGACCGCGCTGTCGAGCTTCTCCCGCCAGCTTCATCGTCGTTCCGGACCCGGTGGACGCCGTCTCGATCCGGAAGTTGGGCAACGCCGCCAAGTGAACCCCTTCTCTCAGGACAGGGAAAGGGTACGGACTCGCTCGCTCGAATGGCCCTGTCGATCCGCGAGCGCGCTGGCCGGCGAGAGCGGGCGCAGCGCGAGCGCTGCCGTGTCGTCGGCCTGAGCACCGACCTGAAAGCGCTCGAGTTCCGCCTCGAGGTGAGAGAGCAGCTCGTCGGGCCCCCGGCCGGCGGCCTCCCGCAGCGCCCGCTTCAAGCGCCGCGCGCCGAAGCGCTCGTGCGCGCCCCGCGTGTCGATCACCCCGTCCGTGTAGACGAACAGCGTTTCGTCGGCGGCGATCGCCACCGCCCGGTCGATCGAGCCCTTGCCGTGCCAGGCGCCCAGGATCGGGCCTACGGCGCCGATTTCGCGCACCCGGCCGTCGTCGCGGATCACGAGTGCCGGCGGATGTCCGGCCGAGGCGATCACGGCTTCGCCCGGGCGCAGCAGCGCGCACAGCGCCGTGCACAGCCACAGGCCCGGCTGCTCGCTCAACGCCTCGTTCAGGCCGGCCAGGATCCGGCTGGGGCTGCGCTCGTAGCGGCTGAGAAAGCGGCCGCCGTGACGCACGAGCGAGGTGAGGGTGGCCGCCTCGACGCCCTTGCCGGTGACGTCGCCGAGCAGCACCAGCCAGCCGTCGTCGGTGCGGTAGAAGTCGTAGAAGTCGCCGCCGACCTCGACCTCCGCCGCGGCGCGCGCGGCCCGGTACAGGGTGGCGACGTTCCAGCCCTCGATCCGCGGGACCACGTCGGGGAGCAGGCTGCGCTGGAGCGTGTTGGCGGTCTGACGGCGGGCGGTGGCCAGCCTGGCGTTCTCGACGGCGATCGCCGCGCGCGCCGCGACCTGCTCGGCAAACTCGCGGTCGTCGTCATCGAACCGGCGCATGGACTCGGCGTTGACCAGCGTCATCACGCCCAGGGCGCGTCCGCCGACCATCAGCGGAGCGAGCACGACCGAGCGAAACCCCACCGACCGCAGCAGGCTCAGGTGCTCCTGGTCGACCGCGGCCTGCACCAGCACCTCGTCGGGGATGTCCTGGTAGATCTCGGAGACGCCGGTCCGCAGCACCCGTCCGACGCCGCGGTCTGCCTGGAGCTCCGCGGGCTCGAACTGGCGCAGTCGCTTGGCCAGCGTAAGCTTGGCCGGGTCGCGATGGGCGACGGCGATCTGGTGGCGCGCGCCGCGGTCGTCGACCAGTTCGACCGCGCACCAGTCGGCGATCTCGGGCACGGCCAGCCAGGCCACGTTGCGCAGCGTCTCCTCGTAGTCGAGCGAGGACATCAACGTGTCGGAGGCGTGCGCCATGAACCGGTCGCGCAACTCGGCGAGTCGCTCGCGGGTGATGTCCTCGATGATCGTGACCGCGGCGACCGCCCGGCCGTCGGCGTCGTGCAGCGGCGCCGACTTGAGGATCTCCCAGCGCAGCACGCCGGTGGTCCGGTGGATCGTGCGCAGGACCAGCGGCTCGGCCGGCTCGCCGGCGAGCAGCCGCACCGACGGGATCTGGTCCATCGTCAGCTCCTCCCCGTGCTCGCCGTGCACCAGGTAGTCCTCGAAGATCGCCTGGGGGGGCTGGCGCTGCATGTCGGCCAGCGTGTCGAAGCCCATCTGATCGAGCGCGGCGCGGTTGGCGTACAGGATGTGGTGATGGGAATCGCGGATCGTGACCGCCTCGGCCAGAGCGTCGAGGATCTCGCCGAACCCCGGATCCCGTCCCCGCAGCTGGGCCTCGAGTGCCCCGAGGAGCTGAGCGCGCTCGGAGACGTCCTCGATCCAGGCGTGGAACACCGGCGCATCCGTCTCGTGCACCGAGGTGATCGTGACGTCGACGGGGAACTCGCGGCCGTCGCGACGGAGCGCATCGACGATCAGGTTCCGCGTGAGGAGGGGATCGTCCGCGGCCGCCCGGCGCAGCCCCGCGCGATGTTCCTCGCGATAGCGCGGCGGGACGATCAGCTCGGCCAGATCCGACCCGATCGCCTCCGAGCGCGAGTATCCGAACACCTCCTCGGCGCGGGCGTTCCATTCGAGCACCCGGCCCTCGGCATCGAGGGACACGAAGGCGTTGCGCGCGATCGCGAGGATCGCCTGGACGGATGCGGGGCTCACGACCCGAGCGCCGCCTCGATCGCCTCGATGGTCTGGTCGGTCGAGCGGAAGTGGATCGCCTCCATCCCCAGCTCCCGGGCGCCCTGGCAGTTGAGCTCGATGTCGTCGATGAACAGCGTCGCCTGGGGCGAGGTGCCGAGCCGCTCGAGGGTGACCTCGTAGATCCGCCGCTCGGGCTTGCGAGCGCCGACGAACGCGGAGTCGACCACCACGTCGAAGATCTCGTCGACCGGGAGCATGGCCCGCCACCGCGCCTCCCACTCGCGCACGTTGTTCGTGCAGATGGCCAGCCGGTAGCGGCGCTCGCGTAGCTCGCGCATGTAGTCGATCATGCGCTCGTTCGGCTCGAGGTGGCCGAAGTAGCGCTCGCCGAACCCGTCGAGCTCGACCCGGCTGCCCCGCCGGGCCGACAGCTCATCGGCCAGCGAGCCCATGAACCGGGCCTCGCTCAGGCGGCCCGTCTCGAGCTCGAACAGCGGGTTGGACCCCTCCCGCTCGGCGAGCGCTGCCATCGCCTTGCCGAGCTCCTCGAACGACACCCCGGAGGCGCCGAGCACGCCGACGAACGAGTCGACCAGCGCGGAGGTGAGCACGCCACCGAAGTCCGTGACGATCCCCTCGATCCGGGACGGGCCCCGGGCTGTGGCAGGAGGGTCGGCGCTCATCTCCGGCGGGCCAGGATGTACATCCCGGTGCCTTCGCGCGCGCGGCTGTGCCAGCGGAACGGCTCGGCTCGGAGCTCCAGCTCGCCGGCCTGCGCGTGCGCGCGGGCGCCCACCGCCTCTCCCGAGGCGCGGCGTGGGTACTGCTGCTCTGGATCGGTCCCGTCGCCCCCGGCCAGCCACAGCTCGAGGCCGGCGCGCGCAGGCCAGCCGTCGGCGGCGTAGGTGGTGGACAGCCGCGGGTCCTCCACCGGCGCCCCGCCGTCCGGGGCGATCACCGCGGCCGCCAGCAGGTCCGCGTCGTGCGCCTTAGCCTTGCGCGGCCGGAACGCGGTCAGGGCGAACCCCTCGTCGGGGTCGAACCACACCGACACGGCACGTATCGACTCGTAGCGCGCGAGGTCGACGGCGTCCGACCACGCAGAGCGCACGCCCAGGCAATCGATCTCGTGCTGCCCGAACCGGCCGCTGACGCGGCACAGCTGGTCCCAGCCTTCGATCCCGTCGTTGGCCGCCTCGACGTCGACGAGCTCGCCCACGGGCGCGGCAACGAGCGCGACGCCGTCGCTCTCCAGTCGCCACTCCTCGGCGGCGCCGCCGCCGGAGTCCGAGGCGGGGAGCCGGACGCCGGGCAGGACCATGATCTCCGGGCCGGCCCCCACCGCGGTCAGCGACGCGCCGGCCGGGTCGGAGGACCAGTTCGCCCCCCAGACCGAGCCATCGCCGAAGGCGAGAGTGCGCAGCGCGGTCATGCCTGCAGCTGGGACTGGTCGACGTCGGTCGCGGTCGAATCGACGTCGTAGGAGCGCCCTGCGCCACCGAAGCGAGTGGCGCTCACCACGAATCGGCTCTGCAGATGGCGGGCCAGGCGGCCGCGCAGGAGCCACCGGGTCGGCGGCAGCAGCGCGAGGAGGCCGACCAGGTCCGAGAGGAACCCGGGGACGATCAGCAAGAAGCCGCCGATCAGGACCAGGACACCGTCGAGCACCTCGCGACCGGGCGAGCGGCCCTCCGACACGGCGACGCTCAGACGACGCCACGCCGCGCCGCCCTGCGAGCGCAGCGCCCAGGCGCCGAGCGGCCAGCTCACGACCAGCAGCAGGAGCATCGCGAGCACCCCGATCGCTTCCGCGACCTTGATGGCCACGAACAGCTCGGCGAGTAGCCAGATGAGCGGGAGGAAGGCGAGGACCACTGCACCGTAAGGCTAGTGCCTCTCCCGTCAACGTTCACCGTGTTTGTCGGCAGCAAACCTTCGCCTGGCTTTGTCCTCGGAGTCTCGTGTAGCTCTGCTACACGTCGACTCCTGCGTCCTCGCCATGCTCGGTTTTCGCTCGCCAAAAACGGCAACCGTTGCCGGTCGCGGCACTAGCTCGCGGCCCTTGCCGGCAGCCTTGACCGAGGCGCTAGCTTGGTGCTGGGAGCTCGTGACATCTGCCACGGGCGGGCGCGACCAGCCAAAGCGAGGAAGGGAGCTCGAGCCATGGGGCGTTCGGACAGGAACGAGACCGGGGGCGGGGTGGACGCCGGGATCTCTCCGGAGGTCGAGAGTGAGGCCGCGGAGCTGGTAGGCGCTCGGGCCAAGGACGATGACCGTCCCGGCCGTCGGTTCGGCGCCAGCCGCGTGTTGAGCGCGGCCGACCGCGACCGGATCCTCCAGGATGCGCGCGCGGCCGAGTTCTCGGCGGCGCTGCGCGGCTACGACCGCGAGCAGGTCGATCGGTACGTCGAGAAGATGAGCCGCCTGATCACCGAGCTCGAGATGTCCTCCTCGCCCGAGGCGGCTGTCCGCCACGCCCTCGAGGAGGTCAGCGACGAGACCCGGGACATCCTCCAGCGTGCGCACCAGACCGCCGACGAGATCACGGCGCGCTCGCGCGCGAAGGCCGACGATCGCCTGCAGACGGCCGAGCGCGAGAGCCAGGACCTGCGCGAGACGGTGCGGGCCGAGGTGGCAGAGCTGCGCGAGGCGGTTGCCCGAGACGTGGCCGAGCTGCGCGAGACGGCCGAGCGCGAGACCCAGCAGCTGCGCGCATCGGCCCGGCGCGACGCCGACGACATGCGCGCCGCGGCGCGTCGCGAGGCCGAGGAGACGATCGAGGCGGCCGAGCTGCGCGCCCGCGAGCTGGCCCGCAGCGCCGAGACGGTCTGGCGCGAGCGCCGCCGGCTGATCGAGGACATGCGGGCGGTCGGCGAGCAGCTGGTGGCGATCGGCGAGGCGGAGGGCAAGCGTTTCCCGCGCTTCGGCGAGGAGGGCTCCGACGTGGCCGAGCTGCTGCGCGACCCCGGCTCAGCCGTGGCGGCCGGGCTGCTCGAGGACAAGGCGGTCGCCCGCGAGCCGTCCAACGGCAGCGCGGAGGTCGTCGGCTAGACAGCTTCGCGGACGCCGGCGGCTACCTAGGCGAACGCGGGCGCCGGCTCGAGCCGGATCGCCGGCAGCCGGTGCAGTCCCACCTGCTTGATCAGCGCCATCACCTGTGGCTGGGCGCCGCGTACCAGGATCTCACGCCCCTTTGCGCGCAGGCGCCGGGCCAGGACGGCCAGGTCGAGCATCACCGACGAGTCGGCGAAGGCGAGCTCGCTCAGGTCGACGACGACGTTGGTCTGCGAGCGAAGCGCGAGCACCATCGCACGTCGCCGGCATCCCTGCGTGGACCGGTCCTCGTCTCCGCAGCAGCGCAGGGTCGCGGAGTGTTCATCGAAGTCGACGATCGCCAAAACCTACACAAAACGGTGCACTGGCCGCAAGGGGGAACCATCGAAGACCCCCTAAACTGATCGCTTGATGGCAACTGTCGAGGAAGTGACCGACGCGCTGCGCGACGTGATCGACCCCGAACTTGGGCTCGACTTCGTCGAACTGGGGCTGATCTACGACGTGGAGATCGAGGACGACTCGGTGCGGGTCACGTATACGCTGACCAGCCCGGGGTGTCCGATCGGACCTCAGGTGTCCGAGCAGATCGAGGAGTTCGTCGGCGAGCTCGACGGCGTCGGGGAGGTCCATCCGGTGATGACGTTCTCGCCTCCGTGGACGCCCGAGCGGATGAGCGAAGACGCCAAGTTCGCGCTGGGGTTCTGAGCGCGGACTCAGGCCGGGGGCGTTCCGCGCAGTTCGCGGTCGAGATCGATCGCGCGGATCTCGTGCTCGCCGGGGAGCTTGGCCAGGACCGCCCGCACGACCTGCTTGACGTCATGCTCCTCGTGCCCGAGGTCGTCCCACAGCGACTTAAGCGCTGTGTGCACGATCTTCAGCTGCGCGGCGGTGAGCTCGAGCCGGAAGGCGGTCTGGTTGGGGGCGATGAGGTCGGCCATGCTCCCAAACGGTAGACCTGTGCAGGCGAAACGGCAAGCGAGAACGGGCCGGTCAGCTCTCGCGCGGCTTGCGCGCCGAGCCCGACCGGGAACCCGAGCCCGACCGGGAACGCTTGGCCCGCATGTCGGCCGCGGGGCCGGTCTTGTGCCGCGCGCCCGCCGTGGGCAGGATCGGCGACGGCGCTCCGTTCCGGGCGGCGCCGCCGTCGCGCTGAGCGGCCGCGCGCTCGCGCGGCACCGCGTCGAGCAGCTCGCGCAGCGAGACGTCGATCCCGTCGGCGATCAGGTCGATGTCGGGCAGCGCGTCGTAGTCGGCCAGCAGGCCGTAGTCGATCCCGCCGTCGTAGGACATGATCGCCACCGCCAGCGCGTGGTTCTTGGGCAGGAAGGCGAGCGGGAAGAGGTCCTCGAGCCGGCGGCCCAGCACGTACAGGGGGAACTGCGGGCCCGGGATGTTGGTCACCAGCAGGTTGAACAGCCGGGTCGAGAAGTTCAGGCGCGAGGCCTGCGCTAGAACGGTGGGCGGCGCGAGGTTATTGACCGCGGCCAGCGTGGCCGCGCCCACGGCCTGCTTCGACTCCTTCAGGCCGTCCATGGCCCGGCGCACGAAGCGAAGGCGCGCCACCGGGTCGCGGATGTAGACCGGCAGCGGGCCGCGCATCACCGTGAGCTGATTGCCGAGCGTGCCCCGATGAGAGTCGGTGCGGACCGACACCGGAACGAGCGCGCGCATCTCGAGGCCCTCGGTGCGCACCCCGCGCGAGCGAAGCCACCGGGCCAGGGCACCGGACACCACGGTCAGCACGACATCGTTGACCGTCCCCCCGAAGGTGTTCTTGACCGTCTTGTAGTCCTCGAGGTGGTGGCGCACCACGGCGTAGCGGCGGTGCGGGCCGATCTCGACGTTCAGCGGCGTCTGGGGGGCGGGATTCAAGCCGGCCCAGACGATCTCGCCGATGCCCTCGGCCGCGTCGCGCAGCACGCCAAACGAGGTCCCCGGATGGGTGGCCGCCGACACCGCCCGGGAGGCCAGTCCGGTCGCGACGCCGACCATTCCGCGCACGCCGGCGGCGACCAGGTCGGCCGAAGACGGCTCGGGTCGCGGCTGCCATGGCTCGAGGTCCGGGGGCGGCGGCGTGGCCGATGGCTCGAGATCGAGCAGCACCGAGGCCAAGTCGACGCCCGAGACCCCGTCGACGAGCGCATGGTGGGTCTTTGAGATCAGCGCGAAGCGATCGCCCTCGAGTCCCTCGACCAGCCAGTTCTCCCACAACGGCCTTGACCGATCGAGCGGCTGGGAGGCGATCCGCCCGGCCAGCAGGAACAGCTGCTCCTCGCTGCCCGGCGAGGGCAGCGCGGTCTGGCGAACGTGGTACTCGAGGTTGAAGTCGGGATCGTCGACCCACAGGGGCCGTCCGGTCTCGAGCGGCGGGGTGGACAGCTTCTGGCGGTAGCGCGGCACCAGGTGCAGGCGGCCCCGGACGTGATCCAGGTAGTCGTTGAAGTCGGGCGGGGGCCCCTCGAACACCAGCACGCCGCCGATGTGCATGTGCGAGGTCGGTCCTTCCTGGTGCAGGAACGACGCGTCGATCGAGCTCAGGCGGTCGAGGTGGCTCTGGGGCATGGAAGGGCCAAGGCTACACTCCGGGCGGTGGGGTCAACGCCCGAAAAGCTCCTGCTCGCAGCGCCGCGCGGCTATTGCGCGGGCGTCGATCGGGCCGTGCAGACGGTCGAGCGCGCGCTCGAGCTGTACGGCGCCCCGGTCTACGTGCGCAAGGAGATCGTCCACAACAAGACCGTGGTTGAGCAGCTGCGCGAGCGCGGCGCGGTGTTCGTGGATTCGGTCGCCGACGTGCCGGAGGGCGCCACCGTGGTGTTCTCCGCCCACGGCGTGGCCCCGAGCGTCCACGCGAAGGCCCAGGCACGGTCGCTGGCCACGATCGACGCGACCTGCCCGCTGGTCACCAAGGTGCACGTCGAGGCCAAGAAGTTCGCCACCGACGGCTACACGATCGTGCTGATCGGCCATGCCGGGCACGAGGAGGTGGAGGGCACCATGGGCGAGGCGCCCGAGAACATCGTGCTCGTCCAGACCGAGGACGACGTCGATGAGCTTCAGGTGGCCGACCCGGAGCGGATCGCCTACATCTCGCAGACCACGCTGTCGGTGGACGAGACGCGGGCGATCATCAACCGCCTGCGCCGGCGCTTTCCGGCCATCACCGGACCTCGGACCGATGACATCTGCTACGCGACCACCAACCGCCAGGCGGCGGTCAAGCAGCTGGCCGAGCAGTGCGACCTGGTGCTGGTGATCGGC
This sequence comes from uncultured Solirubrobacterales bacterium, assembly GCA_963841535.1. GTDB lineage: Bacteria > Actinomycetota > Thermoleophilia > Solirubrobacterales > Solirubrobacteraceae > Palsa-465. The sequence continues at coordinate 54,422 of CAWJDF010000015.1, read as the reverse complement.
TCGCGCAACTCCTCGAACTCCAACCGGCTGGTCGAGGTGGCACGCGAGCACGGCGCGGCTTCGCACCTGATCGACTCCGAGGGCGAGGTCCGCGAGGAGTGGCTGGAGGGCAAGCGCGTGGTCGGCATCACCTCCGGCGCCAGCGCGCCCGAATCGCTGGTCCAGCGGCTGGTCGACTTCTTCCGCGCCCGCGGGACGACCGACGTGAGCGAGCTCGAGGTCGTGCAGGAGGACGTGCGCTTCATGCTCCCCAAGGTGATCCGCCAGAGCATGGCCGGCGCCCGCGCCTAGAGGCTCGCGGTCTCAGCTGCGAACTCTCGTCGTCTCCGACCTGCACCTGGGCGCCCGCGGTGGGCAGGATGTGCTGCGTCGCGAGGCCGAGCGCGCGGCGCTGGTGGGTGGCCTCGCCGGCGTGGACCGCCTGGTGCTGCTGGGCGACGTGCTCGAGTTGCGCCACGGGCCGCTGCGCGATGCGGTCGCGGCCGCGGTGCCCGTGTTGCGCTCTCTCGGTGCCGCGCTGGGACCGACGGCCGAGGTCGTGGTGGTCCCCGGCAACCACGACCACGGGCTGCTGCGGGGGTGGCTCGAGCGGCGCGACGCGTCGGTGGCTCTCGGCCTGGAATCTCCCGTCGAGCCGGATCCGCGCGAGGCGCTCGGAGCGGTGGTCGAGGCGCTCGGGCCGGCGCGCGTCCGCGTGGCCTACCCGGGCATGTGGCTGCGGCAGGACGTCTACGCGATCCACGGCCACTACCTCGACCGCCACCACACCTTGCCGATCGTGGAGCGCCTGGGGGCGGGGCTGACCGTGCGCCTGGCCGGCGAGCCGGAGGGCGGCCCGGCCCGGGCCGAGGACTACGAGGCGGCGCTGGCGCCGATGTACGCCTGGATCGACGCGGTGGCGCAGACCGGCGGGCTGCGCGGGAGCGGGGGCGACGGCAGCTTCCAGGTGCGGGCGTGGCGGACGCTGAGCGGCGCCAGCGGACGAGGCGGTCTGCGCCGGCGCGGTCTCGCGCTTGCCTTCCCGGTCGTCGTGGCCGGACTCAACCGTGCGGGCATGGGACCGCTCCGCGCCGACGTCTCGGGCCACGAGCTGCGGCGCGCCGGCCTGCGCGCGTTCGGCGAGGTGCTGGCGCGGCTCGGGGTGCCCGCGGGGACGGATGTGCTGTTCGGCCACACCCACCGGGCCGGGCCGCTGCCGGTGGATGACCCGAGCGAGTGGGGCCGCGTGCTCAACACGGGCAGCTGGGTTCACGACCCGGCGTGGGTCGGCGACTCGCCCGGCGACAGCCCCTACCGCCCGGGGTTCGCGGCGACCGTCGCCGACTCCGACCCGCCCGAGCTGGTCAACCTGCTGGACTGAGGCCGGGCGTGAAGCACACCGCGTGGCACGTGACGCCGGGGCCGACCTCGAGGTCGAGCTCGCCTGCGGTGGCGCGGGGGTGGGCGATCAGCTCGTAGCACCCGGGGTGCTCGACGGTGATTGCCCGGCCGTTCGCAGTCACGGCACCGGCGCCGTCGAGCACCGCCCACACCGCGCCCGCGCGGTACGGACCGCTGTAGGGGCCTTCGACGTCGTCTGACTGGGGCTCCAGGTGTGCCTCGGGCGCCTCTTCGGGGCGGAGCGGCTCGAGCAGCGGCTGCGTGACGCCCAGCAGCTCCTGGATCGCCTCCTCGGTCTCCTCGTAGCCGCCCTCGCCGTAGTGGTAGTGGAGCAGCATCCCGCGCTGGTCGAACAGATACCGCGCGGGCCAGCCCAGGTTGCCGTACAGGTTCCACACCTCGTACTCGGCGTCGATCGCCACCGGGTAGGGGATGGCCAGGCGCTCGGTCGCCGCCGTGACCAAGTCGGGGTCTTGCGAGGGCGGGAAGCCGGCGGCGTGCACGCCGATCACCTTGACGTCGGGGTAGCGCTCGTGCCATGCCTTGACGTAGGGGAGCGTGCGGATCGACTGCGGGCGGCAGAAGTCCCAGAACTCGACCAGCGTGGGGCGGCCGGGCTCGAGCTGCTGCGGCGGCGAGTTGACCCAGGCGAGGCCGCGGGGGAATGGTGGGGCTGCGATGTGGTCGACCGGGGCGCGCATGAAGGACCCCCGATCCGGTCCGGACGGGCCTGCGTGGCCCCATGGACGCCGCCGAAGGCGGCCCCAAATCTAGCTATGCCTCGACGAGCCCGCGGCGGATCGCGTAGCGGACGAGCTCCACGCGGTCGCGCATGCCCAGCTTGCGGAGCACGTTGGCCCGGTGCGACTCGACGGTCTTCTCGGCCAGGTGGAGGATCTGGGCGATCTGTGCGTTGGTGTGGGCCTCGGCGATCAGCTTGACCACCTCTTCCTCGCGCGGGGTGAGCGACACCGCGGGACCGCCGTCGCCGTCCTCCATCCAGCGGCGGATGATCTCGCGCTCGGCCGCATTGGTCAGGAAGGCCTCGCCGCGGCCCACCGCCTGGACCGCCCCGACCAGGTCCTGGTCGGCCTCGCGCTTGAGCACGTAGCCGGACGCGCCGGCCTTGAGCGCCTCGAACAGGTAGTGCTCGTCGTCGTGCATCGAGAGCATCAGCACGGTCACGTCCTTGATGTGCGACCGGATCTCGCGCGCGGCCTGCAGGCCGGTCATGCGCGGCATGCCGACATCGAGGATGCACAGGTCCGGGCGGGTGGCGAGCGCCCGCTCGACCGCCTCGACCCCGTCGGACGCCTCGGCCACCACATCCATCCCCGGCTGGCGCTCGAGCAGCAGCCGGATTCCCGATCGGACGATCCCGTGATCGTCGGCCACCAAGATTCGCATTCAGAGTCCTTTCGTGTTCATGCCAGGGACAGCTCCACTCGCGTTCCCTGGCCCTGCCCCGACAAGATCGATAGTTGGCCGCCGGCGAGCAGCGCGCGCTCGCGCATCCCCGACAGCCCCAGACCGCCCTCGCGCCGCTCGGTGAAGCCCCGTCCGTCGTCGACGATCTTCAGCCGCGTCCCGTCCTCGAAGGACAGCTCCACGTGCACCTTGCCGGCGCCCGAATGCTGGGCCACGTTGGACAGGCTCTCCTGCGTCACCCGGTAGACCACCAGCTGCTGCTCGGGCGCGAGCTCGGCGACCGTGCCGCGCACGTTGAACGCCGCCTGGATGCCGGTCTGGTCGGCGAAGTCGCGCACCTGGGTCTTCAGCGCGGGGAGGAGGCCCAGGTCGTCGAGCACGGCGGGTCTCAGCTGGCGGGCAAGCGCGAGCAGCTCCTCCATGGCTTGGCCGGCCAGGCGCTTGGTCTCGGTCAGCTCGCGGCGCAGCCCCTCGGGCGCGTGCTCGATCGAGGCCTGGAGCCGGAGCGAGACCGCGGTCAGCGCCTGGTTGACCTCGTCGTGGAGGTCCTGGGCGATCCGCCGGCGCTCGCGCTCCTGGGCCTGGACGGCCGCCCGGCCGGCCTCGCGGCGAGACGCCTCCAGGCGGGCCAGCATCCGGTTGATCGCGGCCTCGAGGCGGTGCGCCTCGGCGCTGTCGACCCGGTCGCACGCCATCAGCTGCTTGTTGGCGGAGGCGAGGTCGACCTGTTCCATGGCCGAGATCAGCCGGTCGAGCGGGATGAACCGGCGGTGCAACAGCAGCCAGTTGCCGAGCAGCGTGGCCACCAGGGCCAGGCCGAGCACGAGCATCTCGCGTCCGCCGAGCGCGTTGCCGATGCGGGGCTGCAGAGCGGTCAGGGCCACGACCGCCGTGCCCGCCACCAGGAGCAGGTTGACGGACAGGACTTGGACGAGCAGCGATCGGGATTTCATGAGTTCTGGGCTCACCTCGGCTCTGAATCGGCCGGGGCGGGTGAGGAGCAAGATGGGGTCTTGGCCCGATATCGACCGGATCGGGCCGGGCCGATAACCACTACTGCAACCTCTCCACAAGCGTTTAGCTCGAGACTGCGAATTGGGTCTGATCTTGCGCGGGGCGTTCCGTTAGGGGTTTCGGAACGCCCCGCCCCCCGGCGGTTGGCAGATCACCGGTGCTATCCGACGGTTATCTGCCGAGTTCCCGCTTCAGGACCTTCCCCATGGCGTTGCGCGGAAGCTCGTCGATGAAGTGGACCTCCCGAGGGCGTTTGTGTCGTGTCAGGAGGCTCGCCACGTGCTCGGACAGCTCGTCCGCGGTGGTGTCGCCGTCGGACTCGAGCACCACCCAGGCGACGATCCGCTCGCCGAGATCGTCGTCGGGCTTTGCGGTCACCGCGACCTCGGCCACCGCCGGATGCTCGAGCAGCGCGCCCTCGATCTCCCCGGCGCCGATCCGGTAGCCGCCCGACTTGATCAGGTCCGTGCTCTTGCGTCCGACCAGGCGCAGCGAGCCGTCCGAGTTGCGGGTGGCCATGTCGCCGGTCATGAACCAGCCGTCGCGCATCGCCTCCTCGGTGGCGTCCGGCCGGTTCAGGTAGCCCTTGAACACGTTCGGGCCGCGCACGGCGATCTCGCCGATCGTCTCGTCATCGGTGGTATCGACGGTGTGGCCGTCCTCGTCGACGAGCTTGAGATCAACCCCGGGGAGGGGCGGGCCGACCCGGCCGGGCACCACCTCGTCGCCCAACCGCGCCCCGGCGTTCATCAGCGTCTCGGTCAGGCCGTAGCGCTCGAGGATGTCCTGGCCCGTGAGCTCCTTGAGCCGGTCGTGCACGGAGGTGGGGAGCGCCGCGGAGCCGGATATCAGCACGCGCGCGCCGCCGAACGCCTCGGCCAGGTCGCGGTCCTCGGCGGCGTCCCGCGCGATCCGCCCGTACATCGTGGGCACGCCGAACACCATCGTGGCGCCGCGACTCAGGGCTCCGGCCAGCGCGGCGGGGGAGAAGCGCCCGACATGCTCGAACGAGCCGCCGAGGCGCAGAGGGCCGAGCACGCCGAGGATCAGGCCGTGGACGTGGAACACCGGCAGGGCGTGGGCGACTCGGTCCTCGGCGGTCCACTGCCAGATCTCGGCCAGCGCGTCGAGGTTCGAGGCGATGGCCCGGCGGGGGATCTGCACCCCCTTGGGCGGGCCGGTGGTCCCCGACGTGTACATCACGAACGCCACGTCCTCCTCGGCCAGCGCGTCGGGCAGCGTCTCGTCCGAGCGCTCGGCGGGATCGACGTCGATCCGGTCGAGCGCCGCGAGCTGGTCGCTCGCCTCGACACCGCGCCAGGCGACCAGCTTCTCGGGCTCGCTGTCTTCGACGATGTGGCCGAGCTCGCGTGGGCCCAGGCCGGGGTTGATCGGGACGATGCCCACGCCGGCGGCCAACGCGCCGAGCACCGCCACGCACAGCTCGAGCGTGGGCTCGGCCCACACCGCGACCCGGCTCGCGCCGTTCAGACCGGACGCCACCGCGGCCGCTGCGCGGCTCAGTTCCGCGTAGGTCAGCGTGCCGTCCGCGATCCGGATCGCCTCGCGGTCGTCGGGGGTGGCCAGGGGTGGAAAAAGGGGCTCACTCATCGCTCTCGGCTCGCTATACTCTCTGAAGTATTGAATCTCTACTGCCTTTGAGGAGTTTTTCCTGATGAGCCCGTCCGGAGCCGAAGTTCTCCGCCAGATCAAGAGCAAGATCGACGAGGTCGATCCGGCGGCCGTGCGCGAGCAGGTCGGTAACGGTGCGGTGATCGTCGACGTCCGTGAGCCTGAGGAGTGGTCGGCCGGTCACATTCCCGGCGCGGTCCACGTCCCCAAGAGCTATCTCGAGTCGCGGATCGAGGGCGCCGTCCCGGACCGATCGGGTCACGTTGTCCTGTATTGCGCGTCGGGGAACCGCTCCGCCTGGGCGGCGCGGACGCTGATCGAGGATCTCGGCTACGAGCACGTCGAGTCGATGACCGGTGGGTTCACGCTGTGGAAGGATCGCGGTTACGAGGTCGAGACGCCGCGCACCCTCACCGCCGAGCAGCGTGAGCGCTACTCGCGCCACCTGCTCCTGCCCGAGGTGGGCATGGACGGCCAGCAGAAGCTGCTCGATGCTCGCGTGCTGCTGCTGGGCGCGGGCGGGCTCGGCTCCCCGGCCGCCCTTTACCTGGCCGCCGCCGGCGTCGGCACGCTCGGCATCGTCGACAACGACGAGGTCGACCTGTCCAACCTACAGCGCCAGGTGATCCACTCCAGCGAGCGGATCGGCGTCTCCAAGGTCGACTCGGCCGAGCAGACGATCACCGCGCTGAACCCGGACGTGAAGGTCGAGAAGTACCCGGTCCGGCTCGGCGCCGAGAACATCGTGGAGATCATCTCCGGCTACGACGTGATCGTCGACGGCCTGGACAACTTCCCCACCCGCTACCTGCTGAACGACGCCTCGGTGCGGCTGGGCATCCCGGTCGTGTCGGCCGCGATCCTCGGCTTCGAGGGCCAGCTGTCGGTGTTCAAGCCCTACGACGGGCCGTGCTACCGGTGCCTGTTCCCGGTCCCGCCCCCGGCCGAGCTCGCGCCCTCATGCGGCGCCAACGGCGTCCTCGGCGTGCTGCCCGGCACGATGGGCCTGCTCCAGGCCACCGAGGTCATCAAGCTGATCCTCGGCGAGGGCGATGCGCTGATCGGCCGCCTGCTCATGTACGACGCGCTGGCGGCGACGGCCACCGAGGTCAAGGTGCGCCGCGATCCCGACTGCCCGATCTGCTCGCGCGAGCCCGACGAGATCTCCGACGAGGAGCTCGGCGTGTTCCCCGACTACGAAGCGTTCTGCGCCGGCGCCCACTAGGGTTCAGGCTGTCGAAATGGCCACGGTTCGGATACCACCCGTGCTGCGCCCGTCCGTCGGCGGGGAGAAGGAGTTGAGCGCCTCCGGATCCTCCGTTGGGGAGATCCTGCGCTCGGTCGCCGACGAGCATCCCGACACCCAGTCGCAGCTGTTCTCCGCCGACGGCGGCCTGAACCGCTACGTGAACGTGTACCTCAATGACGAGGACGTGCGGGTCCTGGACGGGCTCGACACGAGCGTCGGCGAGGGCGACACGCTCGTGATACTGCCGGCCATGGCCGGCGGCGCGCGCTAGCCCGGCGCGGCGAGCTGGTCTCCGAGGCCGGTGCGGCGGTAGAGGACCTGCCGCCCGTCCCGGGCGCGGGTGACCAGCCCGGTGGCGTGCAGCACCTTGAGCTGCTGTGAGACCGCGCTGGGCGTGACTCTCAGGCGGCGGGCGAGCTCGATCGTGGGCAGCGGCTCGGCGAGCATGTCGAGCAGCTGGGCGCGCGGGGCGCCGATCAGCGAGGCGACCGCGGAGCTCGGCGCCGGCGCGGCAGGCGCCCACAGCGTGGCGATGCCGCGGCTCGGATAGCTCAGCGCCGGAGGCTCGTCGGGCACCAGCGGGGGGGCGGGCTTGACCGCGAAGATCGACGGCATGAGCTGAAGCCCGCGCCCGGCCGCCCGAACCGTGTGCTCGCTGACCATCTCCTCGATCTCCAGCACCCCGTCGCGCCAGCGCAGGTTGGGGTGCATGTCGGCGAACAGCGCCCGGGCGCCGCCGAGCGCCAGCTGGCGAGCGCGATAGGTGGTGTCGGCCTCGAGCACCAGGCGTATGTCCGGCCAGCTTGGGGCCACGGCCACCTCGTGGTAGTGCTCGAGCTCGTCGCAGATGCGGTCGCGCAGCGTGGCCACGCCCCGGGTGCCACGCCGGGTTACGGCGGTGAGCGCCTCGGGGACCGGATCGGGCGCATGGGTGGCCAGCAGGTCACGTCGGACGATGCCCGGCGCGGTGGCCCGGACGATCGCCAGCTCTTCCTCGAACCGGGGGGCGAACCGGGTGGGGCGGGGCGTGAGGAAATCGGCCAGGGCGCGGCTTGGCCCGCTCAGGAAGCGCTCACGTCCGCGGGTGGGACCGACCAGCGCGAGCAGCAGATCGGTGTCCAGCCTGTCCAGACGGGGCCGCACCGACCGCAGCCACGGCAGATGCAGCGCGTGGAAGCTGGGATCGGACACGGCCAGGAGGCTGAGCACGGTCTCGGCCAGCGGGGAGATCGAGAACCGCGTCCAGGCGAGGTCTTCGACGCCGAGTTCGAACGTGATCATTTAGCTGGAGGCTACATCGATTTGCCGGTGGCGGAGGGCGCGATGAGATCCGCGCACATCGACGGTCCGCACCTACGGAACGTCCTGAGCGCCGTCCACCAAGGAGAGCCCCCATGTACTCACAGCAACTGCTCCGCGCCCACCACGACGAGTGGCTGCGCTACGCCGAAGCCCGCCCGTTGGTCAAGCAACTCGCCGCTGCCTCGCCCGGCTCCGCGCGGCGGTCCCGGCAGCGACGCCGGCGGCTCGGGCTCATGCGCGGCCTCGGTCTGCGCCGCCCGGTCAGCCACGCCTGAGCGACATCGCCTCGCACGAGCTCGCCCGGCGGGAAGGCTTCGGCCCCGCCGGGCGTCCCATTGGTAGTGGCCGGTACCCACTACCCACAATCGAAGGGAGCCAGAGGGATGCCAAATCGACTCGTGCAGGCCGGAGCGCGCCATCCGCGCCGCTCGGCCGTGATTCTGCTGGCCGCCGTGGCCGGCGCGGCCCTGCTCGCCGTGGCCGGCATGGCGATCGCCAAGTCGTTCACGCTCAAGGTGACCAAGAACGTCCACGTCACCAATGCGTCGACCGCGCAGTTCGCGGTGAAGTCCGTGAACACCCACGAGAACGTGGCGGTCGGGCCGTCGGGCTTCCCGGTCTACACCTTCCAGGGCGAGACGACCCACCACATCATCTGCAAGAAGACGACCAACTCGAGCACCAACTGCTGGGCATTCTGGCCGCCGGTGTCGCCGTCCGGGAGCGGAGCGGTCAGCAAGCAGGCGGGCATCAACGGCAAGCTCGGAACGTTCAAGAACCACGGCGTGACCCAGCTCACGTTGAACGGGCGTCCGCTGTACTACTTCACGCCCGACATCATGTCCAAGAACAAGCATCAGGCCACGGGCGACGAGCTCAAGACGTTCGGTTCGATCTGGCACATCGTGAAGGCCTCCGGTGCGTCGAGCCAGTCGACACAGCCGGCGCCAATGCAGACCACGTCGACGGGGACATCCACGAATCCGTACGGCTACTAGCGGCCAATTGCGAGGCGGGCCTACGGCGCGGCTGGCCCGCCTCGCCTCGCTATACTTCGTGAAGCGATGGCCGCCGAGCGCCTCGAGAACAAGCCCTGCGGGGGTCGCTACGGCGACATCGTCCAGGCGATCGGCCACACTCCGCTGGTCGAGCTGAAGCGCCTGAGCCCGAAGGCGGGCGTCCGGCTGTGGGCCAAGCTCGAGTCGCGCAACCCGACCGGCTCGGTCAAGGACCGGGTGGCCCGCGCGATGATCGAGGACGCCGAGGAGAAGGGGCTGATCCGCCCCGGGCAGACGATCCTTGAGCCTACGTCCGGCAACACCGGCATCTCGCTGGCGATGATCTGCTCGCGCAAGGGCTACCCGCTCAAGGTCGTGATGCCCGAGAACGTGACCCGCGAGCGCACCGAGCTGCTGCGCATGTACGGCGCCGACATCGTCTACTCCGAGGGCGCCAAGGGCTCCAACGGCGCGGTCGAGATGGCCCTCGACATGGCCGAGAAGGACGCCTCGTACTACATGCCCTACCAGTACGGCAACCAGGCCAATCCGGACGCGCACTACAACGGGACCGCGCTCGAGATCCTCGAGGAGCTCGACGAGATCTCCGCGTTCGTGGCCGGCCTGGGCACGGGCGGGACCCTGATGGGCAATGGGCGCCGGCTCAAGGAGGAGCTGGGCGATCAGGTGAAGATTGTCGCCGCCGAGCCGATGCAGGGCGAGCCCGTCCAGGGCCTGCGCTCGCTCGAAGACGGCTTCATCCCGCCGATCATCGACCTGTCGCTGCTCGACCGCAAGATCTTCGTGACCAACAGCGACGCGATCCTGTTCACCCGGCGGCTGCTCGACGAGGAGGGCCTGTTCGTGGGCGTCTCCTCGGGGGCGATCGCGCGGGTCGCGGTGCGGATCGCGGGCGAGCTCGACGAGGGCAACGTGGTGTTCCTGGTTGCCGACGACGGCTGGAAGTACCTGTCGTCGGGCATCTACACGCGCCCGCTGGAGGAGATCGAGAACCTGGACTCCACCGTGTGGTGGTGACCGGGGACCCTTCGGAGGCCGACGCCTCATCTCGAAGAGGGGTGCTGCGCGCGGCGGGTGCCGGTCTCGCGGGGCTGGCGGTGGTCGGGTGCGGGAAGACCACGCTCCGCGCCCAGGTCGACAACTCGGCGCCGGTCCTCGACACCGACGTGGGTCTACTCAACCATCTGCTGCACCTGGAGCGCGTGGGGATCGCGGCCTACACCGCGGGGACGCCGCTGCTGGCGCCGGCCACCGTCAATGCCGGCAAGCTCTTCCTGAACGACGAGCTCGCCCACGCCGGCGCGCTCGGCGCCCTGATCAAGGCGGCCGGCGCCGAGCCGAACAAGCCGGCGCCGAGCTACGAGCTCGGTCATCCGCGCACGAGCCAGGAGGTGCTGGCGCTGCTGCACGAGATCGAGCAGGCGCAGATCGGGGCGTACCTGGCGGCGCTGCCGCGGCTGTCCCCGGGCACGGTCAAGCAGTCGCTGGCCGCGATTCTGGCCAACGACGCCCAGCACGCGGCGGTGGTCCGGGCGGCGCTCGGCCAGCCCGCGGTCCCGTCGGCGTTCGTCACCGGCCGGGAGTGAGCAAGGTGAACCGGCGAGCGACGCGACGCGAGCTGATCGTGGGCGCGGCCGGCGCGGTGCTCGCAACCGCCGCCGGCGTCGACCCGGCGTTCGCGGACGCGCCGCCGCCGAGCGACGCCGACCTGATGGCCAAGGCGCTCGAGGTCGAGCGGCTCATGGTGCTGGCCTACCGACAGGTGCTGTCCTCGGGCGCGCTGTCGGCCGGCGTGCAGCGGGCGATCGCCCCTCATCTCGGCCACGAGGTCGCGCACGTCAGCGCCGTGGCCGCGCGCCTGAGCGCGCTCGGCGCACCGGCGCCGACCGGCGCGCTCGACCGGGACACGGCGAGCGCGTTGATGGCGCAGCACGACGTGTCCGACAGTCTCACCGACCTGCACAGCCAGAACGACTGCCTGAAGCTGCTCGTCGACCTGGAGTCGGTGGCCGAGGGCGTCTACTACACCGCGCTCAAGGACCTGCGCAGCCCTGCGCTTCAGCACCTGAGCGCCCAAGTCATGGCCTGCGAGGCGCAGCACTGGACCGTGCTCAGCGGGCTGCGCAATCCGGGCCAGTACGTCAAGGCCGTGCCCTGGCCGTTCGTGTACGGGACCAAATGAGCGGTTGGTAGCCTCGAAGTGAGCGCCATGAGGATCGCCCGGGAGCTGCTTGACGAGATGGTCGCGCACGCCCGCGAGGACGCGCCGAACGAGTGCTGCGGCATGGTCGGCGCGACTGACGGCCGCGCCGTCGCGGTGCACCGGGCCGTCAACGCCGAGGCCAGCCCGCTGCGCTTCCGGATCGATCCCGAGGAGCAGCTCGAGCTCCACAACCGGATCGACGACGCCGGGCTCGAGCTCGGCGCGATCTACCACTCACACACCCGCACCGAGCCGCGGCCGTCCCAGACCGACATCAACTTCGCCAAGCTCTGGCCGGGCGTCCTGTGGATCATCGTCGGCCTGGACGGAGACCAAGCCGATGTCCGCACCTGGCGAATCGACGACGGAAAGGTGTCGGACGCCGAGCTGGTCGTGGAGTGAGCGATGCCCGGCCGGACCGCCGCGGGCGACGAGCTCCACTGCCCGGCGTGCGGCGCGTCGTACGGCGAGCCTGAGCGCTTCTGCCCGGCTTGCAAGCTGCCGCTCGTCCGCGCCGAGGGCGTGATCGAGACGGTCGGCGAGCGCCACGAGCGGGCGCGGAAGGTCAAGCCTCAATTCACCGAGGGCCGATTGGTGCGAGTGGCCGGCGCGCGCAACCAGGCCGAGGCCGAGTTCATCCAGGGGCTGCTGCTCGAGGAGGGCGTGCCGAGCATGCTGCGCCGGAGCGCCGGCTTCGACGTGCCGGACTTCCTGGCCGCGGGGCCGCGCGACATTCTCGTGCCCGAGGCAGCGGTGGCGACCGCGCGGGACGTGCTCCTCCAGGGCGAGCTGATCTCGGGCGAGCCGCCGCCCCGCGTCGTCGCTCCGGGCCGGCTGCTGATCGGACTGCTGGTCGCGCTGGCGCTGGGTGCGTTGATCGTCTGGCTCCTGAGCCGGATCTGAGGCTCAGCCAGCGGAGGTCAGACGCATGAGGTGCTCGCGCCACGCCTCCTCGGTGCGCGCCGGCGACCGGCCATCGAACGCCTCGCGCAGGGCGCCGCGCGGTCCGTGGGGGTGCAGCCGGCAGGCCAGGTCGGCGGCGGCGGGCTCGCCGCGCTCTCGCACGAGCAGGTCGATCACGGTGCCGCCGAGCAGGGGCGCGTCGCGCACGCCCGGCGGGAACGACGGCCGGCGCCCGTCGCGCAGGCGGCGGGCGATGGCATGCCCGGAGTGCACGGTCTGGCCGCTGAACCAGCGAGCTGCGCCCTCCAACAGCCATGCCCAGCGCAGCTCGGCGCGCAGCCGGCGGGGACCGCGGCGGCGGAGGACGTCCTGGTTGTTCTCGACGATCACCCGCCGGGCGTAGAGCGCGGGCACGGCGCGGGCCAGCATCTCACGGGATGAGGCGCCCGCCCGCCCCACGCTCGAGGCGCGCGCCTCGAGCGCGTCGGGGAGCAGGACGTGCATCTCCTGTTGTCCCGCCCAGCCTCCTGCGAGGTAGCGCCGGGCGGCGGGAGAGGTCGTGATCCAGGTCAGCGGGACCAGCGGGCGCGCGACGAACAGCGACGCCACGCTCGGATGGAACACCACCGAGATGCCCTCGACGGTGCGGGGAAAGTACGCGGCCAGGTGCTCGCGCGTGCGCTCCAGGGAGTGCAGAACGCGGTCGGCGTCATCGGCATGAGTCGACTCGTGCCGCGCCCTAAACGACGGCGAAGCCGACTCGACCCATGCCACTGACGTCTACGGTCGTGACCCCGCTGGGGGGTTCAGACCAGCACCGGAACGCGATCGGAGGCGATCGAAGCGATCTCCTCGGAGGCGCGCTCGAACTCCTCGTCCGACAGCACCGGGGTGCCCTCGAACGGAAGCTCGCGGGTGAGCTCGAGCCACGACCGGCAGCCGCCGTAATCGTCGCGCACCTTGACGGTCACCGGCCGCGGAATCCGGTAGGTCCGCAGCAGGACGACGTGGAGCGGATGACGACGCTTCCACGCCAGACGCTTCTCCGCGTAGTCGGTCGTCCACACGTAGAACGGCGACAGCGCGTCGACCGTACGGCGGTCGGTGATGGTGTAGTGGGCGGCCACCTCGGCCCAGGCCCGGATGCGGACGCGATCCGGCTGTGGGATCTCGCTACCGCGGCGCAGGGCCTGAGGCGGTGGTTCGCCATCGCTCCACACTCCCTCTTCGAGGGCGCGAGCGAGCTCGGGCTGGTGCGACTCACGCACCAGGTCGGCACATTGGTGGTCAAACGTCGGGTACAGGAAGAACCGCTCGTAGTCGAGCTTGAAGTGCTTGTCGGGCTCGCGGATGCCGCCTTTGCGGAGCGTCAGAAGTTGCTCGCCCTCTGCAAGGGCCCGCACGGTCACGGCCCATTCTTTGAAAGCAATCGGCATTTAGTAGATGAGGGAACGGGGGTTAGGAACGAAACAAAATCCCGTGCGCGGCACGCAATGCCACGGCAGCACAGGAAGAGGCGATTGTACGCGAGAGATCGCAAATCGCCAAATGTCACCGCAAATCGGTGGGTTTACCACAGTGTGTCCGTCCGAAGCCGTGCTTCGGGCGCACGGATTGCGGTGAGAGTGTGCGAAACGCCACGTTTTCCGGTGTCGGAGCACCCGAGAGCGTGCGGATGGACACATGCGGGCACGCGGCATTGGCCCGGTGCTGCTATCCGCTCTGTGGTCGCCTCAAACCGGACACCGAACTTTTATCCGTAATGCGAACAGAACCGCCTGCGCGTTAGCCAGGTCGGCCATACCCCCCGCCGCCGGGAGTTTCGATGCGCAGTCGCTGGCCTGCTTCGAGCTTGCCGATCGCCTTGGCCGGCAGTTCCTCGTCGTCGAGCAGGTTGCGCCCGGGGGCTCCGTCCTCGCCGCCGTCCGCGCCCGGCGGGGAGTGCCGGCGGCGCTCGGTGATCAGGGAGTAACTGAGCGGCTCGAGCGCCTCGATCTCGCGGATCACCCCGTCGCCGCCGCGGTGCTCGCCGGCGCCGCCCGAGTCGCGGCGCAGCGCATACTGGATCATGCGCATCGGGAACTCGAGCTCGAGCGCCTCGATCGGCGTGTTCAGTGTGTTGCTCATCGCCACGTGCACACCGCTCGGTCCGTCCGCGTCGGGACAGGCGCCCTGACCACCGCCGATCGTCTCGTAGTAGACGACCTTGTCTGAGCCGAGCGTCACGTTGTTCATGGTTCCCTGGCCGACCGCGCGTCCGAACGCGCGCAGCACCACGTCGGCCACCCGCGAGGAGGTCTCGACGTTGCCGCCCACGACCGCGGCGGGTGAGCGCGCGTTGAGCAGGCATCCCTCGGGCGCGATCACCTCGATCGGGCGATAGGCGCCGGCGCTGGGCGGGATGTCCGGATCGGTCAGCACTCGGATCGCGAAGTAGCAGGCCGACCGGGTGACGGCCAGCGGACAGTTCAGGTTGCCTTCGTGCTGGGGGTCGGTGTCCGAGAAGTCGAGCGTCATGCGGTCACCCTCGACGGTCGCCTTCAGCGCGACCTGAAGGTCGCCCTCGCGCGCCTCGAGCACGTCGCGCGCGCTGTAGGTGCCGTCCTTAAGCTCCTCAATGCACGCGCGGGTGCGACGTTCGGCGTAGTCGAGGACCTCGCCGAACGCCTGCAGCAATTTCTCGCCCCCGAAGCGTTCGTGCAGCTCGAGCAGCCGGCGCCCACCGACCCGGCCGGCGGCCAGCTGGGCGCGCAGGTCGGCCCGGCGCTGCTCGGGCTGGCGCATCTGGTCGGCGAGCTCGGCGATCGCCTCGTCGTCGAGCACGCGCGGTGAGATCACCACGCCCTCGTCCTCGAGGGTACGGCTGTCGGCCGGCATCGAGCCGGGGGTGGGCCCGCCGACGTCGGCATGGTGGGCGCGGCTGGCCGCGAACGCGATCAGCTCGTCATCGGCGAACAGCGGGGTGATCACGGTGATGTCGGGCAGATGCGTCCCGCCGGCATAGGGGTCGTTGAGGATCCAGGAGCGGCCGGGCGCCTGGTCGAAGTCGAGCACGGCGGCTACCGCCGCCGGCATGGCGCCCAGGTGCACCGGGATGTGCTCCGCCTGCATGACCATCTCGCCGTGGCGGTCGAACAGCGCGGTCGAGGCGTCGCGGCGCTCCTTGATGTTGGCCGAGTGGGCGGAGCGGATCAGCACCGCGCCCATCTCCTCGCACACCGCGCGCAGCGCGCCGGTCAGGACCTGGAGCTCGACGGGATCGATGCTCACTGCGCTCGCTCCATCTTGATCGTGCCGGTGTCGTCCACCTCGGCGGCCCACCCGGTCGGGATCAGCAGCGTCGACTCGGGCAGCTCGACGACCGCCGGGCCGTCCAGGGTCGTACCGGGAGCGGGGATCCCGCGCAGGACGGTGAGATCGACCCGCTCGCCGCCGAGGGTGGCCTCGCGCGTGGAGCGTTCCAGCTCGTCGGAGTCCTCGGCCTCGCCGGCCAGCTCGACGTCGGTGCCCTGCGCGGTGGCGGTCACCCGGATCGTGACCAGCTCGAGCTCCTGCTCCTCGTCGCGGTAGCCGTAGCGCTCCTCGTGCTCGCGTTCGAAGCCGTCGCGCAGCTCCTCGGGCGTGGCCTTCTCGCCCCCGGGGATGGCCAGCTCGAACGACTGGCCCCGGTAGCGCAGCTCGTAGACCACCTGCAGCTCGGCCTCCGGCTCGTGCATCGCCTCGCGCGCCCGTTCCCCGAGCTCCGACACCGTCTCCGCGATCGCCTCCGCGGTGAGCGAGTCGCCGCTCCACAGGACGCTCCGCTGGACGTCGCGCCGGCGGGGGGAGACGACCAGGCCCAGCGCGGCCAGCACGCCGGACGCGCGCGGACACAGGATCGTGTCGATGCCCAGCTCGTCGGCGATCTGCGCGGCGTGCAGCGGGCCGGCGCCGCCGAAGGCCATCAGCGCATAGCGCCGGGGATCGATGCCGCGCTGGACCGTCACCACGCGCAGCGCGCGGATCATCTCGGCGCCGGCCACCCGGCGGATCCCTTCGGCGCACTCCGGCAAGTCGAGGTCGAGCCGGTCGGCGAGTCCCTTGACCGCCTCCTCGGCCGCGGCGCGATCGAGCTCGACGCCGCCGCCCAGCGGCGAATCCGACGACAGATACCCGAGCAGCAGGTTGGCGTCGGTCACCGTGGGTTCCGAGCCGCCGCGGCCGTAGCAGGCCGGCCCCGGATCCGCGCCCGCCGAGCGCGGCCCGACCCGCAGCGCGCCGCCGCCGTCGCGCCAGGCGATCGAGCCTCCGCCCGCGCCGACGGTGTGGACCGCGAGCATCGGCAGGGCCAGCGGCCGCCCGGCCACCTCGCCGCTCGATCGCTCCTGCACCGCGCCGTCGTCGACCACGCACACGTCGCACGAGGTGCCGCCCATGTCCAGGCAGAGCGCGTTCTCCGCCCCGGCCTGACGCGCCACGAAGGCGGCGCCCGCGGCGCCCCCGGCCGGTCCGGACAGCACCGTCCACGACGCGTGACCGGCGGCCGCCGCGATGTCGATCAGGCCGCCGTTCGACTGCATGATCGCCGGCTCGGGCATGCCCGCATCGCGCACTCGCTCGGCCAGACGGCGCAGATAGCTGGCCAGGAGCGGCGACAGCGCGGCGTCGATCTCGGTGGTGGCCGCGCGCTCGAACTCGCGGAACGTGCCGACCACCTCGTGCGACAGCGAGACGTGGGCGTCGGGAAGGGCCTCGGCGAGCGCGCGCGCGATCGCCTGCTCGTGCTCGGGGTGGCGGTAGGAGTGAAGGAGCGTCACCGCGATCGCCTCGGGCTCGGCCTCGGCGACCCGGTCGGCCAGCTCGCTCGCCGCCTCGTCGGTGAGCTCGGTCACCGGCCCGTCCGGGCTCATCCGCTCGGGCGCGCCGAAGCGCAGGTCCTGGGGCGCGAGCGGCGCGGGGCGCCCGGCGCACAGGCGGTAGAGCTGCGGCCGGTCCTGGCGGCCGAGCGCGATCAGGTCGGTGAAGCCCTCGGTGGCCACGAACGCGGTGCGCGCGCCGCGGCCCTCGAGCAGCGCGTTGGTGGCCACGGTCATCCCGTGGGAGAACTCCGCGATCTCCTCGGCGCTCGCGCCGGTCTTCTCAAGCGCCGCCTCGATCGCGCCCATCACGCCCTCGGACTGGTCATCGGGCGTGGTCGGGGCCTTGGCGGTGATCAGTCGGCCGTCGAGCGCGAGCACCGCGTCGGTGAAGGTGCCGCCCACGTCGACGCCGATCAGCATGGCGGCAACCTACTGAAGCGGAGCTTCGGGCAGTCGGGGGCGTTGACAGGGCGCGGACATGAAAGCGCCGGGTCGCGGCTGCGGCCCGCTCGGCATCCATGCCTCGCCTTACGGGCCTGCCGCGCCACATCCGACGGATGCCCGGCGCAACCGGCCCCATGGACGACGGCGCCGCCAGGCGCCGGCCCAAAAACCTACGCAGCGACCAGCGGCAACTCGACCTCTTCGGTCTCGGCCAGGTGCTGATGTGACGGGCAGTAGCCGTTGTGCGGCAGCGGCATCCGCTGGCACGGGGTGCCCTTGCGCGTGCTGGCGCGGCACTGCAACGGGTTCCCGTAGACGTCGAAGCCGTTTGCCGGCAGGCGGCGCAGGAACTCGTCGGCGAGCGCGAGGTAGCGCTGGGTGACGCGCAGCACCCGCAGCTGAGAGGTCATGGGGAAGTAGATCCGGATGTCCTTGAACAGGGTCCGCGCGGGATGCGCAAAGTAGTGCCGGTCGGTCGCGAGGCGCTCGACGGCGGCTTCGCAGGCGCGGAGCACCCGTTCGTGATTGATCAGCGGCCCCTCGTAAGGGTCCGAGACGATGTCATCAGCAAGTTCGCGATAGATGGCTCGGCTGAACCGGTACATGCAACACACCACTCCTAGTTACATTGGCCCCTGCCGGGGTGCGGCCCTGAATTGGCGCGGAGCGTGGCTACCCGTGCTATGTGAAGTTCCAGCCGCAGAAATTATTAAGTTGATGTTAACTCGCTACTGGCGAGTATCACCCGGGATAACGGTTTATCGGAAAGATGGTGCGTTGAGAGCGCTCACACCCACAGCTCGATGACGGGCGTACCGTCGGCCGGGATCGTGATGTGGCGGCCGTCGAGGCCCGGGTCGCGCTCGGGGAAATCGCTGCGCTGATGGGCTCCGCGGCTCTCCGTGCGGGCCGGTGCGCTGGTCGCGATCAGCCGCACCAAGGGGTGCTCGTCGCGCCTCAGCCGCTCTAAGCCGGCGCCCTCGCGCTCGAGGCCGGCGTAGCGCCAGAGGGCCTCGCGGCTGGCGGGTGAGATCGTCGGCGGGGGCGTGGCACGCGTCGCGTCCGCGTGGCCCAGCGCCCGCACCGCGGCCGCATCGGGCGCGGGCTCGGCGACCGCTGAACGTGCCGCCCGGGCGCCGAACACGAAGCACTCGGTGAGCGAGTTCGAGGCCAGGCGGTTGGCGCCGTGCAGCCCCGTGCACGAACACTCGCCCACCGCGTACAGGCCGCGGAGCGTGGCGCGGGCGTGCACGTCCGTGGCGATCCCGCCCATCACGTAGTGCGCGGCCGGCGCTACCGGGACCGGCTCGCGCTCGGGATCGATACCGGCCCGCCGAAGGGCGCTGACGACGTTGGGGAACAGCGCCGGGTCGACGTCGCGCATATCGAGGCCGACCGACGAGGCGCCGGTCGACGCCATGCGGCGCTGAACGGCGCGGGCCACCTCGTCGCGGGGGGCGAGCTCGTCCACGAAGCGCTCGCCGGCCGAGTCGATCAGCCGGGCGCCCTCGCCGCGCACCGCCTCGGTGACCAGGAGCCCGTCGGCGCCGTTTGCGCCCACCACTGCGGTGGGATGGAACTGCACGAGCTCGAGGTCGGCCAGCGTGGCGCCGGCCCGGTGGGCGAGCAGGAGCCCGCCGCCCTGGGCCCCAGTCGGGTTCGTCGTGCGCGACCACAGCGCGGCGGCACCGCCGGTGGCGAGCACCACGGCCGCGCCGGCGATCGCCTGCCCGTCGTCGAGGCGAATCCCGACGCAGCGCTCCCCGGCGCTCAACAGCTCGACCACCCGCCGGCCCTCGATCACCTCGATCCCGGGGTCCTCGGCCGCCACCGCGCTGAGCTGGCGGACCAGACGCGTACAGCCCGGCCGCGCCGGCGCCCACCACCGTGAGATCCGCGCTCAGAAGCTGCACGTGGACCGATACGGTACCCCGATGGCTTCCGCGCCCGTGTGGCTCGAGCATCCCTCCTCGCTGCGCCACGACACGGGCGAGCACCCGGAGCGCGCCGCGCGCATGGAGGCGATCGAGAGCGGGCTGTCAGAGCGCGACTGGCTCGGGTTCGAGCGCGTCAGCTCGCCGGCGGTCGATCGCGCGGTGCTCGAGGCGGTTCATCCGCCGCAGTACATCGACTCGATCGAGCGCGCGTGCGCGGGTGGGGGCGGGTTCCTCGACCTCGACACGGTGGTCAGCCCGGACTCGTTCGAGGCCGCGCTGCACGCCGCCGGGGGGGCCGTGCGCATGGTCGAGTTGCTGCTCGACGGCTCCGCCCCGTACGCGTTCAGCGCTCACCGCCCGCCGGGGCATCACGCCACGCAGGCCCGGGCGATGGGCTTCTGCCTGTTCAACAACGTGGCGGTGGCGGCCCGTTACGCGCTCGACGCCCGGGGGCTCGAGCGCGTGATGATCCTCGACTGGGACGTGCACCATGGCAACGGGACCAACGACATCTTTCACGGCTCAGACCAGGTGCTGTTCGTCTCGATCCACCAGTCGCCGCTCTACCCGGGGACCGGGCCGGCCGCCGACGTGGGCTCGGGATCGGGCCGCGGGTTCACGGTGAACCTGCCGGTCGCGCCGGGCGCCGACGATCGGGTGTTCCGCTCGCTGGTCGACCGCGTGGCGGTCCCGCTGGCCCGGGCGTTCTCGCCCCAGCTCCTGCTGATCTCGGCCGGCTACGACGCTCATCGCTCCGATCCGCTCGGCGAGTGCCGGGTGACCGAGCAGGGCTACGCCGACATGACCCGAGCGATGCGCCGGATCGGCGAGGAGCTCGACGCGCGCGTGGGGTGCGTGCTCGAGGGCGGCTACGCGCTCGACGCGCTGGCCACGTCGGTCGTCGCCACCCTCACCGCGCTCCAGGACCCGGTCTCGGCCGCGGAGCCCGACGGCGGCGCGGACTGCGCGGTCCCGCCGGTCGTGGATGCGGCGCTCGAGCGTCTGGCGGAATGGTGGCCGGCGCTCAGGTGAGTTGGTACAGTTGGTTTCGATGGATCCCAGGGCTCTGAAGCTGCGCTGACGTTCGCCCGTCGCCCCGCGACGGCGCCGCTCTTCTTCGTCGTTCCCTGGAGGTCCCTTGTCGTCTCACCGTTTGCAATCCAGCCGTCTCGTCGATGTCCCGGCCTCGCCGGGCGCTCCGGCACTGTCCATGCACGGCGTGGTCAAGCGCTTCGGCGACGTGGTGGCGGTCAACGGCCTGGAGCTCGAGGTCGCGGGCGGGATCTGCTACGGGCTGCTCGGGCCGAACGGCGCCGGCAAGTCGACCGCGATGCGGATCCTGACCGGGCAGGCGGTGGCCGACGCCGGGCGCATCGAGGTGCTCGGCCATCAGCTGCCGGCGCAGTCGAAGCTGGCTCGCGCCCGCATGGGGGTCTGCCCGCAGGAGAGCAATCTCGACGTGGACCTGCGCGTGCGCGACGTGCTGTCCGTGTTTGCGCGCCTGTACCGCGTGCCCGCGGTCGAGCGCGCCGGCGCGGTCGAGCGCGCACTGGCGCTGGCGGGGCTCCAGGCGCGGGCGGCGGACCGCGCGCTGGCGCTGTCGGGCGGCATGCAGCGCCGGCTGCTGATCGCGCGGGCGCTCATCCACGAGCCCGAGCTTGTGCTGCTCGACGAACCGACGGTCGGGCTCGACCCGCAGGTGCGCCACGAGCTGTGGTCGCTGATCCTGTCGCTGCGCGAGCGCGGCGCCACCGTGCTGATGTCGACGCACTACATCGAGGAGGCCGAGCGGCTGGCCGACCGGGTGGCGATCATGTCGGCCGGGCGGGTGGTGGCCGAGGGCACGCCGGACGAGCTCATCCGCCGGCACGCCGGCCGCGAGGTGGTCGACGTGCGCGGGTCGGTCGCGGACTTGCGCGAGCTCGCGCAGCGGGCGCACGCGGACGGGCTGCCCACCCGCCAGTCGGGTCCGACCCTCACCTACCTGCACGCCGACGCGCTCGACGGACGGCTGCCCGACGGAATGCGCCGAAGCTCGAGCCTGGAGGACGTGTTCGTGAGCATGACCGGGGAGTACGTCGAATGACGCGCGCGGAGCCGAGACGAATCGAGTTGGTCGCGCTGAGCGCGGTGTGGATCCGCGAGTGGACCGTGTTCCTCTACTACTGGCGCACGCGCACGTTCGCGGCGGTGGTCGAGCCCGTGGTCATGCTCGTCGCCTTCGGGCTTGGGTTCGGCCGGCTCGTCTCCCACGTCGCCGGCATCCCGTACATCCAGTTCGTCGGAACCGGCGCGGTCGCCACCGCGGTGCTGTTCAGCGCGGTGTTCTCGGCGATGTTCGACTCGCTGTACAAGCGGCGCTACCAGCGCGTGTACGACGCGATGCTGGCGGCGCCGGTCGACGTGGATGAGATCGTCACCGGCGAGATGCTGTTCCTCGGCACGCGGGCCGGCGTGTACGGCGTCGCGCCGCTGTTCGTCGCGTTCGCCTTCGGCCTGCCGCCGGCGCCCGCGATGCTTCTGGTCCCGGTCTTCGGCGTGCTCTGCGGCATCGGCTTCGCCGCGCTGGGGATGCTGTTCTCGGCCACCGCCACGACGTTCGACGACCTGAGCTACGTGATCAGCGGGGTGATCACGCCGCTGTTCCTGGTCGCGGGCACGTTCTTCCCGCTGGCCCGGTTGCCGGAGTGGCTGCGCACGTTCGCCCAGGTCAACCCGCTGTACCACTTCGTCGAACTGGTCCGGCACTGCGCGTTCGGACTGCGCCCCGGGGTCGATCTGCTCCACGTCGCGGTGCTGGGCGGGTTCGCGCTCGTGGTCTGGCGGCTGGCCGTGTGGCGCACCCAGGCGCAGTTGATCGACTAATCCCGGCCCAGGGCCGGGGCCAGGGAGCGCCAGGCCTCGAGCATCGCGGCGGCCATCCGGTCGGTCGAGAAGCGCTCGGCGCGGGCGCGGCCGTCGATCCGCGGGTCGGGGCTGTCCAGGTGGGGCTCGAGTGCGGCGCGCCACGCGGTGGCGTCGAACGGAGCGCACAGGGTGCCGGGGAGGTCTCTGAGGGCGTCGGGGGCGATGCCCACCGGCGTGGCCAGCACCGGCACGTCGCACGCCAGGGCCTCGAGCACGGCCAGGCCGAAGCTCTCGCGCTCGGAGGGGACGAGCACGGCGTTGGCCGCGTTGACATAGAGCGGGACCTGGGTTGGGTCGACGTTCCCCAGAGTGAGGAGGTGCGTTTCCGCGGGCGTCACCGTCGCGAGCGCTCGGTCGTGGCGCTTCTCCGGGCGGTTCGGGTCGGCCGGAAACAGGGCGTAGCGACCGGTCGGGTTCAGGTCGAGGGCGGCGCGAGCCTCGGCGCGCGGTATCGGCTTGAAGCGGTCGACGTCGACGCCGGTCGGGAGGACGGCTTGGCGTCCCCGCACCGCCCAGCGCGGGACCGCGGCGGCGAGGGGCTCAGAAACCGTCGAGACCAGGTCGAGCAACGGCAACGCGCCCAGCGTGATCGCGCGGGAGCGGGGATGCACGAGATCGGTGCCGTGCAGCGTGACCGCGTGGGCTTGGCCGCGTGCCGCGAAGGCGGGCCACGCGGTCAGCCCGAAGTGGGCGTGGACCACGTCGTAGCCTGCGGCTCGGTGGCGCTGGCGCAGCTCGCGCGCCGCGTTCACGTACGCGCCCGCGCCGCCCGGCGCGAACGCGAACAGATCGATCTGCACCCCCTCGATCCGGCGCAGGGCCTCGACCTGGTCGCGCACGAAGCTCCCCAGCGCGGGGCGGGCCGGGGTGGGGTACATGTTGGTGACGACGAGGGCGCGCATGCGGGGGGCGAGCGTACCGCCGCCCACCTCTGGCACCATCCGCGCGATGGCGCCCCTCGCTCAGCAGCCCATCGGTGTGTTCGATTCAGGCGTCGGCGGGCTGACCGTCCTGCACGAGTTGCTCGTGTCGCTGCCGGCCGAGGACTACCTGTACCTCGGGGACACCGCCCGGTTCCCCTATGGCGAGCGGACCCAGGCCGAGCTCGAGTCGTTCGCGACCGAGATCGCCGAGTACCTGCTGGCGGCGGGCGCCAAGCTGCTGGTGATCGCGTGCAACGCCGCCAGCTCGGCCGCGCTGGGCGCCGTCGAGGCGATGGTGCGGCGCTCCGGACGCGAGATCGACGTGATCGGCGTGGTCGGCCCGGCCACGCAGCTCGCCGTGGCGGGCAGCCGCAGCGGGCGCATCGGGCTCATGGCCACGCCGGCAACCGTGGCGTCCGGGGCTTATGAGCGGGCGGTGTCCGCCGCCGACCCCCACGTCCACCTCGAGAGCGTGGCCTGCCCCGATCTTGCGCCGATCATCCAGGGCGGGTTCCCGTTCGACTCGCATGTCGTCGACACCGTGCGGGCCTACTGCGTGCCGCTGCGCTCGGCTGAGGTCGACACGGTCATCCTGGGGTGCACGCACTATCCGCTGGTGGCGCCGATGCTCCAGCGCTCGCTCGGCCGGGGCGTGACGCTGGTCACCTCGGGCGCCGGCGTGGCCCGCAGCGTGGAGCGCGCGCTGGCCTCGCGAGGGCTATTGAATCCCTCGGAGGACGAGGGCAGCTACCGGTTCTTCTGCACCGGCGACGTCGAGTCGTTCCACGCGCTGGGGACGCGCTTCTTGCAGATGCCCCTGGGCGAGGTCGCGCACGTGGAGCTGGCGGCGAGGGCGGCGGCGTGAGCGCGGCGGCTCCGTCTCGTAGCCAGGACCGCGCCGCCGACCAGCTGCGGCCGGTCGCGATCGAGCCCGGATTCGTGCGCACCGCGACCGGGTCGGCGCTGATCTCGGCCGGGGAGACCCGCGTGATCTGCACGGCCTCGGTCCAGGACGGCGTGCCGCGCTGGCTGGCCGGGTCGGGACGGGGATGGGTCACCGCGGAGTACGGGATGCTGCCCGCCTCGACCGGCGAGCGCAAGCAGCGGGACTCCAGCCGAGGCCGCCCGGACGGTCGCACGGTCGAGATCCAACGGCTGATCGGCCGTTCGCTGCGGGGTGTGGTGGATTTTGGGTTGCTCGGGGAGAGGACGGTATACATCGACTGCGACGTGCTCCAGGCCGACGGCGGCACGCGGTGCGCGTCGATCACCGGGGGGCTGGTGGCGCTGCAGCTGGCCTGCTCGCGGTTGATCTCCGAGGGCGCGCTGAATCGCTCGCCTCTGACCGGCACGGTCGCGGCAGTGTCCTGCGGGATCGTGGCCGGCGTGCCGCTACTCGACCTCGACTACCGCGAGGATTCTTCGGCCGAGGTCGACGCCAACGTGGTGATGACCGGGGATGGGGGCCTGGTCGAGGTCCAGGCCACCGCGGAGCGGACGCCCCTGTCCCGCGCGCACCTCGACGATCTGCTGGCGCTCGCCGCGACCGGGATCGCGGAGCTGCGGGTGCTCCAGGACGCCGCCGTGACGGCGGGCGCGTCCGGCTGAGGCGCTGACGATGTCCTCCGAGGCCGAATCGCCCGAACGCTCGCTCGTGCTGAGCAGCCGCAATCCGCACAAGCTGCGCGAGATGCAGCGCCTGTTCGAGCCCTCAGGGATCACCGTGGAGCCGCTCCCCGATGGGGTCGAGCTGCCGCCCGAGCACGGCACCACGTACGCCGACAACGCGCTGCCCAAGGCGGGCGCGGCCGCCGCGGCGACGGGGCGGGCGGCGATCGCGGATGACTCGGGGATCGAGGCCGCAGCTCTGGGCGGTGCGCCGGGCGTGCGCTCCGCGCGGTTCGCCGGGGTCGACGCCACCGATGAGGAGAACCTCGCGAAGTTCGTCGATGAAGTGCCGTCGGATGGCCGCCTGCGCTACGTGTGCGCACTGGCCTACGTCAACCCGCTGACCGGCGAGGAACGCGTGTTCTTCGGCGACTGCCGCGGCCGGATGGCCCGCGATCGGGCCGGGGCGAACGGCTTCGGCTACGACCCCGTGTTCGTTCCCGACGCTACGGGGGACAATCGAACCATGGCCGAGCTCATGGACGCCGAGAAGGACGCGATCAGCCATCGCGGCCACGCGGTGCGGACGCTGCTGAGATGGATCCGTCTCTGAATACGGACGGCGCGCCCGGGACCCCCCAGATCAAGCTGAGGACGGCCGCCCTGTCGGTCGTCACCAATTCCTTCCTGATCCTGCTCAAGCTTGTGGCCGGATCGATCACCGGCTCGGTGGCGATCCTGACCGAGGCGGTGCACTCGAGCATCGACCTGGTGGCGTCGATGGTCGCGTTCTTCTCGGTGCGCAAGGCGGGCGAGCCGGCCGACGAAAGCCATCGCTACGGCCACGAGAAGCTCGAGAACCTCGCCGCGGCGATCGAGGGGATGCTGATCCTGGTTGGGTCGGCCGCGATCGCCTTCCAGGCCATCCGCCACCTGGCCACGCACGAACAGGTGCAGCGCCTGGGCGTGGGCATCGCGGTCGTCGCATTCTCACTGGTGGTCAACCTGGTCGTGTCGAGCGTGATCGCCCGCACCGCGCGTACCACGTCATCGCCCGCCCTGGAGGGCGACGCGGCCCATCTGCGGACCGATGCGCTGACCTCGCTGGCCGTGCTGGTCGGGCTGGCCCTGGTCCAGATCACCGGCGCCCAGTGGCTCGACCCGGTGGTGGCGCTGATCGTCTCGGCCGCGATCCTCGTCACCGGCGTGCGGCTGCTGCTGGGGTCCTCCCGCGTCCTCGTCGACGAGTCCCTGCCGGCCGCGGAGATCGCGGCGATCCGCGGCTCGATCGAGGAGTTCGCGGGGCGAGGCGTGGTCGGCTATCACGAGCTGCGAACCCGCCAGGCCGGCGCGCGTCGCTACGTCGACCTGCACGTCCAGTTCCGGCACGGCACCTCGCTGGAGGACGCCCACCGCACCGCCCACGAGCTCCAGGACGTGATCAGCGCGCGTCTGGATGGGGCGGACGTGCTGATCCACCTGGAGCCCCAGGATCGCGTGCGCCCCGGCGAGGAGCTCCGCCGCGCCGCCGCCGCGGGCGTCCCCGAGCTCGACTGACCCCACCGCGGACGGCGTCCCGGTTCACGGCTATCCCCCACCGCCGCGGGTCGCGTCCCCGACCCCGACCAGGTTCTCGCCCCCGAGGGCGGGTGCCCTACAGCAGGTTGATTCCGGCCGCGATCGCCACCGCGAAGGTCACGGCGGCGTAGCCGTAGTAGCCCTCCAGGACGAGTATCACCACGGCGATCAGGCAGGCCCCAACCGTGCCCAGCCAGGCGATCCGACCCAGGTTCACGACCGTATTCTGGTCCTCCTCCCCGACGGTGGGCGGTTCGGCCATGGTGGTCTCGGCGCGGTCGGTCTCGCTGATCATGGGTGGCGAAGTACGCAAATTCCGAAAAACTGAGCTATGCGAGCGGGCGTACCGTCGGGCACACCGTAGACAATGGCCCGGCCGAAGGCACGGCACAGTCGGCCGTCCGCCGCTCGTGTTAGCTTCGGCAATTCCTACCACCTCGAAGGAGGGAGCAAGTGACCAAACAAGAATTCGTGGACCAGGTCGCCGATCGTGCCGGATTGAGCAAGAAGGACGCGGCGGGCGCGGTCGACGCTTTCCTGGACACGGTCGAGGACGCGCTCAAACGAGGGAGCGAGGTGTCGTTCTCGGGCTTTGGCAAGTTCAGCGTCTCGGCTCGCTCTGCTCGCGAGGGGCGCAATCCTGCAACGGGCGAGCGCATCCAGATCGCGGCGTCGAACGTGCCGCGCTTCACGGCGGGAGCCGGGCTCAAGAAGGCGGTCAACTAGTCCCGTGCCCACGCCGGATGCTGCGGTCGCGAGCGGGATGTCGTGACCGTGGCGTCCACCGAAGGCGCATCCACGACCGGGGGGGCGCACACAACCACGGGCTTCGGCGATCGGCTGGCTGAGCGGGTCATCGAGCGCGAGTCCCGGCTCGTGCTCGGGCTCGACCCCGATCCGGCGCGGCTCTGGCCACAGGCTCTCGGCGCCTCGTCCGAAGAGGGGGGCGGCGACGCCTTGGCCTCGCCGGCCATGCGTGCCGCACGCGCGGTCGCCGCGCACTGCGCGCTGGTGCTCGAGGCGACGGCCGAGCACTGCGTCGCGGCCAAGCTGCAGGTGGCCTGCTTCGAGCGGCTCGGGGCGCCCGGTTGGGCCGCGCTGGCCGAGACCGTCGCGCGCGCCCGCGACCACGGCCTGCTCGTGATCGCCGACGCCAAGCGCGGGGACGTCGCGGTGACCGCGGCGGCCTACGCCCAGGCATTCCTGGGCGAGACCGCGACACCGTTCGGCGCCGTGTCGGGTCTGGGCGCCGACGCGATGACCGTGAACCCGCTGCTCGGCGGCGACTCGCTCGAACCGTTTGTGGCCACAGCGCGGGCACACGGCCGCGGGCTGTTCGTGCTCGTGCGCACCTCGAATCCCGGTGCCGCCGACCTCCAGGAACGCGGGCTGACGAATGGCCGCTCGGTCAGCGACCGGCTGGCCGACCTGGTGGACGAGACCGGTGCCGACGGGATCGGTCGATCAGGTTTGTCCGACGTCGGCGCGGTGGTCGGCGCCACCGCCCCGGCCCGGCTGGGCGCGTTGCGCGAGCGCATGCCGCATGCGGTGTTCCTGCTGCCCGGCGTGGGTGCGCAGGGCGGTCGGGTCGAGGACCTTGCGCCGGCGTTCGCCTCCGGACCGGCGAGCGGGCTGATCACCGCCTCGCGCGGGATCGTGAGGGCGCACGAGCGCACCGGCGGCGATCCGGCCGATGCCGCGGCCCGCGAGGCCGGCCGTCTGCGCGAGCTGGCCCGGTCCCTGGCGGCGTGAGCCCGCCGCGCGCAGCGGCACCGCGATCCGGCCTCGGATGGTGCCGGAAACCCACCATGCCGGCGGATGATGGGTCCCCCGGGCGCTTGTATGATCGCCGGCGGGATGGTGGGGTGGAGAAACCCGGCGCGCTACCTGGCCCCGCTTGCGATCGCCGCTGTGGCCGCGGCCAGCTACGCGATCATCCACCGCGCGATCGAGGACAAGCACACCACGACGTCTCTCTCGATCGTCCAGAGCAGCAGCACGACCCCCAAGGCGACCCACAAG
The DNA here is from genome assembly GCA_963841535.1 of uncultured Solirubrobacterales bacterium. GTDB lineage: Bacteria > Actinomycetota > Thermoleophilia > Solirubrobacterales > Solirubrobacteraceae > Palsa-465. The sequence goes on along the minus strand of CAWJDF010000015.1, from coordinate 26,035 downwards.
ATCTCGACCAAGACGAAGTTCTATGTCGTCCGCCCCAACGACACCCTGTCGAAGATCTCGGTCAGGACCGGGGTGTCTGTGTCGACACTGGAGGAGCTCAACCCGAACGTGAACCCCAACGCCCTACGCCCGCGGCAGCGGCTCCGGCTGCGGCGATGAGGTAGGGATGGCGCGCGCGAAGGGCGGATTGCGGTCCGCTCGGTGTCGGCTCGCCGCGGCGCTCGCGCTGGCCGCCACCCTGGTGGCGACGGTCGGGGTCGTGGACGCGGTGGCCGCCGGCCCAGCCCCGCCCCCGTTGGGCGCGCGTGCCGCCGCGTTGATCGACGAGAGCAGCGGGCAGCAGCTCTACGGATTGAACGCGAACGCCGAGGTCGCGATCGCCAGCACGACCAAGTTGATGACCGCGCTGGTGACCCTGCACCACGCGCGCCTGCGAGACATGTTCACCGACCCGAACTTCATCCCGGCGGCCGAGGACTCGCAGATACACCTCGAGCCCGGCGAGCGGATGAGCGTGCACGATCTGCTGACCGCGCTGATGCTGCCGAGCGCCGATGACGCGGCGGAGGATCTGGCCTACAACGTCGGGCACGGATCGGTGGCGCGGTTCGTCGCGATGATGAACGCCCGCGCGCGGGAATTGCACCTCACCCACACGCACTACACGACGCCGATCGGGCTCGACACGCCGGGCAACTACTCGAGCGCCGCCGATCTCGTGAAGCTCGCCCGCTACCTCCTGCGCTCAGAGCCATTCATCAGGGGCGTGGTGAGCAAGCCGAGCGCGGTGCTGCGGACCGGCAATCACGTCCGGCACGTAACGAACCTGAATGACCTGGTCCGTCGCTACTCGTGGGTCAACGGCGTCAAGACCGGACACACGCTCCAGGCGGGCTACGTGCTGATGGCATCCGGCACCCGTCACGGCATGACACTGATCGGCGTGGTGCTGGGAACCTCCAGCGAGGCCGCTCGCGACTCCTCGGCGCTGGCGCTGCTCAACTACGGATTCGCCAACTTCGGGCTGCGCACGCCGGTCCACGCCGGCGAGATATTGGCCCGGCCGCCGATCAAGGGCGAGACGAACCGGCGAGCGCGGCTGATCGCCGCCTCGAGCTACAGCCACGTGTTCGCCCGCTCGGCGCGGGTCCGGGTCCTGGTGCACGCGCCGGCACAGCTCGTCGGGCCCCTGCCGGCGCACGCCGTGGTGGGCTCGGCGGTTGTAATGGCGGGCTCGCACGTGCAGGCTCGGATCCCCCTCGAGCTGGCGGCGGCGGTGCCGCAAATCCGCGCCTCGACCGGCTTGAAGAAGGTGGTGGTGCTATCGGCTACGCTGTCGGGAGTGGTGGTGGTGGCGCTTGGCGCGGCAATCGGGCTGAGGATGTTTTGGCGCGAGTGGACTAGGGGAAAAGCGCGGCGGGGAGGCTGAGCCGCATGATCATCACCGTCACGCTGAACACCGCGCTCGACAAGACGCTCGAGGTTCCCAACTTCCGCGTCGGGCGGCGGCACCGGTCGGTGGAGCAGACCACGATGCCGGGCGGCAAGGGCGTCAACATCGCCCGCGCGCTCAAGCGCCTCGGCCAGCCGGTGATCGCGACGGGTCTGGCCGGCGGTGCGACCGGCAACATGATCGTCGACGCGCTCAACGACGAGGCGATCCTCAACGGCTTCGTGAGAATCCGCGAGGAGTCGCGAACCAACACCGCGGTGCTCGACCCGACCACCGGCGTGCACACCGAGATCAACGAGCGCGGCCCGGCCGTCTCGGCCCACGACCTCGAGCTGTTTCGCGACAAGCTGCTGTACCTGGCCAAGGGCGCCAGCATGTGCGTGTTCGCCGGCAGCCTGCCCCGCGGCGTGCCCGCCGACGTCTACGCCGGCCTGATCCGCGAGCTCAAGAAGCTCGGTGTGACCACGATCGTGGACACGGAGGGCGAGCCGCTGCGCCTCGCCGCGCGGGCCGAGCCGGCGATCATCTCGCCGAACGAGCTCGAGGCCGAGGAGCTCGTCGGGCACGAGTTCAATGACGTCGACGACCGCGCCAGCGCAGTCACTGAGATGACCCGCCTGGGGCCGGCGGAGGCGATCATGACGGTCTCGGACGGCTGCTACGCGAACGTGCTGGATGGCGGCCATGCCCTCTACCGGGTGCGGATCGAGGAACAGGAGGCGCGCTCCACGATCGGCTCGGGCGACGCCTTCCTGGCGGGCTACATCGCCGCGCGCTACCTCGACCGCTCGCCGATCGAGTGCCTGCGCTACGGGGTGGCCTGTGGCGCGGAGTCCGTGCAGCACTTCGGCGCCGGCCTGATCGACCCCTCCGCGGTGGACCGGCTCCTGCCCGAGGTCGAGCTCGAGCACCTGGAAATCGGCGCCACCCACTAGGTCGGCTGCCCGTCCAGCCCGCGGCACGGCGCTTTCCGATGCGCGGTTGCAGGGCGTTTTGTGCCGAACGCGAGTGCCGCGGGCCGGGCGTCGCAGCCTCCCGCTAAAGCACGCGAAGGCCACTGCTACGATCGGCCACCGATGCCGTCCGCACCGACTCTTACGATGCCGCAATGGAAGTAGAGATCGGACGCGGCAAGAAGGCCCGGCGGGCATACGGGTTCGATGAGATCGCGATCGTGCCCTCGCGGCGCACGCGCGACCCCGACGACGTCGACATCTCCTGGACCCTCGGTCCCTACCGGTTCGAGCTGCCGCTGGTCGGCGCGGCGCTGGACGGGGTGGTCTCGCCGGAGACGGCGGGGCTCATCGGCAAGCTCGGCGGCCTCGCGGTGCTCAACCTCGAGGGGATCTACACCCGCTACGAGGACGCGGACGCTCAGCTCGAGCGGATCCAGACGTTCTCCAAGGACATCGCCACGCGGGAGATGCAGGACATCTACCGCGAGCCGGTCAAGCCCGAGCTGATCGCCGATCGGATCAAGGAGATCAAGTCGCACGGGGTGGTGGCGGCCGCCTCGCTGACCCCGCAGAAGGTCCGCAAGTACTGCGACGTGGCCCTCGAGGCGGGCCTCGACATCCTGGTCATCCAGGGCACGGTGGTGTCGGCCGAGCACGTCTCGCGCGACGAGACCCGGCCGCCGCTCAACCTCAAGGAGTTCATCCGCGAGCTGGCCCCGACGCCGGTGATCGTGGGCGGCTGTGCCTCCTACCACACCGGGCTTCACCTGATGCGCACCGGCGCGGCCGGCGTGCTGGTCGGCGTCGGCCCGGGCGCCATCTGCACGACCCGCGGGGTGCTGGGCATCGGCGTCCCTCAGGCCACCGCGATCGCCGACGTGGCCGCCGCGCGCTCGCAGCACATGCTCGAGACCGGCGACTACGTCAAGGTGATCGCCGACGGCGGCATGCGCAACGGCGGCGACATCGCCAAGGCGATCGCCTGTGGCGCCGACGCGGTGATGCTCGGCTCCGCCCTGGCCCGCGCCTACGAGGCGCCGGGGCGCGGCTACAACTGGGGGATGGCGACCTTCCACCCGACGCTGCCGCGTGGCGCGCGGGTGGCGACCACGCCCAACGGCACGCTCGAGGAGATCATCAAGGGCCCGGCCCGCGAGAACGACGGCACGTTCAACCTGATGGGCGCGCTGCGCACGTCGATGGCCACCTGCGGCTATCGCGACATCGCGGAGTTCAACCGGGCGGAGCTCGCGGTGGCTCCGGCCCTCCAGACTGAGGGCAAGCACCTCCAGCGCGAGCAGGGTGTGGGCATGGGCGCCAAGCCGACGGCCGCCGCGGTCAGTGTCGATTAGTCCGGGCCTCGCTCCGCTCGGCATCCATGGGGCCACGAGCCCCCGTCCGGACAGTGATCGCAGTACGGCCATCGAGGAGGTGGTCGTCCTCGACTTCGGAGGGCAGTACTCGCAGCTGATCGCCCGCCGGGTGCGCGAGTGCGGGGTGTTCTCCGAGCTACTCCCGCATCACGTGGGCCTGGAAGAGATCCGGCGCCGGCGGCCCAAGGGCGTGATCCTGTCCGGCGGCCCGGCCTCGGTGTACGAGGACGGCGCGCCGGCGCTCGATCCCGAGCTGCTCGAATTGGGCGTGCCGGTGCTCGGCATCTGTTACGGGATGCAGCTGCTGGCGCTCGCGCTGGGCGGGCGGATCGAGAGCGCGGAGGTCGGCGAGTTCGGACGCTCGCAGCTGACGGTGGCGCAGGCCGGAAAGCTGCTGACCGCCACGCCGGCCGAGCAGACCTGCTGGATGTCCCACCGCGACACTGTGTTCACGCCGCCGCCCGGGTTCAGCGCGCTCGCCTCGTCGACGGCCTCACCGGTGGCGGCGTTCGAGTCGATCGAGCGCGGCGTGTACGGCATCCAGTTCCACCCCGAGGTGGTCCACACGCCGTACGGACAGCAGGTCCTGACCAACTTCCTGGCCGACGTGTGCGGCTGCGAGCGCACCTGGAGCCCGACCTCGGTGATCGAAGATCAGATCGAGCGGATCCGCGCCCAGGTGGGCGATGGGCGGGCCATCTGCGGCCTGTCGGGCGGGGTCGACTCGAGCGTGGCGGCGCTGCTCGTGTACCGCGCGATCGGCGACCGGCTGACCTGCGTGTTCGTCGACCACGGGCTGATGCGCAAGGACGAGGGCGCTCAGGTGATCAAGGCGTTCCGCGACCACTTCCACGTGCCGCTGGTCGCGGTCGACGCCTCGGATCGCTTCCTGGCGCGGCTGAAGGGCGTGAGCGACCCCGAGGAGAAGCGCAAGCGGATCGGCGCCGAGTTCATCCGCGTGTTCGAGGAGGAGGCGGACAAGCTCGACGACGTCCGTTTCCTCGTGCAGGGCACGCTGTACTCCGACGTGATCGAGTCGGGCGGGAGCACCGGCGCGGCCACGATCAAGTCCCACCACAACGTGGGCGGTCTGCCCGAGGACCTCGAGTTCGACCTGGTCGAGCCGCTGCGGGCGCTGTTCAAGGACGAGGTCCGCGCGGTCGGGGCCGAGCTGGGACTGCCCGAGCGGCTCGTGTGGCGCCAGCCGTTCCCCGGGCCGGGTCTGGCCATCCGGGTCGTGGGCGGCGAGGCCACCCGCGAGCGCCTCGAGATCCTCCGTGAGGCCGACGCGATCCTCCAGGACGAGATCCGCCAAGCGGGGCTCTACCGCGAGCTCTGGCAGTCGTTCTGCGTGCTGCCCGACATCCGCACAGTCGGCGTGCAGGGCGACGTGCGCACGTATGGCAACGTGATCGCGATCCGGGCGGTGACCAGCGACGACGCGATGACCGCCGACTGGGCCCGGCTGCCCTACGACCTGCTCGAGAAGATCGCCGCGCGGATGATCGGCGAGATCCGGCCGGTCGGGCGGGTCGTGCTCGACATCACGAGCAAGCCGCCGGGCACCATCGAGTGGGAGTAGACTGACCGACCGTTGGTGGCCGTAAAGAGGGCGATCCGGGGGCTTGTGGCGGTGCTCGTCGCGTTGGGCGTGACAGCGCCGGCCGCGCAGGCATCGCTGTCGGACCCGTCGACGCCGTTCACCAGTCTTCCGGAGTTCGAGGCGGCGGCCGGTGGCGCCGACAACGGCACCACGCCGGGTGAGCAGGGCAACGGGTTTCGCCATCTCACTTGGGACGGGATCCCGCTCGACGGCAGCGATCCTGGGTCCACGGTGATCGTGTCCGGGCACGTCGTGGCGCTGTCCCGCAGTCAAGCGCAGCCGTGGGGGCTGGAGCTCGGCCCTGACCTGGCGGTGGCGAACGACGGCTTCGCGTCGGTCAACTCGCACGCCGGATTCGCCGCCTTCAGCCCGCCGGGCGAATGGGCCCCGTTCAACACGAACACGATCCAATTTCAGATCGTCGCGCCCGCCGGACCGACGAGCGCACCGGCGCCGGCGCTGACCCGTGGCCTCGGCGCGGTGTTCCTGAACGTCAAGACGCCAGGGACGACGACCATTCAGTACTTCAACGGCCTGACGTCCCTCGGCGAGGTGTCGGCTCCGGTCGGCGACACCTCGTTCGCAGGCATGCTGTTCCGCGACCCGGTGGTGAGCCGGGTCCTCATAACCCTCGGAAGCGCGACGCTCTTCGATTTCCATGGAAGTGGTCCGGTCGGGACCGATCCGAACACGCTCGTGGCCGGCGATGACATGGTGCTCGCCGAGCCCGGGGCGGGCCAGACGAGCCTGAGCGCCACCGCGGGCATACCCGTCTCGACGGTCCTCGCGCGCTTCAGCGACACCGATCCGAGCAGCACCCCGGCGGACTTCAGGGCAACGATCGACTGGGGCGACGGCGCCCGGACCCTGGGGACGATCGCCACCGCGTCCGGTGGCGGCTTCGTCGTCACCGGCGGCCACGCCTACGCCCAGGCCGGGAACTACACCGTGACGGTGACCGTCAACGACTTCAGCGGATCTCAGCTGGCGACCGACGCGACTGTCCAGGTCATGATGCGTCCGACCGTGACCAGCATCGTTTGCTCGCCGTCCTCGGTCGCGGTGTCGGCCACGACGAGCTGCGCCGCCACCGTCTCGGATACCGGCGGCGCCGGCGCCGACGACCCGACGGGCCTGGTCTCCTTCAGCTCGACCACCACCGGCGCGGGCTTCGGGCAGGACGGCGGCTGCGTGCTGGCAGCGACGGCAATGACCGGCGTGTCGTCGTGTGCCGTGCAGTTCACGCCTGGACAGCGGATCTCCAATCAGGCCCATTTGGCGGCCGCGTACGGCGGCGACGGCGCGCACGGCGCGAGCACCGGGGCGGCGACGGTCACCGTCCGCCCTCAGCGCTGCACGCTCAAGGTTCTGGCCCGGCGGCTGCGGGCACAGGGTCTCGGCGTTCTCGTGACCTGCGACGCACGGTCGGGCGTGCAGATCGCCGCCAAGGCGATGGTCGCCCGCAAGGGAACGCTCAGCGGCTTCAAGCTCCAGTTCGGGACGCTTCGAGCGTCGGTGGCCGCGGCGCGACCGACGGTCCTGCAGGTCAAACCGGAGCGGGGTGTCCTTCCTGCGCTGCGCGCAGCCCTTCGTCGCCATCAGCACATTTCGCTCAAGCTGACGCTCACGGCCAGCGCACGCGCCACGACCAGGACGACCACCACGCGGGTCTCGGCGCTCAGTCTGTCCTAAGCGACGCGGATCAGGATCGGGCGCACGAACCGTGCGAGGTCCGCGGGCAGGGCGTCGCGGGGGAACCAGGCCGCCTCCGCCAGCTCGGTCAGGTTCAAATCGACGGTCCGGTCCGCGACCCGGGCCTGGAACAGGTGCAGGTTGTCGTCGTGGTGGTTGGTGTTGACGAACAGCTCGCCGAGTGGGGTCCAGTCCTCGATCCGGCGGCCGAGTTCCTCGTCCATCTCGCGCCGGGCGGCGTCGCGGGGTACCTCGCGGCGCCTGACCGTGCCGCCGGGCAGGTCCCAGGAGCGATTCCCATAGGTGTGGCGCACGAGCAGCACGTCCTCGCCGTGGGTCAGCACGCACTTGACCCCGACGATGCTCGGGCGGGCCACGAACCAGTACGTGCGCAGGCCCGCGTACGCGATGCGGATCGCCACCCGTCGCGCCTGCACCGAAACCCGCATGGGCCCAGCTTACGCGGCTCCTCGCCCCGGATCGCCTATCATTGCCTGAAGCCGCGCGGCCTTCGCGCGGCTTGTGCGTGCCATGAAGACCTACGTTGCCACCCCCGCCGATCGCGAGCGTAACTGGCTCCTCGTCGACGCCGACGGGCAGACGCTCGGCCGTCTGGCTACCCAGATCGCCGACACGCTGCGCGGCAAGCGCAAGCCGACCTACACCCCGCACGTCGACACTGGCGACTTCGTGATCGTGATCAACGCCAAGAAGATCGCGGTGACCGGCAACAAGCTGCAGGACAAGCGGTACTACCGGCATTCCGGCTATCCGGGCGGACTGAAGTCCCGAAGCCTGAACGACATGCTCGAGCGCCGGCCGGAGGAGGTCATCCGCCTGGCCGTCAAGGGCATGCTGCCGCGCAACCGCCTGGCCCGTAAGCAGCTGACCAAGCTGAAGGTCTACGCCGGTCCCGAGCACCCGCACGCCGCCCAACAGCCGCAACCGATGGAGATAGCGCAGTGACCGAACGGCCCGAGGACGAGCAGCGCGACGAGGAGCAGGAGGTAGCCGCCCAGGAGCCGGTCGCCCAGGAGCCGGAGCCCGAGCCCGCGGCCGAAGAGCCCGCGCCGGAGCCGGTCGGCGAAGAGCCCGCGCCGGAGCCGGTGGCCGAAGAGCCCGCGCCGGAGCCGGTCGCCGAGGCACCTGAGCCGGAGCCGGTGGCCGAGGAGCCCGCACCCCAACCCGCGGCCGAGGAGCCCGCACCCGAGCCGGTGGCCGAGGAGCCCGCACCCCAACCCGCGGCCGAAGAGCCGGTCGAGGACGACGAAGACGAGGAGATCGAAGTCGCGCCGCGCCAGAAGCCCGAGATTCCCGGCGCCGACCTGATTCCCGACATCGTCCACGAGGGCGAGCAGTTCCTCGACGCCGAGGCCCAGGCGGCCGCCGAGGCCGAGGCGGAGGCGCTGGCGGCCCGCGCGCGCGAGCAGGCCGATGAAGAGGAGGCCCGGCCGATCGCCGACGCCGCGATCGACCTCGCCGCCGGCGCGCGCTACACCGCGACCGGGAAGCGCAAGACGGCGGTCGCGCGGGTGATCATCAAGCCCGGCACCGGCACTTACCAGATCAACGGCAAGGCGCTCGAGGCGTTCTTCCCGCGGGAGACGCTCCAGCGGATCATCCGCCAACCGCTCGAGACCGTCGGCTACGAGTCGCGGATGGACGTAGTCGCCCGGATGCACGGCGGCGGCGTGTCCGCGCAGGCCGGCGCCCTGCGGCACGGGATCTCGCGCGCGCTGATCGTGGCCGATCCGAATCTGCGCGGCGAGCTCAAGCGCCGCGGCTTCCTGACCCGCGATCCTCGGGTCAAGGAGCGCAAGAAGGCGGGGCTCAAGAAGGCGCGCAAGCGGCCCCAGTTCTCCAAGCGCTGATCGTGGCCGCCCGCGCAACTGCGCTCGCATTCGAGACGTCTCCGGCGGCGGCTCGCCGCGTCCTCGGACCCTCGTGTAGCGCTGCTACATGTCGGGTCCTGCGTCCTTGCGATCCATCCGCCGGCGGCGCCTTTCGGTGCGACCGCAGTCCCGCGGACGACCACTAGCCTGTGGCGCGGCAGCTATTCGGCACGGACGGCGTCCGCGGCCGGGCGGGACACTTCCTCACCGCCGAACTCGCACTCAAGCTGGCACGCACTGCGGTGACCAGGCTCGAGGCGCGGCGCCCCCAGGTCCTGATCATCCGCGACACCCGGGAGTCCGGCGGGATGCTCGAGTCGGCCATCGCGGCCGGCGTGACCGCGGCCGGCGGCGACGCCTGGCTGGCCGGTGTGCTGCCCACGCCGGCCGCACCGCTGCTCGTGCGCCAGCACGGCCTAGATATGGCGGCGGTGATCTCCGCCTCGCACAACCCCTACGAGGACAACGGCATCAAGTTGTTCGCCTCGGATGGCTTCAAGCTGCACGACGACACCGAGCACGAGATCGAGGACCTGCTCGAGACGCCTCCCCCGCCACCCCCTCACATCGGCCTGATCCGGCCGCTCGAGGGGGCGCTCGACGACTATCTGACCCAGCTGCAGGAGCGCTTCTCGGCACTTGATCTGAGCGGGACGCGGCTGCTGCTCGACTGCGCCAACGGCGCCACCTTCCAGGCCGCGCCCGAGATCTTCCGGCGGCTCGGCGCCACGGTCGAGGTCATCGCCGATGAGCCGGACGGCATGAACATCAACCTGCGCTGTGGCTCGACCCATCTGGACGGGGTGACCGAGCGGATGGCGAACGGCCGGCACGACGTGGCCTTTGCCTTCGACGGCGACGGCGATCGCCTCCTCGCCGTGGATCGGCGGCGCGAGGTTGTCGACGGCGACGAGCTGGTGGCGTTGGCCGCGATCCACCTGCGCGACGCCAGGCGGCTGCCGGGCAACGGCGTGGTGGTCACCGTGATGACCAACTATGGCTTTCACCGGGCCATGGAGGCGGCCGGCATCGAGGTGGCGACCACGGCCGTGGGCGACCGCTACGTCCTCGACGAGCTGCGCCGGCGAGGCTGGGCGCTCGGCGGCGAGCAGTCCGGGCACATAATCGATCTGGGCTTCGGTCCCTCGGGCGACGGGATCGCCAGCGCGCTGCTCACGCTCGAGGCGCTCGGCGGGCGCGACCTGGCCGACCGCGACGCGATGGACAAGCTCCCGCAGCGCCTGGTCAATATCCGCGCTTCGGACCGGGCCGGACTGACCGCCGCCCTGGCCGATCCGGGCGTGGAGGAGGCCATCGCGCGAGAACACGCCGGTCTGACCGGCCGAGGCCGCGTGCTCGTGCGCCCGTCCGGCACCGAACCGCTCATCCGGGTGATGGTCGAGGCGCCCAGCCAGCAGGAGACCGACGAGATCTGCGACCGGCTGCGCGAGGTGGTCGAGACCGCGCTGTCATAGGAGAGTTCGCGGCCGGCGCGAACTTCACCCCGAAAGTCGCGTTATTCGGTGCAGGACAGTCCGGCTAAGATCACTGGCGCCTACGCCGGAGGGCGATCTGCGCGGCTTGCCGCCAGGAAAGGGGAATTTAGGACGGATGTGTGGAATCGTCGGATACGTCGGGCCACGTAAGGCCCGCCCGCTCCTGCTCGCGGGCCTCGAGAAGCTCGAATATCGCGGCTACGACAGCGCCGGCATCTCGGTCCTCGATGGGGATCGAATCGACGCCGTACGCGCGGTTGGCAACCTGAGCGCTCTGCGGGGCGCGATCCAAGCGTGTGGCGGCGATCCCCCCCCCGCCAGGACCGCGGTGGCCCTCGCCGAGCGCGAACGGCCCGGCACGGGCATCGGCCACACGCGCTGGGCCACCCACGGGCGCGTCACCCAGGAGAACGCCCACCCGCATTTCGACAACACGGATCGCGTCCACATCGTGGTCAACGGGATCGTCGAGAATTACATAGCGCTCAAGGCCCGGCTGGTCGCCGAGGGCGCCGTCTTCACGTCCGAGACCGACGCCGAGGTGATCGCCCACCTCGTCGCCCACTACAACGAGGGCGACCTGCTCGACGCCGTGCGCCGCGCCTACGCCGATCTGCGCGGCCACTACGCGTTCGTGGCGATGACCGCAGACGAGCCTGGCGTGCTGGTCGGAGCGCGCAAGGAATGCCCGCTGATCATCGGCCGCGGCGAGGGCGAGCAGTTCATCGCTTCCGCGATCCCGGCCTTCCTGCGCCACACGCGCCACGTCCAGTACATCGAGAACGACGAGATCGTCGTGCTCCGCCCCGACGGCGTCGAGTTCTACACGGCCGGCGGCGACCCGCTCGAGCGCGAGGTCGTCGAGATCGACTGGGACGCCGACACGGCCGAGAAGCAGGGCTACGAGACGTTCATGCTCAAGGAGATCCACGAGCAGGCCGACGCCGTCGCCGAGACGATCGGCGAGCGTGCCGCAAGGGGGATCGGGATCGACCTGGGCGACCTCGGGCCGATCGACGACGAGCTTCTGCGCACCGCGCGCCGGGTCGTCGTCGTCGCCTGCGGCACCTCCTACCACGCCGGGCTGATCGGGCGCTACGCGATCGAGGAGTTCTCGCGGGTCCCGGTCGAGGTCGAGATCGCCTCCGAATACCGCTACCGCAACCCGGTGGTCGGCCCCGGCGACCTGGTCATCGGGATCTCCCAATCCGGTGAGACGGCCGACACCCTGGCCGCGATGCGCACGGCGCGGGAGCGCGGCGCGCGCGTACTGGCCATCACCAACATCATGGGCTCGCAGGCCACCCGCGACGCGGACGGCGTGCTCTACACGCGCGCCGGGCTCGAGATCGGGGTGGCGGCGACCAAGACGTTCGTCAGCCAGGTCGTGGCGATGTACCTGCTGGCGCTGCGGCTGGCCGAGTTGCGCGGCACGATGGAGCCGCCCGTCCTCAAGGCCACGATCAGCGAGGTCAAGCGGCTGCCGCACCGGATCGCCGAGATGTTCGAGCGCGACATGGGCAGGGTGGAGGACGTCGCCGCGGGCGTCGCCGAAGCCGAGTTCTTCCTGTACCTGGGGCGCCACGTCGGGTTGCCGGTTGCCCTGGAGGGAGCCCTCAAGCTCAAGGAGATCTCCTACATCGCCACCGACGCCTATGCGGCCGGCGAGATGAAGCACGGACCGATCGCGCTGCTCGACCAGAGCACGCCGGTGGTCGTGGTCGCCACCGAATCGCCGGTGCTCGAGAAGGTGATCTCGAACATCCAGGAGGTTCGCGCTCGCGGCGCGCGGGTGATCGCCGTGGCCACCGAGGGCGACGCCGAGATCGCCCAGCACGCCGACGAGGTGATCGAGGTGCCGCGGACGCACTGGATGCTCGCGCCGCTGCTGGCCGTGATCCCGCTTCAGCTGCTGGCCTACTACATCGCCCGTCGCCGCGGCCTGAACGTCGATCAGCCACGGAACCTGGCCAAGACCGTCACGGTGGAGTAACCGCTTGCCGGGGCCGGACGGCGACGGTCGGTCTCGCTACCGGGTCGGGATCGACCTGCTCGAGATCGACCGGCTCGAGCGCGCCCTGGCACGGACCCCGCGCCTGGCCGAGCGGCTGTTCACCGACGCCGAGCGCGAGTACGCGGCGGGACGGGGGCGTCCCGGCCAGCACCTGGCGGCGCGGTTCTGCGCCAAGGAGGCGGTGGCCAAGGCGCTCGGGATCGAGTCCTGGAACTTCCGCGACGTCGAGGTGCTGGGGACCGGGGGTCCGCCGGAGCTGCGGTTGCACGGCGCGGCGGCGGCCCGGGCGGCCGAGCTCGGGGTGTCGGTCGAGATCTCGCTGACCCATACGGGACGAGACGCGGCCGCGGTGGCCATCGCGGGCTGAGCGCAGGCATTAGCCTCCCGGCGATGGCGAGGCTTCCCGATTGGCTTGATCCACTCCCCGACGCGCACGAGCAGCGGGCGCTCGACGAGTGGGCGATCGGCGAGCGCGGGATACCTGGCATCGAGCTGATGGAGCGCGCCGGGACGGGGCTGGCGGAGCTGGCCGGCTCGCTCACGCCCGCCGGCCGGATCGTTGTCGTGTGTGGCAAGGGCAACAACGGCGGGGACGGGCTGGTGGCCGCGCGCGTGCTGCGCGATCGCGGCCGTTCGGTGGACGTGCTGCTGCTGGGGGATCCGGTGCAGCTGCGCGGGGATGCGGCGACGAACCTCGGGCGCCTGCCGGGTCCGCCGCCGGCGTCCTTTGCTGCGGGGGCGCTGGCCGGCGCTGCGGCGATCGTCGACGCGATCCTCGGGACAGGGTTCTCGGGCTCGCCCCGCGAGCCGGCCGCGAGAGCGATCAACGCGATCAACTCGGCGGCGACAGGTTCGGACGGAGCCGTCGTCGTGGCGTGCGACGTCCCGAGCGGGGTCGACGCGTCGACGGGAGAGGTGGCCGGTGCGGCGGTCTGCGCGCGGGCGACGGCCACGTTCAACGCCGGAAAGCCGGGGCTGTGGATCGCCCCCGGCAAGGCGCACGCCGGCGAGGTGCGGGTGATCGACATCGGGATCCCGGACGGGGGTCCGGCCGATCCGGCCATCGGGCTGATCTCCGATCGGGTGCTGGACGGCATTCCCCGCCGCGGGCGGGAGTCGACCAAGTTCGCCGCCGGCAGCGTGCTGGTGTGCGGCGGCTCGCGAGGGCTCACCGGCGCGCCGTGCCTGGCCTGCGAGTCGGCCATGCGGGCCGGCGCGGGCTACGTGACCGCGTTCGTGCCCGCGTCCTTGAATGCGATCTTCGAGTCGAGGTTGCTCGAGGTGATGACCGCGCCGCTGCCCGACTTGGATGGGTCACTCGAGCCCGGCGGGGTCTCGCAGGTGGTCGAGCGGGCCGAGCGGGCCGACGCGTTCGTGCTCGGCCCGGGGCTGGGGCGCACTCCGGGCGCGCTCGAGTTCGCCCGCACGGCTGCGCGCGAGGTGAAGCTGCCGATGCTGCTCGACGCCGACGGGCTGAACGCGCATGCCGGCGCCCTGGTCGCGCTGGCGGCGCGCGAGGCGCCGGCGGTCTTGACGCCGCATGCCGGCGAGCTCGCCCGGCTGCTCGAGTCAGACAGCGCCGCGGTGGGGGCGCGGCGCCTGGAGAGCGCCCGGAGGGCGGCTTCCGAAGCGGGGGCGATCGTCGTGCTGAAGGGCGATGACACGCTGGTCGCCGCGCCCGACGGCCGGGTGGCGGTTAGTCGCGGGGGCGCGTCCGCGCTGGCCACCGCGGGCACGGGCGATGTGCTCTCGGGGGTGATCGGCGCGTTCCTGGCCAAGCGGATGGATCCGTTCGAGGCCGCGTGCGCGGGCGCGTTCGTGCACGCGCGCGCGGGGCAGCTGGCCGCGGGCGAGATCGGCCCCGAGGGCGTGATCGCCGGCGATGTGATCGCGGCCCTTCCACGGGCGCGGGCGTCGCTGGGGTCCTGATCGTGGCCCTGCGGGCGCTGGCGCGGGTCAACCTCGCGGCGATCGAGCGGAACGCCGCTCGGCTGTGCGCCGGGCTGACGGGCGGCGCGGGGCTGTGTGCGGTCGTGAAGGCGAACGGCTACGGGCACGGCACGGTGCCGGCGGCGCGGGCCGCGCTGGCCGGGGGTGCCCGGTCGCTGGCGGTGGCCACGGCCGAGGAGGCCGCTTCGCTGCGCGCCGCGGGAATCGAGGCGCCGGTACTGGTCATGGGCGCGCTCAGCGGCGAGGAGCTGCCGGTGGCGCTGGGAGCGGGCGCCGAGGTGGTGGCTTGGAGCCAGCAGTTCGTCTCGGCGCTCGTGGCTGCGCGCGGTCGCGTCGGCGGCGTCGGTGCTGATCCGGTGCGCGTGCACGTGAAGCTCGACACCGGGATGGGGCGGCTCGGGACCCGCGAAGCCCGCGAGGCGGTGCAGGTGGCCGAGCGGATCGCGGCCGCGGGTCCTGCCCTTGAGCTGGCCGGGGCGATGACGCACTTCGCGAGCGCCGACGAGGACCCGGAGTTCACGGCGGCGCAGCTGGCGCGCTTCGAGCCGTTCGTGGGCGAGCTGCGGCGCCGCTGGCCGGGGATCGTGGCGCACGCGGCCAACAGCGCGGCGACCCTGCGCTTTCCGGCCGGCCACTTCGACCTGGTCCGGTGCGGGATCGCCGTGTACGGCTGCGATCCGATGAATCTCGATCCGGCCGCGCACGGGTTGGAGCCGGCGCTCGAGCTGACCTCCTACGTGGCCGCGGTCAAGGCGGCCGCCCCGGGAGACAGCGCGGGCTACGGGCGGCGCTGGGTGGCTCCCTGGGACACCTGGGTCGCGACGGTGCCGCTCGGCTACGGCGACGGGTTTCGTCGCGCGCTCACCAACAACTGCGAGGTGCTGATCGGCGGCCGGCGCTATCCGCTGGTCGGCACGGTCAGCATGGACAACATCACGGTGGAGGTGGGCACGTCCGATGCCGTCCGGTACGGGGACCCTGTCACGATCATCGGCGCGGACGGGTCCGACCGCGCGACCGCGGAGGACCTGGCCCGGCGGATCGGCACGATCAACTACGAGATCGTGTGCGGCATCTCCGGCCGGGTGCCGCGCGTCTACCACCGCGACGGGACCCCGGCGTGAGCGTCTCGCGCGATCCGCTTCAGGCGCTGGCGGCGGTCGTGGACGAGCCGGCGTGGCTGGTCGGCGGGGCGGTGCGCGACCGGGCGCTCGGGCGGCCGACCGACGACTACGACGTGGCGGTCACCGGCGACGCGCGCGGGTTGGCGCGCGGACTCGCGCGCTCGATCGACGCGCACGTGTTCGCGCTGTCGGAGGCGTTCGGCGTGTGGCGCGTGGTGGCGCGCGACCGTCGCTGGCAGGTCGACGTGCTGCCCGTGATCGGGGGGTCGATCGAGAGCGATCTGGCCGGGCGCGACTTCACGATCAACGCGATCGCCGAGCCGCTTGGCGGGGGACCGTATGTCGACCCGTTCGGGGGCATGACCGACCTGCGCGACCGGCGGCTGCGGATGGTGTCGGCGGCGGCCTTCGCGGACGATCCGTTGCGGGTCCTGCGCCTGGTGCGCCTGGCCTGCGAGCTCGGCTTCTCGGTCGAGCCGGCCACGGTGGCGGCCGGGGCGTCGAGCGCGCCGTCCCTCGCCCGGGTGGCTCCGGAGCGGGTGTTTGCCGAGCTCAAGCGGATCGTGATCGCCGACGGCGCGGTGGGAGGCCTCGAGCTGATGGATGAGCTGGGTGCGACCGAGGTGGTGCTGCCCGAGCTCAGCCGGATGCACGGGGTCGGGCAGAGCCCCTATCACCACCTCGACGTCTACGAGCACACGCGGTCGGTGCTGGAGGCGACGATCGAGCTCTCGCGCAGCCCCGAGAAGTGGCTTCGCGAGCACGCCGACGCGGTGGCGGGGTTTCTGGCCGAACCGCTGGCCAACGAGCTGACCCGGGGACAGGCGCTGCGCTTCGGCGCGCTGCTCCACGACGTGGCCAAGCCCGCCACGCGCCGCGTCACACCCGAGGGACGCGTCACGTTCGTCGGACACGACGCGAAGGGGGCCGAGATGGCCGCCGGAGTGCTCATGCGCCTGCGCGCCAGCGAGCGTCTGCGCGAGCACGTGGCAGCGCTGACCCGACACCACCTGCGCCTGGGCTTCCTGGTCCACGAGATGCCGCTCGACCGGCGGACCATCTACCGCTACCTGCGCGCCTGTGAGCCGGTGCAGGTCGACGTGACGCTGCTCAGCGTGGCAGACCGGCTGGGTACGCGCGGGCGCGGGTCCGGTGAGGCGATCGCCCGTCATCTCGAGCTCGCGCGGGTGCTGTTGGGCGAGGCCCTCGCCTGGCGCACCGGTCCGCCGCGCCCGCCGCTACGGGGCGACGAGCTGGCCCGCGAGGTGGGCCTGCGGCCCGGGCGCGAGCTGGGCAGGATTCTCGCCGAGCTCGAGGAGGCGGCCTTCGCGGGCGAGATCACCTCCCGCGAGCAGGCGGTCGCGCGGGCCCGGGAGATGGTCGCGGCGGGCTCGCCGAGTCTTGAGCGCTAGGCTGCCCGCTGTGGCTGTGAGCGATCCCGATTGCATCTTCTGCAAGATCGTCGCCGGTGAGCTGCCCGGGCAGATCGTCGCGGAGGACGAGCGCACGGTGGCGTTCATGGACATCAGTCCCGGCACCCGCGGGCACCTGCTGGTCGTTCCGCGCCGGCACGCGCCGGACCTGCTCGAGGTCCCGTCGGAGGATCTGCACGCGACGATTGACGCCGCTCAGCGGATGGCGAGGCGCGTCCACGACCGGCTCGGGGCCGACGGGATCAACATCCTGAGCTCGCGCGGCGAGGCGGCCTGGCAGACCGTGTTCCACTTCCACGTGCACGTGATCCCGCGCTACGAGGGCGACCCGCTCAAGCTGCCCTGGGTGCCCGAGCCGGGCGATCCGGAAGAGATTGCGGCGGTCGCAGAAGAGCTGCGCTGAGGGCTTTCGGGTGCGGGCGCGGCCGTACGGGCGTCGCGTCCGGACCGGGGAAACTGCACCGAAGCACTCCGAAAACTCATGCGCTGCGCTTCCTTGGTACCTTTCCGCCGTCAGTCGGGGCCCTTGGGCGCCGAAAAACGGAGTGTGCGTGTCCGAAAGGCATCGAAGGGGAGTACATGGCAACGGGTACCGTCAAGTGGTTCAGCGACGACAAGGGCTTCGGCTTCATCACGCCCGACGACGGCGGGCGCGACTTGTTCGTACATTTCACTGGCATCGTGGGGGACGGCTATCGCTCGCTGTCCGAGGGTGTGAAGGTCTCCTATGAGGAGGAAGCCGGCCCGAAGGGGCCGAAGGCAGTAAACGTAAGCAAGCTCTGAGCGGGGTCCGGACCGGCCGATTCGAGCCCCGCGCTCGGGTCGACCGGCGCCGTACCGCGCGCCGATTGTTCGGGCCTGGCGCAACTGGCGCCTCGACGTCGTGTTGAATCTGAGCATGAAACGTTCTCTGTTGGCCCTAGCCGGCGCAGTTGCGCTGGGCGCGGCCCTCCCAGCCTCCGCTGGCGCCACGGCCGTCGAGCTCGGCGTCTCCACCACGCAGCTGGTCGCTCCAACCTGTCCAAAGGGCCTGCCCACCTCCCAGTGCTTGATCATCCTCAACCGGGTGTCCGCGCTGGAGACGATCCGGGACACCACCGCATACCCGACCACGGTCAAGCGGGCGGGCCGCCTGGTCGCCTTCACCGTCGGCCTCTCCGCGCTGTCGAGCGACCCGGCCACGGCGCAGAGCGACGTCAAGTTCCTCGACAGTAGGTTCGGCGGGGACGCCCAGGTCGCCATTACCGTGCTCAAGCGTGTCGGCCCGAAGACGCGGTGGACCTGGCAGGTGGTCGAGCAGAGCCCGATGGTGGACGTACAGCCCTACCTCGGCCAGATCGCCCAATTCCCGCTCACCACCAGCCTTCCGGTGGTCCGGGGCGAGACGATCGCGCTGACCACGCCGACCTGGGCACCGGTCCTCTCGATCGACCTGTCGACCGATCACTTCGCCTACCGGCAGAGCCGCAGTCGCAACTGCAACGTGCCGCCGGCGACGACTCAGGCGCAGGTGACGGTCGGCCAGAGCACCGCGTACGCATGCGACTATCCGGGCACTCGGGTCGAGTACAGCGCCACTGAGATCATCAATCCCGTGCCGAACACGACCACGACCACCCCGCCGACCAAGAAGAAGCTGAGGCGGCAGCGCTGATCGGGTCGTTGCGGTAGGCCCGGCGCCGGGTGGGGGTGTGATGGCTTCGGTCGCAATGCGCGACCTTATGGATCACGCCCCGGCTACGGGATTCCGGCCCCGCCGCTGCCGGAGCCCGAGCCGGAACCCGAGTTGCCGCCACCGGTGGCGCCGCTCGGCGAGACACCGCCGCCGGTCGGGCCGGAGGCGCCGCTCGAGCCAGATCCGCTCGTGCCGCTCGAGCCCGTTCCTCCCGCGCTCGACGTCGCGCCCGACGACCCCGACGTGCCCGACGAGGGCGCGCTGGCGCTCGGGGAGGCCGATCCGGATGAGGACGCGCCGCTCGACGACGAGGACGAGGTGGTGGTCGTCGTGGTTGTCGTCCTGGAGTTGGTCGACGCGGCCGGCTGCGAGGCCACGGTGGCGGTGGGCACGGTCAGCGGCGGGGCGCCGGCGGTGTCGGTCGCCGGCGAGGTGCCGCCGCACGCCGCCAGGCCGGCGCCGGCCGCCAGGGCGGCGGCTATCGCGGCTAGACGGCCGGGGCGGGCGATACGTGCTGCGACTCGACGACGGGGCACAAGCTGGGCCTCAGATGTCGAGCGGCTCCATGCGCCGTCCGCAGTGAGGGCAGTCGTTGAGGTCCTTCTGACAGAGCTGGTCGCACCAGTTGCAGAAGCGCAGGTTCTCGACCGCCCAGGGCAGCTCCGACGGGGTGGGCGCCAGGGGCAGGAGCTGGGCCACGGCCTCGAGCGGCTCGCCGGTCTCCCGATCTACATAGACGCGCCCGGGCTCGGCCTCGATCACGACCTCTCGCCCGGTGGATGGCGTCCTCATCCGGTACCGCTGACGACTCCTCATCCTCAGCCATCGTATAGCAGGGTCCGGCGGGGCGTACCGGTGAGGCCCCCTGCCGACTGCTTGGATAGAGTGCCGCCCGTCGAGGTATGGCTAAGTCGCTGGGACGCATCTCCACGCTCATGGCTGGCGCCCTGATCGTGATCAGCATGGGCGGTTGTGCGATCAAGCACCCGACCGCCAATTTGGTCACCGGTAAGAAGCTGTTCGCTACCAACTGCGGCTCCTGCCACACGCTGGCCCACGCCAACTCGACCGGGACGGTGGGCCCGAACCTGGACGACGCGTTCCGCCAGGACCGGGTCGACGGGGTCAAGGGAGCCTCGATCCAGGGCCTTGTCTCCTACTGGATCGAGTACCCCAACACGCAGGGCGCGATGCCCTCGATGCTGGTCAAGGGCCAGGACGCCCAGGACGTGGCCGCCTACGTCGCGCACGTTGCGGCGATACCCGGTCAGGACAGCGGCGCCCTGGCGGCCGCGGTGGCGCAGAAGGTCAACCCGACCCCTGCCGTGGGCAAGACGATCTTCACCGGCGTCGGCTCCTGCGGCTCGTGCCACACGCTGTCGGACGCCGGCACCACGGGCACGGTCGGGCCGAATCTGAACACGCTGAAGGCGGCCTGCGCGGCGCCGGCGTCCCAGCAGGCCCGCGGCTCGACGCTGCAGAAGTGCATCGAGACCGCGATCACCGACCCGTACAAGTACCTCCCGCCGGGCTACAAGTCGGGGATCATGCCGAACACCTTCTCCAAGACGCTCAGCCCCAGCCAGATCCAGGCGCTGGTGGCATACCTGGCCTCGGTTTCGAAGTAGGGGCGGCGCCGGCGCGGACCGGCGGCGCGGGCCGGCGGCGCGGGCCGGGGGTCGGCGGGTCGGCGTAGTTACCCGCCGTGAGCCGCATAACTCGTCACACGGCGCCGCGCAGGCCGACCGTGACGAGTTATGCGCCCCCCACACGGATAATTCGTCACGCCGCGGGGCTCGGCGGGCCAGTGACGAGTTATGCGGCTCGCGTCCTCCGCCTCGCGGGCGGCCTCAGGAGTCCCGGGCCGTGGTGGGGCGCCCGGACGGGCCGCTGCCCGCGGACAGGCGCTCCCACAGCTCCTGACCGCGCCCGGCGGCGACTGCCCGTGCCGCGCGGCGCTCGTCGAGCTCGAGTCCGCGTTCGGCGGCCGCGTCGAGCAGCTGCTGGCGCTCCTCGGCCTCGCGCGCGACCTTCAGGAACAGCCAGCAGAAGAGGCCGATCGTGAGCAGGCTCTCCTCGACCATCATCACGCCGGCGGCGGCGATCTGGTCGCCCATCGGGCTGATGTGCCAGTGCGCGTCGCCGGCGTCGTAGATCGGGTAGAGCACCGTGCCGGAGAAGATCAGGACGTTGGCCAGGACCGTGCCGGCCAGGCGAACGACGATGATGTAGGCCAGGCGTGCGGCGTTGGAGAACCACGCCGGCTTGGGCAGCGGTCCGAGCAGCGCCATCCACACCGCGATCCCGAAGGCCAAGAAGCAGGCGTGCTGGAGCCCGTGGATCAGGTCGTGGCGCAGCGCGGCCTGATAGAGCGCCGGGAGGTGCCAGACGTAGAAGCTGATCATCCAGGCGGGCAGGGCGACCAGGGGGTGGGCGAAGGCCCGCAGGGGCGCCAGCCAGCGCACGCGCAAGAGCGGCGCCAGCAGCGGCCCGGTGAAGCCGAGCACGATCAGCAGGGCGGCCAGGTCGCCGATTACCAGGTGCTCGGCCATATGGGCGACCAGCAGCTGGTCGGCGAGCGAGTCGACCGGCTCGCTGAGCGCGGCCGCGAGCGACACGAGCCCCGCGGCGAAGCAGACCTGTCGCCAGGCCGGCACGGCTCGGCGGTGCTCGGCCAGCGTGCGCACCCGGGCGTGGTAGGGCAGCCAGCAGAGCAGCACTACCAGTGACGGGACGATGCCGTTGATCGGGCTCGCGTCGGCGAGCGGGAGAGCGCTCAGGGGCACGCCGTCAATAGTGGCACCTGTGGCCGCCTCGCAAATACGGCTTGCATTCGAACAGCCCCTGGCGGCGCCTGGCTTTGTCCTTGGATCCTCGTGTAGCGCTGCTACACGTCGGATCCTGGGTCCTCGCCAGGCATCCGCCAGTCGCCGTTCTCGGTGCAACCCGTACTCACGAGCCGACCACTTGGCCGCCCGGCTACGTCAGCGCGCGGACGATCAACACGATCGCAACGATTACCGCGACCACCGCGACGAACCACAGCAGCACGCGGAAGGCGGCGGCCTCGGATCGCAGCGGATTTTCCACGCGGGAGACCTACAGAACGTAGACCGCCGTGTACACCACGATCCACATGGCGTCGACGAAGTGCCAGTAGATCCCCGGCACCTCCATGCCCTCGTGGTGCTCGGCCGAGTAGTGGCCCCGGAACGAGCGCAGCGTGACGATCGCCAGGGCGCACAGGCCGATGAACACGTGCGCGCCGTGTAGCCCGGTCAGCGAGTAGAACACCGTCGCCTGGGCGCTGTCGTGCGCCGCCCACCCGAGGTGGATGTACTCGTTGATCTGGACGAACAGGAACGTCAGGCCGAGCGCGAATGTCGACACCATCCCGGCCTTCAGTCCGAACCGGTTGCCGTTCCGAACCGACACGAGGGCCCAGTGGAGCGTCAGTGACGAGGACAGAAGGATGGCGGTGTTCACGCCCGCCACCGCCTCCGGGACCGAGGTGCCCGGCGCCGGCCACGGGTCGGGGTTCACGATGCGGATGAAGAAGTACGCCGTGAAGAACGCGCCGAAGATCATGATCTCGGACATGATGAAAAGCAGCATCCCAAGCGTCGGCGCATGGACGCGCGAGGAGCGGTGCGCGGGCGGCGGGCCGTGGTGCTCGTGGGCGATCGAGGCGGCTTCCAAGCTGGGCTCCTAGGTCGCGGGCGTCGGTTCTTCCTCGTGGACCACGTGCTCGACCGTCTTGCCGCTGGCCCGGCGCACGCGCTCGATCAGATCCGAGCGCAGCCAGCCGGACTTGGTCTCGGCGAAGGTCGAGATCACGATGTCGTCGACCCGGAAGTTCTGAAGCGCGTTGGTGATCGCGGTGAACGGATCGGGGTCGCCGACCATGCCCGCCGCGTAGAGCTCGCGGACGTGCAGGCGGTCGAGCACCAGCTTGAGCCGCGTGCGGGCGCGCTGCACCGCGGAGCCCTGGCCGCCCTCGGCCGGGACGACCACGATGAACAGCTGCCGCAGATGCTGCTCGGAGAACGACTCCGCCTTGGCCTGGAGCGCCTCGAGCAGCTCGTCGCCCGACGCCGTGCGGTTGGCCACGGCGAGCGTGACGTGGTACGGCAGCCCTTCGCTGTCGATGTCGTTGACCACGTGGGTCACGGGCATCCCGGTGGCGTCGCGCACGCGCTCGATCAGGTCCCGCCGCAGCCATCCCGAGCGCGACTCGGGATAGGTCGAGATGATGATCTCCTGCGGGCGGAACTCGCGGGCGGCGTCGAGCGTGGCGGAGAACGGGTCGGGGTCGCCGACCTCGCCGATGGCGCGGATGTCCATGCCGTGAACCACTTCGAGCGCGAGGTCGAGCCGGACCTGGGCGGCGTCGAACACCGCATCGTCGTAGATCACCAGCCCGGCGCGAGGCTTGTTCTGGGGTACGCACAGGATGAAGCGCGTGTCGCTGTCGGAGCGCTCCTGAATCAGGTCGAGCAGCTCCTTGCCGCCGAGCGTCTCGTTGGCGACGACGAGGATCGTCTTCGAGGCGATGTTCGGGCTGTCCCCGTAGCTCACTCGTGTGCCTCGACGCTTGGCGGCGTGGTGAAGATGCCGGCGGTGACCTTCTCGGCCTCGGCCGGCGACTTGAAGATCCCGTGCACGGCGCCGGGGACGCCGTACTCGTAGGGACCGCCCACGACCGTCGGCACCGCGTCGAAGTTAAAGACAGGCGGCGGGGAGGAGACCTGCCACTCGAGCGTCAGCGCCCGCCACGGATTGGCGGCCGCGCGCGGCCCGCCGCGCCAGCTGACGACCATGTTGTAGAGGAAGACCAGCGTGCTCAGGCCGAGGATGAAGGCCGAGATCGAGATGAACAGGTTCCAGGCCGCGAACCGGTCGGCGTACTCGGCCACCCGCCGCGGCATGCCCTGGATACCGATCAGGTGCATCGGGCCGAAGGTCAGGTTGAAGAAGATGAATGTCATCCAGAAGTGCAGCTTGCCCAGCCGGTCGTCGAACATCCGGCCGGTCATCTTCGGGAACCAGTAGTAGACGCCGGCGAAGATCGTGAACAGCGAGCCGCCGAACAGCACGTAGTGGATGTGGGCGACGATGAAGTAGGTCTGGCTGACGTGGATGTCGAACGGGATCATGGCCAGCATCACGCCGCTGATCCCGCCCAGCGTGAACATCGTCAGGAAGCCGAGCGCGAACAGCATCGGCGTGTCGAGGTGGAGCACCCCGCGCCACAGCGTGGCCAGCCAGGAGAAGATCTTGATCCCGGTCGGGATCGCGATGATCGCGGTGGTGATCATCATCGGGATGCGGATCCACGGCTGCATGCCGGACACAAACATGTGGTGCGCCCAAACGGTGAACCCGAGCACCACGATGGCCAGCAGCGAGAACGCCATCATCCGATATCCGAAGATCGGTTTTCGCGACTTGACCGCGAGGATCTCGGAGATGATCCCGAACCCTGGCAGCATCATGATGTAGACCGCGGGGTGGGAGTAGAACCAGAACACGTGCTGGTACATGAGCACGTTGCCGTTGATGTCCTTACCGACGAACGCGTCGAAGAAGTGGAAGTGCATCGCGGTGTCGAGCAGCACGAAGAACTGCGAGGCGGCGATGAACGGCGTGGCTATGACCACCAGCAGCGAGGTCGAGAAGTTCGCCCACACGAGCAGCGGCATGCGGAAGAAGCTCATCCCGGGCGCTCGCATCGTGATGATCGTCACGAGGAAGTTGAGCGCGGTGAAGATCGAGGAGAAGCCGGCGAACTGGACTCCGATCGAGAAGAACAGCTGGCCGAGCGGCATCGTCGTCGACAGCGGCGCGTAGGCGGTCCAGCCCGATGCGAACGAGCCGCCGGGAGCCAGGAAGCTCATCAGCATGATCGCGCCGCCCAGCGGCAGAAGCCAGAAGGACAGTGCGTTCAGGCGGGGGAAGGCCATGTCCGGCGCGCCGATCATCAGCGGCAGCACGAAATTCGCCAGCCCGGCGAACACCGGGATCACGAACAGGAAGATCAGCACGGTGGCGTGGACCGAGAACACGCCGTTGTACTGCTCCGGGGTCAGGAACTGCATGCCCGGCTTGGCCAGCTGCGCGCGGATCAGCATGGCCAGCATGCCGCCGACGAGAAGGAAGAAGAACGAGGTGACCGTGTACTGGATCCCGATCACCTTGTGGTCGGTGTTGACGCGGAAGTAGTCGCGCCAGCTGTAGGCGCCGTGCCCGGAGTGGTCCTCGGGGCGGGTGGCGCGCCCGACGGCCCAGTAGAGCCAGTAGTCGCAGGTTCCGATCCCGACCAGGAAGAAGAGCGGAACCGTGAACAGCTCGACGATCGTGATCGCGTGGCCGTCGACGATCGGATGGTTGTGCATGAGCCAGCGGATGAGCACGACGATTCCGAACCCGAAGGCGAAGCCCAGCACCTCGAACAGCGCGGCCCGGTACCAACCGGGCGCCCGCAGCTTCGGCGGAAGCGGGACGCGCGTCTCGCGCGCGACGGGGGCCTCGTGGGCTGCGGTTGCCGTGACTGCCATCAGTCGACCTCCTGATCAAGCCTGGCCCAGGGCGGGCGACTCGAAACTGCCAGAGCGGACTCCGCGCGGAGACCGCTATCCGTCCTCTGCACGATACCTGCTCTCCTGGCCACGATCGCTGCTCACTTGGCCGCGCTGGCCAGGAAAGTGACCAGCGCTTGGATTTGGTCAGAGGTCAGACGCTGCCCGAAGTTCGAGGGCATGATGCCGGCGCTGTAGCCGCTCGGCAGGTACTTGTACGGATCGGTGATCGCGGTCTGGATGCACTGCTGCAGGGTGGCGCCGCGGGCCTGCTTGGAGGCCGCGGTGGCGCAGTTGGCCTTGAGCTTGGCGTCGAGGTCTGGGCCCACGGTTCCGGTGGCGCCGGCCGCGGCGAGGGTGTGGCACCCGCTGCACCCGGCCTCGCCGGTGAACACGGTCTTGCCGGCGGCGCGCTCGTGCTCGACGAAGACGAACTGGTGGACGACGTATTCGAGGAGGACGAGCCCGACGACGAACTCGACGACGAGGACGAGGAAGAGCCTCCCGAGGACGGGCTTCCGTAACTGGGGACGGCGAGGACGCTCGGGCGTGGTCCCGATCGGCGGCGGGCCGTTGGCCGGCTGGTGGCGGAGCCAGGTCTGGAAGGTGGACGCGCTGACCACCCGCACGCTCGTGCGCATCAGCGAGTGCCCGGCCCCACACAGCTCGGTGCACTCCACCGGGGAGTCCACGTCACGCTCGGGGTCACCCGGAGCGTCGTGGTGATCCCCGGGACCGCGTCGAGCTTCTCGGAGAAGCTCGGGACGAAGAAGCTGTGGATCACGTCGAGCGAGCG
>CAWJDF010000014.1:0-487133 GCA_963841535.1 uncultured Solirubrobacterales bacterium | reverse complement strand
AGCAGCGCGGTTGCCAGCTCGGGCGCGTCTATCAGATGTGCGGTCCGGAGCGCCTTGGCAACGAAGCTCTTGCCCTCGACGGGCCGGGCTACCCGCGCCCAGAACGGGGCGAGCGTCGCCGCCGCCTCGCGTGCCTCGTCCAACGCGCCACCGCGGATGCGGGCCGACAGCTCGTCGAGCGCCCAGACGGGAGACGCCTCGGCGCGGATCGCAAACGCCTGGCTGCAGGGCCAGACGATCACCGCGCCTCGGTGGTACCAGCGGTCGAGCGTGTTGCCGTAGTTGCCCATGTTTCCCTCGTACTCCGACCGGTACGGCTCGAGTTCGCCGGACGGTGTAGATGCGCACACGCAGTCATCGGCGATCCGAAGCTGCACCGGCTCGGCGTGGTCGCTGCCCGGAGCGAGCCAGCTGTCGAGTTCGACCTCGGACTCGATCAGGTCCTCGAGGTCGTAACCGCCTGTGCCGCCGGCGGCATCGAGGTCGTCGTCCCACTCGTCGTCGTCCCAGTCGTCTTCGTCTTCGTGCCACCCGTAGCGGCCGCGGTAACCCGAGTAGCGGTCCTCGTCGTCGGGGTAGGCCGTCCATGTCTCGTGGACGTCCGCCAGCGCGAGCATGGCCTCGCACCCGGTACGCTCAGCCGCCGCCGCCAGCAGCGCCGCGCGCTGCGCGTCGGGGCCCTTCAGCCGCGACCAGCCGAGGCTGCGCTGGGTGTACTCGTGGTCGAGCAGGTACACGAGCCGGTTCGGTTCACCGACCGGCCCGAAGTGGTCGGCCAGGCAGTGGGCGAGATCGGCGACGAGCGCCGGATCCAGCTCGGTCGCTGCCACCGGCTCGCCACGGAGCAGCAGGTTGTAGGTGAGCACCACCCGGTGACCCGAGGTGACGCGGTGCGCCTCGTGGCGGCAGTCGGCGTAGAACGCGACGAACGATAACTTGGTCTTCGAGCCGCGGTAGCTTGCCGATTCGCCGCCGTGGCTGACGACGAACGTACCCCCTTTGAACGTCGATGGCAGGCCCACGACCAGGGTCCCCACCATCGCGTCGTCCTTCTCGGAGTCCTGGTGCGGGGCGAAGAACTGCCCGCGACCGTAAACCAGCATCGAATGCAGCTCCGCCGCCAGTGTGCAGCCGGCCGGCACGCCGAGGTCGCGCCCGATGCGGTCGAGGATCGGCAAGAGCGTCCGGTCGAAGCGGCGTTTGTCGATCCGCACCCGGCTCTTCGGGATCTCACAAGTGTCCCGCACCGCCGGGTCGAGCAGGGTCAGCTCCCCGACGCCGTAGCGGGCGGGTCGACCGACCTGGTGCAGCGCTCGCGCCTGCGCGCCGGAGATCGGCAGCTCGAGTGCTCCCAGTCCCCGCACCTCGATCAGGAGGTCGTCCGGCGGCGCCGTCCGTGAGGCGCTGAACGCCCCGTAGCCAATCGTCTGCGCGAGGAGCAAGGCAAGTCGTTCGCGTGCCGCGGCCGACATAGATCGATCAGCGTAACCGGCATCACGAAGGCCGGCGGCCCCATGCTCTGAGCCCTCTCTCACCTGCGGTTGGAGCATCCCTGGTGGTCGTACGCCGAGGTGTTGCTGGCGGGCGCGGTGCTCGTGTGGTGGGCGCTTGGCTACCGCAAGAGCGGCGCCGGAATTAGCTGAACGCCAGCGAGTCAGTTAGCACTCACGCACTCAGCTGTCTTCCGCCCGCGGCGGACGGCTGCATCGCCCCGATGATCCGCAAGCCGATCCGCGGGAGGCCGACGTCACCCGCGCGCTACTGCTTCCACGGGGCATCGGGCTATTGGTTCGCGCGGAATGGAGTGGCGCGGCTGACCGCGACCGGGCGTCGCCTTGGCGCGATCGCGTTCAGAGAGAGTTGGCTTCGGTTGACCACGTGATCGTGCTACCGAGAGAGCAGCGGTCCGACCATCGCCGCTCGCGTCTGAGCGCGACCGGCGCGGGACGCTTGCGATTACCAAACGGAGGCGCTGCGGCGTGGCTCCCGTTTTGCGGCCGGCGGGTTGGCGGGCTGCCCTCGCCCCAACGCGCACGAAACGCAGCGCGGGGTTGTGCGACAAATAGCACCATGGCAAGCGTTGGGATAAGAGAGCTCAGACAGCGAGCCAGCGAACTGATTCGCCGCGTCGAGAACGGCGAGAGCATCGAGATCACAGACCACGGCCGGCCGGTCGCCGTGCTCGCTCCACTCCCGGACGATCCGGTCCAACGACTGCGGGGCGGCCGGGGACCTTCAACCCAGCGACGGCGATCTCGACGAGCTACCGGAACCGCTCCCCCTCCCGGCAGACAGCGAAGCGCCCTCTGTGCGGGGGCTGGCCGCGACTGGGGGTCAGCGTGGCGTGGCGACCGAACGACCGCAGGCGCGTGCGAAGGGTCGCTAACGTGAGTCGCGTGTTCCTGTCCGTCAGGGGTCGTTCGGCGATCGCGAGCTTGACGGTCTGCGGACGAGCTGGATGCGGCGTAAGACCTCGTGGCCGCGAGCGACGGATCGCCGGCTGAGCGTGCCGCCCCCGGTTCTGTTCGTCCACCACACGGCGATCGTCGGCGGGGGCTATCGCTCGCTCGCGGAGGGCGCGACGGTTTCCTTCGAGGCTGAGGCCGGGGAGAAGGGCCCCAAGGCCGTCAACGTCCAGCTGGTCTAGCGATCCCGCTCGCCTGCCGAGCGTCACGGGTGGGCAGGCCCGAGCGCTGATCGACGACAGAACATCCCTCGCGCGACGTCCGCCGACAGGGTCGGGCGGTGCCCGGAGGAACTCGCCGAGAGGAGGTGTGTAGATGGGGAGGACGGGGTCGGCGCAAGGTGGCGCGCGGGAGCGGTTCGTCGTGACGGAGGCTGAGCGGCAGGTGGCTGACCTGCTGGCGATCGAGGTCGACCCGGTCCTCGCTCGCGCGACTCTCGACGCGGTGCCGTTCTGGTTTCACACGTTCGCGCTGAACCGCGCTGAGGGCATCTACACGCCCGGCGCCGCGCGCGACCATCGCTACCGCGTCTGCGCGCTCCCCGAGGACTTCGCCGGGATGAGCGTGCTCGATGTCGGCTGCTTCGACGGCTTCTATGCCTTCCTCGCCGAGCGCCGAGGGGCCGAGCGGGTCGTGGCGGTGGACAACGAGCAGTATCGGCTCTGGGTCGCCTCCCGGTGGGGCGTCGAGCTGGAGGGCGGGGAGGGCCTCCGCGCCATTCATCGATTGCTCGGCTCGGGCGTCGAGTACCGGCGGATGGACGCGTTCGCGCTCGACGGGCTCGAGGAGCGCTTCGATCTCGTCTACTGCTTCGGCATCCTGCACAGGGTCGAGAACCCACTCGGGCTGCTGCGCGTGCTGCGTGGGCAAACGGTGGATGGCGGCACGGTGCTGGTCGAGACCTACGGCGTCGGCCCGGAAGATCGAAACGGCCCCGCGATCCGTGTGTCGGAGCCCGGGGAGGTTTACGCGCGCGACGACTTCGTTTACTGGGGGTTCGGGGACGCCGGCCTCGAGCGGCTTGCCCGGATTGCCGGCTTCTCGCGCGCCGAGTCGCTGATCAACGTGGAGGTCGACGGTCACCCTCGCATTATCGGCCGGCTGGTCGCATAGAAGCTCCCGGACGGCGTTCTCAACAGCCTCTTCACAAAACAACAATCAGTGGTCACTACTGCCGCTCCGGGTTCGTGGAGTTGAGCGGGTCCAGCTCGCGCCAATCCGGGCCCGGTCCGATTGGCGGTTTGGCGCCGCGCGCCTGCTGAGCTGCTAGTTGACCGTGTAGCCGCGAGCGGCTTTCTCAATCTCACCGGACTTCGCAAGCTGGGTCAGGCGAGTGGACACGCTTCCTCGATTGAGGTTCAGGCCCTTGGCCACCTGGCCAGCTGTGCTCCCGGGATGCTTGCCCAGGAACTCGACGATGCTCGTCTTGGTGTCAACCTGGCGGGTGCGCGCGGTTGCACGACGAGTGCTCGCTCGCCGAGCGGTGGCGCGGCGCCCCGAGCGAGCTGGCGCTGCCGACGCTGCGCCGTCGTGGTGCGCGTGGAACTCCTTGATCTGCTCTTCGACCCAGGCGAGACGCTCCTGGAGTTCCGCGCGCTCGGCTTCGAGCGTGTCGATCACTTGCTGAATGCGGGACAAGTGCTGCTCCTTCTTCTAAGACTCGGGCTGGGGCCCGAGACTTGCTGTGTATGTGGCACGTCAACGCGCGCTCAAAATGACGTGGCGGTTGCACGCGAAGTGCGCAGCTGCGGGATGTGCTACTAGGGATGGTATTCCGAGTAATCACGCCTCAGCCAACAGCGCCCGTCAGAGCCCTGCCGCTTCTCGTTGTCGCGGTGGCTGTTGCATCAAAGCGCTATGAGGCCGGCGCCGGCTGAGAACTGACCAAGTGCCGATTAAGAATTGACCGCCGGGGCGAAACGACGGTTGCGCGGTTTGGGTCTGGGGGCGTCGCCGTCAGGCGGCTGCGACGGCTAACTGGTGGGTGTGGAGCTTGAATCGCCGCGGCGTGATAGGCGCCCGCATCCGGCCCCTTCCTCGAGGAGCCATCGCGGCGAGTGCATTCCGTCGGACTCCTCGATCGACGCAGGCGACTCCCAGTCCTCGTCCGGCACTCCTTCAAGAGCGCTACCTCCGCCGGCGAGCGCGTGCAATTGTGGTCGCGCTCGGACAACCCTTTGGGTTCACTGCGGGACCCGCGTGGCGAACCTGCGCGGAAGGGTGAGCGTCGCTTTGCCTTGGAGCGGAACTGTTCCCCGCCTCGGAGAATGTGAGCGTCTGATCCCGCTGTGCCGAGTTGGAACGAACTGGGGCGTCTCGCACACGCACGGCCCGGAGGTGCCGCAGTGGCGTGGTTTCGTTCTAGGGCGCGAGTGTCGGGCGCGTGATATTGCAGTCGTGTTGCCGCTGGCGGGCGACTGCTCAGCTGGCTTTGGGGGTGCTGCGCCTGGTCCCGGTTTGGGGCTTTCTCTGACGGCTCGCCGTCGCGGCAGTGCGAGCCCTTGCGGGGCGCGCGCCCGCGAGTCGCTTCTGCGCCTGCTAGAAGTCGCGCTGCAGCGCCTTCGCGAGCTGGCCGCTGTCGCGTCGCGCGCTCGAGACGAACGAGCGTAGGTCCTTGTACAGATCGCGGGCGCCCTGGCCGACATCGCGCCCGGTGTCCTTGCGCAGCTCCGCCAGCGCCGCCTGGGCGGCATCCGAACCTCCTCCGGGTGCACTGAGGACGCTGGCTCGACACTACCCAAGTCAAGCCACGCGTCAAGCGGCGTGTCGAAGGTGTGTCGCTAGGAGCAGGGAGACGATCCGCTCGGAGCTTCAACGCGAGATTGCGCGGGGCGGTGCGAGTCGGCGCGCCCCTCGACGGCACGCTCCGCAGATCGCGAGCTCGCGGCGCGCGAAGCCTGGTTATCAGGCACGGACCCCCCGCCGCAAGGCGTTGTCATCTAGTCACTCTCTTCGGCTAACGCACCTCGGATTTTCGCCTGCGGAGTGATGATCACGCCGTCGGTCGGGTAGGCGATCGACTCGTGCTGATCATCCCACCGAACCCCGGTAGTGCTCGTGGCCCGCGGTGCCGAGCAGTTCGACGATCTCTCCGCCCCGAGACGGCTGACCATGCAGTCCGCGCGCTTCGATCCGGTCGCCTACACGCGCCGTGCTGGCTATTTGCCTATTGGCCAAGTCCTCACCTCGCGTTCATCTAACCTCTAGCCGGCACACAACGCATCAGTGCGATCGGCTGACTCTCTCCGCGGATATCTACTGAGTGCTGCGAAGACCGCGCGACGTCGAGAGCCGCCCTCGCCTGGCACCAACCAAGCAAGCCTGGCGACATCCCTCGGCGCGAACACCCAACGCTGACCCGAATGTCCGGCTAGATCGCGCTAGTTCTGGCGGAGGTCCACGGTCAGCGCTCCGGTAACGCGGACGATGTCGGCGGGATCAACCTTCAGTGAGTGCTCGTGGTCGCCCGCCGGGCAGAGCACATGCCCGTAATCGAGGAGTCGCGGGTCGATCAGTTCCACGGGCGTGTCCGGGCCGAGCGGCGGGGTCGCGCCGATCTCGTACGCGGGGAAGTCGGCGGCCATCTCCGCCTCGGTAGCAAACCGCAGCTCGTGCCGGTTGAGCCCGAGCGCAGCGGCGGCCTTGTGCAGATCCAGGCGATCCGATCCAGAAATGACCGCGAACCGGTAGCCATCGGGCGTGTGCAGCACAACCGTCTTCGCGATCTGCTCCGCCGGGAGCTGGGCCGCCCGCGCCTCGGCCGCGGCAGACTCGCTGCGGGCATGTTTGATCAGAGTGAAGCTCACGCCATGATCGCGGAGATAGGTCTCGAGTTGGGCGGCAGCGCCGGCTGACATCCGTGTTCAGGCTACCGTCCTCAAGCGCGCTCGCCAGCGGTCGTGTCGGTCCGCGACGGACTGAAGCGACTGCGCGCGGCTAATCCAGAGCAGCTTGCGTCAACGCCCTTGGAGCCCCGCGAGTCCACGCGACAAGACGGCCCGTGGCGTCGCTGCCAGCGGTGGAACATGACTCTCCCCGGGCGAGCGCGCTAACGTCTGGAGGCCGGCATTCAACCCGTTGGGAGGGCAGCATGATCCCATTCCGCGAACCTGCTCGACGGCGACCGCTTGACTGGTTGCTGCGGATTCGTCCGTCGCTGACGCGCGACGATCGCTGGCAGGCGCGCCCGCCGGAGCGTTCAACACGTGAGCTCGCTGCGGCCGCCGCCGCCGGTCTGACGGCCGGCGTCGCGCTCGGGTTCTTCCTTGACCCGCGCAGCGGCACGCGCCGAAGGCATCTCGTTCGCGACCGTACAAAGGCCGTGCTCCGCCGCCGCGCCCGGCGGGTCGAGCGCCAGGCCCATTACGAGGCGGGCAAGGTCGTCGGGCTCGCGCACACGATCACGCACCGTCAGCAGAGCCCACCGGAGATCGACGATGTCGGTCTCGTGCGCAAAGTGGAGAGCGAGCTGTTTCGCGACCGGACGCTTCCCAAGGGACAGATCAGCATCAACGCCGACCGCGGGATCGTGGTCCTGCGCGGGCAAATCGAAGATGTCGAACAGATCGAGCGCATCGAGCGCGAGGTGCGCAAGGTCGCGGGCGTCCACGACGTGGAGAACCTGCTTCACCCCCCGACGGTCCCGGCGCCGGCAAGCCATCCCCACAGCGACCCACGCACCGGGCACGGCCACGCGTAGGCCGCGCGCATCCTTGACCCGGCGAGGCACGGACAAGCTCTCGCTTCGAAACCGTAAGCGCACGCGCAACGACGAGCCTGGAGCACACCTGCTCGCGCAGGGCAAAGCGGAAGCGCGCGACGTTCTCGAGGGCCTCCCCGCCGTCCACTCATCGCTCCGTAACTGGATGTCCGCGCCCGCTGTCGATGTCATCGGCGCGGGCAGGACTGCCGCGCTCGCTCGCCGAAACCGCGGCGGGGCGTGATTGCTACGGTTCGCGGATCAGGTCGGGCCGCCCGACTAGGTGTCAGTGCTCGTGGCTGTTGCCGTTCACGCAAGATCCGCGTGCGAGGGCACAGATCAACGCCGGAGGAAGCATGATGGCAACTGGAACCGTGAAGTGGTTCAGTGACGAGAAGGGCTTTGGGTTCATCACGCCCGATGATCACTCCAAGGACGTGTTCGTTCATCACAGCGCGATCGTCGGCAACGGCTATCGCTCGCTTGCCGAGGGCGCGAGGGTGTCCTACGAGACCGAGAGTGGGCCCAAGGGACCCAAGGCCGTGAACGTTGAGCCTGTGTAGGCGTACCGGCGCCTGTCGACAACGACCGGCTGGCAGCCGTTTCTCGCGGCTGGCTGAGCGGCTACTCGCGGGCGCGCGAGGCGGCTCCCGCGCGTTTTGCGGTCGCGAGAGTCTTGGCGTCGCGGCCTCCATCTGCGGGACCTCCTCTTGGGCGAATCTAATCGTGTGCCGCATCGACGATGGCCGCGGTCCCGTGGTCGGCGAACGTGATCGCGGGGAGCGCGACCGCGGAAGGGGCTCAGATGAGCTATCACCGGCTGGGTGCACCGCGGCGGGTCGAAACGGGCGGCAGCACGACCGCTCTGGGCATGGGTGGGGTTGCCGCGCCTAGAGCGATAGAACGATTAGTACCACGATAAGCGCGATCGCGAGCACTCCGGTGACCGCCACCGCACGCCCGAGCAGGCTCGCGGTCGAGTTCGCGCGATCCGCGGTGATCCGGTGCGGCGCCCCCTGGCCCGGGCGCGTGGCGTCGCTTGCTCGGTAGCGATCGGTCCTGGCGGGCAGGAGGTCGGAGTATGGTTTCGCGACGGCGGTGCCGTTACGTGAGGGCTCGGCAGCCGCTTGCGATCGTCGGAGCGTTGCCAGCGCGGCCGTGGCGTCATCGCGCTCCCGCTTAAGCTGACTTGCCGCGCTTCTGGCCTGGTTCAGCTCTGCGGTCAGCGCAGCTCGCGCTGGTTCAGTGTCCCGGAGCGCTCCGGCAGTTGCCTCGTGCGCGCTGCGCGCCTGGTCGCGTTCGTCGGAGGCGCGCCGGGCGTTCGCTACCGCCGCGTCACGTTCCCGGCGTGCGCGCTCCAGCTCGCTGCCGGCTGTGTCGCGTTCGGCCGCGGCCTCGTCACGCGCGGCGCGATACCGATCGCGCTCCTGGCCTACGCGCTCCAGCTCGCCAATCGCTGCGTCGCGCTCGGCCACAGCCTCGTCACGCGCGGCGCAATACCGATCGCGCTCGGCTGTCGCCGCAGCCCGAAGCTCCAGGGCTCGGTCGCGTTCGTGGGCCAGACGTTCGTGCCCGGCTCGGTGCTTGGCGTGCTGCTCGAGCAGGGCGTTGCGCTCTGCGCGCGCTTGATCACGCGCTTTGATCAGCTGGGCGCGCTCGGATAAGAGCGCGCGGCGCTCAGCCGTGAGCGCGTCCCGTTCTGAACCGTCCTGGGTTGCTTGGAGACTCCTGGCTTTGGAAACCAGGAGGAGTTGATGGCGACAGATCGCACAGCTGGCAGGCCGACGACACGGCGGTATTCGCGTGAGGAGAAGCAGGCGGCGGTGAGGATGGTCCGCTCGCTCAGGGCGGAGACTGGGTCGACGACGGGGACGGTTCGTCGGGTCGCCGAGCAGCTGGGATACGGGGTCGAGTCGGTCCGGGCTTGGGTCAAGCAGGCCGAGACCGACGACGGTCCCCTCCCGGGCGTCTCGAGTGAGGAGCGGTCGCGGCTGCGGGAAGCTCGAGCAGGAGAACCGTGAGTTGCGGCGCGCAAACGAGATCTTGCGGCGCGCGGCGACTTTCTTCGGGGCGGAGCTCGACCGCCAGCAGCGCAGATAGCCGTGTTCATCGACGCCAACAAGGACGAGGTGGTCGACGGTCGTAGGCTCGGGGTCGAGCCCATCTGCCGGACGTTGCAGGTGGCTCCGAGCAGCTACTACGCCGCCCGCAGCCGACTGCCGTCGGCGCGGGAGCGGCGCGACGAGGAGTTGACGCCGCGGCTGGTGGGGCTCTGGAAGGAGAACTACCAGGTCTACGGCACGAGGAAGCTGTGGAAGGCTGCTCGCCGCGCGGGGATCGAGATCGGGCGGGATCAGACCGCCCGGTTGATGCGCCGGGCCGGGATCCAAGGGGTGCTGCGGTCCAAGCGGGTTCGCACGACCCGCCGCGACCAGGAGGCCGGCCGGCATCCCGATCTCGTGGATCGTCAGTTCACGGCCAGCCACCCTAACGAGCTGTGGGTCACCGACCTCACGTTCGTGGCCACCTGGGCCGGCGTCGCGTACGTGTGCTTCATGATCGACGCGTTCAGCCGGATGATCGTCGGCTGGCGCGTCGCCGGGCATATGCGCACGCCGATGGTCCTCGACGCGATCGAGATGGCCCGCTGGAACCGCGGCCTGCGTCACCCCGGGCTGCGCTGCCACTCCGACGCCGGCTCGCAGTTCACCAGTATTCGCTACGGCGAGCGGCTCGCGGAGATCGGCGCGGTCCCGTCGATCGGCACCGTCGGCGACAGCTACGACAATGCGCTGGCCGAGACGGTCAATGGCTACTACAAGGCCGAGCTGATCCGCGGCCCGGCGCGCACCGGGCC
This sequence comes from uncultured Solirubrobacterales bacterium, assembly GCA_963841535.1. Taxonomy (GTDB): domain Bacteria; phylum Actinomycetota; class Thermoleophilia; order Solirubrobacterales; family Solirubrobacteraceae; genus Palsa-465. The sequence goes on along the minus strand of CAWJDF010000014.1, from coordinate 477,112 downwards.
GTGGAAGACCGTCGAGGAGGTCGAGCTCGCCACCTTGGGCTGGGTGCACTGGCACAACACCCAGCGGCTGCACGGCTACCTCGGCGACCTCCCGCCTGTCGAGTTCGAGGCCCTCCACGCTGCCGAAGGCGAACTGAAGGCAGCAGATCCGGGCGACCTGACCATCGCGGACACCGCTCCGAGGGCCGCAGATCGCCTCCCAGCGCCTCAAACCGAACCCCGCGACAGGCAAATCGCGTCAAACCCTCCACCGGACGCCGTTACCGGGCCGACCGCACCCGCTACCGCGCGAACAGCGCGGCCCTCACGGCCGCCGACCCCGGCCGGGACCGTCACGATCATGTGCGGCAGCCCCGGCTCCGGGATCCACCGCACCCGGGGCCGGCCGAGGATCACCGACGGGCCCGTGCAGGAGTCGGAGTCAGAGCAACTCAACTGATGGCCAAGCTCCAACCGACAAGCTCATCCCGACAGCTCTACGCTGTCCCAAGACCGACCAGACGTCGGTCCGTTCACAAAACGCCAGGCTCTCCATCAAACCCAGAGCGGTTCATTCGCCCTCCGTGCGGTGCCGTGAGCCGAGCGCCTCATCACGCCCTCGCGCCGCTCGATCCCTTTCGTCTCTTAGGCGTCGGCCCTCCGCCACGACCTGATCCAGGTTCCCGGCCAGCCGGTCGCGCTCGGCGATCGCTTGGTCACGCGCCGCTCGCGCGCGATCGCGCTCCTGCTCGACCCGCGTGAGCCGCACATCCAGGGGCAATGAGGCGGCGATCTGGGGCGCTGGCCGGCGGAGCGGAGTGACCACGCGCTGGCGATCAGCCGCCTGCACCGACCGGTCCTGCGGCGGTTGGATGATCTCGTTCGCGCCCGGTGCTGGTCGGGCCGGTCGTTTCCGCGCGCGCCTGGGCGCGCTGGGCACTGGTATCCGCACCGCCAGATCCGGCGCTACGGCGAGCTCGAACGCCTCCACGTCGTGCAGCGAGTGCTCCCAAACGAACTCGGCAACCCACGGTTCGCCGCCCTCGGGCGACCAGGGCTTGTGCTCAAGTTCGGCCAGCGCGCGAACGCGCGGTCGAGCTCCGATGGCCGACAGGCTCGGGCGGATGAACCGCCGTCCCCGCACGCCATGCCACCACCCACTAATCCGGACCGTCCCATCCTCGGCGAAGATCCGCTCGAGTTCAAATCCCGGAGAGGAGGAACCACCCACCGAGGCCTGTTCTGCATCGCCTACCACGCGACTCCGATTTTTAGCGCACCCCACGATCCTCCGCACCGCCAGCGCGTCGGCCCGCACCCGGCGTGAACCCCTCGACCACAGACCACCTACACGCGACCGGGCAGGTTACCTCCACCGCACCTCAAGGCACGCAAGTACCCGCGCGAGTCGTTCCGCAATTCCACGGCTCAGCAGGAGTGGCGACAGCGCGCGTGCGGGAAACTGATCCGTCCTCCGATTTCGCCTCGTTCAACCCCGTCGATCCAAGAGCTTGCTGTGGCCGGGTTGCGGCGGCGTCTGGATCGTCGCCCCTGGGGCAGCGATCCATCAGCTTCCGCTTCCGGACCCGGCGGACCCCAAGCAGAAGTTCGACGTCCGAGCCCGGGGTGGAGGCCGCGCAGCTCGGTGATTCAGCCCGCCATCAACCGACTCGTCGATCTTCCGCGACTTACGCAACGGCCAGGGGACGCCGAGCTCAGCGATCGGTTCGTTTGACCGTAGTCCTGCGCAGCGGGACTACTCGCTTAGACGGCTGACTCGCCCGTGGTCTCGGCCTAGAGTCTGACCCCGAGGCGTAAAGGAGATGATTCGCCGTGAAGGTCATAATTGCGATTCTCGCCGTCGTGCTGATGGCCCCGCTGCTGCTTGTCTTCGCCATCGCCCTAGGGCCGGTGGTCGTCGGAATCTTGTGTGCTGTCGGATTCGGACTGATTGTCTTTGTTGTCGTGAACCTCGTGATCGGACTCATCGTGGGTGTTGAGAGAGCGGCGACCCGGCACACGCGCCATACGCAGGTGCCGTCGGCTCACGCGTAGGCTTTCAGCCTCGTCGCGACGCTGCAACCGCGCGGACGCCGGCAGGTGGGCAGCCAAGCAGCACGACGCGGCGGAAGCCATGGCGCCGTCCAGCGCAGGACTGCTGTGGGGCGCATCAAGAACTGCGCCGGAGCCCGCCCGATTCCTCTCCGCTGCGTCCGCATCCAGCGCGCGGCGGCGGTCCCGGAGGATTCTGGACCCGGCTTCTGCAATCGATCACGAGTTCCGGCGGACCGCCGACGGCAATCGGTCGGCTGCACGACGAGTGCTTTCCCGCTCGCGGCGGCGCGAACGAGGCGATTCCTTTAGACAATATGGAGGACCGGCCTTCGGTGTGTCGAAGGGATCGGTACTCCCCGCGCAGGCTGTGGGGTAAGTCTTCGTGCTGAGGATTGCGCCCTCGGCGCGGGGCCCACGATCTACGAGAGGAGCGCCGATGCCTGACGGTATCCGTGGGGTCGGTCTGGACGTGCATGCGCGCGAGTCGACGTTCGCGATCTTCGATCAGGACTCTGGCGAGGTGCTCACGAAGCGAGTGGTCGGCCGTCCGCATGAGTTGTTGGCGTGGCTTCGGGGTGTGGAGCGCCCTGCGCGGATGGTTTATGAGGCGGGGCCGACGGGGTACGGGCTCGCGCGTCGGGCGCTGGTGGAAGGGATCGAGCTCGGGGTCTGCGCGCCGAGCAAGACCGAGCGGCCGCCGGCGGATCGGGTGAAGACCGACAAGCGTGACGCGATCCGCCTGGCGCGGTTGCTGGCCGCCGGCGAGCTGACGTTGGTCACGATCCCGTCGGTCGAGCGTGAGCAGCTGCGTGATCTGGTGCGCTGCCGGGAGGACATCCGCGCGGACCTGGTCCGGGCCCGCCACCGGATCGGGAACTTCCTGTTGCGCCGTGAGATCTACTGGGAGGGCGCCGGCGAGGCGTGGACCCGCAAGCACCGCTCGTGGCTGACCTCGATCACGTTCGCCGACCACGCCTCCCGCTCGACGCTGGCCGACTATCTGCACGCTCACGACGTGCTGATCGCCCGCCGCGACCAGGTCGAGGCCGACCTCGCCCAACTCGCGCTCACGGCTCCGTGCGCGCACACTGTCGCCCGGTTGCGCTGCCTGCGCGGGATTGACACGCTCTCCGCCCTGGGGTTATGCGCGGAGATCGGCGCGTGGGAACGCTTCGATCACCCCGACCAGCTTTCTGCGTACCTCGGGATCGTCCCCTCAGAGCACACCACCGGCCGCCAGCGGCGGCTCGGGTCGATCACCAAGGCCGGCTCGACCCACGCCCGCCGGCTGCTGGTCCAGGCCGCCTACCACTACCGCCGCGGCCCGGTCGTCGGCGCCGCGCTCGAGCGTCGCCAACGCGGACACGCCCCGGAGATCATCAACATCTCCTGGAAGGCGCAGCGCCCGCCTGAACGCTCGCTGGCGCCAACTCCGTGACGCGCGCCGCAAGCCGAACGGAATCGTCGCGATCGCGATCGCCCGCGAGCTCGCCCACTACTGCTGGGAGATCGCGACTTGCACCACCACCAGCCCGGAACCGACACCCACGCCAACGACCCGCAAACGACTAACCAACTCACGCTGACAGAACACCGACACTGACCGACAACCCGTTGCGGCTGGCGAGGCGGTCCGAGGCATCCCGGCTCGCGCACACAACTCCGCGATTCGTCGCCTGAGTACCCACCCCCCGGTGGGCGCGCTCGACTTTAGACAGCGGACGTGCGACGAACAAAGGTCTTGGGATACCCAGCCCCCGAATATGAGCATGACCGAACGTCGCGAACCCCGCGAACGCCCGGACCGCCCCGCGAACCGCAACCACACCCCCTCGCACAACCAACCAGACAATGGCCATCAACCCCTACCCCTTGACAACCGCTCCTCCATATGGGCGACGCAGGAGTCCTCCGCCGGCGCCAACGCCGGGAGCGCTTTGCCACGCCAGCAGCCGTCCCGCCGGCCGCGGCGGACTACTGGTTCGCCCCGACTGAGCGGTAGTCATGCAGCTCGAGGCCGGCGGCATCCGCCGCGCTATTGCTTACCCGATGGCATCGGCCGACCCCTCAGGCCAAGAGCGATCCCGGTGTTGAATCTTTGGTGCCCGGCGCGGGCGACGGTTCGCGTAGGGTCGAAGGTTGAACCGAGGCCTGACCCAAAGAGCGATTTGACTCAACCGGCGACGGGTGTCTTTCGGACGAAGTGTCGGCCTCGGTTCTTGCCTTCGAGGATCGGCCTGACCTGATAGAAGCGTTCGCCCCCCGATGAGGGGGTGCGTCCACCGGGATGTTGTCGGCCGATCCGCCAACAACATTACGCCGGGAGGTCAAGTGATGGCAAGAACGAAGAAGCGCGGGCCGGGGCCCTCGCATGTGTTGATCACGCCCGATCATGCGGGCAACGTTGTCGGGGTTGATCCGCACAAGCAGACCCTGACTGCGACGGTCATCGATCCCCGTGGTGGGATCCTGGCTGGCGAGCACTTCCGGGTCTCGGGCGATGGGCATCGGGCGCTGGAGGCGTGGGCGCGGCAATTCGGTCCGATCGCGCGGTGGGGGGTTGAGGGCGCCTCGAGCTGGGGGCGTCACACGGCGATGTTCCTGACCGGTCGCGGCTACGACGTGCGCGATGTGTGCGCGAATCGCACCTCGCGGTCTGATCGCGCGCGCCAGCGCGGGAAGTCAGACACGCTGGACTCCGAGCGGATCGCGCGAGAGACGCTGGCGCACTCGCTGCTCCCCAAGGCGTTCAAGCGCGCGGGTAGCGACAGCGGCCCCGATGAGCGACACCAGCTGCTGGCGCTGTGGCACAACCGGCGCCGGTCGATTCTGACCAGCCGCCAGCACCTCGTCGGCGAGGCCGAGCATCTGCTGTGTGAGCTTCCGTTGCAGATGCGCGAGGAGCTGCCCAGCAGCAAGGCCGTCCGGCCCAGGCTCGCTGCGCTCGCGGGCCGCAACCGTCGCCGGCGCTACGACGCGCCGACCACTGTGCGGTTGCGGATGCTCGACGTCTACCGCGCGCAGATCGCCGCGCTTGACCGCGAGGAGAAAGAGGTCGTCGCGCAGCTGCGCGAGCTCGTGCGCTCAAGCGACTCGACGCTCGCAGAGCTCTGCGGCCTGGATACCCGGTCAGTCGCCGAGCTACTGGTCGAGGTCGGCGATCCCCGGCGGTTCACCGAGGGCGGGTTCGCGCGCTTCAACGCCAGCGCGCCGCTGCCCGCATCGACCGCCGAGGGCCCCGGCGAGCCAGTCCGCCACCGCTACAACCCGGGCGGCAACCGGCGGGTCAACGCGATCCTGCACCGGATGGCCGTCACCCAGCTGCGCTGCGAACCACGCGCCCAAGCGATCTACGCCAACGCGCGCGCCCGCGGCCACACCAAGAAGGAGGCCCGCCGCATCCTCAAGCGCCACCTCTCCGATGTCATCTACCGTCGCATGACCCGTGACCTGGCCCCGCACTCCGCCCAGCCCCTCCTCGCTGCATAGCCACGCGCGGCCCCGCGCGGTCAAGGATGGCCCAACCGGGCCGAGCGCAGCGAGCCGCGCCAGCGGCATCCTTGACAGCGATCGCCGGCCACGCGTCACCATCTCACGAGGACGGGCTTGACATAGAAGCCTTCGTCCCGCCGCGGCAATGCGCGTGATCGCAACGCGCGGAAAGGAGCGGCGAGGAAATGCCGGCCTGGGGCCGCTCCGGCACTATCGCTTTTGAGACGGCGGCTCTCGGCGAGCACGTGACCCGTCGGCCACGGCAAGCAATCGCCGGCCCGACGGAGGACCGAACGATCGGAAGACGAGACGATCCGCTCGCGGCGATCGGAGCTCGGTGGCGGCGAGCGCCCCGACCGCTCTTCGTCCGTGGGCGACTGGTCGACCCTTGGGAGCCAAGGGGCGCCGATCAGCAGTGTGATTCCTTTGCGGCGAGAAACCTGGGGCGCGGCGGGGTTCCGGCGCGGACTCGAAGCGCCGGCAGCAACCGGTCAAGCGACACGATCAGGACGTCGTCCTCGACGCGCTCCAGGCTTCTCGCGCCGACGACGCACAGGACCGCGAGCGCGCCGGCACGGCACCAGCGCCGACGGTGGCGGCAAAGCCATGCCGCCATCTCGCGAGTGTTGGCGAGGTGCTCCGAGCGGAAGGTTCGGGTCTTCGTTTCGATCGTTTTCTGCCCCCATCTTGCTCGTCGCTAGTGCCCTCCGTTGTGCGATTTTGCTCCGGCGAGTAGGCGTTCTCTGCCCGGGTGTCCGTCCGCCTGGCTTGCTGCACTCACGGGGTGGCGTTGAGTCGTCAGCAGGTGGTGTTGCCGGGCGGTCAGGCGTATTGGACGGTGCTCGACGAGGCCTTCGAGGTCGCCGAGTTGTTCGATGGGTTCTTGCGGTGGCTGCGCCTGGTGAACGGGCGTGCGGAGAGCACGACGCGGCAGTACGCGTCGGCGCTCGCGGAGTGGGCTAGCTGGCTTGCGTCGGTCGGCGAGCGCGACGACCTGGTCCGATGGGCTGAGCGGCTCGGGGCGTTCCGCTTTCATCTGATGACGAGTCCGGTGTCGAGGCCGGGCAGTGGCTGCGGTCGGGTCCGCTCGCCGGAGCGGGTCGACGCCGTGTTGGCGGCGATCCGCAGCTTTTATCGCTACGCGGTCGCCCGGCGCTTGGTCGCGGGGTCGGTCAACGATCTTCTGTACGAGGTTGTCGAGGCTGGTGGGCCGCGGGTGGCGTGGATGGAGGATCCGCCCGCGCGGATCGCGCGTCCGCTGCACCGGGGACGCGGGGCGGCGCAGAGCGAGGTCTCGTATGTCTCGTTGGGTGAGTTCGAGGCGATGCTCGCCGCGCCCGGGGCGCTGCGGGACAAGCTGTTGATCTGTTTGCTGGGGCTTGGGGGCATCCGGGTGGAGGAGGCGGTGACGCTGCGGCGAGGCCAGATGCACCTGATGGAGAGCTCACGCGAGCTTGGGTGTCCGGTGCCTGGACCGCACCTGCATGTTCGTGGGAAGGGCGATCGCATGCGCTGGGTGCCGGCGAACCCGTATCTGGTGGCTGTCTACGGCGCTCACATGGTGGAGCGCTGCGCGATCGCGGCGGCTGGCCGGTCCGACTTCGTCCTTGTCAACTTGTGGGGTGGCGAGATCGGCGCGGCGATGACGAGTGGTCGTGCTCGCCGGGTCGTCGCAGGGCTCGCGCGTCGGGCGCATATCGCTCGACACGTGACCCCGCACCAGTTCCGTCACGGCCTGGCGACACAGCTGGTTGAGCGTGGCCGCCCGCTTGACGAGGTGCAACGGATACTGGGCCACGCGCAGTACGAGACGACGCGACGGTACGTGACGACGACGCCGGCGAGACTGCGGGAGGCGATCGAGAGCGTCCCGCTCCCCGGAGTTGTCCGGTGACGGTCGTGCAGCTTCGACCCGTGGTCGAGGTTGACGATCGTCTTGAGAGAGCGCGGAGCGCGCTCGACCTGGTCGCGCTGGTTGGCCGTGGCTGGGATGCGGAGCGTCACGTCTTCGCTCCGAGCCCGGATGATTCGCTGTTCGGCTGGGCGCCGTGCGAGCGGTCTGGTTGCGGGCGCGGCGCTCGTGGGCCGACTGGCCGACGGCTCGGCCTGTGTGAGCTCTGCCTTTCCAACTATCGCTCGCGTTATGAAGGGCAGCTCTCGGTTGTCGAGTACAAGCGCAAGCCGGTGGTGCGCGAAGGCCACAGCGTCCTTTGTCTGGTGTGTCGCACGCCCGGTCACCAACGTGCCGCGCAGCGGGAGGGTTTGTGCAGTGCGTGCTCGAGACTGCGCCGACTTCGTGGCGTGTCGGTGGCTGCGTTCGTGGCCGGGGATGATCGGCATCCACCGGCGACACCGCGCGCGTCTCTGCGGCTGTGCGACGTTGCGGACTGCTCCCGATGGGTTGAGTATGGGCGGCTCGGCCTGTGCGGACGCTGCTATCGGCGATGGTCCGGGGAGAGGCCGTCGCTCGATGGGTTCAAGCGGGCTGGGGTGCCGGCTCGGGGTCCGATCTGAACCGCTCTGGGTTTGATGGAGAGCCTGGCGTTTTGTGAACGGACCGACGTCTGGTCGGTCTTGGGACAGCGTAGAGCTGTCGGGATGAGCTTGTCGGTTGGAGCTTGGCCATCAGTTGAGTTGCTCTGACTCCGACTCCTGCACGGGCCCGTCGGTGATCCTCGGCCGGCCCCGGGTGCGGTGGATCCCGGAGCCGGGGCTGCCGCACATGATCGTGACGGTCCCGGCCGGGGTCGGCGGCCGTGAGGGCCGCGCTGTTCGCGCGGTAGCGGGTGCGGTCGGCCCGGTAACGGCGTCCGGTGGAGGGTTTGACGCGATTTGCCTGTCGCGGGGTTCGGTTTGAGGCGCTGGGAGGCGATCTGCGGCCCTCGGAGCGGTGTCCGCGATGGTCAGGTCGCCCGGATCTGCTGCCTTCAGTTCGCCTTCGGCAGCGTGGAGGGCCTCGAACTCGACAGGCGGGAGGTCGCCGAGGTAGCCGTGCAGCCGCTGGGTGTTGTGCCAGTGCACCCAGCCCAAGGTGGCGAGCTCGACCTCCTCGACGGTCTTCCACGGCCCGGTGCGCGCCGGGCCGCGGATCAGCTCGGCCTTGTAGTAGCCATTGACCGTCTCGGCCAGCGCATTGTCGTAGCTGTCGCCGACGGTGCCGATCGACGGGACCGCGCCGATCTCCGCGAGCCGCTCGCCGTAGCGAATACTGGTGAACTGCGAGCCGGCGTCGGAGTGGCAGCGCAGCCCGGGGTGACGCAGGCCGCGGTTCCAGCGGGCCATCTCGATCGCGTCGAGGACCATCGGCGTGCGCATATGCCCGGCGACGCGCCAGCCGACGATCATCCGGCTGAACGCGTCGATCATGAAGCACACGTACGCGACGCCGGCCCAGGTGGCCACGAACGTGAGGTCGGTGACCCACAGCTCGTTAGGGTGGCTGGCCGTGAACTGACGATCCACGAGATCGGGATGCCGGCCGGCCTCCTGGTCGCGGCGGGTCGTGCGAACCCGCTTGGACCGCAGCACCCCTTGGATCCCGGCCCGGCGCATCAACCGGGCGGTCTGATCCCGCCCGATCTCGATCCCCGCGCGGCGAGCAGCCTTCCACAGCTTCCTCGTGCCGTAGACCTGGTAGTTCTCCTTCCAGAGCCCCACCAGCCGCGGCGTCAACTCCTCGTCGCGCCGCTCCCGCGCCGACGGCAGTCGGCTGCGGGCGGCGTAGTAGCTGCTCGGAGCCACCTGCAACGTCCGGCAGATGGGCTCGACCCCGAGCCTACGACCGTCGACCACCTCGTCCTTGTTGGCGTCGATGAACACGGCTATCTGCGCTGCTGGCGGTCGAGCTCCGCCCCGAAGAAAGTCGCCGCGCGCCGCAAGATCTCGTTTGCGCGCCGCAACTCACGGTTCTCCTGCTCGAGCTTCCCGCAGCCGCGACCGCTCCTCACTCGAGACGCCCGGGAGGGGACCGTCGTCGGTCTCGGCCTGCTTGACCCAAGCCCGGACCGACTCGACCCCGTATCCCAGCTGCTCGGCGACCCGACGAACCGTCCCCGTCGTCGACCCAGTCTCCGCCCTGAGCGAGCGGACCATCCTCACCGCCGCCTGCTTCTCCTCACGCGAATACCGCCGTGTCGTCGGCCTGCCAGCTGTGCGATCTGTCGCCATCAACTCCTCCTGGTTTCCAAAGCCAGGAGTCTCCAAGCAACCCAGGACGGTTCAATCTTCGATGGGCGCCGCGCTTGCTTTGCTGATTTGCCGCCGTTGGTGGAAGCGCAGTTGCTTCTCGGGATTCAACGGGTTATCAAGTTGGGGCTTCGCGTGGGCGCGGATTCTTTTGAGCGGGTCGCGCGACGAGTGCGTGATGAGCGGGTTGAGGACATCGCCGTCTTATCCGACGCGTCGGTGCTGGCACCCCGCGACTCTGAGATGTTCACCACGTTGCGGGTGATCTTGGAAGCGGCTAGGGACGCTATGACCGATGTCGAGTCTGAGTTTCAGCGCGACGTGTGGCACTTGCGCGTCCTGTATCCGGCGACGCGATACCAGACCCGGGTGATCTCGTTTCTCGATATTTCGCAGCGGTGGCTTCGGGAGTTGACGAAGCTGTGGTGCCAGAGGCGGTCAGCGTCGATCGCCGAGGCGACGCTATACCAGAGCGCGTGTTGTACTCGTGGCCTGTCGCGGTTTCTCGTGACCTTGCCGCACCGCGGTGAGCGGCCGGAGTTGCTCACGCGGGATGAGCTCGAGCGTTTCCTGCAGTGGCGATCCGCTGGTTCGACGCCGGAGTATTCCCTTACGAACGTCCGGCACCTGCGGGAGCTGCTTCGTTTTGCCCGACGGTACGGGCACACGGCCGCAGGTGGCATCGCTGCTGGGTTGCCGGAGGAGTTCAGCCTTCTCGACGAGGACGTGCGACTCTTGAATCGCAGAGCGGGCGAGAACGGTGACTACGAGCCGGGGAAGGCGATCCCTGAGTATGTGTTGCACCAACTGCTTGAGCCGGCAACGCTTGAGCTGCTGACAAACGAGGATGCCCGGGTGATCTTCCAACTGCTCGCGCACACCGGGCGGCGTCCGGTCGAGATCTGCGCGCTTGACGCGGACTGCCTGGAGTGGGCCGAGCAAGGTGCCACCGGACCACGCCGACCTGTGCTGCGGTACAAGCGCGAGAAGCCACCGAAGAAGCGGATTACGCTACCGATTACCGCTGAGGCCGCGGAGCTGATCGAGCGCCAGCAGGCCGCGGTCCTTGAGCGTTACCCGGGTCGCACGTTGAGGGATCTGAAGCTTTTCCCGAGCGCGAAGAAGAACACCGACGGCCGCCGGCCGGTCATGACTTACTCGTTCGGGGTGATGCTGCGCCGTTGGGTCGACGGACTGTCGCTGGTTAGCGCCGACGGCGAGCGGTTCCCCTCGGCCGCTGTTCACGCATATGCGCTTCGCCACTCATACGCACAGCGTCACGCGGACTCTGTCGACCCAGTGGTTCCCGTCGATGTGTTGCAGAAGCTGATGGATCATCGCAGCATCCAGACGACCCAGGGGTACTACCGGGTGCGTGCGGAGCGGCTGCACGAGGCGGTCCGGGCGTCGTCGCCGCTGACGATCAACCGCGACGGCGCGCGGGTTGGTGGCAGCGATTACCCGGACGCGGAGAGCATCACGCGCAGTGTCGGACGGATCCCTGTGCCGCTCGGACACTGCGTCGAGCCGCACAACGTGAAGGCGCTCGGTTCGGCGTGTCCGTTCAGTCACCAGTGCCTGGGCTGTGTTCACTTTCGCACCGACCCGTCTTACCTGCCCGACCTTTACGCGTACCTGGAGCAGCTGTTGGACGCTCGGGAGCGACTGAACGCCGCGGTGCCGCAATTGCGGGACTGGGCGCGGGAGAAGGCGGTACCGAACGATGCGGAGATCAAGGCGGTGCGGAACTTGATCAGGAGCAACGAGGGACTGCTCGCCGAGCTCGAACCCGGAGAGCGACGCAAGCTTGAGGAGCTGTTCGCTGCCCTTCGCGCGGCGCGCGCGCAGGCCGAGAACCGCCTCGCGATCCATGAGGTCGGGGCGATCGCGCAGTCCGAGCCGACATTCTCGCCGCCGGTCGTCAGCTTGAAGGTGGCAAGTGCGGGGGCTGCATGAGCAGGGCGCCGGAAGCGATGATCGCCGCGAAAGCCAAGCGCAACGAGCAGAAACGCGAGAGCGTGCTCGAGGCGATCCGCCAGATGATCGAGGAGATGGATCCGGCGCTCAACAACTATTCCGAGATCGCGCGCAGAGCGGGCGTCCATCGCAACTACGTCGCTGGAAGGTTCGCGGCCGAGATCGAGCTCGCGCAGACGGAGGTGAACCGGCGCTACGCCACAGGCACCGCCCACCGGCACAGCATGTCAGTGGCATCTCTGCGCGCCGAGCGCACGATGTTCAAGGAGCAAGCTCAAGCCCAGGCCAAGGAGCTAGCGCGCCTGCGGAAGCGGCTCGGAATCGAGCTCGGCCGCGAGGTCGCAGCCGAGCACCTCGGTCTCGACCAGACGCCGGAACTGGTCGCTCTGCATGACGCGAACGAGCGTCTCTCGGCGCGCGTCACGGATCTGGAGATACAGCTGCGCGATGCGCAGGAAGATCTCGAGGCGGCCCGTCGCACCAACACCCAGTTACTGCGGGAGCTAAACGGCGCCAGAACCAACGATTCTTCGAGGAACAGAACCTCGTGAGCGCGTTCCCCACCGTCGTCGACGACGCCGCGTTCTGCGGACCGGCCGGCGAGTGCGTGCTCGCGAGAGAGCCTCACTCAGAGATCGCGGCGCTTGAAGAGGGCCAGCGTCAGCGCGAGGAGGTCGCCCGGATGCGCGAGGAGCTGGCGCTTGCGCACGGGCGCGTGCGGGAGCTGGGGCTCGACCGTCGCGTCCGCCGCACGTGAGCGCGCAGGCGCCTTCCTCGGCGCATCTGCCCCAGAGCCAATCGGTGCTCGAAGCGGTGCTGGAGCGGATCACTTACGCCAACGAGGACACCGGCTACACGATCGCCCGGGTCGCGACCGAGCGCACCGGCCCGGATCTGCTGACCGTGGTGGGGCCGCTGTTGGGTGCCCAGATCGGCGAAAGCCTGCGGCTCACCGGGCGGTGGAGCAGCCATCCGAAGTACGGCAAGCAGTTCCAGGTGCATTCCTTTACCACGGTGCTGCCGGCCACGATCCAGGGCATCCGCCGCTACCTCGGCTCGGGGCTGATCAAGGGAATCGGGCCGATGATGGCCGAGCGGATGGTCGCGCATTTCGGCACCGACATCCTGACCATCATCGAACAGCAGCCAGGCCGGCTGATCGAGGTCCACGGGCTAGGCCCGAAACGGACCCAGCGGATCGCCGACGCGTGGGAGGAGCAGAAGGCGATCAAGGAAGTGATGGTGTTCCTGTCCGGCATCGGGGTGTCCACGTCGCTGGCGGTCAGGATCTACAAGGCATACACCGAGGACTCGATCTCGGTCGTGCGCAGCGAGCCCTACCGGCTCGCCTCGGAGGTGTGGGGGATCGGCTTCAAGACCGCCGACACGATCGCCCAAGCGGTCGGGATCCCCCACGACAGCCCCGACCGGATCAAAGCCGGCCTGCAATACACCCTCTCCCAGGCCGCTGAGAACGGGCACTGCTACCTCCCCGAGCCCGACCTGATCCGCGAGGCAACGAAGATCCTGCAGGTCGATCAGCAGCTGATCGGCCCCTGCCTGGATGCGCTCGCGGCCGAGGAAGGTGTCGTCCGTGAGCAGCTGCCGGCCAGCGACGATCCCACCAGCGCCACCGTTCCGGCGGTCTATCTGGTGCCGTTTCACCGCGCCGAGCGCTCACTCGCCGGCGGGCTCACGGACCTGCTGAACTCAACCCAGGAGCGGCTCCCCGCGTTCACCGCGGTGGACTGGCAGAAGGCGCTGGGCTGGCTAGGGAGCCGAACCGGCCAGGAGCTCGCGAGCGGCCAGCAAGACGCGGTCACGCTCGCGCTCACCAGCAAGGTCGCGGTGCTGACCGGCGGGCCGGGCTGCGGCAAGAGCTTCACCGTCCGCTCCGTCGTCGAGCTCGCCACCGCAAAGAGGGCGAACGTGGCACTGGTCGCGCCCACCGGCCGAGCCGCCAAGCGGCTGGCCGAGCTGACCTGCCACGAGGCCTCCACCGTTCACCGGCTGCTGGAGCTGCAGCCCGGCGGCGACCCCAAATACGACCGCGACCACCCGCTTGACGCCGATCTGGTCGTGGTCGATGAGTGCTCGATGATGGATGTGATCCTGGCCAACAAGCTGATCAAAGCAATCCCCGACGGCGCGCACCTGCTGCTCGTCGGCGACGTCGATCAGCTCCCCTCGGTCGGCGCCGGCGAAGTCCTGCGCGACCTGCTCGCCGCCAACACCATTCCGCGAGTGCGCCTGACCCAGATCTTCCGCCAAGCCCAACAGTCGGGCATCGTCGTCAACGCCCACCGCATCAACCACGGCCAACCCCCACAGCTCACCGACTTCCGCGACTTCTACTGGTTCGGCTGCGACCCCGCCGAGGACTCCGGCCTACACCCCGCGGAGGAGACCGCGAAACTCGTCGTGGACATCGTCGCCCGCCGAATCCCCGCCAAGTTCGGGCTCGACCCGGTCCGCGATGTTCAAGTACTGACGCCGATGCACCGCGGACCCGCCGGAGCCGGCAACCTCAACGCCATGCTGCAAGACGCCCTCACCCCGGACAGCAACGGGATGCAGGAGAAGCGCTACGGCGACCGGGTGTTCCGCGCCGGAGACAAGGTCATCCAGCTGCGCAACAACTACAACAAAGGCAAGGCGGGCATCTTCAACGGCACCGTCGGGACCGCCACCGGCCTCTCCCTGCAAGAGCAAACCCTCACCGTGCTCACCGACGAAGACGAACACATCGACTACGACTTCGCCGAACTCGACGAACTCGCCCACGCCTACGCGATCACCATCCACCGCTCCCAAGGCAGCGAATACCCCGCCGTGGTCATCCCGCTCACCACCTCCTCCTGGATGATGCTGCAACGCAACCTCCTCTACACCGGCATCACCCGGGCCAAACAACTCATCGTCCTCGTTGGATCCCGCCGCGCACTCGCCCAAGCCGTCCGCACCCCCGGAGCCGGCCGCCGCCGAACCGCGCTGACCCACCGACTCGATCCACCCAACCGATAGCCGTCCCCAATCCTCGCCCCCGCACCTGCCCCCCGGGTGGCCGGCCCTACTCGTCTCTTTTGTACGTCGTTCCTACGTGCGTGCCTTCCATCCCACTGCACGTCAAGTGCACATGCACTCCACGACCATAGGCTGTCGGAAAGCCGACGAGTGCGCCGCTGCGGGGCAGAAAACGATCGCGAACGCCTGGCCGGTGGGGGCGATCGCGATGCTGTCGATGTCCCCACGGCCGCGATAGGGCAGTGAATGGCGAACGCGCCAGCCTTCCGCCTCGAGCGCGGCGAGGGCTCCGCGTACCGCGTCCTCGGAGCGCGCGCCGACGCGGCTGCGGCCCGCAAGGCGCAGCCACCGGCGCGTGTCGAGCAGCAGTCCGACGGTAACGAGCGCGAGCACGCCGGCAAGCGCGAGCGCGCCGGAGGCCAGAGCGATGATCGCCACCGCGCCGGCCGCGGTCGCCCCGGCGCCGCTGGCAGCCGCTCGGCGCAGCCGACGGTGCTGCTGACGGCGCGGGAAGCTCGATCGGATCACGGGGAGAACGTCGCACGGCCGGCGGATGAACTCCCGGGCACGCACAGACGTGGACGACAATCGCCGCCGACGGCGGGACAGACACCGTCCAGCGCACGCGGCCCTTCGGGCTCGCGGCGCCAGACGCGGAGGCTCCGGATCAGCGAGCTGTGAGCGTCCGTTGGTGCTTGCGCTGGCGCCGCCGGACCTCTCGGGAGCGAACGCGCGGGTTGACGCGAGGCCGAGCATGAAGGACGAGGCTCTGCCGCACTGTGGGAGCGATGGCGAGCGCCGAGGGCGTGCTGCGGATGCTGCGGCTGGTCCTGTTTTGGCCCGTCCGAACTTTTTCCGAACATGCTTGCCACCGCGGGACGTGGTCGACCGGGCCACCGAACGGTTGAATCCCCCGCGATTCCGGGCGATTTGCACGGTGGCATACCGGTCGCCACCGGCCCAGGATTGCCTTTCACGCAGGAGATCGCCGGTTCGAATCCGGCTGGGGGTACTTCTCGAATCGCCCTTACGACGGACGTTTCGGCAGTTCCCCTCGGCGTCGTCGCGGTCGCAATCGGCTCCGATAGAAGCACGATGGAAGCCGTTGTGCGCGCAACATCGGAGTGGAGACGGACGCCTCGCCGCCGGACAGCTTGGCGTCGAGCTCTGCCGGGCCTGACGAGCTTCAAAGCTCGACCGGCCGTGCTCGCGGGCGACCAGGAATTGCTGGCGAGCCCGAATCCTTCGCCGCCGGAGGTATCACTATCTCCTCACGACGGCGATCAAGCCGAACCCATTACGCTCATCCGCGACGTACGGCAAGCAGGGCAAGAGGGGAACCCAGACGCGACGTCGGCTGCATCAGAACCGGCGAATGCCACGCGCGCCAACGGATCGCAGAACGCATCTCCTGGCGCACCGGTCCGTGTCTGCCGGAAATGTTCCACCCAGTCCCAAGTCTCAGGGGACTTTTGCCCGCAGTGCGGTGCGCGGTTTACGGCGAAGCGGCTTCGCAGAACGGCGAAGAAGGCCGCGGCACAGATCCCTGCGACCCCTGCGCGTAGGTTTCATCCCCAGGAACAGCAGTCGCGCACCATGAGCCGGGCTCAGCAGATTGTGCTTCCGATCATTGGCATCCTTGCGATATTCGGGGTGGGCCTCGGGCTGTTGGCGCTGACCAACGACCCGTCGACCGCCCCACTCCAGCGGCAAGTGAACGTGCTCAAGGCCACGGCGGCATCGCAACGTCAGGAGATCGCGACCCTAAAGACCGAGAGCGCCAGTCTCAAGGTTGCGACTGCCGGGGCGGCGACCGCAGGGAACATGACCGCGCTCCAGACGAGCGTCGGCGGGCTGTCGAAGACGATGATCGGCGTCAAGGGCGACCTCAGCCAACTCCACACCTGCCTGCCCGAGCTGGACCAGGAGGTCAACACTCTCGGCATAAACACCAACACCGGCTCGGTGCTCCTCAACGACGGAACCAGCGACACGTTCCTGACGAACGCATACATCAACAATCCAACGGTCATTTCGAATAACTGCACTAAGTTCCTGACCGGGCAGTAACACCGACGAGGCACCCGTATCCGATCGGCAGGTCCGGCCTTCACGGCTACGATCGGGGCTCCTACACCGCACCTGAGCGCTCGGTGCGCGGCCATGACGGATGCTTCGATCGCGCACCTATATGTCTTTCGCGTTCGTCGCGAGTAGCTTCATGATCGTCGCAACCACGTCGGCCCGGAAATGACGCGCTGCGGGATCCGGCCACTCCCTTCTGTGTAACCGGCACGTTGCACGGCTCGGGGTCGCAGCGACTCCCCCCGCGCACTACATGGCGACGCTCGATTCCGCACCGGCGTCGGTGCCGCGACCAACGCGAATGCCTGGTCCATCCAAGTCTTCTACCGCCCCAACCTGTCCGTTCCAGCGTGACATGGCCGTCGAACTCGATTGGCTGCACAGCCGCCTTGCCAACGCCGCTCGCGATCTTCCGCGCGCGATGGACACTGGTGGCTCGGCTACTCCTGGCATGGTATGCGCTATCACCTGCGCGTCCCGGGCCGAAGCTTCATCGAGTCGCGGCCGGTTTACACGAAGACCAGCCCCGGTCTGCTGCCCCTCGTACCACAGATACTGGTCGGTCACCTGGACTGGCACGCGCTGGCAGGTGCGTCGTATCGGCAGCGGCGTATCCGCCTGAGAGAGCGAGAAGCCCGTAAGCCCTGCGCGCCCACGCACGTCGATGCTTGGAAGGTCGCGAACGAGGGCGGACCGCTCGTCGCGACGAAGATCCACTTCGATCGCTGACGCCGAAAGCACGATCCGGTGGCTACACCCGCGGGCGGCCGCCGACCCAGCCGAGGCAGCGGCCGACCCCACCAGTCTGCCGCGCCCGTCACCATTAGGGCATGACCCAGCTCATGCCAGGCGTGAAGCGCGAGGATCTCGCGCCGGCTCAGGATCCAGGCGAAGGGAAGAGGATCGCGGAGGAGGCCGCTCGGAGGCTTGCCGACGCCTACGGCGATCGCCTCATTCAGGTGGTCCTATTTGGCTCATGGCCGCGGGGCCAAGCCCACGAGGAATCGGATGTCGATCTAGTGGTTGTCTTAGACGATGTCGCTGACAGGTCTGCGGAAAGGGAACGGATCGTCGACGCACTCTTTGACCTCGAGGCTGACTCTGGACGGGCCATTGAAGCCTTTCCTGTGGCCCTGGCCGACGTCCGGCAGCGGAGCCGGCCCCTGGTACGTGCCGCGCTCGACGAGGGTGTGCTCGTTCTTCGAGATCGGCCGTGACGAGGATCGCCCTGAGCCACGAGGAGCTCGAGGCCGCTCGCAACCTCGTCGATGGCGGCTTTCCACGACAAGCGATCTCGCGTGCCTATTACGCCTCGTTCTATGCGGCCCGGGCCGCCCTCGAAGTCGCCGGCGAGCCTTCACCCAAAACACACAGCGGGATGCGAAGCCGATTCAGCGACCTTGCGCGATCAACTCCTAGCATCGGACCGGAAGTCGGCCGCGCGCTGAGCCAGCTCGGCACCGACCGGGCCGAGGCGGACTACGACGAGCCCAGCATCACGGTCGAGGAGGCGAACGACGCGATCGCGAAGGCGCAGCGAGTCGTCGATACGATTGAGCGCGCGATCGCGGCCGGACTGCGCGCAACGCCATCGCCCTAGCCTCCGCGCGCGGCATGGAAGCCGCTGGCGCCGCCAATCGGTCCTCAGTCGCCCTCAGCGCGGGCCCCGGCCGGAGCCACCAGCGGATCCGCCCCGATCCGGGCCGCATCGGCCGACGGACGCCTGGAGCTTTCACGCAGGAGATCACCGGTTCGAATCCGGTTGGGGGTACTGCTACTCGCGATCGCCAAGAAGCGCCTGCATATCCGTGATTGTCTCGGCCGCGGAGCGGCATCGCAGCGGCTACGGCTTGTGCGCCGATGTTTTCCTTCGCGGACTCCGAGGTAACCCAAGGGTGAGAGAGGGCCCCGTGTTTGTTTCCGGGGCCGACTAGTTCCTCGTGAGAGGAGGAGAGATGGCACGAGAGACTGCAGCTGCGCTCGACGCGAACCTCAAAGGGGGTGAGGAGGAGCGACGCCAGGTGCGGTACGCGCTGACCTCGAGCGCGATCGGCACTTCGATCGAGTGGTACGACTTCTTCCTGTACGGGACGACGGCCGCGCTGGTCTTCCCGCATTTGTTCTTCCCTAAGTCCAGCACGTACGCGGGCACGCTCGCCGCGTTCGCGACATACGCGGTCGGCTTCGCCGCGCGGCCGTTTGGCGCGATGATCTTCGGCCATTTCGGCGATCGACTCGGGCGCAAGCGGACGCTCGTCGTGACGCTGCTGCTCATGGGGCTGTCGAGCGTCGCGATCGGCTTCCTGCCCGGGCATCAGGCGATCGGCGTGTGGGCCGCGGTGCTCCTTGTGCTCTTCAGGATCCTCCAGGGAATCGGGGTAGGCGGAGAGTGGGGCGGCTCGGTACTGCTGGCCATGGAGTGGGGCCACAAGCGCCGCCGCGGATTCATCGCCAGCTGGCCTCAGTTCGGCGTGCCGGTTGGCCTGTTGCTGGCAAATGCAGCGGTTCTGGGCTTCTCGCGCCTGGGCAACTACGACGGGACCGGGTACAACGCCGCCTGGCGCTATCCGTTCTGGTTCTCGGCCGTGATCGTGGCGGTCGGTCTGTTCGTGCGCCTGCGGGTGCTGGAGACACCGCTGTTCTCGAAGGTAATCGAGGAGAAGAAGGTCGAGCGCCGACCGGTGGTCGAGGTGGGCAAGCGCAACTGGCGCGAGATCATCCTGACTGCGCTGGTGCGCTCCGGCGAGCAGGCGCCGTTCTACATCTTCACCACGTTCGTGCTGACCTACGGCCACGAGACGCTCGGGTTCAGCAAGGACTTCATGGTCGCCGCGATCATGGTGGCCGCCGCCTTGTCGATGTTCAGCAACCCGTCCTTCGGGTACCTGTCCGACCGCATCGGCCGACGAAGGATGTACCTCATCGGCGTTGTCGCGACCGCGTTGTTCGCGTTCCCGTACTTCGGCCTGCTGCAGACCGGCGCCGCGGCCGTTGTGCTCATCGCGGTGGTGCTGTCACTCGTTCCGCACGACATGCAATACGGGCCGCAGGCAGCGCTCATCGCCGAGAGCTTCCCGACGCGCCTGCGCTACAGCGGGGCAGGGCTGGGTTATCAGTTGGCGTCGTTGACCGCGGGCGGTCCGGCGCCGCTGATCGCGGTTGCTCTGCTGCACAACTACGGCGTCTGGGCCATCCCGGCCTACATCGTCGCGATGTGCGCCGTCGGCTTCGTCGCCACGCTGCTCTTGCCGGACCGCACGCGTGAGAGCATCAGCGACGACGCGGCGTACGCGCCGCGGAGGGCGGCAGCCCGAGCCCCTCGCCGTCGGCTGGTTACCCAGTAGCTGGAGCTTTCCCGGCGCGCCGCAGCAGCCAGTGCTGAAGCGGCGCGCCGGGCGCTAAGCCGCCCCGCCGGATCGCCCTCCATTCGGTGATCAGTCAGCCGGCATAGCTGTTGCGCGCCGATGAGCTGGCGGTCGCTCGCTCGCGTAGTTCCGGCAGCACGTCCTCGGCCCAGCGCAGTTGCGCCTCGGTGCCGGCTAGGCCCTGGCGGAGCGTCATCCAGGGCAGCTCGTCCTTCGGGCTGGCGGGGCCTTGCGCTTCGATCGCGCGTAGCGTTCCCAGCTTGACGATCGCCTGCTCGCGGAAGCGCTCGAGGTGGGCGACGAGCATCTCGGCATCGCCGTGATCGCCGAAGAAGAGCTTGAGCAGGAGCTCGCCGCGCTGTTCCAACGGGTGGGGATCGATCGTGTTGACCCACGCACGTAGCGCCGTGCGGCCGCGCTGCGTGATCCGCCACAGATGCTTGTCCGGCTTGCTCCGTTGAGGCACAAGCCGCCGCCGCGCATGGCCCGTGCGCTCGAGCCGCGGTAGGACGTCGTAGACGTGACTCCTCGCCGGCGACCACAGGAAACCGATACCGGTCTCGGCGAGTTTGAGCAACTCGTATCCCGAGTGCTCGCCGTAGCGCGCAAGCATGCCGAGCAGCGCGTGCTCAGTCGTCGTCAGGTGATCTGCGGGCACTTTTCTGCCATAGTCCGGGCCGGACTATGATGTCAGCCAGACCGGCAGGCCGCTCGACGACTCTCGTCGCGCTTGGCACTCCCGTGATCGCCGCCGCGCTGCTAGCGGTTGGGTGCGGGACGGCGACTCGACCGACCCCGCGCCCCGCCAACGCCCGGCGGCAGGCGGTCGCGCTGTCGCCGCCTCAGCCAAGCCGGCGATGTGGCCTTCCGAACGACCAAGCCACGACGCTCCGTTTCCCGGCGGGCGACGGGGTGATTCTCGACGGAGCGATCGTCGGAGCCGGCCGTGTGGGCGTCGTCCTGCTTCACGAGTACCCGGGACCGATGTGCGGCTGGTGGCCGTACGCCGTTTACCTGGCCCACGATGGCGTCCGCGCGCTGCTGTTCGATTTCCGCTGCTTCGGGCTGTCGTCGTGTCCTCGCGGTGGCAAGGGCAATCCTGTCGCCGACGTAGCCGGCGCGATCCGGGTTCTGCGCGAGCACGGCGCACGGTCGGTTGCGGTCCTCGGAGCCTCACTCGGCGGCGTGGTCGCAGTCATGGCCGGGGCGGCGCTGCACCCTTCCGCGATCGTCGATCTATCCGGCGAGCGCAACCTCGGGCAGCTCCTGCCTGGCGTGACCCTAAGCTCGTTCGCGGCCGCATCCGATTTGCGCGCGCCCGCCCTATTCGTCGTGGCGCGGCAGGACCGATACGTCAGCGTCGCCGACATGCGTGCGATCTATCGGCGCGCCCATTCGCCCACGAAATACCTGACGGTGTTACCCGCGGCTGCCGGACACGGCTGGGACATGCTGCTCGGCGCCGGCGGCAGCTGGTCGCCGCTGGCGCGCCAAGTTCTCTCGTTCGTCAAGTCCCACACGGCGTCGTGAGCAGGGGCGTTCCAAACCCGAGGGCTCTGTTGCCATTGCTCGTGGCGAGCGCGGTCGCCGGCTCCGGAGCCGCGGCGAGTCACACCACGCCGGCGAGTCACGCCAAGCCCGCACTCGTCGACGGGTGCCTTCGATTGGGGCCCGACGCACGGGCGGTGACGCTTCATCCGCCTGGTGCGGCTGCGTTACCGGCGGTGCTGCTCGGATCGGGCACGACCATCTTCGTGCTCTCCAATGAAAGCGACGAGAACCTCTGCAGCTGGCTGCCGTTCGTCGGCGAGCTCAAGGAGCATGGGTATTCCGCGCTGTTGTACGACTACCTGGACCCGAGCGCCCTGGCCGCCGACGCGCACGCCGGCGCGATCGCCGCCCAAGCCGCGGGCGCCCACCGCATCATCCTCATGGGAGCCTCCGTCGGCGCCCGCGCGTCGATCAAGGCGGCTGGCGCCGACCGCCCACATATCGCCGCGGTCATCACGCTGTCGGCTGAGAGGACAGTGCGCTCCGACCCCAACGACCTGACCGGACCCGCGCGGGACGTCACCAGCCCCGCCCTTCTCGTGGCCGCCCGCCAGGACCCGTACGTAATCGGGGCTACCTTACCCGTGCTCAGATCGCTCGCCAGCGCCGACAAGCGCGCACTGATCGTCCCAGGCCTCGATCACGGCACGGCCCTGCTCACCGACCGCAATGGGCCCCGGGTGCGGTCGGCAATCCTGAGGTTCGTGGCCACCTCGTGACGGATCGGCGAGCTGGGCAAGCGCGCGGGCGTTCGGCTGACTTGGCAACTTGCCGTCGAGTCACCGTTCCTCTGGCGGAACCTCCCACAGTTCCTCGATGAGCTGGGCGACCTCCTGCAGCGTAGAGCGCAGGCTGCGCCGTTCGGTGTCGCCCGGATCGTGTTCTAGACCGGTGCCTGCACGCCAGGCCCGCCGGGGCCGGATCGGCCGCGGCACGAAGTTTCCTCCACAGTTGGGGCAGACGTTGCGCAGCACGGTTTGCACGCACTCGGCACAGAAGGTGCATTCGTAGCTGCAGATCCGCGCGTTTTGTGCGTCAGGCAGAAGGTCGGCGTCGCACAGCTCACAGTTTGGGCGCAGGGCAAGCATGGCTCTCTCCAGGGATTGCGAACAGGTGGCGTGTGATCAGTGTTTCGCCGCATGACGCAGGGTGGCATCCCGGGATGACCACCCTCCCTTTCGGTGCTGAGGTTGAGGGCTGTTGAATCCCGACTGGAGCGAGGGTTGATCGTTCGCACCGACCACGACAGAACACCGGCGCTTGACGCCGCGGATCGCGAGCTCGTGGACTTGCTCGCGGCGGTGCTGGTCGATCCAAACCTGCATACGGATCGCCTCATGCGTCTGCACCGTGAGGTGAGCAGGATCTTGCGCGCGGCCCATCGGGATCTCTACAGGGAGACGGGACAGGAGCTGCCCTCGGACGCCCCCGAGGCTCCCGGTGATCCCCTTCCGGACTTGCTGACGGCGGTGCTCGTGGATCCCAACCTGTACACCGACCTACGGATACGCCTCCATCGCGAGATTCGGTTCGTACTGACGCGTGCGCGTGAATCCGATTGAAGTTGGTCAGGAGATCGGTGAACCCGATCCCCCCACGGCAGTGTGTGCCGGACCCGCGACGATGCCTTGGTCGTGGAGACGCCCGATCTCGGTGTCGCTGAGGCCGAGGAGGGCGGCCAGGACCTCGTCGGTGTGTTCGCCGAGCACCGGGGCGCGAGCAGGGGCGAGACGCTCCGCTCCGGTGAAGGCCAGCGGCGATCCCGGCATCAGATAGGTACCGATGCCGGGCTGCTCGACGTTCGCGAACATCGGGTTCATCGTCGAGCAACGTGGGTCGCGTTCGACCAACTCCGTGAACGTCTGATAAGGGCCCCACGACACGCCGTGCTGGTCGAAGATGTCGCGCAGTTCCTCCAGCGTGTGCAGGAGCACCCAGGGTTTTAGCGTCGCGCCGAGTAGCTCGCGAGCCGCGAAGCGCCCGCCCTCCTCGTCCAGGTCCACGTCCATCAGGTGTGCGATCGCGTCGAATGACTCGTCGAGGCCGGTGGCGGCTACCAGGTTGCGCCACTGCCGAAGAGTCAGCGCGACGATCATGACGCGATGTCCATCCTTGGTGCTGAAGTCTCGGCCGAAGGCGCCGTACAGATAGTTGCCGTCCTTCGGGCGCTCGTGGTGGTTGATCTGGACCTCGGCGATCTTGCCGAGGTTGCCGACCATCCAGAAGGCGACATCCGAGAGCGCAACCTGTACATGCTGGCCGGCTCCGGTTCGGGTGCGGGCCCGCTCGGCCGCGAGCAGACTGGTCGTCGCGAGCGCGCCCGTGATCGCGTCCCAGGCGGGGAGCAGGTGATTGAACGGAACCGACAGGTGGCGGGGACCGGTCGCCCACGGGAATCCGGTGGCCGGGTTGACGGTGTAGTCGACCGCGGACGAACCGTCGAAGTTGCCGACGATGTTGACCATGATCAGGTCGGAGCGACGCTCGGCAAGCCGGTCGTAGCCGAGAAATCCCCGAGCGGGGAAGTTGGTCAGGAACAATCCGGCATCGGGGCCGGGGGCGGTGATTATCGCGGCTACCAGTTCCCGCCCGGCCTCGCATCCGAGGTCGACCTGGATCGATCGTTTGCCCTTGTTGAGTCCGGCCCAGAACAGGCTGCGACCTTCCGCGGTCACGGGCCAGCGCCCGCGATCGAGCCCGCCCCCGATCGGGTCGAAGCGGATCACCTCGGCGCCAAGCTGTGCCAGCGTCATACCGCCCAACGGGGCGGCGACGAACGCCGAGCCCTCGACGATCCGTAAGCCCTCGAGGATTCCGGGCATCTACGCCACCACCACCACGAAGCTCCAATCGAGTACGGGCTCGGGGTCGGCCCCAGGCCGCACGCTACTCACGCGCGCGCGGAGTTCGGCGAACCCGGCGGACATAACGTCCTCCACGCACAGCTCCGTCCGCAGAACGTCTCCCTCGAACACCGGCCCGATGTGCTCGCAGCTGCGCCAGGCGAGGATCGTGGCGATCGCCGGGATCGCCCGCGTCGCGTGGGCGGCGGCGACCGAGATCGTGTGACCGCCGTAGACCAGCCGGCGGCCGTGGGCGCTGAGGGTCGCGTCGGTGTGGGCGGTCGCGACGTTGAGCGTCAGGCGCGCAAGCTCGGGCGCGCTGGTCACGGTCTCGCCGGCTTCCACGACGAACCGCTGCCCTGGCTCGAGGTCGTGATGGTGTGGACCCGGAACGGCGGCGCGTAGCCGGTCCAAACGCCAACCGGTCGGGCACGCGGCAGCGATCTCGTTCGGATTGAGCTCCAGCGGAATGTCGGCGAAGTCGTCGCTATGACCGGTTTCGGCGTCGGGGTCACGAAGCGGGATCATCGGGCAGCGCCAGAAGTCGAGCACCGGCTCTCCGTCTGCGTCGGTCGTGCGCACGCGCATGGCGACGAGGCCGGTCGCCGGTGCATTCGGACGGCGCCGGTTCTGCTTCAGTCCAACGATCTCGGTGCGCGTGCGCAAGGTCTCCCCAACCAGCACCGGGCGTGCGAGCACGAGACCGCGATAGAACAGGTTGCCCCTCACGCGCTGCGATGGCCCGGTCGATTGTCCGATAGCCACGTCGCACACGAGGTTTGGGTGGACGAGCATTCCGTCGTCGCCGGTGACCTCGCGCCACAAGGCGCAGTCGAGCGCCAGCCGCAGGCGGTCGCCTACCAGCGCCTGGTGCAGAGCGGCGTGGCCCGCCGTCAGCGTTATGCCGGGCGCATCATCAAAGACCTGTCCACGCTCAAACTCCTCAAACCACGGGCCGCCTACCACGTGCGGAGAAGGCACCACCCCGGTCATTGCGGCCCGCGTTCTGAATCGGCCGCCCGGCTGCGCGCGAGGACCTGCAACGCGAGCTTGCGGCTTGCCTCATCGATCATCTCACCGTCAAGCTCGACGGCTCCGCGGCCATGGCCGGACTTCAGCGCGTCGAGAATCGCACGTGCGCGAGCCACCTGTTCGACCGTGGGGGTGAAGGTGTCATTGATGATGGCCAACTGGCCGGGGTGCACCGCCCATTTTCCGTCGAACCCGAGCGCCTGGACGTGCGTGGCGTGCTGCCGCAGTCCCGCGTCGTCCCGTATGTCCAGAAACGGCCCATCGATCGCCTGCAATCCGGCTGCGCGTGCCGCCACCAGAAGCGTCTCTTGGGCGTACAACCAGCCCGCCGGCGTCGTCATGCGGGGCGCGCGGCCCAGCGACGCCGCCAGGTCGGCGTAACCGAGGATCAGGGACTCGAGGCGCGCAGAAGCGGTCGCGATCTGGGCGACGTGAAGCAGCCCCGCGGCGGTTTCGACCAGCGCCTGCAGCCGGGTGCCTTCGCCACCGTCTCGCTCCGAGTCCAGCAGACGCTGAACCGCCGCGACGTCGTCCGCGCCCTCCACCTTGGGCACGACCAGCGAAGTGATCCGACTCCCGGCAAGGCCCACCAATTCCCGGATGTCCCCTTCGCCCCACGGGCTGGCGAGAGAATTGATCCGCACGGCAATGGCAGCACTCACCGCCGGTTGGCGAGCCAGGAAACGACCGATCAGACCCCGCGCCGACTCCTTGGCTTCGGGCGAGACCGAGTCTTCGAGATCGATCACGATCTCGTCCGCCGCCAGGCCGACCGCCTTCTCGAGCATTCGCTCGGAAGAGCCCGGCACGGACAACGAAGATCGCCGGGCGCGTGGGCTCTGGTCATCCGGGCGGGCCTCGCGTCGTTGCACAACATCACCGTCCTTGACCATGCGATCGCACCATACGCATTGGTCACCTTGTAGAGCCTCGTCGACACGCAGGTATCCGGGAATTCCCGCAGGGATCGAAGCGGCTGGGAGCACGCCGCGTAGTTTTCCGCAGCCACCTCCGTTGAACGCCGACTCGGGCTATGTTAGTTTCGAACACGGTGTCGGCGCGCCCGGCTCGGGTGCGTCAACCGCGTCCGAAGACGGGCGCCTCCCGTGACGCGGGTGCGCTCGTCGGTCCAGCTGATCGCGAGTCGTCATCTTCGAACGAATCCGAGTTGTTGTCGGGCCGGCAGGTCGTCGGTGGCGTCAGTCGTGCCGTGGCCGATCGGCGACACATGTCCCCGCTGCGGCGCGGCGTTCGACTGGCACGACCCACAATTCCAGTCGCCGACCATGCTGACGGCGCAGCCTCCCGGGCAGGTCGTGTAGCCGTGTCCTCAGCGGTTGCGGAGCGCTCGGAGGTCATTGTTCTGCGATGGGTGGAGGCGTTCAACGCGCGCGATCTCGATGGGATGCTCGCGTGCCTTTCGGAGCACGTCGAGTTCCGCCCTCTAAGGCTGAGCGGTCTCAAAAGCTGCTATCGCGCCCACGACGGCGTCCGGGAATGGTTCGCAGGGCTGAGGCGTTGGCGTCACGACCACCCCCTCGTTATCTCTGAAACGCTGGATGTCGGCGGGGGACGCATCCTCGCCAGCGGCTCTATCCACTTGCACGGCGAGGCTGACATTGGGTCGTTCTGCGCGGTCAACAAGATCGACGACGGGCTGATAGTGGCCGCGCACCATTACCTGAGCGACGCGGGCATGATCGAGCGCCTTGGTTTGATCCCATGAGCGCGGGCGGCGACGACCGACGTTCGACGACGAACGGGACGGCGGTCGAGCGCGTGCCCGAGATCGCCGAAAGCCCGGCCGCGCCAGCATGGCTGCGAACCATCGTAGGCCGCTACGACCCCGGCGTCCTCGACGAAGCGGCGAGGACGCTCCGGGTCGCGCTCAAGGTGGATGGTCGGGACGCCTGGGAGGTCGCGCTCGCCGGCGACTCGGCATCGATCATCTCCCCGACTGGACGTCCGGACGCAATCATCGCCGCCGAAGAGTCCACGTGGATGAGAATCGTCGCGCAGCCGACTGCGGCACTCGGTGCCTACCTCTCCGGAAGGCTGTCGGTGCGCCGCAACCTTCACGTCGGCGTTGGATTTCTCGCCGCGACGAGCGGCGCGACTTACCCGGCGGGGTTGCGGTTTCGATACATCTCGACCCGGAGTGCGCGGCTGTCGATTGTCGAGGCGGGCCAAGGGCCACCGCTGCTGGCGATCCACGGACTCGGGGCCACAAAGGGTTCATTCCTGCCGACCCTGGTCAACCTGTCGGCGCGGTTCCGGGTGATCGCGTTCGACCTGCCCGGCTTCGGCGACTCGGAAAAGCCGATCGGGGCCCCGTACGACGCGCGCTACTTCGCCAGAGCCTGCACCGACCTGCTCGACGCGCTGGCGCTGGACCGCGTCCACCTCATCGGCAACAGCCTCGGAGGACGCGTCGCGCTCGAAGTGGGGCTGCGCCAGCCGGACCGCGTTGAACGGCTCGCGCTCCTCGCTCCCTCCCTGGCCTGGCGGCGGCCGCGGCCGTGGGCGCCGCTCGTACGACTCACCCGCCCTGAGCTCGGACTCGTCCAGCTGGCCCCCAGAGCCGTCGTCGACGGGATCGTCCGCCGGCTCATCCCGGACGCGAACGACGGATGGGCCGCCGCAGGCGTGGACGAGTTCCTCCGCTCGTACGTCACGGCTTCCGGCCGCGCGGCTTTCTACGCCGCTGCCCGGCACATCTACCTCGACGAGCCGCACGGAGCGGACGGCTTCTGGCCCCGACTCGCGACGCTCAGGCCAGACGCGCTCTTCATCTGGGGGCGTAGAGACCGGCTAGTGCCCATCGGCTTCAAGCGGCACGTGGCCGACGCGCTTCCCAACGCGCGCCACCTCGAGCTCGACTGCGGCCACGTGCCGCAGATAGAGCGCCCCGGAGACAGCCACGAAGCCATCGCGTCGTTCTTCCTTCCCGCGCCATTCGCACACGGCAGCGGGACCGGCGGAAGCTCACCGAACCTCGGCCCTTCGCCGCAAGTAGCCGCATAGGGGCCCACGACGACGGCCCGTTTGGGTTGGCCCGCGCTTCACGGTCATGAACGGTGGCGACGAGCCCCGCCTAACCGCGGCAGGTGCGGGCGTGGGGCTAGGTGCGGGCGTGTCCGATCCGGCAGCACGTTATCCAGCCACCTGGCCACACGTTCAAGCTCCGCGGCACCGGTCGATCGTCGCTCATCGCCAACGGCGGCGGAGTGTGGCTCCGGCGACTGGTTCCACACGTCATCGAGCCCGTCGGCCAAATGTCGCTGCTCATCCGCATCCGCCTTCGCTGACGCCATACACATCGCCAGCACGAGCAGCATGAGGAGGCCGATCCAGACGGCGACGATGATGAGCGCGATGCTGACTAAGTCCAAAAGGGAGACTTCCCTCTCGCGCATCGATCCGGTCCCGGGGGTCACGTTAACGCGTCATCGGAGCGTGTCCCGTCCGGATCGTATTTGCACGGGTTTCTGTCCGGAGATGTCACGCCATCGTGGCGTGTATGCAGCGTTCAGAGCTTCCGAAACTTGGTAAACAATCTCCCTGCTTGGTTAAAGTGACGGCGGGATCGTCGCGGGAGAGGCCTCGGCAACGCCGGGCGTCACCTAACCCGGTCCCTACCGGACCCAGGCCGCAGCGACCTTGTCCGGCGCGTTCTCGGCTGCTTCAGCCGGGCCAGGGTTGCTCTGGTGCTCGGGGGAGATCTGTTCCGCTGGGGCGGCGTCGGCAGGCATACCGTTACTCGTCCGGTTCGTGTAGAGACCGTGGGTGAGCTCGTCCACGAGTCGCGTTCCGGCCTCTAGCAAAGCTTCGACCGATGGGGTCAGGGTGAACCCACCCACCGGCGGCAGAGCCGCAGCGCCCGGTGGCGGCGTGCCGCCTGCGACCGGTTCCGGCGTGTTGCTTGCGGGCTGTGCCGAAGCGCCGCTTGCGGGCTGTGCCGACGCGCCGCTTGCGGGCTGTGCCGACGCGCCGCCGTCAAGCGCTGGCTGTGCCGGAGCCTTGTTGACATTCGTAAGACCCTCGATCTTCGGCGCCAGGTTGATTGGCTTCCACACACCTTGATATCCGACGACGCCCAGGACGAGGATCTCGAGCGTTGTCTGCCAGAAAGTCTTACCCGTGAGGTCGCCCGTGGCGGCCGCCGTCACTGCCCCGGCAGCCGCGTATGCCGCGACACTGAACAGAGCCTTCAACTCCGTCGGCCAGTGGCTCTGTATGGGAACGGCAAGCAGGAGCGGCAGAAAAAAACCGACTAGTACAGCAACCTGCTGCTGGGTTGAACCAAGGTCCGGAAACACAGGAACCCCCTTCCGGAAAACGAGCCCCCTCTTCGCCAACACTGTAGACAGAAGCGGCCGGAAGATGGAAAAAAATTGCGCACCATCTTGGTGACGCGGCGGTGACGCCTGATTGGGAGGATGGCATCGTGCGCGCGCCTTCGACTGACGGAAGCAAGGAGCGTTCGAGGTGCCGACCCAGGTGGTGACCGGTGCCGCGCTGCAGTGCTCTAAGGGTTCGAGCCCCGCGACGTTCACCGCCTCGGGCACGAAGGTGCAAGCCACGACGACCGCGGGGGTGGTGAGCGATGTTGGGACGCCCAACGTGCCTCCCTTCGGGCTCTGCAGCGCTCCGTCGAATCCTGCGGTGATCGCGGCGCAGGGCTCGCCGCAGCCTTGCGTCCCCGTGCTCAGCCCCTGGACCCCGGGATCGGCCACGACGAAGATCGGTGGCGTCGCTGCGCTTGACGACGCTTCGCAATGCCAATGCAGCTGGGGCGGAGAAATCAAGGTCAGCGACGCCGGGCAGAGTTCCAAGACGGTCACCTGACGTGTGGGCCGTCGAGCAGCCAGACGTTGACTTGTTCGACGTCACGCAGCGCAGTGAGATGCTGGCCGAGGTGTTCGCGCTGCGCCGGTGGTGGACGCTCCGCTCCTCCCCGGACTTCCATACCCTCGGGTGCGCGCTGTATCAGGACGGCCCACGATCGAGCCCGTTCTTCCGCGAACGGGTCGCCGCATCGAACGCGCTGTTGCGCGATCGCTTCGGGCCTGCGCTGGAGGTGCTGCGCGCGTTCGTCGCCGGTCAGGTCGGAGAGCCGGTGTACTGGCGCGCGGACTTGCCGCTGCCGGGATTCCACATCTTCGGCGCGCAATCGCTGACCGTCGACCGGTCGGAGGCTGCGGGTCACTTCGACATGCAATTCGAATTTGCGGGCTACGAATCCACCTCACGGATGCCCGTGCTGTCGGTGACCGTGCCGCTGCAGATCCCGCAGGGCGGCGCATCGCTCGACTACTGGCCGGTGGGCTGGGAGGAGTTCACCGACCTGTGCCAGCGCGAGGGGCTGGACAGCGTCCAGGGCATACAGCAGGCCTATCCGGCGCACACCGTCTGGTACGTGGAGGGCCGACCGTGCGTGCAGCGTGGCCTGCCGCTGCACCGCATCGGCGCCAGCCGGAGCATCGGCGAGGGCGATTACCGCATCACGCTCCAGTGCCATGGGGTTCACGACAAGGACCGCTGGATCCTCTACTGGTGAGTCTTACCGAGCATGTCGCACGAGGTTCTGAGCGGAGCCCAGGTCGAGCAGTTCATCGTCGACGGCTGTTGCGTGCTGAGAGGAGCGTTCACCGCCGAACAGGCCGGCGCCGCGTGTCGGTGCGTGTGGCGGCGGATAGAGCAGAAGACGCACATACGGCAGGTGGATCCGAACACCTGGCCGCCGGCTTACGACATCGAAGAGCATCTGGGCGATCCGGCTGTGCTCGACTGCTTCACCGACCGGCTCGCGGACGCCGTCGAGCAGCTTGTCGGTCGCGACCGCTGGTTGGGTGACCGGCGCTGGGGTTTTTGGCCGGTCAACTTCTCGTATGGCGTCGATGGTCCCTCGAGCGTGCCCAACTGCGGCTGGCACATCGACGGCAACTGGTTTCGTCACACGCTCGACTCGCCTCGGCAGGGGTTGCTGATCGTAGGGCTGTTCAGCGATATCGCGCCGGGCTGGGGAGGCACCGTGATCTCATTGGGCTCGCACCGCCGGACCGCGCGCGTCCTGGCCGATCATCCGGAGGGGCTCCATCACCGGAGGTTGTTCGACGAGGTCCTCTCAGAGCCGCTCGGCAACTTCCGCGAGGTCACCGGACGTGCAGGTGATGTCCTGTTGGCGCACCCATTCCTGTTCCATACCCGGGGCTTCAAGCGCGGCGGACCACCGCGCGTCATCAGCAACACCGAGGCGACGCTGCGTTTCCCGATGCGAGTGGCGGCCGAAGACCGTGACGCCGCAGCACCGGTGGAGATCGCGATCCACAGGGCGCTCAGCGAGCCGCTCGAGCCGCCCGTGCATGCAATGTCATGCCACTTCTGAGACGTTCGCGGCGGGCAGCGGCCGGGGCACGCGAGGCAACGGTGGAGGCGCCGCTCGCGGGTGCGCAATCCGTCCCGCGATCAGATGTTCGGCCACGGCACTGGCCACCGCTTCGGCTGTCTCCTCCCCGAAGTGGGCGAAGGCCGGCGCGGGATTGGCCTCGAAGCAGTACCAATGCCCGTCGGGCGTGCGGCGGAGGTCGATGCCGGTCAGCTCGAAGCCGAGGCGCGACGCCAGCGCGACGCAGGACTTCTGCACCGAGGCCGGGAGCCGGCACGGGCGCCTGGTCATGTTGCCGTAGCGATAGTCGTCAGCCTCGGACTCGATCTCGAGGGCGAAGACGCGCTCACTGACGACATGGACGCGAACGTCCGTCCCCGGCACCCGCGCCTGAAACTGCGTCGGGCACCAGCGGACGTCGTCGAGTGCCTGCATGTCCTCCTCGTGCAAGCTCGTGACGATGCTCCGCGTGCCGCCGACCGACTTGTAGATCACCGCTCCGTGGACGGCGGCGAACTCGCGCGCGGCCTCGGGATCGGTCGTGAGGAGCGTTTGCGGCACGGCAAAGCCAACTGCCTGCGCGCTCAGCGCCTGATACGGCTTGCAGGCGTTCGAGGCCATGGCGGTGGGCCGGTTCACCACCAGCGCGGGCGTGACATCCGCCCATCGCGCGAGCAGCGCGTCAACCTGGCGCGCATGGAACGCCTGGATGCTGAGCGCGCCGTGAACCGCGACCGCGGGGGCTTCGGCGGAGTCATGCGGCCTGAGGAACGCGGCAGTGAAGTCGCGCAAGTCGATCGTCTCGGCGCCGAGCCTCAGGTTTCCCCCGACCTCGTCGTCGACCTCCAGCGTCATCGCCTGCGACAGGACCTCCGCTTGGTTGATGAAGCGAAAGGCGGCCTGGCGGCTTTCCAGGGCCCGTCGGAGGACGGCCGTGGTCGGATCGCCGGGTGGGCCCACAACCGCGATCACGCCCCACCCCGCTCGAGCCATCCAAGCGCCGCGGCGGCGACGTCGGGCCGTGTGAGATCCGGCAGGCATCCCGCTGCCACGAATCGCGGTGGCTCGCCGGCCGTGAAGCGTGCCGCGAGCGTGGCGGCGCCGGCGGAGGCGGCGAGGCCTCGGATCCAGTCGGCGACCCGCACGTCCGGGGCACCGAGGACGACATCGCCGACCAATGTCACCGTCCATCCCGGTTCTGGTTCCTCGGGAGTGAGAGTGGGAGTGGGAGTTGGAGTTGGAGTTGGAGTGGGAGCGGCGCTCGGCTCGCGCATGGGGACGGCAGGGATCCCCAACTCGATCGCCGCGAGCATCCATTGCTCGCGCTGCCATCCGCAACCGCCCAGGGATCGTGGAGTGGGACGGTTCAGCAGCGGGCAGGGGATCGTCGTCAGCCACGCGAAGAGGAACGCGTGCATCTCCGCCGCGACGTACTCGCGGTCCTCGCTCACGATGTGCGGCAGCTCGTAGCTCGAAACGGCGTCGATCGTGGTCACCACGGCGGCGATCTCGTCCACCGCCACGCGCCGTCCGTCGACCACCGCGAATCCGTCCCCGGGGGCGAACGGGTCGTGACGCCAGCCGGCACGCGAGAGATCGCGCACGCTCAGCAGCGCGGCCTCGCGTTCCCGCCATCGCTCCAGGACCGCTCGCACCAACGGGTCTCTGGGGCGGCCGATGACGGCGATCATGCTCGGCCCCCGCCGTCCGGTGCGTCGAATGCACCTCGGCCGACCTCCGGGCGCAGTGCCGGCCGGACGAACGCGCGGCCCTGCGGCGGCTCGGCGTCCCCGTTGCCGGGATCGAGCGATTCCGAGGCCGGCTCGGCGTCCGCGGGATCGCTCAGCGGGAGCAGCACGTTGGGCAAGTCGACATGAGTCTTTTCGGCCAGAGTTTCCTTCCCGCCGACCTTGTCGCCGTTTTCCTTGCCGACGTCCTTGCCGCCGTCCTTGTGGTCCTTTGCAGTGTCCTTACCGTCCTTGGCAGTGTCCTTGCCTTCCTTCGCCTTCGCTGGTGCAACGGTGACGGACGTGGAAACCGTCTGGCGTACCGATCCACCCGCTGTTCTCGTGGCGATCACGTTGGCTGTGCCCGCAGCGACGCCATTGAGCTGGAAAGTCGGGATGGCGCTTTGGCCACCCGCCACGGTTGTCGGCGTCGGCCCCAGGGTGACGATGCTCGTGTTGTCGACAGTGATCGCGAGATCGATTCCGTATGGCGTGGGGCCGCCGGCGAGTTGCACCGTGGCCGTCCCTTGCTGCCCGGCGGTGATCGGCGAGGGATTGATGGCGATGGTCGACCCGAGCGCGACCGCCGTGAACTGAAGGCTCGGCGGGGAAGCTCCGCTCAGGTTGTCGGCCGTCTTCACCGTCGCCGAGACCACGACATGGCCGCTGGCCGGTGGGACCACGGTCAGGGTGGCCTGTCCCGCCGCAGTCCCCGGCTGGATTGTGACTGGACCGGAGGGGAAAGTGACGTTCGCTCCGCCCTGCAGCGTCACCGTGAGCGCCTCGCTGGCGGGCGAGCTCAGCGCGAGTGACACGTTGATCGGGTCGCCGCTCATCACGGCCGTGGCGCCGCCGGCCAGCGCCGGCGTCCCGACCTGCACGGCCGTGAACGACGCCTGGAGCGGCGGACTGCCGTCGATGATGGCAGTGATCGTCTCACCTCCCGAAGCGGCGGTGATGTCGAACGTGACCGGGGCCGACGAGGAACCGGGCGCGATCGCCACCGGGCCGTGAACCGTGACGCCGGCGCTCGATTGGAATCGAACCGTGACGGCGCTCCCGCGCACAGGTCCGTCGAGCTGAACCGTCGCCCGTCGCCCCACAGTTCCGCCGAGCAGCGCCGACCCGTTGAGGTTCAGGTTGTTCGGTGCGACGAGAATGGCGTGCAGGTTGACCGGCGCCGCGACGCTGGCGCTCTTGACCGCATCGTAGACGTGCTGGCGCTGGCGCTGCCAGTTCGCCGCGGTGATCGCAGGCGTTGGGAAGAGTTGCTGCCGGTCGTCCGGGGCCGTCCACCCAGCCGCTCCCTGTACACCGATGACGCCGAGGCACACGGCGGGATCGGTGATCGTCGAATCGACGGCCGGCACATCGGTGTACATCTGCCACGCGTCGGTCTCGGCCTGCGCGGCCGTGTCGGTGGCAGGTACCACTGGACCCCCGGCCGGGTTGTTGATCGAATCGATTACGTCTTGGGGCAGGGACAGGCCGCCGACCGGTCCGGTATCGCGGATCTGGAGCGAAGGCGTCTCGGAGGCGTCGGTTATGAGGTACAGCCACCGCTTGGTGTCCACGAGCTGTCCTGGTCCAGAGAAGGACAGCGGAACCGTGTCCTGATCGGTCAGGTTCGTCGTGGCGATCACTGCACCACGCCCGTCGATCACCGTCCCGCCGGTCACCGACACCGTCACCTGCACCGAGTTCGCACCCGATGCGGGCGGGGTGACCGTGATCGACGGGATCAGTCCGCTGACCACGCCACGACCGAACAGGCGCAGAAGTGCGAGGGGGAAGTTCTTGCCCTGGCGGTCGTTGGAGATGAGGGCGGCGAGCGTGTCCACGAGATTGTCGAACCGGGGGCGGCAATCGGTGACGGTCGGCTTCCCACTCGCCCACTGCACGAACGCCAGCGGGAACGCCCACAAACTCGGTCCCTCGGGCGGTTGGGGCGACTGCGCGATTCGCGCCGGGTAAATCGGAGCCGACGTACCGGGCCGGACCGCGAACGTCCAGTAGTCCCCCACGTGGTAGGTCGGTACCGGCGCGCCCTGGCCGGCGGGTGCGAGCGACAACGTCACCTGAAGCCCGGTATCTCCGAGCGTTGCGGAGCCGCCGGACAGAACGGCCGTGCCCTGCCACACGCGCAGGTAGAGAGGCGGACTGTTTGGCCCCGGGACGGCTATCGACGTGGACAGGATGACGCGTCCGCTGTCCGGCTGGTATCCGCCGGTCGCTGTGAGCGTGGTGACGGTACCCGCCGTGGCCGCGATGTGACCGCTGGTGTCGGTCGGGCTGAGCTGTGCCGCCGACTCGAGCAGCTCCACGGTCTGGCCGGCGACGGGCTGGTGGTAGACGTCCACGGGCGCGTCGATGAGGGTCAGTGTCGTCGCGCGGCTCGGATCGCCGGTCGGGTCGGGCGTCACCCGGTACAGCGCACTGGCGTTGTCGAACCCCCAGACCAGCGTCGGGTTGCCCGCCGGGTCGACGCTCGCGATCTGTACTCGGATGAGCTGATTCTCGGCGCCGACGTAGTTGCCCTGGACCTGGAGACGGGCGGCGGAGTGCAGGCGCATCGTCGCGGGGTCGAGGCTGAGGCCGAGCGAGGCCCAGGTCGAGAGCAAATCGGGATCGGCGAAGGGAGCCGAGGCGCTTCCCTGAGCGGTGGGCTGCCGGACAATCCGCTGAACGAGGCGCAGGCGCGCCGACGTGTCGGGGCCGCCCAGCGCCACCTCACGCAACGCGGGATCCTCGACCGCGCTGACCTCCTGGTCGCGCAGCAGCAGATAGACGATCTCGCTTCCGTTGCCGCCGGTCGGAGGGGCGGCCGCCACCCACAGCCGATCGCCGGCGCTGTCCAGCCAGTCGGGTTGCGCGCTGTAGGTGACCGGAACGTCGAGTACCGCCCGCTCCCCGCCGACATACACGGCGCCGGCACTGATGGACAGGTCGCCCGTGAACGTGCCGGTGGCGCTTATCGCCGTGACGTTGTAGCCGCCCGGATCGCCGGGAGCGGCCAGCGCCGCGCCCGCCGGTCCGATGACGTCGAGCAGCTGCGCACGCGCGGACGCCACCGCAATGGACGTCGCTTCGTTGGCATCCGCCTCGAGCGCGACCCTGCCCTGCTGGCTGATCACGGCTCGCCAATGGCGCGCCGGGTCATAGCTCACGCGTGCACGATCGCTGCCCATCTCTTCCTCCCTCTGTCGTCGCTCCAGGCGCCGTGTTCAGGTGACATGCACCACCACCGGGGTCAGGCCTAGTGGCATGTACTCCGCATACTTGGTCAACAGGCGCTGCTCTTTGAGCGGCCCGAGCTGGCTCGAGAACGCCCCCATCTCCGAGCCGTTCTCCGCGCCCGTCGTGATGGTCCCGGAGCCGGCCGTCTGCGGCGTCGCGACCACGGCCCGATCGGCCGTGTCGAGGAGCTGACCGTAGCCGGGACGACCGAACTCGGTGCTCGTGAACAGCGCGTCACCGGGAGTGAGCGCCACGGACGCATAGCGAGACGGGAGCGTGCTTCCGTCTTCATAGGCTGAGAAGCGGACACATCCGTCTTGGACGTCTTCGACCGCGGCGTGCCCGGCCAGGATTGTGTCGGCCGCGCTCAGGCGGTGGCCCAACGTTCGACCGAGGACGGTTGCCCGCGCGAGGGCGAGCGTACCCGCGGACAACGCCAGGGCGGCCGGGCTCAGGGCGACCGGAAACGCCGCCTCGAGCAGCGCGCGGTTGATCTCGCCCCCGATGACGGCGTTCAGGCCCGCGAGAATCGCCGTCTGCGCGTCGGGTGAGACCGGCCCGCCCTGGTAGGCGCGCAGCGCGTCCAAGGCCGCGGTCTGGTTGCTGCTCTGGAGGGCAGCGCGCACCGCGACGGCGAGCGGATCTCCGCTGGCCAACGCGCGCACCAGGAGCTCGGGGTCCTGGATGTCCGCCGCCCTGAGCGTGCTTGTGGAACTGGCCGGGGCGGCGTCCTGAATGATGCTGTCGGAGATCAGCGCTTGCTCGACCCCGCCGCCGTTGCGGGTCCGAACCGGCCCGATGACGCAGTGGTCGATGATCAGCTTGGCGACCGTGCCGGGCGCGTCGGCTGCGGCGTTTGGGTCGGCCTCGACCCAGATCCGCACCGGTGCCAGGGCTCGACCGTCGGCGGACGTGGCATACGCGTCGCCCCCGGCGTCGAGCGTGCCTGGGTCGGCCGTGCAGGCCGTGATGCGCACGGCGGCAAAACCACCCCGCAGGATCAGATCGCCCCCGCTGATGAACAGACCGTCGAGGGTGAGCTCGGAGTCGGCCCCACCCCCGGTGAACACCCACGCCGGCGCGGCTGCCCCCTGTGCCGGAGCGGGCAATCGCACCACTCCTCGCAGGCCGTCGCCGGCGCGGATCAGCAGGTTCGTCCCGGTAGGCCTCAGGTCGATGTCGCTGACCGCGGTGTAGGTCAGCGAGTCGGCGATTGTCACCGTGCTCGCGCCCGCGCTCGCCGCGAGGGCGGCGTCGAGCACGGTGCCGCCGGAGACGAGGTGCTCGATGCCGATCGTCGACGGGGCGTCGGTCTCGCGCGTGCGGTCGTAGGGCCCTGCACCGATGGCTGCGGAGAACCCGTACTGATATGACACGGTGAACGGGCCGCCCGGCGCGGCCGGCAGCGCGAACTCCCCGGACTCGGGCATCGCGGCGATCGGAAGCGGCTCGGGCAAGGACCCGCCGGCCACAGCGCTGAAGGGGGGCGCTTCGGCAAAGCCGGGGTAGGGTGGGTGGCGCGGTGGCGCGGTGCCCGGATCGGCGAGGGCCTGAGCCAGCGAGTCGCTCAGCGGCCCCGGCACCTGCCACTCGCGTGCGGGAAGCCACGTGTCGACCCAGTCGTCGGGTTCTGGACCGAGCGGCGCCAGGAATAGCGGCACGCGTCGTCCGGTCGGGTCGAATACGAACTGCGTCGGCGAGCCGGCCACGGCCACGGGCGTGCCGCCGGTGACCGTGAAGCTGCGCAGCCGCCACAGGAACACCAGCAGCTTGGGGATCCCGAACCAGCCTGCAGATCCCTTGCCGCCACGAACATCGGCGGTGTGGAAGTACTCGTCGAACGGCGAGCCGGCGAGCTGAGCCCCGTGCGAGGACCGGAGGTCCGCTAGTCCACCGGCGAGAGTGCCCGTGAGCAGGCCGGAGAGCCCCTCGTGCTGGACCAACTCGCGTGGATCGCCCTGTTCGTCCGTGCCGGAGCCGGGGCAGGGTTTCGGCAGGGCTGCTCCGGCTCGTGCCGGTCCGACCGGAGGGTCGAGCGCGTGCCGCGTGCGCCCGAGCCGTCGGAATGCCTCGACGACGTGCGCCTGCCAGCCCGTGACGTCACGACCGATCTCCTCGAGAACCGCGAGTGTGCCTTTACGACGGCGGTAGTGGATGGTCTTGGCCACCTCCAGCCGCTGCCCGCGCGGGTCGTCGTTGACGAGCTCGGTGGCGAGCAGATCGCCGAGATACGGGATCACCCAGTCATCGCATGTCTCGATCGACTGGTTGGCCCACAGCCGGTCGATGCTGCGACGCACGACCGCGATCTGTGCGCCGATCCGCGCGATCAGCTCCTCCAATGGCCCGCTCTCTCCGGGAAGGTCGCTGTCGAGGGCGCGGTACACCGAAGGCAGCCGCTGCCACAGGCGATCCGCGTAGTAGCTGTCGTATCCGTCGTCGAAGTCAGACATTGGCCACCTGGGTCACGAGCTGGGGTGCGTTGCTCAAGCGAAAGAACGAGCCCTGCCCGGGGTCTGCCGACCCGCCTGGACCGGCGAAGATGTCCGCGCCGTCGTCACCGGTGACGGTCAGGGCGTGCACCGCCACGGTTCCGTCGACGAGCAGCGCCGCCTCGAGCGCACTGCGATGCAGGCCGCGGCCGATGCCCATGTTCGCCGCGCTGAATAGACCGTCGCTGGGGTCCGCGACAGCCGCGGTGGCGGCGTTGAGGACCGCCGCCGGATCACGATCGGACGCGACGAGCAACGTGCCGGCCACGGTGACGCCGAACGGCGTCGCCAAGGTCACGGTGGCCGGGCGGTTCGGGTCGCTCGATCCTGTCAGCGCCCGTCTCGCGGCGACCGTCGCGCCGGCGTCGTCGCCCACGAACACCGTGACCAGCGTCCGCTGCTGGTCCGGATTCCATAGCGCGTAGGCGCGCGCGCGCGCGACGCCGGGCGCTTGGGCGGCCACGGCTTCGTAGTCGGCGGCGGAGATCGCCCGGCCGAAAGTAAGAAGGCTGCGCGGCCCGTTCTGGCGCGTCAGTGCGGAGGGCTCGGCATCGGCTCCGCCGCTCACCGCGACGGGATTGGCGACCGCGGCAAGGTTGGGTTGCGGGCGCAGGATCGTCGTCAGGCGCCCGGCGGGTGGCGAGGCGGCCCCCGCTCCGTGCCGGTACGTGGCGACGACCTTGCTGCCACTGGGCAGGCGTGCGCCGTTGATCCCGTCGCCGAAGCGAACGTGGCTGACTGCGCCGGTCTCCTGCGCGACCACAAACACCTTCGCGTCGGGCGCCTGGCCATAGAACGTGGACGTCTCAGTCCAGGCCACCCCGTCCACCCTCACCACCAGCGTGCTCGCGTACCCGGCGCCTTGGGACAGATACGTGAGCGGCGATTGGGCGAGCGCGAACGTCTGTCCGGCTTGGTTGGCATCGCCGGTTCCCAACTGCTCCGCCGCGACCGTCTCCCCCCGAGATACATCGACCAGGTCGACCAGCAGGCGCACTGGCGCGATCAGCGAGAAAGTCGCGGGCGTCGCGTCGGCCGCCTCGAGCCCCACCGTGCCGGCTTCACCCGCGCTGGCCATGACCGCAATGCCCGCGCCGGCCGCGTCCCGGATGAATGCCCGCAGGTTCCCCGCGGCGAGACGGGCGGCGAGATCTCCCGCCACCGCGGTGTTGACAGCCGGAACCGCGCCGCCCGCGGGCTTGGTGCCGGCATCGACCCAGCTCGTCGAGGTCCCCGCCGGGATGCTTCCGACCAACAACGGGGTCCCTCCGACGCGCGCCCGGTACACGTTGTAGGCGAGCGCACCATCGACCGCGTTCCACGTCAGCACGGCTCTGCCGGTGGACCGGAGCAACCGCGACGCGGAGCCCACGTGCGCGCTCGCCGGGAGCGAGCCCACGGTTTCGCCCAGCGGGCTCACCGCGGTGAGCACCCACACGAAGTTGCCGGCCAACGCGCCGCCGGTAGGCTGGCCCGTCACGGTCAGCCCGGTCGGGGCCGGCAGGTAGTCGGTGTAGACGGGCGTCACGCTGGCGGGCAGCGCGCCGAGCGTCGTGGCTGGGGTCGGGATCGGCGTGCCGACGTCACGCAAGCCGAAGCGGACGAGGACGCGGGCCGGGTTCGGGGCGCCCCCGGGGCCCACCGCAGCCCCGGTGTCGACAAGGCTCGTGTTCTGGACCGTGGCCACGAGCGCCGGGGTGGTGAACTCGCCTCCGCTCGTGCCTGCGCGGTACACCTTGTACGCCGTGGCGCCGGGGACGGCGTCCCACGCCAGGGTCGCCGAGCCGCCGGCCGCGACCGGGGCGCTCGCCTCCGCGGAAGGAAGGGACTCAGCGCCTTGCACCACCGCCGTCACCATCCAGCTCTGCGGGCCGGCCGCGAAGCTGCCGCCGCTGGTGTTGGCCGTGGCCTGGAGCCCAGCGGGCGGCGGCACGAGGATCGTGTCAGAGGGCACCGAGACCGTGAGGACGGTGTGCGCGACGGGAACCGACGTGGGCGCGCCGCTCGTCGCCACGCGGGTCGTCGCCGGAAACGGCACGTTGCGGAAGCGCTCGGTCACCGCCTCCACGTGGGCCGCGCCGCGGACGGGACCGTCCCCGTCGAAGAAGACACTGTCGCCCGGTGAGATCCCTCGCACGGCGGCCAGCAGGTGGACCTCCACCTCGGTGGCCGAGACAGCCTCGACGGCCGCCTCGCCGCTCTGCGTCCACAGCGCGGCAACCTGCGCCGTCCGGACGAGCCGGTAGTCCTCGGCCAGCGTCGCGGCCCACGCGCCGCCGGCTCCGTCGAGCACCACGCGCGTATGGGGGGCGCCTTGCGGGTCGGTCTCGGTGGCGATCGCCCGGATCGTCACCGCCGCCCCGGTAGGCGCGCCGGAGGTCCAAGGCAGGCGCCGGACGAGCAGCAGCTCGTCGCCGGGACCCAGGCCGCTGACGATCGTCTGCAGCAACACGGAGTCACCGGAGGCGCCGAGCAGCAGCGTCGTGCTCGGGGCCAGGTTCACCGCGAGATCCGAAGCACCGGCGAACGTGGCCGCCGAAGTCTCGAACGTCTGGAGAGGAACTCCGGGGGTCGCCGTGCTGGTCAGCGCCAGACCGGCCGGAACCTGGAGGGGCTCGAGTGGCTGGCCGGCGCCCCGCAGTAGCGCGATCTGGCCGGTGGCGGCGATCGCCGGCCGGGGCCGGTAGCCGATCAACTCCACGAGGGCAGGCACGCTGCCGGGAAGCACAGCCGTGCGCAGATAGCTCTCGTTGGCGATCCGCTCGTTGTAGAAGGTCAGCACATCGCCCAGATACGCCCACCATTCGAGCAGCTGAAGGGCCAG
Organism: uncultured Solirubrobacterales bacterium; assembly: GCA_963841535.1. GTDB lineage: Bacteria > Actinomycetota > Thermoleophilia > Solirubrobacterales > Solirubrobacteraceae > Palsa-465. The sequence continues at coordinate 434,856 of CAWJDF010000014.1, read as the reverse complement.
GTCGCCCGGCGCCGGGTGCCAGCCCAGCAGTGCGTGCTCGCCCGCGCGCGGCGCGAGCAGCGCGCGCCGGAACCCGTCGAAATCGGCCGCCCGGAAGGAGATCATCGATCGTCCCGGCGCGTTGTCCGGCGTGGAGACATCCGGCTGAACGCCGTCGATCAACTCTGGACCCCCACGACCACGCGCAGCGAGCCGGCCTCGGGATTTGCCGGGTCGTCATCGACGCGGAGGATCTGGTCCGCCGGCACGGCGAGCGTCTCGGGGAGCGGGCTCAGCTCCGTGGCGCGGCCGCGCTGGCGATAGCTCACGGACACCACCCCAACGACGCCGGGAACGCGCTGAATCGCCGCGAGCAGTGCGCTCGACTCCAGCGGTTGCCCGAACGACCAGCGCTCGTGATCGAAGAAGCCGCGCGAGCCGTCGGGCAGGAGCCCCGGACGCAGGCGCGCGCGAACGGCCGCGCCCACGTCTCCCGCCAGCGCGGCCGTCTCGGCCAGCACGGTGAGCTCGATGTCGAGCGAGACGAAGCTGGGCGCCAGGACATAGCTCTCGTAGCCGGCCAGGCGACGGCGGTTGAGAACGTCCGAAAGCTCCTCGAGCTGCGCCACGGCCGGGCTCTCGCTCGCCTGCGGGTCAGCCGTCGTGAACGCCGTCAACCAGCTGCCGGTCCAGCGGAACGATGTCCCCGCCTGCATGACCCACGGCAGCGATTTCCCCGCTCGCGCGAAGTCCTCGGCCAGCACGAGCCGCAATGGATTGGCCTGGAAGGCTTGCGGAGCTCGATCGCGAATCTGCTGCGGCGTCTCGGCGTCGGTACCGCCCTCGGCCGCGAAGGGATTGGTCACGCTCAGCACGCGCGTCGCCTGGGGATCGCCCGGATCCAGCTGGGCGATGGTGTCCGCTGGGACATTGCCGATCGCGCCGCCGCCCGCGAGGTACGTCAGCACGAATCCCGTCCCGGGCGCCGGGATCATGCCGAAGGTCCCGTCCCCGAAGCGCAGCGTGATTCCGTCGCCGTCGTAGTCGAACCAGGCCTGACTCCCCCGGGCGCCGACCATCGAGTAGCGCTCCGGCGTCAGGGTGAACACGGCGTCCGACGGCCCCGAGCCGAGTAGCCAGCGCTCCCACCGCCACGCGACCCCTCCCTCGCCGGTCACGAGCGCGACCTGCGGGATCGCCGCGGCTTGCGCGCTGAGATCGCCGCTCTCGGCCGGCGGCCCGCCTCCGGCCGTGGTGTTGGTCGCCGGCGGTGGCGTCGATGTGTCCACGATGCTCGCGCCGGTGTCGATCCAGCTCGGTGATTGAGACCCGGTGAACGGCCCCACGCGGGCGACCCTGCCCAGCGACCCGGCCGTGCGTCCGTAGATCTCGTAGCTGAGGCCTGCCGCCACCGGGGGCCAGGTCAGGTTGACGCTGCCCGACGGGCCGGTGACCGCGATCGTGACGGGTGCGCTCGCAGTGGTCTCGCCCTGGGCGTTCAGGGCGGTGACCTGGTAGGCGTAGTCGCCCGTGGCGAGGGATCCGCCGATCGCGCCGGCGCTTGCGCTGAGGCTCTGAGGCGGCGCCAACGGGGGGGAGGACTCGGTGGACGCTTGCGGGAGCCACGAGATCGAGTCCGCGGCGAGCGGGTACAGAAGGTCCCGCCGGGGGCCGCCCGAGCTCGAGCCGGCGCCCGCGCGAACCAGCACGTCATCCGACACCCGGAACGTCTGGCGGATCCGCTCGCCCTGCGCCGCCGGGAGCAGGTTACCGGCCAAGTGGGTCAGCGCGAGATCGTGCGCTTGCTCCGTCGGCGCCGCCAGATCGATCCGTGTGACGTCCACGCCGAATACCTCATCGCGAGTCTCCGCCGCCGCCGCCACCGTGACAATCTCGCGCACCGGCGGATCCGCGCTGACCGCGCCGGCGGTGTCGATGAGCAGTTGCTGGCCGCGGATGAGGCCGTGGCCATGGTCCATGATCCAGAGTCGCTGAGAGCTCACCGGGAGCACTTGCCGGCTGATGTCCCACCAGTACGGCCGCAGGTTGCGCGCTTCCGGCGGTCCGGCGTTCCAGCGCGCGTCGACGAGGTAAGTGGCCGACTGGAGCTGCCCCGTGACAGCATCGGCCAGCGTCGCGCCGACCTCGAACGGGATCCGGTGTCCATCGGCTCCGGCGGCGCTGCAGCGCAAGCCCGCGGTGAGCGCATTGACGCCCGGAGCGACGTCGAACTGAAGCAGCACGCCGGCGGCGATAGAAGGACTGGGGTCGTAGTCGACCAGCCGCGCGTGGCGGACGAGCGAGAGGCGCTGCGTGGCGGTGCCGAGCGCGAGCTCGCCCGCCACCCGGTCCTGCAGGTAGCTCAGCTCGTCGGCTACGGCGCTCAGCGCCTCGAGCAGCATCATGCCGACGTCGGCCTCTGACCGCTCGACCCACTGCGGATAGCGGAGCGCGGAGAAGTCCAGCAGGGCCTGCCGGAACGTCGCGAAGTCCTTGGCCAGGTAACTCACCGGAGGCGGCTCGGCGCCCGGGGCGGCGGACTCGGAAACCGCCGCGCCGCAGTCGACGCTGCTGGTCCCGCCGGCGGCGAAGCTGAATTGCGACGAGTCGAAGTACGGATCGAGCACGGTGCTCTGGATCCGGAGCGTGTAAGCCGCCTCGTCAGTGGGAGCGACCACGTCGATGCCCAGAACGGGTCGGCCTGCGTCGTCGGCGGACCACGCCTGGGTCTCGTCGATTGGAAGGACAGCGACGTCACCCTGGGCGCCGCCGCAGATCGTCACAGGCGGAGTCGCCGAGAACGTCCCCTGTACCGGTGTCGTATTGAGGAAGTGCACGCGCAGGTGGCCACCGTCTGGGCTCGCCACCTCGACGTAGTCGAGCCCGTTCCAGCTCGGGCTCGTCTGTCCCGCGAGCAGGTGGCCAAGCCTGTCGTGTGCCGAGTCGATGCTCATAGCAGCGCCACCGTCGTCTGCTGGTCGGTCTGGCTCTCGATGAGGGTGTAGGACACTGTCACTTCGAGGGTTCCCGGCGCCACCGGATCTCCTCCGCTCACGTCGATGCCCCGGACGTCGATTACGCCGGCGAGCCACTGACCGAGCGCCTGCGTGACCTGGATGCGCAACGTGGCTATGAGGGGATCCCCGAGCGGTGCGAACAGGAGCTGGCGCAACCCGCACCCGAACTGCGGCTGGTCGGCGCGCTCGCCGGGTGTCGTGAGCAGGATCTGGGCGATCATCTGCTCGACGTGGACGCCGTACGAGGTCTGCGCCGCGCGGTGGGACGTGCCGTCGAGGCGGAACGGGAACGAATAGTCGACGCGGCCGGCCGGCATCACGCCACCTGCAACGCGCCGTTGTTCACGTTGAAGTTCGAGCTCGACACGACAACCTGCTGGCTGCCGTTCGCGACCTTGATCCCTGAGCTGTCGAGGGTGACCGTGTTGCCGTTGTGATCACTCAGCGTTATCGATCCAGCTGTGTCATCGAGCTTGAGCTCCAATGGCGCGCTCGTGACGATGACCTTGACCTTGGCGTCGACGTCGCTCGGCACCTCTCCTCGGCGCCAGAAGCAACCGCTCCAGATCGGGTACGAGACATCGCCACCCTCGAACTCGATCCAGACGGCGCTCCCGACTTCGGGCAGGAAAGCGATCCCGACCTTTGGACCCGCGTACGGGACACATGGCATGCACCAGCCGCTCTTGACACTGCCGTAAACCGCGGGGACCTCCGCTTTGATGCGGCACGTCTTCGGGTCGACGTCGGTGACCACGCCGCGGTACTTGCCGTAGAAGCGGCTGCGTAGGTGCTCGAGGAGGTCTTCGAGCGCGCGGTCCATCGCCATCGTCATCGCAGAGCGTGCTCCCAGCGCACGGCCTCACAACCCCCCGGGCAGACTCGGCCCGCCGTCGTTCCCGGGCGCCGGCCCCACGGCGTTGCGGACCAGGGTGAATTTGATGCGGATGGAGTCGGTCATGATCATGTGGCGCACCTGCCATACGAACCACTTGCCCGACTGCAGCGTCCCGGCGCCTTCCAGCGTGACGACCGTCCCGACTCGCAGGGTGTTCCCAAGGCGATCGAGGTCGGTCTCGCCCGTGCAGCGCACAAACCATCCGGCGTCGCGCAGCGCTGCCGTGGTCCGCATGGGAACGTCGGCCACATCGGCAGCCGTCGTCAGCACCATCGTTCCCGTGTTGACCGAGGGGGGCTTCGGCAGGTTCGCCGGCAGGTTCACGTACTTCGAGAAGTCCCGCTTGTCCAGCGGTGCGAGACCGGTTTTGGTCGCGTTGCCCGCGACGCCGTGCTGGGACGAGGTGTCAAGCGGCAGTTGGCTGCCGTCGACCTCGACTGGGCGCATCACGTCCCAGTCGAACTCCAGGCAATCCACCGTCCAGGTGTCGGGGTCGACCAGCGAGATCGTCGCCGCGGCGTCGGCATTGACATCCGGGGTGACGAAATAGCCGGTGCGGCTGCCCGCCGAGTCGGTGCAGGCGACCCGGCAGAGCTTGCCGCTGCGCCGCGCGAGCGAGCGCAGGAACTGCAGGTCGGTGGCGCGCTGATAGAGCGCGTGGTCATCTGGGTTATGCGGCGGCGAGTCGTCGCTCATGTTGGCGGCGGCCGTTTTGAAGCCGTAAGAGCCGAAGATCTGGTTGGCCACCTGACCGTCTGTCATGCCCGGCCACTCCTTGACTGAGTCGCTGATGTTCATCAGCCAAGATGCGTCCTGCGCCCACACCTCCAGGGTGGAGCATCCGGAGGTGCGATCGAGGTGCAACTTCCACGACAGTATGAAACCGTCGAAAATGCACTGAGGTCCGTGGTGAGGCGGCGTGACTGTCACTGTGATGTTCGTGTACGGCTCAAAGGTGCCGTCCCCGACTCCGATCAGGTCGCCCTTCGACGTGCGGTTGACGGGGACGCGCAGCAACAGCGCGTCGGGGCGGTCCGCGTTCTCCTCGACCTCGAGTTGCTCGACGCGTTCGTAGAACGCGGCGGCCGCCGGCTTTCCTCCGAGGCCGAGCTGATAGGTGCTCGTCACGGCAGCAACACGCCTCTCATGGGCCCGTCGCCGGGATGCCGATCAGCGGTCGTTGCTCGAGCGCCCCCGCGACGGGAGCGTTGTTGGCATCACACAACCGCCAGAACCCGGTCGGGTCGTCGAGGTAGCGCACGGCCAGGAGGTCGAGCCGGTCACCGACGGCACGCGGGTGGTAACCGATCGGAGCGACGGCACGACGCGCACCGATGATCAAGGCGGGCACCGTCGCCCCCGTCGCCGTCGTGGCCTGATAGATGGCCGCGCCGTTGTAACGGCTGGCCGTCGGGGCGTTCAGCCGGCCGGTCGAAGTGAGGTCGGTGACGGTCATGTCAGTGGGGGAGCAGTCCGATCACCTCGCGGATGTTCCCGAGGTTGGCCAGAGCCCCGGCCTGGCGCAGCCCGAGCGTGTACAGGTAGGCCACCGACGCCAGCTTGGCCAGCACCTCGCTGTTCGACTCCGCTGCGTGAAGCTCGGCCGGCGTCATCACGTGCATCTCGAGCTTGGCCTCGGCGTAGATCGGGTTGAGCGTGCTGTCGTAGAGCGTCTCGGTGATCGTCAACCCGGTCAGCCGGACGGGCACGATCCGGAACGGCCCCCACACGAACAGGGTGATCGGGAGGGTCGAGTCCGGGACGGTGCGCTTCACGTCCGACCCGCCTCCGCCGAACAGCGCGGAGGACACCTGTCCGAGCAGAATCGATCCGCCGCCGGGGCTCGGGTAGAGCAGCATCTCCAGCGCCGCCAGACGCGTGTAGACGCCCGACGCCTCGGCCAGTGCGCCGCTGGGGCCGCCATCCGCGATCTCATCCTGTGCATCGAACGCGACGGTCAGCGAGAACTGCTCTCCGGGCATCCCGGGGACCGCGAGCGGATTGCCCGTCTGCGTTCCGGGCCTGCCGCACATGCCCTGGTCGCCTCCTCCGCCGCCTCCGCCCCCGCCGCCGCTCGGAGACGGCTGGCTCCAGGTGTGCGTGAGGCTCTCGGGGTTGAACTGGAAGATGATCACGTTGGGGGGAATCGGCACGGGCAGGAACGTGGGCGTGAAGGCGACGAAGGCGCCTTTGATCAACGTCATCGGCTCGCTCCGAAGCTGGTGCCGCGGCCTATCCGCGCGACGATCTGCGCGGCCGCCCGCTCGGCGAGTCGCTGTCCATCTGGCTCGTTCGGCTTTGCCTCGACGGAGACCGCCAGGCGCTCGAGCGCCGCCTCGCCCGGCGCCAGGCCGAGCGTGGGCGCGAGGCCCGCCGCGATCGCCTGCGCGAGGGCCCGTGCGTCCAACGGCTCGAGCGAGCTGACCCGCACCTGGATGCGGTCCACGTCGACGTCACGGCACATCGAGCACGCTCCTGCGGACCACCACTCCTTGCTTCTGCAGCTCGCGGCGCGCTGCCGCGATCACGTGACGCGCACAGATCCGGCCGCCGTCGCCGCGGGCCAGGAACGCGGCGGCCAGCGCCGAGGCCTTGATGCCCGCGCCGGTGAGATCGAGGTCCCGCGCGAGTGCCGTCCAATCGAGCGGCTCGGTGAGCGACCGCCCGCCCCCATCCATTGCCGGCTCGAGCGCCGCGCGCCACAGGCGCTCGCGTTCGGCCTCGCTCGGTGCGGTGAAGTCGACGACGAACCGCAGCCGGCGGATGAACGCGCTGTCGATGTCGCCCTTGCGGTTGGTCGACAGGATCGCGACGCCGTCGAACTCCTCCATCCGCTGGAGCAGGTAGTCGATCTCGATGTTCGCGAAGCGATCGTGCGCGTCGCCGACCTGCATGCGCTGGCCGAACAGCGCGTCGGCCTCGTCGAAGAACAGCATGACCGGCGCGCGCTCGCACGCGGCGAATACCGAGCGCAGATGCTTCTCGGTCTCGCCGATGTACTTGTTGACCACGCCCGACAGGTCGACGCGGAGCAGGTCGAGGCCGAGCTCACGTGCGAGCACCTGCGCGGCCATCGTCTTGCCGGTGCCGCTGGGGCCCGCGAACAGCGCGCTCAGGCCGCGTCCGAGCGGCGTCAATCGCTCGAGGCCCCACCCATCGAGCACCTCGGCCCGGTTCCGGCACTCAGCCGCCAGCTCGTGCAGGTGCGCGAGCAGCGGCTCTGGGGCGATCAGGTCCTCCCAGCCATAGGGCAGCGGAAGCGGGCGAACGAGCTCGGCCTGAGTTCGCAGGAGCATGCGTCTGCATACGGCGCGCACGAGATCCTCGCCTGCGGGCGCGGCGCGCGCCGCCACCACGATCTCACCCGCGCTGAGCCGCCATTGCGCCACCGGGTCCGGCGCCGGCCCGGCGCTCAGCACCGACCACAGCTGCCGGCGCCGATCGAGATCGAGCGCGGGAAGCTCTACGGTGAGCCGGGGTGGCCCCGCCGCCAGCGCCTCCTGACGGACGGATTGTGTTGTCAGCAGGGTGAGCGGCGCCTCACCGCGCACCGACGCCCAGGCTCCGGCCGGCAACAGGTCGGCGTCGCGCCACAGCAACAGCCGGTCTGCCAGGTGCGCGTCGCGCAGCTCGCGCACCGCGGCCGTTGCCGGGTCGTCCTCGGTCGCGACGGCCTCGCAGTGGACGCACACGAGCGGTCGATTCAGCCGGCTCGCCGCCTGTGCGGCCAGCGTCGCCCGTCCGGCACCGCGCGGCCCGGCCAGTTCGATTTCCGCCGCCTCGACCGCGCCAGCCGAGGTCGCGGTGGCGAAGTCGACGATCCGCGCGAGCTCATCCGCGAACAGCACCGGCTCGGAGCCGGCGCTGAGCGGTGCAGCCAGGCCGGTCCTCGATGGCGCGCCATCGCCCGTTCCGCACAGGTAGTCGAGGAGCCGCGGGTCGGCGAGCCATGGGGTCGCGCTCGACTCCGGGAAGCGCGTCTGAGGCGCAGGCCGGGCGAGGCGCCAGCGCGTGAGCGCGGACGCCGCGCCGAACCGCGGGGAGGAGCTCATGCCCCACAGCGCGGCGACGAGCGACGGCGTCGCGTCGAGCGGACCAGTCTCGTCCTGGAGGTAGCCGTAGACGCCCCGGACCGCGGGAGTGTGCTCGGCGGCGAGTGCACAAGCCAGGAGCGCCGCCTCGGCCACCGATAGCCCGCACAGATCGATGACGCGCGCCCAGCGTCGATCTCCTTGGTCGTGCTCGAGCGACTCGAGCTGTGCCGTCAGCGCCGCGGCGGTCTCGTCGTCGGCGTAGAACGCACGCTCCTCGCGCCGCATCGCTTCCGCCGGGGTGAGCGCGCGCTCCACCTCGCTGTGGGTGATCGCCAGCGCCTCCTCGCCGATGTAGCGCGATCGGATCCAAAGCTGGCGGCACCACAGCATCCGGCGCTCGGCGCGGAGTCGGACCGACCGCAGCCATGGCGGCTCAGGCGCCGTCTCGAGGTCGAGGTCGAGGTCGAGGTCGCTCACGGTGTAGGCGGGGGGTCGGCGGATGTAGCACTGACGGTGTCCGAGCCATTGACCGTCGCGGTCGCGGTCGTGACCTGTGGGGCGGCCGCGGGGGGCGTTTCCGGAGTCACGAACACGACGGCCGCGCGGTAGATGACTCCCAGCCGCAGCGACGTCGTGGTCGCTTGCCACAGCCGGCTCAGCTCGTCGTAGGAGCGGCGCTCCATCGTGAGGTTCAGCGTCCAGGCGGGGGTGTCGGTGGTGTCGCTCGAGACGACCGGCCCGGCATGGAACATGCGCATCGCGATGCTCATCGCCTGCTGCTCCTGGACGTAGGAGCCTTCCGAGAACGACGACAGCAGGTAGTAGAGATTGAGCGCGAGCGGAATGAAGCGCGTCGGCGGGCCGTCCGCCCGCCGGAGCTCGGGGCCCCAGAATGCCGCTTCGCGGGTGTTGTCGAGCTCGACGTGATAGAGGAACAGGCTCAGCTGAGTTCCGCTGCCCTTGCGGATCGCGTCGGGTGCCAGCCCGGTGAAGGTCGGCGTGAAGCTGGGACCGGTCAGGCCCAGCTCCCCCCACAGCGGCGCCGTCGCCCACGCGCTGCTGACCAGCCGGATCAGGCCATCGGTTACGGCGGATACGTCGAGGATCATCGTCGGCTATCTCTGCGCCAGCCCGTACCACGGACCGGCCGCACGGCTCAGTGGCCCGGGCGCCGCGGCGGGACCGCCGCGCGCAGGCGCCGCGACCACGGGTGCCGGCGGCGGCACGATCGTGACGTCGATGGTTCCGATGTGCAGGCTTGGCGGTGATGCCGCGGTGCCGCGGCGGGCGGAGTCCGGACGCCGTCGCCGGCCGCGCCGCGGCGCGAGCGGGCTGGGGGGCCGGACGCGACGGGGAGATCGCCGAAGGGACGAGCGTCGCGGGGGACGCCACCGCGGTTGCGCGCGACGGCAGCCGTGCCGTCTCGGCCGCGGAGCGACTGGGTGCCGCCGGCATCGTGGTCGCGGCGTCCTGGCGCGGGATTGGTCTGTCGCTGCGGTCTGCGCGGGGGTCGCCCGCTCCTCGCTCCGGCACCGACGTCGCCTCGCGGTGTTGCGACGCAGGTCGGCGCGGCGAGCCGGCCGCCGGCCCGGCTTGTCTCGGCGACTGGGGCGACCGCGGTGAGCTCGACGATGGGAGCGGCCGGCTGTGCCGCTCGCGCGCCGGCGCTTGGCCGGCGGGCGCGGCCTTGGGCACCTCGGTAGGCGTTGCCGGGGGACGTTTGACGCCGATCGAAGACGGGTCGGCTGCCGGCGCCGCGACCGCGGGCACGGTCATGGCCGTGCTCGTCTGGCGTTGGGCTCCCCGAGCAACGTGGGCGGGTGCGCTGAGACCGGCGCGCGCGGTCGATATTTCGCCCCGCGAACCTCGAGCGGGCGCCGGCGCTGTCCCTTGCGCCGCCGCGATGACCGCAGGCGTGCCCGGTGGCCGTGGCTCGAGTTCGGGCACGGGGGCGCGTTCGGGACGCGCCGCCGAGCGTTCGCCTGGCGGCGGGGGCGGCGAGCCCGGTCCGGCCTGCTGCCGGGCAGCGGTGACCCCCGGCGTCTCGGCGAGCGACGGTGCTCCATGGTCGCCCGTGGCCGTGGCCGTGGCCGCCGGCGGCTGGGGCGATGTACGACCGGACGGCGCCGACGCGGGTGGTGTCGATAGCTCGCGTGACCCGGCTGCGGTCCAGACCTTTCCGCCCTCCGGGGGCGTAACGCGTTCGGCGGCCGGCCGCCGAACGGTTGCCCACATGTGGCGCGGGGGCCGCAGCACGTGAGCACGAGCCGCAGGCCGGGAGCCCGCGACGGCGGCGAAGTAACCGGCGCGCTTCACGTGAGCGCCACCTCGCCGCGCAGCATCCCCACGTAGCTCTGCCGCCGGCGCCGGTCAAGCGCCAGGATGGACTGCTCGGACCAGTGGTAGGCAAGCGCGAGCTCGTGCACGTCGGCAAACAGCTCCGCCGAGGCGTCGTGCAACTCGGCCAGCACGTACTCGACCGGAGCGAAGAACAGCTCCACGGTCTTGCCGCACGCGGGGCAACGGCCGCTGAGATGGTCATCCATCCGAGGCGCGATCGCCGCGAGGGCACGTTCCACGCGCGCGCGCTGGCGCCCCGACGCGTCGTGTGGGCGCACGCACCGCGTGCTCAGCCAATCACCGTCCCGTTCCTCGCGCTCGGCCGCGAGCAGGTCCGCGATCGTGGGGATGCGGAAGGCCACCGTCTCTCCGTCGAGGCCGAACCAGCCGTCCTCGAGTGACCGCACGCCGCGCCGAGGCCGAGGGCGGTGGTGCTCGAGGTAATCCGAGACGAAGAACGACACATCGATGATCTCGCCGCACTCGGAGTCCGGGCACACGGTTTCGGTGTGGATGCGCTCCCCGAGCCACGAGCGACGCAGCAGCAGCGCCGCGACCGCCAGCTCCACCGCCGGGAGCTTGTACCACTCGATCGCTTCTGCACCCGGTGCGTGGGCGAGCCGCTCCAGGAGCGCCACCACGGTCTCGGCGCCGCTGCCCGCGGCGGTGAGCACGAGCAGCTGCTCCTCGCCGGTGGCGTCGCGCAGCTGCAGGCGGACCCCGCTGACCGGCAGCACCGGCACTAGAGCTCCTTGGTCTCCTGCAGGCTGCTGTCGCGCTCCCATCCTTCGTTCTCGAGCTTGATGTGCTCGATCGCGATCGCGTTGGCTCCCGCATCCAGGTCTGGCAGCGCCTGGAATTCCGACACCCAGCAGCGATGTACGAAGTACTGCATGACGGGCTGAGCCTCCTCGTTGAGGAGCACGATCGTCAGCTCCTTGCGCAGGCTGGCCAGCGACGTCGACGCCGCACCGCTGCGCAGCACCTGCGGTGCGTTGGCCCACTCCTCGAACGCGGTGTCGAAGGTGACGCCGCGCTCGAGCATGATCGGCTCGTACTTCATCCGGCCGAGCCCCTTGTGGATGATCGGGTACCCGCCTTCCTTGTGCTCGATCACGTCGGATGACCGCTTGAGCGCTCCGACCTTGCTCACCGCGGCGACCGGGGTCGTCGGCGCGCCGGAGGCCGAGGCGAAGTAGACGAGGAACCGGTACGTCTTGTACGGGTCGTAGCGATTCATGTTGACTGTGAAGGGCTTGCCCACGTGCGTTCTCCCTTAGGTCTGGCTCTGCCCGGCGAGTTGAGCGATCTTGATCACGACGAACTCCGCGGGCCGCAGCGGCGCGAAGGAGACGATCACGTTGACGATTCCGTTTGCTATGTCGGCGGCACTCGTGGTCGTGGTGTCGCACTGAACCTGGAAGGCCTGATCGGCGGTGGCGCCGGCGAAGGCGCCCTGCCGGAAGAGGCCGAGCATGAACGCACGGATCTCCTGCACCAGGGCCGTCCACAGCGGTGTGTCGTTCGGCTCGAACACCGCCCAGCGAAGGCTTGTCTTGAGCGACTGCTCGATGAACAGCGCCATACGGCGGACGGCGACGTACTCCCATTGCTGGAAGGCCGGGTTGTCGGCCACCAGCGTCCGCGCGCCGAAGATCACGCTCCCGATCCCGGGGAAGGTGCGGATGGCGTTTATCCCAAGCGGGTTCAAGACGCCCTGCTGGTGGTCGGTCAGCGCTCCCCAAGGAACGACTCCCTGGGTGCCGAGGATCGTCGTTTCGAGCCCGGCGGGCGATTTCCAGACGCCTCGGTTTGCGTCCTCACGGGCGTACAGGCCGGCCACGAACCCGCTCGGCGGGGAACTCGACGCTGCTCCGGTGACCGGATCGGTCGTCAGCAGGTCCGGGAAGTACAGAGCGCCGTTCGGACTGACCGGCGGCGCGGGCGTTCCTGTCTGGCCGCCCGTGAAGATGCTGTCGATCGGCGCGGCGTGCGCCGGCGCTCCGGGCAGCGACACCGCGGCCGCGTCCGCCACGGCGTTCGCCGGTGAATCCATGATCAGGAAGGCGCGCTTGGACTCGCAGAACGAGAGCGCCTCGGCGAGTACGGTGGTGTCCGTGACCCCGGGCAACACCATCAAGTTGAACACCGGCACCTTGTCCAAGGATGCGTTGGCGGCAAGCACCTTCGTGAAGTCGCTCGCCGTGAACACCGGCGCCGTGGGCGCGGTCGAGGTGAACGGGGTCGGTCCCTTGGGCAGCCCGTTGTAACTCGTCGGCGTGCCCGTCACGGAGACCGACGCGAGCTGCGACTGTCCATTGATCGTGCTCGCGACCGCCCCGATGAGGACCCGCCGATAGGTCTCCACGGTGGTGCCGTAGACGATGGTGATGTCCGCGGTGTCGTCGTCGGCCGAGGTGTGGGCGAAGTTGCCGAGCGCCACCGTCATCACCTGCCCGGACGCCGGAGTGCTCCCGGACGCCGGGGTTCCGGTGGGCTGACGGGCGGTAAACGTGAAGCCCTGGCTGTTCGCCTCCACGGATGCGGCGGGCGCGGCGGCGGCCTTGGTCTGCAGCGCCACCACCCAGGCCTCGGAGCCGCCGTTCAGGAAGAACTGGAATACGGCCTGCCCGACGAAGTCCTGCAGCCAGGGCGCGGAGAAGAAGCCGCCAAAGGCGGCCACATAATCAGAGAAGCTGAACAGCTGGGTCGCTTGGCCGAACGGCGGTTGCGCGCCTTGCGTCTGCCAGAACGGGTTCGTGTAGCCGACGAATACCGTTACGGCCGTCGGCGCCGCCGTCACCGTGTGGCTGGTGCTGGGGAGCTCCTCGATGTAAACACCTGGATAGGTGGTGGTAACCGACAAGCTGCGTCTCCTCTCGGATCATGGCCCCGATTGGCGCTGACGGGAATCAGAGCAATTGTGTTCGCCGGCTCGTCACCGTGACGTCACCTGCGCGTCACCGCGTGTCCCGTTCCCAGGTGTCGCCGATCGCTTCGAAGGTCTCGAGCCACTCCCGGACCAAGCTCACCACCTCCTCGAAAGTCGCGACGACCTCCGAGCGCTCGTGGCGCGCATTGATGTCATGCGTTTGGGTCACGCGAACCCGCAGTGAGCCGGTTGACGGTTCGGTCCAGGTGCGCAGGACCATGACGCCCACGCGGTCGCCCGCAGCGCTCATCGCCGCTCGAGGTGACTGACGGCGCGCATTGCCGCCTCGTTTAGCGCTAAGCCGTCACGGCGACGTCACCGCTCACGCACCGGCGCCGTAGCCGCTCCATCTCCATCGAAGGTCCGACCCCAAGATGTTGGCCCAGGAGATCTCGACACAACTCGTACTGGCGCAGCGCCTCGCCGCGATTGCCCTCGGCGAGGTGCGCGCGCATCACCGCCCGGTGCGCGCTCTCTCGTAGTGGCTCGTCGGCGACCGCGGCCAAGCCGGCCTCGATCGCCTTCGCGTGCCGCCCCTCTCGCGTCAGCGCGTAACAGATCGCCTCGAGGGCATGCAGTCGTGTCTGGCGAAACCGCTCGCGCTCGATGACCACCCAGTCGTCGTACCAGTCGGGCAGCAGTACGCCGGCGTGGACGATCCGATCCATCTCTGCGTCGTCGCAGCCGTGCCCATCCCCATTGATGCGCGTTGCGATCGATGTGGCTTCTTTCACATCGACGCACACGTCCGGGGCGAGGGCGAGATGCGTGGACGTGGCGTCCACCACGGGCCCCGGGATGCGGCTGAGCCGCCACAGCGCGCTGCGAAGGTTGGCGTTGGCCTTGTCCTGACTGAAGTCGATCCAAAGCACGCCTGCCGTGTACACGCGCCGAACCGCGCCACCCTGGAGAGCCAGGAACGCCAGCAGTCGCTGCCCCGCAGGAGGCACGGGAAAGCTCACCGCATCTCGGCGCAGATCAAAGCTGCGCAAAAGATGCACCGTCATAACGACGCGGCCGATTTGCCCCGGTTCCGCCATTTTGGCCCCTTCTTTAGAGCCAACGTAAAGCTGGGAGATACATCGGCAAATAAACAAGGGACCAAATGCAGCGGTATGGCCGCCAAACCAATGCAGTAACCGCTCATGGCTCCTGGCTGGATGCCGGCGCCGGTCCGCTCCCCGACTGCAGCCGCTGCAACACGTCACCGCCGGGCAGGTCGGCCGGAATCGTGCTCTCGACGACTCTCACGGCGCCGTTTGGCGGCGGGCCCACCTCGATGACCACACGGTGTTCCGCCGACCCTCGTTCGGGATGGTCCACCTTGATGGTGTACTCGACGCGGGTCAGGATTTCGACCGGTTCTATGCCGCCACCCTCAAGGGGCACGAGAAGCTGGCGGCCGGTCGCGTGAGCGTCAACGTGAACGTCCGCCCCCGCTGCCGCCAGGTCGCGGATGAACTTCTCTACGCCCTTGTTCTGAGCCTCGAGGTTGACCACCTCCGGCGCGAGCATCAGCCCCTCGAACAGCTCGCCGCCGAATCCGGGGCCGATCAGGTGCGCGCGGTGGTACCCGCGCAGCAGGTTGGCCAGCAGTCGGCCCAAGCCGGGCGGAATCGTGGGCAGCTCCGCGAGGTCGCGCGGGGTAAGCGCGTACTTCTCGAGGCCGACCCCGGGCAGGTCGCGGGCCAGCGGCTCCCCTATCCGCCCCGCGCCGCGCGCCTCGATCTGCCGCTCTTGGACGCCGCGCACCAGGCCACTCGGCCCAACCGGACCCGGTGGAACGGTGGTGCTCGTGAAGCGGCCCTCGTACACCCGGAGGGTCTCGGCGGCCCGCTCGACCACCACTCGTCGAAGCTCGAGAAGCGACATCAGCCGCTCGATGGGGTCGGTGGTCGCCCGGCTCTCGTAATCGGCGAGGGCCCGGACCACGTTGTCTCTCGCCTCGGCCAACACTCGCCGATCGGCGGCGCGCAGTGGCCGACCCTCGAGGGTTCTCTCGGCCTCATAGGCCGCGAACACGTCGCGCGCGAGTCCCTGCACCGAGTCGTGCATTCGCTGGAGGCCTTCCGATGTGAGCAGGTCGGGCCGTTCGCGGACGAGCTGCGAGACCTGTTCGAGCATGCCGAGCGCCTCGTGGAAACGTGTGGCGCTGAGGACGTCCGAGCCGGTCGCGGGCCGGAACCTCTGCTCGATCAGCGCCCTCCCGGGTTCGCCGAGGCCCGAACGCTCGAGCTCCCGGATGGCCTCGTCGAGGCGCTGGCTGGGTGGCGGTCCCTCGGCGCCCGTCTCGGCGTGACGCACGTCCGCCTCGGCAATCCGCGCGGCCACATCCGGTCGCCCCGCCGCGAGACGCTCGTGCGGAGCCGGCTGTGGCGGCGCAGCGGCCGGGGTCCCCGGGCGCTCCGTGGCCGTCCCGGCCGCCGTCCGTCCCTCTTCGCCGCCGTGCGCTTCGCCGGCGCGGCGGGCGGCGTGGTAGCGGTCGAGATCGGCTCGCACCCACTGATAGAGCGGGCTGGCGGGATCCAGATGGGTCGTCTCCTCGCCATACGCCCGCGCGTATTCATCCACGGTCGAGACGTCGAACCGCCGCGCCACCTCGCCGGGCTCGGCGGGCATCTCGACGACGATGCGCCGCGGGTTGAGCGTCACCTCGACGCGGGTGATACCGGTCGAGCCATCCGGCCGCTGAGACTGAACGAACTCCACGTGGCGGCCGGTCCGGGCGGCGGCCCGCAGGGCCCCCATGATGTCGGCCGGCGAGGGCAGCCGGCGGATGATCACGTTCTCGGGGTTGGGATGGAAGTGCACCAGGGCGTGCCAGCCGTCCCCCGCAGGAGCGTGAACGTCGACGTCGGTCCCGACCTGAACGGCGAACTCGCCGGTGTTGGGGTTGTAGAAGAGCCCCGCCTCGCGCAGGCCTGACGCGGCGACCGCACGATCGTACGTCCCCACCGCCTCCTCGGCCGAGCGGGTGCGCGCGCCGTATGCGCCGGGCTGGGCAGGTTCCCGCTTCACCGTCGACGGCTCGAGGCGAAGCTCGCCCAGTCGCTCCGCGAGCATCTTCACCGCGAGTGCGTGCTCAGCCGCGTTGACATCGGCTGTCGTGGCGGCCGCCTCCCGCGGCGCCGGACGCGTCGTGCCCTCGGCCGTCCGCACCGCGGCAAGATCCTCGCGACCCGGGCCGGCGCGCTCGTCGCTCGAGATCTCCCTCGTGGTCTCCTGGGCGACGCGGAGCCGCACGCGCGCCAACTCCTGCGCCTTCGCGACCACCTCCTCGCGCGATGGGCCGACTGCGCGTTCGGTCTCGACGCCGGCCTGGCGCGGCGCTGTCCTGCCTAAGGGCTCCTCGAATCCGAAACCGCCGGCTTCCTGCACGACCGTGACCGCGCCAGAGCGCAATGCCTCGAGGAACGCGAGCGCCCGGCGGGCGCGGCGTCGTCCGTCCGACTGGGGAATGGGATCTTCGTCGATGGCGTTGAGCGTTTCCATCAGCGTGTACTCGATGGTGATCCGCTGCTGGTAGGCACCGATCCGTCCGTAGATGTGCAGTGCCTCCTGCGCCTTCTCGACCCGGCTGACCCACGGCGGGAGGCGACCGGCGAGGCGCTCGGCCTCGGCGATCTCGCCGGCGATGTGGGTGCCCACCTGCGCGGTCGCGGCCACGCCGCCGACCACGCCGAGGACATCGAAGACGGTGCCGATCTCCCAGAAATGGCCGGTGCGCGCACGCCGGATGAGGCTTTCGACCGAGCCGATGGCGCCCGCCACCCCACCGATGAAGCCGAGCGCCGACGCTGCCCCACCGGTGGCGAACAGACCCACGAACTCAGCCGCCTTGGCGAGGTCGCGCAGGCGCTGCAATGCTCGCTCGCCGGGGCCGGGGCGGCTTTCCATGCTCAGCTCGCTCTCCACGGGTTGCCCGAGTGCCGCTGAAAGCTCGGCCGGAAGCCGGATGGCCAGCGTGCCCCGGCCCCAGTTCCCGCTCTCGGCCAGTTTCCGGAAGCAGTCGCGGATCGCGAGCGTATCGCCGGCCACGCCCGGCAGCGCGCTCTCGCCCTCGTAATAGTCGCGGATCGCGGGGCTCGTGAAGTCGACCAGCAGCCAACGTGCGTGGCGCTCCGTCGGGCCGGATACGCGCCCGAGCATCAGCCGCAGCGGCACGACCTGCCCGGTCTCGCGCGAGGCCAGGACGGCGCGCGGGCGGAAGTCGACGTGCCCGCCGACGGGTTTCAGCTTGTCGTGCTGCGACCGCACCCAGTCGAGGTCCGCGTCGTCCTTGCCTGCCACGGCGACGAGCTGGGCCCGGGCCGCCGGGAGATACTCGTCGACCGTCGTCTTGCGCAGGACTAGGGCTATCTGCAGGTTGAGCTCGTCCTCCTCCCACTCCTTTTCCGGCTTTCCGGTGAGGAGGTTCGCCTTCACCGCCTCGGCCACCCTGACGTTCTTTCGCAATGCCTCGATCTGGCCGGTGAAGAGGTCGTAGGCGCCCTTCGTCGAGGCGCCGCGCAGCGCCTCGAGGTGGGCGCGCGCCTCGGCGATCCGCTTCGGGTCGTGCGACGCCTCGGCCTCGCGCAGCCTTGCCTCCGCGGCGGCGAGCTCTCGAGCCTCCTCGTCGACAGCGCGCGCCGCGCGTGTCCCGATGTTCTCGACGCGTATCGGCAGAACGGCGACGCTCGACGCGCGTATCACGTGGTGGTCGGGATCGGCGCGGGCCTCGTCTGAGGGCAGAGGCGTCGCGACGCACCGGATCAAGAAGTCGCCCTCGTGGTCGAAGCCGATCGAGCGCTCGTTCTCGGGCTCGGTGATCACGGACACGAAGCTCTCGATCAACGAGCCGATGATCCGCACCGTGTTCGAGATTCCGATGACCGCCAGGTATCCGGCGCGCGCCTCCCACGGCCAGTGCTGCTCGGACATCATTTCGATGTCGGCCGACTCGTCCTCCCCGATGGCGGTCAGCTCGCGCGAGATGGCAGCGCCCTGGCCGCTGCCCACGCCCTTCGTCTCGCCGGCGCCCTGTGCGGTCGCGCCCGCCCGCGCCCGCGCCTCCTTGACGCTGAGGCCGGTGACGTCGATCAGCTCCCAGTAGAACTGCACCGGCTGCAGCCGATTCCAGACCTCGTCAGAGAATCCGTAAGACAGGGCCGCATAGTTCAGATCCATCGTGAACTCGTTCGAGGCGCCGCTGGCCGTGATCGGCGGCGGGTCGCCGGGCTGTACCAATGGCGTCGTGATCGTCGCGGGATACGCCGCCGCGTTCGCCACGCTGTGGCCGCCCGGCAGTTGCTCGTCCGGCGTCGTCGCGCCCGGCGTGGAGCGCGCCTGCGCCTCCGCTTCCTCGCCGGTTCCGACCTTCCCGGTCTCCCCGGGACGCGTGACGAATCCCGTCTTCGTCACGCCACCGACAAGCGCCTCGTGCTGAGTGGGGTCGCGCGAGGCCTGGAGTTCGGCGATTGCCTTGTCGATTCGCTGGTCGAGCGCGGTGGGCGTGTCGCTCTCTCGCAACTCCACCGTGGTGACCGCGCGGTCGAGCGTGATGCGCAGCCACGGTTTGCCTTTGCCATCGGTCACCACGCGTAGCTGTGGCTCGCCACGCAGCGGCGGCTGTGGCGCCGCGTCCGCGGGAACGGTCTCGCCGGTGGCGAGCTCCGGCGCGCCGGGCGCCGGTCTCTGCGGGCCCGTGCTCGCGGGCGCCCGCGCAGCCGCAGCCCGCTTCGCCGCCGCGCGCCGCCGCCGCGCGCGGGCGCCATCGACCGAATCCTGTGCCCACTTGTTTGCGTCGCCGCCCTTACCGCCTCCCGAGGTCGCTCTGGCGCGCAGCGAGCGCACGAGCTCCGGCGGCATGATCACGTTCGGCATGAACACGATCAGCTGCGTTTCCCCGGCGCGCGCCGTCGGGTCCGGAGGGAGGTCCGACCCGCCAGGTGACTTGAGCGCCACGAAGTCGCCAATCTCGCCGAGGAACCACACCGCGCCGGTGCGCGGCTCGACCAGCACCGCGACCCGCTGGTCGAACATCCTCGGGTCCTTGGGGTCCTGCTCAGTGACGGCGATCGGACGGCCCCTACCGTCGAGGAACACGATGTGGCTGGCCGTGTAGATTACGACCGTCGTCGGGTGCAGAACCGACGCAGGCGGCGGTCCCCGCCGCCGGGTCGGCTCGTCCCACTGGATCGTTGCGATGTTTCCCAGCACACGCGGGACGTCGGCGATCACCACCGCCGGATCCTCCCCGACAGTCGTCAGCTCGAATTGGTCCCCCGGCGTCGTCTGCAACTGGGGGCCCTGAGGCGTTGGCTGTCGCGCCACGACCGCGGGCGCGGAGCGTCGCGCCACCGGCACCGTGCTGGGGCGACGGGCCGGCATGCTCGGCCGGACCGCCCCTTCAACTGTCCGCGCCTCCTGCTCCGCGGCGCCGGCCGGCGAGTCGACCCGCAGCGACGGACCGCCTCCGGCCAGCGTCGGTTCGCGCTGCTGGAGCGTGTGCACCAGCTCGTGCGCCAGCAGGGCTCGACCCTCGCCGGTGTGGGGTGCGTAGCGGTCGGTGTCGAACACGATCGAGTTCCCGACGGCGTAGGCCGCCGCACCTACCGCCCGGGCCGAGGCCGCCGCGCGAGGGTTGTCGTGTACCCGGACCTGGCCCACGTCGGCACCGAGGCGAGCCGCCATCAGCGCGCGTGTCCGGGCGTCGAGCGGCGAGCCCGGCTCGCGCAGGACGTCGGTCACGATCGAAGGCGCCTCACCGCCGTCCGGGTTCTTCGGCGGCGGTCGGCGCGACGGCGCCAGTCCGCGTGGCGGCAACGCCGAGCGTGGCCACGGTCCTTGAGCAGACAAGGTCCCGGCCGGCCTCAGGCCACGCTCCCGGTCTGGCTCGTTCGTCGGCGTGACCTGCTGGACGTTCATGGCTCCTGGCCGGACGCCGGCGGCGCTCCGCTCCCCGACCGCAACCGCTGCAACACGTCACCGCCGGGGAGGTCGGGAGGAATCGTGCTCTCGACGACTGTCACGGCGCCGTTTGGCGGAGGGCCCACCTCAATCTCGACGCGATAGGTCCAAGCCGGCCTGTCTCCCCACGTCACGGTGATCAGGTAGTCCACGCGGGTCAGGATGTCGATGGGCGCGGGCGGTGCGGCTCGCGGGCGCCCAGCTGATGCGACGGTGTGCCGCCGGCGTGCGCGGGACTCCCGGCACCCCCGTCCGGCTGCCGGCCGCGCTCCGCAGGCGCGACGCCCCGGCGCGCGACTCCGGCGGCGATGACCACGCGCGCCATCATCGAGCGCATGCATCACCGCGGCGTCACCACGGGGTCCGCCGCCGGTCAGCGGCCGGCGCGGCGGAACAGCTCGATCGTCTCAAGTGCTCCTTGTTGGAGGGGAGTGGCCTGCGGTTGGGGGGACTCCATGTCGTCCGGTAACGGCAGCAGTACGTCCTGCTTGAACGTGATCTGGCCCGCGGACTCGGGGACCGCGTCCTCGATCGCGGCGACCACGTCGGCAACGTGCTCGGACGGTCCGCCGACGTTCCGTACCACCGCGTCCGTCGAGGCTGTGCGTGCGGCGTCGATGAACTGCGCTGCGACGTCGGCCGCATACTGGAACTGGGCGCGGCCGCCGAAGGGAATCTCGTAGACCTCGCCCCGGGCAGCGGCGAGCATCGCAAGGGATGGTCCGGCGGTGAGGCCTTGGTCGCGCCCCGCTCCGTACACGATGTGGGGACGCAGGCCGATGCTCGCCAGTCCATCGTCGCGCCAATACATGCGCGCAGCGCCCTCGTTGGCCTGCTTGTGCACTCCGTAATGGCTGGCCGGATGTCCGTCGGCGCCTTCGGCGACGTGCACCCCGTCGGATCGGGCGTAGACCGCTGCCGAGCTGGCATAGGCGACGCCCGCCAGGCCGCGCCGCTTGGCGGCCTCGAACACGTTCACCGTGCCGACCACGTTCACGAGCGCTCCGCGCGGCGGGTCTGCGGCCGCCAACGGGATCAGCATGGCCGCGAGGTGGACCACGTGGACGATCTGCCTCGCCTCCATTAGGCGCTCGAGCGACGCCAGGTCCGTGATGTCCCCCTCCACGAACTCGACGGCGGCAACCTCGTCCCCGCTCATGATCAGCTCGAGGCGCCGGCGGTCAGACCCGAGGTCCAACCCGACGACCGTGTGACCTTCGCGCACCAGCTGACGGCAACACCAGGCGCCGACACAGCCGAGTGCACCGGTGATCAGCCAACGCTCGCTCGACATCTCTGGGCCGGTGGTCTATCAGATGCCCGGGGTACGCGCCGGCGCCCGGTCGGGCTCGCGGGCGGGTCGTCTCGCCCGCCTCGGCAGCAGGTCCGCCAGCCGGGAGTCGTCCCGGAGGCGCACGCGGGCCGGGGCCGCATCGTCGAGCGGAATCCCGCCCCTGGGGCGGTCGGGACCGAACGGTTCGGGCCTTGGCGGCCCCTTGCCCCAGCCATCGCCGTCATTCGGGTCCGACGGCCCGGGCCTCGAGCGCCTGCCGAGCAGGAGCCCCACGACCACCACGAGCACCACGAATGCGACGATCGCGAGGCCGGACAGGTTGATACCGCTCCTCATCCCGCGTGGCCAGAGGCGGCGCCCATTACGACCCGTGAGTCCAGCCGAACCATGGTGCGCTAAAAGCTACCCGGTGATCAGCGTCCACACTCACCACGGAGGACCGAGCGCGGAAACGGTCCGCTCAGCGTTGGCCATCGCCTCGGCGGCCCCCAGCTCGCCCGTGAGAACTCGGACGATCTCATCGCCGATCCGGTTGCCGACCTCCATGCCGTGGTTGGTCACCGGACGCTCACCGCGGGCGAACGCACGCGTCTCGATGGTCGTGGACAGAAGCTCCGGCCGGAAGCCTGCGCTGAACGCGGGATCGCGCAGCAGCGAATCCCGCGCCACCTCGACGAAGCCGCTCTTTTCCACGTCGTCGAGCATCTGCTCGGGGGCGCACAGGAACTTGGCGAGCTCCCAGGCCGCCGCCTTGGAACCCGACCGGGACGGGATCGCGTAGGGCGGGGTGTACAGGCCGACGTGGCGCGTCCCGAGCGGGCCCGCGGGCATCAGCTCGGTCCGGGTCCCCTCGGCGACTGCGCCGCCCTCGTCGTACAGGATCGACGCCTCGTTCGCGGGCTCGATCGTCATGGCCGCGCGGCCGGCGCCGTAGCACTCCATGCAGTCCATGAAATCCATCGTCGGCGACTCGGGCGGCCCGGCCCGTCGCACGAGGTCGACGTAGTGCTCCACCGCGCCGATCAGCTCTCCTGTGGCGAGCGTCAGCCGGCCGTCGTCGTCGTACCACCGCGCGCCGAACGACGGCCCCCAGGTCGAGCCGACGATCCAGAAGTTCAGCCCGCAATTGGGGGCGCCCCGAATCGCGATCCCATAGAAGTCCTGGTTGCCGGCGGCCCGCTCGGCCTCCTGAACCGCGACCGCCGCCGCGGTCAGATCGTCGAGCGTCTGCGGCACGGCGACCCCGTGTTTCTCGAACAGGTCGGCTCGGTAGATCAGCAAGTTCGAGACGAAGCAGTAGGGGAGCCCCCAGATCCGCCCGCCGTCGGACAGCGCGTCGATCGCCGCCTGTGGAAAGTCCTCGAGCGAGTAGCCGTCGGCGGCGATGACATCGTCGATCGGCTCGACGTGTCCGCTGCGAGCGGCCTGGATCAACAGCAGATCGTCGACGCCGACGAGATCGAACGGCGGATCCTCGCCCGAGAAGCTTCGCTCCATCAGCTCCCACATCTCGGGGATCACGGTCAGCGTGACCTCGACGTCGATCCCGGGCTGCTCGGTGAAGCGCTTCGCGGTGGCGGGGAGGTTCCTGAACACGCCCCAGTCCTCCTGCATTACGCGAACGGTTCTGCTCATCGTGCGTGCTCCTCGCTCGTCGATCGGATCCGGACGTCGGCGCGCTCGAACACCTCGGGCCGCAACTCGAGGCCGAGCCCGGGACCGGGGGGCGCCGACACCATGCCCCGGTCGATCACCGGCAGGGCCGTCACGAGATCGCGGTACCAGCCGTCCCAGAACGCACGCACGCTCTCCTGGCGGATCGCGTTCGGCACGTGCAGCGACATGTGCGTCGCCGCCGCGTACACGACCGGCCCCGTGCAATCGTGCGGCGCCACCGGCCGCTCGTACGCCTCCGCGAGCGCGGCGACCTTGCGCGCGGTCGTGATGCCGCCGACCCAGCCGACGTCGAAGATCAGGATCCGCGCCCCGTCGCGCGCGAGCAGATCGCGATAGTCGGGCAGACCGGCGAGCGTCTCCCCGGCCGCGATCGGGGCATGGGTTGCGCGCTGCACGTCGGCGTGAGCGTCGGCGCTCGTGACCCTGACCGGATCCTCGATCCAGAACACGTCGTAGTCGGCCAGCGCGGAGACGATCCGGCACGCGGCGGGCACGTCCCAGAGCGCGTGAAGCTCGACCATCACGTCCATCTCGTGGCCGACGGCATCGCGGATCCGGCGGATCGGATCGAGCGCCAGATCGATCTCGGCGGTCGAGATGTCGTGACCGAGGGTCGCCTCCGCGTAGGGGTCGAACGGCCCGATCTTCATGCCGGTCGTGCCTTCGTCGAGCAGGCTGCGCGCCAGTTCGGCGGGGCTGTGCAGGAACGCGTCTAGATCCTCGTGGCGCCCATGGGTGTCCGGCTCGTACAGACCCCAGTTCGCGACCGCCTGGGCCCGGCGGCCGCGGACGTAGCGCTCGCCGGCGCAGGTGTTGTACGTACGGATCCGCTCGCGCGAGCGGCCCCCGAGCAGGTCGTGCAACGGCTGTCCGAGCGTCTTGCCGAGCAGGTCCACAACGCGATGTCGATCGCGGACGCGGCCCGCACCTCCGCGCCGCTGGACCCGGAACCGACGTAACCGCGCAGCGCGCCCGCGTGGCGCTCGATCTGCGACGGGTCCTCGCCGAGCAGGTAGTCGGCGACGACGTCGTGGATGTGTGCCTCGACCGCGTCGGCGAAGAAGAACGTCTCCCCGAGCCCGGTCAGCTCCTCGTCGGTGTGGACGAGGACGTGCACGAGGTTCGGGAACGCGTCGGTCCGCACGGTGTCGATGCGCGTGATCCTCATGGCGAGGATTCGTAGACCACGCAGCCGTCGACGCCCAGCGTGCTCCTGGCCGCGCCGCGCGCGACCAGCCGCTCGACGTGTCCGTGGATGCTGTACACGAGCCAGGGGCGATCTCGTCCGGCCATGGCGAGTCGAGCCGCTGATTGACGCACGCGATCACGCCTTCGAGAGTCAGCGGCTCGGTCAGGCACGATCGCACGAGCCCGTCGACGTGCTCGACGTAGTCGCGGGTCTCGGCGATGAACGCGGCCACCTCGGGTCCCCGCGCCGCAGGCCAGTGACAGCCGTGCAGCTCGCGCGGCGCAAGTGACTCGACGAGCGCCGCGGTCGCGAGGTAGTCGTCGACGTGCGTGTAGGTCGGGCACAGCTTCGGCGTCCCGTCGAGTCCGAGGTAGACCGAGCCCTGGAGGCAGTCGCCGCTGAACAGCGCCCCGGACCGCTCGTCGTAGACCGCGACGTGTCCGATCGAGTGTCCCGGCACGTGCAGGATCCGCACGCTCCAATCCGGCCCGAGGGCGAGCAGCTCTCCCCCCGACCAGCCCACGTCCACCCGCACTGGGCCACCTGATTCCCGGCGCATCCAGGCGAGCGCTTCGTCGTCAGGGGCGATCTCGTGGAGCTCGCTGTAGGCCTGGTAGCGCTCCGCGATCAGCGCGTCCGGAGATGAGACGAGCGGGATATCGAGCACCCCGCAGGTCACCCACAGCGACGGGTTGGCCTGCTTCAGCAGGGACGCCCCACCCTGGTGGTCGAGGTCGGAATGGGTGACCACCAGCACGTCGAGGTCCAGCAGTCCGAGTCCGAGCGCTTCGAGGAACGGCACGATGTACTCGTCGACCGTGCTCGCGCACCCCGCGTCGAGCAGCAGCACGCGCTCGCCGAGGAACGCGAACAGGTAGAGCGGTCTGCCACCGACCTCCGCCTCGATCCGATGTATGCCTTCGACGAGCTCCACGTCGTTCACTCCGCGAACTGGAACAGTGAGGCGCCGCCGTCCACCGGCAAGACCGACCCGGTCATGTAGGTGGACTGCGGCGAGCATAGGAACGCGACCGCCTGCGCCACCTGCTCCGCCGTGCCCATCTCGCCGAGTGGGATGACCACCGACGCCCGCCGAGCGTATGCCGGATCGGTCTCATACTGGCGACGCGCCATGCCGGCGTGCACGATTCCCGGCGCCGCGACGTTGACCCGGATCCCGTGCGCCGCGAGCTCGCGCGCCATCGAGCGCGCGAGCATGCCTCACCCCGGCCTTCGACACGCAGTAGGGCCCGATCTCGGGCCAGGGTATTTCACCCACCCACGAGCCCGTGAACAGCACGAGGCCCGGGCGTTCCCGCTCAACCATCAGCTGCGCCGCCACCTGCCCGACGTTGAAGCATCCCGTCAGGTTAATGCGACCGTTCTGGCTCGCGCCGGACCTCGCGTTCGTCCTCAGTACGTAGCGCGGCCGCCGGACAGGTCGAACACGGCGCCGGTCGAGAAGCTGCACGCCTCGCTGGCCAGAAACGCGACCAGCGCCGCGACCTCCTCGGGCTGGCCAACCCGCTTCATCGGGATCCGCTCGACCATGTAGCTGACGTGCTCCTCGCTCACGTCGTCGAGCATCCGCGTCTGGATGACCGCCGGGGCGACGCAGTTGACCAGTACACCGGTCTCGGCGAGATCCTTACCGATCGACTTCGTCATCGCGATCACAGCGGCCTTGGACGCCGAGTACGCGGCCGCCATCGGGTTACCCTCCTTCCCGGCGATCGAGGCGATGTTGACGATCCTGCCGTACGCGCGCGGCACCATCACCCGGGCGGCGGCACGGTTCGCGAAGAACACGCCGTCGCAGTTGACCCTAAACACGCGGTGCCACTCGTCGTCGCCGACGTTGACCGTCGCCAGCGAGTCTCCGCTGACGCCGGCCGCGCACACGGCGATATCGAGCGGACCGAGCTCCGCGCCGACCCGGGCGACGGCAGCGTCGACGTCCTCGGAGCGACGCACGTCGCCGTCGATCGCGAGCACCCCGTCGAGGTCGGCCGAGCGCGAGTCGAGCGTCGCCACCCGCGCGCCGCCCGACTGCAGCGTCCGCGCGACCGCGGCGCCGATGCCGCCGGCCCCGCCGGTGACCAGCGCTGTCCGACCCTGAAAATCGTAATTTGCCGCCGCCATCACAGGAAGCTGACGGCGTCGGAGACGACCGGCGCGCGGCCCCGGAGGAAGTCGAGGTCGCAGCCCTCGTTCGCCTGCAATACGTGGTCCTCGTAGAGCTGGCGGTAGCCGCGCTGATCCTTGCGCGCCGGCGGCGTCCAGGCCGCGCGCCGGCGCTCGAGCTCGGCGTCGTCGATGACGACGTCGAGCGTTCTCGCCTTGACGTCGAGCCGGATCTGGTCTCCGGTCTGCACCAGTGCCAGCGGCCCGCCGACCGCCGACTCCGGCGCCACATGCAGCACGACGGCGCCGTACGAGGTGCCGCTCATGCGCGCGTCGGAGATCCTCAGCAGATCCGAGACCCCCTGGCGCAGCAGCTTCGCCGGGATCGGCATGTGACCCCACTCGGGCATTCCGGGTGCGCCGACCGGTCCCGCGTTGCGCAGCACCATCACCGTGTCGGCGTCCACGTCGAGGTCCGGGTCGTCCACCCGCGCGGCGAGATCGTGGATGTCCTCGAACACGACCGCTCGGCCCTCGTGGTCGAGCAGGCGCCGGTCGGCGGCCGAGATCTTCATGACCGCTCCGTCGGGACAGAGGTTGCCGCGCAGCACGACCAGCGCGCCTCCCTCGCCGAGCGGATTCGACCGCGGTCGGATCACGTTTTCGTCGATGATCTCGGTGGGAACCGCGTCGAGATTCTCTCCCATGGTCTGACCGGTGACCGTGAGGGCGTCGAGATGCAGGAGATCGCGAATCTGCTCGAGCACGGCCGGGAGCCCGCCCGCGTAGTAGAAGTCCTCCATCAGGTGATCGCCGGCGGGCTTGAGGTTCACGAGCCACGGCGTCGTCTCGCAGAGCTCGTCGAACAGCCCGAGTGGCAGGTCGACCTCGAGGCGGCCGGCGTACGCGATGAGATGGATGATCGCGTTGGTCGAGCCCGAGATCGCGTGCAGCGTTCTGATCGCGTTCTCGAACGCCGCCCGCGTCAGGATGTCGGTCGGCCGGATGTTTCGCTCCACCAAATCGACGATTTGCCGTCCCGCCGCTTCGCCGACATGGGACCGCCGCGAGTCGACCGCCGGAATCGCCGCCGCTCCGGGGAGCGTCAGCCCGAGCGCCTCGGTCATGCAGGCCATCGTCGACGCCGTCCCCATCGTCATGCAGTGGCCATTGGAGCGCGACATCGAGTCCTCGATCTCGGTGAAGTCGCCCTCGGTGATCCTGCCCGCGCGCAGCTCCTCGTGGTAGTGCCAGCAATCCGAGCACGAGCCGAGCTCTTTCCCGCGCCAGTGACCGCTGAGCATCGGGCCCCCGGTGACGACGATCGTCGGGATGTTCGCCGAACACGCGCCCATGATCGATGCCGGGTTGGTCTTGTCGCAGCCGGTCAGCAGCACGACGCCGTCGAGCGGGTAGGAGCGGATCGACTCCTCGACGTCCATCGCCATCAGGTTGCGGTACAGCATCGCCGTCGGCTTCATCAGCGACTCGCCGAGCGACATCACGGGGAATTCGCGTGGGAAGCCGCCCGCCTGGAGCACGCCGCGCTTGACCGCCTCCGCCAGGCCGCGGAGATGGACGTTGCAGTTGACGAGCTCCGACCAGCTGTTGCAGATCCCGATCACCGGCCGGCCGCGGAACGTCTCGTCGCCGACGCCGGTCGACTTCAGCCACGAGCGGTGCAGGAACCCGTCCAGATCACGACGGTCGAGCCATTCCGCGCTGCGGCGACCGTTGGCGTGCTCATATCCACCGCTTCGCATCGTCGGCATTTGCTTCCTTTCGTTGGCCCCTAGGAGGAGTGCTCGAGGACGATCTTCGCGACTATGCCGTGCCGGTTGTCCATCAGCCGAACGGCTTCCTGGAACTCGGCCGCCGGGAAGCGATGGGTGACGATCGGGTCGAGCTCGAGCACGCGATCGGAGACGAGACCGACGACGCGCGACCAGACCGCGGCCGGATACGCGAGGCTCCCGATCAACGCCATGTCCTTGCCGGCCAGCAAGTCGGACGGCAACGTCAGCGGCCGGTCGTCGCCGGCGAGGCCAAGCAGGACCGCGCGGCCTCCCGGACGGCAGATCTCGGTGGCAAGAGCGATCGCAGACGGGGAGCCCGCGGTGTCCACCACGAGGTCGAGCTCGGCGGGCCCCGGCGTGTGACCGTCGCCGGTCAACACGACCTCGCTCGCGCCGAGCGCTGTCGCCAGCTCGAGCTCCGCCTCGCGGATCCCGTAGGCGACCAGCCGCGCCGGCGAGTGCAGACGCAGGAGCGCGATCGCGAGCGAGCCCAGCGTGCCGATGCCGATCACGCCCACTGTCTCGCCGGGCTGCGGACGGGCCTTCTCGAGACCGTGGAGCACGACCGATGCGGGCTCGATCAGCACGCCGGCGTCGAACGAGACGTGGTTGGGCAGCGAGTGGACGACCCGCGCGGGCACGGCGACCATTTCGGCGTAACCGCCCGGCCGAGTGAACCCGAGCGCCTCGATCCGCTCGCACCATTGCGTCTCGCCCCGGCGGCACGGGGGGCAGCGGTTGCATCCGATCAAACCCTCGCAGACGACTCGATCCCCGGCCCGGACCGTCTCGACGTTGGCTCCGACCTCGACGACGGTCCCCGACCACTCGTGCCCGGGGATGACCGGGAAATGGACCCAACGCGGGTCGGTGAAGATCCCGGTCATGACCTCGATGTCGGTCCGGCAGAGCCCGGCCTCGCGGCTCGCGACCAATACGTCGTCCGCACCGACGGCGGGCGCGTCGACCTCTCGGTAGCAGACCTGATGTGGTCGCTCGACGACGACCGCCTTCATCGTGGCCTTATCCTAACCGCGTGAGCACCACCGGGGACCTCGCTCGCCGCTTCTCAGCGGTGTACACCGGCGCGCTCACCGACGTGCTCGACCGCCACGGACACCGCCAGCAGACGCTGCCGGCCGACATCGTCCCGCTGCGCCCGGGAATGCGGCTCGCCGGGCCGGTGTACCCGGTGTTCGGCCGTCCCCATCCCGGGCACGACTACGACACGTCGATCCGGAAGATCCTCGAGATGCTCGGCTCGATCCCTGCCGGGGGCGTCGCGGTCTACGAGACCAACGAACGGACCGCCGCGCACTTCGGCGAGCTGTCGGCGACGTCGCTCGCCTCGCGCGGCTGTGCGGGCGCGGTGCTCGACGGCGGCGCGCGGGACGCCGAGTACATCCTGCGCGAGGACTTCCCGGTCTTCTCGCGCTACGTGACCCCGCAGGACTCCGTCGTGCGGTGGGAGCTGATGGCCCACGGCGACGTCACGATCGTGGTCGGCGGGGTCCGGGTGTCCCCGGGCGACTGGATCACCGGCGATCGCGACGGGGTCGTGATCATCCCGGGCGACCGCGTGGAGGAGATCCTGGCCGAGGCCGAGGAGAAGGTCGCGACCGAGAGCGAGATCCGCTCGTCGGTCAGGGAGGGAATGCTCCCGCTCGAGGCCTACGAGCGCTACGGCACGTTCTAGCCGAGGCGAGCCTGCACCCACTCGCGGCCGGCCCTGATCGCGGCGTCGGTCGCGGGCACGAACTCCATCGCGAGCGGCCCGGTGTATGCGTTGTCGGCAAGCGCCTCGAACACCGCGGCGAAGTCGAGATGGCCGCTGCCTGGCTCCCGCCGCTGGCTGTCGGCGAGGTGGACGTGGACGATGTGCTCGGCGTGCGCGCGCAGCGAGGCAGCGATCGAGTCCTCCTCGATGTTCATGTGGAACACGTCGGCCATCAGCTGGACGTTCGGCGAGTCGATCAGCCGGCGCAGCTGATCGGCGTCGTCGAGCGTCCTCAGCAGGTGGGTCTCGTAGCGGTTGAGCGCTTCGAGTGCGATCACGACGCCGTCGGCGGACACGCTGTCGATCGCGCCGGTGATGGTCCGCGCCGCGCGGTCGAGCTCGGCCTCTCGGCCGCCCGGGTCCGGCTGGGTG
Source organism: uncultured Solirubrobacterales bacterium (assembly GCA_963841535.1). Lineage (GTDB taxonomy): Bacteria > Actinomycetota > Thermoleophilia > Solirubrobacterales > Solirubrobacteraceae > Palsa-465. The sequence goes on along the minus strand of CAWJDF010000014.1, from coordinate 404,479 downwards.
CGAAACGTCGGAACGAGCACGAGCGTGCCGGCGCCCAGGCCATGCGCCTGCTCGAGGCAGAGGCGCAGGTAGTCGCCGGCCTTGCGCCTGACGCGCTCGCTTTCGTGCGCGCAGTCGCGATCGGGGTAGCCGAGGCCCATCCAGCACATCGAGGAGATCGCGAGGCCGAGCGCCTCGAGGCGCTCGCGCGCGGCGCGGACGTCAAGTTCGGGGACGGCCGCGATCTCGATCGCCGGATAGCCCGCGGCCGCCACTCGGTCGATCGCCTCGCCGGTGCTCGCCGCCTCGAGCGTCCACTCGCTTACGCTGAGCGTGTTCACGAGGGCAAACATATAGACCTTCGGGCTCGCGGGATAAGCGTTAGATTCGCCGCATGGCGCGTGCGCTCCGGGCAGGAGTGATCGGCGTCGGCCTGGCCGGCGCCCCGCACATCGAGGCGATCGGCCGGACCGGGCTGGCCGAGGTCGCCGCGGTCGCCGCGTCGTCCGAGGAGTCGGCGCGGCGAGCGGCCGACAGCTACGCGGTCGCCCACGCTCACGGTGACTGGCACGCGCTCGTCGAGGATCCGGCGATCGACGTCGTTCACAACTGCACCCCGAACCACCTCCACGCCGAGGTCGCCCGCGCCGTGCTCGCTGCGGGCAAGCACCTGATCACCGAGAAGCCGCTCGCCATCGATATCGGGGAGGCGACCGCGCTCGTGGCCGCCGCGGCCGAGACTCCCGTGAGAACCGCGTTCTGCCACAACTACCGCTGCTACGCGATGGTCACCGAAGCGCACGAGCTGATCCGGGCCGGCTCGATCGGCGAGGTGTTCCACATGCACGGCGTCTATGTGCAGGACTGGCTGTCCGACGGTGGCGTTCGCAACTGGCGTCTGAACCCGGCGCAGAGCGGCGGCTCGACAACGTTCGCCGATCTCGGAACCCATTGGTGCGATCTGGCCATGCACCTGAGCGGTCGTCGCGTCGAATCCGTGTGCGCGACGATCGCCGGCCGGCACGGGCGGCCGATCGATGACCATGGTGGCGTCCTGCTCTCCTTCGAAGGCGGCGCGCTCGGGACGCTCGCCTTCTCGCAGGTCTCGCCGGGCGCGAAGAACAGCTTCCGGATACGCCTGGACGGATCGGAGGGATCGCTCTACTGGGATCAGGAGCGTCCCGAGCAGCTGTGGCTCGGCCGCCCGGGCGGGCCGACCGAGCTGCGGCACAAGTCAGCCGGTCAACTCCACGAGCGCGCGGAGCGTCGCGCGCACCTGCCCGCCGGTGAGATCGAGGGGTGGAACACGACGTTCGTCAACCTGTTCGCCTCGGTCTACCGGACGATCCTCGGTCGCCCGGTTCCCGGGGACGAGCTGATCGCGACGCTCGCGGACGGGCTGCTTCTGATGCGCCTGATCGACGCCGTCACCCGAAGCAGCGCCGAGCGCGCGTGGGTGGATGTGCCGGCGGAAGACGGGGTCTGACCGACGGTTGGTCGTCACCAGAGCCCTTGACCGTGCGCTCACCCGGCCATGAGGCTCGAACCCGTCCGCTGGATGGAGGTCTGAGATGGGGTTTAGGTTCTTGCGCTTGGGCCGCCGAGCGCCTCTGCTCGTATCGATCGCGCTCCTCGTTCTTCCCGGCGGGCTCGGTGCCGCCGCCGCGCGACCCGCGCTTCGTCCGGCGTCGCCCGTGCCGTCGTCGCGCTTGCCCGCGCCCCCGCGTGCAGTCGCCGGCGCGCGGTTGGTGGTGTCGCGCGTGAGTTCGGCTCCGGCGGGTGCCCGGTCAGGGCGCTCCTACGTGCTCGATGCCACCGTCAGGAACGATGGGACGGCCGGTGCGCACGGCCGGCTCGTCGTCGATCTGCTGCATGTCGGCGGTCGTCCGGTCGCGATCGGATCGACGGTGGTGGGTCTCGCGGCCCACGGGTCCAGCGCTTACCGCGTCGGCATCCGCCTGCCGCGTTCATTGCCCCAAGGCTCGTACGCGCTGATCGCGTGCGTGGCCCGCGGACGCAGCGGTGCGCTCTCCTGCGCGACCGCAGAGCGTCACGTTCAGATCGGGCAAGGCGCGCCGGTGGCGCACTCCGCGGTTTCCAACGGTTTCCCGAATCGTCGCTGCTCGTCGGGTGCGCATTCGCTCTCACCGTTCGGGTCGCATGTGTATCCCGAGACCGGCAACGGCGGCTACACGAGCATCCACGCCGACGTGCTCCTCAACTACGACGCGAACCAGAACCTGTTCCTCCCAGGGACGCGTGTCGTGTTGACCGACCGTGCCACTCAGTGCCTGACGGACTTCAGCCTCGACTTCGAGCGCACCTCGCCGAACATTGAGGATGGACCGGACATGTCGGTCGTGTCGGTGTTCGTCAACGGGCGCCCGGCGAGCTTCAAGTTCGTGCAGCCGACGTATCCCGGCGATCCCCACGGTCAGAACGACCCCGACCCAAGGGCGCACGAGGCCTCACAGTCCAACCCGGTCGGAGGACCCCAGAACAATCCGCTGCCTCCCGCCTGCACGCCGGAGCTGATGTCTACCGACATCGACCCGGACTCCCTGGACGGCACCCAGTGCCCGGCGAACAAGCTCGTGATCACTCCGGCTCACCCGATTCAAAGGGGCATGCCGTTCGTCGTTCAGGTCGCCTACACCGGCCGACCGGGCGTCCACAACGACGGTGACGGGACGACCGAGGGCTGGTTCCGCAACGATCAGCCCGACGACCTGGGGAGCTTCGTCACGACCGAGCCGGTGGCCAGCGAGGACTGGATGCCGCTGAACGACCATCCGAGCGCGAAGGCCACCTACGACTTCTACGACACGGTGACGCTGGGAAAGACCGCGATCGCCAACGGCGAGCTGATCTCGCAGCGCAACAACCGCCCCAGTCCCGAGTTCCCGAGCGGCTCGACCACCTGGCACTGGCACTCGCCCGAGCGCATCGCGTCCTATCTCGTCGAGAACAGCATCGGCTCGTTCGACCTCACCGAGCGACTGGCGTCGAGCGGCATCCAGTACTACGAGGCGCAGGACAGCGCGATCCCGTCCGACCAGGCCACGGCGAACAAGGCGATCATGGACATGCAGGAGGACATCGTGAACTTCCAGAGCACGTTCAACGGTCCCTTCCCCTTCACGACCGACGGGATCGTGATCGGGGTTCCCGAAGCCAGCTTCGAAGAGGAGATGCAGACGAAGATCACGTTCGCCGGCAGTTCCATCGACCTCGACACGCTCAACCACGAGAACATGCACCAGTGGTGGGGCGACAACGTCTCGGAGGCGAACTACAACCTCACCTTCTTCAAGGAAGGCCTGGCGACGCTCGGCGAGTTCCTGTTCGATGCCCGCAACGCACAGACCGCGGCGGGCGGTCCGGGAACCCCGGCCGGCGGTGCGGCGTTCGACGACAGCTTGATCAGCGCGTTTGACGACACCTACGGCGACGACACCAACGATGGCCTCTGGACCGCGGCACCATCCAATCCGAGCCCGTACACGCTGTTCGACGGCGATACCACCTACCTGCGTCCGGGCATCGCGTACATCGCGCTGCGACAGATCCTCGGCCCGAGGAACTTCGCCGCGGCGCTGCGGCGCATGCAATCGACCTACCGCCAGGGGAACATCACCGAGCCACAGCTGGAAGCGGGCTTCAGTCAGTTCCTGCCGAACCGCACACGGGCCTGCACCGCGGAGCTCGGCCGCTTCTTCACGCAGTGGTTCGACACCGCCAACAAGCCACAGATAACCGGTCCCGGGCTCGATGGAGGCGGATTCACCTGCCGCCCGTGAATTACTGCGGCGCGACCCACACGGCGATGACCGCGTATTGGACAGCCGCCGCCGCGATCACGAGGATGTGGAAGATCTCGTGGTATCCGACCACCGCGGGCGCCGGGTCCGGGCGCCTTACGGCGTAAACCACGGCTCCCAACGTATAGAGAACGCCGCCGAGCCCGAGCAGCGCCACGCCCAGCAGCCCGATGGCCGCCCCGAGCTGCGGCATCGCCGCCACCGCGATCCACCCAAGCCCGACGTAGAGCGCGGACCGCAACCACGCTGGTGCGTCCTTCCACACCAGGTTGAAGACGACCCCGAGGCCCGCCCCGGCCCACACCGCGACGAGAATCGCGACCGCCAGCGCGCCGTGAAGCACAAGTACCGCGAAGGGCGTATAGCTGCCCGCGATCAGCACGTAGATCATCGAGTGATCGAGGCGGCGCATCCAGTCGCGCCTGGCCAGCGAACCCCAGTTGATGCGGTGATACAGCGCGCTCACGCCAAACAATGCCACCAGACTGGCCGAGTAGACGGTGAGCGCGATCCGGGCGCGCGCCGTCCCGGCGACGACGACCAGGACCATGCCAAGCGGCACGGCGCCGGCGCACGCCCATTGGTGAAAGACGCCGCGAAGCCGCGGCTTGACCAGCTTAGGCAGCTCAGGCATGCCCGTAACGCTACCGGCCCTCGGCTCTAGCGGCTGCTCATGGCCACCTCGCCGACCCGCGCGCCGTGCGTGGCCTCGCCGCGCTTGAGCAGGACGAGGGCCAACAGCGCGGCCGCGGCGATGATCCCGGCCTCGACGTGGAAGGCCGCTTGGAACCCGTCGGTCAGCGCCGACGCGACCTGGGTGCCGGAGTGCAGCGCGCTGGTGGTTCGGTCGGTCGCGATTGTGATCAGGGCGGCGATCCCGATCGCTCCGCCGATCTGCTGAGCGGTGGTCATCAGGCCGGAGGCCAGGCCGCCGTCGCGCTCCTCGGCGTCGGCGGTCCCAAGACCGATGATCGGCACGAAGGCCAGGCCGAGCCCCAGGCCGGTGAGGGCGAGCGTCGGCAGCACGTCGGCGCCGTAGCCGCTGTCCGGGGTGAGGCCGGACATGAGCCGCAGGCCCACGACGGCCAGCCCGCAGCCGATGGTGATCGGCAGGCGCGGGTCGACGCGCTCGGGCAGCTTGCCCATCAGCCCTGATCCGAGGGCCATCGAGGCGCTGAAAGGCAGGAACGAGAGCCCGGTGGTCAGGGGGCCGAAGCCGAGGACGCGCTGGAGGTAGAGGGTCTGGAAGAAGAACATCGCCAGAAGGCCCGCGGCCGCGAAGAAGATGACCAGGTCGGCGCGCAGGGCGAGCGGACGGCGCAGCAGCTCCGCCGGCAGCAACGGCGAGGCAGAGCGCCTCTCGCTCAGGGCAAAGGCGAGTCCGAGGACGGTCACGATGGCCAGACCACCGAGGGTCCGGGCGGACGTCCAGGCGTGACTGTCGGTCTCGACCACGGTGTAGACGAGCAGCAGCAGCGCGATCGTCGCCAGCGCCGCGCCACCGACGTTGGGAGAGATCCGCCGCGCGCTGAGATCGTCGGGATCGAGGACGCGCGGGATCGCGACCATGGCGGCGGCGGCCACGGGTACGTTGACGAGGAAGATCCAGCGCCAATCGGCGAGCTGGACCAGCGCTCCGCCGGCGAGCAGCCCGGTCGCGGCGCCGAGGCCAAGCAGTCCGGCCCAGATGGCGAGGGCACGACGGCGCTCGGCGCTACCCGGCGAGGCGGCGAGCAGCAGTGCCAGGGCCGACGGTGACAGCAGCGCGCCGAAGACCCCTTGCAGCGCCCGTGCGCCGATGAGCACGCTCGCGCTCGGGGCGACGCCGCATAGCGTCGAGGCGGCGGCGAAGCCGGCCAGGCTGGCGGCGAACACGCGACGCGGACCGAAGCGGTCGGCCAGCCGGCCGCCCACGAGCAGGAGCCCGCCGAACGTGAGCAGGTAGGCGTTGACCACCCACGAGAGGTTGGCCACCGAGAAGTGCAGGTCCCGCCCGATCGTGGGCAGGGCGACGTTCGTGATGGTGTCGTCGACCAGGAGCATGAACTGGGCGACGCAGACGAGCAGTAGGACAAGGGTGGGGCGAGATCGGCTCATGTTTCTCCACTCGTAGAAGTCTTCTACACTTGTAGAAGAAATGCCGTCCGTTGTCAAGCACCGCTGCGATACTCATGCGCCCGATGCCCCCATCAGAGCGATCTGAGCGCCGCCTTCGCCTGCTCGAGGAGGCCCTGCGGCTCGTCAGCGAGTCCGGCCTGGGGGCGGTGACGCACCGCAACGTCGAGCAGGCCGCCGGCGCGCCCCACGGCTCGGTGACCTACTGGTTCGGAAGCCGTGAGGGACTGATCTCCGCGCTCATCGACTGGATGTGCGACGAGTCAGAGCGCCCGGTGCGGGCGATCGCCACGCCCGTCCAGCAGCAGATCGCCGCGGGAGAGACGCTCGACATCGACGCCATCGCCGCTGCGCTGGCAGCGTGGATGGACGGCCGGGCCGCCCACCACCTCGCCCGCCTGGAGCTGCGAGCTCCAGGGCGCGCGGGAGCCCGCCCACGCCGAGCGGATGACCGAGGCCGCCCAGGTCTTCTGGGACATGTGCGCGGCGATCGCCGAGGGCCTCGGCTCCGAGGACCCCCACCGCGACGGTCGGGCGATGGCAGTGATGCTCGACGGGCTCCTGCTCGACCGCCTCGCCCACCCGCCCCAGCATCAGGACGTGGTCGCCGCCTCGTTGCGGTGGCTGCTGGCCGGGCCGCCGGGTTCGCTCTAGACCCTAGTTCCGAGTCGTCGGCTTACGTGCACGACCGCTGGGATGCGGTAGATCTCGTGCGCATGGTGTGGTCTCTGGCGGCGCTCGGAGAGATGTATGAGGTCGACGGCCGCGAGCAAGCTCAGTGCGAGAATTGGCCATAGGCCGAGCACGAGCAGCGGGTGGGCGAGGTCGTGCCCGTGGAAGTAGACCACGTCCCGTGCGCCGCGGATGATGGCGCTGTTCGGGAGCCATGGCGCGATCTGGCGGAAGCCTCCGGGCAGGAAGCCGATCGGCACTGATCCGCCGGAGATCGCGTTGCCGACGAAGATGAATGCGACCGCCGCCAGTGCGGTGCCGGGCAGGCCGATGACGGCTTGGAGCGCCGCGACGAAGAGCACGAAGGAGAGTGCGCCGAGGAACCCGATGCCGATCAGCGCGGCGCTCGCTCCGGTGAGGGCGCCGAGCACCGTATCGAGTGCGAGGACGCCACCGCAGGCGGCGAGCAGTGCGAACAGGGTTGCGGCCGCGACGCGCCACCACAGCCGCAGGCGCATCCCGAGCAGGAAGAGGCCGATGCCGCCGATCACGCTGGGGATGAGCAGCCCGAGGCCGAAAACGAAGCTCGACAAGCCAGAGCGGTCGCCGGCCGACAGCGGGGCGACGTCGAGTGGCTTCGCGGGCCGGTGCATCGACCGCGACGCCGCCGTGAGCGCTGCCGTAATCGCCTGCTGCTGCAGGATGCCCTCCGCGCCGGCGGTCACGATCGTGACCGCGCCGTTCGGCGGCACGATCAGCGCACCGGCGGTCGACTGCGAGCGCACGCTCTGAGTCGCGGCTCGGGCGCTCGGGAAGCTCACGAGATCGAAGCCGCCCGGCTCGGCGTGCTGAACGCCGGCCGCCACGTTGGCGCGTACGGCGGGTGCGGCGGCCACGGCGACGCGAACGCCGTGCGGCTGGGGGTCATGGTCGGCGTAGCCGAACGAGAGAGCGATCCCCAGCCCGAGAAGGGCGGCGAAGACCGCGATCGCGAACAGGCGTCGCGGGCTGGGATTCGCCGGCGGGACCGGGGTCTCGAGCCGGCCTCTCGCGCGGTCTGCACTGGGATCGGAGAGGGGTTGCGATGTCGGTTTCATGAGGCACGTCCATCCAGTCGGCACTGCATTGCACGTGTTTACTCTACGCGTTGAGTAAACGTGTGTCAAACTATATCCGTGTCCGATCTGCCCCCCAAGTCGCCCGGCCCTGGCGCGCGCCGCCGCGGCGGCCGCCGCCCAGGCGCCAGCCCCTCACGTCAGAAGATCCTTAAGGTCGCTCGCCTTGCGTTCGCGGCCAACGGCTACGCCGATACCTCGCTGCGGGGGATCGCCCGCGACGCCGGGGTCGACCCGTCACTGATCGTGCAGTTCTTCGGATCGAAGGCGGGCCTGTTCGGGGCGGTCGTCGAATGGCCGTTCGACGCAAGCCAGATCGGGGCCCAGATCCGAGAGGTTCCCGCCGAACAGGTGGGCGAGCACACGGCGAGCGTGTTCATCAGCCACTGGGATCGCGACGAGCATCGCAACCCGATCATCTCCCTGATCCACGCCGCGCTCGCGGACCCCGCCGCGGCCACGTTGCTGCGGGAATTCATCACCGTCAACCTCACCCTCCCCGTGGTCGAGCGCGTCGGCGCCGACCGACCGGAGTTCCGCGCCGCGTTGCTTGCCTCGCAGCTCATCGGGTTCGGTCTGGCCCGTTACGCGCTTGCTTTCGACGCGCTCACCTCGGCCCCGAGCGAGGATCTGGTCGCCGCCCTCGGCGTCACCCTCCAGCACACGTGCACGAGCCCGCTCACTGCGGCGAGACCAGATGCGACCCGCTCAGCGCGCCGGCGGCCGCTGAGGCGATGAGTCGTCCGCCTCGGCGGCGTCCGCCTCCTTACGCTCGCTGTGCAGGAGCGCCGAGAGCTCATGTCCGAGCCGCCTTAGAGCAGCATGGTGAAGATCTGCCCTTGCCAGCCGTTGAGCTCGAAGCGGCCTGACCGGATGAATCCCTGCTTCTCGTACCACCGCACCAGCCCCGGCGCGTGGGCCCAGCAGTCCACCCGCAGGACCTCCGCCCCTCGCTCGTACCCGAGTTCGATGGCCTTGTTGACCAGCATGTCTCCGATGCCCTGGCCGCCCGCCTGGCGAGAGCTGAGCAGCAGGATGATGTACAGCTCCGGGACCGGCGTCGGCGGCGCGTAGGCTGGAGCGGGTCCGACGACCAGCACTCCGACCGGGATGTTGTCGCGTTCGGCGATGTACAGACCGCCGCCGATCCTGAACCCGTGAACGCGCTCGCGGAGGCCGGGGCGCTCCGAGAAGGGTGTCGCGCCCCATTGCCCGGTCTGGCCGCGCTCCACGAGCCATGCCACCGCCTCGTCGAACAGCGCCACCACGGTCGGCCCGTCGGCCTCGTCACCCGGCCGGATCGTCAGAGCGCTCGCAGACATCCCCGAGGCATTATCTTGCGGGAGCTAAGCCGGTGGCGCGTCAGGCGGTCGGTTGGTGGCGCGCGTGAGCGGAGAGGTCGAGAGCGAGGAAAGGTGGCCATGCCCCGATTGCAGGAGAAGGTCGCCCTCATCACCGGGGGCGAGAGCGGAATCGGACTTGCGACGGCGCGGCTGTTCGTGGCCGAGGGCGCGCGCGTGCACCTCGTCGGGATCGACGAGGCCAAGCTGAGCGCAGCCGTGGACGAGCTCGGCAGGGACAACGCGTTCTCGTCGGTCGCCGACGTCACCGACGAGCACGCGGTCACGGGCGCGGTCGCCGCCGGCGTGGATCGCTATGCGCGCTTCGACGTCGTTGTCAGCAATGCCGGCATCAGCGGCGAGGTCGCTCCAATCGTCGAATATCCATCGGAGGTGTTCTCGCGCACGCTCGCGGTCCACGTGCTCGGCGCTTTCCACATCCTCAAGCACACGATCCCGCACATCCCGGACGGCGGGAGCGTGATCATCACCTCGAGCGTGGTCGGTCTGATCGGACCGCCCGGAGTGTCCGCCTATGTCGCCGCCAAGCACGCCCAGGTCGGACTGATGCGGACCGCCGCCAAGGAGCTCGCGCCGCGCCGGATCAGGGTGAACACGATCCACCCGGGCCCGACCTCGACACCGTTCCAGGACGACATCGAAATGCGCGCGACGCACCTGCCACAGGACGAAGCCGCCAAGGCCTTCGACGCGATGATCCCGCTCGGCCGTCACACGACCATTGAGGAAATCGCGCACGGCATGCTCTATCTGGCCGCCGACGAGAGCGCGATGATCACATCTCACAGGCTCTCGATCGATGGCGGCATGAGCGGCTGATCAGCCGGTGTTGCGCATGCCCGCCGCGATGCCGTTGATCGTCAACAAGAGCGGCCGCTCCGCGCCGCCGTCGCCGGCGCGAGCCCGCCGTAGGAGGTCGATCTGCATGTATGACAACGGGTCCGTCCAGGGGTTCCGGTGCGAGAGACGCGCCATCAGCGCCGGCGTGCTCTGGAGCAGCGCGTCCGTGCCGGCGATCTCGAGCACGGTCCGCACGACTCGGGCGTGCTCGTCGCGGATCGGATCCCACAGCTCCTGAGCCGGATCGTCGCCGAGTAACTCGAGGTATCGCTCCGCGATCCCGAGGTCGCTCTTGAACAGTGACATCTCGAGCGTCGAACAGAGCATCGCGAAGAACGGCCAGCGGTCGATCATCTCGCGCTGCAGCTCGCGGTCGCCTTCCTCCAGCGCCGTGCCGGCCCCGTACCAGGCGGGGAGGAGCAGCCGGTTCTGCATCCACGCGAACACCCACGGGATCGCGCGCAGCTCGCCCACGATGCGCGCGCCCGAGCGCGACGCCGGCCGTGAACCGATGTTCAGCCGGGTCAGCGCGTCGATCGGCGAGGCCAGGTCGAGGAGCGCGGCGAACCGCTCGTCCTCGTAGATCAGGGCTCGGTATATGACACGCGACCGGTCGGCAAATCGCTGGGCCTCGTCGCGGTAGCGCTGAGGCACATCACGGTGGCGCGCCAGGGTCGCGAGCAGCACCGCTGAGATCGTCTGCTCGAGTGACCGCAGCGCCAGCTCCGGGTGCGAGTACCGCTGGGAGATCACCTCCCCCTGCTCGGTGAGCCGCATCCGCCCGCGGATCGATCCGCTGGGCTGCGCCAGGATGGCGCGGTGGGTCCGCGCCCCGCCCCTCGAGGTCGAGCCGCCGCGGCCGTGGAAGAACCGCAGCTCGATGCCCCGCGCATCGGCGTCGGCCAGCAGCCGCTCCTGCGCCGAGTACAGCTCCCACTGACTGGCCAGGAACCCACCGTCCTTTGCGGAGTCCGAGTAGCCGAGCATGATCTCCTGGCGCTGCGAGCACGCCGCCAGCTGCGCGGCGTACATCGGGTGCTCGTACAGCGTTGCCATCGTCGACTGGGCCCGGTCGAGATCCTCGACGGTCTCAAACAGCGGGACCAGTGGCAGCGTGGGGAGGTCCCCGAGGCCGATTCCCGCGCGGCGCATCAGGACGAGCGCGGCCAGGACATCGGACGGACGCTGGACCATGGAAACGATCACGCTGCCGAGCGCCTGTGGGCCGTGCTCCCGCAGGCCGGCGGCGATCGCGGCGAACGCCTCCGTAGGAGGCCCCGCACCATGCTCGAGAACGCCGGTGAGCAGATGCGTCCGCTCGTCCTCGTCTGCAACGGCATAGCCGGCCGCCAGCGGCTCGATCGCCGACCACAGGTCGTGCGCCGAGACCCGAACGTCGAGCGCGGCGAGGTGGAATCCGAACGTCCGAACCTGGCACAACATCCTCGCGAGCGCCCCATCCGCGACCCGCCGCGAACTCGACGACTCTCGCAGCAGCTCGAGATCTTCCTCCAGCCGCTCGAGGATCACGGTAACCGTGCGGCAACCCGCGCAGCGCACCGTCGAGCCGCGCCGACATGAACGACAGCTTGCGCCGAAACGGCTCCTGCCGATTGTTGGGCCGGCGGGAGGCCACGTCGGGCATTTCCTCGCCGTCCGCCTCCAGGGAGGCGTCCAGCCCAGGCGAGACGAACAGCCGCTGCTCCGCTTGGGAGAACCGCTCCGCGAGCCTGTCCACCCGCGCGCGGAGCAGCCGCAGCGCGGTCGTCCGGTGCAACCGGAGAGTGCGGGTGACCGCCTCCGGGGTGACCTCGGGATTCCCGTCCATGTCCCCGCCTGCCCAGCTCCCGAACCGAACCGCGGGAACCTCCGGGGGCCAAGACCGTTCGAACGAGCGCGAGATCTCGGCCTCGAGCCGCGGTGCCGCATCGAACAGCACGGCCTCGAAGAAGAACAGGATCCGACGCACCTCGTCCTCGACCACCGGACGCACGTGCCGGAGCGCATCGGTCTGCCACCACACCGTCAGCACCTCGCGCAACTCGCCCTCGTATCCGCGCCGCTGGGTACGGCCCAATCGCGGATCGTCGAGGCGCTCCATGGCCCGCCACACGGACTGCTGATGTTCGAACACCGACCGACGCGCCGCCTCGGTCGGATGGGCGGTCATCGTCAGTCGCACGTCGAGCCGGCGCAGTGCCTCGGCCACCTCGGCGGGCGGATGCTGAACCGCCACGCCCGCCGCGGCGGCCAGAGACTCACGCTGCGGAGCGCTGGTATCGGAGTCGTAGTGCCGCCGCCGGCGCAGACGCTCCAACTCCTCGGCGATATTGGCCAGCTGGAGTTGGATCGAGCAGGCGCGCACGAACGGCTCGAGTGCGCTGCCGGCCTGGGCGTGGACGAACCGGGCCAGCGTGCCGGCTGCGCCGACGTCGCCGCCACGGACCCGTGCCGCCGTATCGCGCAACCAGAACACTCGGTCGCGGAAGGCGCGGCCCTCCTGCTCCTCGAGCACATCGCCGAGCAGCGCCTCGAGCACCGCAGTGTCTCTATCGAGGGGGTCACTCATGGCACAGGAGTCCATCGCCGGCTTGGAGCGGAACGACTGACCTATCCCACATATCACGCTTGAGGATCGCAAAGGCCGCTTCTCGCGTTCCCCCCAATCGGGGTATCAGCCCGCGGTGGGATGGCGACAGGCTCAGGCGTGGGAGGCGGCTACGAGCTGTGGGTGAAGGGTCCATGTCATGTGCCACAGCTTGCGTCTAAGCCGCGCGCCGCACATCGGGCAACTGACCTAACTTTCACCCGCCCTCGGGGCTCAGATCCCGAGCCGGTGCGCGAGCGCCGCAGCCTCACCGCGACTGGAGACGTTGAGCTTGCTGATGATGTTCGATACGTGCACGCTCGCCGTCTTGCGGCTGATGAACAGAGCTTCGGCGATCTGGGGGTTCGAGCGTCCCGCCGCGAGTAGGGCGAGCACCTCGCGCTCGCGCGGAGTCAGCCCGAACGGCTCCTCTTCGACCGGCGCGCCTTGATCGCTCGGCGCGCCGCTCGCGAGCTTGAGTCGCGCGCGGCGGGCGAGCACCTGGGCCTCCTCGAGCAGGGGCGCGGCGCCGAGACCGTCCGCCAACCGCGTCGCTTCCTCGAGCGCGTCGGCGGCCTCTTCGCGCGCGCCGGCCGCGACGTCGGCCTCGGCGCGGCGCAGGAGTGCATAGGCGATCAGGTAGGGATCCCCGTCCTCGCGGCACGCGTCGATCGCCTCCGACCACCTCGCAGGCTCGCCCGCGACCCGCGCTTGCTCGGCGGCTGCGAGCGCGCGGTAGGCCCGGGCCGGTGGCGTGGGGGCGGGCAGCCTGGCAGCCGCGTCGGCGAGTGCGGAGACCCGATCGGCCGCCGGGGTAGGCGCGTCAGCCTCGATGCGCAGGGCCAGCCAGATCAACGGCCACCGGTGGGCCTCGCTCCCAGCGCGCACATCGATCGCGCGCGGTTCTGGCACCGACTGCCGTGCAGCCTCGATGTCTCCCCGCGCACGGGCAAGCTCGGTGCGGATGAACGCCACCGCCATCGTGTAGTGCTCCGAGCCCCATCCCAGGCCCCGGCTGGTGGCGTCGAGCTCCTCGGTCGCGGTGTCGTATCGACCCGCCCGCACGGCTATCGAGGCCCGCAACATGTGCGGCAGGCTGGCGATCGCGCCAGAACCCATGTCGTCGATGGCCTCGCTCACCAGTCGCTCGGCTTCCGTCCAGCGCCCGAGATGAACCAGCGCATCCGTGCGGTTGAAGATGAGCAACATCCCGTATACGTGCCGCGCGAGGCCGATCCGCTCCGCAAGCCGGAGCCCACGCTCGGTGACGTCGGCCGCCTCCCCATAGCGACCCAGGAGCACCAGCGAGTCCGACAAATTGAGGTGTGCGCGCAGCGCGGTCGCGTCGGCGCCGATCGCCTCAGCCAGCTCTCGCCCGGCTTGCAGGCTCGCGATCCCGGCCTCGTGTTCCCCCAGATAGCAGCGTGCCACGCCCAGCATGATCTGCGCGTTGGCTTCCTGCTCGCGCGCCCCGACGGCGCGCGCGGCACTCAACGCCTGCTCCGATACCTCCTTGCAGGTTTCGTAGTCACCGGAGAAGACGGCCCTCATTCTCGCCAGTGACGCGAGCACGACCGCGCGAGCCGTCGTCGTCGGCTCGGCCGGAAGCAGCGACGAGGCGTGCTCCAGCACGGCGCGCGCCTCGTCGCCGCGCGCGAGGACGACGAGTGGCTGCGAGCGCGCCTCCAGTACGAGCGCGACCCGCTCGGGATCGCTGGCGGTTCCGAGTTCAGCCACCGCCTCGTCGAACAGCGCCAGCGCGCGCTCTGGCTCGCCCGCTGCGGAGGCGCTGAGGCCGGCCAACCGCAACAGCTCGACGATGTCGAGGCCGCAGCGCTCCGCGGCGTCGGAAACGCTCGGCCACAGCTCCAGCGCCTGCTCGAGGTGGCGCAGCGCCTCGGTCGGCGCATACGCGGCGGCCAGCCGTCCGGCCTCGACGAAGGCCGGCAACGCCTGCGGCAGATCGTGGGCTGCCGACCAATGTAGGGCCAGCGCTGCGGCGACCGAGCCCTCCGCCCCCACGAGTCCGGGCTCGGCGGATAGCGCCTTCGCGTAGGCGGCGTGAATACGGACGCGCTCCCGCGGAAGGGCATCGCTGTAGATCGCATCGCGGGTCAGCGCATGCCGGAACCGGTAGCCCTGGCCGGATTCGTCGATGACCAGCAGGTGGTGCTCGACGGCGTCGCGGAGCGCCGCGTCGAGGTTGGCGTCGTCGAGGTTGGCGACCCGCGCCAGGAGCCCGTCGGGGACCGAGCGACCGGCGGCGGCGGCGATCCGGAGCAGCGTCAGCGTCTGCGCAGGCAGTTGCTCCGCCCGCGCCAGCAGGACGTCTCGCAAGGTCGCCGGCAGCTCCTCAGGGCCGGCGCCGGCCCGCAGGGCGGCGAGTATCTCCTCGATCAGAAACGCGTTGCCTTCCGAGCGCTCGTAGAGCAGATCGAGCATGGCCCGGGTCGGGCGGTCCCCGAGAATCGCCTCGAGCTGATTGGCGACCTCCTCCCGCGTGAACCGCTGTAGCTCGATCCGCCGCACCGAACGCACCCGCTCCCAGCCCGTGACCAGAGGCCGCAGCGGATGGCTCCGATGAAGCTCATCGCTGCGAAACGTGATGACCAGCAGTACCCGAGCATCACGAAGCGCGCGTACGAGCAGGGCCACGAGGTCGAGCGTCGAGCGATCCGCCCAGTGCAGGTCCTCGATCGCCAGCATCAGCGGCCGATCCCCGGCCAGCCGGAGAATCACGCCGAACACCAACTCGAGCACTCTGGCGTTACCTTCCGCGCCGGCGGGCGCCGCGCTCGCCGGGCGGTGTGGATCCAGCTCGGGCAACAGCCTCGCCAACTCGGTCCGCGCCGGACCGAGCACGCCGTCCAGCTCGTCGTCCGTCATCTGGCGCATCAGCGAACGCAGCACGTCGACCACAGGACTGAGCGGCAGGCCCTCACCGCCGACCTCGATGCAGCTGCCGGTGAGCACCCGCGCTCCGTCGGCGCGCGCCCGCGCCGCGGCCTCCTCCACGAGCCGGGTCTTACCGACCCCCGCTTCCCCGCCCACGAGGACGACGACCGGTTCGCCCGCGACCGCTGACTCGAGCCCCATGACCAGAGTCGAAAGCTCCGTCCCACGCCCGACGAACACGGGACTGACGAGAGCCTGCTGCATCCGAGGGACATTTTGGCAGTCGACGCGCGCGCATCCGGCGCGCTCACGGTGTGACGGCTAGTTGCCCGTCTACCGGCTGTACGCGGCGGCTACGCCACCGTCCACGTTGAGCACGTTGCCGGTGCTCTTGCCCGACCGCTGATTGGAGGCGAAATGCAGGACCGCGGTCGCGATGTCCTCGGGGAACACGTTGACGCCGAGCGTGGTCCGCTGCCGGTAGTGCTCCTCGAGCTCGTCCGGATCTATGCCGTAGGCGGCCGCGCGTTCCTCACGCCACGACGATCCCCAGATCCGTGATCCCTGCAGCACGGCGTCAGGGTTCACGGTGTTGACGCGGATGCCGTCGCCTCCGCCTTCCTCGGCCAGGCACCGCGCCATGTGCAGTTCGGCCGCCTTGGCCGAGGAGTAGGCGGCGGCGTTCTTCCCCGCTACCAGCGCGTTCTTCGATGCCACGAACACAATCGAGCCACCGCTGGCCTGCTGGCGCAGGATGCCGAACGTCTCGCGGGCGACGAGGAAGTATCCGGTCACGAGAATCGATTGGTTGCGGTTCCACTCGGCCAGCGTGGTCTCCTCGATCGGCGCGCTCGACGCGATCCCGGCATTCGAGACCAGGATGTCCACCCCGCCGAAGGCATCGATCGCGGCGTGGAAGGCGCCCTGCACATCGGTCTCCGAGGTGACGTCGCCGCCGACCGCCAGACCCGAGTCCCCCAGTTCCTGAACCGCATCCTCGGCTCCGTCGGCGTCGAGGTCGAACGCGACGACGCACGCTCCGGCGCCGGACAGCGCATCGACGATGGCCCGCCCGATACCGCCGGCCGCTCCGGTGACGAACGCGACCTTCCCCTGGAGCTCGCCGGGGGGCGGGGCGAGCGAGAGCTTGTACTGCTCGAGCGGCCAGTACTCGACCGCGAAGCTCTCCGCCGGCGTCAGTGACGCGAAGCCGCCCAGCGCGTGGGCGCCGGCCATCACCTCGATCGCGCGGTGATAGAGGTCGCGTGACAGCGAGGCGTTCTTGACCGTCGGCGCGACGCCGATCAGGCCGACGTGCTGGATCAGAACGACGCGCGCGTCCGGATCGCCCGCCTCGGTCGTTTCGTCCGCGTGCTCATCGACATAGGCGCGGTAGGCGTCCCGATAGTCGCCGGCCAGGGAACGCACCCGCTCCCGGAGGGTCTCCGCGTCCTCCGAGGCCGGATCGAACGGCACCCACATCGGCACGCGCTTGGTGTGGACGAGATGGTCCGGGCAAGCCGCGCCGATGTCGGTCAGCTTCGCCGCCGCACGCGAGGACACGAACTCGAGCACCCGCGGCGAGGTGTCGACGATCAGCACCTTCTGGCGCTCGCTGGACACCGCCCCCCGCAGCGCCGGGAGCACGTGGACCAGGAGCGCGTCGCGGTCGACCGCCGGCGCGCCGAGCGAGCCGTCGAAGCGCTCCTTCTCGGTCGTCCGGGCGTTGACGAACTCGACGGCCCGGTTGATCACCTCGATCGTCCGCTTGTATGCCTCCTCCGCGGAGTCGCCCCAAACGACGAGGCCGTGCTTGGCCAGCACGACGAGCCGCAGGTTCGGGTCGCCACGAACGGCAAGTCCGACCTGCTTGGCGAGCCTGAAGCCCGGCCGGATGTAAGGAATCCACGTCGCTTCCTCGCCGAAGCATTCGGCCACCAGTCGTTCGCCATCCTCGGTCCCGGCCAGCACGTTGATGCCATCGGGATGCGTGTGATGCACGTGCGACGCGGGAATGAACGCGTGCAGCAGCGTCTCGATCGACGATCGCGGTGCCGCAGGATCGATCTGGCTGCGCGCCAGGTGGGCCACCATGTCCTCGTCGGACATCTCGTCACGCTCGAGCAGCGGCAGCATTTCCTCGATGCGCAGCGGCGTGAAGTCGCCGGCGCCCATGGTCGCCAGGTCCGAGCCCGAGCCCTTCACCCACATCGCTTCGACGGTGCGGCCGACATGATCGGTCGTCGTGCCCTTCGCCGAGGTGTTGCCACCTCCGAAGTTCGCGACCGCGCGCTCTGAGCCGAGCAGGTGCGAGGCCACAAGGACCTGCCCGAGCGCATCGTCCGGTACGTTCGACGGGTCGGTCGGCCAACGGTCCTCGACCGGGTCGATCATGCGGGCGACGACGCTCATCGACCCCACCCCCCGGCTACGGTCTCGGCGCTACCTCTTTCGGCGCTGACGCGCTGGACGTAGCCACCTTCCCGCAAGGCGCGGATCGGATCCTCGGCGGCGTCCCGGTCGACTCTGATCTTGGCGCACAGGGGGCGAACGTCGATCCGGTAGGCGTCGAGCAGCACCTCGTGGGCGCCCAACACGTCTCGGGCACGCTGGGCGCGCGCGAGCTCATCTCGGTCCACCAGCAACGCCTTGGCGTACGCCTCCTGCAGGTTGACCACGCTGAGCGTCATCGCCTCCACCTTTGCCTCGATGTTGTGAGATTGATCGATCGTGAGCCGCGGCATCCCCCGCCCCGGGGCGGTCAGCTCGACGAAGATCAGAAACAGCTCGAACGGGTTCACGGAGCCGACGATGAGGTCGTCGTCGGCGTACTTGCGGTTGTTGAAGTGGAAGCCGCCGAGACGCTGCTCGTCGTCGAGGATCGCGACGATCTGCTCGATGTTGACCCCTTGTGCGTGGTGACCCAGGTCGACGAGCACCTTCGCGCGGTCGCCGAGCTTCTGGCAGACCAGCAGCGCGGAGCCCCAGTCGGCCAGATCGGTGGCGTAGAACGCCGGCTCGAACAGCTTGTACTCGATGAGTAGCTCCTGCTCGGAAGGCAGCGCCTCGTATACACGCGCGAGGCAGCGCAGCATGCGATGGCGGCGCGCGATCAGATCGTCCTGCCCGGCATAGTTGGTGCCGTCGGCCAGCCACAGCGACTGCGCGGTCGAGCCCAGCTCACGCGCGATCTCCACGCACTCCAGCAGGTGCTCGACCGCCTTAGCGCGCACACCCTCGTCCGGATGCGTGATCGAGCCGAGCTTGTAATCGGGATCCTGAAAGAGATTGGGATTCACCGCCCCGATCCGCAGGCCGAGCGACTCGGCATGACTGCGCAGCGCCGCCAGGTCCTCGACGTGGTCCCACGGGAAGTGCAATGCCACGGCGGACGCCGTGCCGGTCAGGCGGTGGACCTCGCCGGCGTCCTGGAGGCGCTCGAACACGTCGCGCGGCCTGCCCGGCTGCTGGAACGTGGCAAAGCGCGTTCCCGAGTCGCCGTAGCCCCACGAGGGGGTCTCGACGTCGAAGGTGCTCAGCGCCCGGCTGATTGCATCGACGTCACGCCCGGTGTCGGTCAGCCGCTCAGCCAGTTGCCCGTATTCGCGATTGAGATCGGTCACTCCTACCTCCGTGTGCTAAGCGACGGCATGGTCGCGGTCGTTCACCCCGAGGCCCGTCACGGACAGAAAGCGCTCGTAGAGTTCGGCGGACGCCGTTGCGGCTCGCGGCTCGAGTCGCGTTCGCGCCGAGGACTGGGCGGATAGTGCGCGCGCCTGCGCCAGGTCGGCGACCTCGCCCACGGCGATCGCCTGCACGAGCACGTTCCCAAGCGCCGTCGCTTCAACCGGACCGGCGAACACTGCAAGCCCCGTGAGGTCGGCCGTGAGCTGGCACAGCAGGTGATTGCGCGCTCCGCCGCCGACGACGTGAAGAACCTCGAACGTCCTCCCGGTGACCCGTTGCAGTCGCTCGAGCACGAAGCGGTACTTGCAGGCCAGCGAGGTGAGGATCGAGCGGACGATCTCCCCCGGCTCGGCCGGCGGAGCCTGCGCGCCGGCGCTGCACGCCTCTTTCACCCTGGCGGTCATTTCGCCGCCGGGGGCCATGAGCGCCTCGTCGTCGGGATCGAACAACGCGACGTTCGGGTCGGCGTCCTGCGCCATGGCGATCAGCTCGGCGTAGTCGGCCGGCGTGCCCGCGCGCTCCCATGCTCGGCGGCATTCCTGCAGGAGCCACAGGCCCATCACGTTGCGCAACAGACGGGTTCTTCCTCCCACCCCGCGCTCGTTGGTCAGGTTGTACTCGAGCGCCTGAGCATCGAGGAACGGACGGTCGGACTCGGCGCCGAGCAGCGACCAGGTTCCCGAGGACAGGACCGCGTCGCCCGGTCCTTGCACGGGGGCGGCGACGAATGCGCTCGCCGTGTCGTGTCCGGCGACAGTCCAGACGGTGGCCCCCGCCGCCTTGCCGCACGCGTCGTCGTGGCGGCTGAGCAGCGTTCCCACGGGCGTCCCGGGCTCGACCGGGTCGTGCGCAAACGGCGCCTCGGGAAAGCCCAGCTGAGCGACGAGGTCGCGCGCCCACCGGCCGTCTTCCGCGCCCAGCAGTCCACTCGTCGAGGCGATCGTCGCCTCGCCCGTCAGCTCTCCGGTCATCCACAGGGCGAACAGGTCGGGCACGAAGGCAAGGCGCTCGGCCGACCGCGCGGCCGGACTGTCCACCTCCGACATGAGCTGAAAGATCGTGTTGATCGCCATCGTCTGGATGCCTGTACGCGCGTACAGCGCGTCTCGGCTCACCCGCGCGTGGGCGGCGGCGACCATTCCGTCGGTGCGCCGATCGCGGTAGTGAAACGGCAGCCCAAGGACCCGGTGATCGGCGTCGAGCAGCGCGTAATCCACTCCCCAGGCGTCGACCGCGATGCCGTCGAGCCCGGCGTCGCGAGCCGCACGTGCGATTCCATCCAGCGAGTCGTCGAACAGCTTCAGGAGGTCCCAGTGCAGGCCATCGTTGAGCCACACGGGTTGGTTCGCGAAGCGATGGACGATCTCGAGTCCGACCTGATCGCCGTCGAAGCGACCGAGCGCGACGCGACCGCTTTCGGCACCGAGATCGACCGCGGCGAACGCCCGAGACCTACTCACGGTCGAGCACCTCGGCGTCGGCGAGCGCCAGCAGCTTGCGGCGATCGCGGATGTGTCCGCGCCGCATCAGCATCCGCGCGCGCTGCACGAACGATGCCGCATTCGGCACCAGCACGCTGAGGATCAGCAGGCCGCCGGACACGACCTGGAAGTCGTTCTCGTTGAACGACGGGGTCAAGAGCAGCGCGCTGCGCAAGCCGGCGTACACGAATGCCGCCAGAGCCACCCCGAGGATCGTGCCCTTGCCTCCGAAGATCGAGACGCCGCCGAGCAGCACGATCGTGATCACCTGAAGCTCGAAGCCGATCCCGATGTTCTCGCCGGCCGACGACAGCTCGAAGGCATAGAGCAGGCCCACCGCGGCGGCCACAACGCCCGAGAGCACGAACAGCAGAAGCTTCGTGCGCTTGACCCGGATGCCGGCATGGAAGGCGGCTTCCTGGCTCAGCCCGATGGCGTACAGGGACCGTCCGAACGGAGTCATTCTCAGTGCCACGCCGGTGAGCACCGCGGCCACGATGAAGATCGCCACCGACCACGACAGCCACTGGATACCCAGGAAGCCGTTCACCCCGAGGGTGTTGAACGGCGCCGGGAAGTTCGACACGGTCGCCGCACCGAGAATGACATTGGCGAGCCCGCGGTACAGGGTCAGGGTTCCGATGGTGACCGCCAGCGAAGGGAGGCCAACGCGGGTGATGAGCAAGCCGTTGATCAGCCCGGCGGTCGCGCCGATGGCCAGGCACACCACGAAGATCAGCGCCAGCGGCCAGTGGTGAGTCCACAGCGCTCCGAGCGTCTCGGCCGACACGGCCAGGACCGAGGCAACCGACAGGTCGATCTCGCCGGTGATGATGATCAGCGTCATCGGCAAGGCGAGGAGCGCCAGGTCACCGATGTTCGTGCACAGCGTGAAGATGTTGTAACTCGAGAAGAACTGCGAGGAGACCGAGTTGCCGAAGACCAGCACGGCGACCGCTGCGACCGCCAGGCCGGACTCCCAGCGCAGCAGCGGCGCCAGGCGCTCCTTGAGCGTTCGGGTTTCAGGCACCAAGGTGAACCCTCCTCTTCCGGAGTGCGGCGGCCAGCCGGAGCTGGATCCCGCGGTCCAGGGTGATCGCCACGAGCAGCAGGAAGCCCGAGATCGCCTGGGTCCACAACGACGGCACGCCGAGCACGTTCAGGGCGGAATTGATCGTCTGAAGCAGGAGGGCGCCGAGGGCGGCGCCGACGACGCTGCCGCTGCCGCCGAAGATCGCCACGCCGCCGACCACGACGGCGGCGATCACCTGAAGCTCGAGCCCATTGGCGGCGGTGGCGTCGATCGTGTTGTACTGGGTTGCCCAAAGGACACCGCCCAGCCCCGCCAGCGCACCGCTGAACACAAACGCGGCGAAGATCCGGCGGGCGATCGGAATGCCTCCCAGGCGGGCGGCGTCGGGGTCTGACCCCATCGCGTACAGCTCGCGACCCGAGCGATACGAGCGCAGGTAGTAGGCCGCGAGGGCCACCACGACCGCCACCGCGATCGCAATATCCGGGATACCGAGGATCGTGGCGTGGAAGATGTTGATGAACGAATTCGGCAGCGCGTTGGCGACGACCTGCCCGGAGCCGACGATCAACGTGTCGACGCCACGGATGATGTACAGCATGGCGAGGGTCACCACGAGGCTGGGGACACGTCCGATCGCGGTGATGATTCCGGTCACCAGACCGCACGCCAGACCGACACCCAGACCCACCAGGAACACGACGGGAATCGGGATCCCGTGGTGAGCCTGGAACATGTTCGCTGACACATACGCCGACAGTCCGACTACTGAGCCGACCGACAGGTCGACGTTGCGGGTGATCACCACGAATGTCTCGCCGACCGCCACGAGCGCGTACACCGCGGTCGTGGCGAGGATGAAGCGGATGTTCGCGGCGTGTAGGAACCTGGGCTGGATCGCCGTGGTGATCAGAACGAACAGCGCCAGCACGCCGACGATCCCGAATGTCCGCGCCCGCAGGACGATGTCGACGAGCCGCCGCGGGCTCGCCGTCGCGATGCCTGTGGGCGCTTCGGTCGTGGTGGCGCTCACGATGGACTGCCCTCCGACCGGCCGTTGGCGGCGGCCTGCCCGGTCCCGGCGGCGATGATCCGCTCCTCGGACGCCTCGTCATGTGTCAATGCGGAAACGAGACGTCCCTCGCGCATCACGAGAATCCGGTCCGCGACCGCCAGCACCTCGGGCAGCTCGGAAGAGATCATCAGCACAGCCACGCCTTCGTCGGCGAGCGAGGACAGGAGTCGGTGGACCTCGGCCTTCGTACCGACGTCGATCCCGCGCGTGGGTTCATCGACGATCAAGAGCCGGGGCTGCCGGCAGAGCCATTTCGCGAGGACGACCTTCTGCTGATTGCCGCCGGACAGCGAGGAGACCGGGTTGGAGATCCGCCCGTACCTGACCTGCAGGCGCTTGGCCCACTCCAGCGAGAACTTCCGTTCGGCCGAGGCGAACAGCAGGCCGTGGCGCTTGAGGCGTCTCAGGGAAGCCAGCGCGATGTTGCTCTCCGTCGAGAAGTCCATCACCAGCCCGTGCTGGCGGCGATCCTCGGGCACGAAGCCGATCCCAGCGCTCATCGCGGCGGTTGGCGAGCCTACGCGCAGCGTCTCACCACACAGGCGCACCGCGCCCGCGTCGTAGCGATCGATCCCGAAGATCGCCCGGGCGACCTCGCTACGCCCGGCGCCGACCAGTCCGGCCAGGGCCACCACCTCGCCCGCTCGGACCTCGAAGGACACCTCCACGAAGACGCCCTCCCGCGTGAGACGGTCGACCTCGAGAACGGTCCCCGCCGGCGTGTGCGTCTCGTGCTCCCGCTCTCGCAACTCCCTCCCGACCATGCCCCGAATGAGGTCGTCGGCGCTCAGCCCGGCCAGCGGCTGGGACATCACGAGCTTGCCATCCCGCAGGATCGTGACCCGCTGACACAGCGCGAACACCTCCTCCAGGCGGTGCGAGATGAACAGGACAGCGGCACCATCGGCACGCAGCGTCTCGGCGATCCTGAACAGCCGCTCGACCTCGACCGGCGAGAGGGCGGCCGTGGGCTCATCCATGATCAGGACCTTCGCCTCGCTGGAGAGGGCCTTAGCGATTTCGACGAGCTGTTGCTCGGCGATGGAAAGCCCTCGGGCGATGCGATCGGGATCCATCTGCACGCCCAGGCGCTCGAAGATCCGAGTGACCTCGGCCTCCATCGCCCGGTAGTCGATCCGGCGGCCGCTGCGTAGAGGCTGGCGGCCGATGAACACGTTCTCGGCCACCGACAGATCCGGGAACAGCGTCGGCTCCTGGTAGATGACGGCGATCCCGGCCTCCCGCGCGTTGGCGGTCCCGCTCAGCACGATCTCGCGTCCGTCCATGAGAAGCGCCCCGGCATCCGGTTGATGGACGCCGCCCAGGATCTTGACCACGGTCGACTTGCCGGCCCCGTTCTCGCCGACCAGTGCATGAGCCTCGCCGGCGTAGAGGTCTAGAGAGACGCCGTCGAGCGCATGCACGCCGGCAAACGCCTTCGCGGCGCCGCGCAACGAGAGGACCGCCGTCGGCTCAGGCTGGGACCGTCCCGCCGGGTGTGCGCCAGCGCTCCGGTCCCTCGAGCCACCCGGCGGGTCAGAGGAAGAGGAGGTCATGGTGTGAGATTGTCGGGCACCGATGGGAGCCTGCATGACGCAGGAGCCCATCGGCGACCCGTGCGGCCTCGGCTAGAAGTCGAACTTGTCGATGTTCGCCTTGTTGAACACCGTCGGAGGCCCAAGGATGATCGTGTTGTCCGGCCCGATCGTGTAGCTCCCGAGCTTTCCGGCCGTGAGGGTTTGCCCTTGTGCGCCGGTGATCTTCTTCGACGCGACGTTCACCGCGGCGTAGGCGGCCAGATACCCGAGCTTCGCTGGGTCCCACAGCGCGAACGCCTCGATCGTTCCGTCGTTGACGAACTTCTTGAGCGACAGCGGCGTTCCGAGACCGGTCAACTTGACCTTGCCGCGGTACTGCGCCGTGTCCAGCACGCCGGCGGCGGCGGCGATGCCAACCGTGGTCGGCGAGATGATGCCCTTGAGGTTCGGGTACTTCTGGAGCAGCCCGCTCGTCACCTGGGTGGCCGTGGTCGGATCGTCGTTGCCGTAGACGGTCGAGACCAGGTGCATGTTCGGGTACTTCTTGAGCTCCTGCTTCATGAAGCCGATCCACGCGTTCTGGTTCGTCGCCGACGCTGCGGCGGACACGATCGCGATGTCGCCCTTCCCGCCGAGCTCCTTGGCCAGGATGTCGACCTCACTGGTGCCGATCGACGCGGTCGATGCCTGGTTGACGAACAGGTTCCGACACGTGGGGGCGTCCGAGTCGTACGTGACGACGGTGATCCCGCGCGCCATCGCCGACTTCAGGGTCGGACAGAGCGCGGTTGGGTCTGTCGCCGAGACGATCAGGATGTTCGCTCCCTTGGACAGCGACGACTGGATCGCCGGCAGCTGCGATGCCGCCGTGGCGGCCGAGCCGCTCGTCTCGGTGCCCTTCTCACCAAGCGTCTGCAACGCGGCCAATGCGCCGCCCGACTTCACGCTGTCCGCCACCGTGAAGTAGTTGTTGCCCAGGTTCTTCGGGATGACGTAGACGTTCAGCCCCGTCTTGAGGCTGCCGCCGCCGGAACTCGAGCCTGAGCTCGACGCGCTACTGGTTGAGGACGAACCCCCACTGGCACTTGCCGAGGATGAGCTGCTCGATGAACCGCCGCATGCAGCCAGGCTGAATGCCGCAATCAGAGCCACCGCGACTCCGAACGACCAGCGGAGGTGCCGGTAACGCACAGCGCGTTTGACGACATCCTGCATTACGAAACTCTCCTGTGATGAGAACACCTGTGGATGGACCGTTCATCAGATCCGCAGGGCGTCACAAGGTGCCGGCACATGTCGGCGACGCGACAAGCAGGAAGGGGAGGGCCCCCTTCCCAGGCCTCCGGCACCGGTTCACTCCCTCAGAGCAAACGAACAAGACCGATCAAACCAGATCACTGACCCTGTGTCAAGGACACAAAAACAATCAGCTAACGTTCCGCACGCAGACGCGGAACACCCGCGTAGGAGGCCCAAAGCGATCATCGGTTGCACGTTCGTTTGTGTGCGAAACTGGTGCTATGACAAGGGGCAACGGCAAACGCGCCGTGGTTCCCGCGGAGCGACGGCGCTTGATCCTGGAGATGCTCCGCGAGCAGGGAAGCCTGACCGTCGGGGCGGTCGAAGAAGCTTTCGACATCTCGCCGATGACGGCGCGCAGGGACCTCGCGCTGCTGGCCGAGGGCGGACACGCGCGGCGCACGCACGGAGGAGCCGTCCTCCCCGAGCTCGCCGCGCACGAGGATTCGTTTCAGAGCCGGCTCGGGCAGGACGTCGACGCGAAGCGCCGGCTGGCGGGCGCGGTCGTGGCGACCATCGAGCCGGGTGAGACGATCTTCGTCGACTGCTCTTCTTCGTCCTATTACGTCGTCCGCGACATTCTCGAGCAAGGTCTCCACGTCACCCTGCTCACGAACAGCGTGCCGGTGATGGCGCTGGTCGGCGGAGCCGATGCGCCACACGTTGATCTGATCGGGCTCGGCGGCACGTACCGCAAGCTGACCCAATCGTTCGTCGGAGCGCAGGCGCTCCGCGCGATCGAGAGCTTCTTTGCCGATCGCGTGATCTTCTCCTGCAAGGGCATCGAGCGTCAGGGCTACCTGACCGACCCGGACTCGCTCGAGGCCGAGGTCAAGCGCGCCATGATCAGCCACTCCCGGGCCGTCTCGCTCGTCGCCGACACCCGCAAGTTCGAGGAGCGCGGACTCAACGTGATCGTTCCGGCCTCCTCGGTGAACTTCGCCTACTTGGCCGATCCTCCCGCGGCGGGCGTCCGCCGACTCGAGTCAGCCGGCGTCGAAGTGACCAAGATCTGAGCCGGTAGCTACTCGCGGCACGGCGTGCTCGGCCCGGATCCTGCGCATGCCGTACACCTCGGGGGGGTCGGTCGCGTCCCCATGCCAGAGTTCGTTGAGCCGGGCGTAGTCGAAGCGCAGGGTGCCGCTCGTGCCGTTGACCTCGACGACGAAGTCGCAAGGTCGCCTCGCGCACGTCTTCGCGGTCTCGAACACACCTCGGGCGCCGTCGCGGAGCTGGAGCAGGGCCGAGGACGCCTCGTCGACGTCGACCTCGATTTCGCGCGTCGGATCGCTCCCCGGGTCGACGCGCGTGGTCGTGAACGTCTGGGACTGCGCGCTGACCGATTCGATCTCGCCCACCATCCACCGTGCCGATGCGGCCATCGTCGATCAACTGCTTCATCAGCGAGAGCGCCGGTAGCCGCCGGTAGCTGGTATCAGGAGCCAGAAGGTCTGAAGCGCTGGAAATAGCGGCTTCCGGGCAGGACTCGCCGCCCAAGGGCGGAATCCCTCAATTCACGTTTGGTTAGACGGTCCGTCCGCGACTTTGATTCGGGCGCGCACGCCGTTAGGGTGAGCACCTCAGCGACCCCCGCTGGGGTGAGTAAAGGAGGAACATGAGGTTACGAGGGGCAGTATCAGTCGGTGCTTGCGTGGCGGCAGTGCTCGCGATCGCCGCGTGCGGCTCGAGCAGCAGCAGCAGCAGCGGTAGCAGCGGCTCGAGCGGCGGCTCGAGCGGAAGCAGCAGCTCGGGCTCCGGCACGATCAACATCTATTCGGACCTGCCGCTCAAGGGAGCGGTCAGCGCGCAGACGATGCCGGCTCTGAACGGGGAAAAGCTCGCGTTGTCCCAGGCCGGGTATAAGGCCGGCCAGTGGAAGGTCAACTTCATCTCGCTGGACGACTCCACGGCGACGTCGCCGACCAACTACGACCTCAACGTGTGCCAGGCCAACGTCCGAAAGGCGGCGACCGACGCGAAGGCCGTCCTCCTTATCGGCCCGTTCAACTCCGGCTGTGCGAAGGTCGAGATTCCGATCACCAACCAGGGGGGGCTGGCCCAGATCAGTCCGGCGAACACGTACAACGGGTTGACGACGAACGACCCAGGTACGGCATCAGGTGAGCCCGGGCTGTACTACCCGACGGGGAAGCGGACGTACCTGCGGATCGTTCCCCGGGACACGATCCAGGGCCAGGCAGGCCTTCTGGCGATGAAGCAGGCCGGGTGCACCCGCGTCGCGGTGAACGACGACAAGACGCCCTACGGCGCGGGGCTCGCTACGCAGCTCCAGCTGCACCAGAAGGCCTACGGGATCACGGTCACGGGCGTCACCCCGCTCGACCCGACGTCGCCGAACTTCCGCTCCTACGCGTCGTCGGTCAAGTCGCAGGGAGCGAACTGCGTCTACACCGCGTTCGACCCGCCCGGCGAGGTGGAGCTGGTCAAGGACATCAACTCCGCGATTCCGACCGCCAAGATCTTCGGCGGCGACGGCGTCTGCTCCAGCGGCGAGACGAACCCCTCGAAGGGCGGGTTCCCGGCCAGCATCGCCCCGCTGTTCCACTGCACGGTGGCGACGCAGGACCTGACCGCGTATCCGGGCGGCAAGGCATTCCTGGCCGCGTACAAGAAGGCATACGGGGTCTCGAACCCCGATCCGTACTCGATCTACGGCTACGAGGCCATGCAGCTAGGGCTGCGGACGATCGCGAAGCTGGGCGCCCAGGGCAACAGCAAGTCGGCCATCGTAGCGGCGCTGTTCGCGACCAAGAACTATCAGGGTGCGATCGGCACGTATGGATTCGACGCCAACGGCGACATAACGCTGAAGTCCTACGGCCTGTACAAGGTCGGCGCGGACGGCAACCCGCAGTTCGAGAAGGCCATCACCGTGAAGTAACGACCGGCCAACGTGGAGCGGGGCCGTTGCAACGGCCCCGCTCCAACCATTAGGCTGGCCCGGGGGTCCATGGAAGCCAGATCGCTCCCCAGCGGAACCGCGCCGTCGGTCGGCAGGAAGGTGCTGCTGGCGATACGGCGTGCGGCCGGTCAATGGGGACTGGTGGCGCTGCTCGTGGCGTTCCCGGTCTATTTCCTCGCCCACGACCTCACGACGGGCTATCCGGGATTCTCGGGCGGCCACGCGACGAGGGTCCACGACCTCACCTACCTCGGCACCAACATCGTCCAGGGGATCTCGAACGGCGCGATCTGGTCGCTGATCGCGATCGGATACACGCTGGTGTACGGGATCATCGAGCTGATCAACTTCGCCCACGGCGACGTGTTCATGATCGGCTCGATGACTGGCGTCAGCTTCTGGAGCGCGATCGGTTTGGGCCTGGCCACTTCGACGCTAGGCCTGGTGGTGGGCCTGCCCCTGGCCCTGCTCGTGTGCATGCTGGTCTGCGGCGGCCTCAACGTGCTGATCGAGCGGGTCGGTTACCGGCCGCTGCGAGGTGCACCACGGCTCGCGCCGCTGATCACCGCTGTCGGCTTCTCGTTCATCCTCCAGAACGTCGGGCTGCTGTGGCGCGGGGGCTCGACGGTCGGCGTGTCCGATCTGGTCCACGAGAACAAGACCGTCGTCCAGATATCGGGGGTGGTGATCCATCGCGCCGACGTGCTCTCGGTCGCGGTCACGATCCCGCTGGTCATCCTGCTCGGGTGGTTCGTCAGCCGCACGCGCCACGGAAGGGCCATGCGCGCGACCGCGCAGGACCCCGAGGCGGCGCGGCTGATGGGGATCAACGTCGACTGGACGATCTCGCTCACGTTCCTCATCGGCGGCGCCCTGGCCGGCGCCGCCGGGCTCGTCTACGCGCTCTACGAGACGACGATCTGGTACCTCCAGGGCTTCGAGGCGGGGCTGATCGCGTTCACGGCGGCGGTGTTGGGAGGCATCGGGAACCTGCGCGGGGCCGTGCTCGGCGGGTTGATCATCGGCTGCGTCCAGCAGTCGATCGACGCCCGTGTCGGACCGCAGTGGACGCCGTTCTTCGTGTTCGGTCTGCTGATCATCATCCTGGTCCTGCGTCCGCAGGGACTGCTCGGCGAGGAGACGAGGGAGGCCGGGTGAGCGAGCTGCGCGCGCAGCTGCAGGAGTGGCGAGTGGCGATCGAGCGTCGGCTTCCTCCGTGGTGGCCGCGCGCGCTGGCGGTGGCGCTGATCGCGTTCGGCCTCGTGCTCCCGCAGCTGTTCTCGACGACGAACAACTTCGTCAACACCGAGATCCTGGCCCTGACCTACGTGATGTTCGCGCTCGGTCTGAACATCGTGGTGGGCTTTGCCGGACTGCTCGACCTCGGCTACGTCGCATTCTTCGCGCTCGGCTCATACGCATTCGGCTGGCTCGGTTCCGGCTGGTTCTTCAAGGCCCACGTGCACGTCCTCGCCCACGGCCCCCAGGGGACGCTGCCGGGCATCCACTTGAACTTCGTGCTGATCCTGATCTGCGCGGGGCTCTTCACCGCCTTCGCCGGCGCCATCATCGGCGTGCCGACCCTGCGCTTGCGCGGCGACTACATCGCGATCGTGACGCTCGCGTTCGGGGAGATCATCAGGGTGTTCGCGCTCCAGGGACCGTCGCTGAAGATCTTCGGGATGCCGCTGACCGGCGGCGAGCTCGGGATCAGCGGCACCGACCCTCCTTACCTCCCGGGCATCGGCACGTTCAGCCAGCTGAACATCAGACCCTGGTACTACACGATCTTCGCGCTGGTCCTGATCACGCTGTTCGTGAACGTGCGGGTGCGCGACTCCCGGCTGGGGCGAGCGTGGATCGCGCTGCGCGAGGACGAGGTCGCCGCCGTCTCGATGGGCATCCCGCTGGTCCGCACGAAGCTGTACGCCTACGCGCTGGGCGCGGCGTTCGGCGGCATCGCGGGCGCGTTCCTGGGCGCATACACGACGCTGATCGACGCCGGGGAGTTCCAGTTCGGCTTCTCGATCTTCGTCCTCGCGATGGTGATCCTCGGCGGGCTGGGCTCGATCTGGGGAGTCGTCGTGGGGGCGCTGCTGCTCGCGAACATCAACTACTACCTGATCCCGGACGTGCTGAACCCGATACCGGGGGACCTCGGCCTGAACTTCAACCTGACCGACCTGCAGGTGAGCATCTTCGGCTTCCTGCTCGTGCTGGTCATGGTGCTGCGCCCGCAGGGGCTGATCCCCGAGCGACGGCGAAAACTCGAGCTCACCCGGGGGATCGGCGAGACCGAGCTCGACGAGCCCGGAGCAGCCTGGGTCGGTGTCGAGCCCGGGGAGGCGGTGCAATGACCGTCGAGACGCCGGCGCCCAGCCAGACCGCGCTGCACCCGTCGATCCTCAGCGCCGAGGACGTGACCAAGGAGTTCGGCGGCCTGGTGGCGGTCAACCAGGTCTCGTTCGACGTTCCGGTCGGGTCGATCGTCTCGATCATCGGCCCCAACGGCGCCGGGAAGACGACGTTCTTCAACATGCTCACGGGTCTGTACAAGTCGACCGCCGGGCGGATCGTGTTCTCGGGGCGGGACATCACCCACGATCGACCCGACGTCATCACGAAGCTCGGGGTCGCCCGGACCTTCCAGAACATCCGGCTGTTCGGCGCGATGACCGCGCTCGAGAACGTGATCGTGGGCCGCCACTGCCGCATGCGGGCTGGGTTGTTCGGGTCGATCGTGCGCGCGCCGTGGGTGCGCGCCGAGGAGCAGGCGGTGCAGGACAGGGCCGCCGAGACCCTGTCGTATGTCGGGTTGCGTCGGAGCCAGTTCGGCCAGCTCTCGAGCAACCTCTCCTACGGCGACCAGCGCCGGGTGGAGATCGCGCGCGCGCTGGCCTCCGATCCGACGCTCCTGCTGCTTGACGAGCCCACGGCGGGGATGAACCCGCAGGAGTCCGCGTCCCTGACCGAGTTCATGCGCAAGCTGCGCAAGGACCTGGAGCTGACGATCCTGCTCATCGAGCACGACATGAAGGTCGTGATGGGTGTCTCGGAGCGGATCACGGTGCTCGATCACGGCGAGAAGATCGCCGAAGGCACGCCGGCGGAGGTCCGCGAGAACCCGCGCGTGATCGAGGCGTACCTCGGAAAGCAGAGCTGATGACCCTCCTCGACGTTGCCGACATCCACACCTACTACGGCGCGATCCAAGCGCTCCGAGGCGTGTCGCTGACCGTCGAGGAAGGCGAGGTGGTCACGATCATCGGCTCCAATGGCGCCGGCAAGTCGACCACGCTGCGCTCGATCTCGGGGCTCACGCCGGCGAGCGCGGGCAAGGTCACGTTCGAGGGGCGCGACATAACGCGTCTCGCCGCGCATGAGATCGTGGACTGCGGGATCGCGCTCTCCCCGGAGGGACGCCACTGCTTTGCGCGGATGAGTGTCCGCGAGAACCTCGACATGGGCGCCTACCGCCGCCGCGACAGCGGCATCGGCGAGGATCTCGACCGGATCTTCGACCTGTTTCCGCGCTTGAAGGAGCGCGAGCGCCAGAACGCGGGCACGATGTCGGGCGGCGAGCAGCAGATGCTGGCGATCGGTCGAGCGCTGATGGCCCGCCCCAAGCTGCTGATGCTCGACGAGCCCTCAATGGGGATCGCCCCGATCCTGGTGCAGCGAATCTACGAGACGATCGCCGAGATCAATCGGCAGGGCGTGGCGATCCTGCTGGTCGAGCAGAACGCGAACTACGCGCTCGATGTGTCCAAGCGGGGCTACGTGCTGGAGACCGGGGAGGTGGCGCTGACCAACGACTCGGACGAGCTGCGAAACGACCCCGCCGTGCAGAGGGCGTACCTGGGCACATGATCATCCTCGCGGTCATCGGGACCAAGGCGCTGTACCTGCTGTTCGTATGGCTGCTGTCCGCCGCGATCGGTTCGTGGATGTCTGACCGCAAGGGCTATGGCGAGAAGGTCGGCCTCGCCTTCGGCCTGATCCTGTCGGCCATCGGACTCTTGATCGTGCTGTTGCTGCCCGGACGCCCGGGCTCGAAATGGAAGACCGAGGGCCGGTTACCGCATCGGCGCAGGCGTGAGGCCTAACCCTAACCGGGCCTACTCGCGTCTGATCGTCACGTCGTCGCGAGTGCGGTTGAGCGTCACCAGCCACTGCTTGGGGAAGCGAAGCCCTCTCCTGGGGCAGGAAACCGCAACGGAACAGACCGTGAGGCCCTCACCGAGCGTGAACACCGGCAACGTCCGGCGCCACTCGCCGCCGTCGAGCTGGACCATCCGTGCCGCCGTCTGAACAATGCTCAGCTGGAGCCCGTCCCGGCGCCGCACGAGCGTCTCGTGCTCGGCCGCCATCCTCTGCCGCTCCCGGCGCGCGGCGGTTCTCTGCCGCCCCAGCTCTTTGATCCGCCCTTCCAGCGAGGAGCGCCAGTTGTGCGCATCGGCCTCGAGCGTCCTGGCGAAGAACAGCAGGGTCGCCAGCTCTGCGCGCAGCGCGCCCGCGTCTTCGTTGCCATCTTGCGCCGCCGCCACGCGTTCGCGCAAGGCGCCGAGCTGCCGGTACAGCTCCGCCTGCTCGGCCAGTGGCCCGCCTGGATCCTCGCCCTCAGAGCCTCCCGGGTGTCCGGCCAGCGCGTCCTCGGTCGCCGCCGCCGCGCGATCGATGTCGACCCTCAACCGGTCGATCTCGGAGACGACATCCGTCTGTCGCTCGACCTTCACGGTTCCATTTTCCCGCTCAGGAGGGCGCTGTGCGAGGATCTGAGCCGGCAACTGCAGAAAATGGACTGCGTCCGGCGCTCCTTTCGTCCGGTCGGCGGGTTTGAGCCCGCGGGTGGCGTCTGTGCAGCAGCAATTTCGCGCGAGAACGGCTTGGCGGCTGTCGTGTATGGCGACAGCGATCGTGGTGGGGCTGGGTGTGTCCCCCGGCTTGGCGCGGGCGGCTACCCGCCGGGTGTTCGTCTACCCGATCCCCGGCAGCCGGCTGGCCAGCACGCAGACGCAGATCACGTTCCGGGGCGTGCCCGCCGCGGCGATTGGCTCGATCACGGTCACCGGCTCGAGCACCGGGACCCACGCGGGCACGATCGAGGGCGACTCCGACGGCCGCGGAGGCAGCTTCATCCCCGCCGCGGCGTTCGCCCCCGGCGAGGTCGTCACGGTCAGCACGGGGCTGAGCATCTCGGGGGGGTCGGGTGGCAAGTTCACGTTCACGGTCGAGCAACCGGCGGGCCCAACCCTGCCTCCCGGGAGCCGGGTCGTGCCGCCCCGGGTGAGCGGTGATGTGGATTCCTTCCGCTCCCGTCCCGATCTCCAGCCCGCCGCGGTGAAGATCACCAAGGGGCGGCCGATCGGCAACGACATCTTCCTGACCCCGATGCGCGGGCCGGTGCAGTGGGGGCCGATGATCGTCGATCCGGCGGGCCGGCTGGTGTGGTTCCTGCCCCTGTCCGGGACCAAGGAGCAGGCCACCGATCTCCGCGTCCAGCAGTATCACGGCCAGCCGGTGCTGACGTGGTGGCAGGGCTACCAGAACGCCGGGCTCGGCGTCGGCGAGGACGTGATCTATGACAATCACTACCGCCATATCGCCACGATCAGCGCTGGTAACGGCCTGCAGGCCGATCTCCACGAGTTCACGATCACGCCGCAAAGCACCGCGCTGATCACCGCCTACCAGGACGTCCACTGGCCGATTGGCGCAAACAAGAACGGACTCGTGCAGGACGGGGTGGTGCAGGAGATCGACATTCCCACCGGGCTGGTGCTGTTCCAGTGGGACAGCCTCGATCACGTCTCGCTGTCGGACTCGCGTAGGCCGGCGCCGAAGAAGCAACGTCCGTACGACTACTTCCACCTCAACTCGGTGCAGGAGGCCGCGGACGGCAACCTGATCCTCTCGGGGCGCAACACCTGGGCGGCGTACGACGTCGACCATCAGACCGGAAAGGTCATCTGGACGCTCGGCGGCAAGCACTCCAGCTTCAAGATGGGCCCCGGTACGAGCACCGCCTATCAACACAACGTGCATAGCTGGCCGGGCGGCGTGTTCACGATCTTCGACAACGGCGACGCCCCCCAGGTGCACAGCCAATCCCGCGGCCTCATCGAGCGCGTTGACCCGGTGAAGCGGACGGCGACCCTGGTGCGCTCACTCGACCACTCGCCCGAGCTCCTGGCTCCATATGAGGGCTCGGTCCAGCTATTGGACCACGGCAATACGTTCGTGGGCTGGGGAGCCTGGCCGTACTTCACCCAGTACGGCGCGGCCGGCAAGGAGATCTACGACGGCCGGTTTGTCGATTTGAACTCCAGCTACCGCGCCTACCGCTCGCCCTGGAGCGCTCAGCCCGACGACCCGCCGGCGCTGGCCGTGTCGGCCGGCGGCGGCGGAACCGCGCACCTGTACGCCAGCTGGAACGGCGCGACGGACGTCACGGGGTGGCGGGTGGTGGCCGGACCGCGCCCCGACGGGCTCGTCGTGGTGGGGGCGGCGGCGCGGAACGGATTCGAGACCCAGATCGCCGTTCACAGCGGGGAGCCCTACTTCGCGGTGCAGCCACTCAGCGGCAGAAACGTGCTCGCCACCTCGGCGGTCCAGGCGCTCCCGCCGCACGTCGCGATCTTCGGTCAGAGCGCCTTCGTCTCCGGCGGCTCGGTCGGCGCGCTGCCGGTCGTCTGCTCGGCCCCCCAGGCATGCCAGATCACGACCACGATCAAGGCCGGACGCACCACGATCGCCAACACCGCGCCGATGACGGTCGAAGCCGGGGGCAACGCGCTGGTGCACTTCAAGCTGACCGGCGCAGGTCACGCCATGCTCATGCGCGCCCGCAAACACCGGCTCTCAGTGCAGGTCAGCGCGTCCGATCCGTCCGGAATCGGGGGCGCGACCTCGCTCACCTTGATCCCGTTCTTCACGCGCGGACCCGGACCGCAGCGGAGCGTCACCCAGTCTCCGAGCGTTCAGATCGTGGCTCTGACCGACTTCGTGTTCGCCGGCGGGACCGGCGGGATCCTCGTCGCCTGCCAGGCCGACACCCCGTGCGCCCCGCGGACCACGCTGTCGGTCGGCGCCACCACGATCGCCCGCACCGGTCCGGAGTTCGTCGGCGCCAAGCAACTCGGCTACCTGAGCTTCTCGCTCACCCAGGCCGGACAGCGCATGCTCGCTCGGGCGCGCGGCAACCAACTCGGCGCCGGCATCAAGATCGCCAACGGTCAGGACAAGGCCACCGGTCAGATCGCACTGGTGCGCTTCCGCTAGCGCCTGGCCTAAACTGCCCCCGCGGTTGGGGTCGAGTCTCCAGGTAGGGGAATCGCCTTGCCGAGCACGCGCCGTCAGGCGAGGCGGGATTTTGCGGTGATGAACACGTTGCGCAAGAGCGGCTGGCCGGCGGCGGTGCTCGTCGTGATGGCCGTGCTGGCCGTGCTCAGCTCGTCCGACCGTGCGTCCGAGGCCGATCCGTCGCGGCCGAACATCGTGTTCATCCTGACCGACGATCTGTCGATGGATCTCCTCCCGTACATGCCGCACGTGCTGGCGATGGAGCAGCAGGGTCTGTCGTTCTCGGACTACTTCGTCTCGGATTCGCTGTGCTGCCCTTCGCGCGCCTCGACCTTCACCGGCAACTTCCCGCACGACACGGGCATGTTCAGCAACACGGGCACGGACGGTGGGTTTGAGAAGTTCCACGATCTCGGGGAGGAGCAGCACACGTTCGCGGTGGCGCTCCAGAGCGCCGGCTACCGCACGGCGCTGATGGGCAAGTACCTCAACGAGTACCTGCAGGTACCGCCCTCGTCGGGCATCCCGAAGAACTACGTGCCGCCTGGCTGGTCGCAATGGGACGTCGCCGGGTGGGGCTACGACGAGTACGACTACCACCTGAACGAGAACGGGACAATCCGGCACTACGGCCACGAACCGTCCGACTACCTGACCAACGTTCTGGCGGACAAGGCGGTCAGGTTCATCCATGGCGCCGCGGGCGCGAGCACGCCGTTCTTTCTCGAGGTCGCGACGTTTGCGCCGCACTTCCCGTACACGCCCGCCCCCGACGACGTGGGTCGCTTCCCTGATCTGCGAGCGCCGGAACCACCGAGCTTCGACCGGCTGCCGACCGATGCTCCGCGCTGGCTGGCGGCGCACGGTCCGCTGAGCCGGGGAGAGATCAGGACGATCAATCGCGTCTTCCGCCGCCGCGCGGAGGCCGTTCAGGCCGTCGATCGGCTGATCGGGCAGATCCAGAGCGCCCTGTCCGCCGATGGTGTCGCGGGCAACACCTATCTGGTGTTCAGCTCGGACAACGGGCTCCATACCGGCGAGTACCGCCTGATGCCCGGGAAGCTGACCGCGTTCGACACCGACATTCGGGTCCCATTGGTCGTCGACGGCCCGGGAGTCGCCGCGGGAGCCACCACCTCGGCGGTGTCCGAGAACATCGATCTGGCCGAGACGTTCGCCGCGATCGGCGGGACCAGCCTGAGCGCAGACGGTCACAGCCTGGCGCCGCTGTTCTCCGGGGTCACGCCCGTGGACTGGCGCACCGCGGCGCTCGTCGAGCACCACGGTCCCGACATGCGCGGATTCGATCCCGACTTTCAGCAGCCCGCCTCCGGCAACCCTCGCACCTACGAGGCGATGCGCACCGATCGCTTTCTCTACGTCGAGTACGACGACGGCGAGCGCGAGTTCTACGACCTCCAGAACGATCCGTTCGAGCCCCACAACCTGGCTGGGCAGCTGACCAGCGCGACCCTCGACCAGTTGCACCAGGCGCTCCTGGCGATGGAGACCTGCCACGACGAGGAGTCGTGCTGGGCGGCGAGGGCGGGTGTGAGAAGCTTGATCTCGTGAGCGTGATAGAGGTGCCGACGCCGGACCGTCCCGGAGAGGAGGCCGTGGAGGCGGGACGGCGGGGGCTGGGCGAACTGCTCGGCGCCGACCGCGTCGGCATCGGGACGGACGTCCTCGCCCAGCACGGTCACGACGAGTCGTTTCACCCCGAGGCCCGGCCCGACGTGGTGGTGTGGCCGCGCAGCGTCGAGGAGGCGGCGGGCGTCGTGCGGATCGCGCTCGAGCATCGCCTGCCACTGGTGCCGTTCGGAGCCGGAACCTCGCTCGAGGGCCACGTAACCGCCCTGGCCGGCGGCATCAGCGTCGACATGCGCGAGATGGCGGCGATCGGCCGCCCGTCGCTGGAGAACCTCGATGTCGACGTGCAGGCCGGCGCGACCCGCCGCGCCTTGGATGCCCGCCTGCGTCCCGAGGGAGTGTTCTTCTCGGTCGATCCGGGCGCGGATGCCACGATCGGGGGCATGGCCGCCACGGGCGCGTCCGGGACGCAGACGGTGCGCTACGGCACCATGCGCGAGAACGTCCTCGCGCTGACGATCGTGAACGGCTTGGGCGAGGTGGTGCGCACCCACTCGCGGGCCCGCAAGTCGTCGGCCGGCTACGACCTCACGCACTTGATGATCGGCTCGGAGGGCACGCTCGGGCTGATCTGCGAGGCGACGTTGCGTCTGCATCCGATCCCGCCCGCGATCGCCGCGGCGGCGTGCACGTTCCCCAGCGTCGCCGCCGCGGTGCAGTGTGCCGTGGGCGTCGGCCAGTACGCCATCCCGGTGGCGCGGATCGAGCTGGCCGACGAGCTGCAGATCGAGGCCATCAACCGCCACGACGACACCTCCTTCCAGGTTGCGCCGACCCTGTTCCTGGAGTTCCACGGCATGTCCGAGGACGACGTCGCCGCGCAGGCGCAGGAGACGGCGGGCATCGCGGCCGAGTTCGGGGGCGGCGACTTCGCCTGGGCCTCGGACGAGAGCGCGCGTCGCCGAATCTGGCACGCGCGCCACCGTGCCTACGATGCGGCCCGCGCGCTCAGACCCGGCCGGGCCGGCCTCACTACAGACGTGTGCGTGCCGATCTCGGCCCTGGCCGACTGCGTCGAGGCCGCGCAGGCCGACATCGCCGAGCATGATCTGACCGCCCCGATCGTGGGACACGTGGGCGACGGCAACTTCCACGTGTGCGTGCTCGTCGACGCCGACGACCCCGACGACATCGCACGGGCCGAGGCGTTTCACGGCCGGCTGGTGGAGCGCGCGCTGGCGCACGGCGGCACGTGCACGGGAGAGCACGGCGTGGGCTACGGCAAGACGCGCTTCCTGGCCGCTGAGCACGGCACGGCGGGCGTCGAGATGATGCGCGCGGTCAAGCGGGCGCTCGACCCGCACGGGATCTTCAACCCGGGCAAGGTCATCGGCTGAGCGGCGGCGAGGCGAGGCGCCGCCTGGCGAGTGCCCCGAACCGCCGTCGGCCCACAGTCGGCACGCCTCCGGGGCTGAACCTGTACGAAAACTCCAGTCCGGGCCCTGACGCTCAACCTCCCGGGGGTCCCTGCCGATTCCGAGGGTGTCGAGAAAGGCTAACTCGTCGCGAGGCGGGGACGCAAAGCCAGGGATCTCGGGTTTGAGATGGCCCAGCTGCCGATGTCCAGGAGATCGTGCGCCATGGATTGGCAGTCCCGCATGGAGGTTCAGCCTTGTTTACTCTCGTCCGCCCAAGCCTGCGCGTCGTCGCGACTCGGATCGCGGCGCTCGCCTTCTTGGGGCTGTTTGTCGCCCCCGGTGTCGCCCTCGCGTCCTGCCCGGCCCCGCCGGTAAGCAGTCCGTTCGCTCAATGGGGCGACAGCAACAACTACTTCCTGATCCCCGGAGGATCGTTCGAGGGAACCGCCGACGAGGTCGGCTGGAGCCTGTCGGGCGCGACCCTCACTTCGGGCAACGAGCCGTTCTCCGTGAACGGCAGCGGCGACAGCCAGTCGCTCACCATCACCGGCGGGGGCAGCGCCACGTCGCCCTTCTTCTGCGTCGACAACACCATGACCTCGCTGCGATTCTTCGCCCAGCAGACGGCATCGGGCGGCAGTCTTCGCGTGCGTGCGCTGATCCAGACGCCGGATGGCGTGCAGACCGTGCGGGTTGCCCGTCTCGCCGACGGCTCCATGCCGGCGTGGGCGCCCACCCAGCCGATCTCGGGCGACACGTCCGGACTCTCCGATGACCAGTCGCTGCTGGTCGCGCTGCAGTTCAGGGTGCCCGCCGCGAGCGCAAGCTGGCAGATCGACGACGTGTACGTCGATCCCTACCGGTCGGGCTGAGCCCGGATCGCGGATCACGCGGAAGGCAGTTTGGTGGAGCGCTACGAGGACCAGGCCGACTCGGCGACCGAACGGCTGCTCGAGCACAGCTGGGAGCGCCGTCAGCGGCGAGCCTCGGAGCGTGAGCTGGTCGTCGACGCGATCGCGGCCGCCCTGTTCGCGGCGGTCGCATGCGCCCTGTTGCTCACGGCCGGCATCCACCCCCGTCCCGGTGAGGTCGCCCCCCTCACCGGGACGGCCGCTCTGCTGATCGCCGTCTACGCGCTGGTGGCGCGCATCGAGTTCCCGGTGGGCGCCGGGTTCGTCGTGCCCACGCAGCTCGTGCTCGTGCCGATGCTGCTCGTCCTGCCGCCCGCCGCCGTGCCCGCCGCGGTGGGCATCGGGATGGCGCTTGGGAACGCCGTGGACTGGATGTTCGGCCGGGTGCCGCCGCGCCGAGTCCTGTCGGCCGTGCCCGACGCGTGGCATGCCGTCGGCCCGGCGCTGGTCCTGCTGCTCGCCGGATCGCCCGCAATCGACTTCGGCCAGCTGCCGCTGCTGGCCGGAGCGCTCGCGGCCGGATGCCTGGTCGATCTCACATGCTCACTGGTCCGGACGCGGCTGACCGGCGTCGTACCCAAGCTCGATGTCCAGATCCGGGTGATCGGTTTGGTCTGGGCGGTCGACGCCGCGCTGGCCCCGCTGGGCTTCCTGGCCGCGATCGCCACTCGTCAGCACGCCGCCGCGATCCTGCTCGTGCTGCCGCTGGTGTTCCTGCTCTGGCTGCTCGCGCGCGATCGCAACCAGCGCATCGACAAGGCTCACCATCGCCTCAAGCTGGTCGAGCAGGAGCGGGTCCGCCTGCAGTCGGCCGTGCGCCGGCTGGGCGACGCGTTCGCGGCCAAGCTCGAGCTCGGTGGCCTGCTGGAGATCCTCCTGAACGGATCGATCGACGCGCTCGACGCCGCGGCCGGACGGCTCGAGCTGACCGGAGGACCCTCGCCCGTTCGGCTGTCGGTCGGCGTCGAAGGCTGGCTCGACTCCCTGGAGCATGAACGCCCCGGGCCGGGCTTCGACGCTCCGGTCCAGGTCGGGCAAGCAGGCGTGTGGCGGCTGAGTGTGCCGCTGCGGATCGCCGCCGCCCCCGACGAGATCGCGGGCTCGCTCTGGCTCGTTCGCGCCGGGCGGCCGTTCGAGGAGGACGAGATCGCGCTGATGTCCGAGTTGGTCGCCAAGGCTCAGCTGGCCGCGGCCGAGATCATCGCCCACCACGCGATCCGCGAGCAGGCCATGACCGATCCGCTCACCGGCCTGGGCAATCGCCGCAGGCTGACCGCCGACCTGTCCGCGGCGTTCGAGGAGGACTCCGATAGCCCGCGTCCATCCGTGCTGCTGCTGTTCGATCTCGACGGCTTCAAGGCGTACAACGATACGTTCGGGCACCTGGCCGGGGACGAGCTGCTGGCTCGCCTGGGCCAGCGGTTGCGCGGCGCGGTGGACGGTGTGGGCCGCGCCTATCGGCTGGGCGGCGACGAGTTCTGCGCGCATATCGACCTGGCCGGCGCCGATCCGGACGAGGTGATCTCGAGCGCGGCGGCCGCCCTCAGCGAGGCTGGGTCCGAGTTCACGATCACCGCCTCGCTGGGGGTCGTGCTCCTGCCGCGCGAGGCGGATGACCCCT
This sequence comes from uncultured Solirubrobacterales bacterium, assembly GCA_963841535.1. Lineage (GTDB taxonomy): Bacteria > Actinomycetota > Thermoleophilia > Solirubrobacterales > Solirubrobacteraceae > Palsa-465. The sequence goes on along the minus strand of CAWJDF010000014.1, from coordinate 363,216 downwards.
CGCGTGCCCTGCGGGTGGCCGACGAGCGGATGTATGCCAACAAGCGCCGCCGGTCAACCGGTGCGGATCGCCAGGCCAGCGAGGTCCTGCTGCGCACGATGCGCGCCAAGCAGCCCGATCTCGACGAGCGCGCGGAGCAGGTGGCCGAGCTCGCGGCCCGGGTGGGGCGCCGGCTCGCCGTCAGCGGCGAAACGCTCGACGAGGTGTTCCGAGCCGCCCAGTTGCACGACATCGGCAAGGTGGGCATCCCGGACGCGATCCTCAACAAGCGCGGCGGTCTCACCGACGGCGAGTGGGAGTTCGTCCGCAACCACACGATTCTCGGCGAGCGCATCCTGCAGGGCGCCCCGGCGCTGTGTCCGATCGCGCGCCTCGTCCGGGCCAGCCACGAGCGGTGGGACGGATCGGGCTATCCGGACCGGCTGCGCGGGGAGGAGATCCCCCTGGGCGCCCGGATCGTCAGCGTTTGCGACGCGTACGAGGCGATGAGGACCGAGCGCGGCTACCGGGCGGCGATGTCCCACGAGGGGGCCTGCCAGGAGCTGCGTCGCTGTGCCGGCGCGCAGTTCGATCCGGCCGTCGTCGAGGCGTTATTGGCGGTCATCGAGGACGGCGAGGACGAGGGTACGGTCGACGCCGCGCACACCGCTGCCGCGCACGTCCGCACGCTGCTCGACGCCGGCCCGGCCCGCGACGCGGCATAGGTCCGCGATCGCCCTCCGGCGGGGGACGGCGGGCGCGATACTTCGGTCATGCAGATAGAGGACATTCGCCGGGTCGCCGTCGTCGGCGCGGGGACCATGGGACAGCAGATCGCCTTCCAGTGCGCCGGCCACGGCTTCGACGTCGTCGTCTACGACGTCGACCCCACTGCGCTCGAGCAGGCCGGCGCGCGCATCGACACCTATGCCGGCGGGCTCGAGGCCGCCGGCATCATCACCGCCGAGCGGCGGACCTCGGCGCGGGCGCGGATCACCCTCACGCCCGACCTCGCCGCCGCCGCCGCGGAGGCCGACCTGCTCAGCGAGGCGGTCCCCGAGGATCCCGATCTGAAGGGGAGCGTGCTCGCCGAGTTCCACGCCGCTTGCCCCTCGCGGACGGTCTTCATGACGAACACCTCGACGCTCGTGCCCTCGCAGTTCGCGAAGGCTTCAGGCCGCCCCGACCGGCTGCTGGCGCTCCACTTTCACCTGCCGGTGTGGGTCAACAACCTCGTCGACGTGATGCCGCACGCCGGCACGGACCCGGAGGCGACACAGCTCGTGCTCGCGTTCGCCCGGCGGATCGGACAGGTTCCGATCGAGTTGCATCGGGAGTACAACGGCTACGTCTTCAACACGATGTACGGTGCGCTGAACCGCGCCGCGATCACGCTCGCCGAGCAGGAGGTGGCGACGATCGAGGACATCGATCGCGCCTGGATGCACATCACCAAGGCGCCCGTCGGGCCGCTCGGCGCGCTCGACGCGGTCGGCCTGGACACGGTGTGGACGATCACCGACTACTGGGCGCGCCAGCTCGGCGACGAGCAGCTCGAGGCCAACGCGACGTTCCTCAAGGCGTACATCGATCGCGGCGATCTCGGCGTGAAGAGCGGCCGCGGCTTCTACACCTATCCGAATCCGGCCTACGCACAGCCGGGCTTCATCAAGACCCCGGACTCGTGAGCGGGCGGCGCGAGGCGTCTTACGCCGCTCGGGCGCCCGGACCGTCTAGGCTTGACAGATGGAAGCTGACCGAGCCCGTGAGTTGCTCGCCCGCGAGCGCTCGCGCATCGAAGAATCGCTCGCCGCACTCGGGGAGCCGCGGGAGGGCTCCGATCAAGTCGAGCCCGGCGACGAGGACTCCGAGGACCTTTACCAGGACGAGTTCGATGCGGGTCGCCGGCAGGATCTGCTCGACCAGCTGGGTGCCGTGGAGCGCGCGGAAGCCAGACTTGAGGAAGGTACGTACGGATTGTCGATCGAGAGCGGCGCGCCGATCCCGGACGGGCGGCTCGAGGCGCGACCGACCGCCGAGCGGACGGTCGAGGAGGAGGATCGCTTCCGGCGAGGCTGAGCGGCGCCCGCGAGAAGCTCAACGCCTGGCTGAGGCTCGATGGGCTAGGGTTCGCCTGCCGTTGTCGGTCATCCGTCAAGCCGCCCGCGCCGCTCGTCTCCCGCGCGCCCTCGCCAAACGTCCTCGCCAGACCCTGCGCTATTTCGTTGAGGCTGCCGCTGACCGGGTCCGATTCGCCCGTTATCGCCGCCAGCACCCTGTCGAGGCAGCGCTCATCGATCGCATCGCCGCGTTGAAGCTAACGTTCCTCCGGCGCCGCAACCTTGCAGACCTGGCAGAAGCCGTCGAGCGGGCAGATCGCGACGGCCTGCCCGGCCTCATCATCGAGGCTGGTACGGCCCTCGGGGGCAGCGCGATACTTATGGCCAAGGTCAAACGTTCGGAGCGCCGGCTCGTTGTGTACGACGCGTTCGGGATGATTCCCGCGCCGTCGGAGCGCGATGAACAGGATGTCCATGCGCGCTACGCCAAGATTGCGTCAGGCCGCGCGGAAGGCATTGGCGGTGAGTCTTACTACGGCTATCGCGACGATCTGCTGGGTGATGTCACCCGGTCATTCGGGCGCTTCGGGTTGAGCTTGGAGCGCGACCACGTCTTGCTGATTCCGGGCTTCTTCGACGACACCCTCCGTGTCACCGAGCCCGTCGCGGTGGCACACATCGACGCCGACTGGCACGACAGCGTGATGACGTGTCTACGGCGCATCGGTCCCCACCTTGCCCCCGGGGGAAGATTCGTCATCGACGACTACTACAGCTACAGCGGGTGCAGGCAGGCTGTCGATCGCTTTCTTGCTAACAGCCCGGGAATGTATCGGCGCGAGAAGCATAGTCGTCTGCATCTCGTCAGGGTCATGTAAATGGTGCCGCGGTAATTTCGGTTCGGTAACGAGTATGGATAGTCGTCTGAACCTTGTTGGTGCTCGCGGGCCGCAGCCACGGCCAGATGGTCTTGAGCGATGAGGAACGCCGGGAGTTAACGCTCAAGCGCCTCAGACGCCGGCGCCCGAGGTCAGCGCCACCGCCGCGGCGACCAGTTCCGCGTTGTCCGCGGCAACGCGGCCGTCGGGCAGCACCAGGACGTCTTCCAGGCCTGCGCGCACGTCGACTCCGCCGCCGGCGGCCGCGGCGAGCACCTCCCAGGTCCGTGCGCCGACGCCATGCCAGAGCTGCGGCACGCCGGTGGGGATCAGCTCCGCGATCCGGCGCGCATCCTCGGCGCCACCGTCCACCCCGACCAGGGCCCGCACGACCTGATGGGTGAAGGGGCTGCGGGCCAGCTCCTCCGCGTCAGCCGTCGTGGCGAGCCCGGCCTCGACCGGGATGCCGGCGTGCACCGCCGCGCGCACGATGCCCTGCCACCCGAGCTCCGAGAGGTTCACCGAGATGAAGTCAGGCGGCGTGCGCCATGCCCGGACCGCCGCGGCGCGGGCAAATGGGTCGGGATCGATGGCCGCCGCGGTCGAGAACCCGACCGGCAGCCGCGGCGCCGCGCGGCGGATCGTCGCCACCGCCGCATCGCAGGCACGGGCGCTGAGCGTCTGCTCACCACGTGAGTCGCGTGGGTGGACGTGCACGGCGAACGCGCCGGCCCGCTGCACCGCGACCGCGTCGGCAGCCAGCTCGTCCGGCGTCACGGGTAGCGCCGGGTGCTCGGCCGGCGTGCGACCGCCGTTCAGGCACGCCTTCACCGCCATGGGGGGACGTTAGCCGCTTGGGCGCGCCAGGCGTAGTACGGTGCCGGGCGCAATGAGCTTCGTCGAGCGCGTCGCATTGGACGGGAAGGTCGTGATCGTCACCGGCGCCTCGTCGGGCCTGGGCGTCGAGTTCGCCCTCGCGTTCGCGCAGGCAGGCGCCGACGTGTCGATCTGTGCGCGCCGAGAGGAGCGACTTGCGGAAACCAAGTCCCGGGTCGAGCAACTCGGGCGGCGGTGCTTGTCGGTCACCGCCGATGTGAGCGATCCCGAGGACTGCCAGCGGGTGGTCGATGAGACGCTCGCGGCGTTCGGCCGTCTCGACGTGCTGGTGAACAACGCCGGTCTGGGGACAGCGGTTCCGGCCACGCGCGAGACGCCCGAGGAGTTCCAGCAGGTGATCGAGGTGAACCTGTACGGCAGCTACTGGATGGCCCAGGCCTGCGGTCGTGCGATGCAGCCCGGCGCGAGCATCATCAACATCGGCAGCGTGCTCGGGTTCACCTCCGGCGGCCTGCCGCAGGCGGCCTACTCGTCGAGCAAGGCGGCGATCATCGGCCTGACCCGAGACCTGGCCCAGCAGTGGACCGGGCGCAAGGGGATCCGGGTCAACGCGCTCGCGCCCGGTTTCTTCGCGAGCGAGATGACCGACACCTACCGTCCTGGCTACCTGGAGAAGGTCCTCGAGCGGGTGCCGATGGCTCGAATGGGCGACGGACAGGAGCTTGCCGCGGCGGCGGTGTTCCTGGCCAGCGACGCCGCCTCTTACATCTCCGGCGTGGTGCTGCCGGTGGATGGCGGCCTGCTCACCGGATAGGCGGCCGCGCCGGCGCCGGTATAGGCTCCGCCGTCCCCGGACAAGGAGCACACATGGTCAAGCTCGTGGTCAGCTACGGCGCGCCGGATGACCCGGCGGCGTTCGATGAGCACTATGCGAACACGCACGTTCCGCTGGTGCAGAAGATCCCGAACCTCCGACGCTTCGAGGCGGGGAAGGTCCTGGGAACGCCGGATGGCTCGCCGGCGCCCTTCTATTTCCTGGCCCTCCTGTGGTTCGACAGCGCCCAGGACCTGGAGGCGGCGATGGGAAGCCCCGAGGGACAGGCGGCGGGGGCCGACGTCGCGACCTTCGCCAGCGGTGGCGCGACGCTGATGATCGCCGAAGCCTGAGCGGTCTACTACTCGCAGAACGGAATCGCGGGCACCCCGATGAAGGTCACCCGGTGGGTCATCGTGTCCACCGCGAACTGCAGTCGCCCGCCGCCATTCTTGGGGATCCGGACGAGCGTGAGCGCGAAGGTGTGATCGGTGGAATGGTCGACCTTCGCCTTCGGATAGGCCGCCTTGATCTGCGCGATGGTGGCGCCGATGCCGACGCCGCGCGCGGTGGCTCCCCCGCGGATGCTGATGTCGACGACCTTGCGCGGGGTGGTCATCGTGAAGTCGACGCCCCCCTTGAGCGGCGCGAGCAGCGATGCCGAGCGCGTGTTCGGGCCGGCCAGCTCGCAGCCCTTGTGGATGGGCCCGACGAGGTGCTGCGCTCGGAGCTGGGAGAACGTCTCGCCGAGCTTCACGCCGTCGACCCCGGTCGGGGTGATCTTGGCCGCCGCCGTCGCGGTTGCCACAGCGCCCCGGTGCGCGAAAGCGCTGTCCACGGCTGCCGCCGCCACCGTGAGGGCACACGCCAGCACCGCGCCGATGCCGGCCACGCGCCGGGTCGAATTGGCCACGGGAACCCTCATGAGCCGGTAGTTACGCTACCTACCGGGTGAGGCAATAGCAAGCCGGGGCCAGACTGGGAGTGCGCTTACGGCGGCGTGGGCTGGGCGATTTCGGCCAGCCGCATGTGGACCAGCTGCACCGCAGTGCTCCCGGACCCGACGGCCGAGGCGACGCGCTTGACCGAGCCGTGGCGGACGTCGCCGGCAGCGAACACCCCCGGGAGGCTGGTCTCCTGGAGCATGGGCGGACGCTGGAGGGGCCAGGGGTGAACGTCCTGTCCCGCGACGTCCTCGCCGGTCAGGATATAGCCGAACTCGTCGCGGGCGACCGTGCCCGCCAGCCACTCGGTATGGGGATGGGCCCCGATCATCACGTACAGCGCGTCGGCGGGCACCTCCTCGGTGACCTCGCGCGCGTTGTCGCGCCGCGTGAGACTCCTGAGTCGGCCCACGCCGCCACCGTCGATGACCTCCGTGCGCTCTCGGATCCGGATGTTCGGGGTCTGCTCGAGCTCGCGGACCAGGTAGTCGGACATGCTCGCGGCGAGGCGCTCGCCGCGGACCAACAGCGTCACGCAGATCGCCGTCCTGGCCAGGTGGACGGCGGCCTGGCCCGCGGAGTTGCCCGCTCCGACGATGAACACCTGCGTGTCGGTCACCCCGCTCGCGTCTGACGCGGCGGCGCCGTAGAAGACGCCGGCACCGCGCAGGGCTTCGAGCGCGGGGACCTGCAGCCGCCGCCAGGTGACGCCGGTGGCGACGATCACGGTGCGCGCAGCGATCGGCGGCGTGCCGGCCAGTTCGATCCGGTAACCGGTCCCCTCAGGTGCGATCCCGGTGGCGCGCCGAGACAGCACCACCCGCGCCCCGAAGAACCACGCCTGCTCGAGCGCTCGGCTGGTCAGATCGCGCCCGGACAAACCGGTCGGGAAGCCGAGGTAGTTCCGGATGCGCGAGCTGGTTCCGGCCTGGCCACCGACCATCTCCTCCTCGATCACGACCGTGGCGAGGCCCTCCGAGGCACCGTAGACGGCCGCCGCGAGACCGGCGGGGCCCCCGCCTATGATCGCGAGGTCGAAAGGCTGATCATCCGGCATGGTTGCGAAGCCGAGCTGGCGGGCGACGCGCTCGAACGACGGGTCCACGAGAACCGCGCCGGTCCGAAACGCGAGGACGGGCGACTCGGACCCGTCGACCCCCGCCCGCTCCAGCACGCGACGCCCCTCCGCGGAGTCCGGCGAGTAGAACCCGAGCGGCAGCCCGATCCGCGACAGGAGCTCGCGCAGGGCCTCCGCCCGCGGCTCCCGCTCCTTCCCGATCACCTGCACGGCCTCCACGTCGGGTCGTTGGGACGCCTCCCAGTCGGCGAGCAACTCGGTGACCGGGAGGTAGAGCCAGCGCTCGCGCATGGCCCAGGGCACGAAGATGTAGGACTCGGCCTGACCGCTGCGCAGCGCGGCTACCGCAGGATGAGCCTTGCTCCACTCGCCGCGACCCACGAGCACGACGCGGCGCGCGTGCGGGTGGAACTCGCGCACGGCGGCGCGGAACATCTCGCCTCTGCACGCCTCGGTGTCGGCGCTGAACACCGCGGCTACGGGTCGCGCGTCGGAGGCGTGGCGGCGGAGCGCGGTGAGCGCCATCTCGCGCGTCCGGATAGGCCTCGATGTCGTAGTGCGCCCCGAACCGCTCCCGGAGATCGTGCACCAGCCTTTCGCGAACATCTCGCTCGTCGTGGACAACGCACAGCACCGGATGCGGGGTCTCTCGCAGGCCGTCTCCGATCAGCGATTGCACATCGGGCTGCGACGCTCTCACCGGGCCACGCACACGGGAATGGGTGCGAGACCCCATATCCTCGCCTGCGCCGGCCCGGTTTGCTCGGTTAGGGGACTCCGCGGCGCGCACCGCATCGGGTAGGAAAGGCGGTATGCAGGGCATCGAACTGATCGTCGCGTTGCTGCTGGCCTCTGTGGTGCTGGCCGGGCTGGCCCGCGCGATCAACGTGCACTACGCGATCGTGCTCGTCCTCGGCGGCCTGGTGGCGGGACTGGTGTCGGGCACCTCGGCTCCGCGCGTGAATCCGGACATCGTGCTGTTCGTGTTCCTGCCGCCGCTCATCTACGCCGCCTCGTTCGGCTCCTCGAGCCAGGACCTGCGCACCTACGCCCGCCCGATCGGGCTGCTGGCGGTCGGCTTGGTGCTGGTCACGATGGGGGCGGTGGCGGTGGTCGCGCATGCCGTGGCCGGCATCGCCTGGGGGCCGGCTCTGGTGCTCGGGGCGATTCTCGGCGCGACCGACCCGGTGGCGGCCACGTCGGTGCTGCGCCGCCTGGGCGCGCCGGATCGCATCTCGACGATCCTGGAGGGCGAGTCGCTGGTCAACGACGGCACCGGCCTCACGGTGTACAAGCTGGCCGTCGCCGCCGTGGTCTCGGGCCATTTCTCGCCCGGCGCCGGGATCGTCAAGTTCATCGCGGTCTCGGCCGGCGGGGTGGCGATCGGGCTGGTCGCCGGGTGGGTGTCGGTCGAGGTGCGCAAGCGGATCGACGACCCGCCGATCGAGATCAGCATCTCCCTGCTCACCGCCTACCTGGCCTATCTTCCGGCCGACCGCGTGGGTGCCTCCGGCGTCCTGGCAGCGGTCGCCGCGGGGCTGTACACCGGGGGGCGGACCGAGCTGATGCTCTCACCGACCTCCCGGCTTCGCACGCTGGGATTCTGGGAGGCGCTCACGTTCGTGCTCGAGTCGCTGCTGTTCCTGCTCATCGGTCTCCAGCTACCGCACATCGCCCGCGGCCTGGAGGTGGTCAGGCCGCTCGAGTACGGGGCGCTCGTGCTCGTCACGCTGATCGCGGTGCGGATGGCCTGGATGTTCACCGTCCCGCTGGCCGTAAGACTCGCACGGACCGGCCGCGACGAGCCGCCGCAGACATCCTCGGAGCTGCTGGTCCTCGGCTGGAGCGGGATGCGCGGTGGTGTCTCGCTCGCCGCCGCGCTCGCGCTCCCTCTCGTCGCGGACGGGCATGCCTTCCCCAACCGCTCGGACATCATCCTCATCGCCTACATCGCGATCGCCGCGTCGCTGGTCATCGAGGGGCTGACCCTGTCGCCCCTGGTCCGCCGCCTGGGGCTGAGCCAAGAGGACGCGCTGGCCCGAGAGGAGGCGCGGGCGCATGTCGCCCTGGCGCACACCGCGCTGCGGCACATCGACGAACTGGCCGAGCGCGAGGACCTGGCCGAGGCGATCGCCGATCCGCTTCGGATGACCTTCGAGCAGCGGATCCACCGCCTCGAGCCCGAGGCCGATGACGATGCCGTTGCTGGGGGCGAAGCGGCTGTGGCCCGCCGGATCCGCGAGCTGCGACGCGAGCTGATCGCGGTGGAGCGAAGGCGGTTGGGTGAGCTCCGCCGGCGGGGGGAGATCTCGGCCGAGACCGTGCGGCGGATCGAGCACGAACTCGACCTCGAGGAGTCCCGGCTGTCGGGATAGGAGTTTCCCGCCGCAAAGTCACGCTAAAGCTGTACCGGGCGCGACAACGAGGGACGGCGCGCATAGTGTTCGGTTCCGGCCAGGGGAGCCGGTTGTGCGGAACGGGGTCTGTGTGACATGCAAACCATGCCTTACACGGCACGCGCTGACGAGCGCGCGGGTGAGATCGCCAGCGCGGTCCAGACCGCGCGGTCGCTCGAGCGGTGGGGAAGTGCGCGGGGCTGGCGCGGCCCGGATCCGTATGACGCACTCAACGCGCGGCGCCTGCCGCGCGTAGCGCGTCGCTCGCCGCTCGCGCTGCGCGTCGTCACCCAGGCCGTGAAGCGTTCACCGTTGAACCTTCGCCCTCTGCTCGGGATCCCGGCCGGCCTGAGCGCGGCGACGCTGGCGCACGTCATTGCGGCCTACGCCCGCAACGGCTTCCTGGACGGCGACGAGGCGCGCGGGAAGCTACGCGATTGTCTCGCCGCGCTCGCGACGCTGCGCTGCACGGAGTTCCCCGAGCCCTGCTGGGGCTATCACTTCGACGTACAGACGCGCGTTTTCTTCTATCCGCGCACGAGTCCTAACACGATCGCCACTGCATTCGCGGGGCTGGGGCTGATGGACGCATGCGAGCTGGCCGGCGCCGGCGACGCGCTGGAGTTCGCGGCCGGCGCCGGCGAGTTCTTCATGCGTCACGTGCCCCAGACGCGGAGCGAGCCGGGGGCGTACTTCGGCTACCTGCCCGCCGACCGCACCCCGATCCACAACGCCAACATGCTGGTGGCCGCTCTCCTCGCGCGTCTGGCGGCGGTTACCGGCCGAGAGGACTTCGCCGACGCCGCCCACGCCGCTCTCCGTTACACGGTCAGCCGTCAGCGCCCCGACGGCTCGTGGCCGTACGGGGAGCGACCGAATCTCGACTGGGTAGACGGCTTTCATACCGGCTATGTGCTGGACTGCCTCCTCACCTGTATCGAAGCCGGCGTGGGGGGAGACGAGGCTGAGCGAGCATGGCATCGCGGCCTTCACTACTACGTCGATGCGCTGATCGACCCCGACGGGACACCGCGTTACACACCCGCGTCCCCCTATCCGATCGACGGGCAAGCGGTCGCTCAGGCGTTGCTCACGCTTTCGCGCGCGGCGTCACGAGAGCCGCAGGTCGCCGAACGCCGGTGGGCAGTCCTCGATTTCGCCACATGCCGGATGACCCGCGGCGACGGTGCGTTCGTCTTTCAGCGGGAGCGACTGTGGGTGAATGCGACTCCCCACGTGCGGTGGGTTCAGGCACCCATGCTCGCAGCCCTCGCCCGGCTCATCGGCGCGAGCTCATGAAGCTGCCGACCGCCCCACAGGCCCTTTCCGCGGTTCGCTCGTCGTCGGACGGCGGGTGGATGGCGCGCCTTCGCCACGACAACCGGTCGTCGTCCCCGGCAGTTTCGTCGACGGTGGGGGTTACGGCGTTCGTGGCGGTCGGCTCGGTTGCCCTCGGAGCCGCGGTGGCCATGTCACCCCGCTACACGATTGCCGCATGCACTGCCGGCGCCGTCGCCGTCGCACTCATCAAGTGGCCACCGTTGGGGTTGATCGCGGTCCTCGGGATCGCCGCGATCAGGGGTAACTCCGGAGCACATGCCCTCGTCTTGGGTGTCCCGCTGCTCGAGCTCCTCCTCGTGCTCGCGTCGCTGACGGCGGTCGCCCGGGCCGTCCTTCAGCCAAAACGGTACGCGAGAGCCACCATCCTTGTGTGGGGGATTCCCGCCCTGTGGGGATTGCTTGAGTTGGTGAGCCGCAACCGAGGCAACCTGGTGTCCGGCGCGCGGGAGGCGCTCATCTTCATCTACCCATTGTTGTTCGCGTTGCCCCTGTTGACCACTCGGTCGACGACGGTTCGGAGCTGGCTCTCACGCCAAGGCCACTACGTCTGCATTGTCGGCTGGGTGGTGCTGGGGATCGGGATCTACAACCACCTCACCGGCCATCAGTCACTCACCGATTCGGGCCAGCTCCGCGCGCTGGGGAGTTGGTACGCCGAGGCGCTCGTCGCCGCGGCACTCGTCAGCTTATGGCTTTACCAGATTGGGCGGATACCGATGCCGCTCGGCCTGTTTTTCGCTGCGCCGATCTGCGGGCTTCTCCTCGTCAACAGCCGGTCCGCGTACCTGGCCATCATTGTCGCCGGTTGCGCGCTGGCCGCGATGCGGTTCACGAGTACGTCGGTCGCGCGGCGTTACAGCCTGCGCCGATTGGGTCGTCTCGTGGCGGTCGCGGCGTGTCTGGCGACGGTCGTCGTGGTCGGCACCCCGGTGGGGCACTCCGGCCTCGCGCGCTTCTCGAGCATCGTCTCGGGCAGCAGCCCCGACATCCAGGATCGTCTCGCTCGGACCCGCAGTGCGTTACCGACGACGACCAAGGAATGGCTGATCGGCGACGGTGTCGGGTTGACACCGACGACGCTGGCCGGGGATACGAGGACGATGGGGACGGTGGCCGATCCGAATCAGACACACAACTCATTCGCAACCATGCTTCACCTCGGGGGCGCGGTGGGCTTTCTCCTGCTGATGGTCCCGGTCGCTGTCGTTCTCTGGCGCGGATTGGCCCGCCGCGTCGACCCCCTCGTGCAGTTGCTGATCTCTTTCTCGTTGTTCACGCTGGTGGTCGCGGGGTTCAACGTGGTGCTCGAGAACGCGTATTTCGGAGTGTGGCTGTGGCTGCCGTTGCTCGTGCTCCAGGCCCTGATCGCGGACGAAACCCGGCAGCATCGAGACCCTCGGAAGCCGTCGTTGCCAGAGCTGTAGCGATCTGCGGCAGGCTCAACCGGCAGCTGGCGATCAGCCGGTCCCGGTCTCGCCAGCCACGTCGGGCGGCGTCCGGCAGCTCTGACGGCTCGTCGACCACCACCCACTCTGGGAGGCCCAGGTCCCGGACGACACCCCTGCCCTTCGCTCCTATGTACTCGTAGACCACGAACGGGATTCCGGCGCAGCTGGCGAGGAGCGCCGAATGAAGGCGAGTGGCGATCAGGAAGTCGAGTTCGCCGTATTGATCGAGAGCATCTCCAACGTCGCTGTGACTGAGAGCAGTGACCGCGCTCGTGCAACGCACGCGCCCCCCGATCCTCCGAAGCACCCGGCGGTCGTCCTCCTCTGGGAGCGGGCCCGTGACTTGAGGCAGAAGCAGCAGGCGCACCTCGCGACCGGTTCCCGCGCGAACATCTTCCACGAGGTGATCGATCGCGGCCACCACGGCGTCTTCATATTCGCATTGTCGAGAAGGGTGACCAACTGTGCGGGCGGTGAGACCGACCGCCACCTCTCCGCGCGGCGCGCGATGTCCGATCGACGGGGTCGGCGACGCACACGCGAACGCGAAGTCCGGCGCCCGCTTGTGTGGGACGCCCCATCGGTGAAGCAGTGCGCTCGACGCATCGTCGCGCACGATGACGTCAGCACCTCGGAGAGCGGCTCGCAACAGCCGCCCCCCGATCCACGTGTCGGCGGGCCCGACACTGTGTCCCCACACGAGCCGGGGAACGCCCAGGCGGCGGGCCAAGAGCAGCGGCCAGCAGATTCTCAGGGTGAACAGCACACCACGAGCTCCGCGGCGCGAGTACAGATAGCCGCCACCCTTTGGCATCAGCGCGTCGAGGCTGCAGAGCAGCCGAACGAACTCTCGGAACGGCGCTGGGCGCAGCCGTGTCCGGGGCGCGAGCAGCGTGACCAGCGCCCAGATGAGCGCCCACAGCCAAGGCCCGAATCCGAAGCTGGAGGGGCTCGGCCACGGAACACAAGCGAAGGTGGCCCCCTCGACGCCGGCCAGAGGTCTCACTCCGCGGTCCACTCCGAGCACCACGACCGGACTCACGCCGCAACTCTTCAGCAGCCGCAGCTGCCCGCGGAGGATCGCGACGTCGCCGAGATTGTCGGCCGAATACCAGTGCGAGATGCCGAGACGAAACGGCGCGGATTGGCCGTGCTCATAGACCATGCGGGGCAAGGCGGGCGTGAGCCCTCGTCGCGGTCCTACGGGTCCCCAGGAGATAGCCGACCAGGAGTACCCAATCGGCGGCGACCATCGCCCAGGCAGCGCCGTACGCACCGATGAGGGGGATGAGAGTCACATCTAACGAGACCATCGTTCCCAGAGCTGCCACCGATGCTGCGAGGCGCGTGAGCTGAGCGCCTTGGGCTATCACGTAGGCCGAGAGTACGTACGCACTGCAGCGAGCCAGGAACGCCAGTGAGAGAATGGCGAGCACGTTGCGCATCACATGAACGAGCTCGTTCCCATATCCCAGCACGGGCGCCGCCAGGGCAAAGGTCGCGGCCCCGCTCACGGCGAGCACGGTTCCGAACAGCGTGCCCAAGGTCGCGGCACGCCGATACGCCGACGCGTCCACCACAAACCTCGGAAGTAACGCCGCCCCCAGCGCCTCGAGCGGCATCGGAGATGCGTAGTACACCCGCAGGGCGAGCGCGTAGGCAGCCACGGTTCCCGCCTGCGGGTGCGAGATCAGAAGCGCCAACAGCACGACGTCAAGTTGCGCGGACGCCGTGGTCACCATGTTCTGAATCCCGAACGGCGCCAGCTCCCGGACCCACACGCGGGTTCGGTCGTTGTGCACAATCGGTCGAGCCTCCGGCGGCATGCTGGCCCAGCGGCCAATCGCGCCCGCCGTGTACGCGATCGCCGTCCAGACCAGAGCGTTGGTCATTGTCAACCCACCGAGATGCGCCGCCACCAGAAGAGCGACCACGCCCCAGCTCTCGAGCGCCCCGAACACGGTCTCCCGGTCGTGCATTCGCCGACCCCAGAAGATTCCCCGGGCCAGCAGGCTGGCGGCCATGGCAATCGCCAGCACGCCCACGACGGCTCCCTCGCTCGGCGTCACCACCCCCGCTTCGACGCACAGCGCGGTAGCCAGGAGCACTGCACCGCCCACCGGGAGGCGCGCTCGCAGCTGTGCCGAGATTCGATTTCCCCGGGCCACCTCGCGCGTCGCCCAAACGCTCATCCCGAAGTCCAGCACCAGTCCGGCAAAGGTGGCGATCGAGAACCCCACGGCGTAGGAGTCGAGCGCCTTGGCGCCCTGTTCGCGAGCGATCACCGCGAACACTGCTACCTGCGCCAAGGTAGTGAACATGCGTGCCAGCAGTGTCGCTGCCGCGTTTCCCGAAACCGATCGAAGATGTGGTCGCCACCGCCTCGCCGCCCGGTCCGATGCTCGAGCCGACATTTCACGCTCCCTTGAGGATCATCTCGAGATCGCGTACCAGCCGCTCGGGGCGAAAGCTGGACTCATAGTGCGATCGCCCGGCCGCTCCCAGCCTCGCGCGGAGCTCGGGATCGTCGGCGAGGCGTCGGAGCGCCATCGTGAGCCCCTCCCCGTCTCCGGGTTCCACCAAGATCCCCACCAGCCCATCGAGGACCGTCTCCGGAATCCCCGCCCACCGCGTGGTGACAATCGGCAGACCGGCACTGAGTGCCTCGAGCAGCACCAACGGCTGCCCTTCGGCGGGGTAGCGAGTCGGATACACGAACACGTCGGCCCACTCGTACTGGCGTCGCTTCGCGTCCCCGGTGAGCTGCCCGACCGCGCGCACCCGCGCGGCGCCGGCCGGCAATGCAGCTATCTCCCTTCGCAGACGCCGCTCCACGTCGTGGCTACCGGCGCCCACGATCCGCACTTCCCAGTCACCCGAAATCGGTCCCAGGCGCCCCACCGCGCGAACCACGTCGAAGCATCCCTTCTGAGGCAACAGGTTCCCCAGATACAGGATCCGGAACTCTCCGTCGGTGCGCTCGGCCCTCCGGGCGGGCATCGGTCCACTCCATGCATCCTCGACGACGTTGGGAACGCACCAGACTCGTTGGGGAGGGACCAGGCCGTCGAACTGCGCCTGAAGCGTCGGGGTGAGAGCCCAGGCCTGCTGGGCTTCGGACAACACGGCTCGAACGAGCCACCGCACGAATCCCGATGCGCTCCCGTAGAAGTCAGCCAGGCCCGCCCCATGGAGCTGTACGTACAGCGCGCGTCTCCTCACGCGCACGACGAGCACGAGCACCGCGTCGCGTATCAGGCCCCATTTCCCCTGGGACATCGAGATGTGCACTCCCGCCTCAGGCTCGTGCGTCAAGAGCCGCCACAGTCGCGCGGCGTGTCGCATGCCGAGCCAAACGTTCTGCACGTCGAGGCGCCCGATCGTCGCCAGGGGGCGAGAATCGCGTGTGTCCACGTGTCCGGCGAGCACGTCGAGTTGCGCGAGCGCGCTAAGAAGGTGAACCGTCATGACCGCCACACCGTGAAACGGAGGTGGCGTCGGTCCGACAACAACGAGCCGGTTCACGGACTCCGGGTCTGGTTTCATCCTCACCCCATCGCCGGCGGCGTAGCCAAATCGGCTCTTGTGACCGACGTGTCCACCGCGCGGTCGATGTACGTACGCTGCCAGATCTCCAGGGTGAGAAGCGCCCACAGCCGCAACGCGTTGTCCTCGGTCCCGGCGTCGTTGGCGGCGATGATTCTTCTCACCTCCGCGGAGTCGAACAGCCCCCGAGCTCTCACCACGCCCACCGACAGCAGGTCCTCGACCATCGGTTTGAGGTCGCTCTGAAGCCAGGCGCGCACCGGTGCTCCGAACCCCGCCTTGGGCCGCCAGATCACGTCGCGGGGCAAAACGCCGTTCATGCTGCGCTTCAAGATGTACTTTCGCGTCAGTCTTCTCAGCTTCAGCTCCGGCGGGATTCTTGCCGACAAGGCGACCATCTCGTCGTCGAGGAGAGGAACCCGGACCTCCGTCGAGGCAGCCATGCTCATCTTGTCCGTGTAGGACAGATTCAGGCAGGGGAGGAACGTTTTCAGATCAACGTACAGCAGCTGGTTTATCCAGTTTGCGTCAGCGACGGCACTGGCGTAGCCGCGATGGATGTTGAGCGGATCGCGCGCGGATGTGGCGAGCTCGTCGGCCAGGACGCGGCGCAGCTCGCTGGGTCGGTAATACGAGCAATAGATCAGATACCGTTCGATCGGGGAGGCGTCGATCCCGCGCAGAAACTTCATGAGGTTGCGGCGCGGCCCGCGCATGCGCCCGGGTCGGCCGAGTGTCAGTCTCTCCTGCAGTGAGTCGCGCAGCTGTGCACGCCCCGCCGCCGGCAGCCAATCGAGGAGCCGACCGATTCGCGCTGCCAGGTGACGGGGGTATCCGGCGAACAGCTCATCGCCCCCCATGCCCGAGAGGATGACGGTCAGCCGCTCCTTAGCGGCCGAGCAGATCAGATACGTGGAGATACACGCCGGATCGGCGATCGGCTCGTCCATGTGCCAGACCAGCTTCGGGAGGAGATCGACGATCGAGGGCTCCAGGATCTCCTCGTGGTATTCGGTGTTGAAGACGGTGCCGACCCGTCGTGCATACCGGATGTCGTCCGGGACTATCTCGTACGCGAGATCCCGGGGGCTGAACCCGAGCGTGTAGGTGGTAACGCGACGTCCCGGCTGGGCCATCGAGGCGACAATCGCGCTTGAGTCGACCCCGCCGCTGAGGAAGGCGCCAAGCGGCACGTCGGAGACCATCTGACGCTGGACCGCCGCGCGGACGCTTCCCGCGACGAGATCGCTCCACTCATTCTCGGGACGCTCCTCAGGAACAAACTCGATGTCCCAGTACCGCTCGATTCGCAGCTTCCCGTCGGTGTACCTCGCGCAGTGCCCCGGGGGGAGCTTGTATACGTCCTCGAACAGGGTGTCGGGATCTGGCACCCACAGGAGGGTGAGGTATTGCCCGAGCACATCGGTGCGCATCCGAGGAGGCGGTAGCACCGGTAGCAGCGCTTTCACCTCTGAGGCGAACAAGAACGCCCCGTCGTGCTGAGCCCAGTAGAGCGGCTTCACTCCGAGCCGGTCGCGGGCCAGGAACAATGACTGGGTCCTAGTGTCCCACACCGCGAACGCGAAGATCCCGTTGAGGTGATCGAGCATGCGGGGACCGTGGCACGCGTACATCGCGAGCAGAACCTCGGTGTCGGTTTCGGTGGTGAGGGAGAACCCTCGGCGCTCCAGTCCGGTGCGCAGCTCCCGATAGTTGTAGAGTTCGCCGTTGTACGTGATCCAGTACCGCCCATCCCTGTAGGACATGGGCTGCGCCCCGCGCACGCTCGGGTCGATGATCGCCAGGCGACGGTGGCCGAGCGCGGCGGGTACGCCCCCTTGCGCCGCGCTGAACACCTGAACGCCCTCACCGTCCGGCCCGCGATGGGCGAGCAGTCGAGTCATCGCCCGAATCGTGACTGGATCTTCTCGACCTACGTATCCGCAGATGCCGCACATATCGTGGTGGCGTCGAGGGCTAGGCGGTGCGCGTCCTGAAGTGCGGCGAGGGTCGTTTCCATCGAGTCGAGCGGATCGGGCTCGGAGAACGTTCCGTGGAATCCCGCGCGGGCGATTACAGCGTGAAGCTCCGCGAACTGGCTGAAATGGCCCTTGTCAGGGCGTCGGCGGACACGGCTCGTTCGGCCGGCACCGAGGAGCGTCAGCCGGACAAAGTCGTCCAATATGGCCGAGCGACCACCGGCGTGCGCCTCCACATACTCCTTGGCAAGTCGGGCGGCGCCCCTCGCCGTGTACACGATTGTCGCGACGGACCCACCCGCGAACTCGAGAACCACGGTGAATTCCTGCGCAGCGGCGAGCGCCTCGCCGGCATCGGCGCACATCGTGCACATCACGGTCTGTGGAGTGGATCCGACGACCCAGCAAGCGAAGTCGACGAAGTGGCAGCCTTCGCCGAGCAGTCTCCCTCCGCCGTCCCGCGGATCGCCGAGCCAGTGACCCGCCGGCAACGGTCCGGCGTTCACCCGGTAAATCAGGTCGATTGCCGCGTCCGGCGCGCGCACGTGATCGCGCAGCAGCGCGGCCAGTCGCGCATGGCGACGATTGAAGCCGACGAACAGCGGCTGCTCGGAGGCGCTCACCGCCAACCGTAGGGCACCGAGCTCGCTGACCGTCAGGCAGGGCGGCTTCTCGACGAAAACGACCTTGCCCGCGCGCAGCGAAGCTTCGGCGAGCGCGGCGTGAGACGCGTGACGCGTGGCGATGGCGACGACGCCCGCATCCGGGTCCGCGATGGCGTCTTCCGGGCTCGTGGTCCGCGCGAAGGCGAACTCGTCAGCGGCCGCCTTCGCCGACAGCCCCTTGGCGCTGGCCACGGCGCCGAGCGTGAAGCCTGCCTTCTTAAGTCCGGGGATCAGGATTCTCCGGGCAAAGCTTCCCGCGCCGATCACGTTGACGGTCGTAGCCGCCGACGGTGACCGAGGCGACGCCATCCGAACGCGGTGCCCGTTGCCTGGCGCGCCAGTCGTGTCGCGGCCGGATCCGGATCGGAGTTCTGTCGCTTCGTACTCGAGGACCACTCCCAGTGGCGACGCTTTGGCCAGAACGAGACGTTCATAAGCATCGGCGGCCGCTGCGACCGGGACCCGTTCGAGCACCAAACCGGCGACGTTGATCCGGCGGCTCGACACGAGGTCGAGGAACGCAGCCATGTTGCGTCGTTCAGTCCAGCGGACGTATCCGATTGGATAGTCGAGACCCCGCTCCTCATATTCGCGGTCGTAGCGCCCCGGCCCATAGGAGCGCGAGAAACGGATGTCCACCTCCCGGTCGTAACACGGCGCTCGGGGGACCTCGACCCCTACGTTGCCGACGACGACGACGCGCCCCCGGTCGCGAAGGAAGCGCACGCCGAGCTCGATCGGATCGCTTGAGCGCGTCGAAGCGGCCACGATCACGGCATCCGATCCCGCCACTTCGGGCGGCACGGTAACGCGATCGAGCGCGCCACGCTCGTAACCCACGTCGATCGAACCGAGGGACCGTGCCATCTCCACCAGCGTCGCAGAGAGATCGACACCGACCACGATGCAGCCGGCAGCTCGCAGGATCTGACCCGTGAGCTGCCCCACCAGACCGAGGCCGATCACAACGACGCGTTCGCCGAGACGGACGTCCGCTTGGCGTACGCCATGCATCGCGACGCTGGCTATCGTCGCGAACGCCCCTGACTCGAAGTCGACATTCGCCGGGAGTGGCACGCACAGGTTTCCGGGCACCCGAACGACGTCGGCATGGACCGCGTACTCGCCGCCGCCACACGCGACGCGGTCACCCGGCGCCAGCCCGCGCGCCTGCGCTCCGACCTCGAGCACCACACCGGCGGCCGAGTAGCCGAGTGCCGTCGGCTGGCCGAGTCGCGTCCGGACTGCGTTGACCGTATCGCGCAGCCCATCCCGACGAGCCTTCTCGATGACCTGCCGGGCCTGATCCGGTCGCGCGCGGGCCTTCCCGATCAGATTTTCTCTCCCCGCCTCGACCTTGCTGCGTTCGGTCCCGACGCTCAAGACACTTGCGCGCACGTCCACCAGGACGCTGTCGGGTGTCGGGCTGGGTGGAGGAACCTCCAAGACCTCGACCCGTCCATCGCGCAAGCGCAGGGAGACTTGCTTCATGTCAGCACTCGGGCCTTCAGCGCGAGGCGTCGGCGTCAGCCTTCACGCGCCACCGTTTCGGGTGAAGCACCGTTCGAGGTGGGTTGCGCGGTGAGCTCCACTCCGGCCCCCTCGTAATGCGAATAGTCATATTGATAGCTGTATCCGTACCCGTATGCCGACGAGCCGCGGGGCCGCTTGTATCCGTTGGCGATCACGCCGACGACCGGCGCCTCCACGCTGGCCAGCGTCTCGCGTAGCCGCGCCGCCACGTCCCGCCGGTTTGCCCCCAGCCGGCTGACGATCAGCGCGCCGTCCGCCTGACGGAGGAGCGGGAAGGCGTCCGGGAGGAGCACCAGGGGTGGGGTGTCGATCACGACCAGGTCGTAGCTATCCCTGGCTTGTGCCAGCAGCGACGCCATCGCTTGGCTCTCCATGACCTGTGGGGGATTGGGGGGTAGCACCCCTCCCGCCACCAGGACATCGAGGCCGATCGTCGTTCCTTTGCGAGTGGCGAACTCGACCCGTTGGGCCGCGCTCTCGAGGGCTTCTTGCCCAACCAGCACCTCTGCGACCCCCGGTTCCCGTTCGATGCCAAAGTACTTCGCGGCCATGGGTCGCCGCAGGTCGGCCTCGAGGAACAGGACTCGCGACCCGACCGTTGCGGTGGCGATCGCCAGCCAGCGCGCAACCGTGCTCTTACCGTCGCCCGGCGCGGCCGAGACAATCACCACGGTCCGGAGATCGCGATCCACGTTGAAGTAACGGATGTGCGCCCGGAGCAGCCCAAAGATCTCCGCTTCGTTCGGAGGAAGCTCGCTTGCCTGCCTGCCCGAACCCTGTGCCTGACGAAGAGCGGGGCTCTCGGGCACCACCCCGAGCAGCGGCACGGCATAGACGTCCTCCAGATCGCTCGGCTCCCGAAGCCGGCGATCGAGGCGCTGCAGCAAGAACGCCACTGCGAGTCCGACCAGCAATCCGAGCACCACGCCGATGGCGGTGTTCCGGGTGACCTTCGGGGCGGACGGCGTGGTCGGCGCCGCGGCGGCCTGCTCCAATTGCACCTCACCCGACTGGAGTTGGCTGAGGATCTGAAGCGAGTTCGCTCGGTCCCTCAGGTCAGCCCCCTCGACGCCATTGCGCTGCGCCGGCGTGAGCGCCCTGAACTGGAGGTTGACGGCTTCCAGCGCGCTCGAGTAGTAGTTCGCATCGGCCCGCTGCCGGCCCACGATGACGTTCTGCGCGTACGTGTTCGCCATTTGTGCGGCGAAGCTGGGCGACGTCCACGTCGCCGATACCTTGGCCAGATCGGTGTCGGTCTCCTGGGTGACCGCGATCGCGTTCGAAACCTGCCTCTGGGTCAGGCCGTGGTCGAGCGCGGCTGCCGTCTCGGCAGCGACCCGCGGCAAGGTGGCCAGCTTCAGATTCGTATCGGTCTGAGACTGCGGGTTGGTCTGGTTGACGATCTGAAGGCCGGCAGCTTGCTGATCAAGCTGCGCGTTGCGAAACAGGATCTGCGCGGTGGCCGTGTACTGCTTGCGCTGCGCCTTTGACAGTGCGAAGGCCACCGCGCCTGTTAGCAGCACGCACAGGGCGATAAGCGGAGCCCTCTGCCGCAGGACCCGGAGCGTCTGGACCAGGTCGAGGTTCCCTTCGTTTCCAAGAACAGTTGAATCGCGCTGCATTTCCACCGATCCTTCGCTAGTTCGCGCCTCGTCCACCGATCACAACCGGCAACGTCCGCAACATCAGTCTCACGTCCTCCCACAAGCTCCAGTTCATTACGTAGAGGTAGTCGAGCTTCACCATCTCCTCGAAGGGGATACGCGTCCGGCCCAGCACCTGCCAGTAGCCGGTGATGCCCGGTGTAAGGTCGAGGCGGCCCCGCGCCCAGGCTTCCACGTGCTCATCTTCGGATGGGATGAGGGGTCGGGGTCCGACCACGCTCATTTCTCCGCGGACGACGTTCCACAGCTGCGGCAACTCGTCCAAGCTAAGCCGCCGCAGCCATCGGCCAATGGGCGTGATGCGGGGATCGCGGTCGAGCTTCAGCCACCCGGCGTCGGTGCTTCGTGCGATCAGCTCGGCTCGGCGCTCCTCGGCATCGGCGGCCATCGTGCGCAGCTTGAACAGGCGGAAATGCCGGCTACCCCGTCCCACCCGCTCCTGCGCGAAGAACACCGGTCCGCGCGAATCCAGCTTGATCGCGATCGCAAGGACTGCGATGAGTGGCCCAACGAGGATCAAGAGAGGAGTGGCGATCAGAAGATCCATCCCGCGCTTGATCGCCCGCGAGGAGCGCGGTAGCCACGGGGGGTTGACACCGAGAACGGTGACGCCCTCAACGTCATCGACCTCCACCGCGGGGCCGAGTACGTCGGCCAGGCGCGGAAGCACGGAGACCTTGAGCGCAAGAGCGCGACAATCACGGAGCATCCGCTCGAGCTCCACCTCCTCGAGGTCGGCGGGCGAGAAGACCACCCGGGTCACATCATGCCGAGCAGCGACCGTTTCGAGTTGCTCGAGGGAGCCGAGCGCCCGGAGGCGTCGACCGGCACCGGCCGGTGAGGACTCGGTTGGCGAGAGCGTGCCGATTACCTCGAGCCGATACTCGGGGTGGGCCGCCAGCTTGCCGACGAGCCTCTGGCCGAGGCCGCCGGAACCGACGAGGAGCGCCCGCTCCATCCCGATGACGCGCCCGGCGAGGGTCCGCACGACGAAGCGGACCGCCGTGACCAGCACGATGACCATCGCGCCGAACAGCAGGATCTCCGCGAACGTGAGTCTGTGCAGCGGTGAGTAGCGCGAGTAGACCCACACGATCAATCCGCCGATCACGGTCGCGTGGAACAGCCGTGGAATGTCGTCCACGGTGGAGTAGCTGATCCGCTTGACGTCGCGGTCGTAGAGCCCGTAAAGCTTGAACAGCATCATCATCAGCGGAACGGCGGCAACGCCCCAAAGAATCCGGTGGCCGGTCGCCGGCATCTCGGGCATCACCAGCGCCACGGCCAGGGCGAGCCCCACGGCGCCCGCATCGCCCACCGCCAAGAGCCGGCGGAGCGCAGAGTCCCTGCTGACGTGGCGAGGACGGGCCGGTTGAGGCCCGTACTCGACCAGCCAACCATCGCCCTCGGCGACTTCGACATGAGTGCCCAACGCCCCCATCACACGACCCGCGACATCAGCGTGCCCTTTCCAACCGCCACACGCTCGCCGCTGCGGGCGAGTGAGGCGTGTGCGGCCTCCGCGAGCCGGACGACATCGAGCGCGAGGCCGAGGTCGAGGTCGGGACGCCCGGTGCCACGAATCGCCCGCAGGAAGTCGTCGACCTGCAGCGCAAGCGGCTCCTCCGTCGACAGCCTGGGCGAGAGGATGTCGCCGCTCCGGTAGGAGAGCTGATACTCGCCGAACGTCTCCGGATCCTTGTAATCCACCCCGCGGTCGTAGATCTTGATGGCCTCGGCGCTGCCGTCTTCGTAGACGACCATCCGCTTCGACCCAACGATGACCGTTCGTCTCAGCTTGCTCGGCGCGAGCCAGCTCAGCTCGACGCTGGCGATGAGCCCTGATGCGAACTCCATCGTCACGAACGCCACGTCGGCGATCCCGGGGACGATCGAGTCGCGGCCGGTCGCGCGGACGGCGTCCGGAGCGCCGTCCAGCCAGTAGAGCAGGATCGAGAAATCATGCGGGCCGAGATCCCAGATGACACTGACATCGCGCTGGTGCAGTCCCAGGTTGACGCGGCTTGCCGAGACGAAGTAGAGCTTTCCGAGCTCCCCCGAGTCGATCAGCTCGCGAACCGCACGCACCGGCGGGCTGTACAGGAAGGTGTGGCCACACATGAGGGCGAGCTCCGCTCGCCGGCCAACGTGATCAACTCCTCCGCCAGCGCGCTCGAAGGCGCAAGCGGCTTTTCCACGAAGGTGTGCTTGCCCGCCTCCAGACAACGGCGACCAAGTTCGTAGTGCGTGAAGACGGGAGTGGCGAGCAGGACTCCGTCGAGGTCGGGGTCGTCCAGGAGCTCATCGAGGTCCTGGGTCAACCGCACGGTGGGGTAGCGCCGCCCATAGCGCTCCAGCCGGGACACGTCGGTGTCGCAGATCCACCGCAGCTCGATGTCGGTGCGCTCGATCAGCACCCGCACGAGGTTGGGGCCCCAATAGCCCAGGCCGACCACGGCGACTGACGGGTTAACGCGAAAGCGCCGCATGCCGATCGCGAGTTCCGTGCTTGTCCCCTCGCTGCTGTCCCGTCCATCGGTTCACCGACGCTACGACGTAGTCGACCTCCCGATCGGTCATCCCGGGGAAAATCGGGAGCGACAGTTCCCGCTCGGCCCAGTCTCTGGCCTCAGTCACCGAGGGCGATTGGTGAACATTGCGCAGCGCATGCTGATCGGGAAGCGCGAACTCGTAGTGGATCCGAGTGGAGATTTCGGCGCGTTCCAGCTCACGCCTGAGCCGGTCCCGCCTCCTCACACGGATCGGGAAGACGTGGTACGTGCACGGAGAGTCGTGTACCTCCGTGAGCAGCTCTACCTCAGGATCGAGGTGCTCCGCGTACCGAGCCGCAATCGTGCGGCGAGCGCGAATCCATTCATCAAGATAGGGAAGCTTCGTGCGCAGGAGCGCGGCCTGAAGCCCGTCGAGTCGCTCGTTGTAGCCCGGCACGCGGTGGATCGAATCGGCACCGCGGCCGAGGTCGCGCAGCCGCCGCGCCCCGCTTGCGACGGCTTCATCGTTGGTGCAGATCGCACCGCCGTCGCCAAGCGCACCGAGGTTCTTGCTCGGGTAGAAGCTGAACGCCGCGGCGTGTCCAAGGCTGCCCGCCCGCGCACCGCGGTAGGTCGCTCCGTGAGCCTGGGCTGCATCCTCGAGCAGGAGCAGGCCGTGCCGCCTCGCGAGCGCTCGCAAAGGTTCGACTGCGCAGGCCTGTCCGTAGAGGTGAACGCCCAGGATGGCGACGGTCGCCGGTCCGACGGCCTCGGCCACGGCGCCGGGGTCGATCAGACCAGAGCGCCGGTCGACGTCGACGCACACGGGTCTCGCGCCCGCGTGCATCACTGCGAGCGCAGTCGCGACGAACGTATGCGCAGGGACGATCACCTCGTCGTGCGGCGCCACGCCCGCGGCTTGGAGCATGATGGTCAGCGCCGCCGTGCCTGAGGCAACCCCAACGCAGTGGCGGCTCCCACAGTATGCGGCAAACTCTGTTTCGAACTGCTCGACTTCCTCGCCGAGGATGAAGGCACTCGAGCGCAATACACGGTTAAACGTCGTACTGAGCTCCTCGGCAACTGGTGCGTGCAGCCGCGCCAGGTCGGCGAATGGCACCGCCGGCATCGGTCTCACCTACCTCACTTACGGGTCCGGGTCCGGGCGCCCCCCTGACCTCAGCGCCGCGTGAAACCTAAGGCTTACCAAATGGGTTGGGAAGGATGAGGGGAGAAACTGCACGAGTTGGCGTACCTGCCGGAGGCCGCGGGAAAGAGGTGCCGGACGCCTGGGGATATGAAGCCACCGCCGCGCCGGGTGCGGTTTGGGCAGGTAGGTTTGACCCGGCGCCGTGATGTATGTGTAACTACGGTCGCGTCTCGACCCAGTCCGGGCCGGTCCGCGAGTCGCCGTTCGGCGGTGAATCGGGTTAGATCACAACACTTCCCCGGCGATGGGGGCGGCTGCCGTCGCCTGGAAGTTGTGATCGACAGGAATTTGTGACTACGAGTCATTCCGCCGATTCCTGACTGAACCTGTCACAAAAGCTCCCAGCCGGAACACCGCGGCGTGCGGCGGGAGTGGAATGCCCGCCCAGCGCGACCGCTCATGGTGAGCGTCGCCCGGATCGCGGGGTGGCTTCCGCTCGCATGCATAGTGAAGAATCGAGGTTCGCCCGCGTGTACGACGAGCACGTATGGCGGGTGTACGGCTTCTTCGCCTATCGGCTCGGATCTCGGGACACGGCCGAGGATCTGACCCAGGCGACCTTCGAGCGGGCGCTCCGCGCCTGGAGCAGGTTCGACCCCCGGCGCGCCTCGGAGAGCACATGGCTGCTGGCAATTGCCCGCAACCTGTTGATCGATCACTACCGGCGCGACAAGTCGAGTCTGAACGAGCCGATCGACGAAGACCTCGCGCCGCTCCTCCCCGGTCCGGAAGAGCTCGCAATGGCGTCGAGCGAGTTGCTTGGAGCGCTGGCGAAACTGACCGAGCGCGACCGCGAGGTCCTCGCCCTGCGCTTCGGCGGCGACATGAGCGGTCCTGAGATCGCGCAGCTGATGAACCTCAGCCTGGCGAATGTGCAACAGATCCTGTCGCGGTCGCTGCGCAAGCTGCGTGGGCTGCTCGAGGAGGCGGGCTACGAAAACCCGAGGGCGGCCAGCGCGATGAGCAGCCCACCTGCTCCGAGGTAGCCCGCCACCATCAGGCGCAGGCGCTCGGGCCGCGGGCCGTAGCCGGGGTCTCGGTCGGCGAGGCGCCGGCTGAGTCGGCCGCGGAATCCAGCCGGTGGAACCGGCCGGGCGAGTGCGAGGCGATCGGCCAGATCCCGCTCGGCGGGCTCGAGCTCTGCGGGTTCGTCGGTCATTGCTTGAACAGAGGCGATCGGGGGTTGAGAGCTCGGCTGCGCTGGTAGGCGGCCAGCGAGGCCGCCGGGTGTCCCGCCTCGGCCTGGAGGCGCGAGACGATGAGCCAGGTGCTCCAGTTATCTGGCTCGTCCTTAGCGGCGTCGCGGGCAGCCTCCAGCGCGCCGGGAATGTCGCGCTGGAGCTCGAGTACCAGGGCGAGCTGGATCTCCGGCGAGGCGGCACCCGGCTCCAGTCGGACCGCGGTGCGCGCGTCGGCGAGCGCTTGGGTCGGATCGCCGCTCACCACGGCGGACTGGCTCTCACGCACCGTGCTCACGGTAGCGAGGGGGACCGCGATCGCGATCAAGGCGGCGACGGCGACCGCCACCGCGGCGAGGCGAACCGGCCAGGACACCCGCCCGCCCGGCTCACGGTCGGTGCGCGCGGCCGGAGCGAGCACCGCCGCGGTCAGGAGCAGGAAGGCCGCCGGCAACGCGGGTACCTGCCAGATCCAGTCCGACGCGGCCGCGACGAGGATGGCGATCAGAGCGCCTGTGAGCCCGGCGGCGCGCACCCTCGCCTCATAGCGCGCCCGGATGCACAGCCTGACCGCCGCACCCAGCACCACCAGCAGGAACGCCGCCAGCAGGACGAGCCCGACGATGCCGGTCTCCGCGAGCGTCTCCAGATACAGCGAATGCGCGTTCTGGACGTAGCTGAAGTACGGCGCCCGCGGGCTCCACAGGAGCTGGTAGGTGCCCGCGCCGGAGCCGCTGAGGAGGTGCCCGCCGGTCGCCTTGACCGCCACGGTCCAGTAGTCGTAGCGGCCGTTGCCGCTGACGGTGCCAAACCGCGCGATCGAGTCCTTGCGTAGGCCCGCCGCGCCGGGATGCTTGAAGTCCTGCCAGGCGTGACTGGCGCGCCCTGGTGCTCCGGCCAGCAGCGCCACGACGAGGCAGGCGACGACGGCGGCTACCGTCAGGATTCGAGCGCGACCCCGAGTGAAGGTGAGCCATCGCGGTGGCGTACCGTGGCGGACGGCAAGTCCGACCCCGGCCTGGGCCAGAGCGACGCCGGCGCAGACCACCAGCAGTGCTACCAGCAACGTGTCGCCCTGGTGTCGTGCGGTGGCGTTCGTCAGTCCCTGCTCGATCGCCGCCCGGTGGTCGGCAGCCAGGACCAGCACGGCGCTGCCCGCAGCCGTGACAAGCGCCGTGGCAAGCTTTCCCACCCGTTCGGGGCTGAACAGGAAGAATGCCAGCAGGCCGGCGCCCGCGGCCACGGCACCGCCACGGGAGAAGGTCAGGTAGCTGCACAGCGCAACGACCGGGATCGCCGCCGCCGCGGCGGACTGAGCCCGAAGCGTCCGTGCCGAGGTGGCGACCGCGAGGAGCAGCGGCAGGCCGATGGCCAGCAGCGCGGCCAGCGCGTTCCAGTAGTTGAGCGGCCAGCCGAGCCGCCCCTCGGTACCGGGCAGATAGCTGGCCGTCTGGTGGGCGGCCGGGAACAGGTCGGGGCGCAGTCGCGACGCCAGGGCAAGGCAGGCGACG
This sequence comes from uncultured Solirubrobacterales bacterium, assembly GCA_963841535.1. Lineage (GTDB taxonomy): Bacteria > Actinomycetota > Thermoleophilia > Solirubrobacterales > Solirubrobacteraceae > Palsa-465. The sequence goes on along the minus strand of CAWJDF010000014.1, from coordinate 335,663 downwards.
GCGACCACGGCGGCCGCGACGGCCTGGACGGTGTGCTGCACGGCCCGGTCGCGTTCGCGGTGGATCGAGATCCCGAGCAAGAGGAGGCCGAAATAGCACGCGACGCGCGATAGCTCCTGGAGGCTGCGCTCCGAGCTCAGCGACCACGTGGCGGCCAGCGCGGTCCAGGCGACGAACGCCCCGAATAGGGCCAGCGCCACCCAGGCCGCACGTGTGAGCCGAGTGACGGGCAGGAGGCCCCAGGCCGCTCCGACGAGGACGATCCACCACACGACGATCGCCACCTGGCTTCGGACGATCAGGTCGTAGCCGCCCCCGTCGATCGACAGGTAGAGCACGACGGTGCCGGCAAGCGCCCAGGCTCTGACCGCGTCCGGGCTGATCCGACGCAGAGCTCCCGGCCGCCACGGGACGGACGGGCTGGCTACCGATTCCATTGCTCTTGAATACGCGCGAATGCGCATTTGACTGACGGTCGGGGCCCTGTGGGAAAGCACCTCATGCGCCCTGGGTCCAAGCGAGACTCGTATCCGGGTCGGCCTGCGCACGCAGGACTGCGCGCCCGCGGACCGGCAGGACCGCACCGAAGACCTGGCCTGTGTGCACGATCAGCCGGCGAAGCACGACCCAGTGTCCGTGCCGCTGCTCCTCGATTGCGAGCCGTCCCGCGCGGGGAGCGCGACCCCACGCCTGGATCTGGCCCCGGGTCAGGCGCCGGGTGACGAACGGGAAGCGGTAGGCCTCGGCCGCAGGCTTGGGCGCGCCGCTCAGGTAATACAGGCCCGCCTGATACGTGCTGCCGTAGCTCGGAATGGGCGGCGAGTCGACGATCTGCAGCCAGAGGACGGTGTTGACGCCCTGGCGCCAGAGCACGTACAGCGACTGCTCGAGCCAGCGTGCCTGTTCGGTGACCGGAACCCCGTTCGGGTCCGGCGGCGAGCTATCCCACGAGATCTCAGTCACCCACAGCTGTTTGGGACCGGCGGGCAGGACATGACGGGCGTGCTCGGCGGCGTGCAGGACGCGCGCGAGCTTGTCCACGTCGGGCACGGCCGCGTCGTCGGCGTTCAGCGCGTGCCAGAGCGGGCCCTTGATGCCATATGGATGGTGCGAGAGTGCATCGAGGCGCGGCGGGTCCGGGCAGCTCACCGGGCTGAGACGGGCGTCGTCGCGCAGACAGAACAGCGAGCGATCGAACGCGACTGGGGGCATCCGCTCGCCTCCGGGGGCGTCCCCGTAGGGCGCGGTCCCGGCGGTCACGACGAAGTTCGCGGAGGAGACGTGCTTGACCGCGCGATAGAAGGCATCTAGCAATCCTCGGTAGATCGCGGGGCTTGTCGCCACCCAGCGCTTTCCAGACCGCGTCCATTGCGGCGCGAGGTAGAGCGACAGGTTCGGCTCGTTCCAGGGCTGCCAGTAACGGACGCGGGGGAGGAAGGCCCCGGGTTGCAGGGGATCGGGGAAGTGTCCGTCGTAGCGAAGCGCGGCCGCCGTGGCAAAGCTCGCGAACTGCGTTGGGTCAGGGCGCCAGGTACCCGGTGTTGCATCGGTCGGTGGGGACGTGCCCTCGGCCCAGGTCGGTGCGCCGGTCACGTTGAGCAGCACCTGCAGACCCTGACCGGCGAGGGCGCGGACCGTGGCGTCGACCGCGCTCCAGTCGTACCCAGGGCTGGACGGATCGGCCGGCGCGAACGACGGAGGACGGACGGTCGGCGCGACCTTCGACCACACGACGTTGACCCGGACGATCGATGCGCCTTCGGACACCGCGCGCGGTATCCATTCGCTGCCAGCCGCGGGTGTGTTCGCGGTCAGGGCGGGATCGGCGCTGAAGCCCATGGTCAGGCCCTGAGCCGACACCTGGGTGGGGCGGGCGGCGACGCACAGGACGACGGCGGCGAGCGCGAGCAGCCGAAGGGACTTCATCCGGGGTAGTCAGCTCGTGCGCCGGCGACGCAGGAGCGCCAGCACGGCGGCCCCGAGCACGCTGGCGATCAGCAACAAGGGCAGCAGCGGTCCGAGTCCGCCTCCGCTGGTCGCACCGGTAAGCGACTTCAGGACGCTCGCCGCCGGCGACGATCCCTCGGCGGTCGAGGCGCTCGCTCGGGCATCGGTGCCGTGGGCGGGCGACGGTGAGCGCGGGGGCACCGTGGCCTGCGCCAGGGCTGCGGCGGCGGCACCGGTCGGTCCGTGTTTCGCAAGGGCGCGCTGCGTGGAGGACGAGATTGACCCACCGCTCGGAGAGCTCGCACCGCCGCCCGGTTTGCCTGGGCCGCCTGATCCACCGCCGACCGCTCCCGCCCGCGGGTGCACGGTGTTGGTCGGCTGACCGCCGCCGGCGGTGGGAACCGTCTCGTCGTACTGCCCCACACCGGCGTTTCCGGGCGGGGCGATCGTGTGAACGCGAGCCTGAGCCGCAGCTGGGGCACCGAGGGCAATGACCAGCGCGATGGCAAGACGCCTCACAATCGGGAATACGTTCGGGGACCTCGACGGCTGACAGTTCGTCGGCCGAGGTGGCGGCCGGCGGATCTAGCGGTGCTTGCGGGCTGGCTTACGCGTGGCGTGGCGCTTGTGCGCGGGCTTGCGCGGATGCCGGCGGCGGTGCTTCTTCTTCTTGTGACGCGCCTTCTTGACAGGCTTGCGCGGACCGTGGACCTTGGTGCCCGGGCGAGCCGAGGACGGCATAGTGGCCGGACCCGCCGGCGCGGTCGCCGGACATCCCTGCGAGGTGAGAGCCGCGACCTCGCTCAGGTAGGCCGAACCCAGCGATGTCTCCGATAGCTCGCTGTTCACCATCGGGAACCAGGGATCGCTGTCGGCCCACGGGACCGCGCCCCACCAGAGCGCCTGGACGTCCTCAACGTGGAGCGTCGGCGTGCACAGCGCCCACTGCGTGTACTGCGCGGTCTGCTGCCCCCAGTCCGAGACGCCGACCGGAGCTCCGAACTCGTTGATGTCCAGCGGGACACCGGCGTGGCCGTTTGCATCCAGCCAGGCACTCAGCGCCAGCGTGTCCTGCTCCATGGTCGTCACGTTGTACAGATAGGGGTGGTAGCCCACCGCGTCCATCGGGCCGATCGCGGCCAGGTACTGCTCGGCTTCATCGAGCCCGATCCCACCCGAGTCGAGCATCCCGCCGACGACCGCCTGCGCGGCGGGGTCGACTTGGTGAAGCGCGGTGCGCGCCGCCTCGTACACCTGTGCGTAGTCCGCCGGGTCCGCATAGTGAAGAGATGTCTGGTCGGCGGGCGCGGTCGGGGTGATGTCGGGCTCGTTGCCGATCTCGTAGCTCTCCACCGGCAGGTAGGGAAGCTCTGGGTGCTGTGCCCAGAACGAGCCCGCGCGTCCGTACCGCTGAGCGAACGAGGTCACGAACGCGGCCATCGTGCCGGCGTCGACCGCGGCCCCCTGGCTCCTCGGAAGGCCCAGCATCGGGTAGAGCCGCAGATGTGCGGCCGCGGTTAGCTCGACGATGGCATCGATGTTCCTACCGGCGATCACCTGCTCGCGGGCCAGGCCGGCACCCGCGGCCGAAGCGGTGGCCAGATCGGGCGGAAAGCCGCTGAAGTTGACGCCCAGGCTGTCGGGAGAGAGCGGCGTCGCGGCCACGGCGGAGGCAGGCAGCAGCGAGCCGGCAACGAGTAGCTGCAGGCACGCGCAAACGGAGGCAACACAAAGTCGGCCAAACCTCGACATATCTCGGGGTAGCGGCCATTTCTTGGCGTTACTGGACCGGAGCGCCCTGGATTAGACGAATGGCCAGGACTCTTCCCGCCCCCACGTGTCAGCGTCCTGGGCGCTGGCGCGTACACATGTCAGCCGGGTCGACGCGCAGGCGACGTCCAGTGAAAGGGGAAGGATTCAGCGAGGTAGGGGCGCGACGTCTGGCGATCTCCACTCCCAGTTGTGCGCTGTGCTGATGGTGGCTCTCATGCCCGGTCGCGCGTCATGCCTCTGGCCCGCGGACCCGGAGCCATTCCCCCCGAGGGCTTGGTGGGGCCGCGACGCCGGGGTCTGCGGCCCCACCAGGACTTTGCCGCTGCACTCGCCGCCCGTCCTTCCCCCAGGCGGACACTGATAAGTGAACAGATGTTGTGCGGCGTCTAACGTCACTGTTCGCTGCGAGGTACAGTGCCGCCGCCTTGAAGGTCATGCATGTAGTGGGGGCGCGGCCCAACTTCGTCAAGATGGCACCGGTCATCGCCGAGCTCAGGCGTGCACTCCCCGAGGGCCAGCACGTGCTCGTGCACACGGGCCAGCACTACGACCGGATGATGTCGTCGGTGTTCGTGGACGAACTGGGCATGCCCGCGCCGGACTATGTCCTTCGTGTGGGATCCGGGACCCACGCGGTGCAAACGGCGCGGGTGATGGAGCGCATCGAGGCCGTGATCAACATCGAGCGCCCGGACCTCGTGATGGTCCCGGGCGACGTCAACTCGACGCTCGCCGTAACGCTCGTGGCCGCCAAGCTTGGCGTCCCGTTGGCGCACGTCGAAGCCGGGTTGCGGAGCTTTGACCGCACCATGCCCGAGGAGATCAATCGCATCGTCGCGGACGAGTTCAGCGACTACCTATTCATCCACTCAGACGAGGCGCGCGAGAACCTCCAGGCCGAGGGGATCGCGGCGGACCGCATCCACTTCGTCGGCAACACGATGATCGACACGCTCGTGGCGATGGAGGAGCGCTTCCGAGGGCTGGGCGCGGCGGCGCGGCTCGGCCTGGAGCCCGGCGAGTACGTGCTGGTCACCCTGCACCGTCCCGCGCTCGTGGACGGACCAATGCTGTTCGGCGTGCTGAGCGAGTTGAGCGGCATCGCGGGCGAGCTTCCGGTCGTCTTTCCCTTACACCCCCGGACCCGCAAGATGATCGAACAGGGCCCAATGGATCCCGCGGTGCGGTTGCTCGAGCCCGTTGGTTACCTCGAGTTCCTGTCGCTCCAGGCCGACGCCGCGGGTGTGCTCACCGACTCGGGCGGCGTCCAGGAGGAGACCACCTACCTGGGCGTGCCGTGCTTCACGCTGCGCGACAACACGGAGCGGCCGGTCACGGTGAGAGCCGGGACGAACACCCTGCTGGGTCTCGATCCCTCTCGCATCGCCGAAATCCCCGCCGCGATCGCTCGGTTCAGGGGTGGGGCGCGGACAACCCCACCGGGATGGGACGGCAATGCCGCCGAGCGACTCGCCGACGTGATCTGCGGCGAGGTCTCGAGCAGCGGGCCCGTGGCGGTGGAAGCGCCTGAATCCGGCGTGGCCGCATGAAGATCTGGATCGACTGCTCGAACTCGCCGCATCCGCTGCTGTTCGCCCCCGTGGCCCGTCGGCTCCAGAACGAAGGTCACTCGGTGAACGTCACTGCCCGCGACAATGCGCAGACAGTCGAACTGACCCGGGAGCGTTGGCCGGCGGCCGAGGTGATCGGCGCTCCGAGTCCGCGCGGGAGATGCGCCAAGGCGGCAACGCTCGCACACCGCGTGACCGATCTGCGCTGTTGGGCGCGCCGCATCGGTCCGAACGTCGCGCTGTCGCACAACTCCTACGCGCAGATCGTGGCCGCGCGCAGCTTGGGCATCCCGGCGGTCACGGCGATGGACTTCGAGCACCAGCCGGCGAACCACCTCGCCTTTAGGCTCGCCACGACCGTGCTGGTACCGGAGGTCCTCCCGCGGGAGGCGATTGAGCGACAGGGTGCCGCGGGGGCGAAGGTGGTGCGTTATCCGGGGCTCAAGGAGTCGCTCTACATCGGTGATTTCGAGCCCGACCCGGAGATCCTGCGCAAGCTCGGCCTCGGTCCGCGGCCGCGAATCGTGGCCGTGGCCCGCACGGCTCCGACCCGCGCCGTCTATCACTCCTCGGCGAACCCGCTGTTCGAAGAGGCCATTCGCACGCTCTGTTCACAGGAGGGGGTCGTGTGCGTCGTCCTCACGCGCCACGCGGACGAGATCGCCGCCATCGAACGTCTCGAGCTCGGCAACTGCGTGGTCCCTCGCGCGGCGATCGATTCTCGATCGCTTGTGTACGCGGCCGACGTGATGATCGGCGCCGGCGGGACCATGACCCGCGAGGCGGCGTTGATGGGCATACCTACCTGGACGCTGTTCGCCGGAAAGACTCCCGCAGTCGACCTGTGGTTGGAGCGTCGCGGAATGCTGAGGCGCCTGAGCCGACCCCGGCAGCTCGCGGATGTGGCGCCTCGTTGTGCCGGGCCGTACTCGCCGGCGGAGCTGCGCGTACGTAGCGGACGCCTCGAGGAGGTCCTGGTCCGCGAGACGCTCGCCGCGGGCGGAGGCGTGATGGCGCAGCCTGAGCGTCGCGTTCTCGTGCCGCACTGATCATCGGGGCGGCCGCAGGCCGCTCGTTGTCAGTCGGGAGGGGGCCGGCGCGTAGTAACAGACGGCCCCGTGCGGGGTGGTCACCGATCAGGAGGACTTACATGATGAGGCTTTCGCACCTCAGGCGGCTGGCGCTCCTCGGCGGCCTTGCGGCAGCAGGTGCCAGCGCATTGTTGGCCGGGCCGGGCAGCGCGACGATCGTCTGCCCGCCGGGAGTCAGTCCGCCGTACTGCACGAACGTCAAGCCGACGGCGACCACCAACAGCGCCACGAACGTGTCGGGCACGAAGGCCACGTTGAATGGCGTGGCGGGACCGAACGTCAGCGGCGGCGACCCCACCTCCTACTTCTTCAAATACGGGAAGTCGACCAACTACAGCAACCAGACGCCGACGGGCACCATCGGATCGTGCCCCTCCGGGATCAACCCGCCGAGCCCGTACTGCAGCACTCCGAAAAGCCAGCCGGTGTCGGCGAACATCTCGAACCTGACGCCGTGTACGACCTACCACTTCCAGCTGTTCGCGAACAATCTGGACGGCTCGGCCAACGGCGGCGACCTGACGTTCAAGACGAAATTCGCGCTGCCACTCAAGCACGTTTCGGCGCCCCACAAGGTGAAGGCCGGGAAGAAGTTCAAGGTGAAGTACACCCTGCGCTTCAAGGCCAAGTCGGTGACGATCGAGATCAAGAAGCAGAACGGCAAGGTCGTGAAGTTCGTGAAGATCAGTCCGGTTTCCGCCGGCAAGCACTCGGTGAAGATCAAGGCGCCGGGCAAGAAGGGGAATTACCGCCTCGTCATCAAAGTGAAGCTGAGCTGCGGTACGCAGACCGTCAAGCTGCCCCTGAAGGTCCACTAGCCGGGAGGTACCTTAGGTAGACACGGGCCGCCGGCATCACGCCGGCGGCCTGTTCTGATTAACCGGTCACGCCCCGCCGACGCGAATCAGCTCGAGCGTGTTCTCCTGCACGCGCTCAAGGCTCATCGTGAAGCTGGGGGAATACAGCGAGACGTGGTCGAAGTCGGGCTCGCGGCGGGCGATGCCGGCGCGCACCTGCTCAGGCGTGCCGGCGACGCCGATCGCATCAAGCATCTCGTCGCTGACCGCGGCGATCATCGCCTCGCGGTCGCCGTCGGCGAAGGCCTTGCGGATCCGCTCCGCCTCGCCTGCGAAGCCGCTGGCGTCGAGCATCAGCGCATAGGCCCGGGGTGCGGCGTAGAACGCGAGCTGGCTGGCGAGCTCACGGCGGGCGACCTCTTCATCCTCGTGGACCGAACAAAGGAGCATACCGACGATCTCGACCGCCGACGGGTCGCGTCCGGTTCGCTCGGCCCCTGCGGCGATGGCCGGGCGAACCACCTCGTGCACGTAGCGCGAGCTGAACGTGGGATGGCAGACGAGCCCGTCGGACACCCGCCCGGCTGTCTCGATCATCCGGCGGTTGACCCCCGCGGTGAAGATCGGGATCTGTTCGCGCACGGGGGGGAGAACGTCGGCGGTGGCCGTGAGGTTCATCGAGTAGAAGCGCCCTTCGTGCTTGACCGGTCCTTCGTGGAGCTTCCAGATCCGCCGGAGCAGAGGGACGAGTTCCTCGAGGCGCACCGCGGGCGACTCGGGATCCCGGATCCCGTGCCAGCCGATCTGCATCCCCTTGGTGCCGGTGCCCAGCCCGAGCACGAGCCGGCCGCCGCTCAGCTCATCGATGCCGCGCGCCTCGTTGGCCAGGATCAGGGGCGAGCGCCCCACGGCGTAGGCGATCGCGCTGCCCACCCGGCACGTCTTCGTGTTCTGGGCCATCGCGGCGAGCGCGACGATCGCCGAGCGGTCGTTGAACTCGCTGGTCCACGCGGCGTCGAGCCCGGCGGCGTCGGCCGCCGCCGCGATCTCGACCGTGTCGGCCATCCGGCCCGCCAGCACACACACCCCGCGAGTCGCCATGCGCGGACGCTAGCAGCGTGCAACGCCGCGGTCGTGGTCCGACGCGCCATCCTGCTAGCGTCGGTGTCGGCTGTGCCCGGCCGCAACTCCGTGAGGGGTCGTGCGGTTAAGGGATCACCGGCGGCCTCGTCGGTAGGGGAGTCGACCGAGGTCTTGCCCGGCTGCAGCGCCACAGTGGAACTCGAGCGCCTCGAGAGGCGGGAAAGTGAGTCTCGAATGTCCAGACGAATGTCGCGCGTGTTGGTGTCGATCGTTTGCGCGATCGGCTTCGGGATCGCGGTGCCCGCCGCGTCAGCAGCCGTCGTGATCGGAATCGGCGACTCGAACACGGCGATGTTCTCCGATCCCCACTTCACGGAACTGAAGATCACGACGGCGCGCTACGTCGTCCCGTGGGATGTCGTGACGCGAAAGGCCGACAAGGGTGACCTCGCCGCGTTTCGCGCGTGGCTCAGCGCTGCCGAATCCGATCACGTAAGCCCGCTGATCTCCTTCGGCGCCGACTACACCAACCCGGCGGCCAACTACGTGCCGACGGTGGCGCAGTACAAGACCGCGGCGAAGGCGTTCCTCAAGGCCTTCCCGCAAATCAAGACCTACACGGCCTGGAACGAGCCCGACTTCTCGTACCGCAAGCTCGCCCGCGAGCCGACGCTCGCCGCCAACTACTTCAACGCCCTGTTCGAGATGTGCCGCGGCTGCAAGGTGCTGGCCGGAGACGTCTACCTGCCGGCGACCGGGACCGCCTTCATCAACCACGCGGTGGCGACGCTGGCGCCGTGGTTGCGTGCCTACGTCAAGGGCCTGCACCACAAGCCGGCCGGGTGGGCCCTCCACGACTACACCGAGATCCGCGCCCGGAACACCTCCCAGCTGCGCATCCTGCTGTCGCTGACCTCGGGCCCGGTCTGGCTGGACGAGACCGGCGGCGTGCTGCGACGCGGACACTGGAAGTACAAGAACCAGAGCGCCACGGCCGCGGCCAAGGACGAGCAGTACCTGCTCTCGCTGACCAAGCGCTACCGCCGGATCGCCCGGATCTATCACTACCAGTGGCAGGCCAACCCGCTGGCCGGGTGGGACTCGGGCCTGATCGCGGCCGACGGTGCGACGCGGCCGGCTTACAACGTGCTTCTGAACTGGATCAAGTCGCACCATTAGCCTCGCCTGGGCGGGCGTCATGATGGTCGGGTGAGACGTGGACTACGCGGCCGATGAGCGAAGCCGTCGCGCTCGTCGTGCTGGCCGCGAGCCTGCTGGCGGCGATCGTGCGGTGGCGGTGGGCGCCGGACTGGGCCGTGGCCGCCGTCGGGGCCATACTGCTCGTGGCGCTCGGCGTGCTCAGTGCCTCGAGCGCTCGCTCGGCGGTGAGCGACCTCGGGCCAACGGTCGGGTTTCTCGCCGCGCTGCTGATCCTGGCCGACGGCTGTCGACGAGCCGGCATGTTCGACGCACTGGGCGCGATGATGGCCCTCGGTTCGCGGGGACGCCCCGCCCGGTTGCTCGCGATGGTGTTCCTCGTCGCCGCCGCGACGACCGCGGTGCTCAGCCTCGACGCCACCGTGGTGTTGCTCACCCCGATCGTGTTCGCCACGGCGGCGAGGCTCCGCACCAATTCCCGCCCGCACGTCTACGCCTGCTCCCACCTTGCCAATAGCGCGTCGCTGCTGTTGCCGGTCTCGAACCTGACCAACCTGCTCGCCTTCCACGCGAGCGGCCTGTCGTTCACCCGTTTCGGCGCGCTGATGGTGCTCCCCTGGATGGTTGCGCTGCTGGTCGAGTGGTTGGTCCTGCGTACGGCCTTCGCCGGTGAGCTGGCGCGCCCCGCGGTGCGTGCCACCCAGACCGTGGAACTTCCCTGGTTCGCCCTGGGGGTGGTCGTGTTGACCCTGGTTGGCTTCGTGCTCAGCTCGCCGATCGGGATCGCGCCGGTGTGGGTGGCGGCGGCCGGTGCGCTGGGGCTGGCGCTGCGCGAGCGCCCTCGCCCGCGGGAGCTCGTGCAGGCCGCCGAACCGGCCTTCCTGGTGTTCGTGCTCGGGCTGGGGATTGTGGTCCACGGCGCGAGCCAGCACGGCCTGTCGAGCGCTGTGGATGCGATCATTCCCCAGAGCTCGACGCTGCCGGCGCTCCTGGCCGTGGCGGCGATCAGCGCCGTCGTGGCGAACCTGCTCAACAACCTGCCGGCCACGTTGATCGTCCTGCCGGTGGTCGCGGTCAGCGGACCGGGCGCCGTACTCGCCATGCTGGTCGGCGTCAACGCCGGACCGAATCTCACCTACGTGGGCTCGCTGGCCACGTTGCTGTGGCGGCGGATCGTGCACGCCCACGACCAGGAGACCGACATGGGCGAGTTCACGCGCCTGGGGATCCGCACCGTTCCGCCGATCCTGCTTCTCTCCACGGTCGCCTTGTGGTTGGCTCTGCAGGTGGTCTGATGCGCGTCGTGATCTGGATAGCCGAGGGCACTTGGGAGGGGTGCGTCGATCGCGCGGACGCCCTGCTGCCCGAGGACGCCGAAGTCACGCTGCTGCACGTGGCGCCGAGCGAGGTGGAGGAGCTTGCCTCCCGCGGCGGCGCTCGCCTCCTCGGCCGCCATCCACCGCCGTCCCATGGCCCGCCGCTCCGGGCCATCGCCGAGGAGGAGGCGCAGGCGCTGCTCGAGTCCGCCAGGAGCCGGCTGGGGCGACCGGCTGAGATCGACTCGCGCCGGGGGAAGATCGAGCGCGAGGTGCTGGACGCATGCGCCGGCGCAGACCTGCTCGTTCTCGCGCGCGACGGCAAGATGGACCTCGAGCCCAAGAGCCTCGGTCCGCGCGCCCGGTTCGTTCTGGATCACGCACCGTGCGAGGTGCTGCTCGTGTGGCCCGAGTCGCCGCCGGGCATCGACACGATCAAGCTGCCGCCCCACCTACGGTGATCCGGTCCATTACGCCATCCCTGATCGACGCCGCCGAGAGCGGCCCGTTGCAGCGCGTCGAGGAGCTGCTCGGTCGCGGAGCGCTGGCCTGGGAGCCTGGCGTGCTCGAAGCGGCCGAGCGCGGCCAGGGACCCGATCGCGACGCGATCCTCGCCCTGCTCGCCCGTCCGGTGATCCGCGATCCGGAGTTGCGCGATGCGGTGGCGGCCATCCATGCCGGCGACCTTGCTGCGATCGAACGGATTGCGCCCGAGTTGCTGCAGCGGCGCATGATCGAGCCCTAGGGCTACGGCGACTCGTACTTTCGCGATCCGAACCTGCTTTGGTTTGTGGCCGGCAACCCAGCGCTGCGCCGGCTTCCGGTGGCGATGGCGCTGGCGCACAGGGAGCTCGCGGCGGTGCGCGAGCTGCTCCGTCGCGGCCACCCCTGTCGCAGCCGATCGCCGCGGCGCTCGGCGAGCTCCAGGGACCCCACCGCCAGGAGGCTCAGCTCATGCTGGCCCTCGCAGTGATCAACGATCAGGTCGATGCGGCCCGGTTGGCGCTTGAGGCCGGCGCCGCTGGACTGGGCCATCCACGTGGGGCGTCAGCGTGCTCGCGCGTTCCTAGAGGCTTGACATGTCAGATCGGGCCAGTTTGCTCGTGCGGCCCTAAACCGCGACTGCGGGCAGCTGGCGCCCCAGCCGTTCCAGCGAGCTCCGGAGCGCGCCGGCGGCGAGCAGCGCCTCGGTCGCGCTCGCCAGTACCCGGCCGAACAGACCGCGACCCTCGACCGACACCGAGGCCCGGACGTCGCTGCCTTCCGGCACCTGGCGCATCACGTACTGAACGTCGATCGAGATCGGCCCGTCGGCGACCAGTGCGAGCCGGTCACCCGACGCCTCGAACACCGTGATTTCGAACTCGACCGCGCGTCCCGCGAGCCTTCCCGCCACCCGCGCCCGGGTGCCGGTGTCGAGCCGGCGACCAGCGAGCGAGACGATCTCGAACGGCACCGGCGCCCACTCCGCGATCGCGTCGGGCTCGGTCAGGAGATTGAGCACCACCGACGGCGAGCCCGGGACGGTGGTCTGCGTGTTCCAGGTGCGCATTTGTCGCTCAGACCCCATCGCGCTCTGAATCTCATCGCCCAGACGCTGCGGCGGCAAGGTCACCTTGGGTGAAGCGGTCACACTACGCCAGCGACGCGCTCACCTGTCCCCAGCAGCTGACCATGAGCGGGGCGAAGCAGACCGTGTGGCCGTCGTGCAGGAGATCGTGGAAGGCGTCGAGGTCGTCCTGGTCGACCAGGCCGCCCGAAAGCAGGTGCGGAGCCAGCTGGTCGGCGAGCAGCTCCCACTGCGGCACGCCCAGCACCGGGTCGGACTCGACCTGCATCGACTCGGCGTGCGTGCCGACGTTGGTGAGCCCGGCGGCGCGCAGGCGCCGAGGCAGCGAGCGGCCATAGTGGGGGTCGTAACCGTGGCGGGTGAACACCGACCGGATGCCGCTGGCCACACGGCGGTGCACGTCGGAGGGAGGATCGATGACCAGCGCGGTGGCCCAGTCGAAGTCCTCGACGAGCACCCAGCCGCCCGGCTTCGCGGCCCCGATCATGTTCTCCAGCACCTCGCCGCGGGCCGGCAGGTGCTCGAGCAGGAGGCGGGCGTGGACCAGGTCGAACTCCGCCCGCGGCAACGGCTCCTCGGTCACATCGAGCGCGACGGGCTCCAGGTGCGGCGCGGCCAGGGGCTCGAGGAAGCGGGTGTCGATGTCGAGCGCGACTACGTTCCCGGTCGGGGCCACTCGTTCGGCGAGCGCCTGCGCCAGGGTTCCGGTGCCGGTGCCGACGTCCACGCACCGCCAGCCGGAGGCGAGCCCGAGCCGCTCGCACAGGGCCAGTGTGCCTGAGTCGTAGAGGGCGGTGAGGCTGTCGAGACGGGCCCGCTCGGCATGCCAGGCGGCATCGAGGGCGTACCCGGCGGCGGGCTCGGTGGTGGCGGGGATCGTCATGGTGACTCCTGGGCTTTCGCGGTTAGGGCAACGGCCCGGCGATGCTCCCAGCCCCCGCTCGGTCTGCCTATTGGTCAGATGCTCATAAATCGGGCGCCGGCCGCCTAAACATCTCGGCCGCGCGTCTAAAGACCGACCCTCGAAGGCATTCGGCGAATATGCTGCGCGCGTGTCCACGAAGCCAGAGCCCGCAGAGGGCGCTCGCTGGGCGACGTTCGACTGCTACGGAACGCTCGTGAACTGGAGGGCCGGGATCCGGGCCGAGCTCGAGCGGCTATTCGGCGCCGAGCAGGGCGAGCCGCTCCTGGCGCGCTATCACGAAATCGAGCCTCGGATTCAGCACGAGCAGCCGGACGCTCGCTACCGCGACGTGATGGCTGCCGTCCTGTCCGAACTGGCGCGCGAGACCGGCCGCGAGCTGGCCGCCGAGGACGAGGATGCGCTCGGCCGCTCTCTGCCTCGCTGGCCGGTGTTCGAAGAAGTGCCGGCGGAGCTCGCCGAGGCGCACCGGCGCGGCTGGCGGCTCGTCATTCTCTCCAACAGCGACCGGGATCTGATCGATGCCTCGATCGACGCGCTCGGCGTGCCGTTCGACGGCGCGATCGTCGCCTCGGAGGTCGGCTCCTACAAGCCCGCGCACGGACATTGGCGCGCGTTCTACGAGTCGAGCCGCGCCGATCGCGGGCGCCACGTCCACGTCGCCCAGAGTCACTTCCACGATGTCGTGCCGGCGCACGAGCTCGGCATTCCCTCGGTGTGGATCAACCGGCTTGGCGAGCAGGGCGATCCCGCTCCGACGCGCGAGCTGCCCGACCTCCGTGGACTCGCCGACGTGCTCGACGAGCTCGTCTCCTAGGTTCGAGGGTGGAGTCCAAGCAGGAGGCGCGCGAGCTGATCCGCACGTCCTCGGCAGCGCCGTCTAAGCGACGGGCGCCGTTTCCCGCGCTTTGAGCTGCTCGGCGAGGCGCTCCATCGCGCGCTGGTTGCCCCGGCGCAGGACGGCGCGGACGAGTGGAGCGGCGACGCGGTCGCTGACGGGCGCCTGCTTCCAGGCGTACTCGAAGGCGATCCGGGTGTGGCCGCCCGGCAGCTCCTCGAGCGTGTAGGTCCCCGTGCCGACGCGCCGACCGCCTGCGCCGACATTCTGCTCGACGATCGTCTTCGGCCGCTCGGCCGCCACTACCTCGATCTCGACCGGCTCGCTGCGTCCGGCCGCCTTGACCATGACCCGGGCCTTGGAGCCGATCCCGCGCTCCGGGCCGGAGTACTCCCAGTTCTGGAGTATGTGATTGGTGAACGGCTCGTGGTTGCTCATCACGTCGAGGAAGTCGAAGACGTGCTCGCGTGGATAAGGGACGTCGATGGTGACTTGTACAGGTTTCATGTACCACATGGTACACTAGGTGAGCATGGATGACAAGGGTCCCCGGGACCGTCTGCTCGACGGAGCGATCGACTACGTGGCGCACAACGGTCTGTCCGACGTGAGCCTGCGCACACTGGCCGCCGCGCTGGGCACGAGCCACCGGATGCTCATCCATCACTTCGGCTCCAAGGGGCGGCTGTGGGTGGAGATCGTCCGCACCGTTGAGGCTCGCCAGCGAGAGCTGCTGGCCGACATCCTGCCCGACCCGAACGAGCCGGTCGCCGAGGCCATGCGCGCTTGGTGGAAGCACATCTCCGATCCGGCGCTGTGGCCGAACGAGCGCCTGTTCTTCGAGATCTACGGGCAGGCGCTCCAAGGGCGCCCGCACACCGTGGAATTGCTCGACGGGATCGTGGATGACTGGCTGGATCCGGTCACCGAGATCAACATGTCGCTCGGGATACCCAGGCGGGCCGCGCGCGCGCACGCCCGGCTGGGGGTGGCGGTCACCCGCGGGCTCCTGCTCGACCTCCTGGCCACCCGCGACGTCGCGGCGGTGGACGACGCGATGGAGGCGTTCATCGACGTGTACACCGCGTGGCTAGAGCGAGCCGCGCGCGCGTGAACCGCGGCAACTGGGCAATCCGACCTTTGCAGGATGTGGCTACTATCTCCTGCATGACCTGGATATCATATAGCGCATGAACGGGATACTATATCCCGTGTGAGCGGGATACCGAAGCACGGGAGGGCGAACGTGTGACCGGCTCGTATGCCTGAGTATCGGCCGCGGCTTGTGGACCCCGTCCTTGACGAACTGCTCGAGCAGGTCTCGGCGGTGATGGTGACCGGGCCGCGCGCGTCCGGCAAGACGACGACAGCGACGCGTCGGGCGGCGACCGTGGTGCAGCTCAACGCGGAAGCGCAGGCAGCGGCGTTCATTGCCGATCCGGACGCGGCGTTGCGGGGGTTGGATGAGCCGGTGCTGCTTGATGAATGGCAGGAGGTGCCGGGAGTGTTCGGGGCAGCGCGCCGCTCAGTGGACGCAGACCCCAAGCCCAACCGCTTCTATCTGACCGGGTCGGTCCGCGCCGAGCATGACAACGATGTGTGGCCCGGCACCGGTCGGTTCGTGCGCCTGGCGATATACCCGATGACCGTCCGCGAACGAGTCGGGGACGTGTCCGCCAAGGCGTTCGTGGACAAGCTCGCTGACGGCGACGCCCTCACTGTCCCCGGCGACACCCCCGATCTGCGTGGGTACGTGGAACTGGCGATAGAGGGCGGATTCCCCACGGTGGCGCTGCTGTTGTCCGGTCGCTCGCGGCGGATGTGGCTGGCCAGCTACCTGGAAGACCTACTCACTCATGACGTCGAAGGGCTGGAGGACGCGGCCGGCAAGCGCCGCGACCCCGAGCGGCTGCGCCGTTACTTCGAGGCGTACGCGCTCAACTCCGCCGGCGTAGCCGACCACAAGACGATCTACGACGCCGCCGCCGTGGCTAAGAGGACAGGCGAGCGCTACGAGGAGTTGCTGATGCGGCTGCTGGTTATCGATCAACTGCCGGCGTGGACGTCTAACAGGCTCAAGCGGCTGATCCGCGCCCCCAAGCGGTACGTCGTCGATGCGGCGCTAATCGCGGCGGCGCTGCGTCTCGACACGCAAGCCGTGATCAGGGACGGCGACATCCTTGGTCGACTGCTCGACACGTTCGTCGTCGCGCAACTCCGACCCGAAGTGGTCGTGGCGGCGACCGAGCCGCGGTTGTTCCACCTGCGCACCGAAGGAGGGCGCCACGAGGTGGATGTGGTGGCCGAGCTCGGCGGCCGGCGCGTCATAGGCATCGAGATAAAGGCGGCTGCAGCGCCCGCCGCGGATGATGCTCGTCATCTCCGGTGGCTCGCCGAGGAGCTCGGCGATCGCTTCGTCGCCGGGGTGGTGCTGCACACCGGCCCGCGGGCCTACGACCTCGCGGATGGAATCATCGCCGCGCCGATCTCCACACTCTGGGGGTGACGGAATCCACCTGGTGGAACGAGGTGAATAGCCCACCGCCGGCAATTCCTCGGGGGCGTCGGCGGATAAGTTCGGGGTGGCTCACCGATTGTCGTGCGGTGGTTTCAGACCTACCGTGAAGGTCTTATGCGCACCGTGGGCCGATACGAGATCTTGCGCGAGATCGGGCGTGGCGGCATGGCCATCGTCTACGCCGCCCGCCAGCCCGACCTCGATCGCCAGGTCGCGCTCAAGGAGCTGCACAGCTTCCATACCAACTCGGCGGAGTTCGCGCACCGCTTCCTGCGCGAGTCGCGCCTCGCCGGGTCGCTGAACCACCCGAACATCGTCACGGTGCACGAGTACTTCGAGCACGAAGGCGCGCCGTACATCGCGATGGAGCTGGTGCCGCGGGGCTCGCTGCGCCCGCATGTCAGGCGGCTCTCGCTCGCCCAGGTCGCCGGCGTGCTCGAGGGCATCCTCGCCGCGCTGGCCCATGCGGAGACGGCGGGCATCGTCCACCGCGACCTCAAGCCCGAGAACGTCATGGTGACCGCCGACGGGCGGGTGAAGATCACCGACTTCGGGATCGCCCGCGCCACCCAGCGCGCAGGCACGCACTACGTGACCGCCACCGGGATGACCGTCGGCACGCCGAGCTACATGGCCCCCGAGCAGGCGATGGCCGGAGAGGTGGGCCCCTGGACCGATCTGTACTCGGTCGGCGTGCTCACCTACGAGCTGATCCTCGGGCGGCCGCCGTTCAGCGACTCGGAGACGCCGGTCGCCATCCTCATGCGCCACGTGAACGAGCCGATCCCTTCGGCGGTCGAGCTCGAGCCCTCCGTAGACCTCGGTCTGTCCCAATGGATCGACTCGCTCCTGGTCAAGGATCCGCAGCAGCGGGTTCGGCACGCGCTGGTCGCCTGGGAGTCGCTCGAGGAGATCATCGTCCGTCTGCTCGGGCCGCTCTGGCGTCGCGAGGCCAGGTTGCTAGTCGACCCCGCGGCCGCCGTCGAGGCGGATCCGCTCACGCCGGCGCCGTTCGAGAGCCAGGTCTCGATCGAGACACCGACGCCGCACCCCAGCGAGGTGGCGTTCATCACGTTCGACCCGGGGCGGCCGGGGCGGCCGGTGGAGCCGGCGACCGAGCCGGTGGCGGACCGCGATCCGGAGCCGGTGGCGGAACGCGAGCCGGTGGCGGACCCCGAGCCGGTGGCGGAACGCGATCCCGAGCCGGCGGCGGCGGACCCCGAGCCGGTCGCGGAACGCGATCCCGTGCTCTTGCCCGCGCCGGTGTTCGAGCCGGAGCAGGTGTTCGAGCCGGAGCCCGAGCCGGTGGCCGAACCTGAGCCCGAGCCAGTGGCCGAGCCGGAGTTCCAGCCGGAGCCGGTGCCCGAGCCTGCGCCCGCCCGATCCGTGCCTCGCGAGCGGCCGCCGCGGATCGGCGCAGGGCCCGCGCCGGCCCGCGTGCTCGTCCCGGCCCTGATCGCGGCCGTCGCCGCGGCCGTCGGGTTCATCCTGGCGCCAACGTCGCATCGCGCGCCGACCCGGCCGCTTGCACTGACCCGGACCGCCTCCGCGGGCCACGTGGCGATCTCGTACCCGGCCGTCTGGCGGCCCGCCACCGCGACCCAACCGGCGCCCGCGTCACTGCGACTGTCCAGCCCGATCGCCCTCGTTCCGCGTCAGGGCGGCGGGGCGCTGTTCGTCGGCAGGGCGACGGCGACCGACCCGACCCTGCTGCCGAAGGGGCTCGGGGCGACGCTGGCCGGTCCGGCCCAGGGCGCCTCGGTCAAGCTCGGATCCCTGGTCTTTCGCCGGTATCTGAATCTCCTGCCTCAGGGCTCCCCCGCGCCCGAGACGCTGTACGCGCTGCCCACCACCACCGGCACGGTGATCGCGTCGTGCATCGCGCCGAGCGTGGACGCGACGCTGTTCGCCTCCACGTGCGAGCGCGCCGTGGGGTCGCTGCGCTTGAGGTCCGCCACCGCGCTGGCGCCGACCGCGAACGCGGCCTTCGCCAAGTCGCTCGCCGGGGTGATCGGGACGCTCAACACCGCGCGCACGGCGGGCGCCCGCCAGCTCGGGTCCGCACGCCATCCCTCCGATCAGGCGACAGCCGCGCGCCGGCTCGCGCGGGCCTACGGCAGCGCCGCGGACAGCACTGCGAGGCTTTCACCCGGCCCTATCGGCGCCGACGCCAACGCGGCCTTGGTCGCCGCCCTGCGCAAGCTCAGCTCGGCCTACGCTTCGCTCGCCCACGCGGCCGCGGGCAACGCCAAACGGCAGTACGCGGCGGCAAGCACCTCGATCAAGCGCGCTGACTCCGCGCTCGCGGCGGCCTTCGCCCTCCTGCGCCAGGACGGCTATTCGATCGGCTGACGGTCAGTTCCCGCCGTGGACGACCCCGCCGCCGTTCGAGGTCGAGCCGCCCGGGTTGTGCACTACCCCGGTCGTGCTCGTCGGGGTGTGGACCGGCGGTGGTGTGCTGGTCGCCACCGTCGGGGTGGTCGGGACCACCGGCGTGGGCGCCAGCGTGGTCTGAGGCCGCTTCACGGGCGCGGGCCGAGGCTTCAGCGCCGGCGTCGGCGCGTCCTGCTCGAGGGCAGGAAGCGACGCGCGCGGCGCCCCGATGGCAACCGGCGCGGCCAGCGCCGTGGGGGTCTGCGGGCTCGAGCTCGATTTGGTGGCCATGCCCACGCCGAATGCCGCAGCGAACCCGAATACGGCCGCGACGACGGCGCTAAGTGGTGCCGCTCTTCTCAATTTGAATGTCTCCCAACTCGTTGTAGGTGCCGTGCAGGTTCGCGCCGCCGCCGTAGTGGCTGCTCGCCCAGTCGCTGTTGGCGATTGCGGACATCTGCTCGTCCGGGCTGTGGCCGACCGAGTTCAAGATCGCGCGGATGCTCGAGCTCGCTCCGCCCCATTCGCCCTTGAGGAACTTTGCGGTCTGCTCTGCCGCGCTGACCGGGTCGCCGAACGTCTTTTCGAAGGCGATCCTCCCCGCGCCGCTGTCGAAGTAGCCGATGTTCAGCCAGTTGAAATTCGAAGCCGCCTCCCGTCCCTGCGCGGCACTGCCGGACTCCTCGGCCAGCTCCCAGGCGGCGACCACGTGCGGATCGAGGCCGGTCAGCTCGGCCAGCCGACCGGCGAACTTGGCTTGACCCGGCGTGAGGAGCGACGAGCTGACCGAGATCGAGCCTCCCGTCGGCACGGCGGCGGCTTGATCGAGAACCGGCTCGACGGCCGGTGGTTGGGCCGTGCCTGCGGCACCAGGGGTCTCCGTGACGGCCGGCGCGCTCGGCGGATCGCTAAGCGCGGGCGCCGGGGCTTGCCCGTAAAGAGGCGATCCCGGGCTCGGCTGCACGGCAGGAAGGAACTGCACCGTGTGACGCGGGGCACCGCGGTGATGAGATTCGAGCACGGTGAACGGGGCGGGGGCAGGTGGCGTGGGAGCGGCGGTGCTCGGATCTGGGGCGGGGGCGACCGCGTCGGGGTCCGGGCCGGCGCCTGCGTCGGGGTCGGGGCCGGCGCTCGCGTCGGCATCCGGGACGGCCGCGTCGGGTACCGAGGAAGGCGAGGACCCGTTGTGCCCGAGGCCGTCCAGGAAGTCGCGGAACGACCTCCCGGCGGCTGTCTGCTCGCCCTCGCTGTAGCCCGTCGTCGCCTGCGCCAGTGTCTGCTCCCAGTTCGGCCCGGCCCAGCCAATCTCGATGCCCGTGCCCGACGCCGCGTAGTGGGCGATCGGCTGCCCCTGCTGCACGATCTGCCCCACCGACACATTCGGCGTGATCTGCTCGGCGAGGAAGTAGTTGTGGCCCTTCATCGGGCCGTCGAGGAGCTGGAGTGCGACGTATGGCTGGCCCCGGTACCAGTTCGGCGTGATGCCCAGCACCCGACTGGTCCCGGGCGCGACGATTGGGTCGCCCGGATTCAGGTCCGCGTCAACGCCCATGTCGGTCCGCCCGATCTGTGCCGTGTCGGGAAGCGGATTGACGTAGCCGGCGCCGGATGTCGGAGGTGGAGGCGCTGTGGCGCCGGAAGGTGCGGCGTCCGCAGCGTCAAGAGCCGACGGCGGCTGCGCGCCCGAGTAGTCCCACACGCCCGGGATCGAGCCCGGCGTGCCCGAGGCATAGTCGGGCCGGACAACACCGGTCACCGAGTTCGGTGAGTAGGTCGTCTCGCTCACGTTCGACTGAGAGGTGTTGCCGGCGACCGTGTGGACGCCGGCCGCGTCGACCTTGATCACGACCGCGACGTGCTCGGTGCCACCGAACGTGACCAGGTCTCCGGGCCGCGCCTCGCTCACCGGCAGCACGCCCTTCAGGAAGGGCGGATCGCCGCTGCGGGCGAGGTCCAGGATCGAGGCCACGGCGGCGACGGTGTGCGGGGGCTTGAGCCCGGCTGCCTCGAGCACATGGCCGGCGAAGATGCCGCACCAGGGGGCGCCGTGGAAGCCGAAGTCGGACTCGAACTTGTCGAGCTGGGGACCGAGGTTGCTGCCCGCGCTTTCGGGGAGCTTGCCGATCATCGCGTGGGCGTACGTGAGGGCCGCGTCGACCCCCGACCCGGGCGTGGCCGCCGCGATCGGCGCCGGAGCGACCGCCGACAGTGAGACCTCCGGCGGGCCCGGCGTCGTGCCGACGGTCCCCGGCATCTCGAACGCCAGGTGCAATCGATTCATGGCCCCCGCATCGGAGAAGAACCCCGGTGAGTGGATCGGCCACGGGGTGCCGATTTCGCTCGGCCGGATGCTCGGATCCAGAGCCGCGATTTCGGTCACCAGGTCCCGCGCAGCCAGGTTGTTCGGGCCAACTGGCTGCCCATCGACCGACACGATGTCGACCGCCTGCACGTGCACCGGATCACTCACGGCCTCGACCTGCCCCAGCCCGATTGTGTGATTGGCCAGTGCCGAGTCGAGTACTGACACCACTCGCGGATCCGCGCCGCCGGAGGTCAGGAACGTGCGCACAGCCGGCGTCGCCGCCAATCGCGGGCTGTCGAGCAACGCCGCCAGACCTCCGGACGCGCCGCCGGCGCCGATCGCTCCGCCACCACCCGCCGCGCCGCCAGCCGCAGCGCCGCCGCCGGCTTGCTGATCGGGCCATGCCGGCACCGCGCCACCGCCAATCGGCTGCGCGCCGGGGTTCGGGGGCGCCGGTGCCGGAGTGGCGGGTGCATTCACGGGCGGGGCGGCGGCCCCGCCGTGATGGTCGGGCCAGGCTGTTGCGGCGCCGGCATGTACGGCCGGCGCGGCTGGCTCCGGCGTGGCGGGTGGCACAGCGGCCGGGGCGCCTGCCGGCGCCGGCGACGGGGTTGGCGGCGGAGCCGCTGCGCTCGCCGGCGGAGCCGCTGCGCTCGCCGGGGAACCTGAGGCCGAGGGCGGCGCGGGGGATGTCGGGGAAGCGGTCGGGGCAGGGGACGGGGACGGCGCCCCGACCGCGTGCGCCGGCGATCCAGAATGCTGCAGCCCGCGCAGCTCGTGTTGAAGCGCCCCGGACACCCGACCATGACCGACATGCCCGAGCGGATTGCGCAGGGCGGCGCCTCCGTGCGGCAGCTTGAGACCGCGCGGGGCTCCGGTCACGCCGTGGTTCATCAGCGCCCTGGCCTCCGCCACGCCCATCCCCTCGACCGCCACCGCCATCACGACGCCCGCCAGGCTCGAGCGCGATTCGCGCACGACCAGCGTGTCCATCGAGCCGGCGGATCCGGCCAGCTGGGCGGCCAGGTCGGGGAGGCCGGCCTCCAGGCACGCGGCGGCCGGATCGCGCCGGAACTCGGCGCGGAACCGAGGATCGATCAGGAGCCGCTCGATCAGCTGGCCGGCGAGCACGTCGTCGCCATCAGCGGATGACACGGTTCACCTCCCTCGCGCCGAACCGGGCGCGGCGCAGCAGCGGCATGCCGAGGGCGAACACCACCGGCATGAGCAGCAGGCCGAAGAATCCGGCGAACCCCGCCACCACCAGGCCGTGGGGGGCCAGGGCGGACAGTCGGTCGTAGTAGCGCAGCGAGAGCACGACCACGAAGCCGGCGCCGATCAGCGACCAGACCAGACCCGCCATCCCGTAGCGCCCGAGCACCGAGGAGCCCTCGCCGTCGGCCGAGGCGCCCGACAGCCGCGCGGACAGCTGGGCGCGCGCCCGCTCGCGCAGTCGCGGCTGACCGAGCCAGTCGCTGAGGATCTGGTACCCGTCGCGGTCGAGGAACGGATTGGCGTTGAAGAACGCGCCGACGTAAGCCGCGAACGCGAGCTGGAACAGGACGTCGCGGACGTTGCCCCTCGGCGACAGGGCACAGGCGATCGCGAACGCCGCCCCGCACGCGAAATCGGACAGCGGTCCGGCCGCGCTGATCACGATCCGATGCGGCCGGGGCTCGAAGTAGGCCTCGCTCGTATCGACGAACGCGTAGGGGAAGAGCATCACCAACCGCAGTCCGGCCCGGTCGGTGCGCCGGCCGTAGTGGGCCAGCGCCAGACCGTGGGCGCACTCGTGCAGCGCCACGAGCAGGAAGCGTCCCGCGATGAAGACCAGGCCGCCGAGGAGCAGGCGGTGCGCTACGACCAGCGGCGTCCCGTACCGGGCGCCGATCAGATAGGAGAACGTCACGAGCCCGGCCAGCGACAGGAGGATCAGCCCGGTGGCGGCCAGCGGGGAGAACCACAGCCGGCCCCACACGGCATAGGCGCGCACGAACCAGTCCGGCACCCAGTCGAGCGTCCGCTCGCGGGGCTCGAGCATGCGCGCCAGCGCGCTCGGCTCGGTCGGCGTCGCCGGCGTCGCCGCGATCCCGTCGAGCAGGCCGCGATCGCCGCACTCGGCGATCAGGCGCGCGAGCCGTCCCGGCCCGGCTGGACCGAGCAGCGTCGTCGCCTCGGCCAACAACTCGGCGATCGTGCGCCGGCCGTCGAGCAGCGAGAGCAGGCGGGCATCGGGCTCGTCGAGGCGCATGAACGCCTTGCTGCGCAGGTCCCTGAGCACGTAGCGCACGTCGCCGGGATCGTCGGCCACGCGCTTCAGCGCCCAGCCCGGAGCGCAGCCGCGGCCGCATCGAGCCGTCGCCCGCCGCTCGCAGCCCGTCGGGGGTGGCCCCGATCGGGACGACGATCGTGGCATTCGCATCGGCCACCGGCTCGGCCCGCGGCTCGCCGACCGGGGCCGCCACCGGCGCCGGCGCCGCGCGCTCCACTCGCAGCGCGACGTTGCCGAGCCTCAGCTCGGTCCCGGGCTCGAGGCGCCGCGGGCTGGTAAGCCGCTCGCCGTCGACGAGCACGCCGAAACGCGAACCGGCGTCTTCGATCAGCGGCCCGTCGGGCCCCGACACGATCCGGGCGTGCCGACGCGAGACCGTCTGGTCCTCCAGCCGGATCGCGGCATCCTCGGCGCGCCCGATCGTGAGGCGATCTTCGATCGGGATCCGGCCGCCGTCGGGCAGCACGAGCACCAGCTGGCCGGCGCGGGGCGCTGCGGGCGCGTCAGCCACCATTGGCCACCGGTTGCCATTGCGGGTGCGCGGCCTGCGTGGCGAGCGTCGTCGGCGTGCGCGGATTGGACAGATCGATGCCCACCACCGTTCCGGTGGCGGTCGGGCTGCACAGGCCGTCCGGCTGCATCACGGCGAGCTCCTGACCGTCCGATCGCCATGCCACCTGGCAGGCACGGACCGGCAGTTGCTGCGCCGGAGAGGGCGAGAACGTGCCGGCGGGAACGACGTAGAGATGGAAGTCGGAGCTGCCGAGGTTGGAGACCAGCGCCATGCGCTTGCCGTCGGGCGAGAACGCGCCGGCGAAGACTCCCTGCCCCGCGACCGAGGCATTCGTCTGCAGGGTTCCGTGACCCCAATCGGAGGCGTGGGTCGAGAACGGGACGTTGCTGGTGAACGCGAGCAGGCCGAAGTTGGCGCCGTGGTTGCGGGTGCCCAGCACGAGGATCGTCGAGCCGTCCGGCGACCAGTCGACCTGGCCGCCGAGGTCCCATCCCGGGGCGGCGGTGCAGTCGGCGTTCAGGGCGAACCGGCCGATCGTCGCAAAGCACAGCTTGGCCCCCCCGGCAGCCCGCTGGACGAAGGCGACGATCAACGCCTTGGTGGTCGGTGCGAACGCCGGATTGAGGTCATCCACGCCGGGAGTCGGCGGGGTGAGCGGGAACGGCGCCGCGCCGCGCGCGCCGGGCTGCTCGAGCACCAGGCGCCCGCCCTCGGACACCACGAGGTGCGTACCGTCCGGGCTCCACGACGCCTCGACGTCGGGCCCCGCGCCGGCGGGCACCCTCCCGGACGGTTTGCCCGTCGTGGGGTCGATCACGTGGATCGCGTGGCCGTCGTCGTAGGAGAGGCGGGGCGATCCGTTCGAGATCAGCAGGTCGACCTGGGCTCCCTTGGCCACCTTGGCTCCGGCCGCCGGCACCGTTCCGGCCACCTGTCCGACCGGGACGGTGGCCAGTCGCCGGGTCGCCACCGGCACCAGCCCAAGTTGGGAGAGCTTTCCCGCGGCGGCGGTCGGATCGCCAGTCAGCGACGGAATCGGGATCGGTCCCTTACCCGCCTGCGCGGCGACGGCGGCCAGTGCGGCCGGGGTCGCGGCGGCGGCGGTTGCGGCGGCGGCCGTGTTGCGGGGGCTCGAGCCGGTGCGCGCGGCCGCGGCGCTGGCGCCGGGCGGCGACATGAACACGGCGACCGCGGTTCCCGCGGCCACCTTCGTCCCGGGCAGCGGGATCTGCGAGCGAATCTTGCCCGTCGGATTGAGCGGCTGGGGATTGACCGCGCCGAGCGTGAGCTGCGAGGCGCGCAGCGCCTGATCGGCCAGACCCGGGGAGGTGCCCACGACCGACGGGACGGCCACGCGGCCCGTGCCGGTGTACACCGCCACCGTCACCAGCGATCCCCGCTTGGCCTTCGTGCCGGCACGAGGGCTCTGGTCGGCGATCGTCCCCGGCTGCTTGGCAGCGTCGACGACCGTGCTCGTGTGCGGCGCCAGTTGGAACCCGGCGCCGTTGACCAGCTTCTGGGCGGCGAACACGTTGCCCGCGCCCTTCAGGTTCGGGACCTTGGCCTGCTTGGGCAAGAGCGATATGACCAGCACGGCCAGGGCGACCGCGACCGGCGCGGCGATGGCCAGCCACCAGGGCAGCCACGCCTTCTGGCGGAACACCCCGACGCGCGGAGGCTGCGGCGTCGCGGCGGCGACCCCGATCGGCGTGGCGAGGACCTGGAAGCGGCGCTCGAGCGCGCGGCCCATCCACACCTGGCGCGGAGGCAGGCACGTGAATGGGCACTCGATCGCGTTTCCCGGCTCGATCGCCACGCTCGGCTGCGCGAAGCGGAACTGACATTCGCCGTCGGTGTCCTCGCCGCTCAGGGCGACCTCCGTGCGGGCGTTGGCCCGGTTGCGGACCGTCAGCGTGTAGCGCGCCTTGAGCCGACCGGATCGCCGCTCCGGGTGAAGCTCGGTCGCGATGTCGAAGTAAGGGGCGACGGTGACGCTGGCCGGCGCGGTGGCGGCCTGGCCGCCGTGCGCGCGCGAGATCGCCACCACCTCGAACGACCACGCGCGCGCGTGCGCCTCGGGGGCGCGGGGCGGATGCAGGTGGATCTCGATCTCCTGCTCGTAGGTCCCTCCGGTCCCGTAGGGCACGAGGTAGGCGGTGGCGGGGGTCACGGTCCACCAGCCCTCCGGCAGTCCGCGCACGCTGAGGTCGAAGTTGTCGACGACGTCGGACTGGTTGCGGATCAGCCCGACGATCGTTACGCGGGCGCCCGGCTCGACCTCGACCGCCACCGGCTCGCCGGACGCGTTCTCTCCATCCGTCCGGCGCAGGGTGAGCGCGGCCGCGCCGGCGGCCGCCGCCGGATTCGCCGCCGCCGCCGACGGAATCGAGGCGGGCGCGAGTGTGACGCCCGGGTCGGTCACTTCGGCGCGTTCGGGCGGGCCGGTCTCCTCGACCGTCTCCGCGCGATCCGCCACCGCGGCCCGGGCGGCGCCCGGTGCTGCGACCGCCCGCACGTGGTTGGTCGGCTCCCAGCGCAGGTACTCGCCGCACACGCAGAAGTCCGCGTCGTCGGGATTCTCGCGTCCGCATGTGGGGCAGATCCTCATGCCCCCTCCCCCTCGGAGGATGAGGCGGCCTTGACGCGAAGCCGGTACGCGACGTGCGCCGGCTTGGCCTGGTCGATCAGGCGGGCCACCGCGGCCAGCCTGTCCTGCTCGAGCGGCGTGTCGCAGTAGACGACGAACGACGTGGGAGCGTCCTCCCAGTCGCCTTCGGGATCGAGCGAGAATCGCACAGCGCCCGCGTCCTGGACCCTGAACGGGACGCCCGGGAAGGCCAGCTCGAGTGCGAGCTCGAGCCCCGCCCTGGTTCCCCGCAGCCGCATGAGCTCGGGAGCTCGCCGGACGATGCGGCGGCGCTCCTCGCCCGAGCGCAGCTCGTCGCGTTCCAGCGCGAGCCAGTCGCTCAGCAGCTCGAGCACGTCGCGGGGCGCATGGGCGGCGTCGAAGTGCTCGGGCAGGTTGTCGAGCGTCGCCACCAGGGGGTCGAGCACCATCTCGAAAGCGGCCACGAGTCGCATCCCGAAGTCGCCGTCGGCGTAGATCGCCGGCAGGTGGTCGCGCAGGTAGCGTCGCGTGGACACGGGTCGCGGCGCTGGATCGGCGCCGGCGGCGCGCTCGACCTGGATCGTGCCGAACCCGCCGCCCGCGAACGTGATGAACGACCCGTCGCTCATGCCGCCACCACCCGGACGAAGTGCCGGCCGGACGCGAGCAGCTCGTCGGGCCCGATCGGCAGGTGGCTGTCGGACGGCTCCGCCGCCTGCGCGCCCGTGCGCAGATCGGTCTCATACACGCGCAGCACGTTCACCGAGCGCACGCCGGCGATGCCGTACACGATCCCGAACAGCTCGCCCTGGTTGAGGCCGCGTCCGGCCGGCCAGCCACTGCCCGGTCCGTCCGGCGAACCGCCGATCAGCGGGTTCAGGAACGTGTACAGGGCGTGCTCGATGTCCTGGCGAACCCGCTCGACGTCGGTCAGCGCTTCCGCGCCCACCTCGACCGCGACGCTCACGCCGCGCAGGCGCGCCGGCAGGAGCAGGATGCTCGTCCCGATCAGGCGTCGCTCCTCGAGCTGCTCGGCGAGCCGCTCCATCAAGACTTGGTCCGGGACGAGCTCGTCCGGCGTCAGCAGGCGGTCGGGCGCTTCGACGCGCGGGACCACGTGCACCCGGACCGGGCCGCTCCCGTCCGGGGGGCTGCACAGCGCGCGGGCCACGCGTGACGAGGCCTCGAGCGTCAGGCGCTCGAAGTCCTCGACGGTCACCGCGCGCGTCCGTGCGCGCAGCTCGAGCGCCGCGCGCTGACGGGCGCTGCCCAGCGACTCGGCGTCGGCGCCGCCCGATGCGGCTCGCGGATTGGTCGCGCCGGCCACACCCGAAAGCGGCGACGCGAGGATCGTCAACGCGCCGGCGGAGACGTTGCCGGCGCGACCGCCGCCGTACCGGTAACGCGTGAAGCGAAGCGCCGAGCCGGCCGGGGGTAGGGCCCCAAACTGCCGCCAGCCGCCGTCGGGCTGGCGGATGGCCGGCCCGAAGCGGATCTCGCCGCGGATGAGATCAAGCATGAAGTGGCGGTCGCCGGCGGCGCTGTGCTCGAACGACGCCACCGGTTCCCAGCGAACCCACTCATCGCTGCCCGGCTCGCGCGCCTCGAGCGTCTCCTCCGGCTCGAGCGCCAGCACCGGATGGTGCCGAAGGCGGTAGGTCACGCCCGGGACGCCCTCGCTCGCGCCGAGCGACTCCCCGGTGGCCGCCGCCGCGTGCACCGCAGGGACGGTCGCGCCGACCACGAACGCTCTCAGCGAGCCGACGTTCGGTCGGTGCGCCGCCCGGCATCTCAGCCAATGCAGCTCGTGTCCGCCGACCGTCGCAGCCGACGTCTGCGCGGGAAGCGCCAGCGTGACCCCGCCGCTTCCCAGCCGCAAGCCGTCGGTGTCGTCGCCCAGGACGGTCGTCTCCTGCCAGTGTCCGGGTGGCCCGGACACCTCCCACACCGCCGATGAGTCCTCGGTGACGTCCTCGGCCGGCGTGGCGTCCAGCTCGAGACGGACCACCAGCCCGGCCAATGGTCGATCGAATCCGACCAGGACCGCCTGATCGGGTGCCGTCGGCTCGAGCACCTGCGCCGAGAGCTCGCCGGTGGGGAAGGTGAGCGACTCGGTGGTCCGGAACACGATCGCGTCCTCACCCGTGGTTCGCGCCGCGGCGACCTCCGTGCCGGCCGGAATCGTCATGCCCGGGCGGGGACTCTCCAACGTGAAACGAATGCCCGCGCGCGCCTGCCGGGGCGGGGCCGGCGTGACCCCGATCAGCTCGAGCAGCGCCAGGTGCAGTCGCTCCGGGATGCGGTTGATCCGGTAGAGCAGGATGTCGGTGAACCAGGCGAACAGCTCGATCAACGTGATCCCGGGATCGGACACGTTGTGCTCGGTCCACTCGGGCGAGTAGCGGCCGATCCGCGTCCGCGCCTCGCTCACGAGTTCCTGGAAGCGCAGGTCGTCGAGCACGACGTCGCTCAGCACGGCTGCCTCCTCCTCGCGTGGTCCGGGGCCTTTGCGCCCGCCGCCGCTCCGGGGTACAGTGGCTTGCCATGCCACCCCTGGTCAGCGCCGGAGCGATGATCTCTTGCTCGATGGCGATGCCGCCCACTCAGGTGCCTCTGGCCACCACGCCCAAGTCCACCCCGGTCAACGTGGGAACTCCAGCGGCGAGCGCGGATGACTACATCCCGTTGACGAACATCCCCTCGTTCGGGATGTGCGGGTCGATGGCCAATCCCGCCGTCGCCGCGGCCACCGCCGCCAAGTCCGGCGCCTTCACACCGGCTCCGTGCAGCCCGGCGGTCAGCACGCCGTGGACCCCCGGCGCGCCCCAGATCAAGGTCGGCGGACAGCCCGTCCTGCACCAGGGCTGCCAGGCGACGTGCGCCTGGGGCGGGCTGATCACAATCTCGAGCCCGGGGAACGCGGGCCGGGTGCAGGTGAGTTAGAGCCATCATCATCAGTCGTCAGACATCAGACTTAGACTCCGTGGGAAGGCCAAACCTTCCATCGGCGTCTAGACACTCCAGATGTCCGACAACTTTGACTCCGCAGGGAGAGGGCTCGACGTTTCGGGGTTCGAGCGAGAGCGCGCCCGAACACCTTCGGCCGAACCGGCCCGCGCGCGCCACCCGGAACCCCTGACCCGGATCGCCTCGGCGATCGGCAATCGCGGCTTCGCACGGACGGTGGCGCGCATGCGCGACGGTGAGGGAATCCTTCCCGGAGGCGTCGTACACCCCGACGTAGAAGCCGCGATCGGGGCCGCGCGCGGCGCTGGATCCGCCGCCGAGCGGACCGTTGTGTCGCAGGTGGGCGCCGCACTGGGCGACTCGCTGAACGACGTCCGCGTGCATACCGACGGCGCGGCGTCGGCGCTGGCCCGGTCGGTGTCGGCCCGGGCGTTCACGGTCGGCAACGACATCTTCTTCGGGCCCGGCGAATACCGGCCGGCCACGCCGGCGGGTCGTGAGCTGCTCACCCACGAACTCGTGCACGTCGTCCAGCAACGCGGCGCGCCGCGGAGCGGACCGCTCACGGTTTCGGAGCCTGGCGATGCGCTCGAGCGGGAGGCAGAAGATGTCGCCCGAGGCATGTAGCGACTGCTTTGCCCTCCTCGACGCGCGGCTGCGTGGCGCGGTCGAAGCGGCCGTGGCTCGCGGCGCCGATCCGCAGGATGCCCTGCGCGGCCTGTACATCTCCGACGAGCAGGCGCTCGCGCTGGCGGCCGAGGGCGGCCAGTCACCGGCTCCCCCGGCGCTGAGGTTCGCCGCCGAGCGCCTCGGACTCGACGGGATCGACGAGGTGGTGCTCGCGCTGTGTGCGGCGCCCGAGCTCGATCCTCGCTTCGGCCGCCTGTATGCGTTCCTGCACGACGACGTCACCCGCAAGCTGGCCAGCCCCCGGCTCGCCGCCGACCTGCTGTCCGACGAGTCCCTGTCGAGCAGCGACGTGCTGGCCCGGTTCGCTCCGGGCGCGCCGCTCGCGCGCACCGGGGCCATGCGCATGCTGTCCGGGGAACCGGCCACGGCGTTGGCTGACCGACAGGTCAAGGTGGCCGACCGGCTGGCCGCGTTCCTGCTCGGCGCCGCCGATCTGGCCGACGCTGCGGCCAGTACCGCCCTACGCCACGTTCCGCCTGATGATCTGGCCGGACGCGATGACGCGACCGAGCAACTGCGGCTGCTGCTCGCCGCGGACACCCGGCTCCCACTGGTGGCCTGCGGTCCCGACGCCGGGGCGGTCCTGGCCGCCGCGGCGCGCACGGCGGTGGTGCTGCTCGCGGCGCGCGAGCTCGAGCGCCCGGATGCACTGGCAGACGCGCGCCTGGCCGCGGCGCTGGAAGGCGGCCTGCTCTGCATCGACGGCCTCGAGGATCTCTCGCCGCTCGAACGCGGACGGCTGCTCCGTGCGGTCGACGAGAGCCCGGATCGGATCGTGCTGGTCGCCGCGTCCCGGCGTGAAGCGCTGGCTGTGAGCGAACGCACGGCGCTCGTGGTGGACATTCCCAACCCGGGCTTCGCCGAGCGCAAGCGCGCGTGGCAGCGATTCAGCGGCGCAGGCGACCCGCGCGAGGTGGCCGCGAAGTTCAGGCTCTCGATCGAGCAGATCCGCGCCGCCGGGGAGGTCAGCATGATCGCCGCGCGCGGCCGGGGGGAGCCGGGACCCCGGTCCGTCGATCTCGACATGGGAGCCAGGCACGCCTCCTCCTCGCGCCTGGGCGAGCTGGCCACGCGACTCGAGCCGGCCTACACGTGGAGCGACCTGGTGCTGGCCGACCGTCAGCTCGAGGTCCTGCGCTCGATCTCGGCCTATCTGCGCCATCGCGATCAGGTGCTGTCCGAGTGGGGCTACGAGCAGACGATCTCGCGGGCCCAGGGGCTCAAGGTCCTGTTCGCCGGGGAGTCGGGGACCGGCAAGACGATGGCCGCCCAGGTGCTCGGGGCCGAGTTGGGGCTCGAGATGTTCCGCGTCGACCTGGCCGGCACGGTGTCGAAGTACATCGGCGAGACCGAGAAGAACCTCGAGCGCATCTTCAGTGCCGCCGACGGCTCGAACGCGATCCTGTTCTTCGACGAGGCCGATGCGCTGTTCGGGAAGCGCTCGGAGGTGTCGGACTCCCACGACCGCTACGCGAACCTCGAGGTCGCGTATCTGCTGCAGCGGATGGAGGCCTACCCGGGCGCCGTGATCATGGCCACGAACTTCCGCCGCAACATCGACGAGGCGTTCATCCGCCGGCTCGACTTCGTGATCGACTTCCCATTCCCGGAGGCAGTCGATCGGCGGCGGATCTGGGAGCGCGTGCTTCCGCCCGCCGCGCCGGTTGGCGACGATGTCGACCTCGACTTCCTGGCCGAGCGCTTCAAGCTGTCGGGCGGGGCGATCCGCAACTGCTCGCTGGCCGCGGCGTTCAGCGCGGCCGACGAGGGCACCTCGATCGAGATGCGCCACCTGGTGCGCGCGGTGGCGCAGGAGTACGCCAAGCAGGGTCGCCTGACGCTCGAGGCGGACTTCGAGCGCTTCTACGGCGAGGTCCGGGCGGCTTAGCGGCGCGTCGGGAAGGTTTGCCGGGGGACGCGCGTCTTGCCTCGGCAAATGCAAGTTGACCGACGTCTGATGACTTCCCGTGTAGTGGCCGTGTCAGTGGCAGTGGCCGGGCTGATGATGCTGGTGGCGCTGGCAGCAGCCGCGCCCTCGTCGGCGGCCGGCCCGACCACGGTCACCGTCAACACCACGCTCGACGAGGCCCAGGCCGGGAACGGGACCTGCTCGCTGCGCGAGGCCACGCTGTACGCCAACGGCACGGCCGAGCCCGACTGCGCTCCCGCCCCCGCCTCCGGGACCACCACGATCATCCTGCCTGCAGGCGTGTACACGCTCGGTGGCCAGCCGCTCACGCTGACCGGCAGCGCCACGCTGAGCGGGGCGGGCGCCACCACCACCACGATCACCGCCGCCGCCGCGTCGCAGGTGTTCGTCGTCGCCAGCACGGCGCGGGCGACGATCAGCGACGTGACGGTGACCGGGGGCAACACCGGCACGGTGTGCGGCGGGGGAATGTGCGGCCTCGGTCAGCCCCTGTTCGGACTTCCCGGCGGCGGGATCGCCAACAACGGCGCGCTCTCCCTCACCCGTGTCGTCGTCAGCGGGAACCGCACGGCCGCCGGCGGCATCAATGCCCAATGCACGGCAGCTAATCCGGCGGGCGGATGTGGCGGCGGCAACGGCGGCGACGGCGCAGGCATCAGCAACGGCGCAACCGGCACGCTCACGATCACGAGCTCGACGATTTCCGGGAACTTCACCGGCGCCGGCGCCGCCGGCGCGCCCGGCCCTCCCAACCAGGCCCCCGGCAGCTCCGGCCGCGGCGGCAACGGGGCCGGAATCAGCAATCTCGGGACGCTGACGATCACGAACTCGACGATCGCCGGCAACACGACCGGCGCCGGACTCGACGGTAACCCCGGCGTGAACGTCGCGAACGGCCGTGGCGGCAACGCGTCGGCCGGCGCTGGCGGCGGCTCGGGTGCCGGGATCGAGAACGCCGGCCCGCTCTCCATCTCCGGAACCACGCTAGTCGGTAACCAGACGGGCGCCGGAGGCAAGGGTGCGTCCGGCGGAAACGGCACCGACGGCGGAAATGGCAGTCCGGGCGGAGCCGGCGGCTCCGGCGGGGCGATCGACAGCACGTTCGACACGACGATCTCCAACTCGACGATCGTCGCCAACGCAGCCGCGGGCGGCGGCCTGGGCGGCGCCAACGGAGTGCCGAGCGGGCCCCCGCAGCCGGGACCGGGCCAGCCCGGCATCGGCGGCGGGATCGACCAGCGCGCGATGGGCACGACGCTCACCCACGTGACGATCACCGCCAACTCTGCGGGCGGCGCGGGCGGTGGGGTCGACGGCGCGGGCGGCACTGTCACCATCGGCAATTCGATCGTCTCCGGCAACGTAGCCGCCCCTCCAAGCCTGAACTGCGCCGGCGTCCTCACCGATCTGGGCGGCAACGTCGAATTCGCCGCCGCTTCTTGCCCGGCCGGATTCCTGCATGCCGATCCGAGGCTGACGGGGCTGGCGGATAACGGCGGGCCGACGCGGACGATCGCGCTCCAGTCCGGAAGCGCGGCCATTCACCACGTCCGCACCTGCGTGCTCGGCACCGATCAGCGCGGTGTCGGCCGCCCCGTGGGCGCGGCGTGCGACTCCGGCGCCTACCAGGTCGCCCCGCCCTCGGTCACCGGCGTGTCCGCGGGCGCCATGACGACCACGACCGCGGCGGTCGCGGCCAGCGTCAACCCAAACCTTCAGGACACCACGGTGGTGGTGAACTACGGCCGCACCCCGAGCTACGGCTCGAGCACTGCGCCGCGCGACCTTGGATCAGGGAACGCGCCGGCTCCGTTCAGCGCCGGCATCACAGGGCTCGCGCCCGGCACCACGTACCACTTCGACGTGGTGGCGAGGAATGCCGACGGGCAGACCACGACCAGCGACGGGACGTTCACCACGCTGCCGCCGCTGACCGCCTCGATCGCTCACGCCACTACCGCCGGTCCGGCGCTGACGCTGACGATCGCGTGCGCCGGGGGATCGGGTCCGGGCCGTTGTGCCGGGACGATCCGTCTCACCACCCAGCCGGCGAGCAAGCGCGCTCACACCGCCAAGCGACGCGGCGCCAAGGCGCCCACGGTTGCGAGCGGCTCCTACTCCGTGGCATCCGGAAAGCGTGTCCGGGTGCGGCTCAACCTCAATCGCACTGGCCGGGCGATGCTCACTCAGCAGTACGTGCTGGCCACGACGATGTCACTGCGCGGCACGACGCGAGTGACTCGAGCGGTCACGTTCCGGTATCCCCGCATCACGTCGAAGACTCCTTTCACGTTCAGCTTCGGGTCAGGCTCCAGCACCGCGAGCCAGCTGACGGTGATTCATGTCCCGCGGGGCGGCCGGGTGACGGTCATCTGCCACGGTGGCGGCTGCCCGTTCTCCACGCGGGGATTCGCGCCGCGCCACAGCCAGGTGGTGCTGACGCCCTTCTTCAAGCACAGCCCGCTCCGACCGGGCGCGACGCTCCAGCTTCGCATCGCCGCTCCCAACCGAGTCGCCGAGGTCGAGACCTTCGTGATCCGGGGCGGACAGCAGCCCCAGGTGCTTCATCAATGCCTCCCCCCCGGGACGGCGCGGCCCGCGCAGTGTGTCCAGGCCCATGGCCATCACTAGGACACGCCGAGGAACCGCGGGCCGCGCCGCGTCCGCTCGCACGTCGACGCCGGACTCCGTCGGACGCTCATCTGGAGCGGCATCGATGATCGCGCTCCAGCGCAGCGCCGGGAACACCTCGACCGTGGCGTTGATGCGCCGTGCGCACGACGTGCGCGAAGAGTCGCCGGTCACGCTAACCCTGCCTGAGGTGGTCGACCACTGCGCGGTGTCGTCCTGGAGCCTCGAGGACGACGGGCGCGGAAGGCTCGCGCGGCTGAACGTCACGCGGCCGACCGACGCGGACTCGCCTCGGCTGGCCCGGGCGCTGACCAACGGTGCGCCCGACGTCACCGCGACGCTCGTGGTGCGCCGGCTCACGCCGCTGGGGTGGGTCCGCCAGACGACCCTGACGATGGAGGGCTGCATGGTCGACTCGTACTCGGTACACGACGACTACGAGTCGGTTGGCCTGACCTTCAACCAGGTGCACTTCGACCGGGACGGCGTGTCGCCGTGAGCCCGACGATCGACGTCCCGCTGAACACGGCCATCGCCGACCTCGACGAGGGCCTGCGCGGCCTGCTGCGCTCCGATCTCGACCGCCACGGCTTCGACGGCGTGGAGATCTCGTTCGATGCGCCGTCGCGGGAGTGGGCCGGAAAGCTCACCGGTCCCGGGGTGAACCTGTTCCTGTACGACATCCGCGAAGCGCGCGACCGGGCGACCAGTAGCCCTGAGCCACGCGATGCGTTCATGGTCGCGCCGCCGCTGCGACTCGCCCTAACCTACGCCGTGACGGCGTGGACCAAGGCGGTCGAGGACGAGCATCGGTTGCTCTCCCAGGTGCTCGCCATCCTCTTCTCGCACGCCCGCCTGCCGCGCGACGTGCTCGGCGAGCGACCGAGTGGGGTCCGAGGTCCGGTCGAGGCCGCGGTGGGACGTCCGCGCGAGGACAAGTCTGACTTCTGGAGCGCGGTGGGCGGCCAGTACAAGGCCTCGATCGACTACGTCGTCCAGATCGCGATCGAATCCGGGGCCCGCTTCGAGCGGGGGCCCGAGGTGCGAACGCGCACCATCCGCATGCGCCGGTCGGACGGCCGGGCGACGAGCATGGAGGAGCTGCACGGGCTCGGCGGCACGGTGCGCGACGAGCATGGCACACCGATTGCCCACGCCTGGATCGCCGTGCCCGACCTTGGAGCCTGGGCGGCGAGCGATCTAACCGGGCGCTTCCGGCTGTCCCGCGTGGGATCGGGGACCCATCGCGTGCTCGTGCGCACGATCGCCGGACATGAGGCCGAGGCGAACGTGACCGTCCCCGGCAACGGCGTGGACGTGGTGGTCAGCGGCTCGCCCAAGCGCCGAAGGAGCACCCGTGAGCACTAGGCCTCGCATACCGATCACTCGTAACTCAGTCGAAGGAGCAGCATGCCCACTTACCTGACCCCAGGCGTGTACGTCGAAGAGGTCACCAGCGGAAAGAAGCCCATCGAAGGAGTCGGCACCGCGGTCGCCGCGTTCGTCGGCCTCGCGCCGGGCGGTCCGGTCAACGTGCCGATGCGGATCGCGAACTGGAGCCAGTTCGCGCGTTTGTACGGCGACACCGCCAACCCGGACAACGGACCGTTCATGGAGGGCGCGTACCTGGCACACGCCGTGTACGGGTACTTCCAGAACGGCGGCAGCCTGTGCTGGGTCGTCCGCGTGGGCGCAGAGGAAAACGGAAAGACGAGCGCGCGTGCCGCTCTGCCGGCGGCGAGCGATCGGGGCATCGAGGCTCTGCGCGCGGTGGCGCTCGATTCCGGCGCCGGTCAGGTGGATGTCGAGATCAGCGAGGAGGAGACGCCGCCGGAGGGCGACCCGATCTACAAGGTCGTCGTCACCGCAGGTCCTCAGCGCGAGGAGTTCGGGGGCGTGACGCTCCGCAGGGGGCGCACGTACATCGCCACCAAGGTGAACGCCGAGTCGAAGTTGGTGAAGATCGAGGACACCGGCGCGGCGCTGCCCGAGGTGAGGTTGGCGCCCGGCAAGTACGCGCTGCAGGTGCCGTCGGCTCCGCCCGAAGAGGTGAAGCCGGCCGACTTCGAAGGCGACGTGGCCAAGCGCCAGGGGATGGGCGGACTGGCCGCGATCGACGAGATCACGATGATCGCGATGCCCGACATGATGCAGTTCGCCAACGGCGGCGGGAACGGCGCTCGCGTGCGCGACCTGCAGGGCAAGCTGATCGCGCACTGCGAGAACGCCGGCGAGCGGATGGCGATCATCGACTGTCCTCCGGGGTTGAGCCCGCAGGAGGTCTACGAGTGGCGGATGAACGCGGCGGGCTACGACTCCAAGATGGCCGCGCTCTACTACCCGTGGATCGAGGTCATGGATCCGCTGACGCGCCGGCCGATCACGATCCCTCCCTCGGGTCACATCGCCGGGGTGTGGGCTCGCGTCGACCAGCAGCGCGGAGTGCACAAGGCGCCGGCCAACGAGGTCGTGATGGGCGCCAACGGGCTGGGGTTCCAGGTCACCCATGCCGAGCAGGGCAGCCTCAACAAGACCGGGGTGAACTGCATCCGGGCGTTCCCTGGGCGGGGCATCCGGATCTGGGGCGCGCGCACGCTCTCGAGCGATCCCGAGTGGCGCTACATCAACGTGCGGCGGCTGTTCAACTTCGTCTCGGAGTCGATCGTCACCGGGACGCAGTGGAGCGTGTTCGAGCCCAACGACCCGTTCCTGTGGACCAGCCTGTCGATCAGCGTGTCGAATTTCCTGCGCAACGTCTGGCGCAGCGGCGCATTGTTCGGCGCGACGCCCGGCGAGGCGTTCTACGTCAAGTGTGACGCCGAGACCAACCCACCCGAGGTGGTCGAGGCGGGACGGGTGGTGTGCGAGATCGGGATCGCGCCGGTCAAGCCCGCCGAGTTCGTGGTGTTCCGCCTCAGCCAGTTCACCGGCGGCGGCGCACCCGAAGCGGCGGAAGGCGCCGAGTAACAGTTACGACTGAGAGGAGTTAGACATGGCCGACATTCAGGTGGCAAACCTGTTGAAGCTGGAGATCGACGGAGTGGGCGAGGCGCTCATGTTCCACAAGTTCGATCCTCCCACGCTCACGCTGGAGAACATCACCCACAACACGTGGGATGACACGGGCAATCTCCTTGCTCACTCCGGAGGTGCAAAGAACCCACTGTCCGGCGAGTGGGGGATCGAGCGGGCCGTCGACGATCAGGGCGTCCTGTTCCAGTGGTTCAAGGACACCCACGAGAAGGGGCGGTCCGACCCCGACACCAAGAAGGACTGCAAGATCTACCACCTCAACCTCGACGGTTCGATCCTCAAGACGTGGTCGTTCCAGAAGACCTCGATCGTCAGCTACTCGTCCTCCGGAGTCGACGCGAACTCCCACGCGCTGCTGACCGAATCGATCCGTCTGCACTCCGAGGACATCGACATCACCTAGTGAGCGATGGATGCACACCGAGATCCCCTTTACACTCCCGGTGGGGTACGTGGACGACCACGGACAGACGCACCGTCAGGGAACGATGCGCCTGGCCACTGCTCGGGACGAGATCGAACCGCTGCGCGACGCTCAGGTACGGACCAATGCCGCGTACCTGACCGTCCTGCTGCTGGCCCGGACCGTCACGCGGATCGGCTCGCTCACGGACATCACCCCGGCGCTGGTGGAGCGGCTGTTCGCCGCCGACTTCGACCACCTGCAACGGATCTACGAGCGCGTGAACTCGGACGGGGACGCGGTCGGCGTCGTCGGCTGTCCGCATTGCGCGCATCGCTTCGAAGTGGACCTGACCGACATCGAGGACGAGCGCCTGGGGGAATGACCGGGCCGTCCCCGCATGAACTGCTGGCGGAGACGGCCCGTCTGGCCCACCACTTCCACTGGCCGCTGGACACGATCCTCGATCTCGAGCACCGAGACCGGCGCCTGTTCCTGACCGAGGCGCAGGCGTTGAGCTCGGCGGAGGGCTGAGAGGTGGACGTCCGGCGATTGCTTGACCTGGCCGCGCGGGGCGAGCGCGGTGGCGCGGTGGCGCACCGAAACCGCGTCGGCCCGCGCGTGCTGGCCGCCCGCGAGCCGAAGCTGCTGCGCGCGTCGACGCGGCTGTCGGCGGCGCGAACGCCGGCGACACGGGCGCCGGCGGTCTTTGAGCTTCCCGAGCGCCGGCCGGCGCCATCGGTGCAGCCGCCGCTGCAGGTCGCGCGTGCCCCCGAGCCCGCGGCGCCACCGCCGGCGCCTTCCGCGCCGGCGCCCGCAGCGGCGCTCACGCCCGAGAGCCTCGGGCTCGGCCCGGCCAGCTTCGAGTGGTTGTTCGGGGATCCCGAGAAGGCGCTGGCTCATCCGGACGTCACGCCGGGGCCGGTCGTCTCCCTGCCGTCGCTCTCGCCAGCGGAGCGGAGCGCGCGGCGGGTGGCCAGGCTGACAGCGCGGGGCGGCTCGGCGTACGGTCGCGGGGCGCGGATCGCCGAGGGGCCGGAGCCGGCGCCCGATCCCGTCGTGGCGCGCGTTTCGTCCGCGCCGGCGCCCGAGGCGCCAGTCCCTCGGGCGGCGCCAGTTCCGCCGGCGGCGCCAGTTTCCCCCGCGGCGCCGGCACCTCAGGCGTCGCGAGCCGCGCCGACGCCGCCGGAGGCGCAGGAGCCACCGGCGGCGCCGAAGTCGCTCGTTGCGCGGGCCCCCGTGGACCGCGCACCGGTGGCGCCCGGACGCGTCGCGCCCCCACCCCGGGTGGCTGCGCCCCCACCCGCGGCGGCTGCGTCCGGTGCGCCCCCATCCGCGGCGCCCGTCGAGCCTGGGTCGGACGTGTCCGCCGGCGTCCGGACGGCCACGCCGGCAGGTCCGGCGCCGGCGACGGTTGGCCGGGCGCGCGCGTCCGTGCTTCGGCGGGCGCCGCGCGAGGGGGCGCGGCGCGAGGGGGCGCCGCCGCCGATCGTGCAGCGACCGCCGGTCGCGCCGGAGCCGCGCACCCCGCGTACACCGCAGCCACCGGCCGCGCAGGACACGCCCGCCGCGCCTCCACCGACGGCCGCGCCCGCTCCCCGGACCGTCACGGAGCCGACGGCCTCGTCCGAACCCGCGCCCCGGCCCGTCCGCCGGCGGCTCGTGCCCGGCCGGCGCCCGGCCACCCCGCCGGCGCGCCAGGTCACGCGGGCCGTCGATGCTCCTCGGGCGGTCGAGGCCCCCCGGGCCGTCGATGCCCCGGCGCCGGCAACCGAGGCGTCCGCGCCACCGCCCAGCCCCGTGTTCCCGAAGCCGCCGCCGCCACCCTCGCCCGGGCCTCCGCCCCTCCGGCGGATGGCGCCGGCACCCAAGCGGCGGCTCGCGCCGGCGCCACCGCGCGCCGACGCGCCCACTCCCGTGCGTGCGGTCGTCTCGCCGCGGCCACGTCCCGCGCCACCCGCCGCCCGGCCGGCCGTGCAACGCGCGCCCCGGTCGGCGCCCGCGCCGCCCGCGGCGCCCCCGCCAACGCCGCGACAACCCTCGCTGCTACGTCGCGCTCTGGCTGCACTGAAGCCGACGCCCCCGACCCCACCCGTCACGGACTTTGGCGTTCCAGCTAACACATACGTAGCTCCAGCGCCAAAGACCGACCGGCCGCTCGCTCGCGTGACGCTCGGCGCGCGCTTCTCCCCCGCCGCGCCGACAACAACAACCTTTTCCCCGCCGGCAACCCTTCCGCCGGCACCGTCCGATCCCGGGGCGCCTCCAACCGAGGCGCCCATGGGGTTCTCTCCTCCCCCACCCCTGTGGGCGCCCGCAGAGCGCTCCTCCCAACCGCCCCTGCGGGCGCCCGCAGACCCATCCCCTGATCCCGGCCCATCGCCCGCGCCACCCGGTACGAACAGCGACCCCGACGCCGGCTACCGCGACCTGCTGCTGCGCCTGCGGGAAGAGCGTGAGCAGCTCGGCAACCTGATCTCGCACCCGTTCTGATGCCTCCCAAGATGCGCGGTGAAGACCTCTTCACCAACGACATATTCAAGATCGAGCTGCCCGGCTCGGTGACCGTGGGTCACTTCTCGCGCTGCTCGGGCCTCGAGATGTCGTTCGAGGTGTTCGAGTACAGCGAGGGCGGCAACAACGAGTACTCCCACAAGCTCCCCGGTCGACTCATGCATCCCAACCTCGTCATGTCGCGCGGCCTTACCGACTCGGACGCGCTGCTGAAGTGGTTCGCCCAGACCAAGACCCAGGCCCAGACCGGCGACATCACGTTGACCGTCCGCAGCGCGGACATGACACGGACGTTCGCGTTCCACGACGCGTTCCCGGTGCGCTGGACCGGCCCGTCGTTCGACGCCAACGGGGCGGCGGTGTTCGGCACCGAGACGCTCGAGATCGCCCACTCCGGAATGGTCCTCCCCACCTGAGGACGACGATGGCGATTCCAAGCGGATTCCAGAAGGCCAGGCTCGAGATCGACGGTGGCGACTCGATCGAGTGCGCCTTCAATCCCCAGTCCTACACGGTCAGCAAGTCCAACGTGTGGACGTACAAGCCGACCCAGGCCAGCGACCTTCCGGACCCCGAGTTCGGTGGCGGCATGCCGATGACCTACAGGCTGGCGCTCCTGCTCGACACCTCGCTGAAGGGTCCGGATGCATCGGTCAAGGACGACGCCAACAAGCTGATGCAGGCCATGCACGGCAACGGCACCGCGCCGAAATTCATCACGTTCACGTGGGGCTCGGTGAAACTGCCCAAGGCCGCTCCCGTGTCGCTGTCGATCCAGTACGCGATGTTCCATCCCAACGGCGAGCCGGTGCGCGCGTTCATCGACCTCGAGCTGGCGCAGGCCGAGCCGACCTCGCCCGTCGGGCAGGCGCAGAACCCGACCACCCGCGGGACCGCCGGCCTCAAGTCGCACATCGTGCAGGGCGAGGACTCGCTCCAGTCGATTGCGTACGAGTCCTACCGCGATCCCACGAAGTGGCGGGCGATTGCCGAGGCGAACGAGATCGACGATCCGCTGCGCGTGAGGCGCGGCACTTCGCTAACCATCCCGAGGCTCGATAGATGAGCGCCACCGCGACCGCCGCCGAAAAGCATGTCGCGCTCTACGCCGTCGAGGTCGACGGCGAGGAGGTGGACGAGCGGCTGGCCCGGCGCATCCGCGAGGTGCGCATCCTCAGCTACCTGAAGCTGCCCGACGTGTGCACGCTGGCTGCCACCTTCCCCAAGGGCACGGACGGGCTCGGCGAGCCGATCGACGAGCACCCGTTCGCGATCGGCAGCCACCTGGAGATCAAGCTGGGCGCCCGCGAGGAGCTGACCACCACGCCGCTGTTCAAGGGCGACGTGGTCTCGCTCGACCTCGAGTTCGGCCCCGCGAGCGTCGAGTTGCTCGTGCGCGGACTCGACCATTCCCACGCGCTCCAGCGCTCGCGCCACATCAGGACCTTCCAGAACCAGACCTCGAGCGACATCGTCGAGAAGATCCTGCGGGAGGCCGGCTTCGGCGCGCAGACGGACCCGAGCGGCGATCCGCACGAGTTCATCCAGCAGGACAACGAGACCGACTGGGACTTCATCTGGCGGCTGGCCGAGCGGATCGGCTTTGAACTGGTCCTCGAGGACGGCACGGCCCACTTCCGCCGCCAGAGCCTCGACGAGTCACCCGTGGAGCTCGACTGGCCGACGACGCTTCGCTCGTTCAGCCCTCGCGTCACCGCGATCCAGCAGGTGCAGGAGGTAACGCTGGCCGCGCAGGACCCGAAGACCAAGCAGGCGATCGATGCGAGCGCATCGACCCCTCACCCGATGAGCCAGATCGGGATCGACCGAGAGACGGTCCGCAAGGCGTTCGACGACGCGAGCGTCCACATCGCAACCGAGCCGGTCGACAGCCAATCCGAGGCGCAGGCCGTCGCTCAGGCGCTGCTCGACAAGCTTGCGGGCGCCTATGTGGCCGCCGAGGGCGTGTGCGACGGCAACCCGCGCCTCCGGGCCGGCGCGGCGGCGGCGATCACCGGGATCGGCCAGAAGTTCAGCGGCACCTACCGAGTGGCCGCTGCCACGCACGTGCTCCGCGGCGGGAGCACCTACGAGACCCGGTTTGCCACCGAGACCGCGCA
Source organism: uncultured Solirubrobacterales bacterium (assembly GCA_963841535.1). Classification (GTDB taxonomy): domain Bacteria; phylum Actinomycetota; class Thermoleophilia; order Solirubrobacterales; family Solirubrobacteraceae; genus Palsa-465. The sequence goes on along the minus strand of CAWJDF010000014.1, from coordinate 292,719 downwards.
CACGCTTGCTCGCCAACGTCGCCTCGGGCACCGTCGGCGCCCCGGTTCGGCGCCCAACTCGTGGTCGGCGTGGTCACCAACAACCGCGACCCGGACGACATGGGTCGAGTGCGCGTTCAATATCCGTCGCTCGGCCCGGACACCGAGAGCGCGTGGGCGCGCGTCCTCACCCCGAGCGCCGGCAACGCGCGCGGCGTGCTGATGCTGCCCGTGGTCGGCGAGGAGGTGTTGATCGGCTTCGAGCACGACGACACGACGCGCCCGTACGTGCTCGGCTCGCTGTTCGGCGGCGTCGACAAGCCCGGCGACGACCTGCTCCAGAGCTACGACGGCTCGTTCGCGCTGCGCAGCGATCACAAGGTGCACGTCACCTCGACGGAGGACACGACGTTCACGAGCCAGGCCGCGTTCACGGTCGAGGCGCAAGGCGACGTCGCCGTCAGCGCCGGCAACAACCTGGCGATGAAAGCCCAGAAGCTGAGCGTCAACGGCGACACCGAGATCACGCTCGAGGCCGGGACGACGCTAACGCTCAAGTGCGGACCGAGCCAGATCCAGCTGAGCAGCGCGGGCGTCACGGTCAGCGGTCCGATGATCAACCTGGGATGACCCAGCCGCGATGAGTGACCTGATCGGATCCGGCCTGGCCTTCCCGCTGCGCACCGACCAGCGCGGCGCGCTCGCGCTGACCGACGGTGTCGAGGACATCGAGCAGGCGGTCGCGCTGATCCTGGGCACCGCGCCGGGGGAGCGGCCGATGCGGCCCGCGTTCGGGTGTGCGGTGCACGACGTGGTGTTCGACACGATCGACGCCGCGATCATCGGCAAGGTCCAGACCGCGGTGTACGAGGCGCTCGAGCGCTGGGAGCCGCGGATCGAGGTCACCGACGTCGACGTCGATCCGGCCGAGGCCGACGCCGGCAAGCTGCTCGTCGAGATCACCTATCGCCTGCGCGCCACGAGCAGCCTGTACAACCTCGTGTATCCGTTCTACGTGATCCCGGCCGAGGAGCTCGCGTGAGCTCGAGCCTGCAGCTCGACGCTCGCACCCGCCGGGACCTGGTCGCCGAGGCGCAGACCGGCCTGGCCGCGGCCTGCCCCGACCTGCGCATCGGCGCCGATCGCGATCCGGGCCGAGCGTTGATCGAGCTGTTCGCGTGGATGACGGGGCTCTCGGTCGAGCGCCTCGCCCGGGTGCCGGACAAGCTCCACCTCGCCCTGCTCGACATGCTGGGCATCGAGCTCCGCGGCCCGGCCCCCGCCCGCACCGACGTGCGACTGAGGCTGAGCGCCCCCGCCCAGCGCCCCGTGACCATCCGGACCGGAACGGAGGTCGGCACCGTGCGCAGCGCGACCGACGAGTCGGTCGTGTTCTCCCTCCAGGAGAGCTTCACGATCGAGCCGCTGCGCCCGGCCGCCTACGCGATCGAACGTGCCGGCGCCGCGAAGGAGATCGGCGTGGCCGACGGTGTGGCCCACCCGCACGGCCCCGACCGCATCCCGTTCGCGCAGCCGCCGGCGGTGGGGGACGCGCTCTACCTGGGGTTCGAGGAGAGCATCGCGCGGTTAGTCGTGCAGGTCGAGATCGAGGCTTCGATGGCGCGCGGCGCCGGCGTGAGGCCCGAGGATCCCCCGCTGCGCTGGGAGGCGAGCCGGGGCGCCGGCGAATGGGCCGAGGTCGAGGTACTGAGCGACCTGACCGGGGGCTTCAACTACGGCTCGGGAACGGTCGAGCTCGTGTGCCCGGACGGGTCCGGAGTGGAGCCGATCGCCGGCCGGCGGCTGCACTGGCTGCGCTGCCGGATCGCCCCGACCACGCGCGTGGGCGGCCAGCCCGCCGCGTTCCAGCACGCCCCCGAGATCTACCGGATCACCGCGGCGCCGGTCGGCGCGCGTCTCTCCGCCGAGCACTCGGCGGCGGAGATCGAGGAACCGCTGGGCACGAGCAGCGGAGGCCCGGGTGACACGTTCGCGCTGCGCTACACGCCAGTGCTCGCCCTGGGCGCCGGCGAGACGCTCGAGGTCCAGACGCCGGCCGGCGGCTGGGAGCCTTGGGTGGAGGTGGATTCGTTCGCCGACTCGGGGCCGGACGATCCTCACTTCACGATCGACCCGGTCAGCGGCGTGATCGCACTCGGTCCCGAGCTACATGATCCGGACGGCGGCGTCTCGCGCCGCGGCGCGGTCGCGCCCAAGGGCGCCGCGCTGCGCATGTCGCGCTACCGGCACGGGGGCGGGCGGATCGGCAACGTCGCCGCGGACACCCTCACCACGCTGCGCAGTGCAATCCCGGGCGTGGCGTCGGTAACCAATCCCGCGCCCGCGCGCGGTGGCGTGGACCCGCAGAGCGTGCACGACGCCCGCACACGCGCGCCGCTCGAGATCCGCACTCGCCATCGCGCGGTGACCGCCCAGGACTACGAGTTTCTGGCCACCGACGCCTCGCCCCAGGTGGCCCGGGCGGTGCGCGTGGAGGATGGCGAACCGGGCGTCACCCTGGGCATACTGCCCCGGGTCGATCCGGCCGACCGACGGCTCACGATCGACGAGCTGACACCGGACCCCGAGTTGCTCGCGGTCGTCGCGCGCCACCTGGGCGCGCGCAAGGTCGCGGGCTGCCCGCTCCGGCTCGCCCCCGTTCGCGTGCGCGGCGTGTCGGTTGTGGTCAACCTCGAGGCCGCCCCGCGTGCCGAGGCCGAGCAGATCGAGCGGCGGGTGTCAGACGCGCTCTACGCCTACCTGAACCCGCTTACCGGCGGCAGCACCAACGGAGGCGGCACGGGCTGGCCGTTCGGGCGTGCCCTGAACCAGGGCGAGCTGTACGCGATCGTCCATGCCGTGCCGGGCGTCGAGTCGATCAGGATCCTGCGGCTCTACGAACTCGACCTGCTGACGGGTGAGCGTGCGAGCAAGCCGGCCGGGCGGCAGATCGCGCTCGCCGCCGACGAGCTGATCGCCTCGGGCGAGCACATCGTGCGGGTCGTCCGGCGAGAAGCCTGAAAGGATCCGGCATGCGCGGGCGTCCTGCCCTACATGAACAGAAGTCATCAGACCTCTGATGTCAAGCTTGAGTACTTGCTGCCACCCGGGATCCGCGTCCGGCCGCTTGAGCCTTCGGATCGAGCCGGCGTGGCCGCCCTGTTCACGCGGCTGAGCCCCGAATCGCGACGCCGGCGCTTCCTCGGTCCCAAGCCTCGCCTGAGCGAACGGGAGCTCACCTACCTCACCTCCGTCGACCATCGCTGGCACGAGGCGCTGGCCGCCGTCGATCGGCGCGACGGCTCGATCGTCGGCGTGGCCCGCTATGCCCAGGTGCCCGAGCGGCCCGGTGCCGCCGACGCGGCGGTGGCGGTCGCGGACGACGTTCAGGGGCTGGGAATCGGAACGGTGCTGATCCGCTGCCTGATGTCACGCGCGCGCGTGAACGGGTTCTCCGTTATCACCGCCTCGACCCTGTGGGACAACCGGCCGGCTCGGGCGCTCGTGCGCCGCTTGGGCTTCCAGGCCCGATCCAGTTCGGGCAGCGTGATCGAATTGGAGCTCGAGTTGTGAGCGCGCTGGCGATCCCGGTGGGCCGCACGATCGCGGGCCGCCCAACCGTGGGACTCCCGGCCATGGGACTCCCGGCCATGGGACGCCCGAGCGTGGGCGGCACGCCGTTGCTCGCGGCCGTCCGCCTCACGCGCGCGGCCACGCGAGCACATCGAGCCTGGCTGGCCACTGAACGCGGAAGCGCTCCAGCGGCCGCCTGCGCGGCCACGGCGCTCGCCGCGCTCGAGGGCTCCTCGCTGTTGGACGCCGCGGACCAGCACTCCGGGTATCACCTGTGCGTCCGGGTGCTGATTCTGGCCGACGCGTTCGAGGAGGCCGACCGCGCCATTGCCGCCCTGGGCGAGCGCGACGGCGCCGCCGCTTACCACGCCGAGCTGGCCCTGCGCACCGGCCGCGTGGCCGAGGCGGAGCGGTCCGCCGCCCGGGCACTGGACCTCGCCCACCACCAACCCGGCACGTTCGCCGGCGACCCGCTCGCGGTGCTCGTGTCCGCGCTGACCGAGCGCGGAGCGTTCCGCGAGGCCCACGAGCTGCTGCGCACGCGTCACACCCCGGACACCGCCAGCCTCCGGCACGCCCGCACCCGGCTGATGCTGGCCGAAGGACGCTTCGAAGAGGCACACGCCGAGGCCCGCGAGGTCGGCGTTGAGCGCGAGCGACAGGGTCGGCCGAACCCCACCTGGGACGGCTGGCGCTCGACCGCCGCCGTCGCGCTCGCCCACCTCGGTCGGCCCGAGGAGGCCATCGCGCTCGCCGAGGCCGAGCTCGCCCCGGCGAGAGCGTTCGGCGCACCGGTGCCGATCGCCCGCGCCCTGGCCGCCCGCGCGGTGGCCGAGCCGGATCCCCGCAGGCGCGCCGAGCTCAGCGCCCAGGCGCTTCGAGAAGCTCGCCGGGCGTCCCACAGGTCTCGAATCGGTGAGGCTGGCGCTCGAGCTGGGAGGCGCACTCGCCCGGGTGGGACTGCGCGTTCAGGCCCGCGACGCGCTTCGCCCGGCGCTGGCCGAGGCCGATCGGGCGGGGGCGGTCCTCCTCGCCCAGCGCGCGCAACGTGAGCTCGTGGCCACCGGGCTGCGTCCGCGGCGCGCGGCCCTCGAGGGCACCGCAGCCCTCACGCCGCGCCAGCGCCAGATCTGCGAGCTGGCCGCCGCCGGCAAGGGCAACCGGGCGATCGCCACCGAACTCTTCTTGAGCATCAAGACGGTCGAAACGCATTTGGCGGCCGCATACCGCAAGCTCGGCGTCGCGACGCGCGCCGGGCTGGCCGCCTGCCTCGCCACCGCCTAGTCCGGCGTGTCGGAGGGCAGCGGGAAGGATTCGCCGAGCCAGCGCGTCATCGCTCCGATGACTGATGCAACGCGGGGCGCGGCCGGGCCACCACGGCTCCGGCGCAACGCCGTCGGGTTGACCGGAGCGGTCGTGATGTCTGCGGCCATCATGGGCCCGGCCGTCTCGACGTTCTTCAACCCGCAGTTCTCCACGCCGTTCTCGGGCGAGGCGACGCCGTTCGTGTACCTGGCCTGCCTGATCGCGATCCTGGTCGTGGCCAGCGGCATCGTCGAGATGGCACGCGAGCTTCCGAGCGCCGGCGCGTTCTACACCTACGTGACGCGTGGACTGGGGCCGCGCGCCGGGTTCGTCACCGGTGGGCTCATGTTCGTCGCCTACGCCCTGCTCCCGCCGGCGGAACTCGGGCTGATCGGCTCTTACCTGCAGAGCACGCTGCGCACCGAGGCGAACATTGACGTCCCGTGGTGGCTGATCGGGATGGTGCCCGCCGCGGTGATGATCGTGCTCGCGGTGGAGGGCATCCTGGCATCGCTGCGCACCGCGCTGATCCTGTTCGCCACCGAGGTGTGCGTGGTCGTGGTGCTGGCGATCATCGTGGTCGGGCACGGCGGCCGGCATGGTCTTTCGCTGCATCCCCTCAGCCCCACGGCCTCGCCCCACGGGTTCCACGGGCTGGCCACCGGCTTCGTGTTCGCCGCGCTCAGCTTCGTCGGGTTCGAGGCGGCGGCGACGCTGGGCGACGAGGTGCGCCACCCCAGCCGCCTCGTCCCCCGCGCAATCCTGCTCAGCTGCGCGTGCGTCGGCCTGATCTACGTGTTCTGCATCTGGGCCGAGGTGTGCGGGCTCGGTCCGGCCGCGACCAACCGCCTGACCGGCGCCTCGACGCCGTGGAACGACCTGGCATCGCGATACGCGTCCTGGTTGAAGTGGCCGGTGATCATCGCGTCGGTCTCGAGCATGTTCGCGGTGATGATCAACTCGGCCAACGGGATCGCCCGGATCCTCAACACGATGGCCCGCGAGGGACTGCTGCCCAGAGCGCTCGCGGCCGTCGACCCCCGGCGGCGCACGCCGACCCGCGCGGCGCTCCTGACCGGCGCCTTCGCGATCGGATGTGCGCTGGTCGTGGGCGCGAGCAGCGGGGGCCTCGACGATCCGGTCGGCGGCTCGAACGTGTACGGCTACCTGGGGTTCCTGCTGACGCTCGGCGTGCTGCCGGTGTACGCGCTCACCAACCTGGCGACCGCGCGCTACTTCGCGAGCCTCGGGCGCTTCCGGGCGATCCGTCACGGCCTCCTCCCGATCGGGGGCGCGGCGTTGATCGTGGCGCTGCTGGTCGGCCAGATCGCCGAGCAGACCGCTGCGCCCTACACGTGGCTGCCGTGGGCGATCGTAGCCTGGGTGGCCAGCGCTGCGGCTGGCGCAGTGTGGCTGGCGCGCGCCCGCCCGCACGAGCTGCGGCGTGCCGGCGCGCTGCTCGCGTCCGGCGAGCCCGAGCCGGCCTCCCCGGCCGTCCCAATGCTGGCGCGCTGATGGCGTACGCGATCGGCATCGACGTCGGTTCGCAGAGCGTCAAGGCGGTCCTGTTCGACGACGAGGGCACCGCGATCGACGAGGCGAGCGCTCCCTGCGAGATGAGCCACCCCTGCAGCGGTTGGGCCGAGCAGGATCCGGTTGCCTGGGAGCGCGGGATCGCGCAGACGGTCCGGACGCTGCGCGAGCGCGCGGGTGTCGGGCCGCACGAGGTCGCGATGCTGGCCCTCGCCTCTCAGGTCGACGGGCTGGTGGCGATGGACGAGCACCTGCGGCCGCTGCGCCCCGCGATCATCTGGCTCGACCGGCGCGCTACCGAGCAATCCGCCCGGCTCGGCGAGGCGGTCGGCGAAGCCGAGCTGATCGACCGGACCGGCCTGAATCCGGATGCCTCCCACACGGGCCCCAAGGCGATGTGGCTGCGAGACGTCGAGCCGCACAACTACCGGGCGGCGCGCTGGCTCGCGCCGGTCGGCGGTCACCTGAACGGCTGGCTGACCGGCCGCGTAGCCCAGGACCCGGCCAACGCGTCCTCGACGCTGCTCTACGATCTGCGCACGGGCGACTGGGACCTCGAGTTGGTCGAGCAGGCCGGTCTGGACCCCGGCCAGCTGCCGCCGATCCTGCCCGCGGTCGAGGTGATCGGGCCGCTCCGGCCCGAGGCCGCCGAGGCGCTCGGTCTCTCCACGAGGTGTCACGTCGCGGTCGGCACGGGCGACGAGCACGGGGCGGCGCTCGGCGCCGGCGCCGTGGCCCCGGGGGTGATGGTCGACGTGACCGGCACCGCCGAGCCGGTGGCGGTGCCCGCGAGGGATCTGGTGCTCGACGAGGAGCGGTTAGTGGAGACGCACGCCCATGCCGTGGCGGACATGCTGCTGATCGAGAACCCCGGATTCGTCTCGGGCGGGAGCACGAGCTGGTGGGCCGGCGCCCAGGGCGTACCGCAGAGCGAGGTGTTCGTCCAGGCCGCGCTGGCGCCGCCCGGCTCCGAGGGGGCGCTGTTCCTGCCCACGCTCTCGGGGGCCTGGGCGCCCCGCTGGAACGGCCGGATGCGCGGCTCGTTCGCGGGGCTGGGGCTTCACCACGACCGCACCCACCTGGCCCGCGCGATTCTCGAGGGCTGCGCCTACGCGCTGCGTGACATCGTCGACCGCTTTACGGCGATGGGCCTGGGCGGCGAGGAGTTGCGGGTGGTGGGCGGCGGCGCTCGCTCGCCTCTGTGGCTCCAGATCAAGGCCGATGTGACGGGCCATCCGGTGCGCGCGGTGCGCGGCGATCACGCGACCAGCGCGGGGGCCGCGATGCTGGCCGGCGTCGCCGCCGGCTTCTTCGCCGACCTCGACGAGGCCGCCGCGCGGACCGTGCGGCTGGCCGACGCTCCGGTGTGTCCGCGGCCGGACACGGCGGGGCTATACGAGGAGGCCTACCGCGCCTACCGCCGCCTGTTCGACGGGGTCGAGCGGGCACTGTCGTGAGCGTCTGTGAACATTGAGCTCGCCATGAGCCCGCGCAAACGCCCGTCGCTCGTCGAGCAGGTTCGCGAGAGCCTGCTCAGAGACCTCACCTCCGGCAAGCTCAAACCCGGCGCCAAGCTGGCCAACGAGAACGACCTGGCCGAGCGCTTCGAGGTCAGCCGCTCGACGATTCGCGAGGCGGTCGGAAGCCTGATGGATGCCGGCTACCTGGTCAGGCGGCACGGATCGGGTACCTACGTCACCTCGACGCCCCGGACTCGCCACCCCTTGGAGACGACCGTGAGCTACACGGCGATGATCCGCGCGTCCGGGCACAAGCCGACGGAGACCGTGGTGAGCAAGGCGGTCCGTGCGTCGGCCGAGGACGAACGCGAGCTGCTCGGGTTGGCCGACGCCGAGCCGGTGGTCGATCTGGAGCGGGTTCGCTTCGCCGATCGGCGCCCGGTGATCTACTCACGTGACCGCATCCCGGTCGCGCTGCTCGGTGACTACTCCGAGGAAGCCCTCGACAGCTCCCTGTATCTGATCCTCGCCCGCGCCGGGCACCCGGTGGCCAGCGCGACCGCGCAGCTCATCCCGACGCTGGCCAACGCCAAGCTCTCACGGCTGCTGATGGTCAAGCGCGGCACGCCACTGCTGCACATCGACCAGGTCGACTTCGACGAGCGCGGCCGGCCGGTGATGCTCTCGCACGAATGGCATGTCGCCGACGCGTTCGATCTGGTGGTCAACCGTCGCGCCTCGCCGTCCAGCGAGGACGGCTGAGCGTCGGCCGCGAGGCCTGAGGGTCCGGGTCCCGGCCGAGGCTCAGGGGCACGCCCCGACAAAGATCCGGGATCGGTTCAGGGAATTCCCCGATACCGCGCTTGCGCCGAGTACGCCAAGCTGGCGGCATGCCGAAGTTCGTCCTCACGCACAGCCACCAGCCCGACGAGTGCGCCGTCTCGGTCGCCGCCTGGCGGGGCTTCGCGAGCCCGCTGCGCCACGGCCGTCCACTGGGCTCGTGCGCGCACGGCGGGCACTACGTGTGGTGGACGGTGGAGGCGACCGACGCGACGGCGGCGCTCGCGCTGCTGCCCGACTACGTGGCACGGCGGACGGTCGCGGCTCAGGTCCGCGAGGTGCGCCTACCATGAGCGCCTGCGCATCCACCTGCGTGGAGCGGCCCTCCAAGCTGCGAGTCGTCGATCCGCCGGTCGCCGAGGCGCAGGCCGATGACCGGGCCGTCGCCGAGCGCGAGATGCGGCCGCACCTGCTCGAGCCGGATTCGCTCACGCGGCACATCGACCAGCTGTTCCGCGCCGCCTGGGCCCTGTGCGGGTCGCGCGAGGACGCCGAGGATCTGGTGCAGGAAACGTTCGTGAACATCCTGAAGCGGCCCCGGTTCCTGCGCAACCCCGACGAGATCGGCTACCTGCTGCGGGCCCTGCGCAACACGTACGCCAGTCGCTACCGCAAGGCGGCCCAGCGCCCGCGCGAGCGGCAGCTGATGGAGACCGATCTGCTGGCCCACGACGACCGTGACGCGGTCAACGGGCGCGAGATCATGGAGGCGATCGCCAGCGCGCCGCCCCAGTACCGCGACGCGGTGATCGCCGTTGACGTGATGGGGCTCTCCTACCGCGAGGCCGCGCGCTCGCTGCACGCGCGCGAGGCGACCCTCACCACCCGCCTGCACCGCGGGCGTCAGTTCGTGGCGCGCGCCTTGCTGTCGGAGTCCGTCGTCGGGGCGTAGCCGTCGGCGGCCAGGATCGTGGCGAGCGCCGCCCGCGAGCGCACGCCGAGCTTGTCGTAGATGCGCGCGAGGTGGCTCTCGACGGTCTTCTCGCTCAGGTACAGGGCGGCGGCCACCTCGCGGTTTCGCTTGCCTGCCGCGACCAGCATGGCCACCTCGAGCTCGCGCCGGCTGAGCGTCGATCCCCGGTCACCGGTACCGCCGCGCGGCCGGCGAGGGCCGCGCCACCCCAGCCGACGGAGCTCCTGGGCCGCGGCATCAGCCTCGCGCAGGGCTCCGGCCTCGAACAGCGTCCGCTCCGCGTACTCGAGCTCCGGGATGGCTCGCTCGAGCTCGCCGATCCGGCGCAGGGCGGTGCCGAGCAGCGCGCGCGCCCGGGCGCCCAGGAGCGGATTGCCGGTGGAGTCGGCGAGGGGGACTGCCTCGCGCGCGGCGTCGACCGCGCCCGCGGCATCGTCTCTCGCCAGTAGCACGGCGGCCCGCGCACAAACGGCCGTCGCGGTCCGCTGGGGGAGCGACGTGGATCGGGCGCGCGCTTCCGCGGTCTTCACCGACTCCGCCGCCGCATCGAGTTCGCCAAGCGAGATCTGCGTCTGGATCAAGAGCTCCCAACCCTGCCCGCCGCGTAGATCGAGCAGCCTTTGATCCGGGCCGGCTTCGAATGCGGCCAGCTCGGCCCGCGCGCCGGCGGCGTCGCCGGCCGCGTTCAGGGCGGCCGCCACATGCAGTCGCGACAGGCTCGAGAAGAACGTCTCGGCCATGCCCTCCGCGCGGGCCGCCGCCTCGCGCGCGCTGGATAGGGCGCGGGCGGTGTCCCCCGCGGCCGAGCAGGCCATCGCGTCCGCCCATAGCGCCCACATCGCGAACTGATCGTTGCCCGTCAACACCGCCGCATCGGTCGCGGTGTCGGCCACCGCGACAGCCTCGGCGATCCGGCCCTTCATGCACAGCGCGTTCGTCTCGAGCACGAGCAGACCCGGGATGTACGGGCTCTGGCCGGTGGTCTGCGCGAGCCGCATGGCCCGACGCGCATACTGGAGCGCGTCGTCGCTGCGCTCGAGCAGGGACGAGGCCTGAGCCAGGTAGCCCAGCACGTCGATGTGCTCGGCCAGCTCCGCGTCGGACAGCGTGGCGCACGTCGCCTCGACCTGCTGGAGCTCCATGCGAGCCTGGGCCAAGCGGTTCTCGGATGCGCTGGCCAGGCTGCACAGTGCGCCCGCCCAGGTCGCGAACAGGCCCTCGTGGCGGTCATGCGCCTGGCTCCAGACTCCCAGGGCGACTTCGTGCATCGGGCCGAACTCGCCTCGCCAGTAATGGTCGATGGCGAGCTCGAGGGTGAGCTCGAGTGCGCCGCTCGAGTGCGGGGGGAGCGACGCCAGGGTCTGCTCCACCCGAGAGCGCGATTCCAGCGGCCGGCCGCTCATCCGCTTGGCGAACGCGATTCGGGCGACCAGCGTGGCGCGTTCCTCGGCCGCGTCGGGCGGGAGCGGCTGGATCGCGCGTTCGAGCGCACCCAGAGCCTCGTCGTAGGCGCCGGCATACGTGAGCGCGGCGGCCGCCTCGCTGAGCAGCGACAGGCGCCGTTCGTCGTGTTGTGCGCTCGGCAAGAGCCGGCTGGCCGCCAGCAGCCAGCGCCCGGCGGTCTCGGGCGCGCGGGCGGCGGCGTTGCGGCCGGCCTGCACGAGCAGCGCGATCGCCTGCTCGTCGCCGACGACCGCCGAGCTCTCCACATGATGCGCGCGGGCCAACGCGGGCGCGTTCGCCGCGGCGAGGGCGGTAGCCGCCCGGGCGTGGGCGCCGATCCTCCACCCCTGCGGGATCGCGTCGTACACGGCGCGGCGCACGATCGGGTGGCGGAAGCGGAACCGCCGCGGGGCCTCGGTGGCGCGGATGAAGTCGAACTCGACCAGCTCGTCGACCGCCGCGAGCACCGCGGGTTCGGTCTGCTCGGCGATCGCCCCGACCAGCTCAGGCTCGAATGACTCGCCGGCGACCGCCGCGGCCTGGAGCGTCACGCGCGACTGCGACGAGGCCGCACCGAGCTCCTCGCGGATCGCGGCGATCACCGCGCGAGGGACCGCGCCGCTCGCGCGGGCGGGGCTGCGGGCGGCCTGGAGCGGGTGGGCGCGACTGGTCCGGGCGAGCTGCTCGATGTAGAAGGGGTTGCCGCCACTCTCGCGGTAGACCACCGCGCGGGTAGCGTCGTCGAGGTCCTCGCCGATCAGCTGGCGGGCGTCCTCGGAGGTGAGCGGCGTGAGCTCCAGGCGGGTCCCGAAGCCGCCGCGCGCCGCGGCCTCGAGCGCGCTGACGAGCCGCGTCGGCGGCTGACGGTAGGCCAGCGCCGTCAGCAGCGGGCCGCGGAACCGACGCAGCAGGTGCGTCAGCACCTCGACCGAGGCGGCGTCGGCCCAGTGCACGTCGTCCAGCGCCAGCACCATCGGCTGGCGCGCGGTCAGCCGCTCGAGCACGCTGCGGATCGCGTAGTGCAGCCGGTAGCGCTCGGCGTTGTCGTCCCGCAGCGCCGGCGCCCGCTCGTAGCGGGGCACCGCCGGGAACACCGAGGCGAGCTCGGCCAAGAGGGGCTCATCCAGGGCGCGCAGGACCGACGGCTCGAGCGAGCCCACGTAGTCGTTGAGCGCGTCGACGATCAGGCCGAACGGGATGTCGCGCTCGAACTCGGCCGCTCGGCCGTCCAGAACGAGGTAGCCCCGGTTCCCGGCCGATTCGCACAGCTCGCCCAGCAGGCGCGACTTCCCTATGCCCGGCTCGCCGACGATCTGCACGAGCCAGGGCTCACCAGCGGCGAGCCGATCGAGCGCTCCCTCGATCTCGGCTAACTCGTGGCCACGTCCGACCAGCGCATTGACATCCACCACAGTCCCCCCGGGTTGTGCCGTTCAGCCTACTCCTACCAGGGGCGCCCGTGCAGGTGTTCTCGTGCCAGGAAGGTTCCTGTCGCGCGGGCGTCTAAGTTAATCATAAGACGTCTGATGACTAATCGCTTTCTACCCAGGAATCCACATGCCAACACATCTCGATTACGTGGCCGTTCGGCAGCGCCAGAACGAGATCGCCCGGCAGGCCGAGCGCGTCCGGCAGGAGCGGGACGGCCGGTCTCTCGAGCCGGCCTCGCCTGAACGCAGCTTCCCCGGTCGGCTGTTCACCAGGCTTCGATTGCGCCGCCCAGCCAACGCGCCGGCCTCGTCGCGCTGACGCGCCCGGGCAACCGATCGCCTCGCCCCGCCCGGGGGGTTCAACCGCCCCCACCCGGACCGCGAAATTTCCGTCAATCGCGATTGCCGCCGCGCGTGGTGACGGATATTTCCCGCTGGAGAGGAGTTATCCGGAACTAACGGAGGGCAGGGCCGGTAATGGCGGAATTTTCCCGCAGTCGGGCGCGGGGAATTGCAGGCGTGGGCGGCGGCGTAGGATTGCCCGGCGATGAGAGCTACCCGTTACTTCGCCGCCGTCGACTCGCACACCGAGGGGATGCCCACGCGCGTGATCACCGGCGGGCTGGCGCCGTTGCCCGGAGACTCGATGCAGGAGCGCCGGCTCTACTTCGAGCGCCACCTGGATCACCTGCGGCTGCTCTTGATGCGCGAGCCGCGCGGCCACTCGGCGATGTCGGGAGCGTTCCTGCAGCCCGCCACCCGTCCGGACGCCGATTGGGGCGTGCTGTTCGTCGAGGTGTCAGGGCTGTTGCCGATGTGCGGCCACGGGACGATCGGCGTGGCCACGGTGCTCGTGGAGACCGGGATGGTCGAGGTCACCGAGCCCGAGACACGCATCCGCCTCGACACGCCGGCCGGGCTGGTGGAGGCCACCGTGACCGTCGCCGGCGGACGCGCCGAGCGGGTGACGCTGCGCAACGTCCCCGCGTTCACGGCCGCGCTGGACGCGCAGGTCGAGGTCCCCGCGCTCGGCGGCCCGGTGACCTACGACATGGCCTACGGCGGCAACTTCTACGCGCTCGTGCCCGCCGCCTCGGTCGGGCTCGACCCGGTGCCGGCCAACGCCGATGAGCTGATCGCGCGCGGGCTGGCCATCGCCGACGCGATCAACGCGAGCGCGGAACCGGTGCACCCGCTGGACGCCGCGATTCGCGGCTGCAAGCACGTGGTGTTCCACGCTCCCGGCCAGAACGGCGCGAATGCCCGGAACGCCACCGCGATCCATCCCGGCTGGCTCGACCGCTCGCCGTGCGGAACGGGGACCTCGGCGCGCATGGCGGCCCTGCATGCCCGGGGCGAGCTGGCGCTCGGGCAGGAGTTCGTCAACGAGTCGATCATCGGCAGCCGCTTCACGGGACGCCTCGTCGAGGAGGTGGCGCTCGGCGCGACGCCCGGCGTGATACCCGAGGTAAGCGGGCGGGCTTGGATCACCGCGATGAGCCAGTACCTCCTCGACCCGACCGATCCGTTTCCGGCCGGCTTCGACCTGTAGCGGGGCGCGTACGTGCGGGTGAGCGTGATCGGTGCTGGCGCGGTCGGCCTGTGCGCGGCCGAGGCGCTGTCCGCCAGGGGCTGCGAGGTAACGGTGTTCGAGCGCGACCGCTGTGGCGCGGGCGCGTCGGCCGGGAACGCCGGCTGGATCACGCCGTCGCTGGCCACGCCGGTGCCCGGACCCGGGGTGATCGCGACATCGCTGCGCTGGCTGGTCAACCCGTCCGGTCCGCTCTGGATCCGGCCGTCGCTGTCCCCGGCGCTGCTCGACTGGATCGCGCGGTTCATCGTGAACTGCCGGCGCTCGCACTATCAGCGCGGCCTGGTGGCACTGCAGGGCGCGGCGGCGCGAGCCGGGCCGGCGTTCGACGCGCTGGCCGGCCGCGGGGTCGAGTTCGAGCGCCACCACGACCCGCTGCTGTTTCCGGCCTTCGACCAGGCCGAGCTCGACCTCGTGACCCGCGCGATCGACGAGCTTGACCGCGCGGGCTCGCCGCAGCGCCTGGAGCGGGCGTCGGCCGAGGAGCTCCGCGCGATGGAGCCGGCGCTCGGGCCGGGGCTGCTTGGCGGGGTGATCGCCCACGGCGAAGGGCGGGTCCGGCCCGAGGGGCTCACCGCCGGCGTGCATCGAGCGCTGACCGCGCGGGGCGTCGAGGTGCTCGAGGGCGCTCCGGTGACGCGCCTGGCCCGCGAGGGCGGGGACTGGATCCTGCACACCCCGGCCGGACCACGCCAGGCCCAGGCGGTGGTGATCGCCGGCGGGGTTGCCTCCGCGCAGTTGCTGGCCGGGCACGGCCTACGCCTCCCGATCGTCGCGGCCAAGGGCTACAGCCGGACGTACGCGCGCCATCCCAGCGGGCCGCGACAGGCGCTCTACCTGGAGGGGTCGAAGGTGGCGATCAGCGTGTTCGAAGAGGGCGTGCGGGTGTCGGGCACGCTCGAGCTCGGCGCGCGCGGCCTGGCCCTCTCGCCGCGGCGTCTGGCTGCGATCACGACCGCCGCACAGCGCGCGCTGCCGGGCTGGCAGATGCCTTCGCAGCCAAGGGACTGGGCCGGGATGCGCTCGCTCTCGCCCGACGGGCTGCCGTACATCGGGCCCGTGCCGGGGCTCGACGGAGTGCATCTGGCCACCGCGCACGCCACGCTCGGGATCACGCTGGCGCCCTTGACCGGAGACCTCCTGGCGGGGCTGCTGCTGGACGGCACCGGCGACGAACTGCTGGGAGCGTTCGATCCAGGTCGCGCGCTGCGCCGCGGCCGCGGACAATCGAACTCACGCGAAGCCGTCGCACAGGGCTCGCTCGCCGCGCACCGATGATTTTCTCGACACCCGCCGGTCTGACCTGGTAAATGTAGGTTCCAGGGCGCGGTCCCGCGCCCAACCCTCGATTCCGGCGCTCACGCCGTCGGCGCGAAGCGGGGGCAAAGGGGGCCACGTGCTCTCGGGATGCCGGTCAGTTGGCTGCCCTTTCCGCGGGGCGACGTGAGCGTGAGTCACGGAGCCGCGCCCGTTCGAAAGGAGCACCAGACATGACCGCGCACAAGTCGTTCAAGCGCCTGGTCCGCGCCCGCATGGCGAAGACCGGCGAGAGCTACACGGCGGCTCGAGCCATGCTGCTACGGGCTGAGCCGTCCAACGGCACCAATGCACCGACACTGAAGACCTCCGACGAGAAGATCCGTGAGCGGACCGGTCACGGCTGGGAGGAGTGGTTTGCGATCCTCGACGACTGGGGCGCCGCGGAGAGACCGCACCGGGAGATCGCCCGCTGGTTGGCCGAGCGGCTGGGCATCCATCCGCTGGCCTGGAACGCGCAGGCGATCACTGCCAGCTACGAGCTGACCCGCGGCCTGCGCGAGGTCGGCGAGAAGGACGACGGATTCGCGATCACCGCGTCGCGGACGGTGGCGGTCCCGGTCGAGCGCGTGTACGAGGCGGTGGTCTCCGGGGATGCGCGGAACATCTGGTTGCCCGATGGCCGGCTCACCGAGCGAACGGCCACGCCCCCCAAGTCGGCGCGCTTCGACTGGGGCGGGGGCCCGACGCGGGTCAACGTCACGTTCCTGTCCAAGGGCGATGCGAAGAGCACGGTGGCGCTCGAGCACAGGCGACTGGCCGACGCCGGCGAGGCGGAGCGGATGAAGGTGTACTGGCGCGAACGGCTCGGCGCGCTCAAGGACACGCTCGAGCGCTGAAAGGAGAACGAGATGAGCGAGCAGACAACCGCACCGACGCCGATCGGCGACGTGCTGACGATCGGCGTCCCGGTCTCAGACCAGGACCGGGCACTCGAGTTCTACCTCGACCGGCTCGGGTTCGAGAAGCGCCGCGACGTTCCGGTGCCGCAGTTCGGCGGGCGCTGGATCGAGGTGGCGCCGCCGGGCGCGACCGTGACGATTGCGCTCGTCCCGGCGCGAAACGACGCCCCGGCGGGAGTCCAGACGGGGATCCGGCTGAAGACCGGC
The DNA here is from genome assembly GCA_963841535.1 of uncultured Solirubrobacterales bacterium. Classification (GTDB taxonomy): domain Bacteria; phylum Actinomycetota; class Thermoleophilia; order Solirubrobacterales; family Solirubrobacteraceae; genus Palsa-465. The sequence continues at coordinate 276,226 of CAWJDF010000014.1, read as the reverse complement.
GACGCGGCCGGCGTCCACGCTGAGCTTCAGGCGCGCGGAGTCGAGGTGGGCGAGCTTCTCCGCTGGCCCGGCGTGCCCGCGATGTTCGCGTTGCACGACCAGGACGGCAACCGCCTGGAGATCGTGGAGGCCGCTTAGGCTCCAGCCACCAGCTATCCGGCCGTTGGCGGGCGGCGATCTCCGAGGGCCCGGTCGGCCCGCTGGAGCGCCGCCACGCCGACGCTCGTATCGAGGTCGATCTGGGTCGTGGCCATGATCCGGCCGAGCATCATGTACTGCCCGATCACCAGCAGCAGGTGGATGATCTGGCGTGGGGTGAAGCGAGCGCTCATCGCGGAGAAGGTCTCTGCGTCCGGCGCCGCGTCGCGCACCACCTGACTGGTGAAACGGACCACGAGCTGACCGTCGGCGCCCAGGACCGCGGCGTCGAGCTTGCCCTGCTTGATCGCCTCGAGTTGCTCCTCCGTTCCGCCTACGTCGAGCGTGACCTGGGCGTGCTGCACCCATTCGTAGTCCGCCCCCGGGGTCATCGCGGCGACGCGCGTGATCGCGAACTCGCGCAACAGGGGGTCGAACTCGTCGGGATCGAGCATCGCGCCGCCGAAGCGCAGCCAGCTCGGGAAGGCGCGCTGGGCGTTGGCCACCATTCGGAAGATGCCCAGATCGGGCGCCTTGGCGAGCAACTCGGCGACGCGTGGCTCGGCGTGGTCCGGGTCGAGGTACGGAAGGCGGGCCACGTCAGCCGTTATAGCGAGCCGGCGATGAGTTCCGCGGCCCGCCGGGGTCTGTTGATCCGAAAGGACCGCGACTTCGAATGGCGACCATGGACACGATGCAATTGTCAGACGGGCATTCCCCGCGCGGGCGGCTCACCATTCGCGTTGCTGCGGCCGTGCTGCTGAGCGTGGCCGTCGGCTCGCTACTGCTCGCCGTGCCGGGGCTGCAAGGCGTCGGCAGCCAGATCGCGCACATGCGCTTCGCGTGGATCGTCGTCGCGATTGCGCTCGAGCTGGGCTCGTGCCTGGGCTTCGTGGTGATCTTCCGCCTGTTCTTCGACGAGCTGCCGGCCGGACCGGCGCGTGAGCTGGCCTGGGCCGAGATGGGGTCGGGAGCGCTCTTGCCCGGCGGCGGCGTCGGCGCGCTCGCGATCGGCGGAGTGCTGCTGCGCCGAGCCGGGATGTCGACCCGGAGCATCATCGACCGCTCGAGCGCACTGTTCTTCCTGACCAGCGCGATCAACGTGGCCGCGCTCATCGGCGGCGGCGTGCTGTTCGCGAGCGGCGGTGCCGGCGGATCGTTTGACCTGCTGCGCGCCGGGCTCCCCATCGCCGGTGCCCTGGTCGCGAGCCTCGCTGTGCTCGCCATCCCGTACATCCTCGCGCGCTCGCCGCAGCGCGCCTGGCCGAGCTGGCTGGTCGACCTCGCCGCCGGCATCACCCGCGCGCGGCGCTCCGTGCGGCGGCCGAACTGGCGCCTGCTGGGCGCCGTCGGGTACCTGGGCTTCGACATCGCGGCGCTGGGTGCGACGTTCGCTGCGGCCGGCCGGCCGATCGCGGCGGCGCCGCTGGTCCTTGGCTATCTGATCGGCTACCTGGCCAACCTGGTCCCGATCCCCGGCGGGTTCGGCGTGCTCGAAGGCGGGCTGGCCGGCTGCCTGATCGCGTACGGCGCGGCGCCCACCCAGGCCGCCGCGGCGGTCGTCGTGTACCACGCGATCGCGTTCTGGATCCCCAGCCTGGGCGGCCTCGCGGCGTTCGCGCTGCTGCGCCGGCGACTGGCCGGCGACGGGCGTGAAGCGCCCGCGCCGACGTCCGCCGGCACGCTTGTCGTGCAGCCAGCGATGAGTTGAGCGGCCCGCACCGGTCTGAGGGGTATGGCGACACGCCACCCCGACACCGGAAAGGCGCCCACCGTGACCACCGAGAACCGGCGACGCTGGCTCGCCCTCTACGTCCTGTGCGCGGGCGTGCTGATGGGCGTCATCGACGCGACGATCGTGAACGTCGCCCTCCCCTCGATCAAGCGCGACCTCGGGTTCTCGCAGAGCGGACTGGCCTGGGTCCTGAACGCCTACCTGATCTCGTTCGGTGGCCTGCTCCTGCTGGCCGGGCGGATCGGCGACCTGGTCGGCCAGCGGCGCGTGTTCCTGGCCGGCCTGGGCGTGTTCACCACCGCCTCGGCGCTGTGCGGCCTGGCGCCTGACCAGGGCGTGCTGGTCGGAGCCCGCTTCGTCCAGGGCGTCGGTGGGGCGATGACCGCGGCGGTCATCCTCGGGATGATCGTGACGATGTTCCCCGAGCCGCGCGAGCAGGCCAAGGCGATCGGTGTGTACGGCTTCGTGGCGGCGGGCGGCGGCTCGATCGGGCTGTTGGCGGGCGGCGTCCTCACCCAGGCGATCAGCTGGCACTGGATCTTCTTCATCAACGTCCCGATCGGTCTCGCCACAGCCGTCCTGGCCGTCAAGCTGATCGACAACCGCGCGGGGATCGGGTTCGGGCAGGGTGCCGACATCCCCGGCGCCGCGCTGCTCACGGTGGCGCTCATGCTTGGCGTCTACACGATCCTCCAGGTGAGCTCCACCGGTTGGGGCTCGACCACCACGCTGGTCCTCGGCGGCCTCGCCGCCGGACTGCTCGCCGCGTTCATTGCGCGGCAGGATCGCGTCGCCAACCCGCTGATGCCGCTGCGGCTGTTCCGCTCACGCCAGGTGTCCGGCGCCAACTGCGTGCAGGCCCTGCTCGTGGTCGGGATGTTCGGGATGTTCTTCCTGGGCGCGCTCTACCTGCAGCAGATCCTCGGCTACGACGCACTTCAGGTCGGCCTGGCCTTCCTGCCCGGCACGATCGTCATGGGCGCCATGTCGTTGCGCTTCTCGGGACCGCTCGCGATGCGCTTCGGCCCGGTGGCCACGCTGGTCCCGGGCTTGGTGGCGATCGGCGCCGCGCTACTGCTATTCGCGCGGACGCCCGAGCACGCTTCCTACGTGATCGACATCATGCCGTCGATGGCCCTGCTCGGTCTGGGCGCCGGCCTGGCCTTCCCGGCTCTGACCATGGTGGCGATGTCTGGCGCCACGCCGAGCGACTCGGGACTGGCCTCGGGCATCGTCAACACCTCGCTGAACGTCGGCGGGGCTTTGGGTCTCGCGGTGCTCGCCACCTCGGCGACCGAGCGCACCCACGGCCTGCTCGCCGGGGGCGCCTCGGTGGCGTCGGCGCTCAACTCGGGCTATCACCTGGCCTATCTGATCTCGGCCGCGCTGGTCGCGGTCGCGATCGTGGTCGCGCTCACGGTGCTGCGTCCGCGCCCGGCGAGCGCGACCCAGGGCACGCGCGCGGCTCAGGCGCCGGCGGCGCCGTGTGCCGGTAACGCATAGCGTCGACGTCGTTGGGATAGAACTCGCACATAGTCCGAGTTTGATCCCAACGGACGTGTGAACGAGGAAAAGGAGCGGAGATGACGACCGGCAGCGTGGCCGAGCAGGTGACGAGCGTCCCCGGAGAGATTCACTACCTCTCACCGCAGTCGACCGTCCTGCGTCGCTTCACCGCACCCGGCGCGAGCGTCAACACCGGGAGCTACGAACCGCACGTGGTCCCGATCCGCAACGCCCGTCCGGTGCAGGACAGCTTCCGGCTCGACACCCACGGCTTCGAGATCGTGCGCCACCGGAGCGCGGTCGCCGACTTCACCGACAAGGAGGAGTTGGACGCCGTCTACATCCCGGAGGTCGTTGAGTTCGTCAGGGAGCGCACCGGCGCCGACGTGGTGGTCTCCCGGGGCTGGGTCCGCCGCCGGTCGGCCGCCCCGGCCGAGAACGCGTCACAGCCCCAGGCGGCGCTCGTGCACATCGACTACGGACCCGAGGGCGCCGCGATGACCGCGGCGCGCGTCTACGCCGAGCAGTTTCCCGACGGTCCGGCCTACCGCCGTGTCCTGGCCACCAGCGTGTGGCGCGTGTTCAGTGCCCCGCCCCAGGACTGGCCACTGGCGCTGTGCGACTTCCGCAGCGTGCGCGAGGACGAGGGCCTGGCCAACCAGCTCTACTTCGTCGACAAGTTGCCCGAGGATCCCATGACCGAGCCGGTCGACGAGTCCAAGATGATCACCAGCGGCTCGGAATTCGTCTACAGCCCCGACCACGAGTGGTGGTACTTCCGGGACATGACGCGCGACGAGGTGCTGTTCTTCGTGTTCAACGACTCCGATCACAGCCGAGCCTGGCGGGTCGTGCACACGGCGTTTCGCGACCCGACGGTGGAGACCGCCACGCCGCGGCACAGCATCGAGTTCCGGACGTTCGCCTTCTTCCTCTGACGGTGCCTCAGGGCCGGCGGGCGGCGCCCAGGATGTGCGGGACCGCCGGGGCGATCCGGCTCGCTTTGAACGCAAAGCGCTCCTCGTGCTGGACCTCGAACCCGGCGTCGCGGATGGCGGCGCCGGTGTCGCGGGCGCAGTGGCAGCCCCCGGCCAGGAACGGGTAGACCGTGGCGTCCAGTGTGCGCTGGATGCGCGCGGCGGTCGGGCGGTTGGCTACGACGTGCTCGTAGAAGCGAAGCTCGCCGTCGGGTCGCAGGACACGCGCGATCTCACGCAGGGCAGCCTGCTGGTCGGGGACCGAACACAGCACGAGCGAGACGACCACCGCGTCGAACTCGCCGTCCTGCGCGGGCAGCGCCTCGGCAGTCCCGTCCCGCACCTCGATTGGTACGGGGGCGCCGCCCGCCGCCTTGACGGCGAGCCCACGGAGATGCGGCTCCGGCTCGATCGCGACCACCTGGCTCACGGACTCCGGATAGTGGGCGAAGTTCAGGCCGTGTCCGGCGCCAACCTCGATAACGCGCCCCTCGAGGCCCGCGAGCAGCGTTTGGCGATGCTCGGCCCCGCCGCCCTGCTCGGCGCCCCGGCTTATTCGGGGGTACAACCTGGCGAACACGGGATGGCGCTCAGATGCGGGCACTGGGCAGGGACTGTAGTCAGTGCGCAGCCTCTGGGAAGGAACGTCTCTCCGGCGGTGTCGTGGGAGATGACGCACGATGTTCGCTCGCAGCAACGCGGCACTGATGGTGGCGGCGATCGGCGCCGCGGCGCTGGTGGCCGGGTGCGGCGGCTCTCCCGCAGCCGGAACGTCTAGTACGCCGCAAGCCGGCCCGGTCACGATCAAGACCGTCACCGGACGGGACGGGACCTATCTCACCGACACCTCGGGCCGCGCGCTCTACATGTGGGTGGGCGACGACCCCGGCAAGTCCAACTGCTCGGCTGACTGCGCCGGTGCCTGGCCGCCCGTGGTCACGGGAACCGCGCCGAGGGCATCGGGTGGCGCCCAATCGGCGAATCTCGGCACGACCACGCGCTCCGACGGTCGCAAGCAGGTGACCTACAAGGGCCACCCGCTCTACTACTTCGTGGTGGACTCCGGCCCCGGGACGACCAAGGGCCAGGGCAGCCAGAGCTTCGGCGCCCGGTGGTGGCTTGTTGCGCCCTCCGGAGCGGCGATCACGGTGAACGGATCCTCCAGCGTCTCGCCGCCGACGGGGTACTAAGAAACGCTGGCTGGGACGGGCGCCGGGGGTGTGCGAAACACCCACGTGGCCAGCGCGACGTACCGGGTCACGGTGGCGGCCAGGTTGGCCAGCACCAGCACAGCGGCCTCGACCAGGCGGGCCGGATGCGGATCGACGCCGTGCAGCACGGCGAGCGCCCCGTTGGTCAGCCCGAGCGCGATCACGAACACGATGAAGCCCGCCAGGTGCTGGCGCGCTAGACGCTCCCGCCCGCGAATGCCGAAGGTCAACCGCCGGTTGGCCGCCGTGTTGGCCACCGCCGTGGCGGCGAGGGCCACGGCACTGGCCAGAACCGAGCCCAGCGCCCCGGCCAGGATCAGGAACAGCAGCGCGTAGGCCACCGTGGAGGCGACGCCGATACCGAGGAAGCGCGTGATCGGAGCGGCGAGCGCGAGCCGGGCCACGCCGCGCAGGTCCTCCAGCGCGGTCGAGACGATGTCGACGCGCGAGTCCGGATCGTCGATCCAGTCGACCGGCACCTCGTGGATGCGCATCCCGCGCCGCTGCGCGATGACCAGCAATTCCGTGTCGAAGAACCACCCCTCGTCGCGCACGGCGCCGAGCAGTTCCCGGACGACGTCGCCCCGCACCGCCTTGAACCCGCACTGCGCGTCGCTGAACCTTGCTCGCAGGACGCTGCGCAGGATCAGGTTGTAGGCGCGCGAGATGAGCTCACGCTTCGCGCCCCGGACGACCCGCGAGCCGGTGGCCAGGCGCGACCCGATCGCCACCTGGCTGTGCCCCGACAGGAGCGGGGCCAGCAGGGGCAGGAGACCGTGCAGGTCGGTCGAGAGATCGACGTCCATGTAGGCCACCACGCGTGCGCGACTTGCCGACCAGGCCGCGCGCAGGGCCCGGCCGCGTCCCTTCTGCTCGAGCCGGAGCACCTCGACGCCGTCCAGCGAGGCCGCCAGCGCCTCGGCGATCTCCGGCGTGCAGTCGGTGCTGGCGTTGTCGGCGATCGTGATCTGCCAGGAGAACGGCAGCTGGCGGGACAGGAAGTGGTGGAGGCGGTGGATGGTGGTCGCCAGCATCCGCTCTTCGTTGTAGACGGGAATCACGATCTCCACGTCGAGCACCGCCGGGCGTGGCGAGCGCCGGGGCGGATCATCCGTGACGGCTTGCATTCAGAGCCTCGCGTTCGAAGTGGTTCGGACGCGTAGAGCTTCGGACGGCCGTGTCGGAGGCTCCGTGAGCCGAGTCGAAGAGTTTGCGAAGCCCTAGTGCCCCGAGTCGACACTACTCGCGTCGCGACAGCCAGCGCAGCACTGACCCGGCGGCGTTGTATCCGTTCATGCCGTGCGCGCCGGCGCCGGGTGGCGTCGCCGCCGAGCAGATGAACACACCGGGCAGGCCGGTGCTGTACGGGTCGACGGCCAGCCGGGGGCGGATCACCACCTGCCAGGGGGTGTTGGCGCCGTTGATGATGTCCCCGCCGACGAAGTTCTCGTTCTCGGTGGCGATCTGGGTGGTCGAGCGAACCGCACGGGCCACGATGCGCTCACGCAGGCCTGGGGCGAAGCGCTCGATGTGGTCGAGAATGGCCGGCTCGGCGTCGCCGGTGAAGCCGGCCGGCACGTGGGCGTACGCCCACACCGGGTGGATGTCGCCGGCGGAGCGCTCCGGGTCGGCGAGGTACTGCTGGCCGACGAGCACGAACGGCCGCTTGGGCATCCGGCCGCGATTGACGTCGCGCTCGGCGGCGACGATCTCCTCGAACGATCCTCCGACGTGGACGGTGCCGGCGCGGCGGCACGCCTCGTTCGTCCACGGCACGCCGGCCTCGACGGCCAGGTCGAGCTTGAACGCTCCCGGCCCGTGCCGGTAGCGCCGGTAGGCGCGCTCGACGTGCGTCGGCAGCCGGCCGCCGGCCACCTCGACCACGCGGCCGGGAGCCAGGTCGAGTACCACGGCATCGGCGTCTCCTAGCTCCGACAGCGAGCGCACCCGGACGCCGGTCTCGATCCTGGCGCCGTGCTCGCGCAGGACGGCGAGGAGCGCGTCGGTGATCGCCTGCGAGCCGCCGGCGGCCACGGCCCATCCGAACCGGTGCCCGGCGCAGATCAGCGCCATCCCGACCGCAGCGCTCATCGGCCGGCCGAGCGGGCTGAAAGCGTGGGCGGCGATCCCGCCGAACAGGGCACTGGCTTGAGGGGTTCGCCACGCCCGCGCCACCGTGGTGGCCGGCAGCGCCGCCACGATCCCGAAGCGCGCGAGCCGTAGCGGGTGCCGGGGGATGTGGAGCACCGGGCGCAGCACGTCGTCGGCGAGCGCGTCGAAGGACGCGGACGGAGCTTCGAAGGCGCGACGCCATGTCGGCCCGTCGACGCCGAGCCCCTGCGCCGTGGCTTCGATCGAGCGCAGCAGCACGCCCGCGCTGCCGTCGTCGAGCGGGTGGGCGCAGTCGACCTCGGGCCAGCGCCACTCGAGGCCGTGCCGGTCCAGGCCGAGCGAGCGAAAGAACGGGGAGCCGACGCCCATGGGGTGTACGGCGGAGCAGACATCGTGGACGACCCCGGGCAGCGTGAGCTCGGCGCTGCGGGCGCCGCCGCCGAGAGTGTCCTGCGCCTCGAGCACGGTCACGCCGACGCCATGGCGCGCGAGCGCCACCGCGCAGGCCAGCCCGTTCGGGCCAGAGCCCACGACGATCGCCTGGCTCATGCGATGACGGGCTGCCGGCCCCCGCCGGTGCGCGTCACCTCGACCGGGAAGTCGAAGGACTCCTCCAGCCACGGTCCGCGCCTGACCATCTCGGCCACGTCGACCCAGCCCTCCTCGAGCAGCCCGGCCGCCGCGTCGTGGATCCAGTAGTGCTGGCGGGCAGTGTGGGCGGGCTGGCCCTCGAGCGCGACGATGCGCAGCTCACCCGGCTCGAAGGCGCACTGCTCCTGGACGGCCTCGAGCAGTTGGCGGTTGTGGAAGTGCCCGTCGCCGAAGTTCCAGCCGGCCACCACGCCGGCGACGATCTCGCCGTCGCGCAGGTAGTAGTCGTCGACGTTCTCGACCGCGCGGCCGGCCAGCGCGCCGAGCGCACGGCCGTGGCTGTGCATCGAGCGGAAGGCGAGCGCCTTCTCGAGGAAATACTCGGCGGTCTCCCGTCCGTAGAGCTTCGCCAGTTGCTCGACCGTCACCCGGGCCACCTTGTCGACGCGCTCGTCGAGCTTGGCCTCGGCGCCGGTGTCCTTGCGGAACAGCCACACGCTGGTGGCCCAGTTTCCCGCGTAGTAGCGCATGCCGGGCAGAAACGAGACCTTCTCGGGCCACAGGTTGCCGACGATCGGGATGACCACCCCGCCGATCACGAGCAGCGCGATCAGCAGCGGATCGTCGAGCGTGGACAGCGGAACGCTGCCGTAGTGCCCGAACAGGAACAGCAGGCTGAAGATCATGAACAGGTTCCACTCCATGGGCACGCCGAGCGCGAAGGTCGAGGTGATGTGGGTGTGGAAGGCGATCATCCCGATGACGGCGATCGTGCCGATGGTGCCGCCCCGCGAGACGATCAGCACGAGCGGCAGGCCGAACTCGACCGCGGTACCCAAATGCGCTCCGAGCTCGGCCGGCCGGCCGGGGCGCAGATCCTCCGGCCAGTTGCGGTACAGCTTCGCCTTGGCGCTGCGCGAGCGATTCCACGGCGTGTTGCTCACCATCACCGAGATCACGTACGGGAAGTGCCGGTTCAGCTTGGACGCCGCGGCGCCCCACCAGATGAAGAAGATCACGAACTGCCAGCCGACCAGGAGGTTGTGCGTCGGAAACAGCGAGACCAAGAGCAGGAACCCGTACACCTCGGGGCGCCCGGCCAGGAACGAGACCTTGTCGCGCAGGCCCAGCAGCGCCCAGAGCGCGAGCAGCACCGCGATGCCCGCCGGGTGAAGCCGCCCTGCCGCCGTGCCCGCGACCGTCTGCCCGCTCGACACCAGCAGGTACACGCCCACCGCCAGCAGTCCGGCGTAGAGCGCGACGTCGACCGGCGTGCGCCGGAAGCCGCGCGTCAGCGGCACCTTGTCCGGCCAGGGCGGCAGACGAACCATGCCCGGCCTGAGCCAGTACAGGACCCCACCGATCACCGGGCCGTAGCGAGCGGTCAGCTGCATCGAGCCGGAGCCGAGGCCGAGGATCTCCCAGAGCAGCGTCCATACCGCGAACTTCTGGTAGACGATCGGCTCGGTCCACCAGTGGCCGATGTCCCCCGGGCCCCCTAGGCCGGACGTCGTGGCCGAGATCACGGCCGCCGCGCCCACGACGTAGATGACCAGCTTGATCGCGTAGAGCAGGAAGACGACCTCGGGCGGGCCGAAGCCGTTGACCGCCCAGTCCTGGCAGTTGGCCTTCAGCCGAGAGAGGTACGGCTTGGTCCTCCACTCATCGAGGTCGAACGGGGGCGGTGCGGGCTGGAGGAAGCTCATCGGGAGCTCATACGCACGCGCGCGCTAAACGGATGCCGCCATGGCGATCCCGGACAGCGCGGCCGCGGCCGCGAGCGCCAGGACGGCCGTGCGTGCGGGCGAGCGCGGACCGGCGAGCGTGGCCACGAAGTCGGCCGCGTCGCTGGCGCTCGAGGCGACCAGCCACCGGCGCAGCTGGGCGGCGTCGCCGGCGGCGGCGAGCGTCCCTAGCCCGAGTGCCGCGTCGCGGGCCCCGAGCGAACGGACGACGACTCGTGCCCCGTCCGTGCGCGCGTCGTCACCAACCCACGGGGTCGCGACGAGGTCCGGAGCGGCGAACAGCGCGGCGCCGATCAGCACCCGCCCGGTGGCGAGCATGCGTGCGGCGGTCTGCACCTGTCCGGCCATTGGTGGGGCGACGCTACCACCGCGCGGACCGTCCGGGCGATCAGAGCCTTGCTTCCGCGCGAGTCGGCTGGAACAACTCGACCGGGTTGCCCGATGGATCCTCCACGAGGATCTGCTTGCCGCCCATGCCGGTGACGATGTCGTTGCGGAACCGCGTGCCCTGCTCGCGCAGCCGCGCCACGGTCGCCTCGATGTCCTCGACTTCGAACTGGAAGCGATTCCATCCTCCGGGCTCCGGCAAGGTCCCGTCCGGCATCGCCTGGCCGCCTCCGGACTGCCCGCCCGGCGCGCTCAGCACCAGCCGCAGATCTCCATGCGAGAGCATCGCGAAAGTGGGCGCCGGGTGCATGTCCTCGTGGAAGCCGAGCTGGCGGCAGTAGAAGGCGATCGCGGCGTCGACGTCGTCGACGATATAGCGGACGCTGACCTTGGCCATCGTGTCCTCCTCGTGTAGCGTACTTGTAGAACGTACGCGTTTCGCAGCGATACGTCAACGTTTCATTACTTCGATGACGACGACATGACCGACCCGCGGGTGGAGCGCTCGCGCATGGTGATCCTCCGCGCCGCCGTGGAAGAGATGGCCGCGGTCGGCTACGGCGGGGTAGCGATCGAGTCAATCGCCGCCCGGGCCGGCGTTGGCAAGTCGACCATCTACCGCCACTGGCCCGACAAACTGGCTCTGATCGCCGACGCCTTCGAGACCTTCCACGAGCAGTTGGTCCCGGACCTCGGCGAGTTGTCTGCGCGCGAGTCGCTGTCGCTCCTGCTGGCGCACGTGGCGGAGGTGGTTCTCGACTCGACGTGGTCGCGCTGCATTCCCGCGCTGATCGAGGGGGCGGAGCGCGACCCGCGGGTGCGCGAGTTCCACCACCGCTATGCGGCCGACCGGCGCCAGGCGCTGATCGATCTGATCGCGCGCGGGATCCGCGATGGGGAGGTCGGGGCCGAGCTCGACCCCGAGCTGGCCACCAGTGCGCTGCTCGGAGCGATCTTCTACCGGCGGCTCTGGACCGGCCGCCCGTTCGAGCCGGATGATGCGCGCCGACTCGTCGATCTCGTCCTCGGCTGATCGCCGCACGATAGGCTCCCGCCGCCCATGAACGTGTCCTCGCGATTCGACGTGTCGGGATTCGGTGTGATCGTCACCGGCGGCGCCAGCGGTCTGGGCCTGGCCTACGGCGAGGTGCTCGCGGCCCACGGCGCGCGCGTCACGCTCATCGATGTGGACGCCGAGGCGCTCGGGGCGCATACAGGGCGCATGGTCGGGGAGGGACTCGACGTGCGCGGCGCGGTGGCCGACGTGACCGATCACGGCGCGCTGGATCGCGCGATCGACGAGGCCGCCGAGGAGTACGGCCGGCTCGACGTGGCATTCGCCAACGCGGGGATCGATCCGGGCGTGGGCTTTGTCGGCGCGTGGGCCGGCGGCACGCGGCCGCGGGTCGAGGAGGGCGCGATCGAGCACTACACCGACGAGCGCTGGAACCGCGTGATCGACATCAACCTGAACGGGATCTTCGCCACCGTGCGCGCGGCCGCGCGCCACATGCGGCCACGCCGGTCCGGACGGATCATCGTGACCACCTCGCTGGCGGCGACCATGGTCGAGGGCGCGATCGGCTCCGCCTACCTCGCGGCCAAGGCCGGGGCGCGGCACTTCATGCATGCCGCGGCCCTGGAGCTTGCCGCGTACGGCGTCACGGTGAACGCGATCGCCCCCGGGTTCTTCGTCACGAACATCGGCGGCGGGCACGCGCACAACCCGGACGTGCAGGCGGCCATCGCCAAGGACATACCGATGCATCGTGTCGGCCAGCCGGATGACATCAAGGCGCTGGCGCTGTTCCTCGCCGCGCCCGCCTCCGAGTACATCACCGGGCAGGAGTTCATCATCGACGGCGGGTGGGGGCTAGGCGTCGCCGACTGACGCCTCGGGGCGGCCGATCGGCGCATCCGCCGCGAGTCCGATGCGGGAAGGAATCTCGAGCCGGCGTAGTCAATAACGGTAAGAGAGGTACACACATGATCAATTGGCTGACAACTCGACGGTGGTTGGCACTGGCACTCGTAGTGGCTGCAATTGCTGTGGCCGGCTGCGGTGGCGGCTCCTCCTCCAAATCATCGAGCTCTTCCGCACCCGCCGCCACGTCGACTAGCACTAGCTCTGGTTCCGGCTCGAGCGCCTCCGGGATTCCGCAGGGCGCGAACGCCGGCGACAAGGACAGTGACAACCAGGGCGGCGCCAGCGACGGCGACGGGAACATCTGAACAAGAGCCTGTCTCAAAACCCGTCGCACGCGTCTGGCGGCGGCGGATCTGCGCGGATGCTTCGTCCTCGGAGTCTCATGTAGCTCTGCTACACGTCGACTCCTGCGTCCTTGCCCCGCTTGATCCGGCGCTCGCCAGCCACGCACGCCGGGCTGTTGAGACAGACTCTAACGCGGACCGGGCGGGCGAACGTCAGCGCTGAGCTACGCGTTCGCCCGCTCGTACCGCAACCGACAGTCGGTTGGCTGGCGGCGCGAGCGGACACGTCCAGCGCGGGTCGTAGGCGCAGGACGGCTGGTAGGCGAAGTTGAAGTCCATGACCAGGCGACCATCTCGCTCCCCGAGGTCCGCGCCCTTCACCGTGTCCAGCAGATAGCGACCGGCGCCGTAGGTTTCCTTGCCACTGGTGGCGTCGGCGAACGGTACGAACAGACCGCCACCGTAGCCCTCGAGCCAGTACAGCTCGAGGGCGAGAGCGGTGTCATCGTGGGCGAAGCGAGCCACGGCGAACCGGCTGAAGGCCATCGCCTCGACATTGCTCGTGGCGATCTCCAAACGCATCGGGGCCACCGGCTCCACCGACGCGGTCAGGCACCATGCCGGGTCGTAGTCGTACAGGTGTGGGCCCGTGTAGCCGCGGCGCTGGTCGGGCGGAACGGGCGACTGGGGGTGCTCGCGGAACATTCGCGCGCGGGCCTCCTGCCAGCGGCCCCAGGCGATCCGCATGTCCGTGGTCGCCCGGATCTCGCCGTACAGGTCGGCGATGGCCCGTCGCCATTCCAGCAGGGAGAGCGAGTCGGTGCTCATGCCCCCGCTGAGGCTATTTGACGGTGTGGCCGGCGGCGTCGAGAGCGAGCCACCTGCCGCCGAACTGGCTCACGCCGACGTATGAGGTGTCGCCGGGGCCGGAAGTGCCGATGTAGGTGTACAGCGGGTGTCCGGCGTAGGTGACCTGACGCGTGCCTCCGGCCAGCTTGATCGTTCCGAGGAGCGAGCGCTTCACTCCGGGCCCAGTCACGGGGGTCCCCGTCGTGCTGACGACGGGCCAGATGCTGTTGCAACCGCTGATCGTCGCGCACCGGTCGTGGTTGCGCGAGTCGCGGGTAAACGCGAACACGGTGACCCCGCGACCGTTGACCAGGATGTTGCCGAGTGTCGTGTGCCGCAACTGCAGCTTCGCTGCGCGCGCGTCGTGGGCGCGCGTGGCCGCTTGTGAGCTGGCCAGCGGCAGGCTCGCCGCGGCCAGGATGAACAGGATCGTCAAGCGCTTCATATGGATCACCTCGCCATCTTCATTGTCCCCCCAAATGCCCGTGCGTTTCACCTCAGATGACGTTCCGGCCACGGCATACCTTCCGTCGTGTGCGATAGTGCGCGGCGGATGCCGGTCCAGAACGTGGATATCACCACGCGCGACGGGGTCGCCGACGCCTACCTCGCGCGCCCCGACGAGCAACCTCACCCCGGCGTCCTGTTCATCATGGACGCGTTCGGGCTGCGGCCGACGATCGCCGAGATGATCGAGCGGATCGCGGCCGACGGCTATGTGGTGCTCGCGCCCAACGTCTTCTACCGCGCCGGGCGCTCACCGGTTCTGGAGATGCCCGACCTGAGCGACCCCGACCAGCGCGCCGGCTTCTTCCAGAAGCTCCGTCCACTGATCGACCAGCTCACCTCCGAGCGAATCGCGTCCGACGCAGCCGCGTACCTCGACTATCTGACCGAGGCGGCCGGCCCCGGCCAGGTTGCCCTCACCGGGTACTGCATGGGAGCCCGCGTGGGGTGGCGGATCGCGACGGCCCTGCCCGACCGAGTTGCCGCGCTGGCTGGTTTTCACGCGGGCGGACTGGTCACCGACGATCCCGACAGTCCGCACCAGTCGGCTGCCGACATCTCGGCCGAGCTGTACTTCGGGTTCGCCGACCAGGATCCCAGCATGACCGCCGAGCAGATCGCCACGCTCGAGCGGACGCTCGAGGAGTCCGGCGCGCCCTATCGCTCCGAGGTCTACGAGGGAGCGCAGCACGGCTACACGATGGCGGACACCGCGGCCTTCCACGAGCCCTCCCGGGAACGTCACTTCCGGGAGCTTCGCGCGTTGCTCGACCGAGCACTCGCCACCTCGTCGCGCTAGCGACCGAGGCGCTACGCGTTCATTGACTTGCCGGCGGGCGCCGATTAGGGTCTGGGCTGTCTCGGGCTCATGCCTCGGGCGGGATCGGGGGTACATGGCGTGAATCGGGAGGGCCGCTGATGCGTGGGCATGGTTGGAGGCTGGCAGTAGTGGTGGTGGCGGCGGCCGCGGCGCTTGCCATGAGCGTTCCGGCGCTGGGCGCCACCGGATGGTCGGGTCCCACCACTATCGACAACTCGGCGCCACCCACCGCGATCTCGTGTCCGTCGGTGTCCTTCTGCACCGCGGTGGGCACGG
Organism: uncultured Solirubrobacterales bacterium; assembly: GCA_963841535.1. Lineage (GTDB taxonomy): Bacteria > Actinomycetota > Thermoleophilia > Solirubrobacterales > Solirubrobacteraceae > Palsa-465. The sequence goes on along the minus strand of CAWJDF010000014.1, from coordinate 261,161 downwards.
GTGGATTCGTTGACACATTCAACGGGAGCGCCTGGGGCACGCCGACCGACCCGGATCCGAACGGCAACAGCCTGTCGGCGGTGTCCTGCGCCTCGATCTCGTTCTGCGTGGCGGTCGACAACGTCGGGAACGCGGTGACATTCAACGGGAGCGCGTGGAGCGCGCCGGCCTCGGTCGACACCACGCGGAACGCCCTTAGCGCCGTGTCGTGCGCGTCTTCCTCGTTCTGTGTGGCCGGCGACGTAGGCGGTAACGGGTTCGTGTTCAATGGCAGCGGGTGGGCGGGACCGATCCTCGTGAACCACACCTCGAACGAGGAGGCGATCGGCGGGATCTCCTGTCCGTCGGCTTCGTTCTGCATGGCTGCCGGTCAGGCCGGCACGGTCGAGACGTCGACGAACGGCGGCACCGCATGGAGCACGCCGATCCAGATCGGCACGAACAATCTGAGAGCGGTGTCGTGCCCGTCGTCGGCGTTCTGCGTCGCGGTCGATGCCGGAGGCAACGCCTACACGTTCAACGGAAGCGCATGGAGTGGGGCCAACCCGATCGACACGGTCAACGGGCAGATCTCCGGCGGCGCGTTTGACGCGGTGTCTTGCCCGGCCACGTCGTTCTGTGCTGCGGTCGACGGCCGCGAGAACGTGCTGCTGTTCAACGGAAGCTCGTGGACGGCGCCGGCCAGCCTCGAGGCGGGCACGGTCTCGCACGCGTCGGTGTCGTGCCCATCGGCATCGTTTTGTGTGGCGGTCGACGGCGCCGGGCACGCGTTCACGGCACGTTGAAGCTGGTCACGGCCACCGCCCGCCAGCAGCGGACGCAGACCGGCAAGTTCCACGGCGGCGTGTTTCGCGTGAGCCAGGCGCGCAATGGCGCGAGCAAGGGCCTGGCCACGCTGACCCTGGTCGAGGGCGCGTTCCGGGGCGCGCCCACGGACAGCGTCTGCACGCGCATGGGCAGGTCCGCCGACGCCTCGGCCGCTGCGGCAAGCCACAAGGTGCTGCAGTTGTTGCACGCGAGCGCGCGCGGGAAGTTCCGCACGGCGGGCCGCTACAGCGCCGCCACCGTGCGCGGCACGGTGTGGTCGGTCGCCGACCGCTGCGACGGCACGCTCACCCACGTGTTCACCGACAAGGTCGCGGTCACCGACTTCGTGCGCCACGTGACGGTCGTGCTCCGCGCCGGGCAGAGCTATCTCGCCCGAGCGCGGGGCGCGCACGGGTGAAGCTCCTCATCACGGGCGGGAGCGGCGTCCTCGGGCGGGCGCTCGAGCCGCTGGCCGGGCCCGCCGGCCACTCGCTGTGCGCGCCGTCGCACCACGAGCTCGACCTGTTCGGCGCCGCGGCCGTGCACCGTGCGGTGAGTGGCGCCGACGCCGTCCTGCATCTGGCGACCCGCATCCCGCCGCGCGAGCGCTTCGACGAGCCGGAGGCCTGGGAGGAGAACGACCGGCTGCGCACCGAAGCGGCCCGGATCCTCGTCGACGCGGCGCTCGAGGCCGGCGTCGCCACGTTTGTGCAGCCGACGGTGGCGTTCGTGTACCCGCGCGACGCGCCGGCCGACGAGGACACTCTTGTCGGCGAGGACACACCGGTCGGCGAGGTCGCGCCCAACCTCCGCTCGGCGCTCGTGGCCGAGCGGCACACCGCGCGGTTCGCCGCGGCCGGCCGGCGCGGAGTCGTCCTGCGCCTGGGCCTGCTCGACGGTCCCGGCACCGGCCACGGTCCCCTGTACGACGTGTATGGCACCACGCTGCACGTGGCCGACGCCGCCTCCGCCCTGCTCGCCGGGCTGAGCGTCCCGAGCGGGATCTACAACGTCTGCCGGGACGGCGAGCGGATCTCGAACGAGCGCTTCAAGCGCATCGCCGACTGGGTCCCCCGGGGCTAGGTCAGCGGTCCATCAGGCGGCGCGCAGCCGTGGCGGCCACAGGATCCGCCGGTGGGCGCGCGGGCGGCGGCTCAGCTGCGACGCGCGGAGCCCGAGCAGCGTCACCGTATCCGCAGTGGGGAGGAACGGGTTGGCGACGACGCGCCCGTCGGAGAGCGAGACCGCGGCCACGGCCTCGCCGTCCAGGAGCGCGAGCACGACCGGGCCTTCGAGTGGCGGCGCGTCATCGAGGGCGGCCAAGCGCCGAACTGCTGGAGCGTCGTCGGTGTCGGCGACCCGCAAGGCGAGGGTGGAATCTTCACGTGTAGTCATGCGATCATCATGCGCGTAAGACGCGTCTCGCACATCGGGCAAACGGTGCGAGCTCCGGCCCCGGGACCCTTACTCTCGGGCCGCCGACCCTTAGCTGTCCCGTCGCTCCCAGAGCTCGTAAGTGCCGAACGTGCGGTAGCCGAGAGCGGTGTACACGGACTGCCCCATCGCACTCGCCTGGAGGGTCGAGGTCGTGCACCCGCGTTGGCTCGCGTCGAGCAGAGCGATACTCAGCGCGTGCGTGGCGGCTCCCCGCCGGCGCAACTCGGGTGCGGTCGCGACCATGAAGACGCCGGCGTCCCCTTGGTGCATCACGAGCACGAGTCCCGCTGCCAGCCGGCCGTCGACGTGCGCGATCCACCCCTCGCAGTGGTCGAGCAGGGCCGGAATGCCATCGGTGAGGAACTCGGGCGCGAAGGCGTAGCCGGCCCCGAGCGGCTGCGCGAGGAGCGCGAGATCCCGGGTCTGCCCGATCTCGACCCCGGCGGGCTGCGCTGACGGCGTAAGCAAGTCGAGCTCGAGTGCCATCGCGGCCGGATGCGAGTCGAGTCCGTAGCCGGCCGCCTCGAGCTGAGCGCGGGCGGCGCGGTTGCCGTCGTGCACCCACACGCCCCAGGCCTCGCCCCCGGCCCGGCGATAGGCGTCGTCCAGTCTCGCCAGTAACCCGGCATCGAGTTCGTTTCCATAGGGAGCGACCGCCGCGTTGACCAGCGAACGCGAACGGCCGGCCGGCACGATCGATGCGACCAGCCCTCCCATCTCGAGCACGCGGCCGCCGGCCGCCGCACTGCCGAGCGCCCGCTGCCACGCCTGCAAAGAGGCTGCCATCCGCTGTAGCTGTGTCTCCGCCGGCATCACTGCCTCACCCTAATCGACGGTTCTCATTTGACAGAGAACTGGTGGGACCCGAATACTCAGCGGCCGGTCCAGGTCCCAAGGGAGGATGCGATGCGCCTTCGTCGGTTCGGCCTGCTCGCCGGGGTGTTGGCCCTGGCGTGTGGGATGGCATCGGTCGCGGGACAGGCGAGTGCCGCCTCGTGCCCGTGGATGAACGCGCAGCAGTCGCCGGCCCAGCGCGCCACTGCGCTCCTCGGGGCGATGTCGCTGGCCGACAAGGTCCAGATGGTCACGGGCGAGGGGGAGTTCAACCCGGCGGCAGCGAACCCGGAGGCGGCGGGCAACATCGCCGCGAACCCGGCCCTGTGCATTCCCGCCCTGGTTCTGAACGACGCGACCGCCGGCGTGGGTGACCAGCAGCAGCTCACGACCGCGTTCCCCGACAGCATCGCGCTGGCCTCCGCCTGGGATCCGCAGCTGGCGCAGCAGTACGGCGCCGTGCTGGGTCGCGAGGCGTTGGCCAAGGGCGTGAACGTGATGCTGGGGCCGGGCGTCGACGTCGCGCGCAACCCGCTCAATGGGCGCAACTTCGAATACGCAGGCGAGGATCCGTTCCTGGCCGGGCAGGCCGCGGCGGGGATCATCCGGGGGATCCAGTCCCAGCACGTGATCGCGACCGTCAAGCACTACGCGCTGAACGACCAGGAGACCGACCGGATGACCGATTCCTCGGACGCGAGCGAGCGGACCATTCAGGAGATCGATCTGCCGGCGTTCGATGCCGCGGTCAAGGCCGGCGTGGGCTCGGTGATGTGCTCGTACAACCGGATCAACGGCGTGTACGCGTGCGAGGACCCCTCCATGCTGAGCGACGTGCTCGACCACCAGTTCGGCTTCACCGGGTTCGTGATGTCCGACTGGGGCGCCAACCACTCGACGGTCGCCTCGGCTGACGCCGGCATGGATATGGAGATGCCGGGGGGCGTCAGCAACACCCCCGAGTACTACGGCCCCGCGCTGCAGACCGCCGTGCAGGACGGGCAGGTCTCGACCGCAACGCTGAACCAGATGGTCTACCGGATCCTCTACACGATGTTCCGGGTGGGACTGTTCGACCACGCGCCGGCCGAGAGAGCCCAGGCCGCAGCCACGCCCGCCACCACTTCCGACAGCCTGGCCACGGCGGCCGCGGCGGCCGAGGAGGGGACCGTGCTGCTCAAGAACGCCGGCGCCGTGCTTCCCCTCGGCGCCCCGGGCAAGCGGATCGCGCTGATCGGCCCGGCCGCGAGCGCGCCGGGCGCGACGCTCGCCGAGCAGGGCTACGGCTCAGGTCACGTCCCCGAGTTCTCCTACCAACCGGGTGTCGTCTCGCCGCTTCAGTCGATCACCGCGCGGGCCGCGCAGGCCGGGGACGTGGTGACGTACGCCGACGGCGATGCGACAGACGACGCCGTAGCCGCGGCGCGCGTCGCCGACGTCGCAGTGGTGTTCGTGAACGACGCCGAGATCGAGGGCGCCGACCGCCCCGACCTGAACGCGCACTCGGGCACGTGCTCGTTCGTGGACTTCGCCTCGCCCACGTCGTGCACGTATTCACCGCTTGATCAGAACGCGCTGGTCTCGGCGGTGGCGGCCGCGAACCCGCACACGATCGTGGTCATCCAGAGCGGCGGGCCCGTCGCGATGCCCTGGGTGGGACAGGTGCAGGGCATCCTCGAGAACTGGTTCCCGGGTCAGGCCGACGGTGACGCCATCGCCCAGATCCTGTTCGGGGACGTCGATCCGTCCGGAAGGCTGCCCGTGACCTTCCCGGTCAAGCTGTCCGATGACCCGCTCCAGACCGCGGCGCAGTACCCGGGCGTGACCAAGCCGGGCGACACGGTTGGTCCCCACTCGAGCTACAGCGAGGGCCTGCTCGTCGGCTACCGCTGGTATGACGCCAGGAACATCACGCCGCTGTTCCCGTTCGGCTACGGGCTGTCTTACACCACGTTCCGTTACTCGAAGATCGCGGTGACGCGGACGGGGGCGGGGGCATCGGTGACGTTCACGGTGACCAACACGGGGAGCCGGGCCGGCGCCGAGGTCGCGCAGGTGTACGTGGGCGACCCAGCCGCGGCCGGCGAGGCGCCCAAGCAGCTCAAGGGCTTCCGCCGCGTGAGGTTGAATCCGGGCCAGAGCGCGACGGTCAACGTCCCGCTCGACGCGATGTCGTTCGCGCGCTGGGACCTGTCGAAGCACGCGTGGGCGGTGAGCGCCGGGACGTACCAGGTGATGGTCGGCGGCTCGTCGCGTGACATCGCCGGGCAGGGCTCGGTGGCGCTTCCGGCCGAGACGCCCTAGCGCCCTAGCCGAGTGAATCCGCATTCACCTCGGCGGCGGGGGTCGAGTGCCGGGTTACTCGCGCGGCCTGGCAGAATGGCTCGAGGTGGCGGAGCACTATCAGCGCCCAGGATGGTTCACGACCAACGTGTTCAACCGCGTCGTGGCCGGGCTGACGCGGCTCGGGGTCAGCGTGTACGGCTCGCGAGTGCTCGAGGTCAAAGGCCGCAAGTCGGGAGAGTGGCGGAGCACCCCGGTGAACCTGCTGCGCTACGAGGGCGCCGACTACCTGGTGGCGCCTCGTGGCCAGACGCAATGGGTCAAGAACCTGCGGGCGAGCGGGGAGGGCCGCCTGCGCGTGGGCCGGCGCACGCAGCCGTTCACCGCGGTCGAGGTCGGCGAGGATGAGAAGCCGCCCCTGCTGCGCGCCTACCTGAAGAAGTGGAAGTTCGAGGTGGGCGCGTTCTTCGCCGGCGTCGGACCCGACGCGCCGGACGAGGATCTACGGCGGATCGGGCCCGACCACCCCGCGTTCCGCCTGAACCGGACGTGAGAGGGGGCGGACTACGGACGTAGGGGGCGGACTACGGACGTAGGGGGCGGACGTGACGGGGCGGACGTGAGGGGACGGACGTGACGGGGCGGACGTGAGGGGGCGGACGTGACGGGGTGGACTACGTCGCCCGGAGCGCCTCCGTCGGGCTGAGCCGGGAGGCCTTGGCCGCCGGGTACAGGCCGGCTAGCGTTCCGATCACCAGGCCGGCCGCGGGCGCGGCGATCAGCGCGTATAGGGGCACGACGAACGGTTCGTTGCGGGTGACGGCGTACACCTCCGTGGCGCCCGCGCCGAGCGCGAGGCCGGCGATCCCGCCGAGCACCGCGAGCAGCGCGGACTCGGCCAGGAACTGGAGGCTGATGTGCCGGCGGGTGGCGCCCAGCGCGCGGCGCAGGCCGATCTCGCCGCGCCGCTCGAGCACCGAGATGACCATGATGTTGGCGATCCCGATCGCGCCGACGAGCAGCGCCACCGCTCCGAGGCCGAGAAGCAACGTGGTGAACTGGCCCTGGGCCGCCGCCCGTGCCTCCAGCGCGTTCGAGGGGCGGGCGACCTGGACGCCGTCGGGCTGCTGGGGGTCGGCGGTGGGGGCGAGTAGGTTGGAGACGGGGACCACGTGGTTCTGGTTCGCGCGCACGTAGATCTCCGACGGGTTGGGCTGGGTCCGGAACAGCCGACCGGCCATCGGGAGCGAGATGAACACGGTCGAGTCAAGCGATGAGTCGAGCACCACGGGCTTCAGGACGCCAACCACGTTCCACCACGTGTTTCCCAGGTAGACCATGACGTGCCCGCCGACCTGAGTGATGTCGAGGACCTGGGCCGCCTGCGCCCCGAGCACCGCCTCGGGGAAGCGGTCGCTCAGCCCGTCCAGGAAGTGGCCGGAGGCCATCGTGGTGCCGACCACCTCGGGCAGGTCGTCGCCGGCGGCGTCGACCGCGATCCCGCCCGTCTCGGCCGGGGGAACCAGCGGGCTCCGGTACACGTTGACGGTTGGCACCTGGTAGACCGCGGCGTCGCTGTCGACGTTCAGCATGTGCCCGATCATCGAAACGGATGTGGCGGGCAGGGTCTCGTTGGCGCCCAGGAAGGTCTGTCCGGGGGTGACCGTGAGCAGGTTGGTGCCGAGCGCGTCGATCTCGGCCAGCAGGTTGGCCTGGGCGGAGGACGAAACACCGACGACGGCGACCATCGCGCCGATCCCGATCGCGATCCCCAGCGCGGAAAGCGACGCGCGCAGGCGTCGCGTGCGCAGGCCCTGGAGCGCGGTGCCGAGCAACTCGCGCGCCGGCAGCCGGGCGCTGACCGCGTGGGGACGCTCACCTAGCACGCCTGGCAGGGCCACGGTCAGCCTTGCGAGTCGGTGACCTGCAGCCCCGGGTAGATCCCCTGCCCGGAGATCTGCACGTAGCCGGCGGCGAACAGTCCGGTGGTGACCGGGATCAGCGTGTGGGGCTCGGCCGCCTGCTGCACCGCGTAATTTCCGCCCGCGACCGCGAGCAGGGCGGTGACCGGGACCGACAGGACATTCCTCGCCTCCGCCTGGGCGAAGTTCACACTCACCGCCGCTTGATCCAGACCGGCGCCGCGCGTGCGGCCCTTCAGGGTGATCGTGACCGGAATGGTGGCGCCGCTCGAGCCGTTGCCGTTGTCGGAACCACCGCCCCCGCCCCCGTTCCCCCCGCCGTTGCCACCGTTAGCGCCGTTGTTGCTCGAGCTTTGCGCGACCGAACTGACCGCGGTCACCTTCCCGTTCACGGTGTTGCCGCCCGGCATCTCGACCGTGACCGGCTCGCCCGCCTTGGCCTCGCTCTGCTTGGTCGCGTCCAGGTCCACGGTGACGACGAGCTGGGTGGAGCTCGTCTCCAGGACGGCCGACCCGCCACCGCCGCTGCCGCCACCACCGCCACCGCCACCGCCACCGCCTCCGCCGCTGCCGCCACCACCGCCGCCACCACCGCCACCGCCACCGCCACTGCCGCTCGGCGACCCCCCGCCCGACCCCGACGGGTTGTGAGCGCCGGCCTGCGCGGCCTTGAGCTCCGCCGACTGGGCCTGAAGCTGCGCCGACTGCGCCCGGAGCAGCGCGAGCAGGGCCGCCACGGTCTTGGTGTTCGACGCGCCCCGCGGCTTCTTCCTTTTCTTCTTGTGGGCCTTGTGGTGAACGGGCTTGGCACCCGGCACGGTCTTGGTCAGGCTCACGAACTCGGCGCCGGTGGTGGGGCGACCGGCGGTGGCCGAGCCTCCGCCGCTGCCGTCCGAGCCGAGCGAAGCATCGACCGCGGAGATCACGCGGTTGTGGGGGAGGAACACGACGTTGCCCAGCTTCAACTCGCCGGTCTCCGACTCACCCAGCGACGCCTGGAAGAGCTCGACCCCCGCCGTGGTGGCGGGCTGCCACACGTCATCCACGACGATCCCATCCGGGTTGAAGCCGAGCGCCACCAGGTTGCGGTTGAGCTCCAGGATGTCCGGCCCGTCGCTGTCGGAGGAGTTCAGATCGCGGTAGGCCGGCGTGGTGCCGTTCATCAGGATCACCGGCACGCCGCCCACGTCGTACAGCGCCTGTCCGGGCTTGATGACCTGCCCGACCGCGGGAAGCCAGGTGATCGTGCCGCTCAGCCGGTCGTACACGGTCTTCGGGTCGGCGTAGCTCAGCGTGCCCGACTCGGTGTCGGTCTGCACGAGGTCACGCCGCTGCACGCTTGTCGCCCCCGACGCCTGGCTGTGATTGCCGCGGCCACCAGACGCGGCCGGGGAGTGCGTGCTGAGGACGATCACGATCACCACGGCGATTGCGACCACCAGCGCCAGCGTCGCAGCGAGACGATTCACGGGGACGCGTTGTATGGCACCGCAGGTAACAAGGACGTAACGGAGTTATGTGGCGGTTAGGAGCGCTTACTGCGTTCCGTTAACGCCCGCCCGGATCTGAGCCGCCGTGATCTGGCCGTGGGTCACGCCAACGCACGATGTGGCCGCATCGAGGAAGTGGCGGGAGTGGATGTCGACGCCGGCGGCGAGCACCGTCGGGAGCGGGAGCTGACCCTGCGCCGTCGGGTCCGGGAAGTCGTGTATGCCCTTCGCCCGGATGCACCGGGCGAACGCGAGGAGGTTCCGCTTCTGCGCTTGCTGCCGCGCCAGGTCCTGGCTCGGGCTCTGTGGCGCCGGGAGGATCTTCGAACACGTCTTCTGAGCGGAGCTGAACTTCGGCGAACCGGTCTCCGAGGGGTTGACCGCAAACCCGACCGAGCCGTGGTTCCCGCTGATCGACACGTGCGGGTCGGGGAAGTTCGGGACGCCGTGAGTGCGCATGCAGCGCGCATAGGCGTAGGCGGCGGTCACGTCGCTGTTTTGGCCGGCCTGCGCGGATGGACCGCCGGTTCCGGACGGAGCTTTGGAGCCGCAGCCGGCGGCGATGGGCGCGAGCAGCAGGGCGAGGAACACGTATTTGGTCATGCCGCGAGTTCTAGACACGGCCCGGTGACAGCACGGTGACCGCGGCTGTGACCACACCGTCACCTGAAGTCCGGGATGCTTACGGGGACCGATGAGAGTGCTCGTGGTGGAAGATCAGCGGCGACTGGCCGAAGCGGTGGCCGAGGGACTCAGACGCGAGGGGATGGCCGTCGACATCTCCTACGACGGAGCCGACGCGCTGACCCACGTGGCGGTCAACAGCTACGACGTGGTCGTACTCGATCGGGACCTGCCCGCGGTGCACGGCGACCAGGTGTGCCGGGCGCTTGTGGACCAGCACGCCGAAGCCAGGGTGCTGATGCTCACCGCGGCCAGCACGATCGCCGATCGCGTCGACGGGCTCGAGCTTGGCGCCGACGACTACCTGCCAAAGCCCTTCGAGTTCGCCGAGCTCGTGGCTCGCGTCCGGGCGCTCGGCCGGCGCCCCGGCGTGGCCGTGCCGCCGAAGCTCCAGCGGGGAGACCTCACGCTCGACTCGGCGCGCCACGTCGCCTTCCGCGGCGATCGGCGCCTGCTGCTCAGCCCGAAGGAGTTCGCGCTGCTCGAGTACCTGATGGCCGCCGACGGGCGGGTGGTGTCGGCCGAGGAGCTGCTCGCGCGCGTGTGGGACGAGGCCGCCGACCCGTTCACGAGCACGGTCAAGACGACGATCGGGCGGCTGCGGGCCAAGCTTGGCGAGCCCGCGGTGATCGAGACGGTGCGCGAGGCCGGCTACCGCATCTGATGAGCGCGCTTGCCCTTCGGTTCGTTCCCCGTCGATGGCGAGAGCTGTCCGAGCACAGCGCTCGCCTGAGGCTGACGCTGCTGTACTCGGGGATGTTCCTCCTGCTCGGGACCGCGCTGATCGCGATCATCCTCGTGCTCGTCTGGAATGGCGACGTGATCGGGTCGAGCTCGCGGTCGGTCGCGGTCGCGGTGCCGAGCCGCTCCGGAGCGCCCGTCCAGGAGGCGGTGACTCAGCAGCACTCGGCCGACACCGCTCGTCTGCTCGCGGTCTCCTGGCTCACGCTCGCCTTCACCGCCGCGGCGTCCGCCCCCCTCGGCTGGTTCGCTGCCGGCCGGACGCTGCGTCCGCTGCGCCAGATGACCGCTTCCGCGCGCACCATCTCCGCTGGCAACCTGCACGACCGGCTCGCGCTCACGGGTCCGGAGGACGAGTTCAAGCAACTCGGAGACACCTTCGACGAGCTGCTGGCACGGCTGGATGCCGCTTTCGCCGCGCAACGCCGGTTCGTGGCCAACGCCGCGCATGAGCTGCGGACCCCGCTGACGCTCGAGCGCACGCTTCTGCAGGTCGCGTTGGCCGACCCGAATGTGAGCGCACAGACCCTTCGTGCGACCTGTGAGGAGCTGCTGGCCTCGGGCCGCAACCAGGAACTGCTACTCGAGGCGCTGCTGACGCTCGCCACCAGCGAGCGGGGGCTCGAGCACCGGGAGCGGCTTGACCTGGGCGCGCTGACCGAACGCGCGCTGGCCAGGGCGGAAGCGGAGATCGCGAGGCAGCAACTGGACGTACGGGCCGGCCTGAGTCCAGCCGCGCTCCGCGGCGACGAGCCGTTGGTCGAGCGGCTTGTCGCGAACCTGTTCGACAACGCGATCAGCCACAACTACGAAGGGGGATGGATCGGGGTCGAGACCGCGATCGAGTCAGACCGCGCGGTCCTGCGGGTGGCCAACAGCGGCCGGGTGATCTACGGCGACGAGGTGGAGCGGCTATTCGAGCCGTTTCAGCGAGGCTCCGGAGAGCGCACGACCGCCGATGGCCACTACGGCCTGGGCCTATCGATCGCACGGGCGATCGTGCGCGCGCACGACGGCGAGATCACCGTGGCGCCGCAACCCGGCGGCGGGCTGGTCGTGACGGTCAGCCTCCCGGCCGCGCCGTAGTCGGGCCGAAGCCGCACGCGCGGGCAGCCCGCTGGAACGCGGGCGACCTGGGATCGACGGAGCTCGGGATCGCGAACACCATCCCCCGCAGGACGAGGACGCGCTGAGCGTTCCGCGGAGGGCTGAAGGCCGGGTCGGGGAACTGGGGCACGCCGTGCGCGCGCATGCACCGTGACAGGGTGAGCGCGGCGGTCCGGTCGCTCGCCGATGTGGCCGGAGGCGCCCCCTTGTTGGGGAAGAACTGCTTGCATGCCTGCCGCGCGGAGCGGAAGGTCGGCGACTCGGGGTTGATGTTCGAAGGGGAGCTCGATCCCTCCGCGGGTGCTCGGGTCGGGGAGGTTCGTCACGCCGTGCGCACGCATGCAGCGAGCGAGTTGCAGCGCCGGGTCAGACCCGCCGGGCGTCGTGCTTCCCACGCCGGTGGCGGTTCCACTCGGCTGGCCGGTCGAGCCGCAGCCGGCGAGCGCCAGAGCGGCGACGAACACGAGTGCGACCACCTGCGATCTACTCATGCCCGGAAGGTCTACGCGGGACGCGCTAACGCCCTCGTAACGTTGTTATGCCGGTGTTACCTGCCGTCCGGCATGCTGCGACGGCCATGAGAGTGCTGATGGTGGAGGACCACGCTCGCCTGGCCGCGACCGTGGCGGCGGTACTGCGCCGCGAGGGAATGGCCGTCGACGTTGCCTTCGACGGTCGCGAGGCGCTCGATCGCGCCGCGCTCACCGACTACGACGTGGTGGTGCTCGATCGCGACCTGCCCGGGGTGCATGGCGACGAGGTCTGCCGGTCGCTGGTCGCCGACGGCCACAGCGCGGTGCTGATGCTCACCGCGGCCGGATCGATCGAGGACCGGGTGGAGGGGCTGGGTATCGGTGCTGACGACTACCTGCCCAAGCCTTTTCACCTGAGCGAGTTGGTGGCGCGGATCCGGGCGCTGGCGCGGCGCTCGCGGCGTGTCCTGCCGCCCCGGTTGGCCTACGGCGACCTCGAGCTGGACAGCGCCCACCGAGAGGTCACCCGCGCCGGAGCGCCGCTGGCGCTGACGCCCAAGGAGTTCGCGGTGCTCGAGGTGCTGCTGTGCGCCGAGGGCGCCGTGGTGTCGACCGAGGAGATCCTCAAGCAGGCCTGGGACGACGCCACCGACCCGTTCACCAACGCGGTGCGCATGACCATGAGCCGGTTGCGGGCCAAGCTGGGCGACCCCCCCGTCATCCAGACGGTGACGCCGGTCGGATACCGCATCGGGGACGGCAGGTGAGCCCGCTCCGGCGACCGAAAACGGCGGTGCGCTGGCGGCTGACCCTGCTGTACGGCGGGCTGTTCCTGGCCTGTGGCTCCGCGCTCCTGGCGATCACCTATGCGCTCGTCTCGCACGCCACGCTGAATCCGGGCGGCCAGTTCACGTTCGCCCGCAAGCCCCCGCCCCAAACGGCGCCGCCGAATGAACACGTACACGTTCCGACGGGCGACGTGCCTCCGGCGATCTCGCGCGTTCTCAAGACCGCCTCCGGGCGGGCCACCGTGAGATACGTGGGCGCGAAGCAGCGGGTCGCCGACCTGCGCCACCTCGAGGAGGAGTCCGCGATCGCGCTGGCGATCATGGCGATCATTTCCGGAGGCCTCGGCTGGCTGGTGGCCGGACGCGTGCTGCGTCCGCTCGAGCGCGCCTACGACGCGCAGCGACGGTTCGTGGCCAACGCCTCGCACGAGCTCCGCACACCGCTGACCGCCTCGCGCGCGCTGCTCGAGATGGTGATCACCGACCCGCACGCCACGCCCGAGACGTTCCGCGAGACCTGTCGCGACGCGCTCGAGGAGAACGAGCAGCAGGAGCAGCTGATCGACGCGCTGCTCGCGCTCGCCGAGGGGGAGCAGGGAGTCGCCCACCGAGAGCCGGTCGACCTGTCGGTGGTGGTCGGCGACGCGCTTCGCGCGCACCAGGCCGACGTCGCGAGCCTCGATCTCGACGTCGACCTGATGCCCGCTGTCGTGTCCGGCGACCGGCGGCTGCTGATTCGCCTCGTCTCGAACCTGCTCCAGAACGCCATCCAGCACAACGTCCCGAACGGCTACGTGGGCGTGCGGTTGCGCGAGCGCGACGGTCGCGCCGCACTGAGCATCGTCAACAGCGGGCCGGTCATACCGGCCGCCGAGATCGACCGGCTGCTAGCTCCCTTCCAGCGCCTGGCGCCAGATCGGATCGGCCACCCGGGCGGATTCGGCCTGGGGCTCTCGATCGTGGCCGCGGTCGCGGCCGCCCATGACGCAATCCTCGACATCGCCCCCGGGGAGCACGGCGGCTTGCGCGTCGAGGTGCGCTTCCCGCCATCCGGCGTCGTCCTCGAGCCGGCGCACGCTCCGCATCAGCAGAGGGGCGAAGGTGACGGCCGCGCCGAGCAGGCCGGCGCCCACCAGCGTGGTGCGCAACCCAAGGGCCGCGCTGACCGGTCCCGTGAGCGCGTAGGACAGCGGCAGCAGGCCAATCGAGATGAGCCAGTCGAGGCTCGAGACCCGGCCGAGCAGCCCCGCCGGCACATGGCGCTGCTTGGCGGTGGCCCAGGCGATCGTGCCCGCCGTCTCGAGCGTGTTGAACAGCACGCTGGCCAGCATCAGGCCCCATAGGCTGCGGGCGATGCCGTAGCCCGCCACCGCGAGCGTGGCGACCGTCCACGTCGCGTACATGAACGTCAGCGTGCGCCGGGGAAGCCCGATCTGGCCGACGGCCACCGCGCAGGCCAGCGAGCCGAGTCCGCCGGCGGCGAAGATCAGTCCGAGGTCGCCCGCCCCGTCGGCCAGACGGTTCTTGACGATGTAGGGCAGCAGCACCTCTGTCGGCCCCATGAACAGCAGGTAGGCAACGGCGGCGCTCACCAGGGTCGCCCACAGCCAGGCGTGAGAGCGCACGTAGCGCAGGCCGGCCCCGATCTCGGCGCCCACCGAACGCACCTCGCCGCCGCCGCTCACGCTTGCGGGCGAGATCGAGAGCAACGCGACGATCGAGACCCCGAACGACGCCGCGTCGAGCGCGAAGGCCGGACCGGTGCCGAACGCGCCGACGAGCAGGCCGCCCAGCGCGGGGCCGCCCAGGCGCAGGGCCAGCGGCCTGATCAGCTGGTCGAGCGAGTTCGCCTGGGCCAGGGCGTCGGCCGGGAGCAGTTGCGGCACGAGCGCGTCGGAGGCGGGGTTGAAGAACGCGGTGGCGGCGCCGTAGAACACGACCATCACGAGCAGCTGCCACAGGCGCAGCGATCCGCCCAGGGCGAGCGCGGCCACCGCCGCCAGCAGGACCCCACGTACGGCATCGGCCGAGAGCATCACCAGTCGACGGTCATAGCGATCGCTCACGGCGCCGCCGATCAGCAGGCAGGCCACCGTCGGCACCGTCATGGCGATCCCGATGAAGGCCAGCGCGGTCGGCGTGTTCGACAGCGCGTAGACCTGCCAGGCGAGCGCGACCAGGAACAGGCCGTCCCCCAGCTGCGAGATCGACATCCCGCCGAGCAGGCGGCGGTAGTCGCGGTGCACGAGCGGCGCCAGGAGCCGGACGCGGCTGAATCCCCCCGGCCGGTCCAGGCTCTCGTAGCTGGACTGCACGGAGCTAGTCCGACGCGCCGGTCGGGACCGCGGAGTCTCCGGAGCGCTCGGCCAGGAAGCTGAGCAACCGCTCGGGCTCCATCGGCCTGGCGAAGTAGAAGCCCTGGCCGGTGTCGCATCCCAGCTCGCGCAACGTGGCCGACTGCTCGGGGTGCTCGATTCCCTCGGCCACGACCTCGAGGTCGAACGTCTCGCCCAGGCTGAGCACCGCGGAGGCGATCCCCGAGGTGACCGGCGCCGCGCCTGCGGCCAGCAGCGAGCGATCCATCTTGAGGATGTCGAGAGGGAACATGCTGAGCGAGCTCAGCGACGAGTAGCCGGTGCCGAAGTCATCCATGGCCAGGCGCACGCCAAGCGCGCGCAGCTCGTTCAGCCGGGCGACCGCCAGCTCGGTATCGGTCATCATCACCGACTCGGTGATCTCGAGCGTGAGCGCCTCCGGCTCCAGGTCCGCGGCGGTGAGCGCGCCCGACACGTCGGCCACGATGTCGGCGTGGAACAGCTGCTTGACCGACAGGTTGATCCCGATGGTGGGCGGCTGCCCGCCGCCGACGCGGTCACGCAGCTCCTTGGCCTGGCGACAGCCCTCCTGGAGGACCCAGCGCCCGATCTCCACGATCAGCCCGGTCTCCTCGGCGAACGGGATGAAGTCGCCGGGCGGGATCAGCCCGCGCGACGGGTGGCTCCAGCGCAGCAGCGCCTCGACGCCGGTCACGGCGCCGTCCTCGAGCCGTATCAGCGGCTGGTAGTGCAGCTCGAATTCCTCGCGCGCGAGCGCCTGCTGAAGGTCGGCGCGCAGCGCCAGGCGCGCGACGACCCGGTCATGCATGGCCGGCTCGAACAGCCGGTAGCCGCCCTTGCCGTCGCCCTTGGCGATGTACATCGCGGCGTCGGCGTTGCGGATCAGCTCGTCGGCATCGGTCGGGTTGCCGGGCTCGGCGATCGAGATGCCCAGGCTGGCTCGGATGACCAGGTGCTTCGCGTCGAGCTCGAGCGGTCGCCTCAGCGAGTCGAGGATGCGCTCGGCGGTCTCGACCGCGGTCTGGATGTCCTGGACGTCCTCGAGCAGGATCGCGAACTCGTCGCCGCCGAACCGGGCGGCGGTGTCGGCCGCGCGGACGCTTCCCGAGATCCGCTGGGCCACCTCGAGCAGGACCCGGTCGCCGACCGCGTGACCAAGGCTGTCGTTGACGGTCTTGAAGTCGTCGAGGTCGACGAACAGGACCGCCATGCCCATGCCCTCGCGCAGGGTCCGAGCGACGGCGTGACGGACCCGCTCGTTGAACAGCGCGCGGTTGGCCAGGTGGGTGACCGGATCGTGGAAGGCCTGATGGGCGAGCTGCTCCTCGAACGCCTTGCGCTCGGACACGTCGCGACCGTTCAGCACGATCCCGCCCACCGTGGTGTCGGACAGCAGGTCGGCGTGCAGGATCTCGAAGTGGCGGAGGCTGCCGTCCTTGTGAGCCAGGAGGCAGTCGATCACCTCGGCGCGGCCGGTCGCGCCGGCGCCGTCGTTCAGCCGGCGCAGCAGCCGGCCCTGCTCGCCCGGGTGAAGCAGCCGCTCGAACGAGCACCCGGTGACCTCGTCGGGGGTGTAGCCGAGCACGCGCTCGATCGAGGGGCTCTGGTAGAGGATCGTGTTGTCGGCGCCGAGTACGGTGATCAGGTCGCTGGAGTTCGCCACCAGCGTGGAGAACCGGGCCTCGCTCGTCCGGCGGTGAACCTCGGCGGCGAGCTCGGAGCTGCTCAGCGCCAGCGAAACCTGATGGGCGAGCGTCCGCAGCGCGTAGCGGCTTTCCTCATCCTCGGCGACCTCGCCGGCCACGATCAGGAGGAGCGCCGGGTTGGCCGCGTCTCCCGGACGCAGCTCCAGCTGCAGGACCCGCTCCTCGCCGGACTCGAGTCGCAGCTGCTCCCGAGCCCATCCCGGAAGCGTCCGCACGCGGTCGGTGCCGGTGGATCGCAGAAGCTCCGCGGTGTCGCCGGACACGGCCCAGCTCGTCAGCGCACCCTGCTCGTCGAGCGACAGCGCGCGCACGTCGCCCTCGGAGATCGTGCAGATGCGGACCTCGACGTTCGTCTTGCCGAACTCGGCAACGGCCTGGAGCGCGGCGATGATGATGTCCTGCGGCTCGCTCGCCGCCACCAGCAGTCCACCGGCCGCGCTGAGCGCCCGCTCGCGGCTGACCGACTTCTCACGGTCGCGGATGAGCCCGGTCATCCGCCCGACCACCAATGAGAACAGGACGCCCGAGGCACCGACGACGAACAGCAGGTCCCAGTTGTGGGTCGGGATGACCTTGATCAGCTCGAGCGCGGGCGCGGTCAGGCTGGCGCCCGCGAGCATGGCCAGGCGGAGCCAGCTCAGCCTTGCGGGCCGATCGTCCGCCACCTCGGAGAGCTCCTGCATCGAGGGATGCAGCGCCGCCGCGCCCCACAGCAGGTAGAAGAAGATCCAGCCTGCGTCCATCCACAGCTGATGGTCGTAGGTGTCGTGGAGGATGGACAGCCCGTAGACGAAGTCGGTGGCGAGCAGCGTGACGATGCTCGCGATCAGCAGGTAGAAGGCAGGGCGGCGCTTGCCGGCGTCGACGGCCAGGCGGATGGCCGCGGCGAGCAGGATGATGTCGCCCATCGGGTAGCCGATCGAGACCAGCTTCGGGATCAGGCCGAGCGTCGGATCGTGCACGTAGGGGGCGATCAGCAGGAGGCCCGAGATCAGCGAGAGCCCCAGCGTCATGATGATCGCGTCGATCGCCCCGGGGCTGTCGGAGCGACGATTGCGGCGGCGAACCAGGATCACCAGGCCGAGCATCAGCGCCGGGTAGACCGACAGGTAGATCGCGTCGCCGGGCGACGGGAACGGGACGTCGGCGCCGAACAGCTTGGGATAGCTGTAGGTGTAGAGGTCGCCCAGCCAGAACAGCAGCAGCCCGAGCGCGAAGCACCACCAGGCCAGGCGCGCTCGCGGGCGGTGGATGCGAATGCCGGCCACGATGCCCAGCACGCCGTAGAGCCCAAGGCCGTTGATGACCGGCCCGCTCCCCTTGAGCGGGGGGACGAACACGTAGAGCCCGCAGACGAACGCTCCGAACAGGAGATAGGCCAGCCACAGGTGGCGGTGGCCTCGGCCGGCGGCGGCTGCGGGCGGGGTCGGCATCGGAATCAGCTCGCGGCCTCGCGCTGGAACTTGAACCGCTTGCTCAGCTCGCCGAGAACCTCGCAGAGGTGATCGACCTGCTCGTCGGTATTGGCCGCCGTGAGCTGGAGGCGGAAGCCGACCTCGTCGCGCGGGACGAGCGGATAGACCGCCATCGTCGCGTAGATGCCGCGGTCGAACAGCACGTTGCCGACCTCGTCGACCGTGTCCGGGTCAGCCAGCGGGATCTCGATGATCGGAAAGCCGGATTGGTTGGGCGTGGCGATGCCGAGCTCCGTCAGGCGATCGAGCACCCGGGTGGTGAGCCGATGCAGGTTGGCCCGGAGGTCGTCACCGCGGACCTCGTTGACCCGCAGTCCTTCGAGCACGGTGGCCAGCGATGCCACCGGGGAGGGGCCCGAGTACAGGTACGGGGGCGCCGCCGTCTTGAGCACCTGCTTGAGCGGGGTCGGACAGGCGATGAAAGCCAGCAGCGAGGAGTAGGCCTTCGAGAAGCCGCCGACCAGCACGATGTTCTCGTAGCTCTCGCCGGCGTGACGGACCACGCTGTTGCCCCGCGCCCCGTAAGGGCAGCGCTCCTCCGGCGAGCGTTCGCCGATCACGCCGAAGCCGTGGGCGTCGTCGACATACAGGACGACGTCGTGCTCACGGGCCAGCGCGGCGAAGGCGGCGATGTCCGGCGCGTTGCCGGTCATGCTGTTGATGCCGTCGATGCAGATCATGCCGGGACGGCGCCAGCTCGAATCGCGCAGCAGGGTCTCCAGCCAGTCCAGGTCCTCGTGGGGGAAGCGCTGAACGTCGGCGCCGCGGCCGGCGGCCAGCGCGCATCCGTCGTAGATCGTCTTGTGCGCGCGGCTGTCCAGGAACAGCGTGCCCCCGCTGGCCAGCACCGGGATCACCGACATGTGGATGTGGGTGATCGTCGGCAGCAGCAGGGTGTCCTCGCAGCCGAGCAGCGCGGTCAGCTGCGCCTCGATCTGCTCGTAGAGGACCGGGCTGCCGAGCAGCCGCGACCAGCTCGGATGCGTGCCCCAGCGACGCAGATACTCGGGCACCGCCTCGATGATCTCCTGGTCGAGGTCCAGCCCGAGGTAGTTGCACGACGCGTAATCGGTCAGCCACTGGTCCCCGACCCGGATCTGCCGCCCGTCGATCTCGTCGATGACGGCGTCGAGCATCCGGTGCGAGTACTGCAGGCGAGCCAGGTCCTCGGTCGTGCGGATCCAGCGCTCGAGCCAGCGATCGTGCTGGCGATCGCGCTGGCCTTGGCCCCGTCGCAACACGTCGCGGTCGAGCACGTAGGGGTCGCTGGTATCCGGGTGACGCATCACTCGCGCTTATCGGTCAGGGCTCCGACTTCTGAAGCTCTTGCGGCGATCCTGGCCCGATGAAGGGTTCGCGGCCCCCCACGTGGTTGGTGTCGCAAACGCGCTAGACGCCGGCGCAGGCGTCTGCCACGCTCGAGACGTGGACTTCGATCTGTGCTTCCGCGCCCTCGGCGCTCGGGATCCGCGCTTCGACGGCTGGTTCTTCACCGCCGTGACCTCGACCGGCATCTACTGCCGGCCGAGCTGCCCGGCCAGGACCCCGCGGCGCGAGCATGTGCGCTTCTATCCGTCCGCGGCGGCCTGTCAGCAGGCCGGGTTCCGGGCGTGCAAGCGCTGCCGGCCGGACGCCACCCCCGGCTCGCCGGAGTGGAACTCGCGCGGGGACGTGGTGGCCCGCGCGATGCGGCTGATCGCCGACGGAGTGATCGACCGGCACGGGGTGCCGGGACTGGCCGCCGCGCTCGGCTACAGCGTGCGTCAGCTCCAGCGCGTGCTGGTCGCCGAGCTGGGCGCGGGTCCGCTCGCCCTGGCTCGTGCGCAGCGGGCGCAGGCGGCACGCACGCTGATCGAGACCAGCTCACTCCCGATGACCGAGGTCGCGTTCGCGGCCGGGTTCGAGAGCATCCGCCAGTTCAACGCCACCGTGCGGGCCGTGTTCGCCATGACCCCGACCGAGCTGCGCCGGCGAGCCGCCCGGACCCGCGCTGCCCGAGGCGCGAGCGGCCCGGCGCCGGCGCAGAATGGGCTGCGCCTCAAGCTGTCCTTCCGGCGGCCGCTGACTCCGGAGAACCTGTTCGGGCATCTGGCTGCCACGGCGGTCCCCGGAGTCGAGGAGATCCGCGGCCGGACCTACCGCCGCACCCTGCGGCTTCCGTTCGGAGCCGGGATCGTCGAGCTCACCCCCGAGCCCGATCACGTTGCCTGCCGGGTGCGGCTCGCCGACCTGCGCGACCTGAGCGCCGCCATCGCCCGCTGCCGCTGGCTGCTCGACCTCGACGCCGACCCCGAGGCGATCGACGGCCTGTTGAGCGAGGACCCGGGGTTGCGGCCGCTCGTCGCCCGGGCTCCCGGCCGGCGGGTGCCGCGCACCGTGGACGGCGCCGAGATGGCGATCCGCGCGGTGCTCGGCCAGCAGATCTCGACCGCCGCCGCCCGGGCCCACGCCGCGCGCCTGGTCGCCCGGCACGGCGAGCCGGTGTCCGATCCCGACGGCGGGCTGACCCACGTGTTCCCGGCCCCCGAGGCCCTGTCCGAGATCGAGCTCGCCATGCCCGCGGGCCGCCGCGCCACCGTGCACGCGCTGCTCGGCGCCCTGCGCGCCGGCGAGCTCGACCTCAGTCCGGGCGGCGATCGCCAGCGGGCGCGGGCGGCGCTCGAGGGATTGCCGGGCATCGGGCCGTGGACGAGCGAGGTCATCGCGATGCGCGCGCTCGGGGACCCCGACGCGTTCCCGGCCACCGATCTCGGGATCCGCCGCGGGGCCCAGGCGCTGGGGCTGCCGGATGGTCGGTCGGCCCTGACCGGCTACGCGGAGCGCTGGCGGCCGTGGCGGGCGTACGCCGTCCAGCACCTGTGGGGCGCCACCCGGCACCCGATCAACCAGTGGCCGCCGGTTGTCCCGGCCCGCGCCCCGGACGCCGAACGGCTCGCCGCGGCGGCCTGACTAATCGAGCACCCAGACGTCGTCGCGCAGGATCGGCGTCGCGTTGCCGGCGCCGTCGAGCCCGTCGACGGCGACCTCGGGGCCGCCGATCATCAGGTCCTGGTGGATGTCCGACAGGTTGAAGCCGCGCTGCGCCCGCCGCTCCGGATCCGGCGGCAGGTCCGGCACCGTGAACGAATAGCCGTTGCCCAGCGCGATGTGGCAGGTGGCGTTCTCGTCGAACAGGATGTCGTTGAAGACGCGTCCGCTGCGCCCGATCGGCGAGGTCCCGTCGACCAGCGCGACCTCGCCGAGGCGCACGGCCCCCGCATCGGTTTCCAGCCGGGCGCGCACGGCCTCGGCGCCCCGGTCGGCGTCCGCCTCGACCACGCGGCCGCCTTCGAAGCGCAGCCGCAGGCCCTCGACCGTCGGCCCGCCGATGAGCTGGAACGGGCGGGTCGCCGCCACCGTGCCATCCGCCACCCGGTTGTCGGGCGTCGTGAACACCTCCTCGGTGGGCATGTTGGCGATCATCTCGCGGCCCCAGGTCGTCTCGAACCCCGCCGCGATCCACAGTGCACCCCGCAGCAGGCCGAGCGTCAGGTCGGTGCCCGGCCCCTCAAAGCGAAGCGCCTCGAAGCCGTGTCCGACGAGCGCGGCGGCGCGCGCCTGCAGGCGGACGACGTGCTCGCGCCAGGCCTTGACCGGGTCCTCGGCGTCGAGCCGGAGGATCGGGGCGTAGACGTCCCACAGCGCATCCACGTCCTCCGAGCCCAGCACGCGCCGCGCGATCCCGCGCGAGACGCCCGGCACCACCGTCCAGTTCACCTCGCCGCTGGCGTGCATCGCGTGTAGGGGGCCGGTCAACGGCATGCTGTCGCGTCCGGAGCGGACGGGATCGATGTCGGTCAGCAGGTCCGGGTGCGGATCGCCGTACACCACGATGCTGGCGCTGCGCCGCTCGAGGCACTCCTCGATGTGGCGGTCCCACCACGCCGGCGTGAAGCCCAGCGAGTCGTCCTCGGCGTGCAGCAGCCGGGAGCGCTTCACGTGCTGATCCCAGTACAGGACGCTCACGTAGTGGGCGCCGGCCTGGTAGGCGGCCTCGGCGATTTCGCGCGCCAGGGGAGCGTGCTCGACGTCGTGGGCGAGCACGACCACGTCCTGCCCGGGCGCGACGTTCGCCCCGAGTTCGACCGCGAGCCGCGCCAGCGCCCGGGTCCGTGCCGCCGCCGTCGAGGATGTGGGTTCGGTCACCGGGACACCCTAACCAGCCGCGCCGTGCCCCGCAGCGTCCGCAATTCGCCGTTTCGTCCTCCGCCCGCCCGGGAAGTATGTGTATGACTCATACACATGCGAGCGGTTCGGCAGATAACTCGTGCTATACGACGGTTATCTGCCAAGAGGAGGCGAGATGACGGCAATCAACGGTGGATTCCAGGTGGCCTCGTGGGACGAGAACGCCTACGAGGAGCGCGAGGGCCGGCGGCTGACCCGGGCGTCGGTCACCCAGCGCTTCGAGGGCGACATCGCAGGCGAGGGCACGGCCGAATGGCTGATGGCCTACGAGCCGGGCGGAACGGCCCGCTTCGTCGGTCTCCAGCTGGTGGACGGCGAGGTGGCCGGCCGGCGAGGCACGTTCGTGCTCGAGACGGCCGGCGAGTTCGACGGCGGGGTGGCGCGATGGGAGGCCAGCGTGGTCCCCGGGTCGGCGACCGGCGAACTGGCCGAGCTCAGCGGGCGCGGCTCCTTTGAGGCGCCGCACGGCTCCGAGGCCTCCTATGAGCTCGAGCTCGAGCTCCCCGGCGCTGACTCGGACGTTCCCCGGCTGGCCAACCTGCTCGGGGCCTGGTCGCTGGCCGTCGCCGATCGCATCACGGCGGGCGCGGCGGCGGCGGCCGGGCGGGGCGGCCAGGCGCCGGCCGCGCTCGTGGCCCTGGACCAGTTCGCGGAGGGAAGCACGATCGAGCAGCTCAGCGCGGTCCTCGGACTGACCCACTCGGCGACGGTGCGCCTGGTTGATGCGCTCCAGGCCGACGGGCACGTGGTGCGCCGGGGCCGGACCGCCGACCGCCGCTCGGTGGCGCTGCGCCTGACGCGGTCCGGCCGGGCGGCGGCCCAGCGGGTCATCAGGGCGCGCGGAGAGGCGGTGCAGGACACGCTCGGCGCTCTGACCGCGCCGCAGCGCCGCGCTCTGACCGCGATGGCCGAACGGCTCACCGGCGACCTCGCGGCACTCCGGCTCGAGCAGCGCGCCACCGGCGAGCCCCCTGCGGGCGGGTGGCTGTGCCGCCTGTGTGACTTCCAGGCGTGCGGGCGACCGGAGGGCCGGTGTCCGGCCGCCGGGCGCGCGGTAGCCTGGTCTCAGTGAGACGGGCATGGGTCGTGTCGGCAACGGTTGCCCTGGCCATGGCGTCGTATGCGGTGCCGGCGCGCGCGGGGGGGTTTCGATCGGTGCCGGTGCCCGCGGCCGCCCGGCGGGTCGACACCTCGCATCCGAACCATGTCGTGGGCCACGGCACGCCGGCGAGCTGCACCTCGGCCGCGGTGATCGCGGCGGTCCGCGCCGGCGGGATCGTCCGCTTCTCGTGCGGACCACGACCGGTGACGATCGGGATGAACGCGACGGCCAAGGTGAGGAACACGAGCGCCCGGGTCGTGCTCGACGGAGGTGGACTGGTCACGCTCAGCGGCCGCGGGCGCCACCGCATCCTCTACATGGACACCTGCGACCGCGCGCAGGCCTGGACCACGTCGCACTGCGACGATCAAGCCACGCCAGAGCTGGTGGTCCAGAACATGACGTTCGTCGAAGGCAACTCGACCGGGCAGCACTTCGACGGCGGCGGCGGAGGGGCGATCTTCGATCGGGGCGGGCGCTTGCGCATCGTGAACTCCGTGTTCACCGGTAATCGCTGCGACCACTACGGCCCGGATCTGGGAGGGGGGGCGGTCAGGGCCCTCTCCCAGTATCACGGCCTTCCCGTATACGTGGTGGACGGCCGGTTCGCCGACAACGTGTGCAGCAACGGCGCCGCGCTGAGCAGCATCGGCGTGTCCTGGACGGTGCTCGAAAGCCGCTTCTTCGGCAACCGCGCGATCGGCCGGGGCGCCAATCCGGCCCGGCCGGGCAGCCCGGGTGGCGGCAGCGGCGGCGCGATCTACAACGACGGGGACCGGATGACGCTCACCATCGCCGGCTGCCAGTTCACGGGCAACCACGCCAACGAGGGTGGCGGGGCGATCTTCTTCGTGAGCAACGACCGCACCGGGACGATGTCGATCCGCGACAGCACGCTCACCGAGAACCCCAACGACGTGTTCCACACCCCGGGGCTGCCGGGGATCTACTTCCTCGGCGCCCGCCCTCCCACGATCATTCGGTCGATGTTGCGCTGAGCGGGCCGCCTGGAAGGAGTGCGCGCAGGTCGTCGATCACGTCTGCCTCGTCCGACCGCTTCTCCGGGCGGTAGCGCTTGACCCTCGCGAAGCGCAGCGCGACACCGCCGGGATAGCGGGTCGAGGATTGGACGCCGTCCAGAGCGATCTCCACCACCAACTCGGGGCGGACGAGGACGGCGATTCCCCGGCGCTCGGTCTCGCGCGCGAGCAGCTCGTCGGTCTGCCAGCGCAGGACCTCGTCGGTGAGTCCCTTGAAGCACTTGCCGACCATCACAAACCGGCCGGTGGCGGGGTCACGGGCGCCGAGGTGGAGGTTCGAGAGCCACCCGCGCCGGCGGCCGTGGCCCCATTCGGCCCCGAGCACGACCAGGTCATAGCTGCGGACCGGCTTGATCTTCCGCCAGGCCTTGCCGCGCCGGCCCGCGGCGTAGACCGACGCCGCGTCCTTGACCACCACGCCCTCGTGGCCAGCCGCCAGTGACTCGTCGAACACGCGCTGTCCCTCGGCGGGATCCGAGGTGAGCAGGCTGGGGATGCGGAGCTCCGGGGCGATCGCCGCGAGCCGGGCCGCGCGCTCTTCGAGCGGGGCGTCGAGCAGGTCCTCGCCGTCCACGTGCAACACGTCGAACAAGAACGTGACGATCCCCTCCGGCGGAGCGCCTGAGTCGATCTGCGAAACCGTGTGCTGAAACGATCCGGGGCCCTCCTCGCTCATCCACAGCGCCTCGCCGTCGAGCACGGCCTGCCTGACCGGGAGGCGCAGGACCGTCGCGACGATGCCGGGCAGCGTCGCGGTGATCTCGTTCAGGTTCCGGGTGTAGATGCGGACCTCGGACTCGCGGCGGTGGATCTGGATCCGGATGCCGTCGAGCTTCCACTCCACCGAGGCACGCTCGAAGCTCTGGACCGCCTCGGCGACGGTGGCGCTGGTGGAGGCGAGCATCGGCAGGATCGGCCGGAAGATCTGAAAGCCGATCCGTTTCAGACCTGGCTCGCCCTCGGTCATCGCGACCTGGGCCATGCGGGTGAGGTCGCCCGAGAGCATCAGCGCGCGGCGCGCGATCTCGCCAGGGACGTCGGCCGCCTTCGCCACCGCGTCGGCCATCAGGCCGGCCAGCGCTCCCTGGCGCAGCTCGCCGGTCAACAAGCGACGCAGGAAGTCGGCTTCGGTCGGCGTGGCCGCGGCGAGCAGGCTCTCCAGGAGCTGCCGGCGCTGGATGATCGATCCGGCCCCGGTACTCGCCTCGACCTCGGTGATCGAGCGATCGACGTCCTCCACGCTCAGCGACGGCTCGTCCGCCCAGGGAACCTGAGTCCCGTAGACCGTCGCGTAGCCGACGCCGACGCGGCCCTGCCGGGGCACGCCCGAGAGGAAGCCGACCACGATCGGGACCTCGTCGGCCTCGAGCGTCCGCAGCAGGTTGGCCAGGATCGCGATCTTGCGCGAGCGCGCGCTCGTGTCGGCGACGAGCCGCGAGGCCTCCACGATGTCGGCGAACAGGGTCAAGCCGGCGCCGGCGCCGCCAGGGCCGACTCGAGCACCGCGAGCGCCTCGGGCAGGTTGGCGCGCCCGAATCCGACCCGGACGTGGTCGGGCTCGTCGTACACCGAGCCGGGCAAGAGCAGGACGCCCTGGCCCGCGAGGCGCTGACAGAAGCGTCCGACGTCCTCGATGCCGCGAACCCGCGGAAACCCGATCGGACCCGCCACCGGGCGGACCCACTCGAAGGTCGCGCTGTGGCGCTCAAAGAACTCGTCGAGCAGCGGCAGGTTCCGCGCGACGATGTCGAGGTTGCGCTCCAGCAAGACGTGACGGTTGCGCAAAGCCACCGCGGTGAGGACCTCGCTGGGCGCGCTCGAGCAGATCGTCGTGTAGTCCTTCAGGCGCATGATGGCCTCCCGGATGCCTGCGTCGCGGGTGACGATCCAGCCGAGGCGCAGCCCGGGCAGCCCGTAGCTCTTGGAGATGCTGCCGAGTGAGGCCGCGCGTTCGTCGAGGTCGCAGGCGGCCGGCAGGCGCTTCTCGGCGTCGTGCTCGAGCTCGCGGTAGACCTCGTCGCTCAACAGCACGATGCCGTGGGCCCGGGCCAGTTCGACGACGCGCTCGAAAGTGGCGCGGTCCATCAGGGTGCCGGTCGGATTGTGCGGCTGGTTGACGTAGAGCACCCGCGTTCCCGGGCGCACCAGCCGCTCGAGCGCATCCAGGTCGTGGGCCCAGGAGTCCTCGTAGCGCCGGTGCCACGGGCTCACCTCGGCGCCGGCGCTGCGCGCCAACTCGAGCGCCGACTCGTAGCACGGCGTCTCGACGATCGCATGATCGGCCGCCCGCAGCAACGCGTGATGGAGCAGGAAGATGCCCTCCTCGGCGCATGCGGTGACGATCACCTCGTCGGGGTCGATTCGCTCATACAGCCGGGCGATCGCCGCCCGAAGTTCGGGCGCCCCCGACGACTCCGTGTACCCACACCAGGTGCTGAGCAGCCTTGCGTGTGCATCGGGCTCGAGTTCGAGCAGCGACTCGATCGTTCGCGACTCGCAGTCGCTGCTTGACAGCATGAAGCGCGTGGTGAACTCGTAGTGCGCGTAATAGCGCTCGATTCGGAACGGCCTGACGTCCATCGGGCGATTATCGCCCCCGGGGGGTGCCTCAGCGGGTCAGATCCAGGGCGCCCCGGGGGCGCCGCGAGCGCGATCGGCTGGTTGAAGTCGCTGAGCGTGACGTCGGAAGCGCGAACGGTCGCTGGCTGGGCGCAGGCGGCCGGGCCGCCGGGCTTCCGGGGGCCGGTGATCACCGAGCGCAGAGCCCAGGCCGGACCGGTGGCGGCTATGTACACCTTGCCGGGCGCGCTTCCCGGCAGCGAGCCATCGCTCGTCACGATCACCGCGGACCGCCCACCGACCCGGCCGGTGCCGGCGACGCTCAACCCGCCCTTGCGCTGCGCCCAGCAGCGGAGCTCCGCGCTCAGGTTCGTGGTGCGCGCAACGTCGGCCGAGAACGAGGAATACGCGGCGGTCGACAGCTTGAGCCACCGGCCCGCGTACCTCGCCACCTGCGCCGGTGTCAGATTGTGCTGGTTGGAGTAATACGTACGACTCGCCTTCAGATAGGTCACGGCCCCCAGCGCGAGCACCTGGACCGTCGTAGCGCCGCGCTGCTCCGAGAAACCGATCCGTCCGGGTCCGGCGACCTGGGCCGCCACGCGGGTGGAACCGGTCGTGTCGGTGATCGTGCCGTTCATCCGGAAGCTGTGCAGTTGCTTCGTCGCAGCCACGACATCGGCCGCGATCTCGGCCGGAGACTTGGCCGCCTCGCCATGGTTGCCACCGGCCCCACCGCACCCTGCGACCACGGCCGCGACGGCCGCCATCGCCGCTCCCGCCCGCCATGTCCCGCGCATCCGGAGGGATCGTAACGGCCGGTCGGCCACCGCTCGCCGGTTACGATCAGGGCCCGTGGTGCACCTCGACGCGAGCTCACACGACGCGTGGACCTGATCGTCGGCGCGACGGGCTACGTCGGCACCCTTCTGACCAAGGCCCTGGTCGCCGACGGCCGGGCGGTGCGGGCGCTCTCGCGCCACCCGCCCCAGGAGCCTGACCCGGGCACCGTGGAGAGCGTCCGCGGCGACGTTCTGAATGACGAGGGGCTGGATGCGGCCCTCGCGGGGTGCGACGTCGCGTACTACCTGGTGCACTCGATGGAGGCCGGCACGAGCAGCTTCGAGGCCCGCGACCGCCGGGCGGCGGGCAACTTCGTGGCCGCCTGCCGGCGCTCCGGCGTGGGCCGGGTGGTGTACCTGGGCGGCATCGAGCCGAGCGGTCCGCTGTCGCCGCACATGCGCTCGCGGCTCGAGGTGGAGCGGATTCTGATGGAGGGCCTGCCCGGGGCCACCGGTCTGCGCGCGTCGATCATAATCGGCGCCGGCAGCCCCTCGTTTCGCTTGATGGTCCGCCTGATCGAGCGGATCCCCGTCCTCCCGCTCCCCCCGTGGCGGCAACGGCGCACGCAGCCGATCGCCGAACGAGACGTGGTGCAGTGCCTGGTCCGTGCGCCCCTGATCGACGTGACCAGCGGGCGCTCGATCGACATCGTGGGGCCCGACGCGCTGACCTACACCGAGATCCTGGCGGGGATCGCGGCCGAACTGGAGATCGACCGGCCGCCGGTCCAGTTGCCGCTCTTCACGGCCCCCGCGTTCGCGGCTGTGGCCTCGCGGATCGCCGGCTCGGACCCCGATCTGGTGCGGGCGCTGATGGGCAGCCTGAACGCCGATGTCCTGCCCCGCTCGAAGCGGGCCGCCGAGGAGATGGCGGACACGTTCGGCATCGCTCCGCTGCCGTACAGACGTGCGGTGAGACGGGCGCTGGCCGATTGGGAGCGCGAGGAGCCACTGTCGGCGCGGTGACTGCTCGCCGGGACCTTGGCACGAGGCCCGCGCGGAGCGTACGCTGTTCAGTGTGGAGGGGGATCGCATCCACGCGCACTCCAGCGCACGCCGTGATCTGGTCGTGATCGGCGCGTCGGCCGGGGGTGTCGAGGTTCTCGTGCGGCTGATGAGGGATCTGCCCGCGGACCTCGCCGCCGCGCTCTGCATCGTGCTCCACGTCGCACCGGGCAGCCCGAGCATGCTCGCGGACATCCTCAGCCGAGCCGGGAAGCTGCCGTGCCGGGCGGCCCGCGACGGGGAGCCGCTGCGCCAGGGCGTCGTCCTCGTCGCGCCCCCCGACCATCACCTGACGATCGAGGACAGCCGGGTTCGCGTGACTGCCGGCCCTCGGGAGAATGGCCACCGGCCTTCGATCGACCTCCTGTTCCGCTCCGCCGCAGGCGCCTTTGGCAGCCGAGTGGCCGGGGTCGTGCTGTCCGGGACACGCAATGACGGCTCGGCCGGCCTGGCCGTGATCAAGGCAGCCGGAGGAGGCACGATCGTCCAGGATCCCGACGATGCGCTGTATTCCGGCATGCCGACCAGCGCGATCGCGAACGTCACCGTCGACGCGATCGTCCCGGCCGCGGCACTCGCCAATACGATCGCCGCCATGGTCAGAGGAGAGGAGCCCCCGCCCAAGGCGCGACCAGGCGATCCCGATCCGCCCGAACGCGCGCAGGTCAACGCCGTCAACGAAGTCGACGATGAGAGGCGCGCCGAGGAGAAGGGAGCCGCATGAGCACCGACCGCGCGGATTTGACCCTAGAGGCGCTCCTCGAGTTCGTGAAGGAGACTCGCGGGTTCGATTTCACGGGCTACAAGCGCACGACGATCCAGCGTCGCGTGAGCAAGCGCATGGCGGCGGTCGGGGTCGAGCGCTACGACGACTACGTCGACTACCTCGAGCTGCACGCCGACGAGTTCGCCGATCTGTTCAACACGATCCTGATCAACACCACCGGGTTCTTCCGAGACGCGCAAACCTGGGAGTACATGGCCGCGGAGGTCGTGCCGCAGCTCCTCGCGGCGCATAGCGAAGACTCGACGATCCGGGTGTGGTCTGCGGGCTGCGCGTCCGGCGAGGAGCCATACACGGTGGCGATGGTGCTGGCGCGCGTGATGGGGGACGCCACGTTCATGAAGCGAGTCAAGATCTATGCCACGGACGTGGACGAGGAGGCTCTGGATTTCGCGCGTCAGGCCGCCTATCCGCCGCGTCAGATCGAGGACGTGCCGCACGATGCGCTCGAGCGCTTCTTCGAGCGGACCGACCAGCGCTACGTGTTCCGTAAGGACCTGCGGCGCTGCGTGATCTTCGGCCGGAACGACCTCGTGCAGGACGCGCCGATCTCCCGCATCGACGTGCTCGTGTGCCGGAACACGCTCATGTACTTCACCGCGGACACCCAGGCCCAGATCCTGCGCCGTTTCCACTTCGCGCTCAACGACGACGGCTATCTGCTGCTCGGCCGGTCGGAGACGCTGGGCGCTCACACCGACACATTTGCACCGGTCGAGCTCACGCGCCGGGTGTTCCGGAAAGTGATCAAGCCCGTCCTGCGCGACCGACTCCGGGTGATGGCCGGTAACGCCGTGCGAGGACAGACGGCGCAGCCGGCCGAGAGTCTGCGCGAGGCGGCGTTCGATCTCAGTGGACCGGTGCAGATCGTCCTCGACCACAACCGTACGCTGGTCATGGCCAACGACGCGGCCCGCAAGCTGTTCTCGCTTGGCATCAATGACTTCGGCCGTCCGGTGCAGGATCTCGAGCTTTCCTATCGCCCTGTCGAGCTGCGCAGCCACCTGGACGCGCTCGACCGAGACCGACGACCGTCGGAGATCAGGGGGGTCCAGTGGCGCGTCGGGGAGAGCGAGCGGACGTTCGACGTCAGGCTCGCTCCGCTGAGCAGCAACGGCGAGACGATGGGCGCCAGCATCGCGTTCATCGACATGACCGAGTCCCACCGTCTGCAGGCGCAGCTCAGCACGTCAAAGCAGGATCTCGAGCAGGCCTACGAGGAGCTCCAGTCGACGGTCGAAGAGCTCGAGACGACCAACGAGGAGCTTCAGTCGACGAACGAGGAGCTCGAGACGACCAACGAGGAGCTCCAGTCGAACAACGAGGAGCTCGAGACGATGAACGAGGAGCTCCATTCCTCCATGGAGGAGCTCGAGACGATGAACGAGGAGCTCCGACACCGCGCCAAGGAGATCAATGACGTCAACTTGTTCGTCGAGACGCTCCTCAGCACGATCGGACTTGCCGTCGCGGTGCTCGACGGCGACCAGCGCGTGCAGATCTGGAACGAACAGGCCAGGGAGTTGTGGGGCGTGACCGCCGAGGAGGCCGAGGACCGCCAACTCCTCGCGCTCGACATCGGGCTACCGGTCGACCGGCTGAAGCGAGAGCTGCGCGCCACGATGAACGGAGAATCAGCCCGCGAAGAGCTGATTCTCGACGCGACCAACCGGCGCGGCAAGGCCTTTCAGTGCCGCGTCACGCTCCTGCCGCTGGGGAGCGGAGGGGACGGCGCGGTGTCAGGCGCGATCATGATGATGGAGGCTGTCGGCGCCTGACTGCATCCTGTTCGATCCGCTTGCGGAGCTCCGTCATGCGAACGCGCGCACTCCGCACGTCCGCGAGCCGCCGGCGAGTCTGTTCGCGTTCCAGTGCGTGCCGCTCACGCAAGTCACGAACGATTTCCCGCAGCGCGGCATAGCTGACGGCGGGATCCTCCGGCGGCGGCGGCGGCGGCGCCCATTCCCCGAGTGCCGCGACGTTGACCCCGGCGGGGAGGATCCTCGGCGCCGTCCGCGAGGGCTGCGGGGGCGGTTTCAGCAGAAGCCACCCGGAGTCCTGATGGACGATCGCGCCCTCCTCGGTGAGCTTGCGCAGCGCCAGCGTGACGGTTGGGCGACGCGCCCCGACCAGCGCCCCGAGGGTCTCGTGTGTCAGGACCAGAGGCAGCCTCACCCCGCCGCCCGTGACATGTCCCCAGGATTCCGAGAGAAGCCACAACATGGCGAGCAGGCGGTCCTCTATGCGGGGGAGCTGGCAGATCACCAGCTGCGCGGTCAGGCGTTGGAACTGGTCGGCGATGCACATGTACAGACCCTGGACGATGCGCGGCCAGCGGTAGGCGGCCGCGAGCAGTTCGTTGCCGAAGAGTCCGAGGCGCACCGGCGTAGTGGTTCGAAGCTCGACCGCCGCGAGCCATTCGGGCCACAGCTGGCTTCCCGGACCGAGCAGGTCGCCTGGACCGAGCAGCTGGATTCCGGTCTGCTCGCCGACCAGCAGCGTGTTCATCACGATGCCTTCGAGCACGGTGGCGCCGAATGCGTCGTGACTTGCAAGCAGTGTGGTCAGCTCCAGCGGGCCGGGGTCCGCGGTGATCACCGGCAGGCTCACCCCGGCGAGCTCGCGACGCTCGTCGTCGGTGAGGTGTTGCGTGAGCTCGAGCCTGGCGTCGAGCAGGGATACTCTGTCGGTCTGTGCCATCGTGTCCTGTCGGCTCGGCGCGCTGATTGCGCCGACTCGCGGAGGGAACTCTGCAAGTATGACCGACCAAGACCTGGTTGCTGAAGCTCGGGCGCGGGAGCAGCGGGCCAGGGAGCGCGAGGCGCGCGCGCTTGAGCATCAGCACGAGGCGGAGCGCAAGGCCGAGGCGGCCAGCGACCCGGAGGTCGCGCGGGCGCACCGTGACGAGGCGGCGAGCCATGCCCGCGCCGCGCAGGTCCACCGCGAGGCCATCGAGCTCCAGGTCAAGCACGCGGAGGCGCACTCCTAAAGGTTCGGGTGCTGTCCGTTGGCGGGTGTTTACGCGGCGGTCGGGGTCCCGCCGTCCGCGACCGGCTCGAGCGTGAAGATCTCCACTGCGACGTCCCGGGCGGTGTCGATGCCGCTGACGAACGCCAGCGTGCGCCGGCCCAGCGCCTGCTCGACGATCGCCCGGAACTGATCCTCCAGCGCGTACTGGAAGAACAGCCGCGCCTCGCGCAGGCGCTGATGCTCGCCCATCGCCACCAGGTTGCGCTCGGCCACGGTCAGACTCGACTCGAGGATGACCACCAGTATGTCCTGGCCGGCGAACTGCGCCCGCGCCTTGGTCGGACCGCGTCCGAACGCCTCCTTGTAGAGACGCACCATCGCGTTCGAGATCTCGAGCATCGGACTCTTGTCGGCGACCGTTGTGGCCGCGTCGCCGATGCTTCCCGAGAAGTCCTCTTGCATTCTCATCGGTTCCTGCTCCTGCTGAAATCGTCCCCTACGACCCCCGGAGCCGGAGAGGGTTGACGATCAAATCAGTCGGTCCCCTGCCGCTCTGCCTGCGTTCGCATCGTCGCCGTCGGCGGCGCCGGGGACCTTTGGAAATGTAGGTCGCCATCCGGGCGGATGCCAAGGTCGGGGTTGCAAAGCAACCTCGGCCGGGCACGGTCTGGCGAGCCGGCGCGGTCAGCCGCCGGGTACCGGCAGATCCCCGCCGAGCCGCTCCGCCGCCCTTCGCGCCACGCCCTCGGCGACCTCTCGGATGGCTCGCGTCAGGGCGGCGTGGTCGAGTCGACTGCCGAGCAAATCGCTGGAGACCATCGTCTCGCCCGCCAGCTCAGGCGAGCGCGGGGTGGCGTGCGCGAACACGCGGACGGCGACGACTCCGTCGCGCCGTGCGACCCGTACGAATATCGGGGTCCCGGCGTCCTCGATCGCGAGGTCGCCGTCGTCGCGGACGGCCACGGCACCAACGAGGTCGGCGAGCATGTTCTCGACGCGTACGCGAGTCACGCTCTCGAGCGCGAGCGCGGCGGCGTCCTCGCTGCCTAACTCGATGACCGGACGCGACCTGGGCAGCTCCGGCCAGGCCAGAACCGGCACGCCGGGCAACTCTTGCGCCACCAGGCGCTGCAGGCGCCGGCGGGTCGCGACGTCGGTACCCACGACCGGCGTCACACTCCGCAGGCCAGGATCGAGCACCGCAGACCAAACTGCATCGAGAGCGGCGTCCTCGGCGTCCGGATTGGCGTCGTCCAGTCGCTCTCCCTCGATCGGGACGACGATCACCGGCTCCCGGGGCGGCACGACATCAGCCAGCAGATCCTCGCCCAGCTCGAGCCGCACGTACGCCACGACGCGTTGGAGCCAAGCACCCGGCGCGTCGGCTTCCTCGGCCATCCGCGGCAGCGCGTCGGCCAGCACCGCCCAGTCGCTCGGCACGTCGATGACCGTCCCGTCGAAGTGCACGAGCCGCTGCAGGATCGTTCGCAGATTTCCGATTGACGCCCCCGAAGCCAGCAGCTCGCGGAGGATCTGGGTCAGGTCGTGGACGAGCAGATGCGCTAGCGCGTCCTCGACAAGCGCCGGATAGTAGGTCGATAGTTGGGCGAGGTGCTGCTCGGTCTCGGAGATCGTGAACAGGCGCTCCGGGCGCAGTCTGGCTTCGTCGCCGAACAGCACCGCCACGGCGTCCGCGCCGGCGACGGGCATGGCCGGCCCGACCGAATCGTTGACCTTGATCGCGACCGATCCTGGCACGACCCCGTCCGAAGGGATCCAGACCGGATCGGGGCTCGGGATTCCCGGCCGCAGCTCGATCGCGTCGCGGGCCTGCTCGAACGGCTCCCGGACCTCATCGGGCAGGTCGGGATCGAGGGCGGACATCGGCGCCTGGAGCATCCGGCCCGCGAGAAGCTGCGGGGCGTGTTCGGGGTGCACATGCAGCTCCACGACGTTGGAGTGAAGCCGGCGCAGCACACCCTCCAGCATGTCGTCGGTTGCCCGGCCAGCGCGGTGGCCGATCTCGATCGTGTCGAGGACCACGCGGCGCGAGGATAGGCCCACACTGCTGTCGAGCAGGCTCTCGAGCACGAGCGCGAGCTCTCGTGGCTCCGGTAGGGCTGCGCCGGCCTGCCTCGCCGCCTCGGCATAAAGCGCGGCTTGGGCCTCGTCGACCAGGCACCCCGGGCGAGCCACGATGAGGCCGTGGGCGACCGCGGCGATCGCGTGCACCGCGGCGGCGGCGAACGCGGCCTCACCTTCTCGCTGTCGGGCGCGAGTGAGCCAGCCGCTCGGGAACCCACCGCGCACATCGACCTCAGGATCGACGCGCCAGTGATCCTCCGGGCGAGCGTCCGGCCAGGCTCGAAGCAGCGTCGCGACGTCGTAGCGACAGGTCCGCCCGTGGACTCGGATCCGGAAAGGCCGGCGGATCGCTTGCTCGGAGGTGTGAACGCGCGGCCTGCCCGACAGCCCCAGCTCCTGCAGGACCTGCGCGACCGACTCGTCGACGGTCCGGGCCACGGCGGCGTGCGCTTCCGATCCCAGGCCATGGAGCGGCGGCCCGAAGTCGATGGAAATAGGAACCTCGGCGATCATCGACCCTGTGCCGGGAACGGAGCCGCGGCGCGGAGTTCGGCCGCGGAAAGGACTGCCACACAGGGCAGTCGGCGGCGCAGGAGCCGCCACACGGCGGCCCGCAGCTCGGTCCGCTCGACGACCAACGCCGTGGACCTCGGCGCCTCCGCGACCAGCTCGGCGATGTCACGAGCGAGATTGCGGGCGACGTCGCGCGGGAGCGCGATCACCCGGCGGGGCCCGGCTTGCACGAGCCGCTCGGCGACCCGGGCCTCGAGCTCGGGGCTGAGCGCGACCCGCGTGCGTTGATCGCGAATGCCCGGGAGGTCCTTCGCGAGAGCACGGCGCAGCTGCTCGTGCAGCTCGTCGACGGTGCCGCCGAGCAACGAGTCGATCCGTTGGGGAAGGACGCTCGGAAGGCGGCTGAGCGGGACTTGTTCCCGCAGCAAGTCGAGCGCCACCGTGATGACTCGCGTGCGCGGCGGCCCGCTGCCGAGCAGTTCCTCGAAGCCCGCTCCGTCCGTTCCGGCTGCGCTCTCGAGCAGCATGCGCAGCTCGGGAACGCCGAAGAACAGCTCGAGGCGCTGCGTGACCTCAGCCTCGACGTGTCGCAGGATGAACGCGTGCGGATCGATCGCCGAAACGCCAAGCGCCTGGGCGTCCTCGGGCGAGATCCACACGCCCCGCTGCCCAGTGATCGGGTCCGCTTCCGAGAGCCGTCCACGCCCCGCCTCGCCCGAGAGCTCCTGGGGCACGAAGCGCCGCTCGAGCTCGGTCCAACCACGAGCGACCTCGATCTCGTGCAGCCGGACTCGGTAGCAGCCGGCAGCCAGGGTCTCGCTCGGCCGGATCCGCACGCCGGGCACCGTCACTCCGGTGGCGTCGAAGATGCGTTGGCGCATCGACGGGATGTCGATTTCCAGAAGGCGCTGCACCTCGGGCGTGTCCGCCATCGCGGGGAAGAGCGATCCGTGTCCCTCGAAGACGATCGGCAACGGCGCCGGCACCAGCGCGTCTGCGCTCGGCTCGTAGCTGTGGGCGTGGCGGATCGGGCGGTACGCCGTGCGCGAGAGTGACAGCCGCAGGCTGACGAGCGCACCGGAGATCGAAGGGAACGACGCGCCGACGACCGCCAGCGCCTCGGACACCGTACCCAGCCGGTCGGCCGAGGTGATCAAGGGAGGATCGACTGCGAGCACGCCGGCCAGCGCCGACGGGGGATCCTCGGCGCCGCCCGCCTCGGCGAGCTCGAGGCTGCGGTGCACGTGACCGAGCACGGCATCGAGGTCGAGCGGATCGGGCGAGCAGAAGGCGAGCAGCGCCTCGAACGCGGCCTCCTCAGACGCCAGGGCGTGGGCGGCGCTGAGCGACTGGCCGCGCTCGGCGGCCCGCGTCGCCTCCTCGACGTTCCCGTCAGCGGCCAGCACGGTGGTCAAGCGCTCCAGCACTCGGGCGCGGTCACCCGGATCGTCGATCTCCACTTCCGCAGCGCGCAGCCGCGCCGCCGCCTCGTCGGCCGAGTCAACCGCGAGCAGCGCGTGGACGACCTCGAGTTCGGCATCGACGCGACGGATGGCATCCAGTCCCAGCAATTCGGCCTGCATCTGTTCGACGTCGGCGACGGCGAGTTCCTCGCGAGCCTGAACCGTCGCGGCCTGGAGCGACTCGATCAGACGCGGCCGCGCTTCGGGGAACCGGTCGGGCCCGCCGACGTCCGCGGAGGCGTGGATGCTCCGGTAGTGATCGGCGGCTTCCTTCATGCGCTCCTTCGTGAACGCCTCCCGGGCCAGCGCGGCGGTCAGCGCGAGCCAGCGGTTCGCGCCGTGGAACGAACGCGGATCGGCAAGCGCTGCGGTCAGCTCGTCGACGCTTGTCGTTGACCGCAGCGCGCGCTGGACCTCCTCGGTCATCGACCGAAGCGTGGCCTGCTCGGCCTCGATGGTCGCCAGCGGCGCGTCGCCCCCTTCGGTCACCATGCGCGCGTGCAGCTCGGAGAGATCGCTGTGCGCCTCTCGGAGATCACTGATTCCGGATGCCACGGCGTGGGCTCGCTCGAACCAATCCTCAGCCCCAGCCGCGTCGCCACGGAGCAGCGAGCAGAAGCCGAGGTTCGTATAGCCGTCGAATGGGGCGATCGAGCCGCGCTCGAGGGCGTCGCGCCACGCCGTGGCGGCCACGCCGGCGTCGCCCACCTGGTAGTCGAGCCACGCCTGGACGCGTTCGACGATCCCGCGCGGCACCGTCCCATCCTCCGCGATCAAGTCGCGCATCTGCTCGTAAGCTGCGCGTGCGCCGGGATCGTCACCCATCAGACGGAGCAGCCGGGCGTGGTTGACCGCGACGTCGATCGGGTTGGCCCCGATCTCGGCCGCCTCATCGAGGACCCGAGCCGCCTCCTTCAGCTGCCCGTCGGCCACCAGTATCCGTGCCTCGACGATCGCCAGCCACCCGCCACGGTCGCCGAGCCGCCGCCGCGCCTGGCGGAGCTTGCTCAGCCCGTCCGGATGACCGGCGTTGCACAGCGCGTCGGCGTACTCGGCGAGCACGTCATCGTCATCGGGCTTGAGTTCCAACGCCCGGTCGAGCGCGGCGAGCGTGGCGACCACGCTGCCCGCGGCTCCATGCAGGCGGCCGAGCAGCAGCCACGCGCCCGCGTCCCAGGCCTGCACCACGAGGCCCCGTTCGACGGCCACCAACGCTCGCCAGCGAAGCTCCTCTTCGTCCGGCTCGTGCGCCGTGAGGAGATAGAGGATCCAGGCGTGCGTGAAGTGCACCCAGGCGAATTCCGGGGCCGGCGAGCCATCGCCCGCGGCATGCTCCCACGTGGCGAGCGCCCGACTCAGCAGATCGTGCTGGGAAGCGGCGTCGCCGGCGGTCGTGGCGCAGATCAGCAGCGCCTGCGCGAGCCGCCACCGGGTCGGCTGGTCATCGGGCGCCTGGGTCGCCGCGTCCTGGAGCACCTCGACCGCCCGCGCGGGCAGTTCCGCGTCGAGGTAGGCCTCACCGGCCTCGGACAGCGCTAGACCGGCCTGCGCGCCCTCGAGTAGCTTGGCGCGCAGCATGTGCACCGCCGCGACCACGACCAGGGGGGTCCCGATGAGATGCGTCGTGGCCTGCCCGAGCGCCGCCTCCGCCTCCGCGCGCTCGCCCCGCGCCATGGCGAACTCGGCGCGAGCGTACTGAGCGGCCGCATCGTTGCGGCGGGCGTAGAACGCCGCTGCCAGGAGCGGCGGGACCCGGCCGCTGGTCTCGCGCGCCAGCGCCCGGCGAAGGAGCCGCCGTGCCTGCTCGATGTCGACCACGCCCTCGAGCAGCGCCTGCGCCTTGCACATGATCGCCTCTGGGCTCGAGGCGTCCGTGCGCAGCGCGCGCTCGATCGCCTCCAGCGCGCCGTCGGCGTCGCGGCGGGTCAGTAGCACCTGGGCCTTCAGCAGCTGCGGCAGGACGGCGTTGGGGCGGATCGCTTCAGCGGACCGGGCCGAGGTGAGCGCATCATCGGCCTTGCCCAGCCCAAGTTCGCATTGGCCGCGCGCGAGCGCACGCTCATAGGCCAGCGCTCCGCCACCCGCGACGTCGGACTTCAGGAGCTCGAGCGCGTCGCGGTAGCGCCCGGCGGCGGTGAGCGCGCTCCCGAGCTTGGTGACGATCATCGACATGCGTTCGCCGCTCCCACCGTGCCGGGCAGCGCTGAGCGCCGCCTCGAGCGCCTGTACGGACCCGCCGGTGTCGCCGATCATCCTTCGTGCCTCTCCGAGACCCTCGAGGACGCGGGCCGAGTGGGGGCGCGCCTTGGCCAGCCGCTCGAATCGAGCCGCCGCCGGTACGCCGCGACCCAGGTAGATCTCGATCCGTGCGGCGAGGAACGAGACGTCGTCGTCCAGCTCGTTGCCCGCTGAGCCGACCCGCTGCTCCCAGTGCTCCTCGAGCCATTCCTCGTCGAGGCGAGCGAGACCACGAGACAGCAGCTCGTTCGCCGCGGTGACGAGCGGGCGCCGGTCACCTTGCTCGTCGAGTAGCCGCCCGAGGCACATGTGCAGTGCCTCGGCCTGGCGCCCACTGCGGCGAGCGCTCTCGGCCAGGCCTCGGAGCGCCTCCGCCAAGGCCTCGCCGGGTCTCTCGTCAAGCGCCCAGGCGAAACTCTTGAATGCCTCGTCCACGCGGCCCTGCACGAGAAACGCCTGCCCCAGCTGTACAAGTAAACCGGCCGGGGAGATGGAAGCCGTGGCGCTCACGCGAACCCCCCGGACTGAGCGGCCGGCGGCACACGCCGTATTCCCTGCCGGGGGTTCAGATCGATGCCTTCACGCTTCAGCGGCGCCTCGCATTGCCCGCAGCTCTCGCGGGCCTTGGTCACCGGGTATTGGCACTTCGGGCATTTGAGGTAGTTGTGGCAGCGGTCGCAGTATTTGTCGCGCCAGTCACATTGGTGTGCGCAGCGGGGACACCGCTCGAGCATCGGAGCGTCGGGTTCCGCCGTCTGCAGCAGCAACGGTGCGCCCGTGCCCCCGACATCGCTGAGGTTCGCGGTCTCGCTGCCGGGCGGTGGGAACAGCGCGCCGGTGGTGCTCAGGTAGAGAACGGGCAGCCCGAATCCGGGCCGCCGCTTCGCTCTCCCGTTGCCCTCACCGTCCTCATTAGGCCGTTCGCGCTCGGCGTCGAGCAGCGCGCGGCGGCCGCGCAGCACGGCCATGTCGACGGTCTCGCGCTCGAGCAGCGCCGTGTAGAACTCGTTGGTGAACACGTTCGCGTCGCCCTGCTCGATCTCGTACTGCATGCCGACCACGGCCGGAATGCCGGCGTGCGCCAGGCGCATCGCGACGCCCGAGACCGCCGCATGGTGGTTGCGCAGGGTGTCGTATCCGGGAAGCGCGCTTTCGCACGCCTCCAGCATCACGAACCTCGGAGCCCGGATCTGGACCGAGGAGAGGTCGCTGGCAAGCTCCTCCTCGGAGATCCATTTGGCATCGCGATTGGCGTCCATGAACGCGATCTCGCTCGAGTTGCCGACGCGCCGGCCGTGGGCCACGATGTGGATCATGTGGGGCTCCCACGCCTCCACGGTGGAGACGAAGTTGCTGTAGGTGGCCGCGGCCCACTCGATGTTGCTCTCGCTGTCGGCATCGCGCGCGGTAGGCCGGATCACCTGCAGATCCATCTCTCCGCCCGTGGCGCCGGCGAGATCCTCGACCCGTTCCAGCACGCTCTCGTAGCTCAGATGCATGTTGCGCGGCTCGCTGGCCAGGAACAGCACCCTGACCGGCGGCGCCTCGACCGTGACCTCCAGGGAGGTCTCGAGCGGCAGGTTGCGGATCAACACCAACCTGGTCAGCTGGTGCAGGAAGTAGCCCGAGCCGGTGGCACCCAGCGTCAGCGGACAGAACAGGTACTCCCACGGCCACGCGGAGAGCTCGTGCTGGTTCTCCTCGAACTCGAGCACGACCCGCATGCGCTTGATGCTCGCGTCGCCGAGCGCGTTATGAAGGGCACGTCCGATGTCGTTGCCGAGCAGCACCGCGTAGAGGTGCGAGCCCAGCAGCTGGTACTCCGCATCGGTGTCGAGGCGGTTGCATCGCGCCATGTCCACGAGCAGCCTGATCGTGTCCTCCTGGAGGCCCGTCTTCAGGTCGAGCGGCACCGGCGTGAGCGTCATGGCGAGCCCCTCGGGCTTTTCCCTCACGCGGATGTTGCCGTCGCCGCTCACGATCAGCCTGATCGTGCGGGTTGCGGAGTCGTCTGCCATCGGAGAGCCTGATCCGTCCTACGCCGGCGCGTTTTTCAACCCGTCGCCCCGCCGCAGCGACTCGGTGAGATCCCACGACGCCTCATCCCGCAGTGGGCTGCCGCCGGTGAAGAACTCCCTGAACCGGCGCGGAAGGCCCTGGATCTTCTGCTGAAGGCTGGCGTTCAGGAGACTGAGGTGACGGTACGCCTGGAGCGCGGCGGCCATCTCCACGCGCGGTGCCGCCCGCGGTACTTGCAGCACGATGATCGGGGTGGGAACGTCGCCGGCGAAGAACTCGGTGCCGTCGATGCGCCAGAAGACGCGCGCGTGGCCGGTCTCGGTGTGATCGATCTGCGCCTTCTCCAGGCGCCACTCGTAGCTCGTCTTGATGCCAAGCCCGCCGCCAAGCCGAGCCGACGCCTCCGCCTTGGCGGTCGCGGGCACCGGCACCCCGACCGGGACGGGTATCTCGGGCAGCTTGGCCGACAGTTCGAAGTTCGCGTCGAGTGAGACGTCGACGGCGGTGCTCGTCGAAAGCAGCGTGGCGAATTTCCGGTCGGGCAGGATCGCGTACGCCGTCGGACGCAGGCGCGGATCCGGCTCGTCGGGGTTGAACTCCACGGCGAGTTCGAGCCGCGTGAACGCCCAGTCGAGCTTCGGACGCAGTTCGAGCGGCAGACGCATCCAGTAATACGCGTACTCCGAGGCGCGCTTGCGGAAGGTCAGCGGAAGCTCACGCTCGCTGACGTCGAAGTCCGCAGCGGTGATCTCGAGCACGTCGGGGTAAGGCGGGAACTGCGCAAGCTCCTCGGAGAGCATCCGCGCCAGCCGTCCCGCCGCCGTCTCCTCCGGCTCGCCGCCGTCACCGGCGCCGTAGGACATGCTCAAGACGTCGATCTCGTGCGCCGCGTCGACCAGCAGCTGCCGCCGGTCGAGCTCGGCAATGTCCAGACTGAACGAAACGTCGTCCGTCAGCATCTCGACATCAGCGCAGGTGCGCGCATACGGCCCCCATCTCCTAACTTCCAGCCGATCGTCCCACAGTCCGAGGGGACGTGTCAAGGCGCGTAACCGACCTGTAAGAAACCGCCGGCGTGTGGGGTGCGCGCCCTCCCGTTCGTCCGAGACGGACCGCGGCGGTCGCGTACCATCCGGCTCCGCGGGGCGGTTAGCTCAGCT
The DNA here is from genome assembly GCA_963841535.1 of uncultured Solirubrobacterales bacterium. Classification (GTDB taxonomy): domain Bacteria; phylum Actinomycetota; class Thermoleophilia; order Solirubrobacterales; family Solirubrobacteraceae; genus Palsa-465. The sequence goes on along the minus strand of CAWJDF010000014.1, from coordinate 219,071 downwards.
GGTAGAGCGCCTGCCTTACAAGCAGGAGGTCACTGGTTCGAGCCCAGTACCGCCCATCAACGAGCTTCCTGCAATTGGGCCACATTGTCTCGTTGCTGGATCTCCTACTCGCACTGCTGGTAAGACGGGCAACGGTGCCAGGCAACGATGGCGACACTTGCGCGCGCGTGCAGAGCCGGCTACGCCAAAGCGCCGGTCCTCCCTTTGCAAGAAATCGAGCCGTCCGACAATGGAGCGGCGGGCTGCCGTGCTCGTCCGTATCGGCAGGCACGTCCGACGATCGGTGTCGCCGGCGGCCTGGGCCGTCGGCGCTGTCGAGGCGATCGTCGTGTTCGTGCCGCGGGTCATCCCGGCTTGCCATCACGGAAGTGCAGCACCTGGATGCGCCGATCCGCTTGGCGTAGCGGCGGCGGAAGGCGTTGTCGGCGAGCGCGCCGGTTCCGCACTGGGGGTGGTGCTCACGGCGACCTCGAACAGCGGGCCGTCGGGCAGTGCGTTCTTGGCGAGCTGGCCGATGAACGCGACATCGTTGATCACCTCGGGGGTGACGCGCCCGCCGACGTTGCGGACGACCATCGCGTCGCTGAGGCCGAGGTCGAGGAAGTGCGCGCCGTCGGTGCGCGGGTCGAGGCAGGTGATCACGAACAGGCTCAGGTTGGGGAAGACGACGGCGCCGTGGTGGCCGCCGCCGTCGGCGAAGGCGCGGTTGCGCTCCAGCGCGACCTCGACACGGTGGCGGCGCCCGGCTGGCCAGGGCTGGTCAACTCAAACTCGCTCGCCCGGCCGATCCCGGAGCCGGCGGCGGTCACGCGCGGGGTGAATTGCTGGGTGCTCATGGTGTTCTGTCTCCTGTTGCTTGCGGGGTGGGGTCAGCTGTGCGTTGCCGCTGTGGCGGGCGTGCCTAGTGCCGGCACCTCTAGCGTGTCGTCGCGGCTGGTCGTCGGTTGGGCGGGCAGCAGCGCCAGCGCCATCACGGCGCCGGCGGCGGCGACGCCCGCGGCGACGTAGTTGGCCGCGTGGAAGCCCTGGAGGAAGGCCGAGTTAGCGGCGTTGTGGATGGCTGACGCGAGCAGCGGATGGCCGGCGTGGGTAAGCTGGCCTGCGACTGTGAGCGCGGCACCGACGGATGCGTGCGCGGTCCGCGCGACACCGGCAGTCGACCCCCCGGAGAGCGCGCCGGTGAGCCGGCTGGCGTACAGCGACGCGTACACGCTGCCGATCACGGCGACGCCGAGGGTGCCGCCCAGAAGGCGCGTGGCGTCGTTGACCGCCGACCCGACGCCAGCCTTCGCTTTCGGGACGACGCCCATGATCGCCTCGGTCGCGGGCGCGCTGGTGAGGCCCATCCCTGTCCCGAGCACGACCATCTGGACGGCGATCGTCCCGTAGCCGGTCGTGACCGATGAAGTCGAAACCCATAGGTAGAACACCGCCATCAAGAACAGCCCGGAGGCAACGATCAGCTTCGTGCCGAACCGGACGGCCAGCTTGGTGCCGAGGATCGAGGAGATCGCGACGAATGAGGCGACTGGCAGCAGGCGCACGCCGGTCGACAGCGGGCCGTAGCCCTTGACGAACTGGAACAGCTGGGTGGCGAGGAAGATGAACCCGGACAGCGCGAAGAACGAGATCGCGACCGAGGCGCTCGCGGCGGTGAACCGCGGGTTGCCGAACAGGCTCACGTCGAGCATCGGCTGCTCCGTGCGTCGCTCCCAGGCCACGAACGCCGCCGCCAACAGTGCGGTCAGCGCGAAGCTTCCGAGAGTCCGCGGGCTTGCCCAACCGTGGTTCGGGGCCTCGATGATCGTGTAGACGAGCAGCCCGATTGTTGCGGTCGACAGAGCGAATCCGGCCCGGTCGGTCCGTGGCCCGTGCGGGTCACGCGAGGTCGGGACATAGCGGGCGGTGAGGACAGCGGCCCCGGCGGCGATCGGCACCATCGCGAAGAAGATGCTGCGCCAGTCGGAGAGCTCGAGCAGCCAGCCGCCGACGATTGGCCCGAGCGCGATCGCCACGCCCGTGATCGCGCCCCACAAGCCGATCGCCCGAGCGCGCTCGCCCCGCTCGGTGAACACGTTTGTGAGCAGCGACAGCGTCGACGGGAACACCATCGCCGCACCCACACCCATCACCGCACGCGTCGCGATCAGCGCGCCGGGACTGTCCATCAGCCCGCCGGCCAGGCTCGCCAGACCAAAGACCGACAGGCCGGCGAGCAGCATCCCCTTGCGCCCGAAGCGGTCTGACAGGCTGCCCGCAGCCAGCACCGAACCGGCGAACACCAAGTTGAACGCGTCCACGACCCACTGCAGCTGCGAGTCCGATGCGTGCAGTTGGCGCACGAGCGACGGCAACGCGACGTTGACGATCGTCGTGTCGAGATTGATCACAAACGCCGCCAGCAGCAGCGAGACCAGGATCAGGGGCTTTCGTTTCATCACTCCTCCTCGGGTTGGCTAGCTTGCGTCACGCAAGGCAGACTAGGCGGGACTCTGGCTTTTGTCAAGCAAGTCAGCTACGATTGGAGCGTGCTCCAACGCGACTATCCAGACCAGGTCTGCTCGATCGCCCGATCACTAGAGGTCATCGGGGAGCGCTGGACGCTGCTGATCCTGCGTGACGCCCTCGTCGGCCTAACGCGTTTCGAGGAGTTCCAGGCGAAGCTCGGGATTGCCTCCAACGTCCTCACCAACCGGCTCAAGCGGCTGTGCGACGAGGAGCTGCTCGAACGCGTTCCGGACCCCGAACGGCCCGGTCGGCCCAAGTACGTCCTCACCGACAAGGGACGCGAGCTCGCCCCCGCCCTGATCGTGCTCATGAAATGGGGCGACCGCCACTACCCGACACCGGGCGGCCCACCCCGACTCACCCTCCACGCCGGCTGCGGAGGCAACATCGGCCCAGACCTCCGCTGCGACCGGTGCGGCGAACACGCGGCGCGCGGGGAGATCGAGCTCCCCCCGGCCCGGGGGCGCCACACGGCGAGCACGCCGCACGATGAGTACCGGTTGCCAAGGCGACGGATGCGAAATGTCGCAAGGCGATAGCCGCTCCGTGCGTCGGCGGAAATTCAAAGCGATCGTCGGCGGGCACGTCGTCGGCTACCGCACGAGCGCGTGCGCCCGACGGATACGACGAGATGTACAGCTGAGCCGCCGGGACCCGGGAGCGCGTGGACTGGCACGCGCCACCGTCTACCCAGCGCTATGTGGCGTATGACGTGAAGCCGGTGACCTTGCTTCCGCTCCTGCCCCTGCGGTTTCCGCTCGAACGCAGGAAGGGGTTATTACGCCGACGGCATTGGGTAATGCCAGGGCACTACCTCAGACCGGCGGGATGGGCGTTCCCGGTCCCTGTCCGTCCCGCCGGTCTGACGTAGTGCCCTATGGACCGAGCCGTCCCTCCGGACATCCCGCATGTCCGAGGGGACGGCGTTCTTACCTAGCTTCGCCAGGTCATCCTCAACCCGCGCAATACGGGCTGGAAAGGCATGCCGATTGCCGAGTCATTTTCGCTCCGCAGTTCGTTGTTTCGAGAGGCGGATGGGCAAGGGCATAGGTTTCCGATCGTTGTTGCTGCAATTGACGGGCTGGACGTTTGTCTGCCAGCTCCGGTGGCGTCCACAGGCCGTGGCGGCTAGAGGCTGCATAGTTGTGTGAAGCTTGTGTTAGGTTCGGCGCAGTCACCCGAGCTCTTCGACGAGAGCGCGCGGTGTCCCGACCAGGCCTCGCGGTCGCGTGAATCCTTCCACGCAGCGGACCGCCTCGCCACCGACGCCTGCAGGGCCCCGCGCGCTCCGACACTCCGGGCTTCATGGACACAGACCTCCACAAATCTCGGGCGCTTTGAGCGGCCCGCTTGTTGGATGGCGCCCGCGATGGCCGGAGCGACGCAGGTCCGCTGGCACGCGTCCTCCGTCAGAGGAAATAGTCGCCAGCGCCGCGAGCGGATGAGCGCGTCTCCGCGCGATAGCGGTTGTCCAGCTTGGGCCGGGGCGACGCGCCCGAGTTGGACGAGAACGAGAGGATCTGCGCGCCCCAGTGCCTGCCTTCTGGCCGCTGATCTGCAATCAGACTCGTCCCCACAGCGCCGTCATGGCCTTCGCCCGGCCACTACTCGTCGCGTCGCGCATCGTGGCGGTGGCGACCTCGTTGGGAATAGGCGCAACGCGAGCTCTGCAGGTAGCGACTGCATCCTGCCGTCGCCAGACGCAGCCGACGACCTGCGGTTCAAGCCTGGCTCGGTTGGTAGTCAAGTCGGATGTTGTGGTGTGACGGGTAGAGCTCGTCGGCGAGTGTGGCGGCTCAGACCGGGATGAGGGTGCTCACCTCCTCGTTGCCTGGTGCGGGGAGGGAATACGCGTGTGTTGGTGTGAGACCGAGACCGAGGGGCGAGCCCCTGGGCGAGCCCTGAGGGCGAGGGCGAGCGCCGACACGCGCGTGCGCGCCTGGATTTGGGGGGTGCTATCGGTCGCGTGCGTCTGTCCGAGGGCCGCAGAACGGCTCGGGACGCGCCGCGGTTCGCGGCTGCGGTCCTGGATCGGGGCCAGATGGCCCGATCGCGGTTCAGGCGGCGGTGAGACCGGGTACCTCCTGCTCGACCTGGGCCCGCTCGGGCTGGGTGGGCTCGGCCAGGATCAGCGCCATCGACTCGACCGACAGGTAGCGGCGCTGCACCAGCCACTCGTCGTTCTGTTCTGAGAGCAGCGCACCGACCAAGCGGATCACGGCGGCGTCGTTGGGGAAGATCCCGACGACGTCGGTCCGGCGTCCGATCTCCTTGTTGACCCGCTCCAACGGATTCGTGGACCGCAGCTTGGTCCAGTGCTCGGGCGGCAGCCGGTAGAAGGCGAGCAGGTCCTCCTCGGCCGCCTCGAGCAGCGCGCACACCTTTGGCGCCACGTCCTTGAGCCGTTCGAGTACGTGCGTGACCCTGTCCTTGGCCTGCTCGTATCCCTCGGCGTTGAAGATCTCCCTGAGTGCTGCGGCGACGAGCCCGCGCTGATCGCGGCGGCAGTGCATGACCATGTCGCGCGTGAAGTGGACCGTGCAGCGTTGCCATGGGCAGCCGAGCACGCGGGCGATCGCGCCCTTGAGCCCCTCGTGCTGATCGGACACAGCCAGCCGCACACCGTCGAGCCCGCGCTGCTTAAGCGAGCGCAAGAACTCTGTCCAGAACGCGCCCGACTCGACCTCGCCGACATCCAGGCCGATCACTTCGCGCACGCCGGACTCGTGCACCGCGTAGGCGACGACGACTGCCTTGGACACGACGCGGCCGTGATCTCTGACCTTGACCTGTTTGGCGTCTAACCACAGGTAGGGGTAGGCGCCCTCAAGCGGTCGCTGGCGGAACAGCTCGACCTGCTCGTCCAACGCCCGGCAGAGCGCCGAGACCCGGTCCTTGGTCATCCCGTCGATCCCCAGCTGCTCAACGAGGCGGTCGACCTTCCGGGTCGAGACGCCGTTCACGTACGCCTCCAACACGACCGCGATGATCGCCTGCTCCGAGCGCCGGCGCGGCTCCAGGAAGCTCGGGAAGTACGAGCTGCCCGAGCGTTTCTTCGGGATCAGCAACTCGATCTCCCCGACCCTGGTCTCCCACGCCCGCGGCCGATACCCGTTTCGATGTGTCAGCCGGGTCTCCGGCACGACCTCGCCAAGCCCAGCACCAACCTCCGCGCTGATCTCGGCTTCCATCAGCTCGCGGGCGACGATCGCGACCGCCTCCCTCACGAAATCCTCAAGCCGCCCGTCGCGGACCTGCGCGACGACATCGGCAACCGTCGTCATGCTCTGACCATCGGCCATCGTGGTGTCTCCATTCACGTCGACTGCGGTTACAGCCGACGAGTTCGGCGCCGCGATGGCCGACCCTCGCGGGCCTCGACCTACCAGGCGCTCGTCACACCACTTCTACCGACGCGACCCGGTTGGTGAAGAACAACGGCTTGGGAGGTCGGTCGCGAGGGAGGACGGTCGGCGCCGCGCTGGTGCCTGGAGGAACGCGATCCGAAACCGTCGAGGTCGTCCAGGCACGCCGTCATGTGAGGGTTCTCACATCGGCGATCCCGCGCGCCCTGACGACGGGTCGGCACGTCATGAGCAACCCGCGAGAGCTCGTCGGCGCGGATCCGATCCCACGAGCGGTCGCCGGGCCTAAGACAGCGCACAGCGCCCGAAGCAGTCGTGCCGGGGTCTTCCCCGCTCGAATCTCACCATAGACACCAAATCTCTTTCCTGTCAGTTGACGGGTCTAACTGCGGCGGCGGAGGGAGCGTGAGCTCAACCTAGGAAGCGGCATGACCGACTTCATCCCGCACCCACCCCACCGGTTCGAATCCACGGTCAGGACCAGAGCCGCTGCCCGCCGCCCTCCACCGCTCCCGGCGAGTAACCGGCGCATCTACTTGTCGCCCGTGGTAATTTCGCCGTTCCCGCGGATGCGGTACAGCCGTTCCGTCGGGACGTTGGTCTGGTTAGCCGCCGTCGAGTTTGCGGCGCCGCCTGCTAGAGGCGGTGGACACGCGTTAGCCGTTGAGCATTTGGGTGTAGCTGGTCTGGACCGGGGAGGAAAGCGTGGTGGATATGCGGCGCCTCAAGACGAGCGAAGCGGCGGCATTGCTGAACGTCAGCCCAAACACTCTGAGGGCATGGGAGCGCCGGTTTGGCTTTCCGCAGCCGCAGCGCTCGAGGGGCCGACATCGGTTGTACACCCACAGTGAGCTGGCGTCGCTGCGAGATGCTTTGCAGGAAGGGCTATCGATCTCCTCCGCGGTGTCGCGCGCGCGTGAGGGCCTGGCCGCGGACACAAACTCGCTGGTCGGCGCGTTGGTGTCGTTCGACCGCGAGCGAGCCGACGTCGCGATCGAGGCGACGCTGGCACTGCGCTCCGTCGAGCGGTCGGTTACGCAGGTCCTGCTTCCGAGCCTGGATGAGATCGTCCGCATGAAGGGACCTGACTCAGCGGCGTGGGCGTTCGCCGTGGAATGGAGCACCGACTGGCTGCATCGAGCGACGCGATTGGCGTCGCCGCCATTGCGGCCGGTATCGGTCCTTCTGGGCGATGCATCCGGGGACGAGCTACATCCCGACGCTCCACATATACGTGCCCTTGAGCTCATGTGTGTACGCGGGGGCGTCAGGGTCCTAGCTCTTTCGGTGCGAGGGATCGACGGCATCGCCGATGTGCTCTTGCGCCACCAACCGAATCTCGTTGTAGTAGCCGGATCGTCTCTCGGCAACGACACGGTCGCGAGGTGGTCGTACGCAATTCGGCTCGCCATTGGCAGGTTCCCGCTCGCGGTCTACCGCCGCGGAGAACCGCAGACAACTCGGGTTACGATTCTGCCGCGAGGAGCGCTCGACGGGTCGCGCCGCCTACTAGAGCTCACCAAAGCGCAACAAACGTCGCGGCCAGAGTGGGGCTCTCCGGCCGGGCGACATGAAACCGCGGACACGACAGTGGTCCGAGTCGCGAGCTAAACGTACCGAAGAGCAGACAGGCCGAGGCTCAGAGCGCAGATGCGCCACATGCGCCGACCCCTGTATCGCCCGAGATGCCACTGTCATCCGAGCGCAAACGCAGATGTCGTCGGCATCATTGAGATGTAGCAAGTGGTGTTCCGTCGGCAGAGATTGGTCGGGCTAGCGCGGCAAATTCATCCAAGCCTCATCAATCTTGACCTTCCTTTGTCACCCGATACACGCGATGCAGTTCCTGGGTGCTTCGTCATTCGCGCAACGGGGTAGCTGACGTTGCGCGACGCTGCCCGTAGCTACACAGCTACGCGCTGGACCGACACTTACGCCACTGCGCGTCATGTCTTGAATGGGAGGAGGAGCGTGTTTCCTGCGAGGGTGCGCTGGGTTCACACCCTCTTGGTCGCCGCTGCCATCGGCGGGTCGGCGCTTCTGGGGCCATTCACACGGGTGGCAAGCGCCGCCAGTGATCCGTGCAGCTTGTCCACTCTCAGCCAGCCGTTCTTGACGTGGGCTGATCTCGCATACTACGAGCTCGTCCCCGGCGGAGATTTCGAGAACGCAACCTGGACCTTTGCGGGCGGCGCTGACCGTGTATGGGGCGGCGAGCCGTACGCGGCGACTGGCAAGCTTGGCAATTGGTCGTTGTCGTTGCCGGCAGGAGGCTCCGCGTCGTCGCCGTCGGCGTGTGTGACGGCGACCGAGCCTACGCTCCGCTTCTTCATCGCTGGCAGCGGCACGATCGAGGTCGATTTCGTCTACGGAGGCAAGGTGATTCCTTCCGGGGACATCGTGGGGGGTGGCGGCTGGGCGCCCACCCCGATTTCGTTGACCGGCTCGGCGATCATGGCGGCAAGGACCGGCACCGCCACGGTCTCAGTCAAGCTCAGGGCGCTCAGTGGTGACGCGCAGGTGGACGATGTGTTTATCGATCCCTGGAATCGTGGATGAGGTCGCCACGGAGCGACGTGGCTGGCTGGCGGTCGGATGCTGATTGACTCCTACGACACCGCGTCTGCCGAGAACCTTCTGCTCGTAGGACGTTCGCGCCACGCTGGCGGGGTTCGGGCGCGTCGGCTGCTGACCACCGAGGCGGCGGCAGCAGTGGTGTTCATTGTCGCTGCCGGTTTGTTGGCCGCACTCAGCTTCTCCCCCGGCTCGGTGTCGCCGGTCGCCCTGGGCTTGGGGGTGGGGGTTTATCTCGTAGCCGAGGGCGTCCGTTATCCAGTTGGAAGCGCGTGGACGGCGCCAACGCAGCTCGTATTCGTGCCGATGCTTTTCATGCTGCCGGCAGCACTGGTGCCGCTTATTGTGGCGGCTTGCTCAGTCGCAGATCAGCTGCCACACGCGGTTCACGGGCGTCTGGCCCCGACGCGGGTGCTCGCGCGCGTAGGAGACGCGTTCTACTCGCTTGGACCAGCAATCGTGTTGGTGCTGTTCGGCGTGCAAGCGTTCTCGTGGCGACACTGGCCCGTATTCGTCCTGGCGTTCTTGGCGCAGATCAGCATCGACGCGGGCGCTGGGCTCACCCGTACTGCAGTTGCCGATCGGATTGCGCCTTCACGCCAGTTGCCGATGCTTTGGCTTTATTTCACTGACGCCTGCCTATCCTGCGTGGGCCTACTGATTGCCGCCGCAGCGGTTCACGAGCAGGGCCTTCTGCTGCTGGCACTCCCGATCATTGGTTTTGTATGGCTGCTCGCGCGGGAACGCGAAAAGCGGTTGGACTATGCACTCGCGCTCAGCACCGCCTATCGCGGCATCGCGGAGCTGCTTAGCTACCTGGTCGACGGGGATGACGAATATACGGACGGGCACAGTCGCGAGGTCGTCGATCTGTCGCGCGCGGTTGCCGACACCCTCGGGCTCGAGCCGTCCCAGCGTCGCGTGTTGGAGTTTGTGGCGATGCTTCACGACATCGGGAAGATCGCGGTGCCGAAGGAGATCCTCAGGAAGATTGGGAGACTCGACGAGGGCGAGCGCGAACTCGTTCGCCGCCAGACGATCGAGGGCGAGCGGATACTCAAGCAGGTCGGCGGCGCCCTCGCGAGCGTCGAACTGTACGTCCGAGCGTCGCATGAGCGTTACGACGGCAGCGGTTACCCGGAGGGGCTCACCGGTGAGCGGATCCCCATCCAGTCGCGGATCGTATCGGCGTGCGACGCATTCACCGCGATGACGAACGACCGACCATACCGCGTGGCGATGCTGACGGGCGATGCGCTCGAGGAGCTGCGGCGATGTGCCGGATCCCAATTTGACCCCGAAGTCGTCCACGCCATCGAGCGCGTTGTGGGCCAGGGGCCGGCAACAACGTGGCGGGTCGCAGGCAAGGGTAGCGAGAGGAGACCGTGTGCACCTGGCGTTACGGCTCAGCGGTCGAGTAACGACAACTCGGCGCAGGCAGGTGCGTCATGACGAGGCGTGCGGATGCTCCTGCTTGGTTTGGGCCTGCGGGCGCTCTCGCGAGCGGAAGGGACGTGGCCAGGCGATTCTCTTTCAGCCTCAGCGGGGGCGTGAATTCAGGTCCAGCCAGCGATGACGTGATACGAGGTGACGTCGATGAGCGATGACGCGGCCGTTGTGCGGCTTGGTGCACGTGGCTACCGTAGTGGTGGTCGGACGCGTCGTAAGAGCGCCGATCTTCGTGAAGAGGCGCGGAAGCTGCGAGACGCGACCGGGACCCAAGTTAGGAACCACCGCAACTTTCTGCGAATCGACGGACCCGAGGAGCTCTTGCAGGAACCCGGGCAGCTCCTCCCAGGTCAGGAGTGGGGACTGTGGGTGTTCGACGATGCGTTGTACGAGCACCTTGCCGTGATCGGGGTGCGCAACGGGATTGTGGTCGCGCAGACCGAGGACGGACAACTGGTGGCTGTCGACCAACGACAACTCGTTCGCCGCGGTAACTTCCTCGGTTGGGTGCGATAAGTCAGGCTGATTAGTCGAGCGCATCAGGCGAGGCCGACGATCGCTTCGGCGCCACGCGTATCTTCGAACCCGCCGGACCGTCCACGCACCCGGCGGACCTGGCGCCCCGATCGCGATTGCTTACTTGTCCCGTCGGCTGGTTGTCAAGGGCTTGTGCGGGATGGTGGTTGGGTGCGTGAGGGGGTCGCCCGCCGGGATGGATACGGGTGGAGCGTGGCCGGATGTTCCACGTGATGCGACTCGCCGATTGGTTCGCCGAACGAAGCGCCAGGGAGAATGCTCACGCGCGCGGCCGGTGCCTGGGTCCTCGTCGGGCTCCCGCTCATCGCGGCGCGCATCTGGTGTCGGTCGCCGCCGCCATCGCCGTCTCTGTGGTGACCCTGACGTTGTACGTGACGGCAACGGTCCGCTACATGCACCGGGCACCCCGAACATCCCTGAACTGGCGGCAATTGGACCGAAGCCCGGTTTCCCCAACATCGGCTTATCGCCACGGTTCGATCACACTACTCGAGGACCAGCTCCTGAAGAGCTATCACTTCCGTCGTGCGACCGGCTGACCAATAAGACACCCCAAGGCCCGCACGCCACTCAGCGTGTTCGGATACGAGGAGGCTCCGACGATGCCCAAGCAAGCGTTCCGCCCACGTTGCGGTCGTGCTTTGCTGCTCGTCGCCCAAACGGGAAGAGTTTTCAGGCTCGATCGGCGTTACGGCGGCTTCCGCTCTGAGCGGAGGCAGCACAGGCGCGCATCCCGACGGGGCGCTGCGGTGCCGATGGACGTATTTGCGACGGGCTGCTTCGAGTTGCCGTGCAACCCGTAATGCGTCTCTGTCAACTCAGCCTGCCGGCGCAGGTTGCTCTAGGGCCCCGATCTGCGTAAGGAACTGGAACATTCCCTGGTCGGCCCAGTGCTCCGCCGCCTTGCCGTCGGCGAAGCGTCCGATGTTCGGCGTCACGTACTCAAACGATCGGCCCGTGGCGGGGATGCCCATCATCGCCCCGGTGTGAGTCCCGGTGACGCGCACGTTCCAGGCCCCCATGTCGCCGGACTCGAACCAGTTCTCGATGCCGCAGTGAACGTCCCGCACCGCCGCTCGCCACATCGTCACGAGGTCCTTGAACGGCTCACGGCCACGCATCTCGCCGGTCGGGCCGTGGTCGACAAAGTCGGGCGAGATCAGCTCGTCCACGACATCGAGGTTGCCACGGTTGATGACCTCATCGAACAAACGCTCGACCAGTGCCTGCTGGTCAGACATCTCGCTCCTCCTCTGGTATGTCGACTCAGCGCCCTCGACTCCCCCGCGATACACGGGATGCGGGACTCATGGCAACTCTACGAAAAAGGTCGCAGCGCGGATCATTGAGACGCGAGAGCGGGCAGCTAGACCTGGACGTGAGCGCGACGCCCCGGAACGTCGCCGTCGCGCTCGCCAGCCGCGGTGGCTGCGAGCAGGCGAATGTAATCGTGGTCATACCACAACTCTTGCAAGCTAAGATTCAATGTCTCCGGGTACGCAGACGCGAGGTGAGAACTGGTTACCGGGAGGTCATGACATGCGCCGGCCAAGGTCGCTCTTTCTAGTCCCATTCGTGATCGTAGGCCTGATCATCGCTCCGGCCGAGGGCTCGGCACAGCTAGCGCGCGCCGCGGACGCACGGCACTGCAGGGATGTGGGGCCACCCCAGACGGACGTCGGTCTTTACAAGATCACAGCGACGCGCACCTCGTGCCGCCGGGCACGCACGATCCTGAACCGTTGGTACAAAGATCCTTCGGCGCCGCACTCGGGTCCTCGTGGCTGGAAGTGCTCCACGCGCCAAACCTCGTCGTACTCATTCCGCACCACATGTAGACGCCGGGGCGCGCAAATCGGCTTCACGCAGTTCAGCGCTTGACCCGCTCCTGCGCCCGGGTACGTCACACGAGCCGGTACGACACAACCTGCGACAAGCCGATGGGCATGGCGGCCATGCGAGGCGGTCCCAGCGAACGGCGGGGTCGGGTGACGGGGCGGGGCTCGCGACGGGAGGATGGGTCTGACAGCGGCGAATCGATCGGGGAGAGTTGCGAAATGGCCGAGGGGCTGATCTTGGAGTTCGAGGGCGTTGGACGGGAGCAATACGAGGCCATCAACGGACGTCTGGGGATTGACATGGAAACCGGGCAAGGCGACTGGCCGGCGGGCTTGGTGTTCCATGCCGGCGGCGCGAAGCCTGGGGGCTGGGTCGTGTTCGAGGTGTGGGACTCGCGCCAAGCGCAGGAGGAGTTCATGAACGGGCGACTCGGGCGGGCCCTTCAGGAGGGTGGCGTCAGCGGCCCTCCAACGCGGGTGGAATGGCTGGAGCTGGCCGCGGACCACAGTCGGCCGAGCTGAGGTCTGTCTGCTCCAGCCGGCCTTTTGCCGTCGGTTCGGCGGCGATCAGCGAGGTCAGTACCTCCGAGCCTGGTGCCTCGATGCCGATCGCTCTGCCACTGCTCAAGCGGTTCGATTAAGCGCCGAGCGACGCGGTCGCAGCACGACCAGAGCCGCGGTCTGGGCCGAGGAACGACTTACCGTCGCGTTGCGCGAGGAGCGATTGTCAGCTGGGGGATGCGATCGCGTTTGGGATGGATGCTGCAGCGGTGGTTTGCGCGGGCCTGGAGATGTGATGGGCAGAGAGCTGAGCCGGGGCGCGGCTTGGTTTGAGCGGCCGGGCATGCCTGGTTTGGGGCGAAGGTAGAGCGTGTGAGGACCGTGGTGGTTTACGTGGCGTTCATCGCGGGTGTGTCGCGTGCGCTGCGTCGTCCACGACCAGTGTGACCTTGCCGACGGTCGCTCGTGCGGCGAGGCTGGCGTGGGCCTGGGCAGCGTCGGCGAGCGGGAAGGACGGTCCCTCGACGGCACGCAGCCGTCCGCTCGCGACATGCTCCAGGAGGCCCTCGATCGTGTGCCGGGTGGCGATTAGGTCGCGCATGTGCGGCGTCGCCCAGTATCCGATGACGCCGATCGAGTGATCCATCAGGTCGTCCAGGCTCACCATGTTGGAGGCACCCGACGCTTGCCCGTAGGCGACCAGTCGCCCGCCGTGCGCGAGCGCGTTCAGCGCGCGATCGACGATCGGGCCGCCGACGGACTCGAGCACCACGTCAACGGGACCGGCGTTGGCTTCGATCAGCCGTTCGGTGAATCCCTCCGGTGTGCCGTCGATCGCGACGTCAGCGCCTAGCTCCAGCGTGAGACGGCGCTTCTCCTCACTCGAGGCCACGGCGATGACGCGCGCGGCACCGTGCAGCCGCGCGATCTGGATCGCGAGGCTGCCCACCCCTCCGGCCGCAGCGGTCACGGCCACCGTCTCCCCGGCCCGCACCCGCGCTGCGGACACCACCACGTGCCACCCGGTCAGCCCCTGCACGAGCGCCGCCAGGGCCGCGGCGTCGTCAACGCCGTCGGGAATCGGCACCGTCAGCTCGTCCCGCACGACCGCGTACTCGGCATATCCGCCAACGCCCGTCGGCAGCAGGCCGACGACACGCACGCCATCGCGTACACGACGCCCCGCGACTTCCAGCCCGGGAATGATCGGCAGCGGCTGCGCAGAGAACCGCCAGCCGCGCTCGCGCCGCCCGAGATCCGTGTAGTTCACGCCCGCCCTGCTCACCTGAATGAGCGTCTCGCCCACCACCGGCGAAGGACGCGCAGTTTCTCGGATCTTCAGCACCTCGGGGCCACCGAGCGACTCGACGACGATGGCTCGCATGAGCGGACCCTACCGACGACATCCCGGCCGACGCAGGCCTATCGATCGCCGCTCGGCCCGTCCTCGCCCCGGTCGAGATCTTCGCCCGCAACGGGCGGCCGCCGGCTCGCCACCGCGGTTGCGCCCCACGGCCCGCGACCGGGCGCAAGTCCGCGGGCAAGCGGTGTTAGCCACCCATCCGATGGCCAGCAAGCGGACGGCGACGTAGAAGCGGGGCTCTCGACAGCGATCGTAATCCGTGTTGCCACGGGCGTGTACGTCCGAGAGCTCGCAGGCGCGCGTCGTCGCGGCATGCGCCGGTCGCGGATGCTCGCGGAGTACGGCGACCTGCTGAACCAGTAGTGCTGGGTCTGTGGTTCGGACCGCAACTGGCGCGCATGTCGCTCATCCAAGAGGTTGTGGTCCGCGTTCTCGAAGACGCGACGCGGCTTACCGCGCGACCTGGCCCGATGGCGATCCCGGCTCAGCTCGACAGCTTTCGTTCGCATTACGAGCTTCAGCGCCCGCCAAAAGGACTGGAGATCCGGGCGGCGGTCATCCATATGGCGGTCTCGATGTTCGAGACGGCTGAGCCGTGCTGGGCGCTGATCGACAGGACCCGGGGCCGCATCGGACCACGTCGCCGAGCTGCGGCTAGACCATATGGAGGAACGGCCGGCCGGTCGTCGAAGGAAGGCCGGCGCCCCCCACGCGATCGTGGTGGCGGGTTGAAGTAGCCGCGCAGCTGACACCTGCGCGGCGGCCACGACAACCGTATAGGAGGAGCCGACCATGACCAAGGTTCGCACCTGGGTCGGCTTGGACGTGCATGCCGCGAAGGTGCTGGCGTGCGCGGTCGACGCCGAGTCCGGGGAGATGACTGTGCATCGCCTGCCGGGTGAGCCGGTGGCGGTGGTGACGTTCTGCGCTGGGCTGCCGGGCCCGACGCGGGTCGCGTACGAGGCTGGCCCGACCGGCTATGGGCTTCAGCGGGCGCTGGCGACGGCGGGGATTGAGTGTGTGGTGGCGGCCCCGGGGAAGATCGAGCGCCCCTCGCAGGATCGGATCAAGACCGATCAGCGTGACGCCGAGCGGCTGGTGCGGCTGTTGATGATCGGCGCGTTGCACGCGGTCAGGGTGCCCTCGCCGGCGGAGGAGTCGCTGCGCGACTTGGTCCGGGCGCGGGAGGATCTGCGCGGGGATCTGATGCGCGCCCGGCACCGTTTGTCGAAGCTGCTGTTGCGCCACGACGTCCGCTACCAGGAAACGACCAGCCGCTGGGGCGAGCGCCACCGGGCCTGGCTGGCGAAGATCGATCTGGGTGAGCGGGGTGCGCAGCTGACCCTGTCGGAGTACATCGGCGCGATCGATGCGCTGGAGATCCGCCGCCACACGCTCGAGGCCGCGATCTCAGAGCTGATCCCGAGCTCGCCGTTCGCGCAGGATGTCGCCCGGCTCAGATGCCTGCGCGGGATCGACACGCTCTCGGCGGTCGGGCTCGCGGTCGAGGTCTCAGACTTTGCGCGCTTCGAGCACCCCCGCCTGCTGGCCAGCTACCTCGGGCTGGTGCCCTCCGAGCACAGCACGGGGGAGAGTCGCCGGCAGGGCGCGATCACCAAGTCCGGCTCCCGGCACGCCCGCCGGCTGCTGGTCGAGGCGGCATGGCATTACCGCCGCCCACCCCGGCTTGGGACCGTGCTGGAGCGCCGACAGGACGGCCAGGACCAGGCGGTGATCGCGATCGCCTGGAAGGCCCAGCAGCGCCTACACCGCGTCTGGCGCCAGCTCGAGGGCAAACGCGGCAAGCGCCGCACGATCGTCGCGGTCGCGGTCGCCCGCCAGCTTGCCGGGTTCTGTTGGGCGATCGTCACTTACAACCTCCAGCTTCCGTCCGTGCCCAGTTCCGCCGGCATCCCTGCCGGCGGGCGACCCCCTCACGCAGAGGACCCCCAACCCCCGAAGCACGGAGAACGGCAGCTAACAGCAGCATGAACCAGCCCCACGAAACTCGGCTGAGGAGGCGGCGGAAGCCGCCAGGCCCCCACGCGCGAGAGCATCCGCGGCGAAACTATGAGCAACCGCCGCGCCAGCGACGGCCACGCTCGACCCTAGACAGCGGGCTCTCACGACGAAACACGGTCCTGCGGTACCCAACCCGCGCATATGAGTCTGACCGCGCGTCGCGCACCCGCCAGGCCCGCCGCCCCCTCAGCCGAGCCCAACTCCCCCGCGGAACCCCGATACCTCAATCGGGCTTGATACGAACACCTCCATATGAGATTCCGCCGTGGCGTCTGCACCGCAAGACAGGCGGCCGCTCCATTCGTCGGTCTGGGGAGATCCAGCCGTGCTGCACGCCGCGTTAGCGGGTACCTAGACAGGTAGAACGTGCCGATATCGTCAAGCAGACCATGACGTACTCGATCTTCACCAGCACCGGCAATCTGGTCGACGCGTCCGACGACCGAGACGCCGCCGTTGCGGCGTTGACCGACATCGTCCGTGCCGAGCCTGAGTCTGCTGACGAAGTCTTCCTCGTCGCGCGGGACGACGAGGGCCACGTGGGCGAGACGATCTACGGCTCCTCGCTGCACGTCACCGCGTAGCCGGCGCTCCGCGCGGCGAGCGTGCCGGAGTGGAAGCCTCGTGGAAGCCTCCGAGGTCGCTTCCGGATCATCGTGCGGTCACAGCTCGTGACGAAAAGCCCGGATTTGCGGCGCAGATCACGGCTCGATCATGATCCGACAAGCCGCGCCGACTCCTTACAGGCAGGAGGTCACTGGTTCGAGCCCAGTACCGCCCATCGTCGGGGGATTTGCCTGCAGGGATAGGCTTCTTGCTCTCGCTGGCTCGTCGGCGGGGTCGACGGATCGGGCTTGATCCTGCGGAAGGCGACGTTGGAACAGCCGATGCTCCCCGCACGGCCCCACCGATCGCCTGCCACGCAGCCGACGAGGGTCGCGACCCCGCGGTCGGAGAGGCCGTCGCTGCTGCCGATCGGTGAGGGTCGAAGCTGTTGCGCGAGCCAAGGCAGTCGCCGGCCTTGGCACGTGCAGCTCAGAGCTCAGCGGGCTTTGACCGCAAAGCGCACCGTGACCGCGGGTGCGGCTCCGGCTGAATTGCGGGCGACGGCGACGAGCAGATAGCGACCAGGCGCGAGCCTGCGACCACCGATCCGTCCCGTAAAGTGAAACCGGTTGCGCCCAGCGCGGTCAGCGTGTTTGAAGTGGCCGATCTTGACCAGGCGGGTGCAGTGCTTGTGTGAGAGGTTGCGCTTCGCGGTCCTGACGCACGAGCCGCCTGTTAGTCGCCCGGTTGTCGGCCGCTCGACCGTGAACACAGTGGTAGCGGCGACCGTGTCGTCGTAGCTGACGGTGGATCCGGTCCTGACGGAGGCGATGGCCGCACCGTGCGACGCGCCCACGAACACGGATGGGGACAGAGTAAGGCCGGAGATCCGGGGCGCCTTCAGAGCCGGAGATGGCGCGGCGGTCGCCGCTGTCGTGAACGTCTGGTCGGCGCCGAGCGCGGTTCCGACGGCGTTGGTCACGACGAGCCGGAAGTGGTAGAGGGTGTTCGGCGCCAGGCCGGAGATCGAGGCCGCAACCGGAGCGCCGATGGCCGCCCCGCTGATCGCTTGCGAGGTGGTGTTGGAGCCGTACGCCGTCGTCGGCCCGAATTGGAAACGGGCGGTTGCGGGTGACAAATCGGGGTTCGAGGCGTTGCCGTTCAGGACCGCCGCGGCGCTCGTGATCGAACCCGCCGCGTGCGTTGTCGCTGCGGGCGTTGCGACCTCGAATGCACCGATGTCGCAGGCCGGCCCGCCGGGGCGTAGCACCCCTCGCGTGTCCGTCGCGGGGCAACCGGCGTTCGTGCCGGCGTCGATGGCTGGGCTGCCCGGCTTGAGCGCCATCGTCGCCACCGATCCGCCGTTGTCGGACAGGGGTCCGAGCAGCGGGTCGGTATTGACCCGATCGCCGCCCGAGTGGAAGTTGCACTGATCGAGGCTGTCGAGGTTGTGGCCGGCCGAGAGCGGCGAACCGATGCAATTCTCAGCGCCGGGGTCAGCCACGCCTGCGCTGACGATCGTGTTCTCTACGACCGTCTTGGAACCCCCGAGCTCGGCGTCACCTGCTTCGGCGACGCCGCCGCTGGCCGTGTTGGCGCTCAGTGTCGCGTCCGTAAGCGTGACCACGGGGCTGTTGGATCCGAAGCTCAAGCCGCCTGCCTCGGCGAGCCCACCCCCGGTCGCCTGCGCGAGATTGCCGGTAAAGGTGACGTTGGTCGCCGACAACGCCGGCGCGTTCGTGAGCATGAACGCCCCGCCGCCGTCCGCGCTACCCCCGCTGCCGCCGGCGCCTGGCGAGGCGTTGGCGACGTTGCCGGTGAAGGTGCTCGCCGACAGGCTGGTGGGGCCGACGGCATCCACCTCGAGCCCGCCGCCGTGGCTGATTCCGCCCCCCGCGCCGGCGCCGCCGCTGGCGTCGGCCGTGTTATCGCTGAACGTCGACCCTTCGATCGTCTGGGTGCCTCCGGCCTCGACACCGCCGCCATCTGTGATTCCGCCCGATTTGTTAGGCGCGCCGACGGCCGTGGCGTGATTGTCCGTGATCTCGCTGTCCTTGACCATGAGCGTGCCACCGCTGCCGCTGTACACACCACCCCGTCCGCGATCCCACCGTTCCCGCCGCTACCAGCCGCGTCGGCATCGGCGACGTTGTCAGCGATCACGTCGTCGCTGAGCGTGAGCTTGGCGGCCTCGTTGAGAACGCCGCCGCCGGTGACTACGCCCATTGTCGTCGGGGGATGACCGAGGCGGATCGTTACGCCGCTGATCGCGACCGTGTTGCCCGACCCGCTCGTGTGAAACACGCGCGAACTTCCGACGTTACTGATGATCGTGCTCGCCGCGCCGGCGCCGGAGATCGTCAGGCTCTTGCTGATCGCCAGCTCGCCGCTGGCCACCCCGTAGGACCCCGACGGCACCACGATCGTCCCTCCTGGCATCACGTCGCTGATCGCCTGACGTAGCGACCCGGCGCCGGCGTCGTTGGTGTTCGTCACCGTGATCGTGTCGGCCGATGCTGGCGCCGACGCGACCAGCATCCAGAGACCGCAGACAACCCAGACGGCGGACCACAGCTTGACGGCATGGCTCCTGCCCATCTCGATCGACCTCCTTCCGCCGAGGCGCCTTCTGCGCCGGCTTCCCGCTCACGTGTTTGGTGAAATCCTCAACGGCACCGGGCGTACCGGACGAGACCGATGTGCCGGGCTCCGACGGCCCGGCCCAATCGCACGCGCCCCAGACGGCGGCGACACTGAAACTACAAGCGCGGCAGGACCACGGTCATCAGACGTGGCTGACAACCGCACCTCGGGCGGCGACGGTTACTACGGTTCCACCTAGCCCGCAAGGCCGCCACCAGATTCGCGCTCGATCATCCCTCCTTCATTATGGAATGGCTGCGGCTTCTCACCGTGGGCAAGAAGGTATGGCCGGCGTGGCGGGACGACAGCCAACCCCAGGGTGGTCGTTTCACACCTCGTGTGACGGCCGGAGGGTCGAGCGGGTGCACGCCTCAGATGCCCCTGGTTTCGACCGGGCGGCCGCTCAAGTTGCCCTAGGCCAGTGCTCAGAGTATGTTGGGCCTGAGCCGCCACATGGCCGACCGTTCCGAGCAGGACCCGCGCGCGTCGCGTGAAGAGATCAGGCAACTCGCTCGTGCATACCTTTCGGCACTGCTCGCGGCAGACTTGGCCGCGGCTGAGAGCGTTATTCGTGATGCGCTCGATGCCGAGCTCACCTCGGCGGAGGTCGACGAGGAGGTGATTGCGCCTGCGCTGTGGGTGGTCGGCGATCTCTGGGAGCGAGGGGAGATATCGGTCGCCGACGAGCACGCCGCAACGGAGATCTCGCTCCGCGTGCTCGCTCTCCAGCGTGAGGCGCAGCGGGTGGCGAGGGCGAGAGGTGGCCACCGGGTCATCCTCGCCACTCCACCGGGTGAGCTGCACGTCGTTGCCCTGCGAATGGTCGACAGTCTTCTGGCGGCTGCGGGTTACAACGTGCTCATGCTCGGAGCGGACGTCCCCGCACGTGCCCTCGGAGGCTCAGCACGCCGCCACCAGCCAGACGTGATCTGCTTGAGCGCCACGAACCCCGGTCGCACCGAGCAGGTCATGCGCTGCGTTGACGAAGTGCGAGCCGAACGACCATGCGTAGGGTTCGTTGTTGGCGGGCGTGGTATCACGGCTGAAGCGCACATCACGGCGGGGATCGATGTCTGCGTACGCGTGTCAGAGGCGGTCGACGCGGTGGACGCGATCGTAAAGCGCGCACGGTCCAATTAGCGCCGCGATCGGCGCCTCGGGCGGTGATCGTCAGCCAAGGACCTAAGTGACAGGAGCTTTGTGTTGCTTTGCGCTGACCGCATGCTCAACCGCGCGCCGGCGGCCGTGACCGTCAGCTGCCCGCTGTCTGGCTCTCCGCCTTCGTCGCCTCACGCCTCCGCGCCGGGGACTTGACCGGAGGGCGAAGTTCGTCGATTCCGTGCTCGATGCCCGCGACCAGGACATCGAGATCGTGCATCGACCGCGCGTCGGCGTTGATGCCCAGCGTGACGAGCCCGTCGTAGGAGAAGATGGCGATGCCGACGGCGTGCTCGGCCGCGAGCGGCACGATCGGATGAAGCTCCCGCAGCGGCGCACCGAACGAGTAGAGCGTCTCTCGCGGGCCGGGGACATTGGTGATCGTGATCGAGAACAGACGCGTCGAGAACGCGGTCCGGGCCAGCGCGGCGCGGAGGACCACCGGCGGCGCCAGCTCGGCTAGGTCGAGCAGCGCGATCGGTCCGGTGGCGGCATGCGCGGCACCCAGTTGCGAGGTCGCCTCGTGGATCCGGCGCAGGCGAACCTCCGCCAGCGGCTCGCTCACGGGCAGCTCCACGAATACCGAGCTGACGCGGTTGCCGAGCCCCGAGCGGTCTGAGGCGTCACGCACGCTGACCGGCACCATCGCCCGCAGGCCGCGGGCGGGCAGCTGTTCGCCGCGCTCGATCAGCAGGGTTCGCAGCCCGCTGGCGCAGGCGGCGAGCGCGACGTCGTTGACGGTCCCACCCAGCCGCCGGCCGATTTCCTTCAGATCGGCCAGCCGCGCGCGGACCACGGCGAACCGTCGGTCCTGGCCGATCGGAACGTTCAGAGATGTGCGCGCCGCGCCAGACAGGCCTTCCCGAACAAGCAGCGACGCGAGCGAACGCGAGCCGGCAAGCGCGTCCCGCGGATGCAACGCCGCGTGCATCACGGCCGAACCCGCATGCACCCCGGCCTTCGCCGTCTGAACTACCGGGTCGACCCCATGGTGCGACTGCTCTCCGTCCGGCGCGGTCCATGGCGCCTCGACGACGGGCGCCGCGCGCTCCGCGGACCGGCTCATCGTGACATCCATCATGCCGGCAGACCCGACGCCGTCGACCAGACAGTGATGAATCTTCGACGCGAGCGCCCAGCGCCCACCCTCCAGTCCCTCAATCAGCACAAGCTCCCACAGCGGCTTGGTCCGATCGAGCGGATGGGAGAAGAACTCGCCCGTCCATTCGAACAGCTCCCGATCGCCGCCGGGTGCCGGCAGAGCCGCGTGATGAACATGGTCCGCGATGTCGAACCGCTCGGCGGGCTCCCAGCAAAGCCGGGCGAAGCGACCCGTCCGCGTGCTCGAGAGCCGCTGCGTATAGCGCGGGAGCACGCCCAGACTCTCCAGACGGCTCGCTCGCAGCTCCGACAACGTAGGAGCGCCGCCCTCCGGCAGCGGATCGAATACCAGGATCCCGCCGATGTTCATCACCGCGCCCGGCTCCAACTCCTCCAGCTCGAGAAACGTCTCGTCAAGCGCGCTCAGTACGTCGGCCATGACGCGAGACTACGAGTCGGAGCCGGACGCGCCATCCGGTCGCTCACCCCATCTGCGTCGGTAGTCCATACCGACTCGCTGCCTCACCGCGGGGTGATCGCCGCGGGTGCTGTCCGTCGGGAACCGGGCTGGCTGCGCGAACCGAGTCCATGCACGAGCCGACCTGGCGTGGACGTACGCGGGCTTTGGCTACGTCGTGAGTACCGCCACGGTCTCGGCGAACGCCGCGTCGGTTGCCTGCGGATCATAGCGCGGTCCAACGTCACGCCCGAAGGCGTGCTCGGCGTCGTACAGGCGCCAGCGGAAGTCGACCCCCGCTCCCTCGAGCCCGCGCTTGATGAGTCCGCGGCCCTCCTCGGGTGTGTGCGGATCGTTGGTGCCGAAGATCAGCAGAATCTCTCCGCGGATCTCCGACGCGCGCGCCAGCGAGCCCGAGTCGGCTTCCATGCCGAGCTTCCCATCGTGCAGACCGGTCGGGTACCAAAGCGCCGTCGCGCGCACGCGCGAGTCGAACGCGGCGCGGAAGCCGAGGTGGCCGCCGGTGCAGTGCCCGGTCGCGCACAGGCCGCCATCGGCCACACGGTCGTCGGCCTCGAGCCAATCGAGCGCGGCGCGGATATCGTCGTCGAAGTCACCGACGGACGTCGCGTCCGCGTCCGCCTGTCCGCGCCGCTTACCCTCATCGTCGAACCCGAGCACCGTGCCAGCGGCCTCGAGCCGGTGATAGATCTCCGGCGCGGCCACCACGAAGCCATAGCCGGCCAGTCGCATGCACCATCGCAGCGTCGAGTCGGTGAGCTGAAAGATGTCCGAGTAGAACACGACGCCCGGGTAGCTCCCCGGCGCCCGCGGGGCGGCCACGAACGTGCGCATCGCTCGATCCCCGACCGGGACATCGGCGTACTCCTGCGAGATCACCATCCCGTCAGTGAATCACCCCGCCGGGCACTCGAGCTGCGGGTGTAAACGCAGTCGAGCGAGGACCGTTGCGCTCTATGCCTCGGGCAGTGCTGCTCTGCAGTCGTTGATCAAGCCGCGGGGGTGTGCGGGATGAACAGCGCGAACCTCGACCGCACGACTCCCTCGCGCCAAGCGGGCATGCGGTGCCCGACGAGCGCGTGGCCGGGAATTGTCCCCCAGCAGTTGCCCATTGACCGCCGGACCCGGCCTCGCCCCCTGCCGCTCCGCATGGAAAGGGGAAGCCTGCGCGTCGCTCGCGAGCGGCCGGTCGCCCGGTCCGCTGCGAGCAGGCGTCGGACCGGTGCACCGGCACACGTTGGGCATCAGCCGCCGGTCCGGGGCTCTTGCTGCTCGTCCATTCCACAACTATGGAATCGGCTCCGCAAGACGCCCGAATTCCCGCGGAAGCATCAGCGATCGCGCTTGCCGAGATGCGCATCGGCGGGCGGTGAGCGACGGCCGGGCCCAACACCGGACTCGACGTCGGCGATCGCCTCGCGGACGTGCGGGCGCCGTGTCTCGTGAGCTGCCGCACGAGGACGCGTGGCTCTGGCCGGACAACGGCCGGTATCTCGCAGAGCAGATCCCGGGGGCGCAGCTACTCGAGCTTCCTGGTATCCACCACGATCCGTGCGTCGGGGCGAGCGACGACATCCTCGCGGCGGTGGAGGGAGTTCGTCTCCGCGATCGGGCGCGCCCGGCTCGAGCGGCGCTGCCCGCCTAGCCCCGGCCGTTCGGTACGTTTCTTGAAGGTCGCGGCCGGATCGGTGTGTACAGGGCCACGTCCTGGAGATGCAGATGCCAGAGGTGATGCAGTTCGACGCGGAGGTCTCGCAGCAACTCGAGGCCGCCTATCTGACCCCAGAGATCGTCGAGCAGCGCCGGTTGCAGCTGGCGGCGCTCGATCTCTCGCCTGGCGAGGACGTGCTCGATATTGGTTCGGGTCCGGGCCTGCTGGCTGCACAAGCCGCGGCGACGGTCGGGGCGAGCGGTTCGGTCCAGGGGATCGACCCGAGCGAGCAGATGCTGGCGATCGCCGCGCGCCGGAGCGAGCCGGTGGCGGGTGCCGCTCGGGTGCGGTTCCAGGCGGGCGACGCGTGCGCGTTGCCGTTTGTCGCTGAGAGCTTCGACGCCGCCGCGGCGGTCCAGGTGTACGAGTATGTGTCCGAGATGCCGGTGGCGTTGGCCGAGGCGTATCGGGTGCTGCGGCCGGGCGGGCGACTGCTGGTGGTCGACACCGATTGGGACTCGATTGTGTGGCGCTCGAGTGATGTCGGGCGGATGCTGCGCGTCCTGGCGGCGTGGGACGAGCATCTCGTCGATCCGTACTTGCCGCGCCGGCTGACCGGCCTGCTCGAGGAAGCGGGGTTCACGGTCGCGCGCCGCGAGGTGTTGCCGATCCTCAACGCTGGCTATGACCCGCAGACGTTCAGCGCAGGGGTGATCAGATTCGTCGCCGGGTTCGTCCCGGGCCATCGCGGCGTGACCGAGGCCGAGGCGCAAGCGTGGGCGGCCGATCTGACTGACCTCGGGCGCAAGTACTTCTTCAGTCTGAACCGCTACCTCTTTCTGGCGGTCAAGTGATCCAGCCCGGCCCCTGACCAAATACATCCTCAGCAAACGCACCCCTCCCGAGCTCGATTTTCCGTGTCATCGACGTCACCGAGATGCCGGTCTCTGGAAACTTGCGCGGCGATATGCAGAGCGCGGCAGCGACGACCTCGACATCAGCTCCTGTCTCGTGTCTAACGACCGCGACGACGAAGCTCTCGCCAACGCGACGCCGCGGGCCCGGGGTGCCCGACTTTCGGTCGCCGCAGGCGATCGCCTGCGGCCGCCCGAGGAGCCTGCCAGCGGTACTCGAGGGTTCGCT
Organism: uncultured Solirubrobacterales bacterium; assembly: GCA_963841535.1. Classification (GTDB taxonomy): domain Bacteria; phylum Actinomycetota; class Thermoleophilia; order Solirubrobacterales; family Solirubrobacteraceae; genus Palsa-465. The sequence goes on along the minus strand of CAWJDF010000014.1, from coordinate 194,194 downwards.
CTGCGGGGCTCCCCCGGCTGACGAGTGACTTCTTCGTTCTTTCGCACCTCATCAGCACGCTGCGCCGACCGCTTGGACAACAAACGTCACTGACACGTCGGTCACGTTCAGCGGCAGGTACCTCGGCCTTCCGAGACTACCCGCTCTACACTTTCATTCGGTGTGCAACTCGCCTCGGACACACAGCGGTTCTTCGAGTATCACATTGTGATCAGTGTCAAGTGCGGGGGAGTTATCGGGTATCGGGTCCATAAAGCCAGACGAGAAGCTGTGTCAGCTCCGATCGCGGTAACTAGCCTCGAAGCGCCGTTATCGCGTGAGTGGTGACTGCCGTTTGGTTTTCGGGGTGTGAGTTCGTGGTGCGGGCCGGGTGTCGACGCGGACCGGGCCTGCCGGGACGTCCGGCGTGTCCTGATGACAGGTGGGGCTGTCGTTTGCGGGCAGGCGGCAGCGGGTCGGCGTGGCGTCGTGGTCGTCGAGGGTTCCGGCTTGAGGTGCGGCCGGTGTTCAGCAGAGCGCGGGGTTGGAGCGCAGGCGCGTGAACCCGGCGGCGAGCGCCCGGGACCAGGGCCAGTCGCGGTCGAGCTTGAGCTGGGCGCGCCGGCCGTGGCGGACGAGCTTGGCGGCGATGTGCAGCAGCCGTTGGCGAAGGCGCTTGGGTTCGGCCTTGGCGAGCTCGCCGTCGAGGCAGATCAGCCTGGTCCAGGCGAGCAGGTCTTGGGCGATCAGCGAGATCTCCAGCCAGGTCTGGTTGTGCTCGAAGGCGTAGTGCGGGAGGTTGCGCATGCCGGTGTCCTTCCCGGCGCGGATCGAGTCCTCCACCCGGGCGCGGCCGCGGTGATGCAACTCCAACGTGGCGATGTCGTTGCCGTCCTGGTCGGTGAGGAAGCACGTGTAACGGTGGCCGTGCTCGTCGAAGATCGTGAACTGCGCGCCGGGGTGTGGACGCTCGCGGCGGACGATCAGCCTCGAGCCCTCGGGCCAGGCGGACAGGTCGAGATAGTCGGTCAGGTCCGCGACCCACGCACCCTTGCGATCCTTGCCGTCGGCGTCGATCGCCTGCACCCACGCGGATTCGGGCAGTTCGAGGATCGCCTGGCGGACCGTCTCGGTCAGCTCGTAACCGACCGAGAAACGGATCCCAGCTTCACGGCAGTCATTGGTGAACGCGTGCGTGCACCCGCCGATATCCGTCCTGACGAGGATCTCCCGATCGAGGTCCTCGGCGGGGAGCTGCGTGAGCGCCATGCCCAGCACCGTGAAGTGATCCTCGGCGGTGTTCGACCCGGCATTCCCGGGCCGGAGGATCGCGGCCAAAGCTTCGCCGGTCTCATCCAGCCAGCAGCCGAGCGGATGGAACCCGTACCCGTGCTTGTAGTTGCCCGCCGCCAGCTCCTTATCGGAATGCGCGGTCAGCAGGGTCGCGTCGATGTGCAGCGTGATCGTGTCGGGGCGTGCGCCCGCATCCCACACCCGCGCCCGAGCTTGAGCCCGCGCCGTCCGGACCCGGGCCAGCGACGACTCGTCGACCGATTTGAGCACCCGGTGCGTCGTCGTCTCCGACGCACGAGCCCCGAACAGCCGCTCCTGCCCCTCAAACGCGGCCATGTCGGTCACGCAGTCGCCGCCGTCGACGAGCATCACCGCCACGTCCCGGACCACCCGGCCGGGATCGTGCGCCGAACGCCGCTCCCGCGTGTCCGCCAACGCGGCCGACAACGCGTCCGTCAACCCCGAACGGTCGGCCAACTCGACCACCAGCGCCACCCCCGCGTGCGAGACCAAACCCTCGCCGTCCGCCGTCACTTCTACTGTTCTCAGCCGAGCCGCTGGCTTCACCAACTGGGTGTCCTCCTGGGTCGAGACTGCAGGCGTCAGGAACCCGCATTCTTACGGCCCGGGAGGACGTTCCCACCTCCCCGAGTCAGCCCACTATCGGCGCTTCCAGGCTAGGCGTCGACCGCCGCGGACAGCGTCCGATTCGTACGAATGATTCCGTCTTCTGTTATGATGTTTCTTTTGCCTGCCTGACGCAATGTGCAGTTAACCTCGAAGCGCCGTTATCGGCGCGGAGGTGACCGTCGCGGGGTCGTTTGGGTGTGACAGGTCGTGGTGGCGGGCCGTTGGTCGGCGCTCGCGAGTGGGTAGCGAGCCGCGGCTGGTTGCGAGGATGATGTGGGGTCGTTTCCGGGCAGGGCGACGCTGGGGGGGCTGCTCGGAGTCGTCGTCGGGCCCGTTGCTGGCGCCGCTGGCGCTCAGCAGAGCTGAGGGGTCGCGCGCAGTCGGTGAAACGCGGCCGCGAGCGCCTGGGACCAGGGCCAGTCGCGGTCGAGCTTGAGCTGTGTGCGGCGGCTGTGACGGACGACTTTCCCGGCGGTGTGCAGCAGGCAGTGCCGCAGCCGCTTCGGCTCCGCGCGAGCGAGGTCGCCGGTCAGGCACACCAGCCGTGTCCAGCAGAGGAGGTCTTGGGCGATCAGCGAGAGTTCCAGCCAGGTCTGGTTGTGCTCGAAGGCGTAGTGCGGGAGGTTGCGCATGCCGGTGTCCTTGCTGGCGCGAATGCTGTCCTCGACGCGGGCGCGGCCGCGGTGACGGACCTCCAGGGCAGCGATGTTCTCGCCGTGCTGGTCGGTCAGGAAGCACGTATGCCGGTAGCCGTGCTCATCGAAGATCTGAAATTGCGCGCCTGGGTGCGGCCGCTCGCGCCGGCAGATCAACCGCGAGCCCTCCGGCCAGGCGGAGAGGTCCACACGGTCGGTTAACTCTGCGACCCAGGCGCCGTCGCGCTCGGCGCCGTCGGCGTCGATCGCCTGCACCCACTGGGCCTCGGGCATGTCGAGGATCGCCGTGCGGACCGTGTCGGTCAGTTCGTAGCCGACCGAGAAGCGGATCCCGGCCTCTCGGCAGTCGGCGGTGAACGCGTGTGTGCACCCGCCGATATCGGTCCGGACCAGCATCTCCCGCTCCAGATCCTGGGCAGGGATCTGCGCGAGCGCGAGGCCGAGCACGGTGAAGTGATCCTCGGCCGTGTTGGAGCCCGCGTTCCCGGGCCTGAGGATCGCCGCCAGCGGCTCGCCGGTCTCATCCAGCCAGCAGCCGATCGGATGAAACCCGTACCCATGCTTGTAGTTCCCCGCCGCCCGCTCCTTCTCGGAATGCGCGGTCAGCAAGGTCGCGTCGATGTTGAACGTGATCGTCCCCGGACGCGCGCCCGCGTCCCACACACGCGCGCGTGCCCGCGCCCGAGCAGCGCGGACCGTGGCGAGCAACGGCTCGTCGATCGACTTCAGCACCCGATGCGTCGTGGTCTCCGACGCTCTGGCCCCGAACAGCCGCTCCTGCCCCCGATACGCATCAAGGTCGGTGACGCAGTCGCCGCCATCAGCGAGCATCACCACCACCTCGACGAGCACCCGGCCGGGCTCGTGCGCCGAGCGCCGCTCCCGCGTGACAGCGAGCGCATCAGACAACGCGCCGGTCAACCCGGACCGATCGGCCAACTCGGACAGCAGCGCGATCCCCGCGTGCGAAACCAAACCCTCGCCGTCCGCCGAGACTTCTACCGTTTCCAACCGAGCCTTTGGCTTCACCAACTGGGTGTCCTCCTGGATCGTGATTTCGAGACCTCGGAAATCCCGATTCTCACGGCCCGGGAGGACGTTCCCAGGCGCCGCGGCTACACCCTTACCGGCGGATCGAGGTTAACGCTCGCGTCCAACCGACGGCGAGCCGGGCGTCACGCACTGTGGGGGGCTTGGTTCGAAGGGAGCCACCATGCGCACTACCGTCCAAAGTGCCGTACGGACGAGCGACCCGCGCCTACGTCGCCGCCGCTGGCTCGTTGCTTGCTTGGCTGTCCTGGTACTGACAGCACTCGGAGCGACGTCAACCGCGACTGCCGCAGCGAAGACCAGCGCCGGCGACCCGGCGGTCATTTCTGACTGGAACGCGCTCGCCGTGGCCACCTTCAGCGGCGACCCGACGAAGGCGCCCCAAGAGGTCCCCCTCTACATGGGGTTCGTCCAGGCGGCGGTCTACGACGCCGTGGTCGGCATCGACCGCCGCTACGAGCCCTACCGCTTCCAAGCCCGCGCGCCGCACAAGACGTCCGCCCAGGCTGCCGCCGTGGCCGCCGCCCACAAGGTCTTGGTGACCTACTCGCCCTACGCTCAGACAACGCTCGACGCTGCTTACGCGACCGCGCTTGCGCAGATCCCCGACGGAAAGGCCAAGACCCGCGGCGTCGACTTCGGCACCCTCGCCGCCGACAATCTGATCGCGATGCGCGCGAACGACGGACGTAACGCGCCCGTGCTGTTCACCCAGCCCCCGGCCCCCGGCGTCTGGCGGCCCACGCCCCCGGCGTTCCTCCCTATGGCCGTCCCATGGATGGGCAGCGTCACCCCGATGCTCCTGCGCAGCGGCGCTCAGTTCGGCGAACCTGGACCGCCGCCGGCGCTGACCTCGGCCCGGTACACCCGCGACTTCGACGAGGTCAAGACGCTTGGCTCGGCGACCTCGACAGCACGGACAGCTGAAGAGACGAACACCGCGTTGTTCTTCTCCGGCAACGCCCCAATCCAGGTCAACGCGGCGCTGCGGGACCAGCTGACCGTGCGGCATCCGGACATCGTCGACGCCGCCCGGATGTTCGCCGCAGTTGACATGAGCGAAGCCGACGCGATCATTGCCGTGTGGCACGCGAAGTACCTCTACGGGTTTTGGCGGCCGATCACCGCGGTCAACCTGGCCGACACCGACGGCAACCCTGCTACCACCGCAGACACAAGCTGGACCCCGCTGCTGACGACGCCTCCATATCCGGAATACGTCAGCGGCTACTCGGGTCTAACCGGAGCGTTCACCCAGGCCCTGGAGGATACGCTCAACACCCGGCACCTCCAATTGACCCTCATTTCCACTGCGGTCCCAAGCGCCGTCCGCACCTACTACTCCGGGGCGTTGCTGCGTAACGATGTCGTGGACGCCAGGGTATGGCTGGGGATCCACTTCCGTTTCTCGGACACCGGCGGCGTAGAGATGGGCCAACGGGTGGCGGACTGGGCGCTCACTCACTACTTCCGCCCCGGAGGGGGCCACTGACCCTCCGCTTTCATGTCACATCTTGACACCCGGCATCACGCCGATCGGTCGCTCGACCCGTGAACATTGGCAAGCGCGAGTCGCTGTCGCTCTTGTCCGGTGCGCAGGCATAAGCCCGAGCGATCGCCTCACTTCCGAGACGGACGAGGAGGACTCGTTTCGGCCGACTGTATATCTCCCTGGGAATGCGGCAGCGCTGATCCGTGCGCTGGCTCGACTGCTCGCTTTGCAGGCCGAGCATGAGCTCGGAGGGCACGAAGAATCTCTTGCGCAACCGACGAGCAGCAGAGCCCCGGACCGGCGGCTGATGCCCAACGTGTGCCCATGCACCGGTCCGAGGCCTGCTCGCAGCGGACCGGGCGACCGGCCGCTCGCGAGCGACGCGCAGGCTTCCCCTTTCCATGCCCAGCGGCACCCACGCCCGTCTGGGCAATGACGGTGCCGCCGCTGCGCAACGTCTCCCGGGTCGACGGCGACGCGATCGCTTTTGGTCTTACGGCCGGCACGCACCGCAAGAGTAGGTTGGCGACCACGCGATCATGCCGATCGTCGGCGCCCGGCGATCGCATCGCCACACGAACGGGATTGCGACGGCCGAGCCACCGTGGCGATCGCTCTGACCACGTGTCCGCTCACGGCGTGACATCGCAATAGCGACGATACGATCACCGGTCGAGTCCACCCATGCGCGGCTCGACGCCAAAACGCCGGTGTCGGATCAGCGCCGCACGTCGCCGCGACCTGTGTTTGGCGCTACTCGAGGTTGCCGAGGACCGCGTTTCCGAGATCGCGAAGGAAGAGCACGTCTCGCTCGCCCAGCCGCGGCCGCTGCTCGTGTGCCAGACAACAGAGCACGTAGAGGCGGGCGTCGAGACCGGTCAGGGGAACGCCGATGTAGGCGCGGATGCGAGCAGCGTGCGTGATCTCGAGGTCCCTGACCTGCTCGTTGGCCTGGGCATCTGGCACCACATTCGAGAGCCTGCCCGTGAGCAGGCGGTGACAATAGGTGTCCTCGATCGGCATTGACGCGCCGGGGGTCAGGCCGAACGACCCGCCGTCACCGGCCAGATAGCGCACGACTTCATGCCCGTTACAGACCTCGCCAAGCACCGCGACGTCCATTTGAGTTTCCGTCAGAGCCAGTCTGAGCGTCCCGGTTATGCGGTCCGCTCTCGAGCGACGACGGCGAGTGGGAGTGCCCGCGCGGGCGGCTGGCTTGCGGCCCGAAGCATCTGAGCTTGGTGTGCGCTGCTGCTCGCCCCGCGCCAACGGCCACGGCGCTGCCGGTTCGTCCTCGCTCAAGCCGCGGACGACGTGGGGCTCCCGATCGATGCGCGGAGGCGAGTCGTCGCGCCGGAGTTGATCGATCACACGGTCGACCGCGCGGCGACGCCAATATCGCTCGCTCATCGTCGGCCTTCTGGTACGTGATCCGGCTCCCGCCGGCACGGTCGAGGGTCGATCTGGAGCTCGCACATGACGGGTGTAACGCAGCCTCCCCATCTGCCGGGGTGGACGGAGGGACGATCCTAACAGCGGTCACACAGCCTGTGCGGCCGCCAAGTCTGCTGGTGGCGGAATCGGTCCGATTTGAACGCCGTGTGAACGCTCACCAGGGAAAATCGCGGGTTACCTGCAATTCCAGCGCGAAGCCGCCTCGCTGTCCGCGACGACTCGTTCCATTACCGGTGCGCCGGGGCTGCTGGCGCGACGCGGTCGCGGAACGATCGAGGTGCGCTCACGACGGTGTCGCTCGCGGACACCGGGCGACGGAGTGCGCGCCGGCATCGCTGACGGCCGCTACTGCAATCGACACAACCCGGTCACGGTGGGTCCGCTCCCCAGCTGCCGAGATCGCGCTCGTCGCCCAAGCAGGGCTCGCGAGGCGGCGTGCAGAACCTGCCCTCTACTTATGTAGTGCTCCCTAACGGCAGCCGGCTGTCCGCGGCGCAACGCGATCGGATCTAGCTGTACGGGAGCATCTGCCGGCTGGGCCGACTCCTCGGCGACGGAGGCAGCGGCGCCGTGCCCACGGTCATGCGCTGGTCCTTGACGCCTGGAGGGGTAGTCCTGGTGTCGACGCCGTCGTGACCGCTTTGATGCTTGCAGCTTCCCGACGTTCGGTTAGCGCCTCGAGCCGCGGTCGATCCGACGACCATGCGCAGCGTGCGCGTCTGTGGCGACACGCAGGGTCCTAGTGATCACGAGGTTCAGGGACTCGCGGCTTGTGGCTGCTGATGGCTCCGCGGCCTGTGGTGGCTGTGACACGGCCGGGCTGGTTGGGATCGTCCTTGCGCGGTGGAGGTCCTCCCGGTCGGTTGGATCAGGGCCAGCGGCCATGCTAAGTGTGCGTGACACCTAGCCTGCGTCGGTCGGCCGGATCGCAAGCTGGTGTGCTAGCGATCCTGCGGCCGCCCGCGTGTTCACGCCGAGCTTGCTGAGGATGTGTGAAACGTGGTGCTCGGCGGTCTTGTCGCTGATGTAGAGCGTGGCGGCGATTTGCTTGTTGGTGAGGCCTCCGGCGAGGAGCCTCAGCACCTCGGTCTCGCGTGGGGTGAGACCGAAGTGGGCGGGTGCGCTCTGGCCGGGATCGGTCGTGAGTGAGATCCGCGCGCGTCGGGCCAGAGCCGCGATCTCGCGGGTCAGCGGCTCGTGTCCGGTCGCCGCGGCCCGGTGCGCAGCCTCGCGGAGCGCGGCCTCCGCCCGGTCGCGGATTGAGTGTTCCAGTAGCGGCTCGGTCAGCCGCCAGCGGGCGTAGATGCTGCGGTTCGAGTACCCGGCGGCGTCGGCGGCGGTGACCGTGGCGGCCCATGTGTCGTGGTCAGAATCGCCGAAAGCGCGGCTGACCTCGGCCCGGCAGAGCGCGACGTCGGCCGATACCCGGGGCGGGGCGGGGCCGAGCGGAAAGGCGCTGGTGAGCCTGCTCTCGAGGCGGGCGAGCAGGGCCGCCGCCTCGGCGCCCGCTGCAGAGTCTTGGCGGCGGGCTCTCGCGGCGCCGGCGAGCTCGGCGAGGGCTCGCGCGCCGAGGGCGTGTAGCTCGCTGGTGTGCTGGAGGCACTGGCGCTCGGGCTCAACAGCGAGCGCTGCGCGGACGATCTGCGCGGCTTCCTGCGCCCGGCCGCGCCAGAGCTCGAGCTCGGCCCTCGCCGCGGCGACCGGGCCGGTCCACATCGGGTCGCCGACCCGCGCGGCCATCGCATCGGCTGCCGCGAGGTGCTGCTCGGCCGCGTCGAAGTCGCCCCGGACGAGCTCGTAGCGCCCGCGAGCCTCGAGCACGTTGAAGGCGAAGAAGGTCTGCTCGCCGAGCTCGAGCGCCGCGCTGGTCAGCTCGCCGGCCTCTATCGTGCGCCCGAGCGCGAGCGCGCACAACGCGCCACGCCCCATCAGCACGAGGCCGTAGGAGCGCTGAAGGCCGACCTCTTGGGCGGCGGCGATGCCCTCGGCGGCGACGTCGCGCGCGTGCTCGAGCTGACCGGCCTCGGAGAGGACCTCGCTGAGGTTCTCATACTGCGAAAGCCCACGCGCCCGCGACCCCGTCTCGCGCGCGATCCGCACCGCCGCGCGCAGATGCTCGATCCCGCCCCGGTAGTCGCCAAGGAACGCCAGTGCGGAGCCGAGGTAGTTGAGCGCCTGCGCCTCCTCGCTCGAGGCCCCGATCGCGCGTGCGATCGCCAACGACTCCTCGAGCCGCTCGCGCGCTTCCGGGTTACGACTGCGCATCACGAGCATCCGACCCTCGGCGCAGAGTGCGCGAGCGCGATCCGCCGACGGTCCGTGGCCGTCGAGCCGGGCCACCGCTCGCCGAGCAGCCTGGAGCGCGCCATCGGAATCTCCCGCGGTCCACAGGTAACTGGCCAGACGCTCCTCGACCCGGGCCGCGCCGGCATCGTCATGCTGGAGTTGGGGGTGCTCGAGCGCGGCGCGAGCGAGCGCCACCGCACCCGTTTCATCCCCGGCGAGCCACGTGGCGTCGGCGGCTCGTGCCAGGAGCACCGAGCGCGGCAGCCCGGTGATGCGCTCGGGTTCGGTCACCCGATCCCAAAGCTCGAGCACCCTCTCATACTGTCGGCGCGCCTCCTGGATGGCATACATCCGCTCGGCCTCGGTGCCCGCCCGCACCGAGGCCGCCAGCGCCGCCTCGATCTCCCCCGCCGCGGTCCAGTGGTGGGCAATCTCGGCGGCCACCGCGGCCTGAGCCCCCGCGAGCGTCGGCTCGACGGAGAGCTTCTCGGCGAGCGCGGCATGAATCGGGGTGCGCTGGCCGGGGACGAGATCGGCGTAGACCGCCTCTCGCAGGAGCGCGTGCCGGAATGCGTAGCTGAGACCATCGCTGATCAGCACCTGCTGGGCGATCGCTTCGCGCAACGCGCCGATCAACTCGCTGTCGTCCATCACGACGACCGCAGTGAGTAGACGGTGGTCGATCGTGCGGCCGGCGACCGCCGCCACGCCGACGATCTCGCGAGCACGCTCCGAGAGGCGTCGCAATCGGACCAGGAGCGCGTCTCGCAATGAGTCGGGCAGCTTGTCCCCGTCGCCGGCCGCCAGCAACTCCTCGACGAAGAACGGGTTGCCTCCGGCACGGTCGTGCAGGGCGTGGCTGAGCTCGGCTGTCGGAGGCGTGCCGGTGATGTCGAGGACCTGCTCGGCCACATGCTCATGGGACAGGGGATCGAGGTCGATCCGCTGAGCGCGACCACCGTGCTCGAGCTCAGCGACACGCGCCGGAACGGGGTGCTCGGGCGAGAGCTCACCAGAGCGGAACGTGATGACCGTGGCTAGCCGTTCTGAGCGCTGATTGCGAACGAGGAACGCGAGCAGGTCGAGGCTTGCGCCGTCGGCCCAGTGGACGTCCTCGATCACGAGCGCGACCGGCCGCTCGTGGCCAAGGCGACTGAGTACCCCGAGCAGAAGCTCGAACAGCCGGGTCTGCCCGACCGAGCCCTGGACGCCCGGGCCGGGGTCGCCGAGTTCGGGCAGCAGCCGCGCGAGCTCGCTGCGGGCCGCGCCGAAAAGCTTCGCCAGCTCCGGCTCGCTCCGTTCCCGGACGACGGCGCGGAGGGCTCCGACGATCGGAGCGAACGGAAGCTCCGCCTCCGCCAGGTCGACGCACTCGCCGACGAGAACGAGTGCGCCGTACTGTCGAGCATGACCGGCGAACTCGCTGAGCAGACGGCTCTTTCCGATCCCCGCCTCGCCGACCACCAGCGCCGTGCCTCCCTCACCCTCGCCGGCTCGCCGCACCAGCCCCAACAACAGCTCCAGCTCATGATCGCGCCCGACCAGCCGGCGGCTCGAGACCCGGTTCGCCATGGCGCCATTATCGATCCGATCCGGGATGCCCCGCCCACGTCCGGCGGGGCACCCACACCCGGGCTATGCCCGTGTCACCAGGTAGCGGAAGGCCGAGCCGATCGCGTACCCACCCGAAGGCTGACGGAACGGCTCAATCGCCACCGTGACGGCATCTCGCGTCGCCGCTTCCCCCGCGGAGCGGATCGCCTTGATTGCCGGACCGGCAGCGAGCATCGCGGTCAACGCCGAGTCGAGGTCAGGAAACGTCCACGGGCATGCGACCTCCGCAGCATCCACCGGGGTGAGCCCCGCCTCGGTCGCCAAACCCTCGAGCGCGCCCGGAGCCGAGAGCGCGAACGGCCCCGGGGCGCCCGCCGGAGGCGGCGGCATCAGCGGACCGAGAGCCGCGACGTAGACAGCAGCCTCGCAACGCTCGGGCACCGCCCATGTCGCGATCACGACAGAAGCCCCGGCACGGGCCACACGCCGCGCCTGCTCGAGCGCCCCCCGCGGGCTCGCCGCGTACTGAAACGAATTGAAGCCGACGACCACGTCAAACGCATCATCACCGTAGGGCAGCGACTCCAGATCACCCACGGCGAACTCGCCATTCGGCACCCGCTCCGCGGCGATCGCCAGCAGCGCCGGCGTCGCATCGAAGCCGCTGACGACCGCACCGCGCTGGGCGGCAAGCTGAGCCGCGAGGCCAGCGCCGCAGCCGGCGTCAAGCAGCTCGGTACCGTGGCCGATTCCGACCCGCCCGAGGACCGTCTCGTACAGAGGCCGCATCTGCGCCTCCATCGCGCACCACTCGCGAGCGCGCGCGCCCCACAGATCGCTCTGGACTTCGGCGGAACCGCCCCTAACAGACAACCCTGACATGACCGCCTCCTGATAGGTGAACGAGACCGCATGCTCAGGCCCAGAGTCGATCCGCACATCAGGGAAGCTGCCCATTCTCACCCCCAACCCGGGGTAGGCCCCTACCCCCAAACCCGGTAGACCGCCTACCCAAGACCCCACCCGTTCGCGACCGTTTTCGGGGGCTCAGCCAGGCCCGCACCAACCAACGAGTCGGCGACCGCGGAGCCATCGATCAGAGGCGCTCGCAATGCGCGGAAGCGCGCGCGACGCCTGCCGGCGCTCCACGGCCGAGCTCGGCGCGCCGAGCGCTAGCCAGGTACCCAAATGTTGCAACCACAAGAGCAGTCGCCGCGCCGGCGGCGGTCACCCAGTGCCGGTATCGGACAAACGCGGCCGCGCGATCGCCCTGCTCCGTGATGGCTGCTCTCAACTCGAAGGAGTCATGAGGCTCGCAGGAGAGCGCCGCGGCCGAAGCGCCGGGTGCCCGCAGCCGGGGCGACTGCTTTTGACTTGGCCGCCGGGATACGGGGCGCCATCGCAATAGACCAGGCGATAGCCGCGCTGCTGGCGCTTGGCCGCGGCGACGCGGCGACGATGCAGAAGTCGGTGCGGGCGGCGTCGTCCCGCGTGGCGGCCGTGAATGCGAAACGTCTGCGCTCAGCCGACAGAAGTTTGCTGCGTCGGACGAGAGCGGGCCAGCAGTTAAGCTCAAGTGGTGTCTGCGCTGATCGTTAGAGCCGCTGAGCGGTACTCGGCCGAGCACACGACCCCGTTCGCGGGCGCGGTGGCGCAGGCGGCGCATTGGACCGAGGCGAACACCGAGTGGCCGGGGATGATGGCCGGGCTGGGGGAAGCTCGCTTGCTGCAGGCGCTGATCGTGATCGGCGGGGCGCGGCGTGTGCTGGAGGTCGGCGCGTTCACCGGTGTCGGCGCGTTGGCGATGGCCGCGGCGCTGCCCGACGGCGGGCGCGTCACGACGCTGGAGGTCGATCCCGACCAGGCCACGATCGCGCGCCGCCACTTCGACGCTAGCCCCTACGGCGATCGCATCGAGCTGATCGTCGGTGATGCGCTCGAGACGCTGGCGCGGCTGGAGGGGCCGTTCGACGTCGTCTGGATCGACGCGTGGAAAGCCGACTATCCCGCCTACTACGACGCGGTGCTGGAGAAGCTGGCGGCGCGGGGCGTAATCGTCGCCGACAACTTGTTTCGTAACGGCGACGCGCTCAACGCCGACCGGGTCGATCCGGGTACCGTCGGAATCCGCGAGTTCGCCCGCCGGGTCCAGGCCGACGAGCGGACCGACAACGTGCTGCTGACGATCGGCGACGGTGTCATGCTCGCCTGGCGGCGGCCGGCCGGACAGTAGGCGCCCGGCCACGCGCGGGTGGGCGAGAGCACGCTTCTGAGGATCCTCGTCGGAGAGTTGCCGCTCGATGACGGCGAGTATGCGGTGGGTGGCGTATTGGCGTATATGTCGCAAGACATCGGCGTCAGCGACGGCGATTGGACGTTTCGACAGTTCCTTTGTCCCTGGCGCCCCGGGCGGTGCGGCAAGCGGGTGAAAGCATGCTGGACCTCGAGGCGCAGTTGGAGGCCGGGGATCCATCGGCCGGCATGAAGCTGGGGTGGCAACACCCGCTGTCGCGAGCGTCGCCACTATTGGGCCCACGGCGCCGAGCCGACGCAATACCCGGATCAGGCACGACTCGCTCGGGGCGGGGCCGAACAAGAGCCCGATCACCGCGGACGCAAACGTCGCTCGTGAGCTACGGTCCGATCAGCCTCGTCTCAATGGGGGGCACGTGGCTCGGCTAGGTTCGGACCCATGGCTTGGCTAACGAGGAGGATCACGACGCCGACACCACTTGTGGTGGCGTTGCTGGCCTCCTTCGCAATCATTCTCGGCTGCGCGATCGGGAGCGGGCACCTGCTCGAACTCGCGGAGCGGCCGAACGGCTCGACGCCTATCGACAGTTCGATCACTTCGTGGGCGGTCGCACACCGCACCCACGGGTTGACGACGGTGGCGCGGGTGTTATCGACGCTGGGAAGCCAGACGGTCCTGATACCGCTCACGGCGATCGTCACGGTGGTGCTGGTTTGGCGGCGGCGGCTTGTATCGGCCGCATTGCTCCTCGCCGCATGGGCTGGAGCGATTGGCCTGTACAGCCTCACCAAGCATTTCGTGCACCGGATGCGGCCCCCGGCGAACATCTGGTTGACCGAGGTAGGGCGAACGTCGTCGTTCCCCTCAGGTCATGCCACGCAGTCACTGGCCACGTTCATCGCGCTCGTGCTCGTCGGCGCGGTCTGGTTACCGAACCTTCGCTGGCCCGGGCGCGCGATCGCGCTCGGGCTCGCAACTGGGGTCGGCTGGTCGCGCGTGTATCTAGGCGTTCACTGGGCCACGGACGTCGGCGCGGGTTGGCTGATCGCCGCGGCGTGGCTCACGATCGTCATCTGTCTGTACGGGGTGGCACGCTCGATAGTGCAGCCGTCGCGGGGCGATCCGACTGGCTCAGCCTCCACCCAGTGACTCGCGCGACGGAGCCAGGCCATCCGGAACGAGGGGCCTGCGTTCGCAAGCATCTCCGGGCGCGAGGTGGCCAAGCCACACGTGTACGGTGCGCTTCACGCCGGCGCCAGCGGCTTCCTACTCATAGGAAGGACGTCGGAGCTGAGCAACTCGTCGACGGGATCAGGACCGTTGCCGGCGGAGAGTCGCTGCTGGCCCAGGACTGACACCTCGGGCGCTAGCACTCACGGCGCACTCTAGGCGGCCACGCAGCGCCTCGCTGGATTTCCAGACGGCGAGCAGGTTCATCGCCGCTGTCCCACGTGGTCGCTGGACCAGCTACAAGGACGTGGCGACCGCTGCTGGCAACGAGCAGGGCGCCCAGGCCGTCGGAGACTGGCTACGCACACGCGGGCAGGAACTGACCCACGTCCATCGCGTCATCCGGTCAAACGGATTCGTGGCAGATGGCCTCCGCGCTGCCGGACCCGGGATACCGCCCGACGCACCCACCGCTCGCGAGCTTCTCCAGGCGGAGCGGGTTCGGTTCGACCTCCGCGGCCGAGGCAGCCCGATCCAGACAGCGCCGTTGTCCCCGCGGGACAATCCTTCATGGAGGGTGGTTGCTGACCGGCTGATCCGGACTTAGCTTAGACTCGTTCCATGGCCGCCGCTGATGTCGCCCGGTTGCGAATAGGTGCCAAGGTTCTCGCGACTGATGGACCCGTTGGCGAGCTGACTGCGGTCGTCATTGATCCGGTCGCGCAAGCGGCAACGCACGTAATCATCACGCCGCCGCATCATCCCGCTCTGGGCCATCTCGTGTCCCTCGATCTCGTCGAGGATGATGGCGACCCGATCCGGTTGCGCGTCACCACGGCGCAGTTCGGCGCGCTCGATCCGGCGGAGGACGAGCACATGCTCCAGGTGAGCGGAGGTAAGTGGGCCGCCGCCCACGGCAGAACCTTCTCCTTTCCCTACCACCGCCTCGCTTCGCTGGCTGGCGGAAGCGCTGGGAGCGCCGCTCGCGAGCTTCAGCCGGGGTATCACTATCTGCCCGACGACATCTCCGATCGCGTGCCGCTCGGCGAGGTCGACGTGCGACGGGGTGATCAGGTGCACGCAGCCGACGGCTGGATCGGGTCCGTTCAGGGCCTAATCATCGACCCGGCTGACCGTCACGTGACCCACGTGCTACTCGCCGAGGGCCACCTGTGGGGTCACAAGACGGTCGCAATCCCGATCACCAACACCTCCCGCGTGGGCGATTCAATCCGCGTCGAGCTGACCAAGGAGCAGGTCGAGCAACTGCCGCCGGTGAGCCTCGATTGACCGCGTCAGCCTGCGAACACCCGACCGCCGCATGGCTCGCGCGGTTTGGACGAGTCCAGGGTCTCCTTCGATCGGCCACCATGGGTCCGACGCCCGAGACGTCGCTCGGCCTGGATAGCAGCAGTGCTGCCAAGCCACCCTGGTTAGGTTCCAGTTTCTGAGCGCTGAGGTGCTAGCGACGTTAGGCTTACGTGACGATGCGGGCCTCTGCGCAGAATGCCGGGATCTCGGTCAAGGCTTATGCCGGGACGACCGGGGTTCTATTGGCGATGGATGCTTCACACAAGCAGTGCAGGGGGTTGTTGGGATTCGCGATCGAGCGCGAAGGTGGGAGCCGGCCCAGGCATTTCCTGAGCGGGATCGCTCACTTCCCCGGCATACCCCACAAAGCCGGAGATCCGGTGAGCTCGGATGTGGCGCCCATTCAACGGTTTCGTTGGTCTGACTACCGGGTCTTTCCCGACACCGAATACAGCTACACGATCTACGGTGCGTTCGGAGAGTGGGAGAAGCCCACCCTGATTGCGGGTCCGTCGGTGACCGTGCGTACGTCGAGTGCTTCCAGCGGAACCCATCGAGTCCTTTTCAATCGGGCCGCGGCCGCTAGTCAGGCATTCAGTCGCGAGTTTCCAGAGGTTGCCGCCGCGCTCGCGGCGGCTAAGAAGGCTAAGCAGCCAGTGGTCCTGCCCGACCGCGCGCTGGCCTGGCTGAGTCGTGGGCTGCTCGAGCAGATAACGGGCTTCTGCGCGCGGGCCGCAGACGCAACCTGGGCGCTCGATGTCGCGATCTACGAGTACGAGCTTCCCGCGATCATCCAAGCGATCCACGCTGCGCGTGATCGTGGCGCACAGGTCCGGATCGTTTATCACGCCAAGGCTGGCGATCCGCAGACAAGCGAGAACGAAGCCAATCTCACGGACTGGCCAGCCGCGCTGAAGCGCGGCCGCGTGACTAACCACATCTGCCACGATAAATTCATCATCGCGAGCAGAATCGCCGGTGACAGTCGAGAGCCCCAGGCTGTTCTCTGCGGGTCAACGAACTTCACGGAAAACGGGGTGTACCGCCAGGCTAACGTCAGTCACATCGTCGAGCGTCCGGACGTTGCTCGGACGTACAGCGCGCTATTTGAAGAGCTGTTCGGTGGGGCCGATCCGTCTCAAACCAAGGCGTGGATCGATAAGAACAACCCGCTGCCCGCCGACACCGACCGGCTGGATGTCGGTTTCTCACCAAGGAGCGGCCGTGCTGACCTTGACTTCTTCAAGACTGAGATTGACAGCGCACACCGCGACGTGTTGTTCTGCACCGCGTTCGACCTGGACAACGAGATTCTCCAAGCGCTGCTCGGCGCTCCGCACGACATGATCTTGCGGCTGGGGCTGCAAAACAGTCGCAGCGCTATCACCGGCTACCATCGCGACCGCACCGCTGACTTCACGGCTACGGCGATGCTCAGCACAGGACTTGAGGGTTATCTGAAGGAGACGACGGCCGGTCAGAAAGGCAACATTCTGATCCACACGAAGCTGATCGTCCTGGACTTCACTGGTCCCAGTCCAACGGTCGTCAGCGGCTCTCACAACTTCTCCAACAACGCGTCCGGTGGTAACGACGAGAACTACCTCGTCGTGCGTGGACAGCCCGACGTCGCCGACTGTTACGGAGTCGAACTGTTGCGCCTCTACGACCACTATCGCACCCGATGGGCGCTCAGCCCGAAGGGCAATGCGTCGGCTAATCAAGAGCCCGACCCATGCGGCGAGCGGCCTCCCGGAACGCTCTGCCCGGACGACCGGTGGGTCATGCCCTACTTTGAGGACGGGACGCTGAGGGCCACCGACCGCGTTCGCTTCGCCGGCACCGCGGCGTAAGCCAAGCTCGCTTCAGTCTGGCGAAGCATCACGAGCCAGCACCGTCCCCGGCGCGATTAGGGACCGGGCGGCACAGCCGAGCCTCGAGGCCCGGGTGCGGAGTATCGATCGGTGCGCGAGAAAGAGCGGTGGCTCGTACAGTCGCGTTCAGCATGCGCCGATCAGCCGCCGCGCTAGGCAGTGCCGCCTTCTTGGTGCTCGCCCCGGGAACGATGGCCGGCCTCGTTCCCTTCCTCCTGACGGGATGGATGACCCACCATCCGCCCCTCGTCGTGTTTGTGCTCGGCGCATTGCTGCTCGCTGCCGGGGGTGCGGTGCTGGTGCACGCCTTCGCTCGCTTCGTGACCGAAGGGGTCGGAACGCCGGCGCCGGCCGCGCCACCGGAGCGCCTCGTTGTAGGCGGCCTGTACCGCCATGTCCGCAACCCGATGTACCTCGCGGTCACGGCCACGATCGTCGGGCAAGCGCTGCTGCTCGGGCAATACTGGCTCCTCGCCTACGCGGCGCTGTTCCTCGCGACCACGATGGCGTTCGTCACCCTGTATGAGGAGCCGACCCTACGACGGCAGTTCGGGGAGCAATACGAGGCGTACCGTTCCGCCGTTCCCGGGTGGTGGCCGCGGCGCCACCCCTGGCGCGGCTAGCAACGCAGCGACCGCCACGTTCACCTTGGCCGTTGGCATGCGCGTCACTGGCTGGGCATCGAATTCGGTCCGACCGCAGTCGGCCAGGGGTGCTCTGTGCGCCACGGTTCCGCACGACCCTGTTGATCGAGCCATGCCTGCGCGTCGCGCTGGCCCATTTCGATTAGCGGGCGGGTGAACTCGGGAGCGAAGAACAAGTAGCTCATCAGGTCGCCGCGGACGGGATTACGTCCGGCGTCCAACAGTCGCCCGAGCAGCGCCAGGTCGCGGTTCCGGCGCATCCCGCGCGCGCCGGCGTAGTGGCGGTTGAAGACGTCCATCGCCAGGCGACCAATCGCGAGGCGGTCCGTCGGCGCGACGAAAATGTACGGAACGAGTTGGTGCTTGATCGGGTTGCCGCTCTGCTTCACGTCGTCGTTGATCGTCGCCAGTGTGTCGACGTCGTGCGCGAGCTGGTCGGCGAGAAGGGCCTGGGCAATGGCTGAGGCGCCGTCGAACACGTCCGGGCGACGATCGTTGTACTCCAGCGGCGGCCCGGCGACGGAGTTCAGTCCGATCACCACGAGCCGACCGGCGTTCAGCTTGAGGGCGGGCTTCAGCGGCGTGTTGAGCCGCACGCCACCATCCCCGTACCAGCGCTGTTCCACGCGTACGGCCGGAAACAGTGACTGGATCGCGCTGGAGGCCTGAACATGCTCGACCGCGAGCCGTGTCGCGACATAGTCGATGCCGCGCTGGTCATCTCTAACCGGTGACTCGCCCCCATAGTGGAAGACGACGCTTCTCGCCGTCGCATAGGCGGTCGCGACGACGGCGACCGTGGCGAGCGTGCCATCCTCGACATTGGCGGCCAGCTGCCCGAAGTCGATCAGTGCCGCGATGGTCTCCGGCTGCGGACTGGTGTCCAGCAGGCTAGGCGGGCCGGGCACACCGATGCCCAGCAGCTCAAGCCCGTAAAGCAGCACGCGGGCGAGTTCGCGCGGTGAGCACAGCGGGCCAATGACGTCGCCGATCTCGACCTCAAGCCACGCCTCTGCGCCGGACCGCGCGGCTGTCTCGAGGCCGTCATGAGCGTGCGCAGCCAGGTACGCCGCACCGAGTCCCCCAGCGCTCGTGCCGACAATGACCCGGGCTGGCTCGTCGAGAACCGGCGCGAGCACCTCCAGCGCCCCGAACTCGTACGCGCCCCGCGCGCCGCCGCCCGACAGCACAATCCCAATCGTCCTATCCATCGCCCTAGTCCTCCACGCCTCGCCCACCTATGCGCAACGAAAAGCGATCGTAATCGACGCCGTACCGCAGGACGAGCGCGATGCGCGGTCGGGCGCCGGACGGGTGATTGGCTAGCCGACGAGCAGCTTGAACCCGTGGTCCCAGGCGCCGCGCGACCCGCCGATCTTTACCCACACGATGCAGATCGCCTCGAGTTCGCGCGAGCCCTCGATTCCGCCGATGTCAACCGGATCTGGCCAACCGAAGTCGGCGAGTGCGTCAGCGACGGTGCGCTTGGCAGCCTCGTCGTTGCCGGCGATCAGCATCGTTGGCTGGCCCTCGCTGAAGCTTGGATCGACGAAGTACCCGTTGCCAATCGTATTGAACGCCTTGACGACACGGGCGTCGGGCAGCGCGCGCTGCACACGCTCGCCGAGCGAGTCCTCCCCCGCGATCGAGAGCTTGGGCGGGAACCCGCCGGAGAAGTCAAGCGGATTCATCGCGTCGATCACAACCTTCCCGGAGAAGTTCGCGGGATCCGCCTCCGCGATCGCCTCCTCGGCGGCGTTGCCGAGCACCGCGAGGACGACCAACTCGCCGTCCCGGGCGGCCTCGGCGAACGTCCCGGCCTCGATCCCTGCTCCCTCGCCCGACAGCCAATCGCGCAGCTCGGGCTTGTCCGGGTCGCGCGAGCCGATCATCACCTCATGTCCGCGGCTACAGAACCCTTCTGCCAGCCGGCGCCCAACCTCGCCGGTTCCCAGAACGCACACCCGGGTGTGCGCTAGTCGGCCGTTCGCCATGTCAGCTCCTTTGCGTCGGACTCCAATCGCCGCCCATCCTCTCACGACGCAGGGCCGCGGTCAGGAGCAAAGCTGAAGCGAGCGTTGCCGCGGCGTCCGCATCGCCGCGGAGAAGGACAAAGGCGGGTCTTGTCCGGCTAACGGCCGGTGGCGCGGCCCGCGATGCCGCAGCCGCCGAAGCCTCGACCGGTGAGGTCGTCAAGCGCGAGATCTCCACGCGCGACGTCGCCGCCCGCGCGATGGCTCGGCACTGGCCGCCGCCGGCGCAGGGGCCACCGATTCGGAAGCGGCGACCTCGGCGAGCCTGCGGTGCAGCCGCTCGCGCACCTCGTCGGGTTCGTAATGACGCTGCGCGCGGCGCTTGCGGGCGAGCACCACGCCGGTGGCGGCCACTCCGGCGAGGCCGGCGAGACCGACGAGCTTCCAGCGCATTCGCATCAGTCGCGTAGGTTATTGGCGGCGTGAACGACACGGCGCTGGCACTCGAGGACGCCGTCGCGACGGCGGCGACCGGCGACATCTGGCTGTTCCGAGGCAGGTCGATGGCCGACGTGACGATTCGTGCGCTCACCAACAGCCCGGTCAACCACGTCGGCATGGCCGTCGCGATCGATGATCTGCCGCCGCTGCTCTGGCACGCCGAGCTCGGCCGCTCGCTGCCTGACGTGTGGACCGGCGAGCGCCACCGCGGCGTGCAGCTTCACCTGCTTGCCGAGGCGGTCAGGACCTGGAACCTGCGCTACCAGCAGCGCGCCTGGGTCCGACAGCTCGACGGTCCGATCGAGCGCCACCACGAGGACCGCTTGATGGAGGTCATCGACCGCTTCGACGGGCGGCCGTTTCCCACCACACTCGGGCTTCTGCGGCGATGGCTCAGCCGCCGCCCAGTACGTCGCACCGCCTCGCTGGAGGAAGTCTTCTGCGCGGAGCTTGTCGCCACGACCTATCAACACATGGGTCTGCTGGCCCCAGGACGACCGGCCGGCTCGTATGACCCGGGGCGCTTCTGGAGCGGCGACCACATCTCCCTCACCCCGCCGTTCGCGCTGGGCGCTGAGATCGCGGTGCGGTGAGCCGAGCGCCACGCCGGCAACTTCACGACTGCGCTCTGGGGGCGCCTGGCTCGCCGAAGCCCGGTCCGGCTCGGATCGGATGACTGGCTCGGATGTGCGGAGAAGGGCGGGACGCGAGGCTACGTCAGCCGCCGAGTGGATTGCTTCTCCGGCCCAGGGGATCTCCCGCGGGCCGTCGGCCGGCTTGGTGGGTGTCTGGGTGCCAGGCGCAACGTCGGGCGGGGTACCTCGACGGGCTGCGCGTCGGCAACGACGTCGAGCGCATCGAGGATGTTGCGCAGATTGACGAGCACGGCACCTGCGACGGGCCAGAAACCTTCGCGGAGGTGACCGACGGCGACCTCTTCGGTGTAAACGGTCAGGTCGGCTCGCACCGACGCGACCGCCTCGGCGTCCCCCGTGCTGATCGCCTCGCCGGCTTGATTGAGCAGCTCCCGCCAGCGCTCCCGGAAGCCGCGGTCCCATTCGCTCGTGGGCACACGGCCGTGGCCGATCGTCCGGGCCATACTGCGGGTCTCAGCCACCGCTTGGCCCAGCCTTCCCAGGATGTCATCGAAACCCTGAGCGGCGCGCATACGCCGTGTCGTCGCACGGCGCGGGTTCAGCTTCCCGCTCTCACGAGCCTGAGCGAGAACGCTCCAGGCTCGATCGATCGCCCGATCCAATGCGTTGGTCTTGGCAATCCAGTCATCGACGTCGGCGGGGCCGCACTCGCCGGAGAGGCGGGCGGCGATCTCGCTGAGGACCCTGCCGACAGCCTCAGCCACCGCGTCGATCTGACTAGCGGCGCTGCGATCACGCAGCGGGGGCCAGACAAGAAGATTCACGAGCAGGCCCACCGCGATCCCGACGCCGGTGTCCAGAAGCCTGGCACCCAGAATGCTCCCGTTGTCGCTATAGCCGTTGGTGAGCACGATCAGCGCGGTGGCCGCAGTCGTGGTCGTCTCGTCTCGAAGCCCCCCCACGGACCCGACAAGAAGACCGACGAGAATCACAGCTCCCACCGAAACCGGGCTGAGACCGAAGAGCCGGCCTGCGGCAAAGGCCACCAGGATGCCGAGCACGCTGGCGCCGGCTTGCCGCACACCGCGCCGCAGCGACCCGAAAACGGTCGCGTGGACCGTCAGCAATGCCGCCCATGGCGCCAGATACGCCTGCTCCAGGCCGAACACCTGCGCGGCGAGAACCCAGGCGATGACGGTCGCGAAAGCAGTCTTGAGCAGCTGCGACACACCGGTCCACATGACCGGGTCGCGCAGGCGATCCCGTAACCAGGCAAACATGGCCATACCGGGATCTACCCGCTCCGACGTCTAGGCTGACAAGACGGCACCGGACGCGTCAGTTCACGCCTGAGCAGTTCCTCATTGACCAGGGATTGACGGGCGCCGCTCCGCACGAGCGGCGCCCCTCCCTTCGGTTACTGGTCGGCGCCCAGATCGACGCTGGGGTTGATGAGCTGGCTCACGGTTGAGGCAACGGAGACGGAATCCTTGCCGCCTAGCGTGTTGATCTGCAGGCCGTCGTTTACTGCCTCGCTGCCGGCCACCTGCAACTCGGCTGGAAGCCCGGTCACGACGACGTTGCTTGCCACGGTTCCGACATGGACCTTGTCGGCCCCCGGGGTTCCGTTGACGATCACGATGTCGGGCGTGTTGTCACCGCCGCCGTCGGCGGCCGCGAGGTCGATGCCGGCGTGCTTGAGGCCGGTTCCGGTGAGATCGTTGACGGTGACCACATCGGATCCAAGCAACGTCTGCAATGCCAGGTTCTCGATCCCGTTCATGTCTTGGGTGATGTTGGCCACGTCACGGAACAGGCGAACCCGGGAGCCGTTGGCGGACACGTCGATGTTTTCGGTGACGTTCGAGCCATCGAAGACCTCGGTGTCATTGCCGCCTTGGCCCTCGATCGTGTCGCTCCCATCCCCCGGATGCCACGTGAAGCTGTCCGCCCCCGATCCGAGCAGCGCCACGTCGCTCCCAATTCCGCCATCGACGGAGTCGTTCCCGGCGCCGCCGCTCAGCTGATCGTTCCCATCGCCGCCGACGATCACGTCATCCCCGGTCCCACCGTCGATCGACAGGTTGGTGAGCGTCGCCAGGCCATTGCTCCCCGCGATCGTGTCATTCCCGCCGAGTCCGAGCACATCGAGCTGCTCGACGTTGGTGGTGTTCTGCGGCGACGTCGCGGTCCCGGGGGCGAAGGTGCCGACCGCCGCGGTCCCGTTGCGGGCGATCCCGATCGTGTCGTCTCCCGCGGTCCCCGAGTAGGTCACCGTGTCGGACCCGGCGCCTCCGTCGACACCAAGCGCGGCAGGGCCGGAAACGCCGATACCGTCGGTGACGGTGTCGTCGCCACCCAGGGCATTCACCTGGACGGTGTCGCCCGGGGAAGTGCTGGTCGCGGTCTCGCTCCCCGAGACCTCCAGTTGCGCGGCCAGGCCCGACACGACGACGTGGGCGGCTGGATTGGAACCGACGTGCACCGTGTCAGCACCGTCGGTCCCATTGGCGATGACCGTGTCGGGGTACCCGTCACCGGTGCCGTCAGACGCCGAGAGGTCGACGTTGGCATGCCTCAGGTCGGTTCCGGCGAGATCGTTGACGGTGACGACATCGGATCCAAGGAACGTCTGCAACGCCAGGTTCTCGATCCCGTTCATGTCTTGAGTGATGCTGGCCACGTCACGGAACAGGCGGACCCGGGAGCCGTTGGCGGACAGGTCGATGTTCTCGTTCGCGTTCGAGCCGTTGAAGACCTCGGTGTCATTGCCGTCTTGCCCTTCGATCGTGTCGCTGCCCTCACCCGGGTTCCAGGTGAACGTGTCCGCCCCGGATCCCAGCAGCGCGACATCACGACCACGGCCACCGACGACCGCGTCGTTGCCGGAGCCGCCGATGAGCACGTCGTCCCCGTCGCCGCCAATCAGCGTGTCGTTGCCGGCGCCCCCATCTATGGTCAGTGCGTCGCTCGCAAACGAGCCGAAGCTGCCATCGACGCGAACCTCGTCGTTCCCGCCCCGCGCTTGTACGTTGATCGCCGTGAACGTGCCGCGGTCGAAGGCTAAATCGGCGGTCCCGTCCTCGCCAACATCCACCTGCAGCGTGTTGGGATCGGCTGGCGAGAGCCGAAGAGCGAGCTTGTCGCTGGCGCCATCGCCCTTGATCTGCAACGTCCCACCCTGGACCCCCGGCGGTATACGCCGCGAACGCCGGCGTGGCACTGAACGCGAGCATCGCCGCCACCGAGGCGCCAATCGCCGCGCCTCCCTGAAGCGCCCTTAGACGCTTGCCGCCACGAGAAATCTCCATCGCGCATCCTCCTGTTGTCAATCGGTTCCGGTCCCGGGGCCGCCATACATCAGACGTCCGGGGACTCGCCTGACGCTAAGACACGGACGGAGCCAGATCCTTGCTCCGCGGAACGAGTCCCGAGACCCCGAGCGAGCCAGGGGAAGGTTCAGCGCGGGCCCGGTGTCTGACATCTGATGACTCAATCAGCCCGTCGGTTCGTCGCGATGGTCCGCGCGCCCGCCTAGAAATGAGGAGCTCCCCGATGCCAACCGCGCAGACCCCCGTCCAGCCGCGTGAGCGCGGCCGTCTGTCCCGCGCACTCGCGCTGGGTCGGCGGGTCGGAGCCAGCTTGGGGATCCGATCCACCACGACGTCGGTGCTGACGGTGGGCCTGGTGGCCGCGCTCGCGGTGCCTGCGCAGGCCGCGGACGGCACGTGGAACCGTGCGATTGGGTTCGGTGTCAACCCCACCGGCACCAACGGCGAGGTCTGCACGATCGCGGCGGCGTGCGCGGCCGGGGACAACGGCGCGCTGGGCGGAGAATTCAGCTTTCCTGAGGGCGTTGCGACAGACGCGGCCGGCAACATCTACGTCGCCGACACCAGCAACGAGCGGGTCCAGAAGTTCGACTCCTCGGGCAAGTTCATGCTCGCGTTCGGCAAGAACGTCAATCTCGTCGCAGGAGCACCGAACTTCGACATTTGCACGCAGGTGGGGAACTGCATGCCCGGCACCGCCGGCGCGCAACCCGGCGAGTTTGACCTTCCCTCGGGAGTCGCCGCGGACGGTGCGGGCGACGTTTACGTCGCGGACTTCCGCAACAGCCGCCTGCAGGAGTTCGATGCCGCGGGCAACTTCCTCCGCGTGATCGCTCCCGGTGGCGGCCATGGCGGCGAGCTCAACTTCCCAGAGGACGTGGTCACGGACTCGGCGGGAAACCTGTACGTCGCCGACAACGGCAACAACCGCATCGAGAAGTTCGATTCCCACGGCAACTTTGTGCTCGCGTTCGGCAAGGATGTCGTGACCGGTGGGGGAACCGGCTTCGAGATCTGCACCGTCGCGGCGAGCTGCAAGTCCGGCCTCCAGGGCACGCTGGGCGGCGAGCTCACCGAGCCCAGCGCCGTGGCGGTGGACGGCGACGGCAACATCTACGCGGCTGACTCCGACAGCCACCGGATCGAGAAGTACGACGCCTCGGGCAACTTCCTCGGGGCGTTCGGAAAGGATGTGAATGCGGCCGACATCGGCACCGGCTTTGAGATCTGCACGGTCGCGGCGAGCTGTAAGGCGGGCATCGCAGGCGACCGAGCGGGGGCCTTCAACTTTCCGAAGGGCGTCGCCACCGACGCGGCCGGCAACGTGTACGTCAGCGACCTCGAGAACAACCGGATCCAGAAGTTCGACTCTTCGGGTCAGTTCCTGCGCGCCTTCGGAAAGGACGTGGATTCCACGCAGCCGGGAGCCGGCTTCGAGATCTGCACCGTCGCGTCGAACTGCACACCGGGCCAGGCCGGTGGCCTCGGCGGCGAGCTGAACGGCCTATGGGGGATCTTCACCGACGCCTCGGGCAACCTGTATGTCGCCGATCGTGGCAACAACCGGATCCAGGAGTTCGTCGACCCGCCCCAGGGCGGCGCCACCGGCGGGACGGGCGCCACCGGCGGAACCGGTGGGACTGGTGGCGCGGGCGCTACCGGCGGCACGCCGGGGACCGTCGCGCCGCGATTGACGCACCTGGCACAGTCGCACTCAACATGGCGAGCGCGCAGCAAGGGCGCGGCGCCAGCGAGGACCAGGGAACGGCCACCCGTCGGAACGACTTTCTTCTTCACGCTCGATCAGCCCGCTCGCGTCAGCCTGTCCTTCAGGCAGAGGCTTCCGGGCCACACCGTCGGCGGCCGATGCGTAGCCGCCACCAAGGCGAACCGCCATCGGCCGGCCTGTTCGCTGAATGTCGCGGCGGCAACGCTGTTCGTCGCCGGCCAAAGCGGTGTGAACCGACTCGCCTTCCAGGGACGCGTCTCGCGCTCGAAGCAACTCGCGCCGGGCCGCTACACGATGGTGGTCACGGCGACCAACGCCGCCGGGCAACGCTCCCGGGCACAGTCGCTCAGCTTCACGATCGCCCGCCAACTAGGTGAGCGGCGATGACGAGCGACGTGGACGCGGGCCGGGTGGGTGATATCCGAACGGCCCCCGAGCGCGCTTCCGAGCTGTGAGCCCGGGCAGGATCAGGCCGCGTATGGGCCTGTGGTCTCGCTGGCCAACGCGCGCGCGATGTGCTGCCGCCCGCGGTGAAGGCGCGTGGTGATCGTCGTCTCGCGCGTGCCGAGCGATCGCGCGGCCTCGCGGTATGACAGGCCGAGGAGGTCGATGGCGATGACGGCGTCCCTGTACGGGGCGGGCGCGCCGGCGATCGCCTCCATGATCTCGCGCGCGTTGATGCCCGGGTCCTGGGAAGGCGGCCCGTCGTTCTCGAAAAGCTCACGCGTCGCCGGCCGCCGCGACGCGGTGCGGTAGCGGTTCACGTATGTGTTTCTCATCGCCCGCATCAGGTAGGCGAGCTCGTTGCCGTCGCGGATCAGCCGCGGGCGCTTGAGCACTTGTGCGAAGGTCTCTTGCACCAGATCCTCCGCGTCGTGCTGTGACCGGCATAGCGCCCGTGCGGCCCGGTACAGCGCGTCGATGTGATCCGACAGAGCGGCCGGATCGAGCATCCGCGGGTGGGCTTTGCGGGGCGCCTCCCGAGGAGGCGGAGTGGGCAGCAAACGGAGGGTTGGGCGCGGCACAGCCGCAGCCCCAGCGGTGATCGCCGAGCCATCGTGCCGCAGCGCGCCGCCTGTCGGCGCTTCCTCGAGACAGCTTCTGGCTGACACCTGGTGGTGGCTCATCGCGAGGATCTTGCACCCCCACCGCGCGCGCGTCGCTAGCCGACCCACCCCAGTGTTTTGTCCTAGGGCCCCCCTTCGAGGGCTGCCGGCAGCTCCCGGCGCGAGGACACGTCGAGCTTGCGGTAGACGTTGCGCAGGTGCCATTGGACGGCCTTGACGGTCACGAACTGCCGCTGGGCGATCTCCCTATTCGTGAGGCCCTCCGCCGCCAGCGCCGCCACGCGATCCTCGCTGGCCGTCAGCGACTCCCGCCCCGACAGCAGCCGGCGATCACGGCGCGGGCGAGCGCCCGCGGCCACGAGCTCTTCGTGCGCGCGATCGGCCAATCCGCTCGCTCCCAGGCGCGACGTCGCGTCAAGTGCCTCGCGCAGGACATCCCGCGCCTCGGCGCGCTCGCCAGCACGCCTGAGCGCGGCACCAAGCTCGAGCACCGAGCGCGCATACTCGAGCCGCCCCTCGGCGTGCTCCAGCGCGGCGACGGACGCGCGCAGCGCCTCCAAACCGTCGGCGCCACCGGCGACGAGGCCGAGCGTTCGCAGCGCGGCGCCCTCCGCATCCGGGACGGCGAAGCGATGAGCGTCGGCCAGCTCGTCCTCCACGATCGCCCGCGCCTGCGCTCCCCGGTCGAGCGCCGCCAGGGCCAATGCGGCCGAAGACCGCCACCCGCAGCATGCCGGATTGGAGATCATCGCGGACGTGAGCGTCCCCGCCTCGCGAGCGTCCTTCAGCGCAGCGGCCGGGCGACCGAGGGCGAGATGCAGGTTGGCCCGCGCGGTGAGCATCAGCCCGAGGGGCAGCGTGGGCGCGGCGCTCGGCCCGACGATGCCGCGCGCCAACAGCTCATCCGCCTCCTCGAGCGCCCCACGCGCGACCAGGGCATTGAGGAGGTGGGCTGTCCCCCATACGTACGCCTCCACACCGCTGCCCTCCTCGAACAACTCGAGACCGGCACGCGCCTCCGCCTCGGCTCGTCGGATCTCGCCCAGCCGGAGCGACGCGTCGGAGCGCATCACGGATTGCCAGGCCACGGTCAGGCGGCTGCCCCGTCGCGTTGCGGTCGCGATCGTCTCGTCGTAGAAGCGTCCCGCCCGCGAGGGCGCGCCCGCGTAGATCAGTCCGTTGCCGAGCAGGCCGGCGACGACGCTGTTCGGATCGCCGAGCCAGTGCGCGTCCAACACGCGATCGGCCAGGCTCAGTGCGGCAGCTGCCGGCCCCCGCGACGCGGCAATCGCGACGACAAGGCAAGCGAGGGTCGTCGGATTGAGTTCCTCACCGTCCTGGAGCTGGGCGAGCCTGCGGTCCCAGTACGGCGCGGCCAGCTCGATCGACGTGAATTCGTGAAAGCCCATCGCCATCAGCTCGGCCTCGAGCGCCACGCCCAGGTCGCCGTCGGGGTCCTCGAGGCTGCGCAGCGCCTCCTCGAGCACCTCCGCCGACGCCCGGAAGTCGCCGACCGACGCTCGCGCGCGGCCCAGATCAAGCGCGATCTCGGCCCGCAAGCGGGCGTCGCGGACCGCCGCCATCGCCTCCCGCAAATGGGTGTCGAAGCGGTCTCGCTGGCGGTCGGTCGCCTCGGCGACCCCGAGCTCGTAAAGCACGACACCGCGGTCCTCTTCCGTCGGTGGCTCCTCGACCGCGCGCCGCAGATAATGCGCAGCCGCTCCCGCGTCGCCGCGCGCCGACGCCCCACGCGCGGCGGCCCGTAGCGCCGCCACGCGCCCCGGGTTCCCCGCTGGCGGCAGCCGCAACAGGTGCCGCGCGACGCGCTCACTCTCGGCCCCCCGGGCAGTGAGGAGCTTGGCGGCCTCGGTGTGCAACGCCTGGCGCTCGAGCGGCGGAATCTGCTCGTAGACCGCGGCTCGGACAACGGGATGCACGAAGTCCAGCGCGCGGTCGGTCGCCAGGACGTGGATGCTCACCAACGCGTCGCCTGCCCCGGCGGCGGTCTCCTCGTCAGCTCCGGCGAGGAACGCCACCTCGTCGAGCGGCGCGCCGGGGCCGAGGACCGCCACCGCGCGGGCGACCGAGGTCGCCTCGGGCGCGAGCCCGCGCAGACGCCGGCGAACGGCGCGACCAACACCCTCCGAGCCGAACTCCAGAACCTTTCCCACATCGCTCGCCGCGCCCTCGACGCCGTCGGCGGCCAGTTCACCGAGCAGCTCGCCGAGCAGGAACGGATTGCCTCCCGCCGCTCGATGGCACGCTGCGGCAAACGCATCGCCCGCCTGCGGCAGGCGACCCCGGACCATGGCCGTCGCCGCGTCCTCCGACAGCGGCGCCGGCCTCACTACGCGAGCCGCCTGCGCCGCCATCAGCGCATCGAGCAGCTCCTGATCTGCGCCCGGCTCCCCCGGCCGAGTCGCCACGACGAGCAGCGCCTTGACGTCCTCCAAGCGCTCGGCGAGGAACACCAGCCAGCGCAGCGATGCCCTGTCCGCCCAGTGGACGTCGTCGGCGAGCAGCATCAGGGGCCCCCGCGCCGCGAGGTTGACGACGAGCCAATGCAGGCCTTGCAGAGCGGAGAAGATGCCCTCCTACGCCCGCGCGTCGTCGCCAGCGGCCGCGAACACGCTCGCGGCAGGCTCCGCCCCGCCGGTCAGTAGCTCGGGATCTTCGGCGGCCACGCGTTCCAGGAGCTGGCGGACCATGCCGAACGCGAAAGCGCGATCCAGCTCCGAGCCACGGCTGCGCAGAACGCATAGCCCCTCGGCGTCACCAAGACCGCCGGCGGTCCGCAGGAGCTCGGTCTTGCCGACACCGGCTTGGCCTTCGACGACCAGGAGCGCGCCCTCACCGCCGCGCACGCGAGCGACCAGGGCAGCGATCAGCTCCAGCTCGCTGTCACGCTCCAAAAGGCCGGGGTCGCCGCGGGTTCCAACCGGGGGCATAGGGGCGCAGCCTCTCACACACGCCACTCCCCGAGGTGTCGAGTCGAGCCAAACGAGCTCGCGCTCGGAAAGGATCGCCGCGGGTCGGTGTCTCATCCAAGCACTTACTTACAAAGACATCAGACGTCCAATGATTCTGTGAACTAGAGAGGAATGCCCCCCGATGCCATCCCACGCCCCGATCCTGAAGGCGTTGGGCGTGCGGTCCACGCCGGTAAGCCTCGCGTTCACGGTTGTGGCGCGCTGAGCTGCGCCCCCGCTCTGGCGGGGTCGGTTCGGCGGAGATCCCGGCAATGCCGGCACCCGCCGAAACTGTTGGCGGCTATTCGAGGATGACCGGGCGGGCGCCGGCGGGCGCGGTGAGTGGGCGCCGCCAGCCCGAAAGGGCCATCCCCACGGCGGGGATGAGAGCGACGAGGATGAGCACGAGCGCCCACAGGAACGTTGAGCCGAACGCGTCGGCAAGCGGACCCGCGATCGCGGCGTGCGCGCTGGCCGGCAGATGCTGAAGGGTGGCGATCCCGCCGGAATGTGAGCCGGGCGCGCGGCTGCCGAGGATGCCGGCGAGGTTGCTCGTGATCGCCGAGGCGAGGATCACGGACAGCACGGCGGTGCCGATCGAGGCGCCGGCCTGACGGATGATGTTCATTGCCGTGCTCGTCCGAGCGATCGCGGCCGGCGGCACCGCCTGCATGGCAGCGGTCATGTTGGGCATCATCGCCAGGCCCATCCCCAGGCCCTGGACGAAGTTGGCCGCGCACAGCAGGACGTAGGAAGTGTGGGCGCCGACGAACACGAACGGAATGAGCCCGACGGCCACGAACGGCAGACCGGTGGCAGGCAGCCAGGTCGGTCCGTACCTGTCTGTCAGGCGGCCCGAGAGGGGCATCATCAACATCGCGCCGAGGCCGCCCGGCGCCATCAGCAGGCCCGCCTGGAGCGCCGACGCGCCGCGCACGGCCTGGAAGTAGAGGGGAACGAGCAGCATCGATCCGAACACCGAGATCGCGAACAGGAGGAAGGTGCCGGCGGCCGCGCCGGCGCGCGTGTGCGCGAACGTCCGTAGATCGATGAGCGGATTGGGGCTGCGCCAGCTATGGATGAACCAGGCGGCAATCAGCAGGACGCCGGCGAGCGTGGGGCCCCACGAGCGGACGGAGCCGAAGCCGTAGGTCGCGGACTCGGCCAGGCCGAAGATGAACACCGCCAGCCCGGGCGAGAGCAGCAGCATCCCGAGCCAATCGAGCCGGTGGGCGGGCTGGGGCTGGTCGGGCTCGAGCACGATCATCGCGAGGATGAACGCGACGATCCCGATCGGCAGGTTGATGAAGAAGATCCACCGCCAGGAGGCGTTGTCGACCAGCCACCCGCCGAGGATCGGGCCCATGATCGGCGCGATCAGCATGGGCACGCCGAGCACGCCCATCACGCGGCCCATTCGATGAGGACCCGCCTTCTTGGTCATGATCGTCATGACCGCCGGCATGATCAGCCCGCCGCCGATGCCCTGAAGAACGCGGAACAGGATCAGCGATGCCGCGCTCCACGCCAGGCCCGACAGCACCGATCCGAACGTGAACAGCACGAGCGAGGTCATGTAGATGCGCTTGGTGCCGAACCGGTCGGCCGCCCAGCCGCTCACCGGAATGACCGCCGCGAGCGCCAGCGTGTAGCCGGTGATGACCCATTGGATCGTGGTCAGCGAGGAGCGAAACGCGACCGCCAGTTGATCGATGGCCACGTTGACCACCGTCGTGTCGAGGATCGACATGACCGCCCCCAGCATCACCACGCCGGCGACGATCAGTGTCTCGCGGTCAAGCCCCTCGGGCTGCGACGCCTGCGCAGAAACCTTGGCCACGCCACCATCGTAGCGGACCCACGGGTCCGGTTATGTCCGGGACAACCGGCCCGGGTGCCCCGAGAAGCGGTAGCGCCGGGCCGCTGCTGTGTCGCGGGAGCGGCACTCAGTCCGCGCTCGCCCGCACGTGGACGTGCGGGCGCGCGTTGTTGACGTAGCCCTTCGGGTTCCACAGCGTCGCGTTTTCCTCCGGCTGGGTGGCTGCCGAGGAATCCCAGGCGCGGACGAGGATCTCATGGTCTCCGGGCGCGAGGTGAAGGGTCATTCTCCATTGTCGCCAAGCCCACGGTCCGAGGTCCTCGAGCAGCTCAGCTTGCGACCAGCTCGCTCCGCCGTCGATCGAGACGTCGACCCGCGCGACGTGCCGCTCCCCGCCCGCGAACGCGTAGCCGCGCACCTCAACCGGACCGGCCGCCACCGTCTCCCCGTCGGCTGGAGACAGCACGTCTGAGTTGAGCGCGACGAGACCGAGCGGCATCCCCGCCCCGGGACCTGGCTTCCCGTCCGGCGGCAACAGCCGGTACGCGACATGCTGAAAGTACCCCTCCCACGGCCTCGAGCGGATCTCGATCCGCTGAAGCCACTTGACGCTGCGAGCGCCGATGTAGCCGGGTACGACGACGCGGAGCGGCGCGCCGTGGATGAGGGGGAGAGGCTTCCCGTTCATACCCCAGGCAAGCAGGACCTCGGGACGACACGCCTTGTCGAGCGGGATCGAGCCGCCGAACGGCTGGGCCGGCTTCGCCTCCGGGCAGAGGTCGGCACCCTCGAAGCCAATGTGTGTGGCCTCGTGCAGTGGGCGCGCGAGCGCGAGTACCTCGGAGAGCGCGACACCCCTCCAAGCTGCGGTACCGGTGGCGCCAGGCCCCCAGGGCTCCTCGCCCGGGAGCTCCCGGATGGCGATGAGGCCCGCGCGCCGGTTGCCCGCGCACTGCAGCGTCGCAGTGACCTCGCGCTCCGCGAACGCCTCACGCAAGGTGGCCAGGGAAAGGTCCAGCTCCCGCTCGACGAGCCCGTGCACGTGCAGCCGCCACGCGTCCGGGTCGACCTCCGGGACCGCGGCGTGCCCCCGCACGTAGAAGGCGTCGGTGGCGGTCAGCGGACCCTCGGCCAGAGCAGCATGTGACGTCTCGGCGTTGAACGGCTCCTCGTGGTGCACCACCATGTCCGCGCGCTTTCCATAGCGGCTCATCCAAGAAGCGTATGGGGTCAGGAGCCAATCTCGCCACCAAGCTCCGCCCGCGCAGAAGTACAGCCGAGCGACGGCTGCTACTGCGCCGCGCGGCGGCGGTGCCGGGTGCCGCGTCGTCTCGCCGGTTGGGTGCGCGCAGCGGCGAACAGTGCGGCGACGTCGGGTTCCATGTAGTAGTCGGTGCCGCCGTCGGGTCGGCCCTCGGTCGCGATTGGCAGTGCGCGGTCCAGGTGGCGGGAGTAGCGCCCTGGCCAGGCGAGGATGCCGGCGACCCCGTGTGAGCCCTTCTCGAGCCTCAGGCGCTTGGCGATGTCTTCACCGCCGAAACGGGCGCCCGGCGCATCGGCTAGCAGGTCAAAGAGTTCGCGCGCAGGGGGCGCGAGCTTGCCGTACAGCCAGGCGGCCTGGTCGGCGTCTCCCGCCGACCAGGCACGAGCCTCACTGTGGCGGCGCGCTCCGCGAGGACCGCGACCTCCCCGTCCCGGTGAAGGGGGTGGAGTGCCAGGTTCGGCCGCCAGGAAGGCGGCGAACCATGAGTAGAACTCCGGCACGCGGTCCTCCGGGACGGCGACGGTGACCTCCTTGTCCGCCATCAGACCTCGGTGGCGCCGGTCGCCTGCCCCGTCTCGTCGCCGCGCTCTGCGGCCTCTCGGCCCTCGGAGCATCGACGCCCGTGGGCGCCTCGGTGATGCCTGCGGTATCCGCCTCGGCGACCCCGTCGGCTCTCGCCGGCGAGAAACCGACCGAAGAAGGCGTGGAACTCAGCCAGGCGCTCCTCGGGCACATCGACCGTGACCTGTTGGTAGTTGCTGGTTGTAGGGCTTTCCTGTGAATCCATCTGGACTCCTTTACTTGTTGACCTAGCCAGCATAGCACAAGTAAATACTTAAGTAAACCAGCAGCCGTGTGTCGCTAGTCTCGAACCATGCGTGCGCAGGACGAAGACTCGCCGTCGGAGGCGAAGAAGCTGCCGACCGGCCGGGTCGCGCGGACCGCGCGGGTCGGCGGCCTTGTCACGGGGCAGGGTGTGCGGTGGGCGGGGATGCGAGCGGCGAATCGGGTCCGGACGCCTGAGCGGGCTGCGGCTGCCGAGAGCGAACGCACCGCGGCGCTTGTGAGCGAACTTGTCGAGCAACTCGGTCGGATGCGCGGCGCGGCAATGAAGGTCGGTCAGGTGATCTCGATGGTCGAGTTCGATGGCCTTGCCGAGGAGCAGCAGGATGAGCTGCAGCGTAAGCTCGCCACGCTCCGCGACGGGATCCCGCCGGTGCCGTTTGCGCGTCTGGAGAAGCTCATGCGCAGGGAGCTGGGAGGGCCACTCGAGCGGATCTTCTCGGACTTCGACAAGCGTGCCTTTGCCGCAGCGTCGATCGGCCAAGTGCATCGTGCAACGACACTCGAGGGCGACGAGGTGGTCGTCAAGGTCCAGTATCCCGGGGTGGCGGAGGCGGTCGAGACCGACCTGCGCAACGCGATGCTCCTGCTGCCCCTGGTCAAGCGGCTGGCCCCGGGGCTGGACGTCAAAGCGCTGGCCACGGAGTTGCGCGAGCGGATCAGCGAGGAGCTCGACTACGAGCTCGAGGCCCAGAACCAGCGTCGCATCGAGCGGCTCATCCGCGGGCATCCCTTCATGTGCGTACCGCGCGTGTACACCAAAGTCTCGACCCGGCGCGTGCTGGTGTCCGAGTACATCGAGGGAGAACGCTTCGAGGCGGTCCGCCGAGCCGACGAGACCGAGCGCGACCGCTACGGGGAGATCGTGTTTCGGTTCTTCTTCGGGGTGCTCTATCGCGACCACATCGCGCTCGGCGATCCCCATCCGGGGAACTACCTGCTACGACCCGACCGCACCGTCGCTTTTCTGGACTTCGGGCTGCTTCGCGATATCGACCCCGCCCGCGTCGCCACCGAGCGGGCGATCGCCCGAGCCGTACGCGCCCGCGAGGCAGGCGATCTGAAAGCCGCTCTCATCGCGGGCGGCTACCTGCCAACCGATCGAGCGGACGCGGTCGACACCGACTTCGCGCTGAGGCTGATGCGAATGGCGATCAAGTGGTATGCGGTGCCCGGCGAGCGTCGGTTCTCGCCCGGCCACGAGCGTCGCGACCACGGGCGGGAGCGGACCGCCGGGGAAGAGCGGGCCGCTGGGGAAGAGCGGGCCGCTGCGAGGACACAGGTCAACCAGTTCACCCTGCCGCCGGACGCGATCCTGATCCGACGGATGCACGCCCTCGTCGGGATCGTTCTGCAGCAACTCCGGGCCGGTGCCGATTGGGGCGCTATCGCCGGCGAGTACCTGCACAATGAGCCGCCCGCAACACCACTCGGCCAAGCCGAGACCGATTTCCTCGCCCGGCGTGCTCAGCGGCCGGCGGCGGCCAGCCGCTCGCGGATCGCGTAGCGGGCGCACGCCGTCGAACTGGGCGACTGCGCTTGGTTGCGCCCGGTCACCTTGCGACGCGTACGCCCTGCTCGAACGATCGAACGGCGGCCGTCGCTAGCTCGACTGAGCGCCGGCCGGCTCGCGCGTGTATCGGAGGCTCGTGCCCAGCACGCAGCGCCGCGAGCACGTCGTCGACGTGGCGGTCGAACGTATGCGCAAAGGTCCTGTCGAGGTCGTTGAAGTAGCCAGGTCGCCACACCTCGTGCGTCTCGCTTCCGGCCCTGGAGAGCGTGAGCTCCTGCACCGTGTCGCGGATCAGCGCGCGCCCAAGCGTTCCGTTGATCTCGATGTACTGCGCGTCGGGGTAGGTGTAAGAGGAGTCGTAGGTGCCGACGAGACTCCCGACGGCGCGGTTGGCGAATCGAACTGCGATCACCACGGTGTGATACGCGCGCTCATCGGTCTTGTTCGTCATCTCGGCCATCACCGACGAGATCGGCCCTGCGAGGTGCTCGAGCATGTCAAAGCCGTGACACTGCGTCTCGAACAGGTTGCGGTACGGGCTCGACCCGGAATTCGCCTCGCCGCCGAAGCGCCACGTGACGTGCACGATGTCGCCCAGCAGGCCGTCATCAATGGCTCGACGAGCCTGCTGCACGGCGCTCGCATACCGGTGGTTGAAGTTGATCGCGAAGAACAGCCCCCGCTGTTCGGCCTCGGCGATCAACTGCTCGGCCTCATCGAGGTTGAAGACC
This sequence comes from uncultured Solirubrobacterales bacterium, assembly GCA_963841535.1. Lineage (GTDB taxonomy): Bacteria > Actinomycetota > Thermoleophilia > Solirubrobacterales > Solirubrobacteraceae > Palsa-465. Next base: position 158,209 of record CAWJDF010000014.1, on the reverse strand, counting down.
AGCGGTTTCTCGACCAGCAGCGGCACACCACGGCGAATCAGCTGTAGGGTCGGCGCAAAGTGCTCCTCGTTCGGCAGGCTCGTCGTTACGAGATCAGGCCGCGCGCGCACGAGCATCTCGTCAATGTCCGTGTATGCCGTGGTGCCGTACGCCACCGCGCGCTGCTCCGCGCGCTCGGCGGTGCGTCCGACGATCGCCACCAGTTCAGTGTCAGGACGCCGGGCGAACACCCGCGCGTGCTGCTCGCCCCACACGCCAGCTCCCACGACAGCGACCCGCAGACGTGAACTCACGCGGCCCAACCCGGCCGGCCGGCGTGTGCGGCGGGGTCTGCCATGGCGCGACGATACACCACAGCTACCGACTCAACCGCTCCGCTCCTGGTTCGCCAAGCGCAGGGTCGGAGACTGTCCCGCTCACGCGACGGGGCGGCAGCGCCGGACGCGACCGCTCGAGGGGGTTGGTCGCGAACTATCCCTCGTCAGATGAGTAGTCGAATGTCGTCTCGTAGGCGCAGCGTCCGCGGAATGAGAACTTCAGCGGGCCGGCGTCAACGTCGATCGACTCGCTGAACAGCTCGCGTCCCGCGCGGTGGTGACCCGGAATCACGCATGTCACGGCCTCCTGGTCAGGCACGGGCTCACTGACGCGGACCTCGACCTTTCCGCCGGCTCTGAACCAGCCACGCCCCGGGGTGTGGTCTATCTCGATGTCCGACGTCTCGACGCCAACCAGGTCCGCCGCCTTGAAGACCCACGGGAACTGTTTTGCGGGAGTGCCGCCGAGGCGACCGGTGAAGATGTCGGAGATCGCTTCGCGCTGGCGCTCGTCGCCACGAGCGTCCACGAACAGAACACATGTCCAAGGGGACCCTGGCTCGTCGTCGTGGTACCGGCTCGCCAGCACCGCTCTCAACCCGCCCAGATCGACCTCGCCGACCCCTCCCCGCTCGATGATCCACGAGAGCGCCCCCACGCATTCACCGTAGGTTGACCGCCCACCAGGCCTCCCGCCGATTCGCCGACACGGGCAGATCGCTTCGCAATTACACGCCTCGAGGTAGCTGCCCGAGATCCGCCAAGGAAGCGCGCCCACGGACGCGATTCTCCAAGGAGCGTCTCGGGCGGTCAAGTGATGCACGGCGGGCCGACAAAGCTCACAACCATCACTCCGAGACAATGACAAGCGAGCGGTCGGGCACGCCTCGCCAGGACAGCCGCCGATGCCCGATAGGGTGGTGCCGTGGTGGGCCACTACGAGAGCTTCTTCACCGCAAGCGCGGGCGCGTCCGCTGCCGTCTTGGGGTTGCTGGTCGTAGCCGTATCGGTCGTCAACGCAGATGACGCCAACCCCACAACTCGGGAGTTGCGAACCGTGTTGGCCGGGAGCGCGTTCGTTGTCCTGGTAGACACCGTCGGCCTGCTGGCCACCAGACGGCTGATACCGAGGGCGAAGCGGGCTGGAAATTTCTCTCGCAGCGTCATTGTGGCTTTCTATGGCAGCGCCCTTGGCCGTGCATGGGAGGTCACCGGGATAACCCGGCGGGCATAAGGGACCGTCTCGACACCGGGATCGGCGTCTCGATGGTCACGGCCGACGTGCCGGCCGACACGGTCGGCGCGGAGTCCAGTTGACGGTGTTCGAGATGACCAGCGTGAGCACGATCGCGAACCCCACGACCTCGACGAGGGGTTCGGTTGCTTCAAACGGAACCGGTGTTGGCGGTTTCCGTGCGTATCTTGCTGTACCCGATGATGCGACGAGCCGAAGCGAGTGATGTGGCACTGGGCGGTTGGGATGCGCCGCGGCTGACCGTGGCCTTCGTGCCCGAGAGCTGGGGGCATGAGGAGGATCGAGCCCTCGCCGATTGGTGCCGCGTGGCGTCGAACGTCCGCCTCACGTCGTGACGGCGTATGTCGACAACGCGTTCGCCGTGGGCGATTGGGGGCGTTGGAGTGGAGGCGGCCATCTGCAGGCAGACACGGTCGATGAGCTGCACGAATTTGCTGCGCGTCTCGGCCTGCGCCGTGCGTGGTTTCAGTCCAGGCCGGGTCGTCCTGAGAACGACCACTATGACCTGACGCGCGCGGGACGGGAGCGCGCGCTCGCGCTTGGGGCCGTCGAGGAGGGACGGGCGGCCGGGGCGCGCCGGCGACGGGCGATCCGGCGAGCGCGCGCGCGCTGAGCGCCGCGTAGCCTCCAGGTCAACCCATGATCGGGATCGAGGACGTCTATCGTGCGGCGGCGCGGATCGAAGGGGTCGCGCACCGAACCCCGACGATCACGTCGCGGTCGCTGGATCAGGCGGTTGGCGTGCACGTCTATCTCAAAGCCGAACCGCTCCAGCGGACCGGGTCGTTCAAGTTTCGCGGCGCGTTCAACAAGATCGCCGCGCTGTCTCCGGAGGAGCGGCGAGCGGGAGTGCTCGCCTTCTCATCGGGAAACCACGCCCAGGCGGTCGCGCTCGCGGCCCAACTGCTCGAGACCTCGGCCACGATCGTGATGCCCTCCGACGCGCCGGCGCTCAAGCTGGCGGCAACCAGGCAATACGGGGCTGAGGTCATCACCTATGACCGCTACAGCGAGGACCGTGAGGAGATCGGAGGGCGGATCGCGCGGGAGCGCGGGCTCGTGCTGGTGCGCCCGTTCGACGACCTCGATGTGATCGCCGGCCAGGGAACCGCCGCCCTCGAGCTGATCCACGATACCCCTGGCCTCGACGTGCTCCTCGCACCGGTGAGCGGTGGGGGGCTGATCGCCGGCTGCGCAACGGCGGTCAAGGCTCTTTGTCCCGGCGCCCGGGTGATCGGGGTCGAGCCGCAGGCGGGGGACGACTACGCGCGCTCGCTGGCGGCCGGCCATCGCGTGTCGATCGCGATCCCGGAAACCATCGCCGACGCGCTACGCCTGACCTCGCCCGGCGAGCTGACCTTCGCCATCAACCGGTCGCTGCTCGACGGCATGATCACGGTGTCCGACGCCGAGTTGATCGCCGCGATGCGCTTCGCATTCGAGCGCCTCAAGCTCGTCGTCGAGCCCGGCGGGGCCGCGGCGCTTGCTGCCATCCTGGCGCACCGCGTCGAGCTCGCGGGCGACTCGCGAGTGGGTGTGATCCTGTCCGGCGGCAACGTCGATCCGGCCACCGTCGCCGGCCTGCTGGGCGAACCTAGCTGATTGGGTGTCCCCGAACTGGGCGAAGGGCAGCCTTACGGCACTGCGTACGCCACGACCTGCGGGTCGCCGCCTCCGGTACTCGTGCGGGGGCCGCCGGCCGGAACGATCACGGTGTTACCGGCGATGGCGATCGGCGAGTTGGTCGACGTGGGCAGTCGGCGGCGATAAACGATCGCCCCGGTGCTGCGGTTCAGAGCGATCAGCACGCCGTTGTAGAGCGTCGTGAAGACGAGATCGTGGGAAACCGTGAGCGCGCCGAGCGGCAACGTCGGCACCTTCTTATCCCACTGCACCTTGCCCGTCGCGAGGTTGAGCGCCTCCACTTCGCCGGTCGGAGTGCCTGCCGGGCTGGTCGCATTTCGGAGGCTCAAGGTTGTGTAGGTCACCGGTGCGTTCAAGGTCTCCACGTATACGCTGTTGCCCGCGACGGCCAGGTCCGCCAAGACGCCGCCGAGCGGCCCCGGAAGGATCGTGAACGGTGCCTTGAGCGTGCTGCGGTGCTCGAGCGCCTGGAGTGAGTCGTTGTCGTGGCCGTTGTGCGCGCCCACCGGGGTGTTCCAGATCAGCCGGCCGGTACTGGCGTTCATCTCGTAGACGTAGCCCATCTTGCCGCTGCCGATCACGACGGGAACGCCTCTACTCCCCGCGGACATTGGCGAGGCTTGCATGTCGTGGTCCTTGAAGTCGTCGGACACGCCCTGGTAGTGCCAGCGAAGCTTCCCGGTCGCGGCGTCGAGGTTCACGTCGCTGTCGGTGTAGAGGTCGAGGGCCGGATGCGCGATCGCCGCCGCGGCGGTCTGATACGGGTTGCCGATCCCGTACGTCACCGACCCGTCGCCACCGACGAGCGGCGTCTCCCACGCTCCGCCGGCACCGACGCCCAGCGACCGCACGCCCGGGTCTGGCCCAATCACCGTGTTGAACCTCCACAGCACTGCTCCGCTTGACGCGTTCAGCGCGAGAAGCACCCCGCCGCCGGGCGCCGAGCCGAGTTGGCTCGCCAGATACACCCGCCCATTGGCCACCTGTGGCTGGATGCCGAAAGTACCTTGGCCCGTGCGGAGAAGATCGCCGTTGACCCAGATCGTCCGGCCGGTGGTGGCGCTCAGCGCAAAGGCCGCCGTCGGGGTAAGCCCGTAGACCTTTCCGCCGGCGACGGCGACGCCGTTTGGTCCCGGTCCACTTTTCTCTGGCTGATTGCATCGATATTCCCACTGGAGCTTCCCGGTAGCGAGTGCGAGCGCGTACACGTTCGAGTCGAGATCCTGGAGGTACGCGACGCCGTCTTGCACTATCGGGTTCGCGGTCAACGACCCGAACGGACTCACACCGACCGCGGCCCTCCCAGTGAGCTTGAACGTCCAGGCCTGCCTGAGCCTGGACACGTTTGCCGAGGAGATCGTCGAACCAGTGGCATCACGTGTATTCGCGAGGTCGGCATTCGAGTACGGCCACGATCCCGACGTCCGTACCGCCGCAGCAGCCACGCTCGCGGTGACCGTCTTGCAGCCGGAGCTCGCGGCGGCGGTCCGATGCCCGCCACAAGCTGCAATCAGCAAACCAGCCGCGACAAGCAGGCCCGCACGGAGCGCAATGCGACGATTAGCGCTCATCTTCATGTCATTCAGCTCCTGAAGAGCGGTACCAAGATGATGTCTATACGATATCACACTGGCATCAGTCGCACCATTCCCGACCAGGAGTTCGCGAGCGCACGTTCTGGCTGCGTCTTGTGGCTAACGGCTGAATGTCCCGGGCGGCTGCGCCGCCGGCACAGGAGACTTAGGCGGGGGCCACGGCGACTGCGACCTCGTCGGCGCGAACGACCCGAGCCTGGAGATAGCCGATGACTGAGACGACGACTATGACCGCCACCGTCCCCAGCGTAAACGCGGTGAACGTGCTGCCCGACACCCCCCACTGGTCCTCGAAGGAGTAATCCAGCCCGAGCAGCCGGTTGAGCGTGCCGGGGAAGACCGAGGTCCACGAGCCCAGAAGCACCCAGAAGGTGATCAGCGCCGAGCACGCGATCATCGGGCCGTCGCCACGCGTACCCAGGCGGAACGGCCGCGGTGCGTTGGGATAGCTGCGGCGCAGCAGATACGCAGCCGGGAATATCAGGATGTAGGAGATGAGCGTCGTCGAGACCGCGATGTTGAGAACGACGCCGAAGGTGGATGACGCGCCGGATTTCAGCAGCAGGATGGCCGCGAACGAGAAGACGGTCGCGATCACCCCGGACAGCACGTTCGCGCGTAGTGGCGTCCCGAGGCGAGGATGGAACGCACCGAAGTAAGGAAAGAAGCCGCCATCGGCGGACGCCACGGCAAGCACCCGGTCGCCGCACATCATCCAGGCCGAGCCCGAGTTCATCAGCGTGAAGATGAACAGGACGCAGGTGACGCCATACATGAAGCTCGCCGCGCCGCCATAGATCGTGTAACTGGCCTTGACGGCATCGAGGAAACCCTCCGAGGCCGGAGATCTTGCTGGCCGGCAGGACGAGCAGCACGAGGAGGATCGGCACGAGGTAGCAGAAAGCGGAGAGCGCCCGGAGCGGAGAATCGACTGCGGCACGTCGCGCTGAGGGTCGAGCATCTCTTCCGCGGCACCGTTCTGTCCCTCGAAGCCGACGAACGAGAAGAGGATCAGCGGCGCGATGGCCAAGAGCCCAGCGCTGGTGGGCTTCAGGTGGCTGGCGACGATCCCCTGGAAGCCATGATCGAATCCGTAGATCAGGACGGTCACGGCGAAGAACGCCACCAGCGCGACCTTGAGGATCGCGCCCAGCGTCGGGATCCACTTGCCCACGCGGAAGGAGATGATCGCGCTCGAGATGCTCGCCCACACGAACAGGAACTTGAACATGTAGTCCCAGAAGCTCCCGCTGCCGATATTGGAGATCCCCGAGGACCAGGCCGCCGTGCCGATGAAGGCGAGCGAGCCGCCGACCCAAAGCGGGTTGGTCACCCAATAGAAGATCGTGTTGAGCCCCGCCCAGAAGCGGCCCATCGTCAGCTTGACCCACTCGTATGGCCCACCCTCGGCGGTGAATGCCGAGCCCACCTCGGCCATACGAGTCCGTAAGGGATGAGGAAGAGGACGACGAGGACGACGGTCCAGGTCAGCGCCTCAAAGCCGTTGGAGGCCGCCTGTCCGATCAGATCCAGCCCGACGATGACCGCAACGGTGAAGAACACCATGTCGAAGCGGCGCAGCGTCTTGACCAGGTGCTTCTTCTGTTCGACTGCGAAAGTGGTCTCCCCGGAGGTGCTGAGCGCGGCGGCGGTGTTCACGAAACCGTCCTTTGTTCGCGCGCCCCGATGCAGAGGGCACCGGCAGCGCTCTGGCGGCCGCCAGCCTACTGGCTGGGGTATCGCATGCAACGATCCAAATGTCCAAAGGTGCGTGCGCGGCGCGCCACCGGGGCCAACCGCAGTTGGCTGATCGCCGGCTTTCCGTGCGTTCCGGGTCGGGTGTCGTTCCGTGAGTCAGATGCTGACGCCGCACAGCGGTGTCGGCGATCCGAGGCACCGTCGTAAAAAGGTGCGTACGCGATCGAGAAAGAGTCGGCCTGGCTCCGTATCGAGATCGAACTGGTATTCATGGCCATAGCGGCGGCTGGCGGTCGTCCGGATAGAGGACCGTCTCACGGTCACCCCGTGCGCGCGGAGCCTCCGCACGAGGACTCAGGCCGGCTCGAGCGCGGGGAAGGTCCAGGAATCGTCGAGCACTTCAGGTCGCGGTCGGTAGAGCCGGACGGTGTAGTTCCATCCGTCCATGATCGGCAGACAATTCGCTTGGCTGTCGCTGCAGCCACCGAACTGGACCGTGACCGAGCCATCGTCGTTCGGCGTCGCAGTGATGTTGTTGACGCTATAGGCGCCGCGGTCGTTGGCCTCGAAGAAGCCATCCGCGTTGTAGAGCGAGATCGACCAGAAACCATCGACCGGCACGTCTCGGACGGTGAGCCGGTACTCGCCGACGGGAAGCCCAGGGTCGACGCTTACATAGCGCGCTTCCCGGTCGGGTAGACCGCCCCACCCGGCCGCGGTGGCGAGCAAGTGGCGCACGGGATCGACCTCCAGCTTCGAGCCGAACGCGTGGTCGAACCTCCCGAGGTACTTGGCAAGTTCGAGCACCGCGTTGCGCGTGGCGTCGAGGCTGTCCTTGTCGTAGTCCGGCATCTCGAACGGCCGTGACGACTTCGCCTCTACCGTGAGCTGTTCCTGGAGCGCGTTCACGGTTGCGACGTCTCCCTCGTCCGCGGGATCGACCAGGATCCTCGCCGCCACCGCGACCCAAGGCGTGTCGAACTCCTCGACGGCCAGAATGTGCTCGCCGGGCTCATGAAGGATCCGGTTGATGTAGTGGTCCTGGTTGACCACCATCACCGAGATGTACCGATCCCCGCCGACGGGAACAGTGACCGTCGCCCCGTCGGAGATATCGACGATCGCGATGCTGTACAGCGTGTCACGGTTCATCCGGATCACCGGCTGATCCTCGATCGGCGTCGGAGCCCGGTTGTGCTTGAACTGATTCACGCCTCCGGCCCCGGCCTGCAAGACCGCGAACATACGATCGGTCTCGGCACGAACGAAGTTCTCGACGTTCACGGGAACTGCCACACGTCAACCTCCGGCTCGAGTGCTGGGACGCCAGCGTGCTGTCAGCCGGATGATGCGGCATCACCCCAACAGGGTGATTGTCGGTTGGCCGGGCGTGCTCGAGCGATACGCGGTGCCCGGGCCCGGGCGAGTCCTGTGGCAGGGGGCGCTGGCCAACTTCAACCGCCACACCCCGGATCAGGTCAACTTCCACAACGACGATCGGGCGCCACTGCTGCTGATCGGTGGCGGGGCGGACCGCGGCGTCCCGGCCGCCGTCGACCGCCAGATGGCCAAGAAGCAGAGCAAGCCGCTACGGCTGCTCTTGCGCCTCATCGCGTTCGCGCTCTGACGTCGCGATCTCGCGGTCGACGTCGGCTTGCTCTCGCATCGATCCAGCGTCGTCGCCCTCGGTCTCGGCCTCGAGCCGCTCGATCCGCTGCGCGTAGCGATCGAGCGCCCCGCGCATTCGCTTGAGCGCGTCTTGACTTCGCGACCCGTGGCCCCGCTCACCGTTGAAGTGCTGCTCGCGCTCGTCGGCGAGCCGTTCGCGCTCGTCGGCGAGCCGTTCGCGCTCGTCGGCGAGCCGTTCGCGCCGATCGGCACCACGGTCGCGCTGGTCCGCTGTCCGGTCGCGCTCGTCCGCGATCACGTCCCGTTCATCTGCCTTGCGGTTCTGCTCGGATGGCTGCGCCCGCGACCCCTCGTAGTCCAGGGGGAAGTCTTCCACCACTGTAGTATGAACCCTTGCCGGGTCCAGCCGCGATCTTTTCTCGGTGCGGCTACGGCGGTCCGCCATCGCCGGGGACGGGGCCGAGCCTGATCCAGGCGTGTGCCAGATCTCCGTACCGGCGCCGCAGCGTTCTCAAGGTTGGGCCGTGCCAGCTGATCGTGTTGAGGTCCGCGGGCACGGGTGCGCGGCCGGTCCGCGCCCAGAACTCCGCCAGAGCCGCTCGCGTCGCGTCGTCGCTCCAGCGCTGGAAGCGGATCGAGGCACCCGCGTCCAGCAGCGCCGCGTTCCACGGATTGCGGTAATCGGCGTAGATGTCGCACACGACGGCCGCGCTCGGCCAGCGTGGGCTCTCGGCTTCCCACGGCCCCGGGGATGAGCGCGAGGGCGTCCATTCGTGATAGCTCGGCGCGCGCCCGTGTTCAGTCGCCCAGGCGCGAATCGCCTCGCGGACTCCCTCGCGGGTCCAGGCTCGCTGAAGCGTCGGCTCGGCCGCGGTGCAGGACAGGCAGCGCTCCGCCCGCGGGCTGGCGACCGGTCCTCCGCACTGCGGGCAGGTGCCGGCGCTCAGGTAGTTGTGAACCGTCGAGATCGAGACGCCGAGATGCGCGGCGATGGCGCGGATGGTGTGGCCCTCGGCGCGCATCCGCCCGGCCCCCTGGATCCGTTCGGCGACCGTGTCCTCGAGGCTCGGCTTGCGCGCCGAAAGTCCCGCGGCCCGCAATGCCTTGCTCCAAGAGCCGAAGTGGGCCGCCACGCAGGAACTGCTCGGCCAATACGGATGCTCGCGCATCCACTTGCGCTGCGCGGGCAGCGCGTCTCGAGGATGCTCACCCGACCAATCCTGGCGCCGAGGCGGTGCGCCCATCTCCGCGGTCCATTCGCGCAGCGCCCGCAGGATGGCTTCGTCGCTCCACCGTCCCGGGACGCCGGGATGCGCCAATGGCGCGTACGGCGTGGGGGCGGAGACCGCTCCCGTCCGGCCTGAGGCTGGGGTCCGAGCCGGACGGGTGGTCGCCATACGTCGTCTCGCCTGCTAGGTCAGAGGGCGGTGACGACGGACTTGGTCTCGAGGTAGTTGTTCAGGACCTGGTGGCCCATCTCCCGGCCCCAGCCCGACTCCTTGTAGCCGCCGAACGGCATCGCGGCGTCGAACACGTGGTACGTGTTGATCCACACCGTGCCCGCCCGCAGGCGCTTCGCCGTCCGGTGGGCCTTGGAGATGTCCCGCGTGAACACGCCGGCCGCGAGGCCGAAGTTCGTGTCGTTCGCGGCCGGGACGATGTCGTTCGGGTCGTCGAACGGGATCGCGCATACGACCGGACCGAAGATCTCCTCGCGCTCGACCTTCATGTGCGGGTTCGTGTTGGTCAGGACCGTCGGCTGCACGAAGTAGCCGCGATCGCCGAACCGGCCACCGCCGACCACGGCCTCGGCCCCATCGGTACGCCCCGAGTCGAGGTATCCGAGCACCTTCTCGAACTGCTCGTCGGAGATCAGCGGACCCATCTGCGCCTCGGGATCGGTGCCCGGGGCGACCTTGATCTGCTTGGCCTGGTCGGCCACCCCGGCGACGATGTCGTCGAAAATCGGCTTCTGCACGTACAGGCGCGAGCCCGCGTTGCAGCACTGGCCGTGGTTGAAGAAGATCCCGTTGGCCGCGCCGATGATCGCGCTCTCCGGATCGGCATCCGCGAACACGACGTTCGGCGACTTGCCGCCGAGCTCCAGCGTGACCTTCTTCAGGTTCCCGGCGGCCGCCTTCACGATCAGCTTGCCCACCTCGGTCGAGCCGGTGAACGCGACCTTGTCGACATCGTCGTGCGCCGCGAGCGCGGCGCCGGCGTCGCCGAAGCCAGTCACGATGTTCACCACGCCGTCGGGCACCCCGGCCTCCTGCAGCAGCTCGCCGAGGCGCAGCGCCGACAGCGGCGTCTGCTCGGCCGGCTTGAGCACCACGGTGCAACCGCAGGCGAGCACGGGCCCGAGCTTCCAGGCTGCCATCAGCAGCGGGAAGTTCCACGGGATGATCTGCCCGACGACTCCGACGGGCTCGCGCAGCGTGTAGGCGAGGTACTCGCCCGGGGCGGGCAGGGCCGAGATCGGGACCGTCGTGCCCTCGATCTTCGTCGGCCACCCCGCCATGTAGCGGAACAGGTCCGCCGACAGCGCCACGTCGGCCGCCTTGGCGATGTGATACGGCTTGCCGTTGTCCAGCGACTCGAGCATCGCGAACTCGTCCGCGTGCTCCTCGATCAGCTCCCCGATCTTCCAGATCAGCCGACCGCGGTCCGACGCGTTCATCCGCCGCCACGGCGAGTCGTCCGCGAACGCCTTGCGGGCCGCCTTGACCGCGCGCTCGATGTCCTCCGCCTGCCCGTGGGCGATGTCAGCCAGGACCTCCTCGGTCGCCGGGTTGAGCGTCTCAAACGTCTCCCCCGACGCCGCCTCGACCCACTCGCCGTCGATCAGCAGCTTGTGCGGTGAGCGAACGAAGCTGTCGGCCCGCTGCTCTACCGATTCGGCAACCGCCATGACCATCTCCTCTCCGCGCGAGCCGCGCCCGCGCGACCTGATGTTTGATCCCGTGTACGCGGTCCGAACACACTAGTCAAATCCTGACTACCAAGCAAGGCGATCGCGCACGACTTCACACCGCGTTAGCGTTCCCAGGCAAGGTGCCCAGCACGGACGAGCAAATGCCGCCGAGCGAGTGGGCCGTCCTCGCACTGCTGGCCGAGGGCCCCACCCATGGCTTCGCGATCGCCCGAGCAATGGCCGAAGACGGCGAGATCGGAAGGGTCTGGTCTCTGCGCCGCCCGCGCGTCTATTACGCGATCGAGGCGCTCACCCGGCGGGGCCTCGCGAGACCCGCCAAGACCGAGGCGAGCCGCACCGGCCCCCACCGAACGGTCCTGCGGATCACGCCCTCCGGCCGCCGCGCGATCGCGACCTGGCTGGCCACCCCCGTCGAGCACATACGCGATGCGCGCTCGTTGCTCCTGCTCAAGCTGCTCTTCCTCGACCGGCAGGGCGCCGACCCACGACCATTGCTGGACGCCCAACGAGCGCGATTCGAGAGCATCGCCGAGCGCCTCCATGGGTTGGTGAACGCAGCCGCCGGGTTCGACCAGACTCTTCTGAGATGGCGACTCGAGACGGCCACCGCCGCCGTGAGGTTCATCGACAGCCTGATCGAGCCGGCGCCGGCGCCGGCGGGGTCGAGGAGCTGACCGAGGCCGGCGACGCGGTGCTCGTGGCGCGGCTCAGTCCTCAGAGCCGAGCGCGGACGGGCGAGCAGGCGGAGCTGTGGCTCGACGCCACCAAGCTTCACTTCTTCGACGAGCAGTCGGGCGACGCCCTCACATACGCGGCGTAGAAACGCCGGAAATCAGGTGAGGCCGGCCTGCTCGATCAGCTGGACCGCGGTCTGGTCCGTTCCCAGGGCAGCCGGGCTGACGGCCGCGAACGAGATGCGGCTGAGCGGCGGGAGAGCCGGGTTCGGCGCGATCCCTGGTCGCGCGGGATACTCGAAGTCATAGCTGCGCGCCAGGATGCGCTGGCCGGCGTCGCTGGTGATGAACTGGACGAGGCGCTGGGCGGTCTGGCGGTGCTTGGTGGATGCGAGCACGGCCGCGCCGGCGATGTTCTCGATCGAGCCGGGATCGTGGTTTGGGAAGTAATACAGCCGCGAGTGGATCCCCTTCTGGCCCACCTCGAGCTGGAGACGGAACCAGTAGTACTGGTTGACCAGCCCGGCGGCGACGTCGCCGCGGTTCACAGCTGCGACCACGGCTTCCTCGTCTTGGAAGACCTGCGCGCCCTGCTCGAGGCCGGCGAGCCACTGGGCCGCGGCGGTTGGGCCGTAGGTGGCGATGACCGCTCCGACGACCGGTGGGAAGTCCGAGTCGGTCGGTGCGACCGCGATCCTCCCTTTCCATGACGGTTGGGCGAGCTCCAGGACGGATCGTGGAAGCTGCGACGAGGAAATCCGGGCCGGGTCATAGGCGAGACTCGAGACCCGTAGCGCGATGCCGACCCAGTCCCCGGCCGGGGACTGCTCGCGAGCGGGGACCTGCGCGCGGGTGACGGCGGGGAGGTTGGCCAGCAGACCGTGTGCTTCGAGGTTCATCAGCTCCGGCGAGTTCTCGGTCAGGAAGACGTCGGCCGGCGACGCGCCGCCCTCCTGCAGGATCTGGTCGGCCAGCACGATCCCGTCGCCGGACCGCACGTTGACCTGGATGTGGGTCTGGCGGGTGAACGCCTTGACCAGCGCGGTGGTCAGCTCCGGGTGCTCACCGCTGTAGAGCACCAGCGAGGGATCCGCGGATCCGCCGCCACCGCACCCCGCGAGGGCGACGGCGAGGGTCACCGCCGCGACTCCGACGGCGGCGACGATCCGATGCCTCCTCATCGCGCGGGCGGGGCGGTGAGGAGTGCCGCTCGCTCGGCCGGGGCGCCCTCGTCGGCCGGAGCGTCCAGACGCGGGTAGGCCATCACCTCGCCGCTCACGGAAAGCGCGACGCGCTCGCGCGGCGCGAAGGCGTCGTGTCCGAGGACCCGCGCGCTGATCGGGTCCGGCAGGCCGTCGATCCGCAGCTGGAGGACCGAGTCGGGTCCGTAGAACGTGCGTGCCCCGATGGTGGCGGTGACCCCGCGCTCGCGCGCGTCCGGCTTTGCCGGGTGGACCTGGATCTGCTCGGGGCGGATCATCACGTCCACGATCCCCTGGACTTCACGGTCGATCAGTGGGAGCTCACCGAGCGGACAGCTGACGATCCCGCCGCCGGCGCGTCCGAGCACCACCGCAGCCTCGCCGACGAATCGCGCCACGTTCAGTGTCGCAGGCGTCCGGTAGAGCACGGCGGGAGCGGCGGTCTGGACCAGGTGGCCGGCCATCAGCACCCCGACCTCGCGTCCCATCGAGAGCGCCTCGGCCTGATCATGGGTCACCAGGACGGCGGTTGTGCCCTGCGCGGCGAGGGCGTCCAAGACGGCCGTCCGCGTCTCGGCCCGGAGTGCCGCGTCGAGCCCGGAGAACGGCTCGTCGAGCAGGACCAGTGGCGGCCGAGGGGCCAGCGCACGCGCCAGGGAGACACGACGCTGCTCGCCGCCCGAGAGCTCATGCGGGCGGCGCTGGGCGTAGCCGGCATCGAGTCCAACGAGTTGGAGCACCTCGAGAGCCCGGGCGGCTGCCTTGCGCTCTCTACGTGGCAGGCCGAACGAGACGTTCTCGGCGACGCTCAGGTGCGGATACAGCGCCCCTTCCTGCGCGACGTATCCGATCAAGCGCTTCTCGGGCGGGAGGTGGGCGCCCCCCGCCTGCGCGACAGCGGTCCCGCCTACGGTCACGCTGCCATGCTGCTGGGCGATGAATCCCATGATCACCCGCAGCAGCGTGGTCTTGCCGCTGCCCGAGGCGCCCAGGATCGCGGTCAGCGTGCCGTCAGGCACGACGAGGTCAACCCCCGCCAACACATCGCCGCGACCGTACGAGGCGGTGATCTGATCGCAGCGCAGTTCGGCCATCGCTACGCGTCTCCGAACCCGCGGACCCGCCCGAAGCGGCTCATCAAGACGTAGGTGGCGAGCAGGGCCAGGACGACGAGCACCGCCGCAAACGGGGCGGCGGCGGCGAACGCGACCGTGCCGCTGTCCGCCCAGAACTGGGTGCCGAGCGTCGTCAGCCCCGCAGGCGCGAGCACCTGGGCGGTCGACAGGTCGCCGAGCACGAACGCGAACACCAGCACCCCGGCCGCTGCGAGGCCCGGACGCGCCAGCGGCACCGTCACTCGCCACAACGTGCGCAGCGGACCGAGGCCGAGCGCGCGGCCGGACTCCTCCATCGCGGGCTCGATCAAGCCGATCGTGCCGCGCAGCGCCACGACGGCAAACGGCACGAACAGCATTGCCTCCGCGAATACCAGCAGTACGACGGTCCCGTACAGGAAGTGGGCGACGCGTGAGGCCCCGTACGCCAGCGCGATGGCCGCCACCAGATCCGGCAGCGCGAACGACAGGTAGACGCTGCGCTCGATCGTGTTCGCGAGCCGGCCCGAGCGCCGGACGGCCAGGATCGCGACCGGCAGCGCCATCAACACGGCGACCAGGCCGGCGGCGATCCCCAGCAGCAGCGTGGTCACAGTGGCCGACCAAAGCGTGTCCGCGCCGGCCGGCGCTCCGGCCGTCCGCGTGCCCTGCGCGAACCAGTGCACGAGCAGACCGAGCGGGACGCCGAGGCTGACTGCGACCAGCAACCCCAGCCCGATCAGCGCAAGCGGCAGCGTTCGGCCGAGCCGATAGCGCACCACGCCTCGCCGGGCGCCTTGGCTGATCCGGGTGTAGTTCGCACCGCCCCTCAGTCGATACTCGGCGAACAGAACGACCACGCAGATCAGCGTCGAGAACAGCGCCAGCGCGGCGGCCCCCGCGGCGCTGAAGCCAAGCTGGTACTGCGAGTAGATGTTGACCGACAGCGTCTGGAACTTCAGCGCCACGAACGCGTCGAACTCGACCAGCGTGTCGAGCAGGACCAGCATCATGCCGCCCAGGAGCGCCGCACGCAGCTGCGGCAGGACCACACGCGCGAACGTGCGCCACGCCCCGAGGCCGAGCGACCGAGCCGTCTCCTCGAGCCCGGGATCCATCACGCGCAGCGACGCGGCCACCAGCAGGAACACGATCGGGTAATACGAGAACGTGACGATGCCCGCCGCGCCCCAGAACCCAGTGAGCGACGGACTCAGCGTCGCCCATGCATAGCTCGTGACGAAAAGCGGCACGGCCAGCGGGGCCACGAGCAAGAGGGGCCAGACGCGGCGACCGGGTAGGCGCGTGCGCTCGACGAGCCACGCCGTCGCCAACCCGAGCACGCCGCACGCCGGCGTCACGATCGCCGCCAGTTCGATCGTGTGCAGGAACAGCGTCGGGGTCGCACTTGCCGTGAACGCCGTCTTGGCGGCTGAGAATCCCCCCTGAGCGGCCTGAACCACGGTGATCACGACCGGCAGTCCCGCCACCACTGCGACCGCTATCCCGACCAGTGTCAGCCCACTCGGGCGTGACAACCCACGCGAGGGCGCTTGAAACGGCCCGTCCGGCACTGACACAAGGCGCGTCGGTTGCATGCGTCTGGCCTGCAGCGTGTCGCTCATAGATGGTACGACGCCAATTTCGCCGCGACCTTCCTTTGCCGGCAAGGGGGGCCTCGGCGTTGCTGGCCGAGCTTCGTCCGAAGCGTGGCTGAGAAACGTACCTCTGGGGAGGTGTGTTTCTCAGCCAGGCTCGTGTGGGTAGGATCGAACTAACTAGTTCGTACACGATTGGAGCGCTGACGTGCGCCGCGGCATCGCCACGGTCTGCCTGAGCGGCACCCTGGAGCAAAAGCTGGCCGCCGCCGCCCAAGCCGGGTTCGACGGAGTCGAGGTCTTCGAGCCCGACCTGATCGGCTCCCGGCTAGCGCCCCGGGCGGTCCGCGACCGAGCGGCCGAACTCGGTCTGGGCATCGACCTCTACCAGCCGTTCCGGGACTTCGAGGGAGTGGGCGCGGCCCGGCTCGAGCGCAACCTGCGGCGGGCGGAGGCGAAGTTCGACCTCATGGAGGAGCTGGGGGCGAGCACGCTGCTGGTCTGCTCGAACGTCTCGGACGACGCGATCGACGACGACGACCTGGCCGCCGAGCAGTTGCACGCGCTGGCCACTCGGGCGGCCGCGCGTGGCATCCGGGTGGCCTACGAAGCGCTCGCGTGGGCCCGGCACTTGAGCGAGTACGACCACGCCTGGCGGATCGTGGAGACCGCCGATCACCCGGCGTTGGGAGCGTGCCTGGACAGCTTTCACATCCTCTCGCGGGGCTCGAGCCTCGACGCGATCGCCGGCATCCCGGCCGAGAAGCTGTTCTTCGTGCAGCTGGCCGACGCTCCGCATCTGGTCATGGACGTCCTGCAGTGGAGCCGGCACTACCGCTGCTTCCCGGGCCAGGGCGGCTTCGATCTGACCGACTTCACCGCTCGCGTGCTCGACGCCGGCTACCACGGGCCGCTGTCGCTCGAGGTCTTCAACGACGTGTTCCGACAGGCCGACCCGAGGCGCATGGCGGTCGACGCGATGCGCTCGCTGCTGATGCTCGAGGAATCGATCGCCGCGGCACGGGCGCGTCGAACCCTCCCGTCCGCGCCGCAGCTGCGCGGTTACGCGTTCGTGGAGCTTGCGGTCGAGCCGGCGTCCGTCGGGGAGACCCAGCGCCTGCTCCATGCCATGGGGTTCACCCAGACCGCCCAGCACCGGACCAAGCCGGTCACGCTGTGGCTTCAGCGCGAAGTCCGTGTGCTGCTGAACGCCGCGGCTCCGGCCTCCGCGGGAGTCGCCGCGATCGCGGTCGAGAGCTCGGACCCGGATCGCTCCGCCCGGCGGGCCGAGGCCCTGCTGGCGCCGGTCCTGGACCGCCAGCGCGGTCCCGGCGAGGCCGACCTGGCCGCGGTCGCCGCGCCCGATGGCACATCGGTGTTCTTCTGCGGCAGCGACGAGCGGCTCGAGGCCGGACGCTGGCTTGCGGACTTCGAATCCCTGGCTCCCGTTGGCGACCCCCCGGCGCCGGCGCTCGAGCGCATCGATCACGTCGCGCTGGCCCATCCGTTCGACTACTTCGACGAGGCGGCCCTGTTCTACCGCTCGGTGCTCGGGCTCGAGCCGCTCGAGAGCCTCGAGCTCGCGGCGCCGACCGGGCTGGTGCGAAGCCGGGCGGTGACCAACGGCGACGGAAGCGTGCGGCTCGCCCTCAACGTGCCGGTCCTGCCCCACGGCTCCGCGCCCGGAACGGGCTCTCAGCACGTGGCGTTTGCGTGCTCGGACATCTTCGGCGTGGCCGAGCGCATGCGCGGCCGCGGATTCGCTGCGCTCGCCATTCCCGACAACTACTACGACGATCTCGCCGCCCGCGCCGACCTCGAGGCGAGCCTGATTGCGGCGATGCGGGACCTCCGAGTTCTCTACGAGCGCGACCAGACCGGCGAGCTTCTTCACTTCTACACGCCTACGGTCGGCGGCCGGCTGTCCTTCGAGGTCCTCGAGCGCAGGGGCGGCTACGCGGGCTACGGAGCCGCCAACGCGCCAGTCCGCATGGCCGCGCAGCGAGGCATAAGCCCCGGCCGGCACGACATTTAAGGCAGGCGAGCAGGGCAAGATAAGGCGGTTGTCCAATGCGCGGGCCCCTGCCTTAGACGCAGACTGATGGCGTACCCGACAAGGAGTTCGCCCAGATGCTCGCCCGCACCGCTCTACTCGCCACCATCGCCCCGATCGCCGCCGCCTGCGTCCTCGCGCCGGCTGCCTACGCTGTCCCTCCCGTCCCGACGACCTTCCAATCCGTCGGCGCGGAGCAGTCCTACACCGTGCCCGCCGGCGTCACCGGCGTGCGGGTGACCGCGAATGGCGCGCCAGGCGGCGCGGGCGCCCCCGGTCCGACTGTGCCGGGGGTCGCGGGCGGGCTCGGGGCCCAGGTCACCGGTGACCTGGCGGTCACCCCGGGTGAGGTCCTGTACGTCGAGGTGGGCGGCTCGGGCACGGACGGCAGTGCGAACGGCGGCGGGCTTCCTGGTTGGAACGGTGGCGGCCTGGGCGGGCGCTCGTTCGGTGGCGACGGCTCGTTCGGTGGTGGTGGCGGAGGCGCGTCCGATGTGCGGCTCTGCTCGATCAACGCGACGAGCTGTGCCGGCACGGCATCGTCGGTGGCCTCGCGGCTGCTGGTGGCCGGGGGCGGCGGGGGCGGCGGCGCCGCACAGCTGAACGACGACCCCGGGGGCGCGGGCGGTGACGCGGCTGAATTCGGCGCGTCCGGCCAGAGCTTCTACGGAGGCGGAGGGGCCGGAGGCACGCGGGTCGCGGGCGGAGCCGGCGGAGCCGGCGGTATGTGTGCCGTCGCGACGAATTACGGGATGAGCGGAACCGACGGGGGGCTCGGCGCGGGCGGCCTCGGCGGCTACGGCGTCGCCGGTCAGGACGATTCCTGGGGTGGCGGTGGCGGCGGTGGCTACTACGGCGGCGGTGGCGGCGGGGACGGGTGCTCCGCCGGCGGCGGTGGTGGCGGCGGTGGCTCCTCCTACGGCCCGGCCGCGGCGACGTTCGGCACCGCGGCGCGGGGCGCCGACACTCCGTCGGTCACGATTACGCCGCTCGTAGTCAGCGTGCAGGTGACGCCCGCGCTCAGCTTCGGATCTCAGTCGCCCGCCACGCTGAGCCCGGCCCAGAACGTCACCGTGACCAATACCGGCAACGTGCCGCTGACGATCGCCGGGGTGACGTTCGCCGGCGCGGGCGCCAACGACTTCTTCTTCGGCTCCTGGAGCTGCGGAGGCAGCGTGGCCCCCGGCTCGTCGTGCCAGCTCGGCGTCCGCTTCGCACCGGCCGCGTCCGGCCCCCGGGTGGCGACCCTGACCATTGTGAGCAACGACCCGGCAGGCCCAGCCAGCGTGCAGCTGGCAGGCACCGGCGCGCAGTCCTCGACCGTCACGCCCATTCCTTCACCGACGAAGCTCGGCACCGTGAAGCTGCTGAGCTGCCGGAAGGTCACGGCCGGAGCTCACGCGCGCTGCACCACGCGCCGGCTCAGCCCGAATGCGAAGTTCGTCGTCGCGGCCGCCGCGACCCGCGGCTCGCTGACTCGGCGTGGGACCGTGTACGCCACCGGGGTGAGCAACCGCGGGCTGCTCGTGCTGCGCTCGCGGCGGGCGGTGCCGGCGGGCACCTACACGCTGGCGCTGGCCGAGGGCGGCCACCGGACCACCGCGCGGGTGGTGGTCCGGTAGCCGGTCCCCGACTGTGACTCAGGCCATCCGCACGGTGGCGGTCAGATCTCCGATGTCCTCCCCGGGGTGGACCACCGGCATCCCGACCAGGTGGTTGATCAGGTGCGCCCAGACCGCGGTCAGTCGCAGCCCGCCAGTCATGGTGCCGGTCTTGCCCGACATCTTGACCTTCGGCGCCGCCATTGTCGCGATCACGATGCGCTTCCCGTTCACCACCGCGGTGAGCTTGGCCTTGCCGCCGGTATGCGATAGCACGTAGTCGCGGACGCGCAGCCGTTTGTTGCCGTTCGAGTACTGCAGGCCGCCCTTGGCCTTCATCACTCCTTGCATGCTCGGAACCTTGAGCTGTCCGCTGACCATCGGCATCGTCAGCGAGCCGTTGCCGACCTTGACCGGTCCGATCGGCGTGACGGTGATCCCGCGCGAGCGCAGGAACTGAGTGACCTGAGCCGATGGCGTGACCGTGGCGTGCCCGCCGGTCACGCGCTCGCTTTTGGCCTCGGCCGGGGCGGCGACGGCGAGGAGGCACAGGCCGGTGGCCAGTGCCCAGACGACGGTCTTCGACATGCGGGACATGTCAACTCCTTGGACGGGAAGTGGGAAATGCCGCGAGCCCCCCTCACGGTGGGGCTAGCCTACGCCCCGCGAGAGGGGTGCGGGGACTATTTGGCTCGGGCCCTCAGACGATCGAGCCGGTCCGGACCGGGGCCAGGCCGAGAAGCTCCGCGCGGCTCCGAACGCCGGTCTTGTCGTAGATCGCCTTGAGGTGGTCCTGAACCGTCCACGGCGAGATCACGAGCGCGGAGGCGATGGTCTTGGCCGAATGGCCGCGCAGGACCAGCGCGGCGACCTCGCGCTCGCGACCGGTCAGGCCCATGGCGCGCCAGGCGCCGTCGAGCACGGTGGCGGCCGGGGCCGGCTGCATCACGACCGCCACGTCTCCCTCGGCGAGCCGCGAGGCATCGACCAGGAACCATCGGCCGTCGTCGGTCCGCATCCTGGCCGGCGCGGCCCGCCCGCCGGGCGCCCACCGTGCCTGTGCGGCGACGAACGAGATGAGGCCGGGAAGCTCCACCGGACGGGGCTCGGGCAGCATCGCCAGCCGTCGCCGCGCGGTCGCGTCGGCGTTGACGATGCGATCGTCGCGGCCCAGGATCAGCACCGACGGTCCGTCGTCGTCGTGCGGCGTGGCGCCCGGCAGCATCGTGTCCGCCGCCGCTGAGCGCAAGGCCGCGATGACCACGGGATGCAGGTCGGCGACGAACTGGAGATCGTCGGCGGTCATCCGCCGGTCGGTGAAGATGACCAGCGCGGCCCAGAACCCGAACGGGTCGACGAACGCGACGCGGACCCTCGTCCGCCGCGCCCGCCGGCTCGATCATCTCGTGAAAGCGCGCGCTGGAGCGCATATCGCCGCCGGTCTCGGTGGAGATCGCCGCGACCGGCGACCGCCGCAGCGCCAGCTGTTCGAACCGGGTTCACGTCGGGGCGGCGATACTCGTAGTCGAGCGACCACTCGAGCGTCCCCGCCGGCGTGCCCAGCATCGCGCTTGCGATTGGGGGCCCGGATCCCGGATCGGTGTGATGCCAGCAGGATCCGGTGATTCCCAGCAGGTCCGCCGCCGCGTCGAGGGTCGTCTCGATCGGCTCATCCGCGCTGCCGTGCGGCTCCTCGAGCGCGGTTTCGATCTGTCGCTTGATCCGCCGGTAGTCCCTGGCTGTCGGGAGCATCGGGGCCATTCTCTCAGCCGCTCGAGCCGCGACAACCCCTAAATCCGTGGGATTGCGCCGGGCCTCCGGCGCCCCGACGATGCCGGCCATGAGCAACCTCAACCTAACCACACAGATTCAACCCACCATCCAGACCCCTGACCAAGTCACCACGCAGGGCGTGCTCGGCGGCTCGATCGCCGTCCGCCTGCGCGCCGAGGAGACCGGCGGCCAACTCGGCCTGGTCGAGCAGGTCGTGCCGGGCGGCTATCCGGGCCCCGCCATGCACGCGCACCCCGACTTCGACGAGATCTTCTATGTGATCGAGGGCAGGCTCGGCTTCCGAGTCGGCGATCTGGCCTACGAGGCCGGTCCCGGAACGGTGGCGTTCGTGCCCCGCGGCACGCCGCACACGTTCGCCAACCCCGGCCAGGAGCCGGCGCGCTCCCTCGTCGTGGTGACGCCCGGCGGATTCGAGGCCTACTTCGAGGAGTTGATCGATCTCGTCCGGCGGACCGGCGGCCTCCCGCCCGAGCACGAGCTCCGCGACCTCGGAATCGCCCACGGCAGCGTCCCTGCCTGACCCGGGGCAAGGGTCTACGCCAGGCCGTGCTGGTACGCGTACCGCACGGCCTGCGCGCGGTCCCGAGCGCCTGTCTTGGAAAAGATCCGGTTCACGTGGGTCTTGACCGTGGCGCCGCTCAAGACGAGCTCGGCGGCGATCTCGCGGTTCGACGGGCCGGCGGCGATCAGCTTGAGCACCTCGACCTCGCGCAGGGTGAGCTCGTCCGGAAGCTCGGACGAGGACTGGGGTGCCGGCTGCGCCGCCGGATTCGCCGGCCCGGGCGCTCCGGTGGGCCCCGGCGCGACCACGGCGGCCACCAGCCGCTCCTGAACCGCGGGATCGAGGTGCGTGCGGCCCGCCACCAGTGCCCGGATCGCCTGCTCGATCTCCTCCGCGGTGGCGTCCTTGGTCAGATAGCCCCGAGCGCCGGCCTGCAGCGCTGGGAACAGGAAGTCGTCGTCCGCGTAGGTCGTCAGTACCAGGACGCGCGTCTGCGGCAGCGTAGCGAGAATCCGGCGCGTCGCCTCCGCCCCCTCGATCCGCGGCATCCGCAGATCCATCAGCACGATGTCGGGGCGCTGCGAGAAGGCGAGCTCGACGGCCTCGATCCCATCGGCCGCGGTGGCCACGACTTCCACGTCGTCGATCAGTCCGAGCAGCATGGCCAGTCCGTCACGCACAACCGGCTGGTCGTCCGCGATCAAGACGCGGATGGTCACCCCGGCACCTCGATCTCCACCCGCCACCCCTCCGCCGTCGGCCCGGCCGACATCGTCCCGCCGGCCCGCTCGATCCGGGCGCGCATCCCCTCGAGCCCGTGGCCGCCGCCCATCCCGGCGCGGGGTGGGGCGTCCGACGCGCCATTGTCGACGGACACCGTGGTGCGGTCGGGCTCATAGCGCACGACCACCGTGGTAGGGGCGCCCGGCGCGTAACGCGAGACGTTGGTCAGGGCTTCTTGTGCGCCCCGGTAGAGGGCCAGGCTGGGGTCGGCCGGGAGCGCTCGCGCCTCGCCTTCGATGCGCAGCCTGACGTCGAGGCGCAGGTCGGCTCGATAGCTGTCGACCAACGAGGGCAGCTGCGAGACGGTAGGCAGCGCGTCGCCTCGCAAGGCTCCGACCGCGCGGCGCGCGTTGTCCAGTCCGTCGCGCACCAGGTCGCTGGCGCGGTCGATGGCGTTCCTCAGCGGCGCCCCTGCATGCTCGCGGTCGGCCAGCTTGCGCGCCCCCTGAAGCTGGATCGCCGCGCCCGACAGGGAGTGGGCGAGTACGTCGTGCAACTCGCCGGCGATCCGGCCGCGCTCGGCCAGTGCCGCCGCGCGGGCCTGTTCGTCGCGGGCGTCCTCGAGTTGGGCGAGCAGCATCTCGGTTCGGTCCTGGCTCTGGCGGGCCTGCTTGACGAACTGCGCCACGACCCCGAGCAGGATCGTCACGAGCGTCCCGGCGGCCACCGACGACGAGGAACCCCCCGCCGCCGCGGTGACGATGCCGAGCGCCACCGTCACCGCGCCGGCGAGCGCGACGGCGAGGCTCAACGGCAGCCGGGCGATCGCGACGAACACCGCGATCCCGGCTCCCACGCCGGTCGCCCCTTTGAGCTGAAGCCCGGCGATGGCCACACCGGCGGCCCCCATCAGCGCGATCGCGGCAGCCTGGAGCGCGATGGGGCGCTCCGGGAAGCGCGCGTCGATCACGACGAGGACGGTGACGACGAAGACGCACAACGCGAGCGTGATCGCGAGCCCCTCACCGTGCACCCCCGGGGCCGGGTGGCTGTTGGCACTGCCCAGCACCACGACCACGATCCCCGCCCACCCGAGCGGACGCAGCGACGCTCGCTGCCGGCGCAGGCGCTCGCGCGCTCGCCAGCGAGCCGCGAGGACCCGCTCGCTGTCGCTTGTCGGGACTGGATCTGGACGGCTCACCGCACCGCTGACCTTAAAGCGCTGACCCGCCCTCGGGGGGCGGGTCGAATCGACTGGCACGTCGGTGCTCACGCCGCGACCGGAACCGCCACCGCACCGGCCCGCAGCGCCTGCCGGCCGCGCAACTGGACGATGGCGATCCGGACGCCGACCTCGAGCGGGGCCATCAGGACCAACGCCACCGGCCAGGCCGCCGCGCCGATCTGATGCGCGTCGCTGAAGCTGGCCACCGCGTGCCGCGCGCCGTGCGAGACAGCGAACTCGAACACCATCCGCGAGCCGATGCCGGCGATCAGGAGCCCGCCGGCGAGCCAGCCGACGCGCGCCACGGCCAGCCCGTTCTGCCCGGCGCGGACATCGGTGGCGAACCCGCTGGCGACCCCGAGGGCGAGGCCGATCGTGCCGAGCGCGCCGATCAAGACGAGGTCGTTGCCGGCGGTGGGGATCGAGTGAACGTACATCTGCGCGGCGAAGGCGACGAGCGCCAGCGGGACGATCACGCTGCGGCGATCGAGCTCTCGCTCGCGCGCCTGCCGGAGGACCAGGAAGATGAGCCCTGCGTTGATGAGGTAGTCGGTAGTTGTCATGCCGCCATGATCGATCGGTGGCGCCCGCGTGTCGTCGGCCCGAGGGTTGAACCGCGGGTTGATTTCAGAGGTCAACCCGGGGGTTGACCCGCCCGGCTCATCGCGGCGGGGTCGCGATCCCCGTCCGGTAGGCGTAGTTGACCGCCTGCGTGCGGTCGCGCAGGCCCGCCTTGGCGAACAGGTGGTTGATGTGCGACTTGACCGTCGTCGGGCTGACCACGAGCCGCTGCGCGATCTCGGCGTTGGTCAGCCCCTCGGCGATCAGCGAGAGCACCTCGGCTTCCCGGGGGGTGAGGTCGTCGGGCAGCTGCGGCGTGGTCGACGGACCCGGCGCGCCGCCCCGGCCGCCGTCACCGGCGAGCGCCGCGACCACGTGAAACTGCACGGCCGGGTCGAGCGCCGCCTCCCCGGCGGCGACGGTGAGGATCGCCGAGCGTATGTCCTGGCTCGAGGCGTCCTTGGTCAGATACCCGCGTGCGCCCGCGCGTAGGGCTCCGAGCACGCTCTCGTCGTCGGCGTAGGTGGTGAGCGCGATCACCCGCACGTCCGGGTGGCGCTCGCGCAGGCGGCTGGTCGCCTCGATCCCGTCCATGCGCGGCATCCGCAGGTCCATCAACACGACGTCCGGGTCGTGCTCGGCGGTGAGCGCCAGCGCCTCCTCGCCGTCGGATGCGGTGGCCAGCAGCTCGATGCCGTCGAGCAGGCCGAGCAGCGTGGCCAGGCTCTCGCGAACCAGTCGCTGGTCGTCGGCCAGCACCACGCGAACCGGAGCGCCTTCGCTCATGGCCGGCCGACGGGTAGGCGCAGCTCCACGCGGAAGCCGTGGGTCGTGGGCGCGGCGAGCAGCTCGCCGCCGAGCAGCTCGGCGCGCTCGCGCATGCCGGTCAGGCCGTAGCCGCCACCGTTCGTGCTCACCGCGATCGGCGTCGGCGAGCCGTTGATCGCGTGGTCCTCGACGATCAGCACGGTGCTCTCGGGGAGGTAGTTCAGCTCGACCGCCACACGATCGGCGGTGGCGTGACGGCGAACGTTGGTCAGCGCCTCCTGCGCCGTGCGGTATACGGCCAGCCGCGCCTCGGGGGCAAGCTCGCGCGGTTCGCCGTGCACCTCGAGGGCCACCGGCAGGCCGCTCTGCTCGGCGAATGCGTCGGCCAGCGCCCCGATCCGCTCGGGACCGGGCAGCTCGTCCCCGCGCTCGGTGGCGATCGCGCGGCGGGCCTCGTCGAGTCCGCTGACGGCGAGATGGTGGGCGCGGTCGACGGCCTGCGTGACCTCCTCGTCGACGCCACGGCTGCGCGCCAGCAGCCGGGTCGTCTCGAGTTGGAGGGCGAGCGCCGAGAGAGAGTGGGCGAGCACGTCGTGCATCTCCCGGGAAAGCCGGCCTCGCTCGGCGGCCGCCGCCGCTCGCGCCTCCGCCTCCCGGGACGCCTTCAGCTCGTCGCGCTGATCGCTCACGTAGTGGAGCAGGCGCATCGCGAAGAACCACGGGAGGATGCCGGACAGGAACCCCAGCGCGCCGACGGCCTGGCCCTCGACCAGATAGCCGAGAACGAACGGCGTGAGCGCGGCGGCGAGCATCAGCCACGCCGTGCGGCGGTCGAGCTTCAGGGCGGCGACGATCGCGACGTAGTACGGCCCGATGATCCAGATGCCGTGCGGCTGCGCGGCGCCCAGCGTGCCGGACGCGACGATCACGCCGAGGAGGGCGAGGACCACCTGTCGCCGTGAGACATCCGCGCGCTCGGGATGGGCCGCGATCGTGGCGGCGACGAAGGCAACGAACGCGGCCAGGACGACGGCATCGCGACCGTGCAGCCCGGGGTGCGGGTGAGTGGCGAACGTCGCGATCACGGCCGCCACGAGCAGGACCAGCGCGGTGCATCGCCACGCCACCGCCTCCAGCGGTGCCGTCCCGTCGCCCTCCGAACCGCGGGTGATCCAGCTGCGTCGGAACCATCTAGCCAAGGCGCCCATGTCTTCGTACCAAACGATAGGCCGCGCCCGCGGGCGTGTCATCCGCCGCCGGGTGGAGCGCGGCAGGGCTCGCCTCCACCCAGGGATGGACCGCCAGGTTCGACCCGCGCGCCGATGACGGACGGCAGGGCTGCGCGTAGCTTGATCGTCATGTTCACGAACTCACTCGATGCGGCGGTGGTAGGGCGGCCGACGGCGGCCGCGCGTGCCATCGCCCTAACCAAGATCTATGGAAGCGGCGACGCGGCGGTTCGAGCGCTCGACGGAGTGAGCCTCGAGCTCGAGCACGGCCGGTTCACCGCCGTGATGGGACCGTCGGGCTCGGGCAAGTCGACGCTCATGCACTGCATGGCCGGGCTGGACCGGCCGACGGCCGGTCACGCGTTCATCGGCGAGCAGGAGCTCGACGGGCTCGACGACTCGGACATGACCGATCTGCGACGGGACCGTGTCGGCTTCATCTTCCAGTCCTTCAACCTCGTGCCGATGCTCACCGCGGGCGAGAACATCACGCTGCCGGCCGATCTGGCCGGCGCCGGCGTCGACCTCGCGTGGTTCGACGACCTCGTCGGCCAGCTGGGGATCGCCGATCGCCTCGGCCACCGTCCAAGCGAGCTGTCGGGCGGTCAGCAGCAGCGCGTAGCCTGCGCGCGAGCCCTGATCGGGCGGCCGGAGCTGATCTTCGCCGACGAGCCGACCGGAAACCTCGACTCGAACGCCTCAGCCGAGGTGCTGGCGTTCCTGCGCGACGCCGTGAACGAGCACGGGCAATCGATCGTCATGGTGACCCACGACCCGCTGGCGGCGGCCTACGCCGACCGGGTGGTGTTCCTGGCCGACGGCCACGTGGTGGGCGAGATCCGCTCCCCGTCGGCCGATGCCGTGCTCGAGCAGATGAAGAAGCTGGGGAGCTGAGATGCGCCGGATCACGCTGAGAGGACTGTTGGCGCGCAAGCTGCGCCTCGCGTTGACCGCGCTGGCCATCGTGCTCGGAGTGACGTTCGTCACCGGGACGCTCGTGCTCGGCGACACGCTCAACCGCACGGTCAACACCCTGATCGGAAGCGTCTATCAGCACGTGAGCTTCGAGATTCGCGGCAAGGCGGCCTTCAAGGACAACTCTCCTGCCGCCGTCACCGGGACGTCCGATCGCAAGCCGGTCCCCGCGTCGGTGGCCGCGGAGGTTCGGCGCCTGCCCGGGGTGGCCTACGTGTTCGGGAGCGCGGGCGGCTACGCCCAGCTCGTGGCGCCCGACGGGAGCTCGATCGACGACGGCGCCGGCAAGAACCTGGGGTTCGCCTTCGATGCCAACCGGCAGCTGTCTCCGTTCCGGCTGGTGGCGGGCCGGGCGCCCGCGACGCCGCGCGACGTGGTGATCGACAAGGCCACGGCGACCAAGTACGACTTCAGGCTCGGCGACGCGATTCGTGTCTTGCTGCCCAACGGGGCGCGCACGTTCACGGTCACCGGGATCGTCACGTTCGGCAACGACAGGACGCTGGCCGGAGACACGCTCGCGGGCTTCCAGCAGGCGACCGCGCAAGCGCTGTTCGACTCCCGCGGCCACTTCGACGCGATCAACGTGCTGGCCGCCCCGGGGGCGGACAACGTCGCGCTGCAGCAGGCGATCGCCCGGCTGCTGCCGGCGGGGGTCGAGGTCGTGAGCGGGCGGGCCGTGGCCAACCAGCTGAGCAGCGCCGTGGACGACGAGCTCTCGTTCCTGTCGACCGCGCTGCTGATCTTCGCGCTGATCTCGCTGTTCGTTGGCGGCTTCACGATCTTCAACACGTTCACGATCACGGTCGGGCAGCGCACCCGTGAGCTGGCGCTGCTGCGCGTGGTCGGCGCGAGCCGCGGGCAGTTGCTGCGCTCGGTGCTGGGCGAGGCGGCGGTGACCGGCCTGGCCGCTTCGCTGATCGGGCTGGGCCTCGGCGTCCTGGCCGCGCTCGGGCTGAAGGCACTGCTTGGGGCGTTCGGAATCTCGTTGCCCTCGGCCCCGCTGGTGTTCGAGGCGCGTACCGTGGCGGTCGCGCTCGGCGTGGGGGTCGGGGTGACCGTGCTCTCGGCGATCGGTCCCGCCCGGCGTGCCGTGCGGATCCCGCCCGTGGCCGCGCTGGTCGAGCACACCGAAGATGACGCGGCGGACGTGCCCGGCCGGCGCCTGTGGGCCGGCGGCGTGATCGGGCTCGCCGCGCTCGTTGCCGTGATGGTTGGGGTGAGCGGCCCGCACGTGATCCTGGTCGGGCTGGGCTCGGCGGGTCTGCTCGTGGCCAGGGCTCTGCTCGTGCCGCTCGTCGCCCGTCCCTTGGCCGACGTGCTCGGCCGTCCGCTGCGCGTCGTGTTCGGCATTCCCGGCCGGCTCGGGCGGGAGAACTCGATGCGCAACCCGCGCCGCACGGCGCAGACCGCCGCCGCGCTGATGGTCGGAATCGGACTCGTATCGACGATCGGCGTCCTGGGCGCGTCGCTGACCGCGTCGGCCACCGACCAGGTCGACAGCGCGGTCAACGCCGACTACCTGGTGACCGGCTCGGGCGGCTTCAGCCGGTCGGTGCGTTCCGAGGTCTCGCGCCTGCCCGGAGTCACCGCCACCACGACGGTGTACCGGGGGCAGTTCGAGCTCAGGGGGTCGCTGTCGAGCCTGGCCGCGGTGACCCCGGTGGGACTGCCACAGAACGTGAACCTGCACATCGTCGAGGGGTCCGGAGCGCCGGCGCTCGCGGCCGGCCAGCTGCTTATCGACGCCACCACGGCAGCGTCCGATCATCTGCACGTCGGGTCGGTCGTGCCGGTCCGGTTCGCCCAGACCGGGCGGGCGAGCATGCGGATCGGTGGGATCTACAAGACCAACCCGCTGATCGGCAGCTACGTCACCGGCGAGCGGTTCTTCCTCTCGCACTTCGACAAACCGCTGCCGGACGCCGTGCTCGTCAGGACCGCGCCCGGAGTGCGGGGCTTCCAAGCCGCGCTCGATCATCGGCTGGCCGTCTACCCGAACCTCACGATCCAGACCCGGGCCCAGTTCGAGAGCCAGCAGAAGGCCAACATCAACCAGCTGCTCGGACTCGTCTACGTGCTGCTCGCGCTGGCCGTCGTGATCGCGCTGATCGGAATCGTCAACACGCTGATGCTCTCGGTGTTCGAGCGCACGCGTGAGATCGGCCTGCTGCGCGCGGTCGGGATGAAGCGCCGCCAGGCGAAGGCGATGATCCGCGCCGAGTCGGTGATCATCGCGCTGTTCGGGGCGGTGATCGGCGTGGTGATGGGCACGGGCCTCGGGGTCGCGCTCTCCTCCGCCCTGCGCGACGACGGCGTCACCAAGCTGGCCGTCCCGGTGCCGAGCCTTATCGCCTTCGTGATCCTGTCGGCGATCCTGGGGCTAGTCGCCGCCACCTGGCCGGCCCGCCGCGCCGCCAACCTCGACGTGCTCGCCGCGATCGCGAGCGAGTGAACCGGAGTGATCGTTTGCAATAGGCTCGCTCGCGGGCGATGGGATCGGGCGTCCGCAACAACGAGAATGAGGCCCTTGCGGCCGGCTCGGAGGCGCTGGCTCGCGGAGCATGGTCAGCGGGCGCGGGAGCGGTTCGAGTCGGCGCTGGCCGAGCGCGAGTCGCCGGTGGCACTGATCGGGCTGGGGGTAGCCGCGCGATACCAGTTCGACGCCCCGGTCGCGCTCGAGTCGCACGAGGCTGCGTACCGGCTCGCCCGCCGGCGGGAGGACGCGCGGGTCGCGGGACGGGCGGCCGTCGAGCTTGTGATGGATTGCCTGCTGTTCCGGGGTCCGGCCGAGGCCCAGGGATGGCTCGAGCGCGCGGCCCGCGTGCTCCAGGACGTGCCAAAAGGTGAGGAGTGGGGTCGGCTCATCTACCTTCAGGCCCGGTTTGCCTTGGCGGCGCACGACCCGCGGACGGCTTACTCGCTAGCCCATACCGGGTTTCTCAGGGCGCGCGAGGGCGGCGCGTTCGACGGAGAGATGGTCTGTCTGGCGCTCGAGGGGCTCGCGCTGGTTGCCGACGGCCGCGTCGACGATGGGATGCGGCGACTCGACGAGGCGACCACGGCGGCGGTGTCAGGCGAGATTGCCGACGCGGGTGTCGTGGAGGTGGTCTGCTGCCATCTGATCGACGCGTGCCGGCGGGTCCGCGACTTCGATCGCGCCGGCGAGTGGTGCCAGCGGGTCGAGGAGATCGCCACGCGCTTCAAGGACGCGGAGATGTTCGCGACCTGCCGGACCTTGTACGGCGAGGTGCTGGTCTGGCAGGGTGCCTGGGTCGAGGCCGAGCGGACGCTGACCGCCGTGTGCCGCGAGTACGCTCACGTCCGCGCCAAGTCGGTCGACGGACTGGTCCGGTTGGCCGGGCTGCGACGCCGGCAGGGCCGTCTGGAGGACGCGCTGGCGTTGCTCGAGGAGATCGGCCGGCCCATGGTCGGCGCGGTGGTCCGGGCGGCGATCGCGCTCGACCGCGGTGACGCGCAGACGGCGGCGGAGGAGCCCGAGCGATTCCTGCGCGGCATCGGTGATCAGGACCGCTTCGAGCGAGTGCGCGCGCTGGAGGTGCTGGTTCGCGCTCGGCTGGATCTCGGGGAGCGCCCAGCCGCCGAGGCCGCCGCTGCCGAGCTGGAGCGGGTTGCCGGGAGCGTCGCGACCAGGCCGCTGCGCGCCGCGGCGCTGCTGGCCCGCGGGCGCGTCGAGGCGGGGCGCGATCCACAGCGCGCGTCCGCCGCGTTTGGAGACGCGGCGGATCTGTTCGCCGAGAGCGGCGTGCGCTACGAGTCGGCGCAAGCGCGGCTCGAGCTCGCGCCGGTGTTGCGGGACTTGAGGCGCGAGCGCGCCGCGACCGACGCCGAGGAGCGCGGCAGGCGGGAGCTAGCACAGCTGGGCGTCGTCATGTCCGAGCCGGCGGCGCGCGGTCGTGTCGCCGGCGAGTTGACCCGTCGCGAACGAGAGGTCCTGCGCCTGGTGGCGAACGGATTGAGCAACGAGGAGATCGCGGCGCAACTCGTTCTCAGCGTGCGCACCGCGGAGCACCACGTGGCCAGCATCTACGCCAAGATCGGCGTGTCGGGACGGACCGCCCGCGCCGCCGCCGCCGCGTACGCCTTGCGTCACGGACTGTCCTGACGAAATAGGTACGGCCAGGCGCGAACTTGGGTGCCGGCACCGATGCGGCGAGCGCCGATCGCCGCGATGCTGGGCGGGACGTTCAGTCCGCCTATGACTCAGGGGGTTCAGTTCAGATGTACGACGTGATCGTGATCGGTGCACGGGTCGCCGGGTCTGCCACCGCTATGCTCCTCGCCCGTCAGGGCCTCAGCGTGCTCGTGGTCGATCGGGCCGCGTTCCCGAGCGACACTCTGTCCACCCATCAGGTGCAGCTGCCCGGCATCGCCCGGCTCGAGCGCTGGGGCCTGCTGGACCGGATCGTCGCGGCAGGCACGCCGGCGACGCGCCGTGTGCGGTTCGACGCCGGTCCGGTCGTGCTGTCCGGCAGCTACGGGGCGTTTGAGGGCATCGACGCCCTGTACAGCCCCCGCCGGAGCCTGCTCGACTCGCTTCTCGTCGAAGCCGCGCGCGAGGCCGGCGCGGAGGTGCGCGAGCAGTTCGTGGTGCAGGAGATCCTCGCGGTCGATGGCCGCGTCACCGGCATTCGCGGGCGCGACGCGCAAGGCGCATCGGTGGTCGAAAAGGCGGCCCTGGTTGTCGGCGCCGACGGCCGGCATTCGCCGCTGGCCAAGGCGGTCGGCGCGGAGCGCTATCACGAGCACCCGGCGCTGACCTTCGCGTACTACACCTACTGGGACGGGCTGGCGCTCGACGGCGGCGAGATCTACGGGCGCGATCGCCGGTTCGTCGGCGCGTGGCCGACGAATGACGGCCTCGTCATGACCTATGTCGGCGGTCCGATCGACGAGTTTCGTGCCTTCCGAACCGATCTCGAGGGCAACCTGCTCGGGTCGCTCGATCTCGCGGGCGATCTCGGCGAGCGCGCCCGTTCGGCGCGGCGAGCGGAGCGGATCTACGGGACGGCGGAGACCGCCAACTACCTCCGCAAGCCCTTCGGAATGGGCTGGGCGTTGGTGGGCGATGCCGGCTTGGCGACGGACCCGGTCACCGGCCAGGGCATATCGGACGCCATGCGCGACGCCGAGTTGCTCGCCGGGTCGATCGGGACGGCGGCGGCTGAGGGTCGGCCGCTCGATTCGATGCTCGATCGCTACGAGCGGGCGCGCAACGCCGCGGTCAAGCCGATGTACGACTTCACGGTTGACCTTGCCTCGTTCCAGCCGCCACGGCTCGAGCAGCAACTCCTGTTCGCCGCACTCGCGCGCGATCCACAGCAGACCCAGCGATTCCTTGGCGTGCTCACCGGGGCGGTGCCGATCGAAGAGTTCTTCGCTCCCCGGAACCTGCGCAAGCTGATCGGCCTGCGGGGATTCGCCAAGATCGCCGGGAGCAAGCTGCGCCTCGGTGACCGGCGCATCGCGGCGTAACTGAGCGCGACGCTAGCCTGCCCTGGATGGGGCGCCCCAAGCTCGTCGTGCCCGCCGTGGTGTGTGCGCTGATCGCGCTGAGCGGCTGCGGCGGAAGCAGGGGCAGCAGCGGCAGCGGAAACGCCGACAGGGTCACGGCCAGCTTCGCGCAGTTCGTGCACGACCTGCAGCGACGGAACGTGGCGGGGGCGTGCGACGGGATGACCTCAGCATTCTGGAGCGCCCTCGCCGGCGAGTTGAACGGACAGCTCGCGGGCGCGGGGAAGTCGGTCTCGGCCAGCGACTGCCGGGCCGGGCTGCGGGCGCTGTTCGGGCTGCTCGGGCAAGGCGCGATCTTCAAGACCGCGGTGCGTGCCACAGATGTGGCTGTGCACGGCACCACCGCGACGGCCCGCCAGGCGGACGGGGGCTCGCAGACGGTCCCGATGAGATTCATCGAGCAGGGCGGGCGCTGGCGGGTCGACTGCTGCATCGGACGCCAGCGCGAGCAGCAAGCACAAACGAGCTATCGAGTCCCGTCGGGCAGCATGTTGCCGACGCTCCGCGTCGGCCAGACCGTCGTCTCCGACAACGCGGCGCTGCGCGCGCACCCGCCGTCACTCGGCGCGATCGTCGTGTTCCATCCGCCGGCGGGGGCCGACGCGGCCCAGCCGACCTGCGGAGCGCCACACGAGGGAGCGGGGTTCCGCCGCGTCTGCGGCAGGCCCACGGCGGCCGAGTCCTCCGCGACGTTCATCAAGCGAGTCGTCGGGCTGCCCGGCGACCGGATCGCGATCGTCCACGGGACCGTGATCCGAAATGAGCAGCCCGAGCCGCGCTCCTATCGCGTCGTGCCGTGCGGGCAGGCACCGATTTGCAACTACCCGACACCGATCACCGTCCCGGCAGATGAGTACTTCGTGCTCGGCGACAACTTGCCGGCCTCCGACGACAGCAGGTTCTGGGGCCCGGTCAAGCGGGCCTGGCTGATCGGCCTGGTTAGGGTTGGCCGATGAGTCTCGAGCACACCGAGCGCGCGCCGCATCCGCTGCTCGCGGGCATCGTGCGCCGGTACTGCGGCTACGACCACGACGGCGTCGGGCAGACCCGCCGGCGTGAGGTGGCTCAGGACGAGGTCACGATCATCCTCTCGCTGGGACCGTTGCTGCGGGTCGGCGGGCCGGATCACCCCGAGCAGCGCTACGGCTCGTTCGTCGCCGCACTCAAGGACACCTACGCGATCACCGAGCACGACGGTCGCCTGAGCGGGATCGAGGTCAACCTGTCGCCGCTCGGCGCGCACATGCTGTTCGGCGTGGCCATGCACGAGCTGTCTTCGAAGCTGGTGCTGCCGCTGGACGACGTGCTCGGGGTCGAAGCGAGCGAGCTGGTCGAGCGGCTCGCCTGCACACCGAAGTGGAGCGCGCGGTTTGCCATCTTGGATCGGTTCATCAACGAGCGGGCGCGGCGGGCCCGGCGGCCATCACCCGATGTGGAGTGGGCGTGGCGCAGGCTGCGCGCCACCGGCGGCCTGCTGCCGGTCGGCGAGCTCGCGCGCGAGCTGGGCTGCAGCCGCCGGCATCTGATCGCGCGCTTTCGCGAGCAGGTTGGACCCGCGCCCAAGACCGCGGCGCGGCTGGTTCGCTTCCAGCGCACCGTGCGGCTGCTCGAGCGCGACGACGGCGGGCGGTTCGCCGAGATCGCCCAGCGCTGCGGCTACTACGACCAGGCGCACATGAACCGCGAGTTTCGGGAGCTGGCAGGGGCGGCGCCCGGCGAGTTCGTCGCCCGGCTGCTGCCCGACAGACTCGGCGTGGCCGCCGATTGATCAGGCACGCAGGTCAAATCCGTCCAAGACGTGGAGACGGGAGCGCCGCTACGGTGCCCGGCATGCCACGCGACATCTATCCCTCCATGCGCTACCGCGACGCCCGCGCCGCCATCGACTGGCTCCAGCGGGCCTTCGGCTTCGAGACCCACGCCGCCCACGAGAACCCGGACGGAACGATCGCCCACGCCGAGCTCCGCTACGGCGACGGGCTCGTGATGCTCGGCACCTGGCGCGGCGAGGACGACCACCGGCGCCCCGGGCACGGGTGGGCCTACGTGGCCGTCGACGACCTCGAGGATCACTTGCGCCACGCCCAGGAGGCCGGCGCCGAGATCGTCGACGGGCCGCAGCACGAGGACTATGGGTCCTTCTACGGGGCGCGCGACCCGGAAGGCAACCTGTGGAGCTTCGGAACCTACCGGCCGGAGTTGGAGTGACGCGCCGCAGCGCCAGGTTCCGCGTTGCCAGCCCCGCTGTGCCGGCGCGGCCTTTGGCTCGATCGCAACCTATTTGACCGACGGTCAACAAGTTGATAACTTGCTGACCCGTGGTCAGCAAGCCTCTCTCGGAGATACTCGTCTATGCGACGCCCGCGCTGGCCAGCCTCGCCGTCGCGGGCTCGGCCTGGTGGACCGCGCCCGGTCGTGTTGGGACGCTCCGCGCGCGCAGGACCGCGGTGTTCTCAGCCTGCCGCGTGGTCGCAAAGCGGTGGATTCCGGTTGCGCTGGTGGCGCTGATCAGCGTCACGCTCGGCGTGCTGGCCTACTCCGGCCACGCGCCCGACGTGAGCCGGTCCCAGGCGCTTGCCGGAGCGGCGATTGCGCTCCTGGCCTGCGGGATGGCGCTGAGCATGTACTGGGCCCTCGGTCGTCTCGTGCGACGCCTGCCGTTCCTGGTGGTTGGGTGGATCGCGAGCCTGGTGCCGCTCTACGCGTACGCCCTTCTCGCGCTGCTCATCGTTGCCGGCCACACGCAATGCGGTCCGGAGGCGTACGAGTGCCCTCTGTAGACGGGCGCGACCGGCCGGCGTTACGCTGAGGCAGTGCGCGACGAAAGGGCGGCTGCCCGGGCGCGTTGAGCGCCCGCAAGTCCGGTCGGGGGGACATCCGGCGCGAACGCCGGCCCCGCGGGCACAGCTGCTGGGACCATCTCGTCGTCGCCCCGCTGTGGGTTGCCTTCCAGGCGAACCTGGGAACCCTGCTGCGCACGTGTGACGCAGTCGGAGCGTGCCTCGCCACTCCCGACACCGAGCACTACCGCCATGCGCTCCGCAGCGGCGACACCCTCGGTCCTCGGCGCCGGCCGTGCGTGCATTGGATTCGGACGAGCAAGGATCGCTGGATCGCGGCGCAACGAGCTGACGGCTGGAAGATCCTCGCCGTCGAGCTGGCCGAGGGGGCCATTGCCCTTCCGCGACTCGAGCCGGCCAAGCAGCGGACGGTGATCCTGCTCGGGCACGAATGGCACGGCATCCCGGAGGAGCAGGTCGATGCCGCCGATGTGTGCGTCGAGATCCCGATGATCGGACGGGGCGCCAGCCTCAACGTGGCGGTGGCGGGAAGCTTGGTTCTCTATCGCCTGGCCGGGATGGCATAGGACGGGCGTAGTTACCTTCCGGGTGGATGCCAACCGTTCTGCCTGAGCACCTCGAAGGAAGCGACGGGTTGCTCCTGCGCCGCTGGGTGCCCGACGACGCCGAGGCGCTTGGGCGCGCGGTAGCCGTAAGCACCGATCACCTGCGACCGTGGATGGCGTGGATCGCAGAGGAGCCGGTGCCACTCGAGCGCCGGCGGGCGATGATCGCCGGGTGGGAGCGAGACTGGTCGGAGGGTGGCGACGTGGTGCTGGGTGTGTTCGTCGATGGCCGGGTCGCCGGTGGCTGCGGGCTGCATCGCCGGATCGGCGCGGGCGGGCTCGAGATCGGCTACTGGATCCACGTGGCGTTCCTGCGGCGCGGGCTGGCCACGCGGGCGGCGCGGATGCTGACCGACGCGGCCCTGGCGCTTCCCGAGATCACCCGCGTGGAGATTCATCACGACAAGGCCAACCTGGCCAGCGCGGGCGTCCCGCGCAAGCTCGGCTTCGAGTGGCTGGGCGAGTCGCGCGACGAGCCGGAGGCGCCGGCTGATCTGGGCATCGAATGGCGCTGGCGGATGGACGAGGAGACCCGGCTCAAACGCCCCTGAACGGCCCGGAGCCCGCCGCGGCGGGAGAACTCGCGGCGGGCAACCCCAATCCGGGCCAGCCCGAGCGGGCTGTACGTGATCCGGCGAGCCCGGCCGAGCGCTCCGCTCAGGCGGTAGACGTCGAGCGAGATCTCATCCGGTCCGGCGCCGACGTACACCGTCCCCGGGAGGCTCCCGCCCTTGAAGGTGACGGTCGGCGTTTGACCCGGGCGCCCCGTTTACGCTATCCCCATGTGTCGAAACATCCGAACGCTCTACAACTTCGATCCACCCGCCTCCGAGGAGGAGGTCAAGGCCGCCGCCCTCCAGTACGTGCGCAAGATCAGCGGCTTCAACAAGCCCTCGCGAGCCAACGAGGAGGCCTTCGAGCGTGCCGTTGATGCCGTAGCCCACGCCTCGCTGCATCTGCTGGCCGACCTGCATACGGCGGCCCCGGCCAAGAACCGCGAGGCCGAGGCGGCCAAGGCCCGGGCTCGGTCGGCTCAGCGCTACGCGGCCTAAGCGGGTCTGGCGAACATCGCGCGGGTGGCGCCGGCGATCTCGACCAGCGCATCCCGTGCGTTGCGGCTGACCCCCGCACCGGCGATGAAGGCGTGGATGAAGCCGGGGAAGCGACGCAGCGTCACCGGCGTGCCGGCCTGGCTAAGCGCGCTCGCATATTCCTCGCCCTCGTCGCGCAGCGGGTCGAACGCGACCGTCACGATGTAGGCGGGAGCCAGGCCCGACAGGTCCTCGGCGAGCAGCGGCGAGGCTCGCGGATCGCGGGCGTGCGTCCGTTCGGGCCCCAGGTAGTTGGTTTCGAACCAGTCCATCTCGGAGTGCGTGAGCAGGAAGCCCTCGCCGAACAGCTCGCGTGACCGGCGCCGACGGGTGAAGTCGGTGGCGGGGTAGATCAGGAGTTGGAGGACCGGCGCAGGGCCATCGTCGCGCGCCGCCAGCTGTGAGACGACCGCCGCCAGGTTGCCGCCGGCACTGTCCCCGCCCACGCCCACGCGCTGCGGGTCGGCCCCGAGTCGTTGCGCGTTCGCGAACGCCCAGCGGAGCGCGGCTCGCGCGTCGTCCACCGCGGCCGGGAACGGGTGCTCCGGGGCCAGGCGGTAGTCGATGGCGAGCACGTGCGCGCCGGTGTGGCGACACAGGATGCGGCACACGCCGTCGTGCGTCTCGAGGTCGCCGTAGGTGAACCCACCCCCGTGGTAGTAGACGAGCAGCGGGTGGGGGCCGCCCGGCTCGGCCGGCGCGTAGTGGCGCGCGTGGAGCCCGCCAACGGCGGCGTCGAGGTCGAGGTCTGCGACGGCGCCAACCGGGGTGGGCTTGCCGGCGTAGACCGCCGACAGGCGCCGCCGCCGCCGTCGCGCCTCGGCCGGGGTGAGGGTCTCGGGCGGAGGTTCGCGCCGGCGCTCGAGCATGGCCAGGGCAAGCTGCACCTCGGGAGCTAGCGTCTCGCCGTCGACCTGCACGGGCGGCCGGCCGGACAGGCGCACCTGGACCGACGGCGGCAACCCGTCGAGGGTCTTCGCCGCCCACTGCTGGGCGCGGAGGCTCAGCGTGGAGGGCGAGAGCGCGCGCGGCACGCGGCGATGCTACCCGCGGGGTGCCCGGTCAGGCCGCAGTCGGCGCCGGGATGAGGCCAGACTACGCGATGGCTTGGGTCGTAAGCGCGTATTTCGGCGGGTGCTGTTGATCGTGGTGGCGATGGTTATCGCGAGCGCCGGCGTGGTCGCGGTGGCCGGATCCGGGGCCGACACGCACGGGGCACGGGTGCGGCGGTTCACGATCGACAGCCGGTTCATCCACGCCGCGCTTCCGGTGGTGGCGGTGGTGCCCGCCGGGTCGGCCGGGCGCCGCCGGCCGCTCCTGGTCTTCCTGCACGGCAAGGGCCAGGATCAGAACTCGAACCTCGACGGCGCGATGTTCGCCGCTCTCGCGCGGCTCGGACCACGGGCCCCGGATGTCATGTTCCCGTACGGGGGCTCCGACTCCTACTGGCACGATCGCGCCGATGGCGCCTGGGGCAGCTATGTCCTGCGCGAGGTCATCGTGCAGGCGGTAGGACGCCTTCACGCCGACCCCCGCCGCGTGGCGATCGCCGGGATCTCGATGGGCGGCTTCGGCGCGCTCAACCTGGCCCGGCTGGAGCCGCGCCGCTTCTGCGCGGTAGGCGGCCACTCGGCGGCACTGTGGGTCAAGGGTGCCGACAGCGCAGCGGGCGCCTTCGACGACGCGGAGGACTTCTCGCGCAACGACGTGATCGGCGCCGCCCGCGCGGGCGACCCGTACCGGGGGACGGCGGTGTGGATCGACGTGGGTACGCAGGATCCTTTCCGGGCCGCTGACACCAGGCTGGCCGGGGAGCTTCGGCGCGACGGTCAGCGGGTGCAGTTGCACGTCTGGCCGGGAGGACACGACATGTCCTACTGGAGCAGCCACTGGGACAGCTACCTGGGGTTCTACGCCGATGCCCTGGCGCGGTGTCGATCCATGCCTGAGTCGAGTTCTTGACAATATTCTCTCGAGAGATTACTCTCGAGAACTATGTCTCAAGACGACGATCCACGTATCCGCGAGCTCACCGATCCGCGTGCGATGCGGGCCATCACCCACCCGGTCCGGCTCGCCCTGATCGAGGCGCTCGGCCTGGAAGGACCGCTCACGGCGACCCGCGCCTCCGAGGTGATCGGCGAGTCGCCCACGACGTGCTCGTTTCACTTTCGCCAGTTGGCCAAGTACGGGTTCGTCGAGCAGGCGGCGACCGGTCCGGGACGGATGCGAAGCTGGCGGCTGACCCGGGTGGGGATGCGTTTCACCGACCTGCACGACGACCCCGGCACGCAGATCGCGGCGCGGGCACTGTCACGGACGTTGCGGGAGCGCTCGTTCGGACGGTTGCAGGCCTTCTATGAGGAGCGCTCGAGCTATCCGGTGCGCTGGCAGGAGGTGACCGGCTCGAGCGACTTCACGCTCCACGTCACGCCGGATGAGCTCCGGGCCGTGGATGAGGAGGTCACCGCGATCCTGCACCGCTACCGGGACCGGATCGCACACCCGGAGCGCCGCCCGCCGGACTCGCTGCCCGTGGAGGTCCTGCTGTTCGCCTACCCGGTGGCGCCGCCAGCGTGATGCGCCGTCTGTTCGCCGTGCGCGACGCGCGGGTGTTCCTGGCCGGCCAGGCCGTCTCCTCGTTCGGCGACTCGGCGCTGTGGCTCGCCGCCGGCGTCTGGGTCAAGTCGCTCACCGGCTCGAGCGCGGCGGCCGGGCTGACGTTCTTCTTCTTCTCGGCCCCGACGCTGCTGGCGCCCGTGTCCGGGCTGCTGGTCGACCGGGTCGACCGGCGGCGGCTGCTGATCGCGGTCAACGCATCGACCGGATGCGCGGTACTGGCGTTGCTACTCGTCCACGGCGCGGGACAGGTGTGGCTGATCTATCTGGTGATGGCCGTGTACGGGCTTTCGTATTCGACGCTGGGCGCCGCTCAATCGGCGCTGCTCACTTCGCTGCTGCCGGCCGACCTGCTGCCCGACGCCAACGGCGCGCTTCGCACGATCCACGCGACGCTCGGCCTCCTCGCCCCGCTGACCGGAGCCGGCCTGTTCGCGCTGGTCGGAGCGCGCCCGCTCGTGCTTCTGGACGCCGCCACGTTCATCGTGCCGGTGCTGTGCGTGCGGTCGCTGCGGATCGCGGCGCCCTCGGTGCGGCCCCGCGTTACCCGGTGGCGCACCGAACTGGGCGCCGGCATCCGGCACATCGCCGCGAGTCCAGCGCTGCGCCAGGTGACCGCCGCGGCGGTGTGCGCCGTGCTCGGATTCGGCTTCAGCGAGACGACGATCTTCGCCGTCGTGGGGCAGGGCCTGCACCGGGCGCCGGCCTTCGTCGGCGTGCTGGTCACGCTCCAGGGCGCGGGGGCCCTGCTGGGCGGGCCCACCGCGGCGCCACTGATACGGAGGGTCGGCGAGCGGTGGCTGATCGCCACCGGGCTGCTGCTGATGTGCGTCGGGGCGCTGCTCGAGATCCCGCCCTCGCTGGGGTCGGTCGTGGCCGGTGTGCTGCTGTTCGGCGTGAGCCTCCCGTGGGTGATCGTCGGGCTGACCACGCTCGTGCAGCGCTCGACCCCGCCCGAGCTCCAGGGCCGTGCGTACGCCGCCGCCGACGCGCTCATCACCGCGCCGCAGACGATCTCGGTCGCGGCCGGGGCGGCGCTCATCGGGGTCGCCGGCTACCAGGTGCTGCTGGCGGTCATGGCGGCGAGCAGCGCGCTGGCCGGGGGCTGCCTGGTGGGGCGGCGGTATCGTTGCCCCGGTGAGCAGCCGCATCAACCACGTCAGCATCAACGCCCCCGACCTGCAGGAGTCGGTTGACTTCTGGGTCGAGCTGCTCGGCGCCGAGCTGATCCCGACGCCGAACTTCGGGCTCCCGGTCCAATGGCTCGCGCTGGGGCGGACGCAGCTTCACCTGTTCGAGCGCGACAGTCAGCCGAGCAGCCATCACCACCTGGGCATCACCGTCGACGACCTCGAGCCGGTGTACCGAGTGGCCGAGCGCCGTGGCGCATTCGACGGGCAGGCGTTCCGCAATCACTTGGTCCTGTTGCCCGGCGACGTCGTCCAGCTCTACCTGCGCGATCCGGGCGGCAACCTCGTCGAGATCGACCATCACGGGGCCGACCGCCTGCCCGAGGACATTCGTGCGCAGGTGAAGCCGCTGTGGGAGTTCAACCCCCAGAGCGACGAGCAGATGCAGGGCCGGCTGTTCGTGCCCGAGTGATCCCGCTGTTCTTGCCCACTGAGCCCTGGGGTCAGCTCCCCGGGTCCGCCTTCAGTGCGCCCATCGTGAGCGCCATGTAGTCGCCGGCGCTCCCCTCCGGGAACGCCCAGCCGTCGGCCGGTCCCTTGAGCGCGAGCACGGTCCCGGTATCGAGCTGCTCGGCTACCTCGGGGAAACGCATGGTCGAGACGACCAGGTAACGGGCCGGCGTGTCGGAGGCGTTGCGGACGCGGTGGGCGCCGCCGGGGCCGGCGGGGAAGGCCACCACGGCGCCCTTCGTCAGCGGACGGGTCCCGTCCGGCGTGCGGAGCTCGAGCGCGCCGTCGAGCACGACCAGCAGCTCCTCGTTGGCGTGGTGCATGTGGTACGGGGCCGCCTGGCCGCCCGGATCGAGCTCGTACAGGGTGCAGCCGAGGTCGTGGGCGCCGGCGGCCGCGCCGACCCGGGTCCCGCGGGCGGCGCCCAAGTCGCGCTCCCAATCGGTGGTTTCGAAGGCGTTGAGATCGTTTGCCATGGACGGGAGGATTGCCGATCAGCGCACGGAGTGGGGTGCAGGCGGTGGCGAGCACAGGGATCGGTGGTGTACAACCTCCCGGTCGGCGGCGCGAGCGCGATCTGGATCGCCGGACGGGACCCGAGACTCGAGAGGTGGAGAGAGACATGGCAGACCGCATTCCGACCACGCACGCCGGGAGCCTCCCACGGCCCGACGGCCTGGCCGACATGATCTGGGCCCGGCTGGACGGGCAGGAGGTGGACGAGGGCGCCCTCGAGGCGAGCATCGACTCCGCGGTCGCGGAGGTGGTGGCCAAGCAACGCGAGGCCGGGATCGACGTCATCAGCGATGGCGAGATGAGCAAGACCGGGTTCAGCACGTACATCAACGAGCGGTTCTCGGGGTTCGACGGCCGGTCGGAGTTCCAGGCCGACGATGTGGCGGACTTCCCGAACCTGGCGATGCGGCTGTTCGCCACGCCGGCGATGGCCCACCTGGTGTTCTCCAACTGCGTCGGGCAAGTGGAGCTGAGCGACAAGGACGCGGTGCACCGTGACATCGAGCGCCTGAAGACCGCGCTCGCCGGCGGCGATCTGTCCACCGCGTTCATGGGTGCGATCAGCCCGGGCCAGATCGCGTTCAACTATCCCGACCAGCATTACGGCTCCCACGAGAAGTACCTGGCGGCGCTCGGTGATGCGCTGTCCTACGAGTACAAGGCGATCGCCGATGCGGGGTTGAACCTCCAAATCGATTCGCCGGATGTGGCGATGGCGGCGCACTGCCGGTCGGTCGGCTCGAGCGTGGGCGATTGGCATCACCACCTGCCGCTGGCGATCGAGGCGCTGAACGCGGCGCTCGATGGGATCCCGCCCCAGCAGGTGCGCTTTCACGTGTGCTGGGGTAACTACGGCGGCCCGCATCACAAGGACGTGCCGCTGGCCGAGATCATCGACCACGTGCTCAAGGTCAACGCGGGGACGATCTACGTGGAGGGTGGCAACCCTCGGCATGAGCACGAGTACCGGGTGTTCGAGGACGTGGACCTGGGCGACAAGAAGGTGATCCTGGGCACGATCGACACCAAGTCGAACTTCATCGAGCACCCGCAGGTGGTCGCCGACCGGCTGGTGCGGCTGGGCAAGATCATCGGCAAGGATCGCCTCATCGCCGGGACCGACTGCGGCTTTGACACGTTTATCCGCTTCTCGCTAGTCGACCCCGGCGTGGCGTGGCTCAAGCTCAAGTCCCTGTCCGAGGGCGCGGAGATCGCCTCGGCGGAGCTATGAGCTGAGCGC
Organism: uncultured Solirubrobacterales bacterium; assembly: GCA_963841535.1. Taxonomy (GTDB): domain Bacteria; phylum Actinomycetota; class Thermoleophilia; order Solirubrobacterales; family Solirubrobacteraceae; genus Palsa-465. The sequence continues at coordinate 115,090 of CAWJDF010000014.1, read as the reverse complement.
TTGACCGGATAGCCGGACTCTGAGACGTTGACCGTGCCGGTTGTGCACGGGGGCGCCCAGCGGGAATACTGTGGGGGTGGGCCAGCAGGTCGCCGCCAGGACCTTCAGCCGCGAGGATCGCCAGCGCTACCGACGTAAGGTCCGGGCGTGTCTGGACGTGTTCGCCCGGATGCTCCGCGAGGCGCGCTTCAACCCCGAGCGGCGCTCGTTCGGCCTGGAGGTCGAGCTCAACCTGACCGACGACGCGGGTGACCCGGCGCTGGTCAACGCCGCCGCGCTCGAGGCGATCGCCGATCCCAGCTTCCAGACCGAGCTAGGCCAGTTCAACGTCGAGATCAACGTCGCCCCGCGGTTGCTCGAGGGCGAGGTGTTCTCCGACCTCGAGCGCGACGCGCGGGCCAGCCTGAACGACGCCGAGACGCGGTCCCGGACCGTGGGCGCGCACATGATGATCATCGGGATCCTTCCTACGATCGGCTCCCAGCACCTACGGGCTGAGGTGTTCAGCGCCAACCCGCGCTATGCGCTGCTCAACGAGCAGGTGTTCGCGGCGCGGGGCGAGGACCTCGAGATCTCGATCGCCGGTGTGGAGCGGCTGTTCATCCACGCCGACACGATCGCGCCCGAGGCGGCCTGCACCAGCGTGCAGCTGCACCAGCAGGTCGAGCCCGAGGCGTTCGCGCGCTACTGGAACGCCGCCCAGGCGATCGCGGGGGTCCAGGTCGCGGTGGCGGCGAACTCCCCGTTCTTCTGCGGCAAGGAGTTGTGGCGGGAGACCCGCATCGCGCTGTTCGAGCAGGCCACCGACACCCGGCCGGAGGAGCTCAAGATCCAGGGCGTGCGCCCGCGGGTGTGGTTCGGGGAGCGCTGGATCACCTCGATCTTCGACCTCTTCGAGGAGAACGTCAGCTACTTCCCGGCCCTGCTGCCGGTGGTGGACGACGAGGATCCGCTCGAGACGCTCGAGCGGGGCGACGTTCCCCGATTGAATGAGATGCGGCTGCACAACGGAACGATCTATCGCTGGAACCGGCCGATCTACGACGTGGTCCGAGATCAGCCGCATCTGCGCGTCGAGAACCGGGTCCTGCCCGCCGGGCCGACGGTCGTCGACATCATGGCCAACGCCGCCTTCTATTACGGGCTGCTGCGGATGCTGGCCGAGGACGATCGGCCGGTGTGGTCGCAGATGTCGTTCTCGGCCGCCGAGGAGAACTTCCACGCGGGCGCGCGCGAGGGGATCGACGCCCGCGTGTACTGGCCGGGCCTGGGCGAGGTGCCGGCGGCCGAGCTCGTGGTCAGGCGCCTGCTCCCGCTCGCGCGCGAGGGGCTCGAGCAGTGGGGGCTCGCCACCGAGGATGCCGACCGCCTGCTCGGCATAATCGAGCGCCGGTGCGTGCTGCTGCGAAACGGTGCCTCCTGGCAGAGCCAGGTGTTCCACCGTCTGTACGAGGACAAGCGTCTGGATCGGGGCGAGGCGTTGCGCGAGATGACCCGGCGCTACCGCGAGCACATGCACTCCAACGAGCCCGTCCACGACTGGCCGACGGACTGACGCCGGCGTGAGTGACGCGTACCGGTCGGCGGGCGTCGACTACGAGACCCTCGACGCCGGCAAGCGCAGCGCTCTCAGCGAGGCGCTGGCCACCTCGGGCCTGCTGAGCACCGCCGGCGGACGCGCGCTGGACGAGTCGCGGGGCGAGCCGGCGTTCGTGTTCGAGGCCGCCGGGCGGCTGATGGCGTTCGTCGTAGAGGGGCTCGGGACCAAGTCGATCATCGCCCGCCAGGTCGAGGAGGAGCTGGGGTTGTGCGCGTTCGGCAACGTGGCCTACGACACGGTGGCGGCGATCGTCAACGATCTCTGCTGCGTGGGGGCGCTGCCGCTGGTGGTCAACGCCTACTTCGCCACCGGCGCCTCGGAGTGGTACACGCGCCACGAGCGGCACGAGGACCTGCTGGCCGGGTGGCGTGAAGCGTGTGTCGACGCCGGGGCCGTTTGGGGCGGGGGGGAATCGCCATCCTTGCCGGGCCTCGTCTCGAGTGGGGACATCGAACTGGCGGGGAGCGCGGTGGGCATGGTTCCCGAGGGGCGGGACGCGATCCTCGGTGCGGGGCTGGGCCCGGGCGATGAGATCGTGCTGGTGGCCAGCAGTGGGCTGCACGCCAACGGCTCATCGCTGGCGCGCGCCATCGCTTCGCGGCTGACCGGCGGCTATGGGACGTTGCTGGCGAGCGGGCGCTCGTTCGGCGAGGCGCTGCTCGATCGCAGCGTGCTCTACACGGGGCTGGTCCGGGCGCTCCTCTCTGGTGCGGTCGAGGTCCATTATTTGAGCCACATCACGGGGCACGGGCTGCTCAAGCTGATGCGCCCGCGCCGAGAGCTGACCTACCGCGTTCGCTGGCTGCCCGAGGTGCCCGAGGTGTTGTCGTTTCTGGCCGAGCACGCGGACATGACTCCGGCCGCCGCCTACACCACGTTCAACATGGGTTGCGGCTTCGCCGTGTACTGCGCCGCCGGCTCGGGTGACGACGTCGTTCGCCTTGCTACCGAGGTCGGGCTGTCGGCCGGTGTGGCGGGTGTGGTAGAAGAAGGGTCCCGGCGGGTCGTGCTCGAGCCGGTGGACGTGGTCTACGAATCGGGCGAGATGGATCTCACGCCGCATGGGTAATCGGTCCCCATGCCCTGTATTTCCCGCGAGAGGAGCATTTGATGGCCAAGGCCACGCGAACCGACAAGCTGTACACCCGCCTACGAGCGCAGGGACTGCGTAAGCGCACCGCCAACATCGTCGCCCGGGCGACGGACCGCCGGCGCAAGCCGGCCAAATCGGTGGAGAGCGCGCTCAAGGATCTCAAGAGGCTGGTGGCGGAAACCGAGGACCGGCTGTCCGGCGGACCCGCCAAGCGCAAGGCCGCCGCCAAGAAGGGCGCCGCCACGCGCCGGCGCAACGCAGCGCAGCGGAGCGCCGCGGCGAAGAAGGCGGCGCGCACGCGCGCCAAGTCCCGCTGAACGAATTCGCGCCTCTGCGCCTGGCGCTACGCCGTCAGCGCCGCGTGCGGCGTCGCCGCCGCGCACGCCACCGCGCCCATGAGCTCGGCCCGGCCCTGGAGGCTCGTCGTGATGACCGCGGTGTCGAGCGCCGGACCCGGCTGGGCGAGATGCCGGACCGAGTCGCGCACGCCGTTGGTGAAATGAGCCCCGGTGGAAGCGAGGTCGCCGCCGAGGATGACGGCCTCCGGGTTCAGCGTGTTACACAGGTTGGCGATCACCACGCCGACGGTACGCCCCGATTCGGCGAGGACCTTTGTGGCGACCGGATGCTCCATGTCCTCGGGCTCTAGCGGATCGAGGCCGAGCGGCTCGAGCTGGCGTCGCACCACGTCGATCGAGACTGTGGCCTCGAGACAGCCGCGGTTGCCGCACCGGCACCATGCCCCGGTCGGATCGATCTGCGTGTGTCCGATCTCGCCTGCCATGCCATGGGACCCGCGGTACAGCCGGCCGTTCAGGACCAGCGCGGCGCCGATGCCGTTGGAAGCCTTGACGTAGATGAAGTCGGTCAGCTCGCGAGCCGCCCCGTAGGTCATCTCGCCCAGCGCTCCGAATGCGGCGTCGTTGCCGAGCGTGCAGCGCAGGCCGGTCCGCCGGCGCAGCTCCTCGGTCGGATCGAGGTCGACCCAGCTGGCCAGGATGGTCGGCGACCCGACCCGGCCGGTTCGGCTGTTCAGCGGGGCGGGAATGCCCGCTGCCGCCGCGCGCACATCGTCGCGTGAGACGCCGGCGCGGTCGAGGACAACCGCTGAGCAACTCGCCGGCGCACTCGAGCGCGGCGTCGGCCTGGCGGTCCACATCGAGTTGGGTGCTCTCCTCGGCCAGGATCTGTCCGTCGCCGGTGGCGACCGCGACCCGGATGTGGCGGTGGCCGAAGTCGAAGCCGGCGACCAGCCCGTCGGGCTTCCGCAACGACAGAAGGGTGGCCGGGCGGCCGCTGCCGGAGCCGGCGCCGCCGCTGCGTGCGGGCGCTTCGGCGATCAGCCCCTCGCGCAGCAGCTCGGCGACCAGCGCGGTGGTGGTGCTCCGGGGTAGGCCGATGGCGCGTGACAGGTCGGAGCGGCTGACCGGTCCATCGTCACGGATCATCGCCACGAGATGCGCACGCAGGAGGGTGTGGGCGGTGGCCGGCCCACCGGTCTGGTCGGAGCCATAGTCCGGCAGGCCCGACCCTGAGCCTGGACTTGCGGGCGCGCTCGAGCCCGAGGCTTCAGGCGAGGAAGCGGATGGCTCGGGTGCGCGGCTCACGAGCGCAGAGTAGCCGATCTGGGGGCCTTTTGGCCCGGTACGGGTCGAATCTCCTCTCCAACCCGGCACCTTGACGCGGAGTCGCCCCGAGCGTTAGCGAGCGGCCCCGCCGTACCGGTAGCCTTTTGACCACTAGGTGTTCAAACCCTCGCCGGAACGGGCGTCGACCTAGTGCCACCTACATCCTGCTTGCCGCAGCCGAGATCTACGCGCTGCTGCTCTCCGAGATCGACCTCTCAGTCGGCGCGGTGGCGGGCGTCGGCGGCTTCGTGATCGCCGAGCTGCCGTGATCGGCGGCACCAGCCTGTTCGGCGGCCGCGGCAAGATGCTCCATGCCCTGCTCGGCGGGATGGTCATCGGGGTCGTGTTCAACTGGCTCGCGCTGATGGGGATCAGTGCCGGCGGCGTCGACATCGCCACCGCGATCGTGTTGATCCTGGCCGCGACGGTCGACTCGCTGGTCCGGCGGCGAGGCGCGACCGGCACCTGATCGCCCGGCCGGACGACGGGTGATGCAGCCCTGATCAGTCGAGGAAGAACTCGGCCCAGACCGTCTTGCCGTCGGTCGCGGGCTCTACGCCCCAGTCGCGGGTGACCGCGTCGACCAGGCGGAGTCCCCGCCCGGACGGAGCGGTGGGGGCGGCGTCTTGCATGACCGGCCGGGCCGAGCTCCAGTCGTGCACGGAGATCCGGATCGTGGAGCCGTCGAACGACAGCGACACCGAGAACGGGGTGCCGGCGTGGATTACAGCGTTGGTGGCCAGCTCGCTCACCACGAGCTGCGCGTCCTGCGCTGCGGCAGGGTCGGTGTAGCGACGCCCCGCGAGGACGCCGGCCACGAAGCGGCGGGCGGCGAACGGAGCGTCGGGGCCGGCCCGGAAGCGGGCGGTCGCGTCCTCCACCACCGCGGTGTGCAGATGGCAGACCTTGTGCAGCGCGTCGGCGTGCTCCTCACCGGCCATCGACTGGGTGTGGTACGCGCACCACAGGGCAAAGCGGAGCTCCTTCCCGAGCTCGTTCCAGAGCTTCTCGAGCTCGATCGCGCCGAGCACGTCGCCGGCCTCCCAGAGCAGAGCGACCATCTCCCCGTAGGCCCGGACCGACCGTCCGTTGCGCTGCGCAGAGCGCACCAGGTCGCCGATCACGGCTTGGAAGGCGGCGGGATCGATCTCGCCCTCGTCGATGAAGGCGGACATGGTCTGCGCGGCGTCGAGCGACACGAAGGTTCCGTCCTGCACGGCTCGGCCAACGTCGATGCCGGCACCGACCAGCTCGGCCTCGAAGGCCACGCGATGGGCCTCGGTGGCCAAGACGATCGCCGTCTCGCCGGCGCTCACGGTCTGAATCAGGTAGGCGCCGACGGCACGGATCAGGTCCGCGTCGTCGTCGTAGAACTGGACGACGTGCTCGCCCTCGCCCACCATGCTTTCTCGAGTCTCGACTGACATCGTGGCCACCTGCCTCCTGGCACCCGGGCTCGAAATCGACTTGCTCCGTTGATCTCGGCGTTATAGATATACCCACGGGCGGCCGGAGCTACGCTCACGATCGTGATCCAGGCCACGGCAAGGGTTTGAGACGGCTCGGTCCCGCCCTCGAGGTGCGCGATTTCCGCCTCTGGTGGCTGGCTCTCCTGGGCATGGGGATCGGCCTGCAGATGCTCGAGGTGGCGATCGGATGGGAGGTCTACGCCCTCCATCGCAGCCCGCTTGATCTGGGCTGGATCGGCCTGGCCGAGTTCGTGCCGCTGTTCGTCCTGGCGCTGCCGGCAGGCCACCTGGCCGATCGGATGCCGCGACGGCTGATCTTCGCCGGCGCCCTGCTGCTCGGCGCGGCGGTCGGCGTGGGGCTGGCGCTCGTGAGCGCGGCGGGAACGACAGCGGTGTGGGTGTATCTGGCGCTCGCAGTCGGGGCAGGGGTGGGGATGGCCCTGGGCTGGCCAGCGGCGCGAGCCATGCCGCCGACGCTGGTCAGCGTCGACGTGCTGCAGAACGCGATGGCCCTGCGCTCGATCGCCAGCCAGAGCGGGATGGTGATCGGTCCGGCGCTCGGCGGTCTGCTCTACGGCGTCTCGCCGGTGGTCGTCTACCTGGTCGCAGCCGGGTCCTGCGTGCTCGCCTCGATCAGCGTCCTGGCCATGCACCCCCGGCCGGCGGCCGATCTCGACCGCTCGGGCGCTGCGGCCGGCGAGCCGGCCAATCTGACCAGCGTGCTCGAAGGCCTCCGGTTCGTGCGCCGGACGGAGGTCCTGCTGGGGGCGATCCTGCTCGACCTGCTGGCCGTCCTGTTCGGCGGCGCCGTGGCCCTGCTACCGGTATTCGCCCGCTCGATCCTCCACGTCGGCGCGACCGGTCTCGGCGTGCTGCGGGCCGCGCCGGCCGTCGGCGCACTGCTCGGCGCGGCGTTCATCACCCGCCATCCGATCGAGCGGCGGGCGGGCCGAACGCTGCTGATCGTGGTCGGCCTATACGGTGCCTGCATCGTCGTGTTCGGCCTGTCCCGCACGTTCGTGGTCTCGCTGCTCGCGCTGGGCGTCAGCGGGTTCGTCGACCTCTACAGCATGAACATCCGGTCGACCACAGTCGCGCTCGCCACCCCCGACCGGCTGCGGGGCCGGGTGAACGCGGTCGAGATGGTGTTCATCAGCGCCTCCAACCAGCTGGGGGCGTTCGAGTCGGGGCTGGCCGCCTTCCTGGTGGGAACGGTCCCTGCCGTGGTCGGGGGCGGCGTGATGACGATGGTGATCGCGGTCAGCTGGCGGCGGATCTTCCCGGCGCTGGCCGAGGTCGATCGGCTCGAGGACCTGCAGCCGCCCGAGGAGGCCCGCCAGCCGGTCGAGCAGCTGGTTGCCTGAGCATGGACCGGGCTCGTCGACGGCTGGCCGAGGAGCTGTATGCGGCGAGCCGCGAGCGCGACGCCGCCCAAGCCGATCGCCTGGATCGCTTCCGCAACGTCGAGCCCGACACCGCTGAGCTGCTCGGGGTGCTGATCCGCGCCAGCGGGGCACGGCGCATCCTCGAGCTCGGGACCTCCAACGGCTATTCGACGATCTGGCTCGCGGACGCGGCGCGGGCCACGGGCGGCCGGGTGGTGAGCGTCGACGTCGACGCGAGTCGCACCGAGCTGGCGCGGGGCAACCTTGCCGCGGCGGGGCTCGGCGACCGGGTGGAGCTCCGCATCGAGGACGCCGCATCGACCCTCGCGGCGGCGCCCGAGGGGGCCTGGGAGTTCGTGTTCCTCGACGCCGAGCGCCCGGCGTATCCGGGCTACCTGCCCGATCTGGTCCGGACGCTGGCGCCTGGAGGCCTGCTCGCGATCGACAACGTGCAGTCGCACGCGGACGAGCTCGTCGAGTTCACGGCGCTGATCGAGCGCGAGCCGAGGCTAACCCAGACCGTAGTTCCGGTCGGAGCGGGCCTGCGGCTCGCGGTGCTCGACAGCGTGTGAGGTGAGGTCAGCTGCGCGTGCCGGCGCGAGCCCGCGGGCGGCTCGATCCGCCGCTACGCGAGCCCCCGCGCGTCGAGCCCGACCGGGACGAGCCCGACCGCGACGCAGTCCGACCGGGACGACGCCGGACGCGACGAGGTCGAACGCGAGCGGCTCCCCGAGGCCGCGGTACGGGTGCCGGTGCGCGGGCGCGACCGGCTGGCCGACGAGCGGCTCGAGCGAGAACGCCGGGTCGTGGCCCGCTGATCGCGCGGGATGTCAGCCCGCACCACGTCCTTTACCAGCCGTCCGAGCTCGGCGAGGAGGAACTTGGCCATCCGCTCCTCGTCGCGCCGGATGCTGCGCGCGAGCTGCGCGGTCTCGCGATCGCCGACCTCGGTGGCGAGCACCTCGATCCGCGTGTAGAGCGCGATCTCCACGTGCTCCTCGCGGAGCTCCTCCTGGGCGTTGCGCAGGTGCGTCTCGGCCTGCTCGGTCACGAGCGCGCGGGCGACGCCGACCTGGCCCTTGACGGCGGCCACGGTCTTTCCGGCCACCTCGCCCATGGCCGAGCCGGTGGCGGCGATCAGGTTCTGACCAGTGGGGCCGCCGAGCTTCTTGATGCGCGAGGCCACGCGCCGCTTGTGATCGCGCGTCTCCTTGAGGTGCTGCTGGAGGCGCTTCTTGTAGGCCTGCTTCTGGGTCAGCGCGATGTGGGCGGTTAGGTCCGCCTCGAGCTCGGCTTCCTTGGCGTGGGCTTCACCCAGCCACCTCACCAGCTTGGTGTCGCGTTCGTTCAGGGTCTTTTCGGGCATGTCGATGGGTCCTTTCGTCGGCGGGGGCGGTTGGGATCAGGCCGGGTTGCCGCGGCCCGACAGCTTCAGCTGGCGGTCGACTGCGGCGAGCACGGTCTGGCGGCTCCGGTGGCGCGATTCGTAGAGCCTCACGGCGGCCAGCTCCGCAGAGCTCGCCTGCCCGGCCCGCGCGATCACTTCTCGCGCGTTCATCTGCGCGTACCCGTTCCACGGTTCGAGCACCGTCACGCGGGCGCCGGCGCCGTCCTCGGCCCCCGGCTCGGCCACTTCGCGGACGAGCTCGGGCTCCTCGGATACGTGAACGGGCTCCCGCGCCGCCTCCGGCGGCCACGCCGGGGGCGTAGGCCGCTCGGGCTCATCGTCCGGGTGTTCGACGTCGACGGGTGAGACCGGCTCTTCGATCGCCTCTTCACGCCAGCCTGGCTCCGCGGTGGGAGCCGGCGCTCGCCCACGGTCAGATCCGTTGGGCGAAGTGACGCCGACCGTCTGGCCCGCCAGGGACGCAGCCCGCCCGGCGACGCCACCGGCGGCGTGGGTGAGCAGACGCGCAGAGCGAAGCCAGACGCGCAGCGGCAGCATGATCAGCTTGCCGGCCATCGCTAGGTCTACTACCCATGAGACGGCAAACGATTCATGGTCCAGTGAGGAGTGAGACAGGGGGCGCCGCCGCCGCGTGGGGTCGGCGGCGGCGCCATGTCATCGCTGCAAGGTCTGCAGCGAGTTCGCGGCGGGCCCGCGCCCGGGGAGCCCGAACAGCTGTGAGGTGGCACGCACTGCCGCCGTGGCCGCGGTCACGGGGCATACTCTGGGGCTTCGCGCGGTATGCATAGTGGGTACTCAGTGAGGACGACGCCCGCGCACCGCGGAATCTTCCCGAGCAAGAGAACTTCCAGCGATCGGTCGTAGAGGAGGAGAGTCCCATCGTTAATCTGGATCCCAAGGCCATCATCGGCCTTGCACTTGACCCCAAGGGACTGGTCGGCGGCGCCGCCAAGCTCGCCGAGCGCGCCGGCGACGAGGCCTACTTCGCTGCGCTGTGCATTCGCAGCGGCCTGATCGGTCCCGAGCCGCCGCACAAGGTTGCCCAGCTACTGAACGGCTTCCGGCGCTACGGCCTGCTCGGCGGCGCGGTCGTGGCCGCCGCGCAGCGCCACGGCGACCGGCCGGTGATCGTCGACGAGCGCGGCGAGCTGAGCTACAAGGAGCTCGACGAGCGCACCAATGCGCTGGCCAACGCTTGGCGGGAGAAGGGACTCAAGGCCGGTGAGGGCGTGGCGATCCTGGGCCGCAACCACCGCGGGTTCCTCGAGGCGGTGTTCGCCGGCGCCAAGTGCGGCGCGCGCATCGTGCTGCTCAACACCTCGTTCGCGGGCCCCCAGATCCGCGAGGTCGCCGAGCGCGAGGGCACCGACCTGCTCGTCTACGACGACGAGTATTCCGACACGCTCAAGGGAATCGACGATCCGCCGCGGGGACGCTTCCGCGCGTGGGCGGACGAGCCCGGCGACGACACGCTCGACGCCCTGATCGAGGGCGGTGACACCAGCGGCCCGCCCAAGCCCGACGAGTGGCCCCGCATCACGATCCTGACCAGCGGCACCACCGGCACGCCCAAGGGCGCGCCGCGCTCCGAGCCGCGCTCGCTGTCGCTGATCGGGGGCCTCCTGAGCAAGGTGCCGTTCCGCGCGCGGGAGGTCACCGAGCTGTGCGTGCCGATGTTCCACGCGCTGGGATTCATGCAGGCGATCGTCGGAGTCGGCCTCGGCTCGACGCTCGTGGTGCGCCGGCGCTTCGACCCCGAGACGACGCTCGACAGCCTCGAGGAGCATCGCGCCACCGCGATGGTGATGGTGCCCGTGATGCTCAGCCGGTTCATCGACCTGGGCGAGGAGAAGATCAAGGAGCGCGACACCTCGTCGCTGCGGATCGTCTTCGTCAGCGGCTCGGCCCTCGGCGCCGACCTGGCTCAGCGCTCGATGAAGGCGCTCGGCCCGGTCATCTACAACCTGTACGGCTCGACCGAGATCGCCTACGCCACGATCGCAACGCCCGAGGACCTCAAGGACGAGCCGAGTACCACCGGCAAGGTGGTCCGCGGCTCGATCGTCAAGCTGTTCGACGAGGACGGCAAGGAGGTGCCGGAGGGCGAGAGCGGGCGGATCTTCGTCGGCAACCTCTCCCAGTTCGAGGGCTACACCGGAGGCGGCAACAAGGACATGCTGCAGGGCCTGATGGCGTCCGGTGACGTTGGCCACTTCGACGCCGAGGGCCGGCTGTTCATCGACGGCCGCGACGACGAGATGATCGTCTCGGGCGGGGAGAACGTGTTCCCGGCCGAGGTAGAAGAGCTGCTCGGCTCCCACGAGGACATCTCCGAGGCGGCTGCGATCGGGGTGGATGACGAGCAGTTCGGACAGCGCCTCAAGGCGTTCGTCGTGGTGCGCGAGGGCGCCGAGCTCAGCGAGGACGACGTCAAGGGCTACGTCAGGGAGAACCTGGCCAATTACAAGGTCCCGCGCGAGGTCGTGTTCATGGATGAGCTGCCGCGCAACCCGACCGGCAAGGTGCTCAAGCGCGAGCTGGCCGAGGACGGAGAGGACGAGGACTCCGACTCGGGCGAGGCCGAGAGCAAGCCCGAGGGGGAGTCCGAGTCGTCGGAGAAGTCCGGCGCGAAGGCGTCTGCTAAATAGCCTCCTCGTGAGCTCCTCGCCTGACCCGGCGAGCTTCCGGGCCCAGTTCCCGGTGCTCGAGCGGCTCTCCTACCTGAACGCCGGGACCGAGGGGCCGCTGCCCCGAGCCGCGGCCGAGGTCGTACATCAGCGGATCGACCTCGAAGTCGGCGCCGGTCGCTGCGGCCGCCCCTACTTCGAGGAGACGATGAGCCTGCGGGATCGTGCCCGCGCGGGGTACGCCACCGCGCTGGCATGCGACCCCAGCGAGGTGGCTCTGACCGGCTCCACGACGGACGGCGTGAACACGGTGATCGCCGGCCTCGACCTGCATGCCGGGGACGAGATCCTGACCTCGGACCAGGAGCATCCCGGGCTGCTCGCCCCGCTGGCCCGGGCGCGCCGGCGGCACGGGATCTCGATCCGCGTCGCGCCGTTCGCCGAGCTCGCCGGCGAGGTGTCGGGCTCGACTCGGCTGATCGCCTGCTCGCACGTCTCGTGGGTGGGCGGAGAGGTGGCCAACGTGCCGGCGCTCGTGGCGACCGGGGTGCCGGTCCTGCTCGATGCCGCCCAGGCACTCGGCGCGGTTCCGGTCGATGTGCATGCGCTCGGCTGCGACTTCTATGCCGGCTCAGGCCAGAAGTGGCTGTGCGGGCCGGAGGGGAGCGGCGCCCTGTTCGTGCGCCCCGACCGGTTGGATGACCTGCTCGTCCCCTGGCCCGGGTTCGGCTCCGTCGCCGACCCGCACGACCCCCTCGGGTCCGACTGGGCCGAGACCGCGGCGCGCCTTGATCACGGCTTCCCGGTCGGGTTGCGAAACGCCTGGGCCCTTGCCTCGCTCGGCGTGTTCGAGGCGGCCGGTTGGGACTGGGTGCACGACCGCGCCGCGACGCTGGCGGCCTGGCTGGCCGAGCGCCTGGCCGAGCGCGGCCTGGACGTACGCCCGCGCGGGCGCTCAACGCTGGTGTCGTGGAAGACCGAGGACGCCGACGCGGAGGTGGCGCGGCTGTCCGGCGAAAAGGTGGTCGTGCGCAGCATCCCGGCCTTCGGTCTCGTCCGTGCGTCGGTCGGCGCGTGGACGTCCGAGGAGGAGCTCGAGCGACTGGTCGACCTGGTGGCGCCGGCTTAGGACGCGTCAGTCGTCGCGAACGCGCTCGGGACGCGTGTACACGTTGACGCTGCCCCGGCGGGCGAAGCCGCACAGCGTCATGCCGCGATCGTCGGCCAGCGAGATGGCCAGTGAGCTCGGGGCGCCCACGCCGACCAGGATCGGCGCGCCGGCCACCGCCGCCTTCTGGACGAGCTCGAAGGACAGGCGGCCGCTTACGCAGAGGATCCGCTCGCCGAGGGGGACCAGGCCGTCGAGCAGAGCACGACCTATGACCTTGTCCATCGCGTTGTGGCGCCCCACGTCCTCCCGGGCCATTAGCAACTCGCCGTCCGAGCTGAACAGGCCGGTGGCGTGCACGCCACCGGTGCGCTCGAAGGCCGGCTGGATGAGGCGGTCGGGCAATGCGGCGAGGAGCCCGCGGGGAATCGTGGGACCGTCGGGCAGTGGGGCGCTGTGCACCGCGACCTCCTCGAGTGCGCCCTTGCCGCACACCCCGCACGAGGAGGTCGTGTAGAAGCGCCGCTCGCCGGGATCGCGGGTGAGCGGCCCGGCCACCTCGACCGTGTTCGCCGCGAGGTCCTCGGTCGGACCGGCGTCGCGGGGGCCGTCGATCAGTCCCTCGCCGTAGAGGAAGCCGAGCGCGAGTTCCTCGTCGTGCCCCGGCGTGCGCATCGTGATCGTGAGGGGACGGCCGTCGACGCGGATCTCGAGCGGCTCCTCGACCGCGACCACATCGTCGCGGCCGTCATGCCGGATGCGGGCGTAGCTGTAGGCGGACATCAGCCCCCGGCGGCCGAGACCGCCTTGTCCATCGCCGGCCCCGGGTTGCGGACCGGGCCACCGTGACCCACCACGAGCAGGACCGGGTCGAGCTCCCGGAGCCGGCGCGCGGACTCGAGGTCCTTGCCCTTGTCCCAGGTGGCCATGGCCGCGAGAGGAAAGCGCAGGTAGAAATGGTTGGACACGGCAAGCCCGCCGATGGACGTGAACGTATCGCCCACGACGATCGTGCGGGCACGGGTGTCGAGGAACGACACGTGGCCCGGCGTGTGCCCCGGGGTGGGGATGACCTCGAGGCTGCCGACGCGCTCGCCGCCGGTGAGCGGAACGTCCGGGGTGGTCGCGAGCTTGGGCCACGAACCCCGGGGCTTGCCATCGACGACCTTCTCGCCGGCGAGGATGCGCGCGTCTAGTTGTGGCATCAGCACCTCGACGGAATCGCCGAGTTTCTGCTTGAGCGCGTCGAGTGAGCCGACGTGGTCGCCGTGGCCGTGGGTCAGCGCGATCCGCCGGATCTCACCGCCGGCGCCGCGGGCGGCCGCGATCAGCTCGTCAGCGCCTCCGCCGACCGTGGTGTCGACGAGCGTGAAGCCGTCCTCCTCCCGGACCAGGAACGCGTTGACGAACCGCCACCGGGTGATCTGAATCAGGTTGTCGTTGATGCGCGTGGTGCTCACTGTGCCTCAGCTTCGATGGGCCAGAACGTCGGGTCCATCACGGCATCGCCGGGGTGTCGAGCGCTGAACACCAGAAGCTCGAGGCCTTCAGCTCCGGCCTCGAAGGCTCGCATCGAACCGGGGGCGAAGCGAATCGCGTCAAGGGCTGCAACGTCTCTGATCTCGTCGTCGATCTTGACTCGGCCGCTGCCGCGGAGGACCACCATGACCTCCTCGGCATGCTGATGACGGTGGCCGAAGGCTTGGCGCACGCCCGGACGCAGCCGCTGGTGGCTGACGCCCGTGCGGAGCGTGCCGAGGGCTTGGTTGGCGAAGCGCGCCTCCAACTGCTCGCCGAAGCCGAACCTCGGAGCCATGTCCTCCACCTCCTCGAGGTTCAGGTGCGTGTATCCGGCGCCGCCGGGGACGTAGCCGACGCCTCCGAGCGGCTCGAGGTCGACGCGCTCGGGTGGGTTGTCCGGGTCCACCAGCGCCATGACCTGCGCCACCTCAGCCCGGCCCTCGTCGCTGCCCAGCTGCTCGAGCGCAGCATCCAGCGCATCCTGACTCAGCCACAGCTCGGTGACCCAGATCTGGTCGGGCTCCCCTGTCGCGCGGTTGATCAGGTAGAGCTCGCACCCGGTGGTGTCACGCAGCTTGTCGGCGGCTCGGAGCAGCAGCTGGGCCAGCTCGTCTCCCCGACCCGGCTGAGCCGTGAACTTCACGTAGCGCGCGACGCCCGACACCGGGCTAATCCTAGGGTGCAGGAAAGCTCAGCCGAGCGCCGGCGTGGCGCGAAGCTCCTCCTCGGAGGAGAGCAGCTCGCGCTCGAGCTCGCCGTCGGCGCTGATCCGGTAGGCGCCGGTCCGCACCAGCGGCGGCGAGTAGGCGTGGATGGTCACCGCCGGCTCCTCGCCGGCGTGCAGGACGCGATGGATCGCCACCGCGGGGACGGTGAAGATCGAGTCCGGGCCGAACACCCGGGACCGCGGCGCGTCGTCGATGCGCAACCGCTCCTCGCGGACCTGGCCCGAGATCACGGCGATCGCGGCCGACGACTCGTCGTGGTCGTGGAAGCCCGTGTCCTGGTCCTCGCTCCAGCAGATCACCCAGGCGTTGACGTTCTCGTCGTCCCAGATCTGTTCGTAGACGCGGACGTCGTCGGCATGCCTGATCGCGTGGCCCCACAGCTCGGGCGCGCCGGCCAGTTCGGCCACGAACCGCTCGAGCTGCGCCGGCCTGAGGCTCACGCCGCCACCGCAGCGCTTGCCACGCCGGCGAGGAGCCGGGCCGCGTTGACCTGCAGGGTCGAGTCCCACTCGCTCCGGGTCGGTTCGACCACCGGGCGATCGGAGCCGTAGACCAGCTGACCGAGGCCCACGCGGCATGCCATCGCCTCGATCGCCGCCGGGCCGTAGCTCGAGGTCTCGTAGAACGTCAGGGGGTCCCGGAGGTCGATCGGCGGCCCGCCGCGCGCGGCCAGACGCTCGGTGTGCAGGGGCGCGCCGCCCGCGAGGATCGCGAACAGGACGCGCAGGCTCGGATGGCGCCGGCGGCCCGCGGTCGCGAACGTCAGCCAGGCCGCCTGCGTCTGGGACACGTACTCGGTCAGCGCGGCCCACCACAGGGGCTCGGTCAGCGAGGCCTCTCCCGGGCGCTGATCGCGGCCGGGGCCGGGATGGACGAACACCGGCGCTCCAAGGGCTTCGGCGCGCGCGAGCAGCGGCTCGACCTCGGCCAGCGCGTCGGGTCCGCTCAGGGCGCCGGCCGGGATCGTGATGCCGGCGCATCCACGCGCGAGCAGCCCGTCCACGTCGTCGGGGTCGGGCCGGTCCAGCGCCACCGGCCCCCAGGCGCCGAACTCGGGCCCCAGCCCCTCGAGGCCGATCAGGTAGGCCTCGATCAGGTCGGCTGCCTCCTCGCGGGGGAGCGCCTCGACCCCGATCGGGCTGGAGGGGGCGATCAGGACTCGGTCCAGGCCATCGGTGCGGAGCAGCGCGGTCCGCTGCGCCGGGGTCTCCGTGGCCAGGTCGATGGCCCAGGCCTGCTCACCGGCGCAGTGCAGCACGGCGATCCCGTCCGCGCGGCGGACGAACGGCAGGCGCTCGCGGCGGGCCAGGGCTTCGAGGAGCGCAGCAGTCCAGATGTGCTGGTGGACATCGGCGCGAGCTGGCCTGGGTGCGAGCACGGCCGCAATATAGCACTAATTCGATTGATTTACTCTCGATGTGGCAAGCGGGGCGTGGGACGAGTGTCAGAATGCGCGCCGGGATGACTATCGCGATCCGCCGGCCGTTGTTCGCCCTCGCCACCAGCGATCGGCTCGAGCGGGCGGTGCGGCGGACCGCGCAGGGGGAGGCGCTCGCCTACCGCTTGGCGTCGCGCTACGTCGCCGGTCGCACCGTGGAGGACGCGTTCGCCACCGCGCGCCGGCTGGCCGACCGCGGCGTGCTCAGCTCGATCGACTTCTTTGGCGAGCGGGTGACCGATCCGGTCGAGGCGGATCGCGTGACCGGCGCGTACGTCTCGCTGGCCGGCCGGCTGAGCGACGCGGGCGCCGGCGCTTATCTGTCCCTCGACCTCTCGCATGTCGCGCTCGACGAGCCGGGCCCGGGAGCCCGCCGGCGGCTCGAGCGGATCGCCGCCGAGCTCCCCGCGGGCGTGCGGATCCAGGTCGGGGCCGAGGAGGCCGTGCGGGCCGATCGCATCCTAGAGATCGTCCTCGCGGTGGCGCGAGCCGGCGGGGCGGTGTCGGCCACGCTTCAGGCGAACCTGCGGCGCAGCGTCCAGGACGCCGAGGTGCTGGCCGAGGCGGGGGTGCCGATCCGGCTCGTCAAGGGCGCATACGTGGAGTCGCCGGCGGTGGCGCACCGATGGGGAGATCCCACCGACCTGGCCTTCGTCGACCTCGCGTACCGGCTGCAGCGCGCAGGCGCCACCGTGTGGCTGGCCACCCACGATCCCGTGCTGCGCGAGGCGCTTCTGCCGGCGATGCCCGGCGCCGGGGTCGAGATGCTCATGGGCGTCCGTCCGTCCGATCAAGCGGCGCTGGTGGCGCGGGGCGTCCCGCTCCGCGTGTACCTGCCGTTTGGCGACGAGTGGTTCCGGTACGCGATGCGGCGCCTCGCGGAATCCCGGGGGGCCCATTAGCGCGACCAATCCGCCACTCGCCGCGTCACCTGCGGAGTGTGCGGTGAGTGGCGGAAAACTCGCGCTGGGGCCGAGCGTCAGCTGCGCGCCGGCTTGGGCGCGCGACGCGGCTCGACGAAGGGCTCCTCGTCGGCCGGATGGCCGGTCTCGATGACTCGGGCGCGCTCGAGCTCGGCGTTGAACTCGGCCCCGAGCAGGATCGCCACGTTCGAGATCCACAGCCAGACGAGGAAGATGATCACGCCGGCCAGCGCGCCGTAGGTCTTGTTGTAGGAGCCGAACTGGGACACGTACAGGGCGAACAGCCCCGAGGCGATGACCCAGATCGCCACGGCGAGCACCCCGCCCGGGCCGATCCAGCGAAAGCCGGCGTGCTTCACGTTCGGAGAGGCCCAGTAGAGGATCGAGAACATGAAGCTGACGACGAGCAGCAGCACCGGCCACTTGACGATGTCCCACACCTGCACCGCGGAGCCGCCGACGCCGATCAGGTTGCCGACTTGACCGGCCAGGCCGCCGGTGATCACGACGGCCAGCGAGCTGACGGCGAGGAGCACGACCATCACGGTCGTCACCGCCAGTCGCACCGGGATCGTCATCCAGAACGGACGCCCCTCCTCGATGTCGTAGATCGCGTTCGAGGCGCGCATGAACGCCGCCACGTAGCCGGAAGCCGCCCACAGCGCGCCGAGGATGCCGACCACGAACAGCAAGCCGGCCGCACTACGGCTCTTCGCCAGGCCCTGGATCGCGCTCGTGAAGACCTGCTGCGCCGTCCCCGGGGCGAGCTTGTCGAGATTGTTGATCAGCGTGTTGGTGGCGGAATGGCCGACCAGTCCGACGATCGAGATCAGCGCGATCACGGCCGGGAAGATGGCCAGGATCCCGTAGTAGGTCAGCGCGGCGGCGAGATCGGTGAGGTTGTCCTCCTTGAACTCGCGCAGGGTCCGCTTGAAGACTCCGCCCCACGATCGCCTGGGCAGGCGGGTCGGGCCCTTGGGCACGGTGGCGTCCTCGGCGGGTGCGGTATCCGCGCGGGTAGCCTGCTCGGTCCCCGCATCGTGGTCGACGGTCATGCTCCCCTCCTCCGGCGGCTCGACTCTCGGCTTAGGACTTCCCGCTGTGAGGGCGGTCAAACGCAGTTGGTTGGTAACACCGGCTCCATCACACGCTCGCTACAAATACAGGGATGCGCGATGCGGAACTGCTGCTGCGGGGGTGCCGGCGCCCGCTCGTGGTCGGCATGGGCGGCGGCGGGGACGTGGTCGGGGCGCTGGCCACGGCCGAGGCGGCGCGGCTCTACGACGGCGCCGAGCCCGTGCTCGGCGGTCTGAGCTGGGAGCGGCGGCCGTTCGATCCGGTGCCCGGTCCGCGGGCCGTGGCCGAGATCGCCGGCGCCGAGGAGATCGCCCCCGGCGTCCTGCTGGCCGGCCCCGACACCCGGCTGCGCGACCGCGAGGTGGTGTTCGCGGAGTCGCGCATGTCGGAGTACCTGGGTCAGCCGACCGTGCTGATCGACATCAACGCCGGCCCGGCCGGCGTGGCCACGGGGCTGGCCGAGGCGATCGCCACGCTCAAGTGCGACCTGCTGGTCCTGATCGACGTGGGGGGCGACGTGATCGCGAACGGCGACGAGCCCGGCCTGCGCAGCCCGCTGGCCGACGCGGTCATGCTGGCGGCGGGCGGCCGGCTCTCGACGAGCGGCCAGCCGGTGCTGCTCGGCATCTTCGGAGTCGGTTGCGATGCGGAGCTCTCGCCCGACGAGGTGCTCGCCCGGGTGGCCGTCGTGGCCGGCGCAGGCGGCCTGTGCGGCGCCCGCGGCCTGACGGGACCGGTGGCCGATCGGCTGGAGGCCTCGATGGAGCTCGTCAGCACCGAGGCAAGCGCCCAGGCCGTGCGCGCCTTTCGGGGCGCCGCGGGGACCAGCATGATCCGCGGCGGGACGCGGACGGTCGAGCTGAGCCCGATCGCGGCGATGACGTTCTACCTCGACGTGGACATCACGATCAACGCCGCCGGGCGACTGGCGCGCGCGGTGACGGACGCCGGCAGCCTGGAGGAGGCCAACGACGCGCTGAACGCGCTCGGCGTGTCCACCGAACTCGACTACGAGCGCGACGCGGCCGGCGCCGAGGTGAGCGCCACTTCTCAGCCCGGGCGCTTGAACGCCGAGCGGTAGTCGACGCCCGGCACCTCGACGGCCGCGTTCACGGTCCTGCACCGCGCGCAGCGGATGCGGAGCTTGCGGTTCATGTACTCAGGCGGCATCGCCACCGCGAGGACGTTCCCGCACTCCACGCACACGTAGTCATCCGGGCCGTTGCCCGAGAACACCGGGCGCCCGGGATCCATCTGGACCGCGGTGCCACCGTCGGGCGGGACCTCACCCGGCTCGACTCCTCGCATCGCGATCTGGGCCATAACTCGCGCTCAGAGTGCGGACAGCTTCTCGGTGAAGTTCTTGATCAGCGCGTCGAGCACCTGGACCATGACGCCCTCGCCCATCGACGCGGCCTTGCCGGTGATCTGCGCCGCGGTGTGGATCGTGCCACCGCCGTCCGAGAGCGAGAGGGTGACATCGGCGTTGGCGTGACCCTGGCCGCGGGTCTCCCGCGACTTGACCTGGAACACGGCTCGGTGGGCCTCGGGGTCCTGCTCGATCACGCTCACCGTCCCCGCGTAGGTCAGTGACATTGCGCCCATCTTCACCTTGATCTCGGCCTTCACGCTGTCGTCACTCGTCTTCTCGACGACCCGGCCGCCGTCGACGCATGGCACCACTCGCTCGAGGTCGAGGATCGCCTGCCAGCTCTCGTCGATCGGCTTGCCGGTCGAGAAGGGGTGATCGAGTTCAATCATGGGTCGCGTCTCCTAGTCGGTTAGGGTGTTGATCCTATGCCAGAGCACTTCGGACCAGAGAACGCGAGGCTCACGATTCGGACCGGGCGCAAGGGCGCCGCCGCCAAGGCCGGCCACGACCTGCTGATCGAGGTGGGCTCGTGGCAGGCGACGCTCGATTCCGACGCGCAGCCGGCGCTCACGCTGACCGCCGACTCGCGGTCGTTCCGGGTGCTGGAGGGCACCGGGGGCGTCAAGGGTCTCGACGACGACGACAAGGCGAGCATCGCCAAGACGGTCGACGACGAAGTGCTGAAGGGGTGCGCGATCGAGTTCCGCTCGAGTCAGCTGGAGCGCCGCCCGGACGGCTTGAGCATCGTCGGCGAGCTCACGCTGGGCGGCCGGAGCGCGGCGGCGGCCTTCGAGCTGCACGTCCGCGACGGAGCGCTGGCAGGGAACGCCGTCGTGAAGCAGACCGACTTCGGGATCAAGCCGTACACGGCCCTGTTCGGTGCGCTCAAGGTCGCTGACGAGGTCACCGTCGGGATCGAAGCAAAGCTCGATCACGCCTCCTTGTAGACGGCCTGCGCGTCGAGTCCGCCTTCGACCCCGGGCGGCAGCACGCCGGTGCCGTGGGCGTACAGCGCGATGTCCGCGATCGTCTTGGCCTCGTTCGGGTCGGTGCTGGAGACGAACGCGCCGTCCTCCCAGCTCAGCGTGTCGGGCGAGGTGTTCAACGCCGCCGCCGCGAGCAGCTGCGCCTTGTCGCGGATCTTGCCAGTGGCGCTCTGAATCGCCGCGGGCGTCTCCGACGACGGAGCGGTGTTGTAACCGTGGCCGGTGCCGAAGCGGTCCGCGTCGGCGGACACCACCTTCACGTCGAGCGCCGGCACGCCGAGCTCGGAGGCCACGAGCTGCGCATAGCGCGCCTCCTCCCCGTCGGACTCCGTGGTCAGGCTGAGCACCATCTTGCCGGTGGGGTGCACGCGCAGGAACACGGCACGGTATGCCTCGTTGCCCATCACTCATCCTCCTCTGTCGTTCTCCCTGACGCTTGCTCGTGCGCCAGACGCCCGCGCTCCAGATGGGCGCTCAGCGCGTTGTGCTCCTCGAGGTCGCAGAAGCTCGGCTGCGGTCCGCCCAGCGGATGCGGCGGCACCGCCGGCCGCTCGCACCCCGGGTAGATGCACGTCTTCTCGCTCATGAGCCAAGCGACCATCCCGGGGTGGTTCGGCCGCGGCTGGGACCGTAGCCGCTCGGCATGGCGACCGAGCTGCCCGGCACCGGCGTGGCGCTCGGCCACGGTTCCTCTTCCGCCGCCTCGGGTTCCGGGGCGAGCGGGGCGATCCGATCGCCGGTGCGGGGCGCGCCGATCGCGTCGGCCACCTCGTCGAGGGCCTCGAGGCTGTGACCGCTGACCAGCGCGTCGCAGAACGGGAGCGCCGCGACCAGCCCTCCCGCCCGGGCCTCGAAGCCCCGCGCGCTCACGCGCGGGTTGACCCACACGATGCGGTAGGCCAGCCGGCACAGGCGCTCCATCTCGCGGCCCACCAGCGCGGGATCGCCCCGCTCCCACCCGTCGGACAGGATCACCACCACGGCGCCGCGGGCCATTCCGCGCCGGCCGTGGCGGTCGTTGAACGCCTTCAGGGCATCGCCGATCCGGGTCCCGCTCGACCAGTCGGGCGCGGTGGCGGCCGCGCGCTGGATCGCCCGCTCGGGGTTGCGCGAGGCGAGGGCGCGGGTGACCCGGGTGAGACGGGTGGCGAACACGAAGGCTTCGGATTGGTTCCCGCCCACCCGCCCCCCACCGATCCCGGCGCCCGCCGCGCAGGTGAGGAACTGGAGGTACGCGCGCGCGTAGGGCTCCATCGAGCCCGAGATGTCGCACAGCAGCACAATCCGCCGGCGGACCACGCGCCGGTGCCGGCGGGCCAGGCGGATGGGATCGCCGGCCGTGCGCAGGCTGCCGCGCAGCGTGCGGCGCAGATCGATCCGCTCCCCGCGGCGCTCGCGCTGGGCGCGGCGCGTGCGCCGCTCCGGCGTTGCCACTCGGATCCGCGTCATGAGCCGGTAGAGGCTCGCCAGCTCTCCGGCCTCGAGTGCGTCGAAGCGCTTGGTGCGCAGCACCTCCTCGTCGCTGGCGAGCACCGGCACCGGGACGTCGTGGGTGATCTCGGCCTCGCGCGGGGTGGAGGCATGAGAGGTGGCGCTGGGGGGCGGATTGTCGCCGGCGCCCTCGACCGCGCGCCGGTGCGCCTCGGGCGGCGCCGGCTCGGACTGCCCCTCCTCGGCCGCGGGTGCATCGGGCGCTCCGTCGGTCAGCGGCGCCGAGCCAAACACGCTGAAGAACACCGCGTCGAACGCGCGCACCTGGCCGGGCTCGGTCACGAACACACCGCGCGCGGTCCAGTACAGGCGCCGGCGCGAGATCGGCTCGACCGCGGTCAGGGCCTGCGCGAACCAGGCGCTCCGCTCGGCGTTGACCGGCACGCCGGCGTCGTGCAGGCGCCGGCTGAACGCGCCGGCCACGGCGGGCACGTCGAGACCGAGCGTCCGGACCCGGAACGCGCTCATCGCCGCGCCACCAGCTGCTCGAGACCCGCCGCCCGGACGACCTCCTGGTCCTCGGCGTACTTGAGCACCGACCCCAGTGTCCGCTCGATCGCGCCGACGTCCAACTCGTCGACGCCGAGCACGGTCAGCGCGGACACCCAGTCGATCGCCTCGGCCACCCCGGGCGGCTTCTGGATGTCTGAGTCGCGCATGCGCGCCACCGCGTCGGCCACCTGGACGGCGAGCGTCTGCGAGGACGCCGGGACCCGGCGACGGACGATCTCGACCTCGCGCTGCGGGGTCGGGTAGTCGATCCACTGATACAGGCAGCGTCGCTTGACCGCGTCGTGCAGGTCGCGCGTGCGGTTGGAGGTCAGCACGATGATCGGCGGATGCGTGGCGTGCACGGTGCCGATCTCGGGGATCGTCACCGCGGCCTCGGCCAGCAGCTCGAGCAGGAACGCCTCGAAGTCGTCATCGGCCCGGTCGATCTCGTCGATCAGCAGCACCGCCGGCCGGGGGCCGGGATGCTCGAGGGCGCGCAGGAGCGGGCGGCGGATCAGGTAGTCGCGCCCGAACAGGTCCGCCTCACGCAAGGGCTCGCCGCGCGCCTCGGCGACCCGGATGCTCAGCAGCTGCTTCGGGTAGTTCCACTCGTACAGCGCCTCGGCCGCATCGATCCCGTCGTAGCACTGCAGGCGGATCAGCGGGGTGTCGAGCACGGCGGCCAGCGACTTGCCCGCCTCGGTCTTGCCGACGCCGGCCTCGCCCTCGAGCAGCAGCGGCTGGGGGAGGCGCAGGCTGAGGAACATCGAGGTGGCGAGCGCCTCGTCGACCAGATAGTCGACCGCTCCGAGCCGCACGGCCAGCGTCTCCACGTCGGGTACGAGGTGCCGGACTTCGTCGGCCGCCTCGCCCGTCACCCCCGGCGGTGTCATGCCGCGTGCTGGCGCTCGAACGCCAGCTTGCAGCCTTCGCAGCAGAAGTAGTGGGTATCGCCGGCGTACTCGATGGACAGCACGTCGGGCCCCAGCGCCACGGTCATGCCGCAGATCGGATCGAGAGCGGTCACCGGGACGGCGGCCCAAGACCGCGGCGCCGTGCTCGTGCGCCGGCGCACCTCGATGATCGAAGCGAGGATCGAGAGCGCGACCTCGGCCGGCGTGCGCGCGCCGATGTCAAGGCCGGCCGGCGTGTCGATGCGCTCAAGCAACTCCTCCGCGACACCGTCGGAGCGAAGCTCGTCGAGCACCGCGGAGCCGCGCCTGCGGCTGGCCACGAGCCCCACGTACCGGACCTCCGCCTCCAGCGCGGCCCTCAGGATCGCGCGCTCGTCGCGGCCGTGGGCGGCCACGACCAGCGCCAGGTCGTCGGCGGACGGCACCGGCGACCCGGCATCGTCGCCCCGACCGGGAACCGCGTCCAGCCCGAGTTCGGGCGCCAGCCGCAGCAGCGCCGCCGCGATCGGCGTGTCGCCGGCCACGATCATCCGCGGTGGAGGGAGGTACGGCTCGAGGAACACCTCGATCGCGCCGCCCGACAGGCACGGGTTCTGGACCGTGACCGATCCTTCGTCGTGCGCGACCTCGTGGCCGGGATCCACGTTGACCGCGCTCTTGACGCTCGCCACCCCGGGGCCGTCGGGCAGGATCCGCAGAAGCAGCGGTTCGCCCCGCTCGATCGCCTTGAGCGAGTAGAGCCGGACGCTGTTCTGCGCGCATACCCCGCCGACGAATCCCTCGATGCTCCCGTCCTCGTGGACCAGCGCGACGTTGCCCGGCCGCGCGCTCGTCGGGTGCTCGACGCGCACCACCGTGGCGGTGACGAACGCGCAGCCCTGCGCGGTCAGCTCCTGAGCGCGGCTCGAGAGCGGGCCGGTGATCACTGCGGCGGCTCCGGGCGCCCCTGCATGGCCGCCCAGACTCGGGCGGGAGTGCACGGCATGTCGACGTGGTCGACGCCGTGGGACTCGTGCAGCGCGTCGATCACCGCGTTGACGATGGCCGGCGGCGAGCCCACGTTGGGCGACTCGCCCACGCCCTTGGCTCCCAGCGGGTGGTGGGGGCACGGCGTGACCGTCTCGCCCAGCTCGTAGTCGGGGCACTCGAGCGCGGTCGGGATCAGATAGTCCATGAACGAATTGTTCAGGCAGTTGCCCTCGTCGTCGAACGTGATGACCTCCATCAGCGCGATCCCGATCCCCTCGGCCAGCCCGCCATGGATCTGTCCCTCGACGATCATCGGGTTGATCCGCACGCCGCAGTCGTCGACCGCGATGAAGCGCCTCACCTTGACCGCTGCCGTGTCGGGGTCTACATCGACGACTGCGATGTAGGCGCCGCAGGGGTAGGTCAGGTTGGGCGGGTCGTAGATCACCTGGGCGTCGAGTCCGCCCTCCATGCCCTCAGGCATTGGCTCGCCGCTGTACGCGTAGGCGGCGATGTCCTCGATCATCGCGCCCTTCTCGGGGTCGCCCTTGACGAACCAGCGGCCCTTCTCCCAGGCCAGGTCCTCGGCGCGGGTCTCGAGCATGGTGGCGGCGATCAGGCGAGCGCGGTCGCGGACCTTGCGCGAGACGACCGCCACCGCGGCCCCGGAGACCGGCGTGCTGCGACTCCCGTACGTCCCCAGACCGTACGGCGTGCGATCGGTGTCGCCGTGGCGGACCTGCACGTCCTCGGGCGGGATCCCCAGCTCCTCCGCCACGATCTGGGCGAACGTGGTCTCGTGGCCCTGGCCCTGGGTCTGGGCGGAGATGCTGACCATCGCCTTCCCGGACGGATGCACGCGCAGATCGGCGCCGTCGTTCATGGCGAGCCCGAGGATGTCCATGTGCTTGCGTGGACCGGCGCCCACGCCCTCGGTGAAGAACGACACGCCGATGCCCATCAGCTCGCCGCGGGCGCGCTTCTCGGCCTGCTCCTTGCGGAGCTCCTCGTAGCCCGCGATGCGCATCGCCTCGTGCATGGTCGCCGCGTAGTTGCCCGAGTCATACGTCCAGCCCGTCGTCGTCTCGTACGGGAACTGCTCGGGGGCGATGAAGCTGTTCATCCGCAGGTCGATCGGATCGACCTCCATCTCGAGCGCGAGCGCGTCGACCATGCGCTCGACCAGGTACACCGCCTCGGTGATCCGGAACGAGCAGCGGTAGGCGACGCCGCCCGGCGCCTTGTTCGTGTAGACGGCCTTGACCTTGACATGCGCGGCCTGAAGGTCGTAGGAGCCGCACACGATGTGGAAGAAGCCGGCCGGGAACTTGGTCGGCTGGGCGGTCGAGTCGAAAGCGCCGTGGTCGGCGACCACGTCGACGCGCAGCCCGGTGATCTTGCCGTCCTTGGAGCACATCTCGGCGTGCATGACGTAGTCGCGCGCGAACCCGGTCGACATCAGGTTCTCCGAGCGGTCCTCGATCCACTTGACCGGCACGCCGGCCACGATCGAGCCGGCGATCGCGCACACGTAGCCCGGATACACCGGGACCTTGTTGCCGAACCCGCCGCCGATGTCGTTGCAGCGGATGCGGATCATGTGCTCGGCCAGCCCGGCAACGTGCGCGTACACCGTACGGTGGGCGTTGGGAGCCTGGTTGCCGTTGTAGATGTCGAGCTGGCCGGTCTTCGGGTTGAAGTCGGCGATCATCCCGCACGTCTCGAGCGGGGCGGGGTGGCAGCGCGGATAGATGATGTCGCGGGTGACAATCGTGTCCGCCTCGGCGAACGCGCGGTCGGTGGCCTCCTCGTCGCCGGCCTCCCACAACGGGCTGGCCAGGTTGTCGCGCTGGCCCTCCTTGTCGTCGCGGATCAGCGGCGCGTCGGGGTCGAGCGCCTTGCGCGCGTTCACGACCGCGGGCAGCGGCTCGTACTCGACGTCGATCAGCGACAGCGCATCGCGCGCGATGTACTCGTCGGTCGCGATTACGAACGCGACCTCCTGCCCCTGGAAGCGGACCTTGTCGCCGGCCAGCACTGCCTGGGTGTCGTAGGAGATCGTCGGCATCCAGGCGAGGCCGAGCGTCTCGAGGTCCTTGGCGGTGACGACTGCCGCGACGCCGGGCAGCTTCAGCGCCTCGGAGGTGTCGATCGAGAGGATCTTGGCATGCGCGTAGGGGCTGCGGAGCATCGCGCCGTGCACCATCCCGGGCAGACGGAGGTCGTCCAGGTAGGTCCCCTGACCGCGGATGAAGCGCGCGTCCTCCTTGCGCTTCAGGCGGCCGAAGCCGATCGGGCGCTCGGTACGGGCGGTCTCGATTGTGGCCATGCTCGGTTATGCCTCCTGTTTTGTCGCGGCTTCATGCTCCGCGGCCCAGCGCACCGCGCTGACGATGTTCTTGTAGCCCGTGCAGCGGCAGATCTGGCCGGAGATCGCGGTCCGGATCTCGGCCTCGGTCGGGTTCGGATTCTCGTTCAAGAGCGCCCGCGCGGTCATCAGCATCCCGGGGGTGCAGAAGCCGCAATGCAAGCCGTGGAGCTCGTGGAAGCCGAGTTGGACCGCGTCGAGCCTGCCGTCCTTCTCGAGCGATTCCACGGTGCTGATCTCGTGGCCCACGCACATCGCGGCCAGCGTCGTGCACGACTTGATCGGCTTGCCGTCCATCAGCACGACGCACGCGCCGCAGTTGGACGTGTCACAGCCCCAATGGGTGCCGGTCATCCCGGGCGTATCGCGGATGAAGTGCACGAGCAGCTGTCGCGGCTCGACCTCGCGCGAGAACTCCTGGCCGTTGATCGTGATCGTCACGTCCATGTTCAGCGAACCTCCTGCTGCAGGGCGCGGGCGGTCGCGCGGCGCAGCGCGCGGACCGTGAGCACGTTGGCCAGGTGGCGCTTGTAGTCGACCGGTCCGCGTCCGTCGGGAACCGGGATGCAGTCCTCCGCGGCGATCGCGCCGGCCTGGGCGAACAGCTCCTCGGAGGGCGCCTTGCCCCTGAGGACGTCCTCGGCCCGCGAGGCGATGATCGTGGTCGGGCCGAGCGCGCCGAGCGCGATCCCCGCGTCGGCGATCGTCCCGCCCTGGAGCCACACCGCGGCCGACACGGCGGCGATGGCGAAGTCGCCGGCCCGGCGCTCCACCTTCTCATGCGCTGAGCCCGCGCCCTGGCGGATCGGCAGCCGGATCTCGGTCAGCATCTCGTCCGCGCCGATCGCGGTCGTGAACGGCCCGATGTAGAAGCCGTCCATGCCCACGGTGCGCTCGCCGCTCGGGCCCTTGATCACCACATTCGCCTTGAGCGCCGCGCACACGATCGAAAGGTCCTCGGCGGCGTCGGCTTGGCACAGCGACCCACCGATCGTGCCGCGATTGCGCACGACCGGGTCGGCGATCACCTCCTCGGCGTCCCGGAACACCGGAAAGCGCCGGGCCAGCAGTTCGGACTCGAGCAGCTCGGCGTGGCGCGTCAGGGCCCCGATCCGGACCTCGGTCATGCGCTCGTCGATGTAGGAGAGCTCGAGGTCGTTGATGTCGATCAGGTACTCGGGGTTGGCCAGCCGGAGCTTCATCATCGGCAGCAGGCTGTGCCCGCCGGCGATCAGCCGGGCTTCGGGGCCGTGCTCGGCAAGCGATGCGATTGCGCCGTCGACGCTGGTCGCCCGCTCATAGTCAAATGGCGCGGGAGTCTGCACCAGTTCTCCTTGTCCTTGGGTTTCTTCAGTCGTCCTTCTTGAAGCGGCGCAGGAAGGCCAGGCCGGACTTGGCCACGCCTCCTTCGGGGTGCTCGGCTTCTGGCGGCATCGCGGCCGCGCCGGCCGGCACGGGCATGCGCTTGCGAACGCCCGGGGAGTCGCTTGGGACGTACTGCACCGGCGAGTCGGTGCCGATGACCGGCGAGCGGGGCATCGACTCGGGGCGTGTCTGACGGACCTCGGGGTAGAGCCCGCGGGCGGCCAGGCTGCCGTACGCCGGGTTGCGCAGCGCCGGCCCGTTCGGGCTGGCCGCCGCGATCGGCGCCTCGCGGCCCAGCCGGGCCAGGGTGAGGGTGCCCTTCGTGTAGACCTCGCTGATGCGCGGGGCCTTGGTGGTCTTGCTCTCCGGGAAGTTCCGGAACCCCTCGGCCGCGGATCCCGGATAGAGGCCTTCGACCAGGCCGACCGCGTCCTCCATGCCGGCCTTCTTGACGAGCAGTCCCTCGAGCAGGTCGACGCCCGCGTCGAGGTTCTGGTTGATCGTGGTGACTACCTCGTTCACCGGGGCGCTCTTCTCGATGATTCCGACCACGCCGGCGATCGCCCGGTCGAGGCCCTTGGTGATCTTCTGGAGGGCGAGGATCGTCGAGACGAGGTAGAAGACGAGCGCGAGCACGATCAGGAGGACCGCGATGATCATGACTACACCAGCTGCTGGCATTCGTGCCCCCTATCAGGCGTCGTCGAGGATCACGTCGAGCGAGCCACCGTAGTCGGCGGCCGTCTCGATCGTCTTGATTACCTGCCCCTGCGTGGTGAGCAGGAGCGCCGCGGCGTCGAGATCGGTCGATCCGTTCTGCGCGGCGGTGGCGATCTGCTGGACGCTCGGCACGATGCTGTTCGCCGCGTTCAGGACGCCGCGCAGCAGGTACACGACGACTGGCAGGACCACCAGGAGGAGGATCGCGTCACCGATCCATTCGAGCGTCATCGCGGCCTCCTCTCGGCGACGACCCGTGCCTTGGTCGCGATGCCGGGCAGCGCGCTCAGGATCGTGTCGAACTGGGCGTTGATCGCCTTGACCGCGGGCTCGAGCGGCTTGAGGTGCTCTTGCTCAACGGTGGCGAGCGCCCCGGCCAGCGTGGCCAGGTTCTGGGAG
Organism: uncultured Solirubrobacterales bacterium; assembly: GCA_963841535.1. Classification (GTDB taxonomy): domain Bacteria; phylum Actinomycetota; class Thermoleophilia; order Solirubrobacterales; family Solirubrobacteraceae; genus Palsa-465. Next base: position 86,009 of record CAWJDF010000014.1, on the reverse strand, counting down.
GTGGTCTCCAGGTCCTGGCGGACCTTGATCAGCGCCGCGGCGAGCACGGCGATCACGACGATCGCGAGGACGACGGTGAGGATGATCAGCGTGGTCATTGGGCACCGTTCCCGTTGCCGAAGCCGTCGGTGAGGGCGTTCATGTAGCCGTCCTGGACCACGGCCTCATCCACGATCATGCTGAGCACGGGCGCGGTGGCCTGGAGCTGGGGGATGTTTGCCGTCTGTCCCGCGACCTTGCCGGCGACGTCGAGCAGGCCGGCGACCGAGTCCCTGATGTCGGCCACCGTGCGGATCAGCACGGCGAGCAGTCCGGCGACGGCCAGCGCGGCGAGGAGGCCGATGATCAGCGCGATCGCCCACGCGCCGTGGTTAGAAAGAGCAGCGGTCGCGATCATTTCCCGACCGCCACTTTGCGCAGCGCCCGCGCCGAGTGGAGGATCCGGACGCCCGAGTCGTTGATCCGGCCGACCCCGCCCAGCTCCGTCGTCTGCGCGCGGACCTTCTCCACGCCCTCAACGGCCGTGCGCGCCTGCTTGGCGATCCGCATCGCCAGCATCACGATCGTGATCACGATCGCGGCAGCGACCAGAGTGACCACGACGCCGAGCACGAGCCCGATGACCCAACCGGTGGAAGCACCGATCAAGATCAAGTCACACCTCCTGTGTTCGTTCTCTCCTCGTCTGCTCCTTGGAGGACGCCGGACCGACTGGCGAACTTCCTCCCGGCGCTACTTTGCCGCGCAATCGTTTGCGCGTCAACTGCATAAACGGGATTGCTACGCCCTGGCTTTCTGCTCGGCCTCGGCGAGCACTGCGCGGTAGTCCGCATCGGTGTCGACGTCGCGCGGGATCGGCCCGCGAGTGGGCACGTCGACCACCTGGTCGGCGTGGCGATCGAGCAGCTTCCACACGCCCTTGTCCCCGTGCAGTGCCTGGAGATCGGCGAGCGTGGAGCGGGCGAACGCGAGCGGGTGGCCGCGCCCGTCCTCGTAGGCGCAGGCCGCGTATTCGCTGTCGCCCCGTCCGGCGAGGAGCGACTGCACGGCCTGGGCGCTCACCCCGGGCTGGTCGCCCAGCATCAGCACGAGCACGTCGGCCTGCGGGTCGACGGCGCTCAGCGCGGCCGCGATCGAGGACGAGCACCCTTCGCCGAAGTGCCGGTTCTCGACGACGGTGGCGCCGCTGAGGTCAACGCGTGCGCTGACTTCGTCGGCGGCGCCACCGACCACGCAGATCAGCTGGTCGAACGCGCAGGCGCGGGCGGTGTCGAGCACGTGGTCGAGCAGCGTCCGGCCGTTGTAGGGGAGCAGCTGCTTGGGGGCGCCGAGGCGTTGCGATCCGCCGGCAGCGAGGACCAGGCCCGTGACGAACGGCATCCCCCGATTATGGCTGGCAGATAACTCGTCGGATAGCGCCGAGTTATGTGCCAAGCGCCGGGCCGGTGGCGTCAGGCGGCGCGGCGCGGCGCGACGGTGGCGGGCACCGCCTGCCGGGCCAGCTCGAGCTGGTCGGCCGGCTTGGGCTTGGAGATCACGTAGCCCTGGACCAGGTCGCACCGCAGCCCGCTCAGCAGCCTGAGGCATTCGTGGTCCTCGACCCCCTCGGCCACCACCCGCAGACCCAGGGCGTGGGCGAGCTCGACGGTGGCGGTGACCAGGGCGAGGTCGCGGCCCTGCTTGCTGTCGGTGAGTCGGCTGATGAAGCTGCGGTCGAGCTTGAGCTCCTTGACCGCCAGGCTGCCCAGGTAGGCGAGCGACGTGAAGCCGGCGCCGAAATCGTCCACTGACACGACCAGGCCGAGGTCGTGGAGCTTCTGGATCGCGTCCTGCGAGCGCTCGAAGTCGGCGATCGCGGTGGTCTCGGTCATCTCCAGCACCAGGACCTCCGAGCCTAGCCCGTAGCCCGCGAGCAGGCGCGCCACGAGGTCGGGGAAATCGGGGTTCAGGAGGTCCGACGCGGAGATGTTGACCGACACCGTCAGCTGACGACCGGCGCTGCGCCAGGAGGCGCATTGGAAGAGCGCCTCGTCGAGCACGACCGCGGTGAGCGCGCCCATCAGGCCCGCGTCCTCGGCCAGCGGGATGAACTCGAGCGGGGGCACGAAGCCCAGGCGGGGGTGGATCCAGCGCACCAGCGCCTCGACCGAGTTGATCTCCCCGGTGGCGAGGTCGACCTGGGGCTGGTAGTGGAGCTCGAGCTGGCGCTCCTCGATCGCCGTCCGCAGCTCCTCGACCAGCTGCACCCGGTTGGCCACGCCGTCGAGGTCCTCCTGGTAGATGGCAAAGCGCTTGCCCTCGAGCTTGGCGCGATACATCGCGAGGTCCGCGCAGCGAACCAGGTCGGCCGCGTCGGCGGCGTCGTCGGGCAGGACAGCGATGCCGATGCTGGCCCCGATCTGGACCCGTACGGCGTCGAGCGCGAACGGCTCCTCGATCTGGGCGGTCAGGCGCCCCGCGACGGTCGCGGCGTAGTCGGCGCCGGCGTCGAGTAGCGCGACGGCAAACTCATCGCCGCCCAGGCGGACCACCAGATCCGAGTCGCGCAGCGAGTTCTGAAGCCGCGCCCCGAGCTGGCGAAGCAGCTCGTCGCCGGTCGCGTGGCCGAACGAGTCGTTGACCTCCTTGAACTTGTCGAGGTCGACAAACATGAAGGCCAGGCTGCGCTCTGGCGCGTCCGGGTCGCGCTGCTCGGCGACCAACGCGTTGAGCAGCTGGAACAGCGCCCGGCGATTGCCCAGCCCGCTCAGCTGGTCGGTGACCGACTCGCGCCGGCGCTGCTCGGTGAGCGAGCGCAGACCGACCAGCGACAGGGCCGAGCGCGCCCCGGCGACGACCAGCGTCGCCACGGCCAGGCCGAGCGACACTCGGCCGACGTGCTCCAGCGAGCCGACGAACAGGATCAGCAATGCCGAACCCGCCGCCAAGCCGGGGAGGACGAACGCGGGCGGCTCCTCCGAGACAGTGGGCCGGGCGGCGGGAGATCTGATCCAGACCGCAACCGACACCAGCAGGATCGACAGCGGCCAGCCAATCGCGTCGCTGAAACCCCCGATGAACGAGTTGGTGCCGAGCAGGTTGGAGATGTCGCCCGCGGTGTTCAGCGCGTAGCCGATCGCCAGCAGCAGCCAGGGGAGCTTGCGTCGCCCGGGCACGATCGCCGCGCCGCCCACGACCAGTCCAAGGAGCAGGACGTCCCCGACCGGGTAAGCCAAATTCAGCGTTACGGCGACGGCGCTCGCGCCAGTCTGGTGCAGCACGGCCTGGAAGGCAAACGCGGCGCAAATCGCCGCCGCCCCTAACCCGGCTATGCCGCCGTCCAGCCAGCTGGCCAGGCTGAAGCGCTTGACGTGGCTGCGCAGGAGCAGCATCAGCGCGCAGTAGGTCACCGGGTAGAACGTCACGTAGAAGGCGTCGGCCAGCGATGGCGGGGGCGGCGACACGTCCGCGAGCGGGTGGACGGTCAGGACGATGTCGCCAGCCGCCCAGCACAGCAGGCCTGCGCCGAGAAGCACGGGCACGACGCGGCCGCGCCACAAGGTCCAAGCCCTGCAACAGCAGAGGACGCCGGCGACGATCTCAAAGACGTTCACGCCCCAGCCGTCGAGCCACTCCCATTCGATCCCCAGCACCTCCACGATCACGTAGCCGACCGCGAGCGCGGCCAGCAGCGCGTACATCGGCCAGACGAACGCCGGGGTGCGATCGTCCGAACGCCGGCGCGGCAGGAAGGCAGCACTAAGCCGCGAGCCAGTGTGGCCGCTGGTCGCTGCCCGTTGGTCCGGTGCGGTCGCCATGAGCGTCTTCTAACGTCGGTCCGTCCGCCCGGTGATTCGGCAGATCGGCCGAAAACTTGTGCGAAACGGTGCGCGGTGGCCGGACGGGCCCCGCGCGTCGGACCGGCCTCAGACCCGATGCACGGCGGCGAGCAGGCCCGCGTAGGAGCGCACGAGCGCGGCGCGCTCCTGCGGGATCAAGGGGCTGGCCAGGTCGCGTCCCTCCTCGACCCACTGGTCGGAGTAGCGCATGGCCAGCGCGCGCTGCTCGGCCGCGACCATCACCTCGGCCTCGGGAACGCCGTAGACATAGGCGTAGAGCGCGGCCAGAGCCGCCACCAGCGGCGCCTCGGAGCCGCCGGTGTCCTCCCGCTGGTGTTCGCGGTGTATCCGCCACCACTCGACCTCGAGCTCGGATGCCCGCCGCGGATCGAACGACTCGCCGTGGTGGCCGGCGACCAGGCGATAGAAGCGCTCCATCGTCCGCCGGGCGCCTTCGGGGTCGTTGTTCGGATACGGGGCCCAAAGTTGGTTGGCCCGCATGACCAGCCACGCCCCCCGCAGCGTGGAGGGCCAGGGCAGCCCGAACGTGTGGCGGGTGAGCGAGACCGCCGAGCGCAGGAATGGCAGCCACTCGCGCCGGTAGTAGGTCACCCACGCGACGGTCTCCAGGTTCCCGACCTTGCGCGGGTCGAACGAGCGATGCGGCTTCGGGGTCGCGGTGGTGCGCCGGGCGCGCCGCCGGCGTCTGCGTCGGGCTCTCGGCATCGTGCGGGTGACCGTAACCGATCGACCCGCGTGCGTCAGCGCGGCGGCCCGAAGTGAGCGAACGCCCGCGTGCTGGTCACGACCGTGATCACCCGCCCGCGCAGATCGGGTTGCAGCGCGGCCAGGTCCGTGCTCAGCGAGATCACGTCGAAGATGTGCACCGGGACGCCGGCGGCCCGGGAGATGTCGATGGTCATCGCGCCGCGGCCGAACGTGCTGCCGGGCGGAAGCTGGACGAGCGAGCCATACGCGGACTTGATCGCCGAGCCGGGGAAGATTCCCGTGTACTCCTCGACTGCGGTGCCGTTCACGGTTCGCGGCCCGAACGAGCCGCCCGACGCCCTGATGTACTGGGTGCCCGAGTCCGACGTCGTGATCTTGGCCTGGAAGTCATGGACGTCCTTGAACTCGACGAGTCCGGTCTCGTTGCTGCCGGCACCGCGCAGCCTGGCATTGAGCGCCGCCGCCTTGGCCGGCGCGACACCGGTCACGTGCAGGCGCCCCACCTGGGTGAAGCTCTCGTCGAACGCGCGCTGGGACAGCGCGGCCAATGCCCGCTTCACCGCGCGCGTCGGGTCGGATGGAAGCCCGACCGTGGTACTCGAATGCGAACTCGATCCGCAGGCGCCGGCGAGGATCGCCCCCAGCAAAGGCCACCATCGACGTACGCGAAACATGGACCGCGTATACCCGGCAGGCGAGGTGTGCGGAACAGCACCTAGGGTGGCTGGGCGGGTTCCCCGGCGGTGCGTAGCTTCTCTGCCCATGGACCGTCTAACCGCCGACACCAAGGCGTGGCCCGTGCCGGCGATCGTGCGGGGGCTCCTCTGACAGCGCTCGTGTGAGCGAGGCCTACTCTCTCGCTCCACCGAGAGAGTGAGCCTGCTCGCGTCCGAGCCCCGTCGGGGACTGCGGAAAAACATACGGGGAGGCGCACGCCAAGTGCGCCTCCCCGACACGTTGGATTCCCTTCCGGGGTCCGCAGGGTAGGTTGTACGGCATGTACTTACCGAACCCGGATGGTTTTCCGAGGCGAGTTGCGCTCCTCGCCGCGATATCGCTGGCTGCCGTGAGCGTCGCGGCGCCCGCCGCCGCGGCCAAGCCCGGCGGGTCGATCCAAACCGGCCCCAACGGGGTCACCGCGCTGGGTTCCTGGCATGTGTCGACGCATTCGACCTTCCCCGCGGCGGTTCGCGCCCTGGGCCCGGCGAATCAGGTTCAGGCTCACCCCCACGGCGGCTCCTGCACCGGCATCGGCACCTGGAGCGGGCTCGGACTGCGGATCGTGTTCACGTCGTTCAGCACCGACCCCTACTGCAAGGCCGTGCGCGCGCAGACGGGCACCATCTCGGGAGCCGCGGGCCGGCGGCACTGGCAGACGGAGCGCGGGCTGCGCGTCGGCGACAGCCTCGGCAAGCTCAAGCAGCTCTATCCCAAGGCGGTCAAGGGCCACGACGGCTGGGCCATCGTCTACAGCCTGCACTCCATAATCGCCGAGGGCTCGCGGCTCGACATCGTCACGGCCTCGATCAAGGGCAACCGGGTCTCGGCCCTCAAGCTGTGGATCGGAGGAGCCGGCGACTGAGCGCGTCGCCGGGCTCCTCCGTGCATGGCCCGGGGTGTGTCAGCTCTGCGGCTGGACGACCATCAGCGTGTAGCCGATCGGGTCGCGGAACCAGAACATCGGCGGAATCGGGTCGCCCATCCTGGAGACCTCGGCGTCGACGTCGACACCGAGCGCCTTGAACTGCTCGTGGGTCGCGTCGATGTCGTCGGTGGTCAGGATGATGCCGGTCTCGTACGGACCGACGTCCTTGCCGGGCGGCGGGGGCGCCAGCGCGATACCTGCGGTGCCGTTCGGCGGGTAGACCTCGACCCAGCGATACTGGCCGCCGAACGGGACGTCGGTGCGCTTCTCGAAGCCGAGGGACTCGTAGAACTCGATCGAACGGTCCACGTCGGCGGTCGGCAGGCAGACCAGGCTGATCGTGCCGATCCGGGTTGTGGTGGTGCTCACTGTGGGCCTCCTGGGGTATGGATTTCGTGGCTTTAGACCCCGGGTGGCGGGAGAACTCATCGCTCACACGGGCCGGGCTTCGATCAGGCTTGTGGGGGCGGCCATCTGTGACACCTGCACCAGCCGGAACCCGGCGCCGGTCAGCAGTTCGGCAAACTCATCCTGGGTGCGTTCGCGGCCAGCGAGCATCGCCATCATCGTGAGGTCGAGCAGCTTGCCGAAGTGCGGGGCGTCGCCCGGCGGGAGCACCGCGTCGATGATCAGCAGGCGGCCGGTGTCAGGGATCGCGCGCCGGATCGTCGCGAGCAAGCGCCCCGCGTCCGCGTCGGTCCAGTCGTGGAGGATCATCGAGAGCAGGTAGACGTCGCCGCCGGCGGGCACCGCGTCGAAGAAGTCGCCGGCCACCAGTTCGACGCGGTCGCGCACGCCGGCGTCCCGCAGCAGCTCATCGGCGCCCGGCAGAACGTGCGGAAGGTCGAGGATGGTCGCGTGCAGGTCCGGATGGCGCGCGAGGAACGAGGCGGTAAGCCCGCCGGCACCGCCGCCCACGTCGACCAGGTGGCGCTCGCCTGACAACTCGGCGGCGGACACGGCGGCCGCGTGCACCTTCCGGCCGATGCTGCCCATCGCGGCGTGGAACTTCGCGGAGGACTCGGGGTGAGTCGACAGGTAGGTCCACCAGTCGGTGCCGAAGCGCATGTCGAAGGCGGGGCGGTCCGAGCGCACGGCGTCCACGAGGCCGCGGAAGGCGTCGTAGTGCTCCTCGTTCCACATCACGGCCATCGCGTGCAGGGAGCCGGGCACGTCGCCGCGCAGCGTTTGACCGGCCGGGGTGAGCTCCCAGCTCCGCGGCCCGGTCTGGGTGAACAGCCCGTGACAGGCCAGGCTGCGCAACAGCCGGTGCACGCGGTCCGGCACCGCGCCGGCGCGCTCGGCGAGCTCGTCGCTCGTATCGACACCGGCGGCGATCAGATCGGCCAGCTTCAGCTCGGCGGCGGCGTAGACCGCCTGCGAAACCTGATAGCCGCCGATCAGGCCGAGGACATGGCCCACGTCGGCCGGCGTCGGCGTCGACTGCCCCACGTGATCGACTGCAACTGCGGACATGCGAGGACCCCCGTTAGGTAGTATTTGCAACCTGCAAACAAACCATAATGGAGAATGCTTGCAGTCTGCAAATAAAATTTCGGACAACCTGTCCGAGCCCGAGCCCGAGCCGTTCAGTCGCGAGGAGTTCCTGGCCTGGCGGGGATTCCTGCGCGTCCACGCTCACGTCACCGATGAGCTCGACCGCCGGATGACCGAGTCGCACGGCCTTTCCCTGGCCCACTACGGCGTGCTCATCACGCTGGTCTCCGCTCCGGGCATGCAGCTGCGAATGGGCGAGCTCGGGGCGCGCCGGCTGGTCAGCCCGAGCAAGATCTCCCGCGTGATCGACGAGCTCGAGCGCAGCCGGCTGGTCCAGCGAACCCGGGACCCCGAGGATGGACGCAGCTTCCTGGCGACGCTGACCCGCCGGGGGCTGCGCAAGCTTCGAGAGGCGCAGGTCACCCACCACGCGGTCGTCCGGGAACGCTTCCTGGATGGGTTGAGCGAGCATCAGGTGTGCGAGCTCGCGGGGGTTTGGGACAGCGCCGTGCCGGGCGTGGTGGGCGCCGAGGTGTGGCCGCCGGCCGAGCTGCGGAGCGTCGGATGAGCGCGGTCGGCCTCGAGCCGGTCGACCGCATCCGGATCACGATCCTGATCGACAACCTGACCGACGCGCTGCTGGTCGACCAGGCGGGAGTCGCGCGCCTGAACTGGCCGCGGATGTTTGGCGGCGCAGTCCCGAGGGCCGACGCACGGGTGAGCCCGGACACCGGGGTGCCCGACGCGCTGATCGCCGAGCCGGGCTTCTCGGCCCTCGTCCGGGTCGCCCAGGGCGGGCGCGAGCGAACGATCCTGTTCGACACCGGGGTGTCACCAAATGGGATGGCCGAGAACATGCGGCGGTTGGGCATCGACCCCGGCGAGATCGAGGTGATCGTGCTGAGCCACGGCCACTGGGATCACGTCACCGGAATGGAGGGCCTGGTACGGATGCTCGGGCGCACCCGGCTGCCGGTGATGATCCATCCCGAGTTCTGGAACCGCCGTCGCATCACCTTCCCGGGACTTGAGCCGGCGGTGCTGCCCGCGACCAGCCGCGGCGCGCTCGAGGAGATGGGCTTCGCGATCGTCGAGGAGCGCCAGCCGTCCTTCTTGCTCGACGGCGCTGTGCTGATCACCGGCGAGGTCGACCGGACGACACCGTTCGAGACCGGCTTTCGCGGCCACGAGGCGCTGCGCGGCGAGACCTGGCAGCCCGACCCGCTGATCCTCGACGACCAGGCGCTCGTCGTCCGGGTGCGCGACCGCGGCCTGGTCGTCCTGACCGGCTGCGGTCACGCCGGCATCGTCAACACCGTGCGCCACGTGCGGCGGTTGACCGGACACGACGAAGTGGCGGCGGTCGTTGGCGGCTTTCACCTGAACGGCCCGATGTCCGAGCCGATCATCGAGCCGACCGTGGAGGCGCTGGGCGAGCTGTCGCCGGCGCTGCTGGCGCCGGCGCACTGCACGGGGTGGAAGGCCGTGCACCGGATCGCGGCACGCTTCCCCGACGCGTTCGTCATGCCGACGGTCGGGACGACGATCACCGTGTAGGGGCGCGGGGCGCCCGCCCGGCATGGATGCCGGGCGGAACAGGCCCCAGGGACGCCGAGCGCAGCGAGGCCCCAATCAAGCGTGGGCAGCCCGCGCGTGCTTGGGCAGCCAGAACACCGCCGCGCATGCCGCGGCCAGGAACCCCACCGCCAGCAGCAGGGCGTGATCGGACGCGCCGACGAACGCCACCGGGCCGTGGCCGTGCCCGACCGAGTCGAACAGGACGGTGCCGACGGCGGCGATCCCGATCGACATCGCCAGCTGCTGGATCGACTCGAGCAGGCCGGATGCCGAGCCGAGCTCGTGCGGGGCGACGCCGGCGAGGATCACGTCGAACATCGGGACGAACACCATGCCCATGCCGAAGCCGGTGATGGCCAGCGGTCCGGCCAGGTCCCACGCGGTGACGCCGCCGCCGGCCGAGCGCATCACCATGTCGACCACGATCAGGCCGATGGCCATGACCACGATCCCGATGTGCATCGTGGTCCGGCCGATCTTGGCCAGCAGGGCCGACGAGGTGATCGAGCCGCCGATCGCGGTGACCGGAATCGCCACGGTTGCCACAGCGCAGGCCAGTGGGGTGAACCCGAGGCCGGTCTGGAACATCACGTTGAGCGCGATCATCATCCCGCCCATCGCGCCGATGAAGCCGAGCACCACGGCCAGGCCGGCCACGTAGGCGCGGCGCTTGAGGATCGAGGGCTCGACCAGCGGCGCCCGGCCCTGGCGGGCGCGGCGGGACTGGAGCAGGCCGAACGCGGCCAGGGTGATGACGCCGCCGGCGAGCAGGGCGAACGACCAGGCCGGCCAGCCGTGCTCGCGTCCCTGAATCAGCGGGTACACGAGCGCGAAGCCGCCGACCATGGCAAGCGTGACGCTCGGCGCGTCGAGGCGCAGGCCCGGGCTGGCAGGCGCGGTGCGCGGAAGGAACCGCCGGCCGGCGGCGATCGCGGCCAGGCCGAGCGGGACGTTGACCAGGAAGATCGCGCGCCAGCCAGTGCCCAGGAGGTTCAGGTTGACCAGGCCGCCACCGACCAGCGGGCCGGTGACCGCGGCCAGGCCCATGACGGGGCCGAACACGCCGAAGGCCTTCTGCTGGCCCTCGTCGCCGAACAACTCGCGGATCAGCCCGAAGCCCTGCGGCACCATGACCGCGGCCACCGCGCCCTGGAGCGCGCGGGCGCCGATCAAGGCGGTGGGCGTCGGCGCGAGCGAGCACAGGACCGAGGCGACCACGAACCCGCCGATGCCCACGAGCAGCACCCGGCGGCGACCCAGCACGTCGCCCAGGCGGCTGCCCAGCATCAGCGTCACCGCCATGGCCAGCGTGTAGGCGGCGGAGATCCACTCGATCGCGGCGTAGGAGCCGCCGAGGTCGTGACGGATCGCGGGGGCGGCCGTCTGCGCGATCGTCGAGTCCAGGAGATCCATCACCGAAGCGGCGAGGACCACGACGAAGCCGAGCCACGCGGCCCGGCGGGTGGGGGTGAGGGTGGTGGTTGACATGCCATGAACTCTCTCGAATAATGCGGTCACTTTCGGTCCGCGATTCAGCGATTTAGGTCACCTACGGTCCGCGATCTGTGAGAGCATGCGCAGCATCATGGTTCAGACCTCCGCTCGTCTCCTCGCCCTTCTCTCACTGCTCCAGGTCCGGCGCGAATGGACCGGCCAGGAGCTCGCCGACCGGCTCGAGGTCGGCCCTCGCACGATCCGCCGCGACGTCGACAAGCTGCGCTCGCTGGGCTATCCGATCGAGGCCGCGCCCGGCGTGGCCGGCGGCTACCGCTTGGGCGCGGGCGGCGAGCTGCCGCCGCTCCTGCTCGACGACGCCGAGGCGGTCGCGGTGGCGGTCGGTCTGCGGACCGCGGCGGCCGGCGGGATTGCCGGGATCGAGGAAACCTCGATGCGGGCGCTGACCAAGCTCGAACAGGTCCTGCCGGGCCGGCTGCGCCGGCGGGTCAGCGCGCTGAGCGACGCGACCTCATCGTTCGGGGTCGAGGGCCCGCAGATCGATCCCGAGGTGCTGGCCACGCTGGCCGGCGCCTGCCGCGATTACGCCCGGCTGCGGTTCTCCTACGTGGCTCGGGACGAGCGGACCTCGGTGCGGATCGTCGAGCCCTCCGCCGTGGTGTACAGCGGGCATCGCTGGTACCTGGTGGCGTTCGACCTCGATCGAGACGACTGGCGGACCTTCCGCCTGGATCGGATTCGCGGGCGGGTGCGACTTGGCGAGCGCGGTCGCCGGCGGGTCGTCCCCGGCGGCGATCCTGCGGGCTTCGTGCGCTCACGGTTGCGAGGCGTGTGGGAGGGCGAGCCTTCCGAGGTCGTTCACGGCCGGATCCGTATGGGTGCGCCGGCGGCTCGGGTGCGGGCGCGCATACCGGGGCGGTACGCAGTGGTCGAGCCCGACGGAGAGGAGGCGTGCATCGTGACCTCCCGCGGACGGTGGTCGCACGGCTTCCTGGTCTGGATAGCGATGCTCGATGAGCGGATGGAGGTGCTGGGTCCACCCGAGCTGGTCGAGGCGGCCCGGACGGTGGTGGCGCGGCTGTCCGCCGCGGCGTGATCAGCCGGTCCAGCGGGGCGGGCGCTTCTCGAGGAAGGCGGTCATGCCCTCCTGGGCGTCGGCGGCCAGCGCGTTCTCGGTCATCACGGCCTTGGTGTGCTCGTAGGCGTCCGACTCGGCGCGGTCGACCTGGTCGTAGAAGGCCTGCTTGCCGAGGGCCACGGTGTAGGAGCTCGAGCGGGCGATCGCGTCGGTCAGGCGTTGCACGGCGGCGTCTAGCTCGTCGGCCGGCACGACCTGGTTGACGAGGCCCCAGTCAAGCGCGGTGGCGGCGTCGATCGGCTCGCCGGTCAGCAGCATCTGCATCGCGCGCTTGCGACCGACGGCGCGGGAGACCGGGACCATCGGGGTGGAGCAGAACAGCCCGATCTTGACGCCGGGTGTGGCGAACCGGGCGCCGTCGGCCGCCACGGCCAGGTCGCACGCCGCGACCAGCTGGCAGCCCGCGGCGGTGGCGATGGCGTGCACCTGGGCAATGACCGGCTGGGGCAGCTCGTGGATCGTCTGCATGAGCTGGGTGCAGGTGGCGAACAGCTCCTCGAGGAAGGCCTCGTCGCGCCCGATCATCTCGGACAGGTCGTGCCCGGCCGAGAACGCCGGCCCGGCCGCGTCGATCACGATCGCCCGCGTCTCCGAACGCGCCGCCGCCGCGCCGAGCGCCGAGATCAGCTCCCGCATCAGCTCGAGCGACAGCGCGTTTCGCCGCTCGGGGCGGTTCAGGGTGATCCGCGCCACCGGTTCGTCCGTAGACACGAGCAGACTTCGATATTCGACGCCGGGTGTGGAGCTCATAGCGTGCAGCGTACTTCCTCCATTTCGCCGGCCGGCCGAATTAGGATCGCGTTCAGGAATCACCTAACAAATGCATCGGGGGTCAGAGCATGGCTGAGACAGCGGGGCGGCGGATGACGGCCGAGATCGACGGGGCTTCGTGGTCTTTCTGATCGGCCCGCGCTTCAACGACAAGCTCCACATGCTTCGCAGCGTGCTGGACCTGGGCGGCCGCAGAGGCATGAAGCACATGCTCGACTATCTGGTGTCGCGCCCCGAGAAGGGGCTGCTCGCCTACGAGATGGGGCTCCCCACGATCGTCCAGTACTGGCGCTCGTTCGAGCACCTGGAGGCGTTCGCGAAGGACAAGGACGATCCGCACCTGGAGGTGTGGCGCAACTACTGGCGGCGCGTGGGCAAGAGTGACCGCACCGGCATCTGGCACGAGACGTACCTCGTTCAGGCCGGGCAATACGAGGCCGTCTACGGGAACATGCCCCCGCACGGGCTGGCCAAGGCGGGACGTCTGGTGCCGCTGTCGGCATCGTCGAGCGCCCGCGAGCGCGTCGGCGCGGTGCCGGCACAGCCGACGGCCTGAGTGACCCGGGTCAGCCCCGGCGCAGCTGACCAGCCGCTCGCGGATCATCGGCGTGCCTGCCCCGCGAGACTTTCGGGCATGGAGGACTCGCAGTGCGTCGCGTTCCTGCAGTGGGCGCTTCCGCGCCTGGGGTTGCGCTGGGCTGGGTTCCGCAAGGTGCGCCGGCAGGTCTGCAAGCGGCTCGGCCGGCGCCTGGCCGAGGTCGGGCTGCCCGACCTGGATGCCTATCGCGCACTGCTCGGCCGCGACCCCGAGGAGTGGGCCAGACTCGAGACCCTTACCCACGTCACGATCTCGCGGTTTCATCGCGACCGTGGCACGTTCGAGTTCCTGCGGGCCGAGGTGCTGCCCGCGCTGGCGCGGTCGGGCGGCGCCGATGAGCTGCGGGCGTGGAGCGCCGGCTGCGCCTCGGGCGAGGAGGCCTACACGCTGGCGATCATGTGGCGACTCGCGCTGGCCGAGCGGTTTCCGGGCGTTACGTTGCGGGTGCTGGGCACCGATGTCGAGGCCGCGATGCTGGCCCGGGCGCGGCGCGGCTGCTACCGCGCCGGCAGCCTGCGCGAGTTGCCCGAGGCGTGGAGGACGGCCGCGTTCGCCGCGCGCGACCGGGAACTGTGTGTGATCGACGATTTGAGGGAAACGGTCTCGATTCAGCGTCACGATGTGCGTTCCGATCCACCGCCCGGCGATGGGTTCGATCTCGTGCTGTGCCGGAACCTCGCGTTCACCTACTTCGACGAGGCGGGACAACGGGTGGTTGGGGCGCGCCTGGCCGGTGCCCTGCGAGACGGTGGCGCGCTCGTGCTCGGGCGCCACGAGACACTCCCGCCGGGCGTTGATGGGTTCTCGCCGTGGAGCGCTGCGACGCGGGTCTACCGGCGGGTGGAGCGGCTCGGGTCGAGCTATCGGCCGCCCGGCGGTCCCGGGTAAGGTGCGAAGAGCCCTGTCCGGGCGACGACGTCCCAATGCGATCCGAACCCGCCCATACCGCATCGTCCGTTCGCGAGCTCGCGGAGAGCTTCCACGAGCGGTGGCTCGTGAAGAATCCGTTCGCCGCGAGCATCTACGGGATCCCGGGCTATGACGATCAAGTGCCCGACGACAGCGAGGAGGGCGAGGCCTCGTGGCGGGCCGAGCTCGAGTCGATCCAGGCCGAGGCGGACCGAGTCGATCGGACTCAGCTGTCCGAGGCCGACGCCATCACGCTCGCCTGCCTCGTGGAGAACGTCAGCCAGGAGCGGCTGGAACTCGACGCGCGGCTGATCGAGCACACCGTCTCCGCCATGCCGGTTGGCGGAGCTCCAGTGTTTCTGGCCATCGCGGCGCGGACCGCCATCCCCGACGCGCAGGCGGCGGCCGATTACCTCGAGCGGTTGCGCCGCGGGGGTGGGTGGCTCGACCAGCAGACCGAGCGCCTGCGGATCGGCGCCGCCAAAGGACGCGTGCCGGTGGCGCCGCTCGTGGAGGAGGCGATCGAGTGGGCCGAGAATGTGCTCCGGGCGCCGGTTCCCGAGGCGCTCACGGCCCCCCTCGCGCCGGAGGGGTGGGAGGCCGAAGCGGTCTGGCGCCAAGAGCGGGACGCACTCGCCGGCGCGGTCGTGAAGCCGGCGCTGGTGCGCTGGGTCGAGGTGTTGCGCGAGTTGCTGCCCCGGTCGCGCTCGGGCGAGGAGGCGGGCCTGGTCCACCTGCCGGGTGGCGAGGCCGATTACGCGGCGTGCGTCCGGTCGTCCACGACGCTGCCGCTGGCCGCCGAGGAGATCCACCGCATCGGGCTCGAGCAGCTCGAGGCGATGGAGGAGGAGATGCTCGAGCTGGGGGCCGGGCTGGGGCTGGGCTCGCTTCAGGACATCCACCGGGCCGCGCGCGCGTCGTCCGAGCGCCGGTCCGGCGGGGATGCCATGGAGGCCGCGACCGCAGCGATTCGCCGAGCCGAGGCTCGGACGCCCGAGTTCTTCTCCGAGCCGCTGCCCCCGCCGTGTGAAGTGGCGGCGATGCCGACCGTGATCGCGGCCAGCGGGATGGCGCCGCACTACTCGCCGCCGAGACTGGACGGCGGACAGCCCGGGACATACTGGTTCAACCTGGAGCGACCGACGGCGGGGGCGGGCTGGGACCTGGAGGTCGTGGCCTTCCACGAGGGTGTGCCGGGGCACCATCTCCAGCTCTCCCGCATCCGGATGCTCGACGATCTGCCCGTCATGCAGCGCGAGCGCGGCCTGACCGTGTTCTCCGAGGGTTGGGCGCTGTACGCGGAGCGGCTGGCCGACGAGATGGGTCTCTACAGCGACACCGAGAGCCGCGTCGGTGCGCTGTCCACCTCGCTGCTACGCGCGGCGCGCCTGGTCGTTGACACCGGACTGCACGCCCTGGGGTGGAGCCGCCGGCGCGCGCTCGACTTCTACATCGCCCACGTGCCGATGCCCGAAGGGTTCTTGGCCAGCGAGATCGACCGCTACATCGTGTGTCCGGGGCAGGCCCTCTCCTACCTGATCGGCAAGCGGGAGCTGTTAGGGCTGCGGCAGGAGGCCGAGCGGCGCCTCGGATCTCGCTTCACGCTTCCGGCCTTCCACGCCGCTGTGCTCGACAGCGGGTCGCTGCCCATGCCCGTGCTCGCGGACAAGATCCGGACGTGGGCGAAGCTCCGCGTAGCCGCTCTCAGGTATCCGGAACTCGGTACACGGTCCCCTCGTCAGGGGAGGAGACCCAAACGCCGTCGCCCGCGGCTGTGACGTCGGCGTTGGCGTCGCCGATGAACGCATCGGACAGCTTGACGTTGTGGCTGAGCTTCCCGGTGCGCGGGTCGAGCATGGCCGTCGAGGGTCCGTTGTCACTGGTGACTTGTAGCGCCCCGCCCGTGTTGGTCACCGCGTCGGCGGCGGCATAGGAGATGCGTCGCGCGACTCTGTGGGTTCGCGGGTCGATGTCGACCAGCACGCCGTCGTTGGTGCAGGCGACCCATAGCTGACCGGCGGAATAGGCGAGGCCCTGCGGTCCCCCACACGCCTTGATGCGGGCGATCACCCGACGCGTGTGAGGGTTCACCTGGGCCACCGAGTCGTCGCCGAACACCGATACCCAGAGGTATCCGCCGCCGCCGGTCACCTGGCGCGGCTGGCTCCCCACGTCGATGCGGGCCGTGGGGGCCGCGTCGCGAGGCACGACGCGGACCAGATTGTCGCCCCGCTGGGACACGACCCACAGATCGGGCCCGAACGCGACGATCCCCTCGGGCTGGGGGCCCACGTGGATAGTGGAGACGCGCCGGAGTGTCGACGGCGAGACCTGGCTGACCGTGCCGGCGCGGAAATCCGTCGACCAGATGCTGCCGCCCGAGGCGATGATCCGCAGCGGCGTGCGGCCGACCGCCACGCGCGCGGTAACCCGGTCGGAGCCGGGATGGACGCGCAGCACGCGATTTGACTGGGCGTCGGCCACCCACAGCTGTCCTTGGTAGGCGACGAGTCCGATCGGCGCACCGCCAAGCTGGACCTTGCGAACCGTGGGTTTGGTCGGTGCCGCGCTCGTGCTGGTTTCGTGGCCGGTCTGTCCACACCCGGCGACCGCGAGCAGGCAGGCGACCAGCGCCAGCCTGCACGACCGCCCGTTGGTGCGGCGGCTCAGGTGGACGCGGCGGCGTCGAGCCAACGACTCAGGGCGCGGCGACCGGTCATCGTCAGCTTCCCGTCGCCGGCAATCCAGTCGCGCACGCGCAACTCGCGGACGATCCCGAGCGCATCGCTGGGCCCCGGGCCCTCGCCTCGGGCCGCCAGCGCGTCGGCGCCGGGCTCGATGATCCATCGGCCCGAATCGAGCGCGGCGAGCGCCGCGCCCTGCTCATCGCTCGGCAGATCCAGCGGGTTCGGTCCGACCCCGCCCAGCGGATCGACGTGGGGTATGGACTTCCCGGGTCCGGGTCCGCTTTGGCTGAGTCCGGTTCCGCCGGCTCGGCGAGCGAGGTGATCGCCCACATTGTCGGCGTGGGCGCTCAGCCAGCCCCCGGCGGTCTCGACCCATTCCCGCGCGGTGGCCGGGTCCACTCCGAGAGAGTCCGCGAACTCGTCGACGTCGACGCTGTCGATGGAGCGCTCGATGTACCGCCCGACCTCTGCCGCGAGCGCGCGCAGCCGCTCTTCGAAGCTCTCGCCGCCGGCGCCATCTCCGAACATGCCCACATCATGGCATGCCGGCGCGCGCTGCCCGCGATCCGCCGGCTACTTCGCGGTCGGCGAGTGTCGACGGCGCCTTTGGAGGCGGACCATCCCGCGTTGCGCAGCGGCCATCGTGCGTTCGGCACGACTCCCGGACGGCGGCATCACCCCAAGCTGTCGCGAGACGGTCATCAGGTCGAACACCACCCTGAGCTTGCTGATCCGCCCCTCGCGGTACTCGTGGAAGTCGGCGCCGTCGACCTCCCAGCGTCGTCCGGTGGGGGCGAAGCCAGGCGGCTCCATCGGACCGATGAACGTTCCATAACCGCGCCAGTGAAACGACGCGCAGGCTTCGCCGGGGACCACGTACGGGCCGGTTACCAGCTCGAAGGTCATGTCCGGCGTTGCCCGCCACAGTCCCGCGAGGAACTCACGCACGTCGGCGTGACCGCGCATCGCCTTCGGCCACGAGTCGTCCCGGGCCTCGACGTCCTCGGTGAGCAGCGCCAGCACGCGGTCTGGCTGGTGAGAGTTCCACGCATCCAGCCATCGTGCGACGAAGTCTCGGATCCAATCGACGGACGGCGCTTGTCTGTCAGCGGTCTGCATGGTTCACGGGCGTTGGCGCAGCGCGAAGTACAGCACCGAGGCGCTGAGGGCCGTGAGTGGTGCGAGCGCCGCGTTCACCGCCCATTGCACCAACGCCCGGCCTAGCGACCCGAGCGACCCCGCGACGACACCCGCCGTGACGCCGATCACGGCTACCGCGAGGAACACCAGCACGATCACCGCGAACACACTCCAGCCGCTCCCGCTCACCAGCTCCTGGCTGCGGCCAAAGGCGGCGAACACGCCGGGACGCTCGAGGACGGTCACCGGCGCAACCACCGACCAGATCACCATGAGGATCAATCCCGGGATGATCAGGAGGATGAACCCGATCCCGAGGGCTATCCCGAACAGGATCGAGACCGCGGCGAGCGGCCAGAACACCGGCTCGACGCCACGGATCAGGTCGCCGATGGAGTGATCACGCCGGCCGTCCTGGATGTCCTGAACCAGCTCAACCACGATGCCCTGGTAGAGGATGCTGAGAGCCCAGAACAGGATCGCGAGGGCGATACCGGAACCCGGAATCAGCAGATACACGACGAACTGAAACGCGTAGAGGACGAGCGATATACCAATCAGCACGGCAAACTGATCGCGATAGATCTCCCATATCCGAGAGATCACCGCACCGGGGCTGATTGGCTGCACGCCCATCGCGTTCAAAGCGCTCTGGGCCGTGAGCCCGTGAGCTTCGTCGGCGGGATCCTACGGCGTCCGCGCCGGTGACGGGTAGCGACCGGTCAGCCGATCGTCGGGATGCCGACGATCGACCGACCGGCCACTGCGCGGCTCCTACCGGGCCCGTCCGCCCGCCCAGCGCTGCAGGTAGGCGCGGTAGCTGTTGACCCCCGTGGGGAACTGCGCGTTGAACAGCAGCCGCCCCGAGCGGTCGAACTCGGAGAAGTACGGCAGTGCCCCCCAGCCCACGAACAGGTCTCCGTTGGTCGTCGTCTGAGCATTGCCCTGAGACGGCGCCACCAGGCCCTCGGGTTGATTGTCGGAGGCGATCAACGTTGCGGTCCGTGCGCGCTGATCGAGCTTGAGGGTCACCGTCCGGCTGACCGCGAACTCCGGCGTGCCGGCCGACTCGTTGTCGAACAGCGTGTACACGTCGTGTCCGAGCGCGTCGGGATCGTGCTGCCAGGCGAAGATCTCGCCCGCGTTGTCAAGCGACTGACCCGGCGCGGCCCGCAGGGCAAAGCTGCTGGCCTTGCCGCCGAGCTGCCAGATGATCCGGCCCGTGAATCGATTGACCTTGTACGTGGTCCATGTGTCGCGGGCGTCGATCAGCAGGTTGCCGTCGGTGTCGAAATGCACCGCGTTGATGTGGAACCAGTCCCACGGTGTGCTCGCCGAGGCGGGCAACGGCTGCTCGCTCTGACTGTACGGGACGTGATCCGCGCTGTTCCACTGGAACAGCACCTTGCCGGTCCTGATGTCGATCTCCTGAACCACGCCGTTGATTACCGTCTGGTTGGCCGGGCCACCGATCGAGGTCAAATCGGCGGTGGCGGTGGTGTAGGCGAGGATCAGTGCCGTGTTCTGCGGCGTGATGAGGAACTCGTGGCCGTCGGCGCTGAGGCCGTTGCCGGCGTTGACCGTGGCGATCTGCTGGTAGCGGTCGTTGTAGATGTAGTCGGTTCCGGTGGCCAGGCCGCCCAGGCCGGTTCCCTGCCAGAACGTCAGCACGGGACGGCCCCGGTAGGTCTGGGAGCGGAAGTCCGCCGCCGTCTGACCCTGCGGGATCGCGTGGAACCAGACGACCCTGCCGTCGCGGGTGAGGATCTCCGGCCCGTTGGCGTAGGTGGTCGGGTCACCGGTGGGGGTGATGAAGATGTCCCCTGGGCCGCCGCGGGCGCTCGACGTGAGGATCGTGACCGGCGGTGGCGCGGTCGGTGTTGCCGCCGCGGCGGGTGCGGCGGCGGCCAGTATCGCGCCGCCGGAGAGTGCCGCGAGGAGGCCGGGGGAGAGCGCCGCGAGGCGTAGAGAGCGCCGGCGCCGGCGCCGGCCGCGAAGCCAGGCGGCGCGGTTGCGTGGTCCAGTAATGGATGGTCGGTCCTTTGTGCGATCGGGCTCAGGCGGCGTGCCGCGCCAGCGAGTGGATGTAGGTCGAGAGCAGGCGGCGAGCGGCAACGGACGCGCACGCGAACTCGCGCGAGGTCTGCTCGAGGATCCCCTGGGCGTCCAGGCTCTCGGTGCGCTCGGCGCCGACCCAGGCGCCGACGATCTCAGGTGTGACCTCGGGATGGAACTGCACCCCGAGATGCCGGCCGGCGCCGAACACCTGGGTCTCATGTCAACGCGTGCGCGCGCGGTGGTGAAGCACCCGGTCACTGCCGCGGAGTGACCGAAGAACCTCACGGCGCGAGCCGTCCACGCACTGCGTCCGCCCAGCCCTCCGGGTCCTTCAGGAGAAAGCCGATCTCACCGAGCGGTCGCAACGACAAGCTGCGCGTCCGCGCCACCGATGTGAAAGCGCCGGATCTTCTGAGCTCGAACCCTAACCTCTGCGCCGGGCACAGCGGCGGCGCCGACGATCACGGTCAGGTCCGATGAGTTTTCGCCAGAGGGGAGGTCGATACTGCCATGACGACAGCGCACATCCTCCAACTCACCGAGGCCGACATCGCGTACGACGTCCACGGCCCACTGCCCACCGCCGACGGTCGTCCGCCGCTGGTCATGATCGGTCAGCCCATGACCGCCAGCGGCTTCGGCACGCTGGCGTCGCACTTCCCCGACCGCACCGTGGTCACATACGACCCGCGCGGCCTTGGCCGCAGCACCCGCAGCGACGGACGCGTCGACAATTCGCCCAACGCTCAGGCGGATGACGTGCACGCCCTCATCGAGGCGCTCGGCGCCGGCCCGGTCGAGATGTTCGCCAGCAGCGGAGGCGCGGTCACCGCGCTCGCGCTCGTGGCGGCGTATCCCGACGATGTGACGACGTTGGTGGCACACGAGCCGCCGCTCATCCCCGTGCTGCCCGACGCCGCGGCGGCCGAGCGCGCCCGCGCCGGCGTTCGCGACGCGTACGCGGCCAACGGGTGGGGTGCCGGCATGGCTGCCTTCATCGCCATGACGTCGTGGCGAGGAGAGTTCACCGACGACTACTTCGCCCAGCCCGCGCCGGATCCCGCCCGGTTCGGGATGCCGGCGGAGGACGACGGCTCCCGCGACGACCCGCTGCTCTCGGACCGATCCGAGGCGATCATCAGCTATCGCCCCGACGTCGAGGCGCTGGCCGCGGGAAGCACGCGCATCGTGATCGCCGTGGGCGAGGAGTCCGCGGGCGCCTTCACCGGGCGCACGTCCGAGGCCGCCGCCGACTTGCTCGGCCAGCCGGCCACGGTGTTCCCGAGCCACCACGGCGGGTTCCTCGGCGGCGAGCACGGGTACGCCGGCCAACCCGAAGCCTTCGCGCGCCGGCTGCGCGCCGTCCTCGATGGCGAGGACAGCTGACGTGGCCAGGCTGATCTATTCGACGATCGCCTCGCTCGACGGATACGTCGAGGACGAAGCTGGCCACTTCGACTGGGCCGCGCCGGATGAAGAGGTGCATGCGTTCGTCAACGAGCTCGAGTGGCCGATCGGCACCTACCTGTACGGCCGCCGGATGTACGAGACGATGGTGTTCTGGGAAACCCACGGCGACGGTCCCGATCAGTCCGCGGCGAGCCGGGACTTCGCCGTGCTCTGGCGGGCGGCCGAGAAGGTCGTGTACTCCAGGACGCTCGAGACGGTGTCCAGCGCGAGGACGCGGATCGAGCGGGAGTTCGAGATCGAGGCGATCCGACGGCTCAAGGAAGCATCGGGATCCGACATCACGATCGGCGGTGCCGACCTCGCCGGACAGGCGATCAGCGCCGGCTTGGTCGATGAGTGTCATCTGCTCCTGACGCCCATGCTCGTGGGGCGCGGCAAGCGCGCGCTACCGGCCGACGTCCGCACACCGCTCGAGCTCCTCGGCGAGCGGCGCTTCCGGAGTGGCGTTGTTCACCTGCATTACCGGTTCTGACCACGCGCCGTGTATGTGAACACCGCGTGCGGGGTTCGGCGCCACACGGTTAAAGCATCCTCATAGAAGCGTCGTGGACGCTGCTGCGTTGCCTGGATGAATCAGCATGCAGTCGACGCTCGAACGTTCCGCCACCGGTCTGGAGGCTCACGCCGCCGTCGCACTGTCGGGCACGCGCGGCCGGCGCCGGCGACGTGTCTCGTGGCTCGGTGGCGGAACGGCGGGCAACGAGCAGCTCGTGGCCACCTTGGGCGTGGTGCTGGTCGCGCTGTTCGCGGTCATGGGCATCACGATCCTGCGGATCCACCAGTTGCTCGACGTCCACATGTTTGTCGGCATCCTGCTCGCCGGTCCAATCGGCCTCAAGCTGGGCGCGACCGGCTACCGGTTCGCCCGTTATTACACGGGCGACGCCGCCTACCGCCACAAGGGCCCGCCCAAGCTAAGCCTGCGCCTGCTGGCGCCGGTGCTCGTGCTCTCGACGGTGATGCTGTTTTCCAGTGGCCTCGTGCTGATGCTCGAGGGAGCGTCGCGCAGCCCGCGGATCATGCTCATCCACAAGGCGAGCTTCGTCATCTGGATCGGCGTGGCCGGCCTGCACGTCCTCTCTCACCTGCCGCGACTCGGTAAGTCGCTGCGCGCGGTGCGCGGCAGTCACCTCGCGGTCGCGCCGGGTGCAGTCGGACGGTGGCTCGCTGTGTCGGTCGCGGTCGTGTTCGGGCTGGCGCTGGCGATTCTGCTGAGCGCGCACTTCGCGGTCTCTTGACGGGAGGAGACGTTCGTCTTCTCGAGCAGGCTCTTGATGTGGTCCTGCACGGTGTAGGGAGAGAGCACGAGCCGCTCGGCGATCTCGGCGTTGCTGAGGCCGGCGGCGAGGAGGCCGGCGATCTCCCGCTTGCGCGCGGTGACGCCGTGGGCCTCGAGGCGGACCGCGGTGGACGCGGGGCTGGCGCTGCGCTCGACGACGATCGCCACCCGGCCGGCCGTACGGCCATCGGGCAGCGAGGCGTGCAGCGTGACCCAGCCGGCGCTGGTGGGCACAGCGACCGTCCTGCCCTCCTCCCCCCTGCCGGCCGGGGCCCGGCGCGCGTACTCCGCCAGCGCGAGCACCGGGCTCGGCGGGATCTCGCGGTTAGCGGACCAGATGCCGGAGGACATGAGATCCAGCAGCTCCCGGGTTGACGGGGTGATCATCTCGACCTCGTTGCGGGGACCGAGCAGGATCAGGCCCGGTGAGGTGCCCTCGGCATTGGCGCGGCGACTGGCGTCGAAGCGCAGCGACGCCCGGATGCCCTCGGCGACCAGGCCGGTGCGGGCTCGCCGCTGCACGTCCACAGCCGCGAGGACGAGTGGTTCTACGTGATCGACGGCGAGCTGACCCCGTGGGTCGGCGGGCAGGTGATCGACGCTCCGGCCGGCTCGTTCGTCTACGGCCCGCGCGGATCCCGCACACCTTCCTCGTCTCCTCTGAGACCGCCCGCTTCCTGCTCGTGACCGACTCGGGCGACTTCTCGGAGTTCGTGCGCCGGCTGGCGCAACCCGCCGATGCGGTGGTGATCCCGGTACCCGCCACCGAGCCCCACGACGTCGCGGCGATCACCGAGATGGCCTGCGAGTACGGCATCGAGATCCTGGGCGCCCCAGGGATCCCTGCCTGAGTCTCCAGTCCGTGGCGCGCCGTCCGGTCGCGCCGTCCGGTCGCGCCGGGGTCTGGAAATGGCCCCGGCGCGGCGGTAGGCTTGCGCTCGTGCGGGTCCGACTACGGGGGATTGCGTCGCTCGTTGCGGCCGGTGTGGTGGGCGCGGCGATGGCCGTGGCCATCGCGCTCGCCGGTGGCCCGGCGACGACGGCCGGCGCGGCAACGACGCCGCGCACCGTCACGCTGGGAAGCACGACCGGCAACCCCACTGCCAACATCTGCGTGGCGGGCATCAACTGCACCTACGCGCCGTTCACCGGCGTTGAGGCCCCCGCGCTCCTGGTGCCGTTCGACGGCACGGTGACGAGCTTCTCGGTCAACTCCGCCAGCGCCACAAATCGCGTGGAGCTGCGGGTCCTGCGACCGGCGGGCGGCGGACAGTTCACCGGCGCCGGCACGAGCGCCCCGCAGACGCTCACCGGTGGGCCGACGACCTTCACCGTCTCGCTCCCAGTGAAGGCTGGGGACATCCTCGGTCTCGACAACAGCGACAGCGCGCTCATGTTCGACAAGACCCCGTCCGCGATCACCGCGTACTACGAACTCCCCCCGCTCGCCGATGGCGCGACTGCGGCTCCGAACAACAACCTGAGCGGCGACCGCCTGCTGCTCAGCGCCGTCGTCGTGCAGCAGGGTACGGGGACCACGACGACCGGAACCTCGACCACGACCACAGGCGCGCCGACCATCACGGGGCTGCGCCAGGCGCGCCGGACGTGGCGCGAGGGCACCCGCGCGGCGACGATCGCCCGTGCCGCCACCGGCACCGTGTTCACCTTCGACCTCAGCGCGCCCGCGCGCGTCACGGTGACGTTCACGGGCAAGGCCGCCGGCCGGCGCGTCGGCGGCAAGTGCACGGCGCCCACACGAGCGAACCGCCACCGTCCATCGTGCACCCGCACCGTGACCGGAAAGCTGTCGTTCGCCGGCCACGCCGGCGCGAACGCGGTGAGCTTCGAGGGCGTGCTGGGACGCCACGCGCTCCCGCTGGGTCGTTACACCGCCCGCTTCGGCGCGAGTAACGCGCAGGGTTCCGCGACGCCCGGCGTGCTGGCGTTCACGATCGTCGGCTGACCTTCGCTCGCGGCGCTGATCAGTTCCCGATTCCGAGCGCGGAGGCGAGAGCTGTCCACTCCGAGCGCGGTACCCCTGCGACCCCCACTGCCTGGAGGCACACGTGGTCAGCGCCGGCATCGATGTGCTGGCGCGCCGCGGCCGCGATCTCATCGGCGCTTCCGTGCGGGACGATCGCGTCGATCAGACGGTCGGACCCTCCGTCGGCGATGTCCTGCCGGCTGAAGCCGTGGTTGAGGAGGTTGTTCGTGTAGTTGCGCAGTCCGAGGTACAGCTCTGCGTAGGTCCGTGCCTTTGCTCGGGCGGATTCGATCTCGTCGTCGAGTACGCATGCGAGCTCCGGCGCGAGGATCGGTGTGTCCCCGAGACTCTCGCGGGCCGCTCCGGTGTGATCCAGGGGGACGAAGTACGTGTGCGCACCCAGCGAGCGCCCAGCGCTGAGCGCGAGCATCTTCGGGCCGAGCGCCGCCAGGCACCGTCGCGTTCGCGGCACCGGGTCCGTCGCGGTGTCAAGGCCGTCGAGAAACGCCTGCATCGCAGCCATGGGCTTGCTGTAGTGGCTGGTGGCCTCGGGATGACCGATGCCGATCCCGAGCAGGACCCGTCCGGGAAAGCTGGCCTCGAGCTCGGCGAAGTCACGCGCCACGCGCTCGGGCTCACTTGCCCACACGTTGAGGATCCCGGTGGCGACCACGATCCGCTCGGTCGCCTCCAGCAGAGGCCCGAGCGCCGGCAGTTGCGGCGACCCGCCCAGCCAGAACGTCCCAAACCCGAGATCCTCGACAAGCTTCGCGGCCGCGCCGGCGTTCTCCTCGCCGATCGTGCGATAGGTCGTCCATACGCCGAAGTCACCGAGCTGCATCTCCTGGAGCTTCCCACAACTGAGCGTCGCGCAGGCGCGCCCTGGGTTCGGACACTCCCACGTTGGCTGTGCGGATGTTGTTGTTCTTCTGACTGGTGTCCTTGTAATCGCGGTGTTCGTGAGTTATGTCTAAGCCGTAATGGACGGCGTTGTCGGGGGCATTGGCCGGTTCAGGCCAGGGACCGCGTCACGGGATCGCGAGGGTTCGGTTGGGCGTGGGAGATGTATCGATGGGCGCGGGTCGAGTTGTTCGGGTGTGCTGGGGCGTGTGCCTCGTGTCGGTTGGGTTCGTGCGGTCCTCGGCGGGCTCTCTCGCGACCCGCCGCTCGTGCCGCATCGGTGCATGAACGCGCCGCGTAAACCTCGGAGCGCGCCGGTGACCGCACCGGCGCCAACGCTCATCACAGGACCGACAGACCACGCACGCGACGACGCCAGACACGAGCGGGATGAGCCTGACTGAACAGTCGCGAGGCAGGACTCGAGCCGTCGCCCGGCAGGATCCCCGCCGCGAGCCACACCCCAACGCAACGACAGGAGCCGCATGTCCATAATCACAGTTCGCAGACACGATGTCACCGCCGAGGAGGTCACCGACGCATTGCGTGCCGGCCTGGACCCTCGCTACGACGTGGTGCCCGGGATGCGGATGCCCCGCCTGCCGCTGCTCGGTACGCCACGCCCAGACCGTCCCGAGCTCATCCTTGTTTCCTCCAGCGCCGTGGCCAGCGCCCAGGTCAGGATCATCCGCCATTCGGGGCAGACCGATATCCGCGTCACTCCGGGAGGCCTGCTCATCAACACGATCGGGATCGCTGCGAAGGTCCGACGGGTGCTACGCGATGCGCGCGACCTCAGGTCGAGCGTCCGGTAGGGCGCTCCGATGACCTGCGACCTGAGTGCGGCACCGCCGATGCAGGTCTCTAACCACCTATACCGTCAGCGCCCTGCTGCTCGCCCAAGAACGGGTCTTGCTGGCTTGCCGTCGGAGGCCAGGGAGTCGTGGCGGGGGCCCTGCCTCGTGGGCGCCTCCTTGTCTCCGCCGCGCTGACGAAAGGTTCGATGCCACCGGGGCAACCGTGGTATGTGAGCTCCCGGCTTGATAGACAGCAAAGAGATGAGCCGCGAGGAGGGGCTTGAGGGTGGGCATGCTCGCGCGTCGGACCGCGACCGCCACAGGGTGGCCGAGGAACTACGGATCCACTGCGCCGACGGTCGGCTCGATGTCGAGGAGCTCGAGCGACGGCTGGAACGAGCGATGTCCGCGAGCAGGATCCACGAGCTCACCGAGCTCGTGTCCGACCTTCCGAGTCTCACGATTCCAGACCAGATCGAGGACGAGGCGGGTGTCGTTCGCTTGGGACTGCCGGGCGTCCGTCCGTTCACCCGCCGAATCGAGGTGCCGGCGCCGATCGATCGCGTCCGCCGAACCGTCTTGGACACGGTGGCTGCGGGGCTCAACGGCAGCGGCTTCGAGCTCATCTACCGGGACCCGACGACGCTCACGTTCCAGCGCTCGTTGAAGGAGCGTCTGACGATCGATCTTGAGAAGCGGGGCAAGGGCAACACGACGATGATCGTCTACGGCAGCGCTTCGCGACGCGTCCGGAACCAGTTCGTGAGGCTTCACTTCCACGCGTAGCGCGCGGTACCGATTACCTCGGCCGATGACGGTGACGAATCGCTCGGGACGCTCCCGCGGAAACGGTCCCACTACTCGACCCGGAAGGCCATCGACTAAGGCTCGTGGCTCGGTGAGCTGCTCAAGCAGCAGCATGAACTGCGCGTCGTGTCGTGTGCGAGGTTGGTGCTTGGCTGCCGCACCGACCAGGCCGGCAGGCTCTCGATACCGGGCGTCCGCCTGGCTTCGCCCAATTCGTGCGGCGTCCCCGACGCTCGTGATGCTGCCAGGGGCGAGCTCGGACGAGTGAAACGCGAGCGCTCCTGTCCTCCTACCAGCGCGAAGCCGGACGATCGCAGTGGCGACGTGCTCGGGGTCACGCCAACACGCAGGTGCGTCCCCGCGTCGCGGCGAACCTCTAGACCGATGCCGGAGGCCTGGGTGTATCTGCTCCGCTGCCGGGACGGGTCGCTCTACACCGGCTGGACGGTCGATCTCGAGCGCCGGCTTGCGCGCCACCGCTCCGGCGTTGCGAGCCACTACACCGCCAGCCGGCTGCCCGTCGAGCTCGCGCTGGCGATCCCGATGTCCGACCGCACGGCTGCCCGCCGCGAGGAGGCACGCATCAAACGCTTGCCGCGCCCCGCGAAGCTTGCGCTGCTGACCTCCGCCGAGACATCGGTGTGAGCTCGTCGATCAATCCATCCCGCCATCCGGTTCTGGAGTTCCCGGGGAAATGCTGGCGCGCGTTCAAACGCCTGACGCAGCTCAGCTTCCCGCGGTCCTATCCGATTGTGCAGTTCCCCAACGCGCCGCTGATCCTCGCGTTCGCGTCCGGGTTGCTCGCCCACCACAGTCACGGCGGCGAGCACGCCTACGCCCAATCCGTGTCCTACCTGGCGATGGCGATCTGGGCCTACCTCGAACTCTTTCACGGTGTCAACGCGTTCCGGCGGTTGCTCGGGCTGACGTACACGATCTCCACTACCGTGCACCTCGCCAACGCGCTTCCTCATCACTGAGGGCTGCGCCAACAGTCCGTGCAGAGAAGCGCGCCCGGCCCCACGTGCGATCGACCGCGCGCCCTTCCGCGTGGTTGCGATCGTCCAGGCCGAGCCTCGGCACCGCTCTAACGTCGCCAATGTGATGGCGCGCGAACGCGGCGTCTTGCAGGTCAACGCGATAGTGCGAGCCGTCGAGGCCGGATGCCAAGGTCGGCGAGTCGGAGGTCTCGTCTCTCCGAGCCGCACGACTCCTATGAGCTGAGAGCGGTCATGCGGGCGAATGACCACCTCGTGGTGAGCGTTCGCCGGAGGCGGAAGCATGGTGCGCTCGCTGGAACCGCCGTGAGACTGCTGCTGGTTCGTGAGAGGGGAAGCGCCGGGTGGACGGGTCGACATGCCCGGTCATGAGCATGGGCCGCGCGGCGAGCTCAGTTCTGCTCGCCACCACCTCGCAAAACGGCCCGATCGGCTCGCTGCCGCAGCGCCGGCACAGCAGTCGCGACTATCGCCTGATCCTACCCGCCGCGGATGCTCGAGCCGATTGCGACGCTTGTCGTGAACCGTTGCACGGTTCCGTGCGTACTAGCTCCCAACGGCACGTCACATCCGTCGGTCGCGGAGGGTCATGCGATCAGACCGATGAAGAACGAATCCGCTGGCAGTCGAAATTGCTACAGGCCGTTCGTCATATAGGCAGCACGGCAACCCAGTCCAAGAGGAACGCGAGCATGGTCTACCCACACATCGAATATCGCGGCGCGGCGTACCCCGACCGGCTTGAAGCCGAGGCCTCCGCGTCGACCCGTGAACTCGATAGCCGGATCGCCGACGGCATCCGGGTCCGCCTGCTTTGGCACTGCGGCGACGGTCACGTGTCGGTCGCCGTCGAGGACTCCAAGACCGGCGAGATGTTCGACGTGCCGGTCGGCGATGACGACCGCGCGCTCGACGTGGTCCATCATCCATACGCATACGCGGCCAGGCGCCGCCACGGCTCCGGCGGGTCCTTCCCGACCGCCGCCGACGCCGCGCTGGCGGCGTAGCCAGCCTCCGCCCGCGACGGCGCGCCCGACGTCGCGCGGTCATGTGCGGCGAGTCGCTCTCGGCAGACCCCGCACGGGCTTAGAACCACCGTCCTGCCGCCCGGCTCTCTATGCAGACACACCGACGCGACGATGGGCCTACCCAGCAAAAGCCGCGCAGTAGGGCTCGGTCTCGTGGCATACCTCGACTGAGGGATTGATCGCATCGGGGGCGGTGCCGGTCACGATCGTTCCGTCGTCGAGCAGCATCGCTGCCGCGCCGTGGTGATCGTCGTCTTGGAACCTGTCGCGGATCAACGATCGGCATGCGTCGACTGCCGCGGCAAGATCAGCCCTCTCCACGAGCGCAATCGTACGGGCGTGACTCGCAGCGGTCAGCCAGTGGTCCCGCCCCGGGACGGCTGCGGCTGGTTGGTCGCTGCCGGCTAGTCAGACTTCCGCATCGTCCTCAGGGGCAGTCTCGACCAGACTGCCCCTTCAGCGTGACCCGGCAGCCGCGACCACCGCCGGGGTCACACTGCTCCAATCGTCGAATAGACCCACCGATCCCCACGCTGGTGTGCACGGGGCCGCCGCCGCGGTCATCCGGGCCGACGACCTTCTGGTCGCCATAGGACTCGCCGCTCAGCCTGGCCCTGGGAGCGGAAGCGATCACCCGTCGGGGGCTGGCGGGCCGGTCTTCTCGGAGCACTACGCGGACCCAATGGGCGCTCCGGGCCGCGTGGGTCACGCTAGTTGATGCGAGCTCCTACGCCAGGCTTCCGCGATCCGGAAGCCTTGAGTCGGGTGATGGGCTCACCGGTGTCGGCACGAGGTGGCATGGTCCGTGGGCTAGAGTCGCTGCCCATGGGCGGACGACCTCTCGTCTCCGGCGCATCGGGTCGGCTCGGCCGCCTGACCGCGGGGCTACTGCTGGCCGCGGGCGCGGAGCCAATCCTCGTCACGCGCACGCCTGAAGCCGTCGCTGACCTCGGCTGCGAGACTCGCTTCGGCGACTACGGCGAGCCGGACTCCCTCCGCGACGCCTACGCGGGTGCCGAGCGCCTGCTGCTGATCAGCGGCTCCGATTTGGAGACGCGCACTGAACAGCACTGCGCGGCGATCGCCGCTGCGGCGGCCGTGGGCGTCCGCGACGTCGTCTACACGTCGGGTCTGAATCCCGAGCCGCCGAATCCAGCCGTCATCTCGCCGAGTCACTACGCGACCGAACAGGCGCTCGCGGCGAGCGGGATCGCCTGGACGGTTCTCCGCGACAGCCTCTACTCCGAATACCAGGTGCCGGAGGCCGCGCAGGCGATCGCCGCCGGGACGCTCACGCACAATCGCGGCGACGGGCAGATCGCCTATGTCTCGCGCGAGGACTGCGCGGCTGTCGCCGCGGCCGTGCTGACCGGATCCGGGCACGAAGGCCGCGTGTACGACGTGACGGGTCCGGAGCTGTTAACCGCGCGCGAACTCGCCACGCTCTACGGCGAGCTCGGTGGACGTGAGGTGCGCGACGACGCGCTAGAGGACGCAGCGTTCACCGAGATGCTCGCGGGCGCGTTCGGCGGCAGCGGTGACGAGCACGCCCGTTACGGGGCGGAGCTCGTCGCGTCGTTCGGCCGCTCGATCCGCGAGGGATACATGGGACGCCGAAGCGACGTCGTCGAGCGGCTGACGGGACGCCCGCCGCGGACGCTGCGCTCCGTCCTCGAAGCCGCGCTCTAGCTGCCCCAGTCCGCCGGCGGCGCGTGGTCGCCCGTCTCGAAGTTCCACGTCTCGCGCAGCTCTTCGCAGAGGCCGCCGTCGGCGAAGCGGAGGAAGAGGATGCCGATCACGCTGACCGGCTGGCCGTCGTTCAGGAATCGCGCCCAGAACTCGACCGCCGCTCGGTGGTCGTCGGCCGAGACGATCGGCGTGCCCATCCGCACGTCCGGGTTCTCCTGCGACGCGGTGATGTTCGCCCAGTAGGTGCGCACGCCGTCAGGCCCGCGGTACCCGTCACCGGTCGGGTGGTCGCGGTACGTGGCGTTCTCCGTGAAGAGCGCTGCCGCCGCGTCGGGATCCTTGTCTCGCCAAGCCTGCCCGTAGCCGTCCACCCACTCTTGAACGTTCATCGAAGCTCCTCATTTCGCCGGGCGCCGACGATACTCCACGCGTGCGGGTCAGACCGCGTCGAGCGGTTCGCCGAGGACCCGGGCGAGCGTCGCGATCTCGTTCCTACTGATCACGTAGGGCGGCGAGCTGTGTAGGTGGTCAGGTGCGTGGGACGGTTCCTATGTAGGTGGCGCGGGGTCGGAAACGTAGTCGGTGCGGGTATTCCTCGAGTGCATGTGCGATCAGACCCACGATCCGAGCGATGGTGAAGATCGTCGCGGCCGCGTCCCGGCGCAAGCTCATCGCGTAGCTCAGGGCGGCCAGGGCGAAGTCCGCGTTGGGTGCCGGCAATCCAAGCTCGCAGGCGGCGTCGGTGAGCGCCTTGACGCGCTGTGCGCGGGCAGGCTCAGCCGCGACGGCTGGGACGCGCTCGAGTAGGTGCTCGGCACGTGGATCGCGGTCGCGGTAGACGCGGTGCCCGAAGCCGGGAACTGGGCCGGCCGCGAGCCGTCGTTGCAGGGTGGCGAATGCAGTGTCGGTTGAGTCGAGCTCGTCGAGCATCGCGCTGATCTGAAGCGACGCTCCGCCGTGCAGCGCGCCACCGAGGGGTCCCAGGCCGGCGAGCACGACCCGGTATGGGTCCGCCCAGGCGGAGGCCGCGATGCGCGCGGCAAGCGCCGAGGCTGACAGCTCATGGTCTGCCATCAGCACCAGTGCCGCCCTTAGCGCGGCCACGCGGCGCGAAGGGGGCGGGCCGGGTTGCCCTGAGAGCACTGGCCAAAGACGCTCAGCAGTCGTGTTCGGGATGCTGACGTCGGCTCCGAGGATGGCCAGCGAGCCGGCGCAGATCCGGCCCGCGGTGCGGCGCACGGCCTCGGGGCGGCGGTCGGCGGCTGCAGGGTCGGTGGCGCCGAGAGCGGCGGTCGCGACCGGGATCAGATCGGTGGCGATCGCATGGTCGGGCAGGCTGGCCCGGATGGCCGCGATCAGTCTCCGGTCGGGCTGCTCGAGCTGCCACGGCGCGGTGGGATCCCCCTCCCACAGCAGTCCCGCGACGTCCTCGAAGCTACGGTGGCGAGCGAGATCGACGGCATTGTGCCCGCGGTAGAACAGGCGGCCCGCCGGGTCTAGCGCCGTCAGTTCAGTGCGAATGGTGACCTCGATCGCGCCGGAGCGGTTCGGACGCCGCGCGCCGTCTGCCAGCGCCTCGACCGCGGCCGGTTCGAACAAGGAGCGGCCGTGGCTGCTCGCGGGATCCCGCGCGAGCAAGCCGCGGCTCACATAGGCATAGACGGTCTCGCGCTTGACGCCGAGTCGCCGCGCAACCTCCGCGGTCGTCCAAAGCTCACTCATGTTGACCTGATCAATGTTGATGCATCACAACAAGCGGCGGACGATCCCCGGAGCCCCACAGCCAAGCAGATGAAGGGACCCACCCATGAGCTATCGGACCCTGCCGGCCAGCGACTCGTTCTGGCGCCCATCGAACCAGATGGGGGTGATGAATACCGACCTTGCCAAGCAACTACACGCCACGACGCTCGGCGCACGGCTGTGGCGGCTGGCGCCCGGCCAGGCATCGACGCGACACCGCCACCGTCACACCTATGAGCTGTATCTGCTGCTGCTCGGCACAGGCCGTATCCGGATCGGCGATGATCTGCACACGCTCGAGCCGCTCAGCAGCCTGCTGGTCGAACCTGACCATGTGCGGCAGCTATTCAACGACACCGATGCCGACCAGCTATGGCTGGTTGTCGGCGCACCGCCCGAGCCCGCCAACACGCTCAAGATGACCGACGAAACACTCGCCTGGCTCTACCCCAACGGGCCAAAGGCATTACCGCCCGAGCTCGAACCAGCCCCGTCAACCGCGAGGCCCATATAGCGCTGCGCGCAGACAGCAAGCCTCGACCCCGTGAGGTACGCCGCTGGCAATTCGCCAGGATCGCGATCGACGGTGGCCGCGACTGGGCGGACTACCTCGACATGCAACCTCAGCGGCGCTCGCCGCGTAAGGCCAGGCTACCGGCGCGCACCGACCGCTCCTGCTCCTCGCGCAGGAGCAGCCTACGTATGCCTGCTCGGTCGCCATTGCGCTCGCGCGCCTGATCGGCGTCTCACAGGCTAAGCGATCGCGATCGCGATGTCGCCTTTCGCGCAATGGGCGTCGGTGCGAGAGTCGTAGACAGATGCGCGTCGAAACGTGAGAGCGGGATGTGGGTGCTGCCGTGCGACCGAGGTCGAGTCGTG
Source organism: uncultured Solirubrobacterales bacterium (assembly GCA_963841535.1). GTDB lineage: Bacteria > Actinomycetota > Thermoleophilia > Solirubrobacterales > Solirubrobacteraceae > Palsa-465. The sequence goes on along the minus strand of CAWJDF010000014.1, from coordinate 52,409 downwards.
GCGGGATCCCGGATTGTGCGGGTCAGCCCGCCGGCGCGCGGCTACGATGCCGTACATGCCGTGGCTTGCGGACGATTTCATCCACCCAGAGCGTTTAGAGCTGCCGCACGGGCATCACCTTCGGCCCATACGCGAGAGCGATGTCGACATCGACTACCCCGCCGTCATGGGATCGCACGAGCGACTATGGACGAAATACGGCGAGATGTGGGGATGGCCGCGGGCCGACATGACATACGAGTTCGACCGCAAAGACCTGGCCCGTCACGAGGACGAGATCGCCGCTCACGTGTCATTCAATTACGCGGTCCTCAATGACGACGAAACCGAGCTGCTCGGGTGCGTATACATCGACCCGCCGGACGAGCGCGTCGCGGACGATGCCGACGCTCTGGTGTCCTGGTGGGTCGTGGACCGAGAAGCCGGCGGCGAGCTCGAGCGCGCGCTGGACCAGCTCGTGCCGCACTGGCTGGGAGAGCGGTGGCCCTTTCGCGCTGTCCATTACGCCCCCTGACGCGTCGCACCGATCCACGAGTTCGTTCGTGGCGCAGCGATGGCGCGCCGACATGGTCTCGAGTGATTGAGATCTCGCCGAGGCGGTCGCCCGCTGGGCGGCGGTCGAAAGGCAAATGCGATCGTCACGGAGCGCCGCGCCTTCCGCGCCGGGGAAGGCTTCTACGGGCGAGCGGTGAGGATTCCGCGGCCACGTAGGCAGGATCCCCGAACTGACCGGGTGGCTCCTATCTGTGCGTCTATTCGGCTTTCCCGGCCGAGCTTTCGAAGCGAACCGGGGGCGGTCTCTGACATTGCCCCTAACGTGAGGGCTGCTGGTGTTGCTGACGCGCGCGCCGGCGGCCGAACCACGGGATCGTGGGATTGGCCGTGGGCCAGGGCACCTGTCCTAGCGGCTAGAGACGTCGCGCCGCCGGGGCGGGCGATGCCCCGGAGCCGTCGCGTAGCGCTGTCGCTAGCTCGGTCCGGCCGGTTAGGCTGAGCTTTTGGTAGACGTGCCCGAGATGCATCTCGACGGTCTTGACGGTGACGAACAGCGCTTGGGCGATGTCGCGGTTGCTCATCCCGCCGCCGGCCATCGACGCGATCCGGTGCTCGGAGGCGGTCAGGCAGTCCACTCCGGTGAGGGCTGGTCGGCTGACGCGCGCGCCGGTTGCTTTGAGCTCTTGCGCGGCACGGTCGCGCAGCGGCCCGGCGCGTGCTGCGCGGGAGATCGTCAGTGCGGTTTGGAGCGGAAGGCGCGCTTCAGAGCGGCGGTTCGCACGACGTAGCGCGGCGCCGTAGTCGTAAAGGGCCTGCGCGTACTCGAGACGTGACTGGGAGTGGGCGAGTTCGTCGGTGGCTCGCTTGAGCATCTGGATCCGGGCGTCGCCGTGTTGGAGGAGCCCAGCGGTGTGGAGGCTCATGCCGATGGCCCGGTGGGTGCCGAGAGCTCTCGCCAGCGGCAGCTCCTCGTCGATGAGCGCTCGGGCACCATCGAGGTCGCCGAGCCCGATCCGCGCTCGTGCCCCAAGAATGCGATAGCTAATGATTCCGGTGGCTGGTCTTCGCCACTCGACGAGGCCGGCGGTAGGCTCGTCGAGTCTGCGATAGACCTCGAAGTCGCGTGCTGCCGCTTGGTACTCGCCGCAGGCGAGGTGGAACCGGGCGCGCGACTCGACGAGCGCGTAGGTGACTAAGCTCGGCGGGTCGGGTTCAGGGATCTGGCTCAGTATGGCGCGGGCCTCTTCGAGTCTCCCCTGCTCGGTGAGGGAAAGGGCGAGCCAAATCCCGGCCAGGGTTAGTCCGTAGCCAGAGAGGTACCGATCACCGCTGCCGAGCGCGGCGTTCCCGTCGGCCTCGCCGTCCACGAGCCGGCCGAGGCGAGTGTTCGCGACGCAGCGCCACGCTGATGCCCACGCGAACGCGGTCGGGGAGCCAAGCCGGCGCGCCTCGGCCATCGCGTGCGTCAGCGCTGACGCGGCGCGTTCGAGCTCGTCGCAGATGACGAGCGCGACCATTGCGCGATACATCGGTGCGCAGGCTGGCCCCTCGGAGTGCAGCAGCTCGTCGTTGGCGAGCGCTCGCTCAGCCAGGCTCACCACCTCGGCCGCGGCTCCTCCGCCGATGATTTCCTCGTATGCGAGGGCGCAGAGCACCAGCCGTCCCGCCACCGTGTCGCGCGGTTTGCGCGCGGAGCGCGCGCGATGCACTCGCTCCCCGACGCGGCGGGGAAACCTGACGAGGCTCGGCCCCACAACCTCGATGTTTGCGAGGAGATGGCCTTCCATCCGCTCCGCCAGTTCAGGATCGACCTCGGCGACCTCGTCTAGACCCTCGTCCAGGATCTCGATCGAGCGCACGTCCTCGCCGGCGGCAAACAGGACGACCGAAAGCGCGATCCGAGCCCGCGTCCCGGTCCGCACATCACGCGCGGCCTCGATCGCGCGACCCAGATCGCCACGTGCGCCGGGGTCGCCAGCCTGCACCTTGGCAATGCCGAGCTCAAGCCACAGCGGCGCCGGATCGTCTTCCGGGTCCAGTTCAGCAATCGCCCTGCTGAGGTACGTGACCGCGGCCTCCGGAGCGCCCGCGGCGAGCGCCCAGCGCGCAGCGTCTTGCAGCAGCCCCACGGCTCCGGGCTGAGCTCGAACCTCGCCAGCGATCACGTGCGGGGCAAGCTCCCAGGGGCTCGCGCCGCGGTCGCTCAGCGCCCGTATCGCCCGCGCGTGCAGTCGCGCGCTTTCTCGCGGCGTGAGCGACGCGCGAACGGCGTCCGCAACAAGCGGGTGCACAAACGAAACGCGCTCATCGTCCGACCGTACGATCGCCGCGCTCGCCAGCGCCCCAAGCACCTCCTCCAGCTCGACTGTGCCGACATCCGCGGTGCCCGCGAGATCATTCCGGAAAACGCCCTCGCCCAGGACAGCCACTGCCCGAGCCACCGCCTCAGCACGGCCGCCGAGGGAACCCAGCCGCCGCCTCACCGCCGGACCGACCGCTACCGCGCCGATCGTTCGCACCCGCGCGATCTCGCACTCCCGCGGGCGAACATGCTCTATCTGAAGCGCCCGCAGCAATTCAGTCACCAACAGCGGATTTCCGCCCGTCGCCTCCTCACACGCAGCGCAGAACTGCGGATCAACCTCCTCGCCCAACTCGCTCCCCAGCATCCTTGCCAGCGCGGCCTCGCTCAGCGGCCGTGGCTGCACGACCCGCGCCAGGCGATCCGATACGAGCGCATCGACGACGTCCGAGGCACCTGGCTCTCCTGTGCGATAGGCCAGCGCCACCACCGTGGCCATTCCCTCGAGGCGTCTGACGAGAAACTCCAGGTACCGGAGGGAGGCGTCGTCGCAGCAGATGACGTCATCGACGCAGATGAGCAACGGCGCGTGGGAGGCGAGGTTCACCGTCAGCCAGTAGAGCGCGTGCAGACCGACGAACAGCGAATCGGGCGCCACCGAAACGCGCGGCTCATCACCGAGCACGGCGCGCGCCCCGGCCGCCGCGCCCGCAAACAGCTCGTCCACCGGCAGATCACCCCGCGCCAGCGCCGGCTCGAACAACTGCCGCACCACCCCGTAGGGGAACTCGCGCTCAAACGGCGCCGCCCGCGCCCGCAACACAATCGCGTCCTGCTCCTCGGCCAACCGCTCGGCAACCCGTAGCAGCGCGCTCTTCCCAATCCCCGCCGGACCACGCACAACAAGCACGCCCCCACTCCCGGCCGGAGCGAGGGCCACCGCAGCGGCGGTCGCCGAGACCTCAGCCTCGCGGTCAACCAAACCGTACAAGCCCCCGGTCAGGACCTCCACAACCCCACTATACGCCCGATGTTGGGGGCAATGTTGGGGCTCATCCCTGTGGCGAACGCACCCCCACACCAGGACGATTACGGCGTCGACGGAGTCCCATGCCTCCGTCAGTCATTACTACGTCGGTGATAACTAGTGGGTAACGAAAGCGCCTTCTGCAAGGTCAATGGTTTGCAACAGGGTTGCAACACCTGACGCCGACCATCGCTCCGGGGATCCCGCCCCGACCGCAAATCGCGGCCCCGCAGAAATCCAAAAAGAGGAGGGACCATGAGACTGATAAACCGAAAGCCCGCTTTGACCGTGCTGGCCGTGTCGGCCCTCGCCGCGTTCGCAGGAACGCCGGTCCTGCCAGCCTCAGCCCGGACTCCGTCCGCCGTCAAATCCGCACAGGCTCCGATCGCCGCGTTCACGGCTACCACGACCGTGATCCACAACTTCTGCGGCTTCTGGGCCGCCTTCAATGCCAGCGGCTCCATCGCCCCAGCAGGGACATCAATCACCCAGTACACCTGGAGTTTCGGTCTGGTCACCACCAGCCCCAAGGCATTTCACAGCTTCCTTCCCGGCACCTACCAAGTCGTGCTGACCGTGACGGACTCGGACGGGACGAGCGCGTCAACATCACACCTGATCACCGGGGGGTCTGGGTGCCGCTGACTTAGTCGATCAGGCATCGAGTACGGCCATCACTTGCAAACGGGGCGAAGGCGCACCAGCCGAGCGTCTCACCCCATCGCCTCCGCGCAGCGATCGTCCTGGAAGAGGTCCCGCTCCGGTCGGGGTGGAGAGCCCATCGAGGAGCAGTGCGTACGCTGCCCCACTGAGGAGCAGTGCGCACGCCCAAATCCTTGGCTACTCCGCACCGATGGTGCGCTAACGAGCCCCCACCGAGTCGTCGCCGAAGCGTTCGTCGGCCACGCGGCCGTGCGGGCGCGAATGCGATCGTGTGCGTCGGGCATCGGACACCTGAGATGTGCCCCATCGGCGGGTGTCGAGGACCGCGCTAGCCTGACGCGGGTGACCGCCTCATCCGACGACGCGCCGCCCGCCGCGGGTCCCTATTTGCAGACTGTCTCTGGACGCTGGGTGAATCCGTTCGACCCGGACCCCGGGCAACTCGACGCTGGCGACATCGCGCGTGCGCTGGCCAACCAGTGCCGGTTCGGCGGCCACAGTCGCGTCTTCTATTCGGTCGCCCAGCATTGCGTGATCGTGTCGCACGTCGTAGAGGAGCGCGGCGGTGACATCGAGGATGCCTTCGCTGCGCTCATGCACGACGCCGGAGAGGCCTACCTCGGCGACATGCCGCATCCGCTCAAGCACCGCAGCGCGCTTGGCGCAGCGTTCCGCGAAGCCGAGGCCCGGCTCGACGAAGCGATTCGCGAGCGTTTCAAGATCAAGCCGAACGTCCCGGAAGTGAAGATGGTGGACCGCGCGCTGCTGGCTACCGAGCGGCGCGCGTTTAGCGCGGAGGCCTGGCGCTGGCCCGAACTCGAGGACGTCGAGCCGCTCGACCTCGAGCTCACCGCATGGTCGCCTGACGAGGCCGCCGCCGAGTTCGCCAAGCGATACGCCGAGCTCGAAGCCAGGCGGTGAGCACCCAGCGGATCGTGCGCCGGCTGGATGCGCGTGGAGAGCGAGGCTCTGCCGTGGCACCGGCGCCTGCTCCGTCGCCAGTGCAATGGTGCGGTGCCGCCAAGCGTGAGGGACGGAGGGATCGTTCCGTTCCCGCTGGCGTACACGGCCTTGGCGGAATCAATTGTCTTGCTGGCGTAGGAGCCGGCCAGCGCAGTCCGAAGACGCGTCCCACGTGGGGTCTCGTGGCTTCCCCTACCCGCCGCCACACCCCGCCTGTACGGTGGGTGTGTACCTGAGCTGGGAGGAAAGGATCTAACTGCTTATGGCCCGCAAGGAGAGACCAGTTGCCGTAATCGCTCCGTCGCTGCGAAGCATCAGGCTGTACGCCGATGGGCGTATCGAATATCAAGGGAAGTCGGGCTCGGTCATGGGGGCTACCGCCCGTATCGAGAGGTCTGGCGAGAAGCACGGACTCCGGGACACCCGCAAGGTCGTGCTGAGGATCGACGGACCGGGCGTAGCGATCGCCGCGCCGCTACCACCCGCCTCAATCCAGGTCAATAGGCATGCCGAGGCGTTCGTGGCGCAGGTCAACGAGATCTCGAACGGAGTCGGTGGATCGGCTCGGGCTCCTGCCGTACAGTCAGCACCGGATCCGCCGAAGACGATCGATCACGCGATGCAGGGTGATGGCTCGGTCCCTGCCGCAGCAGCCGCGCACGAGACAGATCTGGCGTCGATGGAGGTGCTGATCGGGCAGCTTGAACGCCTCGGAAAGCTTCGCGAGTCCGAGGTTCTCACCGAGGACGAGTTCCAAGAGCAGAAGACCGCGCTACTGCGCGCCGCGCACAAGTCCTGACCGTCGGGCGACCAGCATGGTGGCTCCCATCGCCAGCCGATCACCCGCCGCCGGATGTCCTCCGCGGGGAGCCTGCCCGTGACCGCTGGCGGAGAACGATCGCGTTGGTCACGACTAGACAGCGTCGGCTGCCAGCGCACCGCGACTGTCGCTATGTCCTCAAGACCGTCGCGCACCGTCGCACACTCTCCAGCGCCGTGCAGTCGCACGCCAGCTCGGGACAGCACGAGACTTGTCTGCTCGCCGCAGGCACGCGTCGCGGATCGCACGATTCGTTTCGTCATCGTCGGCGAAGCGCTCGCGCCTTCCTCGCGACCATGACAACTCGCCCGCGGATGCCACCGAGGGGCCAAGGAGCGTCAGCATCAGCACTAAGGCACACGGCACGAGGCGCCTCGCCATAACGGAGATATACCTCGCTTACGGCGCGAGACCTCAAGACCGGACGCGCTGTACCTGCTCGACGGGCAGCTCAACCCGCAACCACCGTCCCGCCCCGCCAGATCATGACCACTCACCGCCGGGTGCACCGACGTCGTGTGCAGGCTGTTCACGGCTGGACGAGACGAGTGGGTGGCCGCGGCCTCGCACGACCTTCGCTTCGAATGGCGCTCCAAACGTCAGGTCGACCCCGCACTAACTTGGATTTCCAAACAGCGAATTGGCACCTGGTTGGGTGTCGCTGATTGAGTGCGGGTTGGATCAGGCGAACTGGAAGTGGAGCTGTCGGCCGTTCCACCAGGGGATCTCGATTGGTGGGAGATCGGCGCTGCGCATGATCGGGCTGTAGGTGCGGCTGTTCAGGCGGCAGGTGACGTGGTCGGGCTGGATCGTGATCTGGCCGCTGGTGCTGATGAATCGGCGCCGGATTGTGTCGGGCGTCATCTGTTCGTAGCCGGGGAGGCGTTGGCGGAGGTGGTCGTAGGCGGCGGCGGCCCAAACGGTGAGGGTGGTGTCGAGGTCGACGTTCAACGCGACAGCGCTGCTGAGCGAGTCGAGGTGGAAGCTGCGGATCTGCTCGGCGAGGCGTTGCTCGACCCGCATCCGTTTGGCGTACCGGCCGACGATCTGTTTCGGCGGGCTCTCGCGGTCGTTGGTGAGGATCAGGGTCGGGTGCTCGTGCCCGAGTCCGCGGACCGCGATCTGACGTAGCGGCGCGGGGCAGCCACGAACGGTGACGTCCTGCTCGTGCACTTGTGGCCGGTTGTGCGTGCCGCGCCGGTCCAGCGTGATCGTTGTCCATTGTCCGTCGGGCAGTGCCTCGAGCTGGCTGGTGAGTTTCGCGTTGCGCGCGCGTAGGGTGATGAACCGCAGGCCGGCCGCGTTGAGCTCGGCCAGTCCGGCGCCGGTGGTGACTTTGGAGTCGAACACCAGCAGCGATGGGAGGTGACCGGTCGCGTCCTGCCAGTGGCGCGCGAACGCGATCACCTGCCCGGCCTGGTCGGCCTTGGTGCAGGTCGCGTTGGCGTAGAGCAGGTTGCGGGTCTCTGAGTCCTGCACGAAGAACGACAGGACCGCCTCGGTCCGCTGCGAACGGCGCGGAACGTAGTGATTCTCGAGCGCGACGTCGTCTCCGAAGTGCATGATCGCGTGGAAGTCCACGTCGAAATCAGCGCCGCGGGTCTGCCCTGTCTCGGTCATCGACCTTGCCAACGCGGCCAGGAGCTCCTGATCGTGCACGCGGGTCAGGCGGTAGCTGTAGCTCCCCAACGAGCTGGCCTTCGGCAGCGATTCCAGGCCGGCGAACGTCGCGAGCGCCGGGTCGAGACACACATCATCGACATGTGATACGCGACGTCGTCCGATCGATTTCAGGGCCAGCAGCGAGAGGACCGAGGACAGCGCGGGAACCTCACGCGTGCCGGGGAACCCCGCGCTGGCGACCGCACCGGGAAGATCCAGCGCGACCAGCGCGGGCAGCAGCAACATCGCGCCCGCATGGTCACTACTGACACGGACGGGCTGCTCGGGCCAGCGCATCACCCGCACGCGCGGCGGATGATCGCGCGTCGGCGGGCCGCGCTCACCCGGCGCGCGCGGTCCCAACCGCTCATAACCCTCGGCGGCCAACACCTCCCACACCCCGGTGCGGTTCAACGGCGTCTCGGTCAGCGCCAACGCCAGGGTGATCTCGGGCACGGAGTGACCAGCCGCCCGCAGGCGCAGCACCTCATCACGCGCCGCGAGCTTTGACGGTGCCACCCGCGGGCCTGGGCGTCGCTCGATGAAGAACTCGCCCGCCTGCGCGGTGAAGTCGCGGACCATCGCGACAACTGTGGAGGGCGCGTACCCGAACCGGGCGGCGACCTGCTCGGCCGTGGCGTCCTCGACGAAGTACGCGCGCAGCGCCTCGTAGCGACGCTGCGCCACGTCCTCCGGGGCCGTGAAGAACGCCGCGCGTTCACGCCGCCGTTCGGCTCGACCACCAGAACTGGTGCGCTTCGCTGAACCCACAGCCCATAACCATACGGTCGTGGTCGGACATGATGCCGCCCGATCCAGGCATCGACGCCCGCAAACACGCCTTTTCAGGGCGCGATGACATCCCGTCCTCGAGTCGCCGCCCAGCACACCTTCAAGCACGCCGCGCCAACGTACAGCGAAACCACACCTGTTTCGTACCCGGGAATCGATCCAAACCCCGCAATCCGCGGGCGATTCCCGCGCCAGACTCACCAATCAGCGCGGAACAACCCCGGTTTGGGAATCCGAGCTAACGGTGGCGATCAGGGCTGGCCGGGACCGCGCGCATCGAGGCAGCGACGTTTGCTCGTACCGTGAACCCAGCAAACGGCCGATCGGCCATCGCGACCAAGTACCAACCGCCACACTCATTTGTACGGGATAACGTACGGCCATTGGGCGACACGTACACCCACGGCCACCACGAGTCGGTGCTCCGAAGCCACCGGTGGCGGACGGCTGAGAACTCGGCCGGCTATCTGTTGCCGTTTCTCGAGCCGGGGATGCGGCTCCTCGACGTCGGCTGCGGTCCGGGCACGATCACGCTCGATCTCGCGGCTCGTGTCGCTCCGGGTCGCGTGGTCGGCGTCGACCGGGACGCCAGCGTCGTCGCCGATGCACAGCGCTTGCTCGATTCGCGCCCGGCGAACGGCGTCGAGTTCAGGACCGCGGACGCGTACGGACTCGAGTTCGAGGATGAGGCATTCGACGTCGTCCACGCCCACCAGTTGCTCCAACATCTGACTGATCCGGTCGCGGCGCTGGTCGAGATGCGACGGGTGCTGCGACCCGGCGGTGTGCTCGCCGTGCGCGACGGCGACTACGGCGGTTTCGTGTGGGCGCCGTCAGACCCGATGCTCGATCGCTGGATGGAGCTCTACCACGACGTGTGCTGTCATAACGGAGCCGACGCTGACGCTGGCCGGCGCCTGCTCGGCTGGGCGCAGAGGGCAGGATTCACCGAGATCGCGCCAAGCAGCTCGACGTGGACGTTCGCGGAGCCCGAGTCGCGGCGCTGGTGGGGTGAGCTGTGGGCCGACCGGGTGGTCTCGTCGTCCCTTGCCGACCAGGCGATCGAGTACGGACTCAGCAGTCGCGACGAACTCAACGCGATTGCCGAGGCGTGGCGGCGCTGGCTCGAGCAGCCCGATGGGTTGTTTGTCGTCCTGCACGCGGAGCTGGTCGCGCGGCGGTGACGCGGACGAGGAGTCGGGAGATCACCGGGTGCGCGACTGAGACGATTTGACTGGCTCGCGGCAGGATCGGCCGCGAAACCGCTTCACGCTTTATCGCGCCTTGGAGAGTTGCGTCGCGCGGGGGTAGTCTGCGGAATGAACGGCGGTGCGCGCTTTCGCGCAGGCGTCATCTGTTCAACGACAGGTCATGCGGATGGATAGCGGGGCAATCAGTACCCGAAGGGCTCACAGCGAGGGCTTGAGGTTGTGCGTCATGCCAATCTCTCAACGGCGCGCACGGCGATCGGTGTGGCGTTCGCGAGGGGAGTCGATCTTTCCGTCACCCCCGCGGAGGCGATCATGAACAACGCCCGCCGGCACCCCCGTTTGACCAATGTTCGGAATCTCCGAGCGAGGTTCGCATCGGCCGGCGGCTCCCGAAGTGTCGATCGCGTGATCAACCTGTCCGAAGGCGGCATGCTCATCGCCGACGACACCCTCGACGTCGGACAGACGACAGAGTTTGAGCTGAGCGGTCCGAGCTTCCACTATGCCGGTGTGGCCAAGGTCGTTCACCTGACGAACGAAACGACCGGCCTGCGGTTCCTGTCTTGGCAGACTCACGACAAGCGCCCGATCCGCTCGATGCTCGAACAGCTATCGGAATGGCAGGCGCCGGCGGACACGAGCGACCGTCGCGAGGACCCTGTCATCCGGCGCGTAGCCGTTCTTACGGGGCCTAGACGCAACGCACCTCCAGACGCACCCTCCACTCCACCGAGCGGAGCCTCCCCCGACGGTTAGCACCCGGTCGCCGAAATCCAACTCGGCTCGCAGGCCCGTACCAGCGCGGTCTTGCCGATCCCCGCCTCGCCGCCCACCAGCACCACTGACCCTCGCCCCCCCGACGCAGCATCAGCGGCGCTGCACAACGCCTCGAGCGCTTCGCCCCGCTCCAACAGTCGGTCCACAACGCGCCGATCGTAATCGAGATCATCAGGCTCAGCACCGCAACCACTCCGCGGACGGTCGCGGTCGGCGCCGCTTCACAAGAACGCGTGTATAAGCCCGAACTCGTTCTCGGAGCCGTTGGCGATCGTCCCGGCGGCCACGATCCCCCCGGCGGGGTCGACCGCGAGGGCGTGGCCGAAGTCGCCGGCGCCGTGGAAGTCGGTGGTCACGGACGTGTCGAACGTGCCGTCGAGGCGGTAGCGGACGAGGGCCATGTCGGTGACGGTGGCGCTGGTTGCGCTACCGACGACCACGATCCCACCGCCGGGGTCGAGGACCAGGTCGTCGCCGAAGTCGTCGCCGCCGGTGAGATCGGTGTCGGCGATGCCGAGATCGCCGAAGCCGAGGTTCAGCTTGCCGTTGGGGCCGTAGCTGGCGACGAACGGGTCGAGGTTCACGTGTGGGCCGAGTCGGGTGCCGGCGATGAGGATCGTGCCGCCGGAGGTGACGGCGACGCCGTTGGCGACGTCGTCGAAGCCGAGGTCGCTGACCACGGTGCCGGTGCCGCCGAAGGTTGGGTCGAGCTCCCCGTTGGGCAGGTAGCGCGCGAGCGCGACGTTCTCGCCGCTGACGCCGACGGCGACGATGTTGCCGTCGGGTTGGATGGCGACTCCGTTGGCGGCGTCGTTGTCATTGCCGAGGTCGGTGGTGACGATGCCGTCGCCGCCGAAGCTGTCGTCGAGCGTGCCATCGGGGTTGTAGCGCACCAGCGCGAAGTCGAAGTCGATCGGGGAGGTCTGGGCGAAACCGGCGGCGACGATCTTGCCGTCCGGCTGAACTACCACCGCGTTTGCCCCGTCAGGCCGGCCCGCCACGTCGGTCGTCACGAAGCCGCCGGCGGGGAAGGCCGGGTTCGGCTTGCCTTCGGCGGTGTAGCGCGCCACAGCGAAGTCGGTGTTGGTGGGCCCGGCCGCGTCGGTGCGACCGACCGCGATGAACCCGCCGTCGCGGTCATCGGCGGCGTCCAGTGCCCGGTCGTTGGAGCCACCGATCGGGGTCGTCGCGATCCCGTTGGTGCCGAAGTTGGGGTCGAGGTGCCCGGTGGCGTCGTAGCCGGCGGCGCCGAACTGGGTATGGGCGTTGACGCCGACGTCGCGCCGGCCGACCACGACGATGCCGCCGTCCGATCTGACCAGGACGGCTCTGGCGTCCCCGCCGCCGGGCGTCGAGACGCGGCCGCCGGCGCCGAAGTTGGTGTCGAGCACCGACGGCGTGGCGATGCGCGTGCAGTGGATGGCGACGTTGCTGACATCCGCGGTAACCGTTCCGGTGCCGTCCACGACGCTGCACACCTGGTCGGGGTTGGTCGGCTGAGCCTGGACACGCACGTCGTAGGGCGAGCCGGCCGGGAAGGTGCCCGGGAACGTGAACGAACCGTTGGCGGCCACGGACAGCTGCGAGCCCTGGTCGACGAGCGCCAGGCCGCTGCCCTCGAGGCCGTCGACGACGCCGCCGACCGTGAACGCCGGTGACGAGCCGCCGGGAACTGCGGGCGGCTGGTCGTCGTCCAGGATGGTGACCGTGACGTTACGCTGGTTGCCGAGCTTGGCGCAATGCGGGTGGCCGACCGAGACGGTGAAACTCTCCGGCGGCTCGACGGCCTGATCCTCCCGAAGCGGGATCTCGACCAGGCGCGGGGAGGTGTCGCCGTTGCCGAAGCGCACGGTCGTGGTGGTTGCGCGGAAATCGCGACCGGACTGCGCGCTCCCGCCGTGGGTGGACACGTTGACGCTCGCGCTGCCGTGCGCGCCACCGGTGCGGGTGACGAGGACGAGCGGGTCGCTGGAGGACTCGCTCGTCGCGAACGACGACGCGCTGAACTGGATCGTCCCCGCCTTGCGCGGCGTCCCAGCCGGGCAGCGGGCGCCATGCTGTGCAGCGATCGCCGGCTCCTTGAACTTCGGCTTGCCGCGGGGCGTGAGTCCATGCGTGGTCAGGAGCGCGGGTCCGCGGTCCTGCGGGTCACGGACGAAGGCCTGGGCGGCCGATTCGCGGCCGCGGTCACTCACCGCCTCGGCCTCGAGCGTGAGGTGGACGGCGAACAATTCGCCCGTGCGAACCGATGCGAGCGGGCCCTTCAGAGTGGGCGGGCGGTCCAGGTCCGTCCGCGCGTCCCTGAACGTGTTGCTGTCGTCATTGTCGGGGTCAAAGAGGACGTTCTCGCTCGTCCACAGCGGCGCCTGCGAGTCCGCCGAGGTGGCGACTGAGTGATCCCACACGCCATTGTGGCCCTTGATGAACGCGACGCCCCCGACGTTGAAGAAATCGCCGCCGGCCGACGCCGCGTACGCGCGTGCATGGAAGCGCACGATCGAGCGGATCGGCCAGCAATCCACGACCGTGTGGGGGCATTCGGACGAGTCGGGGTCCTGGTTCCCGTCGATCGCCTCGAGGACCAGCTGACTGATCTTGATCCGCAGCGAGGCGTCGCCCGATCGCTTCTCGTACGCCTGATACTCGTCCAGGTGCGTCACGGCGCCCTTCGGCGAGTTGGCCGCGAACGGGTTCCGGAGCGGCGCGGTCGCCCCGACGGAGTAGCGTTTCCCATCGGCGCTCGAGAACAGATCACCCTCCGCGTGGTCGAACAGCGGCGTTCCCCGGAAGTTGAACGCCACCGGGCCGAGGTCATCGACCTTTTGCAGCACGCCGCCCACCTGCGAGCCGTGGTCCACCTCCACCGCGCCGGCGCCCTGCTGGACCTGACTGACCGACCAGAACCGCACCGGGTCGCCTGAGGGACTCGGCGCGGCCGCAGCGCGCCCGGCGAATGCGATCAGCGCAGCGACGACCGCCAGTCCGACTATGGTCAGCACGCGGGCCCACCAGCGTCCGTCGATCTCGTAACCACGCATCTGCTTGCCCCCTCGGTCTTTGCGCGTGTGGCGCCATCGCGCAGGCTAGGACCCCCGCCTGCTCCAGGTCTTCGGTACAGGTACGGATTTCGCTACGGATTCGCCTCCCGCCGGCTACACCGCCGGTGGGTAGATGCCGTCCTCCTCGATCAGGCGAGCATCCGCGCTGCCCGTCGAGGGGGCGGTGATCTCGACCCGGTGGTGAGCTTGAACGGCGAACTGAATCGTGTTCGACGTGCCGTCGGAACCGTTCGCCGCCGCGGACGCCGGTCCGGCGGCGACGATCAGTCCGACGAGCGCGACGGCCAATCCGATGGCGGCGCGGCGGAGAAAGTGGGTGCGCGGCCGATGCGGACGGAATGGTCGCTCGTCAACAGCAGTCATCTTGCCCCCTTTGGTTCCTGTGCGAGCACCAGGCCCGCACGGCTATTTCTCCGGGGTACGGACCAACGCGGAGAATGGTTCGCGCGGGTCGAGGAGGCGCATAAGACCCTGCGGGTCGGCGACGTAATCGAACACATCCTCGACCGGGCGCCGGATCTGCCACCCGAGATCACCCGTGTTGGGTGATGCCAACGCCTTGGAGTGGCCCGAGTGTTCGCGGCTACGCGGCCCGCTACGGGCCCACGACAGATCGGAGGAGCCGTGACGCTGATTGCAAGTTCCTATCCCTTCCTCAACATCCTATGGTCGATGCTCATCTTCTTCGCCTGGGTGATCTTCATCTGGATCGCCATCACGGTGCTCATCGACGTCTTCCGCCGGCATGACATCTCCGGCTGGGCCAAGGCCGCCTGGACCGTATTGGTCGTGCTGATCCCGTGGATTGGCGTGCTGATCTACCTGATCGTGAACCACCAGGGCATGGCGGAACGACGCTACCGGGATGCGGCGGACCAACAGGCGCAGTTCGACCAGTATGTCCGAACGACTGCCGGTTCGGGCGGCGCCGCCGGCGAGATCGAGAGGGCCAAGAAGCTGCTCGACGACGGCGCGATCACTCAGGCCGAGTTCAGCTCGATCAAGGCAAAGGCACTGGCCGGCTGACCCCGCGGCATACAAACAGGCGTGCACGAGCTAGGACTCGTCGCCACGGCTAGCTGATCCGGCAAGGCGCTGGCGATGCGATTGGCTTCGGTCCCGGGGGTCCGAGCGGTCGCCACCTACCAGGCGTCCTGGCTGCGCCGGGACGTGGTGGCGGGGGTCGTCTTGACGACCCTGCTCGTCCCGCAGGGCATGGCGTACGCCGAGCTTGCTGGCCTCCCGGCGATCACCGGTCTCTACACCTCGATCCTGTGCCTGGCCGGCTACGCGGTGTTCGGTCCGTCGCGGATTCTCGTGCTCGGACCGGACTCATCGCTCGGTCCGATGATCGCGGCGACGATCCTGCCGATCCTCGGGTCGAACGGCAGTCCCGAGCGCGCGATCGCGCTGGCGTCGATGCTGGCGCTGCTGGTCGGGGCGATCATGGTCACCGCCGGGGTTGCGCGGCTCGGGTTCGTGGCCGACCTGCTGTCCAAGCCGACGCAGATCGGCTACATGAACGGCCTGGCGCTGACGATCCTGATCGGCCAGCTGCCCAAGCTGTTTGGCTTCTCCGTCGACGCCAACGGCCTGATCGACGAGGCGCGCGCGTTTGTCAACGGTCTCTCCTCAGGCGAAGCGGTGGGCGCCGCTGTGGCGGTCGGCGGGCTCAGCCTCCTCGCGATCCTCGTGCTCGGGCGCTGGCTGCCGAAGGTCCCCGGCGTGCTGGTCGCGGTCGTGCTCGCGATCGCAGCAACCTCCGTGTTCAGTCTCGGCGATCACGGCGTCTCGCTGGTCGGATCGCTGCCGCAAGGGTTTCCGCCGCTCACCGTGCCGAACCCGGTCTCGGATCTTCCGCTGTTGGTGGCCGGGGCGGCCGGGATCGCGCTGGTCGCGCTCGCCGACACGATCTCTACCGCGTCGGCGTTCGCCGCCCGCACAGGACAGGAGGTCGACGGCAGCGGCGAGATGATCGGGATCGGCGCCGCGAACATTGCCGCCGGGTTCTTCCAGGGATTCCCGGTCAGCACCAGCGGCTCGCGGACGGCGGTCGCCGAGCAGGCCGGCGCCAAGACGCAGATGACGGGCGTCGTCGGGGCCGTCGTGATCGTGCTGATGCTCGTGCTCGTGCCGGGGCTGCTCAAGAACCTCCCGAACCCGACCCTGGCCGCGGTGGTCATCGCCGCATCGCTCTCGCTGGCCGACATTCCCGGGACGGTGCGGCTCTGGCGCCAGCGTCGCGTCGAGTTCGTCCTGTCGGTCGCGGCGTTTCTCGGCGTCGCCCTGCTGGGAGTCCTGCAGGGCATCGTGGTCGCCGTCGCGCTTTCGATCCTCAACGTGTTCCGGCGCGCGTGGTGGCCGTATCAGACCACCCTCGGGCGGGTGCCCGGCGTGCCGGGTTATCACGACCGCGAGCTGTACCCCGAGGCCGAGGAACTTCCCGGGCTGGTGATCTTCCGGTTTGACGCTCAGCTGTTCTTTGCCAACGCCCGGACCTTCCGCGAGCAGATTCGGCGCCTCGCCGCCGCGCAGCCGTCGCCGCGATGGATCGTGATCGCGGCCGAGCCGATCACCGATGTGGACACCACCGCGGCCGACATGCTCGCGGACCTCGACGAGGAGCTCAACAAGGCCGGCACCTCGCTCGTGTTTGCGGAGCTCAAGGATCCGGTTCGGGCAAAGCTCGAGCGCTACCAGCTGATCGGCCCGCTCGACCCCGACCACTTCTTTCCCACGCTCGACGCCGCACTCGACCACTTCCGGCGAGCGACCAAGGCCGAGTGGACCCCACTCGACCCGGACACGCGACTGACGTGATTCGAATGATCATCCCTTTGGGGTGAGGCATTCGTTTCCGCCTAGTGGTTCATCCTTCGTTCGTTGTATTGAGTAGCTTCCCTGCTTCTGCGCTTCGAAGACCTTGCCGATGTATGTCCAGCTAGGACGGAGGTTGGCGATCTGGTTGTCATCAAGTCAGATCGACGATGTCACTCGAGCATCGGCTGGCAGTTGGAGCGGATCGTGCGCGCGGTCAGCTCTCAGGTGCGGATGGTCGAGCGTGCGCGGATCGTGCTTGCGGCGGCGGAGAGGTTGAAGAGCGTGGAGATCGCCGAGCTGGTGGGGTGCTCTGAGCCGACGATGGTGAAGCTGGCGCGGGCGCTACTGCCGAGCGCGGAATCGCGGGACTGAAAGACGCGCCAGCGGTCGCGGGCGCCGTTGACGCTCGGTGCCGCGGGACGAGGGCTTGTCGGTGATCGCGCAGCGATCTCCCGACCCTCGAGCCGACTGCGGATCTCGTCTCAAGCGTGAGCGATGGACCTATGCGGAGTCGGGTCCCACCGGATGCGGGTCTTGGACGGCATCGCCAAACGCACGTCACCCTCCTGCACGTTGGAGACAACGCCGAATCAGGCACTGAGTGCCGTTTCTGGTGTACTCGCTGCTCGCGCCGCGCGGAGCTTCAGCCGCGGCTGGGCGTGGTCTGGTCGGGCTTGGTACAGCGCCTTCGCCTGAGATCGTGCCGGTCTTCTCGATCGATGAGACGACCAGCACGTTCTCCGGCGGAGTCGCATGTACCAAGCCGCAGATCTACCGCCCAGGCAGCTCCTCGCAAGCTCCGCGCGGCGCGAGCAGTCGAGTCATCATCCAGTAAACGGCACCCAGTGCCTGCTCGCGTATCTCCGCCCGCTGAAGGATCACGTGCGCTTGGCGATGCGGACATCCACCACCTCCGCTCCCAACTCCTCGTAGGACCTGATCCGCTTCCTCGATCACCTTGACGCCCAGATCCGCAGTCGGCTCCAGGCCGGGTGCATCGCCTTCGCGATCACCGACAATGCCCTCGTCTCCGCGGCACCGAGGCAGTCGAGCAATGGCTGCCCGACCGATCCGCGGCGCGTGCTTTCAGTCCCTCGATTCCGCGCTCGGCATAGCGCCCGCGCCACTTCACCACCGTCGGCTCAGAGCACCCCACCCGCTCGACGATCTCCACGCCCTTCAACCCCTCCGCCGCCGCCTGCTAAAGCACGGCATCTTCACGCACGCTCGACCATCCGCACCTCAGCGCTGACCGCGCCACGATCCGCTCCGACGTCCAGTCGAGCCTCTACTGACACCTCGATCCGCCTGATGACACCCATCGCCAACCTCCATCCTCGCCGAACCTGTCGGCAAGGTCCTCGAAGCGCAGAAGCAAGTAAGCTAACTCGATACAACTAACTTGAGGATGAACCACTAGTGGCAGAACCGATCGCCAGTGACGACCTCAGCCAGCGCCGGCGACGCCGGGACCCGGAGCACCACGCGGCGTCTCGGGATTCTGCTCGCGATGGCGATGTTCGTGCTCGTGGTCGACACGTCGCTGATGAACGTCTCGATCTCGGCGGTCGTCCACGATCTCAACACGACGGCCAGCGGGGTCCAGTCGGCGATTGCGCTCGAGGCGCTCGTGTCGGCTGCGTTCATCCTGATCGGCAGCAAGATCGGCGATCTGATCGGCCGCAAACGGGCCTACATCATCGGCCTGCTCGCCTACGCGGTGGGTGCGCTGGCGATGGCACTCGCCCAGAGCCTCACCGCGATCATCATCTTCTGGGCGATCGTCGGTGGCCTCGGCGCTTCGCTGCTCCTGCCCGCGATGCAGTCCCTGATCCACGGTAACTTCGAAGGAGACGATCAGAAGAAGGCGTATGCGCTTGTCGGGGCGGCGGCCGCGATCGCCGCTGCGGTAGGACCGCTGCTCGGCGGATTCGTGACCACCTACCTTTCCTGGCGCGTCGGGTTCCTACTCGAGGATCTCGTGATCGTGATCGTGCTCTTGGGCAGCAAGCTCGTTCGCGACGTGCCGTACACGGGATCTCGCCGCATCGACGTGGTCGGAGGCGTGCTTTCGGTGCTGGGGATGGGCGGCGTTGTGGTCGGGATCCTCGTGTGGCAGGAAGGCGGCGAGTCGGTGGCGGCGCTGCTGGCGGTGGGTTTAGTCGCCCTGGGAGGCCTGGCCTATTGGCTCGTGCGGCGCAAGCGCGAGAACAAGCCGGCGCTGGTCGACCCCGACCTGTTCAAGTCGGCGCTCTACAGGCTCGGGATCACAGGGCAAACGCTCCAGCAGATCGCGCTCGGCGGGATGATGATCGTCCTGCCGCTGTATCTCCAGATGGTCCTCGAGTACAACGCCTTGCAGGCCGGCGTGTCACTCGCCCCGCTGTCCTTGAGCATGTTCGCGGTGGCGTTGCTGGCCGGGAACAAGGCGGGCAAGCGGCGGCCCGGCGCCATCATCCGCGCTGGATTCGGGCTCCTCGCCATCGGGGTCGCGGTGCTGATTCCGCTCGTCCCCAGGGTGGACTCTGGGTGGTGGCTCGCTGTCCCGCTGCTCATCGCCGGATCCGGGCTCGGGCTGCTCGTCTCGCAACTCAACAACTACACGCTGTCCCCGATCTCGGAGGAGAGGGTCAGCGAGGCGGCCGGCGTCAACTCGGCGGGGGGCTCGTTCGGCCTGTCGTTCGGCCTGGCGTTCGCCGGGGCGATCATGCTGGCGACGCTCTCTGTCTCGTTCACCAAGATGGCGGACGCCAGCACCGTGCTGTCGCCGGCCGAGCAGCAGCAGGTATCCAAGCAACTCGAACACGACGCCGAGATCATGAGCAACACGGCCCTCCAAGAGCAACTCAAGGGGCAACCTCAGGCGACCCAGGACGAGATCATCCGAATCAACACCGACGCCCGGCACGTGGCCCTTCAGATCGCGCTGGTGATCCCGCTGCTGGCTGCCCTAATCGGCCTGTTCAACTCGTTCCGGATGATGCGCCTTCCGGACCCGCGACCATCGAGCGCGGTCGAGGGCGTGGCCCTCGGCTGACCCTCCCACTAATCCTCAGCAGCGTCGGGCTCCGACATCGAAAGAAGCGCCAGGGTTACTTCTTCAGCGGGAGCGACGGGACTCGAACCCGCGACCTCCGGCGTGACAGGCCGGAGCGGGCGATCTAGTTCCCGAATGTACGGGCGATTTGCTTCTGCGAATAGGCCGTAAATCCGCGGTTTCTGGCCAGGAAGGTTGCCCGGCACGGTTACCCGAAACGGCAGTTGCCTGGACCGTTGCCCGGACAGAGGTTCCGTCCGATGCAACCTGGTTCCCGACCTTCCAGGTCAATGAGCCTCTAAGTGGTCAGGTAGTACTGCGCAACGACTGACCACCTGCGTGCGGCGCTCGAGCTGATGGGATAAGCAGCGGGTCAGTTACGAGGTCGTGCATGCGACGATTTGGTGCCAGATCGCGACGTCGGTTGCCTCCGATCGCACGATCTCGCGGGCGGGAAAGTTAGGTTGCAACTTCGGCGCATGTGGGTATCGTCGATGAGAGAGAGGAAGCGACAGCAGACCGGGGCTCGCGGACGGTGTCGATAGCCGCGACGTAGTGCTAAGTCATGGGCCGTGGCGTCTCGGCGAGGGAATTGAAGAGGTTATGTGGGGCTTTCTGTGGGATGCCGCCCTCGGTTGGGGAGCGCGCAGTGCCACCGTGCGTGACGTGTGAGCTTGATCACCCGGCCGTTGTTCGCTGGCGATCGCCGCATGCCGATGTGGTCGGCCGAGCTGGAGCGGTTGATCCGAGCCGAGCTCGATCGTCCTCGCCGCGGGTCTGCCGGGACGGCTCTGCGCGGTGGGGTAGAGCGCGGGCTCGGGGACAGAAACCGGCCAGCGCGGGCTCGGCTAACGCGGTCCACGCCAGGCCGCTCCGGCGGCAAACAGCGGACCGCGTCGCGGCGGGGATGACGTCGTGATTCGGAAGCGGCAGGCCGCCGCCGCGAGCCGCAAGGTACGTCAGTGTGGCGCATCAGTTCACTTTCAGGCCAATCGCGGCGCGGCTTCACTGACGGCCGCATTGAGGACCGCTGTGGGTGGGCCCCGCGCAAACGTCGGCGACAACATGAACTCGTCCAAAGGAGAAGAGAATGTCGGAGGATTACTGCATTATCAGCCCGCCTCGTGGAGAGCCCCGTTCGCTCGGGGACGTGGGCGTGCGAGTCCGCGTGCAGCTCTCCGGTCGGCCCAGCCGTCGGTGGTCGCGCGATCTCAGCGCTCGGCTGGCACGGGAGCTCGTCGGGCATCCAGGCGCGGCGCACCTGCGCGTGAACGTCGACGAGCTTGTACAAGGCGACGAGATCGTGCTCGACGGCATCGAGGACCGCGACACATCCGCCCTCGCCGACGCGGTGCGGCGCGCGGTCGACGCCGCTAACCTGGCAGATCCAGACGAGGCCAATCAGGCACCGAACGTCACCCAGCGGGAGGCTGACACGGTCGCGAGTCATATCCCCCTGAGCGACGCTCGCCATGCAGCGACCACAGGCGCGGGTGACGATACGCCTTGCCCCCGCTGCGGCGAGGCGGTGCCAATAGCCGCCGGTGATCGAGGCGCTGGCGAGCAGCTCGCGCTGGGTGAGATGGATTGCCCTAGTTGCGGCGCACCGCTCGTGCGAGACGTGGACGGGCACGCCGATCGGGGATGGCGCGTCGCGGACTGAGCGAGCGACGACCTCTTTCGACTACCGGCGGTCACGCCGCGCGGCAGTCGCGCGAGCCGGCCAGTGCGTGCCACTGCGTCAGGGCATGGCGATGGCGACCAGTCGCTCCAGCGACTTCCGACCAGCTGAACTATTCGCCATCTCGATCGGACGGATGAGATCCGCCCGTATCCGCATACCCGCTCGGTACGGCTCTGGTCACCGTACCGGCGGGGCCGACCAGGCGCGGCGCGATCGAATCGACCGGCGCCACCAGCCTGCGGCGGCCCATCCACGAGCAGAGCCTCGATGGACTGCTTGAGGCGTGACGCAGCCACGCTCGGGCTGCACGGTACGACCAGCCCCAGACCTGCCTTCGTCATCGCACGCGCATCTCGCCCGGCGACATCACGCGTCCTGATCAGCGCGGAAAAGAGTGCATTTCGCCGAAGATCGCGATTTGGACTCGCTGTCCGAGCGGGTGAATCCTCGTCGGCGACGAAATGATGCGCCGAGGAGTCACGCGGGGTCTTTGTGCTTTGCGGCGAACCGTCTAGCTTTTTCGCGGTTGCCACAGGTGGCCATGACGCACCATCGGCGCCGTCCGGTGGGGTCGAGGAACAGCCATCCACAACCGGCCCCCGCGCATACGCGGACGCGGCGGAGAGCAGGCGATGTGAGGAACTCGCCGGCTGACCACGCCGCGGCGGCAAGCGGGGCGGACAGGTCTGCCGCCGGTGCGACCTCCCAGCGGATTGTTTCAACTGCTCGGTGCAGGTGGAGAGTCTGGGCGGCCGCGGCGACCTGGTCGGCGACGGCAGGCCACGCTGGGGCGCAAGCAGGGTCCCGAAGCACGGCGTACAGGTTCGCGCGGAACGTTCTTGCGCGCTCGAGCACTGAGGCGGCCGCGCTGGCGCTGCCGCGAGCGCGCTGGCGAAGCACGGGGACCTGGTCGGGGCGAAGGATGCCGACGAATCCGCCCCACACCGCCAGGTGCCCGTATTCCGCAAGGTACTCGACGGCGCCCTGCCCATCCCATCCCGCCCAGGTGTTGCAGAAGTCAAGCGCCGGATGTCCGCTTATGCGGGCCGGCAGCCGGAGTCCCTCTACGACCTCAAAGTGCGCTGGCATGCTCGGCGTCCCATCTCAGGCTACAGCAGCTCCCACGACCGCTTGACGACTAGCTGACTAACCGGTAGCGTCCACTTTATAGGTTAGTACAGTAGCTGGGAGGAAGCATGCGTAGTCTCGTCACATTCGCCGCGTTGGTGGTGCTGGCGGTCATCTCGGCGCTCGCGAGCGCCGCAGCCCCCGCAACCAAGGCGCACCGGTGACGGGCCCGTTGCTCGCCACGTTCACCAACGTTGCGACAGGGCACGCGGTGACTAGAAACGTCTCCGGTCGAGGGCAATTCATCCTTCACCCAAGCGGGTCGCAACGCTCATCTTCGGCGGCCACGTCGACATCGTCTTACACGTTGGAGACAGTCCGTCTGGGCACTTCCTCGTCAGCTCCAGGCACACCGTCCTGACCATCTCGCCCACAGCCACCTCGCCCATCCTGGCTCACCGCTCGGCCTCGCCTCAGAGCACGCCGCGGTTCATGACCGCGATCGACGCGACAAACGTCGACGCGTTCGCGCGCCGCCTCTTCGCTGCCGTCACGGCTACGCTCACCGCTCTGGTAGTGCTCACCGGCTGCGGGGGCAGTTCGTCGTCGTCGAGCACCGCGTCGACTAGGTCCTTGTCGTCGTCCAGCACCGCGGGCGCCACGAGCATGACGTCGGCGACATCGGCCGCGAGCACGGCGGCCGCAGGTCATTGCGATCCGGAACCTTGCCAGCTCACGCGCACAGAATTGGCCGCCAAGCTCGACGCTCTCTGCATGCGTGGGAACGCAGCGGTCAAGGCAGCCGACGCCACCTTCGAGCAGGCGACGAAGGCCAGCGACTATACAAAGGCAGCCGCCGCGATGGAGACGGCGCTGCGTGAATTTCCGCCATATCAATTCGCCATCCTGGGGCTAACGCCACCCGCACAGGACCAGGCGGCGTTCACGCGCTACGTGGACTTGACCCGTCGCATCCACGGGTTATCGGACCGGATCGTCGCGGCGGGACGCGCAAACGACACTCCGGAGGCCATTCGGCTATCGCAGCTGGTGCAGGAACAGCTCGCGACGCGTACCAGCGCCGCGGTCGATCTCGGCACGAAGCACTGCGGCCGCTAGCTCGCCGGCCCTCGCGAGATCTTCGCGGCGCCCGGGGTTGGCGCCGGCGGAGCTGGCAGATGGGGTCGGACTACCCGACACGATGCCGTTGAGCAGAGCAGTCGCGCCGGCGGCGTGCCGCCGTAGGCCTAATCGGGGGTCCGTTGTCGTGGGGTCCGATGTGGCGACGGCTCTTGACGACGGGTGACGGCCCGGGCGTGACGCGCGGGCCGTCACCGGCTTAGATCACGGCGTCGGGTCCGGATAGGAGCCGCCGAAGATGTCGGAGTTGCCGAAGTTGCCGGACGTCGATGGACACGCCTGTTGCGGCGCGGGGGCCTCGGCGTTCATGCCCTCCTGGAGCTTCATCCGGTAGGTGTCGATGGCCGGGCAATCGGCCGCTCGACGCGTGTCGTTCCAGACCGCGGCGCCGTACTTGCGAGTCGCGGTGGCGTAGACGTAGTCACCTAGGAACTCAGAGATCAGGGAGTTCGCGCTCGATCCGCGAGGATCGCCGGTTGCACCTCTGTTCAGCTCCGTGAACCCGCCGGTAGGTCCGGTCTTGCCCGGGGTGTCGGCGTGCAACACGACGCCGACCAGCGAGCGCAGAGCGCTCGTGTCGTTCTGGAACGGTGTCGTGAACGCGTTGTACACGACATAGACGTCCGTACCGGTGGGCGAGATCGCAGGCGCGGTGAACAACCCGCGGTCGCCGTCGCGTTCGATCGCGCGCGGCGTCGACCACGTGGCGCCCTGGTTGGTGGATTCGGTGAAGAACACATGCGGGGCCGACACGGTCCCGCTGACGTAGCTCATCACGATCCGGTCGGTGGCGTCGGCGCCCGTTGGCGCGCCGTTGGCGATGTCCACGCTTGGCGCGGGGGCGAGATCGCTCCGGGCGCCGGCCACGCCGTCGATCACCGGTCGGCCCTGCACCGGATCGAACACGCCAGGCTGGGTCACCGGACCCGCCACCGGGGTGAACCTCGACCAGGTGCCACCGCCGTTGGTCGAGCGGGACATCATCTCAAAGCTCTGATGGCCACCCGAGGACGAGGTCGCGATGCCGAATACGTAAGCGTTCCCCTTGCTGTCGGTGCGGATTGTGCACCCATCCTCGGGGTTGCGCTGGCTGTTGTTCGCCGCGCCACTGATCTGATGCTGCGTCCATGTGTCACCGCCGTCGTGCGAGACGGCGACCTGCAGGGGCGCAGGCGCGGCGTTGCCCTTCTCCTGCCCCACGAACGCGGCCCAGCACACATAGACCGTCCCGAAGAACGGACTCGACGAGGAGTTGTCGGCCCAGATCTGCGACTTGTCGGAGAACGTGGTGGAGGACTGGCGGCTGACCAGCACGGGCGCGCAGCCGGCCTTTCCTGTGCACCAGGCGTTCTTGTCGCCGGCCGCGGCACCGGCGATGTCATCCGTCCGGGACACCGCGATCGCCTCGAATCCTTTGAACGTCTGATCCGAGCGCGTGGCGCCGAAGTTCGCGGTCAGGTTCGAGTAGTACAGCCGTTCGCCGTTGCTCCAGTCGAACCCGCCGGCTCCCGGAGCCGGGCCGACGGCCACACCGGGATCGCCGTCGGAAACGAGACCGTTCTCGTAGTACCACGGCAGCGTTCCGATCGAACCCACCTGCGGGTTGCACCCCGAATCCGGACCAACGGCGCCGAGGCAATCACGCGCCGTCCAGCCGGTGTAGGTCGGCTGGGTCCAATGAGTACCGCTGTCAAAGGAGAAATAGACTCCGGAGACGCCCACGCCTGTAGTGAACGGGCAGGTGTTGTCCGCGCCGGCGTTGCACGCTTCCATGTCGATGTTGTCGTTGGCTCCGGCCACGAGGATGCTGGGCGAATTGGCATCGGCCGTGATCGCCGGTTCGTTCTGCTTGTTCTGAGAGAACGGCGTCTCGGGGCTGCCGACCGTCACCAGCGTGTCGGAGTTGAAGGCCGACGCCGGCCCGGCCGCTATCAACAAGATGCCGATCACCAGCGCCGGCACCATAAAGACCCGCTTCATTCTCGACTCCTCACCTTCACTCAAACAACAACGACGGACTTGAATGACCTGCCTCTTCGCGGCGCGAACGCGGACCTTGCGAAGCGTGGACGCCGGCCTGGGCGCATCTCTTGTCGACCTCGCTGATCTGGTCGATCACCTTCACTCGGGCCGCCAGCCGTGGGCCGGTCGGCGCCCTTGCCGAACCTGACTGGTGTTGCTGAGGTATACGTGACGTCACTGGCCGCGTCGCCGCAGCGTGGTGGTTGGGCTTCGCTACATGGACCGTGATCGTCCCGGGCGCGTGCCGTCGATGTGGTCGCCGGCGACACGGCCGCCGCATTACGCGCCGACCGCAGCTACGAGCGCGAGCCTCTCGCCCCTTCTAGTCGTGCCTCCTTCCCATGGACCGCATTGCCTCTGCACGATCAACGCGGCAGGCCCGTCAGGGTCAGGAACTACCTGAGGCTGATGCAATGTGCCGAACGTGGGCGGGGCCTCCGTCAGCGACCACCCCGCCTACTGAACCCGCGCGATCAGCAGCTCGCGGCCCTTGACGCTGAGCTTGGCGTTACGGTGCAGCTTCATCCGGTGTCCTCCTTGGGACTGAGGTGGCTTGGCAGCTCTCAGCCTCCAAGGAGCGCCGGATGGCTAACCCATCGGCGGAACAACGTCCTCAGGATCTACACCTAGGCCGCTGTGCCGTGGGACATTGCCCTCCGGGCTACCGCAGCACGGAGCTCGCGGCACCAATCCTGACCCGAGACTGCTGCTCACGGGGCAGGTCGAGGGGATCGCTCATACATCAATCTTCTTTCTCGAACGACAGAGCAGCCGGCGCTGGCAAGCTGCCCGCGTTAGGCGGCTGCGGCTCCTCCGACGCATCTGACCCAGTGGCCGCACGATCGCTGTGGCGTTTCCCGTCGGAACGTTGCCCGCGACCGTTGCCCGCTCCAGGGCCCACTGCTTGACAAACACAAGAAGTGCCCGATTTGCACGCACTTCTTCAGCGGGAGCGACGGGACTCGAACCCGCGACCTCCGGCGTGACAGGCCGGCGCTCTAACCAACTGAGCTACGCCCCCGGAGGGGGATTTCTAAGTATCGCAGGGAAGATCGGGTTTGCGCGGGCTCGGGCTGGGCGGGTCGGCGCAACTTTCGGCCTGCTGGCGAGTTTGAGACCCCGAATCGATCTCCGGAGGACGCACCCAACCCGGCCGTGGGTGCGTTGTTGGGATCAGCGACGGGGACCCTTCGGGGTCCCCGTCGTCCTTAACACCCCATCCGGGCCGCGACCAGGAACAGGACGCGCTCCCCCGGTGGTCGCGGCTACGGCCCGCTCGGCGTCCATGCCTCGCCTTTTGGGCCTGCCGCGCCACATCCGACGGGCGTCGAGCGCAGCGAGGCCCAGAATCAGCCCGACTGGATCGTGCGGTCACAGCCGGCCAGCGTGACCGTGATCGGGCCGTCGGTGGTGATGTTCACCTTGGCATTGCAGTCGACGTGGGCGCGCGAGGGCGTGATGGTGGCGGTGGCGATGTTTGTCGCTTTGACGTCGAGCGTGTCGCTCGCCGGCGAGGGTGTCGTCGGGGACCAGGTTTGGGTCAGGCTGGCGTAGGTGAGCGGGCCCATGTTCCCTCCCGTCAGCGTCCCGGTCCCGGGCTGGCTGCCCGAGGCGACGGGATCGGAGGTGCCGAAGCCGTGCGAGAACGCGTCGAACTGGCCTTCGGGATCGCCGTTGGTGGCGGTGTGGGAGGCGCTCCTGATCGTCAGGCCCGAGGCCCAATACGCGTGGTCGCCCGTGATCTCGTAGCTCTGGGCGTCGCGCGCGGTGTCGACCACGTAGGTGACGTGCGCGGGGTTCGGGTCGACGGTGGACGAGCCGAGGAACGCCGCAGCCGGCGCGAACTGGTCGTTGATCGCCAGCATCAGATGGTTCGGGAGCACCGGGCTGCACAGGGGGCTGGCGCACGGCTGGTACACGTCGAGCTCGGAGCGGTAGCCGAGGCTCGACAGTTTCTGTGCGGTCTGGCCATAGTCGGAGGCGTTGACCAGCTCGTCGGCCGAGGCGTTCCACATCAGCACCGGCAGATTGCGCATCGACGCGAGGACGTCGTTGTTGGTCTCGAACCCGACGGTAGGCTGAGCGCGGGCGAACAGGTCCGGGAACTGGGAGCCGAGCTTGAACGTGCCGATGGCGCCCATCGAGTAGCCGGTGATGTCGCTGTAGGCCGGGTTGAGCGGATAGCGGTGGGCGATGTCCGCCCACACCTCGAACACATCCGCCGCGCCGAGGCCCTGGTACTCCTGGTCGGGGCCGCGGGCCTCCGGGGTGATCACGATCGCCGGATTCGTCCGGTTCGCGAACTGCGACTGGTTGCGGCTGCCGTAGTACTGGTTGTAGTTGGCCGACAGCGAGTGCAGCAGCAGGGTCATCCCGTAGCCGGCGGCGGGCGCGCGGCCGGCCGGGATGTAGACCGCGTAGGGCTGGAGGTTGCCCTGATACTCGGGGACGCAGGTTGACGGGGCCTCGGCGCCTTGGAGGCCGCACTCGCCGGAGTAGCTGGCGCCCTGCGCCGGCTCGAAGTGAGAGGGGAGGATGCGGTCCATCGACCCGCTGACCGGGATCTGCGTGTTGTCGGTGACCCGCGAGGCCAGCTTGGCGAAATTCACGTTGGCGAAGAACGGTGAGATGTCACCCGCGGCGAGCGCTGTGCCCTGTTGCTGATCCCGCCACCAGGCGGGGTTGGTCACCGTGCCGGTCTCGGCGGTAACCGAGGGCGCCGGCTCGGCCGTCCGGAAGGCGAGGTTGAAGAACGCCGCCGGGTTCGTCGCGGTGCCGGCGCCTCCGGGGTGAGCGGCGTCGGCGGTCGCCTGGGGGAGGAGGTACTTCCCGTTCGCGGCGTCCCACAGGCCGACGCCCATCGCCATCCGCACCGTGCTCTGCCCCGGGTTCCAGTCTGTGTGGGGGATGTCGACCTCGATCTGCCGGCGCTGGAGATCCGCGTGCGCGGCGGGTGCCGGTCCGGCCACCGGCGTGTCGGTGCCGGCATGCACGAGGTCGGCCACGAGGCGCGAGCCCGACGGATGCACGGTCAGGAACAGGTCGGCGGGCGCCACCACGTTGGTGCCGTCCGGGAACGGGAAGGTCTGCCCCGGGTGTCCGCCGAGCGCGATCGAGAAGGCGATCAGTGACGGGTTCTCCAGCGTGTTGAGCGTGACCCGGAACGCGGTGGCACTGCCCGTCGGCTTGACCCGCAACTCGACCAGATCGGCGGCATTGTTCGCGTAGCCGGGCCCGGTGGGGTAGGTGTATGTCCCGTTGGGCTTCGAGAACGTGTCGCCCTGCGTGCGGGGGTCGGTCGGATCGGGCAGCTCGCGTGCGCCGTGGTCGTCGTACAGGTAGTCCTGGTAGAGGAACTCGCCGCCGCGGTAGGCGGTGGTCCCTGACACCAGGGTTGGCGACGCCTGCCAGATCCCGCTGTTGGTCAGCTCAGGGGCGACGGCGGTCGGCTCGTAGAGGATCGCCGGACCTGGGCGCGGCCCGGGACCCGCGTAGAGCGAGGACGCGCTGGCCACGGCGGTAAACGCGCCGAGCATGAGCGCCACGAGGACGGCTGCGCGCATCGCGCGTGCCGCGCCGCTGACCCCTGCCGAGAGTCGCACCGCACGATGGATACCAGAGCCGGGGTCGGTGCGCGCCGGTTGGTCGGAGTGCGCCTACCGCCGGGCCAGCAGGTGCAGGAAATCGTGCGCGAAGCGCTCGTAGCGATCGGGCGAATAGCGCTCGGGGTCGGTCAGCACCATCCGCCCGGCCTGCTCGCAGAAGTCGCGGATCGCGCGCGCGGTCAGCTCCACGTCGATGTCGCGGGGGAGCTGGCTGCTCTTGACCGCCCAGCGGACCAGCCGCTCGATCCGGGCCAGCACGCGCGCCCGGCCGTCCTGGACGTGCTGGCGCACGATCGGGGGCGTGCCCTCTAGTGGCAGGAGGATGATCCGCCATGTCGCGGGCCGGGCGGTCACGGCGGCCAGGAACCGGGCCAGGCCGCCCGACAGCAGCTCGCGTGGCTCCTGGTCGCCGAGTTCTTCGGGCACGACCTGGTCGAGCTGCTCGAGGGAGATCCGCTCCTCGCGCTCGATCACCGCGTGCAACAGGCGGTTCAGGTTCGGGAAGTGGTCGTAGACGACGGGCCGGGTGATGCCGGCGGCACGGGCGATCGCCTCGATCGAGATCCGCGCGTACCCTCGCTCGAGGATCACGTCGAGCGCTGCGTCGATGAGCTGCTCGCGGCGCTGCCCCGGGGGCATGCGCGGGGCATAGGGGCGCCGGCGCTTGGCCGGCGGATCGGACAGGGGTTGCGCGGTCATCTGCGCTGCCAGGCTAGCGAAGGCAGGGGTCAGCCCCGCAGATGGCGCCGGCGACGCCGGCCCTCGACGACCCGGCGTAGGACGTCCTCGGTCCAGTCATGCGTGCGGAGCAGGCGGTAGCGCTCGGCCGCGATGCTCATGTAGGCCTCGGTCTCGGTGGCGCCCTCGATCAGCCCGGCTTCGCGCAGCATGGCGACGACCGGGCGGTACTCGGTCTCGAGCCACAACGAGGCGGTCTGCCGGCGGCCGAGCGGCTCACCGCGGCTGTGGATGGCCCGGAATCCCCACGCCTCGACCGCCTCGGCTAGCTCGTCGTAATCATCTGGGTCGGACAGCACGATCTCCGCGCGCGCCTCGGGCGGAAGCGGTACCCGCTCGAAGAACACGCGCTCGTGGCTCTTGAGCGGCAGGTCGGACAGCTTCATCGCCTGGTCGGCGTCGATCCGCGTGACGACTTCGGTCACGTAGCCGTCGACGTCGGTGCGTCCGAGCGCCCGGGCCACCGAGACGCGGTGATGGCCGTCGCGCACGAAGTAGAGCTGACCAACCTTCATCAGGTCGACCGGGGGGAACGCCTCGCCCCGCCGCGCCGCGGCGGCGATCTGCTCCCATCGTCCGCGCGAGCGCGCCGAAGTGGGCCGGAAGAGGCGATCGAAGTCACGGCCTCGATCAACCGAGCCCACGATCTGATCGAGCGGCACGACCCGGACGCCCACCGAGCGCTTGCTGACGAAGCCGAGCGCCTCGACTACCTCCTCGTAGGGCAGCACCACCCCGACGTCGTCGGGCTCGCCCCGCAGGCGAGCGACCAGCTTGGCGATCGTCGCGCGCCGACGCGCGCGAAGGAAATCGTGCTGTGCATCGACGCCGGAGAGCCCGGTGGAGCGAGGGGCCGACATGTGCCTGAGGTTAGCCGTGGCGGCGCGCCTCAGGCCGGATCTTCGGGTCAGGTGGAGGTTTGCGTCCCGGTCGGAGCGGTCCCGGTCGGGGCCGGGGCCGGGGTCGGGGCCGAGCTCGCGGCGCCGTCGGCAGCGAGCAGGCTGCGCCCTGATTCGGCGTCGAACAGCTGGAGCTGCCTCGAGTCGAACCACAACTCGGCCTCGGCGCCCTGCCTGACGCGGCTCTCGGCGCCCAGTCGGGCGGTGATCTGGACGCCACCCTGGGTGCCCGGCAGATCCGCGCCGCCCGAATCCGCGGCCAGCTCCTCGAGCTCGCGCGACGCGACCTGCTCGGACTCAACCACGAAGTACGCGTAGAACTCCGAGCCCATCGACTCGAGCACGTCGATCTTGGTCTTGAAGGTGACACCGCGGGCGCGGTCCGCGACAAGCGCGGCGTCCTCGAAGTGCTCGGGCCGCAGCCCGGCGACCACGCCCCGGCGACCGCCGCCGGGGCCGCTCTGGAGCCGGCGCTGGAGCTCGTCCGGGATCCGCACGTCGCCGATCGGCAGGTGCACGTTGTCACCGCTGATCTCGCCAGACAGGAAGTTCATCGAGGGGGAGCCGATGAATCCCGCCACGAACAGATTGTTCGGGTGTCCGTACAGCTCGGACGGCGGACCCACCTGCTGAAGCTCGCCGGCGCGCATCACGGTGATCCGGTCGCCCAGGGTCATCGCTTCCGTCTGGTCGTGCGTGACGTAGATCGTGGTGGTACCGAGGCGCTGCTGGATGCGCGAGATCTCGGTCCGCATCTGCACGCGCAGCTTCGCGTCGAGGTTCGAGAGCGGCTCGTCCATCAGGAACACGCTCGGCTGGCGGACGATCGCGCGTCCCATCGCGACGCGCTGGCGCTGCCCACCGGACAGGTTGGCCGGCTTGCGGTCGAGGTGCTGCTCGAGGTCGAGGATCCTGGCCGCCTCGTTCACCTTTTGGTCGATCTCGGCCTGGGGCGTCTTGGCCAGCTTCAACGCAAACCCCATGTTCTCGCGCACGGTCATGTGCGGATACAGGGCGTAGTTCTGGAACACCATTGCGATGTCGCGGTCCTTGGGCGCGCGATCGTTGACCACGCTGCCTCCGATCTTCAGCTGACCCGAGGAGATGTCCTCAAGACCGGCGACCATGCGAAGCGCCGTGGACTTACCACAACCGGATGGTCCGACAAGGATCATCAACTCGCCGTCAGGGACGTCGAGGTTCATGTGCTTGACGGCCTCGAAGCCATCCGCGTAACGCTTCCCGATGTCGTCGAACTCGATCTCGGCCATGTCTGTGAGGCTCCTTTTGTCCTATCCCTTGACCGCGCCCGCCGTCAGACCGGCCACGATCCGGCGCTGGAACACCAGCACGAGAATCATGACCGGAATGGTCACCACTACCGCCGCGGCGGCGATGTCGCCGTAGGGCACGGTGAACTGCGAGACGCCGGGGAACGTGGAAATCGCCGCGGGAACGGTCTGCGCGGCCGACGTCGAGGTCAGCGAGATTGCGAACACGAAGTCGTTCCAGCAGATGAGGAAGACGATGATGAACGTGGTCACGATCCCCGGCATGGCGAGCGGCACGATCACCTTGGTGAATGCCTGGAAAGGCGTGGCGCCATCGACCTGGGCGGCCTGTTCGAGCTCCCAGGGTATGTCTCTGAAGAAGGCCGACAAGGTGTAGATCGACAGGGGCAGCGCGAAGGTCATGTACGGGATGATCAGCCCCGGCCACGTGTCATACAGGCCGACCTCGCGCCACACGTTGTAGAGCGGCCCTACTAACGAGATCTGGGGGAACATCGCGATGCCCAGTGACACGAACAGAATGAGTTGCTTACCGGGGAAGTCGAGGCGCGCGATCGCGTACGCGGCACTCGATGCGAGGATCACGGCGAGCGTGGTGGAAATCAGGCCAATGCCGATCGAATTGCGCAGCGCGGCGGTGAATATGCCCTGCTTGAAGATGTCGTTGTAGTTGGAGAGCGTCCAGTGATGGGGAATGAAGGCCCCGTCGGTGGCTGATGCCGGCGTCTTGAGCGACAGGAAGACGATCCACAGGATCGGAACGAGCGAGAACACGGCCACGATGAACAGCGCGCCCGACCAGCCGGCTCTGCTCTTGGTGTGTGCGCTGACGCGGCCGTGGCGCGTCCGCGGGGCGGGTCCGGCGGTCGCGGCGGTGGTAGCCATCAGGCCGTCTCCCCGCCCGGCGTCACTCCAGCGCCGAACACCTTGATGAATATGAGCGCGATTATGGCCACCATCAGGAACAGCAGGATCGATACCGCCGAGCCGAGTCCCAGATTCAGCCGGTTGAGCAGTGTGTTGTAGTTCAGCATCGAGATCGACTCGGTCCCGTTCGCGCCCTGGTTGAAGATGTAGATCGTGTCGAAGATCCGGAAAGCGTCGAGGGTGCGGAACAGCAGCGCGACCAGGATCGCCGGCTTCATCAGCGGCAGCGTGATCTTGACGAAGCGCTGCCAGGTGCTGGCTCCGTCCACCTTGGCCGCTTCCTGCAACTCGTCGGGCACCAGCGCCAGTCCGGCGAGCAGGAGCAGCGACATGAACGCGGTGTTTTTCCAGATCTCGGTGATGATGATCGCCACGTAGGTCCCGAACGTGTGGCTGAGCGGGTCGCCGCTCAGGCCGAGCAATTTGGGGATCCAACCGCTGTTCAGAGACCAGGCGAGTTCCCACGAGTACGCGGCCACGACGGCGACGATCCCGTAGGGGATCAGGATGGTCGCGCGTGTCAGGCCCCGCGCCACCAGCGTACGGTGCATGATCAGCGCCGCGCACATGCCGAGCACGAACTGGATCGAGACCGAGATCACGGTGATGATCAGCGTGTGCACCACGTCTTGCCAGAACACCGGCGCGCTCAGCACATGTCCGTAATTGGCGAGCCCGATGAACTTGGTCGCGTTCGGGAAGCGCAGGTCGGCTCGCTGGAGGGAAAGCGTGACCGCGTTGATGATCGGCCAGGCCGTGACGACGATCATCACGACCGCGGCCGGTGTACACAGCCAGAACGCCAGGCGCCGTTCGGCGCGCGCGCGGTCGCTCAGGTGCCTGCGGCGCTTCTCCGAGAACGTCGGGGTAGGAGTCGGGGTCGTGACGGTGCCGGTGCTCATAGCAGGGCCGAAGAGGAGAGCGAAGCCTTGATCTGATCACTCAAACTGCTCACCACCGTTTGCGGTTTGATGTTCGAGGTTGGGGACAGTGCCTTCTGGATAGCCAGCGTGACGTCGGCGTAGGCCGGCGTCCTGGGCCGGATCCCGAACGTTTTGAGCTGGGCGGCAATCAACGCGTGCATCGGATAGAGCTTCTCGAAGGACGGGATGTTGTAGACGGCGCCCCGGACCGGCGCCAGGCCACCCTTGACCGCGTAGTTGATCTCGTACTTCTGCTGAGTCAGGCAACTGACCGCGTCGAATGCCTGCTTCTGATGCTGTGAGTGAGACGAGACCGCGAGGTTGTAGCCGCCGATCGACACGTGCGGTGCGATTCCCGGGACGACCTGGGGGAAGAAGGCGTAGCCCATCTGAGCGCCGATCTTGGGATCGGTGCTGTGCGCGGATGCCCATACGAACGGATAGTTGATCTCGAACGCCGCCGTGCCTTGATTGAACGCCGTGTCGGAGGAGCCCTCCTGGGCGACGTTGAGCGACGGGTCGGCTGCGGGGGAGGTCGCCAGCTGGTGCATGATCGCGGCCGCTTTCTCGACCGGCGAACCGAGCACGACCTTGTTGTTGCCGGTGATGATCTGGCCGCCCGCCGAGTTGACCATCGAGTTGAACCACACCGTGAGGCCCTCGTACTGCGCGCCCTGCTCCTCGATGTAGTGCGGCTGGCCGGCCTTGGCCAGCTGTTCTGCGTCGCTGATCATCTGCGTCCAGGTCTTGGGGACCGGCTGGTGGATCTTGGCCAGCAGGTCCTTGCGGTACCAGAGCAGCTCGGTGTTCGAGTTGATCGGAACCCCGTAGAGCTTGCCGTTCCAGGTTGCGGTCTCGATCGGTCCGGCCAGGTCGACGCTCTTGATCTGCTGGACGAGAGCCGGCGGAACCGGCGCGATCCACTTGGCGGTGGCGAACTCGGCGGTCCAGTCGACGTCCATGGCCAGGATGTCGATCGCGGAGTCGTTCGCTGCCAAGCGGCGCACCAGCGAGACGCGCTGCTGGTCGGACGACGTCGACAGGAGGCTGATCTTGATGTTGTACTCGCCGCCCGAGTTCTTGCTGCAGTCGGCGGCCGCGGCGGCGAAAGACCCGGAGGGCTCGGGGAAGACGTACCAGTTGACGGTCACGGGACCGTTGCTGCTGGACGAGCCGCAGGCGGCTAATGCGGCGGCTGCGAGGATTGCCGCGGCAGCGGCTGTGACCGTGCTAAGCGGGCGTGCTCGACGCGTTGGGGGCCGGTCCGGTCCCGCCGCCTGTCGGAGTCCACTTCTACGTCGAGAGCTTCTCCTCGGCAACCTCTCTCCGTCCCTCTCCAGTGGTTCGGAAACCCTAGCACCAGTACCCGGCAACCGGAAACAGATAAACCGGAACTTAGCCTGCGCGCAGCGCCGGGGCCACGGGTTCAGCACAAAGTGCGCACTCTTGCCACGCGAACGGGCGCGTGATGCCGCGGATGCGCCGGTCGTTCTCGTGCCATTCGCGGTTGAGGTGGCGCCCGATCACGACCGCGGCGATGGGGCCGGCACCGGCCGATCTGAGTGTGGCCGCGGCGCTCTGGGCGTTCGCGCCCGTGGTCCAGGTGTCGTCGATCAGGAGCACAGTTTGGCCTTGCAGCTCGGTGGTGGCCTCGAACTTGGCCGGGCTGAACGTGCGGGGCGGGACCTCAGCGGTGCTGCGCCGCAGTAGCCGGCGGTGGCGCTCGCGGGTGGGGCCAACGAGTTCTCCGACGATGGTGCGCAGCGGATGGCGCTCGTCGCGGGTCGGGTCGCCCGACGGGACGGTCGTGACGAGGTCGAAGCTCTTCGTGTCGTTGTCGTCGGCGGCCGTTCTAGCGAGGCAGGCCTCGTGCGCGGTCAGGAAGCGCCAGAGGATCGCGGCGAGGATCGCCTGCAGGCGTCGGGCAATGTCGCCGTCCAGGCGCTTGTAGCTCGCCAGGGCGTGGTGAAGCTGCTCGTGCGCGACGCTGTAGGAGATCGGGGCGACTGCTTCGAGCCTTGGTTGGCCGTGCGCGCAGGCCCAGCAGCGCGCGTACCCGGCCGTGAAGTTGAAGCAGGTCCCGCATACGTCGGGCCCTCGCCGCGGGCTGAGCAGAACGTTCTCGTACAGAGCGCTCAACTCGCCGACGGTGGGCATCGGTCCGGCGCGTTACGGGATGAGCGAGCCCGGGGAGACGAGACGCTCGAGAGCGGTGGTGATATCGGCCGGCTCGTGGGCCACGTGCGTGCCGGGTCTCGTTGCGTAGTCGCGGGCCCAGGGCTGGCGCTCGACCAGCGTGTCGAGCAGGAACACGGGCCGACCGTGGGCGAGGGCGAGGCGGGCCTGCGTGCGCGCGCCGCTTGTCTCGGACGCCTCGACTACGACCGTGGCCAATGCGATGCCGGACATGGTGGCGTTGCGCATGGGGAAGCTCCGGCGGGTGGGGGGCGCGTCGGGCCAGAACTGGGAGACCACCGCGCACTCCTGCGCTATGCGGCGCTGGAGGGCCTGGTTTTCGGACGGGTAGACCCGGGCGAGGCCGGTCCCGATCACCGCGAGCGTGCGGCCGTTGGCCGAGAGGGTTGCCGTGTGCGCGGCGGTATCGATGCCGGCGGCCAGGCCCGAGACAACCGTGTACCCGGCTTGGACGAGGTGCTCGGCAATTTGCTTCGCCTGGCTGGTGCCTCGTTCGGTCGCCTTGCGGGCGCCCACGACGGCCACTGAGTGGGCGTCTTGCGCGGTGATGTGGCCGGCGACGAAGACGATCGGCGGCCGGTCGTGGACTGCCTTTAGGTTGGGTGGGTAGTCGGGGTCGAGGATCGTGAGGAGCCGCATGCCCTGGGCGTCCCAGCGCTCGAGGTCGGCGATTGCGTGCGCGACGTGTTCCTCGCTGGTGGCGGCGTCGTCCGGGATGAGGGTCGTCTGGCCCCCTGCCTGGGTGGCTTGCTCCCGCTCCAGGACCGCCGCGGCGCTGCCCGCTTCCTCGACCAGTTCGGCGTATTCAACCCACGGGCGGCGGCTGCCTCTGAGCAGGGCGACCATCGCGGCGCGCTCGTCGGCAGCAGTCACCGGCCGAGCGTATCTGGCGGCTGAGACGGCGCTCGGGGGTGCGGTTAGCCGACCGTGTGGGCGGTTTCGGCCGGCTGCTGCTCTGTTGGTTGGTCCGCGGTCTCGGCCGGCTCCACGGTCGCCGCAGGGGCCGGTGTGGTCTCCACGGGCGGGGCTGCCGCCGGCGGCACCACGGCCTCCGGGGGCGGAGCCGGCACCGCTTCGGTCGGGATCGTGTGCGAGTGATCGTCCTCGCCGCCTATCGCCGACCTGAAGTCGCGGATGCCCTTGCCGAGGGCACGACCGGCTTCGGGGAGCCGTTTCGGACCAAGCACCAGGAGAGCCACCACCAAGACGAAAATGAGGTGGGTCGGCTGGAGAATGTCGCCGATCATGTCGCAAGCTTAGCCGGTGGCGGAAGTGGGCTGGGGACGGATGTCGCCGGCGATCTGTCGCGCGAGCGCTCTGGCGGCGCCCAGCGTCCGGTCGTCGGGGTCGAAGGCCGGGTCGTAGGCGGTGATCACGGCGCCGGCCACGGTCAAGTGCTCGGTCGTCAGGCGAATGCAGTCGAGGAGCCGGGCGAGGGCCGGGCCGCCCTGCGCGGCGTACTCGTTGGCATGGGCCTCGGTCAGGTCGATCAAGCCGAGATCGACGTGCAGATACACGCGCGAGACGCGCTGTCGGAGGGTCGATATGGCTTGTTCGAAGCGCTCGGGGTCGATCAGGCCGGGGATGGCTGTCAGTTGGGCGTTCTCAAGGAGTTCGCGCTGGTAGTCCTCGAGGTCGCGCACCGCGGCAAGGATCACGTTGCGCTCCGGGACCGGGCGGTGGCCAAGGATCGTCTGGCGCAGGGCCCGCCACCCCCGCCCGGTCAGCATGGCCAGACCCATCACGTCGAAGAAGCCGGACTCGTTCTCCTCCGGGTCGTCGAAGTCGGCGTGCGCGTCGAACCAGACCGCGCCCAGATCCTCGGCTCCGATCCCGGCGGTGGTGCCCAGGGCGCTGTTGCAGTTGCCGGCGAGGACCAATGGGAAGGCTCCGTCGGAGGTAGTCTCTGCTACCCCGTCGGCGAGGCGGCGGATCAGCTCGACGACCCGAACGATCTCGGGATCGCTCTCGTCGACCGCCTCAATCTCGTGCTGGGTTGTTCGCCAGCCCTCGGCCTCGATCCGGGCGCTGAACGCGTCGTCGTTGGCGAGCCTGATTGCGCCGCTCCCCATGCTCACGTCGCGCAGGCCGTTGTGGAACGGCCGGCCGAGGATGCGGAGCTGATCGCGTTGGGGTCGAGCGAAGTCTCCCACGTGGAACGTGGCCGGATCCTCGCGTAGGGACGCATCGGTCGCATCACCGAAAATCGAGTTGCGCTCCTGGGGCAGCGGTGTGGTCCGGGCCGGCGGCTTGTGTTCATCACACGTGTTGGAGACTTTCGGCATCTCCCTTAGAGCGTTCGGGGGGTGCCGTTCCTCCCCCTGTTCAGACCGCCTCCGTAGCTGGTGCTCAGCGCTCCCCGATCCGCCTTCCTTTAGACATCCGCGGAGGAGGGTCTCCTCTTCCGAGGACAGAATCCTCGATCAGGAGTCTCCGTCAAATCCGGCCTGGCTCAACCCTCCGCGCCGCTTGGGCTGCCAGCGAGGTCAGCATCAGCATCGCCGCCCACGATCTCAGCCCCGTACCGACTGATCGTGTCCCGGACTTTGCGCACCTCCGTTATGCCGGCCCGGATCGTCGCCCGGATTGCGTGGAGCGAGCGCAGAACCGGCCGGCGGATTGAGTGCACGACGACGGCGGACACGATCAGCGCCGCGGTGGAGGCCGTTGCCTTGGCCCGGCGTGTCGTGACCTTATCGACCACTTCGCTCAGCACGCCGGCAGCGATGAGCGAGTCCCCAACGATGGTCGGGCTGGATCGCGCCTTGCGCACCTGCGTGCCGGGCGCTGCGATGACACGGTGGATGGCGTCCCAAGTCGATGCCAACACGATGATCGTGACGAAGTTCGAAGGCCAACCCCTCTGCGCTCCAAACACCACAGCCAGCACACGGTGGCGCATCTCGTTGAGCGCCCGAAACCCGATGATCACGTCGCCGAAGAACCGCCTGGCACCGCTGAGCTGGCGAGGCGACGTCACCCACACGCGGGCGTCGTTGAACTGGTCGGACGCGTACACCCTGACCTCGCCTGGAATCGCCCACCCCACCACACGAATGGCCCGCCGGAGCCACACGGCATCCGAGACGACGGCGATGCGCTCCCACCGGCGAGGCGGCCCGAGGGCGAGCTTGGTGTCAGCCCAAACGGCGCCGGCCGTGAAGTCCGGGAACTCCCGCCCGAGCACGTAGAGCACTCTGACCTTCCCGTCGCCGGAGGCGGCCGCGGCCGCTTCGACCGCCGGGATAAGGACCCTCTCGTAGTCCCCTGCGGTGACCCTCTCGCGCGCCTCGACGCCGACGACCGTTGCCGGAAGGCCGGGAATGCGGGTGAGCACTACAACGTCCTCCTTACCTAGCCGCCAATCCGACCAACGGCCGACGACCGTAGCCCCCCGGCACGCACACTGCCTCACCCAGAACGGGTGAACACGCGAGCGGACATGGCTTGACAGCGCGGAAGGTCCCGGCGGGACCGCGATTACGGCCGCTCTACCGGCGCGCGCGCTTGAGGCTCCGCTCCGCGACGCTGGCGCTCTGGGCTTAGATCCAACACCCCACGCCGACGCCAGCGCCGGCAACGGCTGGAAAGTGTCGCGCGAACTGGAAACTACGGCTGGAAACTACCCTTTACCTTGGAAACTGGCCTGAGCGGCAACAGCCTCAGCCAGGATGCCCGCCGACGATCACCGAGACACGCTGGCTGGCCGCCGGCGCGAACGGATAGTTGCCCATGGGCAGGGAGGCGATCTGGAACCAGTACGTCCGGTGCACGCTCGGGTCGCCCGGCCCGAACGACGCGACCGTGGAGAACCGGCCGTCCCCGGTCACGTGCTCCTCGACCCCGTAGGTCTCGTAGGTCGACTTGAAGCCGATGCGCAGCCGCACGAGCGCGCCACCGGAAGGGAGATAGCCGCCGAAGAGCTGTCCGACCAGGTGGACGGTCCCGCCCCATGCGACGTGGCGCGGCCACACCTTGAGCAGCCGGATATGGGCCGGCACGACCGTGCTCACCTGTCCGCTGGACGGGAGGATCGTCGCGGTCCCGTCGGTTACGGCGCGGATGATGCGCGACGGTCCCGGCGGGACGGTCGCCGTCCAACTTCCGTCCCTGGCCGTGGTGGTGGTCGCGATCTGGCTGAAGGCGGTGAGGCCGTCGTTGGGCGTGGCGAGGATGCGGACCGGCTGGTCGGGAATCGGCACGCCCTGGCCGGTCGTGTACAGCCCGTGGATGGTTACGGGCCGTCCGTGGGGGACACGCAGCGTCGTGGTCACGTGCACCTGGTGTGGCGCGCAGTGTCGCTGGACCCGCCAGCTGTGAGGGCCCGTCTTGACGCGCTCCGTCGTGCACGGCTCGATGTACTTGACGACCTTGACCGTCTTGAAGTGGCCGCCGCGCTTGACCCGGACCTCGTGGTTGCCGCGGCGGATCGTCACCCAGTGCCAGCCGACCCGGACCCGCTTGACCACGACCTGGCGGCGGACCGGGTTGACGATCTTTGTGAGGCTGACCTCCTGGTCGGACGCGATCCGCAGCGGAAGCGTGAGCCGCTCAGTGGTCGTGGCGCAGTTCCCGACGTTGTCGCACGAGACTGCCCGGAAGTCGTAGGGGCCATGAAGGCCTGCGTCGTCGAAGTGAGCGAGGAGGTGCGCACCGTCGAAGTTCGTGGGCAGGTTCGCCCATCCGCTCGTGCCGGCCGGGGCGATCTGGAGCGACCCACCGCTGACGCCCGACTCGCTGTCGCCTGTGTTGATGACCAGGCCGGTCGGATCGTGCGGGTCTTGCGGCTCGAAGGTCAGCGACGGTGGCGCCTCGTCGATATGGACCGACGTGGAGTTCGTGCCGGTGTTGTGCTGACCCTGCGGGTCCACCGCGTTGTTCCATGCGGTGCAGGTCACAGTGTGGACGCCGTCGCCGTTCACTGCGAGCCCGACTGCCGGGTAGGGCGTTGCGCGATCGCGATCGACGGCGCAGTTCATCCCGCCGACTTTCGACGGGCCGGCAGTAGCCGCGGCGTCAACCGTAACCCCATGATCGACCCACACACTTGGGTTCGGATCGTTCGGGGTCCGAAAGGAAACTCCGATTGGATCATTGTCCACAGACACGATCTTTGTCGGGGCAGAACCGCCTACCCCCGCGGCGTTGATCGCGCTCAGATTGATTTGGAAGTAACCGTCCGTTCGGGACCTGGGAGCGGGTGTCGACATTGAACGACCAGCTTACGGGGCTGGGACACTGCTGCCACACAGTGTTGTCCCTCGGTTCCGCGGGACCATTGATTTCACCGGTTGTGAGGGTCCCGCCTGAGGAGCAGATTCCTGAGACGTCGCTGGCGTAAAGCGTCACAGGCCAAGGATCACCAGGCGGATTCCAGACATACGATGAGCTTCCCCAAAGTGCGCCCTGTCCGGTGACGGAAGGTGGCGCGTTCTCAGTGCCCGCCAGCTCTATCCCTGAGATCCAGAACACCGCTCCCCCGGGGCAGCCGTTCGAAGCAACACAAGTCATCTGGACACCATAGATCTGGCTGTTGATGTTCGAGCTTCCTTCTAGCGCGGAGTTGAACCATTGCTGACCCGGCGCCAGCGTCGATCCTCCATACGTCCCGCTATTGATGTCCCTCCAGAAATCCCCGACGACCAAACCCGTACCGGGGAAATTGATAGAAGTTACGTCTCCATTTGCGGTCCAAGCACTGTTGATGACGATTCCCGGCGGCGCGGTCGTCATCCAGAACGCATTGTGTCCATAAGGGACTGGGGCCGCCTCAAGTGACATCGGGCAGTTCTCCAGTACGGCGAACGCCGAGAAATCACCGTAGGCAGCAAAGGCATCGCAGCTGCCGGTCTGCCCGGCATTCATATCGCCGTCGGTCACCCAGATGGTCCCCGCACGAGCGGCTGGCACCGCGACCGCGGCCAGCAGACAGGTCGCGAGCGCCACAGCCCTGGTTCTAAGCGCGCGTCGATACATCGCCCTCTACATGCAGGCGTCGATCACCGTAAAGGTGTGATCAGTGGGCGTGAACGAACCGCTTGAGACAACGCCTGTGAACACCATGAATTGCTGGTTTAGACCGGTCGCGCTGAACCACGCCACGGGGAAAGCGCCAGCAGTCTGTCCGCCCGGAGGATTCCCATCAGAGACGGCCACCACAGGCGCGTTGGCTCCGTGGGCACAAGCCGCGGCAGTGATCGTTACCTGGTACGTCCCGGCGGAGACGTGCTGAACCGACACGCCCTGCCCGGCGAACACGGAGCCGCTATTGGTGACGTTCGCCCAGACACTGGGGGCGGCCGCGCCCGGCTGTCCGGCCGGACCCTGCGCACCCTGTGGACCCTGCGGGCCCTTCTGGTTCCAGGCCACCCGCGTCTGGCTGCGCTTGCACTTGCCGTGGTTGTGGAGGTGGAGGATCCCGGTCTTCTTGTCGGCGCAGACGGTGATCGTCTTGGTCTTGGAGGCGGCAAGGGCGTAACCGCCGCCCGCTCCGACGACGAGTACGAGCAGCAGGGCTGCGTACGGGATGAGGTTGCGGCGCGGATTCGACGGTCGGTGGATCATCGGGTGCTCCTTAGCCGTTCGGGGAATGGACGGGGCCGAGTGCGCCGGCCTGGCCGGTGGGGCTCACGCGTGCGGCGGATGACGCTGGTGAGCGGGCGGGGGGCGGGGGCGTATAGACGCGCGGGCTCGGCTCGCTCACGGGTGGGTGATAAGTGGTCGTTGGGGTCGCGCGGGCGACGTAGGTGTGCGTCGACCGTGTCGGGCTGCTCGAGTGCGAGGTGTGCGGTGGCGCGGGCTTGGTGACGTGCGCTCGGTGACGCACGTGCCGGACCGGACGCGCGGGCGGCTGCCTCGCGACGATTTTCGGCGGCCCGGCGTTCAAGATCCTCGAGACTCCGTTCGTGAGGATGGCCGCGATGTTCAACTTCGCGCCGGCCGCGACGTGGTCGGGAGAGCCGGTCAAGAGGAGGGCGATGGCGCCAGCGGCGGCGATGCCCACAATTGACGCGATCGCAAGTCGCCGGCGGGGAAGACGAGGCTTCGGCGCTGGCGGCCGCGGCTCGCCGTCGGATACGGATGCCGGCGCTCGATCGTGGGGCGCTTGAACGACGTCGTGGAGGGCGGCCGGGGGCTCTCCGCCCCAGAAATCGTCGGCGCTTGTAGGGGTCGGACTCGCGAGCTCTGGGACCGCGAGCTCCGGTGCCTCAGGATCGGCCGACGGTTGCGTCGCTCGGCCGAACGGCACGAGGTCCTCGCGTGGACCGAGCCAGTCGCGCGGCAGGCGGATCACCTTGTCTGACGACTCCGCCGCGCTCCCCGCCTCTATTTGACGACCTTCCTCCACCCCGATTGCCGACCTTTTCCAGCTATTTCTTCCTATGCCGTCCTGACCGGGCGCTAGTATACGCCTGGATTAGCTCCAATTGGACTCAATTAGCAACAAATTAGATGAATTCCTTCGAGCCTGAAGAC
This sequence comes from uncultured Solirubrobacterales bacterium, assembly GCA_963841535.1. Classification (GTDB taxonomy): domain Bacteria; phylum Actinomycetota; class Thermoleophilia; order Solirubrobacterales; family Solirubrobacteraceae; genus Palsa-465. Next base: position 8,811 of record CAWJDF010000014.1, on the reverse strand, counting down.
TCGTTCCTGACGGTGGCCGAAGTGGCGGAGATGCTGAAGCTGAACCAGCAGACCGTCCGCAACTGGATCGACCAGGGCTCGCTGCCGGCGTTGCGCGTCGGCCGGCGCGTTCGGATCAAGCGCTCGGACTTCGAGCGTGTGCTCGCCCAGTCGTACACGGCGGGCGCGGGTGCTGCGGGGCAGGGCGCCGGTCCGTCGGCCGAGGATTTCTGGGGCGGGGAGCCGGTCGGCGTGGCTGACGCGGGCATGGTCGCCGACGAGGCGACGGACCAGGAATGAGCTTCAAGGGCGATCTCGATCGACAGCGCGCGCAGATCCTGCGGGCGGTTCGGCAGGCCGGCGATGAGTGGGCTGAGGCGATGCGTACGCACAAGCTCGCGCCGCCCGACGCGGGCTTCACGACGCGGCTCCGTGGACTGGCCGAGGCGGCCGGCCGGGAGCAGGTGGCGTGGGAGCACGCGCACGCGGCGGGCCTGATGTGGCGGCCGATCCCCGGCGCGGAGAACGCCGAGCCGCCGTACGAGCTGCGCCCCGGCACCGGGCGCCGAGGCCCGGCGGAGCTGTGGGCGCGCTTCGATGCAAGCGTGGCCCGGCTCAACCGCTCGATCACCGGATCGAACGGGGCCGAGGTCGCGGATGCCTTCGGTGAGCTGTCGGAGGCGGCCGGCGCGCTCGCGGACGCGCTCGCCATCGAGGACGACGCGGGCGGGCGCGACGCCTCCCGCACCGCCGCTTAGCTGTCGATCTACCTCCACCGTCCGAAAAACGGTGTGACGGGTGGCGAACTTGCCAGGGCGGGGGGAACGGCGCCGGCGGGGAACGGGCCCGGCGCTCCCGGACCCGACGGCGGGGAGAGACGCCTGGTCGAGAAAGCCACGATATGAGGCCGTCGCAAAATCCCGGTGTTGTGCACGTCTGTCCGGAAATGTGGACCGGTCCGGAGGGTGGGTTCTGTCCGGTGCGACTGGTAAAAAAACCTCCTGAGCAGGGCTTTAACGGCTGAGTGCAGCAGCCGGGGCCTGCATCCGGAGGTGGTGCTGAATGATGACGGGTCGGGCGGCGGAACTCGATGCGGGCGATGGTTGTGCGGGGTCGGCCGGGGTGACGCGGGGGTATGTGTGCCCGGCGCGCGATCAGTTGTTCTTGATGCCGGTGAGCATGCGCGACTGGCTCGAGGAGGGGCATCTCGCGTTCTTCGTGCTCGAGGTGGTCGGCGAGTTGGACACGCGCGGTTTGCATCGACGGCCGGGTGGGTGTCCCGGCCGGCCGCCATATGAGCCGGAGATGATGGTGGCGCTGCTGTTGTACGCGTACTGCTGCGGGATTCGTTCCAGTCGGCGGATCGAGGCGCACTGCCGGACCGATGCGGCGTTCCGGGTGATCTGCGGCGGGCTGGTGCCCGATCACGCCACGATCGCGCGGTTCGTCGTTGAGCACGAGCAGGCGCTCGAGGGGCTGTTCGTCGAAGGGGTGCGCTTGTGCGCAGCGGCCGGATTGGCGGAGTTGTCCGTGGTGGCGCTGGACGGGACGAAGATCGCCGCCGACGCGTCACTGGCGCGCAATCGCGACGCCAGCTGGATCCGCCGAGAGATCACCAAGCTGATGGCGCTGACGGCCGAGGATCAGCCGCTCGGCGCGGCCGACGCGGTCGTGTTGGCGGGGATCGAGCCGGCGTGTGAGCTTCTCCACATCAACCGGCCGGCTGGCCAGGTTGCACGCCGCGCTTGAGGTGATCAAGGCCGAGGACGCGGCCGTGGCCCTGGAGGCCGAGCGCTCAGCACAAGCGGCAGCGGCACAGGCCGAGCACGGCCGCCAACAGATCGGGCGCAAGCCCAAGCAGCCCCACGCGGCGCTGGCGCGCGCCGAGCTCGATCACGCAGTCGCGCACAAGCGCCTTGAGGATCTGCAGGCCGAGCATGAGCGCCGAGCGGCCGCGGCGGCCAGAGGAGAGAAGATCGCCGGCCCACGCCTGCGGATCGACAAGGCACGGGGCGCGCTCGAGCAGGCCGAGGCAAGACTCGCAGCGGCCCGCGAGGCGGTCCAGGCCGCGCCCGGAACCGAGCGCCGGGTGAACATCACCGATCCCGACAGCCGGATCATGGCCACCAAGGACGGCTGGGTGCAGGGTTACAACGCCCAAGCATTCGTCAACCCCCAACAGATCGTGCTCGCGGTCGATGTGAGCCAGGACGCTACTGACGTCCGACTCTTCGAACCGATGAACGAAAAGCTCACCCAGACGCTCACCGCCGCCAGGATCACCAACGCAGTCGAACTCGAGCTCGCCGACGCCGGCTACTGCTCAGAAGCCAATCTCACCTGCCCCGGCCCCGACCGGCTGATCGCCACCACCAAAGACTGGAAACAGCGACGCGCCGCCCGCGAACTCGGACACACCGACGGCCCCCCGCCACCCGGCCTTACAGCCACCGAAGACATGGAACACCTCCTGCGCACCCCCCAAGGCCACGCCGCCTACAAACAACGCTCGCAGCTGATCGAACCCGTATTCGGCGACCGCAAACACAACCGCCACATCCGACGCTTCCGCCGCCGCGGCATCAACGCCGCCCGCAGCGAATGGGCGTTCATCCACCTCGCCGGCAACATCCTCAAGCTCTACCAACACCACAGCGCCGTCGCGATCGCCTGACCGACCAACCCGGCCACACCCCACCTCCAAACGCTGACACCCCGCCGGGAGCATCGCGGCCGAGCACTGCCCAAGACCGGTGCAGCCGGCCACGAAGGACCGCCGCACGGCCAACGAACGAAGCCAGTACGCAGACCGCGCTCAAGCATCACGCCAACGCCCTTCCAACCTCAACAGCCGCAAACGTTTTGCGACGGCCTCATATATCGTGGGTTTCTCGACCAGGCCTTCGTCGAATCCGGCCCAGCGCCGCGGTCGCGCGGCGGACGATTGTGCGCTCCTCAGGCGGGGCGACCAGTTTCTTCGCTCCTTCCCAACAAGACGTTTACGTCACCCGAAGGTGGACATCCGAGAATGGGCCGGACACGACGATAAGGAGAGAGACATGCCTCAGATCATCGTTGCCGCGGATCGGGGGGCTGCTTTCGGGGAAGGCGCCGTGACCTTTCGGGAACGCGTGAACGTCGCGGACTTTGAGAGCGGGCACTTCGCCGCGCAGTTGATCGAGCGGCTGGGATGGGCGGTCGAGGACGCCGATCAGGTGGAACGCCGGCGGGAGGAGCCTGTGGCGGATGCCGATCGGGTGGAAGCTTGGCGCCACGAGCCGGTGGAGAACTCGGATCACGAGGAGCGCCGGCTGGAGGAGCCCGTCGGGGCTCACGCGCCGGCGTAACGAGACCGCGCCGGAGTAAGCCCGACGGCGAGGTACTGACCGTCAGCGCTCGCTGGCCAGCGTCGTCACCACCGCCTCGTACACGCCGGCGCCGTAGGGCTCCGAGGCGAACCGGACGCCCGGGCGACCGGCCAGTTCGGCTGCCAGGGTCGGGTCCTCTTCGAGGGCGTTGGCGACGAGCCAGAAGGCGCCGATGATCGAGGCGACCTCCGCGTCCTCGCGTGAATCCCCCACCGCGATGCAGTCGTCGCGGGTGTAGCCGCGTGCCTGCATGTGGCGCGCCACCGCGCGGGCCTTGGAGGCGCCGGCGGGGATCAGGTGGTAGGCGCGGGTCACCGGCAACTCGGCCAGCTGTTCGCTCGCCGCGCGGACGACGCCGTTGTCGACGAGGCGCAGCCAGTCCAGACCGGCGCCGGCGAGCAGTTCGTGCACCTCGGCCAGATCCAGGTCGCCGCGGAACAGGTGGGAGACCTCGCGGCCGATCGACCAGGGCGTGTGGTACTCGAGCCGGCCGGTGTAGCGCTCGAGCAGCAGGGCCGGCGCGCCCGAGCGGTCGATCTGCTCGAAGATCGTGCCGTCGGACTCCGAGGGAACGATGCCGTCGGTCAGCCACTGGAGCTCGCCGTCGACCACCAGGCCGCAGCCGAGCTCGAACGTGTAGGAGCTCGAGCCGATGATCCGCGAGTTCTCGAACACCGAGGTCTGTCGGCGCCCGGAGTACAAGACGACCTCGACGTCGGCGCGCGCGCAGGCCTGGAGGGCGCGCACGCCGTCCAGGGCGAAGTGCCCGTCCGCGCCGCGCAGCAGCGAGCCGCCGGGTCCGAGCAGGGTCCCGTCCAGATCCGCGTAGAGGCAGCGCACCGCCGGGCAGTATGCCGCGGGAGGGATGGCCGCTAAAGGTGGCGCCAAGCGCAAGGGCGGGGTCGAGCCGGGTGCTACGGTCGCGCGGGGTGGCGATCCAGAACGAAACGGAGCCGTGGACGACCCTTCTCGAGCAGGGCCGCGCGGATGAGCGCCTCGTCCACGAGGACTCCCATGAGCCGCGCGCCCCTCGCCTCACCCTCGTCCCGCCCGAGCTGAACCCGGTCGTCAAAGAGGCGCTCCAGAGCGCCGGCATCGACCAGCTGTACTCACACCAGAGCGAGGCGCTGTACAAGGCGTTCGAGGGGCCGACGATCATCACCACGGGAACGGCGTCGGGGAAGTCGCTGTGCTTCCAGCTCCCCACCCTGCAGACCCTGACTGCGGATCGCACAGCGAGGGCGCTCTACCTCTACCCGACCAAGGCGCTGGCCCAGGACCAGGCCCGAGCGCTGCATGGCTTCGGTCTGCACAAGCTCATCCGCCCCGCGATCTACGACGGCGACACGCCGCGGGCCGAGCGCGCGGCGATCCGCAAGCGCTCGAACCTCGTCCTCACCAACCCCGACATGCTCCACGTGGGGATCCTGCCCCACCACCCCGCGTGGGGCGAGCTGTTCGCCAACCTGGCCTTCGTCGTGATCGACGAGGCGCACGTCTACCGCGGGGTGTTCGGCTCCCATGTCGCGAACGTCATCAGACGGCTCCGGCGCGCAGCAAACATCCACGGCAGCGAGCCGCGCTTCCTGCTCACCAGCGCCACGATCGCCAATCCAACAGACCTGGCCGAGCGACTCACCGGACACAACGACTTCAACCTGGTCGACCACGACGGCGCACCGCGCGCGACCAGACGCGTGGCCATGTGGAACCCGCCGCTGCTCGACGAGGACCTGGGCATCCGCGGCTCGGCGCTGTACGAGGCGGCCGAGGTGTTCTCCGAGCTGATCACGGCCGGCGCACGCACGATCTGCTTCATGAAGTCGCGCAAGGGCGTCGAGCTGATCCTCCGCCACGCCCGCGACCGGCTCGACGCGGAGCTGGCGGAGCGGATTGCCCCATATCGGGGCGGCTACACGCCGCAGCAGCGCCAGGACATTCAGCGCCGGCTCAGCGGCGGCGAGCTGCTCGGGGTGGTGGCGACCGATGCGCTCGAGCTGGGCATCGACGTCGGCGAGCTAGATGCGGCGATCTGCGTCACGTTCCCGGGCACGGTGGCGAGCCTCAAACAGATGTGGGGTCGCGCCGGCCGGCGCGGGCGAGGGCTCGCCGTGTACGTGGCCGGCGAGGATGCCCTCGACCAGTTCTTCTGCCGCCACCCGAGCGAGTTCATCAACCGCAGTGTCGAGGCGGCGATCCTCGACCCGCACAGCCCCGAGATCTACGCCGAGCACCTGTTGTGCGCGGCCCACGAGGCTCCGCTCAGCGACGCAGACGAAGCAATCCTGGGATCCCAATGGCGCGAGTACGCCACCGAACTCACCGAGGCGGGGTTCCTGCGCGAGCGCGCCACCGGCTTCGTGCCGACGCGCGCCGACGACTACCCCGCGGCGCGGACCGCGCTCCGTTCGGCCTCGGCCGACAGCTTCGCGCTGATCGACGCGAGCTCCGGTGAGCTGTTCGGGACCGTGGAGCTCGGGCGTGCCTACGCCACCGTGCACGAGGGCGCGATCTACCTGCACCTGGGCCGCTCGTACCGCGTCCTCGACCTCGATCTGGCCGGCCGGCGGGCACTGCTCGAGCCGTTCGACGGCAATTACTTCACCCAGGCCAAGCGCGAGATCATGATCTACATCACGCGCCCGTACGATCAGCACCACACGCACGGCGTGACGCTCTCTTACGGTGAGATCGCGTACGCGGAAACGGTCATCGGCTACCAGCGCAAGCGTCTCCAGGACCACGAGGTGATCGACTTCCAGACGCTCGACCTGCCCACGGTCGAGTTCGACACCCGGGCGCTGTGGTACGAGCTGGACGAGGTAATCGCCGCCGAGCCGTTCCCGCCCGCCCACCTGCTGGGCGCGCTCCACGCGCTCGAGCATGGGCAGATCGCCGTACTCCCGCTGATCGCGATGTGCGACCGGTGGGACATCGGCGGGCTCTCCACCAACGCCCATCCGCAGACGGGCGGACCGACGATCTTCATCTACGACGGGCATCCCGGCGGCGTCGGGATCACCAAACGCGGCTACGACGAATTCGAGCGCCTGGTCGCTGACGCAAACCGGCTGATCGGTGAATGCCCATGTCGCTCAGGCTGCCCGTCCTGCGTGCAGTCGCCCAAGTGCGGCAATCTCAACGAGCCGCTGTCCAAGCGAGGCGCTCTGGAGCTGCTCCGGCGTCTGGCCGCTTGAGCTACTTGAGGGTGAGCTGCGCGTTGCCGGTCAGGGCGCTCGTCGTGTCGGCGATCCAGCCGCTGAAGTCGTTCAGCTGACTGAGGATGAGCTGCGCTTGCGGGGAGCGCACGAGTCCGCCGGTGAGCTTGAGCACCTGTGGCAGCGACTCCTTGAAGGAGATCGCGCCATGGCCGCCGGAGGGCGTGGTCGGATTGGTGGCGAACGCGCGCAGCTTGGCCAGTGAGGCGTTCCCGGCGACGAGTTGATTGCCGACCAATCCCACCGCGACAGTCAGCGATGGACTGGTAACCACGTAGAAGCCGTTGCCGGCCGGCCTCATGTTGATGCTCGGCGAGAAGCTGTGGATGTGCTTCTGGAGGTTGGCCAGCGTCCGGCTGACCGCCGCCGGGTCTCTCACGCCGGCGCGGATCAAGCTGACCTGGCCCTCGCCGGCGGTGATGAGATCGCCGGTCAGCTTGCCGAGCGCACCGGTCACATCGATTCCGAAGCCGCGACGCAGGGCTCCCAAGGCGGCCTGGAACTGCGCATACCCATCGGGATTGACGGCCCGCACCGCTGACTCGACGAAAGTGGCGATCTGCGCCGGGTCTCTGATTCCGAGGCCTCCGGGTTCGCCGGAGGCAAGCGCCGGCGCGGCGGGCCCCGCGGCGAGCGGGAGCTCAGCCTCGCTCAGCGAGCGACCCGTGGTGTCGACCTTCCAGTCCAGGCTGACGCCGTTGGAGGTGGGGCTGATCGAGACGGCGTAGCCCTTGATGGCCGCCACCCACGGAATCTTGCGGGCCTGGGCCGCCTGCGGGTTGGCGAGCAGCGCCGCGACGTTCCCGGAGACCTGAACCATCGGCTGCGAGGGGAGCCCCGATATCTGCTGGTCGTACTGCGACAGCGTCATGCCGCTGTTGTTCGCGTGCCGGTCGAGGGCAGCGTTGACCAGCGCCTGCGTGTCGGCGATGACCAGCGTGGCCCCGTCGACCCCGTACACGCTCGAGCCGTCGCGGCTGCGGTAGAGGGTCGCCCCGGCGTGCGAGCCGATCTTCTTGTCCCCGTTCTTCGAGTTGGTCACGACCGCGTTCAGGTTGCCGGCGTCCTTGGTTATCCACACGCCGACAGCCTGGATCTTGCTGCCCGCCCCCGCGGTCTCGACCCCGCCGACCACCGCGGGGTTGCCGAACAGTGGCTTGATGTCGGCGTCGTAGCTGAGGCCCTGTTTCTGAAGCTGCTGCTTGAGCGCGGAGGTAATGAGGCTCGCGACCTGGAACTTCTTCAGCAGCGCGCCGAGGTTCTTCACGGGCGCCGAGTTCGGAGCGGTGGCGATCGTGGCAACCACCGGCGACCCCGGCGGTATGTACGACAGCTCGGTGGCGAGTGGACTACTCGATGAGCTGCTGGAACTGGACCCGCAGGCTGCGAGCGCGCAGGCAAGGGCCAGACCCCCCACGAGCATCAACAACCAGCGACGACAGCGCACCTTGCCCGGAAGCGTACGTCCTCGTCCTGCGAGGTGTCGCAGTTCAGAAGCCGAGGGACTTGGGACGCACATAGGCCGCAAGCTGGGCGGACCGCGGCGAGAGCTCCGTCCAGGCACCGTCGAAGGTCAATGTCGCCAACGCCCCGGTGGGGAACTTGCGACGCACCTCGGCGAGGCCCGAACCGTCGGCCACCGCGTCCCCGTCGGCGAGCCGCAGCACGAGCGCCTGGAGCGCGGGATTGTGGCCCACGAGCATCACCGATCCGATCTCCTCGGGCACCTGATGCAGCCGCTCGAGTACTTCGTGGCAACTCGCCCCGTACAGATCGGGCTCGATCACGTGCTCACCCCCGACGGCGGCGCCCTCGAGCGTCTCGCGGGTCCGCCGCGCACTCGAGCACAGCACCAGCTCAGGCGTGATCCCGGCCGCCTTCACGTGGGCGGCGATCGCCTCTACTGAGCGGCGCCCCCGCGGCGCGAGCGGCCGGTCGTGATCGGTCAGCCCCGGGTCGTCCCAGCTCGACTTGGCGTGGCGGAGGACGAACAGGCGCTTGCTCGGCGGCATCCCGGACTCGATTCTGCCGCCCGCGGCGGCGTCAGTTGCTCAAGTTTGCCGACGGCTACCCGCAACCGCGAGAGATCAGCCAGAAGGCGGTGGAAAGCAACGTGGGACCGACGTCCCGCGCGTCTGCTCGGCTCGGCCCTGACTCGCTAGCATCGCCTGGCCAGGGCGAGATAGCTCAGTTGGTAGAGCACACGACTGAAAATCGTGGTGTCCCCGGTTCAAGTCCGGGTCTCG
>CAWJDF010000013.1:0-367124 GCA_963841535.1 uncultured Solirubrobacterales bacterium | reverse complement strand
GATCGTGGCGCACTATCGAGAGCGAGGCTTTGAGCGCCTGCGCTACGTCCCGGTGCCACATATCTAGCACCAGCGCCCGAGCGCGGATAACCTGTATGGGCTGTTCGAGCCGGTGCCGCACGGATTCAATCCGATCTCTCGTGCGCAGTGGATCTCGATGCCGGGATCCGCCTCTCCTCGGGTAGGAGAGGCGGGCTCGCGAAAGCGCGCCGCGAGCGCATCGAAGTGGCTGAGGGCGCCCACTTGATCGACGAGTTGTGGCCGGTCATCGAGGAGAACCTCGCTCGTCGTCACGGCGCTCGACCCGCACATACGGAGGCAGAGGTTCGGAGGTTGATCCGCCTGCTCCCTGGGGAGATAAACGTCGTCCTCGGTCGCCACTTGGGCGAAGTGGTAGCCGGAGTACTTCTGTTTGACACACCTCGAGTGTCGCACACACAATACATCGGCTCGAACGACGCCGGCAACCGCGTGCGCGCCCTCGACGCAGTGCTCTGCTATTGCCCGGACCGTGCTGCTGCCCGCGGCGCGCGGTTCTTCGATTTCGGCACATGCAGCCTGCACGCCGGCATGACGCTGAACGACGGGCTGTACGCCTTCAAGACTCGCTTCGGCGGCGGCGGCGTCGCCTACGAACAGTACGAGATTGCCCTCTCCGCTGCCGCGCCAGACTCCCGTCTCGCTGAGTCGCCTTGCTCGCGTGGTGCAGCCGCCGTGCACGGACGAGTGGATGATCGATGATCGCCGATCCGGGTTCCGGCCCGAAGACTCGACTAGGCAGCTAAACGCACTGACTCAACTGCGCGTCCGTCGGATCCTCTCGCTGGCACGACTCGAGTTGAGCACGCGTGCGCGACTTCCGAGATCCTATCCTTCGAGTCAGGGCATGCTTCGCGGTCGTAGAGATGCGGTTCACGTCCTCGTCGGCGGGAGAGCCAGTTGCGACTCGCCGATGCCTGCTCTCCTCTGCCGTCCCCCAGGAGAGCAGAGAACGAGTGCGAGTTCTCGGCCTAGCCGCCCGAGTGAGATTGCAGCACCCCGAGAACGGGGTCGCCGGGGCCGATTCCGTAGTTGTCAATGCTGCCCCCATAAGCAGCATCGTTCCACGCCCACGGGAGATAGCCCACAACGCCGCGGGCGAATGAGGCGTCGATCTTCGCCGCGAGGTCGGCGGCACGAGTCTGCGGACTTCCGCCGGCACCGCGCAGCAGGATGCCCGACTCGTCGATCATCAGCGGCTTATTGAGCGCGTTGCACTGAGCGATTCGGCGCGCCAGGCCGTTCCAGCGGTTCCCGGGCAGCGCGACGGTCGGATCTCCGTAATCGTGATAGGTACAGATCGTGATGGCCCTCGGCGCGTTCACACGCGCATACTGGGTGCCGTCGGCGCCGCACTCCCCGCCACCCATCGTCCCCAGAGCTATCAGGTGGTTCGGATCGATGCGATGGATCGTGCTCGCCACCGTGCCGGCGAAGTCCTTCAGGACGAGCGTCGCACTCGGCGCGCAGACTCCAGGCCTCGAGTCCACCTCGGGTTCATTGACCAACTCCCACGCCAAGATGGTGTCGTTAGCGGCATAGCGCCTCGCCACCTCCTGCACCCACGAGTAGTACGTAACGCGGTCCTTCGGAAGGATCGTCTGTCGGTAACCCGTTCGGTACCACGTCGCGTCCTTGAAGGTACTTTCGCATGAGTCCCACTGATCCGCGAGCACCGCGATGATCCTCTTGCCGCTGGCGCGGGCGGCGGCAAGGGTGTGATCGAATGCCTTCCAGGTTCGCCCGCCCGTGCTCCGGGTCGCAAACATCTGGAAGAACCAGACACGGGCGACCTTTGGCCCCGAGCCCCACGCCGCAAAGTCGTGGGCGAGGTCGGGCCGGTACCCGCACGCCTGGTTGCCGGACCTACTGTTGGCGTTCCAGTCGTTTAGACCAGTGAACACGAACGGCCGGCCATTGAGGTGCAAGTGGGTCCCGTCACGAGTCACGAACGCCGCGTTGGCCGGCCCTGCCTCAGCCAGCGGCAACATCGCGGCTCCTAGGCACAGCAGTGATGCAATCAGGCGGCGCCCGCTCATCAGCGGTCGACGATCGCTGGGTCGGCGCGCAGCACGTCTCCGACCGAAGGTCCGTCGGCCTGCACCCCTGCCGCACGGGCTCGAACCGCCCCGGCCGGACCGGTGACGATGTGTGTCCGTTCGTCGTGTGCGATCAGAAGATCGGTCTGAAGTGACACCCTTAACACCGTCATTGGCCGTTCTTCCAGCTTCTGGAGGTTCCACCATTTGGCACGGATTCAAAAGGCGGGTCTGCCTGATCGTACAAGCCAGCGATGTGGTGAACGTCGACGACAGTGTCTACTCGCCTCGAGGTCGCCAGCCCCGAACCGGCCTGCCTCCGGGCACCGGCCGAGGGATCCGCCTACGCAAAGGCGTTCATCACGCTGGTGGAGGAGCTCGAGATCGCGCCGGGGCCGCCACGGAGGCGAGAAGCCGGCGGCGCCGGCCTGGCTCATGCCCGCGTGCGCGTGGTGGGCGCCGAGTGAACCGCGGCCGCCGTGGGTATAGCGGTCAACGATGAAGGTGCTCGTCCTCACCAGCGAGCCGATCACCGCCACCCAGCTGCGCGACACGCTGGGTTGGGACGGTGATCCCTCCGACGCCGAGGTCATGGTGGTCGCCCCCGCGCTGGCCGAGAGCGGCTTCAAGTTCTGGATGTCCGACGCCGACGACGCGATCGCCCGCGCCGAGGAGGTGCGCCGGGCCAGCGTCGAGCGGCTCGGCGAGGAGGGCGTATCGGCCACCGGCGACACCGGCGAGGCCGATCCGTATACGGCGATCGAGGACGCGCTGAAGACGTTCGACGCCGATCGGATCGTGCTGTTCACCCACGAGGGTGAGGGCCGGCGCTACCGCGAGGACCTCGACGAGGACGCGATCGCCGAGCGCTTCGGCCGCCCGGTCGATCACGCCTCCATTTAGGTCCCCACCCGCCGACCCCCTGCGGGCCGCTCGCCGAGCCGCCGGAGCAGCAGCCGGGCGTTGGCGGTGGCGAAGCCCTGCCAGTCGTTGTTGAAGTACGCGAAGACGGATTTGCGCCGGCGCCACTGGGCGATCCGGCGCGCCCACGTCTCGATCTCGCTCGCCGAGTAGTTGCCGGCGCGCCCCCGCGTGCCGTAGTGGAAGCGCACGAACCGCCAGTCCGCGGTGGCGTCGTGCGACTGAAACGGCCGCTCTGGGTGGTCCCCGATGGTCAGCGCCACCCCCCGCGCGCGTAACGCGTCCAACACCGGAGCCACGAACCAGCTCTCGTGCCGGAACTCGATCGTGTGGCGGGTGGGCGGGACCAAATCAAGCAGCTCGAGCCAGCCCCCCAACCGTTCATCGTCGCGGTGGAAGTTCTCCGGCAGCTGCCACAGCACCGGGCCGAGACGGCCCGCCTGGACCAGCGGCTCGAGCGGCTCGTAGAAGCGCTTGATCCCGTCGCCAATGTCGAGGAGGCGCTTGATGTGGGTCAGATAGCGGCTGGCCTTCACGGCGAACAGAAACTCGGGGGGAGTCTGCGAAACCCAGCCCGCCACCGCGTCGCGCCGGGCCAGCCGGTAGAAGGTCGAGTTGACCTCGACCGTGTCGAACACCTCGGCGTAGCGCTCGAGCCAGCGCCGCTTGGCCAGCTTGTCCGGATACAGGCGCCCGCGCCAGTCGTCGTACATCCAGCCCGAACACCCGATGCGTACCGGCTTCATCAGCGGGGTAGGGGCCGAAGTGGATGTCGACGGTCGACCTTCCGCCCGCCCCGGTCCCTGCCCGGCCCAGCCTCAAGAGCCTCCACGAGGCCGTGCACGAGTGTCGCGCGTGCGACCTGTGGGAGGGCGCCACCCAGGCGGTGATGGGCGAGGGTGCTCGGCGTGCCCACCTGATGCTCGTGGGAGAGCAGCCAGGAGACCGCGAGGACGTCGAGGGCCATCCGTTCGTCGGCCCCGCCGGCAAGATCCTCGACCAGGGCCTCGAGCGGGCGGGGATCGCCCGCGACGACGTCTACATCACCAACGCGGTCAAGCATTTCCGCTACAAGCTTCGGGGCAAGCGCCGCATCCATCAGAAGCCCGACCGCTGGCAGGTGGCGGCCTGCTTTCCGTGGCTGGAGGCCGAGATCAAGGTCGTGCAGCCCGCCGCCCTGGTCTGTCTGGGCGCCACCGCGGGCCAGGCGCTGCTCGGTTCGCACATCCGCATCGGGCGCGACCGCGGCCGCCCGATCGAGTCCGACCTCGCCGAGCTGGTCACCCTGACAACCCATCCGTCCGCGATTCTGCGCGCCGACAACGAGGACCGTGACGACGCCATGGCGCAGTTCGTGGACGATCTGGAGCACGTCGCCCAGTGGCTGAGCGCGAGGTAGTCGCGGTCACCGGCGCCTCGGGCGGCGTGGGCCGTGCGATCGCGCGCGAGTTCGCCAAGCACGGTGCCGCGGTCGGCCTGATCGCGCGCGGACGCGCAGGCCTGGACGCCGCCGCCCAAGAGGTGTCCGAGCTCGGTGGCACACCCTACGCCCACCCGGCCGACGTGGCCGACTTCGACGCTGTGAGCGCCGCTGCCGCCGCCATCGAGGAGCGTCTGGGACCGATCGACGTTTGGGTCAACAACGCGATGACCACCGTCTTCGCGTTCCTGGACGAGATCGAGCCGCGCGAGTTCGAGCGCGCCACCCGAGTCACCTACCTCGGCGCGGTGTGGGGCACCAAGGTCGCGCTCGAGCGTATGCTCCCCCGCGATCGCGGCACGATCGTGCAGGTGGGCTCGGCGCTCGCCTATCGCGGAATCCCGCTCCAGGCGCCCTACTGCGGCGCCAAGCATGCGATGAAGGGGATGTTCGAGTCGCTGCGCTGTGAGCTGCGCCACCGCGGCAGCAATGTGCACGTGACGATGGTCCAGCTCCCGGGGATGAACACGCCGCAGTTCGATCACTGCCTGAGCAAGATGCCGCGCCATCCGATGCCGGTGCCGCCGATCTATGAGCCCGATGTGGCCGCCCGGGCAATCTATTGGGCGGCACACCATCGCCGGCGCGAGCTGTACGTGGGCTTCCCGACCGTGTACACGATCATCGGCAACAAGCTGGCGCCGTGGCTGGCCGAGCGTTACCTGGCCAAGACGGCGGTCGACGGCCAGCAGACCAAGGAGCCGTTCGACGGCACCGCGACGGCGAATCTGTTCGATCCGACCGACGACGATCACGACGAGGGCGCCCACGGCGGCTTCGACGGCCCGGCCCACCGGCGCAGCGCCCAGGCCTGGCTCAGCCGGCACCGGGTCGGCTCGGGACTGGCTGCCGTGAGCCTGGCCGGAGGCGCCGCCGCCGCCTCGCTCCTGACTCGCCGGTCCGCTTGAGGTCGAGCCGCTCGGCCAGGCGCGAGGCGAGCGCCATGATCGTCAGCGCCGGGTTGGCCGAGCCCTGCGTAGGCATCACGCTCCCGTCGGCGACGAACAGGTTCGGCACCTGCCACGCCCGGTGGTCGGCGTCGACCACACTGCGCTCGGGATCCGAGCCCATCCGGCAGCCGCCCACCAGGTGGGCGTAGCGATCGGTGATCAGCAGGTCCTGCGCCCCCGCCGCCTCGAAGATGTCACACAGCGTCTGCTTGGCGAACGCGATGTTCTTGCGGTCGTTCTCGCACTGCGAGTAGTCCATCCGGGCCACCGGGATCCCGTTCTGGTCGGTCACATCGCCGGCCACCGTGATCCGGTTCTCGGGCACGGGCAGCAGCTCGGACAGTATCCCCAGCGTGTACCAGTGGTTGTAGTCGCGCATGTACTCGCGCAGCGCGTGGCCCCAGTGCCCGTGACCTAGCACGTGCTGGGCGTGCTCGATCGGCAGCGGTCCGACGGTCTGGATCGCGAACCCGCGCACGAACCCTCGCGTAAGGTCGGTCTCGTAGAACTGCTCGGAGGAGATCTCCGGCGGGGGCGCCTTGTACATGCGCATCTCGTCGGGGAAGCGACCGGCCGCCTGCGGCGCGCCCTGGACCATCACGCAGCGGCCGACCTGGTCGTTGTCGTTGGCGAGGCCGTGCGGGAAACGGCGGCTGGCCGAGTTCAGCAGCAGGCGCGGCGTCTCGATCGAGTAGCCGGCCACCGCCACCGCATCGGCGCGCTGGAAGCGCTCGGCGCCGTCATGGATGTAGCGCACTCCGGTGACCCGGCCGCTCGAGTCGTCGACCTCGACCCGCGTGACCATGGAGCGAGCGCGAATCTCCGCCCCGTGCTCGATCGCGTCCGGGATGTGGGTGACCAGCGGCGAGGCCTTGGCGTTCACCTTGCACCCCTGCAGGCAATAGCCGCGGTAGATGCAGTGAGGGCGGTTGCCGAACGCGCCGTTGGTGATCCCGACCGGGCCGACCCGCATCTCGATCCCGAGCTTGCGCGCCCCCTCACGGGCGGCGTCGGCCCCGCCGGCGATCGGGTGCGGCGTGTGCGGGTAGCGGTGGGGGTCGCCCCACGGCCAGTATTCGCCCGCCACCGGCAGCTCGAGCTCGAGGCGCTCGTAGTGCGGCTTGAGGTCGTGGTAGCTGATCGGCCAGTCCTCCCCCACCCCGTCGCGCGTGCGGACCTCGAAGTCCGAGGGATGAAAGCGCGGGCAGTAGCCGGCGTAGTGGACCATCGAGCCGCCCACGCCGTGGCCGCAGTTGTTCTTGCCCAGCTCGACCGGATCGCTCCCGCCGATGACCCGATCATCGGTCCAGTACAGCCGGTGCGAGCCCGCCTCGTCGGACACCCAGTCCTCGTCGGGATCCCAGAACGGTCCCGATTCGAGGACCACGACCTTCCAGCCCCGGCGGGCCAGCCGCTGGGCCAGGGTTCCGCCGCCGGCGCCGGCGCCGACGATCGCCAGGTCGACCGAGAACGAGTCGTCGTAGCGCGCCATCCGCTCGGTGGGCACCGCGCGGCGGTGGACGTCGAGCAGGAACGCCGAGTCGTTCTCGGGCGGGCGAAGCGCACCGCGCAGCAGAGTGCGCAGCTCGTGCCGGCGGCTCACGTGCCCTGCACCCCCCGCTGCTCGGTGTCCTTGACCGGGTCGAGCTCGAACGCCGGCGCCCCCTCCCAGCTCTCGCGCTGCCCGGCGCCCAGGCGGGCGTAGCCGCGCGGGTAGGCGGGGCCGCCGAACCCGATCTCGTTCCAGGCCCACGGATGGGAGTAGAACGCGCTGAGGATCGCGCGCGAGACGACCTTCCAGGTCATGCCAGGAGGCATCTCGTCCCACACCTCGCCGTGCAGCTCGCCCTTGGCCAGCGCGTCGACCACGCGCATCTGCGCACCGTCGGCGGCACCGGCGAAGTCGCCCGCTCCGTGCTGGCGCGCCGCGGCATCGAGTCCGAGCGCCAGCCGCCGCCACGTCTCGCGGTCGTCGGGCATGTCGGCGTAGCGAAAGCCGTCGAGCTCGCCGGCGAACAGCTTGGCGTCGACCATATTAAGGACGGGGATCTTCGGCTCGCGGTCCTGGGCCATCACCAGGTCGCAGAAGATGCCGAGCGTGTCCGCCTCGGGTTTGGTGAAGAAACGGATCGGTGGCGTCTTCTCGAGGCGCTCGAACACCAGGCGCCGAGTCACCTCGTCCCAGTGGCCGGCCTCGTCGAGCACGTTGTAGTCCGGATAGCGGCCGTGCATCTGGGGCGTGACGCCGTTGCGCTGGCGCGGCAGCTCCTCGGGCGAAGCCGGCTGCTTATCCGGCCGGAGGTTGGGAAGATGCTCGGCGCTGCGGAAGTCGCGCTGCGGTGACATCTAGCGTTCGCGGCCGAAGACGGCGGCGGCCAGTCCCATGCCTCCGACCAAGGCCAGTGAGCCCGGCGCGAGCAGCGGCGGCCCCATCACGATGTTGAACAGCGGCTCGTCGAACCCGCCGGGCTTGCGCGCCACCCCGCGCACGTGCGTGACCACGCCGATCAGGCCGTCCAGGCAATAGAGGGCGGACACCACCGGGAGCACGGTTCGCGCCGCGCGCTCGGAGCGGACACCGGCCATCCCGGCGGCGGTCAGAGCCGGCGAGAGCGCCACCGGGGTCCACATCCACTTGTCCCCGAACGACCCCCGGAAGTGCTCGAAGTAGATCTCGACCCCGAGCGGCAGGGCACTGAACGCGGTGGCGGCGGCCAGCGTGCGCTGCATCCGCCCGCTGCGCACGTTGCGCCACCACCGCGTGGCCGCGCGCTCGGGTGGGGTGGTCCGCCGAAGCGGCAGGTCAAGACGCGGCATAGCGCTCCGCCTCCGATCGCTTGAGCTCCAGTCCGATCCCCGGGCGCTCCCGGTCGGGCACGAGCGCGCCGTCGACCGGCTCGAGGACCCCGTCGAACAGCATGTGCTCGATCCGCACGTGATCGTGGAAGTACTCGAGGTGGACAAGCTGCTCGAGGGCGGTCGCCGGGTGCAGGTGGACGGCCGGGCCGCAGTGCAGCGAGAGCGGGAGGCTGTGCGCCCGGCACAGGGCGCCGACGCGCAAAAGCTCGGTGATCCCGCCGCAGCGGGTCACGTCGGCCTGGAGCACGTCGACCGCGCCGGCCTCGATCATCCGGCGGAAGTACGGCGCATCGTCGCCGTATTCCCCGGCCGCGATCTCCATCCCGGCCGGCGCCCGGTCGCGCAGCAGCCGCAGCCCCTCGAGATCCTCGGAGGACACGGGCTCCTCGAACCAGCTGACGCGGGCGTCGTCGGCGAAGCGTTCGGCCAGGTCGAGCGCCTGCTTGCGCGAGTACGCGCCGTTGGCATCGACGAACAGCCGCGCGTTCGGCCCGATCGCGCCCCGAGCGACCTTCACCCGCTCGGGATCGCGGTCCGGCTCCGAGCCGACCTTCATCTTGACCCGGGGTATTCCCTGCTCGACCCAGCCGCTCAGCTGCTCGGCCAGCCGGGCGTCCGAGTAGGCGGTGAACCCGCCCGAGCCGTAGACCGGGACGGACTCGTGCGCCATCCCGAGGAGCTTGCACAACGGCAGCCCGAGCGAACGCGCCTTGAGATCCCACAGCGCCACGTCGACCGCCGCGATGGCCATCGACGTGATGCCAGGGCGGCCCAGGTTGCGGGTCTGCTCGACCATCGCCTCCCAGGCCGCCTGGGGCGCGAACGCGTCGCGTCCGGTGACGATCCCGGCCAGCTTGGACTCCACGAGCTTGGCCGTCGACACGTCGGCGTAGGTGTAGCCGAGCCCCCACTGTCCGCCGCCGTGCGCGTGCACGACGACGATCGTGGTCGAATCCCAGGCGAGCGTGCCGTCGGCCTCGGGCTGATCGGTGGCGATCGTGTAGGCCGCGACCTCGAGCTCGTCGACCGCGACCTCGGCGCGGACGGTCGTGCTCATCGCCCGGGCAGGAACTCCTGCACCTTCTGCGAGAACGACTGCTTGATGATCCGTCCGGCGTTGGGATCGCCTGCCAGGAGCGCGGAGGTGAGCGCCTTGGCCTGCTCGATCGTGATGTGGGGCGGCAGCGGCGGCACCTCGGGATCGGTGATCGCCTCATACACGACCGGACAGCCGGCATTCAGGGCCTCGTCCCAGGCCGGCCCGACCTGGTCGGGCGACTCCACGCGGATCCCCTTGAGGCCGACGAGCTCCGCATACCGCGCGTACGGGAAGTCGGGCAGGTTCTGCGAGCCCTCGAACTTCGGATCGCCCTCCATCGCCCGCTGCTCCCAGGTCACCTGATTCAGATCCCGGTTGTTGAGCACGAGCACGATCAACCGCTGGTCCGGCCACTGGTGGCGGTACTTGGCGATCGTGATCAGCTCGTTGATGCCGTTCATCTGCATGGCGCCGTCGCCGACCAGGGCCACGACCGGGCGGTGGGGATGGGCGAACTTGGCCGCGATCGCGTACGGCACGCCGGGACCCATCGTGGCCAGCGTGCCCGACAGCGAGGCCATCATGCCCTTGCGCAGCTTGACGTCGCGGGCATACCAGTTGGCTGCGGAGCCCGAATCCGAACTGAGGATGGCCCCGTCCGGAAGTCGCTTGGAGAGCTCGTGGAAGACGAGTTGCGGGTTGATCGGGTCGGCCGCCAAGTGCGCGCGATGCTCGATCAGGTTCCACCACTCGGCGACCTCGCCCTCGATCTTCTGGCGCCACGAGCGGTCCTCCTTGCGCTCCAGGCGAGGGGCGAGCGCGCGCAGCGTCTCGGCGCTGTCGCCGACCAGATTGACCTCCATCGGATAGCGGATCCCGATCATCTTGCCGTCGAGATCGATCTGCACGCCGCGCGCCTGGCCCTCCTCGGGCAGGAACTCCGAGTACGGGAAGCTCGAGCCGACCATCAGCAGCGTGTCGCATTCCTGCATGAGCGTCCAGCTGGGCTTGGTCCCGAGCAGGCCGATCGAGCCGGTCACGTAGGGAAGGTCGTCGGGCAGGGCGGCCTTGCCGAGCAGGGCCTTGGCCACGCCGGCGCCGAGCGTCTCGGCCACGGCCTCGACCTCCTCGGAGGCGTGCAGCGCTCCCTGGCCGACCAGCATGGCGACCTTGCTACCGGCGTTCAGGATCGCCGCCGCGCGGTCGAGGTCCTCGTCGGCGGGCAGCACCCTCGGCCGCTGATAGCCGGGCCCGGAGTGGACCGTGCCGTGCTTGCGCGGCGGCTGGGCGACCGCATCGGCCTCCTGGAGATCGTTCGGGATGATCAGGGCAGTGACCGTACGCTCGGCCAGCGCGATGCGGCAGGCGCGGTCGACGAGGTGACGGATCTGGGCCGGGACCACCGCCATCTCGACGAACTCGTGGGCGACGTCCTTGAACAGCGTCTGGAGGTCGATCTCCTGCTGGTAGTTGCCGC
The DNA here is from genome assembly GCA_963841535.1 of uncultured Solirubrobacterales bacterium. Classification (GTDB taxonomy): domain Bacteria; phylum Actinomycetota; class Thermoleophilia; order Solirubrobacterales; family Solirubrobacteraceae; genus Palsa-465. Next base: position 356,320 of record CAWJDF010000013.1, on the reverse strand, counting down.
CCAGGCCGGACCGGGCCTGCTGGCCGACGATCGCGACGACCGGCTGATGGTCGAGCTTGGCGTCGTAGAGGCCGTTCAGGAGGTGAACCGCGCCGGGGCCCGAGGTGGCGAGGCATACGCCGAGCTCACCGGTGAACTTGGCGTGGGCGCAGGCCATGAAAGCCGCCATCTCCTCGTGGCGGACCTGGATGAACTCGGGCCGCCCGCCCGCCTGACCGTTGCTCGAGCGCTGAAAGGCGCCCATGATCCCGTTGATCCCGTCGCCGGGATATCCGTATATGCGCTTGATGCCCCAAGCCGTGAGGCGTTCCAGGAGATAGTCGCCGACCGTGTCACTCATGCGCTTTGTTCCTTTCCTCGTCTGCCCGCCTCACGTTGCCGCTACCCAGGGGGCAACGGGGGCTAACGGCGGACGGTCCGAGCACCTACAGGCGATCCCGGGCCTGCGATAGGGCCACGGCGGCGTCGATGTGGGCCAGATGGGTCAAACCCTGCGGGAAGTTGCCCAGTAGCTCGCCGGTGCGGGGATCGATCTCTTCGGAGAACAGCCCGAGGTCGTTGCCGCGGGCCATCGCCTGATCGAAGATCGCCCGCGCGTCGCCCAGCTCGCCGGCCTCGGCGAGGCATTCGGCGAGCCAGAACGAGCAGCACAGGAACGCCCCCTCCTGGCCTTCGAGCCCGTCGTCACGCCGGTAGCGGTACAGGAGCCCGTCGCCGGCGTCGAGCTCCTCGCGGACCGCGGCGATCGTGCGCAGCATCCGCTCGTCGTCCCAGGCGACATACTCGACGGTCGGCAGCAGCAGCAGTGCGGCGTCCATGTCGGAGCGGTCGAACGCCTGCACGTAGACGCCCCGCTTGCGGTCGTAGCCGCGCTCTTCGATCGCCTCATGGCACTCGGCGCGCGCCTTCTTCCACCGCCGGGTGGGGGCACGGCGCATGCATTCGTCGGCTAGGCGGATCCCGCGATCGAGCGCGGACCAGCACAGCACCTTGGAGTGCACGAAGTGGTCCGGTTCGCCCGGCCATTCCCAGATCCCGCAGTCGGGCTCCGACCAGCGTTCGGCCGCGTGGTCGATCAGCGAAACCAGAAAGCGCCAGTCGTCGTCGCTGGGCGAGTGGCCGCGGCGGTGCCAGCGCCAGGTCAGGTTGACGAGCTCCCCGTAGGCGTCGAGTTGCAGTTGCTCGGAGGCGTCGTTGCCGAGCTGCACGGGCTTGGAACCGCGGTAGCCCTCGAGGTTCTCCACGACATCCCCGCGCAGGCGGCGCTCGCCCCCGACGCCGTACATGACCTGGAGATCTCCGGCGTGCCCGGCCGCGGAGCGCATGATGAACGCGCGGAAGCCGTCGGCCTCGTCGACCGCCCCGAGCTCGGCAAAGGCCCGGGAGCTGAAGCTCGAGTCACGCACCCATGCGTAGCGATAGTCCCAGTTGCGCGAAGCGCCGACGGCCTCGGGCAGCGAGGTCGTGGGAGCCGCCACCACCGCCCCGGTGGGCGCATGAGTGAGCGCCTTGAGCACGATCCCCGAGCGGCGCGCGGCCGGCTCGTCGCGGCTGCCCAGCCTGAGCGGCTCGGCCCACTCCCGCCACCACGCCACGGTCTGCTCCAGCAGCCCGTCGAGGCCTCGGGCGTCGGGCTCGGCCGGCGGTCCGGCATCCACCTGCTCGGGTGCGCAGTAGGTGAGCGAGAGGCGCACCCGATCCCCGGGCCCGACGCCGAAGCGGCCGACAAGCTCATGGTCGGGGTCTTCCTCGAGCTCCTGCTCGCACCAGACAACGAGCGCGTCGTTGCCCCCGATCGTGCTGTGCGTGCGGTGCCCGTGGCGGCGGATCCATGGCCTGACCTGCCCGTAGTCGAAGCGGGGGGCGATCCGGACCTCGATCTCCACCGATCCCCGGACACCCTCGATCACGCGGAGGATCTGCCGCCGCTCGGTCTCGAGGGGATTCCCCTGGATCGCGAAGCAGTCGAGCAGCCTGACCTCCCCGCCGGGGCCGACCAGCGTGGTCTCGAGCACGAGCGTGTCGTCGAGGTAGCGCCGGGAGAACTCCCACGGCCCCCCATCGGCCGGCGCGATCGCGCAGTGCCCGCCGCGATCCCAGTCGAGCAGGCGTCCGAAGGCGCTGCCCGAGTCGAAGCGGGGCAGGCAGCACCAGTCGATCGACGCCTCCCGGGAGACCAGCGCGGCGCTGTTGCAGTCGCCGATCAGCGCATAGTCGGCGATCGGTGGATAGGAGCCGGCGTCGGTCACGGAGGCTGATTACCCCGATACGCCGGGGGATCAGCCATCGACGCTGCACAACCGACCGGCGCCGTTTGCCCCGCCTGCGCGCGGGTAAAGCCAGAACATATGTGGTTCTACATGATCGCCGGGTTTCTGGTCCTGGTCGGGATCATCGGCGGAGTGGCCTCCGGCGGAATATTCACGCTGATCTTCATCCCGCTCGGCGCGATCATGCTGGTCGTCGCCGTCCTCGCCGGGATGTGGAAGCGCTCCCAGGAGGGCCGCGCCGGGGGCCAGACGGAGGGGTCGAAGACCGAGCAGGCCCCGCTGCGGCACACGCCGCCGCAAGGTGCTTCCACGCCGACCAGGCCCGAAGAGCTGGTCGACGCGCGACGCGCCCAACAGTAAGCGGCGCAGGCGCACCCCGACTTTCGCGACCCCCGGGGTCGCGACGCAGCACCAACCCACGAACGAGAGGAGCACGACCATGGGTCTCACAGACAAAGTCACAGGCAAGGTCAAGCAGGCGGCCGGCGATCTGACCGGCGACAAGTCGCTACACCGCGAGGGTCGCCAGGAGGAGCGCAAGGGCGAGGCCAAGGAGGAGCTGGAGCGCGACCAGGAGAAGGCCGACCGCAAGGCCGAAGAGGTCGCGAACCTGGAGCGTAAGACCTCCTAGGCAGGCTTTGGCGCCCGCGCGGGTCGTCCGCGCGGGCGCCGCTATTGTGGCCTTCGTGCCTCGCCGCGCCCGCTCCCGGTCCCGCTCCAAAGGACCCAAGGTCTCGCGGGAAGCGTGGTTGCGGCTCGCGGCGTGTACCGGGGCGGCGGCGCTGCTGCAGCTCGATGGGACGCTGATCACGGTGGCGCTGCCGTCGGTGGCGCACGGGCTGCAGGTCTCGAGTGCGTCGACGGCGATCGTGCTGAGCGCGTACTTCGGGGCGTATGCGCTGGTGCTGCTGCCCGGGGGTGAGCTGGTCGACCGGTTCGGAGCGCGCCGGCTTGCGCTGATCGGCCTGGGAGTGTTCGCGGTCGGCGCGGGGGCCGGAGCGGTGTCCGCGAGCATCGGGGCGCTGGTGGCCACCCGGGTCGTGCAGGGCGTCGGCGCGGGGCTGGTCAGCCCGGCCGCACTGTCTGGCGCGGTGAGCGGCTTTCCGCCCGAGCGCCGGGGCAGCGCGCTGGGCATTTGGGGCGCGAGCGCCGGTATCTCCAACCTGATCGGGCCGCTGCTCGGCGGGCTGCTCACGGTGTGGCTGGGATGGCGGGCGGACTGGTGGGCGCTCGTGCCGCTGGCGCTGGTGGCGGCCGTGGCGATCGCGCGCCAGGTGCCGGCCGTGCTGCACGCCGGCGACGCGGGCCTGCGCGAGTCACGGGTCAACCGCGTGGTGCTCGCCGCCACGCTGGTCGCGGCGCTCACCTTCGCGGTGATGATCGGATGCTTCTACCTGGCCTCGCAGTACCTCCAGCAATCGGCGGGCTACTCAGCGCTGGGAGCATCGGCGGCGCTCGTGATCGTGGCGCTGCTGGTCGGGGCGGCAGCGCCGCTGGCCGGCCGGCTGGTCGACGACTACGGGGAGCGGCTCCCCGCCGTGCTCGGCTTCGTGCTGGCCGCCGGCGGTCTCGCCGTGCTGGCCATCCCCGGCCTGCCGCTGGACAGCCTCGTTACGATCCTGCCCTTGATCCCCGTGGGGGTGGGGCTCGGGATGCTGTTCGTGCCCACCTCGCGCGCCGCGCTGAACGCCACGCCGCGCGCCTCGCACGGCCGCACCTCGGCGATCCTCTCGGTCGGGCGCCTGCTCGGCGCCGGCATCGGCGCGGGGCTCGGCGGCGTGGTGCTGGCCGGCGGGACGGACGCCTCGACCGTGCACGGCGCGATGCTGCTCGCCTGCATCCTGTGCGTGGTCATCGGCATACCGGCATCCACCCGGCTCGGGGCGCCCAGGGCCGCGCTGCCGGGGCCGGCGCGCCCTATCACCTGATCGCGTGACGCACGCCGTCGGCGCCAGCGGACCGGTTTGCCCGTTTTCCCGTCCCTCAGGCCGGGAATCACTATGACTAGGAATGGTCACTGGTCGCCCCCCCATCCTGAACCTGCGCCTGAATAGCCGGCCGGACAGTGCCGGGCTGGTGCGAGCCGCGCTGGGCGGGCTGGCCGGCCCATTCAAGCTCCGCGAAGAGCTCGTCAACGATCTGAAGACGGCGATCAGCGAGGCGTGCAACAACGCGGTTGAGCACGCCTACCGCGGGCAGAGCGGCGCGATCGCGGTTCACGTGGACATCGGGACCGAGAGCGTCGACGCGTCGGTGCGCGACTGGGGCGGGGGATTCCAGCGCCTCGCGCCGGCCGGCGACCGGCTCCGGGTCGGCCTTCCCGTGATCAACGCGCTGGCCGACCGCGCCGAGTTCCTGACCGCGCCGGGCAGCGGGACCGAGGTGCGAATGAGCTTCGACATCCGCCACGACCCCCGCCGGGACGGACTGCTCGCCCGCGTGGAGGAGAGCGAGGACCTCGAGGCATGGACGCCCTGGCGACGCGGCCTGTCGGGCGATGTGGTCGTGACGCTCCTGCCGCGGGAGCTTCTGACCGGACTGCTCGAGCCGCTGACCAGCGCGCTGGCTGCCCGGTTGCGCTTCTCGCTGGAGCGCTTCTCCGACATGTATCTGGTCACCCGGGCGATGGCGGCGCACGTCCAATCCGCGGCCAGCAGCGGCCGGGTCAGCTTCGCGCTCGGCGTCGGCGAGCAGGGGCTCGACCTGACGATCGGTCCTCTGCGGGCCGGTGCCGGCCGGGAGCTTCAGGCCATGGCCTCCTCCGACCGGCTGGAGGCGTCCGTGGCGCGACTGGCCGACGAGGTGGTCTGCGAACCGATCGAGCGCTCTGAGCTGCTGCGCGTGATCGTCAAGGACTGCCAGCACGACCTGAGCACCACCCAGAGCGGCTCCTAGGTTTCGTGGCCCGGTACCGTCCCGGCCGGCGGCTCCGTCACGGGAGGCACGAGACGGTCGGGGCTCTCCGATAGCACCTCGATCCCGCCGGCGGCGGTCCGGCGAACCACATTGCCCTGCCAGGCCCGTAGCGGATGAGATCCGGTGCGCTGGAGCGACCGGCAGGCTGACCGCGTCACGAAGAACACGACGATCGGCAGCACCCAGATCCCTACGCGCCAGACGTGGATCTGGGTGGTGTAGGAGATGCCCATCCGGTAGAAGATCCGGTCGGTCGAGCCGACCGCGAACACGATCACCACCCAGGACAGGAACGCGGCCCCCACCGCGGTGCGGATCGGGCGGTCCCGAGGGCGGTCGAGCAGGTCGTGGCGCAACACATCGCCGGTGATCCGCCGCTCGATCGCCGGCCAGGCGAACATCACCGCGAACACGACCAGCGGAAAGGCAGCGCCACCCCAGAACGGGTTGGGGATCACGGTCCGCCCCGCGATGACCAACTCCCAGTTGGGCATCAGCCGCAGGGCGCCGATCAGCCAGCCGATGTACCAGTCGGGCTGGGCGCCGTTCTCGGACAGATACGGGTGGTAGGGCCCCCACTCCCAGATCGGGTTGATCTGGATGAGACCGCCGAGCAGGAACAGCACACCGGCGACCGCGAACATCAGGCCGATCGAGCGAAGCGCGTAGGCGGGCCACATCGGCGTTCCGACCACGTTCCGCTCGCGCCGCCCCGGCCCCGGGAACTGCGAGTGGTGCTGGCGCATGATCATCGCCAGGTGCAGCGTGATCAGCACGGCCAGGGCGGCCGGGATGATCAGCACGTGCACGATCTCCAGGCGGGGCCAGAACGCGCTCTGGCCGGGGAACGGCCCGCCCCACACCAGGCTGGCCAGTTGCCCGCCGACGAACGGGATCGACATCGCCACCGAGTAGGCGATGGCCAGCCCCATGCCCGACAGCAGGTCGTCGACCAGCGAGTAGCCGGCGAACCCCTCGAGGATGGCGAGCATCAGCATGGTGAGGCCGATGAAGTAGTTGAAGTCCCGGGGCTTGCGGTAGGCCCCGGTGAAGAAGATGCGCATCAGGTGCAGGACGATCGAGGCGATGAACACGTCGGCCGCCCAGTGGTGCACCTGGCGGAACAGCAGACCTGCCGGCACGTTCAGCGACAGGTTCAGCACCGACCGATAGGCCTCGGACATCTGCTCGCCGTAGAGCAGCGCATACGAGCCGTGGTAGATGACCTGCGAGTCGCTCGGGACGTAGTACAGGGTCAGGAAGATCCCGGTCCCGATCAGGACGATGAACGAGTAGAGCGCGATCTCGCCGAGCAGGAACGACCAGTGGTCGGGGAACACGTAGCGCAGCGCCCAGCGGATCCCGGCGGCGAGCCCCACGCGCTGCTCGGCGGACCGGCTGGCCCGCTCGAAGCGGCGGTGGACGTAGCGCTCGACCAGATTCACGACTGCGACCGGTGCACTCCCCACCAGGAGGGGCCGATGTCCTCATGGAATCCCGCCGCCGCCCGCAGATACCCGTCACGGTCGACCATCAGCGGAAGCTGGGGCAGTGCCCGGCCGGCCGGACCGAACACCAGGCGGCCGCCCTCGCCGGGCAGGAACGTCGAGTAGTGACAGGGGCAGGTGAACGCCGGCTCTTGGCTGGTCGGCGCAAACGTCGGGTAGCGATACAGAGAGATCGCGCAGCCGGCGTGGGGACAGATCTTGGAGTAGGCGAGGATGCCATCGGGCGCCCAGTCGCGGCGGGCAGCCGGAAGATCGATGTAGTGGGCCGGTAGGCGGACCACGAGCACGCCCGCCCCGAACGACTCCGGGTCGCCGTGCTCGGGGAGCGCGGTGTAGAACGAGCCGATCTGGATCGCATCGGCCTGGTAGGGCCGTCCCTCGTCGTCGACCAGGCGGACCCCCCGCGTCCACGGCGTCTCGTGAAATGCCTTCAGCGTCGGCCCCAGCGAGGCGAGCGGCGTCGCCGCGGCGGTCACGATGGCCGCTCCGGCCACCCCGCCGGCGCCGGCCAGCAGCGCCCGGCGGGAGATTCCCTCTCCCCCGGCCTCGATCACGCCGAGGACCTCCTCGGTCCGCTCCTCGTCGAGCAGCGGGCCGCGCTCCTCCACGTGCGTCTCCTGGGGCACGACGAACTTGCCGGCCACGACGCAGGCGGCGGCCAGCAGGCACAGCGCGCCGCCCATCGCCACCCCGAGCAGCTGGGTGTCGGCCGAGGTCACGATGTAGATCACCGTGAAGGCCAGCGCGAACACCGCGGCCACCAGGACCAGCACCGCGACCAGCGCCTCGGCCCGGCGGTTCGCCGGGACCACCCGCCTGCGCGGATCGAACTCGGACCCCGGCGCCGGTGGGGGCGACTCCGGCGTCCGCCCGCGCGCCGCGCTGACGACTGCGCGCAGAGCGAGGAGCGCGCCGAGGACCTTCCCGACGCGCGTGACGGGCTGGGGATCGTCAGGGCTCATACCGGCTCGTCCGTCCTTTCTCCGATCAGGCGGGCCACGATGACCAGCGCAACCAGGCCGACGAACCAGGCCACCATTCCCTCCGGGATCGGCCCGATGTTGTAGATGCCCCACCCGCCGGCGTCGGCCGGATGGCGCGTCCACAGGACGTAGCGCGCGATCGAGTCGAGCGCGTGCTGATCGATCGCCCTGGCGTCGAAATGGGGCATCAGGTAAGGCCCCATGCGCACCGCCTCGGCGATCTGCTGCGGGGTGGACTGCTCGAGGTCGGGGACCTGCGCGTCGACCGTGATCCCGCCCCGGGCAACGATCTGATGACAGCCCGCGCAGTTCAGTGTGAACGCGTGGAAGCCGAGCGCCAGGTTTCCCTTGGCGGGGTCGGCGGTCGGCGCCGCCGGTCCGCCAAACGAGCTGATGAACGCGATCAACGCGTCGATCTGCGCGCGGCTGTACGCCGGCGGGGCGCGCATCGGCTGCACGCGCGGCTGCTCGAGCGGCATGCGGCCGGTCGACAGGTAGAAGTCGACCGGCCCCGGCCCGATGCCGCGCAGCGAGGGCGCCACGCCCGCCGTGCCCTGCAACGAGATCCCGTGGCAGGACGAGCAACCCTGCTCGTACAGGTTGTAGCCCTGGATCCGCAGGGCGGCCGAGTCGCGGAACGTCTTGGTGGGATCGCCCGGGCCGGGCGGCTCGGGTGACTTGGTCGGCGGGTGCTGGCCGCCCAACGGCCCTCCTCCAAGGTGCGCCTGGCCCTGGGAAGCGGGCGCGGCGAGCCCGACGAGCGCCAGAGCCCCGAGCACAACGGCCAGCGCCAGGCGGAGCACGGGCGGGATGCGCGAGCGGTGGGTGAACCAGCGCATGAAGCCTCGCCTCATGCCGGCGTTCCCCGGTCGGGCGCGGCGACCGCGGCGGCGCGGGCCTCCCGGGCCGTCTGGCGGCGCTCCTCGGCCACCATCGCGGCCACCGCCGTCCACAGGCCGACCGCGACCATGAACACGTTGCCGACCACCCACATGATCGCCCCGGCTTGGCTCTGATCGTTCAGTGCCGAGATGCCGAGCGCCCGGGCCGGCGCGCCGTAGACCGGGTAGTAGAGCGTGGCGTGGCGGTTCAGGTACGCGCCGACCAGCGCCATCGGCATCATCGCCACGATCACGTAGACGAGCCGACCCAGCCCGTCCAGGCGGCGCGCGGGCGCGGGATCGGCGTCGACCAGCGGTGACCACAGGACCAGGCCGGCCACGAGATACAGGACATGCTCGAGGTCGTGGACGGCGGCGTGGCGCAGCGCCGCGTCGTAGAAGGCGGCCAGGTGGGTCAGGATCACGACGCTGGCGAACAGCACGAGCGCCGGCGCCGGCGCGGTGACCCAGCGGGTCCGCGCCACCGCCCGAGCCGCCCCACGCCGCCGAGCCGCAGGAAGCGCTCGCAACGCCAGGATCGACGGACGCCCGCCCAGCAGCCCCAGCGGCGCCACGAGCAGCAGCAGCGTGTGCTGCCACATGTGGATCGAGAGCAGCTGGTCGTCGTAGGCGTCAATGCCGGACTGGAGCGCGAACACGACGCAAGCGATCCCGGCCAGGAACGAGACCGTCCGCCGGGCCGGCCACCCACCCCCCACTCGCCGGACGCGGACCAGGTACAGCACACCTGCAGCGACCGCCGGCACGGCCACAGACGGGCTGAGCGTCCAGTGCGAGACCAGCAGCGAGGGCAGCGCGGGCGGGCTCACGGTCGCTCCCGATCGCCGAGGACCTCCCGCCGGCTGGCCCGCTCGGCCCGCAGCTCGACGACCAGGCGGCCCACCGAGGCGACGAACATCGCGATCCCGAAATAGAGCAGGAACCTGGCCCAGGCCAACCCGAACAGCGCGCAGCCAGCCGACAGCCCGATCGCCATCGCCGACACGCTGGCCGCGGGGATGTTCTCCACCTCGATCCTCGGCTCGGGCGGGCCGCGCCGGATGGCCTCGCGGCGGGCCAGCCACAGGGCCGCGCCGAAGCCGTAGACGATCGCGACGGCGGCGGTGGCGACGGCGCCGTTCACCGGCTTGTCGTCCCACACCCAGTTGCCGATCGCCAGGACGAGCAGGATCGTGCCCCAGGCCAGCATCGGGATCGCGCCCCCTCTCACGACGCGCCCACCTCGGAGCGATCGAGCGCCTGCTCGCGCAGATCGAGCAGTGGCGCGTAGGAGCGGATCGGCGGCAGCGGCGCCTCGAAGTTCAGCGGCGGCGGCGGCGAGGTGGTGGCCCACTCGAGCGTGTGCCCCAGCCACGGGTCATCGCCCGCGGCCACGCGCCGGCGCAGCGACACGACCACGTTGAACAGGAACACCAGCACGCCGAGCGCGATGATCCCCGCGCCGATCGTCTCGAGCTCATTCAGCGTGCCCCAGCTCGGGTGCGCGGGATATCGCGAAACCCGGCGGGGCATTCCCTCGCTGCCCAGGAAGAACATCGGGAAGAACGTCATGTTCGTCCCGACCACCATGATCAGCAGCTGCAGCTTCCCCAGCCCCTCGCGCAGGAGCGCGCCGGTGAGCTTGGGAAACCAGTGATAGACGCCGGCGAAGAAGCCGAAGATGCTGCCGGCGAACAGCGTGTAGTGAAAGTGCGCGACCACGAAGTAAGTGCCGTAGACGTGGTAGTCGAGCACCGGCGAGGCGACGAAGATCCCGGTGAGGCCGCCGACCAGGAACTGGATGAAGAACGCCAGCGCGAACAGCATCGAGGTGCGCGGCACGATCGAGCCCCCGATCAGCGTCCCGATCGCGTCGAAGTACTCGATCCCGGCCGGCACGAGCAGCGCCGTGGACGTGAACGCGAAGTACTGATTGGTCACCCCGCCGGTCACATACATGTGGTGTGACCAGACCGCCATCGACAGCGCGGCGAACATCATGATCGAGATGACGAACGCGGTGTATCCAAACCACCGCTTGTGCGAGTTCACCGCGATCGCCTCGGCCGCCGCACCCAGGTAGGGGAAGAACATCACGTACACCACGGGGTGACCGAAGAACCAGAACAGGTCCTGATAGTCGATGGCGCCGGCGAACCCGGTGTAGATGTGGCCGCCGTGGCGGTCGATGTAGAGCAGCACCATGGCCAGCACGAGGATCGGGAACGACGCCACCACCATCAGCACGCTGATCAGCGCGGTCCAGGTGAACACCGGCATGCGCAGCAGTGACATACCGGGGGCGCGCCGCCGCGCGACCGTGGCCACCACGCAGCCCGCCATGACGGTCATCCCGGCGGCGACCAGGATCACCCCGATCACCCACAGGTCCTGCCCCACCCCTGGCGTGTTGGTTCCGTTCGAGAGCGGAGCGATCGACGTCCAGCCGTCGCGTCCGGCTCCGCCCGAGGCGAACCATCCCTGCTGCATGACCAGGCCCCCGCACAGCCACGTCCACAGGCCGGCCAGCGCCAGGCGGGGCGCCGACAGCCGCAGCGCGCCGATCTGGAGCGGCACCAGGTACAGCGCCAGGGCGATCGCCATCGGCGTGACGAACAGGTAGATCATCGTCGAGCCGTGCATCGAGAACAGCTCGTCGTAGGAGTTGTCCGACAGGAAGTGCATGTTCGACTGGGCCAGTTGGGTGCGCATCAAGAGCGCGAACACGCCGCCCAGCAGGAAGAAGAACAGCGAGCAGACGCCGAGGGTCAGGCCCATCCGCTTGTGGTCGGTGCTGACCGCCGCGCCGAGCCAGCCGGTGAAGTGCGGAATGCGCGCCGCGGGTGGGCTGGCGACGCTCATGGGGTCGGTCCGTTCCCCCGGCTCTGCGCCCACTTCCGGAACGCGGCGGGGCTGAGGGCGCGGACGGTGAACAACATGTCGGCGTGACGCAGGCCGCAGAACTCCGCGCACTGCCCCGGGAAGACCCCGGGCGAGAAGGTGAGGGTCGTGATCTGCACTGAGCCCGGGATCGCGTCGTGCTTGTAGCGCACCGCGGGAACCCAGAACGAGTGGATCACGTCGAGCGAGCTGAGGTTGAAGCGCACCGCCTCGTTCGCGGGCACGACCAAGGGCTGGCGCCCCACCGTGCCGCTGCGCACGGTGAACCGGTAGGCAGGGTAGGTGAACGTCCACTCCCACTTGGAGGCGGTCACATCGATGACCACAGACGGACGCTCCCGGTTGGCCACGGTGTCGACCTTGTGCTCGGCCGTGAAGGTGAGGTAGAGCAGGAACGCGGCCACGCAGGCCAGCAGCACCGCGTAGCTGCCTTCAATCGGGTTGTGCTCGTGCCAGCGGGCGGCGCGCTCGGGCGGGCGGCGGCGGAAGATCAAGACCGCGCCCAGCACCACCACGACGATCAGTACGAACACGCCGATCGCGATCGGGACGTAGATCGAGAGCAGGTGGTCGTACTCGGTGCGGGTGCTGACCAGCCCAGCGATCACGACGCCGGCAGCTCGACGGGCGCGGTGGCCGGCGATCCCGTCTCGGGCTTGATCTCGCGGACGTTGGCCGAGCGGCGCGCGGCACCCCTACGCTCGCCTCGCTCGATCAGCGCGCGCTGGGGTCCGACCACGTACTTCGGGTCGGCGGCCGACTGGAAGCCAGCCTTGTAAGTGCTCCAGCGGGCGCTGAGTGCGCCTGCGCACATCAGCGCACCTGCCGCCACCGCGGCTGTCCGAGACCGGGCACCCCGGCGATACATGAGCGCGGCTCCGGCCAGGTTGCACACGCGACTGACGTGGCTCAACCGCGCACCCGCCCCCTGCTTGTACGGCTCGCCGTGCTCGCCCAACTGGTGGTGCATGATCTCCTTGACCCCCACCTCGATCAATGCGCTCGCGACGGCTAGGCGCCGGGCGGGCGCGGCGAATTCGGGCGGCGTGGCCGCCGCCGCGGTGGCTCCCGCCGTGAGCGCGGCGCCGGACCCATACACGAAGGGCAACAGCCGACGGGACTCGTGCCACACCGGCACCGCGGTGTTCGCGATCAGCGCGGCGGTGTAGGTGGACAGCGGGAGGCCGAGCAGAGCGGCGGCGGGCCGGGCGATGCGCGCCGTACGGGGAAACCATCCGGTAAAGGCGTTCGCCGCCGCCACGACGGTGGTGGCACCACTCGCGCTGAGGATCCAGGATCCCACGCTCATCGGCGAGGTGACCTTGAACATCCGCAGCATGTTGAGAAAGCGCATGGGTCGGCCGAGATCGGAGATCAAGAACACCGGGCTCACCGCGATGCCGGCGAGCGCTCCCGCCCACGCCCGCTGCGCCAGCACGTCGTTGCCGCGCAGCTCGGACAGATAGGCCAGGCCGGCGGAGGCTCCGGCCATCCCGCCGGTGAAGAAGTAGTTAGGGATCTCCCACGTCCAGGTCGGCTCGTTGATGACCGGCTGGCCGTAGTAGGAGCGAGGATCGGTCGTGCTCACGTGCGACCCCCGAAGACGGCGGCCGCCAGCCCCGCCCCCAGGGCAAGCGCCGCCGCGCCGGCCGCGGCCCAGATCTCACCCAGGTCGCGGCGGGTGTCGACCGGATCGGGCGGGAGCCCGTAGACCTCGGGTTCGTCGAGCAACAAGAAGAACGCACCGGCGCCGCCAATGCCGTCCTCGGCATCGGCCAGGTACAGCTGGGCCTGTTCCTGCCCCGACTGCTGGAGGTGGGCGAGCCGGTGCTCGGCGCGCTCGTGCAGCTCGGTGAGCTCGCCGAACTGGATCGAGTTGGTCGGGCAGGCCTGGGCGCAGGCGGGCTCCTTGTCATCCTTGAGCCGGTCGTAGCAGAGCGTGCACTTCCAGACCCGACCGTCTTCCTCGCGCTGGTCGAGCACGCCGAACGGGCAGGCCGGGACGCAGTAGCCGCAGCCGTTGCACACGTCCTCCTGGACCACCACGGTGCCGTACTCGGTGCGGAACAGCGCCCCGGTGGGGCACACGTCGAGGCAGGCGGCGTGCGTACAGTGCTTGCACACGTCGGAGGCCATCAGCCAGCGGAAGCCGGCGGCCTCCTGGTAGGTCTGGACGCCGCCGTCGACCGCGCCACCCCGGGCCGCCGCCTCGACCAGGGACGCGCCCTCCGTCACGTCCAGCGGCAGCTTCTGCTCGATGAACGCCACGTGCCGCCACCGGTCCGCGCCCAGGTCGACGCTGTTGTCGTAGGACTTGCCGGTGAAACCCTCGATCGACATCGGGATCTGGTTCCACTCCTTGCACGCCACCTCGCATGCCTTGCAGCCGATGCACACCGAGGTGTCGGTGAAGAAGCCCACCCGGGGCTTGGCGCTCTCGCCGTAGCTGCTGGGCCAGGCGACCGTCTCGAGGCTCAATCCTTCACCCCCGCGCGGCGACGGTATTCCTCGACCAGGCGCAGCCGGGCCGGCCCCCGCGGCCGCCGGCCCGGCCGGATGTCGCAGGTCGCGACCTTGAACTCGCTGATGTGGACGTTGTTGTCCAGGGCCAGCGGCAGGAGGTCGTTCGCGGAGTCGCCGGTGACGATTCCCACCCCGCCCCAGTGGTAGGGCGCGCCGACCAGGTGCATGGTCCGGCCGTCCACGGTCAGGGGGCTGATCCGTTCGGTGACCATCACGCGCGCCTCGACCGCCTGACGGGCGGTGACGATCGTCGCCCAGCCGCCGTGCTCGAGCCGCCGCTCGGCCGCCAGCTGGGGCGAGATCTCGCAGAAGAACTCCGGCTGGAGCTCGGCCAGGTAGGGCACGGTCCGCGACATGCCGCCGGCGGTGTGGTGCTCGGTCAGGCGATAGGTGGTGAGCACGAACGGGAACACCTCGGAGCCCGGCTCCCCGTCCACCGGGTGGTACGGGTTCTCGGGCCGGTGGAACACCTGGCGGGTCGGGTTCTGCTGCTGGGCGTAGAGCGGGTTCTTGAACGGCGTCTCCTGCGGCTCGTAGTGGGCGGGCAGCGGCCCGTCGACCAGGCCGGTGGGCGAGTAGATCCAGCCGCGCCCGTCCGGGTGCAGGATGAACGGCTTGTCGCCGGCGATCGCCTCCATCTTCTTGTCGGTGCGCCCCGGCCGGTAGTCGGGCGCCTTGGTCGGCGGGAAGTCGGGCGAGTCGCCGAGGCCCGTCCACTCTCCCTGCTCCGCGTCCCACCACACGTAGCGCTTGCGCTCCGACCAGGGGTTCCCGTCGGGGTCGGCCGAGGCGCGGTTGTAGATGATGCGGGTGTCCTTGGGCCACGCCCAGCCCCATTCGTGGGCGATCCAGTTCTGCTCGGTGCGCGGCTTCTTGCGCGCCGACTGGTTGACGCCGTCCTTGTAGATCCCGCAGTGGATCCAGGAGCCGCACGTGGTCGAGCCGTCCTCCGCGAGCTCGTCGTAGCTGGCCAGGAACGAACCGTCCGGCTTGCGTCCCGAGATCTCCATCAGCACGTGCTCGGCGTCGGGCTCGTCGTGCGGACCGACCGGCGGGTAGTCCCAGGTCAGGTCGAGGATCGGCCGGTGCTTGGGATCCTCGGAGGCGGCCAGCTTCTCCCGGATCCGCTTGCCGAGGTGGTAGATCCAGTGCAGCTCCGAGCGGCACTCGCCCGGCGGCTCGCACGCCTTGTGATGCCACTGGAGCAGCCGCTGGGTGTTGGTGAAGTTGCCGTCCTTCTCGGTATGGGCGGCCGCGGGCAGGAAGAACACCTCGGTCTGGATGTCCTGCGCCCGCGCCTCACCCGCTTCGTGCTCGGGCGAGTCCTTCCAGAACAGTCCCGACTCCGTGGGCTGGAAGTCGCGGACGACGAGCCAGTCGAGCTTGGCCAGCGCGAGGCGCATCAGCTTGGAGTTGGCCGAGCCGACCGACGGGTTCTGGCCCACGCACAGCATGCCCTTCACCCCGCCGTCGAGCATCTTGAGCATCGTCGCGTAGTGGGAGTGATCGCCGTTGATGCGCGGCAGGTAGTGGAAGCAGAACTCGTTCTCCTCCGTGGCCGCGTCACCCCACCAGGCCTTGAGCAACGACACTATGTACGGCCGCAGGTTGCCCCACGCTCCGGTGTCCGGCCCGTTCAGCTCGACGAACTTGTCGAGGCTCGGGTGCGACTGCGGGTGGGGCATCGGGATGTACCCCGGCAGGATGTTGTAGAGGGTCGGGATGTCGGTCGAGCCCTGGATGTTCGCGTGACCCCGGAGCGCCAGGATGCCTCCGCCCGGCCGCCCGATGTTGCCCAGCAGCAGCTGGACGATCGAGGCTGCGCGGATGTTCTGGACGCCGACCGTGTGCTGGGTCCACCCCACCGCGTAGACGATCGCCGAGGTCCGCTCGCGGCCCGAGTTCTCGCACAGCGCCGCGGCCACAGCGAGGAAGTCCTGGGGGGAGCAGCCACAGACCTGGGCGACGAGCTCCGGCGTGTAGCGCCCGAAGTGCCGGCGAACCACCTGGACCACGCAGCACTCGTCCTGCATGGTCTCGTCGATCTCGGGCGGCTGACCGCCCTGGAGCTTCATCCCGTGCGCGCCGTGGGCCTGCTCGCCCGAGACATCCGCCTGCTGCTCGGACTTGCCCGCGGTGGCCTTGCCGCCGGCCCTGTCGTAGCTCCACGTGTCGATCCCGTACGCGCTGTGCTCCGGATTCCAGCCCGAGAAGTACCCTGAGGCATCCTCGGTGTCCTCGAGGCTCCGATTGATGAGCACCGGGCCGTTGGTGTAGTGCTGGACGTAGTCCTTGAACCAGGCGTCGTGCTCGAAGATGTAGTTGACGATCCCGCCCAGGAAGGCGATGTCGGTCCCGGGCCTGATCGGGACGTAACGGTCGGCCATCGCGCTCGTGCGGGTGAACCGGGGATCGACGTGGATGACATTGGCGCCTCGCTCCTTGGCCTCGATCACCCACTGGAACCCGACCGGGTGCTGCTCGGCCATGTTCGAGCCCATGATCAGGATGCAGTCGGAGTTCTGCAGGTCCTGCTGGAAGGTGGTCGCGCCGCCGCGGCCGAACGATGTCCCCAGACCGGGGACAGTCGAGCTGTGTCATATGCGCGCCTGGTTCTCGATCGACACCGCCCCCAGTGCGGTGAAGAACTTCTTGATCAGGTAGTTCTCCTCGCTGTCGAGCGTCGCGCCACCCAGGAAGTGCATGCCGAGCGTCCGCTTGAGTGGCTCGCCGTCCTCGGTCTTCTCCTCCCAGGTCTCCTCCCGGGTCCTGATGATCCGGTCGGCGATCATGTCGGTGGCCTGCTCGAGGCTTATGTGCTCCCAGTCGGTGGCGCCGGGGCGGCGGTACTTGACCCGCGTCTCGCGCATCGGCGAGTTGACCAGCTTCTCCGAGGCCGAGCCCTTCGGGCAAAGCCGGCCCCGGGAGATCGGCGAATCCGGATCGCCCTCGATCTGGATGACCTTCTCGTCCTTGACGTAGACCTTCTGGCCGCAGCCCACCGCGCAGTACGGGCAGATCGACCGGACGACTTTGTCGGCCGTCCGGGTCCGGGCGACCAGGTGCTCCGAGCGGACCGACTGGGCGGCGCGGCCCAGCCCGTAGGGATCGCCCCCGAGCTGACGCAGGAAGGGCGCGATCAACCGGCGCTTGTCCATCGCTCGCGACCGTTACCCGGCCGGCCCGCGGCAAAACGGCCGCGGTGCCGGGGGTAAGCGCGCGGACACGCCCGCTTCGCCGACTCCTAACGCCGCGGACACGATTGCTTGCCTGGACACGCGCCCGGGTAAGCGCTCGTCATGGCAAGCGACGTGGAGATCGGGCGGGCCCTGGCCGCGGTTGCCGCCACGCTTAACGACCAGAAGCTCGAGAACTTCGACCCCGGGCGCGTGCAGGAGATCGTCACCGAATCACTGGGCGGTGCGCCGCTGCTCTGGGTCGACGACGGCGGGGGCCTGCACGACCAGTCGGGGGTCCGGGTGGGCGCGATTCGCCGGACGCCGAGCGGCGAGTGGATCACCGAGCGTCAGAACGACCGCGCCAAGGGCGCGGACACGGCCATCCCGGCGAAGCCCCTCAAGACCGGCCTGAAGGGCCTGGTCTCCAAGCTCAAGGGCAGTTAGTCCTCGTCCTCTGCGTCGCCTTTGCCGGACGGGGCGCCGCTCGGTGGCGCGTCGTCGTCTTCTTCTTCGTTTCCCCGCGGCGGTGGCGCGCCCGGGACGTTCGGGTCTGAGCGCTTGCGCTGCCAGTCCTGCGAAGCGTCGTCCGTCTTCTCCTCGAGCTCCTGGCTGCGACGCTCGAGGTCGTCGGCCTCCTCCTCGAGGTGGTCCGCCAGCTCTCCGGGGTCGGTCTCGGCCATGTCCCCGACCTACCCGGCAGACCCCCGCGGCACACAACCGTCGCCGCTCAGCGGCGGGCGCGGACCGTCATCCCTGCGGCGCTCGCGCGCCGGAGCTGCTCGACGGGCGCCCGGCTCTGCTCGAGCGGCTTGACCCACAGCTCATCGACCAGGATCGTGACGGTGGCGATGATCGGGACCGCGATCAAGAGCCCGATGAAGCCGAAGAGCTGATCGACGGCAACCACGCCGATCGCCACCACGGCCGGGTGCAGCTTGACCGTGCGGGCCACCACCAGGGGCTGGATGATGTTGCTCTCGAGCTGGTGCGCGCCGACATAGATGATCGCGACGAGGATCGCCTTCTGTGGCGAGATCGTGAGCGCGTACAGAATCGGCGGGATCGAGCTGGCCAAGGCCCCGAAGTACGGCACGATCATGGCCACGGCGGTGAACACGGCAAAGAACGCCGCGAAGTTGAGCCCCACGATCAGCAACCCGACGTAGGTGAGCGTGCCGAGCACCACCATGCCGACGAACAGGCCTCGCAGCCAGGCCAGGTAGGCCGTCCGCAGGCGCATCAGGATTTGGTGCACGTGCGGCCGCCGCGGGATCGGGAACATGCGGATCATGCCGCTGACAAGCGGCCCGGGGTGTATCGCCGTGTAGAGCGAGGTCAGCAGGACGACGATGATCGCGCCCACCCCAGCAGCCACGCTCGCTCCCACCGACGCCACGGGACCGAGCAGCTTTGAGGGGTTGTGGGTGTAGGTGGTGACGAAGTGCTGGATCTCGCTCGAGACGTGCGCCGGCGAGGAGCCGGTCAGGCGTCCGAGCCGGCGCGTGAGCGAATCGCTGATGCTCGGCAGCTCCTGCGCGAAATGGTTGACCTCGCGCGTGAACACCGGCACGATCAGCGCAACCAATCCGGCGATCGCGCCCAGGCCGATGAGGAGACCGATCGTCGCCCCGATCGCGCGGGGGCAATGCCAGCGAGCTAGCAGGTCGGCGAAGGCTGAGAGCGGCGTCGCGATGATCACCACGATCAGCACACCGAGGATCAGGCTCGAGAGGGCGCGGAAGATCATCGCGCCGATGACCAGCGCGAAGGCCAGCAGCACGGCCTTGTAGATGACGCTTGGGCTGATCCGGGACTCCGACATGCTCCTCAAGGCTGCCCGCAATTGGCGTTGGGCACGCCCCTACCCGGGTTGCCCCGTCAACGCACCGCGGAGGCCAGCGCGACGGCGAGATCGCCGCGCCGCCCGACCAGCACCTCGGCCAGTTCGAGCCAGTCCGCGACCAGTCGCAACTCGTCGGCCAGCGCCCCGGCCACATGCGAGGGGTCAACTCCGTCCTCGGCGAACGCGCCCTGGACGAGCAGCGCGCCCCGTGCCCGGTCTGACTTGAGGTCGACCCGGGCGACAAGCTCCTCGCCGAGCAGAAACGGCAGCACGTAGTAGCCGTAGACCCGCTTGGGCGCCGGCGTGTAGATCTCGATGCGGTAGTGGAAGCCGAACAGCCGCTCGGTCCGCTGGCGAAACCAGATCAGGGAGTCGAACGGCGAGAGCAGGGCGCGGGCGTCAACGCGCCGCGGCCGCCGCGCGGCGGGCCACAGGTAGGCGGGCGCCGTCCAGCCCTCGACCTCCACCGCCACAAGCTCGCCGTCGGCCACGAGCTCGGCGACGCGGGCCTTCGAGTCCCGGCGGGGCAGACGGAAGTAGTCCCCCAAATCGGGCTCGGTGGCTACGCCGAGGGCCTGCGCGGCGATGCGCACGAGCTCGCGCTGGGCGTCGGCCCGGCTCGGCGTCGGACGCTCGCGGATCTCGGCGGGGATCACCCGCTCGGCCGTGTCGTAGCGCCGCTCGAAGTTGATCCGCCGGGCCGCGGCGACCCGCCCGGTGAAGAACAGGTGCTCGAGCGCGACCTTGCCCTGATGCCAGTTCCACATGTGCCCGGGACGGAGCGGGCCCCGGACCGCGCCGGTCTCCCGGGCCCGGATCGGCCCCTCGTCGGCGACCAACTCGAGCGTCTCGGCGACCACCTCGGGATGCTCGACGGCCACGCGCGAGATCGAACCCCACGCCTCGCTGTCGACATCGGCCATCCGCCAGCGCAGCAGCGGGTGGAGCTCGAGCGGGATCAGCGACGCCTCATGCGCCCAGTACTCGAGCAGCCGCCGGTCGATCGGCCCCTCGCCATGGCCGGCGATGCGGTCGAGGCGCGCACAGTCATAGGGTCCCAGGCGAGAGAACACCGGCATGTAATGGGCGCGCAGGAACACGTTGACCGAGTCGAGCTGGAGCACGCCGAGGCGCTCGACGAGCTGCGTGATCCGGTTCACGCTAGGCGGAGTGGGCGGGCGCGGCCGGCCGAAGCCCTGGGCGGCCAGGGCGATCCGCCGGGCGGCGGCGAGGCTCAGCTTGGAAGGGATGCGGACGGGGGTCGAGGTCATGGGGCGCGGGTGGGTCGACCGGAACGGTTCGCCCGACCAGCAGCGTAGGCCGCCCCGCGGCGGCGGCATGGCACCCTCTTCCGGTGCCCCGCGCCCGCGACGCGCCTACCATCCTCGCCCGGCGAGGGGAGCTCGTGGCCGAGCGCGACCCGGAGCGCCCGTCCGGCCGGCTCCTGCGCCAGGGCGACATGGATGCCTCCTACGTCGACCTGGCCGATCCCGCTCATCTGGAGTTCGACTACATGCGCTGGATGCGGATCGTCCTGCGCGCCGCTCGGGCCCGGCGTGTGCTGCACGTGGGCGGTGGCGCGTGCGCGTTGCCGCGGGCGCTGGCGGCGGAGGATCCGGATGGACGGCAGGAGGTGTGCGAGGTCGATCCCGAGGTGCTGATGCTGGCCCGGGAGCACTTCGGGCTGCGGCGCGCCCGCGGTCTGCGGGTCCGCGTGGCCGAGGGGCGCGCGTTCGTCGCCGGACAGGCGCGCGGAAGCTGGGACGCGATCGTGATCGACGCGTTCGTCGCCGCCAGGATCCCGCGCGGGCTGATCACCGTCCAGGCGCTGGTCGACGTGGCCCGGGTGGCACCGCTGGCGCTGGTCAACGTGCTCGACGATCGCTCGGCCCGCGAGGTCCGCACGGTCGCCGCCGGCATGGCCGCCGCGTACCCTCGCGTGTGGGCGCTCGGGGGCCGGAAGGGAACACGGTAGTGGTCGGCTCGGTGGCGTCGCTCGACCTCGATCGGATCGCCGCGGCGACGGCCGCGGACCCCTCCCCCGCCCGGCTGATGCCCCCCGACGCGATGGCCCCGGCGCTGGCCGGGACGCTTCCGCTGCGTGACGAGGAGGCCCAGTCCGGGTAGTAGGGAGCCGGCCATGACCGTCGCCGTGCTCGACATCGACGGAACCCTCGTCGACACCAACTACCAACACGCGATCGCCTGGTACCGCGCGTTTCGCCAGCACGAGATCGTGCTGCCGATCTGGCGCATCCACCGCCACATCGGGATGGGGGGCGACCAGTTGGTGGCCGCGTTGACCGACGATCGCACCGAGCGCCAACAGGGCGATGACATCCGCTCTGCCGAGAAGACGCTCTACTTCCAGCTCATCGACGAGGTGCTTCCGATGAAGGGCTCACGCGAGCTGATCGAGCAGCTCAAGGCGCGCGGCCACACCGTGGTGCTGGCCAGCTCGGCCAAGGAGGACGAGGTCGACCACTATCTCGACCTGCTCGACGCACGCGAGCTGGCCGATGGCTGGACGACCTCGGCCGACGTCGAGTCGACCAAGCCGGCGCCGGACCTGGTCAGCGCCGCTCTGGAGAAAGCCGGCGCCTCCGCCGACGACGCCGTGATGGTCGGCGACACGCCGTGGGACGTGAAAGCCGCCGACGGCGCCGGGGTGAAGACGATCACGGTCCTGACCGGCGGCTTTGCCCCGAGTGAGCTCGAGGAGGCCGGCGCCCTCGCGGTGTTCGAGTCCGTGGCCGAACTCTGCGAGAAGCTCGATCAGACGCCCTTCTAGCTGATCGCTCACCCGGGCAGCGTCACCCACAGCCTGGGGGCCAGGTCGACGAGGACGTCCGCTTCGAGATCGCCAACCGCGCTCGCGCCGGCCCGGTCCATCGCGATGGCGAGCTCGCGCCAGGCCCGCGCGACCGGAGCCACCCGGGCGGTCGGACCGAACCCGACCGCCGCGCGCAGCTCGTCCGCCCGCGCCGACGCGTCGTCGCGCGTGAGCTCGCCGAACCGGCGGTTGGCGCCGCGGATGAACACCTCCTGATCGAGGATCCGCCGCACGTCGGCGCCCGGGCCCGTCATCGCATGGCGGCGGCCACCGCGGCCTGCCCGTAGGAGATGCCGCCGTCGCCTGCCGGCAGGCGCTCGGGAACGAGCACGCGGAGCCCGGCCGTCGTGAGGCCGTCGGACACCGACTCGACCAGCAGCCGGTTGTGGAACACGCCGCCCGACAGGACCACGACCTCGGTGGCGTGGGCGGCGGCCAGCCGGGCGCACGCCCGCACGGTGACTTCGGCGACGGCCCGGTGAAAGCGCCGCGCGATCACCGCGGTGGAAGCGCCGGCCTCGACGTCCGCGGCGATCAGCGCGATCGCCTCCCGAGGGTCGATCACCACCAGCTCCGGACCCTCGCTCAGCGCGATTGGATAGGACCCGCGCGCGGTCGGATCGCACGCCGCCTCGAGCTCGATGGCCGCCTGCCCCTCGTAGTTCACCTCGGCTCGAACGCCGGTCAGCGCCGCCACCGCGTCGAACAGGCGGCCCATGCTGGACGTCGCCGGGGCTACGGTGTCCGTCTCGATCAGCCCGTGGACCTGCGACCAGGCGCGGGCATCGACGGTGGTGGCCAGCGAGGCCGGCAGCGCGGGCGCGCGGTCCGACGCCACGGACAGCCACGAACAGGCCATTCGCCAGGGCTGCTTGATCGCCCGCTCCCCACCGGGAAGCGCGACCGGGTGCAGCGACCCCACCCGGCGGAACGAGGTGACATCACCGAGCAGGAGCTCGCCTCCCCACACCGTCCCGTCGAGCCCGTATCCGGTGCCGTCGAAGATCGCGCCGATCGCGGGTCCGGCCTCCCCGTGCTCGGCCAGGCAGGCGGCCAGGTGCGCGTGGTGATGCTGGACACCGACCAGCTCGACCCCGTCGCGCTCGAAGGCGTACTTGGTCGACAGATACTCGGGGTGCAGATCGTGGGCGACGATCTCCGGCTCGACCGCGAACAGCCGCCCGAAGTGCTCGATTCCCTCGGTGAACGAGCGGAGCGTCTCGTAGTTCTCGAGGTCGCCGATGTGGTGGCTGACCCAGGCCCGCCCCCCCTTTGCCAGGCAGAAGGTGTTCTTGAGCTCGGCGCCGCAGGCGAGCAGCGGCCGGCGCGTGCCCTCGCCGGGCAGCGCGAGCGCGCCCGGCACATAGCCGCGCGAGCGGCGGAGAACCGCGCGCCGCGGGACGGCGCGGACGACCGAGTCGTCGGTGCGGGTCTGGATCGGCCGGTCGTGGAGCAGGAAAACGTCGGCGATGCCGCGCAGACGCTCGAGCGCGTCGTCGTCGCGGTAGGCGATCGGCTCGTCGGTGACGTTCGCGCTCGTCATCACGAGCGTCGAACCGGCATCGGCAAGCAACAGGTGGTGGAGCGGCGAGTACGGGAGCATCACCCCGAGCTCCGGCGCGCCGGGGGCCACCGAGCCGGCGACCGCGGCATCCGGGCGTCGCGGGGCGAGCACGATCGGGCGCTCCGGTGCGGTCAACAGCTCCCGGGCGCGCGCATCCAGTGACACGAGCGCCTCGACGGCGCCCAGCGACGGCGCCATCAGCGCGAACGGCTTGTCCTCGCGGTGCTTGCGGGCCCGCAGCGCCGCCACCGCGATCTCGTCGCCGGCCACGCAGGCCAAGTGATAGCCGCCGATGCCCTTGATCGCGGCGATCGCGCCGGCGCGCAGCGCGGTGGCGGTGGCGGTCACAGGGTCGGCGCAGGGAGCGTGGTCCCCGATCAGCCGCAGCGAGGGTCCGCAGACCGGGCACGCGTTCGGCTGGGCATGAAAGCGCCGGTCGGCCGGGTCCTCATATTCCGCCTGGCACTCCGCGCACATCGTGAACGAGGCCATCGTCGTCAACGGGCGGTCGTATGGGACGCCGCGCACGATCGTGAACCGCGGCCCGCAGTTCGTGCAGTTGATGAACGGATAGCGAAAGCGGCGGTCGACCGGGTCCAGCAGCTCGCGCAGGCAGTCCTGGCAGGTCGCGGTGTCCGGCGCCACCGGCGCGTCGGGAACGTCACCATCGACGCTGTCGCGGATCTCGAACGCGCGCTCGCCCGCCGCGACGGCCCCCTCCTCGACGACGACCCGCTCGACGACCGCGAGCGGCGGCGCTTCGGGCGCCAGGCGCGCGAGAAACCGGTCGATCACATCGGCCTCGCCCTCGACCTCGATGAGCACCCCGTGGGCGTCGTTGAGCACGAACCCGCCGAGTCCGAGATCGCCGGCCAGGCGGTACACGTACGGGCGAAAGCCCACGCCCTGGACCGTGCCGGTCACCCGCACCCTCAGTCGCGCGCGGCTGACGACGTTCATCCCACCAACTCCACAAGCGCGTGATACGCGCTCGCCTGGGCCTCCTGGATTCGCGGGATGTGCTCGGAGCGCGTGACGATGACGTGATCGGCGAGCTCCTCGGCGGCGACGCGGCCGCCGTCATAGCCGACCATGGCGATCGTCACGAGGCCCCGGCGCCGAGCCTCGCCCAGGGCGTGGATCACATTGCCCGAGTTGCCCGAAGTGGACAGGGCGAGCACGACGTCGCCCTCGTCGCCATACGCGATCACCTGCCGAGAGAAGATTGCCTCGACGCCGACGTCGTTCGCGATCGCGGTCAGGATCCCCGGGTCCTCGGTCAGGTCGATCGCGGGCCGACCTGACGCTCGGAAGTCGGCCACGACGTCCATGGCGTCCGTGGCCGAGCCGCCGTTGCCGAGCGCGAGCAGCTTCCCGCCGCGCGCGAAGCTCGCGCTCAACGCGGCCGCGGCGTCGACGAGCGCCGAGGCGTTGTCGCTCAGCGTCTGCTCGCGGAGCGCGCCGACCTCTTGCGCCTTCATCAGCACCGAGCGGCGGACGTCCTCGAGCACCGCGTCGAGATCGCTCTCGCGCTCGTCGAGGAACGGGTACAGGAAGCTCGACGCGCCGGCGTCGTGCGCGCGGCGCTCGGTGCGCCCCTCGAGCAGTCCGCGGTGCTCGAAGAACACGTGCACCAACTCCCACAGCACGTGGTACAGCGTCTCGATGAGCTCCTGGCGGATGTAAGGGTCGCGCGAGGGCGGGTCGAATTCCCACTCGGCGCCCGCGCCGGCGGCGAACGCGATCGTCAGGCAGCCGCGCCCGCGAGCTACCGCTACCGCGTCATCACAGTCCGCGCCAAAGCCCATGGCGACGTCGTCCGGAGCCGCGATGAGCGCGACCTGGCCGGCGATGTCGCCGCCCTCACCGGCAAGTCCGATCGCGGGCAGCGCCCGCTTGCCGACGATCACCGGATGGACGAACTCGACCGCCACGTGGCGAGCGTCGGACCGAGCCGCCGGCGAGCGTCCGAACGCGATCAGCCGGCCGCCGCGCGCGAACCGCTCGGCCATCAGATGGCACACGCGTGCCAGCCGGCCGGCCGACTCCTCGAAAAACCGCGCGCTCGAGTCCGTCCGCTCCGCAAGCAGCGCGGCGACGGTCAAGCAATCGCCTCCTCGCGGGCCACGACCCGCAGCAGCCAGTCGCGCCACGCCTCGACGCCCTCGCCGGTCCGGGCGCTCAGCACGATCGTCTCGACGTCGGGGTGAACCGCGTCGATGTTGTGGAGGAGCTTCTCCAGGTCGAAGTCGAGGTGCGGAAGCAGGTCGATCTTGTTGACGATCACGAGCTCGCAGGCCCGGAACATCAGCGGGTATTTGAGCGGCTTGTCCTCGCCCTCGGTGATCGCGCTGACCATCACGCGCGCGTCCTCGCCGATCCGGAACTCGGCCGGGCACACCAGGTTGCCGACGTTCTCGACCAGCAGCAGGTCGATCTCCTCAAGCGGGAGGGCTGGAATCGCCGAGCGGACCATGTTCGCGTCGAGATGGCACTCGCCGCCAAAGCCGGCACCGGTGTTGAGCTGGGTCACGGGCACGTGCAGGCCGGCCAGGCGGTCGGCGTCCATCGAGCCCTCGACGTCGCCCTCGAGCACGCCTACGCGGACGCCGGGTAGATCAGTCACGACCCGCTCGAGCAGCGTGGTCTTGCCGGCGCCGGGGGCGCTCATGAAGTTGACCACCGTCACGCCGGCCCGGTCGAAGTCGGCCCGGTTGGCGCTCGCGATCGTGTTGTTGGCGTCGAGCGCGTCCTCGACGATCCTCACCTTTGTCCGATGCATTCGGCCTCCTCGACCTCGATTGCCTCGACCTCGAACTCATTGCCGCTGGCGATCTCGACGTCGCCACCGGCACACTCGGGGCACCGGAACGCCGGGATCTCGATGTCCCACTCGTGCCCGCACCCGTTACACGCCAGACGCGCCTCGATCACCTCCTGCTCAAGCCGCGCTCCCTCACATACGGTCCCGCGCGCCACGAACTCGAAGTAAAACGCGAGCGTATCCGGGATCACCTGACGCAGCCCGCCGACGCGGAGCTCGACGACCGTGACGCGCCGCCCTCCGGCGTGCTTGACGACCGTGTTGACGATCGCACTGCTAAGGGAGAGCTCGTGCACCGGCGCGCAGCTCCGCCACCGTATCGACGACGAGATCGACCGCGCGCGACACCGCGGCCGAAACGTCCTCGGATAGACCCCAACCCATTTCCTCAACATCCGCCGGCTCGCACGCGATCACGACGACGCGTCCGGGCCAGGCGCCGACCGACTTGACGAACCGCAGCATGGTCTGGGGGTCCATCGCGTGCGGGTTGATCACGTCGCCGTCCTCGATCCCGCCCGGGACGGACTCCTCCTCGGGCTCCATCACGTACAGCGTGCCGGGCTCGCCGCCCTGCTTGGAGACGTCGAGGATCACGAGCGCGTCGTAGCCGCGCATGACCTCATATGCGAGATCGAGGCCGCCCGTTCCGGCGTCCATCACGGCGACGCCGTCGGGCAGGGTGCGCTCGCCCAGGCGCCTCGCCACCTCGCCGCCGAAGCCGTCGTCCCGCAGCCAGGCGTTGCCGACGCCCGCGATCAGGATGCTTCGCAGCGGCTCTTTGGTCATGTGTCGACCACCTCCACCTCGGGGGCAAAGAAGTACAGAAAGCGCCCGGTCTCGCGCATCAGGTCCTGGCCCGGGTCGTCGTCGATGGTCACGCCCAGGTGGGTCTTGCCGTCGTAGTCGGTGAGGATCCGCTCGATTGTGGCGGTGCGGCCGTCGAGCATCCGCGCCTGAATGTCGGCGTCCGGGCCGGGACGGATCACGACCTTGACGCCGCGCGCGAAGCGCACACCGTCGACGATTGCGTAAGGCTGGCCGGCGGCGGGATCAGGCAGGCCGGGGGGCTCCCGGGGCGGCTCGTTGGTGACCGGATCCCGGATCTCGACGCGACCGTGCAGCGCGATGATGTCCTCAGGGGTCGCCGCCGCGGCGCGGGCGATCATCTCGCGCACGGCCGGATCGGCGCGCTCGATCTCGGCTCGCTCGTCGTCTGACAGCACCTGCACGTGGAGGAGCAGCGCCTCCTCGATCTCGGTCGAGTCAAACAGCGCGCCGCGGCTCTCGGGCGCGATTTGGGGGTGGTCGGGCAGGACGTACGTCGTTCCCAGAACCGCGTCGTCTTCCTCGGTCGCCAGCACCGGATAGGTGTTGACGCTGGTCGGCGCGCCGTCGAGCGGGGAGCGGAACCTTCCGCCGGCGATCCGGACGACCAGCTGGGTGGAGATCAAGGACCTCGCGAGCGCGCCGGCGCGGTCGAGACCGGGCAGGGCCTCGGAGGTGTTGTGCACGCAGGAGCGCACGACCGCCGACCCGTCGCCGCGTTCCTGCGAGCGCAAGGTGAATCGCCCGCCGCCGAACTCCGTGGTGATCCGCTCGCCGATCGGGGCCGGGCCGAGCTCGACGCGGCGCTCGACCGCCCCGTGGCGCTCGCCGGTCGGGGCCAGATAGCGCAGGGTCGCGGTCAGGGTCGGGGCGCGGCCGCCGGGGTCGAGGTCGGCCACGCACTCGAGCCGGGCGTGGTCGAAGGCGCCCGCGCACTCGGCCGCGTACGCCGGCGGGTACACGATCCCGAACGGCGTGGGGGTCGCGTTCTTGGTCGCGCCCGGGGTGTAGGGGTAGAGCGCGTAGCCCTCCCACAGCAGGGACGTGACCAGCTCCTCGAGGTGGTCAGTCACGCTGCAACAGCGCGTCGATGCACGCGTCGAGGGTGGCCAGGCCACGCTCCAGCTTCTCCCGCTGGAGCGCCTCGAACGTCTGGGCGCGAACCGCGATCCATGCCGTCCCGGGGTAGTAGTGCGCGATCGTCTCCCGCCACACCGCCACCGGCATGCGGAAGTCGATCGACTTCGACCACGGGATCAGCACCATCTGCAGCCCGCCGTCCTGGCCCGGGTAGTAGATCATGCCGTTGAAGTGCAGGGCCAGCGGCGCCTCGCCGTCGGGGAGGGAGTGCAGGTACTTGGCCGCGGCGAGCTCGAGGTCGTAGTGACACGTGATCGGAACCGTGACGGTCGTCGTGCCGGTGAACGCGGGGACGAGCACGTCGAGCTTGGACCACACCAGGCTCCGGGTCGTCACCGCCCACCGCTCCGGCGTGCCGAACAGCTCGACCAGCCGCGCGCGGGTGGCGTGGTCGTACTCCCGCCGCGCCGGCTCGATCATCAGCTGGATCGTCAGCGCGACCATGTATAGCCGCGCACCGGTCGTCTCGCTCACCTGGAGATCGAGGTTCAACATCGGCGCCGCGGCGTACTTGACCGGGCGCGCCCCGACCACGGCGAACTCGAGGTCAGGCGGGCCTTCGATCCTCTCCGGAGACATCGGTCCGATGCTCGCCTCGGTCGTCAAGCCGCCCTCGCCTCCATGCGCAGCCGCTTGAAGAACTCGGCTACCGCCGCCTCGACCGCCGCGCCCCCCGAGATCCCCTCCCAGTGCGCCTTGATCGTGCCCGTCAGCGCGTAGCAGCGATCGATCGGGGCGATCACATAGGTGGGTGGATCGGCCAGCCGGTTGGCGATCAATCCCTCGATGTCGGGCTCGAGTCCCTCGAGCACCGGGTTGAGCTCGCGCATCCGGGACCAGGAGTCGAAGTGCAGCTCTGACTCGGTGGCGCCACCCGGGCTCGGGTACATCGCGACCACGCACGAGGTGACCGTCGACTCCATGAAGAAGGCCAGCCCGATCGGGATCTGGAAGCTCGCCCAGAGGTCGTCGGGGAGGTCGAGGCCGGGGAGCCACAGTGTCCGGTTGCCCGTCGGCCGATAGTCGCCCTCGCCGGAGCGCATCGCCCAGCACGCCTCGCAGGCGCACACGATCCGCCGCTCTGAGAGTGCGAGGAGGTGCCGGTGGTCCTCGGAGATGCCGATTCCACACAGATCGCAGACCTCGCTGTCGGCCGACGCAGGGGGCGGCGTTCGCGCGGTCGTGCGGGCGAGCCCCCTCAACCCGGATACGACGCCCACCCGCCGGCGCGCCGCGATCGCGTCGTCCATGAGCCGGCGACCGTCGCTCACTGCGTCAAGGCCACCTTCACCCGGCCATCCTCTCGCAGCAGCGGCACGGGCTCGAGTTGCATCCGGTCGTCGTCCATCGACCGCCCCGCCCGGGGGAGGAAGAACGATCGCGCGCACTCGGGGCAGGACAGCGCGCCGGCCATCAGGAGACCGTCGTGCAAATGTGCGCCGCAGCTTGCACAACGATCTCGATAGGCGAGGAGGCTCCCCTCGACGTTGGCGATCACCAGGTCAGAGCCTGCCACGCTGACCGCGGCGAGGGATCCGTCCGCGAGCGACACGACCGATTCGACGTCGAACCACAGCGGCGCCGGCGCGGGTCCCGACATCACGACGGGGAGCTCGGCGGCGACCCCCTCGACCTCCAGCCCATCGAGGTCGGGGGCGATCTCCTCGAGCGCCTGCTTGATCGCCAGCTCGAGCGTGACCGACGAGGCCGCGCAGTCCGAGCAGCTGCCGCGCAGGCGGATTCGCGCCACGCCTTGCTCGAGCGAGAGCAGTTCGACGTTGCCGCCGTGAGACTCCATGTACGGGCGCACCGAGTCGAGCGCGTCCTGCACCCGCTGCTCGAGCGGGATCGGGTGCAGATCGTGGATCAGCAGGAGCGTCGAGACCAGCGGATCGCCTGCCAGCGAGGACGCGATCCGCTCCCCTTCGGGCCCGGCCTCGAACAGCGCGGCCAGGATCCGCTCGAGGCCGGCGCCGTACATCTGCACGACTGCCGAGACAAGCGCGTCGGCGACGCCGCGGACAGGCGAGTCGCCGCTCGACTCGAGCCGGGCCTGGAGGTCCTGGACCCGGTCGAGCAGCTCCTGGACACCCTCCGCCGAGGTCGCGATGGCCGTGTCCATGCGCTATGCCATCGCGGTGGGCGTGTGCATGACCTTGCGGACCTTGCCGCCACCGGTGTACATGTGGACGCCGCACGGCAGGCACGGGTCGAAAGAACGGACCGCGCGCATGATGTCGATTCCCTTGAACTTGTCCGGTCCGTTCTCCTCGAAGATCGGCGTGTTCTGCACGGCGTCCTCGTACGGCCCGGGCGTGCCGTACACGTCGCGCGGGCTGGCGTTCCACGGCGTAGGCGGATACGGCTGGTAGTTGGCGATCTTGCCCTCCTGGATCACCATGTGGTGGGAGAGCACGCCGCGGGCCGCCTCGTGGAAGCCGCAGCTGACGGCGCTCTCGGGGACCTTGAAGCTGTTCCAGCTCTTGGTCCGTCCCGCCTGGACCTCCTTCATCGCGCGCTCCAGGTTGTGCAGCGCGATCAGCGCGCTGTAGGCCTGGTGATAGGTCCGCGCGCGGTCGCGCTCGACCGCGTTGGACTTCTCCGGCACGTTCCATTCGAGCTCCATCTCGGGCATGTTCGGCGAGCGCGGCAGGATCATCTGGATCGAGTGGCCGGTGGCCTTCGCGTAGCCGAAGTCGACCAAGCCCGCCTTGGCCGTGCACCACTGGCGGGCGAACGGGCCGCCGCCGGTGTCGCAGCACACGTGGGTGTCGGTCCGCTTGTCGTAGATCCGGGGTGAGACCACCCAGGTGTACTTGTCGGTGAAGTCACGCTTCTGCGGCCTGGGCAGTGTGACCTTGTTCCACGGATGGTTCTTGTCCACGGGGTTGCCGAGCGGGTCGTGGGTGACGAACGTGGGCTCGTTCTCCCAGGAGTCGAAGTAGGAGGACCCGAGCAGGATCCGGATCATCAGGTTGATCTCGACTAGGTCCGTGGAGATCAGCTCGCCGCCGATCGCGACGCCCGGGGTGATGTAGCGCTTGCGACCCCAGTTGGTCATGTTGCGGTAGTCGTAGTCGACGTAGTCGGGGTCGTCGAACGATCCCCAGTTGACCAGGTTCGTCTCGCGGAACCCGACCATGTCGTAGCCCGGCAACTCCTGGAGAAAGAAGTCGTACAGGTCGTCGTGCATGGGCACGCTGCGCTTGACGTAGTCGAAGTAGCGCATCAGTCGCACGTAATAGTCGGTGCACGTCTGATGGGTGATATCCGCGCTGCAACCTCCCGGCATGATCGTCGAGGGGTGGGTGTGGCGGCCGCCGAACAGGCAGTACATCTCGCGTGTGTAGCGCGCGACGTGCAACGTCTCGAGGTAGAACTCACCCGTGAACGGGTTCAGCGCGCGCATGATGTCGGCGATCGTCTTGTAGCCGTGGATGTCCTGGCCCGGGGCGGGGGTGTTCTCGGCCTTGGCGAGCAGCGTCGGGTTGGTCTCCTTGACCATCTGCTCGCAGAAGTCGACGTTCGCCATGCAGTCGTTGAAGATCGCGTGGTCGAAGATGTAATCCGCGGTCTCGGCGAGGTTGAAGGCCAGGTCACCGAGCGCGGGAGGCTTGACGCCGTAGGCCATGTTCTGGTTCAGGCACGAGCAGGTGCAGTGGTTATCCCCGCAGATGCCGCAGATCCGGCTCGTGATGAAGTGGGCGTCGCGCGGGTCGATCCCCTTCATGAAGATGTCGAAGCCGCGGAAGATCATCGAGGTGCTGTAGCACTTGAGCACCTGTTGGTTGGTGAAGTCGATCTCGGTGTGAATACCGAGGCTGCCCACGATCCGCGTGATGGGATCCCAGGACATCTCCTTGACCATCACCCTCTGCTGTTCGGGCGTCTCAGTCGCCATCTGTACGTCTCCTCAAGATTGGGATTGCAGGGTGATGAGGTCGGTTACCAGCGCTTGACGTATCCCGTGGTAAGGGTGGGGCCACGCCGGCGCCACTCGGGCTCGACGTCGTGCTGCTTAGCAACCCGGTGACGGAAGTACTTCACGATCGGGCCGTACGTGTACTTGGTGATGTTCGCGTTGAGCCCGCCCAGTCTGTCCTCGTCCATGAACGGCATGAACTGGTCAGGGAAGCCCGGCATCGTGCACGCCATGCAGATCCCACCGACGTTCGGGCAGCCGCCGACTCCGTTGACCCAGCCGCGGACCGGCACGTTGCACCTGACCACCGGGCCCTTGCAGCCGAGCTTGACCAGGCAGCGGTGATCGGAGCCGTATTCGGTGGCGAACTGGCCCTGCTCGGTGAAGCCGGCGCGGTTGCAGCTCTCACGCACGGTGCGCCCGAACAGCCACTTCGGGCGGAGCGCGTCGTCGAGCTCCGGGGCCGGCGCCAGTCCGGCCAGATGCAGCGCGAGGTACAGGAGGGTCTCGGTCATGTTGTCCGGCTGGGCCGGGCACCCGGGGATGCACACGATCGGCAGACCGGCCTTTGACTTCCATTTCCAGCCGAGATAGTCGGGCACGCCCATCGCGCCGGTGGGGTTGTTCTTCATCGCCGGAATGCCGCCGTAGGTGGCGCACGTACCGACCGCGACGACAGCGGCCGCCTTCGGGGCGAGCCGGTCGAGCCATTCGTTCATCGTGATCGGCTGGCCGTTCTCCGGGTTCACGGCAAAGCCGGTCCAGTGGCCCTCGCCGTTGATCTCCTCGTTGCCCAGCGAGCCTTCGATCACCAGCACGAACGGATCGAGCTCCCCCTTCTCGGCGTCGAACCACGCCTGCGCGTACTCCTGGCCGTTGGCGTAGTCGACCACCTGGTTGTGGACGACGACCTTTGGCATGCCCGGGATCGCCTGGAGGATGATGTCTTCGAGGCTCGGGTTGGTCGCCGAGGTCATCGCGACCGAGTCGCCCTCGCAGCTCAGCCCGGTGGTCATCCACAGCACGTGCGCGGTGACGGCCTCGGTCTCCTTCTGCTTCGCGTACGCATTCGCCAACGCCGACATTCCGTCTCCTCTCGCTCTTTTCAGCAGATCCTCGGCAGCGGGTCGCCCACCAGTTGATCCATCACCCGCTTGCCGCCAAAGCTCGTCTCGACCAGCACCATTCCCGGCGGCTCCGTCCGCACCTCGCCGATCTCCGCCGCCGCCTCGCATCCGGGTACCGCTCGCAGCGCCTCCAGCGCGCGGCCCGCGGCGTCCGGGGCGACGAACGCGACCAGCTTGCCCTCGTTCGCAACGTACATCGGGTCGATGCCCAGGATCTCGGCCGCGCCCGCGACGTCCGGCCGTACCGGAACTGCGCTCTCTCGCACGATCATCGCCACCGATGAGGCCCGGGCAAGCTCGTTGAGCACCGACGCGACGCCGCCGCGGGTCGCGTCGCGCATGCAGCGCAGCTCCGGACCGACCGCCTCGAGCAGGGCGTCCGCCACCGGCCACAACGGCCGCGTGTCGGATTCGATCTCCGCGTCGAGCTCGAACTCCCCGCGCGCCAGCATGATCGCCGTGCCGTGCTCGCCGATGCTGCCCGAGAGCAGGATCCGGTCGCCGGGGCGAAGCGCCGCCGGCGACAGGCGGGCCCGCGGGTCGCGGCGGCCGACGCCGGTCGTGCACACATACATGCCGTCGGCATGGCCGCGCTCGACGACCTTCGTGTCGCCGGTGATGACCTCGACGCCGGCCTCCCGCGCGGCTCGCGCGATCGCTTCGACCTCGGCCTTCAGAGCCTCGGCGGGCAGGCCCTCCTCCAAGATCAGCGAGAGGCTCAGCGCGAGCGGTTTCGCGCCGGACACGGCCAGGTCGTTGACCGTGCCGTTGACCGCCAGTTCCCCGATCGATCCACCCGGAAAGCGCATCGGCTTGACCACATAGGAGTCGGTGGTGAGCGCGAGCTCCAACCCGTCGACTTCGACCGCGCCCGCGTCCGCCAGCTCATCGAGCGTGTCGGAGGCGAACGCGGGCGCCAGCAGCCCCTCGATCAGCGTCTGGGTCGCCTTGCCACCGGCCCCGTGCGCCATGTTGATCCGCTCGTCGCGGAACTTGGCCCGCTTGGCGCGGGCCGTCTCGATGATCCCGAGGATCCTCTGCTCGCGCTCGGAGACGATCGCCGGATCGGCCATCACACGACTTCCCGCTCGCGGGCGAACCGGCCGAAGTTGTAATACGCCGCGCAGGCCCCCTCGGAGGAGACCATGCACGTGCCGATCGGCCGCTCGGGCGTGCACGCGGTCCCGAACACCTTGCACTCCCACGGCTTGATGACCCCCTTGAGGACCTCGCCGCACTGGCACGCCTTGGGGTCCGCAACGCGCACCCCCGGGACGCTGAAGCGAGCCTCGGCGTCCAGATCGGCGTAGGCCTCGGACAGCTTCAGGCCGCTGTGGGAGATGAAGCCCAGGCCGCGCCACTCGAAGTGGGGGCGCAGCTCGAACACCTCCGCCATGACCTCGAGCGCCCTGAGGTTGCCCTCGTACGGAACCACTCGCTTGTACTGGTTCTCGACCTCGCAGCGGCCGGCGGCCAGCTGGCGCAGGATCATCTCGATCGCCTGGAGGACGTCGAGCGGCTCGAACCCGGCGATCACGATCGGCCGGCCGTAGTCCGCGGGGATGAACTCGAACGGCCGCGCGCCGACGACGGTCGACACGTGTCCGGGGCCGATGAACCCGTCCAGCCTCAGATCGGGCGACTCGAGCAGCGCCCGCAGGGGCGGAACGATCGTCACGTGGCTGCACATGACCGAGAAGTTCTTCAGTCCCTCGGCGCGGGCCCGCTTGAGCGTGAGCGCCGTCGACGGCGCGGTCGTCTCGAAGCCGATCGCGAAGAACACGACCTCGCGCTCGGGGTTTTGCCTGGCGATCCGCAGCGCGTCGAGCGGCGAGTAGACCATTCGGATGTCCGCCCCCGCCGCCTTGGCGTCCAGCAGACTGCCGTCCGATCCGGGAACGCGCATCATGTCGCCGAAGCAGGTGAAGATCACGCCGTCCTCGTGGGCGATCGCGATCCCGTCGTCGACCCGCCCCATCGGGATCACGCAGACCGGGCAACCGGGTCCGTGGACGAGCTCGACGTTGGCCGGAAGCAGGTCGTCGATCCCGTACTTGTAGATCGAGTGCGTGTGGCCCCCACACACCTCCATCAGCTTGTAGTGCCGGCCCGGCTCGACCAGGGAGAGGATCTCGCCGGCGACTGCCCGGCCGAGCTCGGGATCGCGGAACTCGTCGACGAACTTCACGCCGACGGCTCCATTCGCACGAGCGCGGTCCCCGCGTGGACGAGCAGCGTGTCGCCGGGGCCGACCGGCTCGACGAGTGCCGTCTCGACGGTCTGGCGGGAGCCGTCCTCGTACGCGCACAGCGCCAGTCCGCGGTCCCGGTCGACGCGCACGACGGTCATCGGCACGCCGTCATCGCCGCAGGTGATGCAGTGGTCCGACCCGCATGGCTCGCCGCCGGCGCTCACTCGATCACGCTGGCTCTCAGCTCCTCGAGCTCTTGCTCGTAGTCGGCACCCATCCGCACGAGCAGGTCTCGGGTCGCCCGCGCCTCCTCCTCGTCGACCTTCGAGATCGCGAACCCAACGTGGATCAGGACCCAGTCGCCGGGCACGATGCCTCCATCCTCGCCGTCGAGCAGGCCTACGCTGACGTTCCGTCTGACACCGGCCACGTCCACCTTCGCGAGCCGGTTCTCGTCATCGACGATCTCGATGACTTGACCAGGAATGGCCAAGCACACGCCGCCTTCTTACCACTGGTCGCGCCCCGGGTCTAGCCGGGGTAACCCCGGTTACCCCATCCGCCGGTCAGTCGTGACACCGCCTTTCGGGAGCTGGTCGGGACCCATAGACTCTGAGCAGCCGCCCGAGATGGTCTGAGCAACGAGGGAGACGGCCCCCGTGAGTGCCAGAAACAGACGGATCACCCAGCCTGGGCCCCTGAGGTGGCCGGCCCGCCCGGGCTCCGGGCGGGCGGGTCCGGGTCCACCGCGGTCCAGCCCGCTCTACACGTACGTCCTCGACGCCGACGATGGCCTCGCGCAGGAGCTGGACCCCCGCGGTCGTATCGCCGCCCGACAGCTCGCCACCGCGAAGCTCGTCCAGTTCGCGGTTGGAGAGTGCGAACTGCGCCCGTGGTTCGATCTCGCCCGGGAAGGCCCGGGCCTCCTGCTACTCGACGGACTGGTCGTGTTCGAGACCTGTACCGGCGACCGGATCGCGGCCGAGTTGGTGGGCGCCGGCGATCTCCTTCAGGCCTCGCACCTGATGACCGACGATCTGCTCGAGCGGACCTGTCACTGGCGGGTGCTGTGGCCGACCCGGATCGCCGTGCTGGACGGCGACTTCGCCGAGCGGGTCCACCCCTTGCCCCAGCTGACCCGCGCTTTGCTGCGCCGGGCCTGCAGCCGGGCAGACGAGCTGGACGTGCTGCGGGCAATTTCCTCCCAGCCCCGGCTCGAGGTGCGCCTCGTGCTTCTCCTGTGGCATCTGTCCGCCCGGTGGGGTCGGCCCTCCCCCGACGGCGTCAGGCTCTGCCTGCCGCTCACGCATCGCCTGCTCGGTCAGTTGATTGCCGCCGAGCGCCCCTCGATCTCGCACGCGCTCAAGCGGCTGGCCCGAGCCGGGCTCATCACCGGCCACGCCGACGATCTGCGTCTGCACGGCAGCCTCGACGACCAGCTCGAGTTCCTCGTGGGACACCCGGTCGCGCTCGTCGAGCACCCGGTGACCCGGGTTTCCGCGGATCGATCGCACCGCCCACGGGTCACGGACGGCGCACCCGCTGCTCGATTCGACGGCTGACCGTGGCCATTGGCCCCACCGCAGCCGACGCCGGCGCTGCGCCGGTGAACGTCCTGTGGATGACCAGCGGGCTCGGCTGCGATGGCGACTCGATCGCGATGACCGCCGCGACGAATCCGAGCCTCGAGGACCTGATACGCGGTTGCTTCCCCGGCATGCCGCCGATGATCGTCCACAACCCGGTGTTCGCCTACGAGAACGGCGCGGAGTTCATGCGCGTGTGGTTCGACGCGGCCGCCGGCAAGCTCGAGCCGTTCATCCTGATCCTCGAGGGGTCGGTTCCGAACGAGGAGGTCAGTGGCGAGGGACACTGGGCGACGTTCGGCGTGGACCCGATCACCGCCGAGCCGATCACGACGTGCCGCTGGATCGACCGACTCGCGCCGCACGCCGAGATCGTGTTGGCCGTCGGCACATGCGCCGCCTTCGGCGGGATCCCGGCGATGCGCGGCAATCCGACCGGCGCGATGGGCCTGCGGGACTACCTCGGGGCAACCTGGACTTCGCGCCGGGACATTCCGATCGTGAACCTGCCCGGCTGCCCGGTCCAGCCCGACAACATCACCGAGACGCTGCTCCAGCTTGGGCTGCATCTCGCGGGTGCCGGGCCGATGATCGCGCTCGACGAGAACGGCCGTCCGCGAGCGCTGTTCGGGCGCACAGTGCAGCAGGGCTGCGGACGCGCCGGGTTCGCCGAGCAGGGCGAGTTCGCCCGGACCCCCGCCGATCATCGCGGGTGCCTGGTCAAGCTCGGATGCAAAGGCCCCGTGGTGAGCTGCAATGTTCCGATCCGAGGCTGGATCGGCGGCGTCGGCGGGTGTCCGAACGTGGGCGGGATCTGTGTGGCGTGCACGATGCCCGGCTTCCCGGACAGGTTCATGCCGTTCATGGACCCCGACCGTCTCGGGCTGCTCGCGGCGCGGGGCGCCCAATTCACCTACGGGCCGGTGCTGCGCCTGCTGCGACACCGTACGATCCGACGCCCCTAGACCACTAGATGCCGGTTACCGTCGTCTTCCGATGCGAGATCTGCGGGGCCCGCCCCGACCCCGAGACCCAGATCGCGCTGGAACGACAGCTCCTGGATCTGCGCCACGGCGAGTATGTGGACGCCGAGCCCGGCCGATGGCTCACCTGGCACGGGCGCGGGATGTACGGCCCCCAGCGATATGCGTGCGGGGCTCATCGCGGCGAGCTCAAGGCGCTCGTGCGCGAGCACTACGGCACGCTCGGCTGGCACCCATGGGCCACCGGGCCGCACCCGTGGGCCGGGCGGCGCGGCACCGACCGCGCCCGGGCGCTCGTCCGCACCCTGCGCTCGACGTTCGGCGCGCCCGGGTCCTAGAGGGTCTCAGTCGTCGCGGGCCCTGACCTCGAGCCCCGCGGTCCACTTCTCCTCGATCCTCGCGAACCGCCAGACCGCGAGCGCCACGGCCCAGGTGACGACGAACATGCCGACCATCACGAACCCCGCGGTGTTGATGTTGAAGTTCTGGAACCAGTCCGCGACCGGGCCGCGCACGCCGAGCTTGTCGGTCAGGAGGCCGACCAGCTCGACCGTGCCGATGAACAGCGCGACCACGACGGACAGCCCGGTGATCGTGATGTTGTAGTAGACCTTCCGGACCGGCTTTGAGAACGCCCAGCCGTAGGCGAAGTTCATGAACGACCCGTCGATCGTGTCCAGCAGCGACATCCCGGCGGCGAACAGGATCGGCAGGCACAGGATCGCGTAGAACGGGAGCCCGGCCGCGCCCGCGCCGGCGGCGAGCACGAGCAGCCCGATCTCGGTCGCGGTGTCGAACCCGAGGCCGAACAGCACGCCGAGCGGGTACATCTGCCACGGCTCGCGGATCCGGTTGACCCGCTTGCCAAGCAGGCGGTTCATCAGCCCGCGCGAGCTCAACTCCGCCTCGAGCTGCTCCTCGTCGTAGGCGCCCGTGCGCATCTCGAAGAAGATCCGGACGATCGAGACGAGGATCAGGACGTTGAGGATCGCGATCACGTACAGGAACGACCCGGACACGGTCGTACCGATCACGTTGGTCGCCTCATGAAGCGCGGAGTGGCCGTTCTGGACCGGAGCGCTGAGCGCCCGGACGCCGATCGCCAACAGGAATGTGAGCCCGAACACGATCGTCGAATGCCCGAGCGAGAAGAAGAACCCGACGCTCAACGGGCGCTTGCCCTCGCTCATCATCTTCCTGGTCGTGTTGTCGATCGCCGCGATGTGATCGGCGTCGAACGCGTGGCGTAGACCCAGCGTGTACGCCGTGATCCCGGTGCCGATCGCGAACGTTCCCGCCGCCCCGAGCTTGTAGTGCTGCGGCATCACGACGAGGATCAGGATCCCGAAGCCGAGCACGTGCAGACCCGCGATCGCAGCCGCCATCGCGCCGGCGCGGCGCCACTCCGAGCGCGTCATCGAGCGAACCTACCGCCGATCGATTCGACCGTGCAACTCGTGGTAATCGGGATCACACGTGGTCGGCCCCGTAAGTACGGTGGCACCGAGAGGTGTCCCTGGTGGATGCTGCGCGCGGATGCAGGATCCGACGTGTAGCAGCGCTCATATGGAGGATCGGTTGTCATCCATGAAGGGGCGGGTGATGTGAAGGGGCGGTGGGCCGTTTTTGACGTTCGGCTGCGTGGGCGGTGACGTGATCGCCGGATCGCTCGGTGGGTAAAGGGGTTTCGGGGCTCTGCCCCGGACTTGGTTGCTTGGTTGCCGGGCGAGGCTGGCTGGGTCAAGCGCCTGACGGACGGGCAGGGTTGATCGGCGCCGGTGGTTGGCGCTTGACGCGGCGGGCTGAGTCTGGCAAGTAAGTTCGCTGTTGTTCATGGGGGTCTAGGGGTTGGGCGCCGGTTCGCTGACTGCGTTCCGGCTGGGAGAAGGGCTCCAGTCATCCATCCGGTCGCGCTAGGCGGACCAGAGTGTCGTGCGGTGCTCGGGGGCTCAATCAAGTGGGCGGCCGTCCTGTGTTAGCGAGGCCATGACAAACGTCGAGCTCGCCCGAGCGTACGCATCGCGCCGTCGTCGTGGGCGCAAGCCTTGCTGCTGTGAGCGCACGGCGGTGAGGTCATGCGACCGCCGCCAGCTTTTCTTTCGCGCTCGCGCGGCTGCGGCGCGCTAGGCAACGGATCTCTCCCTCGCGCAAGCCGTAGAAGGACAGGGTCAGGATCTCGCGGGCGACGGCGACCTTCGCGATCTTGCGCCCGCGGCGTTTGGCGATCCGTTCGAACTTCTCGCGTAAGGGTCCGGATCCGGTGGTGATCTTCTGCGCGGCCTCGACGAGCGCCCAGCGCAGCGCGGGCGAGCCCTGGCGGGTGATGTGCCCCAGCCGCGCTTTGCCGTCGGAGCTGCGCACGCTCGGCGCCAGTCCGGCCCACGAGCACAGGTGACGGGCGGTCGGGAAGCGGGTGATGTCACCGACCTCGGCGATGATCAGCATCGCTGTGTAACGCCCGATACCGCGGATCTGGGTCAGCACGTCGACGCGGTCATCGGCTTTCGCCAGTTCCTCGATCTCCTGGGTGGTGGTCTCGATCTCGCGGTCGAAGTCGCAGATCAGCGACATCAGGCTGTCCAGTCGCCGGCGCGGAGCGTCGCGCAGCTCGAGCACGGCAAGGAATTCGCGGCCGCCTTTGCCGAACAGGTCGGAGTGCTCGTTCGCGATGCCGTGCTTGGCGAGGATCGCATGCACGCGGTTCTTGACCGCTGAGCGCATCCGGGTCAGCGTCGCGCGATGACGCAACAGCTCGCGCAGGTCACGCAGCTCGCGCGGCGCGACGTACGCCTCGGGCAAGAACCCCGTGCGCAACAGATGCGCGAGCGTTTTCGCGTCGATTGCGTCCGTCTTCACCCTCGCAGCGGCGATCGCGCGGGTGCGCAGCGGGTGAGCGAGGTGCAGGTCATAGCCGGCCTCCTCGAGCAACTCAGCGAGCCACTCCCACCCGTAGGTCGCCTCCAAAGCGACATGCGTCTGAGCTTCCTGCGGGTCGCCGAGCAGCTCCAGGAACGTGTCGCGGTCGTTCACGATCCGGCGCGAGAGCGTCAGCTCGCCTTGCTCGTCGATCACGGCGATGTGCGAGCGCTTGCGGTGCAGGTCGATGCCGACCCAGCGCGTACCGTTGCTCACGGTCGGTCCTCCTCTCGAATTGTCCGGCCGCGCGGCCCAAATCCGCGCGGTCTTTGAAACGTGCAGTTCGGGATCGAGGACCGACCACCTGCCGCCCGGGCGCCTATGCCCGCACCGCCGGCCGCCCGCCCGACCCTTCATGACATCAAGTGGGCAGCGGTTCATGATCCGTCCGGTGGGGTGGATTGGGGGGTGTGCTCGGGTGAGCAGACGCCGGGCGCGTCCTCGACGTCGGTCAGTCTCATATGCGGGGATTGGCCACCCCAGGTCCCTGGTTGCGTCGCCGGCGAGCGCGTGTCTAAGAGCGGGCGTGGCCTGGTTGGGGCTGCCCATAGCGCTGTCGCGCGTGCCGGCGGACTTCGGGGCCCGGCGTCTGCTCACCCGAGCGGGAGGGCTGTCAGCCTGGGTTATGGGGCGGTGGCGGCAGCCCAGAGGAAGCACGCGAGCTCGCGAGCGCACGCGACCGTGGTCACGTTGCCGGGCTTGTTGCGCTGGCGCATTCGGCAATGGATGCGGTGGAGACGATGCTGCGCGCGCCAGGCGATCTGCAGGACGTGGTCGGGCAGCCCCTCCTGGCGCTCGTAGAGCTTCTGGCCGATCGCTGGCCGTCGGGTGTAGTGCCAGGCCGCTTCGACCAGGATCCGCCGCGCGTACTTGGAGCCGGTTTTGGTGATCGACCCGTTCCGGTCGGACTCGCCGGACTGCTCGCGGGAGGGCACCAGCCCCAGCCACGAGCCGAGCTGTACCGCGCGGGGGAACCGGTGATAGTCGCCAACCTCGAGCACCATGATCAACGCTGAGAGCGTGTCCAGCCCACGGAACGCTCGGAATCGCCTGACCAGCGGCCAGAACTCCGGCTCGAGCGCGATCCCGGACAGCCGCTCGTCCAGCTGCTGCTTGCGGGCCGCGAGCCCGTCGCACGCGGCGAGGTTGTCGATAACGCCAGCTCGGTGTTCGGATACTCGAAGCGCTGGCCCCCGAGCCAACGAGCATGCGCGCGCGTCCACGCCGTTGCGTCCCAGACACGACCGTGACGCAACAACAACTTGGACAGCCGGTGCCGACAGCGCATCAAATCCAGGCGGACCTGCTCCCGAGAGCGGGCGAGATCCCTGGCTGCCTCGAACGTCGGCGAGGGCACCACGATCGGCGTCAGCGCCCCCGCCATCAACTATCGCAACAACAGATCGGTATCCCGACGATCGGACTTGTGCCGCTCGCCCGGCGGCCGCGGCGTCTTGGACGGAGCGATCACCTGACAATCGATCCCCGCCGCCACCGCCGCCCGGTAGAGCCCAAACCCCGTCGGGCCCGCCTCGTAGCAGCACCGCACCGGCCCCGGCAACCCAACCAGCCACTCCACGACCGGCTCCACCGCCCCGGTATTGAACCGCCGACGCGATAGCTCGCCCGTGATCACATCCAACGACGCCGCATACGACGAGCGAGCGTGGACATCCATCGCCGCCCATGTCATCGTCCCAGTCACGGCCGGACCTCCTTCGTATGGGGTCAGCCGGAGCCCATCTCCGGCCAGTCAAACCCCCGCATTTCTGCGATCGAGGTCCGGCCTTCAACGACCCGGCCAAACAACCTCCATAGGGTCTACACGAGGATCCAAGGACAAAGCCAGCGCCACCAGGGGCGCCTCGAATGCGAGCGTATTTGCGGGGGCGGCCACTAGGTCGAGGTTGCGCGGCGAAGCTTCCGCTCGGCCTGGGTGAGCCCACAGGCGTGCAGCATCGCGACGGCATCCGTGACGATCTGGCGCACGGTCTCGCCCTGATAGATCCAGTCCGGGTTGCGGCGATACACCGACGCCAGGCTGCGCGCGCTCGCCACCGCCTGGCTCTCCAGGTTGGCCAGGTCTTCTCGGTGATCGCCTCCGAACGCGGTGACCTGGTAGGTCAGCCCGCACTCGGTCGATAGGTCGCTGGTCGAGGCATCGAGCTTCTTGGCCTGGCTCGGAGGGGCCTGCGGCGGCGGCGGCCCGCAGCCGGCCAGCCAGACCGCCGCGGCGATGGCGGCCAGTCGCGCGCGAGCAGGCGGCCGGGCGGTCATGTCAGCAGGACCAGCGAAGCTCCGCCCAGCAACGCCGTCCCGAGCGTCCACCACGCGATGTAGTCGCCGATGTGGCCGCTGTGCAGCTCACGCAGCCCGGTGAGCGCGGCGCGGAGCGGCCCGATCAACGTCTGCGGAAGGCGGCGGTGGAGCGTCGCGCCGAACAGCGTGAGCGACGCGATGGCGAGCGCGCCGAGGGCGCCGCCGGCGCCGTACAGGTAGTCGAATGTCTCCACGTGGCTGTGGGACACGGCCGAGAAATGCGGCACCACGCCGCTCAGTACCCAGCGCACGTACGCGGCGTGGTCGCGGAAATGCGACGCCGCGGTCTCGATGCCCGGCACCGCGCCGGGTATCAACCCGACCACGATCGCCCCGAGGAGCAGCATCGCGGGCACGATCAGCATCAGCGGGGGAGTGAAGTCGCGCTCGACCTGCTCTTCGTCCTGCTCCTCCTCGCCGATCCGCCGGATCTGCACGTCCTCGGCGCGCTCGGACGCTCCCCAGCCGAAAAACACGCGACCGGTCAACCGCAGAACCGCCCCGCCGGTGAGAACGGACGAGATCACGAACACCGTGGGCAGCCAGGCGTACTTCCCCTCGAGCGCGGCGCCGTCCATGAGCGACTTGCCGAAGAACAGCGTGACGCCCGGCAGGGCGGCCAACGCGAGCCCGCCGACGGCGAACAGCACGCCGGCCAGCCTCATCCGGCGACCCCGGCCGTGCAGCGCGAACTCGTCCACGGTCCCAAAGCGGTGCAGCAGAACCCCCACCAACATGAATAGCGCCCCCTTCGTGAATCCCTGCCCGACGACATACGCCGCGGCGCCGGCCAGGCCGCGCGCGGTGAGCAGCCCGATCCCGCAGGCGATCACGCCGACGTGACTGATCGTCGAGAACGCGAGGAGCCGCTTCAGGTGGCGCTGGGCGTAACACATGACCGCCCCCCACACCGCGGTGGTCGCTCCGAGCGTGATCAGGATCGCCCGCAGCTCATCGGCGTGCGGACCCAGCGTCCCCGCGAACACCGTCCAGTACACACGCGCCAAGCCGTACAGCCCGAGCTCAGCCATCACCCCCGAGAGCAGGACGCATACCGGCGTCGGTGCCACCGCGTGCGCGTCGGCCGACCAGAAGTGCATGGGCACGGCCGCGGCCTTGGTCAGAAACCCGACGAACACGAGCGCCATCGCGACGACCACCAGCGCGTCGGGCTTGTGGCCGTCGAGCGCAGCGCCGATCTGAGCCAGGTTCAGCGCCCCGGTCCGCGCGTAGAGCAGCGCAGCCCCGATGAACATGGCGTAGGCAGCCACGCTGTTGGTGATCGCGAAGTTGATCCCGCCCTGGATCGGCCCTCGCTCCTCGATCTGGTACGCCGTGAGCGCGTAGGCCACCGCCCCCATCAGCTCGAAGAACACGACCAGGTTGAACAGATCGCCGGTCAGGCAGAACCCGACCATCGCGGCCAGGAAGACGAGCATCAAGGCGTGAAACAGGCCGTCCGCGGCGTCGAAATAGCGCCACGAATAGATGAGGGCCGCGGTCACGACGACGGCGGCGAACGTGGCCATCCCCGCCCCGAGCGGATCGATCGAGAGCGAGATCCCGATCGCCACCATGTGACTCGGCCGCCAGCCACCCATCCAGTAGGCGAACGGGTGGTGGGCGGCGCGCACGAGGAGGATCGCGCAGATCGTGACCACCGCGATCCCCGTGCCGGCAGCCGCCACGTC
This sequence comes from uncultured Solirubrobacterales bacterium, assembly GCA_963841535.1. Classification (GTDB taxonomy): domain Bacteria; phylum Actinomycetota; class Thermoleophilia; order Solirubrobacterales; family Solirubrobacteraceae; genus Palsa-465. The sequence goes on along the minus strand of CAWJDF010000013.1, from coordinate 311,392 downwards.
GTTGAGCAGTCGGGGTGAGAAGTGGCGGAAGGCCACAAGGCACGCTGCGGCGATCATCGGCACGACGATCGCCAGCGCGGTGATGTGCATGCTGGCCCTCCGCCTCCCTATCTGTAGGGTCGGCGAGAGGCGCCTGGACCGCGCGGCGCGTGCTGGCCCGACTGGTCTGGTTTCCTCCCGCCGCCGCATCGATCCGTGCATGCGGTTCTCCCGCACACGGCTCTCCGACGTTCTTCACCGCCGGCATTCGGCTTCACCCTCGCCAGGCCCGGTGGGGCCGCGGCGCGACGATGGTTCCAGAGAGGCTGACCAAGCCCAGGCGATTCGGCGAGGCGTATGTGACTACCCGCCAGCCGTACGCTCGCGTCCGTTGGTGGCGTTTGGCCACGAACAGCGCGAGTCGGTTATGCGCGTGGTGCTCGATCAGGTTGAAGTGGCGGGCGGAGTTTCCGTATCGGAAGTAGCCTGCCCACCCGCGCAGATACCCGTTGAGGTCCTGCACGATCTCCTCGACGGGGACCAACAGCCGCTCGCGCGCCGTGATCTCACGAACACGGTCACACGCGTGCTGCAGCGCCCGGCGTGAGGGCCAGCGGGCGAGGAACTGGACGTGCTTGGCGCGGTTGGCGCGCACCCAGCGATGGTGGAAGCCGAGGAAATCAACACCCTCGCCTCCCTCCTCCAGGTGCACGATCCTGGTCTTGGCGTCCTTGAGCCGGAGCCCAAGCTCGCCCAGGATCTGCCGCAGCGACGCGAGCGCCGCTTCGGCCTCCTCCCGCGACCGGCACATCGCTAACAGATCGTCTGCGAACCGGACCAGAACCCCGTGTCCACGGTCTGCCCACTCCCGGTCGAGCCGGTGCAGGTAGACGTTACACAGGCAGGGTGAGATCACACCGCCTTGAGGGGTTCCGGTCACGTCCCGCCTGACCGCGCCGTCCTCCATCACGCCCGAGCGCAGCATCGCGCGCAGGAGCTTGAGGACATGACGGTCGGAGATCCGCTCCTCGATCGCCAACATCAACCCCGAGTGCGGAATCTCTCCAAAACAGTTGGAGATGTCCGACTCTGCAACCCACCGCCTGCCGTCCCACGCCTCATCAACGAGCACCTGAAGCGCGTCGTGCTGCGATCGACTGGGCCGGAACCCGAACGAGCACGGCAAGAAGTCCGCCTCGAAGATCGCCTCAATCACGATCTTTGTGGCCGCCTGGACGATCCGGTCGCGAACTCGAGGGATCGACAACGGCCGCCGCTCGCTGCTGCCAGGCTTCGGGATGAACACCCGGCGGGCAGGCCACGGTCGGTAGTTGCCGTCCTTCAGATCCGCGGTCAGTTCGTCAAGGAGCTTGGCGATGCCGTACTCCTCGACGTCGGTGATGGTCTGTCGGTCGATGCCGGCCGCGCCCTTGTTCGCGCGCACCAGCTCCCACGCCCGCTCTAGGACGTCTCTGCGGTAGACCTTGTCGTAGAGCGCGTGGAACCTGCGTCCGGGGTCGGCCTTGGCCGCCCGGTAGAGCGTTCGCTGTAGTTCTCGGACTGTGTCCTGCTTGGTGGTCCTAGCCACGAGTGGCACTCACCCGCCCTTCCCTATGCGTGACGCATGAACGAAGCAGCGGCCCTTCCCTCACGCCGGGTTCTGTTGTCCCGTGCGCTCAAGCGGTAATACGGCCGCCTCCGACGCCCACCCGACACCCGGCCCACTTCCCGGATTGACCGGTTATAGGGCGGGTCGCTCCGACGATCGCTCCGCAGCATCGCCGGGCCGGGGAGGGCCTCCCCAGTTCCCGCCGCCACCTTCCAAACGTTCAACACCCCATACGCCGGGAGGTTCATCAGGGCTGCGCTTCCAGCAGCTCTTCACCCCTTCCATGGCCTTCGCCCCGAACGGCCGGGCTCGGCTCCTCCTCTCCCCACCCGAAGGCAGGCCACTAACTAACGACGCGGCAGGTTTCGCTTAATGCTGCAGACCGTTTGGTTGCTCCCCCAGAAGGGCTCTTGACGCTGGGCTCCGACCCGACCCGTTTCCAGACCGAGCCGCCAGCCTGCTACCGGGCCTCCTGGCAGCTACCCGGACGGGACTCACACCCGCTGGCGACGACGAGCTTATGTTGGATCACGATCTACATATCGACCTCCAACTCTGGGCGCACCCGCGGCAAGTAGCTAGTCCCGGAGCGCACGGAGATCGTGCGGGTCTAGGCTGCCGAACCGCTTGTGGGCCTGGACGGCGAGCGCCAGGAGCATCGCGGTGACCGTGGCCCCGATCACGACGTCGGTGAGCACCAGCACCTGCACGACGGGATCGACCGCCTTGCTCACCTGTGGGATGTCGGCAAAGATCGGCGCGTGGCCGTCGCGGGCGTAGCCGACGCCGAGCAGGACCACATACGTGGCGGACTGGACGACGGTCAGCGACAGGATGGCCCGGATCAGGTTCTGGCTGGACACGATGCCGTACAGGCCGATCAGGAACAGCCAAGCGGCGATCGCGAACGGCAGGAAGCTCACTGCTCTCCCTCGGAGGGCCGGGACCGAATCAGGATCGCCTGATCGAGGAACTCGCTCCAGGCGACCAGGAATGCGCCGGTGACCTCGAGGCCTACCGCGACGCTGGCCAGCGGGATCTGCCCGGCCGACAAAAGGTGTCCCGCGATGCCGAACGGGAGGAAGTTCTTGAAGAACGCGCCGACGAAGATCAGCCCGCCGAGCCCGACCAGGGCAAATCCGGCAGCCCCTACCGCGTCCGCCGATCCACCAGCGTGTGCGGGCCGAGCCGCCTCATCCGCATGTAGCGCCCGGACAGGAACAGCACGAGCGGGCCGGAGGCCAGGATCACGCCTCCCTGAAAGCCGCCCCCCGGGGTGATCTGCCCGTGCGCGACGATGTACACGCCGAGGGCGATCAGCGCCGGCACGAGGACGAGCGCCAGGGCCCGCAGCGCCTCGCTGGCGCCGGCGAAGGTGTGCTTGTCCGACTCCTCCAGGCTGGGACGCTCCTGCTCGCCGCGCAACTGACGCAGGATCAGCACCACCCCGAGCACCGATCCGAACAGAATGAACTCCTCCCCGAGCGTGTCGAACGCGCGGAAGTCGAAGTTGAGCGCGGTGATCAGATCCGTGGCGTGGCGCTCGCTCACACCGATCCCGTTGATCACGTGCCCGTATACGCCCTGGTAGTCACCGAAGGCAGGCAGGCCCGCGAGGCCGTAGATCAGCACGACGCCCAGTCCCGCCGCCCCAACGCCAAACATGATCAGCCGGGCCCGCCGGCTCACGGGTCCTCCTCGTGGCGCTGGCGTTCCTGCTGTCTGACCTTGCGCAGCGCAAGCAGGACCATCACGGGCAGGCCGACGGTCGAGATCACGATCTCCGACAGCGCGACATCCGGCGCCTGGAAGACGAAGAACAGCATGGTCAGGGCCAACCCGAACACCCCCAACACAAGCGTCTGCTTCAGCGGATCGCCGGCCACGATTACGCCGCTACCGGAGAGCGCGACCGCCGCCAGCGCCGCGATCTGGAGCACGGTCACGGCTCGGCGCGCTCCCGGGCTCGCTTGCGCCAGTCGCCGAGCTCGCGGATGAGCAGGCTGCGGAACGTGGTCTGGGCCAGGACCGGCCCGGTCACCATGAGCACCACGCCGACGAGCAGCGCCTTGTCGCCGATCAGCGAGAACGACTCGCGGACGACGATCGCCAACCCCACGAGAAGGGCGCCGAAGCCGGCCAGGCCCACGTAGTGGAGCCGGTCGTAGACGTCGCGCATCGCGCACAGCCCGAGCACGGCGACCACCTCGAGCAGGCCGCCGCCGATCAGCAGGACGACCGCGACCACAGCCCGCCAGCTCACAAGTCGTGCTCCATCAGGCGCGCGAACAGCAACGAGCCGACGAGCGACATCGGCACGAACACGACGGCCAAGTCGACGAACGGCTGGCGGTGAAAGCCCTCGGCCAGCAGCATCAGGATCGTGCTGAGGAGAACGCTCGCCAGCTCGAGGGCGGCGAGACCGCTTGGGGCGCCGGACACGAGCGCGACCGCACCACACGGAATCAGGGCGAAGCCGAGCACGGCGGCGGCGATCTCCCACTCGTTCACGCCCGGCCTCCGCTCATCCGCCCCCGAGGCCCAGCACGTCGATCGCCTCGCGCCCACCGCTGCGGCGCAGCTGATGCCCGAGGATGAGCTCCCGCTCGACCTCGATCCCGACGATGATCGTGTTGGGCGAGAACGAGCCGAGCGATTCGGCCAGCGCGCAGCGCCCGCTCTCGAGCGCCTGGTCCTCGCCGCAGCGAAAGGGGACCGCGCGGAATACACCGTTTTGCGGTTGTGGCCGTAGAAGCTGCCTGAAGGCGAGCACCGTGAGGGTCGCGACGTCGCCGGGGACGTTTCGCACCGGGCGGTGCGCGTGCGCCAGCCACGCCAACCGCGCCCGGAGCCCGCCGACCGTCTGCTCCTCGCGGGCCAACTCGAACCCGGTGGCGGCCAGCGCCGCGGCTCCCGCCGCCACCAGCAACTCGGGCAGATCGGTGATGTCGATCAGCAGGAGGTAGAGCGCGCCGGCCCCGAGCCAGGCGGCCGACCACGCCGCGGCACGCCGCAGGAACGTCGCCAGGCGCGAAGGTTCTGACATACCCGAGGTTGGTTCTCGGGAGGCTGGGAAAGTCCTGCCGGCCTTCCTGGAAGCGCGGTTGTGATCAGGGGGCATGGGTAGACCAACCGGAAGAGCCCCCGGAGGGAGGTCGATCGAAGGTGGATGAGCTTCAGGTGAGGCGAGACAGCCGGACCCACACCAATCGGCGGAACGGTGGCGCGCGCGCGATCCAAGCCGAGCGTCATGCCGAGGCCGCCAGGCGCAAGGTCTCCGAACGACGCGAGAAGCAGTCGGGCGCGGCCGGGTGGGTGGCCGACCGGGCCGGGCAATGGTCCCTTGAGGGCCCCGAGTGGGATTTCATGGAGCGCCAGAAGTACCTGTGGAACCCGCTGATGGACTACTGGTTCCGGATGGAGGTCGAGGGCTGGGAGAAGCTCCCCGACCCGCCCGCTCTGCTGATCGGGATCCACTCCGGGGCCCCGTTCGTATGGGACGCCTGGACGGTCGGCGTGCAGTGGTGGCGCCGGTTTGGGGAGGAGCGCCCGCTGCACGGAACCGCGCACGACGCGCTGATGGCCATGCCGGTATTGGGTTCGTACTTCCGGCGCATGGGCGTGCTGCCGGCCGCCCCGGACAGCATCGCCTCCGCCCTGGCCGAGGGTCGTGACGTGGCGCTCTGGCCCGGCGGCGAGCGCGACTCGCTGCGCCCGTGGTCCCAGCGCGACCAGGCCGTGCTCGCCGGACGGATGGGGTTCGTCAAGCTGGCCATCCGCAGTTGTGTGCCGATCGTTCCGATCTCCACGGTGGGCGGGCCGGACTCGATGCCGGTCCTGGCCACGGGTCGGCGGCTGGCGACGGTGGCTCCAGCTCGACCGCGTGGCCCGGCTCAAGATGTTCCCGATCGCCGTGCAGGCGCCGTGGGGCATCTCGCCGGCGCTGCTGCCCGAGATCCCGTTACCCACGAAGATCCGCACCGCGTTCGGAGACCCGGTCTCGCTGGATTGCGATCCGGAGCGGGCCGAGGACGACGATTACGTCGAAGCCAAGTACCACGAGGTGCGCGCGAGCATCCAGGACGGGATGGACGCGCTGGCCCGCCGCCGGCGGTTGCCGCTGTTCGGTTGACGGACGTCCGCGGGACGCCCGCCGGGCATGGATGTCCGGCGGAACGGCCCCACGGACGCCGAGCGAAGCGAGGCCCCTAGGCCGCGACCCGAGCGAAGCGAGGCCCCTAGGCCGCGACCCGAGCGAAGCGAGGCCCCTAGGCCGCGACCTCTTGGTCGTGCTTGCCCTCGGCGAACTCCTCCACGATCTTCGCGCAGAACGCCTCGAGGTCGTCCGGCTTGCGGCTGGTCACCAGGCCGTTTGTCGACGACGACTTCCTCGTCGACCCACTCGGCGCCGGCGTTCTTGAGGTCGGTCTGGAGGCTCGGCCACGAGGTGACCTTGCGGCCCTTCGCGATGCCGCTCTCGACCAGCATCCACGGCCCGTGGCAGATCGCGCCGACCGGCTTGTCCCGCTCGACGAACGCGCGGACGAACTTGACGGCGTCTTCGTCGCCGCGTAACAGGTCGGGGTTGGCCACGCCACCGGGCAGCACCAGCCCGTCGTAGTCGGCGGCGTCGGCATCCGCGACCGCCTTGTCGGCCTTGATCTTGTCGCCCTTGTCGAAGTGGTTCCACATCTCGACCTCGCCCTTCTCGAGCGAGACGATGTCGACGTCGGCGCCCGCCTTCTTGACCGCGTTTAGCGGCTCGGTCACCTCGACCTGCTCGGCGCCCTCGGTGAACAGGAATGCCACGCGCTTGCCCTTGAGCTCATCAGCCATCGCAATCGCTCCTTTCGTCTCTCGTTCGGGTCCTGACTCGGAGCTACCCGATGAGGAACCCAGAAAACTGGACGCCGGAGCTCAGCTGCGGATCAGCGTTGGGGTGCCGAGCGGGACGTGATCGAGTAGCCAGCGCCCCTCGGCCAGGGTCAACCGCAGGCAACCGTGGCTGACCGCCTGACCGATGCTGGCCGTGTCCGGAGTGGAGTGGATCGCGATGCGGTTCCCCCCGTTCCAGCCCTGGATCGCATGCGGGGACTTGGCCGAGAGCGCGAGGATGCAGCAGCCGTAGGGGCCGGCTGGATCCCCGGTGACGAGATGATCGGTGACGGCGAAGCGGCCGGTGGGGGTCGGGGCGCCGGGCGCGCCGATCGCCACCGTGTAGCGCTTGAGGACCTTGCCGGCGTGGAGCACGGTCAGCCGGCGGGCCGCCAGCGAGACCTTCACCTGCCAGTTGACCCGGGCGAGCGAGACCGCGCTCAGCGGGATCCAGCCCACCTTTCCGTTGCCGGCCTGGGTGGCGACCACGCCCACCCATCCCGCGACGTGCCGGACGACCAGCGCGGTCTCGGTCGAACCGAACTGCGTCTTGGTCGTGAGCTTGGCCAGCGGCCGTCCGTGAGGTATCGCACGCAGCGTGGTCCGGTGCAGCACGGTCGCGACGATTGCGCCCTGCCCGGGCGGGACGGGCAGCGCGGCGGATGTCCGCTTCTTCGGCGCTGGGGTCGGATGCGAGGGAACCGGCGTGAAAGCGCTGACCGTGCTGGTCGGGGCCGCGCCGGCGCCGGAATTGCCCAGCCCGAGCACGATCCCGATCACGACCGGGATCGCCGGGATCAGCGCGAGCGGCGCGAACAGGAGCCAGCGCCGCGGCCGCGCTCCCCGGCCAGCCTGCTGATCGACGCCCATCGACCAAACGGTAGCGCAGCGTTCTCCAGGAATTCATCGGTTGCCACGCGCGGTCCGGCTACTCTGGTTCACATGTTCGGATTGCGCAGCAAGCGGACGATGGTCGAGCCGGAGCGCGCACTGCCCGGCCGCTCGAACGGGATGCCGGTGGCGGCGCGCCACGCCGTCCTCGGGAACCCGCTGAAGCCTCCGTTCCCCGAGGGATATGGGCAGGCGATCGTCGGGATGGGCTGCTTCTGGGGCGCCGAGCGGGTGTTCTGGCAGGCCCCCGGCGTGTACACGACGGCGGTCGGCTACAGCGGCGGTCTCACGCCCAATCCGACCTACGAGGAAGTCTGCTCGGGACGCACCGGCCACACCGAGGCCGTGCTGGTCGTGTTCGACCCGGCCAAGACTTCATACGAGGAGATCTTGCGGCTGTTCTGGGAGAACCACGACCCCACCCAGGGCATGCGCCAGGGCAACGACGTCGGGACCCAGTACCGGTCGGCGATCTACTGGAAGACCGACGAGCAGCGCGCGGTGGCGGAGGCCTCGCGTGACGCCTTCGCGGAGCGCCTGCGGGCGGCCGGATACCCCGAAGTCACAACCGAGATCGCCCAGGCCGGGCCTTTCTACTACGCCGAGGACTACCACCAGCAGTACCTCGAGAAGAACCCGAGGGGCTATTGCGGGCTCGGCGGGACCGGCGTGAGCTGCCCGGTCGGGCTCGGCGCCGCGTCGGGCGCGAGCGAGCCGGCGGCCACCCCGGCCGCGGCACCCGCGCCCACGGCCGGCGACTGAGTCAGGCGACCGGCGACCGGATCCCTCGCCGCCCCCCGCGGGAATTTTCCGCCATTTCGTGCGCGCCCACGCGCTAGTGACGGATACTGCCCGCCACAGAGGCAGGATCCGTCAATAGCGAACGAGACGGCCGCCAATGACGGAAATTTCCCGTTGGGAAGCCGGCGGCGACGTCGATCGCGGACGGGTGGCAGCGTGACTCAGCCGCCGGCGACCGCGGGCAGGATCGTCACCTCGTCGCCGTCTGACACCGGCGTCTCGAGGCCGTTCAGGAAGCGGATGTCCTCGCCGCCCACGTACACGTTGACGAACCGGCGCAGCCCGCCGTCCTCGGCGATCCGGCTGCGCAACTCGCCGTAGCGGTCGTACAGGGCGTCGAGCACCTCGCCGACGGTGGCGCCTTCAACGGCCGCTGTCGCTTCACCGTCGGTGGCGGCTCGAAGCTGGGTGGGGATCTTGACCGTGACTGGCATCCGGCCGAGTCTTATCACGCGACCGCGACGACGCGCTCGGCGGCCCGTTCGAAGGACTCGAGCGTCGGCTCGATCTGCCACGCCTCGAACGTCCCGCGGGCGCAGTCGAGCGTCTTCAGCCCCTCGCCGGTGATATAGGCGACGACCCGGTCGGCCGGGTCGATCTCGCCGCGCGCGGCGAGCTTGGCCAGGACCGCCACGGTGACGCCGCCGGCGGTCTCGGTGAAGATCCCGGTCGTCCGGGCCAGCAGCTTGATGCCCTCGCGGATCTCGTCGTCGGTCACGGCCTCGATCGAGCCGTGGGTGCGGCGCGCCAGATCCAGCGCGTAGGGACCGTCGGCGGGGTTGCCGATGGCCAGCGATTTGGCGATCGTGTCCGGCTTGACCGGGCGGCAGAAGTCCTGCCCTGCCTCGTACGCGGTGGCCACCGGCGAGCAGCCGGACGCCTGGGCGCCGTGGAAGATCGGCAGCTCGCCCTCGAGCAGCCCGAGCTCGAGCCACTCCTCGAACCCGCGGGCGATCTTCGTGAACAGCGAGCCCGAGGCGATCGGGGCGACGACCCGGTCGGGGATCTGGAACCCGAGCTGCTCGGCGGTCTCGAACGCGAGCGTCTTCGACCCCTCCGAGTAGTACGGGCGCATGTTGATGTTCACGAACGCCCACTCGTGCTCGGCGGCAAGCTCGGTGCACAGGCGGTTGACGTCGTCGTAGTTGCCGTTCACCTTGACCAGGTTGCCCCCGTACACGCCGGTGGCGAGCACCTTCTGCTCCTCGAGGTCGGCGGGGATGAACACGTAGGACTCCAACCCGGCGGCCGAGGCGTGGGCCGCCACCGCGTTGGCCAGGTTGCCCGTCGACGCGCAGGCCACGGTCTGGAAGCCGAGCTCACGCGCCCGGGCCAGCGCGATCGAGACCACCCGATCCTTGAACGAGTGGGTGGGGTTGGCCGCGTCGTTCTTGATCCAGACCTCCCCGAGACCGAGCTGCTCGGCCAGCCGATCGGCCTTGAGCAGCGGCGTCCAACCGGCGGGAAGCACCCCGCGGGGCGGGGACTGCACGGGCAGGAAGTCCGTGTAGCGCCACAGCGAGTGCGGCCCGGCTTGGATCCTGCGCCGAAGCGCCGCCGGGTCGGCGTCCGTCCGCGACTCGTACGCCACCTCGAGCGGGCCGAAGCAGCGCTCGCAGACGTACTGCGCCTCGAGCGGATAAGTTGTCTTACATTCCTTGCAGCGAAGAGACTCTGGCGGCATATGAAAAAACCTCCGCCGGGGTCAGTGGTCGGAGGTCCAGGAAACCGCCCTATCCACATCTCCCAGGCTTGTCGTTGGAGCCTGATGGAATTGGCACCTTTCCCTTGCGGGAGGTTGCCGGGGTTTCATAGGGCCAGTCCCTCCACCCCTCTTGATGCGTACAGCTATGTGCAGCGAAGTATATCCAGAGGTTCGCCAGACTTCGAGCAGGCTTGAGTCGATCGCCCTCCGGCTCAACGACTGGCCGTCTCCCCAAGAATTGAATTCAGAGCATGCCCGCCGCCTCCGCTGATCCGCTCGAGCGCCTCGAGGCGACGCTGGCGCTCGGCCGCAGCGCGCCCAGCCGGCGCATGCTGATCATCGTCAACCCGTACGCCACCACGGTGTCGGACCGCCTCAAGAACCTGGTCGTGTACGCGCTGCGTGGACGCTACGAGGTGGACGCGATCGACACCAACGCCCGCGGCCACGCCACCGAGTTGTCCCGCGAGGCCGCGCGGGAGGGCTACGACGTCGTGGTCGCGTTCGGCGGAGACGGAACGGTGAACGAGGCGGCCAACGGGCTCGCCGGGTCCGAGACGCCGCTCTGCTGCCTGCCGGGCGGTCGCGCGAACGTGTACTGCCGCATGCTCGGGATCCCCAACGACCTGGTCGACGCCACCGAGCACCTGCTCCTGATGGCGGATGACTGGCGCCCTCGACGCGTCGACCTAGGCGTGGTCAACGACCGCGTGTTCGTGTTCTCGGCCGGCGCGGGACTCGACGCCAGCGTTGTCGAGCAGGTCGACGCCCACCCGCACCTGAAGGCCCGGTTCGGCGAGTGGTACTACACCTGGACAGGCGTGCGTACGTTCACCCGGCGCTACCTGCTGCACCCGCCCCGGCTCGAGGCGCGGATCGGCGAGACGACGATCGCCGGCGTGACCGTGATCGTCCAGAACGCCACGCCCTACACGTTCTTCGGCAACCGACCGGTCGAGATGGGCGAGGGAGCCACGCTGGACAGCGGCGACCTGGCCGGCGTGGTGCTCGACCGGGCACGGCCGATCGACGTGCCGACGATCATCGCGCGGGCGCTCTCGCACAAGCTCCGCGTGAGCCGCCACCGGCACGTGCACCCGTTCTCGGGGGCGCAGGGACTGATCGTGCGCTCGCGGGACGAGCGTCCGCTGCCGCTCCAGGTCGACGGCGACTACATCGGGGAGTGGCACGAAGCGGCCTTCGACGTGCGCCCGAACGGGATCGCGGTCGTGTCGTGCAGCTCGACCACCTGCCGATGCGCCGCTCCCTGATCGACCTGGCGTTCCTCTCGGCGCTCGCCGCGGCGGCATTGATCGTGGTGCCCGCGCTCGTCACCGCGCATCCGCTGGCCAGCGCCCCGAACTGCCCGGTGTTCCCGGCCGACAACCCCTGGAACCAGCGGGTCGACCGGCTGCCCGTGGCCAAGGGATCGGCCGGCATCATCGCGCGCATCGGCCTCGGTGACCCGGTTCACCCGGACTTCGGCTCGGGCCTCTACGGCGGCGCACCGATCGGCATCCCGTACGCGGTCGTGTCGTCCAGCACCCGGCGCGTGCCGGTGAGCTTCCAGTACGCGTCCGAGTCCGACCACGGACCGTATCCGCTGCCGCGCGGGGTTCCGATCGAGGGGGGCTACGGCTCGAGCGGCGATCGCCATGTGATCGTGGTCGACCGGAGCTCCTGCAAGGACTACGAGCTGTTCTCCGCCTATCCGCACGACGCAGGAAAGCGCTGGAGCGCCGGCTCGGGCGCGATCTTCAACCTGCGCTCAGACCACCTGCGGCCGGCCGGCTGGACCTCGGCCGACGCGGCCGGGCTGCCGATCCTCCCCGGCCTGGCCCGCTATGACGAGGTGGCTCACGGCCAGATCGACCACGCGCTGCGCTTCACCGCCCCGTGCACCGCGCCGAGGTACGTGTACCCGGCGCGCCACGAGGCCTCCACGTGCAGCGGACCGTCGCTCCCACCCATGGGCGTGCGCGTCCGGTTGAAGGCGGCCGTCGACATCTCCGGACTGCCCCATCAGGCGCGCGTGGTCGCGCAGGCGCTCAAGCGCTACGGGATGATCCTGGCCGACAACGGCTCGCCGTGGTTCATCTCGGGCGCGCCGGACCGGCACTGGAACAACGACGCGCTGCATCTGCTCGATCGCCTGAGCGGTGGCGACTTCGAGGTCGTGAACACGAGCTCGCTCCCGCACCCGGGGCGCTGATCCACAGCGTCGGCGCGGGGATTGCGCCGTCAGGGGGGAGGATTTCCGCCTCCTGCCGGCTCCTGTTGTCGTGGATCGACGTCGCACCCGCTCGAGCTCGCGCATGCAGCGCGGGGTCAGGCTCGGCGAGAAGGACCTCGAGCTACTGTGGTTCCTCGCCGAGCACCGCATGGCGCTGCCCGACCACGTGGCGGCGCTGCTTGGCGCCAGCGAGGGCTCGGCCAAGGCGCGTCTGAGCAGGCTGGCAAAGGCGGGCCTCGTCCAGAGCGTGCGTCTGTTCCACAACCGGCCGGCCATGCACCTGATCCGCCGGGACGGCCTCGAGGTGTTGGGAAGCACGCTGCCGGAGCCGCAGTTCGATGTGCACTCCTATCAGCACGACGCCGGCGTGGCGTGGCTGTGGATCGCGGCCCGTCGCGGCACGTTCGGGCCCCTGCGCGAGGTCATCGGCGAGCGCCGCATGCGCTCGCACGACGGCAGGCGGGATCGAGATGGCCACCCGCCCGCCGAACCACTCGCGATCAAGCTGGGTGGAGTCGGGCCCCGCGGGGGTGAGGCGCTGCACTATCCAGACCTGCTGCTGCGGACGGTCGACGGCCGGCGGGTCGCGCTCGAGCTCGAGCTCTCCTCCAAGGGACGGGACCGCCTCGAGCGGATCCTGGCCGGGTATGCGGCCGACGGGCGGATCGACAGCGTCGTCTACCTGGTGGAGACCTCGGCGGTGGCGCGCTCGGTCCAGGCCGCGGCACGCCGGCTGGGCATCTCCTCGCTCGTTCACATCCAGCGCGTTCGCTCGACGGACACGAGTCCGGCGGCCGCCCTCGCCCACGGCGTCGAGCGGACGGTCCCGGGCCGGTCGGGCCGTGGCGCGGAGCCGGCGAGATGAGCGGCCTGGGGATGAGCGGCCGGGCGACGAGCGGCCGGTCCTGGGAGCGCTACTGGGTCCTCCCGGCCTTCGTCGGGTTGCTGCTCGCCCCCGCCCCGTGGGGCGCGGTCCTCGCGGTGGGCGCTGGCGTGGCGGCCATCTTCTGGCGGGTGGGACGCGCTGCGACGGCACGCCGGGCGGCTTCCACGGCCCGCGCGCACGCCGCCGTGGCGCTGGGGACCGACCCGCGGGGGCGGCAGGTGGTACTCGCCGACGACGAGCTCTCGGCCCACGGGCTGATCCTCGGCGCAAGTGGTGCGGGCAAGTCCACCACGCTGCTGAAGATCCTCACCGAGCGGATCGCCCGCGGCCAGCCCGTGGTGGCGATCGACATGAAGGGCTCGCCGGCGTTCGCCCAGGTTCTCGGCGAGGCGGCCCGCGCGGCCGGACGCCCCTTCGCGGTGTGGAGCATCGACGGACCGGCGCACTGGAATCCCCTGCAGCACGGCAACGCCACCGAGCTCAAGGACAAGCTGATGGCAACCGAGCGCTTCACCGAGCCGCATTATCAGCGCGCCGCCGAGCGCTACGTCCAGATGGTCCTGCAGGTCTTCTCGGCGGCTCACCCGGGACGGGCGCCGACGCTCGGCGAGGTGGTGGCGCTGATGGACCCGCGCCGGCTGCCCAGCGTCCTGCGCGGGGTCGACCCCGAGCTGCGCGACCGGGTGCAGGATTATCTGGCCGGCCTCACGCCCGACCAGGTGAGCGCGGTGCGCGGCCTGCAGACCCGGCTGGCCGTGCTGACCGAGTCGCACACCGCGACGTACCTGGCGCCGGCCGGTGGTGGCGGGGTGGCGGGCGGGATGCCGGCGGGTGACGCGGTGGAGGGCCACGCGCCGGCCGACCGCGCCGGCGCAACGATCGACCTGCGCGAGGCGCTGCGCGGTCCCCAGGTCGTCCTGTTCAGCCTGAACTCGGCCCGCTACGGCCGCCTCGCCGCCCAGCTCGGCACGCTGGTCGTGCAGGACCTGGTCAGCGCATCGGGCGATCGGCTGGACGACACCGGACCAGGCCGTGGAGTCGGCACCGCGACGATCGCCATCGACGAGTTCTCCGCGCTGGGCGCCGACCATGTGATCGCGCTTCTGGCCCGCGGCCGCGAGTCGGGCCTGTCCGTGCTGGTCGCCACCCAGGAGCTGGCCGATCTCGACCGGGCCGCCCCCGGCCTGCGCGACCAGGTGGTCGGCGTCACCGCGCTCAAGATCATCCATCGCCAGGAGGTGCCCCAGTCGGCCCGGACGATCGCGCTCATGGTCGGGACCGAGCGCGTCTGGGAGGAGACCCGTCAGACCGCCGGCCGGCTGTTCGGCGGATACGACACGGGGCGGGGCACCCGGCAGCAGGTCGAGCGCTTCATCGTTCACCCCAACGAGATCCAGTCGCTCGCCACCGGCGAGGCGATCGTGATCTCGAGGCTGGGAGAGCCGGCGGTTCAGAGGGTGCGGGTCGAGCCGCCGCGCATCGCCGAGGCCCCGCGTCCGCAAGATCCGGCGCGCAGGATCGAGCCGCCACGGACGCAACCGCCACAGCAGGCGGATCGCCCGCGCCAGGCGGATCGCCCGCTCCAGGCGGATCGCCCCCGCCAGGCGGATCGCCCCCGCGAGACCAAGCGCCGGCGCGGCCTTCAGCAGCCGCCGGCCTCGCGTCGGCCGCCGAGCGACTCACTGGGCCGGTGACCGCGGCCCGACCACGCACACGAACCCGAGCGGCGCGTCGCCGAGCGCCTCGAAGCAGTGCAGCTCATCCCCCGCCACATAGACCACGTCTCCCTCCCCCACCTCGTGCGTGCTCTCGCCCAGCGTGACCCGGGCGCGTCCGGCCACGATCATCACGCCGTGGTCGTGAGGGTGGCGCTCGCGCGCGGTCCGGCCCCCCGCCGGGACCTCGAAGTAGCGCATCCGGTACTGGCTCGCGCCCTCGGCCTCGCCGACCAGCTCGTGCTTGCGCACACCGGATAGCGACGGGTCATCGTAGGCCTGCGGCTCGACGCCCTCCCAGCCGGGGCCGGTCTTGCGCCTATGGATGACGCCCATCGCCCCGGGATCAGGCCGCGGCCGGCGTCACCCGGTAAGCGTCGAACACCGCGTCGATGTTGCGCAGGCGGTTGATCGCCTGGTCGAGCGAGCGGGTGTCCCCGACCTCGACCACGAACCGGTTCTTGACCATCGGGTGATTGACGATGCAGCGCGCCTCGAGAATGTTGATCCCGGCCTCCGCGAACGTCCGGGACATGTCCTCGAGCAGACGGTGGCGATCCCACCCGTCGACCTCGATCTCCACGCGGAATGAGGTCTCCGGATCGCCGTCCCAGGACACCGGGGTGAAGCGGTCCGGGTCCTTGCGCAGCACGGCGACGTTCGGACAGTCCTCCCGGTGGATGGTGATCCCCCGGCCGAGCGAGATGTAGCCCACGATCGGATCGCCCGGTACGGGGCGGCAGCACTTGGCCAGCCGCAGCATCACCTCGTCGATGCCCTCGACCGAGATCCCGAAGCGCGACGAGGAGGTTGTGGCGCGCGAGCGCCGCCGGCGCGTCTTCAGCAGGTCGTCGGCCGCGGTCGGCTCGGACTCGGCCGCCTCGCCCTGCTTGAGGCGCTGCATGATCTTGTTGACGACGACCTTGGCCGAGATCTTGGCCCCGCCCAGCGCGATGTAGAAGTCGTCAGCCTTGCGGAAGCCCATCTCGCGGATGACGTCGGCCAGCAGCGGGGAGCCGACGATCTTCTGGGCCGGCAGGCCCTGCTTCTTGAGGTGCTCCTGAAGCAGTTCGCGGCCGGTGTGCTCGGAGTCCTTGCGCGACTCGGCCTTGAACCAGGCCTTGATCTTGTTGCGCGCCCGCGTGGTCTTGACCAGCGCCAGCCAGTCCCGCGAGGGACCCCGCTCGCGCTTGGAGGTCAGCACCTCGACGATGTCTCCGGAGCGCAGCTGGTAGGACAGCGGGACGATCTTGCCGTTGACCTTTGACCCGACGCAGCGGTGCCCCACGTCGGTGTGGATCTCATAGGCGAAGTCGAGCGGCGTGGCGCCGGCGGCCAGTGACTTCACCTCGCCCTTGGGCGTGAACACGAACACCTCGTCCTCGAACAGGTCGACCTTGAGGGTCTCCATGAACTCGCGCGGGTCGGCCTCCTCCTGCTGCCAGTCGAGCAAAGAGCGCAGCCACTTGAGCTTCCCGTCGGATCCCTGGGGGGACCCCGGCCCGCCCACCCCGCCACCGTCGCGCGGGGCGGTCTCCTTGTACATCCAGTGGGCGGCTATTCCGTACTCGGCCAGATCGTGCATCTCGCGCGTGCGGATCTGGATTTCGAGCGGCCGCCCCTCGGGCCCGATCACCGTCGTGTGCAGCGACTGGTACATGTTGAACTTGGGCATCGCCACGAAGTCCTTGAAGCGGCCCGGGAGCGGCTTCCACAGCGAGTGGATCACGCCCACCGCGCCGTAGCAGTCCTTGACCGAGCCGACGATCACGCGCATCGCGGTCAGGTCGTAGATCTCGTTGAACTCGCGCCCCTTCTTGGTCATCTTGGCGTAGATCGAGTAGAAGTGCTTGGCGCGCCCGGAGATCTCGGCCTCGATGCCGACCTCCTCGAGCTCCTTGTTCAGGTAGCTCCCGGCCTGGTTGACGTAGCGCTCTCGCTCGACCCGCTGCTGGGCGACCAGTCCCTTGATCTCGTTGTACTTGCGCGGGTGCAGGGTCTGGAAGGCGAGGTCCTCGAGCTCCCACTTGATCGCGTGGATACCGAGGCGGTGGGCGATCGGCGCGTAGATGTCGAGGGTCTCGCGCGCCTTCTCGATCTGCTTCTGCTTGGCCATGGCGCCGATCGTGCGCATGTTGTGCAGCCGATCGGCCAGCTTGATCAGGATGACCCGGATGTCCGTGGCCATCGCCACCATCATCTTGCGGTAGTTCTCGGCCTGCGCCTCGTCGCGGGACTGGAAGGTCAGGCCGGTCAGCTTGGTCACGCCGTCGACCAGGCCGGCCACCTCCTCGCCGAACGCCTCCAGCACCTCCTCGAGCGACGCCGAGGTGTCCTCGACCGTGTCGTGCAGGAGCGCCGCGCACAGCGTCTCGGTGTCCAGGCGCATCCCGGCGCAGATCTTGGCCACGCCGACCGGGTGGACGATGAAGTCCTCGCCCGAGCGCCGGCGCTGGTCGGCGTGGTGCATGCACGCGTACACGAACGCCTCCTCCACACGGTCGCGGTCGATCGCGGCAGCCGACTCGTGCGCATGCTCCTCGACGATCGCGAACAGGTCGCCGAGCAGGCGCCGCTCGGTGGCGGTCAGCTCCGAGCGCTCCACCTCGCCGTGGGCGTCCGGGCGGGCCACCCGGTCGACCGGTGGGCGCGAGGTGGCGAACGTTGCCGAACCGTTCCCGTCCTCGGCCGCCGGAGAGCCCGACCCGTCCTTCTGCCGGGTCCGGCTCAGCCTCCTCGGGGTTGGTTTGCGCTGCTCAGGAATCGTCGTCCGTCCTCGTACCGCTGTGCATAGACCCTGTACGCCGGCGAGCGCTCCAGCGCTGTGGGCCCGTCGCCCGCGATCGCCAGGGCCGGCAGATTCCGGTCGAGGCTGACGAGCCCGAGCTCCGCGAGGACCTGGATCAGCCGGGCCGCCATACGTGCCGGTCGACCATGCGGACCGTCTCCGCGAAGCAGGTGCTCGAGCTCCTCGCCGGCCACCTTCCCCGGTAGCCTGAGGCTCCGGTAGAGGGCCGCGAGCGAAGCACGGAGACCGTACTCCAGCTCGTGCATCTGCTGTGCAAAGCGTAGCTCAGGCTCGCCCCACGCCAAGCGGGTAAAGCCGCAGCCCGCGTCCAGCAGCGCGGCGACCGACGGCATCGCCGGTGGATCGAGCGCGACGAGCTGCCCGAAGCGCTCCGCGATCGACGGGTCGAGCCCGAGCGCGTGGTAGGAGATCAGGGCAAACCCGCCCGTCCGCGAGCCCAGCCCGGCCAGCCGGCGCGGCGCATCCGCGCACACGGCCAGCACATCCCCTCCGCTCGAGACCGCGTCGCACAGCACGGCAAGCGGGCTGTGGCCGCGATGGTCGACCACCCCGCGCGTCCTCGCCACCACGGGTGCCGGAGCGGACGGGTCGCGCGCCACCTCGTCGAGCACCGTCGCCAGGTAGTCCTCCGGCTCGCCCAGGAGCTCGATCGGCTCCGGATGGCAAGGTCGAGCGTGTCCGAGGACCAGGCGCGGCTCGACGGCGCCGTTCCAGAAGTTGCGCTCCAGCCGGAACGTGGCGTCGACGGGGTCCTCCTCGGCCACCGCGAGCCGTCCGTCGCAGCCGAACGCAACCGCCCGCGCGCTGATCCCACCCGACCCGACCGAGAAGCGCAGGTGGCGCCCCTCCCCCATCGGGCGTCGGTCGCGCAGCCGGGCACCGGGCACGAGTAGGCGCGGCCGCGGGTTGCCCATGCCGCACGGCTCGAGGCGTTCGAGCTCCTCGGCCAGGTCCAGGCCGAGCTCGCAGCCCGAGGCGATCGCGTCCACGCGCTCCCGGGGGACGAGCAGGTCGGGAGTCAGGACCTCCTCGGCGTGCCGTTCGAACGCGGCACGGAACGCTTCGAGCCGCTCGCGCCGGATCGCCATGCCCGCCGCGGCCCGGTGACCGCCGTATCGCTCGAGGTGCTCGGCACTCGCGTGCAGCCCGGCGAGCAGGTCGAAGCCGGGAATGCTGCGGCCCGACCCCGAGCCCACGTCTCCGTCGAGGCCCACCACGACCGTCGGCCGATGGTGGCGCTCGACCACCCGCGAGGCCACGATCCCTACGACGCCCGGATGCCACCCGTCGCCGGCCAGGACATAGGCATGGCGCTCGCCCTGCTCGGCCACCTGGGCCTCGGCCTCCCACACGATGCGCTGCTCGACCGCGCGACGCTCCGCGTTGACGCGCTCGAGCTCGGATGCGATCTGGGCGGCTCGCCGCACGTCGCCGGTCAGTAGCAGCTCGAGTCCGGCGTCGGCGCGGCGCAGACGTCCGGCCGCGTTGATGCGCGGCGCCAGGCGGAAGGCCAGCGCATGGGTGCCGAGCGCGCTGGGGTCGACCCCGGATTCCGCCATCAGGGCACGCAGGCCCGGCCGCGCGGTCCGCGCCAGCGCGCGCAGTCCCTCCCGCACCAGCCTGCGGTTCTCCCCCACCAGGGGCATCAGGTCGGCGACGGTGGCGAGCGCCACGAGCTCGAGCTCGTCCTCGACCCCCGGGGCGCCCAGCGCCTGCGCGATCTTGTACGCGACGCCGGTGCCGCACAACTCGGGGCACGGGTACCCGCACACGCCCGGGTGGACGATCTCGCAGTCCGGCATCCGGCCGTCCGCGGGCGGGGTGTGGTGATCGCAGACGACCACGTCGAGTCCCGCGTCCCGGGCCGCCGCGACCTCGTCGACCGCGGTGATCGCGCAGTCGACCGTGACCAGCAACCCGGTGCCGCGCTCAGCCAGCCGAGCCACCGTCGCCAGCGACAGCCCGTAGCCGTCGAGGAGCCGATCGGGCAGGTACCAGCCCACGTCGGCGCCGCGCCCCTGGAGCGCGCGCACCATGATCGCGGTGGCGCAGACGCCGTCGACGTCGTAGTCGCCGTGCACGACGATCCGGCTGCCCCGGTCGATGTGCCGCTCGATCACGGCCAGCGCGCGGTCGATCCCCGCGAACGCGCTCGGGTCGTACGCGTCCTGGGGATCGAGGAACGCGCGCGCGGCAGCCGGGTCGGATAACCCGCGGCGGACCAGCACCTGCGCGAGGACGTGGCTCACCCCGAGCTGGCGGCGCAGCGTCAGGGCAGCGGTCAGGTCGTAGGCGGGGATCTCCAGCCGTGGCGTCGGCGGGGACGGTTCGGGAACGGCTCGGAGCGGAACTCCGGGGCGGTCGACCGCCTCGGCGGGTGCGAGCTCTACGGGCTCTGGGCGAAGGAGCGCGGCCTCGGGCATGGCGGGCAGGGTATGGACCGCTCCCGACGGAACCGCCAGCTTTCGGCCCGATTCGGGCCGCTGTCAACCGGTTTTCAGCCGAGCCGTCGCCGAATTGGCACAGAGTTGTTGCGCGCCGTCACGAACTCGAGACGCGCCCAGCCCCGCTCAGGCCAGGCCGGGCTCGCCCTGGAGGGCCGCCTGCTCGCGCCGCACGCCCACGAACCACACGACGGCCAGACCGATCAGCGTCCCCGGGATCGCCTCGAGCGCGGTGCCCAGATGGGTGTCGTGGCGCCCCGGGACGGCAAAGCCGTTGATGATCCACCCGAACAGCGCGGAGCCGATCAGCGCGCCGATCAGCGCGCCGACGATGCCGCCCCAGAAGCGATCGGGCAGCCAGATCGTGAAGTGCCAGATGGCGAGGCCCATCATCACCCAGGCGAGCATTCCCATCAGCGACGCCTCCCGTGCCGGCGGTTGCGCGGCTTCGCCGGCCGCTTCTGGGTCGGGGCGACGCCCTCGTTCTCGGCGATGTCGGGCGCCGGCGTGACCTCTTCGGGACGCTGAGCCTCGCCGTCGGGGCGCGGGGCGCCATTGCCGGCGCCGTCGGACTCATCGCGCGGCTGCGGAGCCGCGCCCGTTCCCGGCTCGGTGCGTCGGGCCGGCGCCGGCTTGGGACGCGATTTCTCGGTCCTGGGCGCGGGCGCGTCGGCCGAGCGCGTATGGGCGAGACGCTTGGTCAGCGTCGAGGTGCCGTGCGTCGGCTCCTGCTCCTCCTCCGCGATGTCGCGCTTCATCTGCTCGAACTCGGCGGCCGACACGTTGTCGGCAGCGGGCGTGGTCAGCCGGCCGACACGTCGCCGGCGCTTGGCCGTCGGTTCGACGTCGGCGGCGCCCGCCGCGTAGGCGGGGACGTAGCCAAGCTCGGACTCGATCCGGTGCCGGCGGTGGCGGTACTGCGACTCGCGCTCCTTCCAGTGGGTGAGCACCGGCGAGGCGATGAAGATCGACGAGTAGGCGCCCGAGGCGACGCCGATGAGCAGCGCGAATGCGAAGTCCGTCAGCTCGGTCGAGCCTGGCGTGCCACCGAACAAGAGCAGCGCGATGATCGGCATCAGCGTGCACGCCGTGGTGGCGATCGACCGCGTGAGCACCTCGGACATCGACCGGTTGACGATCTGGGAGAACGCGGCGCGCGGCATCCGCGGGATGTTTTCTCGCACCCTGTCGAACACGATGATCGTGTCGTACATCGAATAGCCGAGGATCGTCAGCAGCGCGGCCACGGTGGCGGTGGTCACCTGGCGGCCGGTCAGCGCGTACACGCCGCTCGTGATCAGGAGGTCGTGAGCCAGCGCGATCAGCACCGGGATCGAGAACTTCCACTCGAAGCGCAGGGCCACGTAGGCGGTGATCACCAGCAGCGAGGCGATGATCGCGACCACTGCGCTGTTAGCCACGGTCTTGCCGAAGGTCGGACCGACCGACGTGTAGTTGAACGCCTTGCCGGCGTTGGCGATCCCGAAGCGAGTCTGCAGGGCCCGCTGGATCCCGGCTCGCCCGCTGTTGGGCGAATTCTTGAACGAGATCTGATAGCCGTTGGGGCCGAGCGACTTGTCGCCCGTGATCTTCTGAACCGAGGCGCTCGAGATGCCGAGCGCGCTCATCGCCGAGGAGACCTGTTGCTGGCTGGCGGCGTGCTGGAGCCCGACGGTGACTCGGTTGCCCGACGTGAAGTCGATGCCCAGGTTCAGGCCCCGACCGCCGATGGCCAGCGCCCCGATGGCCAGGATCACGCCCGACATCGAGAAGAAGTACTTGGAGGCGCCCATGAAGTCGAAGCGCCACACGCGCTTCTCCCCGCCCGCCCCGAGCGCCGACGGGCGATGGATCAGGCGCGAGCTGCCCATCGTCGTGAGGATCGCCTGCGTCGCCATCACGGCCGTGAACAGGGACACGAACGTCCCGATCCCGAGCGTGAAGGCGAAGCCCTGGACGTCTGAGGTGGCCAGCACGAACAGGATGAACGCGGTCATGATCGTCACCACGTTCGCGTCGATGATCGCGGTCAGGCCCTTGCGGTAGCCGGTCGCGATGCCCTGGCGGATCGAACGCCCGCCGCGGATCTCCTCCTTGACGCGTTCGAAGATCACGACGTTGGCGTCGGCCGCCACGCCGATGGTCAGGATCAGACCCGCGATGCCCGGCAGCGTCAGCGTGACCGGGATCAGTTTGATCAGCGCGTAGAAATAGAGGCCGTACACGGCCAGCCCGGCGACGGCGATCACGCCGAGCACCCGGTAGTAGGCGATCAGGAACACCGCGACGACCAGGAGCCCGACGAGTCCGGCCACGAGGCCCGCGTGCAACGCCTGCTTGCCCAGCGTGGCCGAGACCTGTGACTCGGAGATCAGCTTGAGCTTGATCGGCAGCGCACCCAGGCGCAATTCGTTGGCGAGATCCTGGGCCGCGCTGATCGAGAAGCTGCCGCTGATGTCGGCGCCGTTGTCGCCGTTGATCCCGTCCGGGTATTGCTTGTAGTCGATGAACGGGACGGTGATCAGCTCGTTGTCGAGCGCCACCGCGAAGTGCTGGTTCAGCGACTGCCCGAGGCCACTGCTCCGGCTGCCGCGCTGCGCGATCGCCGCGGTCACGTTCTGGAAGGCCGACTTGCCCTTCGAGTTGAATCCGAACGTGACGTCCGGCTCGCCGGTGTTGGGATCGCTGCTCTGCTGAGGATTGCTGATCTCGTTGCCGCGCAGCGCGATGTTGTCCTTGAGCACGTAGAACTGCGCGTTGGGGCTCCCGATCGGGGTCGGGTGGGAGAAGTTCGCCGGGATCGCCTGGAGCACCACCCAACCGCGCGGGACGGTGACGATCTGTCCCTCGGACGCGTTGACACCCGCGGGCACTCCTGAGCGAAGGTCGGCCAGGTTGTCGTCCGGCCCCGAGAGCAGACAGCGCTGGCCGCTGACCGGCACCGTGCCCTGGGCTTTGGCGGCCGCCGCGCACGCCGCGCTCCCCGGCGCCCCGAACATCCAGTACTGGGGACCGATGCGCGAGTTCGTGGAGCTGGCCCACTCCTTCTGTTTGGAAGCGAGCTGAACCGCTTGGTAGAGGCCCATGCTGCCGGCGCCGGGGTTGCCCGGCGCGCCCCCGGTGCCCCCCTGGCTGATGTTGACTGCCGTCGGATCCTGGGAGAGAAGCTGGCTGGCCACGGTCTTGCCGTTCGGCGTCAGCGCGTTCTCCTCCCAGTCGTAGAACGCGAGCTGAGCCGTCGTCCCGACCTCGCGCTCGGCTCGCGCGGTGTCGCTCACGTTCGGCAGCCCGACCGTGATCAGGTTCTGGCCCGTGGTCTGGATCTCGGGCTCGGCCACGCCCAGCTGGTCGACGCGGCTGCGCATGATGTCGACCGCGCGCTGGAGCGCATCGGGGGTCACCTTCGGGGTCTGGGGACTCGGCTGGCCCTGATAGACCAGCTCCACGCCGCCCTTGAGGTCCAGCCCGAGCACGGTCTTCTTGGACTTGACGGCGCCGCCGGGGATCCCGGCGATCACGACCAACGAGGCGAGAACCAGCCCCACAACCAGGAGCAGGATGAAGCCATTGCGCTGACGATCGGTCATGGCTCTTGCTGGATGCTAGAGGTCCGAGGCGGGGGTGTGGCGGTCGCTGGGATCAGCTCTCGCGGTGGTTGGTCGGCGTGAGCACGACCAGGACCCCGCCCTCCTCGTCGTCGTACGCGGGGAAGATGTCGGCCACGGCCCGCGCGGGAAGATCGTGCTCGGCGTTCACCGCCACCGGCTTGCCCTTTACGCGAACCTCCCACTCGAGCGCGGTGCGCACGTGGTCGGTCCCGTCGTCGAAGCGCAGACCCAGGACCTCGTTGACCGGACGCCCGATCACCTGCTCGGTCTTCAGCCCGGTCAACTCGAACGAGCCTCGGCCGCAGTCGACGATCCGCCCCCCGGAGTCGCAGGCGAAGAAGGCCGCGTTGGGCGCCGGATAGTAGTCGTCGAGCAGCTCATACAGGTAGGCGAAGCCGCATTTCTCGCACCCGCGCGCCTGGCGCCGGAAGCCCGCATTGCGGTCGATGCCCATCGACCGGTTGCCGCAGTGCGGACAGAGGAAGTAGTGCTCGTGACTCATGACGCTGCCGCCGGCCGTTGATCGCACGGGGCGCCCTGAGGATAGCCGTCGGCCCCGCCGCGACCGCCGCGCTCTTCATGAACACTTAAAGGAGCGCTCAAAGGAGCGACAGTGGCCCAGGCGGCTCCAACCCGAGGTGGGCGAACGCGTGCTTGGTGGCCGCGCGCCCCCGCGGGGTGCGCTCGATCAGCCCGCGCTGGAGCAGATAGGGCTCATACACGTCCTCGATCGTGTCCTGCTCCTCTCCCACGGCGACGGCGAGGGTCGAGAGCCCAACCGGCCCGCCGCCGAACTTCTCGCAGATCGCCCGCAGGATCTCCCGGTCCAGGCGGTCGAGCCCGGCATGGTCAACCTGGAGTAGATCGAGGGCCTGCATCGCGACCTCGCCGCTCACCACCCCGGTGCCGCGCACCTCGGCGTAGTCGCGGACGCGTTTGAGCAAGCGGTTGGCCACGCGCGGGGTGCCGCGGCTGCGCCCGGCGATGGCCCGGGCGCCGTCGTCCTCGATCGCCACCTCGAGCAGCCGGGCCGAGCGGTGCACGATCGTCGCCAGATCCTCCATTCCGTAGTGCTCCAGGCGCTGCTGGATACCGAAGCGGTCGCGCAGCGGGGTCGTGATCAGGCCCGCGCGCGTGGTCGCCCCAATCAGCGTGAACGGCGGCAGGGGCAGCGTGACGACCCGAGCCCCGGCGCCCTGCCCGACGGTGATCGGCAGGGTGCCGTCCTCCATGGCCGGATAGAAGGTCTCCTCGAGCGCGCGCGGCAGGCGGTGAATCTCATCCACGAAGAACACCGCGCGGGGCTCCAGCGCGGTCAGGAAGGCGGCCACGTCGCCCTTGCGCTCGAGCGCGGGGCCGGCAGTCTGGATGAACGGGACGCCGAGCTCGGCAGCCACGATCTGGGCCAGCGACGTCTTGCCCAGGCCGGGCGGCCCGGAGAGCAGGACGTGATCGAGTGCCTCGCCACGGCTGCCGGCGGCCATGATCGCCACCGCCAGCTGGTCCTTGATCGCTCCCTGGCCGACGAAGTCCTCCAGGCGGCGGGGACGCAGGGAACGGTCGAACTCGTCGTCGGGCAGCGCCTCGGGATCCTGGATTCGATCCCGCCCGCCTGGCTGTTCGTCGCGGATCTCGCGCACCGGGCTCATCGCACCGTCCCGCATGACGGATTCATCGCCGGGCCATCCTCAGCGCGTGGGCGATCAGCTCCTCGGGCTGCTCCCCCTCGGCGCCGTCGAGCAACTCGTCGGCCTCGACCGGGGTGTAGCCGAGCCCGAGCAGGCCGTCCCGGGCCAGGACGCGCGGGTCGTCGCTGGCTGTGGCGCCGACCGCCACCACCGTGATGGGCGCGGTCGCGCCGACCTTCTCGCGCAGCTCGACGATGATCCGCTCGGCCGTGCGCTTGCCGACGCCGGGCGCGGCCTGGAGACGAGCCGTATCACCGGCCGCAAGCGCTTTCAGCAGCTCCCGCGGCGGCCCGCCGGAGAGCACGGCGAGCGCGACCTTGGGACCGACCGACTGCACCGAGATCAGCATCAGGAACAGCTCGCGCTCCTCCTCGGTGGCGAATCCGTAAAGCTGGAGCGCGTCGTCGCGGACGACCATGTGGCTGTGCAGGAGCACCTGCTTGCCGACAGCCGGCACATGCCTGAGCGTCTCGGCCGACACCGACAGGCGATAGCCGACACCGCCGCAGTCGACGACCACGTGATCGCCGCGGCGCACCGCCACCGCGCCGGAGACCAACGCGATCATGGCCGCACCCCGCCGGTCGCCGCGGTCATGCCGGCACCCCCGCCACCGCCCGTGCCAGCGGCGCGCGGTTCAGATCGCAGATCGCCACCGCCAGCGCGTCCGCCGCGTGGTCGGGAGACGGCACCCCGGACAGGCCCAGCAGGCGCGCCACCATCCGCCCGACCTGGTCCTTTCCGGCGCGTCCGTGCCCACACACGGCGTCCTTGACCTGCTGGGGGGTGTAGGAGCGGGAGGGGACGCCCCGCTCGCCGGCGGCCAGCAGCACCACGCCCCGGGCCTGCCCGACCGCGAACGCGGTCCGCGCGTTGGCCCCGAAGTAGAGCTCCTCGATGGCCAGCGCGGCCGGCTGGTGGCGATCCAGCAGATCCCGCACGTGGCCATGGATCTCGGCCAGTCGGCGCTCGAGCGGCGTGCCGGCGCGCGTCTCGATCACGCCGGCGGCCACCACGCGGAGCCGGGAGCCTGCGCTTTCGACCACGCCGTAGCCGGTGCTCGCGGTGCCCGGATCGATTCCGAGAACGATCATTGCGACACCATTCTCCGTAGCGGCCCGGACGCCTCCCCGGCCACCGGGCCGATCGGGCAGACCGGCCGCCGCCGCTACGCCGCGGGGTCGGCCGGGCCGTCGGTCCCGCGCTCCTCGGCCATGATCTCGGTACACAGGGCGACGCAGTCCGAGCAGATCGCCACCCCGGGCGTGGGCCCGGCGACGATCCTCTCCACCTCGGTGCCGCGCTTACCGCAGAACGAGCATCGAATCGACTCGAGCCAGGCGGGACCGGGAGGGGGCTCGCCACCGTGCATTACGTGCCAACCGAGCCGCGAGCGGGAAACCGTGGCATGTACTGCACGATAGTCGTGCACGGGGTGGCAAGGTCCGCCCCGCGCCGGGCGAATGGCAGGTTATGCACGCCCTACGGGGCTACGAACCCGCGCAGCGCTGGTCCGCGCCCGGCTTGGTCATCCGGTAGACCTTCCAGGCGCCCACCGTCGCGAGCAACTGCCGAGAGGTGAGGTGGGGATTGATCGCCGCGGCGATGCCGTCGATTGTGTCGTGCGGCCCGACGAACATCACGCCCTGGTGGCGCATCGACGTCCCCACCCGCCCCAGGGTCACGTGCAACTTCCAGGCCAGCGCGGTCTGCACGCCGTGGTTCACGGCGGCAAACGACGACTTGCACGGGTACACGCGAGCATGCCCGCCGACCGCGGCGACGGCGGCGGAAAGCTGATCGAGCCGCGTCACGGCCTGCGAGGCGACGCGCTCCTGCCGGCGCGCCTCGTTCAACCGCCCCCCGGTAAACGGGATCGTCAGCGCGACCAGCGCCGCGACCACCCCAATCGCCACGACCACACGCCCCCGCGAAAGCATCTCGGCGACCCGCACGATCCCCACGCCGGCGAGCACGCACGTCACACCGGCCGCGGGCAGGTAGAAGCGCTCCAACCCCGGATAGCCGTCGAGGGTCATCCCGACCACGACCACCCACCAGACCAATGCCCCCGCTCCCAGCGACAGCGTCAGCCGGTCGCGAGGGCTGCGCAGCCACGCCAGCGCCACCGCGACCGCCCCGAGCACGAGCACAGGGATCGTCTGGATATCCAGGCCGCGCCCGAGCACGGTGAAGAACGGATGCGCGCCGAGTTGGCCGTTGTAGTCCGCGGCGTGGCTCGCGGCCAGGAACGGGTGCCCCGATCCGATCCACGGCGGAACGAACCAGAAGAACGGGAGCGAGAGCAACCCGAGCACCACCAGCACCCGCATGCGCGTCGACCCGGAGCGCCACCACAGCCAGGCGCCGTAGGCGATCAGCAGCGGCCAGGCCTCGGGGCGCATGAGCCCAAGCGCCACACCGAGCACAAACGCCCAGCCATACCGCCGCTCCAGGTGCCGATCGATCGCCCACAGCGCACACGCGATCAGCATCGGCTCTGAGGTCCCCCGGAACATGTAGTAGAACCACTCCTGGGTGACAACCACGGCGCCGGCCGCCAGCACCCCAGCCAGGACGGCCGCCCAGCGAGGCCCCCCTACCAGCCTCGCCGCCAATCGATACGCGGCAACCAGGCCGAGCAGGCCGCCAGCGCGCGCGGTGATCACCCACAGCGTCGGCGCCGCCGCGGTTCCGAACAGTGCGTAGACGATCGTGAAGAACCACGGCAGCGGCTTCCACGACGGCCCGCCGCTGATCACGAAGCCCAGATGGGGATCGACGACCTCGCGCCCCCAGGAGATCCACGACCACGGGTCGTAGCTCGGCACGGTCGGAAGCACGGCGGCCGACAGAACGGCCAGCAGCACGCACACGACGGTCGAGCAGATAAACGGGTACCGCCGACCCGACGACCGCATCCGGTCCCCCCACCCCAACTCCGAGGACGCCCGCGGGACGCCAGCGACGACGAAAGGGGTGTCTGGGTCGCGCTCACCTCACCGCCGAGACGGATCCGAGAAGCGGCAGCGCAGCAGCGTGCCCAGCACTCGGAAACCATCCACCGCGGTCAGCTTCTTGCCCTCGTCGGTGGCGCGCGCCCGGTAGTGCACGGGCACCTCGAAGATGCGCTCGCCGCGCTGCACGAGCCGCGCGGTGATCTCGGGCTCGATCGCGAACCCCGCCGAGCGCAGAGGCAGGCTGCGGAACACTTCGGTCCGGATCATCTTGTGGCAGGTCATGATGTCGTGCAGGTACACGTTGAACAGGACGTTGCAGGCGAACGTCACGCCCTTGTTGCCGAGCACGAAGAGGAACGAGTGGCTGGTGTACCCGTCGAATGCTCGCACCCCGAAGGCAGCGTTCGTGCGGCCGTCCAGCAGCGGCGGCATCAGTAGTCCCAGGTCCGACGGGTCGTACTCGAGGTCGGCGTCGAAGATCGCTGAATAATCACCTCGCGCCTCGGCCAGGGCGGTCTGGATAGCGGCGCCCTTCCCCCGGTTCTCGGGATGCTCGAACAGCCGTACCCTCGGGTCCCAGTTTACCTCTCGGAGGATCTCTCGCGTCCCGTCGGTGGAGCCGTCGTCGACGACCACCAGCTCGAACTCCGTGGGCAGCTGGGTGTCCAGCACCTCCGCGATCGCGCGCTCGACGCGCTCTCGCTCGTTGTAGACGGGCATCAGGATCGAAAGCATGTGCAGAACCGGGGTAAGTGAGCGGATCCACCGGCGACACTGACACGCGACCGCCGGGACGGGACCCGCGAGGACGCTCGATGCTAGCCGATCGCCCGGACCATCGACGGTCCTGGCCCTTTTGCGCAACCATCCCAGGCGTGGATTTCGCCGGCGCCGGCTTGCTCGACGGGCTTGAGGGCGAGGATCGCGCTGCCCGCGAGCGCCTCCTGGACCGGCTCGTCGACGAGGGCTATACGCTCGACGAGCTCAAGGACGCAGTCAAGGACGACCGGCTCCCCCTGCTGCTGGTCGAGCGCGTGCTGGGCGGCCGCTACACGGCCAAGGAGCTCGAGGGGCAGACCGGCCTCAAGGCTGCCCAGCTGCTGCGGATCCGGCGCCTGCTCGGCCTCCCCGAGGCCGCGCCCGACGACCGCGTGTTCGGCGAGGAGGAGGTGAAGGCGGCCGAGTCGACCCGGATGTTCATGGACGTCGGGCTCAGGGAGGAATCGATCGCCGAGATCACTCGCGTGCTTGGCGAGGGAATGGCCCGCCTGGCCGCCACCACGGCGGCGGCGTTCGTCGACGCGTTCCTCGAGCCCGGCGACAGCGAGGACGAGGTCGCCCAGCGCTTCGCCTCTGTGGCCGAACAGCTGATCCCGGCGATCGACCCAGTGCTGGTGGCGGCCTACAAGCAGCACCTGGCCGAGTCGGTCCGGCGCGGGATGCTCAGCCAGGCGGAGCGCGAGGCCGGCGAGGCGGGACGGGCCCAGGAGATCACCGTGTGCTTCGTGGACATGGTGGGGTTCACGCGGCTGGGAGCGCAGATCGACCCCCAGGAGTTGGGCAGCCTGGCCAGCAAACTGGCCGAACTGGCCAACGACGTGGTCGCGCCACCGGTCCGACTGGTCAAGACGATCGGCGACGCCGCGATGTTCGTCAGCCCCGAGCCGAGACCGCTCGTGTCGGTGGCGCTGTCGCTGCTCGAGGCGGTCGAGGAGGGCGACCTGCCGAGCATGCGGGCCGGGGTCGCGTGGGGCTCCGCGCTACAGCGCGCGGGCGACTTCTATGGCCACGCAGTCAACCTGGCCAGCCGGGTGACCGGCGCCGCCCGCCCGGGCGCCGTGCTCTGCACCGAGGAGGTGCGCGACGCCACCCCCGAGGACTTCGACTGGTCGTTCGCCCGAAAGCACAAGCTCAAGGGCATGTCGGATGCGGTCCCCCTCTACCGGGCTCGCCGGCTCGGGCGCGGCGGCGATGAGCCGGAGTCGAAGAGACTCGAAGACGGCTAAGAAGCGATCGACAGCACGTCGACGACGAACACGAGCGGCGAGTTAGGCGGGATCGTCGTGCCGCTCCCCTTGCTGCCATAGGCCAGGCTGGCCGGGATGATCAGCTCCCGGCGGCCGCCGACCTTCATCCCCGGGATGCCCTTGACCCACCCCTCGATCACGCCGCCGGTCTTGAGCGGGAAAGTGGCCGGTTGGTTGCGGCTCCACGAGGAGTCGAACTCCTTGCCGTTCTTGTAGAGCTCGCCCACGTAGTTGACCGTGACGGTGTCCCCCGTCTTGACGGTCTGGCCGACCCCCTGGACGAGGTCCTTGGTGACCAGCTTGGTCGGCGCCGGGCCGGTGGGCACGGTGACCACGGGCTTCTTGGCGATGGCCGGCGGCGGCTTGGCCGTGGTCGTGACCGCGGCCTCGGTCGCCCCGCCCTGCGGCGCCAGCACGATTCCCGACGCGTTGGACGAGGAGCCGCCGCAGCCAGCGACGGCGACGGCCGCGGCCAGGGACGCAGGATCAAGCTTCGTATCTTCATCGAGCGAACGAGGGTAGCGGCCCTGGCGAAGAGCGGGCGAAGAGCGGGCGAAGAGCGTTTCTACTGCGCCACGCGCTCGAGCACGGCGCTGTCGACGTCGAAGTTGGCGTGCACGGCCCCCACGTCGTCGGACTCCTCGAGCGCGTCGATCAGCTTCAGCAGCTTGCCGGCGTCGGACTCGTCGACCGGCACGCGGGCGCGGGGGCGCTGCGTCACGTCGGCGCTCTCGATCTCGACCCCCGCCTCGGTCAGCGCATCGCGGGCCGCCGCGAGGTCGGCCGGCTCGGTGATCACCTCGAACACGTCCTCGTCGAGCGCGATGTCCTCGGCGCCCGCGTCGATCGCCGGCATCAGGTCGTCCTCGCTGTATCGGTTGGCGTCGACCACGATCACGCCGCGCTTGTCGAACAGGTAAGCCACCGAGCCCGGCTCCCCGAGGTTGCCGCCGTGCTTGCCGAGCAGGTGGCGCATCTCCGCGCCGGTCCGGTTGCGGTTGTCGGTCAGCGCCTCGATCAGCAGGGCCACGCCGCCCGGGCCGTAGCCCTCGTACAGAACGGTCTCGATCTGGTCAGTGTCGGCGCCCTCGCCCGTCCCCTTGGCGATCGCGCGCTCGATGTTGTCCTTGGGCATCGACGCGTCGCGGGCCTTCTGGATGGCCAGCGCCAGCGCCGAGTTGCCGACGGGATCGCCGCCGCCTTCACGCGCGGCCACGCTGATCGCGCGCGCCAGCTTGGTGAAGTGCTGGCCGCGCCGCGCGTCGACGACGGCCTTCTTGTGCTTGATGGAAGCCCATTTGGAGTGTCCGGACATGTACTCCCAGTTTAGATGGGGCCTCGCTGCACCCACGGAGCGCGGCCGCCTGCCCATAGCTCGTTGAGCGTCAGCCAGTCCTTGTGGGTGTCCATGCACTCCCAGAAGCCCTGGTGGCGAAAGGCGCGCAGATCTCCCCCCGCCGACAGGTGCTCGAGCGGCTCGCGTTCGAGCGTGCTGCCGCGCTCCACGACCTCGAGCGCGGCCCGCTCGAAGCAGAAGAAGCCCGCGTTCACCCACAGGTCGCTGCGGGGCTTCTCCGTGAATCCGAGCACGGATCCGTCGCCGTCGAGCCGCGCCACCCCGAACGGAAGGCGCGGCTGGACCACGGCCATGGTCGCGGCCTGCCCGTGCCCACGGTGGTAGTCGAGCATCCGCGCCAGGTCGATGTCCGCCACCCCGTCGGCGTAGGCGAGGCAGAAGCGCTCCTCGGACTCGAGCGCCGGCGCCGCCCGATACAGGCGCTCGCCCGTCGGAGTGTCGACCCCGGTATCGAGGCAGCCGATCTCGGCCTCCGCAGGCCAGGGCGAGGAGGCGGCGAACTCGTGCACCTGCTCGGCGCGGTACCCGGTCAGCAGCAAGAACCGGCGGAACCCGTGCGCGAGGTACATGTTGATCACGTGCCAGACGATCGGCCGGCCGCCGACCTCGATCAGCGGCTTGGGAACGTCCAGGGAGTGCTCCTGCAGCCGAGTGCCGCGCCCTCCGCACAGGATCACGACGATGGGCTTCACGGGCGGCGCATGTTCACAGACCTTTACCGGGGTAGGATCCGCCGCGATGAGCGTCGCCAATCCAGAAATTTTCAAGGCCTATGACATCCGCGGGCTGTATGGCTCGGACATCGACGCCGCGCTGGCAGAGCAGATCGGTCGAGCGTTCGCCCGGGTGATCGCCGATCTCGAGGAGAAGCCGACCTCGGACCTGCGCCTCGGCCTCGGCCGCGACATGCGGCTGACCGCGCCGGAGCTCTCCGAGGCCTACACCAAGGGGATCTGCTCCGAAGGAGCCACCGTGCTCGACGCCGGCGAGGTCGGCACCGAGATGCTCTATTACCTGGTCGGCTCGCGCGACCTCGACGGCGGGCTGATGTGCACCGCGTCGCACAATCCCCAGCGATACACGGGCGCCAAGCTCGTCAAGCGCGGGGCGATCGCGCTGTCCGGGGACGCCGGCATCGGCGAGATGCGGACCAAGATCGACGCGGGGCTGGGCAGCGCCCCGGGCGGCGGCTCGGTCGAGCAGGTGCAGCTCTACGAGGAGTTCCAGGAGGCCGCGCTCAAGTTCATCGACCCCGGCGCGGTCAATCCGATGCGCGTGGTGGTGGACGGCGGCAACGGGATGGCCGGCCCGATGGTCGGCCCGCTGCTTCACCGCCTGGGCCTCGACCTGGTCGAGACCTACTTCGAGCCCGATGGGCGCTTCCCCGACCACGAGCCCAACCCACTGCTCGAGGAGAACCGCGAGTTCATCATGCGCGAGGTGGTCCGCCAGAAGGCCGACCTGGGGATCGCCTGGGACGGCGACGCGGACCGCTGCTTCTTCATCGACGACGAGGGCGCGTTCGTCGACGGCGACTTCCTGACCGCGCTGCTGGCCGAGTCGATGTTCGAGAAGAACCCGAGCGCGACGATCCTCTACGACGTCCGGGCAAGCTGGGCGGTCAAGGACGTCGCCGAGAAGGCGGGCGGGAGGGCGCTCATGAACCGCGTCGGGCACGCCTTCTTCAAGACCCGGATGCGCGAGGAGCACGCGGTATTCGGCGGGGAGGTCTCCGGCCACTACTACTTCCACGACTTCTACTGCGCGGACTCGGGGACGATCCCCGCCCTGCTCATCCTCGAGCTGCTCTCCAAACGCGAGGCGCGGATCTCCGAGCTGCTCGAGCCCTACCGCTCGAAGTACTTCATCTCCGGCGAGATCAACTCCGAGGTCTCCGACGGGGAGGCCAAGATGGAAGAGCTGGCCTCCAAGTACGAGGACGGGCACCAGTACCACCTGGACGGCCTCTCGGTCGAGTACGAAGACTGGCACTTCAACGTCAGGCCCTCCAACACCGAGCCGCTGCTGCGCCTGTGCCTGGAGTCGCTGCGCTCCCGCGAGGACATGGAGCGCCGCCGTGACGAGGTGCTCGCCGTGATTCGTTCGTGACTACACCGGACCGCCGCGCCACCAGCGCCGACGACGCGCTGGCCCTGGCGCAGCGGGCTGGCATCCACCGGATCGCGCTGCCGACCCCGTTCCTGGTCGGCCGGGTGAACTGCTACCTGATCGAGGACGAGCCGCTCACCCTGATCGACACCGGGCCCAACTCGGGCAAGTCGCTGGATGACCTCGAGCGCGCGCTGGCCGCCCACGACCGCCGGATCGAGGACCTCGAGCTGATCGTGGTCACCCACCAGCACATGGATCATCTCGGCCTGCTCGAGATCCTGGCCCGCCGCTCGGGGGCGCAGGTGGCGGCGTTTCACCTGCTCGGTCCCTACCTCGAGAGCTTCTCGCGCAGCGCCACGGCCGACGACGAGTTCGCGCAGGCGATCATGCGCCGCCATGGCGTGCCCGACGACCTGGCCACCGTGCTCGGGTCGCTGGCCGCGGCCTTTCGCGCCTTCGGCTCGAGCGGGCGCGTGACCGTCCCGCTGCACGACGGCGAGGAGCTCCGGCTCCGCGACCGGACGCTGCGGATCTTCCACCGTCCCGGGCACAGCCCTTCGGACACGATCCTGTGGGACGAGGAGCGGGAGATCCTGATCGCCGGCGACCACCTGCTGGCGCGCATCTCGTCCAACCCGCTGGTCTCGCGACCCCTGACGGGTGACCCCGCCGGCCCCCCAGGGCCCCGACCGCGGGCGCTCCTGCAGTACATGGAGTCGCTCCAGGCCACCCGAGAGCTGCCCGCCCGCCTGGTCCTGCCCGGTCACGGCGACCCCGTGCTCGAGCACGCCGAGCTGATCGACGAGCGGCTTCGCATGCATCGCCGGCGGGCGGCACGGGTCCTGCAGATCCTCGACGGCCAGCCGCTCAGTGCCTACGAGATCGCCCTGCGGATGTGGGGCAACGTGGCGGTCACCCAGGCCTACCTGACGCTGTCGGAGGTCCTCGGGCACCTCGACCTGCTGGTCGAGGCGGGCCAGGCGATCGAGCGCGACGCGGACGGCGTGTCGCGGTTCGAGGCGGCCGGCGGGTAATCAGGCGGACAACCCTCGTCCAGTGCGGGTACGGCTCGGGACAGGTTTTGCCGATTAGCAGGAGACATGGTCGGGGAAGACGACAGCGCTCGCGTGCCCGGCGCGCTCACAGATAAATCCGACGGGGCCGAGCCGGTCGGATCCGGCTACTCCGAGCTACTCGCGCGCGTCCCCGCGATCGTCTACGTCGCCGACGCCGGCGAGACCGGTTGGTGGCGCTACGTCAGCCCCCAGATCGAGCACATCCTCGGCTACACCCCCGCGGACTGGTGCGCGGACCCCGAGCTTTGGGTCGACCGGCTGCACCCCGACGACCGCGGCTGGGTCCTGGCCCGTGAGGAGGCGCTCATCGGCGCCGATCCCGACAGCCCGGCCCTCGAGTACCGGATGCTCCACCGCAACGGGCGGGTGGTCTGGATCCGCGACGACGCGGTGCTGACCCGCGAGGACAACGGCGAGCTGCGCTGGCACGGCGTCCTGTCGGACGTCACCGAGCGAAAGCAGGCCGAGGCCGAGCTCGAGCGACGCGCGGCCCAGCAGGCCGCGGTCGCGCTGCTCGGCGAGCACGCGCTCGAGGGCGCGAGCACGGTCGAGCTCATGCAAGAGGCCGTACACACCGCGGCGAAGCTGCTGGGGGTCGAGATCTCGGCCGTGTGGGAGCTGTTGCCTGCCGAGACCGCGCTGGTCCTGAGAGCCGGGATCGGCTGGCCCGAGTCGGCCTTCGGCAGCCTGCGCTACCCGGCCGGGGAAGGCTCCCAGGCCGGCTACACGCTGCTCACGGGCGCTCCCGTCGTGGTCGAGGATTGGAATGCCGAGACCCGCTTCGAGCAGCCGGACTTCGGGGGCCGGCGGACGCGCGCCGGCCTCTCGGTCAAGATCGAGGGCCGCTCGCGCGAGCCGTTCGGTGTGCTCGTGATCCAGTCGATGGCGCCGCGGAGCTTCGCCGCTGGCGACGTCGACTTCCTGCAGGCTCTGGCCAACGTGCTGGCCGACGCGCTCGAGCGCCAGGCGATCGAGGATGCCATCCGCGACCGGGCCGTGCACGATCCGCTCACCGGGCTGCCGAACCGCGTGTTGTTCGTCGACCGCCTCGAGCATGCCCTGGCCCGGCTGGACCGGCAGGAGGGGCAGGCCGCGATCCTGTTCCTCGATCTCGACCACTTCAAGCTGGTCAACGACAGCCTCGGTCACCACGTGGGCGACGAGCTGCTCACCGCGGCCGCCCCGCGCCTGCGCCAGGCGCTGCGCTCGAGCGACACCGTGGCCCGGTTCGGCGGCGACGAGTTCGGGATCCTGCTCGAGGACATCGCCTCCGAGCGCGACGCGATCGAGACCGCCGAGCGAATCGCCGCGATCTTCGCCCGGCCGTTCGCGCTGTCGGGCTCGGAGCACTTCGTGACCACCAGCATCGGAATCGCGCTGGCCCGCGGCGGCGAGCGCGCCGATGAGCTGATCCGCGACGCCGACGCCGCCATGTATCGGGCCAAGGAGCGCGGACGCGCCCGCTACGAGGTGTTCGACGAGGGCATGCGCGGGCGCGCGATCGAGCGCCTGCGGGTCGAGAACGACCTGCGCCGGGCGCTCGAGCGGGGCGAGCTGCGCCTCGAGTACCAGCCGGTGGTCTCGCTGCGCAACTTCTCGCTGGTCGGGGTCGAGGCGCTGCTGCGCTGGCACCACCCCGAGCGCGGCGAGATCCCTCCGTCCGAGTTCATCCCGATCGCCGAAGAGAACGGCCTGATCGAGCCGATCGGCCGGTGGGTGCTCGAGCAGGCGTGCCGCCAGGCCGCCCAGTGGTATCACGCCCGTCCCGACGCGGCTCCGCTCACGATGTCGGTCAACCTCTCCGCCGTCCAGGTCACGCGCCGCTCGCTCCCCGACGTCGTCGCCTCGGTCCTGCGCAGCACGGGCCTCGATCCGGCGTGCCTGAGCCTCGAGATCACCGAGACCGTGATGGTCCGTGACGCGGAGGGCCTGGGCGAGGTGCTGAACGCCTTGAAGGCACTGGGGGTCCGCCTGGTGCTGGACGACTTCGGGACCGGCTACTCGTCGCTGAGCTACCTCACGCGGCTCCCGCTCGACGTGCTCAAGGTCGACCGCTCGTTCGTGGATGGGCTCGGCTCGGAGTCGCGGGACACCGCGATCACCGAGACGATCATCGCGATGTCGCGCGCTCTGTCGCTCGACGTGGTCGCCGAGGGAGTCGAGACCGCCGAGCACGTCCGCGAGCTGAGCCGTCTGGGCTGCGGACTCGCCCAGGGCTTTCACTTCTCCCGCGCGGTGCCCGCCGAGGAGATCAGCCAGGCGCTCGCGGACGGGCCGCGCTGGCTGCCATCCGTCGACGCCTGACGCTGTCGGAGGTCGCCTCTAGGGATAGGCGGTTACGCCGGCCCGCAGCGGCGAGACGTTCGCGTCCCGGCACTCGTAGGAGCCGTTCGGGATCGAGGTGCGCAGCGTGGCCGTGTCGTTGGGCGGGATCACCTGAAGGGCGTAGGCGGTGGCGCAGCCGTTCGACGTGGCCACCCCGTGGCCGACGTCGAGCCGGAACGAGGCGCTCTGCCCTGGGGCTATGACGAGCGCCGTCGCAGGGCTGTTTCCGAAGAAGTCCTGCGTCGTGTGGTGGGGGATCGTCGGGAGCGCCCCGCCGTGCTGGTCCAGGAACAGGATGCCCGGGTAGCCGTAGGTCCGGCACGCCGTTGCGCTCGTGTTGCGCAGGGCGAAGCCGATCTCGCCGTGGCCCATCCCGCCCTGCTGGCCGACGTAGGACAGCGCCAGGTCGGCCGCCCGGCACGGTGGGGTGCCCGACGTCGCGGCCGTGGTCGTGGTGGTGGTGCTCACGGCCGCCGTGGTGCTCGTGCTCGCGGGCGCGTCGGCGGTGGCAGTCGTCGTGCTCTGGGCGGCGGCCGGCGCGGCCGTCGTCCCGGCGGACGGCGATGAGCTGCTCGCGCTCCCGCAGGCCGCGAGCAGCAGAGCGAGTGGGATCAGGGCCAGGCGCTTCATGGGCACGAAGACATTGGGCACGGCTGGGGCGCGTGCCACTATCCGGACGGACATGGACCGTAGCGAGGAGCTCCGACAGACGCCGAGTCCCCCGCGGAGCGGCTTCCTCGCCATGGTCGAGCGTTGGCTGCCCTTCTGGGAGCCGCAGCTCGTCGTCGCCTGCGCGATCGCCCTTCAGCTCTCGCTCTCAGAGCAGGTGAGCGTCGGCCCGAATTGGCTGCTCCCGGCGCTGGAGGGCGCGACGCTGATCGGGGTGGTGGGCGCGTCCATGCACCCCAACGCGCGCGATTTTCCGTTCCGCCGTCACGTGGCGATCGCGCTGATCGGCCTGGTCAGCGCGGCGAACGCCATCGCGCTCGTGCGGCTATGCAATCGGCTGCTGCAGAGCAGCAAAGTGAACGGGCATCAGCTGATCCTGTCCGGGATCGTCCTGTGGTGCACGAACGTGCTGCTGTTCGGGCTGTGGTACTGGGAGATCGACCGCGGCGGCCCGGCCGCCCGGGCCCGGCATGAGCGTGACTACCCCGACTTCCTGTTCCCGCAGATGTCCGATCCCCGGTGGGCCCCCAAGAATTGGATGCCCCGGCTGATCGACTACCTGTACGTTTCGCTCACGAACGCGACCGCCTTCAGCCCCACCGACACGATGCCGCTCACCGCGACGGCCAAGTGGCTGATGAGCGCGCAGTCGATCGTGGCGCTGATCACCGTGGGCCTGGTCGTGGCCCGCGCGGTCAACATCCTCTAGTGAGGTGAGCGCGTGAGCGGGACCACGACTCAGCGACGCGGGGCAGTCGACGAAGACGACCTCGAGCGCTCGATCCGCGAGGTCGGCACGGACCTGGCATCGGCATTTCCCTCGAGCGCCCGCCATCCGCTCCGGGCCATCGATCAGCGTGCCATGGACCTGGCCTCGGGGGACCGGCAGCTGCGCGCGGCCCTGTTCCGGTTCGTCGACGTCACACCGGCGTGCCGCTCGCTCGACGACCTCGCCCGCCACCTGCGCGAGTACCTGCGCGAGGTTCCCGACGCACCGCCGCCGCTCGCCGCCGCGATGCGGATGGCCGATATAAAGGCGGGCCGGGCCGCGCTCGGCGCCGCCGCGGCCGCCGGAGTGCGGCACATGGCCCACCGGTTCATCGTCGGCGAGACGCCGGCCGCGGCCCTGGGCGTGCTGCGCGACCTCTGGAACCGCGGCGTGGCCAGCTCGGTCGACCTGCTCGGCGAGGCCACCGTGACCCAGGCCGAGGCGGACCGCTACGCCGCCCGCTGCGACGAGGCACTGGCCGAGCTGGCGCGCATCGAGTCGGATTGGCCGGTCCGGGACGTGCTCGAACGCGACAGCATCGGGGCGATCCCGCGCACGAACGTGTCGGTGAAGATCTCGGCGCTGACGCCGCTGCTGCGACCCGACGCTCCCGAGCGGGGCCGGCGCGACGCGGCGGAGCGCCTGCGCCCGCTGCTGCGCCACGCCCACGAGCTCGGGGCGCACATCCACATCGACATGGAATCGCTCGATTCGCGCGAGGCCGTGCTCGACCTCGTGCTCGACGTGCTCGCGGAGGAGGAGTTCGCGCCGGGGCCGTCCGCCGGGATGGTGCTCCAGGCCTACCTGCGCGACTCACCCGAGCAGCTCGACCGGATCCTCGAGTGGGCCCGGGCATCCGCGCGCACGACGCCGCTGACCGTGCGGCTGGTCAAGGGCGCCTACTGGGACCACGAGCTCGTGCAGGCCGGCCAGCATGGCTGGAGCACCCCCGTGTTCGAGGTCAAGGCCGAGTGCGACCGCAACTTCGAGACGCTGACCCGCCGACTGCTCGACGCCCGGCCGGCCGTGCGCATAGCGGTGGCCTCGCACAACCTGCGCTCGGTATCGCATGCGATCGCCTACAACCGCTCCTTGGGCGGCGAGGATCGCGACCTCGAGCTACAGGTGCTGCGCGGCCTGGGCGACCAGCTCCAGGACGCACTGGCCACGCGCGGGTTTCGGGTCCGCACCTACTGCCCGATCGGCGACCTGGTGGCGGGTATGGCCTACCTGGTGCGCCGGCTGCTCGAGAACACCAGCAACGAGTCGTTCCTGTACGAGCAGGCCCGCGGGGTGCCGGTCGAGCAGCTGCTGGCGGCGCCGTAGCCCCCGCTCGGCCGCTATTCGGGGGGCATCTCGGCTTCCGGGCGCGGAGCGCTCCGGAACCGCTCGGTGAGGCGGGCGAGATCGCCGCGGACCCTCTCCACGCGGGTGGCGATGATGCCCGCGAGGGTCCGCATGAACCGCAGATCCTCCGGCCCCAGCCCGGTCCTCGGCTCACGGCTCACGCAGCACAGCGTCCCGTGCACGCTGCCGTCCGACAGCGTGACCGGCACGCCGATGTAGGCGTGGAACTCGCGCGCCGTGTCCAGATCGCTGAGCGACGGCTCGGCGCGGGTGTCCGGGACGATGTTGGGGATCTCGCCGCCGAGCATCCGCATGCAAAAGGTCTGCTCGAGCGGGAAGACCGTGCCCTGGTAGCGCGCGGCGGTGTCGGGGTCGCCCAGGATCGCGTGGATCGTCTGATGGCGAGCGTCGATCGTCGTGATGTAGGAGGCGTCCATGCCCAGGCGCTCCTGCGCGGCGGCCAGCGCCTGCTCGACCACGTCGCTCTCCTGCGCCGCCTCGAGCTTCTCGATCAGCTCGAAGTACTCCGACTGCTCTGCCGCCCCTCGCTCCACGGAGCGATTTAACCAGCGGAGGCGGGGCCGGTGTGAACGATTGCGCCCCTCCCGTCGCCCGTGCAAGAGCTGATGCACGTTCCGGCGCCCGGCGAGATATCGGCCATAGTTCGACCGGCCATGAAGCGCTCGTCACGCTGGAGGAGGCGGCTCGGCCGATTGCTGGCGCTGATCCTGTCCGTGGTCGTCGTGGCCGGGGTCAGCGCGTTGGTGATCCGCTTCGCGCCGCCGTGGCTGGTGTCGACCAAGGGACTCACCGGCACCGCGCGGCTGAACGAGCTGAACCGCGTGCGGGTCGCGCTTGTCGTGCTCATCCTGGGGGCGCTCGGCGCCGCGTTGGCCCTCTACCTGCTGCGCAGCGGAGCGCGCGAGCGGCGCGAGGAGAACCGGGAGCGCCTGCTGATCGAGCGCTTCATGCGCGCGGTCGATCAGCTCGGGCATCCGGCGCTCGACGTGCGCCTGGGCGGGATCTACTCGCTCGAGCGCCTGGCCCGGGAGTCGCCCGAGCACCACCCGCCGATCATGGAGATCCTCGCCGCGTTCGTCCGCGAGCACGCACCGTCGTCCACGCGAACGGGTGGGCGAGCCGGCAACGGCGCCCGTCCCGGCGCCGGCGCGGCCGGACACGCGGACGCTCGACTCCGTCCCCCGACCGACGTGCAGGCCGCGCTCACCGTCCTCGGCCGGCGCGTGACGGCGCAGGACATCGACGCGCCAATCTTCCTCTCACACACCGGCCTCGCCGGCGCCACGCTGACCGGCGCCCACCTCGAGCGGTCCCTGCTCAGCGGGGCCAACCTGGAGGGCGCCGACCTGTTCAAGGCCCATCTGAGCGCCGCGGACCTGGAAGGCGCCAGCCTCCGGGGCGCGGGACTCCTCCTGGCAGACCTGAACGACACCGTGCTGTGGGGCGCGAACGTGGAGGGAGCGCGCCTCTACGGAGCCAACCTCGAGGGAGCGGCGTTGAAGGGCGCGAACATGAAGCACGCCGGGCTGACCGGCGCCAATCTGAAGGACGCCGGGCTGCACGGTGCGGTGTTGACCGGCGCCGACCTGACTGGAGCCAACCTGGAAGGCGCGGGCCTCGAGGGGGCGAACCTCGAAGGCGCAAACCTCCAGGGCGCCAACCTGCGAGGCGCGGTCCTGCTCAATGCCCTCTACGACGAGGCGACGATCTGGCCGAGCGGCTTCGACGTGGCCGCCCAGGGCGCGGTCCGGCGGGCCTGGCCCCAGGAGCCGGCGCCGTGGGCGCGCGAGTCCTCCGAGCCGGAGGGCAGTCGAGCCGTGGTGGGCTGGCCCCCCGAGGAGCAGGAGGTCCACAAGGCGCCCGTCGAGTGGCCCCATCCCCCGGCGCCCGCCTCGCCGCACGCACCCCCGGAGGCCCCGCAGAGCCAGGAGCCCTGGCCGCCCGCGCCGGCTCAGGCCCCGCTGACCCCCGCCGCTCAGGCCGCGGCCAGGGCGCACGACGAGGGCTCACCCGCGGGGGATTCGCCCGTTCCCGAGGCGTTCCCGGAGCCCGAGCCCGAGGCCCCGCCGGCACCCGAGACATCGCAGCCCGCCGAGGCTCCATCGATGCCCGAGGCTCCGCCGGCGCCCGAGGCCGAGATGCCCCCACCCCCGCCGTGGGCACCCCGCCCGCCCGAGGACCTGGACCCGCCCGCCGCGACGGGCCAGGAACCCCCGGGCGGGCAGTAGCGCCTGTTAACGTCGCACGGCGTGTCGACGTTGCCCCCGTTCGCCAACGAGCCCGTGCTCGAGTTGCGCCGCGCGCCGGTCCGCGCCCAGCTACAGGCGGCCATGCGCGGCCTGTCCGGCCGACTGCCCCTGCGCGTGCCGGTGATGATCGGCACCGGCGAGCGGTCCGGCGGCGATCTGCCCTCGACCGATCCCGGCGACCCGGAGCGGGTGGTGGC
Organism: uncultured Solirubrobacterales bacterium; assembly: GCA_963841535.1. GTDB lineage: Bacteria > Actinomycetota > Thermoleophilia > Solirubrobacterales > Solirubrobacteraceae > Palsa-465. Next base: position 269,040 of record CAWJDF010000013.1, on the reverse strand, counting down.
GGTGGCCAGTCGCGCCGGCGAGTCCGACGTCGCCGCGGCACTCGAGGAGGCGGAGCGGGGGCTGCGCGCCTGGCGCGCGGTGGGCGCCGCCGAGCGCGCGGGCGCCTTGATTCGCGCCGCAGCCTGGCTGCGCGAGCGCCGGCTCGAGATCGCCGCCCTCGAGGTCCGCGAGTGCGCCAAGCCGTGGCCCGAGGCCGACGCCGACGTGTGCGAGGCGATCGACTTCCTGGAGTACTACGCCCGCGGGGCGATCGAGCTCGAGGCCGGCGCGGAGCTGCTCCAGGTCCCCGGCGAGCGCAACGAGATGCGCTACGCCCCGCGGGGCGTAGCGGCGGTCATCTCGCCGTGGAACTTCCCGCTGGCCATCCCGTGCGGGATGACGGCCGGCGCGCTCGCCACCGGCAATGCGGTCGTCTTGAAGCCCGCCGAGCAGTCGCCCGGGTGCGCGCTGATGCTGGTTCAGGCACTGCGCGCAGGAGGGGTTCCCGCCTCGGCGATCTCGCTGCTGCCGGGCGAGGGCGACGTGGGAGCGGCGCTCGTCGCGCATCCGCGCGTGCAGACGATCGCGTTCACCGGTTCCCAGCCGGTCGGACTCGAGATCACCCGCGCGGCCGGGACGGTCGCGCCCGGACAGCAACACATCAAGCGCGTGGTCTCCGAACTGGGCGGCAAGAACTGCGTGATCGTGGACTCCGACGCCGATCTCGACGAGGCGGTTCCGGGCATCGTCGCGTCCGCCTTCGTCTACGCCGGGCAGAAGTGCTCGGCCGCGGCTCGGGTCCTCGTCCACGACGCGATCGCCGATCAGCTGATCGAGCGCGTGGCGGGGGCCGTGCAGGTGCTGGTGGTCGACCAGGCCGAAGAGCTCGGCACCGACGTCCCGCCGGTGATCGAGCAGGCCGCCCAGGAGCGGGTCGACCGCTACGCGGCGCTGGCCCGCGAGCAGGGCGAGATCGTCGCCCGGGTCGAGCCGGTCCCCGACCGGGGCTGGTTCTGTCCCCCGACGGTCGCCGCCGGTCTGCCGCGCGACTCGCCGGTCCTGAACGAGGAGATCTTCGGGCCGCTGTTGGCCATCGATCGGGTGGCGAGCGTGGAGGACGCCTGCGACGTGGTCGATGGGCTTCCCTATGCGCTGACCGGTGGCCTGTTCGCGCGCGATCCCGCCACCGTCCGCTACGTCCGCCAGCGCTCGCCGGTCGGCAACCTGTATGTGAACCGGGGTATCACCGGGGCGATGGTGGGACGCCAGCCGTTCGGCGGAAACCGCCTGTCGGGTACCGGGAGCAAGGCCGGCGGACCCGACTACCTGCGCCAGTTCGTCGAGCCGCGCGTGGTCACCGAGAACACCATGCGCCACGGGCTCGAGGTCTAGTGCCGCGACACTGGGCGCAGCGTCGCGCTCGCCCCCTCCGTCGCTCACCCGCACCCCTCCCGATCGCCCGCAAACCTCCCCATTCGGCGGGGGCAGGACGACAAATCTCGCCGTTAGGCTTGATTTGGTCGCATCCGCGGTCGATGATCGTCCTGGAGATGCCGTTGCCGCCGTCGTTTGCGTGGAAGCTGGTGCTGGTGCTGGTCCTGGTGGGCGGGATCATGCTGAGCGCCTGCGCCAGGGCTCCCCGCCGGCCACTCCCCCGTACGGACCTGCGGCGGCTGGTCCTCGCCGCCCTGATCCTGTACGCGGTCGGCGTGTTCGCCTCGGTCACCCACCACCCGGTTCTGGCCGGCCTCGTCTACGTGTCCGGGATCGCCGCCTGCGCGCTGGCCGCCTGGCTGTCGCGCGGCACCGACTCCGAGGACCCGCCGGGAGGAGGCGAGGATCCCATCGATCCGGGTCCGCCGCCGCCCGACGATCGGGACGGCCTGCCCCTGTTCGACTGGGCCGCCTTCGAGCGCCAGTTCCAGGCCTATTCGAGCCGCCGGCGCGAACCGGCCGGCGTCGGGCGCTGAGCCGCTACCGCGCTCCTCCCGCCGCCAGCAGCATCGCGTGCAGCCGGCTGTCCCCGGACAGCTCGGGGTGGAATGAGACCGCCAGCATGTTGCCCTGGCGGATCGCCACCGGATGCTCCTCGACGCTTCCGAGGATCTCAACCTCGGGGCCGTGGTCGGCCACCCACGGGGCGCGGATGAACACGGCGTGCATCGGGCCGCCGTTTACGCCGGCGACGTCGATGTCGGCCTCGAAGGAGCGGACCTGACGCCCGAATGCGTTGCGACGGGTGGTGATGTCGAGCAGGCCGAGATGGTCGCGATCGAGCATGATCATCCCCGCGCACGTCCCGAGCACCGGCGTGCCGGCGCGGACCAGCTCTCGCAGCGGCTCGGCCAGCCCCTCCCGTTCGATCCCCAGCGTCATCACGGTCGACTCGCCGCCGGGGATGATCAGCGCGTCGAGGCCGTCGAGGTCTGCGGGCACGCGGACCTCGCGCGGCTGCGCGCCCAGCGAGTGGAGCATCTTGGCGTGGGCCTCGAAGTCGCCCTGCAGGGCGAGGATCCCGACGAGCTCGGTCTGGTTCGGCGCTGCGCCGTTGGATGCTTCGGCGGACGCCGCCGGCACGCTTACCAGCCGCGCGGGGCGAGGAGCTGCTCGGCCTCGAGCTTGGACGTCTCGAGGCTCACCATGGGCTGGCCGAGTCCGGTGGACGCGGCCGCGATCCGGGCGGGATCCTGGAAGTGGGTGGTCGCCTCGACGATCGCCCGGCCCCGACGCTCGGGATCCTCTGACTTGAAGATGCCCGAGCCCACGAACACTCCCTCGGCGCCCAGCTGCATGACCAGCGCGGCGTCCGCCGGGGTGGCGATCCCGCCGGCGCAGAACAGCACGACCGGCAGCCGCCCGTCCGCGGCGATCTGACGCACCAGGTGAAGCGGGGCCTGCAGCTCCTTGGCCGCGGTGGCCAGCTCGGCGTCGTCGAGGGTGGTCAGCCGCCGGATCTCGGAGCGGATCACGCGCAGGTGCCGGACCGCCTCGACGATGTCGCCGGTCCCCGCCTCGCCCTTGGAGCGGATCATCGCCGCCCCTTCGCCGATCCGCCTGAGCGCCTCGCCCAGGTTGGTCGCGCCGCACACGAACGGGACGCTGAACGACCACTTGTCGATGTGGTTTGCCTCGTCGGCCGGGGTCAGCACCTCGGACTCGTCGACGTAGTCGACCTCGAGCGCCTCGAGCACCTGGGCTTCGACGAAGTGACCGATGCGGGCCTTGGCCATCACCGGGATCGTGACCGCCTCCTGGATGCCCTGGATCATCGCGGGGTCGGACATGCGGGCTACTCCGCCGTCGCGGCGGATGTCCGCGGGCACGCGCTCGAGCGCCATGACCGCGGCCGCGCCGGCGTCCTCGGCGATCTTGGCCTGCTCCGGAGTGACCACGTCCATGATCACGCCGCCCTTGAGCATCTCCGCCAGACCTGCCTTGACGGTGAACGTCGCCTCGTCGCGGGGGGCCTGTGAGTTGTCGTCCATCCGGGCTGAGTGTAGCCGGGCGCTAGCGTTCCCGGCCATGTCCGCCGAGCCAGTGTTCGAGGGTTCCAATGGCCACTTTGTCGCATCGGCGGCCGCGCGGGGGCCGTGGGATCCGAACGCCCAGCACGGCGGCGCGCCGGCCGCGCTCCTCATGCGCGCCTTCGAGCAACTGCCCTCCTCGGACGGACTCGCGCTGGCCCGCGTGACCTACGAGCTCGTGCGTCCGGCGCCGATCGGTCCTGTCGAGGTGCGGGCGGAGATCGTCCGGCCGGGACGCCGCGTTCAGCTACTAGAGGCGTCGATGCTGGCCGGCGGGGTCGAGGTGGTCAGGGCGCGTGCGCTGCGGGTGCAGCGGGCGCGGACGAGCGGCGTCATCGAGGGAGACCCACCCCCACCGGGACCCGACAGCGCCCGTCCCCAGGAGTTGCGCCCGCCCCACCGGCCCATGTTCACGCCTGACGCGGTCGAGATCCGGTTCGTGTCAGGCGCCTGGGGCACGAACCCGTGCGTAGCCTGGTTTCGCCTAATCCGCCCGCTGGTGACCGGGGAGACGCCCTCTGCGCTCCAGCACCTCGCCGCCGCCGGCGACTTCGGCAACGGCATCAGCGCGGCGCTGTCGTGGGACGAGTTCCTGTTCATCAATCCGGATCTCACCCTGTACATGGAGCGCGAGCCGGTCGGCGAGTGGATCTGCCTGGAGTCCGAGACGCGGATCTCGGCCGACGGGATCGGGCTCGCCGAGAGCGTGCTCTACGACCAGCGCGGGCGGGTCGGGCGGGCGACCCAGGCCCTGCTCGTCGCTCCGCGCTGAGCGCCCGCGATGTCCGCCCCCGCGGTGTTCGAGGTCCGCGATGGGGGCTTCGTGGCGACGGAGCTGGCCAGCGGGCCGTGGGACCGGGACGCCCAGATCGGCGGCGCGCCGGCGGCGCTGCTGGCGCGGGCGTTCGAGCGCGTCCCCGCGTCCGATGGACTGATCCTGAGCCGCCTGACCTACGACTTCATCCGGCCGGCTCCGCTCGGGCCGGTCTCGGTTCAGGCCGAGGTGGCTCGCGACGGACGCCGGGTCCAGCTGATCGAGGGCGCGATGGTGGCGGGCGGGGTCGAGGTGGTCCGGGCCCGGGCGATCCGCGTCCGCCGGGCCTCGGCGGGCGGCTTCGCGTCCGAACGGATCGCGCCGCCGCCCGGCCCGGAGGCGGGCCGGACCGGCGAGCTTCCAGGGCTGCACCGCCCGAGGTTCGCCACCGACGCGAACGAGGTCCGCTTCATCCTCGGCGGGTTCGGCGGCGGCCCCGGCACGGCCTGGTTTCGGCTCACGCGTCGGCTCGTGGCCGGCGAGCGGGCCACGCCGATCCAGCGCCTGGCCGCGGCCGCCGACTTCGGCGCCGGCCTCAGCGGGACGCTCCCCCGCGAGCACTACCTGTTCATCAACGTCGACCTGACGCTGTACGTCGAGCGCGAGCCGGTCGGCGAGTGGATCTGCCTCGAGTCGGTGACGCGGATCGCGGGCGGCGGGATCGGCCTGGCCGAGAGCGTGCTCTACGACTCGCGAGGCCGCGTCGGTCGGGCGACTCAGGCGTTACTCGTCGCCCCGCGTTGAGCGTTGGGAGATAACCGTCGAATAGCGCGGGTTATCTGCCCGACGCCGGCCTACTCGTGGTGGCCGCCGACCCCCTGGCCCGACTCGCGGATCACGCCGGCGCCGTTGCCGGAGCCGTCCTCGGACTCCGCCCGCTCGCCGGCCTCCTCCTGCTCGGCGCGCCCGCCGCCGCCGGACTTGGCCTCGGCGCCGTTGCCCGACTCCTGATCGCGCAGGTACGACAGCAACCCGCCGGCGAGCAGGATCTCGCGCTCGTGCTCGGAGAAGTCGTGGCTGAGCGTCAGCCCGTCGCCGTCCTCGATCTTGGCCGTGATCGTCTCCGACCCGTTCTCGAGCTCCTCGCGCAGCTTCGGCATGGACCACTTCTGCCCCACCTCGGCCTTGTCGTAGTCGGACTCGTCGGCAAACGTGAGCGCGACGATGCCCTGGGCGATCAGGTTGCGCCGGTGGATGCGCGCGAACGACTTCGCGATGACCGCCTTGACGCCGAGGTGCAGCGGCGCCAGCGCGGCGTGCTCGCGCGAGGAGCCCTGGCCGTAGTTCTCGCCGGCCACGATGAACCCACTCCCCCACTCCTTCAGGCGCTTGCGGAAGTCCGGGTCGCGGTGGCGCAGGGTGAACTCGGCGATCGCCGGCACATTGGAGCGGTAGGCCATGACCTCGACCCCGTCGGGAGCGAGATCGCCGGTCGAGATGTCGTCGGGCTGGACGGTGGCGATGCACGCCTCCAGCGAGTCGCCCAGCGGCTCGTGCTCCGGCGGGCGCTTGATGTTGGGGCCCCGCGGGATCTCGATCTTCTCGGCCTCCTCAGGCTCCGCCGGCGCGAAGATGTGGACGTCTTCGACGTAAGGGCGCAGCTCGGGCATCGGCAGGAGCTCGGGCGGCTCGCCGTACTCGCGCGGGTCCTCGATCTTGCCGGTGAGCAGCGAGACCGCCGCCACCGCCGGCGAGCACAGGAACACCGAGTCCTCGGGAGTGCCGGAGCGGCCCGGGAAGTTGCGGTTGAATGTGCGCAGCGAGTTCGAGTCCGACGGCGGCGCCTGACCCATGCCCACGCACGGGCCGCACACCGGCTCGAGCATCCGCACCCCGCCTTCGGACAGCTGGCGGTAGACGCCGGACTCGGCGATCGCGGCGAGGATCTGCCGCGAGCCGGGGGTCGCCGTGGCCGCGACGAGAGGATGCACGATCTGCCCGTCCTTGTCGGCCAGGATCGCGCCGGCCAGCGCGAGGTCGTTGTAGCCCGAGTTGACCGAGGAGCCGATGCACACCTGGGCGATCTCCGTCCCCGCCACCTCCTCGACTCCCACCACGTTGTCGGGGTTGTGCGGCTTGGCCACCAGCGGGCCGAGCTCGCCCAGGTCGATCTCGACCCGGTCGTCATACTCGGCGCCGTCCTCCGGGCGTACGTCGACGAAGTCTTCCTCGCGGTCCTGGCGCTTCAGCCACTCCTTTGTGGTCTCATCGGGCGGGAAGACCGCTGCGGTGGCGCCGAGCTCGGCGATCATGTTGGCGATCGTGGCCCGTTCGGGGATGCTGAGGTCCTCCGTCCCGGCCCCGGTGAACTCGAACACCTTGTTCTTGCCTCCGCTGGCCGATAGGCGCCTGAGCAGCTCGAGGATGATGTCCTTGGCCTGGACCCACGGCCGGCTGAGCTTGCCCTCCAGTTGCACCTCGACGACCTCGGGGCACGCGATCTCGTAGGGATGGCCGCCCAGCACCACCGCCACGTCGAGCCCGCCGGCGCCGATCGCGATCATGCCCAGGCAGCCAGCCTGGACCGTGTGGGAGTCGGCGCCGAGCATCGTCTGCCCGGGCTTGCCGAAGCGCTCCATGTGGATGTAGTGGCTGATCCCGTTGCCGGGTCGCGAGAAGTGCAGCCCGTACTTGCGGGCCAGCGCCTGGAGCATGCGGTGGTCGTCCGGGTTCTTAAAGTCGAGCTGGACGACGTTGTGGTCGATGTACTGCACCGCGCGCTCGATCTTGATGCGCGGCTCGCCGAGCTCCTCGAACTGCATCAGCGCCATCGTCCCGGTGGCGTCCTGGAGCAGCGCCTGGTCCATGCGGATCGAGATCGGGCGGCCGGGCTTGAGGTCCCCGTCCTGGAGGTGCTCTTTAAGGATCTGGCGGGTCAGGTTCTCGGGCATGTCGATCTCTCCTCGGGGGACGGATCCGGCGTCACACCCTGAACCTACCCACCGCTTGCGCCACCATGCGCTGATCGCCCCGGGCGGTCGCAATGGCGTCGGCGCTCGGACCGTCCCGGCCCTCCACGCGCGCCTCGATCTCCAGGAAGGCGCCGACGTGCGCGGCTGCGCTCAACGAGATCTCGAACGAGACCGCCCGTGCATCCGGACCGCAGGCGAGCGCCATCGCCTCGACGAGCGCCGCGGCCACGATGCCCTCGTGGGCGCGGCCGCGGTCGGCCCCCTGGTGGTCCTGCTTGACAAAGCAACGCCCGGCGATCGCGCCGGGCCCGGTCGGCTGCACCTCGAGCAGCACCCCGAACAGGTTGACCCGCCCGCAGCCGAAGCAGAGCTCGTGATGGACGAGGGGAGCGGGCCCCACCCGAGCTACTTCAGCCGGAACGCCTTGATCCGCACGTCGTACTGCTGGGCGTCCCGCGAGTACACGCCGTAGGCCAGCGCTTGGATCAGCGACAGCAGCGCCGTGTGTGAGCGCACGAAGGCAGGCGTGTTCGAGGAGTAGTAGAGGCGGATCCGGGCCAGCCGAGCCACCTCGGAGAGAGTCGCGTCGGTGATCGCCAGCGTGGGCGCCTTGCGGTGGCGGGCCAGCTTCATCGTGCGCGTGATCAGCGGATGCGGTCGGCCAGCGGAGAGCCCGATGACGAGCGTCTGCTCGTCGATCCGGCTGAGGCGCCCCAGGGCCTCCTGGGACGGGCTGGCCACGATCTCCGCGCGGAGGTCGAGCAGCATCAGCAGGTGGCGCAGATAGCTGGCGAAGAACGCCATCTGGTCGGTGCCTGCGATCAGCACCTTGCCGGCGGACACGATCGCGTCAATCGCGGCCTCGAGGTCGGTCCGCGAGAGCTTGTGCGCCGTGTCCTCGAGGTTCACGTGGTCGGCGGCCAGCGCGGCCTCGGACTCGGTGTGATCCAGCGAGAACAGCGGTGTGACCGCCGCCGCCGAGGCGTCCGCCAGGCCCGGGGGCCGCCGCCGGTACTCGTCCCGCGCCGCCTGCTGGAGCTCGGGGAAGCCTTCGAAGCCGAGCGCCTGCGAGAAGCGCACGACCGTGCTCGAGGAGGTGTTGGCCCGGCGGGCCAGCTCCTCAGCGGTCTGGAACGCGGCCTCGTCCAGGTGGTCGACGATGTACTGGGCGACGTCTTTCTGCGAACGGGAGAACTCGTCGAACCGCGCCCGGATGTAGGTGGACAGGGCCTGATGGCCGGTGGGCGGGGCGGTCGCGGTGGGAGCGGCTGGCTGCTTCATCGGCAGGCCTCTGATTCGACGCCCACCGCCCGCGTCCTTCACGCGCCTTCGCGCGCCGTCCCGGCACTACACGTCGCGCTGGCGGCTCTCCTGGTTCTCCTTGCGCTCCGCCATGACCTGCGCGACGACGTACACGATGATCACGTTCGCGATCAGCCCGATCCCCAGGAACGTGAGCAGCAAGGCTATTGTCGAGCCAACCGAACTGGGGGTCTGGCCGAGGAATCCGCCGATCGCCAACATCGCCCTCGGAGGCTACCGGACGCTTCCCCGGAGCGGTACCGCCGGGAGTCTCTGGGCTGCTAGCGTCGCGCCCGATCGCGGCCCGGCGATCGATTCCGGCCCTGTAGCTCAGTCGGTAGAGCAGCGGACTCATAATCCGTCGCGCCCAGGTTCGAGTCCTGGCAGGGCCACTGAGATGGGCTCAGAGGCTGGATCGGTGGCGCTGGCCGGCGGCGCGCAGCGCGTTCGGCCCCCAGGCCTGGTCTGGGACCGGTCGGCTGCGGTGCTGGGCGCGGTGTATGCGCTGCCCGGCGCGGTGGTCATCCTGAGCGATCGCTCGCGCGGGCTCGCGCTGGCCGTGGGCGTGCTGCCGGCGGCGATCGCCGGTCTCATGCCGACGCGCCGGGGCCGGGTGGCGATCGTCGTGCTCGGCATGTCGATCGGGGTGCCGATGTTCATCGGCGGCCTGCTGGCGAACGTCCCCGTTCTCGCCGTCCTCGCGATCGCCGGGCTCGGCATCGTATCGGCGCTGCTCGCTGCCCGCTCGCGCCTCGGCCAGATCGCGATGACCCTGTCGCTGCCGATGGTCGGCATCGGGCTCAGCTTTTCCAATCTCGGTAAGGCCGCCTCCCTGGCGGGTCTCATGGTGCTCGGCTCGCTGTTCGCCTGCCTGGTCTCGATGCTGTGGCCGGAGCACGCCGCGGCTGCACCCTCGGACGCCGGGACGAAGCCGACGCTGGGATACGGCGCTCGCCTCGGCGCCGCCGGCGCCACCGCGGCGGCGATCGGCTTCGTGCTCGACCTGGAGCACGTCGGCTGGGCCTGCGCCGCGGCGCTCCTGGTCATGCGGCCGGTTGCCGAGATGCAACGACTGAGGAGCGTGGGCCGGATCGCCGCGGTGGCCGTCGGCGCGCTCGCGGCGATCGGGATCGTCCGTCGGGATGCCTCGGCCTGGGCGTACAGCCTGGCCGCCCTCGCCGCCGTCGCGGGCGCCGCGGCCACGCACCGGAGCCGGTGGTACGTGACCCCGGCGTTCACCACGTTCCTTGTGTTCCTGCTCCTCCTGTACTCGCGGCCTCAGGATGCCGCGTCGCGCTTCAACGAACGCGTCCTCGAGACCGTGCTCGGCGTAGGGCTCGCGTACGTGTTCGGCCTCGGGCTTCCAGCCCTGGCGCGAAAACTCAGTCGGTGAGCGAAGGCTGGTCGAGGGCGAATCGGCTCGACTCGGGTCCGCTCGCTGACAAAAGCTGTCCAAAGGCGCTAAAGGTCGAACGCTGGGGGCCCGATACAGAGCGAGATTGAGTTGCAAAGGGCAAACCCGTCGTGAGACGGGGACGCAAAGCCAGAGGTCTCGCCCAGCGAGATAGCTCGGCCGCCTGCTCAGCGTGTTCGACCAACCCAAGCATCAACGCTAGGAGGACAAGGATGTCCAAGTTCAAGTTCCGTCACGCGCAGCTCATGCTGTCGATCATGTCCCTGATCGCGCTCGTCGTGGTCTCGGGGGCCAGCTGGAAGTTCTAATCCCGAACGGCGGGCCGGGCGCTCCGGCGTCTCGCCGGGCGCCCGGGCCGAGCTGATGAAACCCCGCGACATCGAGCCAGTTCGCCTCTACTGCGTGTTCGTCACGCTGGTGGGCGTAGCAGTGCTCGTTGTACTGAGCCTGGGGTTCTCGGTCGATTTCGACCACCCTCGCCAAGTCGTTGAGTTCGGCGCGCTCTTTGTCAGCGTGCTCGTTGGCGAGCTATTCCCGATCGAGGCGCCGCGCCGATCGGGCGACGGCGAGATCACCGTCTCGGTGATGTTCTCGTTCGCGCTGTTGCTCGGGATGGGACTGATTCCCGCCCTGGCGGCGCAGCTCACCGCCTCGATCGTGCAGGACCGCATCGCGCGTAAGCCGTGGTGGCAGGTCGGCTTCAACATCGGGCAGTACACACTCGCGCTGGCCGCGGCCTCGGCCGTCCTCTCGTGGCTGGGCGCCTACGGAGCCCTCCGCGCCCCTGGTTTCGGGGCGATCGACCTGCTGGCGGTGCTCGGCGCCGCCGCCGCCTACTTCGTGGTGAACCTCCTCCTGGTCACCCGCGCTACCACGCTGTACATGGGCACCCCGTTCTCGGAGGCCCTGCGCAGCGACCTGATCTTCGGCCTCTCGGTGAGCGCGGTGCTCTTGTGCCTGGCGCCCGTGGTGGTCACCGTGTTCGACTTCAGCCCGATCCTCTACCCGCTGCTGCTCGTGCCGCTGGTCGGCGTGTACATCAGCGGACGCCAGACCGTCCGGACGGCGACGGCCGAGCACCTGGCGCGGCACGACAGCCTCACCGAGCTGCCCAACCGCCGCTGGTTCATGGAGGCCGTCGGCGCCGCGCTCAAGAGCCCGTCGCTCGAGTGCGGCGGTCTCTTGCTGGTCGACCTGAACGGCTTCAAGGAGGTCAACGACACCCTCGGGCACCACCGCGGCGATCTCGTGCTCCAGGAAGTGGGCCCGCGGTTGGGGGCGTCCTTCCGTTCCGAGGATCTAGTCGCCCGCCTCGGCGGCGATGAGTTCGCGGTGTTCATGCCGGGCGCGGACAGCCGGGCCGCACAGTCCGCCGTGGAGCGGCTTCAGGATACCCTGCACACGCCCGTCGACATCGACGGGATCAGCATCGAGCTTGGCGCGAGCATCGGTCTCGCGTGGTTTCCCGAGCACGGCAACGACGTTGACACGCTCCTGCAGCGGGCGGACGTGGCCATGTACCGGGCCAAGGCCAGCCACCGCTCGCTCGAGATCTACCGCACCGAGGACGACTACCACACGCCCGAGCGCCTCGTGTTGGCCACCGACCTGCGGCGCGCGCTGGCCGACGACCAGCTGGTGCTCCACTACCAGCCGCAGGTGGAGCTCGGACACGGCCGGCCGGTCGCGGCCGAAGGGCTCGTCCGCTGGCACCATCCCCAGCGCGGCCTCCTCGGGCCACTCGAGTTCGTCGAGATCGCCGAGCGCAACGGCCTGATCAAGGAGCTCACCCACCGGGTGCTCGATCTGGGCCTGGCCGACCTGCGTGCGTGGAGCGACGAAGGCCGGAGCCTGACCCTGTCCCTCAACGTGTCGGTGCGCAGCCTGCTCGACCGCCGCTTCCCGGAGGAGGTCGAGACGCTGCTCGCCCATCACGGCATCGATGGGCACGCGCTGACGCTCGAGCTGACCGAGAGCTCGCTGATGGTCGATCCCGAGGTAGCCAAGCGGACCATGCACGACCTCTCGGAGCTCGGCGTTTCGGTTGCGATCGACGACTTCGGGACCGGCTACTCGTCGCTTGCCTACCTAACCGACCTGCCGATCGGGGAGCTCAAGATCGACAAGTCGTTCGTCCGCGCGATGCGCTCGGACAGCCGCAACGCGATCGTGGTGCGCTCGACGATCGAGCTCGCGCACAACCTCGGCCTGCGCACCGTCGCCGAGGGGATCGAGGATGCCTTCACGTTCGAGCGCCTGCGCGCGCTCGGATGCGAGCTGGCCCAGGGCCTCCACATGTCCAAGCCGCTGCCCGCGGCCCGCCTGCTCCACTGGTGGGACAACCACCCGGCCGCGGCAACGGAAGCCGGCGTCTCCGAGCACAAGACGCACAGCGGGATCATCGTCCCCCACCTGAGCGTGGCCTGATGCTGCTCGTCGTCACCGCCCTCGCGCTGCTCGTGACCGTCCCGCTCGGCGGAGGGCGGCTGAGCGCGCTCGCCGACGTCCGGCCGCGCGCGATCTGGGCGGTGCTGCTCGCCGCCGCCATCCAGGTCGCGATCACGCAGATCGCGAGCGGTAGCCATCTTCTGCACGTCGCCCTGCACGTGTTCTCCTACGTGCTCGACGCCTACTTCGTGTTCGCCAACCGGCACCTGAAGGGCGTACCGGTGGTGGCGTTCGGCGCCGTACTGAACGTCCTGGCGATCACGGCCAACGGCGGCGTGATGCCGGCCAGCGCGAGCGCCGTGCGCATCTCGGGAATCGCCGAGCGCGCCGGCTTCGACAACTCGGCGGCGCTGGCCCACGCCCATCTGGGCTTTCTGGGCGACATCATCCCGGTCCCCGGGCCGTGGCCGATCGGCAACGTGCTGAGCATCGGCGACCTGATCATCTTCGTGGGCGCGTTCGTCGTGCTCCATGTCGCCTGCGGATCGCGTCTGGCCACGCTGCGCGCTCGCCGCGGGTCCGCCAGAATCTCGCGCGATGCGCGAGGTTCGACTGCCGGAATCTGAGCTGCCGCTCGGGCCCGCCTCGTTCATGGCCTGCCTGGCCACGATCCTCGAGCTGCGGTTCGAGGACCTGCCGGCGCCGTCGGGCGACGCGGATCCCGCGACCGGGTGGGGCCTGAGCCGATGGCTCGGCGGCCTCGGCCTCGGGCTCGCGCGCATAGCCGACCCGCCGTCGTTCTCGTGGCCGGGGCCGTGGATCGCGCGGGCCGGTGGCCGGTTCGTGGTGATGTTCGGCGTGCCTTCGGGTGTGGTGTGGGATCCCGCCGGCGGTCCCACGGTCGAGTCGACCGATCTTAAGGAGGGATTCATCGTCGCGGCGGCGGACATCGCATTGGCCTTGCCGCCGCGTCCGGCCGCACCAGCCGGCGCCGGGACCGTCGAGGTGCTGTCGGTCGCGGTGTCCGCGGGTGAGCCCGCCCGGTTGCTCCAGGAGGTCCGCGCGGTGGCCGGGCGCGGACTTAAGGGCGACCGGCACGTGACCGGCCGGGGGACGTTCCCCTCGGGACCGCCGGGCAGCGCGCTTACCCTGATCGAGGCCGAGGTCTGCGAGTCGTTCGACCCGCCGCTCGAGCCCTCAGACCACCGCCGGAATGTGGTCACACGCGGGATCGATCTGAACGCGCTGGTCGGACACGAGTTCACGATCGGCGACGTCCCGTGCCGCGGCATGCGCCTGTGCGAGCCATGCACGGTCGTCCAGCGCTACGTGGGCCGGCCGGTGCTCCGCGCGCTTGTGCACCGCGGCGGCCTGCGCGCGGACATCCTGTACGACGGGACGATCAGGGTCGGCGATCCGGTCCGGACGGCGCCGCCGGGCAAGGACGCCCGGCGGAACGGCCCCAGGGACGCCGCCGCAGGCGGCCCAGGGTGGGTGGGACCTTAATCCAGATACCTATACGCCGGGATCGTGAGGAACTCGAGCAGCTCGGGCGACAAGGCCACGCCTTCGAAGATCTCGCGCGTATCGTCGGGCCGGCCTTCCTGCCAGACCTTTTCGCCGACCTGCTCGCGGATCTTGGCCGTCTCCTCGTCGAGCACCTGACGGACCAGGTCCGCCGTCACGGTGCGGCCGTCCTCGAGCTCGACCCCGTGGTGGATCCACTGCCAGATCTGCGAGCGGGAGATCTCGGCGGTGGCGGCGTCCTCCATCAGCGAGTTGATCGCTGCGGCGCCGCGCCCGGTCAGCCAGAACGAGATGTACTGAAAGCCCACGTTGACGTCGGTGCGCAGGCCCTTGTCGGTGATCGCGCCGGGCGTCGAGGCCAGATCGAGCAGCTCGGCGGCGCTCACCTGGACGTCGTCGCGCTTGCGGCCGACCTGGTTGGGCTTGCCGTCGAGGCCCTTCTCGAACACCTCCCGCGCGACCGGCACGAGGTCGGGATGGGCGACCCAGGTCCCGTCGTAGCCCTGTGAGACCTCGCGCTCCTTGTCCTTGCGCACGCCGTCGAGCGCCTTCTCGTTGGCCTCGGAATCCCCCTTGCGACTGGGGATGAGCGCGGCCATACCGCCCATCGCGTGGGCCTCGCGGCGGTGACAGGTGGCAGCCAGGAGCTCGGTGTAGGCGCGCATGAACGGCACGGTCATGGTCACGTCGCCGCGGTCGGGCAGGACCATCTCGCGGCGCTCGGGGAAGCACTTGATCGACGAGAAGATGTAGTCCCAGCGCCCGGCGTTCAGCCCGGCCGAATGCTCGCGCAGCTCGTAGAGGATCTCGTCCATCTCGAACGCGGCCGGCAGCGTCTCGATCAGGACGGTGGCCTTGATCGTCCCGGGCGGGATCCCCAGGCACTCCTGGGCGAACAGGAACACGTCGTTCCACAGCCGCGCCTCGAGGTGCGATTCCATCTTGGGCAGGTAGAAGTAAGGGGCCGAGCCGCCCTGCAACAGGCGGCGCGTGCAGTGGAAGACGTACAGGCCGAAGTCGAACAGCGCGCCCGTGACCGGGGCCGAGTCGACCAGCAGGTGGCGTTCGGGGAGGTGCCAGCCGCGCGGGCGGACCAGCACCGTGGCCGGGTTCTCGCCCAGCCGGTAGTCCTTGCCTTCGGAGTCGCGGTAGCTGATCGTCCCGTCGATCGCGTCCCTGAGGTTGCGATGCCCGTCGACCATGTTGTGCCAGGTCGGCGCGTTGGCGTCCTCGAAGTCGGCCATGAACCCGTCGGCGCCCGAATTGAGCGCGTTGATCGTCATCTTGCGATCGGTTGGGCCGGTGATCTCGACCCAGCGCTGCTGCATGTCGGGTCCGACCGGCGCGACCGTCCAGTCGCCCTCGCGGATCTCGCGGGTGTCAGGAAGGAAGCCGAGCATCTCCCCCGCCCGCAGGCGCTCGCGGCGACAAGACCGTGCCTCCAGGAGCTCTCGCCGGCGCGGACCGAATCGGTGCTCTAGCTCGGCCACGAACTCCAGCGCGTCCGGGGTGAGGACCTCGTCGAAGCCCGTCTCCATCGGACCGTTCAGCTCAAGCTTGGCGTGTGTGGTCATCCCGTCATCCTCTCGTCCGCGTGCTTGATGCTTCCCCGCCCCGTGCGCCGATAACCCGCCGCACGGCCTCGGTCTCGGCCAGGCACAGGCCGCCCAGCAGCGCCGTCACTGCGCCCGCCACCGCCCACGCGGGCAGCCCGCCGCCGACAGCGTAGAGCGCCAGCAGCGCGGCGGCGACCGCGAGCTGTCGGTACTCCACGCCACCCAGCAGCCGCAGCGAGAACGCCGCGATCCCGACCAGGTACAGCGCCACCCCGCCGCACAGGGCCAGGCTGGCCGGTCCGGGCAGCGCCGCGGTAACCGAGCCGCGGGCCAGGACCTTCACTCCGACGGCGAACGTGATGATGCCGGCGACGATCACGAGGTGGAGGTAGCTGTAGGCGTCGGCGGCGGCCAGCACCGGGTCGCGGTGGCGGCGAAGGCGCTCGGCGGCCGCCTCGGCGAAGCCCTCGAAGTACGTCCACCACATGGCGACCGTGATCAACAGGCCGAGCGCCACGGCCACCACCTGCTCGCCGCTGAGCGGCCGTTCCGCGCTCGCGCCCAGCGCGCCCACGCCGATGGCCACGATCGACTCTCCCAGGCAGATGATCACGAACAGGCTGTAGCGCTCCGCGAAATGCGCCACCGCCACCCGCTGCAGGCCGCGCAGTCTCTCCCGGGTCAGCCAGGCCGGGCCGGCGTAGTCGATCGCCGCGGCCAGCACCCAGAGCACGATCCTCGACGTCCCGCTGACCAGGGAGCCGGCGATCAGCAGGGCCATCCCGACGACCACGGTGAGCGCGAAGCCCACGATCGCCGCCCAGGCCGCGTTGCCCTGGCGCGAGGCATCCGCGTACAGCGCCAGGTGCAGGAAGCGCACCACCGCGTAGGTGACGGCGAACAACGTCCCCTCGGAGCCGAACGCGTGGGGCACCGAGAGGCCGCTGATGAAGATCGAGATCGCGGAGATCAGCAGGCACGCGCGCAGGGCCGGCGAGGCCGCGGTCTGTGCGTTGGCCGCCCACACGTAGGCCGACCACGCCCACCACACCAGCGCCAGCACCAGCATGGCTCGCCCGAATCCGCCCCAGGTGAGGTCGCGCCACAGCAGCGTGGTGACCTGGGTGATCGCGAACACGAACACCAGGTCCCACAGCAGCTCGACCGGCGTGGTGCGCCGCTCCTCGGCGATGTCGAGCGTGGTGTCGCTCACCGCGTGAGTATCGCGAGCGGCTGCATTGCCATAGGGTTCTGCACGTGCGGCTCGGCGTATCTCTTGGCTACCTGATCCCCGGCACGCCGCCGGCCGACCACCTAAAGGTGGTCCAGGAGGCCGAGCGGGTCGGCTACGACTCGGTGTGGGCGGCCGAGGCGTACGGATCCGACACGGCCACCGTGCTGGCCTGGCTGGCCGCGGGGACCAGCAAGATCAAGCTCGGCTCGGCGATCTTCCAGATACCGGCGCGCAGCCCGGGCATGACCGCGATGACCGCGGCCACGATCGACCTGCTCTCGGACGGACGCATGCTTCTCGGCCTCGGCACCTCGGGGCCGCAGGTGGCCGAGGGGTGGCACGGGCAGCGCTTCGCCCACCAGCTCCAGCGCACCCGCGAGTACGTGGCGGTGGTGCGGATGGCGCTTGCCCGGGAGCGGGTCGAGTTCCACGGCGAGACGCTCGAGCTGCCGCTGCCCGACGGGCCGGGCAAGCCGCTGAAGCTGATGATCTCGCCCGTGCAGGAGCGGATCCCGATCTACCTGGCGGCGATCGGGCCCAAGAACACCGCGCTGGCCGGGGAGATCGCCGACGGCTGGCTGCCGATCTTCTTCTCGCCCGAGCACGTCAGCGAGGTGCGGGCGCTGCTCGAGGAGGGCGCCCAGCGGGCTGGACGCTCGCTCGAGGACTTCGACATGGCGCCCACGGTCAACACGTACGTCTCCGACGACCTGGCCGCCGCGCGCGATCGGATGCGCCCGTTCCTGGCGCTGTACATCGGGGGGATGGGCTCGCGCAAGCAGAACTTCTACAACCAGCTGGTCCAGCGCTACGGATTCGAGGATGCGGCTCGGAAGGTCCAAGATCTCTACCTGGACGGCAAGAAGGAGGAGGCCGCTGCGGCCCTCCCCGACGAGCTGATCGACCTGGTCACGCTGTGCGGCCCGCGCGATGCGGTGCGCGACCGCCTGGCCGCCTTCCGCGACGCCGGCGTCGGCACGTTGACCATCGCCCCGACCGCGTGGACCACGGAGGAGCGGCTCGAGCAGCTGCGGGCGGTGGCCGAGCTGGCGGCTTGAGCTCGCCCGGCGACCGGCTGCGCATCTTCCTGGGCGCGTTCGGCGAGCCGGGGCACGCCTTCCCGATGCTGGCGCTCGGGGCGCGGCTGGCCGAGCGCGGGCACGAGGTGACGTTCGAGACCTGGTCGCGGTGGCGCCCGGAGGTCGACAGGGCGGGCATGCGGTTCCTGCCCGCCCCCGAGTATCCGCTGTTCGGGGGGTCCCTGGAGCCATTCCAGATGTATGAGGCGGTGGAGCTGTCCACGCCGCAGACCCGGGCGGCGGTGGCCGAGCTCCGCCCGGATGCGCTCGTGCACGACATCCTCACGCTGGCCCCGGCCTTGGCCGGCGAGCTCGAGGGCGTCCCGGTGGCGACGCTGGTTCCGCACGTGTATCCCGTGGGCGGCCCGGGGTTCCCGCCCTATGCGTTGGGGGGCCGGCTACCCCGCACGCGACCCGGCCGGGCGCTGTGGGACGCGGTCGCGCGGGGAACCCAGGGCGGTCTGCGCGAGGGTCGCGATCAGCTCAACGCGACCCGGCGCAAGCTCGGGCTGGGGCCGCTGACGCGGTTTCACGGCGGGCTGAGCGAGCGGCTGTGCCTGGTCGGGACGTTCCCGCAGCTCGAGTACCCGCGGTGCTGGCCTCCCGGCACCCACGTGGTGGGACCGCTGATGTGGGAGCCGCCGTTCGAGTTCGTGGACCCGCCGGCGGGAAGCGAGCCACTCGTCCTGGTGGCGCCCTCCACCGCCCAGGACCCGGAGCACCGGCTGCTTCGCGCCGCGCTGGCCGGGCTGGGGGATCTGCCGATCCGGGTGCTCGCCACGTCGAACCGGCGGCCGCTGCCATCGGACGAGCCGGTCGTCGTCCCGGACAACACTCGCCTCGTCGAGTGGGTGTCCTACTCGAAGACGATGCCTTCGTGTGCGCTGGTGATCTGCCACGCCGGGCACGGGACCATGGTCCGCGCGCTGGCCTGCGGCTGCCCGGTGCTCGCGGTGCCGCACGTGGGCGACATGGCCGAGAACGCCGCGCGGGCCGACTGGGCCGGGGCGGGCGTTCGCCTGCCGTGGCGCCTCTTGACCCCGGGCACGCTGCGGCTCGCCGTGCAACGGGCGCTGTCGGCCGCCTCGGTGGCGGCGAGGGCTCGCGAGCTGGCGGCGTGGGCGGCGAACCACGACGGTGCGGGGCGGGCAGCCGACCTGGTGGCGGAGCTCGCGCGTCAGTCCTCGCGGCGCCCGCGGACGAACTCGATGAGCTCGAGCGCGTCGCCCTCGACGACGTCCACAGGCTCCCCCGAGCAGCTGCACAGCTCGACCACGACACGCTCGTCGGTCACCTCGAGCGCGCGCCAGACGGCGCCGTGAAGCTCCCAGTCCTCGAGTTCGGTGACGGTCAGCCCGGCGCGCATGTCAGGCCGCCGCGTGGTCCGTGCGCCCGCGCTCGGGCGCGGGGTGCTCCGCCGCCCACTCCATGATCGGGCGCGACCCGCTGATCACGACACCGTCGTCGGTGATGAGCGCCGGAACCCAGTGATCGCCCGTGAGCCGCTTGACCTCGCGCCGGCCCTCGGTCTGGTTCAGGGGGAAGAAGGACGGCAGCCCGCCGAGACCGTAAGAGCGCTGCACCTCGGGGTCGTAGCCGGCGTCGCGCAACGCTTGGTAGGCATTTCCGCAGGGATGACCGCCGGGGCGCGGGGCCGGCTTCCAGGTGCCGTAGCAGACGTACAACTTCATGTCAGGCCTCGCTGGCCGCGGGCGGCCGGGCGGCAGCTCCGGGGGTGGGACTCGAACCCACAACATTTCGGTTAACAGCCGAACGCTCTGCCGGTTGAGCTACCCCGGATCGTTTCCCCTGATGGGCAGCGCCAACTGTAGCGGGAACCGCGGCTGCCGCAGCGCACCGCCCTAACCCAGCACCAACGCGATCCACAAGGACGCCAATCATCCGCCAACCCAGGACCGCGAATCCGGCCACGGCCTTCACCGGGCCGTGACGCAAGGTGCGTTTCTGGCCCTTAGGATCGCTGAGCATTGTCTGATCGCGATCGGCGTTGCAATGACGGCACGGGGCCCTGGTCTTGACCGGCCGGATCCGCGACCGGTTGCCCGGCGTCCGGCTGATCGGGGCCCGGGTGATCGGCGCCCGGGTGATCGGGGCCGGCCCGCGGGTGGCCGCGCTGCTGGCCGGCTGCCTGCTCCTGGCTAGCTGCGGGGGCGGATCGAGCAACTCAGGGGGAGCGGACTCCACATCCGGCTCGACGCCGGGCTCCTCGACGACGACCGCCACCGTGGCCCCCGGGCCGCCGGCGGTCGGCATCCACAAGATCCGCCACGTGGTGATCATCATGCAGGAGAACCGCTCGTTCGACTCCTACTTCGGGACCTATCCGGGGGCGGAGGGGATCCCGGGGCTGGCGGGGAACCCGGGGACGGTCCCGTGCTTGCCCGACCCCAACACCGGGGGCTGCGTGCGTCCCTTCCACGACCGCCAGGACCGCAGCCTGGGCGGGCCCCATAGCTCCACCGCCGCGCAGGTCGACATCAACCTCGGGAAGATGGACGGGTTCGTGGGCGAGCAGGAGCGCGGCATGGCCGGCTGCGCGCAGACGTTCAACCCGGCCTGCGGCAATGGCGAGGGCACGCCCGATGTGATGGGCTACCACGACGGGTCGGACATCCCCAACTACTGGGCCTACGCGCACAACTTCGTGCTCCAGGACCACATGTTCCAGTCCGACGCCTCCTGGAGCCTGCCCGCGCACCTGTACATGGTCTCGGAGTGGTCGGCCTACTGCTCGCTGAAGGCCGACCCTCGCAGCTGCCGGAGCGAGATCGAGAGCCCGCAATACCCGCCCGACTTCGCACGCAAGATCGGCATCGCCCTGCCGACCGAACCCAACTACGCGTGGACCGACCTCACCTATCTGCTGCACAAGTACGGAGTGAGCTGGAACTACTACGTGTACAAGGGCACCGAGCCCGACTGCGACAGCGATGCCGCGATGTCGTGCGCGCCGGTCGGGCAGAACTCCAAGACCCCCGGCATCTGGAACCCGCTGCCGTACTTCACCGACGTCCAGCAGGATGGCCAGCTCGGGAACATCAAGTCCCTGTCCAAGTTCTTCTATGACGTCAGGAGGGGGGCCCTGCCGGCGGTTTCGTGGATAGTCCCGAACGGGCGGGTCTCCGAGCACCCGCCCGGGCTGATCAGCACCGGGGAGACGTACGTCACCGGGTTGGTCAACGCGATCATGCAGAGCCCCGACTGGAGCAGCACCGCGATCTTCCTGGCCTGGGACGACTGGGGCGGCTTCTACGACAGCGTGGCGCCGCCGTACGTAGACGAACAGGGCTACGGGCTGCGCGTCCCCGGCCTGGTCATCAGCCCGTACGCCAAGCAGGGCCTCGTCGACCACCAGACGCTCAGCTTCGACGCCTACGTGAAGTTCATCGAGGACGACTTCCTCGGCGGACAGCGCCTGGACCCGCGGACCGACGGGCGACCCGATCCGCGTCCCGACGTGCGCGAGAACGAACCCCAGCTGGGCGACCTGACCGCCGACTTCGACTTCAACCAGCAGCCTCATTCGCCGGAGATCCTCCCCGTGCAGCCGCCGACCGATCTGATCCCGCCGGCCCGCACCGCGCGCCGGCAGCGCGCCCCGGGGCGCACGCTCGCGCTGCCCCGGGGCGGTCCCCTGCGCACATTCGAGCTCGGGGTGCTGGCGCGGCGCCTGGGGATCACAAAGGGGACCCTGAACGCGCAGCTGGCCAGCGGGGAGCCCCTGCGCCGCATCGCGCGGGCCCACGGTGTCACGTTGGCTCAGCTCCGTCAGGCGGTGCTCTCGGCCCTGAACGCCGAGGTGACCCGCACGATCCGCTGATCGCCGCCCCCCGGTCCCGCCGGTCAGACCGCGCGCTCGAGCTTCGCCACCACCTGCCGGATCTCCTCCATCACCGCCTCCCGTTCGCGGGCCATCTCGGGGGTCCCGGGCTCGCCTTGTGCCCGGGCTCGCCGGATCGACCGATCGAGCCGGGCCCGTTCGAGGACCAGGCGGGCGTGCACGAGCTGATCCTCGGTGACATGGCCGGCCCGGCCGGCGCGGGACACCAGGTCTGCCACGGTGCGGGCCAGCTGCTCGTCGTCGGGCGGCAGGTCGGCCAGCGGCGTGTGCGTCCGGCCGGCGATGTGGCGAGCGGCCCGGCGCATGACCTGGCTGGTGATCAGCCGCTCGGGGTCGATCTCGAACAGGGTCCGGGCTCCGGCATCGGGCAGTGCGACGCACAGGGCCAGGAAGGCGCGCTCGGCCCGAAGGCCCTGGTCGGTGAGATCGACCCCGTTGGTCGGCGTGCCCGGGGTCTTGGCTCCGGTCGGACCCGGACCGCCCGGCGCGGACGAGGCGCTCCGGGGCGCAGCCGTCCTGATCAGGGTCGCGAGGTGCTCGGGGCTGAGATCGAGATGACCGGCCACCCGCCGCAGCAGCTCGTCGCCGAACGGTCCCCGCTCGAGGTGCTCGAGCGCCGGCTGGAGCTCCCGGAACGCGCGGTCGCGACCCTCCGCGGTGCGGGTGTCATTGCGCTCGAGGATCCGGTCCACGTGGAAGGCGACGAACGGCACCGACGCGTCGACCCGCTCGCGCAACGCGTCCGCGCCGGCGCGCTCGATCAGCTCGGCCGGATCGGCTCCATCGGGCAGCGGCACCACCCGGAGCTGCAGGTGCCGGTCGCCGGTCAGCTTCGCGGCCCGGAGCATCGCCTCCTGGCCGGCCGTGTCGGCGTCCAGGCACAGCACGAGCACCTTTGCCACGCGCTCGAGCTCTGAGATCTGCTCCTCGGTCAGCGCGGTGCCCATGATCCCCACCGCGTTGCGGAGCTCGGCCTGGTGCAGGGCGAGCACGTCGGTGTAGCCCTCGACCAGGATCACGCTCCCGACCTTGGCCGCCGGCGCGCGGGCCCGGTCCAGGCCGAACAGGACCCGGCGCTTGTGGTAGAGCTCACCGTCGGCCGTGTTCAGGTACTTGGGGCGCTGGTTCTCGCGCATGGCGCGGGCGCCGAACCCGATCACGTTCCCGCGGGCGTCGGTCGAGGGGAACATGATCCGCTCCCGGAAGCGGTCGTAGATCTGGCCCGGGCGGTTCTGCGAGCGCTGGGCCAGCCCGACCGCGAGCAGTTCCTCGTCGCGGAAGCCAGCGCGGCGCGAGGCGGTCATGATGCGATCCCACGCGCTCGGGGCGTAGCCGACGCGGAACTCGCGCAGGGTCTCCTCGCGCAGGCCGCGGGTCTGCAGGTAGTCCCGCGCCGGCTCGGCCTCGCGCGCCTCCCAAAGGTATCTGGCGTAGTAGGTGGCGGCGCGGCCGAGCAGGCTGTGCAGGCGCTCGCGCCGCTGACGTCGTTGAGCGGCCTCCGGGTCCTCCTGCTCGGTCTGAAGCTCGACCCCGAAGCGATCGGCCAGGGTCTGCAGGGCGCCGGTGAAGTCGAGGCCCTCGGTCTCCATCACAAACGTGAACACGTCGCCCGAGGCCTGGCAGCCGAAGCAGTAGTAGACCTTCTCGATCGGGTTGACTCCGAACGACGGGGTGCGCTCGTCGTGGAACGGGCAGCGACCGACGTACTCGCTGGCGCCGGCGCGCCGCAACTCGGTGCGCTCGGAGACCAGTGCGACCATGTCGACCGCATCGCGTACGCGATCGCGAGAGTCGGCCGTGTAGCGCGTCACGTGGCTGTCACGGTCGACACCGCGTGCTCACGGCGCGAACGCCACCGGCACGCTCAGAGCCTCGAACGTGCGGATGCAGAAGCGGTCGGTCATCCCGGCCAGGTAGTCGGTGACCCGGCGCGGAAGCTCGCCCGGTGGGATCGAGGCGGGGATCTCGTCGGGATGGGCGCAGTAGTGCTCGAACAGCGAGCGCACCACCCGCCGGATCTTCTCGTGCTCGCGGGTTGCCTCGGGTCCGAGGTACACCCGCTTGAACATGAAGTCCCTCAGTTCGGTCATCGCGGCGCCGACCGTCTCGCCCTGGACGATGTCGCCGGCTTCCTCGGAGTGCTCGACGAGGTCGTGGACCAGGGTGTCGATCCGTTGCGGCCCGGTCTTGCCGAGGATGTTTATGGGCGTTTCCGGGAGGTCGTCTGGCGAGAGCAGGCCGGCGCGGACGGCGTCGTCGATGTCGTGGTTGATGTAGGCGACGCGGTCCATCAGGCGGACGATCTTGCCCTCGAGCGTGGCCGGGTCGGGGGCCCGGCCCGAGTGGCTCACGATCCCGTCGCGCACCGGCGCGGTCAGGTTCAGCCCGAGACCGTCTTGCTCGAGGGTGTCGACGACCCGCAGCGAGTGCTCGTGATGCAGGAACGCCAGGCCGAAGCGCTCGGACAGGCAGCGATCGAGCGCGTCCTCGCCCACGTGGCCGAAGGGCGGATGGCCCAGGTCGTGGCCGAGCCCGATCGCCTCGGTCAGATCCTCGTTCAAGCGGAGTGCGCGCGCGACGGTACGCGAGATCTGCGTGACCTCGAGCGTGTGAGTCAGCCGGGTGCGGTAGTGGTCGCCGGCCGGCGAGACGAACACCTGGGTCTTGTACTTGAGCCGGCGGAACGCCTTGCAGTGCACGATCCGGTCGCGGTCGCGCTGGAACGGGGTGCGCAGTCCGCATTCGGGTTCCTCGCGCTGCCGATGCGCCGGGTAGGAGGGCGTGGCGAGCGGCGAGAGGTCGTGCTCCTCGCGGGCGCGGATGCGATCGGCGAAGCCGGTGGCGACCGGCCCGGTGGGATGCTCGGAACCCTCCGAGCGCGAGGTGAGGACCTGTCCGCTCATCACCTTCGATTCTGACACCGTGCCGCGACGGCCGATGAGTGTTGTCACAAAGCCGTGACAGATGGGTCTCGGCGGCCGCGGGCGCGGCTGCGGCGGACGCGCCTACCGCCGGGGCACGAGCGGGCGCAGCCGGACGTGAGCGTGGTGCTCGGCGGTCTCGGTGATCGCCCGCTCAGCCTGGGCCAGGGCTCGCTCGGAAGCGTCAGGGGCCTGCGCCAGCGGCCGCCCGAGCGCGCCGACCAGGAAGCTGTGGCCCTCCTGGCCGAGCGGGAACGCGGCCGCCTCGCAGGAGCTGCACACCACGCCGCCCGCGGCGGGCGAAAAGCCCTGCAGACCCTCGGTTTCGCCGCAGCCCGCGCAGGATGCGAGCTGGGGCACGATCCCGGCCGCAAGGAGCAGCTTGAGACGGAAGGCCAGCCCGGTGGCGGTCCGGGCATGCACGGCGTCCGAGTCGAGCAGCGCCAGCTCGTTGGCGAGCAGGCGAAATACCTCGGGATGCGGCTCGGGGGTCTCGAACAGGCGCGCCACCGCGTCGCACGCGCGCGCGGCGGCGTCGAGCGTGGCGGCATGCTCGCGCAGCGCGGCGTGGGCGGCAATCGTGTCGACACCGGTGACCGTGTGCAGGTCGCCGCGCCCCTCGTGCAGCATCGCGTTGACGTGGAAGAACGGCTCGAGCCTGGCCCCGAACCGGCTGCGGGCCCGCCGCACGCCCTTGGCGATCGCGGCCAGCCGCCCGTAGCCCGGGGTATACAGATGGAGGATCCGATCCGCCTCGCCGTAGCGGATCGAGCGCAGCACGATCGCCTCGGTCCTCAGCGATCCGGCCACGGTGCCCCCGTCCGGGTGGTGCGAGCCTTCCGCCCACCCCCCGCTATACTTTCTGAAGCTATGACGCAAGTCACGCTCTACACCACCGAGGCCTGTCCCTTCTGCACGAGCGCGAAGGCCCTGCTGGCCAAGCGCGGCATCGCGTACGAGGAGATCAATCTGGCACGCGATCCGGACAGTCGGGCCAAGCTCCAGGAGAGGACCGGCATGTTCACGTTCCCGCAGATCGTGATCGGCGAGCACGCCCTGGGTGGCTTCACTGAGCTATTGGCCGCCGATCGGGGCGGCCGCCTCACCGAGCTGCTGGCGGCGTAGGTCCGGCCAGCGCGTCTCCTCGATCCCTGGTCCGGCCGCCCGGTTCGACGGGCCGGAACCGCCCGCATAGCTCGTCACGCCAGCGGCAGAGCCCCGGGTGTGACGGTTTATGCGCCTCCCAGCCGCATAACGCGTCACGGCGCCACCGAGGCGCGCGTTGTGACGAGTAATGCGCCCTCGCCCGTCGTGCAGAACCTGCCAATCGACGTGCCGGCGGTCGACCGTGGCATCGAATGCATCTATGTGATGCAGAACATGCCACGGTCTCGCTGGAAGTGATCGGTTGGCAGGTTTTGCACGTCCTCGACCCCCGCCGCCGCGCTCAGGATCGTGCTGCCGCCGGGCCGACGCGCGGCCGCCGGCCTCGCGGGCGGGGCTGGCAGCGCTCGCACACGTACGTCCCGCGTCCTCCCACGACGATCTTGCGGATCGTGGTCCCGCACCGCGGACACGGCCGCCCGGCGCGACGATGGACCAGGAAGCGATCCTGGAAGGACCCGCGGGCGCCGTCGATGTGGCGGAAGTCGTCGATCGAGGCGCCCTTGGCGTCGATGCCGGCGCTCAGCGCCTCTTCGATGCCCTTCCGCAGGCGCTCCCAGTCGGCGGCATTAAGCCGGCCGGCGGGCCGCAGGGGATGGATCCCGGCCCGGAACAGCGCCTCGTCGGCATAGATGTTGCCGACGCCGGCGATCCGTCGCTGGTCGAGCACGAACGCCTTGATCGGAGCCGCCCGGCCCCGGCCCAGCGCGCGCAGGTGCTGGGCGGTGAACTCGGGCGTGAGCGGCTCGATCCCGATCCGGGCGTTCAGGTACTCGTCACGCGCCGCGGCGCCGTCGAACAGGTGGCCGGTGCCGAAGCGGCGCGGGTCGACGTACACCAGGCGGCGTCCGTCGTCGAGGTCGAGCAGGACCCGGGTGTGCGGCGGGGGCGCCGGCGGGTCGAGCAAGAGCGTCCCGGTCATGCGCAGGTGCATGAGCAGGTAGCGATCGTCCGAGAGCGACCACACCAGGTATTTGCCGGCGCGGTCCAGCCGCTCCACCCGGGCGCCCTGGAGCTCGGCCTCGGTCGCTGCCCGCGGCTGCGGGCGGGTCCAGCGCGGATCGAGGATC
This sequence comes from uncultured Solirubrobacterales bacterium, assembly GCA_963841535.1. GTDB lineage: Bacteria > Actinomycetota > Thermoleophilia > Solirubrobacterales > Solirubrobacteraceae > Palsa-465. Next base: position 242,293 of record CAWJDF010000013.1, on the reverse strand, counting down.
TGGGCGCGGGCGATCGTGCGGCCAGTCAGGTGCGGGGCCAGCTGGCGGCGGATCGTCTCGACTTCGGGCAGCTCGGGCATCGTTACTACGAGTCTGCCTCAGACGAACGAGTCGCCCCGGAGCTCGCTGCTCGCGCCGCCGACCAGCCAGGCGAGGACGCTCGCCCCGACGTCGGCCAGCACGCCGTCGTGCCGGCGTCCGCCGTGGCCGGCGAACGCGGCCAGCAGCGGCGCGTACTCCCGGGTGTGGTCGGTGTGCGGAGCAATCGGATCGCAGCCGTGGTCGGCGGTCAGCACCAGGAGGTCGTCGCCGCCGAGCAGCTCGAGCCACCGGGCGAGGACTTCGTCGATCTCCCGCAGAGCGCGGTGGAACCCGGCGACGTCGTGGCGGTGCCCGTAGACCTGATCGGTCTCCACCAGGTTGGTGAACACGAGCCCCGACTCGAGCGAGCGCAGCAGTTCGGTGGTCTCGGCCAGGGCGCGGGCGTTGGTGGCGCCGGGGTGCTGGACGTCGACGCCGACGCCGGCGAACAGCTGCCCGACCTTGCCCACCGTGTGCACCTCGATCCCCGCCGCCTGGAGCTCGTCGAGGTAGCTGCGGGCGGGCGGCGGGATCGAGAAGTCGCGCCGCCCGTCGGTGCGCTCCCAGCGGCCGCTCGAGCCCGTGAACGGACGGGCGATCACGCGTCCCACGGCGTGCTCGGCCGGGAGCGCCGCGCGCACCCGCGCGCAGATCTCGTACAGCTCGTCCGGCGCCACGGAATCGACGTGCGCGGCGACCTGGAGGACTGAGTCCTGACTGGTGTAGACGATCAGCGCTCCGCTGCGCAGGTGCTCGGCGGCGCATTGATCGATCGCCTCGATCCCGTTGCACGGCCGGTTGCAGATCACCCCGCGCCCGCTGATCGACGAGACGATCTCGACCACGTCGGCGGGAAAGCCGCTCGGGTAGGTGGGGAGCGCCCCGCCGGCGGACACGCCCATCAGCCCCCAGTGGCCGGCCGTGGAGTCCTTGCCCGGCCCGAGCGCAGCCAGGCGTCCGTGCAGCACGGGCGCGTCCGCCGGGGGCACGCCCTCTAGGTCGACGATCGACCCCAGCCCGAGGCGGCCGAGCACCGGCAGCTCGAGGCCCCCGGCCTCGCGGGCCAGGTGTCCGAGCGTGTTCGTGCCCGCGTCGCCGTACGCGGCGGCGTCCGGCAGCGCGCCGACCCCGCAGGCATCGAGGACGATCACGAACGCTCGTCTGGGCAATGGCTCCGGCCCGGCGCGGACGCGGGTCAGTCCTCGCCGTCCCAGTAGTCGAGGCGCTCGAGCCGCGCGATCACGCCGATCCCGCGGAACGCGACCTTGTTCGAGCGGGGGTAGTAGCAGACGTCGGCCGGGTCGCGCATGCCGTAGGCCAGGTACGTGAGCCCAGCCCCGCCGGCGCGGAATACGTGCGCCACCCCGGTTCCGGCCGGGCGGGCGATCACGTGGCCGGCGTCGACCGGCGTCTCCTCCTCGCCGAGGACGACGACGCCGTCGCCGTCGAGGATCACGAAGATCTCCTCCTCGAGCGAGTGACAGTGCGCTGGCGCGGACTCCTTGCCGGGAAAGACCTGCACGTGCTGGATGCCGGTCGTGACCGAGCCGGCCGCGCGGCCCAGGTTGCGCCGGGTTCGGGCCACCCGCGGGCGCTCGACGGTGACCGCCTCGACGTCCTGTAGATTGACCACTGTGGGTGGCCGTGGACCCGCCCCGGCGCCGGGCGGGAGCGGTGGGGCGCCGAGTCCGGATTCGAGCACGAACTGGGTCGGGGCGCCGTCGATCGCGCCCGGCAGCGAGCTGACCAGGCGGGCCCCGACGTACGACATGCCCAGGCGCGGGAAGCCCACGCTCTCGTCCTCGTGGCGTTCGCCGAAGGCCAGCACGTCGAGCGGCTCGAGCGCGTGCATGGTGTGGGCACCGCCGCGAGCCAGGTAGACGATGCAGTCGCCGGCCCTGACCTCGCACACCTCGCCGTCCTGCCAGGACAGGCCGCGGCCGCTCAGCACATAGAAGATCTCCTCGTCGAGCCCGTGCTCGTGGGCGGGTGTGGACCACCCGCCGACGGGCACCTCGATCCGGCGCACGCCCACCCTGACTGAGCCGGCGGCCTCGCCGACGTACGTCCAAACGCTGCGGAGGTGACCAAGCTCGACCTCGCGCCGACGGCCCTCGTCCAGTCTCGCGATTCCCACGGCGGTGACTCTACGACCGACCGATGCCGTCCGGCTGCCCGGGGCGCTACGGCGATCGGATCTGGGCCCGCGGATGGGCTTCGAAGTACACGTCCCGCAGGCGCTCGGTCGTCAGGTGGGTGTAGATCTGGGTGGTGCCGATGTCGGCGTGGCCGAGCATCTCCTGCAGCGAGCGCAGGTCGCAGCCGCCGGTCAGCAGGTGGGTGGCGAACGTGTGGCGCAGCGTGTGCGGGCTCATCCGCTGCTCCAGGCCGGCGGTGCGAGCATGGCGGCGCACAATCTTGTACAGGCCCTGCCGGGACAGACCTCCGCCGCGCAGGTTCACGAACACCCGCCGCTCCGGGCGCAGGCCGACGAGCGGCGGCCGGCCCCGCTCGAGGTACGCGCCCAAGGCCTCGATGGCCTTGCCGCCGACCGGGACGATCCGCTCCTTGGAACCCTTGCCGCGGGCGCGCAGGATCCCGGCCTCGAGGTCCAGCTCGGACAGCTCGAGTCCGATCGCCTCCGACGCGCGCAGGCCGCACGCGTACATCGTCTCGAGCAGCGCACGGTCCCGGAGCGCGCCCGGGGTCGTCCCGCGGGGCTGTTCGAGCAGCCGGGTCACCTCGTCGCGGCTGAGCACCTTGGGCAGCCGCGCCCGCGATCGGGGGGCGCGCAGCTCGGCCGCCGGGTCGTGGTCGAGGATCTGCTCGCGCCGCAGGTGGCGGTAGAACGAGCGCAGGCAGGCGATCTTGCGCTGGAGCGTGGCCGGCGCGGCGGCAGGTCGCTCGGGCGTGCCGGTGGCCAGCTCGGAGATGAACGCGCTCAGGTCGGTGGTGTGCACGACCAGCGGATCGAGCCCGTGGCGCTCGAGGAACTCGGCGAACTGCTGCAGATCGGAGCGGTAGGCCTCGAGCGTGTTGCGCGCCAGCCCCCGCTCGAGCTCGAGGTGGCCGAGGAAGTCGAAGGTCAGCTCGGTGATCGGCCGGGCGTCCTGGACCGCGTGCGTGGTCGCCATGCGAGGTGATTCGCGGCCGCCGGCGGCGGTCCTGCCGACGCCAGGCGAGGCCCACGCTCAGTCCAAGACCGTGGCTAGACACGCTCGTACACGTACGCCTCGGTCGTGTAGCCGAGGCGCAGCGGCTCGGTCCATCCCGCGGCCAACTCGCGCACCCGCCCGAGAACCTGCTCCCGCTCGCGCTCGTCCAGGGCGGCGATGAAGCTGGTGGAGCCCACGCGGTCGACGACGCCTTCGACATCCAGCTCGTGCTCGGTGGGCAGCTCGAGCTCGGCGACCGGCGTGAAGGCGCGGCTCGCCGCCACCGGCGCGCGCCACTCCCCTCGCTGGTGGCTCGGCGTGTCGCCGTGGTAGGGCTCGATGATCGCGCTGATCTCCCGGTGAATCGGCTGATCGAGCCGACGGCGATTCCAGACGAGCGCGAACCGGCCGCCTGGGCGGAGCACGCGGTGAAACTCGGCCAGCGTCCGGGGGACGTCGAACCAGTGAAACGCCTGCGCCACCGCGATCGCGTCGACCGACTGGTCGGTCACCGGCAGCGCCTCGGCCGTCCCGTCGAGCACGCGGGCCTCCGGCACCGCCCGCTCCAGGACGGCGCGCATGCCCGGCACGGGCTCGACCGCCACGATCTCGGCGCCGCTGCCCACCAGCTCCCGGGTCAGCTTGCCCGTGCCGGCCCCGACGTCCAGCAGCGTGCGCCCCGGGCGCAGGTCGAGCTGCCGGCAGAGCCAGTCGATCGCGCCGCGAGGGTAGCCGGGCCGTCCCCGCTCGTAGGCGACCGCGCCGGCCTGGAATCCGCGCCGCGCGTGGTCGTGGATCGGCACCGGGCTACGCGACTCCGTAGGCGAGCCGGCGCTGTCCGGCCAGCCACAAGAGTGCGATCAGCGACTTGGAGTCCTCGCACTGCTCGATCGCGTCGTCGAGCTGCGCCAGCGGCCAGGGCACGATCTCGATCCGCTCGCCCGGTTCTGGCTCGTGCTCGGGATCGTCGGTGAGCTCGGTGGCCAGGTACAGCCACACCCGCTCGTCGCTGAATCCGGGGCTGGTGAAGAACGCGAACAGCTCCTGCCACTGCTCGGCGCGCTTTCCGATCTCCTCGGCCAGCTCGCGCTTGCCGGTCTCGAGCGGCGGCTCGCCGGGGACGTCGAGCTTGCCGGCGGGAATCTCGAGTGAGGCGGTGGCCCCGATCACCTCGCGGGGCTGGCGGGTCAGCCACACGTGCTCGTCGTCGAGCGCGAGGATCCCGACCGCCCCCGGGTGCCACACCTTGTCGCGGGTGACCTCGTCGCCGTCGGGGTAGCGGAAGCGCTCGCTGCCGGCGCGCACGATCCCGCCCTCCCACTTCACGTCCTCGGCGATCCGTTCGAAGCCGTCCGTCATACCGCCTCTCCCGCCAGGGCCCGGCCGGACTCCTCGACCAGCGCGATCGCCACCTCGAGCAGACCCTCGAGCGCGTCGACACTGATCCGCTCGGTGGGCTCGTGGTTGTGCTCGGTCCCATCGGCCAGGTTGGTGCACGGCAAGCCGGCCGCTTCGAAGACAGCCGCGTCCGAGGCGCCCCCGGTGATGATGTGCCGGGGCTCGTAGCCGCACGCCCGGAGCGCCTGCTCGGCGACCGTGACCTGGATCGCCTTGGGCTTCGTCCGGTAGCCCTGGATCAGCCGCTCCACGGTCACGTCGAGGTCGCATTCAGCGGCGTCGGCGGCGTCCTGCATGTGGTCGATCATCTCGGTGGCGAGCGCCTCGACCCGTGCATGGTCGACGCTTCGCACCTCGGCCTCCACCCGGCAGCGCTCGGGCACCACGTTGATCGCGGTCCCGCCCTCGATCGTGCCGACGTTGGCGGTCGTCTCGGGGTCCAGCCGGCCGAGGCGCATGGCCGCGATCGCGCGGGCAGCTGCGGCGATCGCGCTCCGACCTTCCTCGGGCCGGACGCCGGCGTGCGCGGAGCGTCCGCGGAACTCGGCCACCATCCTGTGCAGCGTGGGCGCGGCGAGCACGATCTCCCCGATCGGCGTCGCGTGGTCGAACACGTAGCCGAAACGGCTGTCCAGACGGCTCACATCGACCGCCCGGGCGCCGAGCAGCGATATCTCCTCGCACACGGTGAACAGCATCTCGATGCCGACGGGGGGCGGGCCGTCGCCGTACCCGTCGCCGTCGCCGCGCGTAAGCCGCCGCGCCAGCTCGATGATCACCGCCACCGCGGTCTTGTTGTCGGCCCCGAGGATCCCCTCCCCCGCGTTGGTCCAGCCCCCGTCGATTCGTACGGGATCGACCGGCGCGGTCAGCGGAACGGTGTCCATGTGGGCGCACAGGAGAATGCTGTCGGGGCCGCTGCCGGGTATCCGGGCCAGCAGGTTCCCGGCGTCGGACCCGACTTGCGGGCCGGCGTCGTCCTCCTGCACCTCGAGCCCCATGCCCCGCAGCTCGTTGGTCACCCAGTCGGCGACCGCGCGCTCGCGACCGGACGGGCTCTCGATCTGGCACAGGGCCGCGAACGTCTCGTGGAGCCGCTCGCGCTCGGCGTCGGTGGCGCGCCTCACCGGGAGCTGGCGGGCGCGGAGGCGTGGGCGCCGTTGGCACCGGCGCCCGCCGCGGCCGTCTGCGCGAGCCCGGCGTGCTCGAGCGCCGCCCCCACGAATTCGCGGAACAGCGGCGCGGGCCGCTCGGGGCGCGACTTGAACTCGGGGTGGTACTGGGAGGCGACGAAGAACGGGTGCTGATCGGCCGGCAGCTCTATCGCCTCGACCAACCGCTCGTCCGGGCTGGTGCCCGAGCAGATGAGGCCGGCCGCCTCGAGGCGCCGGCGCAGATGGTTGTTGACCTCGTAGCGATGGCGGTGGCGCTCGTACACGACCGGCTCGGCGTACAGCTCGCGAATCCGCGTTCCGTCGTGGAGCTTCACGGGGTCGGCGCCAAGGCGCATGGTGCCGCCCATGTCGGCGATCTCCTTCTGCTCGGGCAGCAGGTCGATAACCGGGAACGGCGTCTCGAGGTCGAACTCGGTGGAGTTCGCGCCCTCCATGCCGGTCACGTGGCGCGCGAACTCGGCCACGGCCAGCTGCATGCCCAGGCAGATGCCGAGGTACGGGATCTTCTTCTCTCGAGCGATCTGGGCGGCGCGGATCTTGCCCTCGATCCCGCGCCCGCCGAACCCGCCGGGGATGAGGATCCCCGACACCTTCTCCAGGCGCGCGGCGACCGCCGGATCGGCGACTTCCTCGGAGTCGACCCAGTCGATCTCGACCTTGCAGTCGTGGTGGGTCCCGGCGTGGCGGAGCGCCTCGACGACCGACAGGTAGGCGTCCTCGAGCCGGACGTACTTGCCGACGAGCGCGATACGCACGCTGCGGGTGGCCTCCTTGGCGCGCTCGGTGATGGCCTCCCATCCGCTCAGGTCCGGCTCGGGGGCCTCGATCCCGAAGTGCTCGGAGAGGATGAAGTCATCGACGCGCTCGGTGCGGAACACCAGCGGCACCTGGTAGATGTCGGGCACGTCGTACGCGGAAACCACGGCCTCGACCGGGAGGCTGGCGAATAGCGCGATCTTGCGGCGGATGTCGGTGCCGAGCATCGACTCCGAGCGGCAGATCACCATGTCGGGCGCGATACCGATGCGGCGGAGTTCGTTGACCGAATGCTGGGTCGGCTTGGTCTTGAGCTCGCCGGCGTGGCCGATGTACGGGACCAGCGTGAGGTGGATGAACATGCAGCGCCGACGCCCCACGTCGACAGGGAACTGGCGGATCGCCTCGAGGAACGGCAGCGACTCGATATCGCCCACCGTCCCGCCGATCTCGGTGATCACGAAGTCGACGTCGGTCGCCTCGGCCATCAGCCGAATCCGCTGCTTGATCTCGTCGGTGATGTGCGGAACTACCTGGACGGTGGCGCCCAGGTAGTCGCCCCGGCGCTCGCGCCGGATCACCGTGTTGTAGATGCCGCCCGCGGTCACGTTGGAGGCGCGGCTGGTGTTGGCGTCGGTGAAGCGCTCGTAGTGGCCGAGGTCGAGGTCGGTCTCGGCGCCGTCCTCGGTCACGAACACCTCGCCGTGCTGGTAGGGCGACATCGTGCCCGGGTCGACGTTGATGTACGGGTCGAACTTCTGGAGCTGGACGTCGAGCCCGCGACCCACGAGGAGACGCCCGATCGAGGAGGCGGCGATTCCCTTGCCGAGCGAGGACACCACCCCGCCCGTGATGAAGATGAACCTGGTATCGCCCGAAGCCATAGGGTCGCCGTCCGAGTGTAGTTGGGTTCCGACGGTTTGAAGTTAGCGACCGGTCCGGACGCTCGGAGGGTGGTCGAAAAACGGGGACAAATGAGGCCGTCGCAAAATCCCGGTGTTGTGCACGTCTGTCCGGAAATGTGGACCGGTCCGGAGGGTGGGTTCTGTCCGGTGCGACTGGTAAAAAAACCTCCTGAGCAGGGCTTTAACGGCTGAGTGCAGCAGCCGGGGCCTGCATCCGGAGGTGGTGCTGAATGATGACGGGTCGGGCGGCGGAACTCGATGCGGGCGATGGTTGTGCGGGGTCGGCCGGGGTGACGCGGGGGTATGTGTGCCCGGCGCGCGATCAGTTGTTCTTGATGCCGGTGAGCATGCGCGACTGGCTCGAGGAGGGGCATCTCGCGTTCTTCGTGCTCGAGGTGGTCGGCGAGTTGGACACGCGCGGTTTGCATCGACGGCCGGGTGGGTGTCCCGGCCGGCCGCCATATGAGCCGGAGATGATGGTGGCGCTGCTGTTGTACGCGTACTGCTGCGGGATTCGTTCCAGTCGGCGGATCGAGGCGCACTGCCGGACCGATGCGGCGTTCCGGGTGATCTGCGGCGGGCTGGTGCCCGATCACGCCACGATCGCGCGGTTCGTCGTTGAGCACGAGCAGGCGCTCGAGGGGCTGTTCGTCGAAGGGGTGCGCTTGTGCGCAGCGGCCGGATTGGCGGAGTTGTCCGTGGTGGCGCTGGACGGGACGAAGATCGCCGCCGACGCGTCACTGGCGCGCAATCGCGACGCCAGCTGGATCCGCCGAGAGATCACCAAGCTGATGGCGCTGACGGCCGAGGATCAGCCGCTCGGCGCGGCCGACGCGGTCGTGTTGGCGGGGATCGAGCCGGCGTGTGAGCTCTCCACATCAACCGGCCGGCTGGCCAGGTTGCACGCCGCGCTTGAGGTGATCAAGGCCGAGGACGCGGCCGTGGCCCTGGAGGCCGAGCGCTCAGCACAAGCGGCAGCGGCACAGGCCGAGCACGGCCGCCAACAGATCGGGCGCAAGCCCAAGCAGCCCCACGCGGCGCTGGCGCGCGCCGAGCTCGATCACGCAGTCGCGCACAAGCGCCTTGAGGATCTGCAGGCCGAGCATGAGCGCCGAGCGGCCGCGGCGGCCAGAGGAGAGAAGATCGCCGGCCCACGCCTGCGGATCGACAAGGCACGGGGCGCGCTCGAGCAGGCCGAGGCAAGACTCGCAGCGGCCCGCGAGGCGGTCCAGGCCGCGCCCGGAACCGAGCGCCGGGTGAACATCACCGATCCCGACAGCCGGATCATGGCCACCAAGGACGGCTGGGTGCAGGGTTACAACGCCCAAGCATTCGTCAACCCCCAACAGATCGTGCTCGCGGTCGATGTGAGCCAGGACGCTACTGACGTCCGACTCTTCGAACCGATGAACGAAAAGCTCACCCAGACGCTCACCGCCGCCAGGATCACCAACGCAGTCGAACTCGAGCTCGCCGACGCCGGCTACTGCTCAGAAGCCAATCTCACCTGCCCCGGCCCCGACCGGCTGATCGCCACCACCAAAGACTGGAAACAGCGACGCGCCGCCCGCGAACTCGGACACACCGACGGCCCCCCGCCACCCGGCCTTACAGCCACCGAAGACATGGAACACCTCCTGCGCACCCCCCAAGGCCACGCCGCCTACAAACAACGCTCGCAGCTGATCGAACCCGTATTCGGCGACCGCAAACACAACCGCCACATCCGACGCTTCCGCCGCCGCGGCATCAACGCCGCCCGCAGCGAATGGGCGTTCATCCACCTCGCCGGCAACATCCTCAAGCTCTACCAACACCACAGCGCCGTCGCGATCGCCTGACCGACCAACCCGGCCACACCCCACCTCCAAACGCTGACACCCCGCCGGGAGCATCGCGGCCGAGCACTGCCCAAGACCGGTGCAGCCGGCCACGAAGGACCGCCGCACGGCCAACGAACGAAGCCAGTACGCAGACCGCGCTCAAGCATCACGCCAACGCCCTTCCAACCTCAACAGCCGCAAACGTTTTGCGACGGCCTCAAATTTGACCCGTTTCTCGACCGGGCTCGCGAAGCGCGCGCGGATCAGGCGGCGCGGAGCAGGGAGCGAGCGTGGCGGGTCGCCCCGCTGTCGCCCGCGTCCGCCCCAAGCATTCGGACGAGCTCGCCGACCACGCCGTCGCCGTCGAGCGCGGCTACGGTGGTCCGCGCCGGCACCGATCGCGTGTCCTTGGCGATCGTGAAGTGGCGCGCGGCCATCGCCGCCACCTGGGGCAGATGGGTGATGCACAGGATCTGCCGGCCGGCGGCCAGCGCCCGCAGGTGCTCGCCGACCGCGCGGGCGGTGTGTCCGCCGATGCCGGCGTCGATCTCGTCGAACACGAGCAGCGGGCCGTGGTCGTCCGGCGCCCGCGACGATCGCCTGCGAGACCCGCCGGCGCCCCCGGCCGACCCGCCACCGGACCCGTGCGCGACGCTGAGCAGCGCCAGCATGACCCGCGAGAGCTTCGCCCCCCGAGGCGATCTCGCGCAGCGGCCCCGCCGGCAGCCCCGGGTTGGCCGCGATCATCAGCTCGACGGTATCCGCCCCACGGGGCCCGCACCCTCCCTCGCGCGGAACCAGCTCGACGGAGAACGTCGCCTCGGGCATGGCCAGCTCGGCGAGCCGCTCGCGCACCGCGGCGGCCAGCGCCGGCGCCGCCCCCGCGCGATTCCCGGACAGCCTGCCCGCCAGTCCCTCCAGCTCAGTCCGCGCCGCGGCGAGCTCCTCCTCGGCCGTCCCAAGGGACACCTCGGCGCGCTCGAGCTCCTCGCGCCGCGCCCGGCAACGCTCGGCGTGGGCCAGGACGTCGGCGACCCCACCGCCGTGCTTTCGCTCCAGCCGCGCGAACTGCGCGAGCCGCTCCTCCACCTCCTCGAGCCGCCCGGGCGAGCCCTCCAGTCCCTCCGCGTACGAGCGCAGCGCTGCGCTGACGTCCTGGGCCTCGTAGGCGAGCGCTGAGGCGCGCTCGGCCAGATCGGCGAGCTGCGGGTCGATCCCGGCGGCGTGCTGCACCTGGCCGGCTGCCTGCGCCAGAAGCTCGGCGGCGCCGCCGCCATCGTCGGGCGAGATCGCGTCCGCCCCGCCGGCGGCCGCCTCCGCGAGCGTCTCGATGTGGCGCAGGCGCTCGCGCTCCCCGGTCAGATCAGCTGCCTCAGCCTCGCTCGGCGACACCCGCTCGATCTCCTCGAGCTCGAAGCCGAGCAGGTCCAGCTCGCGCTCGCGCCCGGCGGCGACCGAGCGCAACTCACCGACCCGCTCCTCCAGACTCCGCACGCGCGCGTACGCCTCGCCCACCCTGTCGCGCAGCGAGGCCACCTCGGCGCCGCACCATCCGTCGAGCACGTCGAGCTGGACGGCCGAGAGCATCAGCCGGCGGTGCTCGTGCTGGCCGTAGAAGGACAGCAGCGCGCTGCCCAGCTCCCGCAGGTCGGCCACCGTGGCCGAGCGCCCGCACACGTAGGCCCGAGTCCGGCCGTCGGGCCACACCCGCCGGGCCAGCACCAGCTCCTCGGCGCCCTCGGGCAGCAGTTCCGCCGAAGCCAGTGCAGGCGGGAGCGAAAACACCCCCTCGACGTACGCCTCGGCCGCTCCGCCGCGCACCACGCCACTCCCGGCCCGCCCCCCGAGCAGCAGGTCGAGCGACTGGGCCAGGAGCGTCTTGCCGGCGCCGGTCTCGCCGGTCACCACGTTCAGCCCCGGGGCCAGGCGCAGCTCGGCGCGGTCGATCAGCAGCAGATTCTCGATGCGCAGCTCATGCAGCATGGCCCCGGTGTACCAGGACCACCCGACGGAACATCGTCATCCGGTTCGGGCGCGCCCCTGCCTCGCCGCCCGCGGACTCCGGCCGAACGGCGTCGCCGCCGGCGGGCGCCAGCCGGCGGACGATCGGCGCGAGCAGGGTGCTGAGCGTGGCCAGGACAACGAGCACGCCGAGCAGCCGCCAAGCGCCGGCTCCGGGGGACCCAACCGCGAGCGCCACCCCGCCCGCGACGCCGACCGCGGACAGCATCGAGAGCGTGACGCCCGCCACCGTGAGCCTGCGGACCAGCCGGCCGTCGGTCGGGCGCAGGCGTCCCAGCATCAGGCTGGCGTGGACGAACGCCGGAAGGAGCGCGCTGATCGCGCCCAGGGCACGCAGGAGGCCGGCGTCGTCGAGCCCGAACCAGATCGTGGTGAACGCCACGGCGAACTCGGCCGCCGACAGCACCAGCGTGGCGAGCCCGAGCCACCGCCGCGCATCGCCGGCTTCCAGCACGGTCGCGCCGGCCAGCGCCGTGAGCGTGCACAGCGCGGCCATGAACGTGCTGGCCAGAGCCCGGCCGCCGATCTCGCCGAGATCACCCGTGACCAGGGCCCAGATCGCGATTGTCGCCATCACGCACAACGCGGCTCCGAGTGTCGCCGCGGCGCGGCGGGCGAACGACCTGTGACGGAATGAAAGCATCTTGAAATCTCTTTGTTGACCGATGGTCTATAACCTATCACCGTTGTTGACCGCTGGTCAAGTAAGATCTCGAAAGAATGGCTCCAGAGCCCGCATACACCCGCCTGCAGGTCGACGAGCGCCGCCGCCAGCTGCTCGACGCCGGCGCGGCGCTGTTCGCCGAACACGCCTACGAGGAGATCTCGATGCGCGACATCGCGCGCGCCGCCGGCGTGTCCAAGCCGCTGCTCTACCACTACTTCCCGTCGAAGATCGACCTGTTCAAGGCGGCGGTGGCCGAGAAGGCGGCCGAGCTGCAGCGCGTGATCGAGCCGACGGGCGAGGGCACCGCGTTCGAACAGCTGTCGCGCACCCTGGACGCATACCTGGTCTGGATCGAGGCCAACATCGTGACCTGGTCAAAGCTCGTGCAGAGCGCCGCCGCGCTGCCCGAGGCCCGGGAGCTCGTCGAGGGCTTTCGTCAGCGCACGATGGACATGGCGCTGGCGCAGCTCACCGGCGACGAGCGGCCTCGGCCGGCCCTGCGCACCGCGATCCGCGGCTGGCTCGGGTTCATGGATGCGGCGATCCTCGACTGGACTCAGACCAAGGACCTCACCCGCGAGCAGCTACGCGACCTGCTCCTGGCCGCCTTCGGCGCCGCGCTGCTCGCCGCCCAGCAGCTCGACCCCGAGATCCGGCTCGAACTGACCCGCTGAGGTACGGTAACGGCCCGGATCACCAGGAGAGGAGACCGATGGCCAGTACCGCGTCCCAGCTCGAGCCGCGCCACGTCACGACCGTGCCAGCCGACGTAGACGTCTCGGGGCTCAAGCGGGCCTTGAGCGCGGCGGTCTCGGGCGAGGTCCGGTTCGACGCGGGCACCCGCGCGATGTACGCCAACGACTTCTCGATCTACCGGGCGGTCCCGATCGGCGTGGTCATTCCGAAAGGCCCCGAGGACGTGATCTCCGGCGTCGCGGTCTGTCGCGAGCACGGCGCGCCCGTCCTTCCCCGCGGAACAGGCACCGCCCCCAGCGGCCAGACCACCAACGTGGCCGTGGTGTTCGACTACTCCAAGTACTACAACCAGATCCTCGAGCTCGACCCCGAGACCCAACGGGCCCGCGTCCAGCCCGGCGTCATCTGCGACCAGCTCCGGGACGCCGCCGAGCTCCACCACCTCACCTACGGGCCCGACCCGGCCACCCACGAGTACTGCACGTTCGGCGGCATGCTCGGCAACAACTCGTGCGGCACCCACTCGCTGATGGCCGGCAAGACGAGCGACAACGTGATCGAGCTCGACGTGCTCCTGTACGACGGCACGCGCATGCGGGTCGGCGCCACCCCGGACGACGAGCTCGAACGGATCATCGCGTCAGGCGGCCGGCAGGGCCAGATCTACGAGCAGCTCAGGCAGCTCCGCGACGACGTCGCCGACCGGGTCAGGCGAGAGTTCCCCGACATCCCGCGCCGCGTCAGCGGCTACAACCTCGACGAGCTCCTGCCCGAGAACGGCTTCCACGTGGCCCGCGCGCTGGTCGGCTCCGAGGGCACGTGCGCGAACGTGCTCGAGGCGACCGTGCGCCTCGTGCCGAGCCCTCAGCACCGCCGCACGCTGGTGCTGAGCTACCCGGACGTGTTCCAGGCGGCGGACCACGTCCCGGCGCTCCTGCAAACCAGCCCCATCGGCCTCGAGGGCTATGACGACCAGCTGATCAAGAACATGATCGCCAAGCACCGCCTGGCCGCCGAGCGCGCGGTGCTGCCGGACGGCCGCGCGTGGCTGTACGCCGAGTTCGGCCACGACGACCCCGACGAGGCGACCGCGCTGGCCGAAAGGGCCCTACAAGCGGTCAAGGGAGGGCCGCAGCTCGAGGCCAGGGTGATCATCGACAAGGCCGAGCAGGTCAGCGCCTGGAAGGTGCGCGAGTCGGCGGTCGGCGACAGCCGCGCGCCGGGCTACATGGACGCCGAGGGCAACTGGGAGGACGCCGCGGTGCACCCCGACAAGCTCGGCGCCTACCTGCGCGACTTCCAGCAGATCCTCGACGACCACGGCTACCGGTGCGTCTACTACGGCCACTTCGGCCAGGGGTGCGTGCACACCCGGATGGACTTCGACCTCAAGTCCGCCGCCGGGGTCAAGACGTTCCGCTCGTTCATGGAGAAGTGCGCCGACCTGGTCGTCTCCTACGGCGGCTCGCTGGCCGGCGAGTACGGCGAGGGCCACGGCCGGGCCGAACTCCTGCCGAAGATGTTCGGCCCCGAGCTGATGGCCGCGTTCAACCGCTTCAAGCGGATCTGGGACCCCGACGTCAAGATGAACCCCAACCGGCTGATCGGCGATGTCAAGCTCGACGAGGGCCTGCGCCTCGGGCCTGACTACCGGCCCCCACAACTGCAGACCCACTTCGCGTTCCCCGACGACGAGGGGTCGTTCGCCACCGCGATCGAGCGCTGCTTCGGGATGGCCAAGTGCCGCAACCTCGGCAGCCTGACGATGTGCCCGAGCTTTCACGTGACCCGCGAGGAGCGCCATTCGACCCGCGGCCGCTCGAGGCTGCTGTTCGAGATGCTCAAGGGCGACCCGGTCTCGGAGGGCTGGCGCGACGACGCGGTCAAGGAGTCGCTCGACCTCTGTCTGTCCTGCAAGGGCTGCACCGGTGACTGCCCGGTCCAGGTCGACATCCCGACCTACAAGGCCGAGTTCCTGGCCCACTACTACGCCCGGCGCCGGCGGCCGCTGAATCACTACGTGCTGGGCCTGCTCCCCTGGTGGGGACCGACGGCGGCGCGCGCGCCGCGACTCGTCAACGCGCTCACCCACGCGCCGGGAGTCGCCTCGACCGGCAAGCGGCTGATGGACATCGCCGAGGAGCGCGACCTCCCGCGCTTCGCCACCCAGACCTTCCGCGACTGGTTCGCGCGCCGGCAGCCCGGCCCACGCCCCGCCGGGACCGCGACCGAGCGGGTCGTCCTGTGGCCCGACACGTTCACCGACCTGTTCGAGCCGCACATCGGCCAGGCGGCGGTGGCGGTGCTCGAGGCGGCCGGGTTCAGCGTCGAGCTGCCGGCCAAGCGCGTCTGCTGCGGGCGCCCGCTGTACGACTTCGGGATGCTCAAGCTGGCCAAGCGAACGCTGCGCGACACGCTCGAGACCCTCTCGGAGCCGATCGAGGCGGGCGTGCCGGTGGTGGCTCTGGAGCCGAGCTGCGCCTCGGTGTTCCGCGACGAGCTGCGCAAGCTCCTGCCCCACGACGAGCATGCCCGGCGACTGGTCAGCCAGACGGTGATGCTCGACGAGTTCGTCGAGCATCACGCCCCCGACTGGGAGCCGCCGCGGGTCGACCGCAACGCCCTCGTCCATCCGCACTGCCATCGCAACGCGCTGATCGGACCCGGCGGCCAGCGTGACCTGCTGGCCCGCGCCGGCGTCGATGCCCAGCTCACGAACGCCGGCTGCTGCGGGATGGCCGGGTCGTTCGGCTACGAGGCGGGCGAGCGCTACGAGGTCTCGATGGCGGTCGGCGAGCGCGTCCTGCTCCCGGCAGTCCGCCAGGCCGATCCGCAGACGATCGTGGTGGCCGACGGCTTCTCGTGCCGCACCCAGATCGAGGCCGGCACCGGCCGCCGCGCCCTCCACACTGCCGAAGTTCTGCAGATCGGCCTGCAAGCGATTGCATGACCCTGCGCCGCCGTGGGTAGGTAGGAGCCGAACACGAGCCCCGGCTAGCGCAGGTGTCACACGGACCACCGCCGCGCCGGGCGCGCGAGGGAGGTCATACAGGTGTATAAGCAGGTCCTCGATCCGGTGTCCCATTCGCTGGGGCTGACGGCGATCTTCGCCGTCCTGCCGCTGGTGGTGCTGTTCGTCCTTCTCGGCGGCTTCAGGATGAAGGCCCAGTGGGCTTCGTTGATCGCACTGGCTGTGTCGATCCTGATCGCGATCATCGTCTACTCGATGCCGATCGGGCAGGCGGGCGACGCGGCGCTCGAGGGCGCCGTGTTCGGGTTCTGGCCGATCATGTGGATCGTCATCAACGCCCTGTGGATCTTCAACATGACCGAGGCCACCGGGTACTTCGCCGTCCTGCGACGAGCGTTCAACAGCGTGTCGGATGACCCGCGCGTACAGGTCGTGATAATCGCGTTCTGCTTCGGCGCGTTGCTCGAGGCGCTGGCCGGATTCGGTACCCCTGTGGCGATCTGCGGCGTCATGCTGGTCGGCGTCGGGTTCTCTCCCCTGCGCGCGGCGGCGCTTGCGCTGATCGCCGACACCGCACCGGTGGCGTTCGGCGCGATCGCCATCCCGATCACCACCCTGGCGCAGGTCAGCGGCCTGCCGGCGCACGACCTGGGCGCAATGGTCGGGCGCCAGACCCCGTTCCTGGCCCTGATCATCCCGTTCGCGCTGGTGTTCATGGCCGACGGTATGCGCGGGGTCCGCGCGGCGTGGCCCGCCGCGCTCACCGCCGGCGTGGTGTTCGCCCTCATGCAGTTCGCGACCTCCAACTACATTTCGACGCAGCTGACCGACATCGTGGCCGCGCTCGGGTCGGCTGCCGCGGTCGTGGCCCTCGTCCAGATATGGACGCCCCACGCCCCGGCAGCCGGCACGGGCGGGTCGCCGATCGGTCCGCGTCCGGCGATCGCCGGTGGCGCCGCCACCGACGTCGCGCTCGAGCGGCGGGCGATGGCCGAGGAAGGGCCCGCGCCCACCCGTTGGGAGACCTTCCTGGCCTTCGCGCCCTACCTGATCATCATCGTGGTTCTCGGCGTCACCAGCATCTCCGGCATCACCAAGGAACTCGACACGCTGACCAGCAAGTTCTCGTGGCCCGGCCTGCACGTGTTGAACTCCAAGGGCAAGGTGCCGACCAGCGAGACGTTCAAGCTCAACTACCTGACCGCCGCCGGCACGTGGCTGTTCGTCTCCGGCGTCCTCACCGCGCTGGTGCTGCGCGTGCGCCCGAACTACGCGGTGCGCATCTACGGGCGCACGCTGGTCCAGCTGCGCTGGGCGATCGTGACCGTCATGGCCGTGCTCGCGCTCGCGTACGTGATGAACCTCTCGGGTCAGACGATCACGCTCGGCACGTGGGCGGCCGGCGCCGGCGGCTTCTTCGCCTTCCTGTCGCCGCTGATCGGCTGGTTCGGCACCGCGGTCACCGGCTCGGACACCTCGACCAACTCGCTGTTCGGAGCGTTGCAAGTAGCCGCCGCGCACAAGGCGAGCCTGAATCCGACGCTGATGGCTGCCGCTAACAGCTCGGGCGGGGTGCTGGCCAAGATGGTCTCGCCCCAGAACCTGGCCATCGGCGCGGCCGCCGTCGGGCTCGCGGGCAAGGAGGGCGACCTCTTCCGCCAGGTGATCGGCTACAGCGTCGTGTTCGTGCTGTTGATGGCGGGGCTCGTCTTGCTCCAGTCGGGCGCGTTGTCGTTCATGGTGCCTTAGGGCCTCGCTGCGCTCGGCGTCCGTGGGGCCGGGCGGGCCCGTCCTGACCCGGCCCGCGGCCCCGGAGCCGCGGCCTAGCGCATCGACGAGAGCCGACCGAATTTCTCGCGCAGACGGTGGTAGAAGCTCGCGCCGGCCACCTGGGCCAGGCACCCCTGCCCGTCGACGAAGCGCGCCTCGATCTCCTCGCCCGGGGGGAGCGTGCACACCGGCCGGCCGTCCACGGTGACGTCGACCGACTCCTCGCGCGAGCGGTTGAGGACGGTCAGCACGTCAGTCGGGGCGACCACCAGCGCCCGGGCGGTCAGCGAGTGCGGCGCGATGAACGACACCACGAAGCCCGCCACCCCCCAGGCCATCACCGGCCCGCCGTTGGCCAGGTTGTAGCCGGTCGAGCCGGCCGGAGTGGCGACGGCCAGCCCGTCGCAGCGCACTCGGCCGATCTCGTCGTCCCCCACCGCGTAGGCCAGATCGGCGACCCGGTTGCCCGGCTGGCGGTGCATCGACACGTCGTTGATGGCCAGCCACTCCCCCGCCTGCCCCGACAGCGCGATCCCGGGCAGCGACAGCACCTCGTAGTTCCCCGCGAAGGCGTGCTCGAGGCCGCTTTGCGCGTTCTCCCGATCGACGGTGGCCAGGAAGCCGATCTCGCCGAAATTGACCGCGAACACCGGAACCCCGGTGCCGGCGTAGCGGCGCAGGGCGGTCAGGATCGTGCCGTCGCCGCCGAACGCGAAGCAGATGTCGGCCTCGATCCGTCCCTCCACGTCGACCTCGAGTCCCGGCCCGTGCTCGAGGCGGTGCTTGCGCGTCTCGTCGGGGTCCACGTACAGGACCGCGCCCGCGTCTCGGGCGAGCCTCACGAGCGCGTCGATCGCCGGCCGGGTCTCCGACGGCCGGCGGTGGCTCAGCACCGTGGCTGTCCGCACCGGGTTCACGGCTCGACCTCGAGCGCGGCCGCTTCGAGGTCCACCTCCCCACGCCGCCCCGCCTCGGCCAGCCACACGAACGTTTCGAGGTTCCCCTTGGGGCCAGGCAGGCCGGAGCTCGCGTAGCCCATAACGGACGCCCCCAGCCCGCGGGCCGCCAAGCCCACGCAGACCAGTGCGCCCCGCCGGGCCGCGGCGTCCCGGACCACCCCGCCCTTGCCGACCTCGCCGCGCCCAACCTCGAACTGCGGCTTGACCAGGGCCAGGCAGTCGAACCGGTCGGCGGCGCACCCCAGCACGGCCGGCAGGACCTTTGCCAGCGAGATGAACGACACGTCGATCACGATCAGGTCCGGCGCGTAGGGCAGCTGGTCGGGACCCAGCGCGCGGGCGTTGCACCGTTCGATGACCGTGACCCGGGGATCGGATCGAAGCCGCCAGGAAAGCTCGCCGTACGCGACATCCACCGCGACGACCTGAGAAACCCCCGCCTGGAGCAGGCAGTCGGTGAACCCACCCGTCGAGGCGCCCACGTCGAGCGCCCGCCGTCCCGCCACCGGGACTCCGAACACGTCCAAGGCGTTTCGCAGCTTCACGCCCCCGCGCGAGACGAACGGGGGCGGCGCCACCACCTCGAGCTCGACGTCGTCCGGTACGAGCTGACCGGGCTTCTCGGCCCGCCGGCGCTCCGGCAACAGCATCACGTCGCCGGCCAGCACGGACGCGGCGGCCTGCGCCCGCGAGGCGAACAGCCCGCGCTCGGAGAGGAGCGTGTCGATGCGAACCCGGCTCATGTCCGCGCGAACGGTACGGGATCGGCCCCCGGTGAGCCGAAGCCGCTCGCTCAGGAGAGCGCCGAGACCGTACCGACGGCCCAACCGAGCGCGTCGCGGTAGGAGGTCGCGATGCCCCGGCTGTGGGACTGCAGGCTGGCCGCGTCGAACTCGCCCCGCTCGTAGCTGACCACCGCGTCGAGGATCGCGCCCGCCGGCCCGTCGCGCCGCAGCAGGGCCGCACCGACCTCATCGGCCAGCGGAAGCTCCTCGACGATCGTCTCGAGCGGCACCTCGAGCAGCGCGTCGGCCACGGACAGCAATCCGAGCGTGAACAGCTCGTCGCTGTCGACGTCCTGGCGATCGGAGCCGAGCAGCTCGCACATGCGGGCCCGGGTCAGGCCGACCACCGAGAGCTCCCTCGGGGTGCTCGGACCGCCGGTCAGCGCGACCAGCAGCGCCCACCGGGACACCCCGCGCGAGCCCAGCATCATCACCGCCTGACGGATCGAGGTGATGCTGCCGCGCATGCCGACGTAGGCCGAGTTGATGTAGCGCAGGAGCTTGACGCTCAGGCCGACGTCGCGGTCGATCACCTGCTCGAGCTCCTCGATCGTGGCCGATCCGCTCTGCATGGCGGCCAGCGAGACCAGCGTCCCCATTTCGCCCACCGGCACCTTGCGCACCTTCGCCTTGTGCCGGCTCGCGTAGAACGGCCCGGCGAACAGCTCGAAGCCGAGCTCCTTAGCCTGCTCGAACGCGGTGTAGTCCACCAGGCCGGCGGCCAGCGGCGTGGCCCGGCCGTCCCGGACCCTCGGCACGGCGAGCGCGGCCTCGGCAACCGACCAACGCGAGAAGTCGATCTCCACGGTCCCGAACCGGTCGAGCAGCCCGGCGTCGAACTGCGCCCCCGGAAGGTCGTGCAGCGCCAGCGCGTAGCCCCGCATGGTCAGCGCCTCGATGGTCGGCGCCAACGCGGGGTCGAGCGCGGTGTCGTGGGCGATCCTCAGCATGACCTTGTCTGGCCGCACCGGCGGCACGCCGAGCCCGAGCAGCGCCTCCCGGGACAGGGGCAAGTGGGCCAGCGACTCGCCGACCAGCTCCTCCAGGCCCACCCCGCTCAGCACGTCCCCGAGCAGCCGGGTGGCCGACTCCTCGCCGTGCTCGGACCCGTCCGCGCTCGAGTACGCCACGCGGTAGCCGCCGACCCGCATCTCCCCGTCCACGACGGGCTGACGGGAGATGAACAGATCGGGCGCCGCGGTCGGGCCATCGGCTTGGGTTTCAAGCTCCTGGATTGCCATCGACCATGTGTCGGCTCCGTAAGGCCCAGACCCTAGGTCCGACCCCTCAGATCAACGCTTGGTGGACGCTCAGGCGCTGGGTACGCCGCTGTACTCCACGACGGCGGATTCGATGCGCTCAGCGATCCGCTCGCCGGTGAACCCGACCTCCTCGTGCAGGAGCTTCGGCGCGCCGTGGGTCACGTAGCGATCGGGCAGTCCGACCCGCAGGATCCGCGGGGCGAGTCCGGCGTCCGAGAGCCGCTCCCACACGGCCGATCCGAACCCTCCGGCCAGCACGCCCTCCTCGACGGTCACCAGGAGCTCGTGCTCGGCGGCCAGCTGGGCGGCCAGGCCGACGTCGATCGGCTTGGCGAAGCGCGCATCGGCTACCGTCACCGACAGGCCGCGCTCGGCCAGGATGTCGGCCGCCTCGAGCGCCTTGCCGACGCCCGTCCCATAGCCGAGAAGCGCGACGCGCGAGCCCTCGCGGAGGATCTCGCCGGTTCCGATCTCGATCGGCTCGGGCCGTGCGGGGAGCGGCACTCCGACCGCCTCGCCGCGGGGATACCTCAAAGCCACCGGGCCGTCGTCATAGAGGAGCGCGGTGCGCAGCATGTGGACGAGCATCGCCTCATCGCGCGGAGCCATCAGCACCATGTTGGGCAGGCATCGCAGATACGCGATGTCGAACGCGCCGTGATGCGTGGGGCCGTCGTCGCCGACCAGCCCGGCCCGGTCCATCGCGAACACCACGTTCAGCTTCTGCAGGCACACGTCGTGGACGATCTGGTCGTAGGCCCGCTGCAGGAACGTCGAGTAGATCGCCGCCACCGGCTTGCAGCCCTCCAGCGCCAGGCCGGCGGCGAACAGCACGCTCTGCTGCTCGGCGATACCGACGTCGAAGTAGCGGTCGGGAAGCTCGCGTTGGAGGATGTTCAGCCCGGTTCCCGAGTTCATCGCCGCGGTGATCCCGATCACCCGCTCATCACGCCGGCATTCCTCCACCAGCGCGTTCCCGAACACCTGGGTGTACTGAGGCGGAGCGGGCTTGCCCCCGGACGGCTTGCCCGCCGCCACCGCCGGCAACCCATTGGCGATCGAGTTGGGCTTGGCGGCGTGCCACTTCTCCATGCCCTCGAGACCGCCCTCCTCGGCGGGGGCGAAGCCCTTGCCCTTGACCGTCGCGCAGTGGACGACGACCGGCCGCTCGGCGGCCAGCGCCTCGCGCAGCGCGCGGCGGATCGCCCGCACGTCGTGCCCGTCGATGACGCCGATGTAGGCGAAGTCGAGCTCCTCCCACCACAGGCCGGGCGCCCAGAACGCCTTCAAAGACTCCTTGAAATGCGGGCCGACCCGCTCGAACGCGGCGCCGATCCCGGCGGGGAGCTTGGTCAGGCCCTCCTCGAAGCCCTCGCGGGCCCGCCACAGCTTCGGGTTCAGGCGGATCCGGTTGAACTGACGCGACAGCGCCCCCACGTTGGGCGCGATCGACATCCCGTTGTCGTTGAGCACGACCACGATCGGGGTGCCCTCTCCGCCGGCCTGGTGGACCGCCTCGAACGCGACCCCGCCGGTCAGCGCACCGTCCCCGACCACCGCCACCACGTGACCGTCCTCGCCCTGGCCGCGCCGCATCGCCTCCTTGATCCCGACCGCATAGCCGATCGCGGTGGAGGCATGCCCGGCGCCCATGATGTCGTGCTCGGACTCGTGGATCGCGCAGAACGGCGCGAGGCCGCGGTACTTGCGGATAGTGTGCAGCCGGTCGCGCCGGCCGGTGAGGATCTTGTGGGGGTAGGCCTGGTGGCCGACGTCCCACAGGATCTTGTCCCGGGGGGAATCGAGCATCGAGTGCAGCGCCACCGCGATCTCGCAGGTGCCGAGGTTGGCCCCGAAATGGCCCCCGATCTCCCCCACCGTGTCGATGATGTGCTCGCGCACCTCCTGGGCCAGGAGCTGGAGCTCCTCGTCGGTCAGGCCGTGCAGGTCCTGGGGCTTGTCGATTTGCTCGAGAAGGGGCGTCATCTAAAAGGATCGGGTCGCGATGAAGTCGGTGATCTGCTCGAGCTCGGTGCCGCGGTCGGGAGCGGCCCCCGCCAGCGCCGCTCGGGCCCTCGCGTGCGACTCAGTCGCCAGCTCCCGGGCCCCGTCCAGACCGAACTCTGTCACGTACGTGCGCTTGCCGAGGCGCTCGTCGCTCCCCTGTTGCTTGCCCAGCGTCTCGGGGGAGCCCGTGACGTCGAGGATGTCGTCCACGATCTGGAAAAGTACCCCCAGCTCTCGGGCGAAACCGGTGAAGCTGTGAATTCTCTCAGGCTGATCGAGGCCGGCCAGTTCAAGGACGCATTCGACGCTGGCAACGATCAGATGGCCGGTCTTGAGCTCGTGCAGCCGGCGCAGGCCCGCCGGTCCGGCCTGGGCGGTTCCGGCCACATCGATGTACTGGCCGGCGACCATGCCCTGCGCGCCGGTGGCGCGGGCCAGGGCGCGGGCGGCGGCCAGGAGCCGATCGGGGGGCGCCTCCTGGCGGGAGAGCAGCAGGACGAACGCCTCGGCGTATAGGCCGTCCCCGGCCAGGATCGCCACGTCCTCGCCGAACGCCCGGTGACAGGTGGGCCGCCCGCGGCGCAAATCGTCGTCGTCCATCGCGGGCAGGTCGTCGTGGATCAGCGAGTAGGTGTGGATCAGCTCGATCGCCGCCGCCAGCGGCAGCACCCAGCTCGGCTCGCGGCCGATCGCGGACGCGGTGGCCAGGGCCAGCACCGGCCTGATCCGCTTTCCGCCGGCCAGCAGCGAGTAGCGCATCGCCTCCTCGAGGCCGGCCGACTCGGGATCGACGTCGAAGCGCAGTGCCAGCAGGTATTCCTCGACCGCGGCTCGCAGGTGATCGGGGTAGGAGGCGTCGGTACGCGCCAGCTCCGCCCTCCGCGAGGCGGAGGGCGCCGTCCGGTCCTGCTCGCTCACAGCGGAGGCCACTACGCAGCCGGCAGCGGCAGCTGTCCCGGGAGATCCGGTAGCGGCTCGAGCGCCGCTCGCATTCGCTGGTCGACTTGAGAGCTTGCCTCGCCGGCGAGCCGCGCGCACTCCTCGATCAGGGCCAGCGCCTCGTCTATCTCGAGTCCGGGGGCACGGAGCTGCTGTGCCGCCTCCTCGAGCCGGGCGCTCAGCTCGGTCAGGGGATCGTCCACGGCGCAGAGGGTAGCGGGAACGCGATCCGGTAACCGCATCCAGCTCTGGGCCGGCACGCGCTCCGCTCTATGAGTCCGCGGAGACCGCTCCGCGCGCGCCGGCAATTTCCACGGGCCAGCATCCGGCTGGCCCTTAGAAGCGCAAGACTGCCCCGATGCCCTGGAACGGCCCCAGGTCGGGGTAGTGGCGGACGACCAGCACGTCGGCGCCCTGCCCCAGGGCCGCTTCGATGGCCCCTTCGCGCAGATGCTCGAGCTTCTCCAGAGAACCGCCGTCTGCCGGGCAGCGGCCTTCGGACTCGAGCATCAGCAGCCCGCAGGCCTGGCAACGCGCCCCGTGTCCGTCGAAGCCGGGCTCGAGCAGCAGCGTCTGAACGCGCCGCTCATTGAGCGCCTCGAGCGTGTCCGCGGGCCCTCCGACCCCGCGCCCGCCGCTGCCCACGCCGGCAGCGAAGCGGTCCAGCGCGTCGCGCTCGCACTGCTTCTCGTCCTCGAGCACGAGTTGCGCGAGCGCGTGGCGGATCTCGTCGTCGCCCGCGCTCGAGAGGTCGACCTCGATCCGACCGGGCGCCAGGCATGCCTTGACCTCGGCCGACAGGTGGGACTCCAGGCGGGGGACGATCTCCACCGGACCGCCCATCGCGACCCGGTCGAAACGGTCCTCGCGGAAGCGCTGGTTGACGCCCTCGGCCACCCGTCGCAGGTGGTCGTCGGTGTCCTTCTCGATGCTGCGCTCGTAGCGGGACTGGGACCACCCGCCCTGGTCGTGCTGGCCGTGGACCCACTCGTCGAAGTTCGCTTGCTCTTGAAGCTGGTCGAGCGAGCCGCCCAGGACGCGGCCCAGGCGGCGACTCACCAGCGCCACCAGCCAGCGGCGCTGCTGCAGGGCGCTGACCAGCGGCTCCACGTACGGTGAGCGGCCGATCACGACGCGACCGGGCGTGGGCCGCGACAGCTGGATCACCTCGAACAGGTCATCCTGGCCGGAGCAGAACACGCCGAGCGCGCCGGCCCCTTTGAACGGATTCCCGCCCACCCCGCGCGAGCTCAGGTAGTCGTCCACCCGCTGCAGATCGGCTCTCAGCGTGACCAGCTCGTCGTGGCTCAGGCCATTGGTGGCGCCGAGCTCCCGGGCGGCCTGGTCGATCAGCGAACGGATCTGGGCCGCGCGCGCGGGCGCGGTGGCGAATCGCTGGGGATCGAGATCCAGGTACAGGCTAATGACCGGATGGCCCGTCCGGTGCTCGATGAGTCGTCTCGCGGGATCGGCTGCGACGCTCACATGTCTTCGCATACCCCGCGCCGAATCGCCCCGAAAACCGGTGCGAAAGGTCGGGGCGCCTTAGGAGGCGGCGTCCAGCGCCTGGTTGACGAGCGCGTCGGCCCGGGCGTTCTGGGCCCGCGGCACGCTGCGCACCCGCCAGCCGTCGAACCTGCCCAGCGCCGCGACCGCCTCGGCATGCAGCGGCTTCATCGCCGGGTGCTTGACCTTGTACGCCCCGGTCAACTGCTTGGCGACCAACTCCGAGTCGTTCACGATCTCCACCTGACGGGCGCCCAGCGCGTGCGCGCGCTCGAGCCCCCGCAGCATCGCCCGGTACTCGGCCACGTTGTTGGTGGCCACGCCGATCGTCTCGGCCACCTCGTCCAGCACCTCGCCGTCGGGGCTCGAGACGACCACCCCGATGGCCGCCGGGCCCGGGTTGCCGCGAGCGCCGCCGTCGACGTGCACGACGACCTTCACGTGGCTCGCCGGCTTCGCCGGCCCAGCGTCCGCTGTCTCAATCCTTGGCCAGCTGGGGGAGCTCGCCGGTGACCCGGGGACGGCGGCGGTCGCGCACCTCGCGATTGCCTCCGCCGGCCGAGCTGCGGCCCCGCCGCGAGGTCTTACGGCGATCCACGATCACCTCGACGCCGGGATCGTCCGCGTAGTAGCTCTCGAGCTTCGGGAGCAACTCGCCGGCCAGCTCCTCTGGTACGACGCAGTAGATCACGCCGGAGATGCTAGACGCGGTCGCCGAGGTCCACCATCGAACCTTTGTCCAGGCACTTTATGGGACCCCGAGGGCGCCGTGCTCGTCGTAGGCGGCGTTCGGCTCGCGCTCGTGGGGGCTCAGCTCATCGAGCTCGTAGCCCTGGGCGGCGACCCGCACGAGCGGGACCTCGTCCGAGAGATCGACCTCGTAGCGGTACCAGCACAGCTCCCACGCGGCCACGATGTCGACCAGACTCAAATGATCCTCATTCGGGTGTATCGAGACAGTGGGCGCTCCCAGGGAGCGGGCCACCCCGGCTACGGTGCGCCGGTGCTCGGAGTTGTTGAACACCTCGATCGCCGAGGCGATCTTGTGCTCGGCGCCCATCGGGACTGCCCGGACGTGGCGCGGCTCCCGGCCGGGCTCGCGGGGACGCTTGCGGGGGGCCCGTGGGCGCGGGGCGGGCTCGTCGGCCCGGGCGGGCCGCGACGGCTCAGCGTCCCGCAGCGGCTCGGGCTCCGCCTCCCGAACCTCGGCCGGGGGACTCTCCCGCCGCCGGCGCAGCCGGCTCAGCAGCGAGCCTCGCCGGTTCGACATGGCCTCCCCGGCGTCGTAGGTGGGGACCGTGCCCTCCCTCAGCCAGCCCTCGTGCAGGGCGCGGGACTTGCACAGCTCGCAGACCGAGCGGCGGGCTCCGCCGTCGATGTAGACCTCCGCGTGCTCGCCGCGCAGCAGCGTCCGGCCGCACACATCGCAGACGGTTATCGCCGTTGACGGCCTGATGTCCCTGGTGGCCACGCCGAGCGACTGTATCGGAAGGCCCGGGCTCCTACGCCTTCACGGCCTCCTTCTCGGCCCTGGCCTCCTCGACCACCTTGCCCGCGAGATGCCCGGGCACCTCCTCGTAGCGCAGGAACTCCATCGTGAACTCACCCTGGCCGCCGGTGATCGAGCGCAGGTCCGGGGCGTAGGAGAGCATCTCGGCCATCGGCACCTCGCACTTGACTTCGGTCATGCCGGCGCCCACGGGCTCCATGCCGAGCGGCCGGCCGCGCCGCGAGTTCAGATCGCCGATCACGTCGCCCACGGCGTCCTCCGGGGCGGAGACGGTGACCTGCATGATCGGCTCGAGCAGCACCGGCCCGGCCTGCTCCATGGCCTGCTTCATGGCCAGCGACCCGGCCACCTTGAAGGCCATCTCGGAGGAGTCGACCGTGTGGTAGGAGCCGTCGTAAAGGCGCACCCGCACGTCCTTGACCGGATAGCCGGCCACGACGCCCTCCTGCATCGCCTCGATCACGCCCTTCTCGACCGCCGGGATGAACCCGGTCGGGATCACCCCGCCCTTGATCGCGTTGACGAACTCGAACCCCTCGCCCGGGGCGCTCGGCTCGATCTCGATGTGGCAGTCGCCGAACTGGCCGCGCCCGCCGGTCTGCTTCTTGTGGCGGCCGTGCGCCTTGGCCGGCTTGCGGATCGTCTCCTGGTAGGGCACGTGCGGCGGGTTCAGGTTGACCTCGGCGCCGAAGCGGGACTTCAGCCGCTCGACGATCACCTCGACGTGGACCTGGGAGAGCCCGGCGACGATCTGCTCGCCGGTCTGCTCGTCGCGGTGCAGGTCGATCGTCGGGTCCTCCTCCTGGAGGCGGCGCAGCGCCGTGAACACCTTCTCCTCGTCGCCCTTGCTCTTGGGCTCGACCGCGAAGGCCATGACCGGCGCGGGCAGCTTGATGCTCGGCATCTCGATCGGCTCGTCGCGCGCGGCCAGCCAGTCGCCGGCCTTGGTCTCCTTGAGCTTGGCCACCGCGCCGATGTCGCCGGGGCCGAACTCGGTCGGGTGACCGGTGCCCGAGCCCTCGAAGGTGAGCAGCGTGCCGATCCGCTCCTTGGTGTGGGTGCGGGTGTTCAGGACATGGGAGTCCTGCTTGACCTCGCCCTGGTAGACCCGGAACAGGTTGATCCGGCCGGCGAACGGGTCCGCGCGGGTCTTGAACACGTAGGCGAACATCTCCTTGTCCTCGACCGGCTCGAGCGTGATCTCGCCGACGTCGAGCCCGCCGTGCTTGACCGGCGAGGGGAGGTCCTCGACGATCGCGTCGAGCAGCCGGTTGGTGGCCAGGTTGCGGGTGGCCACGCCGCAGGTGACCGGGAAGATCGCGCCGTGGTTGGTCCCGTCCTTGAGCGCGGTGACGATCTCCTCGTGCGAGATCTCCTCGCCCTCCAGGTAGCGCTCCATCAGCGCGTCGGAGTTCTCGGCGACCTCGTCCATCAGCTTCTCGCGGTACTCCTGGGCCTGATCGGCGAGTTCGTCCGGGACCGGTATCGCCTTGCAGTTCTCACGGGCGGCGCCGTCGTATTCGTAGGCCTTCATGTCGACGAGGTCGATCACGCCCCGGATCTCGTGCTCGGAGCCGATCGGGATCTCGGTGGCCACCACGTGCTGGCCGAAGGCGGACTTGAGCGACTCCAGCGTGCGGAAGAAGTCGGCGCGCTCGCGGTCGAGCATGTTGACGAAGATCAGCCGGGCCAGGTCGAGCTCGGCGGCGCGCTGCCACAGCCGGCTGGCGTGGACCTCGACCCCCATCACCCCGTTGATCACGAAGATCGCGGACTCGCATACCCGCAGGGCCCCCAGCGCGTCGGCGATGAAGCTCGAGTCGCCCGGGGTGTCGATCAGGTTGACCTTGCGCTCCTGCCACTCGAAGGTCGACATCGCCGCCGTGATCGACATCTGGCGCGCCTTCTCGTCGGGGTCGCTGTCGGACACCGTGGTGCCGTCAACCACCGAGCCCATCCGGTTGATCGTGCCCGCCTCGAACAGCAGCGCTTCGTGCAGCGAGGTCTTACCACTACCCCGGTGGCCGACGAGCGCCACGTTGCGGATGCGGTCCGCGGGCTTGTGCATGCCGTGCTCCTCTCCTCGAATGGTCCAGAAACGCGAATTTACCGGGCCTTGCTGCGCTCGGCGTCCATGGGGCCGGTTGCGCCGGGCATCCCTGCCCGGCGCCGCCTCTACGACGCGGGGTCGCCGGGCGGCGGCGGCTCGGCGGGCGGCGGCTCGGACCCCGG
This sequence comes from uncultured Solirubrobacterales bacterium, assembly GCA_963841535.1. GTDB lineage: Bacteria > Actinomycetota > Thermoleophilia > Solirubrobacterales > Solirubrobacteraceae > Palsa-465. Next base: position 213,674 of record CAWJDF010000013.1, on the reverse strand, counting down.
CGGGGGCGGCGCCGGTGGCAGCGGCGTGGTCGGCGCGGCGGCCGTGACCGCGACCGCCGGAGCCTGCGCACGGGTCAGCTCGACCAGCTCATGGGTGTACTCGGCGATCCGGAAGACCACGATGATGAACTCGAGGATCACCCGCGTGTAAATGACGTAGAGCAGCGAGAACAGCGGCGCGATGATCAGCAGCGTGACCACGCCCGCCGCCGGGCTTGAGGCGAACGCGGCGATGATGAAGAACAGCGCCGCCAGCGCGATCACGACGAGCGAGATCACGTACAGCACCTTGATCACCCTGGTCGTGATCAGCGAGCTGAACGAGATGTCGAACAGCGAGGCGAAGAAGCCCTTGGTGTCCACGGTCACTCGAGCTCGCCGGCGAGCTTTCCGCGCAGCCGCAACACCGCCTTGGTGTGCAGCTGCGAGACGCGCGACTCGGTGACCCCGAGCACCTCGCCGATCTCGCGCAGGGTCAGGTTCTCGTAGTAGTAGAGAGCGACGACGAGCTTTTCTCGCTCGGGCAGGGCAGCGATCGCGTCGGCAATCCGGTCGCGCAGCTCGGACTGGTCCATCAGCTGCTCGGGATCGGGCGCGCCCCGGTCGGGCAGCGTGTCGAGCAGCGAGATCGCGTCGCCGGTCGAGTCCGACACGCTCCACAGCTCGTCCAGAGCCACGATCGTTGAGTTGGAGATCTGGAGCAGCGCCTCCTGGAAATCCTCGACCGAGAGTTCCAGCTCGTTGGCCATCTCCTCGTCGGTGGGGGCGCGCTGGAAGCGGGCCTCGAGCTTCATGTTGGCCCGCTCGATCTCCCGGGCCCGGGCGCGGACCGAGCGCGGCACCCAGTCCAGCGTGCGCAGCTCGTCGATGATCGCGCCGCGGATCCGGGTGATCGCGTACGTCTCGAACTTGATCTCCCGGCTCAGGTCGAAGCGCTGGATGGCCGAGATCAGCCCGCCCAGCCCGTAGGAGATGAGGTCGGACTCCTCGACGTGAGCCGGCAGCCCCGAGCTCATCCTGCCGGCGACGTACTTGACCAGCGGCGAGTATGCGACCACCAGGCGTTCGCGCGCGCGGTCATCGCCGGTCGCTTTGAACCGTCTCCACAGCTCTTGTAGCTCGATCGCCTTGACGTTGGTGTCCAATGTGCCCCAGACGTTAATGGGCCGCGCCTCACGCGCGGGGATGAGCGCGCGAATACGTGGACCTTAGGCGGGCCGACTCGACGCGAGTGTAAACCTGAGTGGTCGAAATGGTCGAGTGACCAAGGAGCTCCTGGATGGCCCTCAGGTCGGCGCCCCCGTCCAGCAGGTGGGTGGCGAACGAGTGCCGCAGGACATGGGGATTGATATGGGGCCCCACCCGCCCCAGCCCCGGGGAGCGCGCCATGGCTCGCCTGGCCCAGCCGCTCAGCCGGCGCCGGACGTCCGAGGTGGACAGCCGGCGACCCGACTTCGATAGGAACAGCGCCGCGTCGGGGTCGACCGTCTGCAGGAGCGGGCGCCCGCGCGCCAGGTAACGCTCGAGCGCCTGCCGGGCGTGCTCACCGATTGGGACGAGGCGGGTCTTGCCGCCCTTGCCCTCCACGCGGACGGACTCGGCGTCGAAGTCGAGCGACTCGACGTCTAGCGTGACGAGCTCCTCGGCGCGCAGCCCGCAGGCGTAGGCCAGCTCGAACATGGCGCGGTCGCGCAACTCGAGCGGCGTGTCGGCGGGGATCGAGTCGAGTAGCGCGGCGACCTCGGTGCTCTTGAGGACGTGCGGCAGGCGCTGGGGGCGCTTGGGTGAGCTCAGCAGCTCGGCGGGGTTGTCGGCGCGGGCGCCGGCCTGGATCTGGGTGCGGAACAACCCGCGCAGCGCGGCCAGCCGGCGGGCGATGGTGGCCGGCGCCATCCCGCGCTCGGCCAGGCCGGCGGCGTAGCGCCGGAGCATCCGGACATCGATGTCGGCCGGGTCGGCTCCGCGCTCGGCGGCCCAGGCCGCGAACTGCCTGGCGTCGCCGCCGTACGCCTCACGGGTCTTCTGGGCCACGGCCCGCCGGCGCAGGTCATCCTCGAACGCGGTCAGAGCCTCGTCCCAGGGTGCGGTCTGCGCGGGCGCGGACATCGAGGCACCGTATTCGTCGCGCGCGGCGCCGGGCCTGCTCGGAGATGGCCTCTAAGCGGGTCTATCCGCTGACGGAGACCAGCGTGCCGATCGGCGTGTACTGGTAGACGTCGTGGGCCTCGGAGTACGGCATCTCGACGCAGCCGAGGCTCTGGGCCGAGCCGTAGGAGCCGCGGAGGAACCCGTGCAGGGCGTCTCCCCCGTTGAAGTAGCTCACCCACGGGACGCCGGGGTCGTTGTAGTGGCTCCCGTCGGGGTTGGTGCCGCTCATCGTCACCGACGGCGCGTGCTCGAACACGGCGAACACGCCTTGGGCGGTCGGCGCGGCCGGGATGCCCGTATTGACCGGTCCGGAGACGACCACCTTGCCGTTGTGCCAGGTCGACTGGCTCTCCGGGCTGCCCTCGCTGACCTGCACGAACGTGTAGCCGAACGTGTTGTGCTGGTCCTTGACCGCGGCGTTGATCAGCGCCTTCCACAGCTCAGGCCCGGGGACGCCGTCCGCGGTGAGGCCGTTGGTGTTCTGGAAAGCCATGATCGCGCCCTTGGTCATCTCGCCGAACGTGCCGGGAGCCCACATGTTCTTGAGCGCGCTCGGCGTGTTCGGGTAACGCCAGTCGAACGTGCCGGCGGGCGCCTTGACGGCCGCGGCCTCCTGACCGGCGATCGTGTGGCCGGGCGAGGAGCCGGAGTAGGTGAAGCGCAGCGGCAGGTAGCCGAGCACCGCCAAGAGCTGCTGCAGGCGGGTAGTCGAGCCGCCCGGCACCTTCCAGGGGCCCCAGCGCGGATCGCCGACGGGCTTGGCGCCGACCAGGTTGACCCCCTTCGGGAGCCCGACGTACACATTGGCGCCGAGGCCGTAGCCATAGCCCTCGGGACGGAATGCGATCGTGCGATTGTTGACCCGTTGCCATGTGCCCTGGGTGACCGGCGTGATCGCCGGCATGGCGTTCCCAAGTGCCTTCTTGTAAGGCTTGGAGAAGGTCAGCGTGATCGGGGTGTTGGCCTTGATCGTCGACCCGGGCGCCGGGGTGGCGAGAGCGCTGGTGTCGGCCCCGGCCGGGAACCAGCTGACCAGCGCCGCCTTCGAGATCTCCCAAGAACGGGGCGCCGCGGCCACCCAGACCGTGCCCGCCGGCGCGGTGCGCGCCAGCGTGACCTGCGACTGTGGCGTACCGAAGGTCTGCCGGTGAAGGCTGGTCGGCGAGGAGCCGGAGGAGAACGTCGCCACCGGCTGGGCGAACTGCAGGCGCAGCGGCTGCCCCGAGCCCACGGTCAGGAAGTGGTTGCGCAGGCGGGCCCGTGGAGCGGTGACCTTGACCTCGAGGCGCTGGGTCTTGCCGGTCAGCCATGCGTTCCAGCCCGGGCGCTTGACGACCACGTCGATGGTCAGCGTCTCGCCGGCGCGGATCTTCTTGTCCGGCCAGATCTGCTTGCCCGTCAGATGCACCGGGACCTGGTTGTTGGCCGGGCCGGCCGCCGCGCTCACGCTCTCGATCTTCGCCCCGCCCAGCGGCAGCGCGATCTTGGCCAGCGCCACCGGGTCTGAGGCCAGGCTCGGCTTGGACGTCTTGAGCGCCACGCCGGCCGCGACCGCGCCGACTACAGCGATCAGCAGGATCCCGCCGACCACGTACGGCCACCGACGCCGCGCCGGGCGCGGGGGCAGCGGAGCCATACGCCCCGGGCGGCGGCTGTGGGCCGCGCTGCGCTCAGGGCGTAGGTATGAAACTCGGGCCAGCGATGATCACCCCAACTCTCTGCGCCTAGATGCTAGCGAGCCCGCACCCGGCAACTTTCCGATAACCCCCGAATAGAGCGAAATGCAAGGGCTCTTTCACAAGGACTTAATGAATCTTGGCGCTCCCCACCGCCCGTCCGAGGACCCCCCACCGCCCCCGGAACCCCCGCCCCGCCCCGCCCCCGCATGCCGAAAATTCCGCCATTGCGGCGCAGCCGGGCCAGCTAATGCCGGATTTCTCGTCTCCACACAGCACGAACTATCCGCACCAAGGCGAACGCCGCGCTTGAAATGACGGAAATTTCGCGTCTCGCAGGCAGGGCGGGGCGGATCAGCGGGTGATCGCGCCGAGCGAGGCGCTCGAGACGAGCTTGGCGTACTTGGCCAGCGCCGCCAGCGGCGCCGGGCGCTCGGGCGGGCGGTACGCCCCGGCGCGGGCGGCCAATTCCTCGTCGGAGAGGTTGACGTCGAGGCGGCGGGCGTCGACGTCCAGGGTGATCTGGTCGCCGTCACGCACCAGGCCGATCGGGCCGCCGCGAACGGACTCGGGCGCGACGTGGCCGGCCATCAGCCCGCGGGTGGCGCCGGAGAAGCGCCCGTCGGTGAGCAGCGCGACCTCCTCGCCGAGGCCCTCGCCGACCAGCGCGGCGGTCACCGCGAGCATCTCGCGCATCCCGGGCCCGCCGGCCGGACCCTCGTTGCGGATCACCACGACGTCGCCGGGCTTGATGCCCTGGGTGCGCACGGCGGCCATCGCGTCCTCCTCCGACTCGAACACGCGCGCCGGCCCGGTCTGCCTGCGCCGCTCGTAGCCCGCGACCTTGACCACGCAGCCCTCGGGCGCGAGGTTGCCCTTGAGGATCACCAGGCCCCCAGTGTCCTTGAGCGGTTTGTCCACGGGGCGGACGACCTCCTGGCCGTCGGTTTCGGTGGCCTCGTCGGCGTGCTGACCGACGGTCTTGCCGGTCACCGTCTGGACGTTCTCGTGGAGGATCCCGGCTTCCTTTAGCCGCTTGAGCACGAGCGGGATGCCGCCGGCGGCGTACAGGTCGGGCGCCACATACCGGCCGCTCGGCTTGAGGTCGCACAGTAGCGGGGTCCGGTCGCTGATCCGGTCGAAGTCGTCGATGTCCAGCTCGACGCCGATCTCGTTCGCCACGGCCAGCAGGTGCAGCACGCCGTTGGTCGAGCCGCCGCTGCACGCGACCGCGGCGATCGCGTTCTCAAGCGCGTCGCGGGTGATGATGTCGCTCGGCCGCTGCCCTCGCTTGAGCACGTCCATCACGAGCCGGCCGGCCTCCTTGGCCACCTCGGCCTTGTGCGGGTCCTCGGCCGGGACCCCCGAGGAGAACGGGGAGATCCCGAGCACCTGGAACGCCATCGCCATCGTGTTCGCGGTGAACTGACCGCCGCAGGCGCCGGCGCCGGGCGACGCCGCCTCCTCGATCGCGGTCAGCTCGTCGTCGGTGATCCGGCCCGCCGCGTGGGCGCCGATCGCCTCGAACACCTCCTGGATCGTGATCCGCTGACCCTTGTACTCACCCGGATAGATCGAGCCGCCGTAGAGCATCAGGCTCGGGATGTTCAGGCGGCACAGCGCCATCACGGTGGCGGGGATCGTCTTGTCGCAGGCGCTGATCGCGATCACCGCGTCGAACGCCTGAGCGGCCGCCACCAGCTCGATCGAGTCGGCGATCACCTCGCGGCTAACCAGCGACGCCTTCATCCCCTCGGTGCCCATCGTGATCCCGTCCGAGATCGCGATCGTGTTGAACTCCATCGGGGTCCCGCCCGCCTCGCGGATCCCCTCCTTGACCTTGGCGCCGAGCGCGCGAAGGTGGAAGTTGCACGGCATCGTCTCGATCCAGGTGTTGGCGACGCCGATCAGGGGCTTGGCCAGCGCTTCGTCGTCGTACCCGATGCCCTTGAGCTGGGCGCGGGCGGCGGCGCGCTCGGGTCCCTCGATCAGCGCACGGCTACGGTGCTTGAGATCCATGGCGCGGGAACCTTAGACGACGGTGGCGCCTGCGCGCAGGAGCTACGCCGCGCTCTGGCGGTCGGGCGGCGAGGTGGTCCCGTCGCCGCCGGTGAGCTGGCGCATCCGGGCGCGCTCCCACTGAGACAGGCGCCACAGATCGCGCCTGACCTGGGCCGGGTCGAGCTGGCGGCCCGGCAGGTGCATGTTGGCGGTCGAGATCAGCCGCCGCTCGTCGCCGGTCAGCGCCATCCACTTGGCCAGCACGTCGTCGGAATCGGGCAGGCGGCTCGAGCCGTACGGACGCGTCTCGTCGGGGAACGTCACGCAGTACTCGTTGAGCAGGCGGTGGGTCTGGGCCAGGTAGGCGAGGATCGGGCGGTGGGGGTAGATCAGGTAGGCATAGGGCGCGCCACCGGTCCCGCCGGCGTCGTCGGGCCCGTCGGCCAGGGTGCCCCAGACGCGGAGGAAGCCCAGGTCGCGGTACATCGCCCACTCCTCCTCGTTCACGCACGAGCGCAACAGCGCCCGGGCGCGCTGCTCGGCGCGGCGCTCACGACCGGGGTCATACGACCAGGTGGGCGTGCGCTGCCGATGGGTGCGGAAACGAGTCCACACCTCCTCGACTCGCGGAATGATCAGGTCGGAGAGCAGCGCCAGCGCGACGAGGGCAGTCGCTGCGAGCGCCAGCAGCACGGTGGCGGCGCTCCTACCGGCCGCCCGCCGCGCGCGGGAAGAAGATCACGCGGTCGGCGTCAAAGGGAATCTCGTCGAACGAGCGGACCATGATCGACTCGCGCCGGCCCGCCTTGTCGGCGACCGGCACGGCCGCCCACAGCCCGGCGTCAAGCTGGCGCCGGAACTCCTCGATCAGGCGTTGCTCGTCCTCCGCCCGCGTGGCATCTCCCTCGGTGATCAGAACCTCTCCATGGCCTGGCTTCATCCTCAGGAACCGCACGGGGGGATTATGTCAGAACCCTGCCGGGCTCCCGATCGTCTGGGCCCACCGATGTGGGGGTTTTGCGCGGTTTGGAGGCTATTCCCAGGACGTCGACCGGTCCGGCGCCGGCGCCGATCTCGCGCAGGCCCTCAGCCACCGCCCGCGAGGCGACGCGCTTGGCCACGCGAGCGGCCTCGAGCGGGTCGTCCCCGTTGGCCAGCCGGGCGGCGAGGACGGAGGAGTGCGTGCAGCCGGACCCGTGGGCGGCGGTGCCCGGGTGGCGCGGCCCCGGCAGCTCGACGAGCCGCTCGCCGTCGAAGAACACGTCGGTGGCCTGCTCGCGGTGCCCGCCGGTGACGACGACCGCGGCCGGGCCGAGCGCGTGGATCCGCCGGGCCAGCTCCTCGATGTCGGGCTCGTCCGCGTCGTCCAGCAGGGCGCGCGCCTCGGGCACGTTCGGCGTGAGCACGGTGGCGCGGGGCAGCAGCAGGTCGATCAGCGTGGCGCGCGCGGCCGGGTCGAGCAGCTGCGCGCCCGACTCGGCGACCATGACCGGATCCAGCACGACAGGGGTCGCGCCAGGCAGCCCGGCCAGCGCCCGCGCCACCGCCTCGATCGTGACCCGGTCGCCCAGCATCCCGATCTTGACCGCGTCGACCCCGATGTCGCTCGCCACGGCCCGGACCTGGGCCACGATGATCTCGGGCGGGATCGGATGGATCGCGGTCACCCCGAGCGTGTTCTGAGCGGTGATCGCAGTGATCGCGGTCATCCCGTGCGTGCCGCACGCCGCGAACGCCTTGAGGTCGGCCTGGATGCCGGCGCCTCCGCCCGAGTCCGAGCCGGCGATCGAGAGGACGCGAGGGATGGACACGATCACGAGGGTACTTCGCGGGGCCACCGGCGCCTGGGATATGCCCGGTGCTATGCGACGGTTATCTCCCAGGTGCCCTGTCAGGGCACCACCGTGAACCGGCCGCCCACCCCTCGCCGGACAAAGCCGCCGAGCTCGAGCGCGGCCAGGCCGGCGAGCCCGGCCTCGGGGTCGAACCCGGCCCGCGCCAGGGCCGCTGCCGTGTCATGCCCCTCTGTCACCGCGCTCAGCAGGGGACGGAGCTCGTCGGGCGGGGGCAGGCGCCCGGGCGCGGCGCGGCGCACGCCGACACCGAACAGCCGGTCGAGGACGTCCTGGGGTCCGCGCACCAGGCCCGCGCCCGCGGCCAGGAGCGCATTGGCGCCGGCCGCCTGGGGCATCGTGACCCAGCCGGGTACGGCGCCCACCGGGCGGCCGAGCTCGAGGGCCAGCCGGGCGGTGACGAGCGCTCCCGAGTACTCGCCGGCCTCGACCACGACCACCGTCGCCGACAACCCCGCGATGATCCGGTTGCGCGCGAGGAACATCCAGCGCCGGACGTCCGCGCCCGGACCGAGCTCGGACACGGCCGCGCCGCCGGCCAGGATCCGGCGGTACAGCGCCCGTTTGCCGGCGGGGTACGGGCGATCGGCCGAGCCGGGCAGCACGGCGACCGTCGGGGCGCCGGCCTCGAGTGCGCCGGCGTGCGCCGCGGAGTCGATTCCCAAGGCCATCCCGCTCACCACCGGGAGGCCGGCCATCCCCAGGCCTCGCCCGAGCGAGCGGGCCACCTCCAGCCCGTACGGCGAAGCCCGCCGCGAGCCGACGATCGCGACAGGGTCGCCCCCGACCAGTCCGAGTAGCCGCCCCAGGCCGCCGGCGACGTGGAGCACCGCGGGCGGCGCCGGCAGCGCCCGGAGCGCCGGCGGATAGGCCGCGTCGCAGACGCAGATCGTCTCGAGGCCGGCCGCGTGCGAGCGCGACCGGACCGCCGCGAGGTCGAGGCGCTCGAGATCGTGGCGTATGCGAGATCGCTGTCGGCCGCCCAGGGCGGCGATCAGCTCGTCGTCTCCGAGCTCGAGCACGGACTCGATCCGGCCGCGGGCCCGGTCGATGTGTCCTGCCATGCGGCCGAGCAGCCACGCCCGGGCCGTGCAGGCGTCGCACGCGCGGAGCGTCATGCCGCCAGCACGGTCTCGGCGGCGCCGCGCTGGCGCAGGCTGAGCGCGGTGAGCACGTCGTTCTGGGCGATCCGATCCCGGCCGTCGAGGTCGGCGATCGTCTGGGCGACCCGCACCACTCGGTGGCGGCCGCGCGCGCTCAGCGCGCCGGTGGCGTAGGCCTGGGCCAGGACCTGCTCAGCCGCCTCTTCGAGCCGGACGTGGCGGCGAACCACGCGCGCGTCCATCTCGCCGTTGTAGCTCGCCGGGGTCGCGGCCAGCCGGTGGCGCTGGCGCTCGCGGGCGGCCGCGACGCGCTGGCGGGTCCGCGCCGAGGAGGTGTGAGGCGGAGCGCGCAGCTCGTCCTCGCCGGGGCGCTCCACCCCGATCAGCAGGTCCATCCGGTCGAGCAGCGGCCCGCTCAGGCGCCGCTGGTGCCGGCGCAGGTCCGATTCGCCGCACCGGCACCGGTCCCCCACGCCGGCGAACCCGCACGGGCAGGGGTTGGTCGCCGCGACCAGCATGAAGCGGGTCGGGAACAGCAGCGCGCGCTGCCCGCGCACGATCGTGACACAGCCGTCCTCGATCGGCTGGCGCAGAGCGTCGAGGCTGGGACGCTGGAACTCGGCCAACTCGTCGAGGAACAGCACGCCGTGATGGGCCAGGGTGGCCTCGCCCGGCCGCGGCGGCGCGCCCCCGCCGACGAGGCCGGCGGCCGAGATCGTGTGGTGCGGGGCGCGAAACGGCCGGGCACCGATGAGGCCCGCGGCGTGCAGCCCGGCGATGCTGTGGATTCGGGTCACCTCGATGGCCTCGGTCCGGGTCATGGCCGGCAGGACCGACGGCATCCGCCGCGCGAGCATCGTCTTGCCGGTGCCCGGAGCCCCCTCCAGGAGCAGGTTGTGCCCGCCGGCGGCGGCGACCTCGAGCGCGAGCAGCGGAGCGGCGTGCCCCCGGACGTCGGCCAGGTCGGGCTCGGAGCCCGCCGAGGGCGCCTCGGCCGGCGCATCCGGGAGCGACGGCATCGCGGAGCCGGTCAGCACCTCGACCGCCTCGCGCAGACTCGACACCCCGGCGACCTCGAGGCCCTCCACGAGCGCCGCCTCGCGAGCCCGCTCGCGCGGCACGATCAGCCGCCGCAGACCGGCCCGGCGGGCCCCCTCGGCGACGGCCAGCGCCCCGGGTGAGTCGCGCACCTCGCCGCCCAGCGAGAGCTCACCGAACACCGCGTAGGCGTCGAGCGCCTGCGGCGGCACCTGGCCGCTCGCCGCCAGCACGGCCAGGGCGAGCGCCGCGTCGAACCCCGGGCCGACCTTACGCAGGAAGGCCGGCGCCAGGTTGGCCGTGATGCGGGTCTGGGGGAACTCGAAGTGCGAGTTGAGGATCGCCGAGCGCACCCGGTCGCGCGACTCGCGCACCGCCGCATCGCCCAGGCCGACGATCGTGAAGCTGGGCAGCCCGCCGCGGATGTCGACCTCGACCGAGACGTGACGCGGGTCGATGCCGTCGATGGCGAAGGTGGCGATGCGCGCGAGCACCGGACCAACGTACGGCCGAACTCGCAACACGTGGTTGACGGCGTGTTCCAACCCTCCTCACGGCGCGCCCCACCGCCTGCGCAGGATTGGAACACCGCGTGACCCACCTGTCACTGGATCGTCCCTAGCGTGCTCGTCGTGTCCGCCGACCGCCGTCCCGAGCTCGGCCGGCTCGGTGAGCAGCTTGCCGCCGAGCACCTGATCCGCCGTGGATTTCAGATCGTCGAGCGCAACTACCGCACCCGCTGGGGCGAGCTCGACATCGTCGCCTACGACGGCCGCACGCTGGCCTTCTGCGAGGTCAAGACGCGCCGGCTGAGCGCCCCTGGCCGCAACCCGCTCGAGTCGGTGCACACCCTCAAGCGCTCCAAGGTGCGCAGGATGGCCGGCCGCTGGCTCGTCGAACGGACCGACCGGCCCTACGCCGACAACGTGCGCTTCGACGCGATCGGGGTGACGTTCGATGCCGCCGGCCGGCTGGTCGGCCTCGAGCACCTCGAGGGAGCGTTCTAGTCGGCGAGCGCGACCTCGGGCAACGCGCCCGGGTCGCCCAGCGCGAGCTGCTGATAGGCCATCGACTGGAACGAAAGCCGGTGCAGCGGCGAGACGCCGAGCCGCTCGATCGCCTCGCGGTGCTCGGGCGTGGAGTAGCCCACGTGCTGCGCGAACTCCCACCCGGGGTGAGCGGCATCGGCGCGGCGCATGTACCGGTCGCGCGTCTCCTTGGCGATCACCGAGGCGGCGGCGATCGCCGCGCTCTTGGCGTCGCCGTCGATCACCGCTCGCTGCTCGTGTCCTGTCGCCCCCACCGGGAACCCGTCGCTCAGGCACACACATCCGGGGCAGGCCACCTGGGAGAGCGCGTCGCGCAGGGCGGCCAGATTGGTCTTGTGCAGGCCGCGGGCGTCGATCCCGGGGGCGCAGCGAGACACGATCGCGACCTTCGCCGCGATCCGGAGGATCAACGGGAAGAGCTCCGCCCGGCCCTCCGGGGTCTGCTGCTTGGAGTCGTTCAGCGCGCCCAGGGCGCGGACCTCGGCCGGGCCGATCCGCTCCAGGTCGAACAGCACGCCGGCGGCAACCAGCGGACCGGCCAGGCATCCCCGGCCGGCCTCGTCGGCGCCGGCGACGAAGCGCGCGCCCAGCGCCCGGTCGAATCTGAACAGCCGGCGAGCGGGTCGAGATGCGGCCTTGCGCCCCGCGCCTGTCCGGCTAGAGGAAGCCGATCCTGTCCGGCGGCCAGTAGGTGAAGAAAGCGACACCGATGATCCACTTGTCCGGCACGGGGCCCCAGTATCGGCTGTCCTCCGAATCCGGACGGTTGTCCCCCATCATGAAGTACTCGCCGGGCGGAATCTTGATCGGTGTCCGGAAATTGCAGGCGGGAGAGTCCGGACTGCACTTGATGATGTACGGGTCCTTCTCGCGTACGCCGTTGCGGTAGACGTGGCCATCGACGATCGAGACGGTGTCCCCCGGGCCGGCGACCACGCGCTTGATGAACGTCTGGCTCGACTCCTGCGGGGTCGGCTTGTCGCACGCCTGCGGGGTGCCCGTCCCCTGCCTGGGGTCCCCGCACACGGGGTTCTGGAAGTCCGCTCCGTGCGGCGGGTGGAACACCACGATGTCCCCCACGCTTGGGTTCCCGGCCAGGCGATTGGTCAGCACCCGCTGCCCGACGTCCAGCGTCGGGACCATCGACGGGCTGGGGATCCGGTAGGGCTTGACGATGAAGGCCTGGATCAGCAGCGCGAGGGCCACCGCCACCGCCACCGTGACCACAAGCTCGATCAGCCCCTTCATGCTCGGCCTCGCAGCGCCGGCCCGACGCCGGCGGTCGTCTCGACCACTAGAGGAACCCGATCCGATCCGGTGGCCAGTAGGTGAGGAACGCCTGGCCGATGATCCAGGCGCGCGGAACGGGCCCCCAGAACCGGCTGTCGTCGGAATCCGGGCGGTTGTCGCCCATCATGTAGTAGTCGCCCCGGGGCACCGTGATGGTCTGCGGGAAGCTGCACGACGAGTCGCCGTCGCACTGCACGATGTAGGAGTCGCGCTCGCGCTTGCCGTTGCGGATGACGTGCCCGTTGCGGATCGACAGATGGTCGCCGGGAAGCCCCACCACGCGCTTGATGAACGTCTGCGAGGAGGGGCGCTTCCAGGCCGCATGGCAAGCCGCCCTGAAGTACTCGCCAGCGCTCTCGTTCTCGCCCTGGCCGGGATCGGCACAGCCGGCGTTGTAGTTGTTCGGCGGATGGAACACGACGATGTCCCCGATGTGTGGCGATGAGAAGTCGTTGGCTAGCCGGTCCACCAGGACGCGCTGGTTGATGCGGACGGTGGGCAGCATCGAGCCGCTGGGGATCCGGTAGGGCTTGACGAGGAACGCCTGAACGGCGAGCGCGAGCCCGAGCGCGGTGACGACGATCACCGCCAACTCGATCAGGCTGCCGAGCGGCGACTTCCTCGCCTTGGTCACTCCTGCTCGTCGCCGGCGGATGCCTCCTCGGCTGCCGGACCGGCGTCCTGGGGCGCCGTCTGGGAGGCGGAGTCCGCGGCGCCCGCCTCCGCCTCGCCTCCCTCGCCGGCTTCGGGCTCGGCGCTGGCGCTCGCTTGCTCCTCGGCAGCGGGCTCGACCGCCTCGGCAGCCTCGGCGCTCGGCTCCGCGTCAGGCGCCGGCACGGTGTCGGGCGCCGGCTCCACCTCGGGCGCCGGCTCCTCCACCGTCGGCTCATGCAGGAGCCCGCGCTCGACCGCGACCTCGGGGGTGGCGTAGCGGCGCTCGCGGACGCGGGCGCGCTTGCCCACCCGGCCACGCAGGTAGTACAGCTTGGCGCGACGGACGTCGCCCCGGGCGGCTACCTCGATGCGCTCGATCTTCGGGGAGTGCAACGGGAAGGTCCGCTCGACGCCGACCCCGAACGACTGCTTGCGCACGGTGAAGGTCTCGCGGGCCCCATGGCCCTGGCGCTTGATCACGACGCCTTCGAACACCTGGGTCCGGCGGCGGGTCCCCTCGATGACCTGGAAGTGGACGCGCAGGCGATCGCCGGCGTCGAACGCCGGTACACGGCGAAGCTGGGCGCGCTCGAGGCTGTCGATCACGGTGCTCATGACGGTGCAGGGCCCTGCCACACCCTGCGGTGCTCGGCATTCAGGCGTAGTTCACGGCGCTGGGGGCGCACGTGCGCGGGCGGCGACTATGGTAGCGGACCGTACGCGGGGCGCTGCATGCGCGGGCGGCGACTACGGTAGCGGGCCGCGCGCGGCGCTCTGCTGCAGACGCCATTCGCGGATCCGCGCGTGGTGGCCGGAGAGCAGGACGTCGGGCACGCGCCACCCGCGGTATTCGGCCGGGCGGGTGTAGTGTGGGTACTCGGGCGCGCCGCCGAGTGCGTCGCTGAAGGACTCCTCGAGCGCGGAGTCGGGATGGCCGAGCGCGCCCGGCAACTTGCGCAGGACCGCGTCGGCCAGCACCATCGCGGCTAGTTCGCCGCCGGCCAGGACGTAGCGCCCGATCGATATCTCGTCGGTGGCGAAGTGCTCGATGATCCGCTGGTCGAACCCCTCGTAGCGCCCGGACAGGAGCGTGACGGACTCCTCGTCGGCCAGCTCGTCGACCAGCGCATCGTCGAGCAGCCGCCCGCCGGGGGTCAGCGCGATCACGCGGCGCGCCTCGCGCAGCTCGACCGGATCTTGTCCGTAGCGCGCGCGCAGCGCGGCCTCGACCACGTCGACGCGCAGAACCATCCCCGCGCCCCCGCCGAACGGGGTGTCGTCGACCTGGCCGGCGCCGAGCGGCGTGTGGTCTCGGTAGTTCACATAATCGAGGCGGTGTCCGGCGGCCATGGCGTTAGCCACGTGCCGCTGGCGCTCAAACCACTCGAACGCCTCGGGGAACAGCGTGAAGACCTCGATCTGCACTACTCCTCGCCGAGGAAGCGCAGGTCCACGTCGATCGTGCGCCGGTCGAGGTCGACCTCGCGCACCGCGTCGCTCACCAGCGGGACCAACAGCTCCCCGCCGCCGGCGCGCTCGACCTCGAGCACCTCGCACGAGGGCAACTCGAGCAGCCGCCGGACGACGCCCACCTGGCGACCGGCGTCGTGCACCTCGCATCCGGCCAGATCCTCGGCCCACCACTCGTCGGCACCCAGCTCGGGCGCCTCCTCGCGCGCCACCATCAGGTCCTTGCCGCGCAACGCTTCGGCCGCGCCGCGGTCGTCGTGACCGGCCAGGCGGAGGATCGGGCTGCGGTCGCTTCCGGCGCGCCGCGTGATTTCGAGCTTCTCGGTCGTCGACCAGCACGTCGGCGGCTTCGCGCAGGACCTGGGCGTTGGGTCGCGTGACGTGAAAGCTCCCGTCCAGCCCATGCGGGCGGCCCACGCGGCCGGCGTGCAGCCAGTGCGGCGGATCGCTCACATCAGCCGTCGACGATGTCGACGAACACGCGGCGCTTGCTCTTCGTCGCTGCGGTCTTGACCACCGTGCGCAGCGCGGCGGCGGTGCGGCCGCCCCGGCCGATCACGTTGCCGTAGTCGTCGTCGGCGACCGACAGCTCGAGCACGGTCACCCCGTCGTCCTCGTGCACCTCGTTCACGCGGACCTGATCGGGATGCTCGACCAGACCGCGCGCCAGGTACTCGAGCAGCTCCTTCATCGCCGCGGTGCTACTTGATGCCCTGGGTGCGCAGCAGCTTTGACACCGTGCCGGTGGGCTGGGCGCCGCGGGCCAGCCAGTCGCGGATGCGCTCCTCGTCGAGCACGATCGTCGAGGGATTGGTCTGGGCGTTGTAGTGGCCGACGATCTCGATCACCCGCCCGTCGCGCTTGGCGCGCTGGTCGGCGACGACCACCCGCCAGACCGGGTTCTTGCGCGAGCCGATGCGCGTTAGCCGTAGTCGTACTGACATGCGAACGACGAGGTTAGCGTGCTTTGTCGCGGGCTGGTTCGTTCAGGACCCCGCGCGGCAGCGCGGATCGAGCCCCAGCCGGTGGATCTCGGGAATCCCGTGCCGCTCGACGATGACGTACGCGGTCGCACCGTCCGCGGCCACGAGCGGCGAGGTCGCGGCCAGCAGCCGCCCGCTGACCGGATCGACGCACCGCCACGCGCCCTTGCCGCTGACCTCGACGATGCCGTCCAGCACCACCGCAGGCAGTGCCGCGCGCCCGAGGCTGGCGGTCACCTTCAGCGTGTGCAGATCGATGCGCGCCGGACCGCCCGCGGGCACGAGCGAGTTGATCCAGGCCCCACCGTCGAGCACGCCCACGATCTGAGGCGTGGTCCCGGAGAACCTCGCCGAGGAGGCGATCGGGACACCGGTCCGCGGGTCCAGCACCTCGACGCGCGAGCCGGTCCTCGCCGCCGCCACCGTCAGCACCAGCGTCCGGCCGCTTGCGTCGGCCGCGACGTCGTTCCCGAGGCCGACCGCGGATTGCGAGACCGTTCGACTCCCTGTCACCCGCCCAGTGCTCAAGGAGACGCGAACCAGCGTGTCCCGGTTGACGACCCACAGCCAGCCGCTGGCGGTCGCGATCGACCCGTTCTGACCGGCTCCACCGCCCGGCAGGAGCGTGAGCCGGCGCACGGCAAGCGAGCGCGGATCCAGACGCCACAACCAGGTGTGCTCACCATCGCTCGCGCTGAACCACAACGACCCGGCGGCCAGCAGCAAGCGCTGCGGCGCGGGGACGGGCTGAACGGTGCCGCCGACCTGAAGACGCTTGACCGGCGGCGCGAGAAGCTGCCGCGCGACCACCCGCCCCGAGCCTGGATCGATCCGGACGAGATGCGGCGGCGTCGAGACAGCCGGCGAATTCGGCCGGTCCGGCGTGATCCCGTACAGGGAGCCGCTGGCCGCGTAGGTCAACGAGATGAACCCCCGGTAGACGACGGTCGGGGAACCCGCAGGCGGCTCGGGCGATCGGCCGCCCCGGACCAGCGCTACCGCGACCACGACGACCGCCATCGTCACCGCGACCGCCGCGGCGACCGCGACCGCACCGCCTCCGAAGCCGAAGCCGATCCGCGGCACACGCCGGCCCCGCCGCGCGTGGGCGGTGGACAGCTCACGCTCGAGCTGCGGCAGAACGCTCACATCCCCTCCTCTCTGAGGTCGTTGCGCAACCGGGCCAGGCCGCGGCTCACGCGCTTGCGGACGACCGCCTGCGAGCACTTGAGCCGGCCTGCGATCTCCTCGTAGGACTGCTCCTCGAGCACGCGCGCGCGCACGGCGGCGCGCTCGTCGGCGGGCAGCGTCTCGAGCAGCGCGTCCGCGCCGGCGCACGCCTCGACCCGCCGCAGGTCGTCGTCGTCGAGCACCAGCGGGGCCATCCGCAGCCGCCGCCTTGCTTCGTCCTGAACGCGACCACGCCGCCGGCTGTCGGCCAGCTTGTTCTGCGCGATCCCGAACAGCCACGCGGTCGCCGGCGCCTCGCCGGGCCGATAACGCCGGCAGGCGAGCAGGACGGTCGCGAAGACCTCGGCGGTCAGGTCGGCGGCCAGCTCCGCGTCGTGCGTGCGGCGCAGGAAGAAGGCGAGCATGGCGCGCTCGTAGCGCCGGTAGAACGCGGTAAACGCCCCGCCGTCGCGATTGGCCGCGGCCAGGAGCTGATCGTCGCTCGCCACCTCCATGTCGACCGATTAACTCGCGGCGGGTGGCCGAATTGTGACCGGCGGGACGCCGGTGCCTAGCGAGCCTGGCGCATGAGCGCGCCGAGGTCGGGCATCTTGCCCTGCGCCACCTGGCGCATGACCTTTCGCATCTGCTCGAACTGCTTGATCAGCTGCTTGACCGCATGCACGTTGGTCCCCGAGCCCTTGGCGATGCGCAACCGGCGCGAGCCCTTGATCAGCTCGGGATGGCGACGCTCCTGGGGCGTCATCGACAGGATGATCGCCTGGATGCGGTCGAACTCCTTCTCGTCCACCTTGACGCCGCGCAGTTCCTTGCCCACGCCGGGCAGCATCCCGAGCAGCGACTGAAGCGGACCGAGGCGACGGATCTGGCGCATCTGGTCGAGGAAGTCGTCCAGGCCGAACTCCTGCTTGCGCAGCTTGCGCTCGAGCTCGGCCGCCTGCTGCTCGTCGTAGGCGGACTCGGCCTTCTCGATCAGCGTCATCACGTCGCCCATGCCAAGGATCCGCTGGGCCATGCGGTCGGGGTGGAAGCGCTCGAACTGGTCGAGCTTCTCGCCCGTGGAGGCGAACAGGATCGGCTTGCCGGTGATCGCCTTGACCGACAGGGCGGCGCCGCCGCGGGCGTCGCCGTCGAGCTTGGTCATGACCACGCCGTCGAACTGGACGACCTCGGCGAACTGCTCGGCGACATGGACGGCGTCCTGGCCGGTCATCGCGTCGACCACCAGCAGCACGTCGTGCGGCTGGACCGCCTTCTTGATGTTGGCCAGCTCGGCCATGAGCTCCTGGTCGACGTGCAGGCGGCCGCTGGTGTCGACGATCAGCACGTCCTTGCCCTCGGCCTGCGCGCGGTCGCGAGCCCAGGCGGCGATCTTGACCGGATCGCGGTCGGTGCCCTGCTCGTAGACCTCGGCGCCCGCTTGCCGGCCGACCTTGATCAGCTGGTCGACCGCGGCCGGGCGGTACACGTCGCAGGCCGCCACCGCCACCGAGGAGCCGTGCTGCTCGCGCAGGTAGCGCGCGAGTTTGGCCGTGGCCGTGGTCTTGCCCGAGCCCTGCAGCCCGGCCATCACCACAACCGTGGGCGGTCGGGGCGAGAACGACAGCTCGCGCGCGGCGCCGCCCATCAGCTCGGTGAGCTGATCGGAGACGATCTTGACCACCTGCTGGCCAGGATTGAGCTTGCCGATGATGTCCGCGCCGAGCGCCTGCTCCTTGACTGCGCCCGTGAAGCTCTTGACCACCTTGAAGTTGACGTCGGCCTCGAGCAGGGCGAGGCGGATCTCGCGCATGGCCGCGTTGATGTCGTCCTCGGTCAGCGTGCCTCGGCCGCGGACTTCGGACAGCGTCGCCTGAAGCTTCTCGGAGAGCGAGTCGAACATGATGCGCCCTCAGCGTACTGCGTAGGCTCCCAGCTCAGGGGAGCCGGGAGGCCCAGCGCGTCGAGCCCACAGCGGCGAGCAGGAGCAGGGCGAGCCCGCCGGCGGCCAGCGCCGCGGTGACATCTCGCTTGCGCGTGACGCTTCCGAGCCGGCTGCCCAGATGCTTGTAGATCGAGCTCAGCTCGTCCGCGGTCTGCGCGTCGAAGGCGCGGCCGCCGGAGAGCCGGGCGATCTGCTGCATCAACTCCGGATCCGGGGGAACCGCGACCGGCGGCGCGAGCGGGTCCGGGTTGGGCAGGACGCCGTTCTGCGTGCCGAGCGCGACCGTGTAGATCGGGACCTTGTCGCCGGCCGCCTGGCGTGCCACCGTCGCGACGTCGACGCCCGCGTTGGCCGAGCCGTCGGACAGGAGAACGATCGCCGCCGGCGGATGCCGCTTGTCGCCGGCGTGCAGGAGTTGGAGCGCGAGCTGGAGCGCGTCGCCGGTGGCCGTGGCGCCGTTCGCATCCTGCGAATCGATGATCGCCCGGGCGGCGTCGTGGTCGGCGACCGGCGCCTGCACGCCGTCCGGCGAGCCCGAGAAGGCGACCGCGCCCACCTGCACGCTGCTTGGCAGCTGATCGATGAACGTGTTCGCCGCGCGCTCGGCGGCGGCCAGCCTGGTCGGCTGCACGTCGGTCGCCGCCATCGAGCCGGAATGGTCGGTGACCAACATGATCGATGCCCGGCCCACGGGGACGCTGTAGCTCACTTGCGGGCGGGCCAGCGCCAGCGCCAGCGCGGCGATCGCCGCGAGCGCGAGCGCTCCCGGAAGCCGCCGTCGCCAGGAGCTCACCGGGCCGGCCGCGACCTGCAGGGTCGCGACCGCCGGGTATCGGACCGCGTAGCGGCGGGCGCGCCGGCGCGCGACGCGAGCCGCGAGCATCGCGATCGGGACGAGGGCCAGGGCGGCCAGCCAGAGCGGGGCGGCGAAGCTCATCGCAGGTGGCGGCCCAGCGCGAGCAGCCAATCCTCCCCGGTGGACAGCGTGACGTGGTCGGTCCGCAGCCGGCGCAGCTCGCGTGCGACTGCCTCGTGGCGTCGACGCTCGAGCTCGGCGAACCGGCGGCGCAGCCGCTTGCTCGAGGTGTCGACCTCGATCCGCTCGCCACTCTCCGGGTCGATGAGCGCGAGCTGCCCGACCGCCGGCAATTCCTGCTCGCGCGGGTCGACGATCTCGACCGCGATCACCGAGTGGCGCACACGCAGCGAGCCGAGCGGCCGCTCCCAGCCTCGCTGATCGCGGAAATCGGAGATCGCCACCACCAACCCGGGCTGGCGCGCGAGACGCGAGACTCGACTCAGCGCGCCGGCCAGTCCCTCGGGGTCGTGTTGACCGTCGGGGGCGACGCCCTCGGCCAGTGCGCGGCGCAGCGCGACCATTCCCGGCTTGGCGCCGCGCGGCGGTAGTAGGCGTGACGTGGCGGCGCCGAAGGCGACCAGGCCGACGCTGCCCGCCCGACGCACGCCCAGCCGGCCGAACACCAGCGCTACGCCCTCGGCCACGTCGGCCTTGAGCCGGCGGGCGGTGCCGAAGGCCATCGACGGCGAAACGTCGAGCACGATCCACGTGGTCAGCGCGCGCTCGGGGACGTGCAGACGGACGTGCGGCTGGCCGGTCCGGGCGGTCGCGGCCGGATCGATGTGACGCACGTCATCGCCGATCTCGTAGGGGCGAAGCTGCGCCAGTTCGGTGCCGGCGCCAACGCCCACCGCGCGCCGGTCGCCGGGCAGCATCCGCGCCACCAGCCGGCTGAGCGACACGTCGATCGCCTCGAGCAGGGGCGGCGCGAGCGTGCCGGGCCCCTGCCGCGCCGCCGGGGGTTCGAGCGTGCGCGTGCTCACTGCGCTCTGACCACGGTGGTGGCCTCGTGTGTGAGGTGCCTGGCGCCGGGCTCGGGCACCGCGGCGAGAACGCGCTCGAGCAGGTCATCCGCAGTCACGCCGTCGCTGAGGGCGTCGTAGGAGAGCACGATCCGGTGGCGCAGCACGTCGCGAGCGAGGTCGCGGATGTCGTCGGTCAGCACGTGGCCTCGACCGCGCAACAGCGCGAGCACGCGCGCGGCTCCGACGAGGCCGATCGGCCCGCGCGGACTCGCGCCGAACTCGATCATCGGCGCCATCTCCTCGAGACCGTGCTGGGCCGGGTGCCGGGTGGCGTCCGCGAGCGCAACCGCGTAGCCGATCGCCTCGCGATCGACCAGCACGGACCGCGTGGCCGTCGCGTGGCGGCGCAGGTCCTCGAGTGAGAGCCGCTCCCGCACCGCCGCGGGATCGCCGAGGCTGCGACCGACCACGGCCGCTTCCTCGCCGACGTCCGGGTAGTCGACCAGGATCTTCATCAGAAAGCGGTCGACCTGGGCCTCGGGCAGCGGATAGGTGCCTTCCGACTCGATCGGGTTCTGGGTGGCCATCACGATGAACGGCGCCGGCACCGGATAGGTGGCGCCGCCGATCGTCACCTGCTGCTCCTGCATGACCTCGAGCAGCGCAGACTGGACCTTGGCCGGAGCCCGGTTGATCTCGTCGGCGAGCAGGAAGTTGCAAAAGACCGGGCCGAGCTCGGTTTCGAAGCCTCCCGTGTCGGGGCGGTACACCCGGGTACCCACGAGGTCGGCCGGGACGAGGTCGGGGGTGAACTGGATCCGGCTGTAGCTTCCGCCGAGCACCGCGGCCAGGGTCTTGACGGTAAGCGTCTTGGCGAGTCCCGGCACGCCTTCGAGCAGGGCGTGGCCCCCAGCCAGGAGGCTGATCAGGAGCCGCTCGAGCATCGCGTCCTGCCCGACGATCACCCGCTTGATCTCGTGCAGCGCCTCCTGGAGCGCGTCACGCGCTTCCGCGCGCTCGTCGCCCGTGTGTCTGGTGTCGTCCATCTGTCGTTGTCCTCCGAGGGGGTTTCCAGTGGTTTCAGTCGTCTAGGCGAGCCTGCCGAACCAGCGCAGCGAGAGGCCGCTGCCGAGCAGGAGCAGAATCAGGGCGCCGCCGGCGAAGCTCGCGGTGATCTCCCGCTGCACGTGCTTGCGTCCGAACTGGGCGGCCAGGTGCGCGTATACCTGGCTAAGCCCGCCCGAATTCGCCGCGGTGAAGGTGCGCCCGCCCGAGAGGCGTGCGATCTGCGCCAGCTGCTGCGGGGCGACCGGCACCGGCACGTTGACGGTCCGTGCGCCCCGCTGGACGGGGATCGTCCCGTGGTCTGTCCCGACCGCGACGGTGTAGATCGGGATGTGCAGCGAGGCCGCCTGGCGGGCGGCGGCGAGCGGATCGCTGCCGCCGGTCGAGAACCCGTCGGAGATCAGCACGATCGCGCTCGGGGGGCGCTTGCCGCCGTGCTTGGGCAGGCTCGTGAGGGAATGCAGGGCGGCGTGGATCGCATCACCCACCGCCGTGTGCCCGCTGGCCCGGAGCTGCTTGAGCGCGTTCGCGGTGAGCGAGTGGTTGGTCGTCGGCGACTGCAGGAGGATCGGCTTCTCGCTGAACTCCAGCAGCCCGACCTGAACCGCCGCGGGGACGCGGGCCAGGAAGCGCGCCGCTGCGCGCTGTGCCGCGCCCAGCCGTGAGGGGGCGACGTCGGTCGAGCGCATCGAGCTCGAGACGTCGTCGGCCAGCATGATCGCGCCGTCGGTCACCGGCACCGCGACGCTGTGCTGGGGACGGGCGGCCGCCGCGATCAGGATCGCCGCAGCGAGCGCGAACGCGAGCATCGGCGCGTGCCGGCGCCAGCGCGGGCGCACCGGCGCCACCGATGCGCGCAGGGCCGGTGCGGCGAACGCCGCGGCGGCCCGCTCGCGCCGGCGCTGCTGGCCGGCGTACCACCAGATCAGCAGCGGGATGGCCAGCAGGCCGAGCAGTGTCAGGGGCGCGGCGAAGCTCATGGTGAACTCTTGGGCCGCTTCTGAAGCATGGCCTGGGTCGTGTAGGTCCCGGGGCCACGGTCGAACACGATGGTCGCCCGCGCGCCAGGGCCCAGTGGCGCGAGCGCCGAGTCGACGTCGGCCGGGCTGTCCACCCGCTGGCCGGCGACCTCCACGATCACATCCCCGGTTCGCAGCCCGGCCCGGTACGCGGGGCTGCCCACGACCACGTGCGTGACCGCCACGCCGCCCACCGGGGTGCCGGTCAGATCCGCGCCGAGCCAGGCGCGGGCGGCGCCGGGGCGCGTCGGCTGCGCCGAGCCAGACCCCTTGAGCACGGAGGCGACGCCGTAGGCGGCGCCCGCCCCGAGCAGAACCACGACCACGATCAGCCCCGCGAGGCGAACCGTCCGTCGCGCGGGCCTATAGGCGGCCAGGCGAGCGAGCCATCGCCGCTTCGACGGCCGGGGCGGCTCGGGCTCGACCGGCGGACGCGGGACCCTCGAGGCCCTGCGCCTGGCCAGCTCCTCGGCGGCTGCCGCGGACTCGCGTCGCCAATCGCCTGACCACAGATGCCTCGGAGCGCTCATACGCGCAGTGGCACGGTAGGCGGCCTTGGTGAGATGTTCTTAAGAAAGCGGTTCTGGTCTAGTCCTGCGCCACCAGCGCGCGGGCGAATTCGCTCGGGTCGAACGGACGCAGGTCCTCGAGTTGCTCCCCCACCCCGATCAGCTTGACCGGGATCCCGAGCTCCTGCGCGATGGCGAGCGCGATCCCGCCCTTGGCCGTGCCGTCGAGCTTGGTCAGGACCAGCCCGCTGACCGGCACCGCCTCGGAGAACAGGCGCGCCTGGCGCAGCCCGTTCTGCCCGGTGGTCGCGTCGACCGTGAGCAAAGTCTCGTGGGGCGCCTCGGGGATCTGCTTGGCGATCACCCGCTTGACCTTGGCCAGCTCGGCCATCAGGTCGTCCTGGGTGTGCAGGCGCCCGGCCGTGTCGACGATCGCCACGTCGGCCCCGTCGCGCCGGGCGGCGGCGACCGTGTCGAAGGCCACCGCGCCGGGGTCGGCGTCGGGCGGGCCCTTGACGAACGCGGCTCCGGCGCGCTGGGCCCACACCTCGAGCTGCTCCACCCCGGCCGCCCGGAAGGTGTCGCCCGCCCCCACCACCACGGACTTGCCGAGCTCCTTGGAGATGTGCCAGGCCAGCTTGCCGACCGTGGTCGTCTTGCCGGTGCCGTTCACGCCGGCGACCAGGATCACGGTCGGCTCGGGCCGCAGGTCGATGCGGTCCTCGCCCGTGCGGGCTATGTCCGCGAGAAGCTCGGTGAGCCGTGCCGTGAGCGCCTCGCCTCCGGTTATCCCGCCCTCGGTGGCCTCGCGCTCGAGCTGCTCGACCACCTGCGCGGTCGTGCGCGCGCCGACGTCGGCGTAGATCAGCGCCTCCTCCAGCCGCTCCCAGGTCTCCTCGCTCAGGTCCTCGAACAGCGTGGCCTGGATCTCGGAGGTGAGTGCCTGGCGGGTCTTGCGCAGGTTCTCGCGCAGCCGGCGGAACATGCCCCGCCGGCGCTCCTGGGACTCCGGCTCAGCGTCGGACCCAGCCGCCGGCGGCGCTCCGTCGACGATGAACAAATCCCTCCAGTCGCGCGCCATGCGGCGGGCGAGTTTACGCGGCCGCTTCGTCCTGCGAAGGAAGACGGCGCGAGATCACCTTCGAGACCCCGTCGGAGCCCATGGAGACGCCGTACAGCGAGTCGGCCGCCTCCATCGTGCGCTTCTGATGGGTGACCACGATGAACTGGGCCTGGCTCGAGTAGGTGCGCAGCAGCTCGAGGAAGCGATCGATGTTGAGGTCATCCAGCGCGGCCTCGACCTCGTCGAGGATGTAGAACGGGCACGGCCGGGCCAGGAACACCGCGAACAGGAAGGCCAGCGCGGTCATCGACTTCTCGCCGCCGGAGAGCAGCGTCAGGCGCTTCATCTCCTTGCCGGCGGGGGTGATCTCGATCTCGACCCCGAGCAGATCCTCCTCGGGCTCGTCCGGAGCCGCGGCGACCGCCTCGCCGTCCTCGCTCTCGTCGTCCTTTCCCTCCTCCTCGACCGAGGCGCCGCCCAGCACGCGTGCCGGCCCGTCCTGCTCGCGCACCAGGCGCAGGCGGCCGCGGCCGCCCGGGAACAGCCGCTCGGCGACCTGCTCGAAGTTGCGCGCGGCCGCCTCGAACATCTGCTCGAAGCTCTCGCGGATCTGGCGGTCGGTGTCGGCGATCAGCTTGTTCAGCTCGCGCAGCGCGGTCTCGAGGTCGTCGCGCTGGCGCTCGAGCTCCTCGACGTGCGCGAGCGCCTCCTCGTACTCGGCCTGGGCGAGCGGGTTGACCGGACCGAGCTGCTCGCGCCGCCGGGCCAGGCGCTCGAGCCGATTGCCCAGGGCCTCGCGCTCCTCCGCGCTCAACTCGGCATCGGCCGGCGCGGCCTCGAGCTCCAGCCGGCCCGCGAGCTGCTGTAGCTCGTGTTCGGTCTCACGCACGCGATCGTCCAGGCGCTGGAGGCGAACCTCGGCCTCGGTCAGGCGCTCGCCGGCCTGGCGGAGCTGGGCGTGTAGCGTCGCCTCCTGCTGGGCGCATTCCTTGAGCTCGACCGCGACGTGCTCGCCGGCCTCGCGATCCGAGCTCAGCGCGGTCTCGAACTCGGTGCGGCGCTCGGCGATGGCCCGCGCGACGGTCTCCAGGGCGCTCGTGATCCGCTCGATGACCGGGATCAGGGCCCGGTCTCGATCGACCGCGGCCTCGAGGCGGTCGATCCGGGCGCTGCGCTCGGAGCGCTCGCGCTCGGCCCGCTCGCGCTCGGCCCGCACCGCGGACAGCTCGGCGGCGAGCTGCATGCGCCGGCCGGCGTTCGGGCCTTCGTCCGGGGCGCTCCGGCGCCGCTCGATCGTCGCGCCGAGTCGGCGCTCACTCTCCGCGGCCTCGTCGCGCTGGTTGATCGCGGCCCGGTGCGCGTCGATCGCCCGGGTGGACTGGGCGTCGGCCTGGGCGAGTTCCTCGGCCAGGCGCTCGAGCCCGCTGCGGGCCTGGAGCTCGGCCTGGGCGGCGGCCTCGCTGGCCCGGATCAGCGTCTCGCGTCGGTTGCGCTCGGCCAGGACCCGCTCCTCCCCCACCGCCGGCGCCTGGCGCAGCTCGCGCGTGGCCGCCGACCACACCCGTCCGGAACGGGTGACGGCGACGCCGGGAAACCCGTCCGGGAGTTGATCGAGCGCGTCCACGACCCAGGTGTCGCGGAGCAGCCGGCGGGCGAGCGCGACCGTGTGCGCCAGCCCGTGCACGTGATCGGACAGCCGCTGGGCTCCCGGGGCGGGGGCCGACTGGTCCGCGGCGGGGTTCGGGCTCTCGGTCGGGTCGAGCACGAGTGCGCGCCCGCCGTCGGCGCCGGTGCGGTCGAGCAGGGTCGCGGCGGCCGACCGGTCGTCGAGGACCGCGGCCCGCAGGCGGCCGTCGAGGGCGGCGGCGACCGCCACCTCGTAGCCCGGGTCGACCTCGAGCTGGTCGGCCAGCACGGCCGCGCCGCCCGGCGCGGCGATCTGCGTGCGCAGGAACTGGTTGCACGCGGCGAGCTCACCGCCGACGCGAGCCGCCTCCCGGCGGGCCGCCTCGACCGCCCGCTCGGCCTCGCGAAGCCGGCGCCGGATGCCTTCGAGCCGCTCGCGCGCCTGCTCGCGCGCCGCGGCCATGTGCTCGACGATGTCCGCCTGCTCCTGTGTCGCGGTCCGGGCCGCGACGAGCTGCTGCTCGAGCTCGGCCAGCTGGCGGCCCAGCTCGGCCTCTCGATCGCGCTCGAGTCGCGCCAGCTCCTGCTCGAGCTCGGCGATCCTGTTCTGCACGTCGGGATCGGGCCGATCGGTCTCGGCGGCGCGCCGGAGCCCGGCCAGCTGCGCCTCGGTCCGCGCCAGGCGCTGCTCGGCGTCGCGCCCCGCGCCGCGCACGGAATCGGCGCGATAGGCCACTCGGTCGCCCGCCGACTGGGCCAGGAAGCAGCGGCGTGAGAGCTCCTCGCGGTGGGCGCTCCGGCTCGCGAGGGCTTCCTCGGCCGCGTCCCGGCGGGCGGCGACCTCGTCGAGCGCCCGCTCGAGCTCCTGGCGGCGCTTGCGGGCTTCCTCGGCGGCGGCCCGGGCCTGGCCGTACTCGGCGCGGTGGATCCGCAGGTCGTCGCGGACGAGCTCCCAGCGCGCCTCGAGCGTCTGGCGCTCCAGACGGGCGTGCAGCTCGGCCGCCTCGGCCTGGCGCTTGAGCGGCCGAAGCCGCGAGCGCGCCTCGCGCTCCACGTCGAGCGCGCGGTCGAGGTTCTCCTGGGTGCGGGCGAGCTTCAGCTGCGCCCGGCGCCGGCGCTTGCGGTGCTTGCCCAGCCCAGCGGCTTCTTCGATCAGCATCCGCCGGTCGCGGGGCTTGGAGGTGACGATCGATTCGACCCGTCCCTGGGAGATGACCGAGTGCATCTCCTTGCCCAGCCCGGTGTCCGAGAGCACCTCGATCACGTCGACCAGCCGGCAGCGGGCGCCGGCCAGGCGGTATTCGCCCTCCCCGGCCCGGTCCAGCCGACGCACGATCGACACCTCGGGCGCGCCGAGGCCGAGCTGTCCCTCGCTGTCGTCGAGCACGAGCTCTACCTCGGCCCCGCGAGCGGCCTGGCGGCCGGGCGCGCCGGCGAAGATCACATCCTGCATCGACTGGCCCCGGACGGCCAACGGCGACTGCTCACCGAGCGCCCACAGCACCGCATCGGTGACGTTCGACTTGCCCGAGCCGTTGGGGCCGACGATCACGCTCACGCCCGGGCCGAACTCGAGCCGGGTGCGCTCGGGGAACGACTTGAAGCCCTTCAGGACGATCGATTTCAGATACACGGCAGGGGTTGGGGGTGGGGGGCGGGAAGGTTCACTCCAGCGCCTCCAGGGCGACCTGCGCGGCCACCTGCTCGGCGTCTTTCTTGCTCCGGCCGCGGCCCCGGGCGACCTCTACGCCCCCGATCGTGGCGCTGACCGAGAACACACGGTCGTGGGGCGGGCCCTCTTCATCGATCACGTCGTAGGTGACCAGCGCGCCCTTGCGGGCCAGGCGCTCCTGGAGGGCCGACTTGAAGTCGACCGGATGCTCCAGGGCGTCCGCGATCTCGGGCGCAAACGCCTCCACCACCGCCTCGGCCGTCCGCTCGTAGCCGAAGGCCAGGAAGCAGGCGCCGATCACCGCCTCGATCACCGAGGCCAGCACGCGCTCGGTGGCCACCAGCGCGGGCACGGTCGACGCCACCCCTGCGGGGGCGGCCTCGCTCAGGCGCGCCGGCACCCCCAGGCGGTCGGCGACCGTGCGGCAGGACCGGCCCGAGACCGCCTGAGCCCGGATCTTGGTCAACCGCCCCGGGCCGAAGCGCTCGGCCTCGAGCCGCGGATACAGGTGCGAGGTCACCGCGAGGGACAGCACGCTGTCGCCCAGGAAGGCCAGCCGCTCGTAGGAGTCCGAGCGCCGGCTGGTCCACGACGCGTGGGTGAAGACCGGCGCCGCCAGATCCCCGGGCAGCTCGCCGAGCAGCGCCCGCAGGAGCGCGGCGGGGTCCTCAGCCGGGCGTAGACGGTGGTTCGCGCTCACTCAGCATCGCGGCCGGCGCTCGCTGAGGCCGGCGCCTCCCCTCCGCTCACGCTCAGCACGAAGTCCACGGCCTGCCCGACCGTGCGGATCTGCGCCGCCTGTTCGTCGGAGATGCGCACGCCGTAGGAGTCCTCGAGCTCCTGCACGAGCGTGTAGAGGTCCAGCGAGTCGGCCTCGAGGTCCTCTTTGAACCGGGAGGCCTCGGTGATCACGGCGGGATCCACCTCGAGCTCGTCGGCGAGGTGACCGCGGATCACCTGAAAGATCTCGTCGCGGGTCATGGCATCGAAACGGTAGCCGCCGGCGCGGACGAGCCGCCGGGCTCGCCGGCCGGGACGTCGGGGTCGTCGACCGGCGCCGTGCCCAGCCGGGGCGGCCGCAGCGCGCCAGCCTCGAGCAGCGCGGCGCGGGTACGGCCGATCACGTCGTGCTGCACGCCGCGGGCGGCGACGTCGATCGCCTGGGCGAAGCCGCGGGCGCTGAAGCGCCCGTGTGCGACGACGCCGAGGTGCCTCAGCCCGAGCATGTAGGCGCCGCCGGGCCCCTCCGGGTCGATCGTCTCGCGCAGCCTGCGCATCGTCGGGGCGATCAGCCGGCTGCCGAGCCGGCCGCGAGGCGTGGTGGCGGCCATCTCGCCGACCAGCCGCAGGGCGCGGCCGGACACGCCCTCGATCAGCTTCAGCGTGATGTTGCCGGTGAAGCCGTCCATCACCACCACGTCGGCCACTCCCTCGAAGACCTGCGTGCCCTCGATGTTGCCGATGAAGTTGAGGCCCGCGCCGCGCGATCCGGCCAGCTGCTCGTGCACGCCGACCAGGTCCGGCGTCCCCTTGCCGGGCTCCTCGCCGTTGGACAGCAGCGCCACCCTCGGCGTGGAGATCCCGATCACCGCCTGGGAGAACGCCGAGCCCATGTGGGCGAACTGCACGAGGTGCTCGGGGCGGCAGGTCGCGTTGGCCCCCACGTCGAGCAGCAGGATCGGCGGACCGTCCGGGTTGGGCAGCGGGAGGGCCAGCGCCGGCCGGTACACGCCGCGGTCGCGCCGCAGGTGCAGCAGAGCGGCGGCCAGCGCGGATCCGGTCGATCCGCCGGACACGAACGCCTGGGCGCGGCCTTCGGCCACCGCCCGGGTGGCCTGCACGATCGACGCCTCGGGTGTGGTCCGGACCGCGTGGGCCGGATCGGCCTGCTTGGCGATCGACACCGGCGCGTCGATGACCTCGACATCCGGGTGCACGCGGCCGATCTCCTTGGCCGGACCGAACAGGAGAACCCGGGTGCCGCGAGCGGCGGCGCGGGCAGCCCCGGCCGCGACCTCGCCGGGGCCGAGATCCGCCCCGCCCGCGTCCACGGCGACGGTGACCACGGGCCCGGCGTCAGCCGATGTGCTCGTCGCGCTCCGGGACGACTACCTCGCGTCCCTTGTAGCTGCCGCAAACCGGGCAGACACGATGCGGAAGGCGAGGGCTGTGGCACTGCGGGCAGGCGTTGTACGTCGGCGCGCTGATCTTGTGCTGTGAGCGGCGCTGCGTGGTCCGCGCATGGGACTGCTTCTGCTTGGGGACGGCCATGGGGACGCAGTGTAACCGCCCTGCCGGGGGCGTCACGCCACGGTCGCGCCCCGCCACCCTGTCGCGGGCCCACCCCGGTCGCGGGCGCCCAATCCCTACTCGAAGCGCAGCTGGGACAGCGCGGCCCAGCGCGGATCGGGCTGACGCTCGTGGTGGTGGTCGGGGCCGGCCTCGTTCAGGTTGGCGCCGCATACCGGACACAGCCCAGCGCAATCCTCGCGGCAGAGGAGGTTCGAGGGCACGCTGAGGGCCAGCGCGTCGCGTGCCCAGGCGCGCAGATCGAGGACCCCGCCCTCGACGTAGGGCGAGCTCATCTCGTCGTCCTCGTCGGGCTGCTTGCCCCGGCCGCGAGGGGCCGCGTGCGCCCGCGGATCGGGCGGCTGTGAGACCTCGCGTACATCGACCGCAAACGCCGGGCCGGCCGGCTCCAGGCAGCGCATGCACGGTCCGGCCAGCGTCGCCTCGAACCGCAGCCGCAGCGCGTAGCCGCCGCCGGTGGTGCGCGAGATGTCGAGCCGCGCCGGGACGAGCGCGGGCTCCACGGGATAGCGCTCGCCGGCGAGCGAGAACGGCTCGATCGCCACGTACAGATCAAGCCGCCGGCCTTCGCCGGACGTCAGCCGCAGACCGCCGAGATCGAAGGTATCTGTGCGCACAGGAGACATGCGTTCGAGGTTACCGCCGGCCTATGACCGCATCCCCGCGCTGCGCGGGATGATTGGCGCGTGTCGCGCTGGTTTCGCTCGTACGGGTTCGCCGACGTGCTCGACGACCTGCTCGTCGGCGCCTACCCCCTCGACTCCGACGACGTCGGCGCGCTCGAGCAGGCGGGCGTGCGGCGCGTCCTGAACCTGACCGAGGACGAGGAGTACCGGCTCGGCGAGCGCCGCGCGGTGGAGGAGGCGCTGAGCGCGGCCGGGATCGAGGAGCACCGCCTCGGCCTGACCGACTACGGCGGCCTCGCCCCCGCGGCGCTCGAGGCAGCCGTCCAGGAGGTGAACGCCTGGCTCGACGAGGGCATGCGCACCTACCTGCACTGCCGCGCCGGGTGGCAGCGCTCGGCCGCGGTGGCTGCCGGCGTGGTCGCAGTGCGGACCGGCCGGGAGATCGACGAGGCGCTGGCGTACGTGCAGGAGCGCAAGCCGTCCGCCGATCCCCTGCCGCACCAGCGCGAGGATCTCCGGCGCTGGTGGGCGTCGCGCTGCGACGGTGGCGCGCCGGAGGCCGACACGGGAGACCGACCGGGCTGAGTCACGGGCGCCGTCCGGTGGCGCTTGGCAGGTAACCCGCGCCATACGACGGTTATCTGCCAAGCGTCGAGTGAGGAACGCGTGGAGGGAGCAGACGGTCCTGGCCGCGGGCGCTCAGTCCGCCGCGCGCAGCCGGCGCATCACGAGCTGCTCGGGCACGGGATCGCTTCGCCCCCCGGCGCCCTCGCCGGCGCCTGCCCCTTCCCCGGCGGTCAGCTCCGGCGCGTGGACGCTGCGCGCGTTGAGCGTCACCGGCTCGAGCTCCGGGAGCTCGCGGCCGCCGGCCACCGATCCGTGATCCTCGAAGCGCCGCGCCGCCGGGAGCACGCGCGCCTCGTAGGAGCCGACCGCCTCGTTGTAGGCGCGCACCGTGCTGTTCAGGCGCGAGCCCAGCGTGGACAGCAGGTTGGAGAGCTTGACGAGCCGGCCGTGCAGCTCGCGCCCGAGATCGGAGATCGCCTGGGCGGATTCGGCGACCCGCTCCTGCTGCCACCCGTAGGCCACCGCGCGGAGCATCGCCAGCAGCGTGGTCGGCGTGGCGATCAGCACGCGCCGCGCCATCGCGTCCTCGATCAGCGTCGGATCGGCCTCCAGGGCCGCCCCGTACAGGTGCTCGCCCGGCAGGAACATCACGACGATGTCGGGCGCGGAGTCCATCCCGGCCCAGTAGGCCTTGTCGGCCAGCGCCTTGACGTGCCGGCGCAGCAGCCGCGCGTGGTCGCGCAGGTGTCGCTGGCGCTCCTCCTCGTCTCGGGCCTGGTACGCGTCCAGCACGCCCTGGAGCGGCGCCTTGGCGTCGACCACCACGTGCTTGCCGCCGGGCAGACTGACCACGAGATCCGGGCGCAGGGCCGCCTCTTCTCCCGCCACCGGGATCTGCTCGGCGAAGTCGCAATAGCGGACCATGCCGGCCAGCTCGACCACGTTGCGCAGCTGCATCTGGCCCCACTGGCCGCGCGCGTTGGGCTTGCGCAACGCGGTGACGAGCGCGCCGGTCTCGGTGCGCAGGCGCTCGCCGGTCTCGGCCAGCGTCTTGAGCTGCGCCTCGAGGCGCCCGCGGGACTCTCGGCGCTCCTGGTCGAGGCGCAGCAGCTGCGAGTCGACCCGGCCCAGCTGCTCGCGCAGCGGCGCCACCAGCTGCTCGACGGCCTGCTGGCGCTTGTCGAGATCGCCCTTGGCCTCGGCCTGCACGACCCGCAGCTGTGCCTGGGCGAGCTCGGAGAGCTGCGTCATGCTCGCCTGCAGGGCGTCTGCGCTCAGCGCCTTGAACGAGGTCGACAGACGCTCCTGGGCGTCGTTGATCGCCGCCAGGCGCTCGGCCGCCACCGCCCGCTCGCGCTCGAGCTCCGAGCGGGCGCGATCGAGCTCGCGCTCGAGCTCGCCGGACCGGGTCGCATAGGCCGAGAGCGATCGCAGCCGGGGACGAACCGCCACCAGCACGGCGGCGGCGCCGACGATCAGGCCGATCAGCAACCAGATGGCTTGCATGACCCGTTCAGGATCGCGGCATCGTCGGACGGAACGAATGTCCCGCACACAAATGGGTTTTAATCGGCCGCGTGAGGGATGATCGGATACGCCGGCGAGTGACCGCGCACGGCCGCGTGCAGGGAGTCTTCTTCCGCGACTCGATGCGCCGGCGGGCACAGTCGCACGGTGTCGCGGGCTGGGTCACGAACCGCTCCGACGGCGCCGTGGAGGCGGTGTTCGAAGGCAAGCCCGACGACGTGAGGCGCCTGGTGGAGTTTGCGAAGAGCGGGCCGCGTCACGCCGAGGTCGAGA
Organism: uncultured Solirubrobacterales bacterium; assembly: GCA_963841535.1. GTDB lineage: Bacteria > Actinomycetota > Thermoleophilia > Solirubrobacterales > Solirubrobacteraceae > Palsa-465. The sequence continues at coordinate 181,213 of CAWJDF010000013.1, read as the reverse complement.
GCGTCGACGTGCGCGAAGAGGAGCCCGAGGGCTTGTCGGACTTCGAGATTCGCTGAGTCGCGGCGTCGCACAGCGCGCCGAACAGCCGGCTCTTGTCGTTGGCCTCGGGATGCCACTGGACCCCGAGCCCCCACCGCCCGTCGGCCAGCTCGATCGCCTCGATCACCTCATCCTCCGCTCGCCCGCTCACCACGAGCCCGGAGCCGAGCGACAGCACGGCCTGGTGGTGGTGGCAGTGTGCGACGTGGGTCTGCTCGCCCACGGCACGCGCGGCCAGCGACCCTGGCTCCAACCTGACAACGTGGTCGTTGCCGTCAAAGGTGCCCTTGACCCGCCGGTGCGGATGGGTCCCGTCAGCGGCCACGAGGTCCTGCACGAGCGTGCCGCCGAGCGCCACGTTGAGGATCTGCATGCCGCGGCAGATGCCGAGCACGGGCAAATCGCGCTCGAGCGCGCCGCGTAGCAGGGCGATCTCGAACGCGTCTCGCGCGGGGTACGTCGACTCCGTGGCGGGATCCAACGGAGCGCCGTACCCCGCCGGATCGAGGTCGGCACCGCCGATCAGCATCAGCCCGTCGATCCGGTCGAGCAGCTCGAGCGGGGCCCGCGGGTCGACCGCCAGCAGCATCGCGATCCCGCCGGCGCGCTGGAGCGGCGCCACGTAGGAGTCGGCCACGAGGTGCGCGTCCTGGTCCCAGAACGCCCAGCGCGCCCGCTCGCGCACCGCGCACAGACCGATCACGGGGGCGCTCACGCGATCCCGGCCCGCTCGGCGTACGCGTCGAGCAGCCGCCATGCCCGCGAGCGGTTGGCCTCGTCGCGCTCGTGCGTCTCGGCCAGCAGACGGTCCGCCTCGACGCCGTTGCGCGCCAGGTCGTCGCCCCCGAGCGAGACCCACTCCTCGACGATCGGGATCGTCACCTCAGGGTGGAACTGGACCCCGAGGCTCCGCCCGATCGTGTAGGCCTGGGGCCCGGCCGGGCTGTCGGCCAGAAGCTCGGCGCCGGGGGGCGGCGTGAACGTGTCGTGGTGCCACTGAAACCACGGCCCCTCGACGATCAGCCCGGGATCGTCGCTGCGGATCTGCACCCAGCCGATCTCGGTGCGCCGTGCGGGGAGCGCCTGACCCCCAAGGGCCCGGGCCAGCAACTGGCTGCCGAAGCAGATGCCGAGCACCCCGACGCCGGCGTCGCACGCGTCGCGCAGGAGCGCGGCCTCGGCCGCGACCCAGGACAGCCGGTCGTCGTAGGCGGACTGCTCTGAGCCCAGCGAGACCACCATGTCGTAGGAGGATGGATCGGGCCGGGAGGACCCGTCGGCGGTGATCAAGTAAACGTCCTGCGAGGCGCCACGCGCCTCCAGCCAGGCACTGAGGAGCCCTCCGGGCGCGTCCGCCTCGTGCTGGATCACGAGCACCCGCACGCTCACCCCGTCAGGGCTGCTTCGAACGCCTGACGGGCGGCCTCGCCACGCACGGCGAAGACCACGCGATCCAGGCCCGAGCCGCCGGCCTCCAGATGCCGGCGGACCTCGGAGACCTCGATCGCCGCCGCCTCCTCCACCGGGAAGGCGCCCACGCCGGTCCCGAACGCCACCAGCGCCAGCGAGCGCGCGCCGAGCTCATCGGCCTTTCGCAGCGTGGAAGCCGTGGCCTCGCGAATGATCTCCGCCGAGGTGGGTCCGCCCAACTCCATCGTGGCGGCATGGATCACCCAGCGGCAGGGCATCGAGCCCGCCGTCGTCTCGACCGCCTCGCCCAACCCGATCGGGGCCCGCGCCGAGCTCTCCTCCTGAACGGCTGGGCCCCCGGCCCGCGAGATCGCGCCGGCTACCCCTCCCCCGTGCCGCAACTCCGTGTTCGCCGCGTTTGCGATCGCGTCGACTTCGAGCGCCGTGATGTCGGTTTCGAGGACTTCGATCGCGGCCACGAAAGCGCGCTACGAGACTTCGGCCGGCTCTTCCTTGCCGGCGAGACGCTCACGCCCGCGCCGCACGGCGGCGATGAACTTCGAGAGGTTGACCTCGAGCGTGTTGAGGATCTCGTCGGCGTAGTCCTCGGCGCCGAGCCGGATCTCGCGCTCGCGGGCGCGAGCGTCCTCGATGATGTCCTCGGCGCCGCGCTCCGCCTGCTTGGTGATCTCCTCCTCGGAGACCATCTTCTCCTGGCGCTCGCGCGCCTCCTTGACGATCCGCTCGGCTTCGCGCTTGGCCTCGGCCAGCATCTCCTGGCGCTCCTTGACGATCCAGCGAGCCTGCTTGATCTCCTCGGGGATCGTGGCGCGCATCTGGTCGAGGATGTCGTAGATCTCTTCCTTGTCGACTCTCACCTGATCGGTCAGCGGAACGGCCCGGGCGTTGTGCACGAGATCGTCCAGCTTGTCGATCAGTACCAAGACATCCATCGCAAAACCTCTGTTTCGTTAGCGGCCGAGCCGTTCCTTCAAGGCACTGGCCACCTCGCCGGGGACCAGATCATCGATCTCGCCACCGAAGGTCGCAAGCTCCTTGATGCCACTCGAACTCAGGAAACTGTACTTGGCCGACGCCATCAGGTAAACGGACTCGATCTCCGGGTCCTGCCGGCGGTTGAGCTGATTCATCTCGAGCTCGTACTCGAAGTCGGAGATCGCGCGCAGCCCCTTGACGATCGCCATCGCCCCGCGCTCCCGCGCGAAGTCGACCAAGAGCGTTGAGAACGGCTCGACGTCGACGTTGACGAGGTGGCGCGTGGCGTTGGTCACGAACCCCACCCGCTCCTCGGCGCTGAACACCGTCTTGCCCTTGCGCCACGGCAGGTTGACCACCGCCACGATCACGCGGTCGTACATCGCCGAGGCGCGCGCGATCACGTCGAGATGCCCGTTGGTGACCGGGTCGAACGTGCCGGGACAGATCGCGATGCGGTTATCGGGGGCCATGGATTCGGATCAAGGTGTCGCCGTAGCGGCGCTCGTCGAGCAACTCCAGACCGAACTCGAGCGGCGCCCGGCGGTCGCTCTCGACCACTACCCGGGCGGCGGGAGCGAGAACCGGCCCCAGCGCCGTCGAGAGCTCCGGTCCGAGCGCGCTCGCGTGGCGGTATGGAGGATCGAGGAACACGAGATCGTATTGACGAGCGCCGCGCGATGCGCTCCGCAGGTAGGCGAGCGCGTCCTGACGGCGCACTTCGGCCTCCACACCCAGCGCCGCCAGGTTCCGCCGGATGGCCGTCACGGCGGCCGCGGATGTGTCCACGAATACGGCTTCCAAGGCTCCCCGCGAGAGCGCCTCGATCCCCAACGCTCCCGACCCGGCGAACACGTCAGCCACCCGGGCGCCCTCGACCGGGGCCGGGCCGAGGATCGAGAACAGCGCCTCGCGCACGCGGTCCGACGTCGGACGTGTTGAGCGACCTCGGGGAGCCACCAGCCCGTGGCCCCCGAACCGACCCGCTACGACCCGCACGCCTCTGCCCTCAGGCCTCAGGCCCGGATCGGCGCCAGCGCCTCGGCCCCGAACGTCCCGACGAGCGCATCCGCCAAGAGCGCATTCTCGGGCAGGACGAGCTCGGGATCCTCGCCTACCACCCGCTCGGCGAAGCGCCGGGCGCGCTCCAGCAGTTCGGCGTCGCGCGGCAGCTCCGCGACCCGGTACTGAGCCTCCCCGTGCTGGCGGGTGCCGACCAGCTCTCCCTCCCGGCGCAGATCGAGGTCGATCTCGGCCAGCTCGAAGCCGTCCCCGTGCGACTCCAGGGCGCGCAGACGCGGCGATTCCTTGGAGCCGAACAGCAGGCAGAACGAATCGTGCGCACCCCGCCCGATCCGCCCCCGGAGCTGGTGCAGCTGCGAGATGCCGTAGCGGTCGGCGTCTTCGACCACCATCACGGTGGCGTTCGGCACGTCGATCCCGACCTCGATAACCGACGTGGCCACGAGCACGTCGGCCCCGCCCCCGGCGTACGCCGCCATCGCCTCCTGCTTGGCGCCGGTGGACAGCTGACCGTGCATGAGCACGACGCGAAAGTCGCGGAACTCACCCGTGCGGAGGCGCTCGAACTCGGCCGTGGCGGCCCGCGCCTGCAACACCTCGGACTCCGAGACCAGCGGGCACACCACGAACGCCTGGCGCCCGGCCCTGAGCTCCTCGCGAATCAGTTCGTAGGCGCGGGCGCGTTCGGCCTGCGACGAACACACGTGCGTCTTGATCGGCCGCCGGCCGGCCGGCAGTTCGTGCAGCTGCGTGGAGTCCAGATCGCCGTAGTTCGACAGCGCCAGCGTGCGCGGGATCGGAGTGGCGGTCATGTGCAGCACGTGCGGGCGCTCGCCTTCGCGCGCCTTGGCGTCGAGGGCCGCGCGCTGGCGGACCCCGAAGCGGTGCTGCTCGTCGACTACCGCGACGGCCAGCCGCGCGAACCGCACCGGCTCCTCGATCAGGGCGTGGGTGCCGACGATCAGCGGGAGCTCCCCGGTGGCCAGCTTGCCCAGCAGGTCGGCGCGCCGGCGCGCCGGGGTGGATCCGGTGAGCAGCCCGATCGGCACCACTGCGCCGGGCATCAGCGCCTGGACCGTGGCGAAGTGCTGCTCGGCCAGCGTCTCGGTGGGCGCCATCAGCGCTCCCTGATAGCCGTGCTCGACGGCGCGCAGCAGCGTGTACAGGGCCACCACGGTCTTGCCGGAGCCGACCTCGCCCATCAGCAGGCGCTGCATCGGCTGCGGGCGGGCCAGGTCCGCGTCGACGTCGGCCAGCGCGCGCTCCTGATCGCCCGTCAACGAGAACGGCAGCATGCTCTCGAGCCACTGGGCGGTCACCGAGCGCTCCCCGTCCAGCACGGGCGCCGTCTGAGAGGAACGCCGCTGTAGGCGCCGGCGCAGGAGCGCCAGCTGCACGATCAGCAACTCGTCGAAGGCCAGGCGGCGGCGCCCTACGTCGGCAGCCGAGTCGCCGTCGCCGAAATGAGCCTCGGCCAGGGCGGCCGAGCGGTCCGGCAAACGCTCCCGGGCCCGCACCGGGGCAGGCAGCGGCTCCACCACGTCGGCAAGCGCACCGGCGTGCTCGCGCACCAGGGCGAGGATCTGGGTGGACGACAGCCCGTCGGTGGCCGGGTAGTGCGCGACCGCGCCGGCCCCGCCGACCGCGTCGCCCGTCCGGGCGTGGGCCTGAACGCGGAACCGTCGCCGCCCCTCGAACTTCCCGTGCAGCGCCAGCCGCGTCCCGGCCGGATAGCGCTGCTCGAGCCAGGGCTGGTTGAAGAACGTGGCCTTCATCACCCCGGTCTCGTCGGCCACCGTCGCCTCGACCAACGGCCGCATGCCGCGACGCCGCACCGAGCGCGAAGCGATGCTCCTGACCTGCACGACGACCGTGGCGCTGTCGCCGGGCTCGAGCTCGGCCACCGCCCGGGCATCGCGGCGGTCGCGGGGCAGATGCACGAGCAGGTCCCCGACCGTCGCCAGGCCGAGCGTCTCCGCCCCGCGCGCAGCCTTGGGACCGTCGAATTCCAGCGCCGTACGCAGCCTCGAAGGCCGCGGGTAGCGCACCGGAGCGTCGCGTAACGCGGCCGGGTCGAGCGAGTCGGAGGTGGCGAAGGCGGTGACGGCCATGGGACGAGCGACCGGAGATCCGTCGATTACACCCGCAGCATGATCAAGGTCCAAACGGACGAGACGAGATTAACCGCGTCGTGTCGCCCGTCGAGCCCACCCCCAGCCCCCGGAACAGCGCTTCCCAGGCCTCTGAAGCCGAGGTCCGCCGCTCGCTGCTTCACCGCAGCGGCCTGCTCGAGCCGGGCTCGCGTCCAGAGCTCGACCGCTGGACGGCGGTGCTCCGCCGCGCCACCGGCGCCGCCGTCGCGGCGTTGGCCGTCGAGCTCGACGACCGCACGCTGGTCGCCGGGCTGTGGGTCGGCGAGGCCGACGAGCCCGAGACCATCGAGCTGCAGCCCGAGGAGTCCTTCGAAGCGTTCCTCAGCGGAAAGGTCGACGCACCGGCCTGGGCCGACGGACGGCACTCCTATCTCGAGGCCTCGGTCACCGTCGACGGCCAGGTCCTGTGCACGCTGGGCGTGGCCGATGCCGCGCCTCGGGACTGGGACGAGCGCGACATGCAGATCCTGGACGACGCCACGGCGGCGATCGCCGCCGAGATCCGCCTGCGCCTGGCCAACGACGAGGCGCTGCGCTTCCACGACCTGGTCGCCTCGCAGCACCGGGTGCACGAGCTGATCGCCGGAGGAGCGCCGCTCAAGGACGTCCTGGTCGAGCTGATCGAGGGAATCGAGCGGCACGATCCGTCGGTGACCGGCTGCGTCGTCCTGCTCGACCGCGAGTCGAACACCCTGCACCCCGGCGCCGGGCCCTCGCTGCCGCCCCACTACCTGGCGGCGATCGACGGCGTCGTGATCGGCCCCAATGTCGGGGCCTGCGGCTCGGCGTCGTGGTCGGGGCAGCTCACGATCTCCGACGACATCGGTGCGGACCCGCGCTGGGCGCCGATCCGCGACTTCGTGCTGGGCGCCGGGCTCGGACACTGCTGGTCGATGCCGATCAAGGCCGCAGCCGGCGAGGTGCTGGGGACGCTCGCGCTGTATGGGTCGCACCCGCGCCGGCCGCTGCCCGCGCACCTCACGCTGATGGAGGACGGGGCCCGCCTGGCCGGAATCGCCATCGAGCGCCACCGGGCGCTCGAGCGACTGATCCACGACGCCCGGCACGACGGCCTCACCGGTCTGCCCAACCGGACCGCGATCTTCGAGATGCTCGACGAGGCGATCGTCCGGGTGCAGCCGGGGGCGGCGCTCGCGGTGCTGTTCGTCGACCTCGACGGGCTCAAGGCGCTGAACGACACGCTCGGCCACGACCGGGCCGACGAGATGATCCGGGAGATCAGCCAGCGCCTGGCCGGCGTGGTGCGCGGAAGCGACTTCGTAGGCCGGTTCGGCGGCGATGAGTTCGTGATCGTGGCCGAGGGCGTCGCCGACGAGGATCAGGCGGCCAAACTCGGCTTCCGCCTGCTCGAGACGATCTCCCAGCCGGTGCCCGGGATCGACTCGAGCGTGGTCACGGCGAGCATCGGAATCACGCTCTTGAGCGACGCTGACTCGGACGCGCGCGAGGCGCTGCGCCAGGCCGACGCCGCGATGTACGAGGCCAAGCGCGGCGGGCGGGATCGGATCACGTTCTTCGGCGGCAACCGCCGCAGCCAGGAGGGCCGCCGGCTGGCCCTGGTCCGCGAGTTGCGAGGCGCCGAGATGCGCGGCGAGCTGGGTCTCGTGTTCCAGCCGGTGTTCGAGCTCGAGACCGACGACGTCGTCGGCGTGGAGGCGCTGGTGCGCTGGAACAGCCCGGTGCTGGGACCGGTGGCCCCGGCCGAGTTCATCCCCGTCGCTGAGGACACGGGGCTGATCGTCCCGATCGGGTCGTGGGTGCTGCGCGAGAGCTGCGAGACGATGCACCGCATCGCGGCGAGGCTCGGACGTCCGGTCGAGCTTTCGGTGAACGTCTCGCCCCACCAGCTGACGAACCCCGGCTTCGCGCTGTCGGTGCAGCAGACGCTCGCCCATGCCGAGTTTCCCGCCGAGCAGCTCGTCCTCGAGATCACCGAGACCGCCCTGGTGCGAACCGACACGGTCGCCGCGCACACGCTGAGCGAGCTCGAGTCGCACGGCATCCGCATCGCGCTCGACGATTTCGGCACCGGCTCCTCGTCGCTTGCCTGGCTCAAGGAGCACCCGCTGGACGCGATCAAGATCGACCAGAGCTTCGTGGCCGGCCTGGCCGCGGACTCGCGCGACCAGGCGATCGTCGCCTCGTCGATCAGCCTGGCCCGGGCGCTCGGTTGCGCGGTCACGGCCGAGGGCGTAGAGACCGAGGATCAGCTCGTCGCGCTGCGCCTGCTCGAATGCGAGCGCGTGCAGGGCTTCCTGCTCGCCCGTCCGCTCCCCGCCCACGAGCTGACGGCGCTGCTGCTCGCTCCGCCGTCCGCGGCTACTCGGCGGACAGCAGCCACCACTGACCCGGTTGACCTCCGTCAGATAGCTCGAATTCGACATCTCCGTGGGCTAGGGCCTGGACCGTCCCGTCGTCCAGCGGAGCTTCGGCGCCCCGCAGGCAGGTGATCAGCTCCGCGTCGTGCGCGAGCTGCTCCAGCACCTCCCTGAGCGCCTCCCGCGGCTTGCCCCAGGCGACGATTTCCTCCTCCACGAAGCCGACCGCCTCGCCGGCGCGAAAGCGCCCCTGAGCGTCGTCGAGCCGCGCCGGCGCCACCGCTCCGGTGCGGACGTGCTCGAGCGCGGTGCGCATGGCCGCCGCGTTGCCCTCGGCGTCGCGGCCGGGGTCCAGGGCCACCGCCGCGGCCAGGCCGGCCTGGGGCGAGAGCGACGGGACGACGCACACGTCCTTGTCGGACAGCACGGCGGCGCGGTGGGCCGCGCTGAGCGCGCCCGGGCTGTTGGGCAGCACCACGACCTGCTCGGCGCGACAGGCGTGGATGGCAGCCAGGAGATCGAGGCTGGTCGGAGCCAGCGACGAACCCCCGTCCAGGGCGCGCACCCCGAGGCTTTCGAACAGCGATCTCATGCCGGCGCCGGTGGCCACCGCGACCGCGTCGCACACCGGCGGCGGGGTCGTGACCAGCCGCTCCTCGCGCCGCTGCAGCTGGGTGCGCATGTCGCCGATGTCCAGATGCGAAATCGCCCCGTGGGCGGCGAACACGGCGGTGGCGCCGTCGGGATCGTCGGTGTGCAGGTGCACCTTGAGCGTGGTCCGGTCGCCGACGATCAGCACCGCATCGCCGAGCCGCTCGAGCGCAGGACGAAAGCGGTCGTGCTCGAGGCCGGTGCCGATGACCGCGAAGCTCACGCAGTAGCGGTACGTGATCGAGGAGTGCTGGGGCCGGGTGATCCGCGCCGTGGCCTGGTGTGCGAGCAGCGGCACGGTGCCGCCTCGCAGGGCGCCGAGGATCCCGGCCAGCATCACGGTCACCGCGTAGCCGCCGGCGTCGACTACGCCCGCCTCGCGCAGCGCCGGGAGCAGATCGGGGCCGCGCCGCACCGAGCTTCTCCCCCGCCTGGAGGGCTCGCTCCACCACCGCGGCGATCACCGCGTTCTGCACCTCGGCGGTGGCGTCGGGCGGCAGGCGGGCGTCGCGGAAGCGGGCCAGATCGGAGGCGACCTGGACTCCCATCTCGCGCACCACGGTGAGGATCGTCCCCTCGACGGGCTCCCGGACCGAGCCGTAGGCCTGATCGACCGCGCGGGCCAGCGCGGCGCTGATCAGCACGGGGTCGACGAGCTCGCCGGGCCGGCTGGCCAGCTCCTCGGCCGCGCCGCGGATCAGCTGGGAGAGGATCACCCCCGAGGTGCCGCGCGCGCCGAGCAGCGCGGCCCGGGCCACCGAGGCGACGATCTGGTCGCGACCCACGGGCTCGACCGCCCCGCGCCCGTCGGCGCGGTCGACCGAGGCCGTGGCGAGGCGATCCAGCTCGTCGAGCACAGCGCGCAGGGTCAGGACCATGTTGTCGCCGGTGTCGCCGTCGGCCACCGGGAACACGTTCAGCTCGTTGACCGCTTCGCGGCGCGCGTCGAGGGCCGCGAGGCCGGCCTCGAGCACGGCACGGAAGCGCAGCAGGCTCGGATCGGACGCGGGGTTGGGCGGGGGCTCAAGACTTGGGCCCCGAGCCTCAATCGTCACAGGGCTTTGGCGACCTTGCCGGCCTTCAAGCACCGCGTGCAAACGTAGACCCGTCGCGGTGTTCCGTTGTCGTCGATGCGGACCCGCTGCAGGTTCGGATCGAAACGGCGCCGCGTGGCCACCATCGAGTGGCTGCGGCTGTTCCCGAACGAGGGGCCCTTCTGGCACACGTGACAGACCTTCGCCATGGCGGGCGAGTATAGCTTTCCCGGCGGCCTCGGCCCGGCCCCAGCACGGCGAGTCACTGGGCGCATTCGTGCGCAGCTTTGTGAAGGTCCCCGAGGGTTCGTATTCTTAGAGACGGGTAATGAGGCGTTTCGATGGGTGAACGAACCCCCGCGGATGTGCGCGTCCGCCCGGACCTAGGGCTCCCGGAACGTTACGAGCCGCTCCGCCACATCGCGAGCGGCGGCATGGCCTCGGTGTGGTGCGCGCGCGACCGCGCGCTCGGCCGCAACGTGGCGATCAAGCTGCTGGCCGAACGATTCGCCCACGACGAGAGCGCGACGGAGCGCTTCATGCGCGAGGCGCGGGCGGCCGCCCGGCTGTCCGGCCACCCCAACGTGGTGATGATCTACGACGTGGGCGAGACCGGCGCGGTCGACGGGGAGCCCTCGCGGGCGTTCATCGTCATGGAGTACCTGGCCGGCGGAACCGTCGCCGACGCGCTGCGGGTCGATTCGGTACGCCGCGTGCACGCGGTCAAATGGGTCCACGAGGCCGCGGCCGCGCTCGACTACGCCCACAGCCGGGGCGTCCTGCATCGCGACATCAAGCCGGCCAACCTCCTGCTAGATCGCGCCCGGGTGCTGCACGTGGCCGACTTCGGGATCGCCCGAATGGGGACCGAGGACACGATCACCGCGACCGGCCAGGTTCTCGGCACCGCCTCCTACCTCGCGCCCGAGCGCGCCCTCGGACGCCCCGCCACCGACGCCAGCGATCGCTACTCGCTCGCGGTGGCGGCCTATGAACTGCTGGTCGGCGAGCGGCCGTTCACCGCCACGCACTTCGCCGTACAGGCCCGCCAGCACGTGGAAGACGAGCCGCCGGCCGCGGGCGAACGCAACCGCGCGCTGCCGCCCGCGGTGGACGAGGTCCTGGCCCGCGGGATGGCCAAGCGGCCCGAGCGGCGCTGGCCGACAGCGCAAGATTTCGCCCAGGCGCTCGAGGCCGCCCTGTCCGAGCCGGCTACGCGACCGCTGCGCGCATCCGCGGCGGCTGTGGCGGCCGCCGGCCCGGCCCGGCGCGCCCGGCGGACGACCGCGGTGACGACGGCCATGCCGGCCTCAGCGGGCCGAACCGCGCGTTCCGCAGCCCCCGACACCGCCTCGGCGCCGCCGGTCGACGGGCGACGGCGACGACGGCGGGGCGCCCGGGTTCCGGCCCTGGCCGCGCTGGCGGCGGGCGTGGCGGTGGCCGCGGTCGCGGCGGGCACGCTCGGCAACGGCGGCGGGCAGTCGACCGGCTCGTCGGTCGCGGCGCAGCGCCCGGCCACGAAGGCGCCCCACAAGCCTGCGGCGGCGAGATCCAAGCCCGCGGGCCCTCAGCACCAGACGAGCACTGTGACCGCCACGCAGGCCGCCGCGACGACGCCGCCGCCGGTAGCGGACACGTTCGAGGCGCGCGGCCACCAGTTGATGGTGGACGGCAACTACTCCGCCGCCGTCCCGGTGCTCCGCCAGGCCGTGGCGGCGGCGCCGCACGACAGCCTGACCTACGCCTACGCCCTGTATGACCTGGGGCGCTCCCTGCGACTGGCGGGCGACCCCAAGGACGCCGTCGCGGTGCTCTACCAGCGCCTGCAGATCCCCAATCAGACCGAGACGGTCCGCCAGCAGCTGCAGCTGGCCCTGCAGGCGCTCGGCCAGCAGGCCAACCAGAGCGGTGGCGCAAGCACGGGTAACTCAGGCGACCCGGCGGCTCGGGGTCCGGGTCCGGGTCCGGGTCCGGGTGGCGGGCACGAACACCACGGTCGCGATGCCGGTGGCGTCGCGGGGCCGCCGGGAGCGGCCCAGCCCGTGCCCGTGACTCAGGGCGACTGAGCCTGAATCCGTCCGTCGCCCGCGGCGAGCGTGCCGCTCAGGACGTCCGGGAGCGCTCGGACTCCGGCGCCGCGAGCTCTTGCTTGACCGCCAGCGAGGCCAGCGCCGCCTCGGCCGCGCTGCGCCCGGTGTCGCGCTTGCCGCCGCCGATGACGCGATCGAGCGCCTGCTCCATCGTGTCGACGGTCAGCACCCCGAACCCGCATGGCACACCGGTCTCGACCTGGACCTGCTGGATCCCCCGCGCGGCCTCGGTGCACACGTAGTCGTAGTGGTCGGTCTCGCCGCGGATGACCGCCCCCAGGCACACCACGGCGTTGTACCGGCCCGACTGCGCCGCGTACTTGGCGATCACGGGCAGCTCGAACGCGCCGGGCACGTCGAAGCGATCGATGTCGATGATGCCGGCGTCGTACAGCGCCGCGCGCGCGCCGGCCTCCAGCTTCTCGGCCAGCTCGGTGTAGAAGCGCGCCACGCACAGCGCGACGCGCCCGGCCGGGGTGGACTCGCTCATCCCGGCTGGGATTCGCGCCGGCGCCGGTCGTGCTGGGACTCGTCGCGGAGCATCTCCTCGTCGAGTGCCAGCCCCTGGTGATGCAGGGTGTGGCCGAGCCGGTCGCGCTTGGCCCGCAGGTAGGCCTCGTTGTGGGGATTGGGGACGTGCTGGATCGGGATCTGGTCGGTCACCGACAGCCCGTAGCCGGCCAGGCCGGAGATCTTCTTGGGGTTGTTGGTGAGGATCCGGATGCTCGTCAGCCCCAGGTCGACGAGGATCTGGGCGCCGATCCCGTAGTCGCGCAGGTCCGCGGGCAATCCCAAGCGCAGGTTGGCGTCGACCGTGTCCAGGCCCTCCTCCTGGAGCTTGTAGGCCCGGAGCTTGTTCAGCAGGCCGATCCCGCGCCCTTCCTGACTCAGGTACAGGAGCACGCCGCTCCCCTCGGACTCGATCATCGACAGGGCCGACTCGAGCTGCTCGCCGCAGTCGCAGCGCAGCGAGTGGAACACGTCGCCGGTCAGGCACTCGGAGTGGACGCGAACGAGCACGTCGTCGCGACCCTCGACGTCGCCCTTGACCAGCGCGACGTGGTGCTTGTTGTCGACCAGCGAGCGGTAGCCGACCGCCACGAACTCGCCGAAGCCGGTTGGGAGCCTGGTCGCGACGACCCGCTCGACCAGCTTCTCGTGCCGGCGCCGGTAGGCGACCAGGTCCGCCACCGTGATCATCTTGAGCCCGTGGCGCTCGCAGTACGGGGTCAGGTCGCCGACCCGGGCCATCGTGCCGTCGTCGTTCATGATCTCGCAGATCACCCCGGCCGGGATCACCCCGGCCAGGCGGGCCAGGTCGACCGCCGCCTCGGTCTGGCCGACGCGCTCGAGCACCCCGCCGGGCTTGGCCTTCAAGGGGAAGATGTGTCCGGGCTGTACGAGCTCGCGGGGGCTCGTCTCGGGGTCGATGGCGACCTGGATCGTGCGCGCCCGGTCGGCGGCCGAGATTCCCGTGCTGACGCCCGAGCGCGCCTCGATGGTGATCGTGAACGCGGTCTCGAAGCGCGACTCGTTCTTGCCCGCCATCAGGTCCAGGCCGAGCTCGTCGCACCGTTCCGGGGTCAGGGCTAGGCAGATCAGCCCGCCCGCCTCCTTGCGCATGAAGTTGACCGCCTCGGGCGTGACGAACTGAGCGGCCATCGTCAGATCGCCCTCGTTCTCGCGCGTCGGGTCGTCCACGACCACGACCATCTTGCCCTGGCGGACATCTTCGATCGCTTCCTCGATCGTCGCGAACGGCGTCTTCACCGAGCTCATCTGACCGCCACCATCAGCTTCTCGACGTACTTCGCCAACACATCGACCTCCAGGTTCACTCTGTCGCCGACCGCCGCGCGCCCGAGGTTCGTGCGCTGCAGGGTGTCTGGTATGAGAGAGACGGTAAACGATCGGCTGTCCAATCCTGCGACGGTCAGCGACACGCCGTCCACCGCGATCGAGCCCTTCTCGATCACATAACGCATGAGCTCGGGTGGCGCTTCGATCCGGATCCGGCGCGCGAAGCCGTCGTCAGCCACGTCGGCGATCGCACCGAGGCCGTCCACGTGGCCCTGGACGACGTGGCCGCCAAGGCGATCGCCGGCCCGCAGCGGCAGCTCGAGGTTGACCTCCGCGCCGGGTGCGAGGTCGCCCAGCGCGGTGCGCGCGAGCGTCTCGTTCATGGCGTCGGCGACGAACGAGCCGTTCTGAAGCGAGGTGGCGCTGAGGCACACCCCGTTGACCGCAATCGAATCACCGGTCTGGAGCTCGGAGACCAGCGGCGTCTCGATCGCGATGCGCGCCCCGGCCTCGCTCGCCTCGAGCGAGGCGACCCGGCCTGTCCCTTGCACGAGGCCGGTGAACACCCCTACCACTCCCGCATCCGGGCGGAGACAAGCAGATCGTCTCCCACCTGCTCGCAGTCGACCGTCAGGGCACGCGCCGCGTCGGCGATCGCCTCTACCCCCTCGCCCTCGAGCGGATCCCGGGCCGTGCGGCCGCCCAGCACCATCGGGGCCAGGAACAGGCGCATCTCGTCGACCTCGCCGGCGTCGAGGAACGCGCCGGCGAGGTGCGGCCCGCCCTCGAGCAGGATCGAGCCGATCCCGTCGGCCCCAAGCTGGTCGAGCGCCGAGCGCACGCGGGCGGTCTCGTTCTCGCCGGTGGCGACGACGATGTCGGCGCCGTGGGTGGCCAGGGCATCGGTGGCGGCGCGAGGGGCGGCGCGGGAGACGACGACCGTCAACGGGATCTTGCGCGCGTCGCGCACCAGTTGCGAGGCGAGCGGCAGGCGCGCCAGCGAGTCGAACACGACCCGGCGAGGCTGGCGCACGACACCGTCGATCCGCGCAGTCAGCTGCGGGTCGTCGGCCAGCGCGGTGCCGATCCCGACCGCGACCGCGTCGCACTGGGCCCGCCAGTGATGAGCCAGGCGCCGGCTGTCCTCGCCGGAGATCCACTTCGAGTCCCCGCCCCGGGTGGCGACCTTGCCGTCCAGCGTCATCGCGGACTTGAACAGCACCCAGGGCCGCCCGGTCCGGGCGTGCTTGCGAAACGGCTGGTTGATCAGCCGCGCGCGGACGGCCAGCTCGCCGTCGGCCACGACCACCTCGACCCCGTCGTCGCGCAGGATGCCGAGCCCCCGCCCGGAGGCGTGCTCGCTGGGGTCGTCGGAGGCGACCACCACACGCTCGATCCCGGCCGCGCGGATCGCCTCCGTGCACGGCGGGGTGCGTCCCTGGTGGCAGCAGGGCTCGAGCGACACGTACAGCGTCGCGCCATCCAGGTCGTGGCCGGATGCGTCCTCAATGGCCTCGACTTCGGCGTGCGGGCCTCCCAGCATCTGATGGAAGCCCTCGCCCAGGACCTCTTCGTCGCGGCCGATGACCGCACCGACCAGCGGGTTGGGGCTGACCCGCCCCCGTCCTCCCTCGGCCAGCTCGATCGCGCGGGCGAGGTGTTGGCAATCGATGTCGGTCGGCGCGCGCATGGCGTGTGGATCGCAGGATAGGCCGCGCTCCTAAACGCCCCCTTCGGAGGCGGCTATCTGGGCCTCGTACCGCTACCGTTGTCCCGACGCGGTGCCCTCGAAGCGCTCTTTCTCGCCGGGCGGCTCGTTTCAATCTCGGAGCCCGGCCAGCCTATGAAGCTCATCATCCAGATCCCCTGCTTCAACGAGGAACGGCAGCTCCCGGCGACGCTGGCTCGACTGCCGCGGGAGGTGCCCGGCTTCGAGAACGTCGAGTGGCTGATCATCGACGACGGCTCGAGCGACGGGACGATCGAGGTCGCTCGTGAGCACGGGGTCGACCACGTCGTGCGCCTGACCAACCACAAGGGCCTGGCCGCCGCCTTCCAGGCCGGGCTCGACGCGGGTCTCAAGCTCGGGGCCGACGTGATCGTCAACACCGACGCGGACAACCAGTACGAGGGAGGCGACATCCCCAAGCTGGTCGGCCCGATCCTGCGCGGCGAAGCCGACATGGTGGTGGGCGACCGCCAGGTCAAGACGATCGATGAGTTCTCTGCCGGCAAGAAGCTGCTCCAGCGACTCGGCTCGTGGGTCGTGCGCCACGCCTCGGCGACCGGGATCCCCGACACCACCTCGGGCTTCCGGGCCTACAACCGCGAGGCGGCGCTCCAGATCCACGTCGTCTCGAAGTTCACCTACACGCTCGAGACGATCATCCAGGCGGGCAAGCTCGAGGTGGCGATCGACCACGTGCCGATCCGGACCAACCCGAAGACGCGCGAGTCGCGGCTGTTCCCGTCCGTCGGCGCGTACGTGCGCCGCAACGCGCTGACGATCTTCCGAGTGTGGGCCCAATACGAGCCGCTCAAGCTCTTCTGGGGCGGGGCGCTGATCATCGGCCTCCCCGCGCTCGCCCTGTTCGCCCGCTTCCTGGTCCTGTTCATCATCCACGGCGGCCGGGCCGGGCACGTCCAGTCGCTGATCCTCGGCGCGGTGCTGTTCTTCGGCGCGATGCTGCTCGGCGCGCTCGGGGTGATCGGCGACCTGCTCGCGTCACAGCGCACGTTGACCCAGCGGACCTTCGAGCGGGTGCGGCGGATCGAGCTACAGCTCGGGGTCGAGCCCTCGCACTACGAGCCGGGCGCGCCCGCCCCCAAGCCCGGCGGCGGGGTGAGCGAGACGCCGGCCGACCGCCGGGCGCTCGAGGTATGAGCCGCGCGCCCGACGTGGCCCCGGCCGGAGGGACCCCGGTAGCCGTCCCCACCGGCAACACGTTCGACAAGTACGGATCGACGAATCCAGTGGTGCGCCGGCTCATGTCCGGGTTCGAGGGCACGCTCGAGCGCCTGTTCACGCGCGCCGACCCGCAGTCGATCGTCGACGTGGGCTGCGGCGAGGGCGTGCTGACCTACCGATGGGCCGAGCGGTTGGGCGAGATGCCGGTGGTCGGCCTCGACCTGCCCGACCCCAAGCTCGAGGACGAGTGGCGGGCGCGCCGCCGGGAAAACCTCGAATTCCGCACCTTCGCCGGCGGCGATCTCCCCTTCCCGGACGGCTCGTTCGACCTCGCCGCGGCGATCGAGGTGCTCGAACACGTTCCCGACCCGGAGCGCACGCTGGCCGAGATGGCCCGGGTGGCGGCCCGCCACCTGCTGATCTCGGTGCCCCGCGAGCCTTTGTGGCGCGCTTTGAATGTCGCTCGCGGCGCCTACCTGCGCGACCTCGGCAATACCCCGGGCCATGTCAACCACTGGTCCAAGCGGAGCTTCGTCCGCGCCACCGGCCGCTACGGCGAGGTGATCGAGGCGCGCTCGCCGTTCCCCTGGACGATGCTGCTGGTGCGGGTGTCCTGATGGCAACCGCGTCGCGATCGCGAGCCGCCGCCGAGACGGACGGGAACGGCGCACCGCCGGAGTCGCCGAAGCAGCCCTCCTACGCCTCGGGTGCCCGGATCCTCTCGATCGGGATCGCCTCCACCGGCATCTTCACGTTCCTCTACCTGGCGGCCGCCAGCCACGAGCTCGACCCGGCCTCCTACAGCCGCATTTCGCTGTGCTGGGCGATCATGTTCGTGATCCTGTCGGTCATCTACCGCCCGGTCGAGCAGCTGCTCTCGCGGATGATCGCCGACCGCCGCGCGCGCGGGCTGCACGGCCATCCGCTGCGAATCCCGGCGCTGATCCAGTTCGGCTTCGCCGTGGCGTTCCTGATCGTCGCTCTGACCATGCGCCAGGAGATCGAGCAGGGCATGTTCGACGGCTCGAGCGCGCTGTACTGGATCCTGGTCATCGGGGTCCTGGCCTACTCGGCCAGCTACTTCGCCCGCGGCTGGCTGGCCGGGCACGAGCGGTTCGCGCTGTACGGCGGGCTGGTGTTCCTCGAGTCGACCTCGCGCTTCCTGTTCGCGCTCGCGGTCGCGGTCGGGATCGCGTCCGGCCAGGGTGCGGTCGGGCTCGGGATGGCGGTGGCGCCGTTCGCCTCGCTGGCCGTGATCCCGTTCGCGTTCTCGCGCCTTCGGATGCGCGCTCCCGCCGGCGTGCCGGCCGCCGATGCCGCCGGCGAGGGACCCGCCCATGCCGAGATCGAGGAAGCCGCGACCGACCTGACCCTCAAGCACGGCGCCGGATTCGCGGTGTCGGTGGTCGGCATCATGCTGGCCGAGCAGACGCTGATGAACGCCGGCGTGCTGATCGTGGCCGCCAAGGCGGGGAGCAAGGCCGGGCTCACGGTCGGCATCACCGGGTTCGTGTTCAACGTGCTCTTGATCGTGCGAGCGCCGCTCCAGCTCTTTCAGGCCATCCAGACCTCGATCCTCCCCCACCTGACCGGCCTCGAGGCGCGCGAGAGCGGGGAGGAGTTTCACCGCGCGATCCGCATGACGGTGCGGGTGATCGCCGTGTTCGCCGGCGCGGTGGCGATCGGGCTGCTCGCGATCGGCCCGTTCGTGATGACCGCCCTGCTCGGCGACAAGGGCTTCCACTACGGCCGCTTCGGCCTCGCCGTGGTGGCGCTCGGGATGGGGCTTCACCTGACCGCAGGAACGCTCAACCAGGCCGCGCTGGCCCGCGGACGCAACGCGCTGGCCGCCGTCGCCTGGATGTCGGCCGCCGCGCTGTTCGTGCTGCTGATGCTCTCCGGTGCGATCAGCAACCAGGTGACTCTGGTCGAGGTCTCCTACTTCACGGCGGCGCTCGTGCTGTGCGGCCTACTTTGGGGCATCTACCGCGCCGGCCCGGCGCCCGCGCGCTGACCGATGGCTCGCAGGGGGCGGCTGGGTGCCTCTCTGGCGGCCCCTTGCCGTTTTGAGGGCCGCTAGAGAGGCACCAGCCACCCCTCAACTGTTCAGGTTCTTGCACGCCGGCTCGCCGGCCGCCGCCTTCTCGAGGTCCTTGTTGCTCAGCCCGCTGGCGTCGATGTTGTTGAGTGAGCCGCGCACGCTGAGCGTAAGCGCCTGGGCGGCCTTGCTGTAGGACGTAGCCGAGTCAGTCGGGAGCGAGCTCGCCTTGGTCATCGCTAGCCGCATGGCGTTCCGCAGCTGCGTGAACACCTTGACGATCGAGCCCGCCACGGTCTTGCCGTCCGAGATGTCCGGCGTCCCCGCTGAGCGGATCTGGGTCAGGGCATGCTGGCTGTCCTGCTCGACGGCGTTCAGGAACCCCTGAAGGGTCTTCTTGGCCTGCGTGGCGTCCGTCGCGGTCGAGCCGTTGAGCGCACTCGAGCGGTTCACCACGTCGCGCTCGAGCGGGGAGATCGCCGAGCACACGGCCTTCACGTAGTTGCCGGCGCTGACCTTGGAGGATCCGCTCGATCCGCAGCCGGCACAGGCGATAAGGGCAATCAGCAGCGCCAGGGCGACGCGAAGGCTCGCAGAGTGCACTACCGGCAGGCTATCGTCGGGTCAGGCGCGATGCGGCGAGCACGCGTCCCGGCGGGAGCGTCCCGCGCGCGGTTCAGCCGACCCCGGCCGCCGCGACCATCGCGGTGTACGCGCCGGCCGGATCGGCCGTCCCGAACACCGCCGAGCCGGTCACGAGCAGGTTGGCCCCGGCCTGCACGCAAGAGCGGGCGGTCCCCTCGTGCACCCCTCCGTCGACTTCGAGCGCCACGTGGTCGGGCAGCGCCCGGCGCATGCGCGGGAGCTTGTCGAGCGACCACGGGATGAACTCCTGCCCGCCCCAGCCGGGGTTCACGCTCATGCACAGGGCGAGGTCGAGCAATTCGTGGGCGACCTCATCCAGACTGGCCGCCGGGGTGGCGGGGCAGATCGCGGCGCCCGCGGCGCACCCGGCCTCGCGAATGGCCTGAAGCGTGTAGTGCACGTGCGGTGTGGCCTCGACGTGGATCGTGATGCTGTCCGCCCCCGCCCGCGCGATCTCGGTCGCGTAGCGATCAGGCCGCTCGATCATCAGGTGCACGTCGAGGATCCCGTCCGCCGCGTGGACCTGCTCGGCCAGCGCGTCGACGATCAGCGCGCCGAACGTGATCGGCGGCACGAAGTGGCCGTCCATCACGTCGACATGGATGACCCGGGCGCCGGCGGCCATGACCTCCTGCACCTGGGCGCCCAGGCGGGCGAAGTCGGCCGAGAGGATCGAGGGGGCGATCCGGGGCTCGCGCAGGAGGCGCAGGGTGGTTTCGGCGGGCCCGCCGGCGGTGGTGGTCACGCTAGTGCGCCGTCCGGGGCACTCAGACCGCCCGCAGCATGCTGCCCTGGCAGTGGTTGCAGGCGACGATCGCCGTGCTCGACATCCGGACGATCGTCGAGTGCTCTCCGCAGTTGGGGCACACCGACACGAGCTCGTAGCGCTGCAGGCAGTAGACACACCTGTAGCGCCCGGGCGCTGCGGTGGGGCGCAACCACGGCTCCCCGCATCCCGGGCACTCGGGGCCGAGCTTGGGCAGGGATTCGGTCAAGGTTGAGACGTAGGGTAACGCCGGAGCCGGGCGATGAAGAACCCGTCGGTTCCGTCGCGATGGGGCAAAAGCTGAACGCCGGGGCCGACCGCTCGACCCCGAAGCCCCTCCGGAACCGACGCCGCCGGTGCTTCAACGCCCCAGTCGGGATGGTCGCGCAGGAAGGCCTCGACGACGTCCTGACCCTCGGCACGGGAGATCGTGCAGACCGAGTAGACCAGAGCGCCTCCGGGCGCCACGACCGCCGCGCCAGCGGCCAGGATCCGCATCTGGAGGGCCGCCAGCTCCTCGATCGCCTCGGGGCGGGTGCGCCAGCGCAGATCCGGCCGCGACTGAAGCGTGCCCAGACCGCTGCACGGTGGGTCGACCAGCACCCGGTCAAACGGTCCGTCGGTACGCGGCTCCGCCGCGTCAGCGGTGGCGACCCGGACGCTCGCGGCGCCCAGGCGCACGGCGGTCCGCTCGAGCGCGGCCGCCCGCCCCGAATGGCGCTCGACCGCCACGATCTCGCCCTGGTCCTCCATCAGGGCGGCCAGGTGGGTGGTCTTGCCGCCCGGGGCCGCGCACAGGTCGAGCACCCGCTGGCCGGGCCGGGGATCGAGCGCCCGCGCGACCAGCATCGAGGCGCGCGACTGCGGCTGGAGGAGACCCGCCCGCCACAGCTCGGAGTGCTGGACGTCGAACGGCCCGTCCAGCACAAGGCCTTCGGGCAGCCCGGGGGCGGGCCGGCTGGCCACCGGCAGGGCCTCCGCCACCTCGGCCACGGCGGCGCGGAGCGTGTTGACCCGCAGCGCCGATTCGGCGGGCTGGTTGACCACCCGGAGCAAGGCGCGCGCCTCTTCTGACCCCAGCTCCTCCCACCACCGGGCGGCCAGCCAGCCGGGCACGGAGTGGAGGATCGCGGCCGACTCGGGCGTCTCGTCGTCGAGCCCGGTCAGGATGCCGGGTCCCTCCCGGGCCGCCCGGCGCAGGACCGCGTTGACCAGCCCGGCCCCGCGAGGCCGCGCCCGCTTGGCCAGCTCGACGCTCTCGTTGACCGCTGCGTGATCCGCGCTCCCGCCCAGGAACAGGAGCTCGAACAGGCCGAGCCGGAGCACGGCCAGCAGCGGCGCGTCCAGCCGCTCGAGCGGGCGGTCGAGCAGTCGTGCTGCGACGTGGTCGAGCGTGGCGCGCCGCTGCACGGTGCCGTAGCTGAGGGCCATCGCCAGCGCCCGGTCGCGCGGGTCGAGCTCGGCGGCCTCGCCGGCGAACGCCCGGTCCGCATACGCGCCCTGCTCGAACGCGCGGCGGATCACCCGCAGCGCGCAGGCGCGCGCCGGCGAGACGCGACCGCCGGGGCGGGCGGTGGGGCGGGCGGGGGTCCCGTTCCCGGGCATGGCCCTCCCCTACCTGCGCCGGCCCCGGAGATAGTCCTCGCCGCTCATCGCCCGCCGTCCGGGCGGCTGGACGACGAGCAACTCGAGCGCGCCCTCGGCGCATGCGAGCACCGGCCGGGTGCCGTCGAGCGAGAGCTCGCCAGCCGCCGGCCCACCCGAGGGCAGGGCCCGCGCCTCGCGCACCCCGAGCCGTTCCCCGTCCCGAAGGGCCAAGTGCGCGCCGATGTGCGGCGTGAGCGCGCGCACCGTGCGCTCGAGCTCGACGGCCGGCCGGGAGGGGTCGAGCTCCCGGTCCTCGGGGCCGATCTTGGCCGCGTAGGTGGCGCGTGCCTCGTCCTGCGGGGCGCACGGCGGCGACTCGTCGAGCGCGCGCACGAGCAGATCCGCCCCGAGCTCCTCGAGACGCGGCGCCAGCGTGCCGAAGGTGTCCTCCGGCGCGATCGGCTCGACCGCCTGCGCGCACACCGGCCCTGAGTCGAGGCCCTCGGTGAGCTGCATGATCGAGACCCCGGTCCGCTCGTCGCCGCTCATGATCGCCCGCTCGATCGGCGCGGCCCCGCGCCAGCGCGGGAGCAGGGAAGGATGGACGTTGAGCATCGGGTAGGCGGAGAGCAGCGGCTCTCTGATCAGCGCCCCGAAGGCGCACACGCAGGCCGCGTCGGGGCGCGCGGCGGCGATCGTGGCCAGCGCGGCCTCGTCGTTGACGGTCTCGGGCTGGGCCAGCTCGAGTCCGAGCTCACGCGCGGTCTCGGCGACCGGGGGCGGGGCGAGCTTGCGCCCCCGTCCGCGGGGGCGGTCGGGCCGGGTCACGACGAGCACCGGCCGGTGCGGCGAGTCGGCCAGCCGTCGCAGGACGGCGGCCGCGAATTCCGAGGTGCCGAGGTAGACGGTGCGCACGGACCGGCTCAGGGCTGGCAGACCCGGGAACGCCCGGACTCCGTCTAGGCGGCCTGCTGAGCCTCGCGCAGGATGCGCATCGCTTCCTTGCGCTGCTCGCGCGAGGTCCGGTCGAGGATCAGCACGCCGTCGAGATGGTCGATCTCGTGCTGGATCACGCGCGCTTCAAGTCCCGAGGCCTCGATCGTGATCGGCTCGCCGTACTCGTTGAGCGCGCGCACGCGGACATGGATCGGGCGATCGACCTCGACCAGGACGCCCGGCAGGCTGAGGCAGCCCTCCTCCATCGCCTCGCTCTCGCGGCCCGACCACTCGACCTCGGGATTGATCAGCGCGGACAGCGGGGCCTGCTGCTGGACCCGGTAGACGAGCAGCCGGTGCACGACGCCGACCTGGGTGGCGGCCAGCCCCACGCCGAGCGCGTCGTCCATCAGCTCGCCCATGCGCTCGATCTCCTCGCGCAGCGCATCGTCGAAGCGCTCGATCCGGCGCGCCTTGGTGCGGAGCACCGGATCGCCGAAGCTCCGGATCCGGGCCAGTGCGGCGTCCCGGCGAGCGGCGGTCTCGGGGTCGAGCTCGGGCTCCTTGCGCTCGGGCTCCACCCCGGCCTCGGGCTGAGGCTCGGGCTCGGCGTCCGATGAGGGCTCAAGGCCCGTCTCGGGCTGGGGATCGGTTCCGGTGGACACGCCGTCAGTGGGCACCACGTCAGCTTAGTCAACGTCATTGCGGGTCGGGGTCGACGCTCACGCTGACTCCGTGGCGGACCGCGTCGGCGGCACAGGCATCGACCGCGGCCCCGACCGCCCGGAGCGTGGGCAGCCGGTCCCGGCACTTGATGACCAGCTGGCTGCGCGAGCGTCCGCGCAGCCGAAACAGCGGCGCCGGGCCGAGCACGGTGGCGCCCGAGGGGACGATCAGGCCGTGCAGGCGGGTGGCCAGCTTCAGCGCGTCAGCCGGGTCGGGCGAGGCGCACACGATGCGGATCAACGTGCCGTAGGGCGGGTAGCCGAGCGCCTCGCGCCGCCCGAGCTCGACGGCCAGGAAGCCGTCCGCGTCGTGACGGGCGGCCAGCGCGATCGACCGCGCGTCGGGCGCGAGCGTCTGGACGAGCACCCGGCCGCCGTCCTCACCGCGGCCGACCCGCCCGGCCAGCTGGGTGAGCAGCGCGAACGTCCGCTCTTCGGAGCGAAAGTCGGGGAAGCGCAGCGTCTGGTCGGCGTCGAGCACGACGCCGAGCGCGACATCGGCGAAGTCGTGGCCCTTGGCGACCATCTGGGTTCCGGCCAGGATGCCGGTCGGCGCGGCCTCGAACCGGGCCAGCGTCTGGGCCAGGCGACCCTTGCCGGCGGTCGCGTCGGCGTCCAGGCGGAACACCGGAAGCTCGGCGCCGAACGCCTCGCCGAGCTCCTGCTCCAGGCTCTCGGTGCCCGCGCCATGGCGGGCCACGGCGATCGAGCCGCAGGCTTCGCAGCGGCTAGGCGCCCGGCGGCGGTGCCCGCAGTGGTGGCAGGCCAGGAAGCCCTGGGCCCGGTGCAGGACCAGCGCGACCTCGCAGTTGGGGCACATCCACACCTGCCCGCAGCCCCTGCAGGAGAGGAAGTTCGACCAGCCGCGGCGGTTGAGCAGCACGATCGCCTTGGCGCCAGCGGCGCGCACGTCGGCCAGCGCCATCCGGGTGCGCGGGTGCAGGGAGTGGTGCAGGCCGCGCATGTCGAGCACCTCGACCGGGGGCAGCGGCCGGCCGTCGATCCGGTGGGGCAGGCGCAGCCGCCGGAGCGTCACCACGCTCTCCGGCCGGGGGGTGGCGCTGCCGGCGAGCAGGACCGCCCGGTGCTGCTCGACGCGACGCTCCGCCACCGCGCGGGCGTCATAGCGCGGATCGCCTTCGTGCTTGTAGGAGCCGTCGTGCTCCTCGTCCACGACGATCAGCCCGATGTCCTGAAGGGGCGCGAACACCGCCGAGCGCGGGCCCACGCACACGCGGGCCTCGCCGGCGCGCAGCCGCAGCCACTCCTCGTGGCGCTCGCGCTGGCCCAGCCCGGAGTGGAGCACGGCGACGATGTCCCCGAAGCGGGCCTGGAAGCGCCCCACGGTCTGCGGTGTGAGCGCGATCTCGGGCACCAGGACGATCGCTCCCCGTCCCGCGGCGAGCGTGGCCTGCACGCCCTGGAGGTAGACCTCGGTCTTGCCCGAGCCGGTCACGCCGTGTAAGAGGAACCGCTCGCCGCCGGATCCCTCGGAGCGGAGCGCCTCCAGTACCGCGTCCAGTGCCCGGCGCTGCTCGCCGGTCAGCGACGGGATCCCGTCGCGCCGGCGCCCGACGGCCACCGCATCGGCCCTCGGTGCCCGCTCCAGCGAGCGAAGCGCCACCAGGCCCCGCGCCTCGAGCCGGCGCAGCGTCCCCGTGCCGAGCGCGGTGGCCAGCGTTGGTCCCGCGCTCTCCAGGTGGGCCAGCGCCGCCCGCTGGCGATCGGTCAGCCGCTCCCCGCCGAGCAGGGCCTGTGCACCCGCCTCGCTGAGCTCGGCGACCACGATCGGCTTGGGCCGGCCCGCGCCGGCGGCGGTGCCGGGCGGCAGCATGAGCGAGAGCGCCCTGGCCGGGGTCGAGCAGTACTGCTCGGCGATCCATGCCGCCAGCGCGACCAGGTCGGCCGGGACGCCGGGCGGCAGGACCGCGTCGGGCTCGACCAGGCGGTCCGGGGCCAGCGCCGATTCGGTGCTGAGCTCGAGCACCACGCCGAGCGTGGTCTGCCGTCCGAACGGCACGCGCAGCACCGCGCCCACGTCGACCTCGCCCTGGTCGGGGCGCAGCCGGTAGTCGAACGGGCCCCGCACCGCGCGGGTCCGGGTGAGCGGCTCGACGCGCGCGATCAGTGGGCGAGGGCTTGCAAGGTTGGCGTGCATGGAGCCATCGGAGGGTAGAGTCAGGCCAGGATGACCACCGATCATCTCGCTCCGGACGTGGACGCGCCGGAGCAGGCGGACAGCGAAGCGCAGCGGCGGGGCCTTCCCGCCCCGACCATTCTCGCCATTTGCGATCGCCTGCTCGGCGAGGTCGGGCGGCGCCGGCACATGTTCGCCTGGCTGCGCGTCCCGGGCTCGGCCGCCGAGGAGTGGCTGCCGGTCGACGCCTACTACCCGCGGGCTCGCTTGGTCGTGATGTGCCGCCCGGCGGGTGGACCGCACGAAAGGCTCTACCGGGAGCAGGTCCCCACGCACGGGCTGGGTCTGTTGACCCTCGACCCCGAGGTCATGGGGAATGATCCCGAGGTGGTCGAGGCGGCGCTGGCGGCCAAGGTCTTCGACCTCGAGCACATGCCGCGTCGGGCGCGGCAGGAGGAGGCCCCCGCGCGAGCGGCGGCCAGGCCCGCGCGAGCGGCTGCCAGGCCCGCGCCCCCGGAGGCGACGCATGACGCGACGGCGACCGACGCGACGGCAACCGACGCGCCGGCAACCGACGCGCCGGCGCCGGCGTGGACGCCGGTCAAGGTGGAGCGCACGGCGGTGGCGCCCGCGCTCGAGCAGGGCGTGGGGCTGCTGGTCGGCCTCGCCCTGGCCGTCGTGCTGATCGCCGAGATCTATTTGGCCGTGGTCTCGGCCGCGTTCGGCGCCGGCCGCGTCATGCTGGGCCTCGCGATCGCGCTCGAGGCGTGCTCGCGCGCGCTCGGGACGGTGGCCGCGGCCCGCGCCGGGGAGCGGCTGTGGGCGTGCGCCTGTGCGATCTTCGGTGCGCCGGTCGTCGTCTGGTTCGCGTTGCTGCGGCCGTCCGGACGCGTGGAGGTCGAGCCCGCCCCGCTGGCTGGGCTGCTGGCCGGGCTGGCGGCCCTGGTGGCGGCGCTCTCGCTGCTTTTGGGCACCTAGGCCGCCCGGCACATTCGTTAGCCTGCGTCGCGGTGGATCCCGAGCCCGGCGAGCAGGTCTTCTTCCACGGCCACCCCTCGTGGCGCTCGATGCTCGCGTTCTACATACGCGGGCTCGTCGTCGCGATCCTGGCCGGGGTGATCGCCGGTCTGGTGACCAGGGCGGCCAATGGAAGCGTCGACGCGGTCTGGGTGACCCCGGCGGTGCTGGTCGTATTCGTCGTCGTGCTGGTCTGGGGGCTGATCCGGCGGATCGCCACCACGTACACGATCACCAACCGCCGTCTGACAATCCGATCCGGGCTGCTTTCGCGCGAGCTGCACGAGTGCCGGCTGGAGCGGGTTCAGAACGTCAACTCGCGCCAGCGGCTGCTCGAGCGGATGCTCGGCATCGGCACGGTCGACTTCGACACCGCGGCCGGCGCTGCGTATGACTTCTCGTTCCGCGGCGTGGAGGACCCCGGCGGGATCATCCGGACCGTGAACGCGGCCCTTCAGGAAATGGGCCCGACCCACCCCATCACGCACCCGCACGTGTAAGCGCGCCGAGCCCGGCGGCGGCCCGGAGCGAGGCCGCCTTTTCGGTCCGCTCCCACGTGAAGTCGTGATCGTCGCGGCCGAAGTGGCCGTATGCCGCGGTCTTCTGGTAGATGGGCCGGTGCAGCCGCAGATACTGGCGAAACGCCCCCGGGCGCAGATCGAAGTGCTCGGAGATCAGCTCGAGGATCCGCGACCGGCCGATCTTCTCCGTCCCGAACGTCTCGACCATCACCGACACCGGATGGGCCACGCCGATCGCGTAGGCCACCTGCACCTCGAGCCGATCGGCCAGACCGGCCGCCACCAGGTTCTTGGCCACATAGCGGGCCGCGTAGGCGGCGCTGCGATCGACCTTCGAGGGATCCTTGCCACTGAACGCGCCGCCGCCGTGGCGTGCCATCCCGCCATAGGTGTCCACGATGATCTTGCGCCCGGTCAGCCCGCAGTCGCCCATCGGACCGCCGATCACGAACCGGCCGGTCGGGTTGACCAGCAGCGCCTTGTGCAGCTTGCGCGCGTCGTAGAGCTCTTCGGGCACGACCGGCTGGACGACGTGCTCCCACAGGTCGTCCTTGAGCAGCGACTCGGCGCCGTCGCGATGCTGGGTCGAGATCAGCACCTTCTCGACCTCGGCCGGACGGCCGTCCACGTAGCGCACGGTCACCTGGGTCTTACCGTC
The DNA here is from genome assembly GCA_963841535.1 of uncultured Solirubrobacterales bacterium. Classification (GTDB taxonomy): domain Bacteria; phylum Actinomycetota; class Thermoleophilia; order Solirubrobacterales; family Solirubrobacteraceae; genus Palsa-465. Next base: position 153,740 of record CAWJDF010000013.1, on the reverse strand, counting down.
CGGACGCAGGTAGCCCAGGATGTCCGCCCGGCGCACGTCGGCGAGTCGCTTGGCCAGCTTGTGCGCCAACGAGATCGGCAGCGGCATGAGCTCCTCGGTCTCGTTCGACGCGTAGCCGAACATCATCCCCTGATCGCCCGCGCCGGCCATGTCGAGCTCGTCGTCGTCGCCCGGATCGACCCGCGACTCGTACGCCCGGTCCACGCCCTGGGCGATGTCGGGCGACTGCTTGTCGATCGCATTGATCACCGCGCACGTGTGATAGTCGAACCCAAACTCGGCATCGGTGTAGCCGATCCGCTTGATCGTCTGGCGCGCCACCTCCTGAATGTCGACGTACGTCGTCGTGGTGATCTCGCCCGAGACGATCACCAGGCCCGTGTTGACCAGCGTCTCGCACGCCACGCGCCCGAGCGGGTCGTCGCGCATGACCGCATCGAGCACGCCGTCGGAGATCTGGTCGGCCACCTTGTCGGGGTGACCTTCGGTGACGGACTCTGAAGTGAAGAGGAACTCGTTGTCGGAAAGCGTCTTCATCGAATCTCGAGGCTCAGTTCCGTGGTCGTGTCCCGCTCCCCGCTCGTGGAGCTCAGACCGATCGCACGGACCCTCGAGATGTTGGGCAGCAGCTCGCGGGTGCGCGTGCCGCTGGTCAGACCCGTCTGTTCACCGAGCTGCAGGAGGCGGCTGAAGTCGCCAAAGACTAGCGACGTGACGCGGTCGGGCCGATCGGGCAGCGTCGCCCGGTAGGTCGCGTCGCCGTCCAGCGAGCGAGCGCGCTGCGCCACGCCGTCGATCGCCGCCACGCTGGTGGAGACGACCACCAGGCCGTGGAGCACGGCGTAATTGAGCTGCAGTCCCGGACCGAGTCCCACCTCGTGTACGGTGGCGCCGCCGACCACGCGGTCGGCCAGCTCCGGGACCTGACCGCCGGCCGAGCCGGCGGGCGAGAACAGCGAGGTGAGCGGGCCCTCGAGCGCGGCCAGCGCGCTCCTGGCCGCCGCCTCGTCGCGGACGCGCGCGACGATCAGGAGCGCCGGCGTCGCGCCAGGCGCGATGGCCACCGCGGTCTCGCCGTCGAACAGCGAGACGGCGCGGTGCACGTTGACGCCCTCGCCTTTCAGCGCGCTTCCCACGCGGCTGAGTAGCGGCCCGACGTTGCCGGCGAAGCCCGCGGTGGCGGCGGCGCGCAGCAACCCCGGCGCGGCCCGGTCCAGGCCGTTCACATCGAGCATCAGCGTAGAGCCCGAGGGCAGCACCGACTGGAGCGTCGGCGTGAACAGGCGCCCGGCGGGCCGTGCGTCGAGGACGGTGTGCACCAGCACGTGCGCGCCGGCCGCGCTCGGCGACAGCGAGATCGCCGCGCCCTGAAGCGTCGGACGGTCGAGCAGCGCGGCGATCGCCCCGGCCACGCCGGTACGCGAGACGAGCAGCTGGCGGATCCCGGCCGCGGGGAGGTAGGCATCGAGCACCCGGTCGTCCGGCTCGCCGGCCACGGCGCGCTCGTAGGCGGGGTCGTGGGCCAGCGTCCGCGCGCGGCCCCGGGCGGCGTCGAGGGCCGCTCGGACCCCGGCATGGCCGCCGGCCACCAGGTAGTGGCCGACGAACGCAAGCTCTGTTCCCGACGGGTAGGCGAGCAGTCGCACGCCGTCGTAGGCGTCCGCGGGGGTGGCGCCGGCGCCCTTCACGAACGCGTGCGCACGCGCGGACTGAGCGACCTCGAGCACGACCAGCGGCTGCACGCTCCCGCCCTGATCAGCGATCAGCGCGAGCGCCGCCTCCTTGCCCAACCAGGGCCGGACCGCCGTGAGCAGGTCACCCGAGCTCGACCCGCCGATGATCGGGCGCAGGCGGCCCAGCGCGGCGGCCTCGAGGAGCGGCCAGTCGGGGAAGCGCGCGGCGAGCTTGCCCGCGCCCGAGACGGCCGTTCGGCTCGGGTCGGTCGACAGGCTCACATAAGCCAGTGCGTCGGCGGGCACGATCGCGGCCGCGCCCGTGGCGGGCGGGACCTCGCCGGAGCCGCTCGACGCGAGCACGACGGCGACCGCGATCGCCGTCACCAATGCGAGCAGGCCGCCGGCGAGCGCCGCCCGGCGCCGGCGGAAGGTGGCCGGCGTCCGCCCGGGGCGTGGCGCCACGGGCAGGCCGCTCCAGCGGCGCCCGGGCACCTGGGGAAGCGAGATATGAGGCCGGGTGACCGTAGGCATCGCACGCAGCAATGAAGCAGTTTCGGACGGTTTTTGCGCCGGTTCCGGCCGCCGTCCGCCGCGCCCGCTCAGGCGCCCGTGCGCCGCGGCGGTTCAGGCGGCCGTGCGGCGGCCCGGGGCGCGCCGCTCGTTGCGCTCGACGAAGTCGATGATCACCGGCACCCCTTCGAGGCGGTAGCGCTCGCGTAGCCGGTTCTCGACGTAGTAGGCGTAGTCGCGCGTCACCCGAGCGCGGGAGTTGACCTGGATCGAGAAGCGCGGTGGGCGCTCGCCGGTCTGGGTCATGTAGATCAGGCGCAGCCGATGGCCGCCGCGACGCGGGCCGCCGGCCGGCGGCTGACGGGCGGCGGTCACGTCGGACAGGAACCGGTTGAGCTGGGGCGTGGGTATCCGGCCGGCGCTCCGGTCGGCCAGCGCGACGGCCTCGGCCAGCAGGCGCTGCACGTTGCGCCCGGTCTTGGCGCTGGCGGTGATCACCCGTGGGCGCAGGCGGAGCTTCTGATGGGCGCGGGCGCGCTCGTGCTCGAGGTCGACCCCGTCGACGCCGGCGAGGTCCCATTTGTTGAGGACCAGCGCGGTGGCGCACCCGCTGCGCATGGCCAGCTCGGCCACCCGCAGATCCTGGGCTGTGATGCCGTCGGTGGCGTCGCACACCACGAGCGCCACATCGGCCCGCTCGGCCGCCCGGCGCGAGCGCAGCGAGGTGTAGTACTCGAGCGACTCCCCCACCTTGGCCTGGCGGCGCAGGCCCGCGGTGTCGACCAGGACCAGCCGGCGCCCCTCGAACTCGATCTCCAGGTCGATCGCATCGCGCGTGGTCCCGGCCTGCGGCGAGACGATCACCCGCTCGGCGCCGGCGAACCGGTTGACCAGCGAGGACTTGCCGACGTTGGGGCGGCCGATCACGGCCAGGCGCACCGTGTCGTCCTGGCCTTCGGCGTCGTTCTCACCCTCCCAAGCCGGGACGAGCTCGACGATCCGGTCGAGCAGGTCGCCCGTGCCGAGGCCCTGCGCGGCCGACACCGGGACCGGCTCGCCCAGTCCGAGCGCGTGGAACTCCGCGGCCAGCGGGATGTCGCGTGCCGAGTCGACCTTGTTCGCCGCCACCACCGCGGGAATCCGGCGCCCGCCCACCCCGCGCCGCACGAGGTCGGCCACCTCGTGATCGCCGGGGCGCGCGCCGGCGCGAGCGTCGACCACGAGCACCACGACATCGGCGTCGGCCAGCGCGGCGCGCACCTGGTCGTGGACCGCGGTGGCCAGTTCGGCTTGGTCCTCGAGGTCGATCCCGCCGGTGTCGATGAGCGTCAGCGGCCGGCCGTTCCAGTCGGTCGATAGCTCCTTGCGGTCGCGCGTGACGCCGGGGCGCTCATGCACGACCGCCTCGCGCGACTCGGTGAGCCGGTTGACCAGCGAGGACTTTCCGACATTGGGATAGCCGACGACCGCGACCTTCATGGCGGACCCGAGGCTAGCGTGCGCCTCGGGTCCGCCTGAGGTCCGGTGACTCGGAGGTGTTAGCCGGTCGGCAGGTCGGTTCCCGCACCGGCGCAGTAGCCGGCGCCCCCCGCGGAGTCGTTGCTCCACAGGGACTGCACCGCGAAGCGGTCGCCCGCGTTCCCGGTCATGTTGCCCAGCGCGCCCGGAATCGGCTCCGGCGGACCCTGGGCGGTCAGGAGGTTCTCCCCCACCCAGGCGCACTTGTCGCCGTTCTCGTTCGCGTCGAGCGCGTCATACCAGCCGCCGATCTGCTGCGCGCTGAGGCCGCTCCCGATCACGTCCTCGGCGCCCGGATCGGTAACCGTCTCCTCGATCTCGTGCCCGAGCACGATCGAGAATCCGTCGAGCTTGCCCCGCGCGTCGGTGTTGACCGCGTTCTCGCCGCACACGTTCGCGCCGCCCGAGTTGATGGCCAGCGAGTAGGGCATGTTCGTGTAGGAGATGCCCGGCTGGATTCCGTTGTAGATGCCGCCCTCGAGGTTGGGCTGGGTGTAGTCGTGGAACGCGCAGTAGCCGGTCGACACCGCGTTGGGGTCGCTCAAGCCCGCCGGCTGGGCGATGATGATGTTGGCGTTGGCCAGATCGGTGATGCCGAAGTGACTGACCGCGCGTGCGGCCTCCTGGGCCAGGTCCGAATAGGTGTTCGTCGACCCGGGCGGGTTGCTGGATGAGGTGCTGGGGAGCCCGGTGGCGTCGCTCGAGTCATCGGCCCAGATGCCGGCCAGCTGCTCGGGCGGGTTGGTGATGTTCGTCTTGTTGCCCGACGAGTCGGTCTGGTAGTACTGGTCCTGGACGCCGGCCCAGTCGGTCCCGCCCAACTGCTGGACGAAGTCGGCCATGTACTTGCCGGCGCCGTCGGGATCGCAGGCCAGCGTGGCCGTGAACGAGCCCTCGCTCAGGTTCTCGGCGCTGCAGGTCTGGCCGAGAAACGCGCCGTTCTCGCCCCAGCCCCAGAACACCAGGTAGTTCTTGGGCGCCGTCTGGACGTGTCCGCCGTAGTAGGCCATGTTGCCGAGCCACGGCAGCGTCGTCGCGACCGCCTCGGGGATGCCACAGCCGCCCGTGGGCAGCAGCCCGTTCTCGGGACAGGGCGGCGCCGGCGGCTGGATCGGCCCGAGCGGCGCGAGCGTGTGCTGTTGCCAGTAGCCGCGTTGCGCCTGGGCCTCCTTCTTCATGTTGAGCATCAGAATCGGCTTGGCCGACGCGGCGGCGGCGCCACCGCCGAGGACTGCGGCGACCATGGCGGTCGCAGTGACCCCACGAAGCAAACGTCTCTTCATCTAGTGACCCTCTGTTCAGCCCCTGCACGGGCGACGATGGATAACGGAGTCTTCCGACTCCGCCGTGCGTTCTACCCCGTTTCCGCGCGCGTCATGCGCGCTCTTGGCACTCTCTACCGTCCGGTGCCAGGCACGAGCGCGGCGATCCGCTGCACGACGTCGGACAGGGTCATGTGCGTGGTGTCGAGCACGATCGCTCCGGCCGCCGGCTCGAGCGGCGAGTACTCGCGAGTGCGATCGCGCTCGTCGCGGATCGTCTGCTCGGCCAACACCCGGGCGGGGTCGAGCCCGAGCTCGGCCGCGCGCCGGCGCGCCCGTTCCTCCGGGTCGGCGGTCAGGAACACCTTGACCTCGGCGTCGGGCGCGACCACGGTTCCGATGTCGCGGCCCTCGGCCACCCAGTCCCCGCTCGAGATCAGCCGCCGCTGCTGCTCGACCACGGCCCGGCGGACGTCGGGATCGGCCGCCACGCGGGAGGCGGCCTCGGACACATCGGGGGCGCGGATCTCCTCGGTCACGTCGAGCCCGTCGAGCAGGATCCGCTCGCCCTGCGGTTCGATCTTCAACGTCGAAGCGACGCTGGCCGGCTCGGCGCCTCGCGCGGCGGCCGCGAGCGCGACGCTGCGGTACATCGCTCCCGTGTCCAGGTACGTGAACCCGAGCTCGTCGGCCACCGCCCGGGCCACCGTCGACTTGCCGGCGCCGGCCGGGCCGTCGATCGCCACGAGCATTACGCGACCAGATCCGCGACGTCGTGGGCGAAGCGCGGATAGGACACCTCGGCCGCCTCCATCCCGACCACCTCGACTCCGCTTTCCGACGCCAAGCCCGCGACCGCGCCGAGCAGCGCCAGCCGGTGGTCGCCGTGGGCGTCGAGCCGTCCGCCGCGCAGCCTCCCGGTGCCCGTGACCACGAATCCGTCGGGCAGCGCCTCGATGTGCGCGCCGAGCCCGCGCAGGCCCTCGACCACGGTGGCGATCCGGTCTGACTCCTTGACCCGCAACTCCCCCGCGCCCCGGACCACGGTCTCGCCCTCGGCGAAGCAGCCGAGCAGCGCGACCAGCGGCAGCTCGTCGATGGCCAGCGGCACCTCCTCGGCCTCGACGGTCGTCGCCTCGATCTGCGCATTGCGGACGTCGATGTCGGCGATCGGCTCGACCGGGTCAAACGACCCCGGCTCCTCGGCGTCAGTCAGCACGATCGCCCCCATGCGCTCGAGGATGCGCAGGAACCCGGCCCGGGTCCAGTTGACGCCGACACGTTCGAGCACCAGCCGGGAGTCGCGGATCAGGACCCCGGCGGCGATCAGGAACGCGGCCGAGGACAGATCGCCGGGGACCTCGACCACGTCGAGCTCGAGCTCATCGGCGTTGCCCACCGTGGTGCGAAACCCGCCTCCCGGAGTCGTCTCGCGCTGCACCGGTGCACCTGCCCCGGCGAGCATGCGCTCGGTGTGATCGCGACTCGGGACCGGCTCGGTCACCGTCGTCGAGTCGGTCACCAGCCCTGCCAGCAGCACGCACGACTTGACCTGGGCGCTGGCCACCGGCAGCTCGTAGTCGATCCCGCGCAGCGCCGCACCGTGCACGGTGAACGGCGGGTAGCGGCCCTCGCGCGCCTCGATCCGCGCCCCCATGCGCTCCAGGGGCTCGGCGATGCGGTCGACCGGCCGCCGTCGGACCGATTCGTCCCCGTCGAGCATGAAGCTCAGGCCCTGCTGGAAGGACAGCCAGCCGGGCAGCAGCCGCATGAGCGTCCCGGCGTTGCCCACGTCGATCGGGTTCGTCGGGACCATCGCGTTGCGCAAACCGCAGCCGCGGAGCACCAGCTCCTCGCCTCGGTCCTCCACGATCGCGCCGAGCCGCTGCACGGCGGCCAGCGTGGAGCGGGTGTCGGCGGCGTCGAGGTAGTTGCAGATCCGGACGGGCTCGGAGGCCATCGCGCCGATCAGCGCCGCGCGGTGGGAGATCGACTTGTCGGCCGGGACTTTCAGCGTTCCCCGCAGCGGTCCGGAGGGATAGAAGCGCGCGTTCATGCCCGCGCCACCGGGAAGCCGAGGCTGACCACGAGCTCCTCGGTCCGTCGCGCCTGCTCCTCCCCCGCGATCCACAGGGCGATCACGCCCTCGCTCATGTCGGGCGCCGGGTACAGAGCCATGTCGGTGATGTTGACGCCGGCGCGGCCCAGCTCCAGGGCCAGCTGGGCCACCACCCCCGGCTGGTTGGGCACCGAGGCCCGCAGCTCGAACAGCGGGCCGCCCGCCAGCTGCGCCTCGAGCAGTCGCCGGCGATCGTCCGCCGCTCCGTCGTTCCAGTCGGTGATCGCCGTTGCGTCCGCGGCGTCCAGGGCCTCGCGGACCGCTTGCAGACGCGCGATCGTGTCCTCGATGCCGGCGGCCAATGCGTCGCGATTGGACAGGTAGATGTCGGTCCAGATGCCGCTGGAGGCGCCGGCCACGCGCGTGGCGTCGCGAAAGCTCGGCCCGGTGGCGGGCAGTCGCTCCCCGCCGGCGGCCAAGGTCTGGGCCGCCTGGGCGACCAGCACGTTGGCCAGCACGTGCGGCAGGTGCGACACGGTGGCCAGGATCGTGTCGTGGATCTCGGGCTCGATCGCCACCGGACGAGCGCCCAGGCTGTGCACGAAGCGGTGCAGGCGCTCGTAGAGGATCCCCGAGGTCGTCGGGGTGGGCGTGAGGTACCAGGTGGCGCCGTCGAACAGGTCGGCGCGGGCGTGCTGGACGCCGCTCGTCTCGGCCCCGGCAAGGGGATGGCCGCCGACGAAGCGCGAGTCCTCGAGCGCGGCGACGACTGAGCGCTTGGTCGAGCCGACGTCGCTGATCACGCATCCGGCCGGGGCCGCGTCGAGCGCCGCGGTCACCGCCGGGCGCAGCCCGCCCACCGGGACCGCCACGAACACCGCCTCGGCGTCGTGGACGGCCTGCGCGACGTCATCGCAGGCACGGTCGATCGCGCCTCGCTCGCTGGCCACGTCCAGCGCGTGCGCGCTCGTGTCGTACCCGGCAACGGTGGCGCCGAGCCGATCGCGCGCGGCGAGTCCGATCGAGCCGCCGATCAGCCCGACGCCGACGAGGGCGATCCTCAAGCGATCGCGATCCTCAAACGGCCGCGAAGGCCTTTCCGGCGACCGCGGCGGCCTGCTGCACGCGCTCGACGTACTCGGCGAAGTCGTCGGCATACAGCTGCTGCGGCCCGTCGCAGATCGCCGTCTCCGGGTGCGGGTGGACCTCGACGATTATCCCGTCGGCGCCGGCCGCGGCGGCGGCGAGCGAGAGCGGGAGCACGAGGTCGCGCCGGCCGGCGGCGTGGCTCGGGTCGACGATCACGGGAAGGTGGCTGAGCTCCTTGAGCACCGGGACAGCCATCAGGTCGAGCGTGAAGCGGTAGGCGGTCTCGAACGTGCGGATTCCCCGCTCGCACAGCATGACGTTCGGGTTGCCCTCCTTGAGGATGTACTCCGCGGCCATCAGGAGCTCCTCGAGCGTCGAGGAGAGCCCGCGCTTGAGCAGCACCGGGCAGCCGCTGCGGCCGACCTCGGCCAGCAGCGTGTAGTTCTGCATGTTGCGCGCGCCGATCTGGATCACGTCGGCGACCTCGAGAATCGGCTCGATGTCGCGCTGGTCCATCAACTCGGTGACGACCGGCATGCCGGTCTCGGCCTTGGCTTCGGCGAGCAGTCGCAGGCCCTCCTGGCCGAGCCCCTGGAAGGCGTAGGGCGAGGTGCGGGGCTTGTAGGCGCCGCCCCGGAACAGCGTGGCGCCGGCGTCGCGGACCGCGCGGGCGGTCTCGAGCGTCTGCTGGCGCGACTCGACGGTGCACGGTCCGGCGATCAGCGCGAAGCTTTGGCCGCCGACCTTGCGGCCGGCGATGTCCAGCACGGTCCGTTCGCCATGCTTGAACTGGACCGAGGACAGCTTGTAGGGCTTGGAGATCGGGACCACTCGGTCGACGCCGGGCGCGCCGTCCAGCTCGAGTCGCTGGACGTGCTCGCGGTCCCCGATCGCGCCGATCACCGTGATCTCCTCGCCGCGACTGGGGTGGGCGCGAGCGCCGACGCCGTTGATCCGGTCGATGACGGCCTGGATCTCCTCCTCGGTCGCCTCGGGTTTCATCACGATCATCATCAGCTGTCCTCTCTGTGCCTGGAAACGATACGAAAGCGGGCGGGACGGGTTTCACCCGACCGGGGGGTTTTTCGGCGCTCGGCTCGGCGATGGCGCAGGCCCCGCTGACGATCGCGGGCGGGAAGGAGAGCCGGGCGCCTAGCTAAATCGCCAGGCGTACGCGTAGCCGCGGAAGACGTACAGGGTGCGGCTACGGGTACTCATCGTCCGCGTTTTGTACCAGACGCCGTCAACGATGCCAAGGACGCCGTCAGCGCCTCGACGAAGCGTTCGTTCTCGTCCGAGGTCCCAACCGTCACTCGGAGCGATCCCTCCCGCCCCAGCGACGCTCCGGCCCGGACCAGGACGGCACGATCCTTCAGGCCTGACACAACGTCGGCTTCCTCGACCTCGTCGGGCAGATGCAGCCAGATGAAGTTCGCGTCGGACTCCGCCACCCACAGGTCGAGCGCCCGGACCCCGTCGATCATCTCGATCCGGTCGCCGATCGTCTCGGTGACCCGGCGCTCGACCTCGTCCTGATGGCGCAGCGCCTCCACCGCGGCGGCCTGGGCGGCAGCGTTCAGGTAGAACGGCTGGCGGACCTGGTCGACGGCGATCCGGAACTCCTCGGCCCCGCACAGCGCATAGCCGACCCGCAGGCCGGCCAGCCCGTACACCTTGGAGAACGTGCGGAGCAGGACCAGATTGGGGTGCTTGCGGAGCAGTTCGAGCGAGGCATACGTGTCGCCCAGGGTCAGTGCGAACTCGCAGTAGGCCTCGTCGAGGATCACGCACACGTGACTCGGCACGCGGCGCAGGAAAGCCTCGATCTCGACGAGGCCGAGCGCGGTCGAGGTCGGGTTGTTCGGGTTGCAGATCATGACGAGCCGCGTGGCCACCGTGACCTCGGCGGCGATCGCGTCGAGGTCGTGGCGATCCTCGGCATCGAGCGCCACCTCGATCGCGCGGGCTCCCGAGGCGGCCGCGAGGTGCGGATAGACGCTGAACGCGGGCCACGCATAGACGACTTCGGCGCCGGGCTCGAGCAGTGCGTCGCCCGCCGCGAGCAGGATGTCGCAGGAGCCGTTGCCGAGGGCGATCCGCTGGGGCGGGATGCCGTAGCGGTCGGCCAGGGCCCGGCGCAGCGCCGCATAGGACGGGTCCGGGTAGCGGTTGGAGCCGGCGAGCACGCGCGCCGCCGCCTCGACGGCCGACGGATGTGGCGCGAAGCACGACTCGTTCGACGCCAGCATGGCCACATCTGCCCCCAGGTCGTAGCCCGCGGCGAGCGGGTAGACCGGGATCCGGCGGGTGCGGGCGGCGAACTCGATCGGCATGGCCGCTGCCTAGCGTAACCCGGACGGCTACTGGGCCGATTCCAGGTCGGCGCGCAGCGCCTGCGCCCTGCCCAGGTATACGTGCCGGGGTTCGTGGTCCTCGGGTGCGTAGTAGTGGATCAGCACCCGGATGATCTGGGGCAGCGACCCGGGCACCGGCACCTCCCGCGCGCACAGGAGCGGCACCCTGCTCAGCCCCAGGTTGCGCGCCGCCACGGCGGGGAACTCCGCGTCCAGGTCGTCGGTCAGCGTGAAGATGCAGCTGACCATCGCCTCGGACGCGAGCGAATTGCGGTCCATCAACTCGCGCATCAGCGCGTCGGTGGAGGCGAGGATCGCGTCGGCCTCGTTGGCGGTCACGTGATTGGCGCCCCGGAGCGCGAACAGCCGCATGGGAGCGGCAGTCTGCCAGCTGGCGGTCTCGCGAGGGCGGGAGCTAGCCGAGGCGGACCACGCTCGACGTGGCCAACGTGCGCCCGGCCGCGTCGAGCGCCTGGACCGCGACGTACGGCTCGGCGGCGATCGCGATCTGGCTCTCGAACCCCTGCTTTGTCGCGGTCACCACGGCCTGGAGCGCGTTGGCGGCCGTGCCGGCCAGCACCCGCCACGACGCCACCTGGGTGGCGCCGTTCCAGCTCACGTACACGTTGGCGGTCATGCCGTCGTTCGAGACGCTGACGGCCGGGGGGGCGGACGGCTTGCCGGTCCACGCGAGCCGATAGGCGCGGTAGCTCGAGTTCGAGTCGACGAACCGCCCGTCGAACACCAGCTGGCCTCGCGCGTCGTACTCGCTGAAGTAGGGCTGCTGGCCCCACCCGACGAACTGGTTGCCGTTCGAGAGCGCCTGGACGTTCCCCTCGAAGGCCGCGGCCAGCGCCGGCGAATGCTGATCCTCGCTGACCAGGGTCGCGGTCTTTCCAGAGCTGTTGAGCCGGACCGTGATCGCCCGCGACTCCGCGTGGACGCGCGGTGGCCCGCCACCGTCGTCGAACAGCGTCACCGTCGGATCGGTGTCGGTGTGCAGGCGGACGTCGTGCTGGAAGGCGAACACGGCCCCCGAGCTGAGCTTGAAGCTCGATTTCCTGCCCCCGAGCGTCCACACGATGGCGCCCGTCTGATGGTTGACGTCGTAGGCGGCCCACGTGTTGCGGGCCCCGATGAGCAGGTCGCCGTTCTGCTGCTCCTGCACCGAGTTGACATGGAAGTAGTCGAACGGACCGTGCGAGGACTTCGGCATCGCCTCGTAGGTGTCGGCCAGCGGCACGTGATCGATGCTGTCCCACTGGTAGAGGACCAGGCCGGTCTTGATGTCGATCTCCTGCACGACCGAGTCGAGCACGACCTGCTGCTTTGCCCCGTGCAACGCCGAGGCGTCCCAGTACACGGGGTAGTAGGCGGTGATCAGCGCGGTTCCCTCCGGCGTGACGCGGAACTCATGCAGATCGGCGGCCAGCCCGTTGCCGGCTTTCACCGCGGCGATCTGCCGGTAGGAGGAGTCATAGATGAAGTCCTCACCGGCGCCCACGCCGGCGCCCGAGTAACCCTGCCAGAAGGTCAGTACGGGCTTGCCCTGATACTTCTGAACCCGCAGGTCGGCGGCAATGTTCGGAGGCTTGATCGGCTGGAACCAGATCAGGGCGCCGTCGCCGTTCACGATCATCGCGCCGTTCTGAGTGGGTCCCTGCTGTGGCGTGATGAAGATGTCGCCCGGCGCGGCGTCCCCGGTCTGCCTGGTCACCTCAACGGCGGGGGGCGTCAGATCCGGCCGCGAGTGGAACGTCGACTGGTCTCCGGGCACCCGGTTGGCCAGATCCAGCGGCATGACCGGGATCGCACCCGCCGGGTGGGCGATCGCGAAATGAAACGTGCCGGCGCGGGCGCCGCGGATCTGCAGCTTCGTCCTCACCGTCACCACCTCGCCGGCCGCGAACGGCTTGGCGGGCAGGAAGCTCGCGCCCTGCCCGTCGGAGTCGAATGCCACCCGTCCGCTGTGGCGGCCTGTCTGCGAGCCGGTGACGATCACGCGGCCGATGTGACCGCGTGTCACGCCACGGAGGGTGATCTGGGTCTGCGGCGCGGCTACGCGGCCACCCGGGACCGGGAACACGCTGACCGGCTGGGGGTCCGCGGAGCCGCAGCCCCCCACGGACAGACCCGCCAGCGCGGCGGCGAGGCCGGCCAGCGCGCCGTGCAGGCGGACGATCCGGCTACTCGACCTCATAGACCGCCGCGCAGCCGAAGCCTTGCGCCGAGCGAATGAGCGGGCCGAGCAGCGTACGCATGTCCGCCTGGGTCGTGCAATCGGCCAGCACGAACCGGGCGCCGCTCGCACGCACGAAGCTGCGAGCCGCCGCCGGGCTGAGCTTGCCCCTGAACAGAGCGCGCGACTCCTGGGCCCGGCCGGGGCAGTCCGGCTCCGACCACAGACAGTTCCCGACGTACGTGTGCCGGCCAGTTCGGCCGGGCACCGCGGCACCCAGGTAGGGCTGGGCTATGACGCTGCCAGGCTCCTTCAGGTCTGCCAGGTAGTCGAGGGCGGTCCGCTCGTCGCCCTCGATGAAGTTCGCGTTGCCCCGGGTGGGGGCTGCCAGGCTGTGCGCGATCGACAACTCTTTGACCGTGGTCGGGATCGTGAACAGCGCGACCAGGACCGCGCCGATCAGGATCGGACGCGGGAGCCGGCTCCAGCCGAGCATCTGAAGGCCCTCGACGGCCAGCACGGCCAGCGGGACCGTGATGCCCTGAAAGGCGTGTAGCGGCGTGGCCCCGAGGCTGGTCCCGGACAACAGGAAGATCGCGAATGCGCCCAGCGGCCAGGTCCGGGTGGCGGCAGCCAGGAAGGTGGTCGGGCGCTTGGCGTAGGCGATCATGGCCGGCAGCAAGAGAGGCACACAGGCCAGCGCGATCGACCAAAACGAGAACACGTGCTTGCTGGCCAGCTGGGCGAGCTTCCAGTAGATGTCGGCCTTGCCGAGGATCGCGTAGTACAGGAGTGGAACGCCCGTGCCGATCAGCGTGGCCGCGGTCAGACGGATCTGCTCGCGGCCGTAGCGGCGGCCGGCCAGCATCACAAGCTCGGCGGCCACCACCAGCGCCACGAGCAGCTCGCCGTTCCAGGGATGGAGCAGGCTGGCCAGGCCGCCCAGCAGGCCCGGTAGCCACAGCCGGCGTCCGGTGCTCCGGGCGTGCTCGTAGGCCACGAGCGCCCACACCATCGCCGCGAGCGCCAACACTCCGAACACGTAACCCCAGGTGAGGAAGCCCGGGAACAGATCGCCGAGGACGCTCCAGCTGCCGTACACGAGCGTGAACGAGCCGAAGAACAGGGCAAGCACGAGCGCCGTCCGACGCGGCCACACGCCCTCCAGGCTGCGCCTGGCGTACGCCCGGACGCCGAAGAAGAACGCCAGCACCGCGACCGGCTTCCACAGGAGCAGGGCCAGCCAGGAGGGCATGCCCAGCGCAGTGAGCCCGCCGGAGATGAGCACCGCGGGCTGGAAGTAGTCGGCCGGCGTCGAGTGCAGCACGAACAGGTTCGAGACCAGGAACTCATGCGAGGCAGACTGGATCCAGGCCAGGTACTGCATCTGGTCGACGATGTACACGCCGTCGGTCCCGGTCCAGACGGCGCCGTCGAACACAACCCGTCCCACGTCGAGCGCCAGCACGTACACCGACACCGCCGCGAACGCGATCAGCACCGAGAGCTCGAACCAGTCCGGCCGCCGGCGGGGTGACTCGATCTGGACCGGCGGCGAATTCGGCGCCGGTCCGCCTCCGCCACTGTCGATCAGTTCTATTCCAAGCCGCATTCGGCGCGCGACGCTAACAAGATTCTAATAACCACGGCATAAACCCAGCGACGGATTGAGGAGTGGCGAACGCCCAGTCCGGTAATTGGGCATTCCGCGTGACGCCTTGGGGGTACGTACGCGGGCCCGGCCAGACCGCGGCACGACCTTCCCGTGCTCGACCGTGCGGCGACGCGTACCGCCGCCGAGCGATCGCTCAGCTATACCAAGATAGCTTGCCCTGAAGCGTCTGCGACGCCTGCCCGGCCGAGCCGCCCAGCGGGTTGAAGTGGATCAGGTGCCAGAACTTGCCCGACGAGGGCAGGAACACCAGCACCAGGAACACCGACAGCGCGAGGGCGGCGCGTCGCAGCCGAACGCTCGAGGACAGCGCGGCCAGTGGCAGCAGCCAGATCACGTACCACGGCATCACCCAGGCGAGGCTCGCGATCAGCGCCACCGTGGCCCAGCCGGCGTTGGTGATCCAATCCCCACGGCGGCGCACGAGCAGCACGACGGCCACGACCAGCGCGACGTTGGCCAGCCGCAGGACTCCCGACGTGCCTCCCCCGACGCCGATGAAGTAGCCGAACAGGTTCGGGAAGCTGAACGGCGTCAGCAGCGTGCTCTGGTCCGACAGGTTGGGCAGCGAGAAGCCGAACAGGATCAGGCTCATCGCAATCAGCGGGATCGCGGCCAGCACCGCACCGAGGATCACATCGCAAACGCGCCGGCGGACTGGCCAGACTGCCGCGATCAGGAACGGCAGCAGCAGCACCGCGGTGAACTTGACCGCCACCGCCACCATGAGCGCCGCCCCGGCCGCCCGATCCCGGCGCGCCAGGACCAGCGCCACCGCGCCGATCGCGGGCACCAGCATGAAGAAGTCGTTGTGGAATCCGCCCACCGCGTACACGAGGTAGATCGGGTTGAGGCCGATCAGCACGGCCGCGTAGCGGGGGTCGCGCCCCAGGCGCCGGACGCACGCGCACACGATCGCGATCAGGGCCAGGCTGAGCGCGACCGTGACGATCTTGACGATCCAGTAGGCGACCGGGATCGACACGAAGGCCAGCGGATAGCTGAGCGCCGTGAACAGCTCGCCGTACGGGCTGTGGAGGTTGAGCCACGTGGCGAGGTGGAAGATCGGGTCGTGCATCTCCTGCCCGATCACGTGCGTGTACGGGTTCAGCCCGTGCAGGCCGCCCAGGCGCGCGTATCCGAGGTAGTTGCCCATGTCGGTGAGCTGGAACGGCGGCCCCAGCAGCAGGATCACGTGCACGGCGACGATGCACCCAGCGATCATCCGCATCGGCAGGGTCCGCAGCGCCCCCAGCGCCACGAGATAGGAGCCCAGCATGATCAGGATCAACCCGGTCAGCGCATAGTTGGTGGCCCTCGCGCTTACCGAGAAGCCGGGGATCAGGTGATACAGCGGCCCGGCTTCCCAGGAGGCGAAGATCACGCTGGCCCGCGGAACGAGGATCGTCGGGCCATGTGTGGAGAACAGGACCATGACGAGCGCGCCGAGGGTGATCGAGACGAGGGCGATCCGGCCCGCTCGCGCACCGAACTCGGCCTGCGGCCAGCGCACCCACCGCGGCACCCGCAGCCGCAGCGAGGACAGGCGCGGGAGGGCAACCGGAGCGTCGGTCGACGTGGCCGCGGCCGCCAGGACGCCAGGGCCCGTGGCGCTCGAAGCGAGCACCGAAGCGTCGGCGGGGCCTGAGTCCTCTCTCATAGGTCGGAAATACTGCCCGGTGAACGGCGCCGATCCGGGTCTGCGCCGGTTGAAATCTGGTTAAGAGGTGAGACCGGGCTCACAGCAGACGGTAGCGGCACCGGGGGGCGCGGGTCCTAACATGCCGCGCGTGAGCGTGGGCACGGCGCCAGGAGACTTACGCCTTCGCGGGGCGCCGGCGTCCGCCGTCCGCGCCCTTCTCGCCGACCCCGCGGTCGTCGCGGTGGCGGCGCTGACGGTGCTCGGTGCGATCCTGCGCTTCTACCGCCTGGGGCATCAAGGCTTCTGGTTCGACGAGGGCAACACCGCGCTGCTCGTCCACTTCTCGCCGGGCAAGATGCTCGGGCTGATCCCCCAGACGGAGTCCACTCCCCCGCTCTACTACTGCGTGGCCTGGGTGTGGGCGCGGATCTTCGGCTACGGCGAGGTCGGGCTTCGCTCACTGTCCGCGCTGGCCGGGGTGGCGCTGATCCCGGTCGTGTACCTCGCGGGCGCCAAGCTGGTGTCCCGTCGCGCCGGACTGATCGTCGCGGCGCTGGCCGCCTGCAATCTGCTGTTGATCTGGTACTCCCAGGAGGCTCGCTCCTACGAGCTGCTCGCGCTGCTCACGAGCCTCTCGCTGCTCGGCTTCGCGTACGCGCGGGCAAGGCCGACCCCGCGGGTACTGGCGGCGTGGGTGATCGCCTCGGCGGCCGCGCTGGCCACCCACTACTACGCGGCGCTGGTCGTCGTGCCCGAGGCGCTGTGGCTGCTCCACATGCACCGGCGGTCGCGAGCGGTGCAGGTCGCGTTCGGCGTGGTCGCCCTGTGCGGCGTTGGCCTGATCCCACTAGCGATCGGCCAGCAGTCGAGCGGCCGGGCCAACTGGATCGCCCACGCCCCGCTCGGCCGCCGCCTCGGGCAGATCGTCCCCCAGTTCACGGCCGGGTTCGACGGCCCCGCGCACTCGTTGCTCGAGCCGGTGGCGATCGCGATCGTGGTGTTGGCGCTGGTCCTGTTGGCGGCACGGTCGTCGCGGCCCGAGCCGCGGCGGGGCGCGTTGCTGGCCGGCGGGATCGCACTCGCCGGGCTGCTGGTCAGCCTGGCCCTGGTCGTGGCCGGGTTCGACGACCTGCTGACCCGCAACCTGCTGGCCATCTGGGCGCCCGCCGCGCTGCTCGTCGCGGGCGGCCTGGCGGCGTCCCGGGCGCGGATGGTGGGGCTGATCGCGGCCGCGGTCCTGTGCGCGATCGGGGTCGCCACCGCGGCCGGCGTGGCGGTCGACCGCAACCTCGAGCGACCGGACTGGCGGGTGGTGGCCGGCGCGCTCGGCCCGCGTCCGCCCGCGGGCGGACGGGCCATCCTGGTCCAGCACTACCGCGACCTCCTGCCGCTGTCGCTGTACGAGCCGGGCATCGCGTTCTGGCCGGGCGGGCGCGCGACCCGGGTGCGCGAGCTCGACGTGGTCTCGTTCACCTCGCCGGCCAGCGCCGGCTTCTGCTGGTGGGGCTCGGCCTGCAACCTGTGGCCCTCCCGGATGCAGGCCTCCTATCCGGCCGCCGGCTTCCACGCGGTCTCCGAGCGCCACGCGCTCCAGTTCACAATCCTGCGCATGGTGGCCTCGCGTCCGGTGCGGCTGACGCCGGCCGACGTCTCGAAGGCGCTGACCGCGACCAACTTCTCGAACGACGAGCTCCTGTGGCAGAAGTAGACACGAGCGCCGGCCCCGAGGCGCTGGCGATCGACCCCGGCGAGCAGGAGCTGAGCGCCGCGATCGACGTCACGCTCGCGCTCGAGCCGGGTGGCGCGTCTTCCGGCTATGGAGTCCCGGCGACCTGCATAACACGTCATCCCACGCCACCACGGGGAGGCGTGACGAGTTATGCAGCTCGCTTCTCCGCGTGTGACACGCTCGGGGTCAGTCGTCGACCCGCGACGCGGCCATCAGGGCCTCGACCTCGGCATCGGTCAGCTTGCGCCACCGGCCGCGCGCCAGGCTCCCCAGGTCTAGGGGACCGAACCGGATCCGCTCGAGGCGCTTGACCGGGTGGCCGACCGCCTCGCACATTCGCCTGACTTGGCGCTTGCGCCCCTCGTGGATGGTGATCTCCAGCGTGTCGGCCGCCACGCGCAGGACCACTGCCGGCGCGGTCCGCCCCTCCTCCAGGTCGACCCCTTCGCGCAGGGCCCGCAGCGCCCGCTCGGAGATTGGGGCCCCGCCCACCCTGCCCACCACCGCGCGGTAGGTCTTTTCGACCTCGAACGACGGGTGGGTGAGGCGGTGGGCTAACTCGCCTTGGTTGGTGAGCAGGATCAGGCCGGTCGTGTCGATGTCCAGGCGCCCCACCGGGTACAGGCGCTCGGTCTGCGGGACCAGCGTGACCACGGTCGGGCGGCCCTGCGGGTCGCGAGCGGTCGACACGACGCCGGGAGGCTTGTTGAGTGCGTACACGACCCGGTCCCGGGCGGCTGTGACCCGCTTGCCATCGAGCGCGACGACGTCGCCCGGCGCCACGTCACGAGCCGGATCGGTGATCGTCTCGGCGTCGACGGTGACCCGGCCGGCGCGGACGATCTCCTCGGACGCGCGGCGGGAGGCCACGCCGGCGGTGGCTAGGTACTTGGCGAGTCGCATGAGGGCCTGCCTGCCACCATAGTCAGCGTGGATCTGGATCTGCTGACCTCGACTCTGGCCGAGCTGGGCGAGCCGCGCTACCGCGCCGGCCAGGTGTGGCGCTGGACCGCGCGCGGCACCGGCGCCTTCTCCGACATGTCCGATCTGCCGCTCGGCCTGCGCGCCTCGCTCGCCGAGCGGGTCCCGTTCTCGACGCTCACGCTCGAGCATGAATCGCGGGCCGGCGACGGCACGGTCAAGGCGCTGTTTCGGACGAACGACCGGCGGCCGGTCGAGGCGGTTCTCATGGTCTACCGGGACGGCCGGCGCTCGATCTGCCTCTCCTCGCAGTCGGGCTGCCCGCTGACCTGCACGTTCTGCGCCACCGGCCAGATGCGCTTTGGCCGCAACCTGACCGCCTCGGAGATCCTCGACCAGGCCCTCCACTTCCGGCGGCTCGGCGACGTCGACCACGCGGTGTTCATGGGCATGGGCGAGCCGATGATGAACCTCGACCACGTGCTGGGCGCCTGCGAGCGCCTCCCCGACCTCGGGATCACCCACCGCCGCACGGCGGTCTCCACGATCGGCTGGATCCCGGGCATCGAGCGGCTGAGCACCTCCGAGATGCCGATCCGCCTGGCGCTCTCACTGCACGCTGCCGATCCCGCCCTGCGCACCGAGTTGATGCCGGTCAACGAGCGCTACCCGCTGCCCGACGTGATCGCCGCCTGCGAGGCCTACTACGCCCGCAAGCGGCGCAAGGTGTTCGTCGAGTACGTGATGCTGGCCGGCGTCAACGACTCGTTCGCGCAGGCGGCACAGCTCGCGGCGGTGCTCGATCCCCGGATGTTCAAGGTCAACCTGATCCCGTACAACCCGACCGACTCCGGGTTCACCGGATCGAGCCCCAAGGCGATCGCGGCGTTTCGCGAGGAGCTCGAACGGAACGGCCTGAGCGCCACCGTCCGCCTCACCCGGGGCCGCGACATCGACGCGGCCTGCGGTCAGCTCGCCGCTCGGGCCTCTCCGGCCTGGAGCAGCCGCTCGCGCAGCTCGGCCTCGAGCTCGGGCGAGGGGTCGAACTCGGCTGGCTCGGGGAGCTCCTCCAGCGAGCCTAGCCCGAACAGGCGCAGGAACAGCTCGCTGGTCCGGTAGAGGACCGCGCCGAACTGCGAGCGGCCCGCCTCCTCGACCAGCCCGCGCTCGAGCAGGGTGGCCGCGGCCGACTCCGCGTTGACCCCGCGTATCCGGGCGATCTCGGGCCGGGAGACCGGCTGAAGGTAGGCGACGATGGCCAGCGTCTCGGCCTGGGCCGGGGTGAGCGGCGGCGTCCGGGGCCGGGCCAGCAGCCGCCGCGCCGCGGGCTCGGCATCGGGGTGGGTCGAGAGCGCCCAGCCCCCGGCCAGCTCGCGCAGCGCGAGGCCGCGGCGCTCGAACTCATAGTGCTCGCGCAGCCGTTCGAGCGCGGCCACCACCTCGTGCAGCTCGGCGCCGGTGGCGGCGGCCAGGGCCTCGGCGTCGACCGGGTCCGCGCTCAGGAACAGCAGCGCCTCCACCGTGCTCTCGAGCGGCAAGCTCATGCGCTCAGCCTCTCGACGACTTGGACCGAACCGTTGCCCTGCTCGGCGCCGCGCGGCTCGATCGTGATCTCGCCGAACGGCACCTCCTGGGTCCAGGTCAGCTCGCCCTGCTTGTGCAACTCGAGCACCGCATACAGCGTGACCGCCACCGTCACCCGGTCGGCCCGCGCCACGGCCTCGTCGAAGTTGAAGCTGCCCCGGCGCAGCAGCGCCCGCAGATGGGCCAGCCGCTCGGCCACGGTGACCCGCGAGCCGACCATGTGGCGGACGTCGACCGGCTCGGGGACCTCGAGCAGCCCACCGATCGCCTTCGCGAGCAACGCCGGGTCGTACACCGCGCCGGCCTCGTCCAGCGAGGCGCGCCGGATCGCCGGCGGCAGCGGCGCCGAGCGGAAGCGGTGGCCTTCCTGACCGGCCAGCCGGTCACGCAGGTGCTCGGCGGCGGACCGGTAGCGGTGGGCGTCGAGCAACCGGGCCAGGAGCTCCTCGGCCGCCTCGCCGGGATCGAGCTCGATCAGCTCCTCGATCTCCTCGCCGGGCAGCAGCAGCCGCGACTTCAGCTCGAGCAGGGCGGCGATCAGCACGAGGAACTCGGTGGCGGCCTCGAGGTCGAGCTCTCCCCGCCGCTCGAGGTGGTCGATGTAGGCGATCACCACTTCGGCCAGGTCGACCTCGAGCAGGTCGATCTCCTCACGCAGGATCAGCGTGAGCAGCAGGTCGAAGGGGCCCGCGAATACGTCGAGGTCCAGCTCGAGGTCGGCGATCCGCATCGTCGGCAGGCTACTGCCGCGGCCGGACCGGTCCGACGCCCATCATCTCGCGGACGTCGAGCAGCGTGCCCGCGGCGATCGCCCGGGCCTTGTCCGCCCCGACGGTCAGGATGCGCTCGAGCTGCCCCTCGTTGGAGCGCAGCTCCTGGTAGCGCTCCCGGACGGGAGCCAGGTACTCCACCACCGCGTCGGCCACGGCCTGCTTGAAGGCGCCGTAGCCCGACCCGTTGAACGACGCCTCGACCACCTCCGGCGAGCTGCCCTGCACGGCCGCGAGGATGTCGATCAGGTTCGTGATGCCGGCCTTCTCAGGCGCCCGCCGTACCTCGGTCCCCGAGTCGGTGACCGCCGAGCGGAACTTCTTGACGATCGCGGCCGGCTCGTCGGTCACGTACACGGTGCCCTGCGGGCCGCTGCCCGTGGTGGACATCTTGCGGTCCGGGAACTGGAGGTCCATGATCCGCGCGCCAACGTCGGGAATGCGGCCCTCGGGCACGACAAGGGTCTCGCCGAAGCGGCCGTTGAAGCGCTGGGCGACATCGCGCATCAGCTCGATGTGCTGGCGCTGGTCCTCGCCGACCGGGACCTCGTGCGCCCGGTAGGCGAGCACGTCGGCCGCCATCAGCACCGGGTAGAAGAACAGGCCCGCGGACACCAGGTCCCGCTGCGATCCCGCCTTGTCCTTGAACTGGGTCATCCGGGTGAGCTCGCCGTATCCCGTGACGGCGGAGAGCAGCCAGGTCAGCTCGCTGTGCTCTTGCACGTCACTCTGTCGAAAGAGGATGCAGCGGTCCGGATCCAGGCCGGCGGCGAGCAGCGTGGCCGCCGTGTCATATACGGCGTCACGCAGGGCATCGGGCTCATACGGCACGGTGAGCGCGTGCAGGTCGACCAGGCAGTAGAGCGCCTCGCCGCGGTCCTGCCCGGCGACCCACTGGACGATCGCGCCGATGTAGTTGCCGAGGTGCTTGCGCCCCGTCGGCTGGATGCCCGAGAAGATCCGCACGCTGGCGTGCAGGCTAGATGATTGATTCTGACCGCGAACGCCGGCGCGCCACCGAGCCCATGCCCCTGAATCCCGCACGGGAAATTTCCGCCATCAGCGACCCGACTTCACGCCAGCGACCGGATTTTTCACGTCACACGGTGAAAATCCGTCAACAGCCGCGCACCGCGACGCCAATGGCGGAATTTTCCCGTGGCGGTGGCGGTGGCGGTGGCGGTGCGGGGGCGGGGGCGGGTGCGGCGCATGGCGGAGGGGACGGCGGCGCTAGCCGGCGAGCGCGCGGTCGAGCGGGCTCAGGGGTCCGGACCGCGGCTGGGGCGGTCGCTGGCGGCGCAGCAGGTAGGCCGCCACCACGCCGCCGATCGCCCCGCACACGTGGCCCTGCCACGAGATCCCG
This sequence comes from uncultured Solirubrobacterales bacterium, assembly GCA_963841535.1. Classification (GTDB taxonomy): domain Bacteria; phylum Actinomycetota; class Thermoleophilia; order Solirubrobacterales; family Solirubrobacteraceae; genus Palsa-465. Next base: position 131,412 of record CAWJDF010000013.1, on the reverse strand, counting down.
TAGTGGGGCACGATGCTCGACAGGAGCGCGCCGCCCCACACGACCCCGACGACCAGGCCGGTGAGCAGCTCGAGCACGCTGCGGTTGAAGAAGCCGCGGGCGAACAGGTAGGTGGCGTAGCCGAACACCACGCCGCTGGCCCCGGCCGTGTCGGTGCTCGACGGCGCGATCAGCCAGGTGCCCAGACCGCCGATCACGATGATGATCAGCGTCACCAGCAGTAGTCGGCGGGCGCCTTGCAGGGCGATGATCACGCCCATGAACACGAACGGGATCGTGTTCGCGATCAGGTGCTGGAAGCTGAAGTGAAGGAACGGGGCGGTGAAGATCGCCCAGATGTGGTCGACGTTGCGGGCGTAGATGCCGTCGCTCAGGCTGAGGTGGTTCGAGTCGAGGCTGTTGACCGCCTCGAGCGCCCACATGATCGCCACGAGCCCGCCCAGGACCACCAGGCCCTCGATCTGGGCCTGAGCCCGGCGGGTCGGGATGCGGCTTCGCGAAGGGGCGGTCACGCTCACGCGAGTAAGGATGGCAGGCGGAAAGCCGACGAGCTGAAGCTCCCGCTAAGAATCGGCGAGTACTTGAGCGGCCAGCGCGAGCGCCACCTCGGCCCGCTCGCGCAGCGAGGGCGCGAGCACGAATTCCCCGGGATTGTGGGCCGCGCCACCGCGCGGACCGAGCCCGTCCACGGTCAGCGAAATGCTGCGCGCGAAGTGGCTGGCGTCGCTGGCCCCGCCCCGCGACACCCCGTCGATCGGGCGCCCGAGCCGGGCGCTGGCGCGGTCGAGGAGATCGTGGGTGGCCTCGCGCGAGTCCATCCCCGGCCACACGCGTTGCATCTCGGCCCCGAGCTCGACGCCGTCGCGCTCGCCCGGGATGCTCGCGCGCACGGCCTCGAACGAGCCGCTCGAGTCGGCTCGCATGTCGAACAGCAGCTCCCCCTCGGCCGGCACAACGTTGAATGCGTCGCCCGAGCGCAGGATCGTCGGCACGACGCTGAGCCGCTCGGGGCCGCCGGGGTCGTGCCGGCGTGACACCTCGATCGCGGTGGCGGCGAGCGCGAGCAGCGCGTTTCGGCCCTGGTCGGGCGCGCTGCCCGAGTGCGCTGCCCGTCCGGCGGCCCCAATCCGCATCGTCCCGGCGGCCTTGCGCTTGACGACAACGCCCTCGTTCCCCTCGCCGCTGAGCTGGCCGCCCTCGAAGCACAGGCACGCGTCGTAGCCGGCGAACCGGGCGATGTGGCGGAATTCGTGGCGACGCCACTCCTCGTCGGTCACCAGGAGCAGCGACACCTCGGCGAACATGGAGGGACGGGCGGCCAGCGCGCGCGCCACGCCAAGCGACAGCACGACGCCGCCTTTCATGTCGACCGTCCCCGGGCCGTACAGCCGATCGCCGTCGTGGCGCAGCGGCGCGTGCGAGGAGTGGCCGATGACCGTGTCGACGTGCCCGAGCAGCAGCAGCCGGCCCGCGCCCTGTCCGTCGATCCGTGCGATCAGGTCGGGTGCACTGCCGGGAGTCGAGCACTCGACCCGCTCGATCTCGGCCTGCGGCGGCAGGAGCGCGGCGCACACGGCCAGTGCCTCCTCGGCCCCATCTACGTCACCCGACGGGGAGGACACGCCGACCAACGCCTCGAGCTCGCGCGGGGCGCGGGAGGCGATCTCGGCGGCGCCGTCAGCGACGAACTGATCCATCCGCGTAGTGTCCCGCGCGGGCGTGCTCGAGAACCTCGTCGGCCGGGACCGTCTGGGGGGCGCGCCGCTCGCGCAGGTGCCGGTCGGATAGCTCGCATAGCGCCGCGTTGATCGGAGTAGGCACGCCATGGAGCCGGCCCAACAGGACGATCTCGCCGTTCAGGTAGTCGGTCTCGACCGTGGACGCGCCGCGCGCGAAACTCTGGCGGGTCGAGGAGCCGGCCCGCGGCCGGCCCTCGATCGGCTGTATGTCGAGACGCTGCCACCGGCTGATGACATCGTTGACCTCCTCGGCCACGAACTCGATCCCCGCTGCCACCAGCACCGCCCTCCCCTCCTCCTGGGCGAGCCTCGTGAGCTCCTCCCCGGCCGGTCCCGGCGCGACGATCGCGTCGACCGCATTGAGCAGGTTGTTGATCAGCTTGGCGTACTTGAAGCGCATGATGTCCGGCCGCGCCTGTGAGCTGATCCCCGCCTCGTCGAGTACCGACGCCATCACCTCAGACAGGGGATCGAGGCCGCAGGGATACCGGCCGACGTCGGTCACGCCCACGCCGCGGGTCCCGTACGCCTGGACCACGCCCGCCTCCAGATGGGCGGTCGGCATCATCACCACCGCCCCGTAGACATTGCCGAACAGGCGGAGCGCGGTCCGCTCGTTCTCGACCCCGTTCTGCAGGCACACGAGAGCGGCGCCGGCCGGGGCGGCCGAGCGCAGCGCCGCGACGGCATCGGCGGTGTCTTGGCTCTTGGTCGCCAGCAGCACCACCTCATCGCCGGTCCAGTCGAGCGCGGTCGGCGAGTCCGCCACCGGGATCTCGAGCGTCACGCTCTCGCCCGGCCGCTCGAACGTCAGTCCCCGGTCGCGGATCGCCCGGTAGTGCGCGCCGCGCGCGATCAGCGCCACCCCGTGACCAGTCTGGTGAAGACGCGCGCCGACCACGCCTCCGATCGCGCCGGCGCCGAAGACTACGAACCGCACTACTGGACCATCGAGCTACATCGCCTGCCTGACGACCGGACGCCGCGCCGCGCCGGCCTCGTCGAGCCGGCGCACCGGCGTCGTGTGCGGAGCGCTCCGCGCGACCTCCGGGTCCTCCCGCGCCTCCTTGAGGATCTCCGCCACCACCTCGGCGAACCGGTCGAGCGTCTCCTTGGTCTCGGTCTCGGTCGGCTCCACCATCAGTGCCTCCTCGACGATCAGCGGGAAGTACACGGTCGGCGGATGGACGCCGTGATCGAGCAGCCGCTTGGCCAGGTCGAGCGTCTTGATGTGCAACTCGCGCCGCATCGGCTCGCCCGAGAGCACGAACTCGTGCATGCACAAGCGATCGTAGGCGGCGGGCAGATACTCGGCGACGCCGTGTTCGCGTAGCCGAGCGAGGAGGTAGTTCGCGTTGAGCACGGCAACCTCGGAAGCCTCGCGCAACCCAGGCGCCCCCAGCGAGCGGATGTAGGCATAGGAGCGCACGAACACGCCGTAGTTGCCCTGGAAGCCGCGCAGCCGGCCGATCGACTTCGGCCGCTCGTAGTCGAGGTCGTAGAACGGCTCCGCGCCGTTCCCGGTCACCTCGCGGCGCACCACCTGCGGCCGCGGCAGGTAGGGCTCGATCCGCTCGGACACCGCCACCGGGCCGGCGCCGGGCCCGCCTCCGCCGTGGGGCTGGGTGAACGACTTGTGCAGGTTGAAGTGCACGATGTCGAACCCCATGTCGCCGGGGCGGCAGATGCCCATGATCGCGTTGAGGTTCGCGCCGTCGTAGTACAGCGTGGCCCCGACGCCGTGCACGATCCGCTCGATCTCCTCGATCCCGGTCTCGAACAGCCCGAGCGTCGAGGGGTTGGTGAGCATCAGGCAGGCCACGTCCTCGTCGGCCTTGGCCCGCAGATCGTCGAGGTCCACGTTGCCGCGGGCGTCGCTCACGACCTTGACCACCTGGTAGCCGCCCATGGTCACGGTCGCCGGGTTGGTGCCGTGCGCGGTGTCGGGGGTCAGCACCTTGGTGCGATGCTCGCCGCGGTCCTCGTGGTAGGCGCGCGTGAGCAGCACGCCGGCCAACTCGCCCTGCGAGCCGGCCGAGGGCTGCAGCGACACGTGCGGGAGGCCGGCGACCTCACCCAGCGCCTCCTGTAGGTGCCACATCAGCTCGAGCGCGCCCTGGGCCCGGCTCGGGTCCTGGAGCGGGTGCATGCGGGCGTGCCCGGGCAGCGCCGCGATCCGCTCGTGCAGCTTGGGGTTGTGCTTCATCGTGCACGAGCCCAGCGGATAGAAGCCGGTGTCGAGGTCGAAGTTGCGCTTGGACAGGCGGTTGTAATGGCGGACGATCTCGGGCTCTGAGACCTCGGGCAGGCGAGGCGGCTCGGCGCGCCGCAGCTCGGCCGGAAGCAGCTCGTCGAGCGGGCGCGCGGGGACGTCCAGCTGGGGGGCCACGAACGCGCGCCGCCCGGCCTTCGAGCGCTCGTAGATCGTCAGCGTGTCGTCGGCCTCGCGGATCATCGCGCCGCCCCCACCGCGCCGCGTTCGGCGGCCACGGCGGCCCCCAGCGCCTCCGCCAGCCGGTCGATGTCGGCTCGGCTGCGCCGCTCGGTGATCGCCACCAGCAACCCGTTCTCGTGCTCGGGGTAGTCGCGGGCGAGGGCGTAACCGGGGTTCACCCCGTTTTCGCGGCAGCGCGCGACCACGCCATGCACGGGCACGTCCAGCTCAACGGCGAACTCGCGGACCACGGGCTTGCCGTGGATCTCGGTGATGCCGTCGACGTTCGTCAGGCGCTCCCGGGCGTACGCGGTGCGCTGGAGCATCAGCTCGACCAGCTCGACGACGCCCCGCCGGCCCAACCAGCTCAGGTAGATCACGCCGGCCAGCGCATTGAGCGCCTGCGCGGTGCAGATGTTCGAGGTGGCCTTGTCGCGGCGGATGTGCTGCTCGCGAGTCTGGAGGGTCAGGACGAAGCCGCGCTTTCCGTCGACGTCCTTGGTCTCCCCGGCGATGCGACCGGGCATGCGCCGGATCAGCGCCTCGGTGGCGGCGAAGAACCCGAACGACGGGCCGCCGAAGTCCAGGCGATTGCCGAGCGACTGCCCCTCGCCGACCACGATGTCCACGCCGCACTCGCCCGGCGTCTTCAGGACGGCGAGCGGGAGCGGGTCGCAGGCGGCGATGAGCAGCGCGCCGGCGTCGTGCGTCGCCTGCGCGATCGCGGTCAGCTCCTCCACCGCGCCCAGGAAGTTCGGCTGCTGGACGATCACCGCACTGACCTCGTCTGTGAGCTCGGGCAGGGCGGTGGCGCCGCGGTCCAGCGGCGCCTCGACGACCTCCATCTCCCACGCGTGCGCGTGCGTGCGCAGCGTCTCGCGCGAGTGCGGGTGCACCCCGCGCGAGATAACGAAGCGCTTGCGGCCATTGGTGTGCTTGGCCACGTAGCCGGCCGCGGCCACCGCGCTCGGGCCCTCGTACACCGAGGCGTTCGACACCGGCAGCCCCGTGAGCTCGGAGATCGCCGTCTGGTACTCGAACATCGCCTGCAGCCCGCCCTGGGAGATCTCGGGCTGATAGGGCGTGTAGGGCGTGAGGAACTCCGAGCGCGTGATGATCGAGTCGATCAGCGCCGGCACGTAGTGGTCGTACATGCCCGCGCCGAGGAAGCTGACCTCGTCCTCGGCGCTCACGTTCCGGGCGGCCAATGCGCGGAACTCCTCGAACACCTCCAGCTCGGATAGCCCGTCGCCGAGTCCCGAGAGCGGGCGGTCGAGCCGCACGCTCGCCGGGATGTCGGCGAACAGCTCCTCGACCGAGCCCACGCCGATCGCCGCAAGCATCTCGCGCCGGTCGTCGTCGGTGGCTGAGGTGTAGCGGGTCACCTCACTGGTCCAGCGTCGCCTGGTATTCGGTCGAGTCCATCAGCGAGTCGGCCTCCGAGGGGTCCGACAGCTTGACCTTGACCAGCCAGCCCTCGCCGTAGGGGTCATCGTTGATCGTCTCGGGCTTGTCGGCCAGCGCGTCGTTGACCGCGGTGACCTCTCCCGAGAGCGGGGCGATGACGTCCGAGACCGCCTTGACCGATTCGACCTCGGTGTACGCCTGGTCCTTGCTCACCTCGGCGCCGACCTTCGGCGGGTCGAAGAACACCACTTCCCCCAGGGCGTCCTGGGCGTACCAGGTGATCCCGAACGTCGCGCTGTCACCCTCGATTCGGGCCCAGTCGTGCTCGGCGTGGTACTTCAGCTCGTCCGGATAGCTCGGGTCGGCCATGTCTGTCTACGCTCCCTTGTTGTACAGAGGCTTGCGCTCGATCACCGCGGGCCGGGTGCGGCCGCGCACGTCGATCTCGACGTGCGTGCCCGGCTCGGCACGGGCGCTGGAAACGTACGCCATCCCGATGCCGCGCTCCAGGCACGGCGAGTAGGTACCGCTGGTCACCTCGCCGCCACCGACCACGGGGTTGCCCTGGCGCGCGATCCCCTGCCCCTCGATCACGAACGGGACGAGCTTCTCGCCCGTGCCCTCGCTCCGGGCTCGGCCCACCGCCTCGGAGCCGATGAACCCGGTCGGCTCCTTGCAGCACCACCCGAGCCCGGCCTCGATCGGGCCCCGGTCCTCACTCAGATCGTTGCCGTAGAGGTGAAAGCAGACCTCCAGGCGAAGGGTGTCGCGGGCGCCCAGCCCGATCGGGATGGCGCCGGCCTCGACGATCGCGTCCCACACGTTCGGAGCGTGCTCGGGATCGAGCAGCAGCTCCACCCCGTCCTCGCCGGTGTAGCCGGTGCCGCACACGAGCATCGGCACGCCGGCCACCGGGCGCTGGGCGAGGTGGAAGCGGGGCGGCAGCGAGCCGTCGGTGAGCGGCGTGAGGAGCTGCCGGGCCCGCGGCCCCTGCACGGCGAGCATCGCGAAATCGGCGTGACGATCGAGCACGTCGACGTCGAACCCGCCGGCGTGGGACTGCAGCCAGGCGAGGTCCGTCTCGTGATTGGAGGCGTTGGTGACTGTCAGGTACTCGCAATCGGCCAGCCGGTAGGTGAACAGGTCGTCCAGCACGCCACCGTCCTCGCGACACATCACGCTGTACTGGGCGCCCCCCTCGGGGATCCGGCGCACGTCGTTGGAGAGCATCCGCTGCAGGAACTCCAGCGCCTGCGGCCCCCGGGTCAGCACCTGGCCCATGTGCGAGACGTCGAAGATCCCCACGCCGGTGCGCACCGCGATGTGCTCCTCGCGGATCCCGGCGTACTGAACCGGCATCTCCCAGCCCGCGAACGGGACCAGCTTCGCGCCGGCCGCGGCGTGGCGGTCATACAGGGGAGTGCGACGCAGTTCGGTGGTGGACGACACCGAGTGTGGAGGCTAGTACACGCGGGAATGGGCCTCGCTGCGCTCGGCGTCCGTGGGACCTCGTTCCCCGTCCGGTCAGGGGGCGATCTGCCGTGTGGCGTGGTAGATCTGCGACACCACGCCGAACGCCGGCTTGAGCCCGCCGGCGAAGTCGACCAGCCCCTTCTGGTTGTAGGGCGGATCGGGCCGGGGGTCGCCCCCCGAATAGGTCGGGAACGCCACGTAGTTCTGTAGCGCGAAGTACATCGCCCCGGACAGCCATTGCCTGCTCGCGAACACGTTCAGGTGGAAGGCCACGGAGTCGGCCTGGAAGGCGTAGGTCCCGCGTTCCTCGATCGGCCCGTCGCGGCTGCCGTCGAACCCGAACTCGGTGACCATGATCGCCTTGTTCGGGTAGCAGGCGCGAACCGTGTCCAGGAACGGGCCGAGCGCGTCGCGGTCATCGTCCCCGCCGCCGCCGGCGTCGAACCAGCCGAAGTACTCGTTGTCGCCGATCACGTCGAGTGGGCCCCAGGCGCTCTGGCAGGCGAGGCCCGGCCAGTTGCTCACCGCCATCCCGACCGGACGCGTCGGATCCAGCTTCTTGGCCAGGGCGGCGGCGCCGGCGATGTAGCGCGCCTCGGCCGGCGGGGCCGGCGAGGGCAGCTCGTTGCCGATGCTCCACACCAGGATCGACGGGTGGTTCTGGTTGGACAGGATGTTGTCCTCGAGCATGGTGTGCGCGCGGGCCAGCCACCCGGGGTCGCCCAGGTATCCCGCCTGCACCTGGAAGACCGGCACCTCGGACCAGATGAGGATCCCGTCGCGGTCGGCAATCTCCTCCATCTCGGGGCCGACCGGGTAGTGCGCGCGGATGACGGTGGCGCCAAGCTCCTGGATCCAGCTCATCATCTGGGCGGTCTGGGCCGGCGTCATCGCCGCCCCGGTCTGCAGCGTCTGCTCGTGCAGGTTCACGCCGCGCAGGTCGAGGAGCCGGCCGTTGAGCTCGAGGCGCCCGTCGCGCGTGACGGTGATCGTGCGGATCCCGCTGTAGGTGAGGTAGCCGCCCAGGCGCCGGCCGCGCGAATCCGTCAGCGTGAGGGTGGCCGCGTACAGCTTCGGATGGCCGGGCGCCCAGAGGCTGGGATGCGCGACCTTCACCGAGGCATTGGCGGTCCAGGTGGCGTGCGGCGCGATCGTGGCCGACCCGAAGTTCAACCCGGCCCTGCCGTAGGACCCCCGCAGCCGCACCTTCTGCCGCGCGCCGGTCACGTTGCGCACGAGCACCTGCTCCTGGATCGTGGCCGCACAGTGCGCGCAGGGATGCAGCGTGTGGATCTGCACGCGCTCGAGGTCGGCGCTCTGCACCGCGCGCAGATACACCTCGCGCAGAAGCCCGCCGTAGTTCCACCACTGACCACCCGGTCCCGGCGGCAGGTCGGCCGCGGTGCGGCGGTTGTCGACCCTGACGACCAGCCGGTTGACCCCGGGGCGCACGTGGCTCAGGTCGAATTCGAACGGCAGGTATGCGCCCGCGTGGGTTCCCACCTCGTGCCCGTTCAGCCACACGGTGGCGCGGTAGTTGACCGACTCGAAGCGGATGATCCAGTGGCGGTCGGCCTTGGGCACATAGCGGTCAAAAGCGTGGGCGGGAAGCGTGAAGTCGCGCCGGTACCAGCCCACGGAGCCGTTCATGCTCGCCTGCGAGAGGTCGCCCGCGTTGTAGGCGTTGGGGACCGTGACCGGCGAGAAGCCGGCGGTCGACGCGACGTCTCGCCACCACCCCTGGGTGAGGCCGACGTCGCCGGGGTCGGCCTGATACAGCCAGGTGCCGCCGAGCAGGTAGCGCCCGCTCTGGCCGTCGCGATACCAGGCGCCGGACGTTGGGGGATCGGCCGCGGAGGCCGGGGCGCGAGCGGCCGCGCGGGCGCTTCCGGCCGCCGCGGCGCCGGCCGTCAGCAGCACGAGGGTGAGCACCAGAACTCGCCGGACGATCATTTCCGACCCTTCCCGGATCGAGGCTTGGCCGGCGGCTTGGTGACCTTGACCCGGCGCACGATGGTCGTCCGGTTGCCTGCGCGGTCGATCACCGTGATCGTGATCTTGTAGCGACCGGGGCGGCGGTAGACGTGGAGCAACCGGCGCGCTCCGGGCTTGACGGGGGTGCTGCTCCGATCGCCCCAGCGGATGGTCAGGCTCGCCACGCCGGAGGCGTCGCGGGCGGGCAGCCCGGCGGGCGGGGGGTCGCGGTAGCTCAGGCGGAGCGTCAGCGTCGCGCCGGCATGGCGCGCACCGGACACCGCCGCGGACAGCCTCGGCGCGACCGTGTCGACGAACACCCTGCCGCTCTTCGGCGCGCCGCTCAGGCCGGCCGGGTTGACGGCGGTGACGCTCCAGGTGTGGGGGCCGTCGGGCAGCGGACTCGGGACGCGCAGGCCGGCGCCCGTCGTCTGACCGACCCCGGCCCCGTCGACGCTCGCCGCGTACGTGATCGGCCCCCAGCGGGCGCCCGAGGGCGACCAGCGCAGGGTCGGCTCGGCGGTCCGGACGTAGGGAGTCGACTTGGCCGGCGCGGCCGCGCCCGGAGGCTGGTAGAGCTGCTCGACCACGATCTCGGTCGAGGGCCCGGTGCCCTGGACCCAGGCGATCGCCGCGTCGCCGCCGACGTCGCCCGCCGCGGCCAACCCGCGCCCGGCGTCGGTCGCCCCCTGACCGGGAGAGGACACCACGAGCTCGGGGCCGAGCGTGGAGGCGCGCGGCTCGTAGCGCACGCGGATCTCCGCCGGTCCGGTCGTCCCAGGGTCCTGCTGCCAGACGACGAGGTCGGAGAACAGACCGGCGTCGGCGGGCACCGGATCGGGCGGCGAGGCACCCGCGGCGCTGTTGATCTGGACCACGCCGCCGGGCGCTTCGTTGTTGCCGAGCTCCATCCCGAACACGCCGTTCGACGTCGCGCTCTCGGAGGTGACGAACCCCTGCCCGTACTCGGTCGTGGCGATGTCGGGATCGGTGGCGCTCTCCCCGCCGGCCGCGACCCCGTCGGCGGCGACCGCGCCGTCGAACTGCGAGCCCCGCAGGCGGTTCATCAGCACCCGGGACTGCGAGCCGGCGCCACAGGAGACGACCTCCCGGAACGCGACCGCGGCGTAGGAGGAGTCGCCACCCGACCCCACGGCCGGATTGCCCGCCGAGACCTCCCCGCAGCCCCCCACCGAGGGCGGGTCGGCCTGCTCGTCGACCACGCTCGGCGCGGTGGCCCACACCCGTCGCGTGTAGACGTGGCCCGCTTCGCCCCAGGCCACGATCGCCACGCCGTCCCCGGCCGTCGCCACCGCGGGCGCGCCGCCGCCCGTGCCGGCGTCATCCCCGGCGGCAACCGCGTTGAGCGGCGGCGCCTCGAGCGACCAGCCGCCGCCGGCCCAGTACGCCGCGCGGACGTCGTGGCCGGCGCCGTCGGCAACCGTGAAGGCCAGATAGGCCTTGCCGAGGTTGCTCATCTCAAGCGTTGGGTTGGCCGCGCCGCCGGCCAGCGCCTGAGGCCCGGTGAAGGGCGCGGTCGTGCTCGCCCGGCCGACCACGTCCAGCTGCGTCGCGTTGATGAAGCCGATCAGCAGGACTCCGCCGTTGCCGGCCGCGATGACCGGCTGAGACGAGCCGGCGGGAAGGCCGACGTCGACCTGAACGGGCGGCTGAAACTGGCCGCCGACGAGCGCCGAGACGAACACGTGCGCCGCTTTCACGTAGACCACGCCCCCGGTTCCGTCGCGCGCCACCGACAGCCCGTTCAGGCTCGTGATCGCGGCGCTCGGGCCGTCGATGACCGTGGGCGGTGACGGCGAAGGCTGGGCGCGCGCGGCCGAGGCGAGCAGCCCGGCGGCCAGCAGCACGAGCAGCCCGGCCAGCGAGCGGCACAGCGTTCTACCCTGGATCGGATGTCGGCCGTGGGGTGTGACGGCCCTACAACAGCTCAACTTCCGCAGGGTTGCGGCGGGGCTGTGAGCTTCAACGATCCTTAAGGAACGACGGGATGTCGATCTCGTCGTCGCGGATCTCGAGCGAGGAGCGCTGGTCCTCGTCCATCGTGACGTCGCGATCGCGGCGGGCTCGCCGAGCCGTCTCGCGAGCCTGGCTCGGCCGGGCATAGCGCTGGTCGAATCCGGTGGCGATCACCGTGACCCGCACCTCGTCGCCCATCCCGTCGTCGATGACCGCGCCGAAGATGATGTTCGAGTTCTGATCGGCCGCGCTCTGGACGATCTCCGCGGCCTCGTTGACCTCGAACAGCCCAAGGTCGTGCCCACCGGTGATGTTGAGCAGGATCCCGGTGGCGCCCTCGACCGACTCCTCGAGCAGCGGCGAGGAGATCGCCGCCTTGGCCGCCTCGGCCGCCCGGTTCTCGCCGCCGGCGGTCCCGATGCCCATGAGTGCCGTGCCGGCGTCGTGCATGATCGTCCGCACGTCGGCGAAGTCGAGGTTGATCAGGCCGGGGATCGTGATCAGGTCGGTGATGCCCTGGACGCCCTGGCGCAGGACGTTGTCGGCCTCCCGGAAGGCGTCGAGGATCGTGGTGCGCCGCTCGACGATCGCCAGCAGCTTCTCGTTGGGGATCGTGATCAGCGTGTCGACGTGCTCGCGGAGCTTCTGGATGCCCTCCTGGGCCTGGCGGGCGCGCTGGGTGCCCTCGAACGCGAACGGCCGCGTGACGCATCCCACGGTCAGCGCGCCGATCTCGTTCTTGGCGATCTCGGCGATGACCGGCGCGGCGCCGGTGCCGGTGCCGCCGCCCTCGCCCGCGGTCACGAACACCATGTCCGCGCCCTTCAGCGCCTCCTTGATCTCGTCGCGCGACTCGGCCGCCGCGCCCATGCCGATGTCCGGGTTGGCACCCGCGCCGAGCCCTTTGGTGAGGTCGTGGCCGATGTTGAGCTTGACGTCGGCGTCGCACATCGCGAGCGCCTGAGCATCGGTGTTGCAGGCGATGAACTCGACCCCCCGCAGGCCTGCGTCGACCATTCGGTTGACGGCGTTGGTGCCGCCGCCGCCGACGCCGACGACTTTGATGACTGCGAGATAACTTCCGCTTTCCATTGGTGACCGTCCGACCCTTGAGTTAGCGTTGAGCGTTTATGGGCAGTCGCTCTTAGCGGGAGTTTCGCACGTTATGCCCTGGAGTTGCGGGAAGTCAACGACCAGGGCCCGGACGCAAGCTACGTTGCAGATCGCCGAACCCTCGATGGTTGCCGCAGAGTTGGCGATTTCGCGGGGTAAACCTCTAGTTGAGGGTTAGCCTCCTGTAGGCGGCGTCGATGTGCTCGAGGCCGGCGAGCCTGCGACCGACGAGCCCGTGCTCGGCGAGCCCGACGAAGCCGTGCCTGACGAGGCCATCGTGGCCGTGCTGCCGTCCGTCGCGCCGGTGGCGAGGCCGGCCGCCGCGACCGCCTCCGGGCTAACTCCGGCGGCGGGACGGGACGGATCGGTGACGTCGACGTAGGTCGCTCCGGCGGAGCTCGGATCCGCCAGCACCTCGGTCGCCGCGGCCCACTTCGCGCTCAGATCGGAGTCGTCGCCGAAGTAGATGCTGGGGCCCGAGCGAAGCTGCGCGACGAGGCCGTGCGCCGGGTTCTCGGTGACCTGCGCGATGCGCGCGAGCAGCCGCGGCGAGCTGGCGGAGAGCAGCGCCAGCGAGTCGAGCGTGGCGCGGTCGGTGACCTGCGCGCCGCCGGGGAGCAGGCGCACCGGGATCTGCGGCAGCGAATGGGTCGAGACGTTCTGGAGCAGCGTTCCGTCGCCGCTGACCGCGATCGACCGGCCGCCGGCGGTGAGCGCGGCAACCGGGAGATGCTCGACTACGTGGATGCGCAGGCCGTGCGGAAACTGGGTGCTGACCCGGACGTCCTTGACCACCGGGTACGGAGCCACCGCCGTGCGCAGCTGGCCGATCCGGACGTCGAGCGTGGTCATGTTGCGCGCGGAGGCCGTCAGAGCCGAACGGATGTGGCGGGCGTCGGGGCCGTAGACCCCGCTGATCGTCACCTTCCGCACCGCTACCAGCGAGGAGTCGCGCACCCACAGCCACGCGCCGCCGAGGAGCACGAGCACGCCGACCACGGCGAGCAGCACGCGTGTGCGGACCCGCAGCCGTCGTTTGGTGATCACGCCCGGCTCCACTCGGCCGGGAACTCGACGGGACCGAGCACCTGCACCTCCGGCTCGAGCGCCACCCCGAAGCGCTCCTGCACGCGCCGGCGGCCCTCGGCCATCACGGCGATGACGTCGGCGGTGCTGGCCTCGCCATGGTTCTCGACGAAGTTCGCGTGCTTGGCCGAGAAACCGGCGCCGCCGATGCGCAGTCCACGGCAGCCCGCCGCATCGAGCAGCTGGCCCGCGCTGCGGCCCTCGGCGCGCGGATCCGACGGATTCTTGAACGTCGACCCGAACGTCTTGATGCCCGAAGGCTGGGCCGCCTTGCGCCGGGCGCGCATGTCCGCCAGGGTGGCCTTGACCTCGTCGCTGGGCGCCTCGTGCAAGGCGAAGGACGCCCGCGCCACCACTTCACCGGGGCGCAGGCTCGAGCGGCGATAGGCGAAGCCGAGCTCGTGGGGGACCCGACGCTCGGTCCCGGCCGGCCCGACCACATCGACCCATTCGAGCACGCGCGCGAGCTCGCCGCCGTAGGCGTTGGCGTTCATGCGCACGGCGCCGCCGACCGTCCCGGGGATGTTCACGCCGAACTCGATGCCGCTCAGCCCGGCCTGCGCGGCCCGCGCCGACACCGCCGGCAGGCGTGCCCCACCGCCGCACCGGATCCGGGTTTGCTGGAGTTCGATCGTGCTCAGCTCCTTGTCCAGCTTGAGGACCAGTCCGCGGACGCCCGCGTCCGCCACCAGGAGGTTCGACCCCGATCCGACGACACCTACCTCGAGTCGCTGCCCATCGGCCCAGGCGAGCAGGCGCTCGAGCTCCTCGAGCGAGCCCGGGCGGGCGAACAGCTCGGCCGCGCCGCCGGTCCGGACCGTGGTCAGCCGGGACAGCGGGTAGTCGCGCTGGACGCCTTCGGGAAGATCGGCCACCCCGAGGAGGCTAAAAGGCGCCCCGGCGGGCGAGCAGCGAGCGCCCCAGCGAATCGACGTCCCCGGCGCCCATCAGCAGGCACAGGTCGCCCTCGCGCAGGGTCGCCGTCAGGAACGCGCGTGCGTCGTCGAACGTCGGCATCCACGCCACCGTCCGCCCGCCGGCGGCGTCGGCCGCGGCCGCCGCGACCAGGTGCCCGTCGACGCCCGCGAAGTCCTCGGCGCGCTCGCGCGCGGGGTAGACCGCGAGCACGACGGCCACGTCGGCGCCGGCCAGGGCCCGTCCGAACTCGCGCGCGAGCGCGCGCGTGCGCGAGTAAAGGTGGGGCTGGAAGACCGCGACCAGGCGCTCGGGCGCGAGCGTCCGGGCGGCGGCGATCGTGGCGGCGACCTCGGTCGGGTGGTGGGCGTAGTCGTCGTACACGGGCACGCCCGCCCCGGTGTGACCGAGCCGCTCGAAGCGCCGGCGGGCGCCCCGGAAGCCGGCCAGCGCGGCCGCGGCCCGGCTCGGATCGGCTCCGGCCAGCGCGGCGGCGCTCAGCGCCCCGGCGGCATTGATCGCGTTGTGCAGGCCCGGCACCGAGAGCGCGACGTCGATGCCCCGCCACTGCATGCGCGAGCCCTGCGGCGAGGACACGGTGTCGGTGGCGTCGTAGGCGACGGCGTCCGGCGGGCAGAGCGCTCTGAGCGCGGGGCGATCCCAGACCACGGCGCTGAGCGTGGCGCGCCCCATGAACTCGCGCAGAGTGTCCTCGAGGTCCAGCCGCGAGCCGTAGGTGGCGTGATGGTCGAGCTCGGCGTTGGTCAGCACGGCGATCTCGGGGTGCAGGCGCAGCAGCGAGCGGTCGGACTCGTCGGCCTCGACCACGATCCACTCGCCCTCTCCCCAGCCGGCGTTGGCGCCGGTTCCCCGCAGCTCGCCGCCGACCGCGTAGGCCGGATCGAGCCCGCACTCCTGGAGGATCTGCACGATCATCGCGGCGGTGGTCGTCTTGCCGTGCGTGCCGGTGACGGCCAGGCAGCGCTTGACCGCGGCGATCTGCGCGAGCAGCTCGGAGCGGTGCAGCTCGCGTCCGGCGGCCGCCTGGCGCTCAGGGTTCTCCGGCGGCACCGCCGTCGAATACACGACCTCCGCGCCGGCCGGGACGTTCTCAGCCCGATGGCCGATCACGGGCTCGATCGCGTGCTCGCGCAGAAGCTCGGTGTAGCTCGAGTCGGCTCGGTCCGAGCCGGTCACGCTCGCGCCCAGCCGATCGGCGATCAGGGCCAGCCCACTCATGCCGGCGCCGCCGATGCCGACGAAGTGAAGCTTCCGGTCCGACCAGTCCACCCGGCCGGCTCGCGAGCCGCCGGGCGGACTCACTCCTCGCGCTCGAGTACCACCACGGGGATGTCCCGCGCGGTCTTGCGCTGGTACTCGTCGTAGGCCGGCCAGCGCTCGGTCATCGTCCGCCACAGCTCGGGCTTCTCCTCGGTCGTGGCGGTCCGGGCACGTGCCTTGAAGCGGTCCCCGCGCACCTGCACGGTCACCCCCGGGTCCTCGGAGAGATTCAGGTACCAGGACGGATCCTCCTCGGCGCCTCCCTTTGACGCCACCACGACGTGATCCTCACCGCGCCTGCCGTAGATCAGCGGGGTCGAGCGCGGCGTGCCGCTGCGCCGGCCCATGGTCGTGAGAATGAGCACGGTCGTGCCCTGCCAGTCATGACCCTCGGCGCCATCGGTCTGTAGATACCGTCTGACGTGCTCCTGGCCGAACAGCATCCCTCCACCTCGATTCGCAGGTTTTCGGACGCGAGGCTATACAAAGCATGCGCAGACCGCACTTATCCGATGAGGACCCGGCCTGCTCGGGTAGGGCTTTGCACATGAGCAGGGGATGCTTCGGCCGCCTCCGGGCTGCCCTAACGATTTCCGGGACCCTGGCGCTGCTTGGCGCCTGGGCCCTGACGAGCTGGTTGAGTGCGCCGGCGGCCGCCGGTCGCGCACCCGCGGCCCATCAGGCCGACGCGCAGCAGTGCGCCGACCCGTACTCGGCGACCCGAGATCCGTCCAACCCACTCGGCCTCGCGACCGCACCGGGCGCGAATCCGCTGAACGGCGCGCACTTCTTCGTGGACGGTCCGCGTCACGGCGAGGCGGCCGGTGCGATCGCCCAGCTGCTGGGCAAGGACCCGACTCGGTATAAGGACGGCGATACGTGGGCGACGTTCAAGGCCAACCTCGCGCACGGCTCTCTGCGTCGCAAGATGGCCCACAACCGCAAGCTCGCCCGCAAGGTCCACCTGCTCGAGAAGATCGCCGATCAGCCCGAGGCGCAGCGCTTCAGCCTGTTCTCGGCCGGCGGCGGCCCCGGAGCCATCTTCGCCCAGGTGCAGAAGATCTTCTGTCACAACATGACCGCGGATCCCGGCTCGATCCCGATCATCACCACCTACTTCCTCTACCAGGCCGGCTACTGCGAGACGAGCAGCGAGATCGTCGCCCACCGCCCCACCTTCGAGCGCCAGGTCAACGAGATGGTGCAGGGGATCGAGAACCGGCCGGCCGTGATGCTGCTCGAGCCCGACGCGATCGGCTCCTCGAGCTGCATGGCTCGCAGCGGCGCCCTGTCCGAGTGGGAGAACGACATCCGCTACGAGATCAACGCGGTCTCGTCCCTCCCCCATGCCGTGGTCTACGTCGAGGGCGGCTACTCGGATGCCGGCAACCCCTCGTACACGGCCCGGGTCCTCAACGCGGTCGGCGTGAGCGGCATCCGCGGGTTCTTCACAAACGACACGCACATGAACTGGACCGCCAACGAGATCCGCTGGGGCGACAAGGTCTCGGCCCTGACCGGCGGCGCGCACTTCGTCATCAACACCGCCGACAACGGCCACGGGCCGCTGCTCAACCCCCATCCGGTCAAGCAGGGGATCGAGGACCTGTGCAACCCGCCGGGCCGCGGCGCCGGCATCCCGACGACCACGGACACCGGCAACCCGGCTATCGACGCCTTCATGTGGGAGCACGTCCCCGGGACGAGCAGCGGCAAGTGCAACGGCGGCACCCCGTCCGGGACGTTCTGGCTGGCCCGCGCGCTGACCGAGGCGCGTAACGCCAACGCTCAGCTCGGCCCGCACTTCCAGAACCGCCCGTTCTGAGGTGCGCGGCCACGCGCCGCCCACCCGGACTTTGGCGCTGCACTCCCGTATACGCCATGTGCATGGCCAAAGTCCGGTGTTACTCGAGCGATTCCGCATACCCCCGGGCCTCCGCGTAGAGCCGTGCAAACTCCGCGGGCTTGTAGTGGGCGTTGAGGCCGCTGGGGTTAGGCAGCACCCACACCGGCCGCCCGCCCACCCGCTCCTCCTGCAGGCCCATGACCGCATGCGGGCGGGCAAACGCCGTGCGATAGGCCACCACGCCCACGGGCGCCACCAGGCGGGGCGCCCACTCGCCCACCGTCCGCTCGAGAGCCGCGGCGCCGGCGCGCAGCTCGGCGACGGTCAGCTCGGATGCCGCCCGGGTCGGGCGCGGGACGAAGTTCACCACGCCCACCCCGAACGAGGGCAGCAGCGCATCCTCCTCGGGCGCCAGCGGGCGCGGCGTGAAGCCGGCCCCGTACAGCGTCGGCCAGAACCGGTTCCCGGGCCGGGCGAAGTGGTGGCCGACCTCCGCCGAGCGCAGCGACGGGTTGATACCGACGAACAGGACGTTCAGCCCCGGGCCGCCGATGTCGCGGAGTTCAGGCACCCGCCCCCGGAGCGCTCAGCCACCCCGCGCCGCGGCGAGCACCTCGTGCGCGATGTCGCGAGCGGCTTCTGGCCGGGCCAGCGCTGCCGAGGCTCTGGCCATGGCGCCCAGGCCCGCCGGGTCGGCCAACAACCGCCCGACCTCGCTGGCCAGCCGCGCGGGCGTGAGCTCGGCGTCGGGGATGACCACGGCGGCGCCGGCGCGCTCCATCCACCTGGCGTTGGCCGTCTGGTGATCCGCGGTGGCGTAGGGATAGGGCACGAGCACGGCGGGCTTGCCGTGGGCGGCGATCTCGAAGATTGAGCCGCCGGCGCGCGCGACCACCAGGTCGCTGGCCAGGATCGCCTCGCCGAACCGGGAGATGTAGCCGCGCAGGTCGTAGTGCGCTCCGGGGGAATGCAGGTCGGGCAGGTCGCGCTCGCCGGCGGCGTGCAGCACCCGGAAGCGGGCGCCGGCGAACGCCTCGACCGCGGCGAGGTTGATCGAGCGTGCGCCCTGCGAGCCGCCGAACACGAGCACGCAGGACTCGCTCAGGCCGATCCCGAACCGCGCCCGGGCGGCTTGCCAGTCGGTGGCCGGCGGAGGCACCGGGCGCCCGGTGATCATGTACCGCGAGCCGTCGAGACCGTCGATCGGGAAGGCCAGGCAGACCCGCCTGGCGAAGGGCGCGAGCAGCCGGTTGGTCAGGCCGAGGTGACTGTCGGCCTCGCTCAGCACGAGCGGGACGCGCGAGGCGACGGCCGACAGGCCGACCGGTCCGGCCACGTAGCCGCCGGCCCCCAGCACGGCACCGGGCCGGACCTGCTTGACCACGCGCCGCGCCTCCCGTACCGCGCCGGCGGCCACCAGAGCGGCCTTCGCCGCCTTGACCGGCCGGCCGCGGGGCAGCGGCGCCACGCGCAGGCGACGGAGCTCGTACCCGGCCGCGGGCACCAACTCGAGCTCGGCCCGGTCGCCCCCCACGAAGACGACGTCGGCGCCCTCAGCTCGCAGCGCGTCGGCCACTGCCAGCGCTGGCACGACGTGCCCGGCGGTCCCGCCGGCGCCGATCACGATCCGCGGCGCTGTCAACCGGAGGGTCCCGAACGACTTTCAGTCGCGCCCCGGGGCGCGCGATGTTCAGGAGCAGGCCGACACCGGTCAGCAGCACGCACAGGTTCGTGGGCGCGTAGGAGATGAACGGCAGCGGTACCCCGGTGAGCGGGGCGAGCCCGAGCACGACGAAGATGTTGAGGATCCCTTGGCACAGAATCAACGAGGTCAGCCCGGTGGCCAGCAGCTTCGCATACCGATCCACGGCACGGCGCGCGGTCCGCAGGCCGGCGTAGGCGATCATCCCGTACAGGCACACGACGCCGAAGATGCCGAGCACGCCGAGCTCCTCCCCGATCACGGCCAGGATGAAGTCGGTCTGCGCCTCCGGCAGGTAGTAGATCTTCTGGACCGAGCGGCCCAGGCCGACCCCGAGCAGCCCCCCGGAGCCGAGCGCGATCTGCCCCTGGACCGCCTGGTAGCCGGCGCCGGCCTTCGTGGCCGTCGCCCAGGGGTGCAGGAACGAGGTCAGGCGCGCGCGTTCATACGGCTGGGCGGTGGCGAGCAAGACCACGCACACCACGACGATTCCGGCCAGCGCGGCCACGTAGCGCATCGGCATGCCGGCGGCGATCAGCAGCGCGGCCATCGTCAGCGCCACGACGATCATCGTCCCCAGGTCCGGCTCGACCACGATCAGCAGGCAGGCGGGTCCAGCGACCACCGCGATCGGCGCCACCGCCTCGCGAAAGCTCCGCATGCGCTTGGGGTGATCGGCCAGGTAGCGCGCGGCGTAAAGGACCAGCGCGAGCTTCATCACCTCCGAGGGCTGGAACTGGATCGGGCCGGCCGAGAACCAGCGCCTGGCGCCGTTGACGACCACGCCGAAGCCCGGGACCAGAACCAGCAGGAGCAGCGCGAAGGAGCCCATCAGCAGCGTGGTCACGAGGCGGGGGGTGAAGATCTCCACCCCGCGTCGGGACAGCACGTGCATCACGGCCAGGCCGGCCCCGCCGAACAGCAGGTAGCGAACGAACTGGCCGGCGCCGCTGCCGCCGCGCGAGAGCACGCCGAGGGGCGAGGAGGCGCTGTACACCATTACCGCTCCGAACGCGAGCAGGCACAGCGTGGCGGTCAGCAGCATGCGGTGC
Organism: uncultured Solirubrobacterales bacterium; assembly: GCA_963841535.1. Lineage (GTDB taxonomy): Bacteria > Actinomycetota > Thermoleophilia > Solirubrobacterales > Solirubrobacteraceae > Palsa-465. Next base: position 111,413 of record CAWJDF010000013.1, on the reverse strand, counting down.
TCGAGCGGCGGTGCAGCGCGCCGTCCCGCTGCACGGGAGCCCTTGCGCCCGGTGCCGGAGCCGGTGGCGTCGCGCGCCGGTTTCCGGCTGCTGGACCGCCCGCCGGACCCTGTCGCCGCCGCCCCGGCCATCAGGCCGCCTCCACGAGGGCCCGGAAATGCTCGCCCCGGGCCTCAAAGTCCGGGTACTGGTCGAAGCTGGCGCAGGCGGGCGACAGCAGCACGACCTCGCCGGGCGCCGCCGCGGCGCGCGCCAGGGCCACCGCGTGCTCCAGGTCGCCGGCGTCGTGCAGCGGGACGCCGGCGCGCTCAAGGGCGCGTGCGAGATCGCCGGCCGCCTCGCCAATCAGATAGACGGCCCGGCAGCGCTCGGCCACCAGCGGCGCCAGCGGCGAGAAGTCCTGCTGCTTGCCGACGCCGCCGGCGATCAGGTGCACGCCCCCCGGGAACGCGCGCAGCCCGACGATCGTGCTGGCCACGTTGGTCGCCTTGGAGTCGTTGATCCAGTCGACGCCGTCCTGGAGCGCGATCCGCTCGAGCCGGTGGCGGACGCCCGCGAAGGTCCGCAGCCCGGCGGAGACCGCCTCGGCATCGATTCCGCGCGCCAGGCACACCGCGGCGGTCGCCATCGCGTTCTCGACGTTGTGAGCGCCCGGGAGCGCGATCTCGTCGACACGCACGACCGGCTGGTTCCCCCACCAGAGATAGCCGGCGCGCTCGGACAGGTCAGGGCCGGGGCCGGCACCGAAGGTCACCCGCCGGGCACAACCCCCGAGATCGTCGACGCCGTGAAGGTCGGCCGGCGCCACCGCCACGTCGTAGTTGCCCTGGTTGGAGAAGATCCTGAGCTTGGCGGCGACGTATTGGTCGAACGTGCCGTGGCGATCGAGGTGATCCGGCGAAAGGTTGAGCAGCACCGCCGCCTCGGGCGAGAACGAGAGCGTGTCCTCGAGTTGAAACGACGATGCCTCGCAGACCACCCTGACGCCCGCGGCCGGCCCGCCGTCCAGCGCCAGCGAGGACGCGGCGATGCCGACGTTGCCGACGACCGCCACGGGCAGCCCGGCCTCCCGGTGCACGTGGCCGATCCACTCGGTCGTGGTCGTCTTGCCGTTGGTCCCGGTCACCGCGACGAACTCGTTCTCCGGGATGAGCCGCCAGGCCAGCTCGAGCTCGCCGAGCACGGTGAGACCGCGGTCGCGCGCCGCGCGAATCGCGGGCGCGTCCTGGGGTACGCCGGGGCTCTTGATGAGCGTCCTGGCGCGGGCGGCAAGGTCGACGCCTGACGCATCCAGCCGTACTTCGACGCCCGCCTCGCGAAGCCTTCCCGCCGCCTGCGCCAGGGCCGGGCGGTCGACCGGGCCGGCGTCGAAACCGATCACCTCCGCCCCGCGAGCGTGGAGCGCGAGCGCCGCGGCGACGCCGGAGCGGGCCAGCCCCACCACCAGATACGGCCCCGGCGGAAGCGGGGGCCGCGGCGTAGAGGTCATCTCGAAACGGGGTGCGTGGCTGGCGAGCGCCGGACCAAGCGAGGCAAGGACGCAGGGGGTGAAGGCGCAGCAGCGCTACGTCGAACCCCCGAGGACGCAGCATCGCGCAGGTCCGCCGCCCCCAGACGCGTGCCAACGTTTCGAGATGACCTCTTCAGCGTCATCCGCGAATGCTGAGGCGATACACGGTGAACGCGATCGCCGCGCACGCCGCCGCGACGATCCAGAAGCGCAGGATGATCTTGGTCTCGGACCAGGCCTGCAGCTCGAAGTGATGGTGGATCGGCGCCATCAGGAACACGCGCTTGCGGAACATCTGAAACGAGAACACCTGGATCAGCACCGACAGGGCCTCGATCACGAAGATCCCGCCGAGCAGGATCAGCAGGACCTCCGTGTCGGTCATCACCGCGAGGCCCGCGATCGCGCCTCCGATTCCGAGCGAGCCGGTGTCGCCCATGAAGATGCTGGCCGGGAAGCTGTTGAACCACAGAAATCCGATGCACGCGCCGACCAGGCAGGCGGCGAGCAGCGTCAGATCGGTCTGCCCGTTGCTGATGAAAGTGATCCCGATGTAGGCCAGGAGCACAATCGCGGCGCACCCGGCGGCCAGGCCGTCCAGCCCGTCGGTCAGGTTGACCGCGCTGGTCGTGCCGGCCACGACCAGGTAGATGAGCACCGGGAACACCGGCCCGAGGTCGACGTTGGCGTCGATGAAGCGCAGGCTGATCGTCTCGTTGAGGTGCGCCTTCTGCGTCGCCACGTACCACAGCCCGAGCGAGATAGCGATCGTCACCGCGAGCTTGGTGCGTGCCCGCAGCCCGAGCGAGCGGCGCTTGACGATCTTCGTGTAGTCGTCGGCGAACCCGAGCAGCGCGCAGGCCAGCGTGGCGCCCAGCACCCCGACCGATTGCCAGTCGCGCGTGGACAGGATCAGGAACGGGACCGCGAACGCGATCACGATGATGATCCCGCCCATGGTCGGCGTCCCGGCCTTGGTCTTGTGGCCCTCAGGGCCCTCCTCGCGGATGTTCTGGCCGAACTCGCGCAGCCGCAGGAACTCGATGAACTTGGGGCTGAGGAACAGGCACAGGAGCAGCGAGGCGGTGCCCGCGATCAGCACGCGTCCGGAGATCGACCCCATCACGCGCCGCCCGCCACCGTCGGGCTCCCCGCCTGCAGGCGGGCGGACAGCGCGCGGCACACGGCCTCGAGGCCCACCGCGAGCGAGCCCTTGACCAGCACCACGTCGCCGGGCCGCACGAGCTCGGGCACGAGGTCGGCCGCGGCGGCGGCGTCCGGCACGGCACGGACCTCGCCGTCGAAGCGTTCGGCCATGGCGGCCGCGAGCGGCCCGACCGTCACCAACAGCTCGACGCCGGACCTGGCGGCCTCCTCGCCGAGCTCGGTGTGGAAGTCGCGCTCACGCGGCCCGAGCTCCCGCATGTCGCCGAGCACGGCGACCGAGCGGGCGCCGGGTGTTCGCTCGGCGGTCTGGGCCAGGTCCACGAGGGCGGCACGAGTCGACATGGGGTTGGCGTTGTAGCAGCCATCGATCAAGGTCACGTCGCCGGGCAGGGCCACGTGCTGCCCGCGACCCGCGGTGAGCTCGAGCGCCACGCGGCCGCTTGGGATGACCCCGACCGCCAGCGCGGCGGCCGCGGCGGGGAGCAGATTGCGGCGCAGATGCGCCTGGCGGAACGGCACCTCGAGCACGACCTGACGGCCGCACAGGTCGATTTCCACCTCGTGTTCCTCGTCGGAGCGCACTAGGCGGACATCCCCGCCGTCCCCGAACGTGATCGTGGTGAGGTCCGTGCGCCGGTGCGGCTCGAGCAACGGCTCCCCGGCGGGGATGATCGCGGTCCCGGAGGGCTTCAGCGCCGCGATCAGCTCGGCCTTGGCCGCGGCGATCGCCTCGATCGTGCCGAGCAGTTCCAGGTGCACCGGGCCGATGCTGACGATCATCCCGACGTCGGGCTCTGCGACGGCGGCCAGCTCGGCGATCTGGCCGGCGCCCCGCATGGCCATCTCGAGCACGAGCACCTCGGTGTCGGCCGGCGCGGCCAGTATCTCGAGCGGAACGCCGATCTCGGTGTTGAAGTTCGCCCGCGAGGCGACCGCGCGCCGGTGGGGCGAGAGCAGGGCCAGCAACAGGTCCTTGGTCGAGGTCTTCCCGGTGGACCCGGTCACGCCGATCACCTGGACGTCCAGGGCGCGCCGCCAGGCGGTGGCCAGGCGCTGCAACGCCGCGAGCGGGTCCTCGGCCGCGAGCAGCGCCCCGGGGACCGCGCAGCGAGCCGCCTCGGCGTGCTCGGGGGTCGTCAGGACGCCCCACGCGCCGGCGGCCAGGGCCTGGGGGGCGAACCGGCCGCCGTCCACGTGCTCGCCCGGCAAGCCCACGAACAGCGAGCCCGGCCCGGCCTGGCGCGAGTCGATGATCACGCGCTCGGGACCCCCCCTCGTGGGTGGCGGGGAGACGAGCCGGGCCCCCGCCGCCCCCGCGACTTGCTCGGGTGTCCAGGTCCTCATGCTCTGGGGCGGAGAGTACTTGGACCGTCGGGCGTTAGGTCGCTCAGCGGGCGGCGAGCGCCGCGCCAAGGGCCTCCCGCGCGACCGTGACGTCGTCGAAGGCGATCTTCCGCCCGGCCTCGAACTCCTGCCCCTGCTCGTGGCCCTTGCCGGCGATCACGACCACGTCGCCCGGCCGGGCGGCGGCGATCGCCGTGGCGATCGCGCTGCGGCGGTCGACATCGTGCTCGACGCCGCTCCCGGCGCCGGCCAGGATCTCCCGGACGATCGCCTCCGGGTCCTCCGAGCGGGGGTTGTCCGAGGTCACGATCACGCGGTCGGCCAGGCGGGCGGCGATCTCCCCCATGAGCGGCCGCTTGCCCCGGTCGCGGTCCCCGCCGCAACCGAACACCACGTGCAGCCGGCCACCCTGGCCCGCGTCGGTGAGGAGGCCCCGCGCCGCCTGCAGGACGTTCTCGAGCGAATCCGGGGTGTGGGCGTAGTCGACCAGCACCGCGAACTCCTGCCCGGCGTCCACGGGCTCAAAGCGTCCCGGGACGTGGCCGGCCGTCTCGATCGCGCCGGCCGCGGCGTCGATCGGGACGCCCACCTCGCGGGCCGCGGCCAGCGCCCCGAGCACGTTGTAGACGTTGAAGCGCCCGGGGAGCGGCGAGCTGAGCTCGATCTCTCCGTCGGGCACGTGCACGGTGAAGCTCGATCCGCCGAGGTCGGTACGCAGTCCTGCGGCGCGGTACGTGGCGTCCCGGTCGACCGCGAAGGTCACCGCGTCCGGCAGCTCGGAGGCCAGCCGCGCGCCGTACGGGTCGTCGACGTTGACCACGCACCGGCGGGCCCGCCCCGGCTCGAACAGCCGCCGCTTGGCCGCGTAGTACTCCCCCATCGTGCCGTGGAAGTCCAGATGGTCCTGGGTCAGGTTGGTGAAGATCGCGGCCGCGAAGTGAATCGCGTCGGCCCGGTGCAGCTCGAGCGCGTGCGAAGAGACCTCCATCGCGCACGCCACGTCGCCCGAGTCGAGCATCTCCCGGAAGGTGCGCTGGAGGTCGATCGCCTCCGGCGTGGTGCGCTCCACCGCCCGCTCGGCGCCACCGATCACGCTCTTGACCGTGCCGAGCAGCCCGGTCTGGCGCCCGTCGGCCTCGAGCAGCGCGCGCATCAGGAACGCCGTCGTGGTCTTGCCGTTGGTGCCGGTCACCCCGACCGTCTGAAGGCTCGCCGTGGGGTCGCCGTAGAACGCCGCGGCGGCCGGCGGCATCGCCGCCCGGACGCTCGCGACCCGGACCTGGGGAACGTCCAGATCCAGAGGGCGCTCCACGACCAGCGCCACCGCGCCGCGCGCGATCGCGTCGGGCGCGAACTCGTGGCCGTCGCGGGTGAAGCCGGGGACGCAGAAGAACAGCGTCCCGGGCTTCACCAGGCGGTTGTCGTAGGCCAGACCGGCAACATCGATTCGCCCGACAGGCTCTGGGACCTCGGCAAAGAACTGGCGCAGTTGCACGACTAAAGCGTAGTTGTGTGGACGGATTGCTTCCGCGCGTCGCGTTTCTTGCGAGCCGGGGGAACACTCGTCCAGTACGCGTCGCTGCCCTGAACATCCGCTCCGCCGCGTCGACGTCATGGGTATCGCTTTCGGCAACCTCCTCGCCACAGCCTACGCAACGATCGCCTTGGGCGGCGTGGCATCCCCACCCGCGCGCGCGATTTCAAGCACGCAGTTCGCCACGCCGACAACGTCTCTCGTCGCCCCCGCACCCCATTCCGCAGCCGATTTCTGGAACTCGATGGGGGTGAATGTCCACATGTACTACAGCAATACGCCGTACAAGAACGTCGCTGGAGTGCTTGCGCGCCTCGAGCAGCTCGACTTCCGGCACGTGAGAGACGGGCTCGCCCCGAACCGGCCCGATGAGATCAGCGCGTTGCAGGCGCTCGGCGGTGCGGGAATCAAGGCGACGCTGATGGTCGGAACCCCCGGGCAGAGCCTCGGGCCGCTCCTCCAAGTGCTCGCCGGGCAGCTTGCCTCGGACGTTGAAGCGATCGAAGGCCCCAATGAATACTGGTCGAGCGGCCCAGGCTGGCAGGCTCGGCTCATGCCGTTCCAGAGCCTTCTGTACGACGACGTCAAGGACACCCCCGGTCTCGCCTCGAATCTGGTTGTCGGGCCTTCGGTCGGCGGGATCCAAATCTCCTCTGACGATCGCGCGAACATCCACCCCTACCCGGGTGGCGGCCCGCCGGAGTCGAACATCGCCGGCCAGCTGGCCGGCGCCACGTCGACGTTCGGCGACGTACCGGTGTGGGCGACCGAGACTGGGTATCACGACGCCGTCAACGCAACCCCCGGCTCCAGTCAGCCCGCCGCCACCGACGCCGCCCAAGCGGTCTACCTGCCGCGCCTGTTCGCGGCGTACTTCCGGAGCGGGATTTCGCGCACGTTCATCTACGAGTTGGCGGACGAGTTCGCCGATCCCGGCGCGCAGAATCCGGAGGCTCGGTTTGGCCTCCTAGACCACGATCTACAACCCAAGCCGCAGTTCTATGCCCTGGCTCGACTCGCAACCGCAGTGCAGGACTCACCTGATCTGGCTCCGCAGCCGCTCGACTACACGATCTCGGACTTGGGCACCGGCCTCCAGCAACTTCTCCTGTCTCGCAGCGACGAGAGCTTTCAGATCCTGCTGTGGCGCCCAGTCGCGGTGGACTCCGCCGGGACCGACACGGCAGCAGCTACCGCCCCGCTGGCGCTCAACCTCCCGTTCTGCGCAGACACGACAGTCCTCGACCCCTCGCAATCGTCTGACGCGCAAGATCTGGGGATCGGACAGCACGTGTCACTCACGGTCGGCGCGAGCCTCCGTCTCCTGCACGTGACCCCCGTGCCCTGTTCGGGCACGACACCGCCCGCTGCCCCCACATCATCCGCGGGACCGACAAGCAGTAGCACGGGACCCTCCTTGGCACCGCGGCCGCAGATCAAGCAGGGCAAGAAGAAATCACCGCATCCCCAGGTCCGCCAATCGAAGAGCCGCGAGACCCGCCACGGGAAGCGAGTTCCTCCTCGGACCACTTCCCACAAGAGCCACCACCGATCGCACCGAGCCGGCGCGGTTTAGTCAGACACGACCGCCAGGACGTCCCCGAACTCGGCGCCGGACATCTCGTCGAACGAGTCGAGCGGTAGGCCTCCCTCGTCATCAAGCCTCGAGAAGCGGTATGGCGCCCATTCAGACAGCAGTGCGACCGCATGCTGGAGAGTCCAGCCCGCCCGTCTGGCGCCCTTCGGGTCATACTCGAAGATCAGGGCGGGCCGGGCGCTCCGGATCGTGTTCTCGGCACCTCGGAACACGGCCATCTCATGGCCCTGAACATCGATCTTTATCAGGCGGGGCGCCTGACCGGGCAGCGTCTCGTCCAGCGTGACGACGGGAACCTCTACGGTCCTGGCCGCGTTGGTCTCGGCGTAGTGGAACGAGGCGTTACCCGGCAGCCTGGGATCGAACGACAGGTCCAGCGTTCCGGCCTGGTCGCCGACGGCGGCGCCGATCACCTGGGCCCTGTCGCCGTAGTCGTTGAGCGCCATGTTGCGCTCGAGCAGCGCGAGGTTGTCCGGGGCCGGCTCAAAGGCGGTGACACGGCCTCTCTCGCCAACTCGGCGAGCCATTACGAGCGTCATGTACCCGACGTTCGCGCCGATGTCGACGGCGGTGTCACCCGGCTCGAGAAGATCGTTGATGGTGCGCTCGACCCGCGGCTCGAACTCTCGGTCGCGAAGACACGTCATCCCGACCGTTTGATTGACGATCCTGCCCTCCGCTGGGGACACGAGGATGCGGTGGCCATTACGCAGCGGGATTTCGAGCCGCTGGCCTCGACGTTCCCCAATCGCGGCGAGCGCGCTGAGCACACGGCGACGGCCTTTATGAGAGGGGACGTGACGGTCGTACAGGGCGTAGGCCCTCGCCCACGCTGGAAGCCCGGATGAAGCCATGCGCTCGGACCCTAGCAACACCGTTCTCCGGGGAAACAACGAGCCGTCACCATGCCCACACCCACTCACTCGCACACGGCTAGCCTGGAAGCGCCGATAGTGGGCTGACTCGGGGAGGTGGGAACGTCCTCCCGGGCCGTAAGAATGCGGGTTCCTGACGCCTGCAGTCTCGACCCAGGAGGACACCCAGTTGGTGAAGCCAGCGGCTCGGCTGAGAACAGTAGAAGTGACGGCGGACGGCGAGGGTTTGGTCTCGCACGCGGGGGTGGCGCTGGTGGTCGAGTTGGCCGACCGTTCGGGGTTGACGGACGCGTTGTCGGCCGCGTTGGCGGACACGCGGGAGCGGCGTTCGGCGCACGATCCCGGCCGGGTGGTCCGGGACGTGGCGGTGATGCTCGTCGACGGCGGCGACTGCGTGACCGACATGGCCGCGTTTGAGGGGCAGGAGCGGCTGTTCGGGGCTCGTGCGTCGGAGACGACGACGCACCGGGTGCTCAAATCGGTCGACGAGTCGTCGCTGGCCCGGGTCCGGACGGCGCGGGCTCAAGCTCGGGCGCGGGTGTGGGATGCGGGCGCACGCCCCGACACGATCACGCTGCACATCGACGCGACCCTGCTGACCGCGCATTCCGATAAGGAGCTGGCGGCGGGCAACTACAAGCACGGGTACGGGTTCCATCCGCTCGGCTGCTGGCTGGATGAGACCGGCGAAGCTTTGGCCGCGATCCTCCGGCCCGGGAATGCCGGGTCGAACACCGCCGAGGATCACTTCACGGTGCTGGGCATGGCGCTCACGCAGCTCCCCGCCGAGGACCTCGATCGGGAGATCCTCGTCAGGACGGATATCGGCGGGTGCACGCACGCGTTCACCAATGACTGCCGTGAAGCTGGGATCCGTTTCTCGGTCGGTTACGAGCTGACCGAGACGGTCCGCCAGGCGATCCTCGAACTGCCCGAATCCGCGTGGGTGCAGGCGATCGACGCCGACGGCAAGGATCGCAAGGGTGCGTGGGTCGCGGACCTGACCGACTATCTCGACCTGTCCGCCTGGCCCGAGGGCTCGAGGCTGATCGTCCGCCGCGAGCGTCCACACCCCGGCGCGCAGTTCACGATCTTCGACGAGCACGGCCACCGTTACACGTGCTTCCTCACCGACCAGGACGGCAACGACATCGCCACGTTGGAGTTGCATCACCGCGGCCGCGCCCGGGTGGAGGACTCGATCCGCGCCGGGAAGGACACCGGCATGCGCAACCTCCCGCACTACGCCTTCGAGCACAACCAGACCTGGCTGGAGATCTCGCTGATCGCCCAAGACCTGCTCGCCTGGACCAGGCTGATCTGCCTCGACGGCGAGCTCGCCAAGGCCGAACCCAAGCGCCTTCGCCAACGGCTGCTGCACATCGCCGCCAAGCTCGTCCGCCACGGCCGGCGCGCCCAGCTCAAGCTCGACCGCGACTGGCCCTGGTCCCGGGCGCTCGCCGCCGGGTTCACGCGCCTGCGCTCCAACCCCGCGCTCTGCTGAACACCGGCCGCACCTCAAGCCGGAACCCTCGACGACCACGACGCCACGCCGACCCGCTGCCGCCTGCCCGCAAACGACAGCCCCACCTGTCATCAGGACACGCCGGACGTCCCGGCAGGCCCGGTCCGCGTCGACACCCGGCCCGCACCACGAACTCACACCCCGAAAACCAAACGGCAGTCACCACTCACGCGATAACGGCGCTTCGAGGCGCTAGACGACAGCGAGCCGCGATTGCGCCCAGCTTCTCGCCACACGGGCACGCGACGTCGCGGCCTCGTCGTCGTTCAAGAACTCGACTATGCGCGCAGCAAACTCCTGAGGATCGTCGGCCCGTGCCACGATCTCGTCGGGATAGCCCTCGGCCCCGATCGACGTCGACACGATCGGCAAGCCACTCGATGCCGCCTCCAGAACTTTCACTTTCACTCCCGCTCCCAAGACGAGCGGCACGGCGAAAACCCGGGCCTCCATGTAGAGGCCTGTGAGATCGTCTACGAAACCGGGCACCACGATGTCGTCACCGGCGCGCTCGATCAGGCTTGGCGCCGGCTTTGACCCGGCGATCACGAGTCTCGCGTCGGCGCCGGCCTCTCGCACCCTCGGCCACACATGATCGATCAGCCACAGCGCGCTCTGATGGTTTTCGGGCCGGTAGAGCGCGGCGGTGAAGAGCACAGTCTTCGATGAGAGCGGAGCGGGTCTCGCCGGCCACGGCACCAGAAGCGGAATCACCTCGATCGGCACGTTCACGCCCATGGCCCGCAGCAGCACCCGATCCTTGTCGGAGTACACCAGGACTCGGTCGTATGCGTTACAGAGTTGCGCTTCCCGCCGTCGTGCAACCGAGGCGGCGACCTTCGCGGCCACGCGACGCGCCGCGCGTGGATCCGTGCGGGCGCGCCGTCGCAGGCCCTGCGTTTGGACGTCATGTTCGACGATTGCACAGCTGGCCGAAGTCACCTGGCGCACGCCCTCGATCAACGGCAGGAACGCAGGCCAGTGGACCTCCACGTATTCCGCCCGCTCCAGGGCATGGCTGACGTCTTCTGACAGCCATCGATTCAGCCAGGCCCGTCCAGGAGTGAGCTCGCCGCGCGCAGAGCGCTCGGCAAACTCGATCACACGTCGGGTGAGGCCGCTGGGCGGCTCTGGCACCGGACACCGAATCACCTTCACCGAAGGGGTCAGACCCTGAGCGGCGGGAGAGGCCCGCACTCGGTCGGGCACGATCAGCGTGACCTCGTTCTCGGCCCGCGCAAATTGGAGTGCCCGCTCGCGGACCTGGACCCCGCCCGCATTGTCCATCCGATCGCGCGGCCAGAGGCCGGCGACGATTACGATGCGCTGCATGCGCCCGGCGTGACGCGGACAATATCGAGTGATCCCCCCACTGAGAGCCGGAACGTGGTCCCTCGGCCAAGGCTCTGCTCAGCTCCGGATTGCGATGGCTTCTCCAAGCTCAGCCGCGCGCACATCGGCAGCTTGAGGGTCATAGACTCCGGCTGCTGCGAACTGCCGTTCGGGGCGACCGGCGACGGCCGCCAGAGGAGGATCTGCCAGCTGCCATCGCTGCGGTACAGCAAGACCTGTCGGAGGCCGGATCCCTTGTCGACAATCGAATAGCGCAGCCGCTTGACGGTCTTCGCCGGCTTATCTGCAACGGCGCGAGCCAATCGCGACACGGCCCAGAACTGTGGCTTTGGCTCCAGGCTGTTGGTCAGCAGGCCATAGTGATCCTCGGGCTCGGTCCGCCCCGGATTGGCAAACTCGTCAAGCAGCTCGTACACGTAGGTGCGTGGCACGCCGGCGGCGAAGTACGACGTGAACAGCCGCGGCAGATAGACGGCCTGGGCTGCGTCCGAGGCCGCCGGCTGGGTGGTCCCGGCGGCCATGTGAGTCGCATCCTGATAACCGGTCTCTGTTGCCCACACCCGCGCCGAGCCCGAGGTCTCGCGCGCCCCGGAGACCTCACCCGTGATGTTCGCCTCCGGCGGCCTAGCTCCCGGATACGGGTGGATGTTCCCTCGATTGAGATAACGGGACAGGTTGAGCCCGCCGACCGACGGACCGACGACGAGTGGGGGGTCCGGGCGCGAGAGCTGGCGGGTCTCATCAAAGAGCGTCCGCTGGAACGGGACGAGCCGCGACTGCCAGCCGCTTCCGGTACGCCAGTACTCATTTGGTCCCTCAACCGCCTCCACATCAGTGGACAGCCGTGTCCCGATCACCGAGAGCAAGTCAGACGGGTTGGAGCCTGGCGCCCCAACCAGAAGTGAGGACTTGATCCCGGCCCGCCCGAGCGCCCGCAGGGCGGCCACCTCGTCGGCGCGGCCCGGAGCCAGACCATCCCGGACGTGCCGGATGTCCAGGCGTTTCAACCATCTCAAAACGGCCGGAACATCCTTATAGGGAGTGTTTGAGTAGTAAAGATGCGTGTTGACCCCCATGGAGTTCCAAAAGCTCGCCGCCGAGCGGGCGGCCGGTGCGTACCGGGTGCTAGGAGACCCGAGAGAACAGCTCGCCGCGCCGATGGCCATGCCGACGCTCGCCCCGCTGACGGTCAGCCAGCGGAGGAAACGTGGCCAACGGGCGCCGCCAAAGTGAAGCGCCGCAGCAACGACCGAAACAGAAATTGCCAAGAGCACATTCATGTATCGCCAGACGAACCCTCGTGCGTAGATACCCGCCTCGGTGAACGGGATCACTGGTGCTCGGTGTTTCCGGGCACATGATTGTCCTCTGATTAGCACCGATCGTTAGGTTCTGCTGCTTTGCGCCGCCGCGAATACCCGCCGGCGTTCTTCCGTGCTGCGGCCCAGGGCCAGCGCCATCATCACCGCCAGCACGATCCCGGTGACTGCACCAATCGCGATCGCCTGTGACTTGTCCGGTCGCACGATCGGACCGCTCACCTGCGCCACGCCGATCGGCTGCGCGCCAGTGACGCCCAGCTTCAAGGATGCGTCGAGTTGATCCAGCAAGGTCTGCAGCTGGGGAAGCTGTTGGCTTCGCGTCGTCAACTGGTCGTTGTTGGGGTGATTCTTCAGCGCTCCCTTGGCGTTCCGCGCCTGCGTCAGTTTCTCGACCAGGACGCTTCTGGCACCACCGATCTGCCCGCGCTGCACCTGCAGTGCCAGTGTGTTGTACGCGCCCACTACCGCGTGCAGGGAGCGACTCGCCCCGGCCTGGGTGGGGGCGTTCCCGGTGACAGTGATCAGGTTGCTCGCGGTACTTGATGTCACGCTCACGTTCGGGGTCACCCCGCCGAGGGTCTGGCGCGCCATTGCCTTCACGGCCTGGCTCTCGAGCACATCAACCTGCGTCTGCACCACCCGAGACGGGTCCTGTGAACTGCTAGTCAAGTTCACCAGCAGCGGATTGGGCGCCTGGCCTGTCACCAGCAGGCCCTCGCTGGCCGAATAGTGGGATGTGGCCGACTTGGAATATGCGTAACCAGCCACACCGCCGGCCAGGGCAAGGACGACGACTAACCACCACCGGCGAAAAACCAACTTCATAATCTGCGGTCCGTCAAGCATGGGCAACCTCCAGCGCTTGCGTTGTTCGTACTACGGCGGGTACCATGGGACGCATGCGACCCGCGATCACAGTCACGGTCATCACTTTGAACGAGCAGGAAAAACTTGCTGAGTGCCTGGACTCGGTGGCGTGGGCAGACGAGGTTCTGGTCCTCGATGCGGGCTCGACCGATGACACGCGACCGATCGCCGCGGAGCGCGGAGCAGTGGTTCGATGTGAACCGTGGGTGGGATTTGTGGAACAGAAGAATCGCGCTGCTGCACTCGCGAGCAACGAGTGGATCCTCAATATCGATGCCGACGAGCGCGTCAGCGCCGAACTCATGGCCGAGATCGAACAGGCTCGATTCGACGTGGCTGCGTATGCCATTCCCAGGGTGAGCGATTTCCTCGGGGCACCACATCGGCCGGTGCACCGGCCCAGCGTCGAGCGGCTTGTACGTCTGTATGACCGACGGAGAGCAGCGTTCGGCTCGGGACTGGTCCACGAGAAGGTTGACGTCGGTGGCCGGTCGGCCCGGATGAACGGTCCAATATTCCACGAAGGTTTCCGAAGCATTGAGGACACGGCTAACCGCCTGAATCGATACAGCTCACTGCTTGCACGAGAACGACCTGCTCATAGTCTCCGCGGTCTTCTCCTAAAGCCCGTGCTGCGACTTGTCTGGGCGCTGTTCTTCCATCGGCTCGTCCTGGACGGACGCCGCGGCGTGATACTCGCTGGGATGTGGGCGCATCACGATCTCCTCGTCGAGGCGAAGCGGTTCGAAGCGACTGAGCCCAAGGGTCGACCGTTTCCGAGCGAGTTGTACGCGCAGTCATCGCTCACAGCTCCCCGGAGAACGCGGCACATGACAACACCCGAAGACGTCTGAGCTCGGCTCGCGCGCGGTCACCGTGGCGGCGGGAGACGGCCGCGGCCAAACGGTAGACAGGAACGCTGCAGGGAAGCGCAGTCAACCAGAGGGAGCGCAGCAGGAGCTCCGCGCGCCAGGACCCATGCTTCTGGTGATACCGAAGCCGGGAACGCCAGATCAATCTGAAGCGTTCGTCGCGCGCCGGATCGGCCTTGGGGAGCCCATGCATCTCGTGGTGCTGGACGGAAATCCCGGGGACATATCCCGAGCGAAATCCTCGAGCCCTCGCCCGGCGTTGCCAGTCGATCTCCTCGGAGTACATGTAGAAGGCTTCGTCGACCGGGCCAGTCTTGGCCCAGGTTCGGCGCGCGAATGCAAGGCAGGACCCGACGACCCAGTCACAGTCGACAATTTCGCCGTTCCCGCCGACGCCGGCATCGATACGGGATCGCAGACGCCGGAAGAGCAGAAACGGGGCGAACAGCTCGCGGGCATCCCGCCATGGAGTCGGAAACCGATGCGCCACGCGCACGGTCGAGTGCGCGTCGATCAAGGTCCGCGGAGCGAGTATCCGCTCCGGATGACGCTTGACCAACGCCGCCAGACCGGCAAGCGCGTCCACGCCGATCAAGAGATCACTGTTGGCGACGACGATCGTCTCAGCGCGCGCCCTCGCCACCCCCGTGTTCACCGCGGCGCCGAAGCCGCCGTTGGCCTCGCGGACGACGAGGCGCACCGCGGGATGGTTCGCCGCGAAGCAACCCGCCTGCCCGTCGTCGCTGGCATCGTCGACGATCACGATCTCGAGCCAAGTCGGTTTGTCCCCTAGGTGCCGCAGGAGTGCCTCCGCGTGTTGCCACCCGCGGAACACCGGAATTACGAGTGCCACTTCGGGCACAGCGCTTACACGGTCGGTTGCGTTAGTTGTCAACTGCATCGGCTCGAGCTACACCTCCGAGCGACAGGAGCAGCGTCAGTCCCCAAACGCTGCCGAACAGGAGCAGGATGGGCGCGACAATGGTGCTCGCGCCCAGCGCGGTCGCCAGGCCGGGGCCCCGTCGCGCCCAGCCAAACGTCCCGCAACATGCAGCCACCAGCAAGACCAGGAGGATCCCGCCCGGCACGCTGCCAAACGTCTCCAGAGTTTCGAGGTACCCGGAATCACTATTGGCAAACGGATCGTTTGAGGTCGGGGAACCCGCTCTCACTCCGGCACCGGTCGAGCCGATGCCCGCGCCGATCGGATCGCTGAGCGCCTGAGGTACGGCGTGCACCTGGAATGAGAGACGCGCGCTAGCGCTCGTGTCCTTGGTCCCCGACGTCAGACTCTTCGCGCGACTGGCGATGAGCGATCCGACCGGCCCGCCGACCACAGTCACGACGAGGATCAGCACGGCTGCACCGACCAAGATCGTTCCTATGGGCAGCCTTCCGTACCAGAGCAGCGCGAGGAGGGACAACCCCAGACCGATCCATCCCGCTCGGACCCCCGTGACCCCCAGCAGGGCCATACCGATCACGAGACCGCTGATCTCCAGCAGCCTCGCCGCGCGCCTCTTCGAGAACCCCATCCCCAACTGGGTGACGATCAGCCAGACAATCGTGCCGGCCAGAGTGCCGGGGCTGTTCAGCCAGCTCCAGATGCGAAGCTTGAACGGCTCGGGTTGCCCAAACGACTGGCCTGCGTTGCTGATGTTCTGTAGCCAGTTCGCGTCCCACGGCGGCACCACAAACCATTGGACGAAGCCGTAGACGGCTACCAGCAGGAGCACCCATGGCACGAATCGCTTCATCATCTCCTCGAGCTGTGACCACGGCGTGGGTGTCATCAACACGAAGAACCCGAGCGCGAGCGGGGGCGACCACGTCAACAAGCTTGCCAGCACCGCGGTCTTGGAGCCGGAAAGCGCGAGCCCAACCACCGTGGAGTAGACGATCGCGAGGCCAGCGAACAGGAACAGCATCCGTACACTCCAGAGCGCCTGCTGCCGGCGGCGAACCGCACTCGGCAAGCCGGCCAGAGCCACGAGATACGGCGCGACCAGCACGCCGCTCACGGAGCGGTAGGCGCTGTGGTAGTCGATGTACCTCCTCAGCTCAGGGCTGACCATCCAAAGCCACAGCGTGAACTCGAGGTAGTCGACATCCCGTCGAAGCAGCAGTAGCCTGACCCCGATCAGACAGGCGACGGCGGGCTCGAGATATTGAACGGCACTGGCACCGCCGACCGATGCCAAAAGGATGCTCGCGCAGACGAAGGTCAGCGCGATTCTCCATCCGGGCCGCGTGGGTTGCGTGGCGGCAGGACGGCTTTCGCGTACCGACCTGACCGCGCTCTGCCCTCGCGGCGACTCCGTGGATGGACGTGCGGCGACTGTCGTCATGTCTCGGCGGCGGGGACGGGTGGCCGGAGGCGGCTTGTCGCCGGCGCCACCATGCTCTTGACGAGTCGAACCAGATCGCGACAGGTATCGCGGCGAATGATCATCAGCGCCGCCACATAGAGAAGAGTTGAAGCGACAGCGATCGCGATCGCTCCGGAGAGACGCGAGGGCAACTCAGGTGCCGCACGCAGGGCGAGACCCGCGATGACGACACCGACGGCAACCGGAGGGAGGACGGTCCGGATCGCCTCCCGAGCCGCCCGGCGACCGAGGCCCACTGTCAGGGCGGCTGCCTCTCCTATCGAGGCCGTCAGCCAAGCTACCCCGTGGGCCGTGGGGCCGATCGCCGGCAGTAGCACGGGCAGCAGGACAAACCAGCACGCGACCGCGATGGCCGTTGCGGCCAGCACCCACCCGGCCTTACCGATCGCGTACAGGTACCCGCCGTAGGCGGCAGAGATCGGTCCCGCGATCGTGATCCCCAGCGACGCGAGCGGTATGACCTGCGCTGAGCCTCGCCAGGCGGGACCGAAGACAGCGGGCACCAGACTGGGAGCCGAGGAGGCAAACCCGACCAGAAGGCCGGCCGTGGTGACGACGCCGAGACCGAGTGCTCGTGCCACCTCCTCGGATGGATCCACGCCCTTGGCAACCAGCCTGGCAATCGCCGGAAAGCTCACCCGCCACAGTGCCTCGAAGAGCAGGTATGGCACCAGCAGGATGCGTTGTGCCAGTGACCACAACCCGAGGACGCCAGTCCCCGCGATCGCCAGCGTCAGAACGTTGATCGCTTCGGCCCGACCTAGGTCGAGGAGGCTGTTGGCCTGGAACTTCAGACCGAACGACACCATCCCCCGGAGCTCGCCGAGACATAGCTTGGGTCGCAACCGCACCTGCGCGGTCCGGCGCATGAGCACCACCGATTGGCACGCCGCCCGCAGGATGTGAGCGACGGCAACGCCCCAGATGCCGGCGCCTAACGCCACGAGCAGAATCGCGCCGAAACAGTAGATCAAGCCGCTCGAGACATCCGCCGCGGCGATCGCCCCGTAGTCGAGATCGCGCTCGAGCACGATCACTCTGGACCCTCCGATCGAGGAGAGGATCAACGATGCCGTCATCACCGCTCCGACGTGGCCTAGGCGACCAAACGGTAGGAGCACGCCGATCGCGATCGCCACGAACACCGTCGTGGTTAAGAGCTGAAGCGCATAGAACGCCTCCAGCTGGGCGATCGTCGGCGATCGATGGTCACGGATCAGGCCTGCCGACATACCGATGTCGGTCAGTAGCGAGCCGAACATCACGAGGGTCTGGCCGAACGCGAGGATCCCGAAGTCCTGTGGAAGCAGCAATCTGGCGAGCACGACGTTGGTGACCAATCCGATGGCCCGGACTCCGAAGGCCCGCAGGCCGACGGCGATGAGTCCGTTTCTCACTCGCGACCGGATCTCGTCCGGCGAGAGATCGGAGATGTGCACGTCGCGGACACGCGCGTCGGCGGCGGGTGGTGCGTGTTCAGCGTTGACGGAAGAGCTGCTCATGTGACGATGTGCACCAGATGTCTTCAGCTGTGCATCGGATGTATTCACGTTGTGAATCCCACCGTGGCGGGCTTGACCGCTTCTGCCCGAAGGTCGGCTCGATCGGAAACGTGCCTCGTTGCCGCGACGTCACGCGTCTCATGCCTCGAACTGGGCCCAAGACACTCTGGGCCTCTGCCGTGCCGAAACGCCACGGAGCTCTGCCGGCGCGCAGGAGCGCTCGGCGGCAGACGCCTTGCCATCTTAGCCGCAGATTCTGGATTGACGGCCGGGAGTGGCGACTCTGGCGCAAATCTAATTGACACGTGGCGATTGATACGGACGCCAAAGGCGCATCTCGATCGATGCGTTATGGTCAGCGGCTGTGGAGTATGTGTCGGCATGAAGGTGTTGTGTGTCAGCCACACGTCCAAGGTCGGAGGCGCGGAGCGGTCGTTGATCGAACTTCTCTCCGCGCTGCCGTCCGAGATTTCGCCGCGTGTAGCGTGTCCCGCTCCCGGGCCGCTTCCCGCTGCGCTGCGCGAGATCGACGTTCCGGTCGTGCCCATACCAGGCACGGACGTGAGCCTGAAGCGCGATCCGCGCTTGGTCGCCCGCGCGGCGAGCTGGGGCATCTCGGCCACGGCTCGCCTAGCTGCGCACGTAGCCCGCATCAGTCCTGACTTGATCCACGCAAACTCCGTCCGCGCGGGGCTCATCGCGGTTCCCGCTGGGAAAATCGCCGGTGTCCCAGTGGTTGTCCACCTCCGCGATCGGCTGCCGCGATCGCCGCTTGCCGACGTCTCCCAGTGGCTCGTCGCGGCTGGCTCGCGGACGATGATCGCAAACTCCAACTTCACTGCGGAGGGTCTGCGGAACGTCACCTCCCGAGGCGCTTTGACTGTAGTCTATAATCCGGTTAATCTTGAATCGTTCAGCTCTCCGGCGGTCGGTCCCGACGAGATGCGCCGCAGCCTGGCCCTCGACACCGGGACCCTGGTGTTCGGTGTCGTCGGCCAGATCACGCCCTGGAAGGGCCAGTACGAGGCGATTCAGGCGTTCAGCCGGGTGCGCGACGGCGGTGCCGGCGCGCATCTGGTGATCGTGGGGGACGCGAAGTTCGTCTCCGCATCGACCCGCTACGACAACCGCGCCTACCTGCAAAGCCTCAAGCGGCTTGTGGAGGAACTCGACCTCGGCGATCGCGTCCACTTTCTCGGCGAACGCAAAGACATTCCGTCGGTGATGGGGATGCTCGATGCACTGATGGTCCCCTCGTGGGAAGAACCGTTCGGCCGGGTCGTGGTCGAGGCAATGGCGCTCGGCATTCCAGTGCTTGCCACCCGCTGCGGAGGACCGGCGGAGATCATTGAGGACGGCATCAGCGGCATGCTGCTGGCGCCTCGCTCGCCAGACCAGTGGACGAAAGCCCTCGAGTCGATCGCGAGCTCCGCTGATGTCAGGCAGCGGATGGGAGCGCGCGCAACTGAGCGCTCGGGTGACTTCGCGCTTCCCCACCACGTCGCACAGGTGTGCCGGGTCTATCGTCAAGCGGCTTTGACGAACGGACACCCGAACTGATCAGTTCATCGCCTGCTTCACCTCGGCACGCAGACGCGTCCGGAACGCTTGCGGCGAGAAGCGGCGCGCGTGGCGCTGGATGGCCC
The DNA here is from genome assembly GCA_963841535.1 of uncultured Solirubrobacterales bacterium. GTDB lineage: Bacteria > Actinomycetota > Thermoleophilia > Solirubrobacterales > Solirubrobacteraceae > Palsa-465. The sequence continues at coordinate 91,909 of CAWJDF010000013.1, read as the reverse complement.
GCGGATCGTAATCCTCGGGATCGAAGCGGCGCATTGCCTTGGCTAGCTCCTGCGCTCCTCCGGGTGGGACAAAGCTACCGGTTACTCCATCGATCACCGTCTCCAACGCGCCCCCGGCGCGCGCCGCGATCACCGGCCTTCCCGCGGCCTGTGCTTCGACCGCAACGATCCCGAACTCCTCCACGTTCGGAACAATCACCGCAAGAGCACCCGCATAGAGTCGTACGAGCTCCTCGTCGCTGACGCGGCCGAGGAACTCCACCCCCTTGCCGTAGCGCGCTTGGAGACGCTCTAACTCTGGACCGCCGCCGACGACCTTCAGTCGCTTTTCTGCCGCGACCGCGGCCAACATTGCCGTCTCGACTCGCTTGTGCGGCACCAGCTCGGACACGATCAGGAAGTAATCCTCGGGCTCGGCCGCGCTGAAGCGATCGACCTCTACAGGTGGATGGACGATGTTGGCGTCGCGGCCATAGAGCTCGCGGATGCGGCCCTGGGTGTTACGCGAGTTGGCCACGTAGCGCGTCACCCGCTGCGATGCCTTCAGATCCCACCGCCGAATCGCGGCCAAGGCGGCATCCAGCGCCGGCCGAACAACGCCACGCACCTCGCCCAGCGCTCGGTCGCGCTCAAACCACGCGTAACGGAACGGGGTGTGGCAGTAACACACGTGGACGGCGCCCGGGTGGGGTCGGATGCCGTGCGCGAACGCGCTGCTGCTCGACACTACGAGCTGATGCTCTTGCACGCGCAGCCGTTCGGCCATCAGCGGGAAGATGGGCATCAGCTTCCGGAACCCCCGTTGAGTGACGCGGGCACGCTGCAGAGGGGAGGTTCGCACCGGGTGGGTGGCGAACCGCGCGCCCGTGCGGTCCGCGTCGTAGAGAAGGGTGTAGACCGGCGCGCTCGGCCAGATGTCCGCGAGCTCGGCGAATGTCCGCTCGGCACCGCGTAACACGAGCAGATAGTCATGGACGAGGGCCACGTCGCGGCTGTCGAGCCCGGTTTCGCGGGGGGCTGTGGGACGAACCAAATCGGGCTGGATGACGCTCATCAGAGCCCTCTCCCTCGCAGGACGTACGGCACCGTCTTCAGCAGGATCTTCAGATCCAGCCAAACTGACCAGTTCGCGCCGTAGAGATAATCGATCTTGACCATCTCCTGCATGGGGATTCGCGCCGAGCCGTAGATCTGCCAGAGGCCGGTCATCCCGGGCTTGACCGCAAGCCGCCGGCGCTGCCAACCCTCGATCAGGGCATCCTCGTCAGGCACGAGCGGTCGGGGTCCGACCAGACTCATATCCCCCCGTAGGACGTTCAGCAACTGGGGAAGCTCATCCAACGAGGTATGCCTCAGGAGCCGACCCACGCGGGTGATGCGAGGATCGTCCGCGATCTTGAACAGCCCACCGGACACCTCGTTGCGGCGGCGGAGCTCTTCCTTGATCCGGTCCGCGCCGGTCACCATCGACCGGAACTTGATCATCGTGAACCGCTTGCCGCGTCGCCCGATTCGCGGCTGGCCAAAGAACACGGAGCCACGCGAGTCCAACTTGATCAAGACCGCGAGGGCAACGAACAGCGGCGAGAGCAGCGCGAGTCCGGCGAGCGCCGCTACGACGTCGCACACCCGCTTCAGGAACGCGGAGGACCTTGAAAGGCCGTACTGACGCACCCCCAGCAGCGTGATGCCGTCGACCTCGTCAAACGTCGATGACGACCCCACAACCTCGAGCAGACGCGGGAGAACACTCACCTTGAGTCCGAGGGCCTTCACGAGCCGCACGGCGTGCAGCGTCTCGTCCTCCTCGTCCTCGCTGCCGGGCGCGATGATTGCCCGGTCCACTCCGTACTGGGTGACGACGTCCGCAAGCGAACCGACGTCTCCGAGGGTGGGGACCTCGTGGGCGTGACCGTCGTCAGTCGGCTGGAGGGTCACCCGCCCAACGACGCTTGCCTTGACACTCGCCGCGGTCGACAGCTTGTCTGCAGTCCTCGTGGCGTTTGTCACGTTGCCGATCACGATGCAACGCTCGACTGGGGTGACCGCGAGCGCCATGTGGCGAGCGAGCGAACGGGCGCAGGCGACGAACACGAAGCAGGCGACAGCGAGCCCGACAACCTCCGGCCGTCCCAACCAGCCGCGAACGAGGATCTGCTCAGCCAGCCACACTGCCAACGCGTAGGCAACGGAGAGGTAGAGGATCGATGGGGAGCTCATCTATCGTGGACTTGCGCAGCGTGTGCTGATCGCGGTCATACAGTCCGATCGCCTTGCTCACCAAGACGATGAACGGCACCATCACCAGTGCGGTCGGCCGGATGCTTGCCAATCCCGATCCGATGACGCTCACGGCGAACAGCAAAGCGGCCGCGGCGCCGAGCACATCGGCCAGCACGAGCAAGCGGCGAAACACTGCATCACGGGAGGGAAACGCCGGCACGCGACCGTTGCTCGACCGTCGATGCGCCTGGGACGGCTCTTCCCAGATTGGCGCGATATCAATCCGTTCGTGATCGCGCTGTCGGCGCGCAAAGCCCGGACGCGCAAGGACGCGTTCCCCGCGTAACCGCGGGCGAGGTCGTTCCCTTGACGACGATGACGTCTCCTCGATCAGATGTCGGTCACTCACGTTTGTGCAGCCCTTCTTGTCTCAATAGCCTCAAGGACCAGTTGCTCCTGAGCGCTACCTACTCGACAGACCTGCGCCGGCCACACCCCCTACACCCTCGCGATCGAAGCTAGCACGTACGCGGAGAGGTGCAATCAGTGCACCCCCCCTGGGATTTGCGGGTAATCCTTGTGTGTACCAGCACGAGACGGACGGAGACCGCCGCCACCTACTGAGGGCAAACCGGGAATGCTTCCCCGGAGTGATTGGTCTCACACTTCGTGATGTGAACGACTTGTGTCGCGACGTCGCGCGAGGGTGAGCCCTCTATCCGAATGGCAGGCAGGGCACTGTGTTCCTGCTCCTCAGGGCCATAGGCAGGACGTACGTCGGTGACTGGAATGCCGGCACCGCAACTTGCTCCATGTGTGCTGGTTACTACAGGCACCATCCGAAACTCGTCACCTGCTTCTGCATCTCTGCGGGAACCCAGAGTAATGCGCAACGAGCGCGTTGGCCAAGTGAGCGATCCCCTGGAGGAAGCGCTCGATAGAGCAAGCCATAACGCTGGCCGAGTCGTCCTCCTCGAAGGAATCGCCGGCAATGGCAAGACTCACTTGCTCGACGATGCCGCACAGCGCGCGCACGACGGTGGACTGCTGGTCCTGCGCGCAGCCGGGAGCGAACTCGAGCGAAGCTTCCTGTTCGGTACCGCGATTGGCCTGCTCGAGGAGACATGGGCCAACGCTGACGCAGACGAGCGCGAGCGCCTACAAAGCGGCCCGGGCCGGCTCGCGGGAAGGTTGCTCGACGGTCGACTCGATGGCGCCTCGTTGAGGTCTCTGGGCGACCTTTATCCGGTCATCCGCGCATGCTTCGCTGTGTTGCGCGAACTCGCGCAGACGGTTCCGCTCGCGCTCGTCGTCGACGACGTACACGCCGCCGATCAGCCTTCGCTGCGCCTGCTCGCCTACCTCGCCGCCCGAATCGCGCCGGAGCAAATTGTGCTTTTTGCCGCTTTTGGCCTGGGCGAGAGGCCGGCCGATACCGGCGCGCTGAGCGCCCTCCGTGACGCGCCCGCGACGAGACGGCTGGCCGTGCACCCTCTCACCCGTCGTGAGGTGGCGGAGCTCGTCCGCCACGCGGTTCCGAATGCTCACGCCGATTGCGCCGCGAAGGTCTTCAGCGCCACCGCCGGCAACCGGTTCCTGGTTGGGGAGCTGGTCTCGCAGCTGGTGGCGGACAGCGGCGCCCCCGACGTTGGGACCCCGGTCCGCATCGCCGACCCCGTACCGGAAGCGATCGTCGACTGGTTCGCCGCCCGGCTCGAGCGAATCGAGCTCGCCCGAATCGGCTCTGGCCCGGGCACTCGCGGTGTTGGGCGACGGGGCAACGGTCGAGATCGCGGGGCGCGTTGCCGAGCTCGACCTACGCGGCGCGCTGGACGCAGCCGATTCGCTCACCGCCCGAGGGCTGCTGAATCCGAACCGGCCGCTGTCATTTGTCCATCCCATTTCGCGACCGGCGATCCTGGCTTCGCTGCCGCCGTTTTCTCGTGCCCAGGCGCACATGCGGGCGGCGATCGCCCTGCGGGAGGCCGGCGCGCCCGCCGAGGCGATCGCCCGTCACGCGCTCGAGGCACCCCCACGCGACGATCCGGCGATCGTGGGCACGCTGCGTGAGGCAGCTCATGAGAGGCTCCGCTCGGGGGATGTGCACAGGGCGGCCCGCTTGCTTGTCCGTGCACTGGACGAGCGTCCGTCGCCGGATCTCGAACCCGAGATCGTGGCGGACCTGGGTCAAGCGGAGGCGCAACTGGGAGAACCTCAGGCACCGGAGCGACTCGACCAGGCGATCAGGGTCGTCGCGGACCCCCGGCGCAGGGCCGAGCTTGCGCTCACCAAGGGCCAGCTGCTGCTTGCGCGTAACCGCCCAGACGAAGCCGTGGGGATTCTCATCGAGGGTTTGCGCCAGCTTGGCGGCGCGGATCGTCAGCTCGCGTCGCGGCTCGAGGCCGCGCACATTGCGGCTGCATCCCTGGTACCCGAGCTGAGGGCGGACGCGCTGACTCGCCGCGGGCAGATGCTTCGCGACCTCGATGGACCGCCAACACCAAACCAGCGCGCCGCTCTGGCGCACACGGTGATCATCGATGCCCTCAGGGGGGAGCCGCGACGGCGCGTCCGGGACCTGGTTGACCTCGCTTGGGGCGAGGGGACGCTGCTTGACGCCGCGGAGACCACGGATGGACCGCTCGCGTCCCTCACGGGTGCGCTGCTGTTCGTCGACGAACTCGAACGCGGGCTCGAGCTGGGCGATCAGATCCTCGCGGCACCGAAGAGACCGCCCGCGCCGGCCCGGCGGGCCACAGTCAGCCACCTTCGGGCTTGGCCACGATACGAGCAAGGCGACATTGCAGGTGTCGAGGCCGACGCCGAGGAGGCACTCGACGCTCCCGAGCAGGGCCTGTGGACGGGCCGTTCCGCGTATGGCGCGCTGGCCTGTTGCCGGGCGCTACGCGGTCAGTTCGAGAAGGCCGAGACCGCATTGGCGCTGATCGACGACGAGCATCTATCCACAACCCTGAGTCACCCTCTGCTGCTGGAGGTGCGGGCGCGGTTGCGCCTAGGGCAGCGCCGCCCGTCGGAGGCCCTCGACGACGCCACCCGGGCCGGAGAGATGCTTGAGTCTAACTTCGGGGTGAACAATCCCGGCGCGGTCGCGTGGCGCTCTACGGCAGCGCTCGCCGAAATCGCCCTGGGCCGCCCGGAGCGGGCGCAAGAGCTCGCGGGTGCAGAGCTCGCGAGCGCCGAGCGGATTGGCGTCACGCGCATCATTATCCGCGACCTGCGCGTGCTTGGGCTGGCCGTCGGCGGCCGCGACGGGATTGCGCTGCTCGAGAAGGCGGTCGACGTCGCCGAGCACGCTCCGCCTCGACTCGAGGGCATCCTTGCGCGCGTAGACCTGGGCGCCGCCCTGCGCCGCGCGAGGAGGCGCGAGGCCGCCCGCGGGCCCTTGCGCAAGGCGCTCGAACTTAGTCATCGCGGTGGCGCGCCCGAGGTGGCGAAGCGCGCCCGAATGGAGTTGGTTGCGGCCGGTGCGCGACCGCGCCGGATGGCGCTGAGCGGACCAGACTCGCTCACTCCCGGAGAGCGACGTGTCGCGGACCTTGCCCGGCAACAGATGACCACGCGCATGATCGCCGACACGCTCTTCATCGCACCCAAGACGGTCGAGTACCACCTGCGGCACATCTATCAGAAGCTCGGAGTCAGGTCTCGCTCCGAGCTGGCGGCGGCCCTGTCGGACGACTCCGCGTAGTAACGGCCTCGAAGAGAACCGGCTCTTGGCCTAGCGCGAACCGAATCCACGGGCGCCGTTGGTCATCGGTCGGTGCTCGATCACCCGGTCGACGAGGCCGTAGGCGACGGCCTCCGCGCCCGTGAAGAAGCGGTCACGCTCCATGTCGGCGTGGACCCGCTCTACCTCCTGACCGGTGTGCTGGGCGTAGATCTCGTCGATGCGGGCCCGGAGCGCGAGCACCTCGCGCGCGTGGATCTCGATGTCACTTGACTGACCCTCGAACCCACCCGACGGCTGGTGGATCAGGATCCGGCTGTTCGGCAGCGCCATCCGCTTGCCCGGCGCCCCTCCGGCCAGCAGCAGCGATCCCATCGACATGGCGATGCCGTAGCAGATCGTCTGCACGTCGGGCCGGATGAACTGCATCGTGTCGTAGATGGCCAGGCCGGCGTAGATGGAGCCGCCCGGTGAGTTGATGTAGAGGTGGATGTCCTTGTCGGGGTCGTCTGACTCGAGATGGACGAGCTGGGCGACGACCAGGTTCGCGATCTCCTCGTTGACCTGACCGCCCAGAAAGACGACCCGGTCGTTGAGCAGGCGGGAGTAGATGTCGAAGGAGCGCTCGCCGCGAGCTGTCTGCTCGACGACCATCGGCACGAGTGGCATGGCTTGAACCTCCTGAGTGTCTGCTAAGGTGCAACCGGGCGGTTGCGGAAAACCAACTTAGCAGATGCGCAACCCATTGGTTGCGAATGACCCACGTCGAACAGGAGGAAGCGATGAGCGAGCGGATCGAGCGGGAGCTGTGGGTCCCCGCCACGCCTGAGACGGTGTGGGAGGCGGTGACAAGCGACGGCTGGCTGGCCGACCGCGTGGCGCTCGATCTGCGCCCTGGGGGCGAGGCCGAGTTCGCGACGGCCGACGACGTGCGAACGGGCTGGATCGAGGACGTGGCCGCTCCCGAGCGCCTGACCTTCTGGTGGTCGCACAGGGACGAGCCGGCCAGCCGCGTTGAGCTGAGGATCGAGCCCCGGGGCGAGCACACCCGCCTGCGGATCGTCGAGACCCGCCCCCTCGACGTGCTCGACCTGGTCGGGGTGCCGCTGCCCGGCGCCGGCGGCGCCACGTTCGGACCCGCGCTCGTGGCGGCGTGAGCCCGCCGAACTCGGGCGAACGGGCGGGCGGCGCGAGCGTGCCCAACCCCGACGAGCGGGCCGGGGCGGTGTTCGGCGCCCTGTCGGATCCCACGCGGCGGGCGCTCCTCACCGCGATCGCCGCGCACCCCGCCGCCACCGCGACCGAGCTCGCGGCCGAGTTGCCGATCTCGCGCCAGGCCGTGGTCAAGCACCTCGGGGCGCTCACCGAGGCCGGATTGCTCGACCGCACGCGGGCCGGCCGCGAGGTTCGCTACCGGTTCACCCCCGCTCCGCTGTCCGATGCGGTCGGTTGGATGACCACGGTCGGCGCCGAGTGGGACGAGCGGCTCGCGGTTCTGCGCCGCCAACTCGGGAGCCCCGCCGCGGGTACCGGTCCGGTGGGCGCGTCACCCCGCGCGCGCCGGGTGCGCTGAGCGCGACCGAGCGCTACCGCGGCGGCAGGCCCATGTACGGCACCGCCCAGCCGACGATCTTCTGGAACGCCGGCGCTGCCACCGACCCACCGAAGATCGATCCCTGGGGCTGGTTGACCACGACCGCGACGAGCAGCCGCGGATGGTCGGTCGGGACCATCCCGATGAACGACGCCACGTAGGCACTGTCGGAGTAGTGGCCGTCGATCGCGATGTTCGCGGTCCCGGTCTTGCCGGCCATGTCGTAGCCCCGGATCTCGGCGCCGGACGCCGTGCCCCCGTCGGCGAACACGCCGCGGAGCATGTCGCGCAGCTCGGAGGCCGTGGTGGGCGAGATGATCCGGTGCGCGGGCGGCAGCGGTGCCGGCTTGTCGCCCACCGATTGCACGACGTGCGGGGACCGCAGGATGCCCCCGTTGGCGATCGCGTCGTACGCGGCCACCATCTGCATCGGCGTCACCGACTCGCCCTGGCCGAACGGTAGGTTCGCCATCGACGAACCCGAGTACTGGGACAGGCGCAGGACGATGCCGCTCTGCTCGCCCGGGAGGTCCACGCCGGTCTTGGAGCCGAAGCCAAACCGGCGCACCCAGTAGTTGAACCGCGGCGCGCCGAGCTTCATGCCGATCAGGTCGGCCCCGATGTTGCTCGAGTACTTGAGGATGTTGGCCACGCTCAGGGTCTCGTAGCCGTGGTTTTCGGCATCGTGGATCTGCCGATCGGCGACCTGGAGGACCGGCGGGATGTCGAACGGCGTATTGGGCGTCACCAACCCGTCCTGGAGCGCGCCCGCCACCGTGATCGCCTTGAAGGTCGAGCCCGGCTCGTAGTTGAGCCCGATGGCCAGGTCTTCCGGACCGGCCGAGCTGTCCACCCCCGCGGCTCGCCAGTTGGCCAGGGCGAGGATCGCCCCGGTGCTCGGATCGACCGCGATCGCGGTGGCGCTCTTGGGCGAATACGTGCTTCCCACCTGCGTGAGCACTCGCTCGACCTCCTGCTGCAGGCCTGAGTCGATCGTGAGCGTCACGGCCTTGCCGGGGTCGGTCGGACGCTCCTCGGCGATCGAGATCGCCTGCCCCCTCGCGTCGCTGACGATGCGGCGCAGGCCGTTGGCGCCTGCCAGCACGTTGTTGTACTGGTACTCGATGCCGCTCGCCCCCGTGCCGTCGCCGTGCACCAGACCGACGACCTGCGCGGCCTCTTCACCGCGGGGGTAGACCCGGCGAACCTGCGGAACCAGGTTGATGCCGGCGATGTGCAGGCCGGCGATGGCCACCGCCTGGGCCGACGGGACCAGGTGCGCGAGCAGCACGTAGCCCGTGTGGCGCTTGGTGATCCGCCCGAGCACGGTCAGCCGGGGCATGCCCAGCGCCGAGGAGAGCTCCGCGGAGGCCGACACCGGGTTCTTGATCAGGTAGGGATCGGCCACCACGTCGTCTGCGGACTCGCTGATCGCCAGCTCCGCGCCGCCCCGATCGGTGATCGCGCCGCGCGCCGCCGGGACGGTCACGTTGCTCACCTGCTGGGTGGCCGCCGCGCGCGCAAGCGACCCCGACCGTACCGACCCCAGATACACGGCCCGCGCGAGCGCCATGCCCAACAGCGCGACGAACGCGATGAAGAGGACCCCGATGCGCCGGTCGATGAGCGCCAAGCGCTATCCCCCGCCGCTCGCTTGGGTCGAGTCGGTCGGCTGGATCGCGGCGGCGCCGGTCGGTGGCGCCTGTGAGGATTGCGTGGGCGTGGGCGTCGCCTGGGGGGTCGTGGTCGGCGGCGGTGACGCGGTCTGTTGCGGGACGGTCGTGGCGGTGCTCGTCGCCGAGGTGCTCGTCGCCGTGGTGTCCGTCGTAGTGGTGCTCGTCGCCGAGGTGCTCGCCGCCGAGGTGCTGCCGGCGGTGCTCGTCGTGGCGGAGCTCGTCGTGGCGGTGCTCGTCGGCGTGGTGACGGCGGGTGGCGTGGGCGCGCCAGGGGTCGGCGGCAGCGTCGACGTCCCGTCGCCCGTCACCAAGGCTCCGTTCTTCGTCGTCAACATGACGAACCCCCCGGAATCCGGCGTGTGCAGGTTGGCCAGCGCGCCGGCCACGTTACCGTCCGGCCCGGCGGCCAGATAACCGACCGCGCCCGCCGGCGGCAGCACCATGCCCATGGCCCCCGCCAGGCGCTCGATTCGCTGGTCATCCGCGAGCGCCGCAACGCTCCCGCGCAGCTGCTCGTTCTGGTTGGTCAGCGTCGAGGTCTGCTCCAGCGACCGGCCCATGCTCGCACCCAGCTTGAGGATCTCGACCTGCGCGGCGACGATGCCGGCGAGCAGCACGCCGAGAAGCGGAATCCACGCCCGCCCGCGGACGACGCGATCGAGAACCGCATGGTCGGGCAGGGAGACCACGAATGCGCCGGCGCGGCGTGCGAGCCCGCCGGCGGGCTGGGTGTCTCGGGGCGCCGGGGCCGGCCTCGGCCGGGGCCGGAACGCCGGCGCGGGCGCGCGCTTGAAGGCCGGGAGCGGCAGGGGCAGGGCGACCGCGGCGGCGCGGGCGGCGGCGACCACGCGCGGGCCGCCGGGGGTGCGGAAGGAGACGGCGGTGGCCCGGGTGGTTCGAGCGCCAGCGCTCGTCCGGGCCGATCCGCTGGCTCTGGCCGCGACATTGGCCCGGGCGGCCCCCGCAGCTCGGGCTCCCCGCGAGGCGCTCGCGGCACGACCTGCGCCTGCTCCCCGCACGGCGCTCGCGGCACGACCTGCGCCGGCAACTCGCCTCGCGGCATCCTTACCCCCCGTGGGCCCCGACACCCGCCGCGGCGGTTTAGACGAGCGCTGATCGCGGCGAGGCTGCGCGGCCTCGCGGCGCGCTGCGGCGCTCCGCGCGGCCTGAGTGAGCGCGCCCGGCTTCACAATCAGGCGTCCTCCAGCTTGCGCGCGGCGCGCAGATGCGCGGACTTAGACCGGGGGTTGGCCTCGATCTCACCCGCGGTCGGAGCGAGGGCTCGGCGAGTCAGGAGCTCGGCCTCGGGATTGTGACCGCACACGCACACCGGCAGCTCGGGTGGGCACACGCACCCGCGGGCGCGCTCGGCCAGGAAGCGCTTCACCCGGCGGTCCTCGAGCGAGTGGAACGAGATGGCGGCCAGCCGCCCGCCCGGCCGCAGCACCCGCCACACCGCCGGCAGGGCCGCGTCGAGCTGGCACAGCTCGTCGTTGACCGCGATCCGCAGAGCCTGGAAGGTCCGCCGGGCCGGATGTCCGCCGGCGAACTGCGCCGGTACGGGCACCGCGGCCTTGATCACCTCGACCAGCTGCTGGGTTGACTCGAGCTCCTCACGGGCGCGGGCGCGCACGATCGCCCGTGCGATCCGGTTCGCGTAGCGCTCCTCGCCGTACTCACGCAGCAGGCGCGCGAGCCGCCGCTCGTCCCACTCGCCCACGATCTGCCGGGCGGTCAGCTCGAGCTCGGGCCCCATCCGCATGTCGAGCGGCGCGTCGTAGGCGTACGAGAAACCCCGCTCCCAGGTGTCGACCTGCATCGAGGACATGCCGAGGTCGAGGTAGGCCAGGTCGGCCTCCAACCCCTCGGCGTGCAGCTGCTCCAGCGCGCTCACGAAATCCGCCCTGATGAACCGCGTGCGGCAGGGGAGCTCAGCGGCGATGTCGCTGAAGCGCTCCTCGGCCACCGGATCGCGGTCGATCCCGATCAGCATGCCCGCCGGGCCAAGCCGGTCGGCGATCAGCCGGGCGTGACCGCCGCCGCCGAAGGTGCAGTCCACCGCGGTCTCGCCATGGCGCGGATCGAGGAGGTCGATCAGCTCCCCGGCCAGCACCGGGATGTGCGTGCGCGTCATGTCAAGCAGTGTGGCCAAGCTTCGCTGCGATGTCGGGTACTCGGGTCAGGATGTCGTCGCTGTAGCCGGCGTACTTGGGCCGGTCGAACACCTCGAGGCAGTCGCCCGAGCCCACCACCACGACCTCCCGATCGAGCCCGGCGTAGTCCATGAGGGCCGGCGGGATCATCACGCGGTGGGCTGAGTCGAGCTCGGTGTCATGGGAGTAGTTGAAGAAGAAGCGGCTGAGGTCGCGCGCCTCGGGCGAGATCGGGCTGAAGCCCGCCAGTGCCGACGCCGTGTACGCCTCGTAGGCGTCGGGCGTCCAGATCGCGATCGAGCGCGGCGTCGCCGCCGTCGTCTCCGGCGAGGCGGCCAGCACCACGCCTCCGGCCAGCGGCGCACGGAACTTCGAGGGCACCGTCAGCCGGTGCTTCGCGTCCAGTGCGTGCTCGAAGGTCCCGCGGAAGATCAAGGTTTCTCATGCGGAGGAGCGAATTCCGAACCCGGGTGGCCGGGTGGGAGGAGCCCTGCCACCCGGGTTCCGCAATGCATGACCATGCGCTGTGGCCCACTCTACCCCACTTCCTCCCACAATGCAACCTAGATCCCACGCCGTCTCCCACCGGACCCCATTTGAGGGTCGATTTGCGGGAATCGCCCGTAAGGGATGGGAAACGACGGTGAGTTTCGGCGCACGCGCCGGTGCACGCGGCGTTGCAGCACGTGGCTTTGGGCGCCGGCTTGCAGATTCGCCGCGAGTCCGTCCGGGGCGTGTGGCATGCTTGGCCGGGAGGTGCTGGCGCTAGGGGCCGGGATGCTCGAGAGCGGTGGCGCCGGCCGGCGGCCACTCACGCCCCGAAGCGCGAAAGACCTGACACTCGGCCCGTCGCCCGGCTCCAGTGTCAGGAAACTCGGGCCAGAGGCGACGTCGCCCAGGCGTCCCGGCTACGGATCTTCGGCGCCGTCGGCCATCGGGCCGACGTCAATCGCCGGCAACTCCAGGACGAGCCGCGCCCCCCGCCGCGACGGCGCGGCCGCCAGCCGACCGCCGTGGCTGGCCGCGATCGCGCCGGCGATGACCAGGCCGCGACCGCGCCGCCCTCGACCTCGGTGCGCCGCACGGGCCAGCTCGGAGACCGGTGCCGGCAACCCCGGGCCGGTGTCGATGACCTCGACCCGGGCGCGGCCCGCGTGCGCGGCCCCTCGCACCTCGACAAGCCCTCCCCCGTGCTCGATCGCGTTCGCGATCAGGTTGCCGGTCGCCTGGGCGATCCGCAGCCGGTCGCCCCACACGCATGCCGAGCACCCGGACCACGACGCGGTCAGCTCGACCCCGCGCGCGGCCGCCGCGGCGCGCCAGGCCTCGACCGAGTCCGCCACCAGCGCGCCCAGGTCGACGCGCTCGGGCGAACGCCAGGCGGTCATCGGCCCGCGCGCTCGCGCCCCGTCGAGGTCCTCCAGCGCGAGGGCCGCGCGGCCCAGCTCGAGATCGATGGCGCGCAGGCGAGCCGGCGAGAGCTCGCCGGTGCTGGCGCCGAGCTGGAGCCCGAGCCGAGCCGCCGTCAACGGCCCGCGTAGCTCGTGACAGGCGCGTGCGACCGTCTCCATCCGCCCGGTCAGCGCGTGCCACACGCCACCGGCCACCACGCCGGCGCCGCTCGCCGCCAGCCACCCCCCGAGCGACACGGCGATCACGACTCGAGGCCTCCGTCGACGAGGCGGTAGCCGATCCCCCACACGTTGATCACGAACCGGTCGTCGGTCCGGTTGAGCTTCTGGCGCAACCGGAAGGCGTGCGAGTCAAGCGTCCGGGTCTGCCCCATGGCCATGAATCCCCAGACGCCGCGCAGCAACTCCTCGCGCGTGAACACCCTGGTCGGCTCGCCGGCGAGCGCGCGCAGCAGCGCGAACTCCTTCTTGGACAGCGACACCGGCTCACCCCGCACCCACACCTGACGGCTCAGCGAGTCGAGCTCGAGCGACCCGACCCGCAGGCGGCCTGTGCCGGGCCGGCGCGCGGTGCGCCGCAGGAGCGCGCGGACGCGGGCGCTCAGCTCGTGGTAGGAGAACGGTTTCAGGATGTAGTCGTCGCAGCCGCGATCGAATCCGCGCAACCGGTCGAGCTCGCTCACCCGGCCGGACAGCACGAGCAGCGGCAGGTCAGGATCGAGCCGGCCCGCGATGCGATCGGCCGAGCGCACGTCGGCCAGCAACTCGAGGCCGTCGCCGTCCGGCAGGCCGAGGTCGACGATCGCGATATCGGGGAACGCCGCCGAGAGCAGGTGCCGGGCCTCGGCCATGCCCTCGGCCTCGATCACCTCGTAGCCGTCAGCCGACAGGTTGTCGGCCAGGAACGTCCGGGTGGTCCGGTGGTCCTCGACGACCAGGATCGTGGCCGATTGCAGCTCCACATCCCGGCAGAGCCTGGAGCACCCCACAATTCACCCCCCGGCCATGACAACTTTCGACGAACGAACCCAACGCCACCGGGATCCTGCTGTGGTTCGCGCGCGAGGTCCTCGACGCGAGCCCCAAGGAAGACGGAATGAGCTAGCGCGCCGGCGCCGGGGCCCTGTCGGCGATCGTGAACCACACGGTCTTGCCCTCGCCCGACACGGACTGCACACCCCATCCGGCCGACAGCATGTCGACGATCTTCAGGCCGCGCCCGCTCGGGTCGGTCGGCTTGGGCGAGCGCATGGTCGGGGTCCCCCCCGCGTGGTCGGTCGCCTCCACGCGGATGTTGTGCCCGCTGCGGATGATCGTGAGGTCGAAGCCGCTGTTGGTGTGCCGGATGCAGTTCGTGGCCAGTTCGGAGACCATCAGCTCCACGGCCTCGAGGATCTCGGTCGGCGTGCCCCGCAGCACGCTGGTCGCGAACCGACGTGCGGCGGGCACCGACTGAGGCTCATGCGGGAACGTGCGCGAGTCCTTCACTGCGCCACCCCGAGTGTCTCGGTCAGCCCCATCGAGTCGACCACCCTGCGCAGGAGCGATGAGGCGTCGCGGAGCTCGATCTCTGGCACGGCCGTCCCCCATTGCACCCACAGCGCGATCGCCGAGCTGTCCGCGAACTGCAGGTCGCGCACGTCGATGATCAGACGGTCGAGCTCGCGCTCGAGCGAGGGCGCGACGGCGGAGGCGACCGTCTCGATGTTGGTGATGTCGATCTCGCCGCTCAAGGTCACCTTGACGGTTCGATCGTCAACCGCGACCACATCGCAGGTCATGTCGGCCGTGCTGTCCATGTCTACTCCAGCCATCTCAGTGCCGCGATCGCAGTGTCATCGTCCGCGCCATCCCGCCGGAGGTCGTCGATCAGGCGGCCCAGCAGGTCGTCGAGCGCGACGTGGTTGGTGCTCACCGCACGCTGCAGCCGCGCCAACCCGGCGTCGATGCTTTCGCCCCTTCGCTCGACCAAGCCGTCCGTGAAGGCGAGCAGAGTCGCGGCCGGAGGCGTGTCGATTGAGGTCGAGATGTACCTCGCGCCGGAGCGGACGCCGATTGGAACGCCGACCTCGCTCTGTACGAACGTCCCGGTCCCATTGCTGATCAGCAAGGGCGGGAGATGGCCCGCGCTCGTGACCGTGAGCCGGTGAGCTTCGACGTCCACCAGCGCGCACAGGATCGTGGCGAGCTGACCGCTGCGACCCACGTTGACCAGCTTCGAGAGCTTGGTCAGGATCGTGTCGGGCGCATCGTTCTGCGCGGCGTAGGCATGGATCGCGAAGCGGAGCGCGGCCATCGTGGCCGCGGCGCGCAGCCCACGGCCCGACACATCGCCGACGACCAGCAGGAGGCGTCGATCATCGAGCGCGATCAGGTCGTACCAGTCGCCTCCCACGTCGACGCCCTTCACACCGGCCTCGTAGCGCGCGCTTGTCTCCACCCCGTTGATCTTCGGCAATCGCTCCGGCAGGAGAGCGTGCTGGAGGGTCCGGGCGATCGTGCGCTGCTCGGCGTAGAGCCGGCGGTTCTCGTCCGCGATCAGCTCCAGCGAGCGCGCGAGCCGCTCGGCCTGGGTGCGCCGGTCGATCAGACGGGCGGTGAGCGCCGCGGCGCCCAGGCTCAACAGCACTCCCACGATTGCGACCAGCCAAGGAAGGCGCTGGGCGAACATCCCCGCGAGCGGCCGCCGCGGGGTGACGACGAACGTGAGCACCGTGTTCCCGAACTTGATCGTGGTCGAGGCGTGCCGGCTCCGGATGGGAAGGTTCTTGAGGTCGCTCACGAGCAGGTTGGCGTCGGTCTGCGACGGGCCGAGATAGAGCGCGTAATCGAGGTCGGCGAACGACGAGCTGCTCTGGAAGCGCGAATGGCGATTGGCGGGGAGCGCGCTCTCGGCGTAGGCGACGTAACGACCGGTGAGCCCGGGCGAGGTGAACGCATAGCCCAGCCGAGGCTGGGGCGAGGAGAGCAGGCCGGTCACGGCGAGCTGGCCCGTGCGCGGGGCATGGGCGAAGAAGCTCGCCAGGCGCGCGGGCGAGGAGGGCAGCACCGGGGGCACGCCGACCACCGCAAGCTTTTGCGGCTGCCCCGCGCCCAGGCGCCACAGCGACACCGACACGAACTGTCCCTTGCCCTGCGGCCCGACCGACCGCCCGATGAAGCTCCGGAACTTGGCCACGTCGCCGTCCGTGGCGTCCGCCAGGGCCGCGGCCGACGCCAGCGGGATCTGGAGCGTCGTCAACGCACTCGTGAGCAGCGCGCCGGCGTCGCGGGCGCGCAGGCTGAGCAGCCGGTTCTCGTTGCTGGTGTAGGTCGAGGCTGAGATCCACACCAACACGCCCGTCACCACCAGGCCCACCACGCCCACCACGACGGCGACCCAGTAGGGCCATCGCTGGCGTGTGCCCGCGCGGTCGCGCGGTTGCGCCCCCGCTGGACGGGTCTGCTCCCCGTCGACCGGTTTGGCCGCGGCGACGGGGGTCAGGCCGTCGTCGGTCATCGCCACCCCGGCATCATGAGCGCAAGGGTACGGCACGGAGGGCCTGGGATCGAGATGCGGGCCGTTCCCGCGGCTCATCCTGCAACGTTGCTTTCATGCGCTGCAGGCACGGAGGAATCCACCATATGATGCCGACGCCCCATGTACCAGCGCGGGAACTACAGCTCGGGCGAGGACTTCGTGCTCGAGTACGGCGAGCTTCGTTTCACGTTCAACGAACGTGACTTTCGCGAGCGCTGCGAGCAGGCCGCGCGCAAGCTGGGCTTCATCGGTGGCGCGGTCGATGAGGACGAGGGAGAGGACCTGATCAACCTCGTGGTCAACGGCGAGGTTGCCGAGCCCGCCTCGGCGCTTGGCGAGCACGTCAACGACTGCTGGCCGGATCTCGTCGGCCCATCCGATCGCTCGCTCGTCCACTGGCTGCGCCGGCTCATCTTCCGCGGCGCCTGGCTCGACCAGCGCGTGAAGGAAGGAGAGCTCGACATCCGCTTCGACGCCGACTCGCACGCTTTCGTCTACATCCAGCCCGACCGCGGTGGCGAGCCGATCCAGCTCGCCCCCGAGCCGAGCTGGAATCGCGTCGCCTACCAGCGCCGCTGACCCGCCTGGCGGCCCCCGCCAACGGGGACGACCCTATCCCCCGGTCCCGATCACGGCCGCGATGTTCTGCACACGCGGCGGCGGATTGTCGAGCAGCAGCCGGGGCACGGTGACCAGGGCATAGTGGCGCCGGCGCAGCCCGGCGACGATCCGTGGGAGCGCCTTGACCGTCTGCGAGCGGTCGCCGCCGGCGTCGTGGAGCAGGATGATCGCGCCGGGCCGCGCTCCGGCGATCGCCGCCTTGACGATCGCCTTCACACCGGGGCGACGGTAGTCGCCCGTGTCGACCGTCCACAGGACCATGAGCATCCGGTAGCGGTGCAGCAGCGCGAGCGTGGTCGCGTTCCACATACCGTAGGGCGGCCGGAACAGGCGCGGGAAGCGCGCGCCTTGACGCTCGATGGCGGCGGCGTCGCCCAGCAGCTGAGTCCGCTGGCCGCCAGCCGACAGCCTTGACATCACGGCGTGCACGTCGGTGTGATCCCCGATCACGTCGCCGTCGGCCACGATCGCGTCCGTCGACGCGTAGAAGTAGCGCTCGAGCATCCCGACCTCGAAGAATGTGGCCCGCGCATGCTCACGTTCCAGGATCGCGAGGACCTGCGGCGTATAGGGCCCCGGTCCGTCGTCGAAGGTCAGGGCAACCTCGCGATGCTGCGCCCCTGCGATGCGCACGTATGGGGTGTACGCAAGGGTTCGATCGATGCCGGCGTCCTCGGCGGCCGCCTGCCGTTCCGCCGGCGACTCGGCTCGGGCCCCCGTCTGCTCGCCGACGCGGCTGGAGGACCCTCGGCGCGGCACGGTCGCGGACCCCGGCGGGCGCCGTCCGCCGCCCCCTCCGGTCAACAGCAGGATCGCCAGCACGGCCAGCCCGATCAGCGAGAGGAGCGCGACCCATCGCCTGCGTCGATGATGCGGCTCCATGCTGCGCCGCCAGACCGGACGTGTCGGCTCCAGCAGCGCCGGCCGATCCGGAGGGTCTTGTAGTCCTGCACCGCGTTCCATCGAGTCTCCCCCGCCGCCCATGATGGCGGGTCCCGGACCGATCCGCATCACGCGCACGATCCCTCTCACGGCGCCGGGGCCCGGGTGCTCAGGCGCCCGCCCATCCCACTAGGCTCCCGAGACGATGCACCCGCCGGTCTGCGTCGTGATCCCCACCTACAACGAGGCGGCGAACGTGGAAGGCATCGTCCGGGCCACGGTCGCCGAGCTCGAGCGTCTGGTTCCCGACGCCCATCGCGTGCTGATCGTGGACGACAACTCCCCGGACGGGACCGGTCATCTGGCCGATCGGCTGGCCGAGGACCTGCCGCGGGTCGAGGTGCTGCACCGCGCGGCCAAGACCGGCCTGGGCCATGCCTACCTGGCCGGCTTCGACCGCGCGCTACGCGGCGGCGCGGAGCTCGTGATCGAGATGGACGCCGACTTCTCCCACGATCCGCGCTACCTCGAGCCACTGCTCGAGGCCGCCGTCGAAGCCGACCTGGTGCTCGGGTCGCGCTACGTGGAGGGCGGCGGCGTCGAGGACTGGGGCATCGTCCGCCGGCTGATCAGCCGCGGGGGCTGCCTGTACGCGCGGACGATACTGGGGGTTCAGATCCACGACCTCACCGGTGGCTTCAAGTGCATCCATCGACGGGTGTTGGAGGCGATCCAACTCGAGACCATCCGAGCCGAGGGCTACGTGTTCCAGATCGAGGTCACCTACCGAGCGCTCCTCGCCGGCTTCCGGGTCACCGAGGTCCCGATCGTGTTTCGCGACCGCAGCGTCGGCACCAGCAAGATGTCGGCCCGGATCGCCGCCGAGGCGATGTGGGCGGTCCCGTTCCTCCGGCGCCGCGACGCCGCCGCGATGGCGCGGCGAAGCCCCGCGGCGGACGCGATCGGGACACGCGATGACGGGTAGTGGCAACCCGAGGTCCCGCAACGCCGAGGCCAGCATTCGAGGGAGGCACGGGCCGCGGGCGGATTCACGACAACGGAGAGGCCTGACCCACGGAACATTGCGCCCGCAAGTTCCCTAACGTAATGGCAACAATGATCAAACTCTTGCCGACCGCCGGTCGGGCAAGCTGTAGACGATGAGCGTGAACAGTCCGCTGGGCGCCACCCGGAGCGGCGCGTTTGAGCTGCGCGCGCCTGGCCTTGAGACGCGCACCACCCCAGCGCAATCGAGGCTGGGGCTGCTCGGACTGGCGGGCATCATGGTCACCGGCCTCCTGGTGACGATCTCCGCCGCCAGCACCGCAAACCTCCTGCCGCAGACGGCCCGACTCGCCGTCGGCGCGACCGGCCTCCAGGGCGCGTTCGGCAACACCGGAATCGATCTCGGAGGCATCGGCCTGACCGTGGTGATCGCGGTGATGCTCGTCTCCTACATGCTGACCGTGGGCACGGCGGGCCGGCTGTCTCCGCTGCTCGTGCTGGGAGTCATCGCGGCCCTGCATGCGCTGATGCTGCTCGGGCCGCCACTCGTCTCGACCGACGTGTTCAGCTACCAGTTCTACGGCCGGATCGGCGACCTGTACGGATTCAACCCGTACCTCTCCGGACCGCATGCGCTTTATCTCGATCCGCTCTACCCCTATATCGGAGCCAAGTGGGTCGGCACGCCGACCGTCTACGGTCCGCTCTTCACCGGGCTGAGCTACCTGCTCGCGCCGCTCTCGATCCCTGCCAACGTGGTCGCCTACAAGACGATCGCGGCCGTCTCCAGCCTGGCCGTGGTCGCGCTGGTCTGGAACGGCGCCCGGCTGCGCGGGATCGATCAGGTCAAGGCGGCCGCCCTCGTCGGACTCAACCCCTTGATCGTCGTCTACGGCGTGGGTGGCGGCCACAACGACCTGCTGATGCTGGTTCCATTGGTGGCGGGCGTGGTTCTGCTCCTCCAGCGGCGGGGACGCCTGGGAGCCGGCTCGTTAGTGGTCGGGGCGGGGATCAAGATGACTGCCGGATTGCTCCTCCCGTTCGCGCTCGCCGGCGCGCGCGGGCCACTGATCAGCACGCGTCGGCGTGATCTCCTGGTCGGGGCCGGCGTGACTGCGGCCCTGATCGGCATCTTCACGGTCGCCCTGTTCGGCGCCGGACCGCTGCACCTTCCGGCCACCATCGAGAACATCCAGAGCGACGGAAACTGGCAGAGCATCCCCGGCTTCATCGGGACTCGGCTGGGGCTCGGCACGGTCGGGCATCCGATCGCGCTGATCCTCGGCGCGCTGTTCGTGCTCGCTGTCACCTGGCTGGTCTGGCGGGTGTGGCAGGGCGAGCTCGACTGGATCGCCGGCGCGGGCTGGGCGGCGTTCGCGCTGCTGGTCAGTGCCGCCTCGCTCCTGCCGTGGTATGTGGCGTGGTTGATGCCGCTGGCCGCGCTCGGACGCGACCGCCGCCTGTGGAAGGCCGCGATCGTCCTGACCGGCGTGATGGGCTTCTTCCAGCTGCTCGCCTACATCCCCCACGGGAGCGCGGTCGGGCTGTGACGTCACTGGATCGTCCGGACGTCGGCCAGCCGGTCGGACCGGCCGATGCCGGGCGGTCGCTCAAGCTGCTCAGCGTGGTCGCCCCGGTCTACAACGAGGTCGCGACCATCGAGGAGTTCTACGCACGCGTCTGCACCGCCCTCGAGGGGGTCCGGTTCGAGATAGTGCTGATCGATGACGGCTCGACCGACGGCTCGGACATCGAGCTGCGGAAGCTCGCCGGCAACGATCCGCGGGTGCGCGTCGTTCAGCTGTCGCGCAACTTCGGCCATCAGACCGCGCTGACCGCCGGCCTCGACCACGCCCGCGGGGACGCGGTCGTGATGCTCGACGCCGACCTCCAGGACCCGCCCGAGCTGATCCCGCGGATGCTCGACCACTGGCGGGCCGGCTGCGACGTCATCTACGCCGTGCGCGAACAACGCCAGGGCGAGTCGCGCTTCAAGCTGGCGACCGCCCGCTGGTTCTACTCGCTGTTCGACCGTCTGGCTCAGGTGGAGCTCCAGCACAACTCGGGGGACTTCCGGATGCTCGATCGCCGTGCCCTGGACGCTCTGCTGTCGATGCGCGAGCGCAACCGGTTCCTGCGCGGGATGACCGTGTGGGTCGGATATCGCCAGGCGGCGGTGCCCTACACACGCGACCGCCGCTACGCGGGCGAGACCAAGTACACGATCCCCAAGATGCTCCGGTTCTCGCTCGACGCGATCTCCTCGTTCTCGCATCGCCCGCTGCAGCTCGCGACGCTGCTCGGATTCCTGATCTCGACGCTGGCCTTCATCGCGATCCCCGTGGTGATCGTGCTCCGCGTGCTCGGCTCCTACCTGCCCGGGTTCAGCTCGCTGACCATCGCGGTGCTGCTCCTCGGCGGAATCCAGCTGATCGCGATCGGGATCATCGGCGAATACGTTGGTCGCATCTACGACGAGGTCAAGGGCCGGCCGCTCTACCTGGTCCGCTCGCGCGTGAACATTCCCGACGAAGAGGCACCCCCGGCGCCGAGCCCGGCCGTGCCGCCCGCCTCGTCCGCGCCCGGACAGCCGCGCGGCCCCGCGTAGCGCGGCTAGCCACCCGCCGGATTCGGGCCGACCGAGCGGTTGACGCGCTGGGTGCGCTCGCCGTCGTCCTCGGGGCCGCCGGCCGGGCGCAGCGGCCGGACGTTGCCCTCGGCGGCAGCGTCGGCGGGCTGCTCCAGGGCCGAGATCCGGCTCGCCAGGCTCTTGATCGCGTCGGCGATCGGATCGGGCAGGTGCACCCAGTCGGCGTCGGGCCCCTCGGGCCGGCGACCCTCGACTCGTACGGGATGGCCGGGGTTGCCGACCACCGTGGAGTTGGGGGGCACGTCGTGGATCACGACGCTGTTGGCGCCGATCTTCGAGCCGTGGCCGACGGTGATCGGGCCGAGCAGCTTGGCCCCCGAGCCGATCGTGACGTTGTCCTGGACCGTGGGATGGCGCTTGCCGGTGGCAAACCCCGTGCCGCCCAGAGTGACGCCCTGATACAGCGTGACGTCGTCGCCCAGCTCCGCGGTCTCGCCGATCACCACGCCCATGCCGTGGTCGATGAAGAACCCGCGGCCGATCCTGGCCGCAGGATGGATCTCGATCCCGGTGATCGCCCGGGACAGTGCCGCGACGAGGCGCGGCAACAGCGGGACTCCGGCCTCGTCCAGTGCGTGGGCCAGGCGGTGGGCGAGCAGCGCATGGACCCCCGGCCACGCGGTGAGGATCTCGAAGGAGCTGACGCCCCGAGCGGCCGGATCGCGGGTGCGGGCGGCCGCGACATCGCGCCGCACCTCGGCCACAATGCGGCCGATCAACCCGAAGCCGAGCATGCCGAAAGCGTAGCTACCGGGCTCTCCCGGCCGGCCGAGGGCGATCGATCAGGATCAGGGGGCGAAAAACGGAGTCGACACGTACCGCTCGCCCGAGTCCGGGAGGATCGTGACGATCCGCGCGTCGCGGGACTCCGGGCGCCGGGCCACCTCGATCGCCGCCCACACCGCCGCCCCGCCCGAGATGCCGGCCAGTACGCCCTCACGGCGGGCCAGGGCCCGGGCGGTCTCGATCGCGGCCTCGTCGTCGACCGCGATGACCTCGTCCATGACGTCGCGGTTCAGCACGGCGGGGACGAACCCGGCGCCGATGCCCTGGATCTTGTGCGGGCCCGGGTGGCCGCCGGACAACACGGGTGAGGCGCTCGGCTCGACCCCGATCACCCGGCAGTGCGAGTTGCGCGACTTGAGCACTTCGCCGGCGCCGGTGATGGTCCCCCCCGTCCCGACGCCGGCCACGAACGCGTCCACCGCGCCGTCCATCGCCTCCCAGATCTCGGGTCCGGTCGTGCGCCGGTGGATATCCGGGTTGGCTGGGTTAGAGAACTGGTCGGGCAGGAACACGTCCTGATCGGCCGCCATCGCGCGGGCGGCGTCGACCGCCTCGTTCATCCCGCCCAGCGACTCCGTGATCTCGACCCGGGCGCCGTAGAGGCGCAGCAGCCCCTCGCGCTCGCGGCTCATCCCCTGGGGCATGGTCAGCACCAGCTCATAACCCTTGGCGGCGCACACGAAGGCCAGGGCGATGCCGGTGTTGCCGCTGGTCGCCTCGACGATCGTCGTCCTGCCCGGCTCGATCAGCCCGTCCCGCTCGGCCGCCTCGATCATCGACACGCCGATGCGGTCCTTCACGCTGCCACCGGGGTTTTGCGCCTCGAGCTTGACGAACACCCGGGCGTGGGCGTCGGGAAGCATGCGGGTCAGCTCGAGCATCGGAGTCCGTCCGACGTAGTCGGCGATGTTGGTCGGAATCTCCGCCATGTGCGGTCGGTAACCCTACGGAAACCGCCGCCCACCCGGCATCGCCGCCGCGTGCTAAAGGCCGCGGCGGGCGTCAGCGCACGTGGATGCGGACGGTCCTGCTCGGACCGGCGCCGTGGCCGGCATCGGAGCCGACCAGCGCGCGATAGCGGCCGCTGCGCAGGATCCGCACCCGGACGCTGTAGAACGAGAGGCCACCGCCGGCCGCGTGCAGCCGCGTGCGGCGGACCGTGTTCCAGTGCCCGCGCGGACCGAGCCTCTGGATGAAAACGCGCAGCCCCGGATGCGTCGGCGCCACCCGGCCGTGGAAGCGCACCGTGCTCCCGCGGTGCGGATGCCGACGGCTGACGAACAGACCAACCCGGAAGTGGACCGAGACCAGAACGGGCGGGCTCGTGGCGCCGTCGGCGAGCACCCGGTAGTAGGTGTTCGACGACGGGGCCACCCGCGGGAACGAGTACGCGCCGCTCGTCGCGGCGGCGATGGTCGGGCCGTCGATCCACGGCCCGCCGATGCTGCGAGCGCTCCGCAGGGTGACCATCAAGTGCGATGGGCGGGGAGCCAGCACCCGGCCGCTCAAGCTCGTCGCCTGGCCGAACGTGATCGCGCCCGGTGCGGCGGCCAGCGTGACTCCGGCCGGAGGACTGGCCGTCCTGAACGAGAGGTCGGCGCCGTTCGTCGTCCCGTTGGCGCTGGTTGCCACCAACCGGTAGTGGTAGGTCGTGTGCGGTGCGAGCGCTCCGATCGCCGCCGACACGGCGACGCCCTTGGTGCCGGACCCGGCATCGGCGACCGGCGTCTGGCTGCCATAGGCGCGGCTCGTCCCGTACTGGAAGAAGCAAGTCGTGGCCAGCCCCTTGGGATTGACCGTGCCCTTCAACGTGGCCGAGGTCTGCGTGACGTTGCTCTGACGCCCGGTGGTCACCACCGGGGCGGGCGGCTTGGGGGTCTTGAAGGAGACGTCGGAGCCGAGCGTCGTTCCCGACCCGTTGGTCGCAACCAGCCGGTAGTGGTAGGTGGTGTTCGCCACCAGCGACCCGATCGACCGCGACACCTTGGCGTGGAAGGTCCCCGACCCGGCGTCGGTCATCGCCGTCTGGGTCCCGTAGCCCGTCGTCGTCCCGTACTCGAAGTAGTAGGTCGTCGTCTGGCCTTCCGGGTTGACCGTCCCGTTGAGGGTCGCCGAGGTCGGGGTGATCGCGGTCGCGTTGCCGGTCGAGGCCACGGGCTCGCCGGCCGCGACGGCCGCCGGCGCGCCCACGGCCAACGCCGCCCAGGCGCCGGCGATCACAAGCACCAATTTCCTGCTCAACGCCGCACTGAACACACCAGGGCGGGCAAAGTCGCGCCGCACTCGGGTCAAGCCGCGGTCAGCCGCCCCTTCCTCCCCCGACCATCGTCCAAACGGACGATTTTTCAGATGTGGTACATGGCCGCGCCGGCGGCGCGCGACTCGGCCTCGGCCACGTCGGCGACGGTCGACTGCGCCAGCACGCTGCGGGCCGCTGCCGCCGCCTGGGCGAAGATCCCGGCGGAGTCGGCCCCCACGGGTCCGTCAAGCAGCTCAACGAGCTCCAGCACGGTGATGTCGCCCGCGGCGCGGGCGAATGAGTAGCCGCCCTTGACCCCGCGCTGGGAGCGCAACACCCCCGCACGCCTCAAGGTGGCGAACAGTTGCTCGAGGAACTGCACCGGGATCTCGCGCCGTCGGGCCAGCTCGGCGATCGGCACCGGCCCCCGATCTCCGTGGTGGTGCAGCTCGACCAGCGCGCTCAGCGCGTACGGCGACTTCGTGGTGATCGAGATCATCTCCGCGCCGATCATCGCACGCAGAAGGGGTCCATTGCGCACGGTTTGACGGTCTGTGTGCTGACCGCCCCCGGCCCTCATTGCTTACGAAGAAGATCAGGACCGCCCAGGCTGTCTGCGCAACCGAGCGCCGCGCGGGCTGAGGGAGCCGGGAATGCCTTCCGGGCGCCCTCGCGTGAAGCGCGGCTACGATCCGGCCCTGGATCGACTGAGTCCGGGCGCCCGGGCGAGGCAGCCCGGCGAGCGACTTAGATCCAGCCCCGCTCGGTGGCGATCAGGACGGCCTGGGCCCGGTCCATCGCGCCAAGCTTGCCGTACACGTTGTGGAGGTGCGTGCGCACGGTGCTCGTGGACAGCCCGAGCTCGGCGGCGATCTGCTTGTAGACCATCCCGCGGGCGAGCCGGCGCAGGACCTCGACTTCGCGCGTGGACATGGGGCACGGGTCGATCTGGCGGCGGCGCCCGCCCGAGGTCGGCAGCGGCAGGTCATACATGACCGTGCGCAGCTCGCCCGGGCCGATTCCGACCGCGCGGGCGACGTTCAGCAGCTCCGAGGGCGACACCGAGCCGCCCAGCGTGTAGTGCGCGAGCATGTCGGCCAGGCGCACGAGCGCGGCCTCGCCGTCGATGTCCTCGGCGTGGTGTCGCTCGATCACGCTGGCGATGGACTTGGGCAGGCCCCAGCGGCGGGCGAGCACGCCACCGACCAGGGCATGGTCGACACCCAGCTCGCGACGCTCGGACTGGATCCGCTCCTCGGGCGTGCGCGCCTCGGCGTGGATCTGGCGCGGATAGCCGGGATAAGCGTGGACCAGGACCAGCTTGCCGATGTCGTGCAGCAGCGAGGTGACCATCAACCGGTCGCGAGCCTCGTAGCCCAGCTCGCGGGCGAGTCGGTCGGCGGCCCGCTGGGTGGCCACGGCGTGCAGGCGGAAACGCTCGGGCACGCCCTGCCACACCGCGGTGCGCTCGAAGAAGTCGAACGTCCGGGCCTTCGAGGCGATCGAGTGGACGGTGCGGGGCGAGAGGACCTCGACGCCCTTGACCGCGCTCTCGACGCGGCCGCGCATCTTGCCGTCGACGCGGTTGGCGAGGCGCAGAACGGTGACGGCGAGCGCCACGTCGGCCTCGACGGCCGCCACGACGTCGGCGGTGGACGGCTCCCCGCTCTCAAACAGGCGCAGGACCCGGTTGCGGGACTCGGCCAGCATCGGGAACGCTTCAAGCGCCTCGAACGCGGCGGTCAGCCTGCGACCGTGACCTTCGTTGTGGTGACGCTCGCGCGAGGCGTAGGGATCGTTATTTGAACTCTTGACTGCGGCTAGCGTGGCCAAGGCGGACATGCTCTTTCTTGAGGATTCAGGGGAGGTTGGCGGTTCCACAGAACTCATGGCCGCCTCAGCCAGGGTTATCGGCAGGCATACGATGTTCGTTTAGTCGGGACGCTAATTCGCATGTTCCAGGGCGCGGTCGATTCGGGCAAGTGTCTCGTCTTTGCCAAGCAATGCGACGCTCTCGAATATCCCAGGAGAGACAGTGGTGCCGGCGATCGCAACCCGCACCGGCTGGAACACCTTGGCCGCCTTGGTGCCGCGATTCTCGACCACCTCGCGCAGGGCTGCCTCTACGTTCTCCACCGTGAACGGCTCGGCGCGGGCCAGGGCCTCGCGCGCCGCTTTCAGGCATTCCACCCCGCCATTGGAGCAGATGACCTTCTGGAATGCCTTCGGGTCCTCCGCCGGCCCGTCGAACAGGAAGCCGACCAGCGGCCAGAACTCGGCCAGCGTCTGGATCTTCTCCTCGGAGATCTCAACCGCGTCGCGCAGGCCGCCGCGCCCGGTGAACTCCTCCAGGCGCCGGCTCAGCTCGTCGGTCCCGAGCTCCCGGATCCAGCGGCCGTTCAGGTGGCGCAGCTTGCGCTCATCGAACACCGCGGGGTTCTTCGACACCCGCTCGAGCCGGAAGCGGCGGGCCAGCTCGTCCAGCGGGAAGAACTCCTCGTCGGCCGCGAACCCGGCGCCCAGCAACGCGATGTAGTTGTCGACCGCCTCCGGCAAATAGCCGGCGGCGCGGAGCTCCTGCACCGAGGCGGCGCCATGGCGCTTGGACAGCTTGCGCCCGTCGGGGCCGTGGAGCAGGGGCAGATGGGCGTAGCGCGGCGGGGCGATGCCCAGCGCGTCGAGCACGAGCAGCTGCTTGGGGGTGTTCGAGATGTGATCCTCGCCCCGGACCACGTCGGTGATCTGCGCGTCGAGGTCGTCGACCAGGTTCGCGAACGCATACAGCACGGAGCCGTCCGCCCGGGCGATCACGAAGTCATCCATGCTCGAGTTGGCAAACCGGATCTGACCCCGGATGACATCGTCGAAGACCGTCTGCCCCTCGTCGGGGACCCGGAGGCGAACCGCGCCGGACTCCTCCTCGGCGCCGCGGAATCCGCGGTCGAATCCGTGGCGCTGCTTGTGGGCCTGGACATCGTCGGCGGTGGCGCTGGAGTGATAGGCGTGACCTGACTCGAACAGCTGGGCGAGCACCTCGCGGTGGCGCTCGGCGCGCTCGGACTGGAACACCGGCCCCTCGTCCCAGTCGAGCCTCAGCCACCTGAGCGCGTCGAGGATCTGCTCCACGTTCTCGGGCGTCGAGCGCTCGCGATCGGTATCTTCGATCCGCAGCACCAGCGTCCCGGGTTCGCCGTCGGGGCCGTACGCCTGACCCCGGGCAAGGAGCCAGTTGTAGAGGGCCGTCCGTGCGCCGCCGATGTGCAGCGCCCCGGTCGGGGACGGAGCGAAGCGAACTCGCATGATCTACAGAATCGCATGCTAATCGGCGCACACGTCTCCAACGCCGGCGGACTCCCGCGCGCGGTCGAGCGCGGTGTGGAGCGGGGCTGCGACGCGATCCAGATCTTCAACCAGTCACCGCGCATGTGGCGCCCCACCGCGTACGACGAGGACGACTTCTCCGAATTCCGCGAGGCACTCGCGGCCAGCCGCATCGAGGCGGTGCTCATCCACGCGGTGTACCTCCTCAACACCGCCACCGAGGACCGCGAGATGCGCGACAAGACACGCGCCTCCCTGATCCAGTCCCTGCGCGTCGGGGCGGGGATCGGCGCGGTCGCAGTGGTGCTGCACGCCGGGTCGGCCAAGCAGGGAGACGTTGGCAAGGCGATCAAGCGTGCCGGCAAGGTGATCAAGCAGGCGCTCGACGAGACCGAGCGCTGTGCGCTGCACCTCGAGGACACCGCGGGCGCCGGTGGCACCCTCGGGCGCTCGTTCGAGGAGCTCGCCGCGCTCCTCGACGCGTCCGGCGGCGGCACGCGCCTCGGGGTATGTCTGGACTCCTGCCACCTGCTCGCCTCGGGCTACGAGGTCCGCACCCACGAGGGGCTGGCCGAGACCATCGACGAGTTCGACAGCGCCGTCGGGTGCGCGCGACTCGGCTCGCTCCACGTGAACGACTCGGCCGTGGCACTCGGCTCAAACCGCGACCGGCACGCGATCATGGGCGAGGGCGAGCTTGGCGAGAAGGGCTGCGCGGTGTTCCTATCCGAGCCCCGCTTCGAGACTCTGCCCTGCGTGCTCGAGACCGGCCGCGACGACGGCGCGCCGGCCGCCGAGGACGTGGCGCTGGCCAAGAAGCTGCGCACGCGCGGGAAGTCCGCACGGTCCCGCGCCCGGCGGTCGGCCAAGACCGGCCGCCCAAAGCGCTGAAGCGACGGACGCGCGATCAGCTGGTGACTGGGCGCGTCGAACGGCGGCGCACGGCGAGGGTCGCCCCGGCGCCTGCACCCATCAGCACGAGCATGCCGGCGGCGCCGAGGCCGGCGTCGTCCCAGTGAAAGCCCGCGGAGGTGGCCGCGGCCGCGCGGGCGGCCGGCGGAGTCGGGGCAAGCGCCGTAGAAGCGCTGGTCGTGAAGGGCACGATGTCCGGAAGGACCCGCTGAGCGGAGGCGACCGCGGGAAGGATCGCGGCGGCGAGCACGGTCGCGATCATGACCAGACGCTGGATTGGCTTGCACATGGTTCGTTCTCCTTCGTTCAGGCGTAGAAGTACGGGTCGAGCACGCGCACCTCGGTGATCTCATTCACCGGCAGCTGGTTGCGCGTGGCGGTCTTGCGCACGGCCTCCGGATTGGGTGCGTCGTAGATGCAGAAGCTCGTGCGCTTGTCGGCGCTCACGTAGGAGTGCACCCACGTGACGCCCTCCTCGGCGTTGCGCTCAACCACCGCGGCGCACACGGCGGCTCCGCCGCCTGCCACCGGGATGTGCAGTCCCTCGGGGAAGGTTCGCTGCACCATGTATCGCGGCATATCGGCTCTCCTCGTCAGGTCGGTCGTGATGACAGGAGAGAACCTACGGCTGCGCCGCGGACCGGGCATCGGGAGGCCTCCCTATGTTGAGCGGCGGAGCGTCCCATCTTTGGCACGCCGCCAAGCGATAGCTTGCAGGGCGTGAGCGATCGTGAGGCGGACGCGCTTGTCGTCTTCGGGATAACCGGAGACCTGGCCCGGAAGATGACCTTCCGGTCGCTGTACCGGCTCGAGCAGCGCGGGCTGCTCGAGATTCCCGTGATCGGGGTGGCGGTCGACGACATGACCGAGGAGCAGCTGCACGACCGGGCGCGCCAGTCGATCGAGCAGTCAGGAGAGCGTGTCGACGAGAAGGCGTTCGGCCGGTTCGCAGACCGCCTGGGATACGTCAAGGGCGACTTCGGCGACGAGCAGACCTATGCGCGGGTGGCCGAGGCGCTGGGCGAGCGCAAGCACCCGACGTTCTACCTGGAGATTCCGCCGTCGCTGTTCGCCACCGTCGTGGAGGGCCTGGCCAACGCAGGCCTCGTCTCGGACGGGCAGCGGGTGGTGGTCGAGAAACCGTTCGGCCACGATCTGGAGTCCGCACGGAAGCTCGCGGCCGACCTGCACCGCCACCTCGACGAGTCGCAGCTCTACCGGATCGACCACTTCCTGGGCAAGATGGGCCTCGAGGAGATCCTGTACCTGCGGTTCGCCAACACGATGCTCGAGCCGCTGTGGAACCGCAACTACCTCGCCTGCGTCCAGATCACGATGGCCGAGAACTTCGGCGTGGAGGATCGTGGTCACTTCTACGACCCGGTCGGCGCGCTGCGAGATGTCGTCGTGAACCATCTCCTCCAGTTGCTCGCCACCGCCGCGATGGAACCGCCCTCAGGGCGCGATCCGGACACGCTCCGGGACGCCAAGCGGGCCGTGTTCCGGGCGATACCGGACGCCGATCCGGCCCACTACATCCGCGGTCAGTACGACGGCTACCGCGACACCGACGGCGTCGCGCCCGGCTCGACCACCGAGACCTACGTCGCGCTCCGCCTCGAGATCGACAACTGGCGATGGGCGGGCGTCCCGTTCTTCGTGCGCACCGGCAAGCACCTGGCGGTCAGGCAGACCGAACTGCGGGTGTTGTTCAAGCACCCTCCGCGCCTGCAGTTCCTCCCGGAAGGGCACCGCCGGCCCGAGCCCAACCAGATCGTGTTCAAGATCGATCCGTCGACCGGGATCAGGATGATCCTCGACGCCCAGCGCGCGGACATGACGGGAGCAACCGAGATCGAGTTCGACATGGAGTTCGCGCAAGAGGGCGGCGAGGGCGCGACGCCGTACGAGGTACTGCTTCATGCGGCGCTGTGCGGCGACGCCACTCACTTCACCCGGCAGGACAACGTCGAGCAGAGCTGGCGAATTGTGCAACCGCTGCTGGACTCTCCCCCGCCCGTACACCCGTACGCGAAGGGGTCCTGGGGTCCGGAGGAGGCCGAGAAGCCGGTCGCTGGGTACGGGGGCTGGCACGGCCCCTGGCTGCCACGGCGCGACGACTGAGCAGGCCAGTGGCTCGGGACACTTACTAGAGCAAGAGGTTGACCGGCTGCTCCAGCAGCCGGCGGACGCGGGCGAGGAACTCCGCCGCCGGCGCCCCGTACAGGACGCGGTGATCGCACGTGAGCACCAGGCTCATGCGCACGCCGGGAACGACCTGCCCGTCGCGCACGACCGGGAGCTGGCGCAACTCGCCGACAGCGAGGATCGCCGCCTGCGGCGGGTTGATGATCGCGGCGAAGCTGGCCACGCCGTACATGCCGAGGTTCGACACCGTGAACGTGGCGCCCGACAGCTCGGCCGGGGTGATCTCGCGCCGGCGGACCCGGTCGGCCAGCGTGCGCGCCTCGCGGGCGATCTCGAGCAGCGACTTGCGGTCGGCGTCGAACACGGTGGGGACGACCAGGCTGTCCTCGATGGCCACGGCGACACCTACGTTGACGCGCTCGTAGAGCTCGAACGCCCCGTCGCGGTAGGCGGCATTGGCCCGCGGATGCTCGCGCAGGGCGAGCCCGCACGCCTTGATCACCAGGTCGTTGTAGGAGGGGACCACGTCGCCCGGGCGGGCCGCCTTGCGCAACTGCTCGCGCAACGCGACCGCCTGCTCCATCTCGACCTCCGCGTGCAACGTGAAGTCGGGGATGGTCGCCTTGGACTCCGCCATGCGCTGGGCGATCTGGACCTGGGTGCGCGACAGTTGCTGGATCGTGACCGCGCCCTTGTTGCCGCGTGCGGGCTGAGCCGTCGCGGGTGACGGCGGGGCCGCCGCGGCGACATCCGCCTTGACGATCCGGCCGCCTGGGCCGGAGCCGGACAGCTGTGAGAGCTCCACGCCGGATTCGCGTGCCAGCCGACGGGCGAGAGGCGAGGCCTTCGGGCGGCCGTTGTCGTCGCGCTGGGGCTCGGTCGAGGCCGCCGCCTCGCCGATGCGGGCGATCGGCCGGCCGATCGGCACGGTCTCCCCCTCCGCGACCAGGATCCGGAGCATGCCCGTGGCGTCCGCTTCGAAGGTGACCGTGGCCTTGTCGGTCTCGACCTCGGCTAGCGCCTCGCCCTCGGACACCTGTTCGCCGTCCCGCTTGAGCCAGCGGACGATCGTCCCCTCCTCCATCGAGTCAGACAGGCGGGGCATGACGACGTCGGGCATGGGGGCTAGTGGTCGCTCAGCGCGCAGTGGCGAGGCCGGCGCGCTCTCGCACGGTGGACACGATCGCGTCCGGGCCGGGGATGAAGGCGTCCTCGAGCGTCGGGCTGTAGGGGATCGGAAGCTCGCCGGTGGTCAACAGCCACGCGTCGTCGAGGTCGTGCAGCCCATGCTCGGCGACGCGGCCGAGCAGCCCGGAGGCCCAGCCCCCCGTGGCCGGGCCCTCTTCGACGGCCAGCAGACGGTTGGTCCGGGCGACCGACTCGAGCACCGTCTCGAGATCGAGCGGCCGCAGCGTGCGCAGGTCGATCACCTCGGCCTCGATCCCGTTGTGCTCGGCAAGCTGCTCGGCGGCGCTCAGGGCATCGGGGACCCCCTTGCCGGCCGAGACGATCGTGATGTTGGCGCCGCGCCGAGCCACGTTCGCGCGTCCCAAGGGGATGACCGCATCGGCCGACTCCGGGGCCGGGCCCTTGACCGAGTAGAGCCGTTTGTGCTCGAGGAAGATCACCGGGTTGTCGTCGCGGACGGCCGCCTTGAGCAGCCCCTTCGCCTCGGCGGGAGAGGATGGGAACGCGATCTTCAGGCCGGGGATGCCCTGAAACCAGCTGGCGTGGGTCTGGGAGTGGATCGCCCCGAAGCGCCCGCCCCCGCCCACGGCCGAACGGACCACGAGCGGGGCGCTGCGCTGCTCGTTCGACAGATACCAGTACTTGGAGGACTGGTTGACCAGCGAATCCATGGCCAGGCCCATGAAGTCGCCGAACATGATCTCGATGATCGGGCGCAGCCCGGTGACCGCCGCCCCGAAGGCCGCGCCGGTGATGGCCAGCTCGGAGATCGGGGTGTCGAACACCCGCTCGGCCCCGAAGCGCTCCTGGATCCCGGGGGTCACCGCGAACACGCCGCCCTGTTCGGCGGCGATGTCCTCGCCGAAGAACACGACCGACTCGTCGCGCTCCATCTCCTCGACGATCGCCTCACGGATGGCCGCGCGGAACTCGAGCTGCTCCGAGCTCATGGCGCGAACTCCGTCGGGTTCTCCTCGCCCGGGTCGGGATACGGCGCGGCCAAAGCGGCCTGCACCGCCTGCTCGATCCGGCCCTTGGTCGAGCTTTCGACCTCGGCCAGGTCCTGCTCGGAGACTCCCAGCTCCGCGAGGCGCACCTTGGCCACGTCCAGCGGGTCGCGGGCCAGCCAGCGCTCGACCTCCTCGGGCGGGCGGTACTTGGCCGGGTCTGCCTTGGAGTGGCCGTGGTGGCGGTAGGTCTGGCACTCCAGCAGGGTCGGCCCGCCGCCGTCACGGGCGCGCACGACCGCCTCGAGCGCGGCCTC
This sequence comes from uncultured Solirubrobacterales bacterium, assembly GCA_963841535.1. Taxonomy (GTDB): domain Bacteria; phylum Actinomycetota; class Thermoleophilia; order Solirubrobacterales; family Solirubrobacteraceae; genus Palsa-465. Next base: position 58,627 of record CAWJDF010000013.1, on the reverse strand, counting down.
CCGCACCGCCCACACGTCGTTGCCGTCGACGGTCCGCGCCGGGATGCCGTATGGAGCGGCCCGAGCGGTGATGTCGCCTCCGGCCGTGACCTTGAGCATCGGGGTGAACTCGCCGTAGAAGTTGTTCTCGCACACGTAGACGGCAGGCAGCGCGAGCACCTTGGCGAAGTTCAGGCACTCGTGGAAGTAGCCCTGGTTGCTCGCCCCGTCCCCGAACATGGCCACGGCCACCCGGCCCTGGCGCTTGGCCGCCACCGCGGCGCCGGTGGCGGCAGCGATGCTCCCGCCGACGATCCCGAAGCATCCGACCAGCCCGTGCTCGGTGTCGATCACGTTCATCGAGCCCGCACGGCCGCCGCACACGCCGGTGGCCCGCCCGAGCATCTCGGCCAGCAGGGCGTCGGGATCGGTGCCCTTGGCCAGCGCATGGCCGTGACCGCGATAGGTCCCGGCCAGGTAGTCGTCGGGCTCGAGCGCCGAGCACACGCCGACCGGCACAGCCTCCTGCCCGGCGCACAGGTGGGTGGTCCCGTGCACCTCGCCCTTGAGGAACAGTCGCTGCATCTCGGTCTCGAACAGCCGGATGAGCAGCATCAGCCCGTAGCGCTCGAGGTACGCCGCGGGTGATTCGGTGTCGATCCGCTGGTCGACCGTCACTACGCCGCTCGCTCGAGGCCGTCTGACACCGGCGCGGCCTCGGACTCGAGCTCGAGCCCGGACGCCTTGGCCTCGAGTTCGAGCAGCGCGGCGAAGTCGACGTCGGTGTAGCCGTGTCCGATCAGCGCCTGCACCACCTGCTGGGCCGCGGCCGCCACGGGCATCGGCACCTCGAGCTTCTTGGCCGCCTCATGGCCGAGGTCGAAGTCCTTGAGCAGGAGGGGCGGTGTGAACGTCGGCGCGAAATCGAGGTTCACGTAGGCCGGGGTCTTGTAGCGGGTGAAGGTCGAGCCGAGCACGCTGTTGTTTAGGAACTCCATCATGGCGGCGCGCGAGACGCCCCCCTTCTCCCCCAGCACGAGTATCTCGGCCAGCGACTGGGCGATGATCCCGAGCATCAGGTTGTGGCAGACCTTGACGAGCCGGGCGCGCTCGCCCTCGCCGACGTACGTCACGCCACCGCCGGCCATGATCTCCAGGTAGGGCAGCGCCGCCTTGTGGGCCGCCTCCGGTCCCGAGGTGACCATCGTGAGGCGCCCCGCCCTGACCACCTTGGGGTTGCCGCTGACCGGAGCGGCGAGCAGCGCGGTGCCGCGCTTCTCCGCCTCGGCGCGAACCACCGCGGATGCCTCGGCCGAGATCGTGGTCGAGTCCACGACCACCGACGGGGCCTTCCCGTCGCCCGACAGGAGCCCCTCGGGTCCCGCCACCACCTGGTGGAAGTCGCTCGGGCCGGCGACGATCGTGAACACGATGTCGCGGTCGCCCAGCTCGGCCGGGGTGTCGACGATCGTCGCGCCCAGCTCGGTCAGCGGCTCGGCCTTGGCCCGCGTCCGGTTGTACACCGCCAGGTCACACCCGGACTCGAGCAGGCGGGTGGCCAGCGCCAGGCCCATGCGGCCCGCGCCCACCCAGCCCAGCCTCTTCACTTGATCCGGCATAGGTCAGCTCCTCGCCCCGGCTCGGCGCATGCAATCGATTGCAGACTAGCGGACCCCGTCGCGTGCCGTCAAGCCGCGCGCTGCAAACGTTTGTAAGCTTCCTCTCGTGGGACTGCCGACGTACGGGACCATGGCCGTCGACTGGGAGGAGCGGGTTCGGTTCGACCGCCTGCGCGAGGAACGGCTCGCCCGGATCAGCGGGTCGCTGGCGCAGTCGTCGATGGGGGCGCTGCTCTGCTTCGACATGACCAACATCCGCTACATCACCGCCACCCACATCGGCACGTGGGCCCAGGACAAGCTGAACCGCTTCTGCCTGCTTCCCCAGGGCGATCAGCCGATCATGTGGGACTTCGGCTCGGCGGCGCGCCACCACCAGCTCTACAACCCCTGGCTGGGCGACGGCCGCTCGCGGGCGGGCATCTCGACCCTGCGCGGCGCGATGTCGCCGGAGTCCGGCCGAGCCGAGGATGTCGCGAGCAAGATTCGCGTCGAGCTCGAGCAGCGCGGCCTGCTCGGCGAGCCGGTCGGCGTCGATGCGCTCGAGCCCGCGGTTATGTTCGCCCTGCAGAGGGCCGGCATAGAGATCGTCGACGGCCAGCAGCTCATGCAGCAGGCGCGGGTCATCAAGACTCAGGACGAGATCGCGCTGCTCAACCACGCCTGCGCGATGGTCGACGCGGCCTACGAGGAGCTCTACCGGGCGATGCGCCCCGGGATGCGCGAGAACGAGTGCGTGGGCCTGGTCAACAAGGTGCTCTACGACATGGGGTCGGAGTTCGTGGAGGGGGTCAACGCGATCTCGGGCGAGCGGTGCAACCCCCACCCCCACGTGTACACGGACCGCGCGCTGCGGCCGGGCGATCCGGCCTACTTCGACATCCTGCACAGCTTCATGGGCTACCGCACCTGCTACTACCGGACGTTCGCGGTGTCCAGCGCGTCCAAGGCGCTCCTCGACGCATACAAACGCTGCCGCTACTACCTCGACGCGGCGATTGCGCTGATCAAGCCGGGCGCCACCACGGGCGAGGTGGTCAAGGTGTGGCCGCGGGCGCAGGAGTTCGGGTTCGCCGACGAGGAGGCGGCGTTCGCGCTCCAGTTCGGCCACGGTGTGGGCCTGTCGATCTGGGAGAAGCCGATCTTCAGCCGCCTGGTCTCGCTCGACCATCCCGAGGAGATCCGCGAGCGGATGGTGTTCGCGCTCGAGACGTTCTGGCCGGCCAGCGACGGCTGGTCGGCGGCGCGGATCGAGGAGCAGCTGGTGGTGACCGCGGACGGCTGCGAGGTCATCACGCGGTTCCCGGCCGAGGACCTGGTGATCGCCGGCAAGCCGTACTACACGGTCGGCGGCTCCCTGGCGCTCGAGCGCGAGGTGACCTCCGAGCGCAACACGGTCCTCGACCACGACGCGCTGGAGGCCGCGCCGGCGGGCGACCGCGGCGCATCGCTCGCCCTCGGCTAGCCACCGGGAACCGCGGACTCTGGCGCTCAAGCTGACATATACGCCGCTTCAGCGCCAAGGTTCGGACGCGCCGCCTACGGAGAAGTGTCGAGAGCGGTGGCCGACGTGACTTACGCCTCGTCCCAAGCTTGGATCACGGTCTGGCGGGAGATCAGCCCGCCGTCGAGCTCGATCGCGGTCGCGCACAGCACGTTGGTGCCGTCCGCATACCGGCACGCCTCGGTGAATGCGGCGCCGGTCTCGTCGAGCACGCGGTGCTTGACCGAATGGGTCATGTCGCGTCCGTAGATGTCCTCCAGCCAGGCCTGGATCTCCTCGCGGCATCGCCGCCGAGCTCGGCGTCACCAAGGCGAGCCTCCACTACCACTATCCCGGCAAGGCCGAGCTCGGCCAGGCGCTGATCACCCGCTACGCCCAACGCTTCAATCAGGCGCTCGACGACATCGATCGGGACCTGCCGGACGCGCGTGCGAAGCTCGAGGCCTACGCGGACCTGTACGCCGGTGTCCTGCGTAACGAGCGGATGTGCATGTGCGGCATCCTCGCCGCCGAGTACCAGACGCTGCCGGCGACGATGCAGTCGGAGGTCATTCGGTTCTTCGACGAGAACCAGAAGTGGCTCGCGAACGTGCTCATCAACGGCAAGGCGGATGGCACGCTGACCTACAACGGGCGCCCCGAGGACGTTGCACAAGGCATCCTCAGCACGCTCGAGGGCGCGATGCTGGTGGCCCGGCCCTACGGCGACCTGGCGCGCTTCGACGCCGCCGCGCGTCAGCTCATGGCCGGACTGACGGCCTGAGCGCGCGCCACAGCTTCTCGGGCGTGAACGGCGGGTCGGGGGCCTGCGCCCCGGCGCCGGCCAACGCGTCGGCGACCGCATTGGCGACCGCGGCCGGGGTGCCGATCGCGCCGCCTTCGCCGATCCCCTTGGCCCCGAGCGGATTGTTGGGCGTGGGCGTCTGCACGAACGCGGTGGCGACCGGCGGCATCTCGACCGTGCCAGGCATGCCGTACTCGGCAAAGGAGGCGTTCCGAAGCTGTCCGTCGGCGTCGTGTATCGCCTCCTCGGACAGCACGGCTCCCAGTCCCTGCGCCACCCCGCCGAGGACCTGGCCCTCGGCGAGCAGCGGATTGATGATCGTTCCGGCATCGTCGACCGCCGCCAGGCGTCGCACGTGCAGCGCGCCGGTGTCGGCGTCGATCTCCACCACGGCCGCGTAGGCGCCGGAGCCGAACACGAGCTCTGAGTCGAAGCACGCCTCGGCCTCGAGCCCGCCAGCAGCCTCGCTCCACGAGACCCTGCGGCCGTCCGGAGCCGTCCAGTCCGGCCCGGCGCGGCCGACCTCCTCGGCCCGACAGTGCAGCGCAGATGCCGCCACCGCCCTCGCCTGCTCGAGGATCCGCTCGCTCGCCTGCCCCAGCGCCGAGCCGCCCATGGCCACCGAGCGGCTCGCGTACGTTCCGACCCCCGGGATCTCGCCGAACCGGAGCTCGACTTCGCCGGGATCGACCCCGAGCCGCCCCGCCACGATTTGCGCGAACGTCGTCTCGTGACCCTGGCCGTGCGGCGAGGAGCCGCTGTGCGCGATCACGCGTCCGTCCTCGAGCACGGTCACCCGCGCGCTCTCCCAGTTGCCGCCGGCGCGTTCGACGTACATGGCCACCCCGGTGCCCAGCAGCGGTCCGCGCTCGGGCCGGACCAGCTCGACGGCGCGATCAAGGCAGCGCGCGTAATCGCCCGAGTCGTACGTCCAGCCCAGCGCGCTTCGATACGGGAACGAGCGGATCAGGTTGCGCCGGCGCAACGCGGCCGGGTCGACTCCGAGCTCGCGGGCCGCACGGTCGACGGTCAGCTCGAGGAGGTACGCCGCCTCGGGCCGGCCGGCGCCACGGTACGGACCGGTCGGGACCTTGTCGGTGCGGGCGCCGCGCACCGAGACCGCCGCCGCCCGGACGTCGTAGCAGCCCGTCATCAGCATCGCGGTGGTGTGCGGCGGGATCGCCGTGGTCGGCAGCAGGTAGGCGCCGAGGTCGGCGAGGATCTCCGCCCTCACCGCGAGGATCCGCCCGCTCGCGTCGAGCGCCAGCTCGACGTCGGCTTCGACGCCCCGCCCCTGATAGGCGCCGAGGAAGTTCTCCACGCGGTCCTCGACCCACTTGAGCGGCCGCCCGAGCGCCAGCGCGCCGATCGCCACCGCCACCGCCTCCACCGCGATCGCCCCCTTGCTGCCGAACGCCCCACCGACGTCGGGGACGATCACCCGGATGCGCTCGCGTGGGCGATTCAGCGCGTGGGCGAGCTGTGCCAGCGGACGGTGGGGGTCCTGCGCCGAGGCCCAGATGGTCAGCAGGTCGTCGGCCTCCTCGTAGGCCGCCAGCACGCCGCGCGGCTCGATCGGCGCGGCGACGAGTCGTGGGATCCGGTGCCTGGCTCGCACGCGGTGCGCGGCGTCATGCAAGGCGCCGTCGACATCGCCGACCGTCCGCTCCCAGCGCATCAACGTCTCAGGCGCTTCGCGCGGGTCGACCACCGCCCCGAGCTCTGCGTACTGCACCTCGACCAGCTCGGCTGCGTCCACCGCGCGCGCCCGGGACTCGGCTATGACCGCGGCGACCGGCTGGCCGGCGTAGCGGACCTCTCCCGCGGCGAGGATCGGGTGCGGCAGATCGGCCAGCTCCGCCCCTTCGGGTCCGATCACCGGAAGCGGGCGTACCCGGCCGGCCAGGTCTTCGGCGGTCAGCACGCACAGCAGCCCCGCTGCGCCGGCAGGGAACCGGATGTCCTCGATCCGCGCCCGGGCGTGGTGGCTGCGCACGAACGCGACGTGCGCCAGCCCGGGGAGGTCGAGATCGTCCACGTAGCGCCCGCGGCCGCGAACCAGCGGGAGATCCTCGCGCCGGCGCAGCGGCTGTCCGATCATCGAGCCAGCTCGAGCTGCTCGGCCATCCAGTCCGCCACCAGCGGGCGGTAGAGATACGGGATGTTGCTGCACACGTGCGAACCGTGCTCGAACAGCACGAACGTCCCGTTCGGTGCCTCCCGCGCGGCCCGCTCGGTCTGCTGCCAGGGCACGATCCGGTCCAGGCCGCCGGTGACGAACAGCCCCGGCTGGCTGATCTGCTCGGCCACGCCGCGCAGCGACAGGGCGTGCGCTCGCTCGCGTCCGTCGCGCTCGTTGCGGGCGCCCGACTTGACGATGAACGCGTCGCGGGTGAGCGGTGGCAGGTCGTCCCAGCGCTCGCCGAACTCGTACGGGCCGCTGATCGCCGCCACGGCCCGGATTCGGGGCTCGAACGCGGCCGCGCGCGGCGCGTAGTAACCGCCCAGGCTGACCCCGACCGCGCCGACCCGGCCCAGGTCGAGATCGTCGCGACCGCAGAGCGCGTCGACCATCGCGGCCACCGCGACCTCGTAATCGGCCCGGATCGGGAGCGCGAACCCGCTCTCGCCCTGGCCGGGACCGTCCATCGACAGGGTGGCCATGCCCCGCGCCAGGAACGCGTTCTCGTGGTGGAAGAACTCCTCCTTGGTCGAGTCGAGCCCGGGAATCAGGATCACCAGCGCCGGCCGCTCGGGTCCCGGAGGCCGGCGGAGGTTCGCCGCGAGGGGTGCCCCGTCAAGCCGCGCCTCGATCCGCTCCGCACTCGGATCGAGATAGCGGTGCGCCCGGTACAGCGCGTCGATCGCGCGCTCGGTGGCGGCGCGGTGCGCGGCCGCGTCGAGCACCCAGACGAACTTGGCGAAGTGCAGGCAGAGCGCGGCATGCAGGTATGCCTCGCCGGCGCTGCGCCCCCGTCCGGCCGCCTCGGCGGCGCCGGCCAGCTCCAGGTGCTCGTCGGCCAGCGCGCTCCAGGCTTCAAGCCAATCCTCCCAGCGCTCGATCCGCCCGGTGGTCCGCACGAAGTCGCCCCAGTCGACGCCCATCGTGATGAAGCGGGATGCCCAGTGCTCGATGGCGACCTGCACCCGCCGGTCGGGCATCAGCCGGCGGGGGTGCTCGACACCGCGCCGCCGAGGTACAGCGAACCGATCTCGGGATGCTCGAGAATCTCGCGTCCCGTGCCGGTGAGGCGAATCCGGCCGTTCTCGAGCACCAGGCCGCGGGTGCTCAGCTTGAGACCCGCGCGCGCGTTCTGCTCGACCAGCAGGATCGTCCGGCCCTGCTGGTTCATCAGCCGGATCATGTGGAAGACCGTGCGGCGGGTCGGTGGATCGAGCCCGATCGACGGCTCGTCGAGCACGATCAGCGACGGATCGAGCATCAGGCTGCGGGCCAGCTCGACCAGGCGCTGCTGACCGCCCGAAAGGCTCCCCGCCTTGTCCCCCGCGCGCTCGCGCACGAGCGGGAACAGCTCCTCGACCTCCTCGCGCCGGCGCCGGACCACCGCTGCGTCCCTCACCGTGTAGGCGCCCATCTCGACGTTCTCGCGCACGGTCATCTCTCCGAACAGGCTGTGGGCCTGGGGAACCAGGACCACGCCCTTGGCCAGGATCTGGCGCGGGGCCAGTCCGACAAGCGACTCGCCGAGGAAGCCGATCTCGCCGCGGCGCGGCCGCAGGATGCCGCTGATCGTCGAGAGCAGCGTGGACTTGCCCGAGCCGTTGGGCCCGACGATGCACATGATCTCGTGGCGGGCCACCGTGAACGAGACCCCTTTGAGGATGTCGCCTCCACCGTAGCCCGCGGTCACGCCCTCGACCGTGAGCAGGACCTCACCGGTGGCTCCGCTCCCGTTGGCGGCGCCGGGGCTAGAGGTCATCATCGTCGGCTCCTCCAAGATAGGCGTCGAGCACCGCGGGATCGGCTCGTACCTGCTCCGGCGTGCCGGTCTTCAGCGTGCGGCCCTGGTGCAGCACGGTCACCTCGTGGCACAGGCCCATCACGAACTCCATGTTGTGCTCGACGACGAGGAACGTCTTGCCGGCGCGGTTGAGCTCGCGGATGCGCTCGGTGAGCTGCTTGATCAGCGTCGGATTGACCCCCGCGGTCGGCTCGTCGAGCAGCAGCACGGCGGGGTCGGCCACGAGCAGCGACGCAAGTTCGAGCAGCTTGCGCTGACCGTAGGACAGGTTGCCGGCGGGGCTGCGCGCCAGCCGGGCCAGCCCCACGAACTCGAGCAGCTCGAGCGCGCGTTCGCGCTCGGCCGCCGAGCCGGCCCGGCGCCCCACGCTGCGCGCCCAGCCCTCGTGCCGCTGGGTGGCGACCAGCATGTTCTCGAGCACGGTGAGCCGGAAGAACAGCCGGGTGATCTGGAACGTGCGACCCACGCCGAGCGCAAACACACGCTCAGGGGTGGCGCGGGCGATCGACTCCCCGTCGAACCGGATCTCGCCCGCGCCGCACCGGTCATAGCCGGTCATCACGTTGAACAGCGTGGTCTTGCCCGATCCGTTGGGTCCGATCAGGCCGGCGATCTGACCCCGCGCCACCGAGAGCGAGCATTCCGACAGGGCCTGCAGGCCACCGAACGACTTCGAGACGCCCTCGGCCTCCAGCAGCGCGTTCATCGCACCCCCGCCTCGACCACGCCACCGGTCCGCCCGGGCTCCTCGGGCCCCGGCTCGTGCTCCTCCGGACCGGCTCGCCAGCGTCGGATGAGCTCCTCGAGGCTCGGAATCACCCCGCGCGGCAAGACCAGCACCACGACCAGGAAGAGCGCCCCGTAGATGATCAGGTAGGCCTGACTGGCGCCGTACTGCACGGTGAAGTACTGCTGGAGCGATTCGAGCACGAGCGCGCCGAGCAGCGGCCCGACCACGGTCCCCAGCCCGCCCAGGAACGCCATCAGCGCGATCGACAGGTCGAACAGCGGGTCGAATGCGAACTGGGGGAAGATCTGCCCGAGGAAGTAGGCATAGATTCCGCCGGCCATCCCGACCGGTATCGCCGACATGACGAACGCGCTGAGCTTGACCCGGCCGACCCGCACCCCAAGGCCGCGGGCGCGCTCCTCGTCGTCGCGGATGGCCAGCAGCTGCAGGCCGAATCGGGAGCGGCGGACCAGCCACGTGAGCATGACCGTGGCGAGCAGGACGACCGCGGTGACGTAGTAAAAGTTGTCGTTGTAACTCGTCACCGACCACAGCGGCGTGGGTGGCTGCAGCCCCGAGGAACCGCCGGTGAAGGCCAGGTTGAACGCGGCCAATTGGAAGATGAACATGAACGCGATCGTGATCACCACGAACGTGTGACGGCGGGCCCGGAGCGCGATCAGTCCGGTGGGGACGGCGATCAGCCCGGCCACGATCCCCGCCACCGGGACCAGCGCGAACACCCCCCACCCCGCGGCGAAGCCGAGGTGGTTGGCCAGCAGCGTGAGCGCGTAGGCCCCACAGCCGAAGTACACGGCGTGACCGAGCGCGATGTAGCCCGAGTTGCCCGCGAACATGTTCCACGCGGACGCGGAGACCATGAAGATCAGCGTGAACACCGCGATCGACGTGGTCGTGGGGTTGCTGAATACGAGCGGGAACACGCCGAGGATCACGACACAGGTCGCGACCGCCAGCGCGCGCAGGAATGATCGTGCGCTCACCCGCCGACCCGTGCGCTCATTGCGCCCTGACCGCCGCCTTCCCGAACAGGCCGTTGGGCCGGAACGAGAGCACGACGATCAGCGACGCGTAGTACACCAGCGTGGCCCACACCGGCGACCACACGACCGCCACCACGTCCTCGAGGGTGACCATGAACAGCGCCGCCACGAGCGCCCCGCCGATGCTGCCCAATCCGGCCAGGATCACGATCGAGAGCAGGCGCGAGATCAGGTCATAGCCGCTGCTCGGGGTGAACGCGTTGGTGGCGCCGAACACCATGCCACCGGCCGCGGTGACCGACACGCCGATGCCCACCGACACGGTGCGCACCCGGTTCACGTTCACCCCGATCAGTTCCGCCGCGGTGCGATTCTGCAGCGACCCGCGCACGCCGCGGCCGAAGTGAGTCCGGTACAGCACGTAGTACAGAACGCCCAGCAGCACCAGCGCCAGCACGAAGCCGAACACGTAGATATAGGGCAGGTAGAACCCGAGCAGGTGGAACGTGCTGTCGACGTAGGACGCGTGCAACTGCAGCACGTTCACCCCGAAGATCACGCTCAAGATGCCCTCGATGATGATCGCCACTGCGTAGGTGACCAGGATCGACATCGCGGTGCGTTCCTGCTCGTGCAGCCGTCGCATGAACGCCCACTCGATCGCCACTCCGAGGACGAAGAACGCGGGGATCGTGATGATCAGACCCACGAACAGATCGATGCCCAGGTGCACCGACAGCACGTAGCTCATGTATGCGCCGAGTACGATCAGCGCGCCCTGGGCGATGTTGATGATGTCCATCACGCCGAAGATCAGCGTGAGCCCGGCCGCCATCAGCGCATAGACGCCTCCGGTGAGGATCCCGTCGACAATCGCCTTCGCGATCGAGGAGGCGTTCACGATCCCCAGTTGGGTTTCGGGTACGTGGGCGGCTTGGATCCGGAGGCGCCGGCGGGCAGCACCTGCACCTGGTTGCCCTTCTGCCACTGGAACACGAACGCGGCCGCCGCGCCGTTCTCACCCTTGGAGTCGAACTTCACCGGGCCTTGCACGCTGTTCAGGGTCACGCCGCTGTGCAGATAGTTGATGATCTTGGCGTTGTCCAGGCTATGGGTCGCGGCGACCGCCTGCGCCACCGCCTGGCCGACCGAGTACGCCTCGGCCACGTCGGCGTTGACGTCGGCGGGGCTTCCGCCGTACTTCGCCACGTACTCGCTGACCATCTTCTGGCTCTGGCTGTTCGCATAACCGGGATACCACCCGTTCGGGTACATGATGCCCTCGGCGTTGGCCGCCCCACCAACCGCCTTGAGAAAATCCGCGCCCTGGTCGGGGCCGGCGGTGGCGATGAACACCTTCGGGTTGTAGTGCTGCTGGATGAAGGCGTGAACGAACGCTGACACCGTGGGCACGTCGACCGAGCCGAGCACCACCGCGTCGGCGTGGCTCGAGGCCACCGCGCTGGCGATCGGCGCGTAGTCGGTCACCTCGGCCGGGAACACCTTGTTGTAGACGGTCTTGATCCCCGCCGCGCTCATGATGCTCTGGGCCTGCGGGATCTGGGGCTGAGTAAACGGATCGTCGCTGGTCGCATAGGCGGCGGTCTTGGGTCGCTGCGCCGGCGGCAACGTGGAGACCCACTTGGCAAAAGGCACCAGGTTGTCGACCACGGGCAGGCTGACGTCGAAGATGTTGTGCAGCCCGTTGCCGAAGGCGGCCGGCGCGCCGCCGGCGCCCTCCACGAACGCGTAGCCGTAGCGGTTGACCACCTTTGACGAAGGCACGGTAAGCAGCGTCGAGAACGGCCCGAACACGAGCTTCGCGTGATCTGAGGAGATCAGCTTCTGGTAGTTGGTGACCACTTGGGCCGGGCTGCTCGCGTCGGAGACGATGTCGAGCTTGACCGGGTGGCCCATCAGCCCGCCGGTGTTGTTGACGTCGGTCGCCCACAGCTTGTAGCCGCGCTCGAAGGCCTGTCCGTCGGCCGAGAAGTCGCCCGACAGCGACAGCGACGCGCCGATCACCACCGGGGACCCGCCGCCGCCCGAGCCGCCGGAGCCGCCTGAGCCGGAGCTCCCGGAGTTGCCCGAGGAGCTGCTGCTGGAGCCGCCACACGCGGCCAGCAGCGCCGCGATCGCGGCCACGGCCACGGCGGACGACATCCAAGCCCTAAGCGTAGTCATCTGGACACTCTCCTCCCCGCGCTGGTTACCTCGAAATGCCGACAGCCACTGCGTGCGCAGGCCGGCTCGCGAGCAGCTCCGCGGACCTCGGGGCAGGACGGGGACCGGACTGCAAACGTTTGCTGCAATCGTGTGCGACCCTACCGCTGCCACTGTGAGGTGTCAAGGGACACCATGTTGCGATCCGCTTTCCGTCAGCGCCGGGCGGTCGAGCCGCGGACCACCAGCTCGGGGGCCAGCAGCAGCTGGCGGGGCGGCGCATCGGCGACGCGCAGCTGCTCGAGCATCAGCTCGGCGGCGGTGGCCCCCAGCTCGTAATGGGGAACCCGCACCGTGGTCAGCGGCGGCCGGAAGCGGTCCACGAACGGCATGTCGTTGTACCCGACCACCGACACGTCGTCGGGGCAGCGCAGGCCGTGGCGCTCGAGTGCGTCGTAGCAGCCCAGGGCCAGCAGGTCGTTGCCGGCGACGATCGCGGTGAAGTCGCGCCGGCGCGCGAGCAGCTCGGCGCAGCAGCGCGCGCCCTCGCGCTCGGTGAACGCCTCGCTGAACACGATCAGGTCAGGGTCGAGCTCGAGTCCGCGGGACTCCATCGCGTCGAGAAAGCCCTGGTGGCGCGTCCAGCCGGTGTAGAGCGCTTGCGAGCCGGCCAAATGGGCGATGCGCCGGTGTCCGAGTCCCGCCAGGTGCTCCACGGCGAGCCTGATTCCCTCGTGGTCATCGCCGGTGACCGCCGGGAGCGCGTCCGAGTCCACCCGTCGGTTGACCAGCACCACCTTGACGCCGGCGCGCACCTGATCGGCCAGCAACCAGTGGTCGCGACGCGCGGTCGCGGCGATGAACCCGTCGACCTGGCGCGCGCTCATCGCCTCGTAGGCGACCCGCTCGCGCTCGGCGTCGTTGTCGGTGTTCGCGATCAGCGGGGTGTAGCCCGCCTCGCGCAGCCCATCCTCGATCCCGCGCACCACCGCGGCGAACAGCGGGTTCATCAGATCCGGGACGAGCACCCCGATCGTGTTCGATCGGTTCGTGCGCAGGCCGCGGGCGATCGGGTTCGGCCGGTAGCCGAGCTCCTGTGCGGCGTCCAGCACCCGCCGCGCCGTCCGCTCGTTGACCAGCCCGCGGGTCTGCGGGTTCAGCGCGCGCGACACCGTGCCCGGATGCACCCCCGCCACCCGCGCCACGTCGCGCAACGTCGCCGGCCCGGTCAGGCTCACCTTCCTCGTCCCCATTGCCGGGTGATTCTATGCAACCGTTTGCAGTCCGGGTCCGGGGGCGACCCGTGGCGGCTACGGCGACAGGCCACCGCCGACGATCCCGAACGGACCGGCGGAGTGCAGGCCGGGCGCGCGGCCGGCCGGCGACTGGGGCGCCGGTCGCTCGGGAGCCGGCGGGATCGGACAGGAGAGGGGCTCCTCCGAGGACACCGTGATGGGCTCGCCGTGGTGGATCAGATCGAGCGTCTCGCCGTCGAGCAGCTCGTAGGTCGCCTCCTCGGCATGCACCTGCACCCGCAGGCGGCAGCCGCGGAAGAGGATCCCGAAGCTCAGGCGCGTCAGGTGCGACGGCAGCCGGGGCGCGAACGTCAGCGTCTTCGCGTGGTCTCGCATGCCGCCGAAACCCGCGACGATCACATGCCAGACCCCCGACAGCGCCGCCAGGTGCACGCCGTCGCGGGTGTTGAAGGCGAGGTCGCGCAGGTCGATGAACGCGGTCTCGGTCAGGTAGTCCCAGGCCAGGTCGAGGTGGCCGAGCTCCGCCGCCACCACGCCCTGGATCGCCGCCGACAGCGAGGAGTCCCGGACGGTGACGCTCTCGTAGAAGGCGAAGTCCCGTGCCTTCTGCTCCTCGTCCCAGCGGTCGCCGAACAGGTAGATGGCGAACACCAGGTCGGCCTGCTTGACCACGCGGCTCGAGTACAGGATGTAGTTGTGGTAGTGCAGAAGCAATGGGTAGTGCTCGGGCGGGGTGGCCTCGAAGTCCCATGGGCGCAGGCGCGTGAAGCCGTTGCACTGCTGGGTGATTCGGGCGTGCCGATCGAAGGGGACGACGATCGCGGCGGCGGCGTCGCGCCAGCTGGCCACCTCCTCCTCGGTCACGCCGAGCGCGCCGGCGTGACGCATATGAGCCACCGCCAGGTCGGCCGCGGCCTCCATGTTCCGGGCCGCGATCAGATTCGTGTAGGTGTTGTTGTCGACCAGCGCGCTGTACTCGTCGGGCCCGGTGACGCGCTCGATCCGGAAGCCGCCCTGGGCGTCGTGGTGACCCAGCGAGCGCCACAGGCGGGCCGTGGACACGAGCAGCTCGAGCGCCGGGCCTTCCTCGAACTCGTGATCGCCGGTGGCGAACAGGTAGCGTCGCACGGCGTCGGCGACGTCGCCGTTGATGTGGAAGGCGGCGGTGCCCGCGGGCCAGTACGCCGAGCATTCCTGGCCCCGGATCGTGCGCCACGGGAAGGTGGCGCCCTGGAGGCCCAACTCCTCGGCGCGCGCCTTCGCGAGGTCGAGCGTGGAGTGGCGCCAGAGCAGCGCGTCCCGGGCGGCGAGCGGCGTGGAGTAGGTGAGCACCGGAAGGGTGTAGGCGTCCATGTCCCAGAACGTGTGGCCGTCGTAGCCGCTCCCGGTCAGGCCCTTGGCCGGGATCGCCCGGAGCTCGGCGCGCGCCGCCGCCTGGATCACGTGGAACAGGGCGAAGCGAACGGCCTGCTGGAGCGCGAGGTCGCCGTCGAGCTGGATGTCCGCCCGCTCCCACACGTCCGCCAGGTACTCGCGCTGGCCTTTGAGCAGGCCTTCCCAGCCGGTCCGACGCGCCGCGGCGAGCGCCAGATGGGTCTGGTCACGGAGCGAGGGCAGCGAGCGCTGGCTCGACCATCCGTAGGACAGGAACTTGACGATCCGCAGCTTCTCGCCCGGCTGGAGCTCGGTGCTGACCGTGAGGCGCCCGAGGTCGGGGCCGCTCTCGGCCGAGGTGACGGTCCCGTCGGGGCCTTCGACCACGTGGTCCATGGCCGACGCCACCCGAAGGCCGCTCTCGCGCGTGCGGTGCACGAGGCTGACCCTCATCTCGTGGGGCATGTGCTGCTCGGCTATCAGCGACTCGGCCAGTGCCGCGGCCGCGCGCGGATCGCTGGAATTGCCCGCCTCAGGCACCGGCTCGTTGGCCACCAGCTCGGACTGGACTCCGATCCGGACCGGCCTGCCCACCGCCTCCACCTCGTAGAGGATCGCGGCGATCGAGCGCTGCACGAACGAGACCATCCGGGTGGAGCGCACGTGGACCGTCTGGCCGGCCGGCGAGATCCATTCCGCCTCCCGGCGCAGCACCCCCTCGCGAAGGTCGAGCGTGCGCTCGTGACGCACCAGCTTGCCGTAGCGGACGTCGAACGGCTCATCGTCGACCAGCAGCCGGAACACCTTCCCGTTCGTGACGTTGATCATCGTCTGCCCCGCCTCCGGGTTGCCGTAGGCGGACTCGGCGTAGGGCAACGGCCGGACCTCGTAGAAACTGTTCAGATACGTGCCGGGAGAGCCCGCGGGCTCTCCCTCGTCGAGGTTCGCGCGCAGGCCGATGTGCCCGTTGGACAACGCGAAGATCGACTCGGTCTGAGCCAGCAGGTCGAGATGGAGCTCACGCTCGGTGATCGACCACGGCTCGACGGTGAACACGTCCGACCCGATCATCGCCCGTTCAGCAGCTCCTCGAGATCCTCGACCTCGGCGGCGAGCACGCCGCCGAGGTCGAACAGGCACGTCGTGATGGTCTCGGGCAGGTCGAGCACGCGGGGAAGCTTCCCGCAAAGCGCGGCAATCCAAAAGTGCGGCGCCGTTTTGACAGCGCGCTTTCAGGCGACGCTGGCCTGGCGGCGCTCGCTCTCGACGCTCACGTTGGGCGCCGCGCCGTCCGCGTCGCCCCCCGGGAGCATCGCGTGCCCAAGCAGGTCAGCCAGCTCGGCGCGCAGGCCCGCATCGTCGGAAACGCGGTACTCCGGGCCCAGCTTGAGCCGGCGCTCGCCCACCGACGTCGAGAGCTCGATCACCACCTCGCGCTCGCCCGGCGAGCCGGCCAGGACCTCCTTGAGCTCGGCCAGGACAGACGCGGCCAGCGCGGTGGCGTCGAGCCGGAGTCGGAGCGCGCTTGGCATGGTGGGGCGGCGCGCGGCCTGCTCGCGGGCCTGCTCGACCTCCTCCGGCGTGGGCTCGAACCGCTCGACCTGCTGCACGACGATGCACGTGGTCTCGCGATCCTTGTGGTCGACCCGTCCGCGGATCAGCACGATCGAGTCGGGGGCCAGCAGATCGCGCGCGGTCGAGAGCACGTTGCCGAACACCAGCAGCTCGACCGACGCCTCGAGGTCGTCGAGCGTGGCGAACATCATCGGGTCGCCCTTCTTGGTGCGGATCGTCTTGTTCTCGACAATCATGCCGCCGACCGTCACCCAGTCGCCGTCGCGCCGGCCGGGCAATTCGGACAGCGGGCATTCGACGCGGGCCTGGAGCGCCGCCCTGACCTCCTTGAGCGGGTGGGCGGAGATGAACAGGCCGATCGCCTCCTTCTCGGCGGCCAGCAGCTCGGCCCGGTCGAACTCGTTGGCCGGGATCGGGGCGTGGCTCGGGGTCACGAAGCCGCCGCCGTCGCCGGCGCCGCCTTCGTCGGGCTGGCCGGGGTCGAGGTCGAAGATCGAGCCCTGGCCGATCGCAGCGTCCTGCTGGGCCTTCTGCCCGGCTCCCTGGGCCTGCTCGAGCATCATCAGCATGCCCTTGCGGGTGGCTCCGGTCGAGCCGAACGCGCCGCACTTGATCAGCGCCTCGATCGCCTTCTTGTTGACCGCCCGGCTGTCGACCCGCGAGCAGAAGTCGAACAGGTTGAGGAAGGGCGTTGTGATGGGGGGCGGGTTGGTGGGATCTGCATCGCTGTAGTCGCCGCGGGCGCGCTTGATCGCCTCGACCGCGGCGTAGCCCACGCCCTTCACCGCGTCGAGCCCGAATCGGATGTTGCCCTCGACGACCACGAACTCGTGGTCTGAGAGGTTCACGTCGGGCGGGAGGATCGAGATTCCCATCTGCTCGGCCTGCGAGACGAAGAACGGGACCTTGTCCTTGGTGTCCATGACCGAGGAGATCAGCGCGGCCATGTACTCGGCCGGGTAGTTGGCCTTCAGCCAGGCGGTGCGGTAGGCGATCAGCGCGTAGCAGGCGGCGTGCGAGCGGTTGAAGCTGTAGTCGGCCGAGCGCTCGTTGGTCGTCCACAGCCACTCGATGACCTGCTCGGTGGTCCCCGACGCCCGGCAGCCGGCGACGAACTCCGGCTTGAGCTTGGCCATCGCCTCCCGGTTCTTCTTGCCGATCGCCTTGCGCAGGTCGTCGGCCTTGGCGCCGCTGAACCCCGCGATGTCCTTGGCGATCTGCATGGCCTGCTCCTGGTAGAGGATCACGCCCTTGGTCGCCTCGAGGATCGGGCGCAGCCGCTCGTCCGGATAGGTGATCGAGTCCGGATTGTGCTTGCCGCGCGCGTAGGTGGGGATCTGGTCCATCGCTCCCGGCCGGTAGAGCGCGTTCAGCGCGACCAGGTCGTCGAACTCGTCCGGCCTCACCTTCTTGAGCGCCTCGCGCATCCCCTCGGACTCGAACTGGAACACCCCGACCGAGTCGCCCCGGGCCATCATCTCGTAGGTGGGCGCGTGATCGAGCGGGAGCCGGACCATGTCGGGACGCTCGCCGGCCGAGCGCTCGATGATGTCGAGCGCGTCTTCGATCACGTCGAGGTTGCGCAGGCCCAAGAAGTCCATCTTGAGCAGGCCGAGCTGCTCGACCGGCTTCATCGAGAATTGGGTGACCGTGCGGAATACCCGCTCGCCGTTCTCGTCGCTCGAGCCGGAGTCGGCGATCTGGAGCGGGACGATGTCGGTCAGCGGCCGGTCCGCGATCACCACCGCGGCGGCGTGGATCGAGGAGTTGCGCACGATCCCCTCGAGGCCCTGGGCCACCTCGACGATCTGCTTGGCGGTCGAGTCGCGATCGACCTCGGCGCGCAGCGGCTGGCCGGCCTTCAGGCAGTCCTCGAAGCTGGGCGGCCGGCCCATGATCGGGTCAGGGATCAGCTTGGCCAGGCGATCGCCCGCGCCGTAGTCGTGGCCCAGCACGCGCGCCGCGTCGCGCGTCGCCGCCCGCGGGAACATCTTGCCGAACGTCACGATCTGGGCCACCGACTCCTTGCCGTACTTGTCGATCACGTAGCGGATCACGCGCTCGCGGCCGCGGACCGAGAAGTCGATGTCGATGTCCGGCATCGACACGCGCTCGGGATTCAGGAACCGCTCGAACAGCAGCCCGTAGCGCAGCGGATCGACGTCGGTGATCTGCAGCGAGTAGGCCACCAGCGAACCGGCCGCCGACCCGCGCCCCGGACCGACCGCGATCCCCGAGTCCTTGGCGTACTTGACGAAGTCCCAGACGATCAGGAAGTAGCCACTGAAGCCCATCCGCTCGACCACCCCGAGCTCGTACTCGGCGCGTTCGAGCGCTTCGGCCGGCGGCGGATCGCCGTAGCGCTCACGCAGCCCCTCGAGCACCAGCGAGCGGAGGTACTCACCCTCGCTCTCGCCACTGGGCGTCGGGTAGCGCGGGATCAGCTGGCGGCCCAGCTCGAGCTCCACGTCGCAGCGCTCGGCGATCTCGAGCGTCGACGCGATCGCCTCGGGCCACTCCGCGAACGACCGCGCCATCTCATCGCTCGAGCGCAGGTAGAACTCGTTGGCCTCGAAGCTGATCTTGGGCTGGCTGAGCGTCGACTTGGTCTGTACGCACAGCAGCGCGGCGTGGTGGCTGTAGTCCTCGCGACGCAGGTAATGCACGTCGCCGGTGCCCACAAGCGGCCGCCCCACCTCGCGGGCGATCTTCACGATCCCCTCATTGGCCTGGTCCTGCGCCGCCACGCCGTTCTTCTGGACCTCGAAGTACACGTTGTCGGCGCCGAAGGTCTGGATCAGCTCGTCGGCGTGGGCGCGGGCCTGGGCGAACCGCCCGTCGATCAGGTGCTGGCAGAAGCGCGACTGCAGGCACCCGGTGAGCACGATCACGCCCTCGGCATGCGCGGCCATCTGGGCCAGGTCGACCGACGGCTTGCCGCGCTGATAGCCCTCGAGGAAGCCGGCCGAGCACAGCTTGACCAGATTGCGGTAGCCGACCGGGTTGGCGGCCAGCAGCGTCAGGTGGAAGCGGTCGAGCTTTCCGGGAGCGCGCCGCGTGTGGTCGTCGACCACGTAGACCTCGCACCCGAGCAGCGGCTTGACCCCGTGCTTGCGACCCGCCGTGAACAGCTCGACAGACCCGTTCATCACGCCGTGATCGGTCAGCGCGATCGCCGGCTGCTCGAACGCCGCCGCGCGCTCGACCAGGGCGTCGACCTTGCACGCGCCGTCGAGCAACGAGTACTCGGAGTGGACGTGCAGGTGGACGCAGGAAGAGGTCAAGAGCGGGGTTCGGGGGCAGACGATGAGTCCGTCAATCGAGCATAGGCGCCGGCTCGGATGGAGGTGACCCGAGCGCGGCTTTTAGCCGCTTTGTGCGCGATCGAGCCACTGCCCGAGCAGCGCCAGCGGCCGCTCCTCGCCCGTCGAGGGCCCGGCCGTCGCCCCGGCCAGGGCGACGAGCACCTCGTCCGGGTGGCTCACCAGGACGCTCGCCGCCGGCCCGTGCGGCGGCTCGGCCGAGGCCAGCGGCGGCCTGCCGTCGCGGATCTGCAGGAACGCGTCGCCGCTCGCCGCGTCCGGCGCCCGATGCGCGATCGTGAAGCGCTCGCCCGCCGTCCACGCGGGCTCGATCATGAGCCCGGCCACGGTCATGGCGAGCACGGGATCGAGCCTCACCCCGGCCGCGTGGAGCTCCCAAACGGTCAGGTGCGCCTCGATCAGCCGGTCCAGCGCGGCCAGCCGACGCCGATCGCCGCGGACGCGCGCCAGGCGCCCCGGCGGGAAGCGCAATCGCCTCCGTACCGGGCCGGCGCGGAGGTGGCGCGCCACGCTCGCGAGATCTCCCACCAGCCGGAAATCGACCTCGGAGGGCGGGCGCTCCGAGGCGTCGCGCTCCACATGGACAGCCAGGCTGTCTGAGGTGACGTGGGCGACCAAGACGTCGCTCAGGACGAGGTCGTAGGCCACCGGTCGTGGGTCGGCCGCCCGCTGAGCGGGGAGCAGGGCGAGCACCAGCCGGCCGGCCGCCGACGCATCCTGGGCGGCGAGCTGTCGAAACGCCGAGTGCAGCCACGGCTTGGTCGCGCCCCGGGGCGAGCTGGCCACCGGTGGCGGGGCCGGCTCCGACGGCGGTTCAGGCGCGGCCTCGGCCTCGGAGACGGGTTGTGACCGCTCGCGCAGCCGGGCCAGCGCAGCGCTGAGTTGCTCGGCCTGAATCGGCCCGGCCTCTGGGGCAGCGCTGGGAGAGGGTGGACCGGCGGTCTCGGGCGATGCGGACGGGGACGACGGTGGCGGCGAGCCGGCCCGGATCTGGCGCAGCTCGCCACGTACCAGCTCGATCGCCTCGTACGCGCGAGCCGAGCGCCGGCGCTGGGCCTCGACCTCCTCGTTCGCGGCGGCAAGCTCGCGCTCGAGCTCGGCGACCCGCGGGTCCGCCCGCTCGCCGCCTCGGCTCACCATGGCGATCTCCATCCCGAGCATCGCCCGGTCGACGGCGCGCTCGACCGGTCGCGGCGCGATGGCCGGCGGAGGCTTACGCCGGGCGGATCCGTCCAGTCCGAGCTCACGCCGACTGAGCGCGGCCCGGGCGTCGGTCGCGGCCGGCGGACCCTGCGCGATCGGCGCACGCTCGGCCAGTCGCCGCTCCGCATCCACGCGTGCCGCGTGCGCCGCGGCGGCCAGATGCGCCGCCTCGTCGACGGCCCTCCGCGTGCGGCCGAGCTCGCGCTCGAGGTCGGCGACCCGGTCGTGGAGGACTCTCAGATCGTGCTGGGCGGAGCGGGTGCGCCCGGCCAGCTCCTGCTCGAGGTCGACCCGAAGCGCGCGCTCGGCATGGACGTGCTGCTCGGCGCCGCGGAGCCGGCGCTCCCGCTCGGCGATCTCCTGGCGCAGCCGGTCGGCGTGGGTCCGCGCCTGCCCCAGCTCGCCCTCCAGCCGCTCGACTTCGGCAGCCAGCTCGCCGGCGCGCCGGCGAGCGCTCTCGGCGGCCAGCTCGGAGCCCCGGGCGCGCCGCGCCTCGAGCACATCCTCGCTCAGCTCCTCGGCGCCCGGACTCTCGGCGTCCGCGGTCCCGATGGCGTCCGCGGTCCCGATGGCCTCCTCGGTCCCGATGGCGCCTTCGGCCGCGATCGTCACCTCCCCGATCGGGAGCGGCACCATCACGCCACCGAGCTGGAGGAAGGCGTGGCCGGGCAGGACCGGCGCGAGCGCGGCCGGCACCGAGAAGCTCATGCGCCACGTCCCCGGGGCCGCCCCGGTCAGCGAGGGCGGCTCGGGCATGGCCAGGAACCGCTGGCGGCCCGCGTCGGTCTCCACCACGAGCATGGCCTGACCCCGCAGCTCGGGGCGGCGCCGGCGCCAGCGCCCGGTCACACGGACGGTGAGGCTCCGCCCGCCCTCGGAGACCCACTCGACCGCCTCGATCCCGACGAGCGAGGAGGGCAGATCGGTCATCGCCGCGCACGGTAAGGCCGCGCGCGGACGAAACGATGATTAGTGAGCGGCGCGACGCTGGGCGACGGCGAGGCCACCCGCGATGGCCAGACCGCCCGCAGCGGCCGCGGCGGCGAGCTTGCGCGGATCCAGGTCGACGCGCCGGCCTACGTACCACTTGGCGCCCCGCCAGACCACGAAGCCGAGAAGCTTGTAACCCATAAGCGGGTGCTACCCACGAACCGGCCGGCTCAGTCGCTCCCGGGCGAGCCCTGATCGCGCAGTCGCCAGGCCATCCGCGACTGCAGCGACCACAGCTCGATGAACCCTGGCGAGGCGGCCTGGGCGAACAACCCGCCGGACTCGGCGAAAGTGGCCAGCTGGGCGTCGTACACCGCGTGCGGCGAGGAGCGGGTGACCGCCCGGGCCGAGCCCTTGTACAGCTTGATCCCGATCGTCCCGGTCACCTGGGCGTTGGCCGCTTCCATGTAGGCGTCCAGATCGCTGCGCAGCGGATCCCACCACAGCCCCGCGTAGACCAGGTAGGCCCACTTCTGGTCGAGCACCGGCTTGAGCTGGTTCTGGTGGATCGTGCCGACCAGCTTCTCGAGCTCGCGGTGGGCGAGCAGGAGGATGGCGGCCGCCGGCACCTCGTAGATGTCGCGCACCTTGAGCCCCACGATCCGGTCCTCGATGTGATCGATGATCCCCACCCCGTGGCGGGCGCCGATCTCCCCCGCGCGCTCGAGCAGCGAGACCAGCCCCATCCGCTCGCCGTTCAGCGCCACCGGGACGCCGCGCTCGAACTCCACCGTGACGATCTCCGCCTCGTCCGGTGCCTCCTCGGGGCGGGTGACCAGCTGGAACACGTCGTCCTCGGGGGCGTGGTCGAGCTCCTCGATCCAGCGCCCCTCGCTCGAGCGCCCCCACAGGTTGTCGTCGATCGAGTAGGGCGCCTGCTCGGTCCCGCCTTTGACCGGGATGCCGTGCTCACGCGCATAGGCGACCTCCTCCTCGCGGCCCATCCGCCACCCGCGCACCGGCGCGATCACCCGCAGCTCAGGGCCCAGGGTGGCCACGGTGGCGTCGATCCGGACCTGATCGTTGCCCTTGCCCGTGCAGCCGTGGGCGATCGTGTCGCAGCCGGACTGGCGCGCGTACTGCACCGCGAGCTTGGCGATCAGCGGCCGGCCGAGCGCGGTGAACAGCGGATAGCCCAGACCGTATGTCCCGTTGGCCTTGATCGCGGGCACGATGTACTCGCGGGCGAACTCCTCGCGGGCGTCGACCACATGGCAATCGGTCGCCCCGAGGTTGAGGGCCTTTCCCCGGATCACCTCGTAGTCCTCGCCGGGCTGCCCCAGGTTCACGGTCAGCGCCACCACCTCGGCCTGGTACTGCTCCTGGATCCACTTGAGCATCACGCTCGTGTCCAGCCCGCCGCTGTAGAGCAGCAGCACGCGGTGGACGTGCGAGGGGTCCGCCTCATAGGTGGTCGTCGGCAGGTGCATGTGATCGCTCATGACGCGAACGTCTCCTTGACTAGGCGTCGCTGTTCCTTGGCAGCAAACTCCGCGAATCGTCCGGCAAACTCGCCGCGCGCCGCGTGCTCGTCCTCGGCCAGCCGGCCGATCAGCGCTCCCATCGCCATCAGCGCTTCCTCCGGCTGCGGCGTCCCGCCGACCTCGGGGCCGAGCGAACGCAGCAACGCCACCTGCACCTCGCGGTCCTGGTGGCGGCCGAGCACATCCTGCAGGCCCTTGAGCGTCTTGATCATCGGCTTGACCACCTCGCCCGGATACAGCGGCGCGCCGAACAGCTCGAGCAGGTAGCGCAGCTCCTTGCCCTTCTTGCGCAGCTCGTGGTAGTCCTCGGCCGGGCTCGACTCGTCGATCGCGCTCCCCATCCGCACCATCTGCCGGTACACCTTGCGGATCCGCTCCCCGGTCACCGCGCCGATCGGGCGCGCGGCGTCGGGCCGCTCGGCTTCGTCGGCCTCCTCGAGCCGGTCCAGGAAGGCGCGCCACGACGACAGCAGCCGCGTGGTGTGCCGGGATCGCAGATCCTCGACCAACTTCGTGTGCGCCTTCACCCGCCGCGCGCGCAGCACGTCCAGGAGCGGACCGAGGTCGTCCCGCATGTCCCCAGGCACGAGGGCGCGCATCGCATCGAACTCGAGCACGTGGACGTCGAGGTCGCGGGCGTCGCCGGTCGCCTGTTGCAGCCAGCGGAACTCTCCACGGAAGTGGGCCAGATCGGCCGGCGGAAACACGCTCTTCAGCTCGCGCTGTACCGCTCGGGAGCGCCGCACCGAGACTCTCAGGTCGTGCAGGAACTCGCTGTCGAGGTCCTCGATCGTGCCCTCGAGGTTCGCCTCGATCACCTCGAGGAGCGCCCGCAGAACCGCTGCGGCGGCGGTGTCGGTCCGTTCCTCGTCGCGCAGCGGAACGTCGATCTTGGCGGGAAAGCCGCCTGGCACGCCGCCCGCCACCCTGACCGCCTCATCCACCAGCGGCTCGTCCGCGCGCGTGAAACCGAGGTCCCGCTCCAGCGTGTGCAGAACGCTGTGGCGCTCGGAGTCGTACCCGCGCACGGGCGTGATCCGAAGCCGCGGGCGCAGCGGCGAGACCGTGCCCGCCGGTCCGGTCAACGACGTCTCCTCGAGCGCGAGACGCACCACGGTCTTCTGCGCGCCGTCGAGCACCGACATACGCCGCTCCCGCAGCTGAACCTGGACGAGCGGGAGGAGCGCGCGAAGATCGGTCAGCTCGCGCAGCGAGTCGCGCAGCGGCCCGGGCGCGAGTTCGCCGGCGAACAGCGGCATGCGCGGTGGCGCCGTGGCGAGCGAGGCCTGCACGAGACCGGTCTCGCGCTCGATCAGCGACAGCCTGCCGTCCTCGTGCACCAGTGACAGTCCTGCGGCGCGCAGCAGGCCGTCGAACGTGTCGTAGTAGTTGCGCAGGTGTTCGCCCTGCGCGCTGTCTTGAACCTGGAGCGCCCGCGCGAGCGCCTCGCCGGCGCCCCGCACCGTCATCTGCTCGGGCAGCAGGAGGTCCGATCCGCTCACGGCGCCAGCGCTCCCAGCCTTGCGACGGCCTCGTCCACCTCCTCATCGGAGACGATCAGCGGCGGCTCGAGGCGGATCGTGGCCGGTCCGGTGGCGTTGACCACGAGCCGCTGCTCGAGCAGGGCGCGGCGGGCCACCTCAGCGGCGTCGATACCGTCGGCGACGTCGATGGCCAGCATCAGGCCGCGCCCGCGCACGGCGGCCACGTACGGCAGACCGGCGAGCCCCGACGCCAGCCGCTCGCCGGCGCCCCGCACCCGGGCCAGCAACTCCGGGTCAGAGCAGATCTCGAGCGCCGCCAGCGCGCTCGCCGCGATCATAGGCCCGCCGGCGAACGTCGATCCGTGGTCGCCGGGCTGGAGCACGTCGGCCAGGCGCGGCCCGGTGATCAGCGCGCCGATCGGCAGCCCGCCGCCGAGTGCCTTGGCGCTGGTCATCGCGTCGGGGACGACGTCGGTCTGCTCGTAGGCCCACAGCGTGCCGGTCCGCCCCATGCCGGTCTGGATCTCGTCGAAGATCAGCGCGGCGCCCGTGCGATCGCAGGCTTCGCGGGCGGCGAGGAGCAGATCGTCGGCCAGCACGTGGATCCCGGTCTCGCCCTGGATCGGCTCGAGCAGCACCGCCGCCGTGTGCTCGTCGACCGCGGCGCCCAACGCGCCCGGATCCTTGGGGACGACCTCGAACCCCGGAACCAGCGGCGCGAACGGCGCCTGCTTGGATTCCTGCGGCGTGGCCGACAGGGCGCCGTAAGTGCGGCCGTGGAAGGCGCCCTGGAGCACGATCACCTTGCCCTGGGGCCGTGCCCGGCGCGCCAGCTTGATCGCCGCCTCATTGGCCTCGGCGCCCGAGTTGCACAGGAACACCTTGCCGCCGAGCGAGCTCTCGGCCAGCCGCGCCGACAGCCTCAGCCCCGGCTCGGTGTAGTACAAGTTGGTCACGTGGGTGAGCCTGCCCACCTGCTCGCGGACGGTCTCGACGATCCGCGGGTGGCAGTGGCCGACGTTCAGGACCGAGATGCCGGCCAGGAAGTCCAGGTACTCGTTGCCGTCGGCGTCCCACAGCCGGCAGCCCTCGCCGCGCACGAACTCAACCGGGTTGCGCACGTAGGTGGGCATGGCGTGCGCGGCCTCCAACTCCTTGAGCGCGGCCAGGCTCATCCCGGTGGACCGACCTTCGTGCCCTGCCCGGCGTCGGTGAACAACTCGAGCAGCAGCGAGTGCGGCACCCGCCCGTCCACGATGTGGGCGAACGACACGCCGCCGTGAATCGCGTCCACGCACGCTTGGAGCTTGGGCCGCATCCCCCCGGCCACCCCGGCCAGCAACTCCTGGACCGTGTCGACGTCGGCCTCCGAGACGACGCTGTCGGGGTCGGCGGGGTCGCGCAGCCAGCCCGGCACGTCGGTCAGGAACATCAGCTTGTAGGCCTTGAGCGCGCGCGCCACCGCGCCCGCGGCCTCGTCGGCGTTGATGTTGTACGAGTTGCCCTCGGCGTCGGCGCCCACGCTGGCCACCACCGGGATGTAGTCCTGGGCCACATGCTCCAGCACTTTGACGTCGACGCGCTCGATCCCGCCCACGAACCCGATGTCCTGCCCGCTCGGCGCCACCTTGCGCGCGGCGCGGAACAGCAGGCCGTCGTCGCCACACAGCCCGATGGCCGGCTGGCCGTGGCGGTTGATCAGCAGCACGATGTCCTTGTTGACCTTGCCGACCAGGACCATCTTGGCGATCTCGACAGTCTCCGGGCTGGACACGCGCAGGCCGTCGACGAACTGCACCGGCAGGTCGAGCCGCTCCATGTAGCCGGTGATCTCGGGCCCGCCCCCGTGCACGATCACCGGCTTCATCCCGACGTACTTCAGCAGCACGACGTCGCGCGCGAACTCCTCCTTGAGCGTGGCGTCGATCATCGCCGCGCCGCCGTACTTGATCACCACGGTCTTGCCGTGGAACTCTCGTATGTACGGGAGCGCCTCGAGCAGCGTGGCGACGTCGCGCACGCGGCGCTCGTCGTAGATGGGTGGGCTAGGTGGTGTACTCGGCATTCAAGGTCACGTACTCATGGCCCAGGTCGGAGAAGAAGCGCTCGGTCTCCGCGCCCTCTCCCGGCAGTCCGATCTCGTATTCGATCTCCTCGCCCTGCACCGCCTCGGCGAGCGCGCGCTCGTCGTGCGGCACGTAGGCGCCGCGGCGGCATACCTCGACTCCCTCGATGGCGACGTCGACGGCCAGCGGCGCGGTGCCGGGCATGGCCATCCCGACCGCCTGGACGATCCGACCCCAGTTCGGATCGCCGCCGTACAGCGCGGTCTTGATCAACGGGGAGTCGGCGACGGCATGGGCGACGCGCTGCACGACACCGTCGTCTCCCCCACGCACGACCACGCGACAGATGCGCCGCGCTCCCTCGCCGTCGCGCACGATGTACAGGGCGAGCTGACGCAGCAGCACGTCGAGCGCCTCGCCGAAGCGCACCTCGTCGTCGGTCTCGGGCTCGACCTTCACGCCCGACCCGCCGCTGGCCTGGAGGATCACGGTGTCGCTGGTCGACAGCTGACCGTCCACGCTGATCCGCTCGAACGAGCGCTTCACGGTCACGGTCAGCAGCAGATCGGCGGTCTCGGCCGACAGCGCAGCGTCGGTTTGCACGAAGCACAGCAGGGTCGCGAAGTTCGGCGAGATCATTCCGGCGCCCTTGGCCTGCGCGGTCAGGCGCACCGTGCCCGCCTCGAGCTCGACGTCGAGGGAGGCGTGCTTGTCGAGTGCGTCGGTGGTGCGGATCGCGCGGGCGAAGTCGGCCTCGCCGTCCGGGCGCAGCGCGTGCGTGGCGCCGACGATCCCCTGCATGACCGGTCCCATCGGAAGCGGCACGCCGATCACGCCGGTCGAGGCGACGGCCACCGCGCTCTCGGCTCCCACCCCGGACGCCATCGCGGCCGCGCCTTGCATCTTGGCCGCGTTCTCGAACCCGGGCCGACCGGTGGCCGCGTTGGCGTTCCCCGCGTTGACCACGACCGCGCGGATCCCGTCCAGCGTGCAACGCTCGCGGCACAGCAGCACTGGGGCCGACTGCGTGCCCGACCGGGTGAAGCGCGCGGCGCTGGTGGTGGCCGGGGCGCTCGAGATGAGCAGGCCGAGGTCGAGATCGCCGCTCGGCTTGAGCCCGCACGCCACCCCGGCGGCGCGGAAGCCGCGCGGCAGCCCGCCGGCCAGCTCGGTGACGTTTCCGGGCACCGCGATCCAGCGCGAGGAGAAGAACGGCTGGGTGGCGGTCACGAGACCACCTCGGGGGTTGAAATCGCGCCCACTCGCCTCGGCCCGATGCCCTCGTCCTCGGGGAGGCCGAACATCAAGTTGAGGTTCTGCACGGCCTGCGAGGCCGCCCCCTTCCACAGGTTGTCGAGCACTCCGAACACGATCACCCGCCCGGTGCGCGGATCGGTGTGCACCGAGATGCGGCAGATGTTGGTCTCGCGGACGTCGCGCACACCGGGCGGCTGGACGGACAGCTCGACGAACGGCTCCTCGGCGTAGGCCTCGGCGTAGAGCGCGTCGAGGTCGTCGACCGCCGCCGTCGCGGTCACGTAACACGAGACGAGCTCGCCCTGATCGAGCGGAACCAGGTGCGGGACGAACGTGATGCGCACGTCGGCGCCGAGCACCCCCAGCTCCTGCTCGATCTCGGGGATGTGGCGGTGCGCGGGGACGCCGTAGGCGTTGACGTTCTCGTCGGCGGTCACGAAGTGCGTCTTCTCGCTCGGCGCCCGGCCCGCGCCCGACACGCCCGACTTGGCGTCGATCACCACGTCCTCGATCAGCCCGGCGCGCGCCAGCGGCGCGAGCGCGAGCAACGTGGCAGTCGGATAGCAACCGGGGTTGGCCACGAGGTCCGCGCCGCGGATCTGCTCGCGGTAGCGCTCGGGCAGCCCGTACACGGCTTCACCGAGCAGCTCAGGGGCCTGGTGCTCGCGGTACCAGTGTCCGTACACCTCGGCGTCGTGGAGGCGGAAGTCGGCGCTCAGGTCGACGACCCGCACGCCACGGCCGCGCAGCTCGGCCACCAGCGGTGCGGCCGCGCCGTGCGGATAGGCGACCACGGCGGCGTCGACCTCGGCGTGGCGGTCGAAATCGAGCTCCTCTAGCTCGACCGGCACGCGGTGGCGGGGGTAGAGGTCGTCGAGCCGACGCCCGGTGTCGCTGCGCGCGGTCAGCGATTTCAGCTCGAAGCTCGGGTGCCGGTGCAACAGACGCGCGGTGAGTGCGCCGGTGAACCCGGCGGCGCCGAACACCGACACGCTAGGCGGCACGGATCCTCCCTCCGAGCACTCGCTCGACCGCCGCGGCGATCGCCTCTCGCCGGTCGGCGACCTCCTCGTCGGTGAGGGTGCGGTCCGTGGCGCGGTAGGTCAGCCGCAGCGCGAGCGACTTGTTGCCCTCGCCGAGCTTGGCGGGATCGCGGTAGACGTCGAACACCTCGACGCCGGCCAGCAGCGGGCGACCCGCGCCCCGGACGGCGTCGATCAGCGCGTCCGCGCTCACGTGCTCGGGAACGACCACGGCGAGATCCTCGCGTACGTCCGGGAAGCTGCTCACCACGCGGTAGAGCGGCGTGGTGGGCACGGGGACCACGTCGAGATCGAGCTCGAACGCCGCCACCGTGTCGTCCCGATCCCAGCCCCAGTGAGCCGCGACCAGCGGATGGATCTCCCCCACCCACCCGGCGGGCTCGCCATCGGCCAGGATGTGCGCCGAGCGACCGGGGTGCAGGAACGGCTCACTCGCGTCCACCAACGTCCACGGCACCCGCAGCGTGTCGAGCAGTCCCGCGAGCACGCCCTTGATCGCGAAGAAGTCGACACGGCGCGCCGCGCCGTCGCGCCAGCTCGGCGCCCGCGCCACGCCGGTCAGGATCGCTCCCAGGTGATAGGGCTCGCGGGGCAAAAGCGCCTCGCCGTCGGGCAGATACACCGCCCCGGTCTCGAACAGCCGCACGGTGGCCGCGCCGCGAGCCCGGTTGCGCTGCGCGGCGTCGAGCAGCGAGCCGAGCAGCGTCGTGCGCAGCACCGAGATCTCGGTGGACAATGGGTTGGCGAGCGCGACCGTCTCGCGCAGCGGGTGCTCGGGGGCGAGCCGAAGACGGTCGCCCAGGTCCGGGCTGGTGAAGCTCCAGCCGACCATCTCGTGCAGTCCCTGGGCGGTGAGCGCGTCGGCGGCGCGCCGGCGGAGCTTCTGGCGCGGGGTCAGCTGGCCGTGGGCGCCGTGGCGCGAGGGCAGCGTGGACGGGAGCTTCTCGAGCCCGTCCATCCGCGCGACCTCCTCGACCAGGTCGGCCTCGCGGGTCACGTCGCCGCGACGGAAGGCGGGAACGGTGACGTCGAGGCCATCCGGCGCGTCGGCGGTCTGGAACTCGAGCGCGTGCAGAATCTCGGCGCAGCGCGGGCGCGGGATCTCCGCGCCGAGCAGGCCGGTGATCCGGGCATCGCGCAGGCGGATCGCCTTGGGCGGCGGTCCGTCGCCGCCGACGTCGACCGTCCCGGGCACGAGCCGGGCGCCCGTCAGCTCGAGCATCAGCCGGGTGGCGACGATCTGGCCCTCCATCGCCTGCTCGGGCTGGAGCTGCTTCTCGAACCGGCCCGAGGCTTCGCTGCGAAGCCCGAGCTTCAGCGAGGTGCGGTGGATGTTGGCGCCGTTCCAGTTCGCCGCCTCCATCAGCACGCGCGTGGTGCTCGGCTGCACCTCGCTGCGCGCGCCGCCCATGACGCCGGCGATCGACGTCGGACCGTCGTCGTCTTCGATCAGGACGATGTCGTGGTCGAGCGTGCGCAGCTGCCCGTCGAGTGTCTCGACCTGCTCGCCCTCGCGGGCGCGGCGCACGGTGAGCTGGGCGCCGGCGACCCGGTCGAGGTCGAACGCGTGCAGCGGCTGCCCGGTCAGGAGCATCACGTAGTTGGTGATGTCGACCACGTTCGAGATCGGCCGCTGGCCGGCGGCCATCAGCCGGGCCTTCAGCCACGGCGGGCTCGGCCCGATCTTCACGTCCTCGAACACACGCGCGGTGAAGCGCGGACAAAGCTCTGAGTCCTCGACGGTGATCGTGATGCCGGGCGGATCGCCGTCGCTACCCGGATCCTCGCTCCAGGGGGGCGTCTGGAGAGGCGCGCCGGTCGCGGCGTGCGCCTCGCGGGCGACGCCGTAGACGCCGAGGCAGTCTGGCCGGTTCGAGGTGATCTCGAGCTCGAGCACGTCGGTGGCGATCGGCAGGACGGTCTCGAGCGGCGTGCCGGGGACCAGGCCGTTGGGCTCGAGCACCATGATCCCGGCGTGCTCGGTGCCGATCGCGACCTCGTCCTCGGCGAGGATCATCCCGTGTGACTCGATGCCCCGCAGCTTGGCCTTGCCGAGCTTCGTGCCGTCTGGCATCACGGCGCCGGGCTTGGCCACGGCCACGGTCTGCCCGGCGGCCACGTTGGGCGCGCCACAGATGATCTGTTGTGGTGCCGCACCGCCGATGTCGACCAGGCACACGCTGAGGCGGTCGGCGCCCGGATGCTGCTCGGCCTCGAGCACCCGGCCGACGACGAAGTTCTCGAGCGCGTCGACGCCGTGGCGCAGCACCGCCTCGACCTTGGTGCCGGTCATCGTCAGCCGGTCGGCGAGGTGATAGGTGTCGAGCGGCGGGTCGACGTACTCGCGCAGCCAGTTGAGCGGGACGCGCATCAGCCGAACTGCTCCAGCAGGCGGATGTCGTTGTCGTAGAACATGCGCAGGTCGGGGACGTCGTGCTTGAGCATGGCGATCCGCTCGATCCCCATGCCGAACGCGAAGCCCTGGATCTGCTCGGGGTCGTAGCCGTGCTCGCGCACGTACTCGAACACGTTGGGGTCGACCATGCCCGCGCCGAGGATCTCGATCCAGCCCTCGCCCTTGCACACCGGGCAGCGGCTGCCGTCGGGCATGAATCCCTGCGTGCAGTTGAAGCACGACACGTCGACCTCGACGCTCGGCTCGGTGAACGGGAAGAAGTGGGGGCGCATCCTGACCTCGCGCTCGTCGCCGAAGATCGCCCGCGCGAAGGTCAGCAGCGTGCCCTGGAGGTCGGCCAGCGTGATGTCGGTGTCGACGGCCAGCCCTTCCATCTGGCTGAACTGCGGGCTGTGGGTGGCGTCGTTGTCGGGCCGGTACACGCGTCCCGGGATCACGATGTAGAGCGGCGGCGGGTGCGCCTCCATCGCGCGCACCTGAACCGGTGAGGTGTGCACGCGGAGCAGGCGCGCCTTCGGATCGAAGATGTCCGGCGTCGGCTCCACGTAGAACGTGTCGGTCATCAGCCGCGAGGGGTGCGTCTCGTCGAAGTTGAGCGCGACGAAGTTGTAGTAGACGGTCTCGACCTCGGGGCCCTCGGCGACGCGCCAGCCCATGCCGATGAACACGTCCTCGATCTCGCGCTGGGTCTGGGTGATCAGGTGAAGGCGCCCGAGCTGCGCCGGCGGATCGCCCGGCAGGGTGACGTCGACCCGGTCGCGCTCGAGGCGCTGGTCGAGTTCCTGCGCGGCGAGTTGCCGGGCGCGCTGCTCGATGGCGGCTTCGAGCGCGCGGCGTGCCTCGTTGGCCGCCTTGCCCGTCGCGGCACGCTCTTGCGGCGGCAGCTCGGCCACGGTGCGCAGCAGGTTCGGCAGCTCGGCCTTGCGCCCGAGGTAGCGGATCCTCACGTCCTCCAGGGTGGGCGTGTCGGTCGCGGCGGCGATCGCGTCTTCGGCCTCGGCGCGGATCTGCTCGATGCGCTCGGTCATTCCGGCGCCATCCTACGGGTGATTTCGTAGAGGGCGATGGTCGCGGCCATCGCCGCGTTCAGGGAGTCGGTTTGGATCGGGATGTGCGCCTGATGGTCGGCGCTCGCGGTGACGTCCTCGGGCAGCCCCTCGCGCTCTGCGCCGACCATCAGCGTCGCGCCGATGGCGCTGGAGCTATCAAATACGTAGCTGGATCGCCAAAGACCGTCCAAGGGGTCGCCGGCGCGGGGGACGAGAGCGATCTTGGTTCCCGGAAGGTCGCGGAGCTCGGCGCGCGCCAGGGGTACCGCGAACACCGCGCCCATCGACGCCCGGACCGCCTTGGGCGAAAACGGGTCGGCCGTTCCCGGGCCGAACGCGACGCACGAGGCGCCGAACGCCTGCGCGCTCCGCAGCACCGCGCCCACATTGCCCGGGTCGTGCACGCCGTGCAGGTACACGCACAGCGGACCCACAGGCGCATCCGCCCACCTCTCCGAGTAGACCGCGAGCGTGCGCGTCCCCGAGCCCAGGCCCGACGCCGACGCCAGCGCATCCGCGTCGACCTCAACCCCGGGCAAACCACTGCCCGCGGCCGCATACCGCTCGATGGCGATCCACCCATGGTGATCAGCAGCTGACAACAAATCCTCACCCTCGGCCACGAACAACCCGGAACGATCGCGCGGGCGCCGACGCTGGCGGAGCTTGCGTATCTCCTTGAGCTTCTGGTTGTGATGGCTGGTGATCGTCATAAAAAAAGCGCCTCTCCAGTTGGAGCGGCGCCCGGTTGGCGGTGCTGGTTGGTCGGCGTGTCGTCAGCCGGCCGCCAGCGCCTCGCGGGCGCGGTCGGCAAAGCGTCGGAAGGTGTCGCCGTCGCGCACGGCGATGTCGGCGAGGATCTTGCGGTCGAGCTCGACGCCGGCGAGCTGCAAGCCGTGCATGAACTGCGAGTACGAC
Organism: uncultured Solirubrobacterales bacterium; assembly: GCA_963841535.1. Classification (GTDB taxonomy): domain Bacteria; phylum Actinomycetota; class Thermoleophilia; order Solirubrobacterales; family Solirubrobacteraceae; genus Palsa-465. Next base: position 25,423 of record CAWJDF010000013.1, on the reverse strand, counting down.
ATGCCGTTCTGGCGCGCCGCGGCGTTGATCCGGGTGATCCACAGCCGCCGGAAGTCGCGCTTGCGGTTACGGCGGTCGCGGTAGCGATACTGGTCGGCCTTGAGCAGCGCCTCCTTGGCCACCCGGTAGTGGCGGCTGGCATCGCCCCGGAAGCCCTTGGTCAACGCGAGCGTGGCGCGGCGCTTCTTGCGCGCGTGAACCGAGCGCTTGACCCGCGTCATCCGCGCTGCCTCCGCGTGGCGCCGAGCAGCGTCTTCACCCGGGGAATGTCGTGCTCATCGATCCACGAGGGCTTCGCCTGCCGGCGCTTGCGCTTGGGCGTCTTCTTCTCGAGGATGTGGGTCGAGAACGCGCGGCGGCCGCGCACCTTGCCGGTGGCGGTCAGCTTGAAGCGCTTCTTCGCGCCGGAATGGGTCTTCATCTTGGGCATGGGCCGGCTGCGGCCTAGTAAAGCAGACGTCGTCAGGGCTTGTGACAGGCGTCAGGCGGCGGCGCCGCGAGACCGCGAGCCTCGTGCCCCGGAGGCCGCCGATTCCTCGAGCGGCGCGTCGGCAGGATCCGCGGAGCCGTTTGGCGCAGTGTCGGCGCTGACACCGGTGTCGGCGCTGACCTCCTCCGCGGGGGCGGGCTTGTCCCGGCGCTCGTCGGAAGCCTTCTCCTCCTGGTGCGCGTCCGCCGGCTTGTCCTTCTCGCCGGCCAGCACGGCCTTGGAGGGCGCGAGCAGCATCGTCATGTTGCGGCCATCCTGGACCGGCGACTGCTCGACCACGCCGATCTCCGACAACTCGCTGGCCAGCTTGTCGAGCAGGGCCGTGCCGCGCTCGGGATGGGTCACCTCGCGACCGCGGAACATGATCGTGATCTTGACCTTGTCCTTGTTCTTGAGGAAGCGCGACACGTGACCCTTCTTGGTGTCGTAGTCGTTCTGGGCGATCTTGGGCCGGAACTTGATCTCGCGCACCGTGATCTGCTGCTGGTGCCGGCGCGCCGCCTTCTGCTTCTGGGCCTGCTCGTACTTGTACTTGGAGTAGTCGAGCACGCGGCACACGGGCGGACGGGCTTCGGGAGCGACCTCCACCAGATCGAGGTCGCGCTCCTGGGCGTAGGCCAGCGCCTCGGACGTCTTGATAATCCCGATCTGCTTGCCGTCAGCGCCGATCAGGCGCACCTCGGGCACGCGAATGCGATCGTTGATCCGAGTCTGGTCCCGTTCGGGCGGGCGCCGGTCGAATTTTCTGGGGACCGGCACTAGCTGCGAGAAGAGGCGAACGTCAAGCGGTGACGGGCCCTGTGTGATGTTGCGCTTGGATCAACAGGGTCGAGTATAGCGATGGAACTACAGGCTGGCGCGGGTTTTCACGCGCTCCAGCAGGGTTTCCACGAACTCGCCGACGGCCGCCGATCCGACGTCGCCGTGGCGATGCTCTCGAACCCGCACCTCCCCGCCGTCCTGCTCACGGTCGCCGACGACCAGCATGTAGGGGATCTTGCGCAGCTCGGCGTCGCGGATCTTGCGCCCCACCGACTCCGGACGCGCGTCCACCTCCGCCCGGGCGCCCGCATCGCGCAGGCGGTCGCGCACCGTGGCGGCGTACTCCAGGTGGCGGTCGGCGATCGGCAGCACGATCGCCTGCACGGGCGCCAGCCAGGGCGGAAGCTCACCATTGAAATGCTCGAGCAGGATCCCGATGAACCGCTCGTAGGAGCCCATCAGCGCCCGATGGATCATCACCGGCCGGTGCTCGGCGTTGTCGGCGCCGGTGTAGGTCAGCTCGAAGCGCTCGGGAAAGTTGTAGTCGAGCTGGCAGGTGCCGAGCTGCCACGAGCGCCCGAGCGAATCGGTCATGTGCATGTCGATCTTCGGGCCGTAGAACGCGCCTTCTCCCTGGGCGATCTTGTACGGGAGACCGTGAGCATCCAATGCGGCGAGCAGCGCGGTCTCGCTCTTGTCCCACAGCGCCTCGGACCCGATGCGGTTGTCCGGACGGGTCGAGAGCTCGAGCTTGACGTCGATCCCGAACACCGCGTAGGTGGCGAACGCGAACTCGAGCACGCCGGCCACCTCGTCCTGGATCTGGTCCTCGGTGCAGAAGATGTGGCTGTCGTCCTGCGCGAAGTGACGCACGCGCAACAAACCGTGGAGCGTGCCGCTGGGCTCGCGGCGGTGCAGCAGGCCCGGCTCCCAGTAGCGCACCGGAAGCTCGCGGTAGGAGTGGCGCCCGAGCGAGAACAGGTGACAGTGACCCGGGCAGTTCATCGGCTTGACCGCCATCTGCCGTTCCTCGTACTCGGTGATGAACATGTTGTCGCGGTACTTCTGCCAGTGGCCCGAGGTTTTCCACAGCGCGCTGTCATAGATCTGGGGAGTCTTGACCTCGACGTAGCCACGCTCGCGCCCCATCTCCCGGCTCAGCGCGACCAGCGAGTTGAACACCTCGGTGCCGGCCGGCAGCCAGAACGCCGCGCCGGGCGACACGTCGGAGAAGGTGAACAGCCCCAACTGTGGGCCGAGCCGGCGATGATCGCGCGCCCGCGCCTGCTCGAGGCGCTCCAGGTACTCGTTCAACTCCTTGTCGGAGAAGAAGGCGGTCCCGTAGACGCGGGTCAGCATCGGGCGGTTCGAGTCCCCGCGCCAGTACGCCCCCGCCACCGACTGCAGCTTGAACGCCTTGATGCGCTTGGTCGACGGCGCGTGCGGACCTCGACACAGGTCGGTGAACGGGCCGTTGGTGTACAGCGACACCGTGGGCACCCCGTCGTCGCGGATCAGGTCCTCGATCAGCTCGACCTTGTAGTCCTGGTCCTCGCGCAGGAAGCGGTCCAGCGCATCCTGCGCCGGCACGTCCTCGCGCACGAACGGCTCGTCGGCGGCGATGTGCTCGCGCATCTTGGCCTCGATCCGCTCGAAGTCGACCTCCGACAACGACACGCCGTTGGGGAAGTCGAAGTCGTAGTAGAAGCCGTTCTCGATCGGGGGGCCGATCGAGATCTTCACCCCCGGGTAGAGGTCCATCACCGCCGCGGCCAGCACGTGCGCCGCGTCGTGGCGGATCAGCCGCAGCGCCTCCTCGCCGCTCTTGTCCGTGATGATCTCGAGCTTGGCCGGCGACCCTGAGCCGTTGTCGGGGAGCGGACGCGCCAGATCGCGGACCTCGCCGTTGACCTTGACCGCCAGCGCCGCGCGAGCCAAACCAGGGCCGATCGCCGCGGCCGCGTCCGCGCCGGTGGCGCTCTCGGACAGGCTCAGGATCTTGCCGTCGGGAAGCTCTAGTTCCATGCTGACGTCGGATGCTAGTGACGCGCGCGAGGTACGAGATCAGCCGCGCGTCACGCGGAACGTGAACTTGCCGACGATGTGCGGCAACGGCTCGATGGCCGGGCATGCCTTGCCGACCGGGCACGACTCGGTGATCACGTCCCAGACCTGACCTTTGAACGTCCCGGCGCACCAGCGCCTCGATCCGCTCGGAGCCAGCACCACGCGCACCGTCGAACCCGCCCTGGTCGGGGCGGCCGCCACCGCCGCGGCGGACTGGCACCCGCTACGCGTCCCGTTGCCGGCGGTGATCCGGTAGAGGTTGTGAAACTGCCGTCCGGTCGACACAGCTGCCCGGAAGCTCACCGCGAAATGGGTCCGGCCCGATCCCGCGCGCGGCGTCACCGACACGCCGACCGTCCCCATGGACCGGGGCGCCACGGCGTCCGACACCGCCGGGATGACCGCCATCCCGCACAGCGCCCCCAACGCCGCAACCCTCCACCTCATCTCGCCGGCGAGTCTACCCCGGCCGGTGGCGCCCAGGTACATTTACGCAATCCCGGGCGATTAGCTCAGCTGGGAGAGCGCCGTCTCGACAAGGCGGAGGTCGCTGGTTCGAGCCCAGCATCGCCCACTCATTACCGGTCTCGCATCAGGACGCCTCGCGACCGGCCCGCTGGTGCCTCCACCGCAGCAGCTTGGTCACCGCCCGCGCAGCGCGGGGCTCGGCGAAGAGGAATCCCTGAGCGCCGTGGCAGCCCAGGGCGGTCAGGGCCCGGGCCTGACGCTCGCTCTCGACCCCGCACGCGATCGCGGTGACGCCGTTCGCCTCGGCGACGCCGATCACGGCCTTGACGACCGCGCGGTCGCGGCCGTCGTCCGCGACGCCGGACACGCACGAACGGTCGAGCTTGACCATGTCGATCGGGAGCCGCTCCAGGTGTGACACCGAGGAGAGCGCGGTGCCGAACTGATCGAGAACGACGGCCGCGCCCAGTTCTCTGAGGCCGACCACAGAGCGCCACATCGCCCCGCGGACGTCGATGAGAATCGGGTCGGATACTTCCACGGCGAGCTGTTGGGGACGGGTCTGGGTGCGCTCGAGTGCCGCGGCGACTCCATCCACCAGCGAGGCCTCGCCCAGCTCCCGCACGGACAGGTTGACGAACAGGCGCAGCGGCTCATCCCGCTCCAGCTCCTCGTTCCATTGCGCAAGCTGGCGCAGCGATTGCTCGAGGACCCAATGTCCGATCGGGACGATCGCGCCAGTCCTCCGCGCCGCCGGAAGGAACACCTCGAGCGGCAGGACCGTGCGCGAGGGATGCTCCCACCGCAGCAGAACCTCGACGCCGCGGATGCTCCGATCGGATAGGTCGAAGATCGGCTGGTAGCGCAGCCTGAGCTCCTCGCGGCGTAAAGCCGCGAGGATGTCGTCGGAGAGGTCGTGCACCGGCGAATCGGGGCGCTCGTCACCCAGCTCGGAGAACTCGAAGCGGTCGCGGCCGAGCTCGCGGGCGCGCCGTCGCGCACGGTCGGCGGCGTCGATCAGCTCGCGGGGATCGTCGCCACGTTTGGCCGCGGCGATGCCGACCGTCGCGTGAATCGTGTGCTCCTCGCCCTCGGTGACGAACGGCCGCGATGTCGCCTTGAGCAGGCAGCGGGCCCGCGCGGCGACCGCCAGCTCGTCGCGAGTGGCCAGCAGGATCCCGAACGACCGGTCGCCGAGACGCGCGAGGAAGTCGCCCCTATCGATCCGCGCCTGAATCCGCTCCGCAGTCGCACGCCGCATGTCGGCCTGGCTGCTTCGCGGGGCCCATTCGGTCTCGCTCCACTCCGGGTCGACGCCGAGCACGAGCACGGTGAGCGATGGCTCGGCCGGCCCGGCAAGCGCCTGCCCCAGCCGCTCGACGAACAGCGTGGCGTCCGGCAGTCCTGTCACACCGTCGTGGCGAGCCTGCCGGATTCGTTCCTCGGCCCGCTCACGGCGCGCAACGTCGCCGAGCAGACTCGAGACCGCCTCCAGGAACACGAGCTCGTCGGAGCAGAGCTCGCGGGCCTGACCGGGGCTCGCGCGCAGGCCAGGGGGACCGCCGTCATCGTCCACCGCGACCTCGGCCTGCAGGACCCTGCTCACCGTGCGCACGGCGTCCTCGAGCAACGCCTCGAGGCCGGCGCCCTGATGCGCGAGCGAGCTCAGTCTCAGGAGCTCTGACCGTCGCAGCTCCTGCGCCTTGCGCGCGCCGCTGTCCCGAAGCAGGCACAGATGGCCGCTCGATGTGCGATCCGCGTCGTCGCTCAGCACCAACTCGATCTCCGCCTCGAAGCAGGAGCCGTCGCGACGGACCGCGAGTACCTCGAGCCAGGCGCTCCCGCGCCTGAGCATCTCGGCGTGCGCCCGGTCGAGCTCGGCGACACAGTCGGCCGGGACAGTGTCGCGCCACGGCACACCCCCCAGATCGGAGGGCGCGTATCCGAGGATCGCGGCGTAGGCGGGGTTGACGCGCACGTGTCGACCGTCGGGTCCGATCACCGCGATTCCCTGGCGGCCGTGCGCGAACAGGCTGTCCCACTCGGTCTGCCGACCGGCCGGAGACGATGTCTCGACCGTGAACGCGAACGCGGTTGGCGCGCCGTCGTCGGCGTAGATCACCGATCCGCTCACCAGCGCGTCGACCGGCACCCCGCCGGCGGGCAGCAGGCGCTGGCGAAACTTCGCGTGACCCATGGAACCGGCGCGCATCAGGCCCAGCATCGCGACCACCCGGTCGCGGTCGTCCGGATGCGTCACCGCCAGCGGCCCGGCATTCATCAGCTCTTCCCTGTCTCGGCCGAGCACGCGCGCCAGCGCTTGGTTCACGCGCAGGAAACGACCCTCCATGCTGACCACGCCCATCGGGAGCGATGCGTCGAGTCCGGGCGGGTCGGGGCGGCCGCCAGCCATCGATCCAGTATCCGCGCGGCCGCGCTTTCGCGGTATCGCCCAACCGGACCGAAATTGCCACCGGCCACGTCATCCGATCGCAGGAGGCCGACCGGCCCGGCACGAGCACGCACCGTGCTACAAACGCCCGGTGCGGTCGAATCCACGCCTGACCGTCCTCGTCGCCGACGATCACCCGATGTACCGCGAAGGGGTTGTCGGCGTGCTGCGGCGCCGGGCGGAGATCGACTCGGTGGCCGAGGCGGGCACCGGTCGCGAAGCACTCGAGGCGATCGGACGCGTGCAGCCGGACGTCGCGCTGCTCGACATCCAGATGTCCGACCTCGACGGCGTTCAGGTGGCCCGCGTGATCGCGCGCCAGTCACTGTCGACGCGCACGCTGTTCCTCTCGGCGTACTACGACCAGGAGATCGTCTACAAAGCGCTGGCGGCCGGGGCGGCCGGATACCTCTCCAAGGACGCCAGGGGCAACGAGATCGCCGACGCCGTGGTGGCCGTCGCGCGCGGTGAGACAGTGCTCGGGCGGGACATACAGGCCGCGGTGGCCCAGAGGATCCGCCAGACCGCCGAGCGGACCGGGCCGACCCTCTCGGCTCGCGAGCGCGAGGTGCTCGAGCTCGTCTCGGCCGGGCTGTCCTCGCCCGAGGTCGCCCGGAGGTTGAACCTCTCGACGACCACGGTCAAGACCCACCTCCAGCGAATCTACGAGAAGCTCGGGGTCGGCGAGCGGGCCGCCGCGGTCGCGGAGGCGATGCGCCAGCATCTGCTCGACTAGCCGCGCTTCGAAGTGCGGCGCGTCAAGCGCGGCCCGGTTCGTGCGGGACGGTTCCCTCGACGATCGTCCCCCGTCCCGTCGCGGTGCGGATCGACAGCTGGCCGCCGACGGCGCGCATCCGCTCGCCCATCTCGAGCAGGCCGACATGCCCCGGATCCGCGGCGCGGCTCGGGTCGAAGCCAACGCCGTCGTCGGCCACCCGCAATCGCAGATGACCGTCCCGCCGGTTCAAGGACACCGTGACGGACGCGGCGCGCGCGTGGTGTCGGACATTGGCGAGCGCCTCGGCCACGACGCGAAACAGCGTCCCGGAGAGCTCGGGCGCGGGCTCGGTCCCGAGGTCGAACTCGAGCGCGGTTCGCACGCCGACGTCGACCTCGAGGCGGCTGAGAAGCTCCTCGATCGTGAGACGCAGCCCGCTGCGCTCGAGGCTTGGCGGCCAGAGCTCGAACAGCAGGTTACGCAGCCGGTCCTGGGCCGCGCTGAGTGCATGCTCGGCCTGCTCCAGAGCCTCTCGCTGCCCCGTGCCGCGCACGCTCTCGCCGAGCTCCTCGAGCTTCAGCCGAACCGCGGCGAACACCTGGAGCGTGTCGGCATGGATGTTGGCGGCCACCTCGCGGCGCTCTCGCTCCTGCGCGCGAACGAGTGCGGCGAGCAGCGCGCGCCGCTCCTCGGACAGCCTCGCCATCTCGAGCTCCGCCCGTCTGCGAGCGGTCTCGTCGATCACGACCACGCCCACGCCGGTGACCTCGGGGCCGGTCCGCACCGGGTAGTAGCTGACCAGCCAATGGTGCGTCTCGCCAAGCGTCGCCGTGGTCTCGCCGACAACTGCCTGGTTGAGCACCGGCTCGCCGCGGTCCAGCACCCTGCGGATGATCGGACCGATCCGGGGCCACAGCTCCGGAATCATCTCGGCCACGCGCCGACCCACGTGCGCTTCAACGGGCAGCCCGTTGATCGCGGCAAGCGTCTCGTTGATGCGCACGTAACGCAGGTCGCGGTCCAGGTAGGCGAGTCCGAACGGCGCCTGGGAGAACAGCGCGTCGAAAATGGTCCTGGCCCGTTTCTGCTCATCGATGTCTATGGCGATCCCGACCCATTCGACGACCGTTCCGTCGCTGTCGCGGACCGGACCGGCCTCCACGCCCATCCACCGGTACTGGCCGTCGGCCCGGCGCACCCGGTGCTCGTAGTTGATCTGCCGGCCGGAGGAACGGGCCTCCTCGAGCCAGGCCGCGACGCTCGGCACGTCGTGGGGATGGACCGCGGCCCAGCCGTCGTTGTCGAGCGACCCAGCCGACAGGCTGGCGAACTCCGCCGCCGCCGCGTTGACCCAGGCGAGCACGCCGTCGGCGCCGATCGCCCACATCGGCGTGGGCAGCGCCTGGGCTACCCGCCTGAAGCCGGCGATATCGGCGTCGCGGCCGCCCATCACGCGGGCGCGCCCGGCGCGGCCGCCCCACCGATCGGCGCGAACAGCCTGTGCGCCTGTACCCCGACCCCCCTGGCCAAGACCTCGTAGTCCACCAGCGTGAAGGTTGCGCCGGGACTTATACCCACGGCCTCGCGTACCCCCTCGATCAGCGAATCGGCCGCGCGCAGCGCCTCGGCGCTCTCGAAGAACACGACGGCGGCGGCAGTGCATTCCTCGCGCTTGACCCCGAGCGATCCGTACAGGAAGCCGGGCAGCGTCTCGAATATCCCGGCGTAGACCTTCTCCACGTCATCGGCCAACTGGGCCACGTCGTCGGGTGCTACAGAGATCTCCACGATGACGAGAATCACCGCCGCGCGCATCATCCCAGAATGCGCAGGCTCCGCGGCTTCGATGTTGGGAGCTAACCGGGCGCTCGGTTCGCACCTACCGGACGCCGGCACGAGCGGTTCTCACGCGGCGGCACCACACACGTGCGCTGCCGGCGGCGCGAGCACTTCGGCCACGATCCGGAACACCGCCGGGTTGACCGCCATGCCGATGTGGCTCGAGCGCACCTCGGCGTGGCGCGCGTAGGGATCCAGGCACGAGCGCCAGTCGACGATCCCGTCGCTGCGCGAGTACACCGAGGTGAAGCCGACGTGCCGCGGCCAGGACGCGGCGGCGTCGGCGCGGGCCTGCCCGCAGCACGAACCGAACCGGCAGGTATGCGAGAACAGCCCGCGGACCCCGAGCGATCCCAGCACGGCCACCGCCGCGACCTGGGCGCGCACGAACGGGTGCACGGCGAGCGGATCCGCCAACGGCGATCCCAGGCTCACGATGCCTGTCACCAGGTCCGGCCGACGCACGGCGAGGATGCGGGCCATCGACCCACCGCGGCTCTGACCGACAATCGCCACCTTGCGGCCGTGCCGGTCGGCGAAGCGCTCGAGCTGGTCGTCTAGGCGCTCGAGCGCACGTGAGGTGCAATCGACGTTGACCCGCATGCCCGCCCGGCAGGGCCGGTAGCCGATTCGCGACAGCCACTGGGCCATTACGCCCAGCGAGACATCGCCGGCCAGGAAGCCCGGCACGAGCAGCACCGGCGTGCCGTCACCCGGCGCGACCCCCTCGCCACGGAACACCGCGTGGCGCCGCAGCGCCGCATGCTCGAGTCCAGCACGGGCTTCGCCCCAGATCGGGATGCGCAGCTGATCGATCACCGCTCGCGGCCTCTACCCGGGCAGTATGACTGCTGCCGAGGTCGTGAGACCCCGCCCGGCTACGAGCTCGCCGAGTACGTGACGGTCAACGTCGCAAAGGCAAACCGCGGCACGATGCAACGGTGGACGGTCTTGAACTTGGGCTTCTGACCCCTGACCGGCCTGCCGACCAGCCGGCGGAGCGTCCCGCAATACTGGCCTGGGCCAAACGGTCCGATTCCCAGCGGTCCCGGCCCGTAGAAGTTGTTGGTCGCGTCCGACACCGAGATCACGCTGCCCAGCTTCATTCCCACGGCCTTGGCGTAATCCACCGCGTACTCGTGCGCCTGCTTGAGCGCGCCGCCGATCGATGCCTTGTGGGCTCGGTCGACGGCGGCCGCGATCGAGGCGTTGCTGTGACGGTCCTTGGGCATTACGCGAGTCTGCGACGTCCCCGTCGCAGTGATCGTGTCGCCCGTCGCGCTCTGCGTCGACTGAGCGATCGCCGGCGCCGCGCCGAGCAGGATCGCGATGGCGGCGACACCCGACACCACAGGTCGTCTCATTTGAGGCCCTCCCCACATGTACTTGCCCGCTGACCGGCAGGCGTGCGTTTTGACGAAACGACCCTACTCCGTTCTTCGGCTGATCGCGAGGGGTGTGTCAGCGCGGGGGAATCTGCTGCACCGCCCAGCGGTTGCCGTCGGGGTCGGCGAAGAACACGAACGCGCCCCACGGGAACTCCTGCACCTCGCTGGCCTCCACCCCGCGCTCGGTGAGCTCGGCCCGCGCCTGGTGGATGTCGTCCACGACCAACTGGAGGCCCACCACCGACCCAGGCGAGGCATCCGTGATCCCCTTGCCGAGGGCGATCGAGCAAGCCGACCCGGGCGGGGTGAGCTGGATGAACCGGATGTCCTCGCTGACCGTGTGGTCGTGATCGGCATGAAACCCGACCTTCTCGACGTAGAACGCCTTGGCGCGGTCTACGTCCGACACCGGCACCGCGACCAGCTCGAGCTTCCAATCCATCGCCTCTCCTTTGCCTTGCGACCGGACGCCGAGCAGACTACGGCGGATCGCGGTCGGGTTTCGCCCGCGGAGCCCGCCCTCGCGCGTCGCGCAATCGTCCACACCCGTGATTAGCCTTGGCGTCTGCTGACCCGCGGCTGGGCTCGTCCGGTCCGACTGGAGGCCGAGACTGCGGTTGATCGGTCAACTACAATCAGAGGCATGGATACGAGCACCGCGCGCCCGGAAGGCGCCACCGCAACCGTCGAGGAGACCCCGATCGTAGACCCGTCCGCCTGCGCGGTTCCCAGCGCTGACGGAGATTCGAGTCTCGAAGGCGCCGCGCTGGAGGCGTGGCGCAGCTACCTCCAGAGCCACGCCACGATCCTCCGCCTGCTCGACGCCGAGCTCGTGTCCGAGCACGCGATCACCACGCGCGACTACGAGGTCCTGCTGTACCTGGCGCAAGCGCCCGATCGCAAGCTGCCGATGTCCGTGCTCGCCGAGAGCACGATGCTGACCCGTTCCGGGATCACCCGGCTCGTGGACGGCCTCGTGGCCGGCGGATTCATCCAGCGCACCTCCTGCCCCAGCGACGCGCGCGTGTCCTACGCGCAGCTGACCGACGAGGGGCTGGCCAAGCTGCGCAGCGCGGGCTGCACCCACGTGGGCAGCATCCGCCGGCTGTTCCTCGAGCATTTCGACCCCGAGGAGACAAGCCGGCTCGCCACCCTGCTCGGCCGTCTGCCCGGCGCCCAGCGCGGCGGCTCCTGCACGGCGGAGTAGGCCGCCTCCGGGCGGCGTGCGACCTGCCCTCGAGGCCCGCTTGACCTCGCAATACTTGATGTCGCAACAAATCCTGCTAAGATGGTTGCACGCTCAACCACCAGCGAAGGAGAACCCCCTTGAGCACCACCAGCCTGTCGCTCGACGCCATCCCTACCGGGACCTACAACGTAGATCCGGTCCACTCGAACGTCGGATTCGAGGTCCGTCACATGGGCATCGCCACGGTGCGCGGCGCCTTCCGCAAGTTCCAGGGCACGATCGATGCGACCGGCGACGCCCCGGTGCTGCAGGGGACCGTCGAGGCGGGAAGCATCGACACGAACGACCCGAACCGTGACGGCCACCTCGCCTCGCCCGAGTTCTTCGACGCCGAGAGCCACCCGGAGATCACGTTCCGCTCGACCGCCGGCGAGCCGGGCGACGGCAACCAGGTCCGCCTGGCCGGTGACATCACGATCAAGGGCATCACCCGGCCGATTGAGCTGATCGGCGTCGTCGCCGAGGGCGGCGCCGACCCGTGGGGCAACGAGCGCATCGGGCTCGAGCTGTCCGGCGTGATCGACCGGCGCGAGTTCGACCTCAAGTGGAATCAGACCCTCCCCAACGGGAACCTGCTCGTTTCCAACGAGGTCAAGCTGCTGCTGAGCGTCTCGGCGGTCAAGGCGGCGTAGGCACCGTGCAGATCCTGACCATCTCCGGAAGCCTGCGCGCGGCGTCGCACAACACCGCGCTGCTGCGCGCGGCGTCCGAGCTGGCTCCGGAAGGGGTCGAGGTCCTGCCCTATCAGGGCCTCGACCGACTCCCCCACTACAACGAGGATCACGACACCGACGATCCGCATGGCGAGGTCCAGCGCTTGCGCGAGGCGATCGCCTCCGCAGACCTGGTCCTGATCTCGACCCCCGAATACAACGGGAGCGTTCCCGGGCATCTCAAGACGGCGGTCGACTGGGCCTCGCGCCCGTTCGGCAAGGGATCCGCCCTATGGGGCAAGCCGGTGGCGGTGATCGGGGCCAGCGTCACCGATTACGGCGCCGTGTGGGCACAGGACCACCTGCGCAAGTCGCTCGGCCTGGCCGGCGCCCGCGTCCTCGACGCCGACCTGGCCGTGCCCAAGGCACCCGACCGGTTCGCCGGACCGAACGGCGAGCTGACCGATCCCGAGACGAGGGAGCGTCTGGCCAGCCTGCTCAAGAACCTCGCCGCGCACGGCAGCGGCACCGCCGCCGCGGCGGCGTAGGCCTAGGATGATGACCACGTCAACGCGCCTCGAGAACACGCCCGCCGCGCGCATCGATCCGGACACCGCGCTGGGTCCGGTCCGGCTCACGGTCAGTGACGTCGACCGCTCGCGCCTGTTCTACGAGCGCGCGATCGGCCTGCGAGCCACCGAGCTCGACGACGGCACGCTCGGGCTCGGCGTTCCCGGCGGGCCCGCGCTGGTCGAGCTGCGGGGCGACAGCTCCGCCCCGCGCCTGAACCGGCGCGCCTCGGGTCTCTACCACCTGGCCATCCTGCTGCCTACGCGACTCGATCTGGCCTTCGCGCTGGCCCGGCTGGTTCAGGCTCGCTGGGGGATCGACGGCGCCTCCGACCATCTGGTCAGCGAGGCCCTCTACCTGTCCGATCCGGACGGCAACGGCATCGAGATCTACCGCGACCGCCCGCGCGAGGACTGGCGGCGGATCGGCGACCAGCTCCAGATGTCGACGCTCCCGCTCGACCTCGACGACATCGTCGGCCAGCTGCGCGGCGCATCTGAGCTCCAGGCCGAGGTGCCGGCCGGGACCCGGATCGGGCACGTACACCTGCAGGTCTCCGATCTCGGCGAGGCCGAGGCCTTCTACCACGGCGTACTCGGGTTCGACGTCATGGTGCGGGGCTATCCGGGGGCCCTGTTCGTGTCCGCCGGCGGCTATCACCACCACATCGGGCTCAACACCTGGCACAGCGCCGGCGTCGGGCCGGCGGCGGCCGGCTCGGTTGGGCTGCGCTCGTTCACGATCGAGCTGCCGCACGAGCGTGAGCTCGCCGCGATGCTCGGCAGGCTCCAGACCGCCGGGATCCCGACCGAGGCTCAGACCGGTGGCGTGCTGGTGCGGGATCCCTTCGAGACCGGCGTGCTGCTCACGTCGGCGCCCGGGCATCAGTAGCCCCAGCGGCCGAAACCGCCGCACGTTGAACACCTCGCGCGCGCCCGGCGCGAGCACGGCCGTCGCTACCCTTCGGACTCGCGGCGACGTGGCGGAGTGGTTACGCAGCGGCCTGCAAAGCCGTCTACACCGGTTCGATTCCGGTCGTCGCCTCTGAATGAAGTGCCTGCATATGGCGATTTCGCTCGGCGGCGAGGACTCGAATTTGCGCAACCTTACGGTTACGGCTCCCCAAAGGCTCCCCACGCGGTTAGCCAGCCTTGCGGAACGCGACGACTTTTTCGGCGCCGGAGTCGTCGTCCCACAGGCCCGACAACCTCGCTGCGAGGTCGGGATCTGGGGCGTAGTGCAGGTAGCGCTCGGTCGTCGTGATGTTGCGGTGTCCCATCAGGCGCTGGAGCTCGTAGATGTTCACGCGGCGGATCGCCTGGGTGCCGAAGCTGTGTCTGTTATGTGGAATTCCACATAACAGGCATTACGTGGAATTCCACGTAACCGCCACACCAACGCGATGCTGCTCAGAGCCGAGAACGTCGACATCTACACGATCGCGCTCTGGCTCGGGCACGAGAGCACCAAATCGACCGAAATTTACCTCCACGCCGACAACAAGCTCAAGCAGCAAACGATCGACCGGACCGCCCCGACCGGCACACCGCCCGGCCGCTACAAACCACCCGACCGACTCCTCGCCTTCCTCGAACGCCTGTAACTATCCGGAACAGGCCGCACAGTTTGTCGCTCAGTCCGTTCGCCACTACCGGGACGGACGCTCAAGGCCTCTCGCGGCGGGGCGGGCAGCCCCTACACGCCTACCACGCCGCCGCCGGCCATCAAGGTCGGGCCTTCGGCCCGCACCTGCGGCGCGCCCCTGACGGGGCTCCCCTGACAGCCATCACCGGCGTTGTTCGGCTGGGGCATGCCCGCACCCCACCCCAGAAGGCCCAGTTATCCGAACCGGAACGGCCACCTCATCCCCGAGGGCGTTGACCGTCAGCGGCCAACTTCAGATAACGCCCGAGTTCGCATAGAAGCCGATGAGAGCCCCGCCGCCATCCGGGCGGCGGTAAGGCGAGAGTCCGGTTCATCGGCTTGACAGCCGCCGTCGTTTGCGTGGCCCGGCAGGGGCATGCCCGCACCCAACCCACGGAGGCACCGCATGACCCCCACGCCGCCACCGGCCGAGCCACGGCCAACTTCCCGCCAGCTCGCCTACCTCAGAGCGCTTGCGCAGAGGACGGGCCAGACCTTCACCTGGCCAACCACGTCCGGCGCCGCAAGCCGTGAGATTCATCCGCTCGAGGCGGTCCCGCCAGTCAGCCAGGTCGATCATGAGATGGAGCGCCACGACTGGCCTGCCGAGACTGAGGCGCGCGAAGCGAATTGCGACGTGCCGATCCGCCCGCACGAACTCGACGGCTTCGGCTCGAGCACGACCTGGAGCCAGCGCTCATGACCACCCCGACCGTCGCCGAGCTAGTGCCAAACGGCCACCCCCTGGGCCATCGAATCGAGGTCGGAGAGCGCGTCGAACTCGGCCGCTACGCTATCTCGGCCGGCGAGCGTGTCATCTACGGGCGACGAGTCGCCGGGGTGGTCCGTTTTCTGCCGGAGGAGCCTGTCGTTGTCGCTTGCGCCTGGGCTGACAGCGATGACGGCATCTGTCGTTCTCGTTGTCGGATGGTGGGAGGAGGACGCCCGAACGCAGTACGACGGAAACGACGCAACGACGAGCGCGCTCTCGATGGAGCGCCTGGTGATCATCGGGAGGGATCGTCGTGAGCGCGGCGTCCAGTCAGCGGGGGAGGACCGGTGCTCGCGTGGAGCTGGCGAGATACTCGGTGGCCTCGGGCGACAGAGTTCTGTATGGCCAGCGGGTGGACGGGGTAGTGAGGGTGACTGATGTCCCCTCGGCGCCGGGCGGCCGCGCCTTCCTCGTTGAGCGGGGGCTCGAGGAAGAGGGCGCCAACGCCCACGCGGCACTGCGGGCCCTGATCGCTGACTACGTCCGACAGGCGTCGATCCTCAACGAGGTACCCATGACGGCCAGCCTGATCTGAAACCGCGTGCTGGTCGAACTCAGGCGAGTCAGCCGCAACTTCGTCTAGCCCTGAGATCGGAGACGATCACGACGGTCGTGCTAGGGATACGTGTCGTAGCGTGGGGCATCTGGCGCTGAGTCGGTCGTCAGCTGCACCACACCTGGGATAGATGATTCGTAGTTGGCGTAGGCCCGAAATTGGAAACGGGGCCCGCGGCAGCGGCGCAGCGGGGTTGCCGGAGATGACGAGCGACGTCCAGTCTCCCGACGTGCCGACCTGGCCTGCGATCGAAGTGTTGATCGGCGACTGAAGCTCTGGGGTCGAGGAGCGCCTGTAGTTGATGGTGGGTGCGAATAGCTCGTCAGGAGCGCCGTTTGTGGTGATGATGAGCCCGACCCAGGAGCCCATGCTCAGCGGAGCGCGCGTCTGAAAGTCAGCGCAGAAGCGCGTGGGCGTGGCGGCGACGCGAACCTCGGTGAGATCGGCGCGTGCCTCAGAACGCGGCGCCAACCGGTCGGACCGAAGCAAAGGCACGACTCGCTTCTCATCGCCAGCCTGGTCGATGACCGATACCACGCGTCCGACGGCGGCGCAATCGACGTAGCCGGTCGCGACCACCGGAGCCGGAGCCGTGCCCACCGTGCAACGGCCAGTCACCTGACCCGACGATGCCACCACGGCCACACACTGCTGCGTGGACGGGACGCGGCCAGGCAAGTGCACGACGCAGGGATACTGACCATCCCGAGGGGGCGAGCACACCGGAGCCAACGCTCGAGCCAGCGCCCTCACCTGCGCTTCGGAGGCCGGCTCGTCCCCATTGGCGGCAATCTTCGCGTAAAACATCGCGAACTCTGCCGCGACACGCTGACGATCTCGCGCGCCGCCAGCGCTCGGACTGGCACCCGCGACACGCTGAGGATCTCGCGCGCCGCCAGCGCTCTGACTGGCACCGCAGCCCGGCAGACCGGCCGCTGCGACCAGCAAGGCGCCTGCCAAGATCAGGCGACAGCACTGGAGCCCCCGAAATGTCTTCTTGATCGTTCGCTGCATGCCTAGGGACGACCCCACGCTCGTGATCGGCTGGCCGCATGAACAGGTTTAGCCACACGCGAGCTTCTGGCCGCTCGTGATTCGCGAGCAACGTCAACCCGGTCGCCCTTGCCCCCGGCCGCCGCGACCGGAGCGCAGCGCGCATTGATTGGTCTTAGGCGACTTTCGGGAGCCAGATCTCGGCTGGTCGGCCGCGCCCGTCGGAGTCGGTCCGTCGTTGGAGTCTGCCGGCGTCTTCGAGGGCGCCGAGGGCGCGGTCGATCTCGCGAGCCTTTTTGTTGCGGCTGAAGAGGTCGCGCACATCGGTGCGGCTGATCCCGTCGGGTCGGGCCTTGGCGAGCGCCCAGATGTCGTCGGCGGTGGGGTCGCCGAGGCTGTCGCCGAAGATCCAGGCGCTGCTGTCGCGCGCGTATGTCCAGACGGCGAGCGCGGCTTCGAGGTGCTCGAGCTCGATGCGGTCGTTGGCGTCGAGCAAGGCATAGATTAGTGCGAGGCGGGCGGCGTGGGCTTCGGCGCGGGCGGTCGCGGCGCCGTGCATCCCCGGGCGTTCGGCGGACAGCTCGGGGTAGGCGGCGATCCAGCACTCGCGGGCAGCATCGCTGAACGACACGGCGGCCTCGGCACGGACGTGTCGGAGCGCGCCGGCGACCCTCCGTCGGACGTGGTCGAGGTCCTGGCCGGAGAGCTGTCCGCCGAGCGGCAGGAGCTTGGAGCGCTGCACAGCGATCACGAGGAAGCGGTTGAAGAAGCCGTTGGCGAGCTCAGTCGCGGCGAGGTGGCGCAGCAGCTCGTCCTTGGTGATGTGCCCGATGATCCCGACGTGTGCATCGGTGGCGCTGAGTGGCGAGTTGCGGCTGATCGTCTGCAGCCGCTTGCCGTCCCACGCGTTGCGCACCACCGGAGACAGCGTGTTGCCCTCCCGCGCGAGGACCTTCATGACCTGTGCGAACTCGGCCTCGACGACCAGCCTGCGCTTGTCCGTCGGCGCGTCGGTGTCGCTGGCGTCGATGGGGTCTCGGACTTGGGCGATCAATCCCTCCCCGGAGCTCAGCCCGGACACGAGGCCGTCGCCGGCGAAGGCCGGGTCGGCGGCGGCGATGATCGCTTCGACGTGGTCCCAGGCCGAGCCTTTGCGTCCTTTGCTGCTCGGGCCGACGAGCACGGCGAACTCGTTGGGGTGGTGGCGGCTGGCTTCGATCGGCCAGTGTGCTCGGCGGCCGGCGGTGACACCGAACGCGACAAGGAATTGGACGAGCAGTGCCATCGGGTCGGCCTCGGTGTGCGGCTCAGTGCGGATCACGAACTCCCCCGCGGGGCCGTGGAAGGCTGCCTCTGATGGCGCTGCCGGCCAACCGGTCACGCGGTCGCCTCGGTCGCCGTCATGTTCCGTTCGCGCATCACCGTCCGGTTCAGCCGCCGTGCCGCCTCGAGTTCTTCCTCGCTCTCTCGCAGCTGCCGCCGCAGATCGGCCTGCTCGGCGAGCAGCTGTTCGACCTCGGCCTGTAGCTCTTTGACTGTCGCGGATGTCGCGTCGTGCTCTGGGTGGGTGGCGGCGATCTCCTCGCCGAGTGTTCGTGCGAGCCGGGCCTTGAGCGCACGGATCTCCTGCTGCGCTTCGCGCGCCTGCTGTTTGGCGGTCTCCATCTCGACCCGCAGTGACGCGGCGCTGAGCGCGGTCTGGCCGCCCAGGCCGGCGATAAACCGCGACTGGATCTCCGCTTTGGCGTGCGCGATATCGGCGGCGAAGTGGCTGCTGACGAACGACCGGTGGACGCCGGCGCGGCGGGCGATGACCGTCGCCCTCAGCTCATCGTCGCGGCCCTGGTCGCGGATCTGCGCGATCACCGCGCGGACTCGCTCGTATTTCTCGCCGTTGATCGTGTGCTTAGCGTCCTTCATCGCTGCGGTCCGGTCGGTCACGCCGCGTCCTAGCTCTCCGCTGCGCGGACGGAGGGGACCGGCGTGAACGCCGGCGGCAGGAACGTCGGCTCGGGGTTGCGCGTCGCGGCGATCTGCTCGACCGCGACGCTGCCGTCCATCCGCGCCCTGGTCGCGCGCAGCACGCGAAACAGCTCAAGCAGCTTGGCTCGCTCGCCGGGCGCGAAGCTCGTCGAGCGCGTCCTCACCGGCGTGGATCAAGGTGCGTACCGTCTTGATCTCGGCGTCGGCGGGGATCGCCTTCTCCCGCGCCCATTCCGCCAGCTGCGGGATGGCGGCGCGCAGCCGCTCGCGGGTCTCGAGGAGCCGTTCGAGGTAGGCGTAGAGGTCGGGCAGGTGCGAGGGGTCGGTGCGGAAGTGCTCGCACCCGAGGCATTGGTGGCTGAACGGGCAGTGCCCGCCGAGCGCCCGGACGTTGTGCTGCTCGGTGCAGTACCCGAGCGGGACGGGGACCCGGCCGATCTCCTCGCGCAGCCGCTCGGTCTCGACCAGCGCCGCGTGGAACCCCGTCCGGCGGCCGCTGCGATCCATCGTGAGCGGCGCGACCCGCTCGATCGCTTCGCGCTTGCGCTCCCAGCTCACCCGGTAGTACCCCTGGGTCGTCGCTGTGGTCCGGTGGTCCATCAGCTTCTGCAGCGTGTCGATCGGCACGCCCGCGTCGGCGTGGCGCTGGGCGTAGCTGTGCCGCAGCGCATACAGGTAGACGTGCTCGCGGCCGTACTCGGTGCCGTCCTCATCGAGCAGCGGCGGGATTTGCTTGATCCATTTCGTGACCCGGTTGCTGAGCGTGGGCGAGGTCATCGCCAGCCGCCCGGTCGGGTTGCAGCGCCGCCGCGGCAGCAACGGCAGCTTCGAGAACGGAATGTCAGGGAACCGCTCCCGCAGCCGCTGCTGCTGGGCCTCGATCAGGCTCGCGGTCTCCTGATTGATCGGCAGGCTGGCCCACTTGCTCGGCGGCTTCTCACGCTGGTAGCGCAGCACCGGCCGGCGCTGCTTGCCGCCGCCTGGTGCGGGCTCCTCGTCGTAGCGCAGACAGTCCGCGGGCAGATGGCAGATCTCCGCCGGGCGCCGGCCGGTGTGCGCGATCAGCTCGAACGCGACCCGATATTCGTGGTATGTCTCGTCCAGCGGCGCCAGCAGCTCGTCGTCCAGCAGCTGCGCCAGCACGACGCGTGGTAGCGCGCGGCCGGGCTCGTCAGGATCGCGGGTGGTGCGCCATGGCAGGTCCTCGTGGTAGAGCTGGAACCCGCCGCCGATTCCCTCGGCTGGCTGGCCGGGCCCTGCGAGATGCCGGCGGGCGAACAGCAAGTGCCGCCGGGTCGAGCTGACGATGATGTGCCGCCGGTTCTCTGCCGGCACCCGGGTCTGCAGCCAGGACAGAAAGCCGGTCATGTCCTCGCGCGTGAGCGCGCCGGGCTGCTCGCCGCGGTCCTCGCGCGCGTGAAGATAGTCGGACAGGTATCCCAGCCACCGAACGTCGCGCTGCGCCGTCTGCGTCCGCAGGCTCGCCATGCGCTCCAGCGTGTAGCCCTTCGCCGCCTCACGCAGCCACCGCTGGCGAATGTGGGTGAAGTCGATCTGACGGTGCTCGCGGATCCCGAACACACCGAGATCCCACACGTCCTTGAGCCGCTCCTCCTCCGGCGTCGAGGTCAGCTGTCGCGCCGCGATGATCGCCACCTCCACCGCCCGGCGGGACTGATAGCTGCCCGGCAGCTCCGTCAGCTCCAAGATCGAGCGGACGCCAGCGCGAGCGGCGTGCGCCCACGCCATCCCGAGCAGATCAAGCGGCGTGATCAACGCGTATGGCTCGATCAGCAGCTGCAAACCAGCGAGCAGCTGCCACTCGACCAGCTCCGGCAGCTCGGGCATCACCGCGCGCTTGCCGTCCAGCGGCGGCTGCCACGGCCCCTCCGCGGCGAACTGCTCGATCGACGGGCGCCTGCCGGCCGGCCTCTTCCGCCAACGCCGACGGCACGCCCCGCACAGCCGCTCCTCGGTCCTGGCCCACCGCCGGCAGCCGTCCACCAGGCAGCGCCCGAACGAGCGCCGCGGCCACGCCGGCGGGAAACGGTCATCGCCGTTCACGAACGCCTCGACCGACTGCCCGCGCGCGTGACGCATCCGGCTGCACTCCGAGCAGAGACCGTTTGCCTGCGCCGCCCGCTCGTGACCCGGCGTGCGACACACCAGGCACAACTCCTCCTCGCGGTCGGCCTGCGCGAGCCGCAGCATCGGCATCGCCTTGAACTCCTCAAGCGTCACCCGACCCGGCTGTTGGCCCCGAACCCGCCTGAGATAGTTCCGCGCGCACTGATCGCACAACCCCAGCGCCAGCGCCCGGTCATAGGAACCCGCGCGCACGCACCCCGCCCGCTCGCACGGGTGATAGCCAAACAACGGATCGTCCGCCGGCGGGGCGAACACCCCGCTCGCCGGATCCCAACCCCGTGCGATCAGCATCCCCACGTCGACCCTCGCCTGCAACCGGGCGAGCTCGACCGGCACCCGCGCCGGCTCCGGCACCGCACCGAGGGCGGCCGCCGCCCGCACCAGGCGGGCGGCTGCCGCTGTCACCGTGCCGTCCCCGGCGCGAGCGTCGGCAACTCGACGCTCTCCACCGCCGCGCGCAACCGCTCCCGCGACGTGCGCACGTAGCGCCGGGTCGTCTCAACCCTGGCGTGCCCAAGGATCATCTGCACCTCGTCCAGCGGCCGCCCGGACTCGACCAGTTCCGTCCCGAGCCCGTGACGGAACTGGTGCGCCGCGACGATCCGGTCGATCCCGGCGCGGCGGCCCAGCGCTGCGACCACCTCGCGCGCGCGGCCGTCCGTCATCGGCCGGCCGACCTCGCCGCCCGCCATGTTCACGAAAACGAAGTCCGACCGCGCCGCCGCCGCAACCCGGTCGCGCTCCTCGCAATACGCCGCATAGACCCCGACGACCGCCGGGTGAACCGGGACCATCAGCTCCCGGCGGCGCTTGCTCAGCGCCAGGTTCTCGTTGTCCTCACGCCGCACGACGTGCAGGTGCGGTCCCTGAACGTCGCAGCCGACAGCGCGCGAGTTCTCCATCAGGTGAAGATCGCTGCGGCGCAAACCGAGCGCCTGCCCAATCCGCAAGCCCGCCAACGCGAGCAGCGAGATCAACAGCTTGTCGCGCAGACACCCCGGCGCGGCCATCATCGCCACGTACTCGTCGAGGCTCGCCGTCCGCGGCTCGCTCTCGCCCGACCGCCCCAGAGTGTGCACCGGCCGGGCAACCATCGCAGGCAGGTCCTCAAGCCAGGGCATCGCGCCCGCCGCTGGCTCCACCACCTCATAGAGCACCTCGTTCACCGAGCTGGGCACGATCCCGTGCCGGGCCCCGAAGCGATAGAAGCTGCGGACGCAGCCCATGATGTCGGCCACCCGATCGCTGCTGCGAGCCCGGCCGTGCCCGCGACCAACGCGATCGATCGGCGTCGTGCGCAAATGCAGCTGGAACAGACCCAGGTTCCGAGCGCACGCCAACAGGTCATCAAGCAGGCCTCGCCCCAACGCCCAACCGCCAAACTCGACCAGGCCGGACGCGTACTGCGCTGTCGTCTTCTCCGACCGCCCCCGCGCGAACCGCTCCTCGAACAAGAACCGATCAAACACCGGGACCAGATCGAATCCGCCGTCGACGACCGACCAATACCGCAAGCCCGAAGGCAGATCCACCCGCTGCCGCTGAAACGGCCGCTGCACGACCACCCACGTCAGCACACCCCGCGGACGCGACGAAGAACCCCCGCTCGCATCCGGAATCCGGCGCCGTCGGTCGTAGCCGCCACTCCCCGGCCGTCAAGGGCGCCGCTTCGCAGCTCGCTGCGCTCGGCCCTGCCGGGCCGCCCCTGACCGCCGGTCCGCTCCGGCTGGATGGCAACCAAGGTCCGCTCACGCGGACCTCGTTAGACCCATCCCACGAGGAGCGCAGATGCCCACAAGCAGTCAACATCAGCAGCACGAACCGTCACCGACAGCATCCGCTGAAAGACCCTCACCAGCCTCGCCTCGCCGCCGTCCGCCGACAACGAACGACACGCGGCGCCCAGCAGAAAGGGTCCGGCTCGTTGATGTACCCGGCGGCGGGCACGGTCGCGCCTACCTCATCGAACGGGAGCTCGAGCAAGATGGCCTGTCGGCTCTTCAGGCGCTAGTGACCGATTACCTCGCGCAGGCCACGCGGCTCGGGGAGGTGCCCATGGCGGTCTCCCCCCTCGATCGCTTCCTGGATCACCTGCCATGATGGTGTCCGTGAAGGAAGCAACCGAGACCGATCGGGTCCAGCTAACCGGCGCCGTAGAGGGTCGGTACGTGATCCGTGACCGCCGGCCGGACGGGGAAGCTCGTGATCGCCCCCGACACGTCCTGGGAGGCGATCTCTGAGCGCGCGGGAGGCCGAGAGCTGGCTCCAGGAGAGTGGGACGAGTTCCTCCGCGAGCACGGTTCGGAAATGCTTCCTCCCGACGGCGAGGGGTAGTTCGTGCCGGGCCCGCAGCACCGCGTCGCGGTGCTGTTCGAGCGGCATGGGCCGAGGACCTCGCCCGAACCACGGATGCTGGGCGGCGGGCCGCCGCTGAGGCCCGAGCCGAGTACGAGCGTCACGGATCTCGTTCATGACCTTCGACCGTGCGAGAGGCACGCGCGGGACAGGACCGACCTTCCGAGCTGCATCAAGGCCTACCTCCCGCCGCCCGCCGGCCCATTCGGCGCTGTATTCCGTCTGAAGATGCTCCCCGAGGGTCTACGTCTCATCTGCCTGGCGTTCGGGACGCGTCATCACCCCCGCGGGTCCCATGCCCCGACCGTCTACGAGCTAGCTCATCAGCGACTCCACGGCAGGCCGTCAGCGGCCTAAGCCGAGACGCTCAGCTCTGGGATGGCTGATGCTGGGCCGGCTCGGGCGCCGGCGCGTCCCAGATGCTCGCGCCAGCCTCCCGGGGCACACCACCGTCGTAGCTCTCCTCGAGCATCCGGTCGAAGTCCAACACCGGATCCGGGGGCTCGCCGACCGCGGTGGAGGGCCGGGAGGGTCCCCTGGTCGATCCATCATCTGGACCTCCGGGTGTGCCAGTCGTGCGCCCCGAGCCGCGCTGGCTCGGGCGATCCCGCACATAGGAGTTCGGATAATCAGAACGCCGCCCTCCACCCTGGACCCCCGCTGCCGTCCGTCGCTTGCGTGCGCTTCCGCGCTAGTGTGCCGTTTGGTTGATTCGTTGGCAGTATCTGGCGATCGATTCCAGGATCCGTTCCGCGGGCTTGGTCCACACGTACGGTCGGGGGTTCTCGTTCCAGGTTTCGATCCACGCGCGGATGTCGGCGTTGAGCCCACGGACGGAGCGGTGTGCGGCGCGTTTGAGCTGCTTGTTGGTCAGCTCGGCGAACCAGCGCTCGACGAGGTTGATCGAGCTGCTGCTGGTGGGGGTGAAGTGCAGGTGAAAGCGTGGGTGGGCGGCCAGCCATCGTTGGATCTTGGGGGTCTTGTGGGTCGAGCTGTTGTCGAGCACGAGGTGCACGTCGAGGTGCTTGGGGACTTGCTGGTCGATCGTCTGCAGGAACTTTGGAACTCGATCGCGCGGTGACGGTTACGCGGCGCTCGATCTCACGACCGGCAGGCCCAGCCCTTCCCTAGCTGCAAACAGATTAACGCGACGGGACGTTGGCGGGAGGGGCGGGCCCCTCCCCGGCCTCCCCCGTTGAGGAACGACCGCGTCGCGTCATTCTGCGTGGATGGCGAGCGTGGCGGATATCAAGACGTGCTCGAGGGTCACGTGGCGCTCGAGATCGAGTGTGTCGACAGGCTGATCTTCAACGCATTGTGCCGCGGCTGCAGGTGGCCGGTCAGGTCGGCGGTTCTTGTGTGGTCTCTCGGGCATCCGATCCGTCGCCGGCGCTGCTGGGCAAGATCGGGGATCGGTTCGCGCCGAGACGCGCCGGTTCGTCCGCGACCGCGGGATCCCGGTCCTGCGCTTGGCCTCGCCGGATCGCTCGCGGTGGGATGACCGCAAGCTCGATCACGTCCGCTCGTACCTGGACGCAGCAGAGCAGGAGGGCCGCTACGGCGTTGTCGCACTCGTTGTCGCCGAGGAGTTCCAGCGGGTCTGGAGCGCCCGGAACCGATCCGAGAAGCCCGGGGTCGCGAGCCTGGAGTTCTTCTGGCAGAAGCGGCGGGTCGGCGCCTACTACTTCTACATCCACGACCCGGAGTTCGGGCCGGCGTCCATCAAGATCTGCACCTACGGTCCGTGGTTCGCACGGGTCTGGGTCAACGGTCACGAGTGGGCCAAACGCCAAGCCTCGAAGGCGGGTATCCGGTTCACTGCGCTGTCCAACGGGTTCGCTTCTTGCGAGGAGCCGGAGCGGTTGCAGGCGATCTGCAACACGTTCGGCCCGAGGACGTGCAGGCGTTTTTGGATCGTTGGATCGCGCAGATCCCAACGCCGCTGACCCAGGAGGATCACCACGCCGGGTACTGGTGGGAGCTCTCGATGCGCCAAGTCGAGACGTCCCGCACCGTGGTGTTCGACAGACCCGCGGCGCGCCCGCAGCTTCTTCGAAGCGTTGGTGCAGGACAACATCGGGATCGGCCGTCCCGAAGAAGTCTCGCTCGTGTTCGCCAGACGGTTGCGGCGCCCCACCCAGCATCGCTACCAGACCCGGGTCTTCACCACCGGCACCGAGATCCGGATCGACTTCCCCGCTACAAGCACTCCCGCGTCAAGCAATACCTAGAAAGACGGCCACGCGCTACGGATGGAAACGGTCATCAACCGCCCCGACGATCTCGATGTCAAACGTCGCCTGCAGCATCTCCCCG
>CAWJDF010000012.1:0-1405872 GCA_963841535.1 uncultured Solirubrobacterales bacterium | reverse complement strand
GCGAACCAGCAGCCCGATGCCCCACGAAAGCAGCAGCCCGGCGTCTGACGTCAGCCTCGCGCGGCTCGGCTTGTGCATCATCCGGGCTCTGCAGCCGTCCGCCCGCCCGCGGCCCGACGGCTGAGTGCGTGGCGAAGCGTTAGCTGGCGCGGGCCGCCGTCGGAGTGCTGGATCGTCGCCAATGCACTGCCGGGCCGCGCGCGAGGCGGTCCGCGAAGCGATCGTCCGTTGATCCGGCTCGCCTGCGCGCTGTTGACGCTGAGCCAGCAGCGCGCCGCCCCGGTAGCGTTTGGCGCTGGATCTGGATGACAGATTTCCCGGAACACCTGCGGCCAAGATCGCTACGCGGAGCGGCACTGATCTCATTCATGGCGTTGATCGTCATCGTGGCTCTGTCCGCCCCAGCACAGGCAGCGAGACGCGGGGTTCGTGTCTCCCCGATCCACGTCCACAAGCCGCCGCCGTCGAGCCTTTGGTCGTTTCCGCCGAAGTCACCACTGAACAGTGCCGAGCCTGGGAGGGCTCGACGCCGTCGGGTGCTTGCGGGCACCGACCCGCTCGCCTACCACGCCCGTGCATTGCACTTGCCCGCTGTCGCGAGCCTGGCTGTTGCAGGTGCCGCGTCTGGCCCGACGCTGAACCTAGGCGCTGGCTTTCCGGGCCTGACGGACAACGGCTACTACCCGGCCGACGTGCAGGTTGCGGTGGGACTGAGCGAGATCGTCGAGATGACGAACACGCGCGTCGCGGTCTACACCCGTAGCGGTTTCAAGCTGTCGTCGTTTCCGATGTCGGCGATTCTCGGCAGCGGTAACAACGACGCCATGAGCGACCCGCAGATCACATGGGATCCGACGAGCCAGCGGTGGATTGCAGTCGGCATGGACCTCACGACCAGCGAGACAGACATATCCGTCTCGGACGCGACTGATCCGACCGGCGGCTGGGAGAACTACTCGTGGAGCTTCGGTCTCAACACGTGCCCGGACCAGCCCCGGCTCGGCTTCAGCAGCTCCGTGATCGTCGTCGCCACCGAGTTGTTCACGCTGAACTGCCACCACGACAAGGGCTCGGTGGAAACCGGCGCAATCGTGCTCGTCGTCGATAAGGCGGCGTTGCTCGCAGGCGCGGCGGCACCAGCGAGCACCGAGTTCGGACCCGACCCAAGCTATGAGAACTTCGTCCCAGTGCAGATGCTCAGCCCCTCGGCCAATGAGCTGGCGGTCTCTACCGACCTGAATGGCTCGCGCGTTGTCCACGTGCTCTCCTCGCAGGGAGCCCCAGGAAGCGCATCATTCACAGAGCAGGACTCGCTGCTCATCCAGCAGCTCATCTCGCCGCCAAACGCAGCGCAGCGTGGTGGCGGGATCATCGGTGGCGGCTGGCAGGACGCTCGAGTCCACGACGCTACATGGGTCAACGACCACCTCTACCTCGTCGCTGATGATCGATGCACTTACCCGAACGACCGATACCTGGAGACGTGTGCCCGGGTGATGGAGATATCGACCGCAGGCCAACAACCGACGCTGACCGGTGAGAACGACATCGGGTTCCCGAACGGCGACACCTACTACGCCGCGATCAGACCGGACACCCACGGCAACGCGATCATCCTGTTCGACTACTCCAGCCCGCACGACTGGCCATCCGTTGCAGTGACAGCCGCGATCGGCCCGATAGTGGGCGAACAGGGCGGCAACTTCACTAGTCCGGTGATATTGGCTCAGGGGACCGCACCCACCACCAGTCGCTGGGGCGACTATTCGGGCGCGGCAATCGACCCTACAAATCCCGACGTGATTTGGACGGCCGGGCAGGTCGCAGACAATCTCGGCGACGCCGGACCGGACGCGCCATTTCGTTGGGCCACCCACGTCGACGCGGTCAGCGTGGTTGACTCCACGCTCGCCTCACTACCCGACGAGGTGTACGCCGGGGTCATCTACCGCGGTCGCACCGGCCAGCACCATCGAATCGAGATCCGTCCGAGCGGGGGCGGCGCGCATATCTACAACGTTTGGGCGGGCGTGCGCATGCCATGCTGGAGCGGCGGCTATGACCTCACGACGTTCGACCTACCTCATGAGATGCGAAAACCGATCTCGCGGCAAGGATGGTTCTCGGTCATAGCGCACTACGGCGCCGATCGGTACGCGACGCGCTACTGGTTCGCGATCAACGGCCGGTTCCGGGATGCGCACAGCGTCAGCGGGACGATCCGAGCGGGCGAGCTCGATCGGAAGTACGGCCTCTGCGCATCCCGCCGCGTGCGCTACACAGCGCACACCTAAGCGGGCCTTGAGCCGTGACCGGCCGCAGAGGGCTGTATTAGCGCTCGCGTGGCGAATCAGCAGCCGAATGACCGACGAAAGCAGCAGCACGGCACCTGACGTCAGGCTCGCGCCATTGCGGCTCGCGAGGTCGCCGATCCGATCGCGACCCGACTTCGGTCTAGCCGGCGGAACCGATCGTCAGCACCGAGGTCATCGCGTCATTTCGTGGCGCACCACGGGCTCGACCTACCCGAGCAATTTGGCCTTTGCCTGATCAAACTCTTGCCGCGACAACACGCCGGAATCGCGGAGCTGAGCCAGTTTCACGAGTTGGTCAGCGATGTCGACGGACGCAACGACATGAGGCGCTGGCGTGTTCTGAGCCGTGTTGCTGCCAAATGAAGGATGAGCCCGTATCCAGGCTTCGATCTTCTCGGCCGTACCGTGGTTGACAGCGCAGGAGGCAAGCTCGGTGCCGCCGCCCTGCAGCACGATTACTTGTTGCAGGGCGCTGGCGCCGTTCTTCCTGTCTTGCTTGGTTGCCTTGCGAACTGAGAAGCCGGTTACGTCGGCGATGTTGATCTTGAACGCGGGGATGAGCTTGCCGGTCTGTCGGTACTCGATGATCCCGCCGCCGTGGTCGATGATGCTGCCCTTGCCTATCCCAAGCCCGTGGCTTTGCCCTCTCGCCATGTTCTTGTCCTCCGGTGGTCGTGATCAATGTTGCGCCGGTTGCGGCGCACAGAGGAACGCATATTCTCCCGACGTTGCGCGGGTCGTTGCGGACCGTTGGCGACGGAGAATCGGCTCGGGGGGCAGCGATCAATCGATGCGCACCGCGGGTGGGACGTCGCCGGCTCGATCATGCAACTCCGCGCACGGCGAAGAAGAAAAGCGACCGTCCGCCGCGCTACCCGCGGTCGGTTAGAGGTACGCGAACGAGCTACGGTATTGCCGGGCATGCCCCGGACATCAAATCCGGCGCACACGCCTAGCTCGGCTCCCAGCGCCAGCCGTTGTTGTCCTCGCACGTGATTGCCTCGCCGTCGCCAGCGACGCCACTCGCCCCGTGGTCCGCATTGCGGCAATATTCGCCGGGCTCATAGCAGTTCCCTGAGTTGGTCAGGGGGTGGCACCCAGCTGGCGCCGGCGCCGACGGCACGACCGAGGCCGAGGCCGAGGTCACCGTACGCGTCGTTGTGTGAGCCACTGTCTGCGTGGTCGTCCGCGTAACGACGTTCGTGATCGTCTTCGGGGGCGGGGCGGGCGCTTTCGCTCGGTAATGCACGACCGTTTGTGTCTGGGTCTCCGTTGCTGTGCTCGTCGCCGTGACCGTCTTAGTCGCGCCGCAACCGGCGACGGCCAATAGCAAGACGCTCCCTACTACCAGGGTCGATCGCATCGCTCGCACCCAACCTCTACTTCCAGGACCGGGACCAGAAACCAGCTCGCCACGAGTGCGCGGCCGATCGCTACGTTCTTGGCCCGTCGCCCGGCGGTGCCGGTCCGGATTGCACGACCCGTGGCGCTAACCCGAGCGGCCCGATAGAGCATACTCGTGAGAGACCTGCGTGCCATGTATCCCCTCCGTCTAGATCAAGAGATCCGGTCCTTCCCTAGCAACGGGCTAAACCCGCGTACTCTTGCTCGGGCTACCGCATCCACTGAGACCTCCTCACGTCCACAGCCCTGGCGAGAGAAGCCGATGCGATCCGAGCAGTCTCGGCATTTCGGCGGGCGAGGCCTATCGTTTGACTGCCGATGCTTGTTGCGCGACCGCGTTGGCGACAGGGCGATCACGCGCGCCGTCGAGTTGGATGAGTGGTGTGCCACGGATCTAATCATCCGGACGGGGGCCGCTGACGATCCAACTCGTGGCGAGCCAGCAGCCCGATGCCCTACGAAAGCAGCAGCGCGGCGTCTGACGTCAGCCTCGCGCCGTTCGGCTTGTGCATCATCCGGGCAATGCAGCCGTCCGCTGCGCGCGCGGCAAGACACCTGAGTGCGTGGCGAACCAGTCGCGCCCTTAGCTCGCGCTCGGACGGCCGAAGCAGTCGTGCCGACGATCGAGCGAGGTATACCCAGAAGTTGTGGATGCGGGTGAAGAGGAAGGCGGCGTACCTTCCCGGTTGCTGAAGACCGAAGCCGGCGTTGGCCGGCAGGAAGGCACGCCATGTCAGATGTTCGCAGGCTCCCTGTCGGGGAGGACAACGAAGACGGTCGGGTCACGCTTGATGATCTCGCGCGGGAGGGTGCTCGCCGGATGATCGCGGCGGCGCTCGAGGCCGAGGTTGACGAGTACGTCGGTTCGTTCGTGGAGGAGGTTGATGAGGACGGCAAGCGGCTGGTGGTCCGGAACGGTCGCGCGCGGGAGCGGCGCGTCACGGTCGGCGCCGGGACGGTGCCGATCCGGGCGCCGCGCGTGAACGACAAGCGCGTGGACGAGGAGACCGGCGAGCGCAAGCGGTTCAGCTCGCGGATCCTGCCGGCGTACGCCCGGCGGTCGCCGAAGGTGACCGAGGTGCTGCCGATCCTGTACCTGCACGGGCTCTCGACGGGCGACTTCGCGCCGGCGCTGCGGGATCTGCTCGGCGAGGACGCCTCGGGGTTGTCGCCCAGCTCGATCCAGCGGCTCACCGAGCAGTGGCAGGCTGAGCACGCCGCGTTCCGCACGCGGGAGCTGCGGTTTCACCGCTACGCCTACCTGTTCGTCGACGGAGTGAACGTCAGCGTCCGCCTCGGCGAGGATCCCAAGCTGTGTCTGTTGGTGGTGATCGGTGTTCGAGAGGACGGGCAGAAGGAGCTGCTCGCGGTCGAGGACGGCTACCGCGAGAGCGAAGACTCATGGGCGGCCGTGTTCCACGATCTTCGCGACCGCGGGCTGAACGAGCCGAAGCTCGTGACCGGCGACGGCGCGCTGGGCGCGTGGGCCGCGCTGCGCAACGTGTTCCCCGGCGCGCGAGAGCAGCGTTGCTGGGTTCACAAGACAGCGAACGTGCTCGACGCGCTCCCCAAGCGGCTCCAGCCGCGGGCCAAGACGCTGCTGCACGAGATGGCGGAGGCGCCCTCGCGGGCGGACGCTCGCAAGGCACTGGAGCGCTTCCGCGCCGAGTTCGACGCCAAGTACCCCAAGGCGGTCGCGAAGCTCGACAAGGACTGGGACGCGCTCACCGCGTTCTACGACTTCCCTGCCGAGCACTGGCGGCACCTACGCACCACAAACCCGATCGAGAGCAGCTTCGCGACCGTCAAGCTCCGCACCAAGGTCACCAAGGGCGCCGGCTCCAAGAAGGCCGCGCTGGCAATGGCCTACAAGCTCCTGGACGCCGCCCAGGAGCGCTGGCGGCGGTTCAACGGCCACGAGCTCGTCACCGACGTGCTCGCCGGCGTGAAGTTCAAGGACGGAGTGAAGGTCACAGACGAACACACCACGACGACGGACGAGGAGGTCGCCGCCTGATGCTTCACCTTCTCATCCACAACTCTTGACAATTGCTCCGATCGAGCCCGACGACCGCTATCCCGGCGTGGCCCGCTCGGAGGCTCCAGACGTCGCGGCATCGAGACGTCGCCAACGCGATCGCTAGCGTCAAAGCTTAACCATCTGAAAGCAATCGCCCGGCTCAGGACCTCCCGTAGCTGCTCGAACACAGAAGCAGGGTCGACGCCCTGGGTCCGCCGTCAGCGGTTGTCCTCCGGCCCATCGCCACGACGCTCAAATTCCCGGAGATCTGGCTCGAGCCCCGGGTCAGTGGGATCGTCGACCGACAACGCCTGATCCATACCAGGCAACGTCACTGGCGCGCGCCACCCAGCAAGCGTGTCGCGTGACGCGTCATCAAGCTCGAATCGAGGAAACGCGGAGTCGTCAATAGCGTCGTCGCGGAGCTCCCGGTAGCGCCTCCGCTTACGTGAGACCTCGTCTCGATACTCGTGCAAGGCTTGATGTCGAACCTCAGCCTGCGCGGCAAGGTGAATGCTGCTGTAGAACACACGTCGGGCGTTCATTTCCTCGCGCGTCCGCGCAACCGCAGCTTGGAGGACGCGATCGCGATCGCGAATCCATCGGCGCATGTCCTCGGTGAGATACTCCACCTCGCGAGCCGCCGCCGGCCCAGACGGGGCCATCGTGGTCGCGGCCCCCCGGCCGGTCGAACGGTCGGGCTCGACCGGAGAGTTAACTTCCCGTGGGCGACCCTCAAACTGCCTCAGGACCTGCTCGATTTTGTCTGAGATACTGGCGACCCCTTCAGTGGACCGGGCGGCGACCAAGTCGGCTAGTGAAGGCGAGTACTCGCGAACGGCTTCCGCGTTCACCTCGTGCCAGATCGGCACAACCACGTTCCGTTCGCCGGCCATGAGCCGGGCTACGAGGCCATTGAGCTCCCATTGGGTCCATCGCTTGGCGAAGAAGGACGGGCTCAAGATCACCACGCCTATCCGAGCATGGCGCAGTCCCTCGTCAATCTTCTGCCGCAGGGAATCGCCGAGCACAAGTTCGTATTCGTCAAACCAGACACTAAGGCCGCGCTGCCGAAGTTCGAGCGCGAGCGGTCGAGCAATGGCTTCTTTGTCTTCGGTTGCGTGCGAGACGAACACATCGCGCCGGGGGCTGCGTCCAGCGGCGGGGAAAGCGGGTTGCGGCGTTTCCGTCACGCGCGACCGTCGCTCGCGAAAGAGCGCCGCCATCTGCTGACCCGCGAGAGTCGAGTAGTAGCCGCTCCGTGCCTGGAACTCGCGGTCCGTCCACGGTGCGCCTACAGGTCGAAGCCGGGCGCCAGCATGCTCGCGCCGATACCCCAGCAGGCCCTGGTTCACGGCGTCGCCCACGATCTGCGCAAACACGAAGATTCCGTCTTGCGCGACTAGCTCTTCCTCGACGGCCGCACGAAGAAACTGGTCGGGGAAGCTGTCCAGACTGACACGACGCTCCGCATCGTCCTCCATGCGCACAACGAGATCCACGACCTCAGCGACTGTTGGTGGGCCCGGCACCCGGAGGATGGTCGCACGGCCGGCCCCCGTGCGCGCGGGGCGATCATCGGGATCGTCGAGCTGGATGGGCGCCGTCCGAGACTTGAGCCGTCGCCGGGCAGAGCCTATGTGCTACCGCTGGGTGCTCGCAAACCTCGCGCGATCGAAGCAGTCCCGACGCGCGGTGGGCTCGATCTCCGGTCGCCCGAGGTCGACAGCCGTGTCTTGCCGACAGTCAAATAGCAACGGAAAGTCCGCTCGGACCGATGCGGTGCACCGCGCGTTGGCCACGCGAACGCGACGGCCGAAACGTCGCCGAGCGCTCGCGCGACCTGGGCCCGGATGACAATGAAAGGGATCGTCGGGGCCCGCTGGGAGATCCCACCGGCAAACTCCTCTGGCACCTGCGGCGCGGTGCCCGTCATCCGCCCGCCGGTAGACGAGTCCGCGGTCATAAGGGCCGCAACTGTTCTACCCGATGGTTCGATTCGACGCTCTGGGAAGGCGCAGGGCGTAAGCAACCGCCGTGTCCCCAATTATCCTCGACGGTCGTAGCCACGTAGACTCCTCCGCGCGTGCCCCTACCGCCACCCATGCTCGTCGCCGCTCAGGGAGTTCTGGGCTTCGCGTTTCCCAGCTTCGACCCAGGCCAGGATGAGCGCTTCATCCAGTCAGCCAATGCAGCATTCCCGCACATAGTCAACCGCGTCCTGCGGACCCCGGAAGCTCGCCGGCCAGAATCCTCATCTTGTTCTCGCGAGTACCTCGTCGCAGCTGGCCGTCTCTGCCGTTCAAGCCAACTTCCAGGTTCGCTTTTACGGAGAATACGTCAGTGACATCGCTCGCTGCGTCGAGTACGTGAAGACCAAACTTGAGGTAGCTCTCGCTGCCTGCACCGCGGCGGATATTGCCGTCGCGTCGATCGGTGTGATCTTCACCGTTCACTTCCAGACTGACAGTTCTTGGTCGCCCGTGGAGCTTCTCCAAAGCGTGCACCTGCGAACCGATGTCAATCCCGCCACCTTACAGGATGTTCTCGTGAGACTAGCCTTCCCCCTGCGGGACACGTATTTCCTTAACTTCACCATGAATAACTATGAGAGTCGCGTGTTGGAACGCCCCGTTATGCCTGGCGTTGCCCTCATTGGGGTCAGACCATGGGAGGGCCGGGTGATGGAGACTGGCGTCGAGCTAACGCTCGACATGAATAATGTTCTGGAGGCGCGGCTTCACCAGGCTGAGCCGCATGTCACCCAGGTCGCGCTTGACTCCATCGCGCAGACGCTGCAATACGTAATGACGAGCGCAGGCCCGCATTTTGTCGAAACCGGCGAGCTATCGTTGGACGACGTGATACGCGCCAGTGAACCAATCGCCACATGAGCAATACCAGTCTCATTGACAGCGAGGAGCGAGAGGGGACGTTCGTACAGCTCCTCGTGCCCGCGGTGCCATCCGCATCAGTCGGACTTCCGGCCGCACCTGCGGCGACGGTCGTGTCGCTCCCTACCCGCATCTCGCTCGGCATTGCGTCGCTGCTACTTGCCGTCGGCGGTGGAGTCGGGACCGGTCTTGACCGCGTCGTGACAACGCAGCCGAGCTATCGGTTTGCGACCCGCTTTGTGCGTCCGGCGGACGCCGGGCTGACCCGTGAGGCGCCCTTAGGGCCGAGGCTTGCTTCCCTGCTCGAGCTTCAGAACGGATGGGATGACGGTCGTGGTGTGGCTCCCCAGTTAGCAGCGATTGCTTGGGCACGTGATTTCGGGCGG
Source organism: uncultured Solirubrobacterales bacterium (assembly GCA_963841535.1). Classification (GTDB taxonomy): domain Bacteria; phylum Actinomycetota; class Thermoleophilia; order Solirubrobacterales; family Solirubrobacteraceae; genus Palsa-465. The sequence continues at coordinate 1,396,853 of CAWJDF010000012.1, read as the reverse complement.
ATGGTCGGCCATCATGGTGCTGAAGGCATCCATGTAGCACCTTCCTTGGAAGGTGGGGTTGTTCTTGAGCGTCAGATCGGCGGGAGTCGGTGGTCGCTCGAAGTTGACCGTGACGGCGCCCCGTTTCTCGTAGTTGTGCCCCAGAGTGGTTCCGCCGTGATGTCCGAACCCGGGAGCATGGCAGATGTTGCTCGCAGTTTTCTCCGATTCGTCGCCGTCAACTCTCGTGAGGCCAGCCTTCTCACGTGAGCGAGACGCGTGACTGGCCGGCACTCAAGGAGTGTGAAGCGCTGATCGAGGACGGCAGTGAACTCGAGTGGCGGCAGGTGAAGGAGCGGTACCTGAGCGGGGATCAAGGTGACCTTCACGTGCAGCCGCTGGCCTTCCAGGACGACACGCAGTGCGTCTCTACCGCGCGCAGTTCGGAGGTGACTGCGGAGGGGGCGTTTACGTACCACGTTACGATCGCCGGTCTGGCGGCTGCCGGAACCTGGTCGGTGTCGGTGGCTGAGATTGCCGTAGCAGCGTGTCGTGCCGTCGATGATCATTGCTGTGACGATGTCGCCACACCGGCCCACAGCTATATCGACATGCGCACTCTCACGAAGAACGAAAGAAGAGCGGCGCGGGTCGTGCTTGCTACCAGGGCTACTACTCGCGGAAGGCAACACCCATAGATCGGTGAGGGCGCCAGCGCGTCGATTGCACGGCGGTAATTCGGTCGCGCAGAGATGCGTCTTGTTGGGGCAGATGCTCCGAGCTGCTTCGCGGCTCGTCTAGGCCGACGCGGTGTACCGGGCTACGTCAGCGGCCGGCGGCACTCAGGAGCCCTTTCGCGGTTCCGTCCTTCCGCCTTGCGCTATCGCGTTGGCGACTGAGGGATCTTGGGCCCCTCGGCTGGTGCAGCGCGTGTCTCGACGGCCGGTCGTTAGACCGCGTCGAGTTGACACCGCCGCGGTCGACAGCAACTATGGCCCCGTGCGCATCACCGCGATCGGCCTCATATCTGTCTTCTAATGGGTCCAGACTTCGGCGAACGGCAGTTCGAGTTCTCGGTGAACTTCGAGCTGACGACGACTCTAGGGGCGATGCTTGTAGGTGGTGCGCCGACGATCCCGACGACGAATGAAGAGGCAAAGAAGGGGTACGACGCGCTAATCAAGCTCGGTTCCGGCTACCTGTATCACCTTCAATACAAGCGCGCAACATACGCATCACGACGAACTCCGAAGAACTTACTGCAGTGGGCGCTGCACGGCGGTCCGTACTACCGCTTTACGCTGCTCGAGGATTCGAAGGGAACGTGCCGTCAGCACGTTCGGCTCGAAGAACTACGGAAGACTGAGCCAGGGGTGTACTACTGCGCGCCGCTCTTTCATCGCGAGGACGACTTCTGGGGGTTTGTCGCATCTGGGTCGGTCTTTGCCGGGTCGGCCCTGATCGATCTCGCCGATGTCCAGCTACGCAGTGCGTCCGCGCCGCACTCGATCTCATTCGACAACACCGGCCTCGTGCAGGTCTGGTCGGAGCAGGGCGAAGCGAGTCGAGCCGATCGGCGGCCGGAGATCCGGAGGTCGCGCCCTCCGCGTCCGGTCAATCGGGCCACGTTCGTCAGCCTTCTGCTGGACCTAACCGAGTCGCTCGCGACTGAGGCCTCCGTCGCGGGCCGAGTGTCGAGGCCTGATGAGAGTAGCGGTCTCCGTACAAGCATCATCGACATGCGCGCGCCTCGTCCAGTTCGTGGTGACCGGCGGCAGGCGCCAACCTGGCGGAGCGCGGAAGAGGCGCTCGAAGCGTTCCGCGAGGTACCTGAGGAGCGGGACCGTGAGGAGGCTCGCCAACTGATTGCATCACTTGATGAAGGCGATCTCGTGACCACCGCCGGCAGGGTCGCCGCCATCGACTTTGGGCTGATGACAGTCGTAGAGCCAGCGTGACTTGCGAAACGAGCGCCGCTTTACATGCGTCGCCGATTGGCCTAGGCGTGACGCTGCATCGCGCCTCCACGACGCCTCCGCTGCTTTAGATCTCGGCTACGTCCGAGTTTGGTGATCGCTTCCGCAGCGGAGGCACCTTCCGGCCCGCTAGCGCTCGGCGACGATCCAGGCGTCCGGGAAGCCGGCGCCAACTTGCGTTTTGCCACCCAGGCAGTCGTCCGCAGCCGACTGGGCCGGCGACAGCGCAGTGACGACGCGGGAACGTCGCATCCGAGGAGTGTGGCCGACCCAACCGGCCGGCATCGGGACAGTGATGCTCGGATCTACGGGCGGCTTTCCGAGCCGGTCGAGTAGCGTCCGGAGGTCCACATCGCCAACCAGTCGTCCACGTCACCGGCGACAACTGCATCAAGGAACATCTCCCGCCAGGGCTGGAACTCAAACGAGCAGAGAGGCTCGTGTCGCTCAGGCAGTCCGGACCCGGGAACCCCAGCCGACGGGCAATGAGCCTGACCGGCCGGCTGCCGAGCAGGTCGGAGGCTTCTCGTATAGAGCTGGGCCGTGGAAATATCCCCTGCGGTCGAATAGTGTTGTCCGCGAACACGCGGCCGGACGCGCGAATTCTCAGGATCTCGCACCTGTAGGACGTCGGTGAACTGGGTTATTGGGCAGAAAACTTCCGCCCGGAAGTCACCGCAGCTTGGCTGCGTTGTTAAGCTGGCGAACCAAACTGGCGAGCCGGCAGTTGCCCTAGAGCTGAGGTGACGTCATGCACTTCCACCGTTCAAGCAACACAACGGCCGCCTTCCCGCCCGAACCGGCGGACGACAGTTCCGCCAGCGCGCCTGACCCTTTCGGACCAATTGATTTTTCAGACCCGCACTGGTCAGATCGGGTACCTGAAGCGGATTTGCCCAAGCCCAAAAAGGGGCGCATCTGGAATCCGACCAAGCGTCGAAGAATCGCAGCTACACAAGAAGCACATGTAGTAGCCGTCCTTGTACTGGCCAAGGCCCGACGGATCCTCTGGGAGCAGCACCCAGAGGCTGGCGATCGCAATGGAACCCTGAGCGCTCAGAAAATGAGTCCTCCTGATGTGCACGCACATCGGACTCAACCACCGGCACGACGCGGCGATGATGATGCAAGCTCCCCGAGCACACAGTCAAACAAGAAGACGCCGGCCGGCTTAGCGGACTGGGTGGAGTTTCGGTTCTGTAACCCACTGATCGACAGTGCGCGGGCCGCAACACGGCAGACCGCGCTGGTGCTTTGGCTCAGCAGCGCAACAGCGCTGCTCGGCGTGGCCGCCTCTACATTCGCCGTCCTAGGCGGGGACAACAAGAGCTCCGGGCTGAGCGTGTGGACGTTCATTGCCGCGGGTTGCGGTGTCGCCGTGGCCGGATTGACCGCGATCACCCAGATCAGACGTCCCGGTCAGCGGTCGGTCGCCCTTTATCAGCACATGCACACGCTGCGACGAGAAGGATGGGCCTTCGTGAGCGGCCGCGGCTCTTATGGCCGCGGCGGTAGCCGTGCGCTCGATCTGTTCATAGAGGCGGTCAACCGCATCCAGCGCGGTGTCGAGTCGATCGACGAGACCGCCGGCGACACAGCCTCAGCCGCCTCGCCGTCGGTAGCCCCGGGCGCGTGAGAAGACCGTTTTCGGCCTGATCAAACAGCACGTGCAGGCTGGTGCCTAATTCCGGGCGTCGGCGTGGGGTGGTCAGTGGAGGGCCCCACCGGTCGTTCCCGGCGGGATCAACGGTGTTGCCGAGCGGGACCACCGCGAGCCCTCGCATCGCGAGTCACGTCGCCTTCCGCGGTGTGTCTCGTAATCGTCATCAGGGCGTTCGCTCCTCAGTCTGGATTGAAGTGGCGATCGCTTACACAAGCTGCCGGCTGGAACCCGGATATCGCGTTCGGGACCCCAAAGTCCGCGACACGCCGACTGGCTGACGAGTCCTTTGCCACGCACTCAGCAATCTCGCCGCGCCCGGTGGGACGACTGGATCGCCCGAACAATGCGCAAGCCGGACGGGGCGAAGCTGCCGGGGTCGTCGCGCTGCTGCTTTGATCGAGCGTGAGACTCTTGGTTCGCCACGTTTCCAATCACGCGGAGGAGGTCGACGGGACGATCGCTGCAGTAGCCCTTCGGCAGTGCTTGGCGCCGCGGCTGACGATCGCATTGGTCGTGACCCGGTGCCGGCGAACCATACGGTCCGGACCGCGGCGTCGAGGATTCGGTGTTCTGCCTGATTGGGGGCGTCGGGGTCGTCTGCCGAGTGGGGGACCGCGGACCTCGTCCGGCGAGGATTTATTCGCGTCGCGCCCGGTCGTGGTGGCGACCACGTTGGTGATCGGCGCTCCGCGAGCGCCCGCGTTTGGCCCCCAGATGACCGGCGGGCTGGGGCACCCGCTGAATCAAGAAACCTCTGCTGGGAACCGGCGTGGTCAGCGACGGGATCCGCGCTTGCGACGCGTACGCCCCTGAGCAATCGCTGTCCGGAGCGCCCCATTTAAGACGCGGCATCGTTGCCCGGTGCCGTTGCCCGTTATCACTCGCGGCGTGAACTAGCGGCCGAAACGTCCCGATTTCGAGGCCTTTTTACGAAGCGGACGACGGGTCTCGAACCCGCGACCTTCGGCTTGGGAAGCCGAATCATCGACTGAGATCTGGCTGCCAGTCGCGATTTGCGCTCTCGGATGCGGTTGCTCATCGTTCTGAGCCTTGCCCGCAGCTCCTCGTGGGACGGCCAGCTGATCCTCGGCCGGCGGGTACGCGCCCTGCCTGGTCAATGCCGGTCCTGCGCCAGGAATTTGTCGAGGTCCGGCCCGTGCCTCCCTTTGGACCTTGGCGTGCAAGAACTGAGTCCGGCCGAGCAGCCGTCCGAGAGCCTGGCGCGCCCAGCCGGTCAAGTCGACACTGTCGCGGTGCTTGATGATCTTGCCGTCCCGAAAGCGCACTCGGGGGTGCTCGATGACGTGCTGCTCGAGCTGTTGCTTGCCCTAGTTCACGAACCGCTCTACGTCGGCGCCGATGTGCCCACCGAACTGCTCGAGCTCGTGAAAGATGCTCATCCCGCTGCGCTCCCCGCCGCCGAGGCCAGGAACTGCAGTCCGTTGACGCCGGGCACAAAGAAGTACTCGCCTCCCCTTACCGTGACCACCCGCTGCAACGGTCCGAAGAAGAACGGCGGGTTGCCCGGGACCGTCATCTTGTGGGGCCCATCCGCGTTCTGTGCCCCGACGAGCACGTCCTGATCCTTGCCGAGCGTGAACGCGTTGCCGCCGTTCAGCCACTGGCTCTGGATGAACTCGAACTGGCGGGCGATGTTCGCCTGCAGGCACATGAAGATCACCCCGCGATCCTTGCCGTCGTCGGCGGCGCCCTCGGGGAGGGGATCGCCGTAGGGGATGCCCCGTCGGATCAGGCGGTGGCGGTTGACGAGCTTGCCCGCGAAAGGAAGGCTATCGCGCGGGTTGGCGCGGCGGACGTGGGCACCCACGGGGCAACGCAGGCCGTCGCTGTCGGTTGTGTACGAGAAGGCGTTGTTGCGGTTGCCGTCGGCCACGAGGGCCGGCTCGGGATGCTCGGGCGACAGGTCGATCGGCGTCCCGTCGCGCCAGCGCCCGACGATCTTCGCCGCGAGCAGCTCCTCGCCGCCGGGATAAAGCGCCGCCGCCCGCGCGAGCTGGAGCCGGAACGCGGCCACGTCCTGGTGGAGCTTTCGGTAGACGAGGAAGGAGCCGTTCGTGGCGAGCTGGTCCGGGGTGGGCGCGGCGGGCAGGACGTTCTCCTCGTCGGGATAGCCGAGAACGAACTCCCCGGCGCGGATAGGCCGCCAGTGGCCCTCGCTCAGGGGCGCGCCGGCGCCGGGCTGGGAAGGCAGGCCGGCACCCTCGATGTCGGGCTGGGCGAAACCGTCGGCGTAGCCGAAGTGTTCCCGGTAATCGGGCATGAAACTGCCAAGCTCGTCGTAGATGACGGTCAGTCCGCCGGTGCGGTCGATGCTCGCCCGGATGCGCTGATCATGGGCGTTCAGGGCCTGCGGATGAGCGGCCGCGATCATCACCAGCACGTGGACCTCCGGCGTGCCGAGCGGCGCCTCCCAGTTCGCGGCTGCACTCGGACCATCGTCGCCGAGCAGGCTCGCCCGGGCAGCCATCCCCTCGCGAAACTCCTCGGGGAAGCTCGCCAGCGTCTGGCTCGGCAGCGCGAGCGCGGCCAAGCCCGCGTAGCTGAAGGCGATGTTCAGGCCAGAGGCGGGCTTTTCCGACCACGGGGCGGCGGTGAGGACCTCGCCGGCGATCTCGGAGATCCACGCCCCGGCGCCGGCCGGATCGTCGATGCGCAGGAAGATGTACCGCGCCAGTGGCAGGCGGTAGCCGCGCACGACGAAGCCCTGGATGCGGTCCAGGTCCAGCGCCGTCACGAGGGGAACTCCTGGAGGAAGGCCGCCTTCAGCTCGGACGCCGACAGGCCCTGCGCGTCAAGCGCGAATTCGACGAACTTCATCCGCAGCGCGAGACTGCGCTTGACCTCCTCCACCGTGCGGTCGCCGTAGGCGGCGAAGAACAGCGAGCTGTCGATCTGGTGGTGGCGCATGTAGTCGGCGAACGAACGCGCCTCCCCCGATCCCGGATAGCCGATGCAGTTCCCCCAGATCGTGTCCGCGCTGTCACTCAGGCCGGTGCGCAGCGCTTCGAGGTAGCTGTCGAGCTCGCCGTCGAAGTTACTCGTGAACAGCAAGCGCGCATATTTGAGGTGCTCGCGCTCGCCCTCGTCGGGCCCCTCGTAGATGACGTCATCGATGACTACCCAGCGGGCGAAATGGGTCCCGTGGACCCGCACCAGCGGGCTCTGATCGCCGCTTTGCAGGCCGTCCAAGTACTGGGCGAGCTGGATCTCGTGGCCGCTCAGGATTGGAGTCATGACGGTCAGCGAGTAGGCCTGGCCGGAGATGTTGTGGGCGCTGCTCACAGGTCGTGCTGGATCGCCGTCAGCAGCGACTCGTACGCCGTCTTGAACGCCTCGGGTTCGAGATCGACGGCGTGCTGCTGGAACTCGTTCAGGGCCGCTTCGACGTGCTGGGCCGAGATGATCTCGGTCGTCGTGAAGCCGGGATAGGCGGACCAGTAGTGGTTGGCGACGTACTCGTTGCGGCGGATGTAATCCTTGAAGGGCTCGACCGGATTCGGGCCTGGGAACGCGTACGAGGTGCCCCAGATCGCCTTCATGCGAAACGGGACGACCTCCGAAAAGGCATCAATGTACTGATCCCAGGTGCCGTTGAAGTTACTTTCGAACAGCAGGTACTCGTGGCCGAGCTTCTCGCCGTGGCCCTGGTCGGGGAAGCGGTCGATCACCGCCCACCGGGCGTAGTGGATGAAGGAGAGCTGTTGGAGCTTGAGCAGCGTCTCCTTGATGTGGCGGCCGGCCCAGAAGACCGCCCACAGCACGAGCGGGCCCTCACGCTTGACCGGGGTCAGGACCGTGATCGCGGTGGCTTTGCCCTCAACGTTGGCCATCTCTGGTTCCGTTCGCTGTGAATCCGCTTGCGCTTGACGACGTCAACCGCGTCGCCCAATGGTCCGAGCTGATCGCGCCCGCCGAGCTGCCCGCCACTCACTGGTGCTGAAACCGCGGCCGTCGAGCTCGGCGAATGCGCCGGCGAGGGCGATGCCGCTGACGCCGCCCTCGAACACGAGATCCACGCGTTGTTCGTTTGTGCCCACGCTTCCCCTACTGGTTTGCGGGGTTCACGCTAATGGGTCCGGCCGCTCAGCGTCAAGCGGAGTGGCTCGTACGATCCGTTTTCTGACTGGTAGCTCCAAGGCGAGGCCTCCCGTCTGTCGCCGGCGGATCAGTACGACGAGACATGACAGATCGGAGGCTGCGGGTCGAAGGAGCGACGCTCCCTGTGGCCAGTCTCGGGCGCTCAGCCGACCGCCCCTGGGCACGATCCCTTCCGCGCTTCGGCTGGAGCACAGGTCTGTGAGCACAGTGGCGACGCTGACATCCCGCAGCCAGTCGGGGAACCGAGTGACCTGGCGCGGTCATATCTCATTGCTGCGCCCGCGGCGTTGTGGACCGGCACGCCGAGGGGGCCGGGCGGTGCGCCGTCGGATGGTCCGCGCGCGCCGCCGGCGTCGCGACTCCCGGCGGAAGCTGATCGTGCACGCGGTCAGTACCGCGATCGCGATCATTGATGCCACCGCCAACCCGGGAGTGAGCGTCAAGACGACGATCGCCGCGACGATCGCGATGCCGACATCGACCAGCAGCACGTTGCGTCTCATGGCAAGTGCCTCAAATGGATGCTGCGGGGCAGGCCCCGGAGGATCGCGAGATCGACCTCCGCTGTTGCCGGAACGAGTCGTGAAACGCTCATAGCAAACCCGTCCGGCGGGCGAGATCCGAGCACCAGATCCGTTCGGCATCGGCGCGGTGGCGTGCGGCGCGCCACTCATCGAGCCGGGGGTACATCGCCCGCAGCGTCTCCGGCCGCAGCCGGGCGTCCTTCGCCAGGTAGACGCGCCCACCGGCCCCGGCGACCGCGCGATCGAAGCCTTGGAGCAGCGGCTCGAGCCCTGGTGCGGCCCGCGGTATGTCGAGCGCCAGCGTCCACCCCTCGAGCGGGAAGGACAGTGGCGCGCCGTTCGCCGGACCGAAGTCCTTCAGCACGGCGAGATAGCACGGCACCCGCGCCCGGCGCAGGCCATCGATCACGAGCTCGAGCACGCGCTCCGAGCCGGCCGGTATAACAAGCTGGTATTGGAGGAGGCCGCGCGCCCCGTAAAGGCGCGGCCATGCGTCCAGCAAGTCGAGCGGGAACATGTGCCGGCCGAGCGGCTCGGGCCGGCCTAGCTCGGATCGCGGCGCGCTCGCGTACTTCAAAGCATTCAAAGCGCGAACGACCGCCGGCCGAAGCGCGTTGCCCGGCCAGCCGCGCGGCACCGTCGCGCGCGGGCGCACCACCGCGGCGCCCTCGCCGGGAGCATCGATGTGCTCGGCGCGAGTCACGACCCCCCTTCCAGACTGCGAGGACAGCAGGTCGAGCCAAGCGACACGGTATGGCCCCCCGCGCGCGGTGAGCGCGGCGAGCGCATCGTCCAGCGAACGAACTCTGTCGGTGTCGACCGACAGCATCGCGCCCCCGATCCGGCGGAGCTTGACCCGCGCGTCGATGATGACCCCTGTGAGGCCCATGCCTCCGAGCGTCGCCTCGAACTGTCCGTCTCCCATCCCGGGCTGAAGCTCGACGAGTTCGCCATCGGCCCGGAGCAGCGAAATCGCCTCGGTGTGCTCCCCGAACGTCCCCGCGGTGCCGTGATTCTTGCCGTGGATATCGCTTGCGATCGCGCCGCCGACGGTGACGTGTTGTGTCCCGGGCACCACCGGAACCATCCAGCCGGCGGGGACAACCTCGCGCAGAAGCTCGCCGATCGTGACCCCGGCTTGGGCGGTGATCGTGCCACGCTCGCAGTCGAGCTCGGTTCGCTTGAGCCGGGTCGTCGCGATCACGAGACCACTGGAGATCTGCGCGGCGTCGCCGTAGCTGCGACCCATGCCACGAGGGACGGCATTCAGGTGGCTCGCGGACCGCAGCGCCACCCGCAGCTCCGCGACACCTTCGGGACGGACGATCGTGACGCTCGCGCCCGGCCCTTCGCCCCATCCGCTCACGACACCGTGCGTCCACGCGATCGCGCGGGGGCTAATGAACGCTGTGTCAGCCGGCTGCATGGACTTCCAGCGCGAACAGCGCCAGCCATGCCAGCCCTGCGAGCTGCAATGGCGGGTCGGACAGGATCACGTCCTCGGGCGTCTCGCCGGCTCCGTGGTGCACGAGCTCGCCGTACCGAAGCAGGCAGGCGGCGAATGGGAGGATTGTCAACGGCCGCCATGGGATTCCCCGCACGGCAGGAAGCGAGAACGCCCACATGCAGTAGGCGAGTAAAGCCACGGCGGTCGCGCCGGCGATGATCAGCTCGAGGGCCCTCGGGCTGTACGAGTCGAGCACCCGTCTTCGGCGATCGTGCGGACCGTCAGTCCGTTGCAGCTCCGCGTAACGCTTGGCCGCGGCCACGAACACCGCCGAAGTCGTTACGACGAGCAGAAACCAGCGCGATAGCGTCACAGGCGCCGCGACGCCGCCGGCTACGGCGCGGAGCACGAACCCACCCGCCACCGCAAGGATGTCGAACACGATTACATGCCGCCATACGAGCGTGTATGACAGTGTGAGCACGACATACGCGACTCCGATGAGGACAAGGAGCGGCCCGATCGCGGCGGACAGCAGAAGCCCGGCGAGGATGAGCGACAGGCCGAGTGCCGTTGCGAATCGGGGGTCGACCTCTCCTGCCGCGACTGGGCGGAAGCGCTTGCGTGGATGGCGGCGATCCTCCTCGGCGTCACTGACGTCGTTGATCGCGTATATCCCCGACGCGAGCAAACAGAAGGACGCGCACGCCACGGTCACGCGCCCCGGAGTGTCATCGTGGCCGAGCGCACCGGCCGCCCCCGCCGCGGCGATCACCAGCGCGTTCTTGATCCACTGCTTAGGACGCATCGTCGCGATCAGGGCGCCCGAGCGACTCCGTCGCGCTTCGCGCAGACACGCACGGCCCGCGTCCGCCGACTCCATGGTTGCAAGGTAAGGGCGTTGTATAAGGCCAGGGTGTGACAGCGATGAGGACGCTCTCAGGAATTCCTAAACGTCGGCCGGTGTGACAGCGTTGCTTGCGGTGACAGTCCGGACGACACAGCTGTTCGATCTCTCGCACCGCCGTTCCGCTATTTCGGCATCAAGCCAGCGTTCGCGCCCGCCCGAGCGGCGAGTGACGCGCGTTCGCAGGATCGCGACGATCGCATCCTTGATCTGTCTGGTGGCGGCGCTCGTCTCATATGTCGGCGCCATCACGGGGCCATCCGATTCGAGCATTGGGATTCAGACCGTGGAGTGGCTGCGCGGCAACGGCGCGCGGGGGTTGGTGGACCGTGTCGAGAACGTCTACTACTCGCTCACCGCTCCGAGCAAGGGCGGTCCGCCGCTGCGGGCCCTACCCCGCCAATCCGGCGTGGTCGCGGTAGGACGGGTTCAGATCCCCCAGATCCGTTCCCGCCGCCCGCAGAGTCGGCATTATCGTCCGCCGGACATCGCGCCCGTGATTCACCCGGCGCTTCCGGGCGAGGGCGTCTGGCACTCGACGTTCGCCGGCGGCGGCTCACGTCCCCCGGTGCTGATCACGAGCTTCCGTCCCGAGCCCGCCTATCCGCAGTTGGTCGCGGGCATAGCCTGGATCGACCACGCGCGCACAAGCGTGATGTTGTACCCGGGCACCTCGGAACCCGCCGTGGCGATGCCCTCGCGCGGGCCTTCGGAAGTGCCGATGACGACGCGAGCCGGCCTTGTCGCGACCTTCAACAGCGCCTTCAAGCTGAGAGATTCCGGCGGCGGGTTCGCCTCCAACGGGCATACGTACGCGCCGATGAAGCAGGGCACGGCGACGATCGTCCGGTATCACGACGGCCGCATCGACGTGATCTCGTGGCGCGGGGGATCCGACGTTCCGCAGAACGTCCTTTACGCGCGCCAAAACCTGCCGCTGATCGTCCACGGCGGCCGACCCAACCCAAATCTCTCCGACGGTCCCGAGTGGGGCGCGACGCTCGGCAACGCGATCATGGTGTGGCGCTCGGCCCTCGGAGTGGACCGCTACGGGAACCTGATCTACGCGGCTGCCGACGACCAGACGGTCGCGTCGCTGGCGGCGATCATGATCCGCGCCGGGGCCGTCCGCGCGATGGAGCTCGACATCAACACCTACTGGACCAGCTTCATCACGTATCGCTACCCGGGCGCGCGCGACCCGGCGAACCTGCTCGCCGACATGGATCGTGCCCCGACCCGATACCTGACACCCGACGACCGTGACTTCTTCGCTGTGTACGTCCGGTGAGCTTAGAAAGCTCTCATCGCCTGGCACGCGCGCAAGGAGCCGCTCGTGGGCGGTCGAAAGGCGCTCACAAGCGAAATGCCTAGCCCCAGTCGCGAGGCGATCGAACGTTACGAGGCCCGGATTCTCGCTCATGAGCGGGCCCGCGAGTCACGCGCGGACCCGAACCGACTCTGGCCGCCGCGGTCACCCGCGAGGGGCGCGCCGCGTCGGCGAAGGGCATCGCGGGACCGCGTTCGCGCCCACCCACGACTCGCGGCGCTTCGGCTCCGCGCGCGGCGGATCGTCGTCCTCACCGCGCTGATCCTGCTAGTTGATCTGGTGGTGTCATTCTGGGGCGCGATGGCGGGGCCCTCAAACGTCTCGTTCGGGATGCGGGCGGTCGAATGGCTGCGCGACAACGGGGCCGCGGGAGTGGTATCCGACATCGAGAGCGTCTACTACTCCCTGAATGCGCCGGCCACCGGAGGCCCGGCACTCAAGCGGCTGCCGCAGGTCGGGACTGGCTCGCGGATTCAGGTCGCGAGCTACACGCCGCCCGCGATCCCCCCGATGATCACACCCGCGCTGCCCGGCGAGGGGCAGTGGCGCGGAACCGGGCCGGTGGTCGGCGGCGCCGCTCCCGTCCTGGTCACGACGTTCCGCCCGGACCCGAAGTATCCACAGCTGGTCGCCGGCGTCGCGTGGATCGACCACACACGGACCCGGCTCGCGCTATACCCCGGCCGTTACGAGCCGCCCAACGATGGAAACCAGCAGGCGGCGGTCCCGCCCCTGCTCCGCTCGAGCCTGCTCGCGACCTTCAACAGCGGCTTCAAGCTCGAGGACTCACGGGGCGGCTTCTTCTCCCAGGGTCACCAGTACGTGCCCATGCAGGATGGACAGGCGACGCTGATCGGTTACAGCCGTGGAGGCGTCGACGTCCAGACTTGGAACAGCGGCCCCGATTCCGGTCCGGGCATCGCATTCGCGCGCCAGAACCTGCCAATGATCGTCGAGAATGGACAACTCAACCCTGCCTTGTCAAACGACTCGCTGTGGGGGACAACGCTGGGTAACGCGGTCCGCGTGTGGCGCTCGGGAGTCGGCGTCGACGCCCACGGGAACCTGATCTACGCGGCGGCCGACATCCAGACCGCGCAGAGCCTCGCGCAGATCCTCCAGCACGCCGGCGCCGCGCGAGCGATGGAACTCGACATCAACTACGAGTGGACCACCTTCAACTTCTACGGGACCTTCGGTGCCGGCGACCCTGCCAAGCTGCTGCCCGGAATGAACCGCCCCGCGACGCGCTACCTGTCCCCCGACGACCGCGATTTCTTCGCGGTCTACACGCGATAGCAGGTCCCAAGCCGCTCGCCGGAGCCAGCCGCTGGCGCGAATGCTCGACCGAGCACGAGCTGCCGTGTGATCACGTCCTGGAGGCTGTGAGACTTCTCACTGAACTGCAACTTACGTCTTACCCCGTACACCTACGATCGGCCGGCCATGGAGTCCGGGGTTTCCGCAGACCGGTAACGGCCCCTGATGCTGCCATCAAGACGCCGTTGAAACCGTGCGCGTAGGTTCGCCCGTCCGACGCAGAATCCTGGTGCTCGGCGGCAGCTCCGAGATCGGGGCTGCGATCGTGCATCGGCTCTCCCAGGACATTCAAGTCGAGGCGCTGCTCCTCGGACGTGACTACAAACGGATGGCCGCGGTGGTCGACGAACTCAAGGCGACCGGCCGTACTACCGGCGAATTCGACCGCTTGGACGCCGACGAAGTCGACACCCATGGTGACGCGATTGCGCGCGCATTTGACCGCCTCGGAGTGGTAGACCTCGTCATCCTGTGCGTCGGCGTCCTCGGCGGACAGGCCGCCCTCGACGCGGATCCCGATGAGGTCACACAGGTACTGCGGACCAACTTTCTGGGCTGTGGCTCGCTGCTATGGCATTCGACGCGTGCGCTGCGCGCCCAGGGACACGGCACCGTTGTTGTGCTCTCGAGTGTCGCGGCTGAGCGTGCGCGCGCCTCAAACGCCATCTATGGCGCTGCCAAAGCCGGGCTCGACGCCTTGGCCCAGGGACTCGCAGACACCGTCGCCGGCACGAGCGTGCGCGTGCTCGTGATCCGGCCCGGGTTTGTCAGCACCAGGATGACCGCCGGCCTCAAACCCGCGCCGTTCAGCACCAGTCCGCAGACGGTCGCCGAAGCGACGGTCGCGGCGCTGGGTGGCCGGACGCAAACCGTGTGGGTTCCCGCGGGGCTGCGCTACCTGTTTGCCCTGCTCCGACATCTCCCCCGCCCGGCGTACCGCAGGCTTTCACTGTGAACCACCTGAGGCTGCAGCCAGCCCCAGCGCGCACGGGCCAGGAGAGCGTGACGACTCAGCCCTCTGGCTCCCGTCCTCACATCTTGCGCGCTTCTGACCAGCGTCCATTTCATGAGCCCGCGAACGGGTGGCGCTCGTCCTGCTCGATCTGATGCTCCCGGCCGCCTCGGGCTGGAGGTGCTGACCGAGCTGGTGGAAAGACGTCCCGGCCTACCCGTCATCGTCCTAACTGCACGAGGCGAGCTCGAGCCGGAAACCGGTTGTGGGATAGCGCCGGATGGACGGGACGCGGCCACGGCGCGAGGCTGACCTGCGCTTGCCGCGCCGGTACGAACAGCGCGCGAACAGATTGATCATCCATTGCGGGTGATTGCGGTGGGACGCGGTGACCTACGATCCGGCGGGTGACCGTGGAGGCCGAGCCTGGCGCCGTGCCCGCGCCGAGCGCGCTGCGCCGGCTCGTCAGGGTCCTCACGCGGCTGCTGGTCGGCGACAAGGAATCGATCAGCGGCACCGTCTACGGCACGATCATCATCCTGGCCGTGATCGCCGCCGAAGCCCGCGGCTACGAGGGTCACATGTGGCAACTCGGCGGTGTGGCGTTCATGACCGCGCTGGTGCTCTGGCTGGCCCACGTCTATGCCCACGGCCTCGGCGAGAGCGTGAGGGAGGGGCGCCGGCTCACGGTGGCCGAGCTTAGGGCGATCGCCCGACGCGAGGAGGCGATCGTGCTGTCCTCGGTCCCTCCCGTCTGTGCCATCATCGCCGGGTCGAGCGGGCTCCTCGACGAGCATTCGGCCTACCGTCTCGCCACCGCGCTTGGTATCGCGGCCCTCACCTTCCAGGGCATCCGCTACGCGAAGCTCGAGCAACTGAGCTTCGCCGGCACGATGCTCTCCATCGCGCTCAACCTGATGTTCAGCCTGTTGATCGTCCTTGCAGAGGTGTGGGTGGCGCACTGAGGGACGCGCCTACCCCCACCGCCGTGATCGGCCAGCCAGTCCCGCACGCCCGCGCGCATATCACCCTTCCACCCGGCCGACGGCCACGGTCATCGAAACAGCCGGGTCCTCGAGCTTGCCGTCGAGTGTCAGCGACGTGACCGAGCTGGCGTTGGTGCCCGAGATCGCAGTGGACACGCTGCCGCTCGGCGCGAAGCTCGTGTCCGGAAGCTCCGTCGGGCGTGAGACGCCCGACCACGAACGTCCCGTTGCTTGTGCCGCCGACTACCCAGCCGTCGTGAATCGCTCAACCACGGGCTGCCGGTGCCGGTGAAGAAGCGCAGACCCGCCAGCACGGGGCGCCCGTCGGGCGCGGTGTCCAGGGCCAGTGCCGAGGCCGACGGCGCGAACGAGGTCACGACCGTCCCGGCGGGATGCCCGGACGCTCCGAACGTCGCGTCCAGGTGGCCAGTTGAGTCGAGCCGCGCGAGTAGCTGCTGCGTGCCGAACGATCCACGGAGATCACCGGCGAGCAGGAACCGGCCCTGGCCGTCCTGCGCAATCAGCGGCGCCGCCGCCAGCGTGCCCGATGAAGGGGCGAACGCGGCACCGAATGCCCCGTCGCGGGTGCCGTCGGTGGTGAACCGAGCCGCGATCAGCTCTCGCTGGGAGCCGCTCGTGATCACGAGCGCCCCGGTGACGATGCGGTCATCGGGCAGCAGCGTGACGGCGGTCGTCTGCGCCTCGCTGAAACCCAGCGTTGTTTCCTCGATCCCGGTGCTGTTGAAGGTCGTATCGAGCGCCCCGCCGGGCGTCAGGCGTGCGATCCCGACGTTGTTGGCGCCTGAGATCGCGACGGTCGTCGCCACCACGATCCTCCCCTGCGAGTCGACCGCAACCGCCCCCTGGACGCCGTTGTCGGCGATGCCGCCGAACGTAACGGTCGCCACGCCCGGGACCGGGCCATGGGCATTGAAGCTCGTGTCGAGGGTTCCGTCCGACGCGTAGCGCGCGACTGCCACCGTCGGGCTGTTGTAGAACTGCGAAAGGACCACGAACTTGCCACCGGGATACATCGCCGCCCGGCAGCAGTTCGGCGTGCCGCCGCCGACGGTCCCAAACGGCTGAGCCAGCTGCGTGCCGCCGTTGCCGAAACTTGAATCGAGGTCACTCGGTGCCGCCCGCGCAGCAGTCGCACCGAACAGCACGACCGCGCACGCCAAGGTCATGACTCTCGAGACGACCCCAAGCCAACCGTCACGCGTTCCCATGTGTCACTCACCCCCTACGGCAGAGTCGCGTCGGTGACGCTCCCCAGCCTGATCGCCGTGATTCTGATCCTGGCGGCGCTGCTGGCGCCGTCGGTCGGCTCGCACCGCAGGTCCGCGGTTCCCGCTCCGTTGTACTGGTGCACGACATTCAGCGATATGCCTACGCGGCTGCCGGCGTCGATCGTCGACCGTCCTGTGTCGGTGTCACTGTCGGCGAGCGAGTCGCTTCCGGGGTCCCCCGCGATCAGCTGGCACGTCGTGTTCGTGGTGCTTTGGAGGTCGTTGGCCAGCTCCGCCTTCGCGAAGATAACGTAACTACCGGGGCGCGGAATCGGGAGCGACGCGACGGTGTTGAACTGGCCGCGACCAGTCGTGTCTACGGTGAGCGCGACGGGGCCGTCCCTGTGAGCGGCAAACGCGTCGCTGGGTCCGATCGCCCCGGCCGGCCCGGTGGCGCCTTGCGGGCCTGCCGGTCCCTGAGGTCCGCCTGGCCCCTGCGGGCCGGTCGCGTTCCAGGTCAACCGGCGGTCGCCGTGCTCACACCGGTGGGCTGCGTACAGCCCTCCGGCGCCGTGGCGCACGCACGCGCTGATCGTCGACGGGGAAACACCGACCGCTGCATACGCGCCACCGGACGCAGCGATCACCAGCGCCACCAGCGCGACGGCCATCGAGGGGTTGAAGTATCGCGTTCTCATGACACGCCTCCTGCCGAGCCGCCCAGCCCGAGTGCCGCAGCGTGTGTCTCGCCGTTCACCGTGATCGACGGGAGGCGCACTGGCGAGCGGAGGGCAATCGTGATGTGGTGCACGCCGGCCGACATCCCGGGCGCGAGGCCGAACAGGTCCAGGGTCTCGTCCGTCGATGAGAACAATGGGAGCTCGACGGCGCGGGCACTGCCCGGCACCGGTTGACCGTCGACATACAGACCCGCGGTGAAGCCGCAGATGAAAGCTCCGCAATCGACCTGCACGTCGACGTGGCCGAGAGCGAACACGTTGCCCGCCTGGCTGGTCGACAGAACTGTGTCGGTGATCGTCTGGGTGCCATTCGGCAGGCCGCCCAAGGCCGGTGGATCGATGCCGCCACTCTGAGAGCCGGCGGTCACACCTGGGTCCCCCTTGGCGCCGGTCGCCCCCGGGGGGCCGGGCGGTCCAACTGGTCCCGCGGGTCCGGCCGCTCCCTGCGCACCAGCCGGACCGGACGGTCCCGACACGCTCCACGTCAAGCGCGCGTCGCGCTGGCGGCACTGATTGGCGGCGTAGAAGACGCCGCTCTTGTGGCCCACGCAGGCGCTGACCTGCGGCGACGAAATGCGAGCGGCAGCGTACGCGCCGGACGCCGCCACCAGCGCGACCAGCCCGGTCGCGACCGCGGCTGCGCGACGCGGCCTTCCGAGGACCCGTGCCCAACCAATTCGCGGTCCGCGACGCTGCGCCGGTGCGGCCGCTTCGCTCCTCTGAGCCTCGAACCTGACTTGATCTGACATTGCGATTCGTCTCCCCCTGAGCCGACGCTGTAAGAAGACAGCGACGGCGGTCGTTCGTGTCGATTGCGCGGTACTGCTTGCCGGTCAATGCTCCCGGCCGCGCGACCAACCGACCATGGGCCAAAGGGTGAGAGACCCCTACCCCTTCCCAGCGCCGCTCGGTTAGGATCTCGCGCATGACCGCACGCTGTGGAGGGGCGCAGTAGCGGCGATGGCCGGCGTGGTGCTGGGGGAAACGATCGCCGGGTACCGGCTCGAGGCCGTGGCCGGTCGTGGCGGTATGGGCGTCGTGTACCGTGCGACGCAATTGCGGCTGGGCAGGACGGTCGCGTTCAAGGTCATCGCCCCGGACTTCGCCCGCCAGGGTGAGTACCGCCGCCGTTTTCAGCGAGAGGCGAGGCTTGCGGCCTCGATCGAGCACCCCAACGTGATTCCGGTCTACGAGGCCGACGAGCTGGAGAGCGGCGAGCTTTATCTGGCCATGCGGTGGGTGGAGGGCACCGACCTGCGCGATCTGCTTGCCCACGAGGGTGTCCTGCCGACGGTCCACGCTGCTCGCCTACTGGCGCCAGTCGCGCGGGCGCTGGGCGCCGCGCACGCCCGCGGACTCGTTCATCGCGACGTCAAACCGGCGAACATCCTGATCGCGCCCGGCGGCGACACCGACGGCGAGCAGGTCTACCTCACCGACTTCGGGATCGCTCGGGCACCGGACGAGGAGCCGGGGCTCACGCGCACGGGCGCGTTTGTCGGGTCACTCGCCTACGCTGCGCCTGAGCGGATCGAGGGGGAACAGGGTGGCCCGGCCGCCGACATCTACGCGCTCGGGTGTGTGCTGTTCGAGACGCTCACAGGGCACGCCCCGTTCAACCGCGAAAGCGAGCTCGCGACGATGCGGGCACATGTTGACGATCCCATCCCGTCCGTGTGCGCCGAGGCGGCAGGGGTGCCCCGTGAGCTCGACGAGGTCGTGCGGATCGCGCTCGCAAAGGCTCCCGGGCAGCGATTCGCCAGCGCGACGGAGATGGCACTCGCGATCGAGGCGGCGGTAACCGGCACGACGGTGACGCGACCCACGCCAGCCGCCTCGCGGCCCGAGGCGAACATCGCGGATCGAACCTCCGATGAGACCGTCGTTCCCCGGGCGGCTCCGCCCCGTTCACGTCGCGCCGCGGTGATCGCGCTCGGCGCGCTGGCGGCGAGCGCGATTGTGGTGCTCGCGCTGATCATCAGCAACGGCGGCCGCCGCTCTCCCCGGACGACCCCGACCGTCCCGAAATCGGCCGAGCCGTTGCGGGCACTCTCAGTCAAGGTGGCCGCGGTTCCACAGGAGCTCGCGTTCAGCCCCGGCGCGGTTGCGATCGTCCGAGGCGATGATCTGATCGCCGCCGTCGCCGATCCCCGCGGCGGTCGAATCTGGCTCATCCATCCGAGCGGAAGACCTCCGACGCCGATCCGCGTCGGTCGCCAACCGAGCGCGCTGGCTGCCCAGGCGGGGCGCGTGTGGGTCGTGGACGCCGGATCGAACGATGTGCGGGTGATCGATTCGCGCACGACGCGGACGCTCGCGCGCGTGCCGGTCGGGGTGGCGCCGTCGGCGATCGCGATCGGCGACCGGATGGCATGGGTGGCTGACCGTGGCTCCAACGACGTCACGACCATCGATCTGGCGACGCTGCGCCGAACAGGCGGCCCGATCCCCACCCGTGGACAAGGGCCGGTCGCGATTGCGTACGGCTTAGACGCGACAGTCTGGGTCGTCAACCGGGGCAGCTCTGACGTGACGGCAATGCGTCCAAGCCGCACCGATGCGTCGAGCTACGTGCCGGCCCCGCCGATCTACGTGAGCGGCGGTCCGATCTCGGTCGCCGGCGGCGTCCGCGCCGACGCGTGGGTGGGGACCGCGGACGGAGCCCTCGTGCACCTCGGGAGATCCGCGCCACATGTTGGCTCGCGGCTCGCGCTGCATTCCGCCGCAGCCGCCCTCGCCCTCGTCAAGGATGAGGTGTGGATCCTCGCCCGGGACGATGCAACGCTCGTCCGGGTCGGGGCGACCGGCACACTTCGCATCCTCACGCGCGTCTCGCTTTCCCCCGCGCAGCTGCCGCAGGCACTCGCATGCGAGCGGAGTGAGTGCCTGGCCAGCTCCGGGCCGACCCGGCAGCTCGTGATGGCCAGCTGGTAATCAACCTGTACTGAAGCTCAGGACGCCGACGTTTGTCGCGCGCTCACCGGGGCCCGGGCGAACGTCGACGATCCCGCGCTCAACGCGGACGGTGTACGTGGAGCCTGGCCGCAACCCCGTCACGAGGGACTTGACCCGACCGGCCGGCAGCCGATAGCGAACGTCGGCCGGCTCGCTTGCACCGAGCAACACCGCGGTCTCGCCGTCGGACCGGCGCACCAGGACCGCGGCTGGCTCGCCCGCCGCCGGCAGCACGGTCACAGCAGCCGCCCGTGATGACCCAGACGCCGCGTCGAAGATCGTCAGCCACTGCTGCTCGCGCGCCGACCGGCCTGGTCGAACCTCAAGCCTTGACACTTTCTCGCCGCCGAACAGTCCGCTCACGGAGTCCCGGTGGCCAGAGGGAAGGACCGTGTACACCGAGCCGGCATAGCCGCCCCGGCCGGCGACGTCATAGCGCTGAACGCCGGCTGCCGGGCCGGGCACCGACGTCATGCGGCCGCCGAGGTGAAATGCCAGCCACTGCCCGACACCGGCCGACGTGACCGAGGTGCGGTCGTAGACGATGAACGTGCAGGGTCGCAGATACACGATCGTGCGGGTCCACGCGTCGATTGTCCGCGCGCCGGTACGCGGATACATCTCCTCCAGGTGGACGCCTTTTATCAGCGCATACGCGCCACGATCCTCGAACTGACCGATGTGGGTGCGCGCACCGGCACTCCGTAAGCGATTGCTCTGGCCCAATGGTGTCGGCCGATCGGTGTAGAAGATGTTGAAGATGTCGCGCCGGCCGGTGGCCGAGAACAGATCGTCGTAGATCGGCTGGTAGTAGCGGTCGCCGTCGCCGGTGCCCGGGGTGTCACGCAGCAACGCGCCGTTGGCGTTGACCAGCAGCGGCCGCGGGCCGTTGACGATCGAAAGGGAGCCCTTATCAAAGTACTCCTCGCCGTTGTCCGCGAAATTGATGTACGGGCCCGACTTGAACGCGGCCCACACCGCGTGGCGACTCCAGTCCGAGCGAACGGCTGCCATTTCGATCCCGTGCGCGTAGTAGGACAGCGGCAGCGTCGTGTATGGACGCTCCGGCGCCCTGTCGTCCCAGAACATCAGGTTCTCCCACAGGTCCCAGTCCCCACCGAGCTGACCGCCGGGCTGCGCGCGGCGCGCAGCCCGCGCATAGCTGTGGAAGTACGGCGCTAACGGGTCGTGCAGATCGGTCAACAGTCCCGCCTCGGTCGTGAACAGCCACGGTGCCGCGACCGATGGATTCGCGCTCGAGTACAGCGCCGAGGAGTCCTCGAGCGTGGTCATGCTCGGCCAGGTGAAATACAGAATGAATCGTGGATTGGTGAGCGGGTACAGGTACGGCCGCCCCGGGGCGTGAATCACGTCGAGACCGAGCGCGGTGCGCGCCGCCAGCGCCGGCAGGCTCATGTTGAGGCCCGCGATCGGCCCGTAATTCCACCCTTCGGGCCAGCCGCCGCCGGCGAGATTGGCGGCGTAGTAGGGCTGGACGAGCCCGGTCTGGATGCGGCCGCGCCAGTCGGCCAGCAGCGCGGCACCGCCCGCGGTATCGCCGGACAGCGCAATACCCGCGTAGGCCTTGGCGGCGTAGTACCCGGCGAACTAATTGCCCTGCGGGAACTGGCGCTCGAACCCAGCTCGCTCGAAGTCGCCAACCCAGCGCTCGATCGCCGTCGCCACCCGCTCGCGGAGCGACGTGCTGAGCGCCGGGTACAACCAGTCATAGCCAATCGACATTCCCGCGGCGTAGTAGCGCACGCCGTATCCGCTGTCGCGGAGCGTGTCGGGCGCGTGCGGTCCGTCTGGGACCGACATGTGTTCCAGCAGTGCGGCGCCCACGCTCGCGTAGCTGGCCGCGACGGCCGGATCGAGGCCGAGCGCCACCTCGTAGCACAGCGCGACGTCCAGCAGGGGGGCGTAGTAGCCGTCACCCCCATATCCCGGCCCGATGCCGCCGCTCGGCGGGTATTGATCACCGTCGGTCCACTGCACCGCGCTTGCGCGGTAGCCGTCGCAGCGGGCGCGCAGCGCCACCCACGCCGGGTCTCCCGCGCGCGCCAGGGCGCGCAGCCGCACGAGCGTCGGTGGGTCGAGGAAGATCCGCGGGTGGCCGCCGAGTTGTCGGGGTTCCGGGACGCTCGCGGTCAGCCTGGACGCGGTCGGCACGACCCGCGTTGCCAGGGGCCCAGCGGGCGGGAGGGCGCCGCCGCAGCCGATGCCGATGTCCGCCACGTCGCGGCCGGTCAGGATCTCTGTGCCGTGCCCACCGTCGGGATCAGCGATCCGCAGCTCGCCGATCCCGCTGCGGTTGCCGGGACGGTCGAAGTAGATCGACACGATCCTTCCGTCGGGCAGCACGCACGGCGAGTTGTCGTCGTGCACGCGGGAGACGAGCAGCGGGCGCCCCGAGCCCGGCGCAGCTCGCCAGATCTGCTCGCCGCGCCAGTCGGCCTCGAACACGACTGCGCCATCCGAACCGAATGCCGGGTGATGCACGAGGTTCTCCGCCGTGCCTTGCGGCCCGTCCCGAGGGGCGATCACCAGCGTCACCGCTCCGCCCCGGGTCGAAACGGAGCAGATCGCGGTGCCGGCGATTTCGGGGACGCCCGGACCGCAGTCGAACAGCACCCGCCGCCCATCGCCCGAGATCGCAGGCTGCATGTTGTACCGCTGCGGCGAGGCGCCCGTGATCAGCACCGGAGCGGTCCACCGCCCCGCGATCAGTCGGGTGACCCACAGGTCGCGGACGTGCCGGCCGCCTCCCTGCGGGTAGACAACCGTGCGCCCATCGGAGGAGATCGCCCCGAACGCGTCGGCGTGCAGCGGGCTGCCGGACGCACGGATCACGACGGCCGTGCGCAATGTGGCATCGAGCCGTGCCAGGCAGGCCCAGCGGCCACACCCGAACCGGTCGGTGCTAGTGAGCAGCCACCGGCCGTTCGGCGAGGTGTTCAGCCATTCGTCGCGCCCACCCGGCCAAATGCGGTCGAGCGCCGCACTGACGTCCACCGCACTGGCTCCGGCGCGCACCGGCAGCTCGTACACGTGGCCGGTGACGAGCCGATAGGTGACGAAGCCTTCGCGTGACGGCTCCGCCGATCGCGTAGGCGGCCCCGTGGTCGTGCCGGCGCCGCAGTGACCGGCACCAAGGACGACCAGCAGTGCTCCCGCGGCGAGCGCGAGGAGCTCCGGGCCGCGCCTCGGCTTCGAGATAGGCGACGCGGTCATGGGCTGAGCATCGCGACGGCCCCACGCCGTGTCGATCACCAAAGGGTGAGAACGATCTACCCAGGTAAGATCGACGTCCCAATGGGCGACCGGCGTGCGGTGGACCCGGCCACGGCGGCCGAGCTGAAGGCGAGGATCGAGGCCGAGCGAGCGGGCGCGCCGTTCCTGGTCTATCGCGATGAGGAGGGAACACAGCGGATCTTCCGACTGTCGGACGTGCAGCGGCTCACGGTCGGCCGGGCCTCAGCCAATCAGATCCCCCTCGGCTGGGATGTAGAGGCATCGCGCGTGCACAGCGAGCTCGTCCTAATCGGCGAAGAGTGGACGATCGCTGACGACGGACTATCACGGAACGGCACCTACGTGAACGGCCAGCGACTCGCCGGCCGCCGGCGGCTCCGTGACTGCGACGTCGTCCGCTTCGGGACGACCGAGGCGCTGTTCCGGGTCCCAGGGACTGTGATTCTCGACGAAACCAAGCCTCCCGTGAACACGCACCCGGTCCCCTCGCTGTCGCCGGCCCAGCGCCGCGTCCTGATCGCGCTGGCGCGTCCGTTCAGCGGCGACGTCGAGCACGCGGTCCCAGCGTCCAACCGGCAGATCGCCGAGGAGCTGGTCGTGACTGTAGACGCGGTGAAAGCAAACCTTCGGGCGCTGTTCGAGAAGTTCGACGTCGAGGATCTCCCCCAGAACCGCAAGCGGGCACGCCTCGTCGAACTCGCCTTCTCGAGCGGCGCGATCACACGGCGAGAGCTGACCTGATCAACCGATCTACGACCGCGTATGTCCGCGCGCCGGGGAGGCGTCCGAACTCAGACGAACGTGGCAAGGGTCGAACGCTTCCAGCCGCGCGAGCTGGGTCGCTGCGGTTCGGTGAGGCGCTGCGGGTTGACGCAAGCCCGCGTCGGACAACCCGGTTCGGCGCTTAGACGGTCCAAGTCAGAGGGCGCGATGCGAGCCACGGCCTGTCGTCGAGGGGGAGCACGCTCTGACCCTATGGTGGCTATTCACGAAGGCCTCCGCGAGGCACGATGGCACGGACAACTCGGGGCTCAGAAACCAACACAGAGAGCCCTCACGCAACCACGAGGAGGACCAATGCCCACCTGCCCAACCTGTCATGTCGCGGCGCTTACCGCTGCCCAGTCCACTGCCGCGGTTCGAGACGTCGGCATCGTCGGGGCGCTCTCACTAGCGGCGATCCCTGTCCTGGCAATCCGCCGCAAGCAGACCGCCGCCGATCTGCGCAACCTGGGCCCCGCGAAGCCAGAAAGCAGCGAGAAGTCGCGCGGCTAGTCGCGCCACCGCTCACTAGGGTCGAGGGGTCGCGCTCGCGGCCGACCCTCGACCCTAATGCGCGATCAAGCGCCGCTGATTCCAGACCGCAGCAGTCCTCGGCAGAGCCCCATCCGGTGGTTCGTCGATCCGGAGACCGGGAGGAGTCACATGACGCCCCCCGGTACGCCGTCGCTCCGGACGGGCAGCAGCACTCTGGCCAGACTGCTCAGGCGTCTCTAGACCTGCTCTTGGGCGATTACGAGGCTCTGCCCAAGCCGCACGGGCACCGTGCCCGATCTGCCGCGTCCACGTCGTTGAGGAGGTGTAGGACGTCGTTCGAATTCAGCAGGGCCCTGGGCAGCCAGGGCGTTGCTTGATACCAGATCCCGCGGTGCCTCCTCATGTGTGCACGGTGAAGGTGACCATGTGCGTGTCGCCGCTGGCCTGGTCCTCGCCGCTGAATCCCAAGGAGTTGTTCGGGAAGCTGCGGTCCACCGTGTAGTGGCCAGTGGAGTACGTCCGCTTGTCCGGGTCCAACGGGTTGTCGCTGTCGTGCCACCTGTACGAGTGCGTCGTGAGGCTGTACAGCTGGTGCTCGCCGTCCGGGCTGTCGATCTCGACCCAGAAGTCGCCGTGGAACGTCTGCCCGCCGGTCAGCGTCTCGCTGAACCAGACGTAGTCGACGTGCAGCTTCGTCCCGACGACGTGCACGGTGAGCGGCCCATTCGTCTTGGTAGTGGTCGCGTACGCAGGTACGGCCGTCGCGAGCACTGCCACCAGTGCGGTTGCTACAGCCAACGCTGCCCTCCGGATCCTGTTCATCCCTGCGCCTCCTCGTTGCGAGCGGATCTTGCGACAGGGTATTCCCCGGAACCCTGCTTCCCAACAAAGGCCGGCCGGTGACTATGGCTCGCGCTCTGCAAAGAACTAGACATGAGAGGTCATCGAACCGGGCTGGGTGGTCCCCCTTCTCGGGGCTGACCTGGGCGCTTCACGTATGAACCGGCAGCGCCGTCGGCCACGTGGCCTGGGCACGTTGCCCCTTTGCTTGGGCAGCGGAGTCTCGGCGACCGCGCATGCGCGGCCATGACGAAGCACGCCAGCGGGGTTGCGCAGAGCCGCTGCCGTCGCCGGCCATCGAGGACCTGGGTGCTGCACCGCGGCTCCCCCTCACGATGTTGCGGAGCCGAGCCGCGCGTCGTGCGGGTGTTTGTGTCTATCGCCAGTCAGGCTTACGCTGGCGAGGCACCGCATCGATCGACCAGGAGACGAGGGCCGCATGACCGTGGAAATCGCCGACATCATCACTCCGGGCCACGAGGGCGCGTTCAAGGTCGGCACGCGCAACGCGACGCCGAGCTTGCGTGAGCTGCCGGAGGTCCATCGCCGCCTGTTTGACGAAGCGGTTACCGCCTGTTTGGCGACCATCACGCCTTCGGGCCACGCGCAGCTGACCCCCGTGTGGGTCAACACCGACGGGGACCATCTCTTCCTGAACTCGACGGCCGGTCGCGATAAGGACCGCAACCTCCGCGCCCGCCCCGATGTGACGCTGATGCTGTTGAACCCGAAGAACCCGTATCACTGGCTGACCGTCTACGGGCGCGTCGTGGAGGTGATCGACGAAACGACCCCGAACGGGGCCACCTCGCGACCGAGAACATCGACGATCTCGCCGCGAAGTACCTGGGCCAGCGGCCGTATCCGCTGCGCGACCCGGCCGGTGAGATCCGCGTCCGCTACGCCGTCGAGCCGCGACGGGTGGTGACGTTCGGGCCCGTTAACTGACTCGGGCGATGAGCGATTCGCTCGCACGTGTCATCGTCGCTGGCGGATCGCTCGGCGGTTTGAACGCTGCCTTGTGGCTGCGCGAGGCCGGCTGCGACGTCGAGGTCTTCGAGCGATCGCACAAGCCACTCGAAGGTCAGGGAGCGGGGATCGTGCTCAACCCCGCGACCACGCGCTGGTTCGCCGAGCACGACTCCGATGAGCCCGTCGGTGTTCTGGCTCGCTACCTGCGCTACCTCGACCGCGACGGCGGCGTCGCCGCCGAGCTGCCGCACGCGTATCTGTTCTCGTCCTACGACACGCTCTACCGCCAAGTGCTGGCGGCCTTCGGGCGCGAGCAGTACCACCTCGGTCAGGAGGTCGTCTCGGCCGACGCCGATGACGCGGCGGTGACCGTTCGGCTGGCGTCCGGTGAAGCACGCACCGCCGACCTGCTCGTGTGGGCGGACGGGATTCGCTCGGCCGGTCGAAGACAGCTGCTCCCCGGCGTGGCGACTCGCTACGCCGGCTACATCGCGTGGCGGGGGACCGTCGAGCCGACGCGGCTGCCGGACGACACGAACGCCGCGCTCGAGGACGCTATCACCTACTGCGTGCTCGATCACTCGCACGCGCTCACCTATCCGATTCCGACCGCGGACGGCTCGACGGTCAACTGGCTTTGGTACCGCAACACGGACGACCTCGACGTCATCCTGACCGATCGCACGGGCAAGCGGCGCGAGGTATCCGTCCCGGCGGGCGCGGTCCCCAAGCGCCGGATCGCGGAGCTGCGAGCCCGCAGCCGGCGAGCAACTCCCCGCACCGCTGGTCGACCTGGTCAGCCACACCGCTGAGCCGTTCCTGCAAGCTGTGTTCGACATCGAGGTGCCGCGGATGGCCTTCCAGCGGCAGTGCCTGATCGGCGATGCTGCCTTCGCGGCGCGCCCGCACGCCGCGGCTGGCTCGGCCAAGGCCGCCGAGGACGGCTACCGGCTTGCCTGCGCGATCCGCGACGCACACGGCGACGTGCTCGCCGCGCTGACGCAGTGGGAGCCGGCCCAACTGCACCTCGGCCACAGCGTGCTGGCACGCACGCGCGAGGCCGGCGACAGCTCACAGTTCCACGGCACCTGGATGGTGGGAGACCCACTGCCCTTCGGCCTCTACGAAGTCGGCGACAGCATAGTCACGCCCGCCTGACCCAAGCACTCGCCGACCTCCTCGACCCATTCCACCCACGGCACACGAAGGAGCCGACGCATGCCCATACTCGAACCTAGACGTGCCGATGATGTTGCCGGAGGCTCGCTACTGCCCGTACCGCACAGCGACGGCGCACGCGCGGAACGCGGTGGCGGGTCAGGCGCTGGCCTCGGCGTCCTGCATGGAGGCCGCGAACGCCTCGGGGCCCTGCTCCGCCGCCGCCGGATCCATCCACATGACCTGCCAGCCGTGGCCGTCGAGGTCGAAGAAGCTGCGTGAGTACATGAAGCCGTGGTCCTCGGCGTCATCCGCCTCGGAGCCGCCCGCCGCGAGCGCAGCGGCGCTTACCGTATCGACCTCATCGCGGGATGACACGCTGAAGCAGTACAGCGCCAGCGTGTGCGTGGTGGGATCGGCGATCGGCAGCTTCGCGAACTCCGCGAACTTCTCGCGGCTGAGCAGCATGACGAAGGCGTGCTCGCCGACCAGCATGCAGGCGGCGGTCTCGTCGGTGAACATCGGGTTGAAGCTGAACCCGAGCTTCGCGAAGAACGCCTTGCTGCGCTCGAGGTCCGCCACGGGGATGTTCACGAACAGCATGCGGCCGGGGTGCGCGGGATTGCTCATGGTGGTGTCCAGTAGGTCGCTCGATGACGGACGTCCTGGTAGACCTGCCCAGCTGGCGGAACTCATCGGTGGATCTCGGAACTCGCCTCGAGCGACAGGCGAGGCGGGAGAACAGCCACTCGTCGCCCAGGAGAACGTCGGGGTCCGCCCGCAGGCGTCGGATCGCCGACGAAGGACGTGTGCGGCAGAACCTCCCCTTCGCGAATTTGTGGTCGGCGCAGTCTGGCCGAGCCGAACGGCCAGCCCAGACCTGCAGCCGAAGGTGCACGGTATCCCCGCAGCGGCCCGGTCATTTCCGGAATGCGCGGTAGGGAGGGCCGCCGGCCGCGGCGGGCGCCGCGGTGCCAATCGGCGGTTCCGCTCGTGGCGAATTCCACGACTGCGGTCTTGTGCCGGTCGAGACCTCCTCTGCTGTCAGCGTGGTACTCCGGACGGATTGCGCCTACGAAACTGTTCCGCGTCCAGCCGGAGCATCGGTCGGTCGGCGTTGAGGATTGCGGAGTGCGGTCGCATGCCGTGATCGCGCCAGCGCAGCGGCCGTAATGCTGCCTGAGGCCGCGCAGACACGAGAGCCTTGGCTGGCTGAGCAATGTCCCAGGGGCAGGACATCGAACGGCGGCGCCGAAAGCGCGGCTATGGAAAGCTCAGGACAGGTGCCCGAACCCTCGCCGGGCAATGCGGTCCCGCCGAGCGGTGGCCACGACTACCCGCTCACGTTCTCGGTCGACTATCCCGACCGCAGCCTCAACCGGATCAGCACGGCCTTTCGGATCTTCACGATCATCCCGATCGCGATCCTCGCCGCAACGATCGAGGGCGGTGGCTTCGGCGCCCAAGCGGGAGGCGAAGGCGTCCGGTACGCCGGCGGCGGGATCGGGATCCTGGTCATCCCCGTGCTGCTGATGTTGCTGTTCCGCAAGAAGTACCCGCGCTGGTGGTATGACTGGAACCTGCAGCTGACCCGCTTCAGCAACCGGATCGCCGTCTACTTCGCGCTGATGGACGACCGCTACCCCTCCACCGACGAGCAGCAGGCCGTCCACCTCGATTTCCCTTATCCCGACGCCGAGCACGACCTGAGCCAGGGCCTACCGCTTGTCAAGTGGCTGCTCGCGATCCCCCACTACATCGTGCTGTTCTTCCTCACGATCGGCGCCTTGTTCGCCGTCATCTTCGCCTGGTTCGCGATCCTCTTCACCGCCCGCTACCCGCCATCCGTGTTCGAGTTCGTCGAGGGCGTGATCCGCTGGCACAACCGCGTAGCGGCCTACGCATTCCTACTGATCACAGACCGGTACCCGCCCTTCAGCCTGCAGCCCTGAACGTCTGCGGGCGCGGAGATTGTTGGAGCCGGCCGCCTTTCGCCGTCGCGTTTCAGCGAGCCACGGGAGCAAGCAGGCGAAGGGCGAGATAGACAAAGGTCCTGTACGCCTCGGGGCGGATCCCGAGCCACGAACGCATCGGTCTCCTCGGTTAAGGCTTCCGCGAGCCCCGAGGCGGATGCTTGCCTGTTCCTCCTGCGCCAGCCCGTTCTAACGGTGTGCCCTGAGACTTGCCGCCGCCGCGATTCCCGGGACGATGGGGTGTGGACTACCGTCCGGGATTCCGAGTGCAGAGTTGGTCAAGCATCGCGTTCAGGTTGGCCCACGACGCCGGGTTGTCCCCTCTTGGCTCCGTCTTACGAGAGGATTCTGGGCACCCAAGAGTCGTCGGATCGTGCAGGAGGCCCGTGGTTGTATTCCGAGAGGTCGACGAGCGTGCGCCGTTCGGCCGGCAGCTGAGGCAAGGCAGTGGGGCCCGATCGCCTTCCCCCACCACACATCATGCCGCCGACCCGGAGCCAACCCGGGCCGAGTGCCGAAGTAAGCCTGGGCGTCCGCGGACACACTCTGACCTCCAATCCCGCGCAGGGCCCCCGTCCCCAGCCCGGAGACGAACCAAGAACAACCGACTCCCACGCGCAGCTTGACGCGCACGCCGGGACAAGTCAGCGCTGATGCGGCCCTTCGACTGGTTGTCACGCGCCCAGTTCGTCCACTTCTGGTCTCATGCGGTGTAGTGGGGCGTATTGCCATCGCTTGTCACCCAGCCGATGACAACGCGCGGGGTGAACGCGGACCCGGACAGGGCCAAGAGCGGCTGCCAGGCGGTGGGAAAGCGTCGGTCGCGGCATCTGGGGCGTGCGGAGCCGGCTCGGGTTGAGTCGTCATCGGGGGCTCCCGGAAAGGATCGGGGCATCGCGCCTGAAACCCCAGATCGTGCAGTAGATCCCGAGGAACAGCTCCCACAAAATCTCCGGGATGCTCAGGATCCCTTGCAGTGCGTGCAGTGTGCTACTCGGTTGGTTGCCGGTGAACATCACGGCCGTCCCGGACACGATGATCAGCGGTCCGGCGACGAGCCCGAGCAACGCTGCCTGTCGCGGCACGAGGCCCGAGCGGTACATCAGATAGCCGAGGATCAGCCCGTTCCCCCAGCCGACGACCCAGCCCGGGCCGAGGAGGAAAGTCCAGTCCTTGATCGCCGCGAGGGTATACGCGACCGTCCCCTCAGACGGACCTGCAACCTGGTTCCGCAACGTGATGATGCCGAGCATGCAGAGGATGCCCACGAGGATGAACATGCACTCGACCAGCCGCGCAGTCACGTAGCCGAGCGCCAGTTCCTCGTTCTGTCGTCTGACGATCGGGAAGATCACGACGGCGGTGCCGATATTCGCGATGATGAGCAGCAGCTCCAGCAGAGCGCCGAGCAAGACCTGCGTGTCGTGCCCAGCACCGACGATGTACCGCTCGGGATGTCTGAGCACCGTCTCATAGAGCGCCAACGCCGAGATCGACGTGACGAACGTGATGAGGTAGAGCACGCCGAACCAACGCGCCCTCTTCTGATCTAGAGACACCCCTTGGACCCCCTTCCCCCAGTGATGGCGATCGGGCGAATTCCCACACCGCCACCTCGACCGGGTAGAAAGAAACCTAACGCCAAAGGACCCATCGTTTCAATCCAGATTCCGGGCGAGCGACGATTCGAACGCCAGGGCGCTGACGACGCTTGCTCGCGATCGCAGTGCCGCCCGCAGGCACTCGGAGGGCGCGGCAGGCAGCCGCGCCCAAGTCACGTGGCCTGCGCTCGCCGACGAACGCCCTGGACGAGATGGAACCCCTACGTGTGGCAGGAGGGACCACATGACCTAGAACCTCGCCCCGGACGAACTCCCCGTCATCGGCTAGATGCGGGAACAGAATCGACAGAGGCGCTTCCCGCGAGACGGGCGCGCGGGATCGCATTTGGTCGCCCCGCGGTCGTCGCGGCGGTTCCATGGTCTCGCGGCGGTCCTCGCGGCGACCGCGATCACGGTTGGTGCAGCCAATTCGCCCCAGCTTATGGCGTCACCCGCCACCAGGGTGGGCGCGTCACCGTCACGCTCAACCTGATCACAAGCATTGCGGCGCTTGATAGCGCGGTGGCGAGTTCGAGATCCGTCGTCGTCGTCGGCGGCCCGCGCGACGGCTCGATCTGGCGGGTTTCCGGGGCGGATGCGTGATTTCTACGGAGTGCGGTCGCGGTGGACTGGTGATGCGCGGGGCTCGATTCTTGTGGGAATCTCGTCAAACCTGGGATTGGGTTAGCGATGAGTAGCGTGACGGAGCATTGGGTGACGGCGTCCTGGCGCGATCCCGGGCTGCCGGTCTGGACGGGAGGACGGTCATGCTGACGAGACGGCAGCTCCTAGAGCGAGGAGCGATTGGTGGTGCCGGGCTGGTTATTGGGCGGGCGGCTTTTGCCACGGCCAAGCCCGCCGGGGTGGGCGTCACGCCGCGGCTGCGCAAGTGGGTGGAGCCGCTGCCGGTGCCGCCGGTGCTCGACGGCCGGGGCGGCGGGAAGCGCTTTTCGATTGCGGCGCGAGAGTCAACGTTCTGGAAGTTCCACCCGCAGCTTCCGCCGACGCGAACTTGGGGCTACTGGTCGGATAACCCGCAGGCCGGCTTGCCGTATCTGGGCCCGACGATCCTGGCTACGAGCCGGCCCAACGACTTGGTCGAGACTTCCGTGACGATCGATTGGCGCAACGAGCTTGGCAACGCGTTCCTGCCCAACGATCCCACGATCATGGGCGCGGTGTTGCCGGGAGCGCCCGCGCCGATGGTCCCGCACCTGCATGGCGGTGAGAACCTGCCGCAGTTCGACGGTACGCCGCTGCAGTGGTTCACCAACGGCGGCGAGGCCGGTCCGCATTACATCACCAACACGTTCACGTACTACAACGAACAGCGGGCATCGATGGTCTGGTATCACGACCACGCGATCGGGAACACGCGCACGAACGTGTACGCCGGTCTGGCTGGCGCTTACATCATCCGTGACGACCAGGACACCGGCGAGCATGACAATCTGCTCGGGCTCCCTGCTGGTCGGTACGAGATTCCGCTGGTGCTGCAAGACAAGACGTTCAACGCCGACGGCAGCATGTTCTATCCGACACGCGGGGTCACCGCCTATCACCCGGAGTGGGTGCCGGAATTCTTCGGCGACGTCGCGGTTATCAACGCCCAGATCTGGCCGTTTGTCGACGTCGAGCCGCGCCGCTACCGGCTGCGGATCGTCAACGGCTCGCAGTCGCGCTTCTATAACCTGCGTTTCGTTCACGACCACAGCGGCAGGGCGCTGCCGTTCACACAGATCGGAGCAGAAGGCGGACTGCTGCGCGCGCCCGTGGCGATGACCGCGCTGCTGATCGCTCCGGGCGAGCGTGCCGATCTGATCATCGACTTCGCTGGGCACCCCCACGCCTCGTTCATCGTCACCAACGACGCCCGGGCCCCCTACCCGTCGGGCGCGCCCGCCATGCTCACGCAACTGTTGAAGATCCGGGTCAACAGGCCGCTGCACGGGGTCGATCACACGACCCCGCCCTCGCGGCTGAGACTGCCACCTCTCGCCGCCTTGCCGACACCATCGCTCGCGCGGGTGCAGCACCTCTCAGAGACGCTCGACCCGCTCACCGACGCCCCGATCCACCTCAACGTCGAGGACGCCCCCTTCCTCAACCCGGGCACAGGTCTGCCCGACGTCACCACGAAGCCCCAAGCGGGCGCGACCGAGGACTGGCTGCTGGTCAACACGACCGCCGACACACACCCGATCCATCTCCATCTCGTGACCTTCGAGGTGATCGACCGCCGGCCCTTCGACGCCGCCACCTACGACCCGACGACAAAGGTGATCACCTACACCGGACCACCGGTGCCCGCGGCACCTAACGAGGACGGCCGCAAGGACACCGTCCAGGCCCACCCCGGGCAGGTCACCCGCATCCGCGCCAGGTTCGACCTCCCCGACGAGGGCACGATCCAACTCCCGCCCGGGGTCGCAAACCCGCAATACGTGTGGCACTGCCACATCCTTGAGCACGAAGAGAACGACATGATGCGCGCGTTCGAAGTCGTCCGGTAAGCCGGTCAACGACGGCAACCCTCTCCGGAACCTGATCGCCCTGCCACTTCGCAGACGAGATCGTCGAGGCGATCTTGAACCGCGATCACATCGATCACCTGTAGATCGACGTCGGCGGTGGACGAGCCCGCCGGGGTCAAGGAGGAGACCGGCGCCTACCGGCAGCAGGGCGACGATGCCGCCCGATTGGCCGGCGAGGACGGCCAGACCCGCCCCACCCACGAACGCTGGAGTCCCGCCTCGACGCGCGCCCGCCAAGACCGCTCGCGGCGAGTACCGTGCCAACAGCAGAGCGGGTCTCGCGGCGCTTCCGACGCGGACCCTTCTATTCGCCAGGAACGCGACCCACAAGCTCAGGTTCGGCTCCGCCGGCGCAGAGTTCCCTTCAGTCCGCGCTAGGCAAGAGGGGCGCGCGAACGCGGAGAGCCCCGTCGGGTCGGGAAAGCAGGTCGCTGCTGGTTGTCAGCCGCCGGTCGTCAAGAGCGGCGCCGGCCGTGCGTTGGAGATCGTGAGGCATCTGGGGACATGGCCTTCGACGACCTCACCCTGCATGTTGAAGCCGGTGAAGCCGGCCGCCATCGCGAACGTCCGGTTGGGATCGGTCGGCGGGAGGAGGAGCGTGATCGTGGTGACTCTGCCGCGGGTCGGCCGACTGTCGCGCGTGGCTGTCGGGTAGGCGACGAGCGTCTGGCCGGCCCGGTTGGCTGGTTATTGGTGCCGATGATTCGCACCGTGCGTGGCAGCCCGAGGATGGAGGCGATGGCGCTACCGATCCGGCCATCCCGGATGACCCAAAGCAAGAATCTGCACTTCGGCAGGCGCGCCGCGAGAAGACCGGACCCCCTGTGGTCGATCCGACTGCGCGGGAACCTCCTCTATCCCACCGTCACAGACTCTCCAGCGACTAAGTCACGAGACCTGCTCTTGACTCGACGCGATAATCACGGCGACTGCTTGCGAGCCCCGCTCCGCGCGGATTTCAGGTGGCGGCTTGATCATGTGGGCGGCCCGCCCACGCGCGCAGCGAGGCTGTCTGTAGTCCCGCCCGCAGGTACAGTCATCGCGATGCCAGAAGGTCATGCGCCGTTCGCCATCTGGAACCGCACTGGCAATCGCGCCGTCGCAATACTGTTGCGCTCGCCATTGCATCCTTTGCTCAGCGGGCAGCTCGCGCTGATAAGCGTGACCGGGCGCCGGAGCGGCCACAGCTACACGTTCCCGGTCGGCTACCGGCGGGCGGGTGACCGCGTGACGATTCCAGTCGGCTGGCCGGCCCGCAAGGTCTGGTGGCGCAACCTCCGTGGCGGCGCGCGGGTCCAGCTGCGCATGGGCAACGAGGAACGCAGCGGTATCGCCAACGTCCGCGGCGACGAGCGCTCTGGAGTCATCGTCGAGGTTCAACTCGATCCTCAGCCATAGGCTCGTCCGCTTGCGCGGCAGAGCGCGCGAGACAGGACTGCCGCTCCCTCGGCGCGATGCGGAAGCGGGGACGTTCTTGACCGCGCGGTGCTTGCCTTCTCCTCCTCGTCCTTTTGCGAAACCGAGCGGTTGCACTTCTGCGTTGTCCCGAGCAAGCGAGAGTCTCGCGATGCTCTCGCTCAGCGCGCGCGAGCAGACATCTCGGTGATGGCTCTCAGCGCACTCGCGATTCGTCCGCAGCGAGAGCGCAGTTAGCCGGCTTCAGGTTGCTCCGGAACGCCAGGGGCTGCAGCGTCCGACCGCTGCCCGGTACGCCTTGGCCCGCGAAGGCGGAACGGAAGCTGCCGGGCAAATTCTGCCGACCACGCGTGCTTCCCGCTCGCACGAAAGCCGGAGGCGGGGGGTACGATGTTCGTCGGCCGCGTGGAGCAGCAGCTGGTTGCCGGCGATGATCGCGGAGCCGCTGCGATTTATCCCGATAGGCTTGCGGGCACGGTCTCGACGCGGTCGATGACCGCTCCTTCGTAGTCCAGGGGGAGGTTGACGTTGGGCGGGGTGTGGCCCGTGACCCGGAGGATCGTGAGCTTGGCGGGCGTGATGTCGCCGTAGCGATCGAAGTTGAAGCTCCCTAGGACGCCGTCCTTGACCCGGGTCGCCCGGAGTTCGTGCAGGACGGAGGCGCGCGTCCCGTTGGAGCGGGCGATCGCGTCGAGGACCACGTCGGTCGCCTGGACCGTGTGGAGCAGGTTTTGTGCGCGCGCCGTCTCGCCTAGATCGCGGATGAAGCGATCCTGGGCTGGGGTCAGGTGGAGCGCGTCGGGTGGCAGGACCGGCGTGGTCACGTACAGCCCCTGGGCGGCGCGACCGGCGCGCTCGAGCACCTCAGGGATCGGAGTGAATCCTTCGGGTGCCATGATCGTGGCGCGCGGGCCCAGGCGCGCGCGTAGCGCCTTCAGCAGCTTGTCGCCGCCCAAGTCGACCTGACCGCCGATCAGAACGCCGTCGGCTCCCGCGCGCGCGACCCTGTCCGCGAGCGCACGGTAGCTCTCGGCGTTCGCGTCGAAGGGGTCGGAGCCCGCGATCCGGACGCCGAGCTTCGAGGCGACCCGCTGAAACGGATTCGTCCAGGTGGCGGCACCCGAGTCCCCGGGGTCGTAGAGCAGGTATACGCTCCGCAGCCCGAGTTGTTCTGCGAGCTCGGCCTCGGCTACGCCCTGCTGATCCTCGCGGGCGACCAGGCGCAGGAAGTTCCGCACGCCGGTGGGGTAGTAGACGTTGGGCTCTCCTCTCAGGTTAAAGCCCGGGATCGAGAGACGGCCGCCGCGGGTCAGGCCCGGGGATTCGCTCGCGAGGCCGACGATCGCCAGCGGCCCTCCCGGGGCTCGGTTGAGGATCGGGATCTCCGGTACGGCGCAGGCCGACTCGTACGCGCCGATCACCGCGACGACCCGCTTCGCGCGCGCGTAGGCGTTGGCGTTGGCCGCGCACTTGCGCTGCTCGTAGTAGCCGGTCTGCGTGGTCGAGTCATCGCAGGACTGGTAACCGACGACGTACTTGCCCGCCCGGAACCCATGGCTCTGGAGCCTGGCGCGGATCGCGTCGACGAGCTGGCGGGGGCCGGCGCCGTTGAAGCCCTGCAATGGGAGATCGGAGGCGATCAGGACGTCGGGCTTTCCGCCGCCCGAGGCCACCTCGCTGCAGGCCGCTGCCGGCAGGCTGCCGTCCTTCGTCCCGGCCGCCACGCTGACCCACGCCGAGCCGGCGCCGGCCGCGAGCGCTTGCGGCGCGCCGACCGCCACCTTGCTCGTGACCGTGTTCGTGCGCGGATCGATGCGCGAGACCGTACCGTCCATCCAGTTGCCGGTCCACACCGCCCCGTCACCGAATGCGACGTAATTCACCCCGACCCCGACGTCGATCGACCGTGTGATCGCACGCGGGCCGGGCTCGATCCGCCAGAGCAGGCCCTCCTCCGGCGACGTCACCCACACCGCTCCGGCGCCCACCGCGATCCCTGACAGGAAGTCACTCCCGATCGGGACTGTCTGGGCGACGCGGTTCTGGCGCGGGTCGATCCGCATCACCGAGCCGCCCTGCCAGCTCAGGAACCAAACGCCCTCAGGCCCAGCCGCGATCGTGCTGGGTATAACGCGCGCGTCGATCGTCGCGATGATCCGGCCGCTCCGAGGATCGATGCGTGAGACGCTGGGGTCGGGGTCGATCGCCCACACCGCCCCGGCCCCGACCGCCAACTGGGGGAACCCCACGCTCGGGGGCTGCGTGTCCTCGCCGTGGTCCGGCAGTTTCACGGTCCGGGTGACCTCGGTCGAGTCGGGATCGACTCGCGAGACACTGACCGTCGTGTAGACGTGCGAGCCTAAGTGCCCCGTACCGCCGATGAAGTCCCCGCCACCGTTGCCTACCCAGAGCGCTCCCGCACCGGCCGCGAGATCGCTCGGCCGGCCACCAGTCTTGAACGTCTTTACGACCCTCTTGGTCCCGGCATCGATGCGGGAGACGGTGTCGTCCTCGGTACTGAGCGCCCAGACTGCGCTGTCGCCGACGGCGATGTTGCTCGGTGCGGACCGCGCTGCCGTGAATGAGCCGAGTCGTGCGTTAGCTGCGTCGATGGCGAGCACCCCGTTGCCGACCGGCGGTGGCCGCGGGCCGCCCTGGGTCATCGCCACGATCGCCGCAGCGGTGGTGGCGGCGAGCACGAGCAGCCCGGCGGCGAGGATGGCGCGGCGGCGGCGCACGAGGACGGCCGGGATGCGCGAGCGGCGCGCGGAACGGGTGGCGAGGCCGAGCGCGCGGCGGGCCTCCTCGATCAGCTCGGCGCAGCTCGCGTAGCGCTCGGTCCGCTCTTTGGCGAGCCCTTTCTGCAGTACCGGGGTGAGCGCCGGGTGGTCGCGGAGAGGAACGACCTGCTCCTGCATGTGGGCCCACAGCGTCTCGCCCTCCGTCTCCCGATGGAACGGCGGGGCGCCGCCGAGGCACTCGTAGAGAACGCACGCCAGCGCATAGCCGTCGGTCCGCGCATCGACCGCGTCGCCACGGATCTGCTCGGGCGCCAGGTAGTCGAGGGTGCCGACCATCCGGCCAGTGTCGGTCGAGACGCCGCCGAGCTGCTTGCTCACGCCGAAGTCCGTCAGGTAGGCGTGGCCGTCCTCGTCGATGAGCACGTTGCCGGGCTTGACGTCGCGGTGTACGAGCCCGCGCCGATGCGCCGCGTCCAGCGCGCTCGCGACTTGTCCGAGGATCGCAAGCGCGCGCTCGGCATCGAGCCGGCCGTGGCGCCGGAGCAGGGCCTTGAGGTCGCTCCCCTCGACCATGCGCATGGCCAGGTACAGCTGTCCGTCCCGCTCACCTGCCTCGTAGATGGGGATGACGTTGGCGTGGTCAAGCGATGCTGCCAGCCGCGACTCCTTGAGAAAGCGGCGGCGGAACCGCTCGTCCTCGGCCAGCTCCGGTGCAATCAGCTTCAACGCGACCGGGCGCTGCAGCGACAGGTCGCTCGCGCGATAGACGACGCCCATCCCGCCGCGGCTGACGAGCGCCTCCACGCGGTAATCGGCGAAGATCGTGCCGGGCGCGAACGCGACGCTCATCGCCGGCTCGCCGTCAGCGACCAGGTAAAGCGTGTTGGCGTGTCGTCAGGCGCTAGCCCACCGCGCACCGCCCGTCGTCGCACCAGCACCGTGGGCGCTGGCGGAGCCGCGGCGAGCTGCGTGCGAATCCGGCCCAGGCCCTCCTCGCGCCAGCGATCCGAGAGGCCCACGACCAGCAGGCCGGCGCCAGCGGCGAGCGCGATGACCCCCTTCCGACCGGGGCTCGCGAGCAGGGGCTCGGCCACGACCCCGGCGCGGCGCTGGACGACCAGCGACGCGTCGGCGAGCAGGCGGCTCGCGTCGCGTCCGTCGGTCCGCTGGTCAGAGGCTGCGCCGATCAGCCGCAGCGGCGCCCCGGTGGCGCGTGCGACCCACGCACCAAGCTCGAGCGCCGCCCAATCGTGGCGCGCCGCGCCGAAGGGCACGACCACCGGCCCGGCCCCAAGCGAGCCGCTCGCCTCGACCAGCAGCGCCACGTCGCACGGCGCCTGCTCGAGGATCCTCCCGGCCTCGCCACCCAGCGGCGAACGGCCGGCATCCATGAGCAACAGCTCGACGTCCTGTCGAGCGGCGAGTCGGACGACGTCATCGCCCGGTGTCGGGGACGAGAACGCCGCGGTCCTGACCGCGACGCCCCCCGCCCGCAGCTCGTCAGCTCGATCGGTAAGCGCCACCGTCGCGGCGCCGAGCTCGGCCGCCCCGACGACGCACGCGACGATCAGCTCTCGCGGCGGGTCCGAGGGCCGCCAGCGGCGCCGCGAGGCGAAGGAGCGCCTCCAGGCCGGCGAGCGCGCCGGGGAAGATGAGCAGCGATCGATCAGGCGCCGGGACCCGCCGCGCGACCCTCGGCTTCTCCGGGCTGAGATCGAGCGCCGGATCCTGCTCGAGGATCGCCCGCTCGAGCCGCTTGAGCTCCCCGCCCGGCTCCAGTCCCAGCCCCTCCGAGAACTCGCGCCGCGCGAGCTGATAGGCGTGCAACGCGTCGGCCTGACGACCTGACCGGTACAACGCCAGCATCAACTGAGCGCGGACGCGCTCGCGCAGGGGATGCTCGCGCACGAGCGCGTCGAGCTCGCCGACCAACTGGTCCTCCCGCCCGAGCGCGAGATCGGCGTCGATCCGAACCTCCAACCCCGCCAAACGCGCCTCCTCCAGGCTGGCGATCTCGGCCTGAGCGAACGACTCGTAGGTGAAGTCAGCCAGCGCCGACCCGCGCCACAGCCCCAGCGCGTCGCGCAGGAGGCGGGCGGCGGCCGCGGGATCTCCCCCGGCCAGCGCCTGACGGCCCTCGACGGCCAGACGCTCGAACTCGTCGGCATCGAGCTGACCCGGCGCCAACTGGAGCTCATAGCCACCATGCCGGGTGTGGACCACGCCATCACCCAGAGCCCTGCGCAGATGAAAGACATACCCCTGGAGCGTCTTGGCGGCAGTCGCGGGCGGTCGCTCGCCCCACAGCTCGTTGATCAGCCGCTCGCTGGAAATCACCTGACCGCGGTGCAACAGCAGGATCGCAAGCACCGCGCGCTGCTTAGCGCCGCCCAACAACAACGGCGCACTCCGCTCAGTCACCTCGAGCGGGCCAAGAATGCCGAACTGCAACACAGCCCTCCGAGCGTCGTCGCAGCGACTCTACACCGCCCACGAGCCAGCGCAAAGCACTCCACCCGAGCGCAATCAACCCGCTTCCAACCGCTTCCAACCAATCCCGCACCGACCCACGGCACGGTTCTCGCAGACCCGATCGCACAAATGATCGGCAATACGAGGAAGGCGCGAACATGCTTCACCATCAACACATCCGGACGACCGCGGCGATCGCACTCGCGCTCGCCGCGCTCGCCGCGCCGACAGCGTCCGCCCAAGGCGGGCAGGCCGGTTGGGTCGTGCGACCCAATCCCGACCAGCAAGCCGCCGAACTCGCGCGGGCCGCGGCAGCGCGACCGGCCCCGACGAACTGGGTCGTGCGCCCCAATCCCGACGAGCAGAACCCGCCGCCCGCCCTCACAACGACCTTGCGCGTCACCACCCCCAAGGACGGGCTTGACTGGGGCGACGCAGGCATCGGCGCGGCCGCCGGTGTCGCACTCTCAATGATCGGCCTCGGCAGCGCTCTCGCCGTCTCCCAACGCCGCACCCGCCGCTCCAGAGGATCGGCAGCCGTCACGAGCTAACAGAGCACGAACGAGCAACCCGGACCCTCAGCGCACACCCGGTCCGTGCCCCAACCACGTAGCACCATCGAGCGCTCCGACTCCACACATCGGCAGCTGGCCGCTCGGCGCCAACCCAGGTGATCAGCTGCTCCAGAGCGTGTCGGCTGAAACGGTCAAGCACCCAACGAAACGAGCGCCTCCACGTCTGAGACGAGCCCGTTCGTTCCAAACTAGAAGAGATTATGGACGGCGGACGGACTGCTGCTCCGCCGCGGCGCCCGCCTCTTGGGGATGACCATGGAGAACCTCGAGTTCTGGATCAAGCGACTGAGCGGATCGGCGCACCCCGGAACGGGCGCAGGCTCCTTCCGCGCCGTGGTCGCGTGCAGCGGATCCGCCGGGCGGTTGCCTTCGTGTGACCTGCCGGTCGTGGCCGTCTCAGTTAACGCCATGGAGGTTGCGGGCGACCTCGCTGATACGACACGACCGCTTGGCTTGGGATGGCGGAAGTGCCGTCCGGTTCAACCGGGCTAGCGCTCTTGAGCAAAAGGGACCCGCTCGCGACTCGCGTCGACGAGATGCCCGTTCCCGTGGGCAATCCAGAAGTGTCGGCATTCGCATCGAAACTTGTGCTCGGTAGCCGTGCGGGAGCCAACCTCCGCCGATCGACGGTTCTGAAACCGCCGGATCGGACGACAACGGGCAGTCTGAGTCATCCCTCTCGCGACGCAGCAGTGAGGAAGAGCGCCATCCCCAGCTGGGCATGACCGCGCTCGAGCAAAGACCCGGTTTCGTGGGCGGCAGGACGGGCGGCCGCACGGTCCGCTTGCCAGCCGCCGCCAGTTGCGCTCATGGCGGATCTCAGGTGCGGACAGCGGCCGCGACGGAGACCTGCTCTGGTCTCGACGCGCTACTTCTGCAATCGACTGATTGGAGGAGCCAGCGGCCGCGATGCCCTAGCTGCTGGTCGTCCCAGCCCGGCAGCGAGTCTCATGCCGGGCGCGGGGCTTGCTCTCCCATTCGATTGCTGAAGCGCGCCATCGGCGGCGTAAGGGGCAACGGCCGCTCGGCCCAATCACGGCCAGGACACGCGCGTCGAAACCTCCTCGACGGGGCGTCGTCGCTCGCGTCCGTCGTGCTTGACGGCTACGCCCCGGCACGATCCTCACCATAGGCGGCGTCCGATGGGGTGCGGTGGTTCGACGTCGGGCGCCGCGTCGCGACCGGCGATCCCTTCTTTGAACTCGTGCAGGGTTTGCCAGAGGGCGCGGCCGGTCTGAGGCAGCTGCCTGGGTCCGAGGGGAGCAGCAGGACCCCTCGGAGGATCGCGAGGTTGGTCGGCGTGAGCATGGTGCGTGATCATCGATATGTGCCGGGGGTGACCACGCCGGCGTAGTGGAGGAAGTGCGCGTGGGTGTATGCGCGGTTTCCGGTGATGTTCGGGTTGACGATGGAGCCGAGCTCCAGGTTCGCGCCCAGGAACGGCTGAAAGCGCGGGTGCACGTTCAGGTAGCTGGTCGGGTCCGCTTGGAGGAGGCCGATGAGGGTCTCGGTGACGATGCGGCCACCGACCGGCCCGAGGTGAAGCCCGCCGGCGACGGTCTTGGCCTCGGCCAGGATGTAGTACCAGAGCGGGGTGCGGGCAGCGAACGGCCGGTAGACGCCCGCGATGTCGGGCAGGTCGCCGGCGCTCAGGGCGGGGACGCGCATCGCGCGGGCGACGGCCTGGCCGCGCGGAAGCCCCCAGGTGAGCTGGCGAAGGAGGTTGCGCT
This sequence comes from uncultured Solirubrobacterales bacterium, assembly GCA_963841535.1. Lineage (GTDB taxonomy): Bacteria > Actinomycetota > Thermoleophilia > Solirubrobacterales > Solirubrobacteraceae > Palsa-465. The sequence continues at coordinate 1,354,202 of CAWJDF010000012.1, read as the reverse complement.
GCGGCAGGACGGTCGGTGAGGTTTGGGTGTGGGGCGCGATCGCCGGCAGGGGGAGGTTGAATAGGACGCTCGAGATCGTCGTGTCGATCTTCTTGTTGTTGCGGACCTGACCGTCACCGAAGTCGAAGAAGGTCTGCCAGCCGATGTAGCGGCGAGGCGCCGGGTAGCCTCCGAGGAGGTCGGCGCGATCGTGCGCGACCGGGGCGCTGAAGTCCGGTTCGGTGGGGTCGAAGACCAACGCGAAGAACGGGGCGGCAGTTGGGCTGGGGCTCTCCCCGGTCCCGCTGGTGAAGTTCGCGCGGTAGGAGGGACGTACCATGCTGTGGCCGAAGCGGTAGGCCGCGGCGCCGAACTCGATCGGCATGAACGCGTCCCCGGGCGGCGGCTTGTAGAAACGGTTGCCCCTGCGGAGAACGTCGTTCACCATGGCGTGGCCGGCGATCTGGGGAAGGTGCTCGTTGACCAAGAGCCACTGGTAGTGCCAGAGCGTCACCTCCCGGGCGATCAGAAACCGCACGTAGCGATTGTTGAGGTCGGCGTGGCGGGCCGAGGGAAACCGCCTCAGGTCGAGCCTCCGGAGTTCGTCGAGCACGCGGTTGTAGAAGCTGATGTGTGCGCAGTGCAGGCCGGCGATGATCACGCTCTCGTCGTTGCGCGGATCACCCAGCAGCGCCCGGTAGGTCCCGTCCCCGTTGGCCAGGCGGGGGACATCCTCATGCACCCCGCCGGTCCCGAGCTTGAGCTTCGGCCCTACCGACCCGTCCGCGTTGTGAACGTATAGCTCGGGCCGGATGCCCGGGCCGCCGCCGAACACCGAATCCAGATCGAGCGCCGGAGTGCGCGTGTTCGGCGAGCGGAGCGGGTTCTGGGGCACGCCGAGCGTTGAGGTCTGATCGAACGTGATGTCGTGATCGACGAACTGTCCCACGAACGTCGACCCGGCGGTCATCGTCGGGTTATCCGGATTGGTGCCATACGGGTCCGAAGCGGTCGGATTTCCGTTCACGGCGGGGTCGACGATCAGCGCCATCGGTCCGGCCGCCAGCTGATCCGCGGCGTCCATGATCCCGCCCGGCTGCCCCACCTCGAGCAGCGCGGCGCGCACGAGGTCGTTCGCTTCAGCGAACGGCGGCAACTTCGGGAAGATCCGCCCGAAGTCGACCCTATTCGCCGGAACGCCGTGCCCCCGGGCGTGCCGGCCCGCCCCGATTGCCGCCGGCATGCTCGCGCCGGCGGCGGCGCGCGATGTCGGCGCCCGGACGCCCCCATCCACCGAACCGGCCACCAACCCGGCACCTGTCGCACCCAGCCCCTTCAAGAAATCACGGCGGGACGGCTCACGGCCACGCGATTCGCTGCTCATCTGCGTGCCTTTCTCTCTTGGTTGACTACGAGGGCTATTTGCCGACGGTGACCGCGACTGGCGTGCCAGCCGGTCTGGCCGCGCCGGTCTGGATCGACTGTCGGATCACCCGCCCGCGCCGGCGTGGCCCGGCGTGGCCCGGCGTGCTGGCGCTTGACCGGCCCTAGCCGGCAGCCTGCCGCGTGCAAGGCCCGGCTGGCGCGGCCCACCGTGCGGCCGAGGAGTCGCGGAACCACGCACCCGAGCGGCAGTACCTTGACCGTCCGTTGCGCCCCCGCGCCGCCGCCGTCGGCGTCGGTGATCGTCAGTGTCACGGTCATCGTTCCGCTCGCGCGATAGGTGTGTGAGGTGAGTGGTGCGGCCGTCGACTGCGTCTGACCGTCGCCGAAGTTCCAGCGATAGCCGGTGATCGTGCCGTTCGGGTCTGAGGAACCGGACGCGTCGAATCTGATCGCGCGCCCGACGATGGTGGCGGCGGGCGAACTGAACGAGGCACTCGGCACGCCGGTCGTGACCGTGAGCGTCCGCTGTGCGCGGTCGGTGCTGCCGCTGTCGTCGGTGATCACGAGGGTCACGGTGTTCGTCCCGGGCTAGGCGAAGGTATGGGAAACCCGCGGGGTCGCCGTCGTGCTCATCTGACCGTCCCCGAAGTCCCACCGGTAGGTGGTGATCGACCCGTCGGGATCAAACGATGCGGAGGCATCGAAGCTCGCGGCCTGTTCCTTGCCAACCGTGGCCGGTGCAGTGAAGGAGGCGGTCGGCGGGCGGTCTCTCACCGGGACGACCACGCGGGCATCGCCCGTGGCACCGTGATCGTCGGTGACCGTGAGCGTGACAGTCTGCGACCCGCTTGTGGTGTAGATGTGGGACGCCTGGGGCCCGGTTCTATCCTGGCTCTGCCCGTCGCCGAAATCCCAGTGGTAGCCCGTCACGATTCCATCGATGTCCGAGGAACCGGTCGCATCGAACGTGGCTGGCCGGCCGGTGGCCACACTTGTGGGACCCGTCACGACGGCCATGGGCGGACGATTCTGGACCGTGACGAACTGTTGCGCCGGCTGACTAGTGAAGCAGCGCGCGGTCGGACCGGCCTGACAATTCTGCTCGGTGACGGTCAGCGTGACCGTGTACGTCCCGGGCCTGATGTAGGCGTGCGCGGGAAACCCGGCCAGCGGAGGATCCGTCTCGGGCGGACTGCCATCCCCGAAGTCCCAGGTGTACGACGCGATCGGGTCGTCCTCGGTGCCCGTCGCCTCGCATCTGTTGTCCGCAGACACGAACGTCCACTTGTCCGCTGTCCCCTTGGTTGTGCCGCTCGCGTCGAACTGAACCGTCTCGAAGGTCAAGACCGTCAGCGTCGACGCAGTGAACGCAGCCGTCGGCGGCGTGTCCTCCGTCCAGAACGGGCTGCACGGCTCTCCATTCGTCAGCGCGCTCGCCCGACCGGCAGTGACCAGCCCCAATGCAAGCAGGCACGCCAGCAACAATCCGCGAATCCGTTGTCGTTTCGGTGTCATCGGTCATTCCCCCGTTGTTGTTCAGTTGATGTCCTCACGGAGCATCGGTCAGGTAATCCGCGGCTGGGCCGGCAGCCCCGCGACCGCCGCCATTGCCGGCGCCCACGCCACCAGCTCCACCGGCGCCCCCCAGCCCGTGGCTCAACACCGTCCCCGGCGTGCCAGATGCGGTCAGGCCGACAACCGCCGCGCTCGGACCACCGGCCGCGCCCCCGCCGTCACCACCCCGTCCGCCGTCGCCCCCGCGACCGCCGTCACCACCCGAGTTGGTGCCGAAGAAGCCACCCCTCCGGTGCCGCCCACGCCGCCCGTGCCGCCGAACGCACCGCCGCCACCGTTCCCGCCACGTCCACCGTCGGCCGCGCTGAGGAACGAGTCACTGACGATCGCACCGGCGCACTCCACGAGGAAGATCGCGAACGACCCGCCGCCATGACGTCCCGCGCCGCCGCCACCGCCGCCCTGCGCTCCGCCTCCGCCGCCTCCGCCGCCTCCGCCGTAACCGTCACCGCTACCGCCGCCGCCACCACCACCACCACCGTGGCCATCGCTTCCGCTGAGGCCGTCGTGACCGTCGTGACCGAGCCAGAAGCCAGAGCCGAAGGCACCATTACCGGGCCCGCCCCCGGCTCCATCGCCCTTGAAGATGGGCAGGCCGAAATCGCCATCGTTACCGCGGCCCCCTTGCATGCCGGGGTTGCCGTCCTCACCGCCAGGACCACCGGGCCCACCCATCCGGTTCTGGAAGTCCGGCACGGTTGACAGCCCGGACCCGCCGCTCCCGGCACCGTTGCCATCGCTTCCTTCGCCGCCGGCGCCTCCAGGATGCCCGATCGGACTGGTTCCAGCCTTGCCCGGGCTGAGAGTCACAGAACCGGCGCCACCGTTACCGCCGGATGCTCCGGGCGCACCGGCGGCGCCCGCGGCTCCCGGCGCTCCCGGCGCTCCCGGCCTCCCGGGGCGGCTGCCACGGTCACGTGGTCCAGCCGGAGTGCCGGGCTGTGCACTCCGCGCAGCCCGTAGGAGCTTGCCCCCGCGACGGCCGGCATGGCGGGGGAAATGGTCAGCAGTTGCAGCGTGGTCGGCACGGTCACGCCGAGCGCGAACGCCCCCTCGGTATCACCCTCCGTATTCGTCGCGCCGGTGATGCGTGTCACCAGCGACAGCGAGCGCTGCCAGGACGGGCCGTAGCCGCCGTACACCGAAACGCCGGACTCCACCTGGAGCTCCTCGGCATACGTGCCCGCCCCGGCGTACACGTCCTTGCTAGCCGGGTGCGCGGCGCTCACCGCCGCTCGGAGCGTCCGCACGGGCAGGGCCATCGTGCCCGGATTTGCATCGTTACCCGTCGGGGACACGAAGACTGCGTTGACCGGGTCACCATCGATCCCGTCGCAGTTGGAGTCGACGAGGCTTGGATCGGGCATATCCACCGCACCCGGATGAACCGAGGGATCACGCGGCGCGCAGTCGACGCTGTCGGGAAAGCCGTCCCCGTCGCTGTCAGCAGAGCTCACCGGCGGCGGTAGCGGCGACGACGGTGGGACGACGCCCCCTGGCGTCGGCACCACGACGCTCCCCGCTGCAGCCCGGCAGTTGTTCCGCTCGTTGCGCTCCGCCACGCGCCGAGTCGCATCGGCACACGCAAGCAACGAGTAACCCCCGGGCGGCGCATTCGCCGGGATCGACAAGTGAACCCTCCCGCGCGAGCGGTGACGGTCCTTCAGCGCCGGCACGCGTCGCGCTCCCGCGGGTAGCACCGTCCCACCGCCGACCAGGTAGTAGCGCGTAACCGACCAACGCGCGCCCGCCGGGCCACGGTTGGCGGCCACGTCGCCGACCATGAACGACTCGCCGGCCGAGAGCTGCACCGGCGGATCGCCGACCTTTTGTTCGACCAGATCCGCCTTGCCGCGGACTTGCGCGTCGGCCGCCAGCGCAGTCGCCAGCCCCACCGCCAACGCGATGATCGTCACTCGCAGCGCCCGCTTTCGCGTGCGTACAGACACGTGGCTGGTCACGGCAGTCATAAACGCCCCTTTGATGCAGATCCGATTTGAAGGTTCTCTTTGCGCGCCGACCCCGCTGGGGCCGCGCTCACGCCGCTAGCGCACGACGGCGATTGCTTCGATGTACTCCGACGGCAGGGCTATTGACGGGCCCGACTGGCTGTCGTGCCGGTTCGCAAGCGCCGCGAGGTCGACGCTCAGCCGGGCGCGGCCGATCTCGTCGAGCGCGTCGAACGCCTTGCGCACCGGTCCGTAGTAGTCGCGGAAGACCCTGACGAACTCGGTCGGTGAACGGAAGCGAAAGACAAATTGGCGCCGCGTGATCGCGAGCTGCGAGACCGCGTCCCCGAGGAGCGGCCGCAGATGCTCTTCGGTGCCCCACAGCCCGGGTGACCTTAGCCCCGCCGGGGGCGGGACATGCGCGGCGACAGTGTGGAACATCTGGCCGACGAAGCCGACCGGGGTCCAGTTGGCCAGCGCGATCGTTCCGCCGGGCCGGCAGACGCGCACGAGCTCGGCGGCCGCCTGCTCGTGATCAGGCGTGAACATCACACCGACACACGACAAGACCGCATCGAACGAAGCGTCCGGGAAGGGCAGCCGCTCGGCATCGCCCTCGGTAAACATGATGCTGAGACCCTCGGCGGCGGCGCGCTCGCGACCGCGCTCGAGCAGCGCCTCGACGTAATCGACACCGGTCACCTCACAACCGCGGCGTCCCGCAGCGATCGCGGCATTGCCGGTACCGGTCGCTACGTCGAGCACGGCGTCACCGGCGCGCAGCCCGGCCGACTCGACCAGCCGTTCAGCAATGAGCACGATCCGGGCGCCAATGGCGCTGTAGTCACCGCTGGCCCACGTCCAGCGCTGGCGCTCCTTGACGGCGGACAGATCCAACTGCATGTCGATGGCGTTCATGTGGCGGCCCCTCGCTTTCCACGCGTGTGGTGGTTGAGCAACATCGTGGCCGGCGATGCTTCCAGTTGCGGGCGGCTCGGTCTATTGGGCAAACGCCTGATTTCCCGCGGTCAGAAATTCCCTAAGAGGCCGCGGCCGGCTTGCGATACTCGCGTCGTGGGGAGGATCTTCAGCCCCGACTTCATCGGCCGCGTGGCGGAGCTCGAGGCGTTGGATGAAGCGCTCGAGCGAGCCAGGACCGCAGCAGCGCCGACGGTCCTGGTCGGCGGCGAGGCAGGGATTGGCAAGTCGCGGCTGGTGGGCGAGTTTTCGCGTCGGGTGCAGCCCGACGTGCACGTTCTGAGTGGCGCCTGCGCTCCGTTCGGGAGCAGCCCGCCACCGTTCACGCCGATCGTCGAGGCGCTGCGGAGTCATGTGCGGAGCGCAGACGAACAGCAGCGCGCCGAGCTGTCGGCCGGGGCTCCGTCGCTCACCCGGCTGTTGCCCGAGCTGGACGTGCACGGGTCGGAGACGCGCCGGCGCGAGAGCACCGACGCCGGCCAAAGCCTGATCTTCGCGCAGCTGCTCGGAGTCCTGGAGGAAGCGGCGAAGCAGCGAACGGTGGTTCTCGTGCTCGAGGACCTGCACTGGGCCGATCGGTCCACGCTCGACCTGCTGACGTTGAGAGCACAAACCGGCCGCGCGGAGCGCTGCCTCTTCCTCGCCACGTACCGAAGCGATGAGCTCGAGCCGGGTCACCCGCTGCGGTTGAGCCTCGCCGAGCTGCAGCGCAGCGGCCGGACCGACCGGCTCGAGCTGACCCGTTTCGGTCGCGACGAGCTCGCCGCGCAGCTGACCGGGATCCTCGGCCATCCGCCCGAATACGCCGTCGTGGAGGAGATCCTGCGGCGATCGGATGGCAACCCCTTCCTCGCCGAGGAGCTGCTGGCCGCGGCAAGCGAGGTGCCCGGTCAAACGCCGACCAGGGTCCGCGACATCGTGATGGCTCGCTTCGAGACTTTGTCGGAGCCGACGCAGCGCATGCTCGGCGTCCTGTCGGCGGCGCCCCGGTCGATGACCCACCACGACCTGGCGACCGTCGCCGACATGTCCGAGCAGGACCTCGAGAGCGCTCTGCGCGAGGCGTTGGCGCGCAGTGTGCTGGTGCGGACCGGCGATGACGCATACGCGTTCCGTCATGCGCTGACGCGCGAGGCGACGTACGACGGACTGCTCGTGGGGGAACGGCGGCGACTGCACCTCGCGCTCGCCCGCGCGCTCGACACGGCACGGACCGCCAGCGCTGACCCGCCCTCGCAGCTGCTGGCCGACCGCGCGCACCACTGGTACCACGCCGGCGAGCATCGCCGGGCGCTGCAGTCCGCGGTCGAGGCAGGCGCGGCCGCCGAGGAGGTCTACGCTCACGCCGAGGCGCTCACGCAGTACGAGCGCGCACTGGAACTGTGGGACCTCGTGGAGGACCCCGAGCCGCTCGCGGGCAGCGACGTCGTCGCGCTGAGAGCCAGCGCGGCCGAGGCGGCAAATGCCCTCGGGGAGCCGCTACGCGCAGCGCACATGATCGAGCGGGCGCTCGAGGATCTGGATGTGACCGCCGACCCTGTCCGCGCGGGATTGCTGCGCGAGCGCCTCGGCCGCTACTTGTATATCGGCGGCGACACCGAGTATGCGCTGGCGGCCTACGACGAGGCGGTGCGGATGATGCCGAGCGGGCCGCCGTCGGCCGAGCGGGCGCGAGCGCTCGCGGCCGCGGCCCACGCCCAGGTCATCATCAATCACGACCGGACCGCTCGCAAGCTGGCCGAAGAAGGTCTTGCCGTCGCGCGGGCGGCCGGGGCGCACACGGAGGAAGCCCGGGCGCTGGCCACGCTCGGAGCCACGGTGGCGGCGCTCGAGGATCGGCACGCCGGGCTCGAGATGATGAGGGAGGGGCGCGCCCTGCTAGAGCGCGAGCAGGCCTCGCCCGAACTCGTCTTCGTCACCTACGGGTACGAATGCCGCGCGCTCGTCACCGCCGGTGAGTTCGCGGCGGCGGTCGACGCGATGCGTCCCGGAATCGAGCTGATGCGCCGCCAGGGCATGCACCGCAGCCACCAGTCGTGGCTCGAGACCGTCCAGGCAGAGGCCCTGGTCAAGCTGGGGCGCTGGATCGAGGCAATGGTCCTGATGGACGCCACGCTGGCTCGGGGTCCGGTCGGGATCACGCGCCGCCTCCTGCAGCTGCTCCGCGCTGAGGTTCAGTTGGGCCGGGGCGAGATCGACACGGCGGCCGAGACCATGACGGACGCCCGCCGGGCGGCGGAGGGGGACCATCCATTCGCGGGGAAGCTGTTCGAGCTCACGGCGTGGTTGATGTCAGTCCGACGCGACTTCGCGGGCGCGCGTCTGGCCGTGGTCCGCGGACTGGCGGCCCTCGACGGGCGCGACGACCCAGTGGCGAGCGCCTGGCTGTGCTGGCGCGGCCTACAGGTCGAAGCCGACCGCGCCGAACACGCCCGGGCTCACCGCCACCGCGCCGAGGCCGCCGGCGCGGTGCAGGTCGGCGAGGGCCTGCTCGCACAGATGCATGCACTCGGTGCGCCGTCCGGAACGCCGGGGCTGGCGGAACTACCGGCACTCGAGCTGGCCTGCGCCGCCGAGCTCGCTCGCGCCGCGGCTCGTGACACGACCGAGTCATGGCTCGACGCGGCGGTCGCATGGGAGTCCCTGCGCGAGCCCTACCCGCAGGCCCGATGCTTGGCGCGCGCCGCGGAGGCCGCCCTGGCCGAGCGGCGAGCCAAGCCCGAGATCGCCGTCTGGTTGGCCCAGGCCCATGAGATCGCGACCGAGCTCGGCGCTGCGCCGCTGGCGCAAGGGCTCGACTCGATCGCGCTGCGCGGCCGGCTGCCTGTGCCGCGGGAGGCTGCAGCGGTTCCAAGGCCGGCGCCGGCCGGCCCGCTCGGTCTGACGCTCCGGGAGATCGAGGTACTGCGATTGGTCGGGCAGGGCTACACAAACGCCCGAATCGCCGAAGCGCTGTTCATCAGCCGGAAAACGGCCGCCGCTCACGTCTCGAACATCCTCGGCAAGCTCGAGGTCGCCCGGCGCGCCGAAGCGGCCGCAATCGCGGCGCGACTCGGCCTGCTCGACGAGCCCACCTCGGAACGCACCACATAGCTCGTTCCTAACATCGATGCGTGCGCTCCATTACGCGGGCGACTTCGTAGCGGGAGGAGACGTCGAGCTTGCGGAAGATAGTCCGCATGTGGGTCTCGATCGTTTTGACGCTTAGGAACAGCTCCTGGGCGATCTCGGGATTGGTACGCCGGTCGACCACCAGGCGCGCCACCTGAACCTCACGCTGCGTCAGCGTCTCGACACCGGCCCCATCCAGGTTGCCCGAACGGGTGCGGCGGTGGACGTGTCGCCCGAGTTTGCGCAGCTCGCGTTCGGCCTCCTGGCGGTAGCGGGCGGCGCCGCACACGTCGAGTTGTTGTACGGCCCGCTCGAGCTCGGTCACCGCGCGCGCCGGCTCGTTGGCACACCCGAATGCGGCGGCCCGCGAGCGTGCGCGCGCGCGGCCTCGACGCGGGCGCCGATGCCATCGGCGGCGGTGGCGGAGGCCAGCGCGCGGTCGGCGGCGGTGACCGGATCTCCTCGCGCGAGGGCGACGGCAGCGGCCGCGCGATGCGCCATCGCCTCGGTCAGCGGCAGGCCGAGCTCCACCGCCGCGGCGCTCGCGCGGCGGGCCGCCTGCTCGGCCTCGATGGGCCGCCCGAGCGCGAGCCAGCAGCGGGTCAGAAGCTCGAAGTAGTTGGCCTTCCAGCCGCTGGCGATTCGCGGGAGCTCCTCGCCTCCTGCGGCCGACAGCAGGATCTCGATGGCACGCCCGGCCTCCCCGCTCTCGTAGAGAGTGCTGGCAAGCGCAACGCTCGCATATGTGGAAACCAGGGTGTCGTCCAGATCGCGCGTGACCTCAACGCTCTCCCGGCCCGCGGCGATTGCGATGTCAAGGTCGCCTGCCGCGAGCGCGGTGAACGCGCGGCTCAGCAGGTTCCACCCGAGTGCCTGGGCGTTCCCGGAGAGGCGGGCCGCTTCGACAGCCTCGTCGAGCAGGTCCGCCGACTGGGCTATGCGGCCCGTCATGTGGAGGACGTTGCTGAGCACGGGAATGAGAACCGGGGATATATCCCCCTGTCCCGTCGCGCGCGCGATCACGATGCCACGCTGCGCGTGCTCGCCGGCGTGTTCATAGCGGTGCAGGTATAGCTCGGCGGTGGCGAGATTGGCGAGGGCGTCCAGCCGAAGCCCGAGTTCGTCGTCGGCGAGCGTGTCAACGAGTGCTGCGGCCTCGGAGCTGCGGGACTTCGCGTCGGGAACGTCACCCAGGAATGCGGCGGCGACGGCTAGCACCGCAGTGCTCGCTGCCGTGAGCGGCGGATCGGACAGCTCCTGCGCGGCGGTGCGCGCCCGCCCTCCCCACTCGCGCATCGCCTCGTATTTCATGCGGTAGAACTCGCCGACGGCCAGCTGGATCATCAGCGCCACAGCATGGGCGGAGGAGGCACTCGGTAGACCACTCAGCGCGGCGATCAGCCGCGTGCGCGCGGTGTCGTGGTGCCCGAGGAGTTGCTCGATCCCGGCACAGGCGCCGACGAGACTCAGGTGCGGCGGCGTGCTATCGCTGGGCGTCAAGGGGATCGCCTCGAGCAACGCAGCACGGCTGTCCTCGAACCGCCCGGTGGCGGCTTGCGCTCGGGCGAGCGCCATCAGCAGCTCCACGCGCGCTCCGGGTGGCGCGCTCTCGGGCAGCAGGCCGAGCGCGGTCCTGAACCAGCGCGCGGCGCTCAATGGCGCGCGATGCGCGGCCGCCTCGCCGGCCTCACGCAGCACCGCAACCGCCGCGAGGTCGCCATGGTGTGCGGCGTGCTCAACGTGGTGCGCTCGAGCGGCGGCCGGCGCGCCGCGTGCGGCCAGCGCGTCGGCGCTGCGGGCATGCGTGGCGAGCCGCACTCCCGGCGCGCAGGACTCGTAGACGGCCCGACGTACGAGGGGATGTCGGAAATGGAATCGCCGTGGCACTTCTCCGGGTCGCACCAGGTCGTTGCCGATTAGCTCGTCGAGCGCGTCGAGCGCCTGCGAGTCGCTCATGCACCCAGCCGTCGCCGCAAGGTCGAGCTCGAATGGGTCACCGGCGATAGCGGCCGCCTCGGCCAGGCGGCGCGCTGTCGTCGAAAATGCGTCGAGCTCGCCGATGATTGCGGCGGAGATCGCCTCGGGCACGCCGTCGTTGCCGCGGCTCGCGCTCGGTCCCTCGCCGTCCCCGCTCATCAGGGCGAGTTGCAGCAGGTAGAACGGGTTGCCTCCAGTGGCCTCATAGATGCGGTCGCGTTCGGCGCCATCGACACTGGTGATCAGAGTCCGCGCGTCGGCGCGCGTGAGCGGGCCGAGGCCGATTGCATGGACGACCTCGGTCTCCTTGACCGCCCTCTCCATGGTGGCCATCAGCGCGCGATCGGCTTGAGCGCTGCGCAACGTTGCGGCCAGCATCACCGCTCCGCGAGGAGGATGCCTGAGCAGGTACGAGGTCAGCTCGAGCGACGCTCCGTCGGCCCAATGGAGGTCATCGAGCATCACAACCAGCGGCTGCCTCCCGGCAAGACGCTCCATCAGGTCGCGCACCGCGCGGTGGGCGCGGAAGCGTTCCGCCGCCGTGGTCGGCTGATCGCTCCCCGGATCGAGCGAGCCGAGCGCCGGGAACACGCCCGCCGACTCGCGCAGATCCTCCGGGGATAGTCGACTGAACTCGCGCGGATCAAGCGATTCGAGGTACTCGTCGAACGCGTCGACGACGAGCCCGAACGGAAGCTCTCGCTCGAACTCCGCGGCGCTGCCACGGAGGGCAAGGCATCCGCGCCGTTCGGCCTGACGCACGAGTTCCAGCAGCAGGCACGTCTTGCCGATCCCGGGTTCGCCTGTGACGAAGACGAAGCGCGAATCACCCGCGCAGATGTCCTGAAGCAGTTGCCCGAGCAACTCCAACTCGCGGGCTCGGCCGACGAGGGGCTGGGCCAGTTCAGGCACGATTACGTCATTCCTGGTAGGTAGCATACCTACCAAAGGCTCCCTCAGGGCGATTTCCTAACCAGGGTGTTGCCCCGATGTCGTCCGCCGTCAGTTGCAGGATCCTGAACCGATGCCGCGCTTCATGCTGCAACACGTGCACACTGCGCGCGAATGCGGTGCCGTGTTCGCTTCCTTCAAGGCCTTTGAGAGCCCGTTGCGCCACGAGTTGGCCGTCGGCTCATGCCATTTCGGGACTCATCGGATCTGGTGGCACGTCGAGGCGCCCTCAGACCATGAGGCACTCGCGCAGCTGCCCCGCTACGTCGCCGAGCGCACGATCGCGATCCGCGTTGGCGACATTCAGACACCCTGACGCGCCGTATCCCAGGGTGGTGGTTCAGGGGTTTCACCCGATGTCCTGAGGCGCCCCGGCAGCGACGCTGAGGTGCACGCCGGTCATCACGGCCGGCAGCGCACCAGGAGGCCCCAATGGCATCTCTCGCTTTGCCGGAGCAACTCGATGTCACCACCCAGTCGGAGGTGACGGTCCGGGCGCTCGATATCGCCCGCCACTACGGCGAGGGAGACACGGCGGTCCACGCGCTCCGCGGCGTAGATCTCGACGTGAGGACGGAGCGGCTGACGGCCATCATGGGCCCGTCTGGCTCTGGCAAGTCCACCCTCATGCACATTCTCGCCGGGCTCGACGAGCCCGACCAAGGCCAGGTGTGGATCGGCGACATCGAGGTCACCGGCCTCGATGACGCCGGGCTGACCGCGCTCCGCCGCGACCACATCGGCTTCATCTTCCAGTTCTTCAACCTGCTGCCGATGCTCACCGCGGAGGAGAACATCCTCTTGCCGCTCGAGATCGCCGGGGGCAAGCCCGACCCGGACTGGTATCGCGAGCTCATCGCGAAGGTCGGTTTGACCGAGCGCCTCAGTCATCGTCCCAGCGAGCTGTCCGGCGGCCAGCAGCAGCGCGTCGCGGTCGCCCGCGCCCTGGCCTCCAGACCAACCGTGATGTTCGCCGATGAGCCAACCGGCAACCTCGACTCGGCCACGAGCGGCGAGATCCTCGAGCTGATGCGCGAGTTGGTCGACGGCTTTGGCCAGACCACGGTCATGGTCACGCACGACCCACACGCAGCGGCGATCGCGGACCGCGTGCTGTTCCTGGCCGACGGCCAGATCGTGCGCGACCTCGATGCGTGCGACGCGCATACGGTCATCACCACGATGGAAGAACTGAGGGCGTCATGAGGCGCGTGGCACTGAAGGGCCTCTGGTGGCGTCGCGGGCGCGCCGTGCTGACCGCCTGCGCGGTCGTGCTTGGCGTCGCGATGGTCAGCGGCACCTTCATCCTCACCGACACCATCAACAAGGCGTTCGACACGATCTTCCAGGACTCCTACTCCAAGACCAGCGCGGTGATCTCCGGCCGCGAGGTGGTCAAGGACGCAGCCAGCGGTAATGCCACCGTGCCCGCCTCGCTGCTCGCCCGCGTGCGCGCCGACCGCGACGTCGCAGCCGCGACCGGCGCAGTGTTCAACCTCAGCGGCACCTCCGACCCGACCAAGCTGATCGGCAGGCACGGGCAGCGGCTGGGCTCGAGTCAGAACGGGCAATTCGGCTTCGGTTTTGACCCCAGGGCCGAGCGCTTCAACCCACTCTCGCTGACCGATGGACGCTGGGCTTCCGGCCCGGGCCAGGTCGTGATCGACAAGAGCACCGCCAAGAGCAACGGCTACGGGGTGGGAGACCGGATCGGCGTCGCCGCCCGCGGCCCCGTGCGTCAGTACACGATCACGGGCATCGCTCGCTACGGCACGGTGAACTCGATCGGCGGCGCGACGATCGCTGTGTTTGACGTGCCGACCGCGCAGGCGCTGCTGCGCAAGCGAGGCCAATACGACACGATCTTCGTCGCCGCCCGCAAAGGCGTCTCCTCCGAGCAGGTCGTGCGCGACCTGCGATCCGTCGTGCCGGCCACTGCCCAGATCAAGACCGGCCAACAGCAGGCAGACGCCGACTCGAAGGCCACGCAGGACAACAGCAAGTTCGTCCAGATGTTCCTGCTCGGGTTCGGGTTCATCGCGGTGGGGGTGGGCGCATTCGTGATCTTCAACACGCTGTCGATCACACTCGCTCAGCGCATCCGCGAGCTCGCCACGCTCCGCACCCTCGGCGCGTCACGGCGCCAGATCAAGCGATCGGTCCTGACCGAGGGACTGGCGATCGGCGTGTTCGCGTCCGTCGTCGGCCTGGTGCTCGGACTGGCGCTCGCGAAGGGCCTGAACGGACTGTTCCAGCTGTTCGGCATCGACCTGCCCCACGCCGCGACGGTCATCGAGCCGCGGACCGTCATCGTGGCGCTCGCGCTTGGCACGATCGTGACCCTGATCGCCAGCCTCTCACCCGCCCGGCGCGCGACCCGCATTCCGCCGATCTCCGCCATGCGCGAGGGCGCCACCCTTCCGCCGCGGCTCGGCGCTCGCAGGCCCTCGGTCCCGATCACGATCCTCGTGATCGGCGCCGTGCTGTGCCTGGCGGGCGCGCTCGGCGGCGGTTCGGTCGGCCGGTCGATGATCCTCGTCGGCCTCGGCTCCGTGGCGCTGTTTCTTGGCGTGATCATGATCGCTGGCCGGCTCATCCGGCCGCTCGTCTCGATTGTCGGTGGCCCCGCGCGGCGCTTCGGCGGCCCCGCCGGCCGCCTGGCCAGCGGCAACTCAACGCGCAACACCACGCGCACGGCCACCACGGCCGCCGCCCTGATGATCGGCCTCGCGCTGGTCACCCTTGTCGCAACGATGGCAAGCGGCTTCAGCGCTTCGGGCCGAAGCGCCGACGAGAAGACGGTCAAGGCCGACTACGTCGTGACCTCCAAGAGCGGCTTTGACACGATCCCGGCCGAGGTCGGGGCCGCCGTCGCGCGCGCTCCGGGAGTCACCAATGTGTCCGCCGTACACCACGACGAGGCGAAGGCGTTCGGTCAGGCCATAAGCGTCGACGGCATCTCGCCGTCCTTCGCGGCCAGCGTCAAGCAGCGCTACAGCAAAGGCTCCGATGCAGTCGTCCCTCACCTCGGCAGCTCCGGCGCGATCGTGACAAAGGGATTCGCGGACGACCACCGCCTCCGGGTCGGCAGCGGCGTGACGCTCACTACGTCGACCGGGCGCCCCCTCCGCGTCAGGGTCGTCGCCATCACCGACCCGAGGGGCGAGCTGACCGGCGACGTGCTCATCTCGCAGGCCGCGTTCGACGCCAGCTTCCCGCGCCCGAGCGACCTCTACGTGTTCGTGCGCACGGCCCATGGCACCAGCACCGCGACGACCGCCAGCATCGACCGAGCCGTAGCGCAGTTCACCGAGGTCGACGCCCACACACGGGCCGCCTGGATCGACTTCCGCGGCAAGGACCTGAGGCAGTTCCTGATGCTCCTCTATGTGCTGCTCGCGCTGTCGATCGTCGTCAGCCTGTTCGGGATGGTCAACGCGCTCGTGCTCACGGTGTTCGAGCGCACCCGCGAGATCGGCATGATGCGCGCCGTCGGCATGACCCGCCGCCAGGTCCGGCGCATGGTGCGGCACGAGAGCGTGATCACCGCGCTCATCGGAGCCGGGCTCGGCCTGCCGGTCGGGCTGCTGGTGGC
The DNA here is from genome assembly GCA_963841535.1 of uncultured Solirubrobacterales bacterium. Taxonomy (GTDB): domain Bacteria; phylum Actinomycetota; class Thermoleophilia; order Solirubrobacterales; family Solirubrobacteraceae; genus Palsa-465. Next base: position 1,338,701 of record CAWJDF010000012.1, on the reverse strand, counting down.
CGGCGCGATGGCCGGGGCGCTCAACAGCCCCTTCGTCCCGCCTGTCCGATCGCTGGTGATCTTCACCCTCGTGGCGATCCTCGCCGGCGTGATCGCCGCAATCGCACCCGCGCGACGCGCGGCGAAGCTGAACGTGCTGCGCGCGCTGCACTACGAGTAGCCACTCATGAGTGCCACAGCTCTCGCGCGGCGCATCGACGCGTCCAACTCGCTCGTTTCACCTCAGGAGGCAAGAATGTTCTCTGACCAAAGGCGCTCGACTCGACGCCTCGGGACTGTCGCCATCATCGGCCTGATCGCTTTCGCCTTGGCGGCGACTGTTCCCGCGGGTGCCAAGGCCGGACCGTTCAAGGTGAAGGACCTGCGGGCGATCTCCGGACCGAGCCCGTTCGCTGCCGGTTGCCCCGGCGCCCTACACGACGAGACCAAAATCACCGGCTACGAGCTCGAGCCAATGATCACGGTCAATCCGGCGAATCGCCGGAACATCGTTGCGACGTGGAAGCAGGACGCCGGCCCGTTCGACGGCACCCGCAGCGATCTCATCGCCTCCTCGCTCGACGAAGGCAAGACGTGGTCGCGCAGCACGATCCCCGGCGTCGGGGTGTGCACGGGCGGAACTGCTGACGCGATCTCCGATCCGTGGGTGTCCGCCGGCCGGGACGGCACTGTCTATTTCGGCGGTTTGGCCGCTGATCTCTCGACCGAGCCGCCGACGACCGCGGTCGTCGCGAGCCATTCCCGAGACGGCGGACGCAACTGGCCGTCGCCGGCCACGGTCGCGTCGCCCCTCCAGGGCAATGAGACGGATGCGATCACCGGCAGTCCCAACCTCGTTGGGCACGCGTACCTAGCCCGGGCCAACTTCATCCCGTCTTTCCCGTTTGCGGCGAACTCCATCGAGTTCGCACGCACGACCGACGCGGGCGCCACCTGGTCGCCGCCGGTACTCATCGACCAGCAGACGGGTCCGTTTACCCTCGACTTCGCGCCCCGGATCCTCGTCCTGCCCGACGGAACGCTGCTGGCCGTATTCGCCCGCGCCGACGCTGAGACTGGCCTCGGCCTCATCCTCACCGCACGTTCGCGCGACGAGGGGCGAACCTGGCAGCCCACTGTCCAGGCCGGCTCGAAACCCATCTTCCCCGAGTTCGTTGATCCCGAGACCGGCGACGTGCTTCCGCAACCCGGTTTCGAGAGCGCGGCGGTCGCACCCGACGGAACCGTCTACGTGGCCTTCGAGGACAGCCGGTCGGCGAGCTCAGGCGCCATCGGACTGGTCAGGTCGCTCGACCGTGGTCGCACATGGAGCAGCATTACACTGCCCGGCGTCAGTGCCTTCGCGTTCGAGCCGGCCATCGCAGTCGACCAGCACGGCACCGTGGGCGTCATCTGGTACGACCTGCGCAACGACGTGCCGGGCGACGCCGGCTTGACCGCCGATGTCTGGTTCGCCTATTCGGATAATCGCGGCGGGTCGTGGCGACAAGCTCACGTCGCTGGCCCCACCGATATCCGAACTGGACCGATCGCCAACAACAGGGTGGGCGAGTACCAGGGGCTCGCTGGACTCCGACGTGGGTTCGCCGCCGTCTTCACCCTCCGGACTCCGCAGGCGAAGGACGGACCGTCGGACATCTTCTTCGCCCGAATCGTGCCCGGAGCAGCGCGTTGCGAGGACGAGCACCGAGGGCATGACGCGCACCACGGCGACCAGCGCCGAGGCGACTGCTAATCGAAGTGCCCGAGGAGACGATCAGGTCGCACGTTTCGCAGCAAGGACTGGCTGGAACGGACTGCGGCTTGTCACTGGCCGCTGGGCGTCCTCGAGTGCACCTAGCGCTACGAAACGGCATGATCCTCTCGCGACCGGATTTGCGACCTAAGCAACAGACAACAATGCCGGACGCGGACCAACGGACTACTGCTCAGCCAGGCACCGGGAAAGCGCGATGCCCGTGCCCCCATTCGTACAACGGACGAGTTGGGACAGATTGGCCCCGCCCGCAGCAGGCGCTTGCTTCGCCTGGTGGAGCAGCGCCGGCGTCGGGCCCATCCGGTGGAAGCAGTCACGATTTCGAGGTGGCCCGTGCCGTCCGCTGGCTGCTGTTTCCAGACATAGCCAGCCACGCGGCCGGTTCGCCGCCGATGTCTACCCGCGCCAGCAGGAACGCAGGTGTCAACCCGCGATCGCCGGCAGTCTCGCAAATCGCCTCTCGAGACGCGGCGCATCGTCGGCGCCGCAGCCGCGGACGCCGACGAGCTCCGGGTTGCGCTTTCGCATGAACTCGAGGACGACGCGGGCGCCGGCGGTGCGGCCGCGAGGGCGCTAGCCGATCGTGTGATTTGCGGAGGCCAGAAAGCGATCCAGCGCTGTAGCTGTCATAGACCGAGCAGGCGCCGTGGTGTCCGGCAGGTAGCAGAACGCGTTTCGCATCAGCGAGCAAAGGAGCCGTGCTGAAGCCAACCGCACCTCCGAGAACGACTGGAATCGGACAGCATGGGTCGCACTCGCGGCGGCGACCGATGATGCCGATCGCGCGGTTGCCTGGCGGCCTGGCGCCATCGGTAGGCTTCGGTAGATGACTCCACCGCGGCTTTATTACATGCCGCGGACTCGGTCCAGCCGTGTGCTGTGGTTGCTGGAGGAGATCGGCGCACCGTATGACTTGACTGAGATCCGGGGTGCGCAGCGCCGATCTGACGAGCACCTGCTGCGCCACCCATTGGGGCGTGTCCCAGCGCTCGAGCTCGGGGACGGCGCGACGATGTTCGAGTCCGCGGCGATCTGCCTCCAGCTGGCCGATCTGAACCCCGGCGCGGGATTGATCGGTCCGGTTGGCTCGACCGGGCGAGGACTCGTGTACCAGTGGGTCGTGTTCGCAGTCTCGGAGCTCGAGGGGCCGCTGTTTCGCTGGATTCGCGAGCTCGGCGAAGGGGTCATCGACTCCCCGGCGCACGACCGCTTCGCCGAGGCGGCCGTCGCGATGCAGTCGGTGCTCGCCGGGCGTGACTGGCTCGTCGACGATCGCTTCAGCGTTGCCGATGTGATGTGCGCGAGCGTGCTTCAGGGAGCCAACGCGCGAGGGCTGCTGGAACCGTGGGCGGCACTCGAGGCCTACGTGGAGCGCGCTGAGGCACGCCCGGCGTACGCGCGGGCGGCTGCGATCTCGGATCGCCCCCGCAGCTGATGACAGCCGGTTCTACCGGAGCAACGCTACCGCCTGCACCGCAAACGAGCCACGGTTTCGATGCCCGGGCTGCTGCTCACCCCCCGGGAGCTGCCCTCGTCGATGTGCAACTCCCGGACGTCGACGGGCTCGCCCTCGCCCGCACACTGACCGAGGGCCACAACGGCCTCCGAATCGTCCTCACCTCCACCGATCCGACGCTGGTTCCCGCCGCCGCGCTGGCCGACAGCCCGGCCCTCGCGTTCGTGCCCAAGGACCAGCTTGCCGTCACCGACCTCACACGGTGGCTCCAGAGCTGAGACAGCGGTCCCTCGCATAGCCTCCTCGCACCCCTCCAGCCCGTCCTAGAAGCAGCCAGCGCCGCCGACGTAGGACTGCGTCAACAGTCGGCGTTGCGAGCGACCCGAAGCAAGCTCTGCGCGCTCTCGTATCAGCGCATGGCAGGGTCGGCAGGTTCGGCGGGCAATGCCCGGCGAGTCGAGAGAGCAGGTGTCGGGTTTTCCTCGCCTGGCCCAGCTCACCTCGCTGTGCTGGCCTGGCCGGTGCGCGTGCTCGCGCGCGAGGGCGTGCTTCTGCTTGCGCCCTTCGCGGGTGACGAGGGCCAGGCGGGGCGGAGTGCTCCACGGCCCAGGCCGACCGTCGAGGGCGTGACCGATGAGTTCTCGTCGCCGCCGCGGTCATAGGGGCGAACACGGAAGAGGAGGAACCGATGACCGCAAACCTGAGCACCCGGACCCGTTGGCTCGCGCTCGTGATCCTATGCGTGGGCGACCTGATGATCGTCGTCGACACGACGGTGGTGAACGTCGCGCTGCCGTCCATCCGCGCCAGTCTGGGCTTTTCGCAGACCTCGCTCGCGTGGGTTGTGAACGCCTACATGCTGACGTTCGGCGGGTTCCTGCTGCTCGCCGGGCGGCTGGGCGATCTGTTCGGTCAGCGCCGGCTGTTCCTGATCGGAACCGCCGCGTTTACCACCGCGAGCCTCGTGTGCGGCGTCTCCGAGTCGCAGGGGATGCTGATCGCCGCGCGGGCCGCGCAGGGACTTGGCGGCGCGATCGTCTCAGCGGTCGCTTTCTCGCTGATCGTGATGCTGTTCATCGAGCCCGCCGAGCGCGCCAAGGCGATGGGCGTGTTCGGGTTCGTTATGGCGGGAGGCGGCAGCATCGGCGTGCTCGTGGGTGGTGTGCTGACCGACCTCGTCGGCTGGCACTGGATCTTCCTCGTCAACCTCCCGATCGGGATCGCCGTGACGGTGAGCGGTCTCAAGTTTCTGCCGGCCGTGGGCACGGGTGCCGGTCAGCGGCGCCTCGACGTCCCCGGCGCGGTGGCGATCACCACCGCGATGGTGCTCGCCGTCTACGCGATCGTGAACGGCAACTCGGCCGGTTGGCTGTCGGCGCAGACGATCGGCCTGCTCGCGGCGGCGTTGGTGATCGGTGCGGGGTTCGTCGCCTGGGAGGCGCGCATCCCCGCCCCGCTGGTGCCGCTCGGGATCTTCCGCCACCGCAATCTGACCACGGCGGACATCGTCGGAATCCTGTGGGCGGCGGCAATGTTCGCGCTGTTCTTCCTCTCCGCCCTGTACCTCCAGCTGGTGCTCGGCTACAGCCCACTCCAGGTCGGCCTCGCGTACCTGCCAGGCAACTTGTTGATGATGGCGTTCTCGCTCGGCCTCTCGGCCAAGCTCGTCATGCGCTACGGCTTCCGCGTGCCGCTCGCCGGCGGCCTGCTCCTCGCCGCGACGGCGCTGCTGTGGCTTGCACGCGCTCCGGTGCACGGCTCGTTCGTGGTCGACGTGCTCCCGGCGATGCTGCTGTTTGGCATCGGCGGCGGCCTAGCCTTCAACCCCGTGCTGATGGCATCCATGAGCGACGTCGAGCCACAGGACTCGGGCCTGGCCTCCGGCATCACAAACACGGCGTTCATGATGGGCGGAGCGCTCGGCCTCGCGATCCTGGCCAGCACCGCCGCGGCGCGCACGCACCACCTGGCCGCGGCCGGCGCCGGCACCGCCGCGGCGCTCACCGGTGGCTACCACCTGGCGTTCGTGATCGGCGCGATCTTCGCGGTCTGCGGCGCCGCGGTCGGCGCGGTCTTCCTGCGCGACGTGACCCGGCCGGTCGGCGCGCACGGGGTCGAGCCGGCGCTCGAGTCCGCCTAATAGTCGCACCTCACGCCCCCACGGCAGCGCCCGTCCGTCATCAGGACGGAGGGGCGCGATGTCCCAGCTGCGTAGGCTCCCACGATCGCGCCGATGACTTGCGTCGTGTCCGGCTCGGCGACTTCACTGGTGACGGAGGTCGTCGCATTCCTCAAGTTGAACCCGCCGACCCTTGGGATCTTCGCCAAGGTTGTCCGCCAACCCCGGGGTGAATCGCGTCCGTCGCATTTGCGCCAATCCCAGCCTCACCGGCGCGCGTGATCGCCTCGTCGCCCATATGGAGGAGCGCGGTCCGCATGGTGTCTAGGTGGAAGCGATCGTCGGCGAGATGGTCGCTTTCCGCGCAAGGCAGGTCTCGACCGGCGTGACGGCTCAGACCTGTCATCCCCGGCGAGGCAGGTGAGATCGCTCGACATTGCGAACGCACTGTGAGGAATCGAATCCAGGTCTTTCTTGACGATGCAGCCGGGTTCGGTCAGGTCGGTGACGATGCGGAGGGAAGAGGTTTGGCAGCTTGCACCGTTCGCCGGTCTCACCGATGAGTCGCCGCGAGCGCCTTCACCGCTGGGACAAGCAGCGGGGATGGGTCTTCGGCCCAGTTGAGCGCTGAGACGATCGTCACGTGTTGGCGGCGGAGGCGGGCGACGTAGGCGGTATAGCCGGCCGCCGTGCCGAGGTGGCCGATCAGCTCGACGCCGCCGGGGAAGACGCGTTGCTCGATGCCTAGGCCGTAGCCGACCTGGCCGCCTTGGTCGGGTGCCGGGGCGAAGGCCAGCATCTGCCGTAGCGTGTCACTGTGGCGGAACAGCTGGCCCTCGAGTAGCGCATCGAGGAAGCGGGCGAGGTCCTGGACGGTGGTGACGAGCGCTTCGCCGCCCGCGGCCCCGGCGACCGAGGGGTCGACGCGGGTCTGATCGACTCTCCTGCCGTCGACCTCAGCGTAGGCATGCGCGTACGGGCGTGGCAGCGACCGGTGCCCGGGGGCGGGCAGCGATGTGCCGCTCAGGCCCAGCGGGCCGATGACGCGTCGTGAGACCTCATGCCGCCACGAGTGACCGGTGACCCGCTCGATGATCAGCCCGAGCAGGGTGTAGTCGGTGTTCGAGTACTTGTAGCTCGTGCCGGGGGCGAATACCGGCGGATGGGCGGCCGCGAGGTCGAGTTTCTCGCGGATGGTCCAAACCTTCGCGGGATGATGCGCGATCTGGTCGTCGATGTCGGGGGTGTCCCATTCCGGGACCCCGCTGCGGTGGTCGAGCAGCATGCGGACGGAGATCTGGGCCGAGTCGTGAAACCGGCGTACTACGTTGACGGGCAGCAGCGTGGGGAGCCGGGCGTCGAGCGACAGCCGCCGTTGCTCGGCGAGTTGGAGCACCACGACGGCGATGAACGGCTTCATGATGCTGCCGGCGCGGAAGCGATCGGCGGGGCGCATCGGTGCGGCCGGCGCCACCCGACCGAGGCCGACTACGCCCGTCCAGGTGCCGAGCCTGGGGCTTTGTATGTGCAGGATCGCTCCCGGGAAGTGCGTACTCGGATCGCTGCGCGCCTCGTGAAGCACCCGTTGGAGCTGACGCGCTAGGACCGGGTCAAAGCGCGGGTCAGGCGCACGCAGCGACGTGGCGTGTCCTGCGGCGCGCGCCGGCCAGGGAAGCGCGATGGCAGCGAATGCCCCGGCGGCGCCGAGCAGCAGCGACCTGCGGTCCACGGACCGGCTTGCGGCGCCGTCTCCGAACCGGTCCGGGTCAACGTCCGCGATCCCGTTTGTCGCTCGGGTCGACGTTTCGGTTGATGAGATGCTGCCGGTTTCCTCATGGAAGTTCCGGCCTTCCATCGGTTTGCGTGACATGTCCTCGTTCCCCTCAGCTGTGGTGTTATGCGGTCAGCCGGGGTTCGCCGCCTCGGGTCGGGGCGCCTCGAACTCCGGCCCTGGTCTACTCGCCGATTCCGATCGCCTTGACCGGCCGGACGCGCAGCGCCCGTCGCGTCGGCAGCGCCAGGGCGAGCAGCGCCAGCAGCGCGGTGCCGCCGAGGATTGCCGCGAGCGGGACGGCCGGCACGTGTGGGCGGAGGCTGCCGGTGAGGGCGTGGCTGAGCGGCAGCAGCGCGGTGGCCGCGATTGCCAGGCCGACCCCGAGCCCGATCGTGATGATCAGGCCGGCTTCCCAGCGCGCCATCGACCGCACCTGGCTTTTGGTCCCGCCGACGAGCTGCAGGAGCGCCAGCTCGCGCCCGCGGCGCAGCGCGATCATGACCAGCGTGTTGACCACGGCGATGGAGGTGAAGGCGAAGATCATCGCGACGAACAGGGGCCCGAGCCAGCGGTTCATCTCGCGGTCGGCGTCGGCCGCGCTGGCGATTGACCCGCGGTCGGCGACCCGCAGTCCGGGATACCTCACGACCTAGCGCCCGCAGGCGTGCGGAGACGTCCGCCGGGCGGTTCGTTCGCACGAGGATCGTCCCGAGCAGCGGGGTGGTCTGGTGGCCGGCGACGAGCTCGGAGGCGAGCAGGGCGTCCCCGAACGCGAGCGAGCGGGTGTAGATCGCCACGACGGTGGCGTGGGTGCGGGTGCCGTCGCCGAGCATGATCGCGACGCGGTCGCCGATCCGGGCGTGCGCCGCGTCGGCCCGCTGGCGGCTGAGCGCGATCGTGTCGCCGTGCAGCGCGGTGAGGGACCCGGCGGTCACCCCGACGTCGAGTCCGCCGCCCTGCCCTCCGGTGAGGATCTGGGCCGGGAGGGCGTCGTCGGAGGCGCCCAGGCTCGGTCCGAGCGCGGTGGAGGTCAGAGCCACCGCCGAGCGCACACCGGGCGTCGCGCGGGCGTCGGTGAGCGCCGCGGCCGGCAATCCCGGACCGCTGCTGGTAACCGCCAGTTCACCCGAGAGGCCGGCGTGCTTTTGCTGGGTAACGGCGTGGTCGATCGTGGTGGTGCTGAACAGCAGCGTGCAGCTCATCGCGACGGTGAGGACCAGCGGCGTGGTGGCTGATGAGAACAGTCGGGTGGCGGTGCCGAGGTTCGCCGACGCGAGGAACCCGCCGACGGGGGAGATCGCCGCCAGCGGCGGCCCGATGACTCGGCCGGCCAGACGCGCCACGATCGGGCCGAGGAAGCCAACCGCGATGACGAGACAGATGGCGGTCAGCTCTGATGTCGCTGCGGCCGTCTCGGGCGTGCTGGTCGTAGTCGAGACGGCGAACAGCGGTACCGCCCCGGCGAGCGCCAGCAGCCCTCCGATGATGCGCCCCGGCCCGACGAGCCGCGGCTCGACCGCGGCGTCGCCGAGGGCGTGCGTCGGCGGAACACGTGCGGCGCGCCGTCCGGCAGCCAGGACCGCGAGCAGCGCTGTCGCGACTCCGCAGGCGATGACTGCCGCGGCGAGCATCCAATCGGCGTGGACCGTGACGTCGGGCGGAGCGATGCCGTGGCGCACGAGCGCGTGCCCGAGTGCCCGGCCGAGCACGACCCCGGGCCAGATACCCGCCGCGGAGCCCACCAGGGCGACGATCGTCGCCTCCCAGGCGATCATGCGGCGAATCTGGCCGGGGGTCGCGGCGACCGCGCGCAGCAGCGCGATCTCGCGCTCGCGCTGCTGGATCGAGAGGCTCAGCGTGCCGGCCACGACGAACATGGCGATGAACACAGCGAGTCCCGCGAACGCTGCCGTGACGGGGATCAACGTCGTGCGCGTCTGCTGAAGCTCGGGATACTCGCCGCGGCCGCGCGCATCCCCGGTCAGCACCACCGAGCCGGGGACGGCGGCGCGCAGGCGCGAAACATCGACGCCGGGGCCGGCCAGCACACCGATCGCGTCGACCCGTCCGGGATGGCCCGCCAGCCGCGCTGCCTCCGCGTCGGTCAGGAAGATCGCGGTCTGTAGCGAGACCGGGTGACGCGGGCGAGCGACGCCAACCACGGTTACCGTGCGGACGCGTTCGGTCGAGGCGAATACGAGCCGCGCGCCGAGTGCGGCTGGATAGCCGGTGACGACCTCGTCGGGGCCGGCGGGCGCGCGTCCGGCGCTCAGCACGTAGGGGGTCAGCGCCGCGCTGCCCCACCCGTGGGCGTAGGTGGACCTGGCCCCGAGCCGGGCGGGCAGCGACACGTCGCCGACCGTTGCCCTGACGCCTGGCACGGCCGCGAGCCGGGCGGTGAGCGCGGAGCTCACACGGTTCCGCTCGCTGAGGAAGACATCGTGGTCGGTGCCGACCCTCTGCTCCCCGGTCACGACCGCCGTCGCGGCGGCATAGCGCTCGACGGGCGTATGGGAGCGCAGGATCGACTCGAGCTGCATCCCCCAGGCCGTGGCGAGAACGGCGGCGGCAGTCAGCGCGACCAGCGCGCCGGTGAACGTGCCGAGGCGGCCGCGGGCGCTGAGAATGGCGAGACGCAGCATCGTTCAGTCCCCCAGGTGCGCGAGCTGCTCGGCGACTTCGTCCGCGCTCGGAGCCTCGAGCGTCCCAGCCAGCCGCCCGTCGGCGAGCAGGATGACGCGGTCAGCATAAGCCGCGGCCACAGGATCATGGGTCACCATCACGACCGTGTGCCCGTCCCTGTCGACAAGCTCGCGCAGGAGGCCGAGGACGCTGCGCCCGGTGCGGGTGTCCAGCGCCCCGGTCGGCTCGTCCGCGAACACCACCTCCGGCCGGGTAACCAGCGCCCGGGCGATCGCAACCCGCTGCTGTTGGCCGCCCGAGAGCTGCGAGGGACGGTGGCGAAGGCGCTTCTCCAGCCCGACCCGCGCCGCCACGTCACGCACCGTCGAGCGTCGCGCACGCCGCCTGTCCAGACGCAGCGGCAGCGCAATGTTCTGCGCGACCGTGAGCGAGGGCATCAGGTTGAAGGCCTGAAAGACGAATCCGATCCGCTCGCGCCGCAGGATCGTCAGCTTTCGCTCGCTGAGCCGCGCCAGGTCGGTATCGCCGAGCGCGACCGTGCCCGATGTGGGCCGGTCCAGCCCCGCCGCAACGTTCAGGAACGTGCTCTTGCCCGAGCCCGACGGGCCCATGATCGCCGTGAACGACCCCGCCGTGAGCCCGACGCTGACCCCGTCGAGGGCGACAACCTCGCCGTCGCCGCGGCCATGAACCTTGCGAACCTCGCGTAGGGCCACCGCGGGAGCGGAGGCGACAGCCTTGGGAGATTGAAGAGTGGAGTAAGACATGGAGTTCCTCTTTGTCGGGTCGGTCGGGTGTAGTCGGCAGCGTCGGCTTGGAGGAGGGGCGCCCGCCGGGCGCCCTCCTCCAGCTTGTGTTCCGGAGCGCTAGGTGGCGACCGGCTCGGGTTGCGTCGGCGGGTCAGGTTGCGTCGGGCGCGTCGGCGTGGGAGCCGGGGCCTCTGCCGTCACTCGCGGCAGCCATTCGAGCCACCGGGGCAGGTACCAGTTCCAGTCGCCGAGGAGCTTCATCGTCGCCGGTAGCAACACGCCGCGGATGATCGTCGCGTCGATGAGGACCGCGACCGCCAGCCCTATGCCGAGCTGCTTGAAGATCAGCAGCGACAGGGTGGCGAAGATCGCGAAGACCGAGATCATCACGGCCGCGGCGCTGGTCACCACGCCCGCGGTGGTCTTGATCCCGTGGGTGACCGCCTCCTCGGTTGTCCGTCCATGGTCGAACGCCTCCCGGATCCGGGTGAGGATGAACACGTGGTAGTCCATCGAGAGCCCGAACAGGACCACGAAGAGGAATAGCGGCATCCACGGGACGATCGCCCCGTTGGAGTGAAAGCCCAAGAGCGACTGCAGATGGCCATCCTGGAAGATCCACACCAGGACCCCGTACGCGGCCCCGACGGAGAGCAGGTTGAGCACGATCGCCTTGATCGGGATCACGATCGAGCGGAACGTCACCAGCAGGAGCAGGAAGGCCGCGATGAGGACGAAACCGAAGACCAGCGGCAGGTGGGACTTCATCGTGTCGTTGAAGTCCTTCGAGCTGGCGGTAAAGCCACCCACGTCCGCCGTGGCGCTCTCGACCCGCCCGATCGTGGCCGGAACCAGATCGTTCCGCAGCTCGGCCAGCGCGGCCCTCGACCTCGAATCGCTGCCATCCCCGGCCAGGGGGATATCGATCTCCGCGACTGTGCGATCGGGACTGATGGCCGTCGTGATCGGCTGCTTGAACGACGGGTTTGCCGCGGCCTGCTTGCGAAAATCGCTGATCGCGCCACTGACCTCGGGCGAGGTCACGTTCGCGGCGCTTACCGCGACGACCGCGGGGATCGGTCCACCGGGAAAGACCTTCTGGACCTTGTTGTAGGTCTTGACCACACTCAGGTTCTGCGGCAGCGTGTCGGTGCCCGGGCTCGCCGTGTGGATGCTGAAGGCGGGGATCGCCAGCACGATCAGCAGGCTCGTCGCGGCGATTGCCGAGACGAGGGGACGCCGTAGGACGGGAGTCAGGATCCGCGCCCAGATGCCACTCTCGGTGGCGTTCCACCGCATCTTCTTGATGAACGGGACGCGCCCTTTCTCGACCCGGTCCCCAAGCCAGGCGAGAAGCGCCGGCAAGACGGTAAGCGAACCCGCCACAGCAACCGCGACCACGATGATCGTCCCGGTCGCGAACGACGTGAACGTCGATGCTCCTCCGAGGTACATGCCCGCCATCGCGACCATCACGGTCAGGCCCGAGACGAGCACCGCCCGCCCCGAGGTCGCCGCCGCAGCCTCCAGTGATGCCTCTGGGCTGCGCCCCGATGTCCGCTCCTCGCGCTCGCGGCGCAGGTAGAACATCGAATAGTCGACGCCGACCGCCAGGCCGATCAACAGGATCACCTCGTTGATCGAGCTGTCGACGGGCGAGAACTGGCTGGTCACAGCCACCAGGCCGATCGTGGCCAGAACGGCCGTCATGGCGAGGAGAATCGGAAGACTGGCCGCGACCAGCGCGCCGAATGCGATCAACAGGATCGCGAGCGTGATCGGCAGCGAGGTTACGAACGCCCGACTGAAGTCCTTGTTGATCGAGTCGTTGAGCTGCTTGTTGATGCTCGCGTCCCCGACCTGCTCGACCGTGAAATTTGGATTGGCGGCCTGCGCGGCGGCGGTCGCTTTGAGCGTCGCGCCAACCCGGTTCGAGGCCTGGTCCTGGTCTCCGGCAATCTCGAAACGGAGCAGGGCAGAATGCCCGTCAGCCGAGATCTGGCCGGCGTTGGCCGGCTTATAGGGGCTCTCGAGTGCGTTGGTGTGGGGAACCGCAGACAGGCGGCGCTGGACATCGCCGACGACGGCTCGGAAGGACCGCTCGCTCGCGGTGGCGCTGTTGCTCTGGACGAGGATCTCCTCGACCTGATGCTTCGGGAACGCGTTATCGACCGTGCGTGCGGCGCGCCCGGACTCGCCGACCCCGCTCTGGGCGTTGGTCTGGGTCTTCGTCCCGATCGCGCCGCCGATCATGAACGCGGTGAGCGCGAACGCCAGCCACCCCCAGATGGCCTTCTTGCGATGCTGTGCGCTCCAGCGCCCGGCGCGGGCGGCTAGTGACGGGGTGGCGCTCATCTCGGCACTCATGTCGATCTCCTCTAGGTCGGTTTCCGACATGGCGCCAGCTTCCCAGCGGCAGGACTGCGCAGCCAGTGGGGATGGCCGGGGTCTAGGTGGGTGGGCCGGCCGCCGCCTGGGGTTCGGATTGCCCCCCCGGGGGTGTGGCTGGCACGTATGGATCTGGAGGGGACCATGGGCGACAATCACCGCCATGGGTAAAACCGTGCTGATCGTCGATGACCATCCGAGCTTTCGTGCCAGCGCGCGGCGCATGCTCGAGGCGGATGGCTACGAGGTGGTGGGCGAGGCTGCGGATGGCACGTCCGCCATCGACGCCACCCGCGAGCTGCAACCCGACCTCGTGCTGCTGGATGTCCGTCTGCCCGACGTCGACGGTTTCCAGGTCGCCGAGCGACTGGCCGCAAACGGTGCCGCGCCGGCGATCGTCCTCACCTCAAGCCGCGACAGGTCGGATTTCGGCTCTGAGATCGACCTCGGCCCGGCGCACGGCTTCATCCCCAAGAGCGAGTTGACCGCGGAGGCGATCGCCTTACTGATCAGATGAGGAGCCTGCGCCCCATCCAGGTCGGTATCGCCGTCGCGGCAGTCGGCCTCGGCGTAGGCGTACTGCTGGCGGTCGCAGGCGGCCAGCACAACATCCACCGGGGTGCCTACGCGGCGTTGGCACTCGGGATCGGCTGGGGATTCACCGGCACAGGGCTATATGCCTGGAGACGACGGCCGGCAAGCAACATCGGCCCGCTGATGATCGCCGTCGGCTTTGCCGGCCTATTGAAGACGCTCGCCTTCTCCAACGACAGCGTCATCTTCACAATCGGCTCGCTCGGCGAGGTGCTGATCTACGCCCTCCTGATTCACCTGCTGCTGTCGTTTCCTTCCGGACAGCTGGACAGCCGGCCCGACCGCATCCTCGTCTCCATCGCGTACTTCAACACGATCGCGGTGCAATTCGCCGCCTTCGTATTCACGGATCCGACGGCGCAGGGCTGCCCACAGTGCCCAGCCAATCCCCTGCTGATCGATCACGCTGACGGAGCCGCCGGGGTCATCGGCGCCGCCCAGCTCGACATCGCAGTCGCGGTGCTGGGCGCGGTGGTGGCGATCCTCTACCGACGCTGGCGGGACAGCAGCCCGAGTCAACGACGGGCCTTCGCCCCCGTCCTCGCTGTCGGAAGCCTCACCTTCCTGCTGTTGATGTCGTCGCTGATCGTCGAACAGGCCGGCCTGTCGGCCGGCATCGATGACGGTCTTACGCTGGCCCTGTTCGGTTCACTCGCTTGCCTTCCGTTTGCCTTCCTGGTCGGGCTGATGCGATCGCGCTTCAGCCAGGCGGAGGCGGTTAGCTCTCTCGTCGCCCGGCTCGGCGGCGGGGGAGGTCGAGGTGCGTTGCGCGATGCCCTTGCCGAGGCGCTTGGGGACCCATCCGTGGAGCTCGCCTATTGGGTGCCCAACCAGGACGCCTACGTCGACGCCGACGGTCGGCCAATGCGGGTCGATCCGGCGCCGAAGGGCAAGATCGCCACTGCCATCGAGCATGAAGGAAGGCGGGTCGCGGCGATCGTGCACGACGCCGGACTTGCCGAGGAGCGTGTTCTCGTCCAGGCAGTCGGCGCCGCGGCGGCGCTCGCGCTCGAGAATGAGCGGCTGGACGCCGAGTTGCGCGCCCACGTCGAACAGCTCCGCGCGTCTCGCGCGAGAATCGTCACCGCGGGATACGCGGAACGCCGCCGGCTCGAACGGGACCTCCACGATGGAGCCCAGCAGCGGCTCATGGCGCTCGGCATCAACTTACGCATGGCGCGAAACCAAGTGGAGAGCGACGCGCAGCAGGCGGCCGCGCTGATTGACGCATCGCTCGAGGAGCTGAAGGAGGCAACGGCCGAGCTGCGCGAGCTGGCGCGCGGGATCCACCCGGCGGCGCTGGCCGACCGAGGTCTCGCGGCAGCGCTCGGCGGGCTCGCTGGGCGCTCCCCGGTGCCGGTAGATCTCGTAGAGGCACCCCACGAGCGGCTACCTGCCCCCGTCGAATCAGCCGTTTACTTCGTCGTTGCCGAGGCGCTTACCAACGTGGCGCGCTATGCCAGAGCCAACAAGGCCATCGTGACGGTCGCGCGCAGCAACGACCACGTACACGTCCAGATCAGCGACGACGGCATCGGCGGTGCCGACCCGGCGCGGGGCTCAGGCCTCCGGGGTCTCTCCGACCGAGTGGCAGCCCTCGACGGCCGCCTCGAGCTGACTAGCGCCGACGGCGACGGCACGACAGTGAGGGCCAGGATTCCGTGCGCGTAATCGTCGCCGATGACTCGGTGCTGCTGCGCGAAGGGGTCACGCGTCTGCTCGAGAATGCCGGCCACGAGGTGGTCGGGCAAGCGGCGGACCGAGAGGAGTTGATGCGCAAGGCCCGAGCGCACAAACCCGACGTCGCGATCATCGACATCCGCATGCCGCCGACCCACACCGACGAGGGCCTACAGGCCGCCCGCGCCATTCGCGAAGAGCTGCCAGGCACGGGGGTCGTCGTCCTCTCGGCCTACATAGAAGAGGCATACGCGCTGGAGCTGCTGGGCGAGAATCCCGCCGGGGTCGGTTACCTGCTTAAGGACCGTGTGTGGGACGGGGACCGCTTCGCCGAGGCGGTACGGAGGGTGGCTGAGGGCGGCTCAGCTCTCGATCCCGAGGTCGTCTCGCACATGCTTGGACGCCGGCGCGTGCCTGAGCCGCTCGAGGAGCTGACGCCGCGCGAGCTCGACGTGCTGAGGCTGATGGCCGAGGGACGCAGCAACCAGGCGATCGCCGACGCGCTTGTGATCTCGGGACGCGCCGTCGAGAAGCACGTGGCCAGCATCTTCACCAAACTCGATCTCCCGCCAGCGCCCGAGGACCACCGCCGCGTCCTCGCAGTGCTGGCCTTCCTACGCAGCTAGCCGCCCATCCACTCAGCTCAACCGATTCTGTCCCCACAGCGCACTACGGTTCTTATGCCAACGAGCGAGCGGCTCGGCTGGGACCCGTCAGACGCCGCAACCGACGAGCAGCAAAACGACGGCCCCAGGCGTGGAGCAGCCAGATTCGGGGTGGCACATCCCGACGAGCCCTACTAGACCCGCCGTGATGTCGCACGCCCATGTCGCCGCCGACATCAGGCGTCCTGCTGGGCGCGCCCGGCGCTCAGCCGCGCTCGCCGACGTCCACGAACTCGCGGTCGAACGCGCCTGTGTACAGCTGACGCGGCCTGAACGTCGTCTGCTCGGGGTCCTTGACCATCTCGACCCACTGCGCGATCCATCCGGCGGTGCGGGCGAGCGCGAACATCACCGGGAACATCGGCGGCGCGATCCCAAGCGCCTCGTAGGTGAGGCCGGAGTACAGATCGAGGTTCGGGTACAGCCGGCGGGAGGTGAAGTACTCGTCGTCCAGCACTCGCCGATCGAGCTCGTCGGCGACCGCGAACAACGGGTCGGGCCGACGGTCCTCGTAGAGCTGCTCAAGCTGCCGGCGGAGCAGACGCGCCCTCGGGTCGTAGGTCTTGTAGACCCAATGGCCGAAGCCCAGGAGCCGTTCGTGCGCTGACTTGACGCGCACGAGAAACTCGGGTACCCGGCTGGGCGATCCGATCCCGCTCAGCATCCTCAGCACGTCCTGGGCGGCTCCCCCGCGCATCGGCCCCGACAGCGCGGCGACACCTGCCGCAACGGCCGCGTATGGATTCACGTGCGTGGACCCGACCGCGCGCACGGCGGTCGTCGAAGCGTTCTGCTCGTGGTCGGCATGCAGCATCAGCAACACGTCAAGCGCGCGCTCGACCACCGGGTCCGGGGTGTAGCGAAGCTCGCTCATCCGGAACATCATCGACAGCAGGTTCCCGGTGTAGCTGAGGTGGTCCTCGGGGTGCACGTATGGCAGCCCTTGCAGGTGGCGGTAGGAGAAGGCCGCCAGGGTCGGCAACTTCGCCAGCAGGCGGACCACCTGCAGCTCCCGGGCCTCCTCGTCGTACACCTCGTCGGCGTCGGTATAGAAGCTGGAGAGTGCACCGACGGACGCGGCGACCATCGCGATGGGGCGCGCGTCATACCTGAATCCCTCGATGAAGCCCTTGACGTTCTCGTGGACGAAGTTGCGGGTGCCGATCTCGTGCAGCCACGACTCGTACTGCCGCGCGGTGGGCAACTCTCCGTTGATCAGCAGATAGGCCAGCTCGAGGAAGCTCGAGCGCTCGCACAGCGCCTCGATCCGGTAGCCGCGGTGCTGGAGGATCCCGGCCTCCCCATCGATGTGCGTGATCGCGCTGCGACACACGGCCGTGCTCGAAAGGCCCGGGTCGTATAGCGCGAGCCCAACCGCTTGGCGTCCGAGCTCCGAGCTGCGGACCGCGCCGTCGTCGATCGGCAACTCGAACCGCTCCCCCGTGCGGTTGTCGATCACCGTCAGCGTGCTCCGGTTCGCCAATCCGACGGCCCTCTCGCCCGATCGATCCTCCACCTGGCCAATCTTGCCCGCACTCATGCGCCGCTCCGCTCGATGTTGGTCACATCACGCCCATCACAATCGCACACCTGGCCTTCAGACCGCGTGCAGAGACGGGCGATCCGCATGAACGTTCTGTGAAGGACATGCCGCAGCGCGCTGCGCGCGCCATTGTTGGCCAGCCACGGATCCCCGGCCCACGGGCGGCTGTCAGCTAGTCGCTCTCTTCGGCCAGCGCACCCCGGCCAGTCGCCCACGCAGTGATGATCACGCCGTCGCTTGGGTAGACGATCGACTCGTGCTGGTCATCCCACCGAACACGATAGTGCTGGTGACCCGCGCTGCCCAGCAGCTCGACTACCTTTCCGCGCCGCGACGGCCGACCATGCAGTCCGCGCGCTTCAATCTGATCCCCCACCCCGGCCATGCCGGTCATTCGGGCATTTCTCATGTCCTCACCTCCGAGATCGTCGCATCCTTCTTTTCTAACTCGTCCCGGTGCGCAGCGCAACGGTGCGATCGGCTGACTCCCCTCGGGGATATCTACTGAACGCCGAGAACGCGATTCAGCGCACCCAACCGCGAGCACGGAGCAAAGCGCCCAATCGCGGCAGCGGGCCGAGGCGCTGGCCAGGCGCGGGCGCTAGGGGATCATCGGGAGCAGCGTCAGCCTGCGTCGCTCGCCGCGATGGCGCGCCTCGCAGTAGGCGGCCAACTCGTCGTAGACAGCGGCGCCGCACACGCGCCGAAGCTCCGCCTCCATGGTCACGTACACCGGTTGATCGGCGCGGAACGCGTCCGGATGCTCGGTGCACCACCAATCAAGGATCCCCTCCCCGCCCCAATCGACAGTCCGGCATGCACGCACCACGGTCGTCTTGGTCGTCTCCTCGATATCGAAGAACAGCGGGACCTGCCAGCAGATCCGAGGCTTCCAGTCCATCGGGTTCTCGTCGCGGCGCAGCGCCGCGACGTGAAACGCACAGCCAGCCCCGCCGGGATGGTCCACGCGGTTGTGAAAGATGCACGCGCCGCGGTACAGGCGGGTGTGGACGCTATCGGGCTTGAACCGCGCCTTGCCCCACGGGTCCCGACCACCGCGCGCCAGCGCCACCCGGCGGTTCTGCCAGTCCTCGTCGGTCAGCTGCCCAACGCACCGACGGATCTTCTTGAGATCCTCGCGGCCGGGAGTGTCGCCGTCGCCTTGGTAGATCTCCACGCCATCGACGCAGCATCCGCGAGCGGTGCGCTGCAGCCTGGTGTCGGGGCATCCGCGTCCCCAGATGCACCCGTAGTTGGACAGCATGAACGTCAGGTCGAACTCCCAACTCCACCCACCTGCATCCCGGAACGTGACGGTCTCGCGCGTGAGCATCAGGACCTTCCTCCATCAAGACCCGCAGCCAAGAACACGACAATACCGCCGACCGACAGCCCGCAGCCGTCAGCGAATGCGATCATCCTGGCACCGGTTGACGAGCCGCCGTGGCGGCATAGCCGGTGGAGGCGGCGAGGAGCGGCAGCGCTGACCTGGGTGCCGACAGGCGGCGAGACTGCCCGTCTTGCCGCAGAGCGGCAGCGCCGCCGAGAGTGCCGCAAGGGCGACTAAGCCAAACCGCCGCTCACCCCCAATCCGAACGACTTGATCGAGTGCGCGCAGGAGGGGCCCGGACGACCCGAGCGACGGCGCGTCGATTCTGGGGAGGTAGGCTGGGCGCGTGGTGACCTGGTCGCCGATCCGTTATGCCATTAGTGGCGACGTTTCGATCGCCTACAGGGTCGCGGGAGATGGCCCGGTGGACTTGCTGTTCATGGGCGGGTTCGTGAGCCATCTGGAGATCGGGCTGGAGCCGCCACTGGCGGAGCGGTTCTGGGAGCGGATAGGATCGTTCGCGCGTGTGATCGCGTTCGACAAGCGTGGGATGGGATTGTCGGACTCGGGGGCTTACACGCTTGAGAACATCGTCGGCGACGCGCTCACGGTGCTCGACGCGTGCGGCGTCGAACGGGCCGTGGTGTTCGGGGTGTCGGAGGGTGGGGCGGCCGCGACGATGCTGGCGGCGACCCATCCGGAGTGCGTGAGCGCGATGGTGCAGTACGGGACCTATGCGCGCATGTCGCGCGCGCCTGACTACCCGGAGGGTATTCCGGTCGAGGTCACGCGCCGGTTCTGGGGCCGGATGATCGAGCACTGGGGCGACCCGATCAGCATTGATGATTGGGCGCCGAGTGCGGCGCACGATCCGGAGGTGCGCGAATGGTGGGCGCGGATGCTGCGGTCCGGCGCGAGTCCGGGGGCGATGCGGACGATTGGTCTGATGTATGAGGAGCTCGACGTGCGACCGTTGCTGTCGGCGGTGCGCGTGCCGACGCTTGTGCTCTACCGCGCTGGCGATGAGCTGGTGCGGCCGGCGCTGTCTCGCGCGGTCGCTCGGGGGATTCCCGGCGCGCGTCAGGTCGAGCTTGCCGGGGTCGATCATTTGTGGGTTGCGGGGGATCAGGACGCGATGCTCGGTGAGATCGAGGAGTTCGTCACCGGACGGCCGGCCGCTGCGGTCAACGACCGGGTGCTCGCGACCGTGTTGTTCAACGACATCGTCCGATCCACAGATCGCGCGGCCGAGGTCGAGGACCGCCGGTGGCGCGAGCGGCTCGACCAGTATCGGCGCGTGATCGAGCGAGAGCTGGTGCGGTTCCGCGGCCGGCTTGTGAAATGGACCGCTGACGGCGTGCTTGCGACTTTCGACGGCCCGGCTCGCGCCGTGCGGTGTGCGCTCGCGATTCGTGCCGGCGCGAGTACCCTCGGGCTCGAGGTCCGCGCCGGCGTTCATACCGGCGAGTGCGAGGTGATGGCCGATGACCTCGCCGGAATCGCGGTGCATCTCGCCGCGCGCGTGCTGGCGACGGCGCAGCCGGGGGAGGTGATCGCGTCGGGCACGGTCACGGATCTCGTGGTCGGCTCGGGGCTTGAGTTCGAGCTCCGCGGAACGAGGGTGCTCACCGGGGTTCCGGGCGAGTGGAGGCTTTACGCGACCACGGGCGACGGCGAGGGGGCGGGAACCGAAGCTGCCGCCCCAGCCGGGGGCGCGACGACGCCGGAGCCGGTGGAGGATCTCAGTGCGCGTGAGCGCGAGGTGATGCGGCTCGTGACGGAGGGGCTGAGCAACGAGGAGATCGCCCAGAGGCTGGTTCTGAGCATCCGAACGGTCGAGCGGCACCTGTCGAACGTCTACGTCAAGTTGCGCGTGTCGGGCAAAGCCGCCCGCACAGCGGCTGCCGTGCGGTTCTCCAGAGTCGGCTGAGCCGCTACAGGGCGCTGCGAGCGCGGGTTCGCCGCGCCGCGCATTCGAGCAGGTACGTGCATCCCGCCACGGAGTTGGGTGGTGGCCCCGATGTCGCGAAAGCGACTCGGGAGCACAGTTGCACCAACACCACCAACGATCGCGGAGGTCCCGAAGTGAGCACGACGACAAACACGATTCGCAACGGCGTGGACACCCACCAGCTGTTCGCCACGCTGGATCTGATCAAGCAGCAGCCGGAGCTGGCGAAGTTCCAGTTCCGCGCCACGAACCGCTGGATCGGCGGGGCCCACAACCGCTCGATGATCAAGGACTTCTACGCCGCGGGGGGCGAGGACACGACCCGCCGCGAGGCGTTCCAGATCGACGCGGGTGAGCCGGCGATCCTGCTCGGGACCGACACCGGCGCCAACCCGGCCGAGTACCTGCTGCACGCGCTTGCCGCCTGCCTGACGACGTCAATCGTCTGCGTCGCCGCGGCACGCATGGTGCAGCTCACCTCGGTCGAGTCGACCCTCACCGGCGATATGGACGTGCGCGGCGCGCTCGGCGTGGACGACGAGCCCCGCAACGGGTTCGAGCGGATCGGCGTGTCGTTCCGCGTGACGGGCAACGCGCCCGAGGAGAAGCTCCGCGAGGTCGTCGAGCGAGCCACGAAGCGCTCGGCGGTCTACGACATGGTCACCAACGGCGTGCCGGTCGCCGTCGAGGTGACGACCCACTAATCCTCGCATGAGGCTCGTGGCCGGAGCGATGCTCCTGTCACGAGCCCTGACGAGCGGATCGGAGATTCCGCCATGCCAATCGAACTCGCAGCCCACACTGAAACCGGAGCGCGTCTCGTCGCAATCGCCGAGCAGCTCGCCCCGAAGCTCGCCGCCCGCGCCGCGCAGCACGACCGCGACGGCAGCTATCCGTTTGAGGCGATTGAAGCGCTCAAGGCCGCCGGCTATTTTGCTGCGCCCGTCCCGGTCGAGCTCGGTGGGCTCGGCGTCAGCTCCGCGCACGACCTCGTTGTCGCGTCAAGCCGCCTGGCCCGCGGTGACGCATCAGTCGCGATCGGCGTGAACATGCACCTCGTCGCGGTGCTCAACATGGAGCGCCGCCGCCAGGTTGCGGTCGCGGCCGGCGCAGAGCGCCGCGCCCGTGGGTTCGCCTCCTCGCTGGAGCAGATCGCTCGGGACGGCGTCGTGCTGGCAGCCGCGATCAGCGAGCGCGGCCAGGATCTCACGCGACCGGGCACGCTCGCCACCCGCACCGAGTCGGGCTGGCGGATCGACGGCCGCAAGATGTTCTGCACGATGTCGCCCGCCGCCACCGATCTCTACGTGGCGGTCACCTATGCCGACAGCGACGGCGTCGAGCGCTACGCATACGCGATGGTGCCGACCGACGCGCCCGGGGTCGTCGTGAACGACGACTGGGACGCGCTCGGAATGCGCGCCTCCGGCAGCAACTCGGTCTCGCTCGAGGGCGTCAAGCTCCCCGAGTCCGGCGTGCGCGGCGGCTTCGCGGCCGGTGACCCGGTCCCGTACATGGAGCGCAATCTGGTGGCCGGGCTGTTCCACGCCGCGGCCTCGCTCGGGATCGCCGAGTCGGCCGACGAGCTCGCCCGCCGAGGGGTTGCCGGCCGGATCAACGGCGATGCTCGCCCGCGCATGCAGGTCGCCGACAACGCGATCGACCTCACAGCCGCGCGCGGCGTCCTCTCGCGCGCCGCGACGCTGATCGACAGACACCGCTCGGCCAACCCTGCATCAGACGGCAGTGCCGAGGAGCTCGGCGCGCTGTTCGCCGAGGCGCAGGCCGCCAAGGCGTTCGTCAACGAGGCAGCCGCGAGTGTCGTCGACCGCGCGCTCGCGCTCTCAGGCGGCGCCGGCTATGTGAACGGCAGCGCGCTCGCGCGCGCCTATCGCGATGTCAGAGCCGGGTCGTTCATGCACCCGCTCGGCGCCAACCGCGCCTACGACTACCTCGGGCAAGTCGCGCTCGGGGAGCAGACGACGCTCCACTGAGCCAGCGCTCCCCACTTCACCCGATCCATTCACCCCCTCCCGACAGTAGAAGTCCACGATGCGCACCCGCATCCGTTCAACCGCGTTCGTTCCCTGCGACGCCACTGGCCCGTGCGCCCCGGGTGATGTCAGAGCGACGGCGTAGGTTCCCTCAAGTCCTACAAGACGATGAAGGAGGTCTACGCCGTGAGACGTACCGCACGCCGGCGGCGGAGATACGGCGAGCATCGACGATGAAGCTTTGCCCAATCGCGGACAAGGCGAAGCAGCCCGCGATCGATCAGCGCAGCGTCTTCCGTCGCGCCCCTGCTATCGAGGCCGACCGGAGCCGCAGCTCGAAAGGGCCTGCGACAGCGTCCGACCGAGACCCCGAAGGCCACCCAAGATGGCCTTCGTCGTCCGCCGCTCGCTTAGGCTTGTACATGCCCTGCGCTTACGAAAAGCCCCGCGGACGCGGGGCTTTCGTATCGGGCGAGAGAGTGCCGGGCCGGCTCACGGTCCCTACGGCGACGGTTGCCTTCCTAAGGGAGCCCGCCTTGCTGGTGTCCGGGCCGCGCGTTTGGCGGCGGCGCGGCTTTCGTGATCGCAACACCGCGCGGGTTGTCTCCTGTCGCGAGGTCGGCTGCGCTTCTCAGTTCCGTCGTGGCGAGTGCCGGGCGGTAGCCTCTTTCCGGGTGGCCGCCGTAGCCGTAGCCGGGGTCGATCGGGCCGCCCCCGGCGCTGGTGCCGGCAGCCCCTACGGATGATGTGACCGGTGTTGCCAAGCTCGCGCTCGCCGTGCTGTTCTCGCGGGTGGCGAGGATCACCACCGTTACGGTGAGGCCCACTACGGCGATCATCGCGATCGCCAAGAGCGCGCGCATGTGCACGTAGTGCGAGCGGAGAACGACTGCGGGATGCTGCTGTGAGATCTGGTGGCTCATGGTGCCTCCTGTCCCGAGGCGGCCTCTCGACGGCCGCCACTTGCTTGAGCTCACTTTCCGCGTTGGCAATTGCAGGAAGGCAACATTGCGGCGACAGAGGGGCAACACCGCTTGCCGGGGGTCGTCGCCGGTGTTAGGTTCGGTCTTACCAACCCCGCGTCACGTGTCATGGACTTTCGTATCCTCGGTCAGCTCGAGGCCCTCGAGGAGGGGGAGCGGGTCGCGCTGGGTGGGAGCAGGCAGCGGGCGCTGCTCGCGGTGTTTCTCCTACACGCCAACGAGACGCTCAGCACCGATCGGCTGATCGACGAACTCTGGGGTGAACGTCCGCCCACCACCGCCGGCAAGACCGTGCAGGTGCGGATCTCTCGCTTGCGAAAGGCGCTCACCGCGGGCAGCGACGACTCGGGCGGTAACGGTTTGCTCGTTACCCGCGACTACGGCTACGAGCTGCGGCTCGACCCCAACCGCCTCGACTCGTACCACTTTGAGCGGCTCGCTGCCGAGGGCCGAGGCGAACTTGCCGCAGGCCGGCCGGAGGCGGCCATCTCCGCTCTCGAGCGGGCGCTCTCGCTGTGGCGCGGCGAACCGCTTGGGGATCTCGCGTACGAGCCCTTCGCCCAGCTCGAGATCGCCCGTCTCCGCGACATGCGGGTGGCGGTGCGGGAACAGTTGATCGATGCGAAGCTCGCGCTCGGCGGCCATTCGGATGTGGTGGGGGAGCTCGAGGCGCTGATCGGGGAGAACCCCCTGCGCGAGCGACTCCGAGGGCAGCTCATGCTCGCGCTTTACCGCTGCGAGCGACAGGCCGACGCGCTGCAGGCTTACCAAGACGCACGGAGGCGGCTCGTGGAGGAGCTCGGGATAGAGCCTGGTCAGCGCCTCCGCGATCTCGAGCGGGCGATCCTGGCGCAGGACCCGGCGCTGCAGCTACCGCCGCTGGAGGCGGCCGAGCCGCCGCCCGTGCTCGGGGCATCCACGCCTCTGGTGGGCCGCGAGGCGGAAGTGGATTGGCTGCTTAAGCACTGGCGGCGTTCGCATGGGGGCGCCGGCCGCCTAGTGCTGATCGCGGGGCCGAGCGGGATGGGCAAGACGCGACTCGCGGCGGAGCTGGCTGCCGAGGCGCACCGCGAGCGCGGCGAGGTGCTGTACATCTCGCACTTGGGCGCCCCCGATGCGGGGCGCGAGGTGCTGGCGAAGGCGCGCGCGACGCGCCGGCCCTCGCTTCTGGTGATTGACGATGCCGACAGGGCGGGTGACTGGCTGTGGCCAGCACTGGCTGAGCTTTGCGGCGGGTTGGCGGCGCTGCCGCTGCTCGTACTGGTGACGGCGGAGGATGCAGGACTTGCGGCTCGGCTGGACGCGGCCGCGATCCTGACGCTGACGCCGCTCGACGTAGGTGGGGTTGCCGCCGTGGCTCGGCTGTACGCGGGAGCGCGTGACGACATGGAGCCGCCCGTCGAGCGGCTCGCCGAGGCGAGCGGCGGGATCCCGCGGCGCGTGCATCGCGTTGCGAGTGATTGGGCTCGCGGCGAGGCTGCCAGGCGGGTCCTCGCCACAGCCGGTCGTGCTGCCACCGAGCGCGCGGAATTGCGCGCCGCGGAGCAGGACCTGGCCGGCGACGTCGTCGACCTGCAAGCCATACCCGACCCCGCCGAGCACGAGGAGGACGGGATAGGCACTGTCGTCTGTCCCTTCAAGGGCCTGGCGTCCTTCGAGCTGGAGGACGCCGACGTGTTCTTCGGCCGCGAGCGTCTGGTGGCCGAGATGGTGGCGCGTCTCCCCGGTGCTCAGTTGATGGGCATAGTGGGGTCGTCGGGCAGCGGCAAGTCGTCGGCGTTGCGCGCCGGCCTCCTCGCCGCCCTCGCCGTCGGCGTGCTGCCCGGCAGCGAGGGCTGGACGCTCGCGCTCCTGCGCCCGGGTGAGCATCCGATGCGGGCACTCGAGGAGGTCACTGCCGACGCTGCGCGGGAGGGCCGGCTCGTCGTGGCGGTGGACCAGTTCGAGGAGCTCTTTACCGCCTGCCGGGACGAGCCCGAGCGCGCCGCGTTCGTCGACGCGCTGGTCACCCACGCGCGCAACCTCCGCGGGCGCACGATCGTGCTCGTCGCCATGCGCGCGGACTTTTACGGGCGCTGCGGTGCCTACCCGGAGCTGTCGCGGCTGCTCGGCGCAAATCACGTGCTGGTCGGTCCGATGCACCGCGACGAGCTGCGCCGCGCGATTGAACGGCCCGCGCGCCGTGCCGGCCTGCGCGTCGAGCCCGACCTCGTGGACGCGCTGATCGCAGACGTCCAGGACGAGCCCGGCGCCCTGCCGCTGCTGTCGACCTCGCTGCTCGAGCTGTGGCAGCATCGGGACGGACGCACACTTCGCCTGAGCGCCTACAGTGAGGCGGGCGGGGTGCACGGCGCGGTTGCGCGGCTCGCGGAACGGGCCTTCGGACGGCTCGACCCGGGGCACCGCGACATCGCACGCCGGGTTCTGCTGCGGCTGGCGGGCGGGGGCGAGGGAGACACGGTCGTGCGCCGGCGCGTGCCGCTGGCGGAGCTGGAAGTCGACCGCCGCGAGGAGGTTGTCGAGGTCCTCTCCGCCCTGGCGCAGGATCGGCTGATAACGATCAGCGAGGGAGACGTCGAGGTCGCGCACGAGGCTCTGCTGCGCGAGTGGCCGCGGCTGCGCGGCTGGCTCGAGGAGGACGCCGAGGGCCGTCGGCTGCAGCTCCACGTGCGCGCCGCCGCGAGCGCGTGGGAGGCCGGCGGCCGCGATCGCGGAGAGCTGTACCGCGGCGCGCGCCTGGCCTCGACGCTCGACTGGGCGAGAGACCATGAGACTGACCTCAACGACGTCGAGCGCGCCTTCCTCGACGAGAGCCGACTTGCGAGCGAGCGCTCGCAGCGTCGCCTGCGGGCCGTGCTGGCGGGTGTGGTCTCACTCCTCGTGCTAGCCGTGATCGCCGGGCTTGTGGCGTTCGAGCAGCGAGGGAACGCGCGAGACGAAGCGGTGGCGGCCGCGGCGCAGCGCCTCGGCGCACAGGCGCTGGCCGAGGACGACCTCGACCGCTCGTTGCTGCTCGCCCGCCAGGGGGTGACGCTCGATGACTCGCTGCAGACCCGCAGCGACCTGCTCGCGGCTCTGCTCAAGAGCCCCGCGGCCATCGGCGTGCTGCGCGGCGATGGCGATCGGCTGATCAGTCTGGACCTCAGCCCGGACGGGCGCACGCTGGCGTTTGCCGACAACGACGGCACGGTGAGCTTCGTCGACACGCGCACTCGGCGCCCGGTTGCTCCACCGGCCGAGGTGGGCGGCCATGCCGGAGTGATCATCGACGCGATCCTCAGGCTGGACCACGTGCGGTACAGCCCCGACGGCTCACGAATCGCCGTCGGCGGAGGCAGGCCGGTGGTCCTGGACGCCCGGACCCATCGTCCGCTCGCCAGGCTGCGGATGCCCCCCGACCCGCTCGGCCGGATCGTCACAGCCCTGCGCTTTTCGCCAGACGGACGCTCGCTCTTCGCCGTCATCGCGCTCCCTCCGGACCGCGGTTGGGTGATCCGCCGCTTCGATGCGCGCAGCGGCCGGCCGATCGGCCGGGAGCGGTACCTCGGCCCGGAGCCCGCCACGCTGATGGTCACGCGCGACGGCCGGGACGTGGTGACGACAACCGTGGACGGCATCGTCATCCGCGAGGCGCGCACACTGCGGGAGCTGCGCCGCCTGCCCGTTAGCGCGGAGCAGGCGGCCCTGAGCCCCGACGGTCGCACGATGCTCGCGGGCGGGCGCGACGGCTCGGTGCGCTTCGTCGATCTCGCGACCGGCGAGACCACCGCCGCGTCCGGACGCCACGATCGCGCGGTGGAGCGGGCGATCTTCAGTCCCAACGGGCGCCAGGCGATCACGGCCGGCGAGGAAGGGCGCTTGATCGTCTGGGACGTCGAGCACGCGGCGGCGGTGGAGACGCTCGCGGGCCACGCCGCAAAGGTCACCGGGCTCGCGATCAGCAGCGATGGTTCGACGCTCTACAGCTCGAGCCTGGACAGCAAGGTTCTCATCTGGGACCTCGCCGGCGACCGGCGGCTCGGCCGCCCGTTCAAGGTAGGCCCGGATGCGGGGGAGCTGCTCCGCAGCTCCCTGAGCCCTGACGGGCGCACGCTCGCCGTCGGGCAACCCGACGGCCGCGTCGCGCTCCTCGATGCCAGCACGCTGCGGGCGCTTTCGAAGTTCCGTGTCGTCCCCGACGGGGCGGTCACCGGCATTGGGTTCGTGCCCGGCGGCCGTCTGCTCGCCGTGGGCGGCGACAACGGCTTTCTCGCTCTCGTCGATCCGAGGCGTGGCGAGATCGTCAAGCGCCTGGTGGGCCACCGTCCGAACGCGCGAACGGCGTTTGCACACGGGGTGTTCACGCCCAGCTTCGCCGCCGACGGGCACCTCATGGCGACGGCGGCGGACGACTACACGGTTCGCCTGTGGGCACTGCCGTCGGGCCGACCGGTCGGTCCCGTGCTTCGCTACCCGACGGTCGGAGACGTTTCGCTCAGCCCCGACGGGCGTACGCTCGCCGTGACGGTGCCTGGCGTGGCCAATCCGGGCGTCCGGATCGTTGACGTCGCCACGCGCCGGCAGCGAGCGTCCCTGCTCGGGGATGAGGCCATCTCGGACGTGGCGCGCTTCACGCCCGATGGGCGATTCCTCGTGGGCGGGAGCTGGAAGGGTTGGGTGCGGCTGTGGTCCACCGACACTTGGAAGCCTGCCAGCCGGCCGCTCACCGGGCACGCCGGAGCGATCCTCGGGCAGTCCATGAGCCCGGACGGACGCACTCTCGCCACAGGCAGCGCAGATGGGACGATCCGGCTCTGGGACCTGCGCACGGAGCAGCCGCTCGGTGCCGCGTTGCCCGGGCTGCCGAACCGTGGGGTCATTCCCCAATTCAGCCCCGACGGGGCTCACCTGTTCGCGGTCTACGACACGGGGCTCGCCTACCGCTGGGACGTGCGACCCTCCTCGTGGGCGCGCCAGGCCTGTGCCGTGGCCGGCCGGCGGCTCACTCGATCCGAATGGGAAGACGCGTTGCCCGACCGGGCGTACGACCCAGCCTGCTGACGCCGATGCCGACGAGCCGAATTGGTCGGCCGACGCGACAATTGCAGAGAACGGTCTGTGGTTCGCCGCGTTCGTTCACCCTGTTCCGCCTCCGATGCCGGGCACCCAATTAGCGCACCGGAATCTGGCAACGAAAAGTGCACCACCTAGCGCGGCCGGTGACGATCGCTTGAACTCTCACGCTCGATCGGTTCGACCGGTCGAGACAGGTGGGAGCACGGGGAGTGCGCAGCGCGTTGGAGTCGGCGCAGGTGAGACGATGCGGCGGATGGGATCTCGCAGCGCGAGATCGCCGCGAGGCTGGGGATCAACCGCCGGACGGTGCGGCGGACGCTTGAGTCGGACGAGCCGCGATCACCCGCGTGACGCTCGACATACTTGGACTCGCGGGTGCGGTTCGTCGAGCCGAGCTCAGCCTGGGACCCTCGCTCCCGGCGCACCCGGAGTCCGCGAGGCCCTGGCCGCCTGGCGTCGATCCCACGGCCACCAGGGCGGCGAAAGTCCGGCATGGAACCAACCGGGTGCCGTTGCCCGTCATCACTCGCGGCGCGAGCTAGCGACCGAAAAGGCCCGATTTCGAGGCCTTTCTACGAAGCGGACGACGGGTCTCGAACCCGCGACCTTCGGCTTGGGAAGCCGACGCTCTACCAACTGAGCTACGTCCGCGCGCGCACAAATCACCTGCAAATACGGCTGTTCCGCCACCTGTGGGCTGCGCCCAGCGAGATTCTACCCCCGGGCATCGTCCACGGCGGCTTGGAGCGGCCGGAACGGGCGTCCTCATCGCTCGCGTTGCTTTGCAACGACACCCGCGAACAATCCAAATCATTCCGGCTTTTTCAGGTACAAACGCCGGAGCATCACCTCTCTCCTCTGCCTCGGTGGACGGTCGGCGTGTGTGCGTAGCGCCGGCCGCCCACCGGCGAGCTGACGGCATCGAACGGGCGTGGTCAGTCCGCGCCGGCGCCCGATCCGCCAGGAGCTTCGAAGTCGGATTCCTCGGCGATCGGCACGAACGGGAGGAGGCCGACGATCTCCATCAGCCGGCGGGCGTGCGCCGGCAGCTCGGCACTCAACCTGAGCCTGCGGCCGTTCGCCTTGGCGACCCGCACGAGGGCGGTCATCGCGCGCAGCCCCGCCGAGTCGATGAAGGCGATGTGCGAGAAGTCGAGCAGGACGTCGCTGTTGGCCTCCAGCTCACGCTCGACGGCAAGCTCCAGCAACGCGGAGCTTGTGAGCGCGAGCTCACCTTCTACGCGGACACGTACCCAGCTTCCGTCCATCGGCTCGAGGCGCAGCGCGAACGGCGCCGACGATTCGGGGCTGTCGACCGGCGAAGGATCGCCGGCGTCGGATGGATACAGATGCGACGACAAGGCTGAGGCGATTCTCTTCGACTGGGGCACTCGGGTGCAAACATCGCACCCATGTGCCCGGTCCGGGGAAACGAACCGCGATCGATGTTGCAAACGAACCCGGAACCTGCGGGACCTGCGCACGGACGGACGACTGGCGGCTGCCCGACCGAGCTCAAACACGGCAATCCCCGCGGCGCGTCGACCCGATCTGCCGCCCGACCGGGACGTATTACTCTCCGGTCATGCGTCGCTTAGCGATCCCTGCCCTCGCCGTTGCGGTCGCGGCGGGGCTTCTCGCCCTGCTCGGCTTCGGCGTCGCACACCTCGGGAGCGACACCTCGATCGACGCGTCCGTGGCCCGCGGCGACTATCCGGCCGCGCCAAACGCGGACCTTCGGCTGCCGAAGCTGGGCGCCCCGGGGTCCGAGAGCCTGGCCCAGCTGCGGGGCAAGGTGGTGATCGTGAACGTGTTCGCCTCCTGGTGCCCGCCCTGCCTGGCCGAGACCCCGATCCTCGAGCGCGAGCAGCGGCGGATCGCCAAGGACAACGCGACCATCCTCGGCATCACCTACCAGGACAACACCAGCGATTCAGAGGCCTTCGTGCGCCGGCAGCACATCACCTATCCGGTGCTGCGCGACGTGAGCGGCAACTTCGTCCGGGGGTTCGGCACGACCGGCGTGCCCGAGACGTTCGTGATCAACCGCGAGGGCAAGATCGTGGCGCTGCAGCGCTCCCAGCTGGACGCCACCTGGCTGCGGCAGACCCTGCCGCGGATCTTGGCCGAGCGGTCCGGATCCCAGCCATCATGAGTAGGGCGGCATTTCGTTTCGCCGTGGCCCTTCTGCTCGCGACCTGGGCTGTGGCGCCACCGGCCGCGCTCGCCGCCTCATCCCACCCACGGGCCTCCCTCACCGACATCGAGAACGACGTCATGTGCACGCTCTGCCACGAGTCGCTGGCCGTGGCGAACTCGCCCCAGGCCGACTCCGAGCGCAACTACATCCGAGGGCTGATCGCAAAGGGCGAGACCAAGCAGCAGATCGAGCAGAACCTCGTCAGCCAGTACGGCGAGGCGGTCCTCGGCAAGCCGCCGGCCAGCGGCTTCAACCTCACCGTGTACGTCCTGCCGCCGGCGATTCTGGCCGCCGGGATCGTGATCCTGGCTATCACGCTACCGCGGTGGCGGCGGCGAACCCGCGCGGCGGCAGCCCGGTCGCCCGGGCCGGCGCCCGCCTTCGATCCCGCTGAGACCGCCCGCCTCGAGCAGGACCTCAGCCAGTTCCGGGGCTGAGCCTACGGGCTACATCGAGTCCGGCGCGCTCACGCCGAGGAGCCGCAACGACAGCGCGATCGTCCGCTGAGTCGCCGCCGACAGGGCCACCCGGAAGGACTCGAGCGACTCCGGCGTGACGCCGATCACCCTGCAGCGCTCGTAGAACGCGGTGAAGTCCTGCGCCAGCTCCAGCGCGTAGCCGGTGATCCGGTGTGGCGCGCGCCGGCCGGCCGCCTCGGCCAGCTCGCCCGGGAACGCCAGCAGCTTCTTGATCAGATCGCGCTCGAGGTCCTCGAGTCCTGCCGCCTCCCAGTCCGCCGAGAGCGCTCCCGATAGCCGCTCGCCGGACAACCGCCGCACCATCGAGGCGATCCGGGCGTGGGCGTATTGGACGTAGTAGACCGGGTTCTCGCGCGACTGCTTGCGGGCCAGCTCGACGTCGAGCTCGATGGTCCGGTCGTGGGAGCTTCGGAGCATGAAGAACCTGGTCGCGTCGACGCCGATCGCATCGATCAGGTCGTCGAGCGTCACGAAATCGCCACGACGCTTGGACATCGCGAACACCTCGCCCCCCTCGACGAGGTGCACGAATTGCAGCAACGGCAACTCGACCGTGTCCGGATCGCCACCCAGCGCCGCCATCGCCGCCTTCATCTCGCGCGCGTACGCCGCGTGGTCGGACCCGACCGGGACCAGCTGGAGCTCGAACCCGCGCTCGCGTTTGTTCTGCATGTAGGCGACGTCGGCGGCCAGGTATGTGGGCTGGCCGTTGGAGCGCACGACCACCCGGTCCTTGTCGTCGCCGAAGTCGGTGGTGCGCAGCCACAGCGCCCCTTCGGAGCGGTACACGTGACCGCTTCCCTCCAACACCCCCAGGGCGCGCTCGAGCGGACTGGGAGACCCCGTATGCAGGGTGCGCTCGCTGAAGAACACGTCGAAGTGGACGCCGTATCGCTCGAGCGTCGCCTTGATCCCCGCCAGCAGCTTATCGACCGCCGCTCGCGCAAGCTCATCCACCTCGGCATCCGCCGCGCCGGGGATCAACGCCGCGAGATCCGCCACATAATCGCCCTGGTAGCCGCCCTCGGGAACCTCCTCCCCGCGCGCTCGCGCCCGCACGGACTCGCCGAGCAGCCGGATCTGGTTGCCGGCGTCGTTGAAGTAGTACTCCCGGTCGACCGAGTGGCCGTGGTGGTCGAGGATCCGCGCCAGCGCGTCCCCGTACGCGGCGTGACGCCCGCTCGCCGCCACCAGCGGCCCGGTCGGGTTGGCCGACACGAACTCGACCAGGATCCGCTCCGGACGCGCGGCGGCGCCGGCGCCGAACCGCTCGCCCGCGTCGAGCACCCAGCGGAGCGCCCGCTGGTGCCAGGCGTCGGTGAGCACCAGGTTCAGGAAGCCCGGCCCGGCCACCTCGACCCGCTCCAGATCCTCCCCGAGGAGCCCCTCGAGCTCACCGGCGATCCGGCTGGCGATCTCGCGCGGCGACGCTCCCAGCACGGGCGCCAGCAGCATCGCGGCGTTGGTCGAGTAGTCGCCCAGGCCCTTGCGCCGTGGGCGGTCGAGCGTCGGCTGAGCGGGCGGGTCCTCTCCCGCCCCCCGAACGGCGGCCACCGCGGCGCGCACGGCCGCGGCCAGGTCCTCCAGCGGACCGGCGTCGGTCATGCGAAACGTCATATCCCCTGAATGGCTCCGCGGATTGAGGAAAAGCCGCGCGGCGGCTGGAACAGCCGGTCGAGCCGCTCGACCGCCGCCGGGGGACCAATCGCGATGAGCACGTCCCTCACCTGGAGCTCAGTCTCCGCCGGCGGCTGGGTCTCGAGCCGGCCGTCGGAATGCCGGATGGCCACGATCACCGCGGCGCCGCTCACGTCGGCGATTCTGCGCCCTACGGCCTCGCACTCGGGCGAGACCTCGATCTCTTCCATGCGGTAGTCGGCCAGGTCGAGCGCGCCGCCCACCTGCGGGCGCAGCGCCACGCGCGCCATCTCCGATCCCGAGGTCTTGTACGGCGAGATGACGCGGTCGGCACCGGCTCGCACCAGCTTCTTCTCGGAGTCCTCGGCGGAGGCACGCGCAATGATCAGGATGTCCGCGCGCAGCTCGCGCGCGGTCAGCGTGATGAAGATGTTCTCGGCATCGGAGTCGACGCAGGCGATAATCCCCTGCGCCCGCGCGATCCCCGCCTGCGCGAGGACCTCGTCGTCGGACGCCTGGCTCTCGATGAGCGGAACCCCGGCCGCCAGCGCGGCCTCGCGGTTGAACGGGTTGGGATCGATGACCACGAGCTGAGCCCCGGCGGCGCGCAGGTCACGCGATACCTGGCGGCCCACCCGGCCGAACCCGCACACGATGTAGTGGTCGTTGAACGAATCGATCATCTTCGCGGTGCGGCGCTCCTCGAGCACGCCGCTGGCCTGGCCGGACACGAAGAACTCCGCAACCGTGGCCAGCCCGTAGAAGAGCGTACCTATGCCCAGCAGCTCGAGGCCCACCTTGAGCACGCGGCCGCCGGCGTCGGTCGGATCGGGAATTGATCCCAGGGTGGTGACGGTGTCGAGCGTCCACTCGAACCCGTACGCGACCGAGACACCCTCAACCGCCACGAACGCGATCGTGCCGGCGATCACCAGGACGTTCAGCGCGATCATGAGGATGGCCAGACGGCGCATGAACAGCCTCACTTCGCGGCGGGCGACGGCACGCTGCTGCAGGGCATGCCGGCGTTCCGATCCGCCGTCCTGGCCGGGGAACATCCAGGACCCGCTCTGACTCCAAAGCTCGCGATCGGAAGCGCTCATTGCCCCATCAGTAGTGATACGGCTCGCCGGCGAGGATCTTGTGCGCGCGATACACCTGCTCGAGCAGGACCACGCGTGCCAACTGGTGGGGCAGCGTGATCGCCCCCAGCGACAGGCGGTGGTCGACGTCGTTCAGTTCGAGCCCGAACGGCCCCCCGATCACGAAGCACAGGTCCAGCCCGCTCTGGCGCCGCTGCTCCAGCCAACCGCTGAACGCGACCGAGTCGGGCTGCTCCCCCTCCCGATCGAGCAGCGACACGAACACCCGCTCGGGGATCCGACGGCTGACGTGATCGTCCTCCCGCACCTCGATCAGCTCGAGCTTGACATGGCGTGCGAGCAGCTTCTGATAGTGCTGGACATCGTCGGAGAACGGTGGACGCAGCCTCCCGACGGCGACGACGAGGATCCTCACGATGGGATACTACGTTTCCATGGACGATCCGGGCCGCCCCGAGCGGCACATCAACATCCACTTCTCGCCGGACATCATGGCCGGCGTATACGCGAACTTCGCCAACGTGAGCCACTCCGACTACGAGTTCACGATCACGTTTGCACGCGTCGACCACGAGGTGGAGGACGAGGAGATCCCCGGGGTCGTGGTGTCCCGCATCAACCTGAGCGCGCGGTTCATGCGTGAGCTGATCGACGCCATGCAGGACAACTACTCCAAGTGGCAGACGCGCGAAGGGATCAAGAACCTGCCCGAGTACGGCGGGACTCAGGACCCCGACGAGCCCTCCGAGTAGCTCACCGGCCGCTCCGAGTAGCTCACGGCCGCGCCGATCCGCTCTGCGGTCGGCGGATGCGTGGCCAGCGCCGAGGTGAGCCAGCGCGGCGGCTTCAGATCGGCCACGTTCTGCAGCGCGATCGCCCGTTCGAATGAGATGAACGCCTCGGGCGCGCCGGTCAGCGTCAGCGAATAGGTGTCGCTGCGGCGCTCGATGGCGCGGGACAGGCGGTTGCCGATCAGCCCGGTCGGTGCCCCCACCAGGGCGGCGGCCAGGGCCAGGGCGGGGAGCGCGCCGGCGGTTCCGCGCTCGGGCGAGAGCTCCCAGCTCACTCGCTGGACCGCCAGGGCGACGGCCGGAGCGACGAGCGCCGCGTACGCGACCCCGCGGGGTACGTCCCGGTTGCGGACGTGGGCCAGCTCGTGTGCGACCACGACGCGGACCTCGTCGCGGCCGTAGCGGTCGAGCAGGGTGTCGTACAGTACGACGCGCTTGGTCGGGCCCAGCCCGGCCACATAGGCGTTGGCCGCCGTGGTCCGCCGGCTGGCGTCGACCGAGAACACCTCCCCCACCTTCACGCCGGCCGCCGCGGCGAGCTCCAGCACGTCCGAGCGCGTCTCTCCGTCGGGAAGCGGCGTGAAGTCGTTGAACACGGGGTCGAGCAGCACGGGCGCGAGCGCGGCCAGGCCGGCGCCGAACACCACCGAGCCGGCCGACGCCGGAAGCCACCACCCGCGCGGATATCGTCGCGTGACCGCCACTCCCGCGGCACCCGCGCCGGCTGCCAGCGCGGCCTCGATCGCGCCCGCCTTGAGCAGATCGGCCGCCCAGCCCCGCCAGGACTGCGTGACCAGCCCGACCGCGATCCCACGCTTGCGAGAGATCGCCCGCAGGGGCAGAGGCGCAAGCGAGAGGGCCACCGCCAGCCCCGCCGCGGTCGCCGCGCCCTGGGCCGCCGGTCGCTTGGACCGCCTGGAGAGCCAGCGCGGGGGCCGGCGAATGACGAAGGCAAGCGACCCAAGCTCGACCCCCGCGCGCGTCATCGCAAGCGCCATCTGAGGCCGAGCGAACCGCGAGCCGCGCTCGATCTCGGCATCGCTGAAATACTGGTGGACGTCGATTCGAGTGGGCTCGATCGGCCGCTCCCGAGGGGAAAGCAGGCGCACTCCACCCTCGGCTGCGGCCAGAGCGAGCAGCACCGATTCGACAAGCCGGTGGCGCGAAGGGTGCCTCACCAGCGAGACTGTATCCGCGGACCCACCGAGCCGCCCGAGCAGATGCGAGTCGCAATCGTTTCCGACATCCATGGCAACCGGCATGCCTTCGAGGCCGTGCTGGACGCGATCGAGGCCTCCGAGTGCCAGGAGATGTGGTGCCTGGGGGACCTGGTCGGCTACGGCGCGGAGCCCGACGCCTGCGTCGAGTTGGCCCGCCGGTATGCCGCGATTTGCCTGGCCGGCAACCACGACCTGGGCGTGCGCGGCGCGCTCCCCCTGGAGGAGTTCTCGCGGGGCGCGGCGCTGGCCGCCCGGTGGACCCAGGGGGTGATCACCCCTGAGACCCGGGAGTACCTGGAGAAGCTCGAGCCCTCCCACACCGACGAGGACGTGGGCCTGTTCCACGCCAGCCCCCGCGATCCGGTGTGGGAGTACGTGCTCTCGCCGCTCCAGGCCGAGCTGTGCCTCGACGCCCAGTCGCACCGGGTGTGCCTGATCGGCCACTCACACGTTGCCCTGTCGTTCTCGCGGGCCGACGGCCAGTCGGCGACCGGCCAGACCCGCGGGCCCGAGGAACAACTCGACATCACGGCGGGTGAGTGGCTGATCAACCCGGGTAGCGTGGGCCAGCCGCGCGACGGCGACCCCCGGGCGGGGTGGCTGGAGCTTGACCTCGGGGACTGGTCCGCGGTCTACCGGCGCACCGAGTACGACATCGCCGGCGCCGCGGCCGCGATCCGGGCCGCCCGGCTGCCCGATTCGCTCGCCGAGCGTCTGGCCTTCGGGCAGTGACCCCAGCCGCCGTCCGGTGTCCGGCACCGACCCGGTCGGCTGTGCTAACCGAATGCCAACGACCCGACCCTCTAAAGTCAGGCTGCGCATGCGCTACGCGCCTCGCGCCATCCTGGCCTGCGGACTCGGCTTCGCGGTCTCGTTCGTCGTCGCCTGCGGCGGCGGCTCCGGCTTGCTCTCGGGCGATCAGTCCGATGCCCTGAGCGGCCAGGCCGATCAGATCTCCTCGGCCGTGCAGGCGGGCAACTGCGGGGCGGCTCTGAGTGCCAGCGGGGTCCTCAACAACCAGGTCCAGACCCTCCCCGTGACGGTCAACCCCACGCTGCGTCGGAACCTGACCCAGGGCGCCGGCACGATCGCCCAGCTGGCCCGCAAGGACTGCCACCAGCACACCGCGTCGACCTCCTCCTCCACCACCTCCTCGTCGACCTCGACCACGACCACGTCGACCAGCACGTCGACGAGCACGACCACGCCCACCACAACCACTTCGACGTCCACCACCTCCACCAGCGCAACCACGCCGACCGATACGGGTAGTACTTCTACGACGACCGGTGGCGTGGGACTCGGCGGCGGCACGACCACGGACAGCGGCAACGGCAGCGGTGGAACAGGCCCCGGTCAGGGGAACAACAACGGACCCGGCGGTGGTGGTTGACCAACGGAACTGAGATCGTGGGGCGCTACCGGATCGAGGGGCGCCTCGGCGTCGGCGGGATGTCCACTGTGCAGCTCGCCTTTGACCAGCGGCTCGAGCGCTACGTGGCGATCAAGCTTCTGGCCGAGCACCTGGCCGACGACCCCACGTTCGTCTCGCGCTTCCGCCGCGAGGCGCTCGCCGCCGCGCGGCTCGTGCACCCGAACATCGTCCAGGTGTTCGACTTCGGGTTCGACGAGCGCGCGCACCAGCACTTCATCGTGATGGAGCACGTGCCCGGCCACTCCTGCGCCGAGCTTCTGCGAGACCACGGCCGCATGGAGGTCGAGCAGGCGGTCGACGTGGTCACCCAGGCCTGCCGCGGACTCGACTACGCCCACCGCAACGGCGTCGTGCACCGCGACGTCAAGCCGGGCAACCTGCTCGTGTCGGACTCCGACGTGGTCAAGCTGGCCGACTTCGGCATCGCCCGTGCCGCCGATCAGTCGAGCATCACCCAGGTGGGCTCGGTGCTCGGCACCGCGGCGTACCTCGCGCCCGAGCAGGCGCGCGGCGAGGAGGCCGGACCCCGGGCCGACATGTACTCGCTCGGCGTGGTCGCCTACCAGCTGCTGACGGGACGCCTGCCCTACGAGGCCAACTCGCTGTCCGAGCTCGCCTTGAAGCAGCAGCGCGAGCCCCCGCCACCGGTGGACGAGGTCAATCCTCAGGTGCCGCCCGAGCTGGCCGACGCGGTCGCCCTGGCCCTGGCCCTCGATCAGGAAGACCGTCCTGCCAACGCTTCGCTGCTCGCCGAGGTAATCGCCAGCGGTGCGCGTGGGGTGGCACCGGGGCCCACCCGGAACGTGGGAGGCACGGCTGCGACTCGCGTGCTGTCCTCGGGTCGCGGCGCGCCGACAGCGCAGACCCGCGTGGCCCCCATGCCGCGGGACCGGCGTCCGGAGCCCCGCCACCGCCCGCACGCGCCAGCTCGAGCCGCGCCGGACGGCCTACGCGCCCGGGCCGGGGGCGTACGGCACCGATGAGTACCGCCACGGTCCCGCGGAGCGGTCGGGCGGCTCTCCGGCGGCGCGCCGCTTCCTCGCCTTCCTGGCCGTGGTCCTGCTGTTCGTGGCCGCGGTGGCGGTGGCGGTGACGATCTCCGCCAGCACCTCGAACAACGTCG
This sequence comes from uncultured Solirubrobacterales bacterium, assembly GCA_963841535.1. Lineage (GTDB taxonomy): Bacteria > Actinomycetota > Thermoleophilia > Solirubrobacterales > Solirubrobacteraceae > Palsa-465. Next base: position 1,300,032 of record CAWJDF010000012.1, on the reverse strand, counting down.
TGCACTTCCGCAAGGTCGTGGCGCACGACACCAGCGGCGCGGTCAAGAAGTTCCAGGACCTGATCAACCAGTACACGAAGTAGGCGAGGGGCCTATCCGGGTGTTGGGCCTCGCTCCGCTCGGCGTCCGTGGGGCCGGGTACCCCGTCGGGACACGGATCGCGGGCCTCAGACACGGACGCGCGCCGCCCCACCTGGACATGCGAAACGTGTCTCGCCGGCGTTCACCTGCGCCAGGGGGTACACATAAGCGTGTCGGGCACGCTTATGTGTACCCGGCCGCCGGCGCGGGTGGCGGCTAGACACCTTTGGCATGGGCCGGGGAACCGCGACCGCCGGCGATCCCCGCCGGCGCGGCGCCACCCCGCAGGGCCGTCGCCACCTCGGCCAGCCGACCGGCGTCGACCGCCGACCGCAGGTCGTCCATCAGCCGCGCGATGAACCACAGGTTGTGGAGCGTCACCAGCCGCAGCGCGGTCAGCTCGCCGGCGCGCAGCAGGTAGTGCAGGTAAGCGCGCGAGAACTCGCCGGCGCAGGCCGGGCAGCCGCACCCCTCGAGGATTGGCCCTCGCGCAGAGCGCCACCGGCCCTTGACCAGGTCGACCCGCCAGGCCCTCGACGGGTCGGGCACGAGCGCCACGCCGTGGCGGCCCAGCCGGGTCGGCAGAGCGCAGTCGAACGTGTCGACCCCTAGCTCGACGCCGGCGATCAGGTCGTCGACGTCGCCGATCCCCAGCAGGTGGCGGGGCCGATCCGGCGCCAGCCGCTCCAGGTCGGCCGTCGTCCACGACACGACCTCGTGCATCTGCGCCTTTTCCTGCCCCAGCGAGCCGCCGATGGCGATCCCGTCGCAGCCGCTCGCCGCCACGGCCGCCGCGGACACCCGCCGCAGATCGTGCTCGACGCCGCCCTGGACGATTCCGTAGACGACCTGCCCCGCAGGCCCAGACGAGGCGTGCCAGCGCAGGCAGCGCTCGAGCCAGCGGTGGGTGCGCTCCATCGAGCGCTCGGTGTAGTCGCGGGAGACGTGAAACGGCGTGCACTCGTCGAACACCAGCGCGATGTCCGACCCGAGCGCGGCCTGGACCGCCATCGAGCCCTCCGGGGAGAGAAACCGCTCGCCCCCGTCCACGTAGGAGCGAAAGCGAACGCCCTCCTCGGAGATCGAGAGGATGGCGCCGGCGCCGTCCCCGGCGGGTCGCCCCCGCCCCTTGATCTCGTCGGCCACGCCGCCGTGGCCCATCGAGAAGACCTGGAACCCGCCCGAGTCGGTGATGATCGCGCCGTCCCAGCGCATGAACTCGTGCAGCCCCCCCATCTCGCCCACCAGGTCGGGTCCGGGCGCGAGCAGCAGGTGAAACGTGTTCCCGAGGATCAGCTCATAGCCGAGCGCGGCGACGTCCCGGGGCTCGAGCGTCTTGACCGCGCCCTTGGTGGCCAGCGGCACGAAGGCGGGGGTTTGCACGTCGCCGTGGGCGAGGTGCAGGGTGCCCGTCCGCGCAAGAGAATCGGGCGAGCGGGTCCGCACCGTGAACATCATGTCCGGACCCTACTTGGCGGCCCTCCCGCCCGGCCGGCACGCAAGGGTGTGCCGGCCGGGACGAACCCAATGGGAGGGAGAGAGAGTGCTACCTCGCGGCGGGGGCTATGCCGCGGTCGGCTCGGTGGTCTCCGAGCCCTCGATGGTCTTGTTCGCGGCGCCCAGCGAGATCTGGACCTTGCGCGGCTTGTGCTGCTCGGGCTTGGGGATCCGTACCTCGAGCACGCCGTTGGTGAAGTCGGCCTGGATGCCGTCGGCGTCCACGCCCTCGGGCAGGGTCAGCGAGCGGGAGAACGAACCGAAGGCGCGCTCGACCCGGTAGTAGCCCTCGCCCTTCTGCTCGTGCTCGGACTTGCGCTCGCCCGAGACCGTTAGCACGTTGTCGTCGACCTCGATGTTCACGTCGCTCTCGGACAGACCGGGCAGATCGGCCCGGAGCACGAAGTGATCCTCGGTCTGGACCACGTCCATGGCCGGGATCCAGCGCCGCCTGACGGCGTTGCGGCCGCCGTTGCCCGTGCTCGGCGAATCGAACAACGTGTTGAACAGGCGGTTCATCTCGTTCTGCATCGTGTGGAGCTCACGAACGGGCTCCCACCGGATAAGTGCCATTTCAAACCTCCATTGGGTACTGGAAACTCTCTGCTGCCACAGTATGAAATCTAAGTGGCTTGATGTCAAGTATAGTTCGGTCTGGACGCATAGATCGACACTTTGGTTCGGGGCCGCCCGATTGAGAAGTAGTGCATCAGGGCCGTGACCGCTATCCAGGGCGAAAAGCGAGCACGCAGGGACCGTGCATGCACCGCGCTCGAGCGGCTGATCGAGCGCTTCGACCCGACCGTTTTCGACATCGGCCGGACGCGGGCCCGGATCCGGGTGGAGAACAGTGGCGAGGCCCACGACGCGGTGCTCGAGGACGGCACGGCGCGACTGGATCGCGCCCACGGCACCCCCGACGCCGTGCTCAGCGCCGACGCAAAGACCTGGAGCGAGATCGCCGAGGACGTGCGATCGGCTTCGCCCGGCACGTCCGGGAAGAGCTGCCGGTCGCCACGCACCTCAAACTCGACTGCGGCCACGTGCCCCGGCTCGAGCGCCCGCGCCAGACCCACCAGGCAGTGACGCGGTTCCTGGCCACCGGCAGCCTCGACCGCTAACCCGTCTGGACCGGCGTATCCAGACCGGTCCCCCACTCGGCCCACGAGCCGTAGTAGACGCTGACATGGGGGTACCCCAGCAGGTGCGTGAGCACGAACCAGACCTGGCTGGCGCGGTTGCCGATCGTGCAGTACACGACGACGTGCCGATCGGGCGTGACGCCGGCCGCTTCACAGGCAGTGCGGATCTCCTCCGGGCTCTGCTGGGCGACATCCACCGGGAGCCAAACCGCATCAGGGATGTGCCCGGCCCGGCCGCCGTCTTGCATGCCGCCCGAAGGCCAGAAGCGCTCGCCGATGAACTCCTCGCGCGAGCGCACGTCGAGGAGCACCGCATCGGAATCGCCGATGAGCCCGAGTACCTCCTCGCGCGTGACCACACCGGTTCCGCCGGACCACGCGTGGCCGTCCTCGACCCACTGCTCGCGAGATCCGCCCATCAGGAACACGCGCGGATGACCGCAGGAGCGCATCAGCCAGTACCCCAGGTACGCCCCGTAGCCGTAGAACACGACGGTGGTATCCGGCCCGATCCCCGACCGCGAGAGCAGAGCCGCGAACTCGGACGCGGGCAGCGGCCGGTACTCCACCGGCCGCAGGTCGCCGTAGGCGTTCCAGAACACCGCGCCGGGGATGTGGCCGGCGTCGAACGCCGCCGGGCTGACGTCGACCTCGACGATCCGCACCGACGGGTCATCGACCCGCTCGGCGATCCAGTCCGGCCCGACCAGCGGTTGGACATCAACCACCGCGCTCATGACCGCGTCCCCGCCGCCACGATCAGCTCGCACGGCCCCTCGAACCCGCCCTCCGTCTCGAACTGCGACAGCTCACGCTCGATCTCGTCCCACGCCGCCTCGCGCTCGGCCTCGCTCAGCCCGTCCAGCATCTGGTGCAGCGCCCCGAACGACTCGCGCTCGAACCGCAGGCACTCGGCGGTCGACGTCATCCGCAGGGGCGCGCTGACCCGGCGAACCGAGACATCGACGAACCCGGCGGCCGTGTACGCCTCCTCGATCGCGCCCGGCGCGCCCAGGCTGAACGGACCCGGCTGGCCGGGAGCCGGCGCCGGCAACGCGGCCCGCCGGCGGATGATCGACACCGGGATCGAGAAGAACCGGTTCGCCTCCGGAGTCGAGTAGACGATTCCGGCCAGCCGGCCTCCCGCGCGCAGTGCCCGGCGCATCCCACCAAAGGCCGCCTCACGATCGGGGAAGTAGATGAACCCGACGCGCGAGATGACCGCGTCGAACCTGCCTGGATCCACCTCCAGGGCCTCGCCGTCCATCACGCGGACGGCCACGTTGCGCAGTTCCGCGTCGCGCGCCGCCTGCTCGATGTAGCCCAGGATGTTCGGCGAGATGTCGGTGGCCAGGACGCCGCCGGACGGTCCGACTCGCCGTGCCGCGGCCAGCGTCTGACCGCCGGCGCCGGCCGCCACGTCCAGCACTCGCGAACCGGTCCCCACCGCGGCCATGTCCAACATGACCGAGGTCGCCTCGCCGAGCCAATCCTCGATGAACGTGCCCCACCGGTACCACGGCTCGGCGGCGGTCTGCCACTGCTCGCGCGTGGTGCTCTTGTACGCGACGGCATCAAAGGTCGCTGTGCTCATGGGAACCCCCAATCGATGTGTCATGCCTCTTCGATCCACCCCCGGAGGTCCTCGTCGGAGACGCGCGCGAGCAGTTCGGGGTGATCGCTCCGCATGTGCTCGCGGATCCGCAGCACCACCTCGTCCTCGCTCTCGCCGCGGGCCACGTACCCGCACTCGCAGTTGATCTGCTTGGCCATGTCTTGGACCTCCTTCGGCCCGGTGTTTGTAGGCGCTCGCCGTTGGGGCTATGTTGGCGCGACGTTGGCGCCCTCGGTGAGAATTCAGCTGTGCGGCACGCTGGCGGTCGAGATCGACGGCCGGCGAATCGATCACGAGCTGCCCGGCCGTCAGGGCCGGCTGCTGCTGGCCTACCTGGTGCTGCACCGGTTGCGCGCAGTCCGGCGAGACGAGCTGATCGACGCGTTGTGGCCGCGAACACCTCCCGCCGCGGCAGACACCGCGCTGCGCGCGCTGATCTCCAAGCTGCGCCGGCTGCTGCCAGCGGACATGATCGACGGCCGCGCCGAGCTGCGTCTGCACCTCCCGCCCGACGCGTTCGTGGACCTCGAGGACGCGCGCGAGGCCATCCACCGGGCTGAGTCGGCGACCGCCCAGGGCAACTGGCATCGCGTCTGGGCAGCCAGCATGGGACCGATGTTCACCGCCCGCCGCGGCTTCCTGCCCGACGAGGATGCCGAGTGGATCCGGGACACCCGGCACGAGCTCGACGCGATCTACCTCCGCGCGCTCGAGTGCTACGTCCAGGCCTGCCTGGGCGTCGGCGGCACCGAGCTGCCGGGAGCCGAGCGCGGCGGGCGCGAGCTGACCAAGCTCGCTCCGTACCGCGAATCGGGCTACCGCCACCTGATGCGCGCGCTCGGCCGGAGCGGCAACACCGCGGAGGCGTTGCGCGTCTACGAGGAGCTGCGCACGTTGCTGCGCGAGGAGCTCGGGATCGCGCCGTGCGCCGAGACGCTCGCGCTGCACGCGGAGCTGCTGAGCAGCCGCGCCCCAGCCTAGTCCGACTGGATCATCGACTCGCCCGTCATCGCATCGGGCTGATCGACCCCCAGGATCTCGAGCACGGTGGGCGCCACGTCGGCCAGGATCCCCTCCTCGCGCAGCCGCACGTCGGGCACGGTCACGATGAACGGCACCGGGTTCAGCGAATGCGACGTGTTGGGACTGCCGTCGTCCTCGAGCATGTGGTCGGAGTTACCGTGGTCGGCGGTGATCACGCACGCGCCGCCCGACTCGTGGACGGCCTCCACCACCTCGCCCAGACAGCGGTCCACGGTTTCCACCGCGCGCACGGCGGCCTCGATCACGCCGGTGTGGCCGACCATGTCGGAGTTGGCGAAGTTGATGATCCCGAACGTGGGCTCGTCCTCGCGCCAGGCGCTGACGAACGCCTCCGCCGCCTCGGGGGCGCTCATCTCGGGCTTGTGGTCGTACGTGGGCACGTCCCGCGGTGAATCGACCAGCTCCCGGCGCTCTCCCTCGAACGGCTCCTCCTCGCCGCAGCTGAAGAAGTAGGTGACGTGGGCGTACTTCTCGGTCTCGGCCACGTGCAGTTGGCGCACGCCGCGCTCGGCCAGCACCCGCGGGAGCGTGACGTCCGGACGCTGCGGCGGGAACGCCACCGGGTAGTCGAAGTCCTCCTCGTACTGGGTCATCGTCGCGTAGCGCTCGATCGGCTCCGCGCCACCCCGATCCACCTCCGAGAACGCCGGATCGGCCAGGGCCAGTGAGATCTGCCGCATCCGATCGGGACGGAAGTTGAACGCGAACACCGAGTCGCCCGGCCGTATGCACGATTCGGAGTCGCCGACCAGCACCGGGGTGATGAACTCGTCGGTCTCGTCGCGCTCGTATGCCTCACGCGCGGCGTCCGCACCGCTCGCCGCCCGATGCTCCGCCCGGCCGTGTACGAGCAGGTCGTAGGCCCGCTGAGTGCGGTCCCAGCGCTTGTCGCGATCCATCGCCCAGTAGCGGCCCACCACCGACCCGATCCGGCCGGCGCCCGCGTCCTCCATCCAGCCCTGCACGGTCTCCAGATAGCCGGCGCCCGACTTCGGCAGGGTGTCGCGGCCGTCGGTGAAGGCGTGCAGGACCAGGTCCTCGACACCGAACGTCGCTCCGAGACGGATCAGCGCCTGGAGATGGGTGGGACCCGAATGGACGCCACCGTCGGACACCAGCCCGATCAGATGGACGCGCGGTGCGTCGGAGAACGCCTTGCGCAACACGTCGTTTGACTCGAACTCCCCGGACTCGGCGGCTTCGTCGATCCGCGTCAGGTCCTGCACCACGACCGCGCCGGCGCCCAGGTTCATATGGCCGACCTCGGAGTTGCCCATCTGGCCATCCGGCAGGCCCACGGCCTGCCCGCATGCGATGAGATGCGAGTGCGGATAGGTCGACCACAGCTCGTCGAACACCGGCGTGTCAGCCTGGGAGATCGCGTTGCCGGGACCGTCGGGGGCGAGCCCCCAGCCGTCCAGCACGACCAGAACACAGGACTTTGCCGGCAGCTCGTGCGGACCCGCAGGCAGATCCGCCATCAGGCCCGGGTGGCCGCGTCGACTATCGCCGCGAACCCCTCGGGATCGAGACTGGCCCCACCGACCAGCGCGCCGTCGATGTCCGGCAGGCAGAGCAGATCGTCGCAGTTCTCCGCTTTCACGCTGCCGCCGTAGAGCACGCGGGTGCGCTGCGCCTGCTCCCGCGAACGGTCGGCCACCAGCGCGCGGATGAACCCAAGCGCCTCCTGGGCCTGCTCGACGGTGGCCACGCGCCCGGTCCCGATGGCCCAGATCGGCTCGTAGGCGATCACGACATCCCCAAGCCGGTCGTTCTCGACCTTGGCGAGATCCTCCTGGACCTGGTGACGGAGCTTGCGCTCGGTGTCGCCGGCCTCTCGCTCCTCTTCGGTCTCGCCCACGCACAGGATCGGCACCAGCCCGGCCGCCAGCGCCGCCGGCACCTTGAGCTGGAGCGCCCGGTCGGTCTCGCCGAACAGCTCGCGGCGCTCCGAATGTCCGAGGATCACGCCGTGCACGCCGATCTCGACCAACATCGCCGCCGACACCTCGCCGGTGAACGCCCCGTTCGCGGCGTGGTGCATGTTCTGCGCGTACACCTGAACCCGCGAGCCGCGCGTCGAGTCGACGATCGCCTGCAGGTCGAGGTAGGGCGGGCACACGGCGACGTCCACGCCCTGAACGCTCGACACCCGCGGGAGCAGCGCGGCGATGAACTCCTCCGCCTCGCCCACGGTCTTGTTCATCTTCCAGTTGCCCGCGATGAAGGGCGTTCTTGGAGTCCCGTTGGCGCTCATGCCAGCGCCTCCACCCCGGGAAGACTCTTTCCCTCGATCAGCTCGAGTGTGGCGCCGCCCCCGGTCGACAGGTGCGTGACCTGATCCTCCAGCCCGAACTGCCGGAGCGCGGCAGCCGAATCGCCACCTCCCACCACGGTGGTCCCGGGCGCCGCGGCCACCGCCTCGGCCACCGCGCGAGTGCCGGCGGCGAACGGCTCGAACTCGAACGCGCCCATGGGGCCGTTCCAGAACACGGTGCCGGCCTGCGCGATCACCTCCGCATACTCGCGCGCGCTCCGCGGCCCGATGTCCAGTCCCATCCAGCCCTCGGGCACATCGACGCCATCGATCGTCTGCGTCTCGGCCTCCTTGGCGAACCGGTCACCCAGGACCAGGTCGATCGGGAGCCTCAACTCGGCCCCTTCCGACTCACCGAGGAGCCCTTTGGCCAGCTCCACGTCCTCATCGGCGCACAGCGAATCGCCGACCGAGTGTCCTTGCGCGGCCAGGAACGGAAAGCACATGGCGCCCCCTATGATGATCGTGTCGGCAGTCTCGCGGAAACGGTGGATCACGCCGATCTTGTCGCTCACCTTGGCGCCGCCCAGAACCGACACCAGCGGCCGTGCCGGGTCCTCCAGTACCGCCATCAAGGTGCTCACCTCACGCTCGAGCAGCAGCCCCGCCGCCCGCTCGTCGACGAAGCGCGCCACGCCCTCGGTCGAGGCGTGCGCCCGGTGGGCAGCGCCAAACGCGTCATCGACGTACACATCGGCCAGTGACGCCAGCGAACGCGCGAGGTCAGGATCGTTCTTGGTCTCGCCAGGTTCGTAGCGGACGTTCTCGAGCAGCAACACGTCGCCGTCACCAAGCTCGCCGACCACGCGCGAGACGTCCTCGCCGACCACGCCCGGCGCCAGCCGCACCTGCGCCCCGATCAGCTCGCCCAGGCGCTCCGCGACCGGAGCCAGCGACAGCGACGGCTCTCTGTCCTTGGGTCGCCCGAGGTGGGAGACCAGCACGAGGCGAGCCCCCCGCCCACGGAGCTCCTCGATCGTGGGCACCGCGGCGCGGATCCGCATGTCGTCGGCCACGGCGCCGTCGCCGAGCGGCACGTTGAAATCCACTCTGACCAGCACTCGCTTGCCGTCCAGATCTCCCAGGTCCCGAAGTGTCCTCACAACAGTTTCTGCGCCACGTCAACTACGCGGTTGGAATATCCCCACTCGTTGTCGTACCACGAGACGAGCTTGACCATCGTGCCGTCCATGACCGCGGTGAGCTGCGCGTCGAAGATCGACGAGTTCGGATTCTTGACGATGTCGGACGAGACGATCGGATCCTCGGTATACCGGAGGATCCCCTGCATAGGACCGTCGGCGGCGGCCTTCATCGCCTCGTTGATCTCCTCGATGCTGGTCTCCCGGGTCGTCTCGACGGTCAGGTCGACCACGCTACCGGTGGGGACGGGCGCCCGCACCGCGAAGCCGTGCAGCTTGCCGTTCAGGTCCGGGATGACCAGGCCGATTGCCTTGGCCGCTCCGGTCGAGGCGGGGATCAGGTTGATCGCCGCCGCGCGGGCCCGGCGCAGGTCGCGGTGGGGCATGTCCTGCAGGCGCTGGTCGGCGGTGTAGGCGTGGATGGTGGTCATCAGGCCGTGCTTGATGCCCACCGTGTCGTGCAGCACCTTGGCGACCGGGGCCAGGCAGTTCGTCGTGCACGAGGCGTTCGAGACCACGTGGTGCTTGTCGCGGTCGTAGACCTCGTCGAAGTTGACCCCCAGCGCCACCGTGACGTCGGGCTCGGTGGCGGGAGCCGAGATGAGCACTTTCTTTGCGCCGGCCTCGAGGTGCTTGGACGCGTTCTCGCGGTCGGTGAACAAGCCGGTGGACTCGATCACCACCTCCGCACCCAGCTCCTCCCAGGGCAGCGCCGCCGGGTCGCGCTCCGAGAACAGCCGGACCTCGTTGCCGTCGACTCGGATCCCGGTGTCGGTCGCCTCCACCTCGCCCGGGAACGGTCCGTAGTTCGAGTCGTACTTGAGCAGGTGGGCCGCGGTCTTGGCGTCGATGAGGTCGTTCGCGCCGACCCACTCGATGTCGGCCCCCTGCTCGTGAGCGGCACGGAACACGTTCCGGCCGATCCGACCGAAACCGTTGATCCCGACGCGTACCGCCATCCGCACACCTCTTTCGTCGACTGAAAAGCAACGCCGACTGATGAGCCGGCCCGCCGAAACGTTAGCGGGTCACCTGCGTGAGACGACCTCCACCCGCAGCCCGTCCGGGTCGCGCAGGTAGGCCGCGTAGTAGCGCTCGCCGTATTGCGGCCGCATGCCCGGGGTGCCGTCGTCGGTGCCCCCGTTGGCCAGGCCGCCGTCGTAGGCGGCGTCGACCGCCGCCTTGCCGTTGGCGCTCAGGGCGAGGTGGCCGTAGCCCGGCCCTGGCTTGCGGCCCCTGACCACGATCCACACCTGGGGGTCGTTCACGCCGTAGGCCACGGCATGCTCGGACTGGACCATCCGCCGCGCCCCCAGGGCATACAGCACAGCGTCATAGAAGCGCCCCGACCGCGCCAGGTCGGTCACCTCGAAGCCGACGTGGTCGATCACGCCGGCCGGGTGACGTCGCGGTGCGCGACCTGCACGAGGTACTCCGGCTCGGGGCTGTAGCGCGACGCGAGGTGGGCCGCGATCGCCACCGACCTGTGGCGCCCGCCGGTGCAGCCGATCGCCACCACCAGGTGCGCCTTGCCCTCGGCCAGGTACTGCGGGAGCAGGTAGTCGAACAGCGGGTGCAGCCGCTCGTAGAAGGCATCGAGCTCGCCGTCGCGGTTGATGAAGGCAACGATCCGCGGGTCATCGCCGGTCAGCGATCGCAGGTCGGGCTCGTAGTGCGGGTTGGGCAGGAAGCGCACGTCGAGCAGCAGATCCGGGTCGCGGGTGGGTCCGTACTTGAAGCCGAAGCTCTGGAAGGTGACGGCCAGCCGGCCCGGGGTGCGGGTGGGAAGCAGCTCGTCGGCCAGCTTGCGCCTGAGCATGGCTGCGGTCAGCCCGCTCGTGTCGATCACCACGTCGGCCCGCCCGCGCAGCGGGAACAGAAGCTCGCGCTCGCGCGCGATGCCCTCGGTCACGCTGCTCGTTGGCGCCAGCGGATGGCGACGGCGCGTCTCCTTGTACCGCGTCTGGAGGGCCGGCTCGTCGGCGTCGAGGAACAGCACCCGATACCTGACCCCGGTGGCCCGGAGGTCGTCGAGCATCGCGGCGAACCCCTCGAAGTATGTTCCGCCGCGCACGTCCGACACCACCGCCGCCCGCTGCACCTTCGAGCCGGCGTGCATGAACAGGTCGACCAGCGAGCGAATCATCTCCGAGGGCAGGTTGTCCACGCAGAAGTAGCCCTCGTCCTCGAACACGGCCATCGCGGTGGATTTGCCCGCGCCGGAGAACCCGGTGATGATCACCAGGTCGATCAGGGCCGACGTCTCGCCGGCCACGGTCGGGGTCTGCTGGCCCAGCTCGTCCACGCGCGTCACCTCCATCCTAGGAAGCTTGACGCCTCAAGCGGACGCGCGCGACGGGTTCGTTGCAGGTTTGGCGTATGGCAGCATGCGCCTCGTGCGGTGGCGGGCGCAGAACACGATTCTCACCGTGCTCACGCTCGTGCTGCTGGGCGCGGGCATCTGGCACGCGGCGGTCACCAAGTCCGCCACCCTTCCGGTCAGGGCTGCGGCGGCACCGCCCGACCATCCACCTTCCACCTCGTCGAGCACCGTGTACGCCACGGTCGGCTCGGCGCCCGCGGGGTCGGCGATGCCGTCTGGCTTCCTCGGGCTCTCCCTGGAATACAGCGCGCTCGAGGCTTACACCGGGGCCGACCCCGCGGCGCTCGACCCGGTGTTCGTGCATCTGCTGCGCAACCTGGGTCAGCCGCTGACCCTGCGGATTGGCGGCAACAGCACCGACGCGACATGGTGGCCCGTGCCCGGCATGTCGCGCCCCCGCGGGATCGGCTACGCGCTCACGCCGGGTTGGCTGGCCAGCGCGCGGGCCCTAGCCGGCGCCCTCGGAGCCAAGCTCATCCTCGGGCTCAACCTCGCCGCGGCGGATCCGCGGCTGACCGCGACCGAGGCCCAAGCGCTGCTCTCCGGCGTCGGGCCCGAGAACGTGTCCGCCCTCGAGCTCGGCAACGAGCCAGATGTCTATGGGGTGTTCCCGTGGTACCGCGACCGCCGCAGCCCGGTGTTCGCGCGCAGCGCCGGCTACGGCCTGCAGGCCTTCATCGCCGACGTTCGGCGCTCGATCCATCTCCTCCCGTCCGTGGCGATGGCAGGGCCCGCCACGGCCGAGCTTCCCCTGGCTGAGCGGCGTTCCCGCCCTTCTCGGGGCCGAGCCCGACCTGCGCGTAGTCACCGTCCACCGCTACCCGATCCAGGGATGCCTCAAGGATCAAAGCTCCCCCTCCTATCCCTCGATCGCCAACCTGCTGAGCAATCGCGCGTCCACCGGCCTCGCGCGGGCGCTGGCGCCCTACGTCGCGCTCGCCCACGCCCATGGGCTCCAGTTCCGCGTGGATGAGCTGAACTCGGCCGCCTTGGCCCATTGCCTGATGCGGCCCGGGGTCTCCAGCACGTTCGCATCGAGCCTTTGGATGCTTGATGCGCTGTTCAGCCTGGCCAGCGTCGGGGTGGACGGCGTCAACGTGCACTCCCTGCCCGGAGCCGCCTACGAGCTGTTCACGTTCCGGCGGACCAGCGCGGGCTGGCAAGCGTTCGTACGCCCCGACTACTACGGCATGCTCATGTTCGCCCAGGCGTTCCCGGCCGGCGCCCAGCTGCTGCCGGTCGACGTGCCCGCCGGCCCGGTCAGGGTGTGGGCCACGCGCGGGACAGACGGGCACACCCGGGTGACCCTGATCAACAAGGACTCCCAACCCCGCCGGGTCGAGGTCCAGCTCCCGCCTTCCGCCGGAGCGGCCCAGCTCGAGTGGCTGCGTGCTCCCAGCGCCGGCGCCACCAGCGGCGTCACTCTGGGCGGCCGTAGCTTCGGCACCGAGACCGTCACCGGGGCGCTCGGCTTCCCGCATCGGCAGCCGGTCTCACAGCTGCTCGGGAGGTACTCGATCGAGATGCCCCCGGACAGCGCCGCGCTCCTGACGCGCTGACGGACGGTCGTACGGCCCCTACACCCCGGTCTTGTGCAGCTCGCGATACACCTCGCGGGCCAGCTTGCCGGGGATCCCGGGCACGGCCTCGAGCTCCTCGCGCGAGGCGGCGAGGATCGCGTCGGGCGAGCCGAAGTGGTTGAGCAGCGCCCGCTTGCGGGCCGGCCCCACCCCCGGCAGCTCATCGAGAATCGAGGCAGTCATCGCACGATCGCGCCGGATCCGGTGGTGGGTGATCGCGAACCGGTGGGCCTCGTCGCGGACGCGCTGGAGCAGTTGGAGCTCGACGGTGTCGTGGGCCAGGCGAATCGGTTCCGAGGAACCCGGCGTGAACACCTCCTCGATCCGCTTGGCCAGCGAGATCACGTACACCCCGCGCTCCCGAAACCCCTGCAATGCCCGCAGACCGGCCGACAGCTGGCCCTTGCCGCCGTCGATGACGACCACGTTGGGGAGGGCGGCGAAGCTCGGGTCGTAGTCCTTGTCGTGAGGTGAGAGGTCGTGCTGGCGCTCCCACTGGGCCAGCCGTCGCGAGAGGACTTCCTCCATCGCGGCGAAGTCGTCGGGCTGGCCGATCGTGAAGGCGCCGTCGCCGTCGCCGTTGCCGTCGATGTTGCCGTCGCTGTTGCCGTCGCTGTTGCCGTTGCCGGCGCGGTTGTCCTCGGCGAAGTCGCCGCGGATCTTGAACCGCCGGTAGTCGGACTTCTTAGGCGCCCCGCCCTCGAACACGACCATCGATGCCACGGTGTTGGTGCCCATCAGCGTCGAGATGTCGAAGCACTCGATCCGCAGGGGGATCGTGTCCAGGCCGAGCGCGTGCTGCAGGCCGTCGAGGGCCTCCACCCGCTGCTGTCGCCGGCGCTCGGAGCGCAGGCGCTCCTGGTCGAGGGCGAGCCTGGCGTTGCGCTCGGCCAACTCGAGGATCCGGCGCTTGTCCCCGCGCTCCGCCGCCCGGATCTCCACCGTACCGTCGCGCCGGGCGCTCAGGGCCTCGGCCAGCGCCGGTACGTTGCCGACCTCGCGCTGCACGATCAACAGCGGCGGGACCATCATCGCGCTGGCGTAGTACTGGAGGATGAACGCCTCGGCGACCTCGGCGATCCCGCCGCGGGCCTCGTTGTCCAGATAGAAGCTCTGGCGGTCGGACAGCACGCCGTCGCGGATCTGGAACACCTGGGCGTTGGCCTCGTCGTCGTGGACGGCCACGGCGATCGCGTCGAGCGTGCCCACGGCCTGGTTGGCCACCCGCTGGCGCTCGAGCAGCGAGTGCACCGCGCGCAGCCGGTTGCGCTCCCGGGCCGCATCCTCGAACCGCTGCTCGGACGCCGCCTCGCGCATCGATTTCTCCAGCGAGCGCTCGATCTCGCGATAGCGACCGGACAGGAAGTCGACCACGCCGTCGATCCCGCGCCGGTAGTCCTCCCTGCTGACGTAGCCCACGCAGGGCGCCTCGCAGCGCTTGATGTAGTAGTCCAGGCAGGGCGAGCCGCTGCGCCGGCCGGGCTCGGGTCCCTCGCAGGAGCGGAACATGAACACCTTGCCGAGCACCTCGAGCGTGGAGCGCACGCGCTTGGCGTTGCTGTAGGGCCCGAAGTACGCCCGGTCGCGGCGGTGGCGCTCGCGCGTGAAGTACACCCGCGGGAAGTCCTCGTCGAGCGAGATCGCGATGTAGGGATAGGACTTGTCGTCTCGCAGGCGGATGTTGAACCGCGGCTTGTACTGCTTGATGAAGTTCTGCTCGGCGAGCAGCGCCTCGGCCTCGGTGTGGACGACCAGCGCCTCGATCTGCTCGATGATGTCGACCAGACCGGTGCCTCCGCGCGTGCTTGGATTCGAGAAGTGCGACGCCACCCGCTTACGGATCGACTTGGCCTTGCCCACGTAGATGACCTTGCCGCGGGCATCGCGGAACAGGTAAACGCCGGGCTCGTCGGGCAGCTCCCGGCGCCGGTCGGCTGGGACCACTGACATGCCTTCGAGGATAGGCCCGGAGTGCTGCGTGCGGCGGGGCCGAATGCGCTGCATGCGGCCCCCATCGGATCGCCTCGATAGTCTGATCGCCAGCGATTCGATGGCGACCCGATCGACGAGCACCCCGGCCGACCTCGGCTTCGCCCAGCTCCTGCGGGCGCACGGCCTCCGCGCCACCGCCCAGCGCCGCGCGATCTACAGCGTGTTCGCCGACGCCGCCCTCGCCGATGCCTCCAATGCTCATCTCAGCGCCGAGGAGGTCTTCGAGCAGGCCCGCCTCCAGCTCCCCGAGCTGTCCCGCGCCACCGTGTACAACGCGCTCGGCGAGCTGGCCGAGGCCGGCCTGCTCGGCGTGGTCGAAGGCCCCGGTCCGCGGCGGTTCGACGCCAACGTCATGCCGCACCACCACTTCCGCTGCCGCCAGTGCCACGAGTTGCACGACGTCGAGCTCGACAGCGTCGACGTCACCCTGCGTGAGCGCGGCTTCAAGGTCCAGAGCTCCCACGTGCTGCTCGAGGGCCTGTGCCCTAGCTGTACCGCCCGTCCCGGGCCGGCTCCGACGGGCTGAGGCCCGGAAGAACCCGCATAACCCGTCACTTCAGCCGCCCGCCGGAGGCCGTGACGACTTATGCGTGCGGGGCACGCATAGCTCGTCACGGCGCCGGCGTACGGCGCGGAGTGTCGAGTTATCCGGGTCGCGCGGACCGGCTCAGTACTTACGCGCGGACCAGAGGACCGCGAACACGGCGTAGCCCGACCCGCCCAGCAGGATCAGCCACGCCACCGACCCGGCGCCGGTGGCCCACAGCCGGGAGGTCGCGGTCAGCGTCAGCGCCGCCACGCCGAGCGCCACGTAGAGCAGCGCCCGCCGCCCTTCTCCCAACGAGTACAGGCTGACCCGCCGCTCGCGGTAGGTGATCGACGCGAACCAGACGATCGTGCCGAGGAAGGCCAGCGTCACCGCCTGGATGGCGACGTTCGCGGCGGTGACCCCGCCCTGGATGAGCGCCACCAGGGCCGCGATCACCAGCACGATCAGGATGTTGCGGACCGTCGTGTTCAAGGACTTCAGGGTACCGCGGCGTGGAACTCGCCCGCCGGCGAGATACGGCGATCCGGCTCCCGCACCTCGACCACCGGCTCGGCCGCGAACCGGTAACCCACCCCGAAGTGCGTGTGCACGTACCGCCATCCCGGCGACACGGCCTCGAGCTTGGAGCGCAGCTTGCGCACGAACACGTCAACCGAGCGGTCGCCGCGGGCCATCGTGTAGCCCCACACGCGCTGGTAGATGTCCTCGCGCTCGAGCACCCGGCCGTCGGCCGCAGCGAGTTGGCGCAGCAACTCGAACTCCTTGCGCGACAGCGAGGCGGACTGCTCGCCGGCGTAGGCGTCGTAGCGATCCGGGCGAATGGCGAGCTCCCCGGCCTCGATCGTCTCCTCCTCGAGCGGCAGCTCACCCGCCCGCCGGCGGCGCAGCACGGCCTGGATCCGGGCCAGCAGCTCCTCGGGATGGCACGGCTTGGTGATCCAGTCGTCGGCGCCGGCCCGCAGCCCGCGCACCCGCTCGGACACGGTCACCGGGGCGCTCAGTACCAGCAGGGCAAGCCCGGGAAGCGCGCCGGAAATCCGCTCCACGTAATCGAGGCCGGTCAGGCGCGGGTTCACGATCAGCGCGTGCAGCCGCATCGCGCTCAGGTGGCCGGCGTCCGACGGGAAGGCCAGCACCTCGAGCTCCCAGCGCAGCGCACCGAGCCTGCGCTCGAGAACGGTGAGCAGCCCGCTGTCGTCGTCGATCAGCGCAACCCGGATTGGCGACGCATCGCTGAGCGGTGCCATCGTTGCGACCCAGTGTAGAGAGCGCGGCCGACGGCGCGATCGCCATCAGCCAGTTGCCGCCGATGCAATCGCCCGGAAAATGATCACGTCCTCCTGGTCGTCCGGCAGCAGCATCCCCTGCGCGCGCAGCCAGGCGACACGGGCGCGCAGGATCGGGCCCAGCGAGCCGCGGTGGCGGTACACCACGTCGGCTTCCAGACCGCGGGCCGCCAGCGCCTCGAGCGTCTCGCGCTCGCCGCACACCGACGAATGGACGAGCAGCAGCACTCCGCCCGGCCTCAGATGCTCACCGACCTGCGCGCAGATCCGGTCGATGAACGCTCGCCCTCGGGGTCCTGCGTCGATCGCACGGGCCAGGCCGCGGTGCGGCAGATCCTCATCCGGATGGGGCAGGTAGGGCGGGTTGGACACGATCACGTCGAACCGGCGATTGGCCACCGGCGCGAACAAGTCGCCGCGCAGTGCTCTGACCCGGACGCCGTTCAGCAATGCGTTGACCCGTACCGAGAGGATCGCGCGCCGTGACACGTCGATCGCCACCGTGGAGGCCCCAGCGAGCGCCGCGACAATCGCGAGATGTCCGCTCCCGGTGCACAGGTCGAGCACGCTTACGTCCGGGCCGAGCCGCTCGCGCCTGAGCTGGTCGGCCAGCATGTAGCTGTCGCTGGGCGGTTGAAAGACACCTGGCAGGGGCAATAGGCGCATCGCGCCGCTCCCATTACCGTGAGCACCGAGACGCCAAACCCACCCCCCACCGCCGCCGACCTGCGCGCCCGGTTCGATGCCGCGCCGGCGTACACGGTGGGAATCGAGGACGAGGTGATGGTGCTCGATCCGGACAGCCTCGAGCTGACCCCCCGGGCGCGGGAGGTGCTGGCCCGGATGGGCGGCGATCCGCGCTACAAGCTCGAGCTGCCGGCCTCGCAGCTGGAGATCGTGGTCCCGCCCAGCGCCACCGTCCCTGAGGCGGCCCGCATCCTGCTCGATGCCCGGCGCGCGCTGGTGGCTCGGGCCGGCGGGCTGGCGCGCTTCGCCGCCGCCGGCTTTCACCCCACGAGCCCGGGCACCGGCGAGCTCAATCAATCGTCCCGCTACCACCACGTTGTCGTCGAGTACGGCTCGGTGGCCGCGCGCCAGCTGGTCTGCGCGCTCCAGGTGCACGTCGCGGTCCCCGGCGCCGACCGTGCGCTCGCGGTGTACAACGCCGCGCGCGAGTACCTCCCCTGGCTGGCCGCGCTCGCCGCCAACGCTCCGTTCTACGAGGGCCAGGACACGGGGCTGGCGTCGGTGCGGCCGACGATCGGCGAGCTCCTGCCCCGGCAGGGGATCCCGCCGGCGCTCGAGAGCTGGGAGGCGTATGCCGACGCGCTGGCCTGGGGCGCCGCCACCGGAGCGTTTCCCGAGCCGAGCAGCTGGTGGTACGAGATCCGGATGCACCCGCGGTTCGGCACGCTCGAGCTCCGGGTGTCCGACGGCCAGGCGACGGTCGCCGACGCGGCCGCGATCGCCGCGGTGGCGCAGGCTCTGCTGGTATGGCTGGGCGAGCGCCACGACGCGGGCAACTTGGGTGATCCGGCGCCGACCTGGCGGATCGAGCAGAACCGATGGTGGGCGTGCCGCCGCGGTGTCGAGGGGGAGATTGCCGACCTCCACACCGGCGAGGTGCGCCCGACGCGCCAGCGCCTGAGCGAGCTGCTGGACACCCTCGAGCCGGTGGCGGCGCGGCTGGACTCCGGCCAGTCGCTGGCGCGGGCGCGTGAGCTGATCGAGGTCAACGGCGCCCTCGCCCAGCGCCGCGTGGCCGCGCGCTCCGGTGCCTCATCCCTACCTGGCTGGCTGGCCAGCCAGTTCGATGCGGTGTGAGCGCGGGTACATGGGAGCCTCCGATGCGAAGCCTTCCATCACCACGCGGCCCTATCTCAGAGCTGCTGCTCGACGGGCTCCGAGGCGAGCCGGGGACCTTCGGCAGCGGCGACCTTCCGGGCTCCGACGACGCGCTCTCCGACGAGGACCTGCAGCTCGCCCTGTACCTCTGCTACGAGCTGCACTACCGCGGCCTGCCGGGCGTTGACGACGGATGGGAGTGGGATCCATCGCTGCTGGCCTTGCGAGCAGAGCTCGAGCGGACGTTCGAGCGAGCGCTGCTGGACGCCGTGCCGCGCGCGGGCGACCCGGTCCCGGCCACCGACATCGATCTGACCCTGCGCGCCATCGCCGAGGAGGAGGGTCCTTCGCTGTCCTCCTACGTCAAGGTCAGCGCCACCCGGGAGCAGGTCCGAGAGTTCCTCGTCCACCGTTCCGCCTACCAGCTCAAGGAGGCCGACCCGCACTCGTGGGCGATTCCCCGTCTGTCCGGGGCGCCGAAGGCCGCGCTGATCGAGATCCAGACCGATGAGTACGGTGGCGGCCGGCCCGAGTGGATCCACGCCGAGCTGTTCGCCCGAGCCATGCGCGCGCTCGACCTGGACTGCGAGTACGGCGCCTATCTCGAGCTGATCCCGGGCGTCACCCTGGCCACGGTCAATCTGATGTCGCTGTTCGGTCTGCACCGCCGCTGGCGGGGGGCGATCGTCGGTCACCTGGCCCTGTTCGAGATGACGTCCTCGATCCCGAACCGGCGGTACGGCGCGGGTCTGCGGCGGCTCGGGTTCGACGGCGACGCCACCTTGTTCTTCGACGAGCACGTGACCGCCGATGCGGTGCACGAGGCGATCGCCGCGGTCGACCTGGCCGGCGGCCTGGCCCGCCAGGAGGACGCGCTGGGCGCGGACATCTTGTGGGGGGCGCGCGCCCTCGTTCGCCTCGACGCGCGGTGGGCCACCCACGTGCTGGGATGCTGGAACGAGGGTCGTGGCTCGCTGAGGGGGGAACTGGCGACACATGAGCGGTTGGACTCGATCAACGCTGTCCTGGCCTCGAACTGAGCGAGAATGCCCGATATGCCGACCGTCCCGAGCCCTCAGGGCGCCGCCACCGTGCCCGCCGATGAGGCCCCGCGTCGGATCGGGCTGGTCGTCCATCCGAGCCGGAGCGTCGATCAGCCCCTGCGCCTAGTCCGGGAGTGGAGCGAGGAGCACAGCGTCGACGTGGTCCAGGTTCCCGCCGCCTACAGCCAGCGCCGGGTGGCCGAGGAGGGCGAGCCCGACCAGGCCGACCTGATCGTGTCGATCGGGGGCGACGGAACCACGCTGGCCGCCCTGCGCAGCGCCGCGATCGCGCATCGTCCGGTCCTCGGGATCGCCTGCGGGAGCCTGGGCGCGCTCGCCACCGTGGCCTTGCCCGACGTGACCCGTTCGCTCGAGCGTTTCAGCCGCGGCGAGTGGCAGCCCCGGAGGTTCCCCGCCCTATCGGTGACCCGCGAGGACGGCGAGCCGCTGTTCGCGCTCAATGACGTCGCGGTGGTCCGCGCCGGCGGAGGCCAGGTTCGCGTGAGCGCGCTCCTCGACGGCAGCCTGTACGCACGGATCGCGGGTGACGGCGCCGTGGTGAGCACGCCGATCGGCTCGAGCGGCTACACGATCTCCGCCGGGGGCCCACTGCTCGCCACCGGCATCGACGGCTTCGTTTTCACGCCGCTCCCCAACCACGGCGGCTTCTGCCCGCCGCTGGTGATCGGTCCCCGCTCGACCTTGGAGCTCGAGGTGGGGACCGGGTTCGGGGGCGTCCGGCTCGAGGTCGACGGGCAGGTGGCCGGCGACCGCGTGGGCTGGCTGACGATCGCTCTGCGCACCGGAGTCGCGACGATGGTGAGCTTCTCCGATCAGGAGACGCTGCTAACCGGGTTGCGGCGCCGCCGGATCATCACCGACAGCCCGCGCGTGGCGGCCGACGCCGAGCGCGAAGGCGGTTGCCCGGAGTGACGGTCAGGCGCCCGCACCGGGCGCCTGGAACCCGATCAGCTTGTGGGTCCCGTCGCAGAGCGGCCTGAGCTTGGACTTGCCGCAGCGGCACAGCGCCACCAGATCGCTCCGCCGGGCGATCGGCGACCCGTCCGGCCAGTTCAGCTCGACCGTTCCGCGGACGAGCAGGGGGCCGTCGCGATAGGGCGTGATGATCACGGCGTCCTTGTCGGGCATCGAAGCCGCCCGTACCCGTCATCGCTCCGCTGACGCAGGCTCGGCCGCGGGGAAGGCGACCGCCACCCGCAAGCCACCTTCCGGACGCGCCTCGGTCTCGAGGACGGCGCCGTGGGCCTCCGCGATCGCCTGCACGATCGACAGCCCCAGTCCGAGACCTGGGCCGTTTCCGTTCCCGTTGCCGTTCTCCCCGGCGCGATGGAACGGCTTGACGAGCTCTTCGACCTGAGCGCGCTCCACCACCGGCCCCGCGTTGGTGACCTCGACCGTCGCCGACCCGTCCCGCCGGCCGGTCCAGGCGCTCACCCAGCCGCCCGGCTCGTTGTGGCGCACGGCGTTCTCGATCAGGTTGGCCACCAGCCTCTCGACCATCGCCTGATCGCCGGTGGTGCACGCGTCGCCCAGGTCGGTCTCGACGCGCAGCCCGTCCGATGCAACCGCGCGCACCACCTCAGCGGTGATTTCCCGCAGGTCGATCGGCGCCCGCGATTCGAGGCCGCGCTGGCTGCGGGCCAGCGTGAGCAGCGCCTCGATCAACCGCTCCTGTTGCTCGCTGGCCGCGAGCACGCGCCGGCAGGTGTCGCGCATCGATTCGACGGTCGGCTCCGGATCGGCCAGCGCGACCTCGACCAGGGCGCGCTCGAGCGTGATCGGCGTGCGCAGCTCGTGGGAGGCGTTGGCCACGAACCGGCGTTGGGACTCGAAGGCTGCCTCGAGCCGGCCGAGCAACCCGTCGAACGTGTTGGCGAGCTCCTTGAGCTCGTCGTCGGGGCCGTCGAGGGCCAGGCGCTCGTGCAGGTTGCGCTCGGAGATGCCGCGCGCCCGCGAGCTCATCGTGCGGACCGGACGCAGCGTGCGGCCGGCCATCACCCAACCCAGCCCGATCGAGGCCAGCGCCATGATCGCCAGCGCCAGGCCCGAGCGGGTGAGCAGGGTGGACAGCTGCGCGTTCTTGACCTGGTCGATGCCCGCGTTGGCCTTGGCCTGGACCGAGTGCAGCTCTTTGGCCTGCGCTGCGGTCAGGCGCTTGAACGTCGCGTCGACCTGGCCCGCGTACGCCTGGATCCCCACCACCGCGCCCGTGGGAGCCTTCTGCTGGAGCTCCACGGTTGGCCCATTGCGGCTCGTGGTGACAACCGCCTTGATCCCCGGAGGCAGCGACGGCGGCTTGGCGGCCGAGAACCCGCGGGTGACGACGAACGACCGGGCCGCCTGCGTGGTGCTGTCCTTGGCCACCAGGCCGTAGGTGATGGCCAGCAGCGCCGTCCCGGCGACCAGGAACAGCCCGCCGTACAGCACGGTGAGCCTCAGCCGGATGGTCCGGCGCGGCCGCCAGCGCCTAGATCCGATAGCCGGCACCGGGCACCGTCTCGATGATCGGCGGATCGCCGAGCTTGCGGCGCAGCCGGCTGATCGTCACCTTGACCACGGCCGAGAACGGGTCGACGGCCTCGTCCCAGGCCCGGGCCAGCAGCTCCTCGGTCGAGACCACGCTGCTGCGCGCCGCCAGGAGAAGCTCCAGCACGGCAAGCTCCTTGGCGCTGAGATCGAGCCGCCGGCCCGCCCGGAGGGCGATGCGCCGGCCGGTGTCCAGCGTCAGGTCGCCGCTGCGCATCACCGGGGCGAGCGCCGGCTGCGAGCGGCGCGCCAACGCCCGGATGCGAGCGATCAGCTCCGCGAACGCGAACGGCTTGGGCAGGTAGTCGTCGGCGCCGAGGCTGAGACCGGCCACCCGGTCCTCGATCCCGGCCGACGCGGTCAGCATCAGCACGCGGGCCCGCCCACCCTGCTCGACGAGCGTCTCGCACACCCGGTCGCCGTGCACCTTGGGCAGGTCGCGGTCGAGCACGATCACGTCGTAGTCGTAGATCGCGGCCTGCCGCAGCCCGGCGGCGCCGTCGAGCGCGATGTCGACCGCCATGCCCTCGCGCTGCAGACCAAGCGCGACCGTCTCGGCCAGCTCCGCCTGATCCTCGATCACCAGCACTCGCATTCGCCCTCGCGCGTCGCCACCGAATGGTGGCACGGAGGATGGTCGGGGCCCGGTAACGCAGCGGTAACAGCTCCCGTATCTGCCCTGTTACCCCCGGTTTCGTACCACTTGGGCCATGCGATTCACGATCTCCCTCAGCGTCGTCGCGGCGACCCTCGGACTGGCGGCCTGCGGCTCCACACAGCCGAACACCGGAGGGTCCACGGTCGGCCAGGGCGACCCGGCCAGCGCCGCGAAGGCGCTCGCGTTCGCGCGCTGCATGCGCTCGCACGGCGTGTCGAACTTCCCCGATCCGACGGGCGGCGAGCTCAAGCTCCAGGTCCAGCGGACGCCGGGCAGCACGGCCGTGAACGGGGTCGAGGTGAACGGCCCGACCTTTCAGAAGGCAATGCAGGCGTGCCGCTCCTACCTCCCGAACGGGGGGCACCCGTCCGCTGCCCAGACGGCCAAGGTCAAGGCCCAGGCACTCGCGATGTCGCGCTGCATGCGCTCGCACGGCGTGCCCAACTTCCCCGATCCTCAGTTCCAGACAGCGCCGGGCGGAGGCTTCGGAATCAAGATCGGCGGACCGAGCATCAACCCGAGCTCGCCGGCGTTCCAGGCCGCCCAGAAGGCGTGCGGGAAGATCTTCGGTGGCGCGCCGGCGACCGCGAAGGCGCCGGGCTGATGCCACCGCCCCAGCGGGCGCGGCTACCCGGCGAGCCGTTCCCAGCGCGAGTACAGCTCGTCCACCGCGCGCTTGGCCTGCTCGTGGCGCGCGGTGGCGTCGGCGGTCCGCTGCGGGGTCGACCAGGCCGCGGGATCGGACAGCTCCTCCTCGAGCGTGCGCAGCGAGGCCTCGGCCGCCTCGATCTCGCGCTCGAGGCGCTCCTGCTCGCGAGCACCCGCTGCGGGCTTCGCCCCCGTCGACCGTGAAGACCGCACCGGCTTGGCCGGCTTGGCCGGCTTGGCGACCTTGGCCGCGGCCGCCTCCCGCGCCCGCTCCTCTCGGGCACGCACGTACTCGGGCCAGCCGCCGACGTAGCTGTGCAGCGCGGCGTCCTCGATCGCGACCGTGCGCTTGCCGACCGCGTCGAGCAGCGCCCGGTCGTGAGAGACGAGCAGCAGTGAGCCGGTGAACTCGCCCAGTGCCTGCTCGAGCGCCTCGCGGCTCTCGAGGTCGAGATGGTTTGTGGGCTCGTCGAGGATCAGCACGTTGGCGCCGGACTGCACGAGGATGGCAAGCGACAGGCGCCGGCGCTCACCCCCGGAGAGCACCTCGAGCGGCTTCTCGGCCTCCTCG
Source organism: uncultured Solirubrobacterales bacterium (assembly GCA_963841535.1). Classification (GTDB taxonomy): domain Bacteria; phylum Actinomycetota; class Thermoleophilia; order Solirubrobacterales; family Solirubrobacteraceae; genus Palsa-465. Next base: position 1,276,091 of record CAWJDF010000012.1, on the reverse strand, counting down.
CCGGAGAACAGGAAGCGGCCGAGCAGCGCCCGCGCCTTGTTCGGGGTCAGACGCGTCAGGTGCGTGGTGGCCTCGAGCACGGTCCGGGCGGTGCCGGCCGAGAGCTCCTCGGCGTGCTGCGAGAGGAACCCGAGCTTGACGTTGTGCCCCGTCCGCAGCTTGCCGGAGACGAGCGGCCCGCTATCGCCCGGCTCCAGACCCAGCTCGCGCCGCCCGGCCAGCGCCTCGATCAGCGTTGTCTTGCCGGCGCCGTTGGGGCCGACCAGCGACACGTGCTCGCCGCGCTCGAGCCACAGCTCGACCTCGTCGAGCAGCACCCGCTCGCCCACCGCGACGCGCCCGCCCTCGAGCTCGAATACCACCCGGCCGCTGCGCTCCGGCGGTTTGAACGAGAACTCGAGCCCGGCGCCGTCGGCCGGGCCGCGGGACAGGCGCTCCATGCGGGCCAGCTTCTTGACCCGCGCCTGCGCCTGGCGGGCCCGGGTCCCGGCCCGGAACCGGGTCACAAACCGCTCGAGCCGTTCGATCTCGGCCTGCTGGCGCTCGATCGCCCGGCCCAGGGCCAGATCCTGGGCGGCCTTCTCGCGTCGCCAGGCGTGCCAGGGCCCCGCGAAGAACTTGCCACGGCCGGCCTCCAGCTCCAGCACCGACGTCCCGACCGCCTCGAGGAACCAGCGGTCGTGGGCGACCAGGACGATCGCGGCATCCAGCGAGGCGAGGTGCGTCTCGAGCCACTCGAGCGACTCGATGTCCAGGTGGTTGGTGGGCTCGTCGAGCAGCAGCAGGTCGGGCGCGCCGGCCAGCGCGCGTCCGAGCGAGGCCCGCGTCAGCTCGCCGCCCGAGAACGTCTCCAGTGACCGGTCGAGGTCTTGAGAATCGCGGAAGCCGAGCCCGTGCAGCGAGGACAGCGCCCGCTCGCGCCAGCCGTAACCGCCGGCGTGCTCCAACCGCGCCTGCGCGGCCGCGTAGCGCCCGAGCGTGGCCTCGTCGTGGGCGCCGCCGGCCATGGCCTGCTCGAGCGAGGCCAGCTCCCCTTCGATCGCCACCAGCTCCCGGGCCCCGGTCAGCACGTACTCGCGCAACGACAGGCCGAGATCCCGCGGGGGGCGCTGGTCGTGCAACGCGATCTTGACGTCCTTGGCCAGCACGAGCTCGCCGACGTCGATCGAGGCCTGGCCGGAGAGCATGCGCAGCAGGGTGGTCTTGCCGGCGCCGTTGCGCCCGGACAGGGTCATCCGGTCGCGGCGCTCGAGCTTGAACGAGATGCCGCGGAGGAGCGGCTCGCCGGCTATGTCCTTGCCCAGATCGGATGCGATCACCACGGCCATGTCAGTCAGTGATGGTATGCCGGTCGCTACGATCGCCGGCGGATGCCGAAGCGCGCCTGGCCACCGGTCCCCCCGATCGAGATGCCGCCGGCGCGCACGCTGACCGTTCCAGCCCGCGGCGAGCTGTTCCTGCGCGACACAGGCGGCGACGGACCGGCCGTGATGCTCCTGCACGGCTGGATGGCGAGCGCCGACCTGAACTGGTGCGGCGCCTACGGTGATCTGGCGTCGGCCGGTTACCGGGTGCTGGCCATCGACCACCGTGGCCACGGGCGCGGAATGCGGCACCTGAACGACTTTCGCCTGGCCGACTGCGCCGCGGATGCCGCCGCGGCCCTGGAGGAGCTCACGGTGGCGCCGGCGCTCGTGGTCGGATACTCGATGGGCGGCGCGATCGCCCAGCTCATGGTCCGCGACCATCCCGAGGTGGTGGCCGGCCTGGTCCTCAGCGGCACCGCCCAGCACTGGCAGGACCCCCAGACCCGGCGGGTGTTCAAGGCCATGGGCGCGCTCGGACTGTGCCTGTCGGTGGCGCCGCGCCTGACCTGGAGTGCCGGCTTTCGCCGCGTCGGCCTGGGCGGCAACTCGCGCGAGACCGCGTGGGCTCTGTCGGAGCTCATGCGCCACTCCGCCCGGGACATCGCCGAGGCGGGCCGGGAGCTCGGCCGGTTCGACTCGCGGCCCTGGCTGCGGCCGCTGCCGATCCCCTCCGCGGTCGTGCTGACCACCCGCGACGAGGCGGTGTCGCCCAGCCGGCAGCGCCAGCTCGCCGCCGCCCTCGATGCGCCGGTGTTCGAGGCCCCGATCAGCCACATGCAGATCACCACCAGCGGCGAGAACTACAACCCGGTGCTGCTGCGGGCGCTGGCCGCGGTCGGCGGTCGCGAGAGCGTCGCCGCGGCGTAAGAGTGCCGGGTCCGGAAGCGATACGCTTTCAGCCGATGCGTCGCGCCCGGATCATCGCCGCGCTCCTGATCGTCGCCATCGCCGTGCTGGCGTTTGCCGCGCCGGCGCTCGCCACCTCACACTCGGGCGAGGGCTGGTTCGGCGAGACCGACGATGTGGCGATCACCAACGCCATGTTCCTGACGATCATCTTCTTCCCCACCGTGATCGTCGTCTTCTCGCTGATCCAGTGGCGGCTCGACAAGCGCAAGCACGCGCGCATGGACGCCGCCAAGCGACGGGCCACCAACGCCGACTGGCGCGGCGGCTGGTAGGGCCGGCACCAGAACACGTGTCTATCCAACATGGCGAGCATCGAAATGCTTGCTATCCAGCGGTAAGGTGTGCGGTCGGTGACCGGCGTCCAGTAGCGCCGCCATGGAGGGGGCAGCTCGCTGGGGCCAACTGAAAACGGAGGCGCAAGCATGGCGAAGGCTGGCGTGGGAGGGCAAGCAGGTCCGGTAAAGGCGAACTCGGCGCGCAAGAGCACCAACGGCGTCCCGGTCACGGCTAAGAACGGCCGCGCGCACGTAGACGATCCGGGCCTGGCGCGGCTCGAGCACGCCATGCACGCGGCAGCCGCGGGCGACTTCAGCGTGCGCCTGCCCGCGCGCCGCAAGGACGACATCGGCCGGCTCGAGGCCGCCTTCAACCAGATGGCCGCCCGCAACGCCGCGCTCGAGGCCGAGCTCGTGCGCGTGGCCGAGATCATCGGCCGCGAAGGCCGCATGACCGAGCGCGCCCGCCTGCACGGCGCCACCGGCGGATGGAGCACCGCGGTCGACTCGGTCAACGGTCTGATCGACGACCTGGTCCGCCCCACCACCGAGGTGGCGCGCGTGATCGTCGCCGTGGCTGAGGGCGACCTGAACCAGAAGATGGCGCTCGAGATCGAGGGCCGCCCGGTCAAGGGCGAGTTCGCCCGCATCGGGACCACCGTGAACTCGATGGTCGACCAGCTCTCGAGCTTCGCGGACGAGGTGACGCGCGTCGCGCGCGAGGTCGGCACCGACGGCAAGCTCGGCGGCCAGGCCCAGGTTCCCGGCGTGGCCGGCACCTGGAAGGACCTCACGGACTCGGTGAACTTCATGGCCTCGAACCTGACCGACCAGGTCCGCAACATCGCCCAGGTCACCACCGCGGTGGCCAACGGCGACCTCAGCCAGAAGATCACCGTCGACGTCAAGGGCGAGATCCTCGAGCTGAAGGACACGATCAACACGATGGTCGACCAGCTGCGGTCGTTCGCGGACGAGGTGACCCGCGTGGCGCGCGAGGTCGGCACCGAAGGCATCCTCGGCGGCCAGGCGCAGGTGCCGGGCGTCGCCGGCACCTGGAAGGACCTCACCGACAACGTCAACTTCATGGCCCGCAACCTCACCGACCAGGTGAGAAACATCGCCCAGGTCACCACCGCGGTCGCCAACGGCGACCTCAGCCAGAAGATCACCGTCGACGTGCAGGGCGAGGTGCTCGAGCTCAAGCGGACGGTCAACACGATGGTCGACCAGCTGTCGGCGTTTGCGGACGAGGTCACCCGCGTCGCCCGCGAGGTCGGCACCGACGGAAAGCTGGGCGGCCAGGCCAAGGTCGAGGGCGTGTCCGGCACCTGGAAGGGCCTGACCGAGAACGTGAACTTCATGGCCTCGAACCTGACCGACCAGGTGAGAAACATCGCTCAGGTGACCACCGCGGTGGCGCAGGGCGACCTGTCGAAGAAGATCACCGTCGACGCCCGCGGCGAGATCCTCGAGCTCAAGGACACGATCAACACGATGGTCGACCAGCTGCGCTCGTTCGCCGCCGAGGTGACGCGCGTGGCCCGCGAGGTCGGTACCGAGGGCATTCTTGGCGGCCAGGCCGAGGTGGAGGGCGTGTCGGGAACCTGGAAGGGCCTGACCGAGAACGTGAACCTGATGGCCTCCAACCTGACCACCCAGGTGCGGAACATCGCGGGCGTGACCACCGCGGTGGCGCACGGCGACCTCAGCCAGAAGATCACGGTCGACGCCAAGGGCGAGGTGGCCGCGCTGGCCGAGACGATCAACCGGATGGTCGACCAGCTCAACTCGTTCGCCGCCGAGGTGACGCGCGTCGCCCGCGAGGTCGGCACCGAGGGAATCCTCGGCGGGCAGGCCCAGGTGCCGGGCGTCGCCGGTACGTGGAAGGACCTGACCGACAACGTCAACTTCATGGCCCGCAACCTCACCGACCAGGTGAGAAACATCGCCCAGGTGGCGACCGCTGTGGCCAACGGCGACATGACGCAGACGATCACCGTCGACGCCCGCGGCGAGATCCTCGAGCTCAAGCAGACGCTGAACCGGATGGTGGCCCAGCTGTCGAGCTTCGCGGCCGAGGTGACCCGCGTGGCCCGCGAGGTCGGCACCGAGGGCAAGCTCGGCGGCCAGGCCGAGGTGGAGGGCGTGTCGGGGACGTGGCGGCGGCTGACCGAGAACGTCAACCAGCTTGCGGTCACGCTGACCACCCAGCTCCGGGCGATCGCCGAGGTGTCGACCGCAGTGACCCAGGGCGACCTGACCCGGTCGATCTCGGTCGAGGCTCAGGGCGAGGTGGCCGAGCTCAAGGACAACATCAACCAGATGATCGCCAACCTGCGCGAGACCACCCAGCGCAACGCCGAGCAGGACTGGCTGAAGACCAACCTGGCCAGCATCTCCGGGATGCTCCAGGGCCAGCGCGACCTGGCCGCCGTGACCAAGCTGATCATGAGCGAGGTCACGCCGATGGTGAACGCCCAGCACGGCGCGTTCTTCCTGGCCGATTCCGGCTCGGAAGAGGCCGATCCCGAGCTGATTCTGGCCGCCGCGTACGGATTCACGCCGAACAGCAGCGAGCTGCCCAGCCGGTTCGCGCTCGGCGAAGGCCTCATCGGCCAGGCCGCGTTCGAGCGCAAGACGATCGCGCTCACCGACGTGCCGCCGGGCTACATCAAGGTTGGCTCCGGGCTCGGCGATGCCGCTCCGGCCGACGTGATGGTCATGCCGGTGCTGTTCGAGGATCAGGTCCTCGGGGTGATCGAGCTCGCCTCGATGCGACCGTTCTCCGAGCCCCACCGCGACTTCCTGGACCGGATCGGCGAGACGATCGGCGTGGTGCTCAACACGATCCGCGCCAACATGCGCACCGAGGAGCTGCTGACCCAGTCGCAGGGCCTCACCCAGGAGCTCCAGAAGCAGTCCGAGGAGCTGCGCGAGACCAACGACGAGCTCCAGGAGAAGGCGCGCCTGCTCTCGGAGCAGAACCGCGACATCGAGATCAAGAACGAGGAGATCGAGCTCGCGCGCCGGGGCCTGGAGGAGAAGGCCGCCCAGCTCGCGCTGTCCTCGAAGTACAAGTCGGAGTTCCTGGCCAACATGTCGCACGAGCTGCGCACACCGCTGAACTCGATGCTGATCCTCAGCCGCCTGCTGGGCGACAACGAGGACGGCTCGCTGTCCGAGCGCGAGGTCGAGTTCGCCCGCACGATCCACTCGGCCGGCAACGACCTGCTGTCGCTGATCAACGACATCCTCGACCTGACCAAGATCGAGGCCGGGCGCATGGAGCTCGACCTCGCTCCCCTCGCCCTGTCCGAGGTGTACGAGGACGCCGAGCGGGCGTTCCGTCACGTGGCCGCGCAGAAGGGCCTGTCGTTCCATGTCGAGATCGATCCGTCACTGCCGGCGTCGATCGTCTCCGACGAGCAGCGTCTCGGGCAGGTGCTCAAGAACCTGCTCTCGAACGCGTTCAAGTTCACCCACGAGGGCGGCGTGACCCTGTCGATCGGCTATCCGGCGGATCGCACCGACCTCCGTAGCGACGCGCTGCGCAGTGCCGAGCGGGTGATCGCCTTCGCGGTCACCGACACCGGCGTAGGCATTCCCGACGACAAGCTGAACCTGATCTTCGAGGCCTTCCAGCAGGCCGATGGGACGACCTCGCGCAAGTACGGCGGGACCGGCCTGGGGCTGTCGATCTCGCGCGAGATCGCTCGCATGCTGGGCGGCGAGATCCAGGTCGACTCGACGGTCGGGCAGGGCAGCCGGTTCAGGCTGTACCTGCCGCTGACCGAGGGCGTCGCCGACGGGCCGCTCGAGACCCGCACCAACGGCACCGTAGCCACCGCCGGCTACCCCGGAGACGGCGCCGCCGAGCTCGCCTTGGAAGATCAGCTGGCCGATGAGATCGACGTCCTCGAGCACGGCGACCGCGTGGTGCTGGTGATCGACCCCAACTCCGATCGCGCCAGGTCCATGGTGGAGGCCGTCCGCGAACGCGGGGGGAAGGCCATCGTGGCCCGCCGCGCCACCGCCGCGCTCGGGCTGGCGCGCGAGCATCGCCCCAGCGCGGTGCTGCTGGCCGTCGAGGAGCCGCGCTTCGAGTCGGTGCTGGGGCAGCTCAAGAAGCATCCCGACACCCGCCATCTCCCGGTCGCGCTGGTCGGGGACGGCGCCGCACGGGTCGACGGGCTCCGCGCCGGCGCTGCGGCGTACATCGACGATCCGATCGAGCACAGCGGCCTGGACATCGCGCTGGGCCGGCTCGAGCGCCTGGCCCAGGGCGCCGACCGGCGGATCGCATTGATCGCCGACGACGGGGGGCTCGACGGGGCCATCGCCGGCCTCCTGTCCGGCGACGAGAACATCGTGCTCGAGCAAATCGCCCCCGCGGAGGCGCTGGAGGCGCTCCGCGCCGAGCAGTTCGACCTCGGCGTGGTCGCGGTGGGACGGCCCCGCTCGGAGACGTTCGCGCTGGTGCGCGAGGCGGGCACCGATCCCGCGCTGCGCGAGTTGCCACTGATCGCCTACATCGACGGATCGCTGTCCAAGGCCGACCGGGCCAGGCTCGAGGCGCTGGCGAAGTCTGCGGTGATCACGATCGCCGACTCCGCCGAGCGGCTGGTCGACCGCGCCGCGCTGTTCCTGCACCGAGCCGAGGCGACGCTGCCCTCCCAGACCCGCGAGCTGCTCGGGCACCTGCGCACCGGGGATGCGCCGCTGCACGGCCGCAAGGTGCTGGTGATCGACGACGACATCCGCAACGTGTTCGCCCTCACCTCGACGCTCGAGCAACGCGGCATGAAGGTCGTATTCGCCGAGAACGGCCGCGAGGGCATCGAGCGGCTGCACCAGCACCCCAACACCGACGTGGTGCTGCTCGACATCATGATGCCCGAGATGGACGGCTACCAGACCGCGCGCGCGATCCGCGCGATGCCCCGGTTCGAGCACCTGCCGATCATCTCGCTGACGGCCAAGGCAATGAAGGGTGACCGCGAGAAGGCGATCGCGGCCGGCGCATCGGACTACATCACCAAGCCGGTGGATGTCGATCAGCTCCTCTCGATGATGCGCGTGTGGCTGGACGCCTAGAAACACCGCCGAGTTCCCCCGCCGATTCGGAGGCGATGACCGACCTCACCTCGGTTCAGTCGCTGCCGATCCTGCTCGTCGACGATCAGCCCGAGAACCTGCGGACGCTGGAGGCGGTGCTCGAGCCGCTGGGCTATCCGCTGGTCACCTCGAGCTCGGGGCACGGGGCGCTACGGCTCCTGCTCGAGCGCGACTTCGCGATGATCCTGCTCGACGTGCGAATGCCGGGGCTGGACGGACTGGAGACCGCCCAGCTGATCAAGGAGCGCACCCGGACGCAGGACATCCCGATCGTGTTCCTCACCGCCGCGCGCGACGAGGTGTCGGACATCGCCCGCGGCTACGGCGTCGGAGCCGTCGACTACGTGCTCAAGCCGTTCGACCCAGAGCTTCTCCGTTCCAAGGTCGCGGTGTTCGCCGAGCTCGAGGCAAGCCGGCGGGCGCTCAAGCGCTCGGAGGCGCTGCTCAGCGGCGCGTTCGAAGCGGCGCCGATCGGCAAGACCGTGCTCGATGCCGACGGCCGGATCGTCCGCTCCAACCCGGCCTTCGCCAGCTTGGTCGGTCGCGATCCGGGTGAGCTGAACGGACTCGCCGTGGTCGACCTGTGCGAGGAGGAGGATCGTCTGGCGCTCACCGCCACCTTCGAGGAGGTGCGCCGATTCCGCGGGCCGGCCGTCGTCGAGTGGCCCAGCGTCGATCTCCGCCTGGTCTCGAGTACGGGGGAGGAGGTGTGGGTGGCAATGATCGCGTCCGCGATCGAGGCCACCGAGTTCGCCGACCCCCTGCTGCTGGCCCAGTGGGTCGATCTGACCGTGCGGCGCCGGGCCGAGCAGGACCGCGCCGAACTGCTGCTCGAGCAGGCCGCGCGCGTGCAGGCCGAGTCGGTTGCCGAACGACTCTCGACCCTCCAGGCCCTGACCACCGCGCTCGAGGCGCTCAGCCTGGATGAGCTGCTGCCCCGGCTGGCCACTCGCCTGGCCGAGCTGTTCGGCGTCGACATCGCCGAGGTGGAAATCGCCGGAGAGCTCGAGCGCCCGGTCGTCGTGCGTGGCGCCGCGGGTCAGGTCCAGGGCGAACCGACCGATTCGCTCGCGGTGGAGGAGGATCGCTGGCGCCAGGTGCCGCTGGTGATCGAGGGAGCGAACGTCGGCTGCCTGCGCCTGGCCCTCCCGCCGGGTCGGGCGTTCAGCCCCACCGAGCGCTCGCTGCTCCAGGATGCCGCCGATCGCGCTGCGCTGGCCATCCGGCGCGCCCAACTGCACGAGGAGGAGCACCGGATCGCGGTCGAGCTTCAGCGGGGCCTGATTCCCAAGAGCCTTCCCGAGGTGCCCGGCGTCGCACTCGCCGCCTCCTACGAGGTGGCCGGGATCGGGGTCCAGGTCGGCGGCGATTGGTACGACGCGTTCGCGATGTCGGACGGGCGGCTCGGCATCGTGGTGGGTGACGTCACCGGCCGCGGCATCCGGGCGGCGTCGGAGATGGGCCAGCTGCGGACGCTGACCCGCGCCTATGCGCTGTCCGAGGACGGCCGGCGCACGCCGGGTGAGGCGCTGACCTTGCTCAACCGCCATCAGCTCGCCCTGGGCGACGAGCATCTGTTCACGATCGTCTACGCGATCGTCGATCCCGAGCACGGCACGATCACCTGGGCCAACGGCGGCCATCCGCCGCCCCTGGTGCGCTCGTCCGACGGAGCCTGCCGTTACCTCGAAGGCGGGAACGGGCTGATGGGCGTGGAGGAACGGGTGTACCAGTCCTTCCAGGACCCCATCGGGCTGAGCACCACGATCGTGCTGTACACCGACGGGCTGATCGAGCGCCGTGGCGAGTCGCTCGACGTCGGCCTGGACCGCCTGGCCGGCGCCGCCTGCGAAGGACCGGAGGAGCCGGCGTCGCTGCGCGATCACATTCTGGCCGCGCTGGTCGAGCCGTCGGGCCAGCGCTACGACGACGTCACGGCCGTGGTGGCGCAGCTGGGCGGATGAGCCAGGAGCTCGTCGAATTGGCGCGTCGCGGCTACGAGGCGGCGCGGCGCGGGGACCTCGACACGGTCAGCGAGTTCCTCGATCCGAACGTCAAGTGGCACGGCGGCGATCCGTCGAGCGGATGCCAGAACCGCGGAGAGGCGCTCGAGTGGATGCGCGCCGCGCGCCGGCGTGGGCCGATCGGCGAGCTGGTCGAGCTGATCGACGCCGGCGACCGGGTCGTGGTGATCATGCAGCGGACCGGCGAGGACGGTCGGCCCGAGCTGATCGCGAACCTGACCACGTTCCGCGACGGCAGGGCGGTCGAGATGGTCCACTACCCGGACCCGGTCGACGCACGCGCCGCGGCTGGCGTCTGAGCGTCTGAGCGAATCCGATTTCAGCGCAGGTAGCCGCGCCGGCGCAGGAACTTGTGGAGCTTCGCGACGAACCGGGTGCCGCCGCCGGCGAACGGCGCGTTGAGGTGCCCCGCGGTGGCCTGCCGGTGCAGGTAGCGGTTGGCCAGCTTCACGTGTCCGAGCAGATACTGGTCGGCGGCCCAGGCAGCGATGACTCCGACGCTGTCGCTGTAGTGATCGCCGGCCATGCGCTTGAATGCCTTGAGCCAGAACGCGGCGTCCTTGGCGATGAGCTTCGGGTAGCTGCGCGTCACGTCGGTGAACTGTCCGCCCGCGAAGGTCAGGATCTCGATCGGAAGCCCCGACGCGGCGTAGTCGGTGAACCGGTACGCGAACGAGTCGTCGGCGGTGAGGAACTCGAATTGGCCGTTGTGAGCGAGATCGACCACCCGCGCATCCGGGTCGCCGAAGGTGCGCTCGGTCTCGACGTAGGTCATCGTGCCAGGGTCGAACGAGAAGATCTCGACGACCGTGCAGCAGTGCGCGCCGCCGCTGTATAGATCGAGCACCACGTCGGGCTCGCCGGTGTGCTCAAGGTCGACGACCTGCACCGACGAGCGCCGGGCGACCGCCGGGCCGGGCCAGCACAGCTTGCCGCAGAACTTCGAGACGACCGGGTGGCTGTAGAGCACCGTCCCGCCGCGGCTGATCGTCATGTGCAGGCCGTGGAAGTTCGGGACCTTACCCTGGAAGGTGAACGTGGCGCTGACGGCGCCGGAGCTCGCGGTCTGGGTCTTGCCCAGCGCGGCCGGCGCGGCGAACAGGCTGGTCGCGGTCACGGCGACGATGAGCGCGATGAGGCGTCGCATGAACGCGTGATCGTAGGAGGTTGCTCAGATCCGGAACACCTCGATCAGGCGCTCCTCGTGCTCGGCTTCGATCCGCGCCACCACTTCGAAGTGCTCCTCGAGCCCTGAGCCCCGGAGCTTCTCGGCCAGCAACTCGTCGACCTGGTAGATGCCGGCGCTGTTCGACATCGCGATCTCCACGCGGACGGCCCGCTCCTCGCCCGGCGAGATCTTGACCTCGTCGATGGCGTAGGCCGACAGCGAATGGATGTTGTGCCGCCCGGCCTCGAAGGGAACCCGCGAGCGTCCCCGCGCCATGTCCAGCGCGTCGGCGACCCGGACGATCCCCGCCTCGACCGTGAGCGGATGCCCGTCGCGGCGGTGTCCGATGATCGCGTGAAGCACCTCCGAGGCGACCACGGTCCTCTCCGGCTCCTCGTAGGCGGTCGCGAGCAGTCCGCCGATCGCATCGGCGGTGAGGAACAGGCTGTAGCGCTCGTGGTCGTCGCGATGGATCGACATGCCGACGCAGTGGAGCAGGCACCCCGCGGCCACCACGACCTCGGCGTCGTGGTCGCTCAGGCCGTAGTCGGCCTTCACGCTGGGGACCACGCCGCGGCGGAACAGGATCCGGGCCAGTCTGAGCCCGATGTTCAGCACGATCTGCACGTGCACCCAGGAGTGGTCGCTCATGCCAAGGCGGCGCGAGGCGTTGACCGCGGAGACGTGCCAGAGCGCCTTCACGTGGTCGCTCGCGTTGACCGCGTCGAGCACGAGCTCGAGCCGCCGGTTGCCGCGGGTGGGCGCGCGGACCCGGACGTCCGCCAGCGCCTCGCGCGGCGGGATCGGCGGATCCGGGCTAGACATCGGACTCCTTGAGGAGCAGGCCCTCGCGCAGCCCGCCGCGGGCGACCTCGAGCGGGGCGCCGAAGCGCTCGGCGGCGGCCTGGAGGATCAGCAGTCCCGCGGGCAGCAGCCGCACTCGGTCCACGTCGAGCTCGAACCGGCGCGCCACCTCGACCGCTCGCTCGGCGGCCAGGAGCGCCAGTACCCGCGTGAACGCGCCGGCGTCGAGCAGCGGGCCGGCGATCCTGCGCAGCGAGGCGGCGCTGCCGCCCACGGCGACCACGCACGCCGCCGGCGGGGGCTCAACGCCGCCGAGCACGTCGTGCACGCGCCGGGAGGCCCGACCGATCTCCTCGGCGCTCGGCGGATCGGAGTGCAGGCACTCGTCGGCGATCTGGCCGGACCCGACGGGCAACGAGGCGCACCAGTCGACCTGGTCGGGCACAGTCCCGACCGCCAGCTCACACGACCCGCCGCCGACGTCCACCACCCCCAGCGCGCCCGAGGGGATGTAGCCGAGTGTGCGGGCCGCCCCGCTGAAGGCCAGCCGCGCCTCCTGCTCAGCGGACAGGACCGTCACCTCGAGCCCGCACGATTCCCGGAGAGCCGATAGGAGCACCTCGCGGTTGGCCGCCTGCCTGACCGCGGCGGTGGCCACCCCGCGGACCTCGGCGGCGCCCAGGTCACGAGCCCGCCGGAGCTGAGCGGCGACCACCCCGACCACCTCGTCGATCTTCTCCGCCTCGATCTCCTGGCTGGTGGTCAGTGCCCGACGCACGTGGGTGAACGCCTTCTCCTGGTGGACCTCGACGAGCCGGTCGCCGTCGCAATCCGCGACGAGCAGCCGCGTCGTGTTCGAGCCGATGTCGATGCAGGCACGGCGCACGTTCGGAAGCAGACGGAGACTCGACTCAGGCCGGTGGCCGGCGCTGGCGCGCGGACTCTACTGATGTCGGACAGCGGGCGTGCGGGCGGGATCGCGACGGGATCCGGCTCGGGCGGGATCCGGCGGCGGCTCCTGGCGAGGCACAGGCCCGGCGAGATCCGGCTGGGGCTCGTGGCGGGGCTCGTTGCGCAGCCCGGCCAGGGCAAACCAGGCAGCCGCCGTGACGGCGAGCGAGCCCGCGCCGGCCACGGCCAGTGCGGTGCGCGGGCTCCCGGCCGCGGTGATGCCGCCACCGATCAGCATGCCGACGCCCGGGACCGACTGGAACAGCGCCTCGTACAGGCTCATCATTATCGCCATCCACTGCTCCTCGGCCTCCTCCTGGAGCGCGGTGCGAACCGCCACGCTCTCGACGCCGTTGCCCACGCCGCCCAGGGCCGCGCCGACGATCGCCACCGCCAGGCTCGGCGCCGCCGCCATGACCAGGAAGCCGACGCCCAGAAAAGCCGCGCCGCCCGCAATCAGCTCTCGGGAGGGCCGCCCGCGCCACCGGGCGTAGGCGGCCGCTCCGGCCACCGCCCCCGCTCCCCATGCGGACACCATCCCGCCGTAGCCCGCCGCGCCGGCGTGCAGCGAATGCTGGGCGAACACGACCTCGACCGGAACCGACATGGCGAAGAACAGCACGCCGACGCCCTGCAGGAGCAGCAACCCGGTGATCGACGGCCTTTCCCGGGCGTAGGCGAACGCCGCACGGAGTCGCCCCTTGGCCGGGGTGCGGCTCGGCGCGGGCTCGGGCAGGCCCGGGGCGGTGAGGAGGTTGAGCCCGCACAGGGCGAATATGCCGGCGTTGACGAGCAGCGCGAGGCTGGCGCCTCCTGTCGCGACCAGCGTGCCGCCCAGCCCGGGGCCGAACATGAAGCACAGCGAGAAGGCCGCGTTCGAGACCGCATTTCCGTCGCGCAAGAGACCGGCAGCCGAGGTGACCGAGACCGTCGCCGCCCGCGTCAGCGCCCGCGCCACGAGCGCGACCACCCCGTCCAGCAGGGCCAGCAACAGCACCGCGACGACCGAGAAGTGCGAGCTGGCCACCCAGGCCAGAACGACGAAGATCACCGCCTCGAACCAGTGGAGCACGGGCAGCACGGCGCGCGGGGCCAGCTGATCGAGTCGCGCCACCACCATCGGTGAGATCAATGCGGGGATGAACTGGGCCGACAGGAAGAACGCGGTCGTTCCCAACGCGCTACCGGTGTGGCGATAGACCAGCAGCGCCAGCGCCACCGAGCCGATCATGAACGCGAGCTCGTTGAGCGCGTAGGCGGCGAGAAGCCGCCGGTATGCAGGAATCCTGAGTACCGGCCTCACGGGGTTACCTCCGTGGCGATCCTAGTACCGCAGCGATGTTGGCGCCCGGTCCCGTCTCGACGACGGTGTCAGGCATCGGACGACCGGCAGAAGCAGAGGGAAAATTGGGCATGGGTGGGATGTGGAGGGCGCCACCCGATCCGGGGCACAGATACCCGTGAGAGCGCCCCTATCAATCGTCTTTTCGGTGCGAGGGCATTGGTTTGCGGAAGATCGTGGGCGCGGCGGCTGTCATTCTCTTTGTCTGAGATGACGCGTCGCTGCCGATCCTGGTACCGCACAAACACCCATGCGCACGGGGAGTTTCCCCCTGAGCGGCTGGCCGCCGGGCGGGAGTGCACCGTGTCGGTTTGCCTGCCCGCGCGCAACGAGGCCCGCACGATTGGGCCGATCCTGTCGGAATTGATGCCGTTGCGTGAGCGCGGGGTGCTCGACCAGATCGTCGTGGTGGACCGCTCGAGCGACGGCACGGCCGAGATCGCCCGGGCCATCGGAGCCGAAGTGCATGCCCAGGACGAGCTGATGCCGAAGCTGGGGCCCGTGCTCGGCAAGGGAGACGCGATGTGGCGCGCGCTGCCTGTCCTGACCGGGGATGTGATCTGCTTCCTGGACGCCGACTCGGAGCAGTTCGGCGCCCATTTCGCCTGCGGGGTGCTCGGCCCGCTGCTTTGCCGTCCCGAGATCTCGTTCGTGAAGGGCTTCTACCGCCGCCCGTTCCGGGTCGGTGAGACCACCGTGCCCGACGGTGGCGGCCGGGTCACCGAGCTGACCGCGCGTCCCCTGCTCAACCTGTTCTATCCGGATCTGGCGGCGGTTCGGCAGCCTCTGGCCGGGGAGATCGCGGCGCGGCGCGAGCTGCTCGAGGGCCTGCCCTTCGCGACCGGTTACGGCGTCGACATCGGCCTGCTGATCGACGCCTATTCGGCGGCCGATCTCGACGCCATCGCCCAGGTCGACCTGGAAGTTCGCCAGAACGCCCACCAGCCGCTGCGGGACCTCGGTCCGATGGCCTACGCGGTGCTCCAGGCGGTCGCCGTCCGGCTGGAACGAGAGGGCCGGCTGCGGGGACCGCTGCCCGCCACATTCAGCGCGATCGGTGCGGACCTGCCGCCGGTGACGGTGGTCGAGCCGCTGGAGCGTCCGCCGCTGCGCAGCCTCCGCGCGGCGGCCTGACCGGCCTCTAGCGTTCGCGGCGCAACGCGCTCCGGGCCGTCTGCACGCCGAGCGCGGTCCGCTCGAGGTAGCCGTAGGTTCCGCGGTCGCGCAACTCCTCGGCGGCCTCGCGCAGGGCGCCCAGCGCGGCGAAGGCGAAGGCGCCCCCGACCGAGACGCGCGCCACCCCGAGCGCGGCCAGCTCGCTCGTGCTCGGCGTGCCTCGCAGCGCCAGCACGCTGACCGGCCGGTCGACGGACTCGACGACGGTCCGGATGTCCTGCGCGCTGGTGAGGCCAGGCGCGAACAGCACATCCGCGCCGGCCTCCTGATAGGCCTGAAGGCGCTCGATCGTGTCGCCGAGGTCCTCCCGGCCGCGGATGAGGTTCTCCGCGCGCGCCGTGAGCACCATCCTGACCGGCCCGGAGTGCGCGACCTCGGCGGCGGCAACGACCCGCTCGCGAGCCAGGCCGCGTTCGTAGATCGGATCCTCGGAGCGGCCCGAGTAGTCCTCAACCGAGCACCCGGCCAGGCCCGTCCGGCTGGCCCGCCGGATGGTCTCAGCCACGCCGTCGGGGTCGTCGGCGAACGCGTTCTCGAGGTCGGCCGACACCGGCAGGTCGCTGCCGGCGCACAGCGCGGCGGCGTGCGCCAGGGCCTCGTCGCGGGTGACCCCACCGTCGAGCCGGCCCAGCGTCGCCGCGTGCCCGCTGCTCGTCGTGGCCAGGGCGTGGAAGCCCAGCCAGGCCAGGACCCCCGCCGACCCGAGATCCCACGCGTTCGGCATGAGCAGCGGATCGCCCTTCTTGTGCAGGCGCAGGAAGCGTTCGGCCTTGTCTGCCTGGGTGGCGCTCACTCGGGGTCAGCCTAACGCGCTTGGGTACAGTCGAGCCATGACCTCCTCGACGTACACGCTTGGGCGGGAGAGCGCGGACGATGGGTCGTTCCGCCGGCAGGAGAGCCAGTTCCGCCGCTGGGTGTCCGACGAGCCGGGCAGCGAGTTTCCGGTTGAGGGTGGGCGCTATCACCTGTACGTGGCCCGGGCCTGCCCCTGGGCGCACCGCACGATCATCGCCCGGCGGCTGATGGGACTCCGGGAGGCGATCGGGTTGTCGTTCGTGGACCCGATTCGCGACGACCGCGGCTGGGCGTTCACCGGCGGCGAGTACATCGACCCGGTGAACGAGTTCTCTTTCCTGAGCGAGGCATATACGGCGACCGATGCTTCGTATGACGCCCGGGTAACGGTCCCCGTGCTCTGGGATCGGGCATCCGGCGTGGTCGTCTCCAATGAGTCGGCCGACATCCTGCGGATGCTCGGCACCGTGTTCACGCCGTTGGCCACCCATCCGATCGATCTGTATCCGTCGCCGCTGCGCGACGAGATCGACGCACTGAACGACCGCATCTACGACGACGTCAACAACGCCGTCTACAAGGCCGGCTTCTCACGGCGCCAAGAGGTCTATGAGGGCGAGGTGCGCGGGCTGTTCGCGATGCTTGACGAGTTAGACGCGCGTCTGGCCGGGTCGCGGTTCCTGTTCGGGCCGGCGCCGGTCGAGACCGACTGGCGGCTGTTCACCACGCTCGTGCGCTTCGACGCCGTCTACCAGATCCACTTCAAGTGCTCGCTGCGCAAGCTGATCGAGTACGAGCACCTGTGGCCGTACGCCCGCGATCTGTACCAGTGGCCCGGAGTCGCAGAGACGGTCTCATTTGATGAGATCCGCCGGCACTACTACCTCACCCATCCGATGATCAACCCGAGTGGGCTGGTCGCGGTGGCGCCCGCCGTCGGGTTCGACGAGCCGGCCGGTCGGGAGTCGCTCGGCTGACGCGGATAACACGACATTCCGCCGCCGCCCCAGCTGGCGTGACGAGCTAGCCGCGTGGGGCACGCCTAACTCGTCACGGCACGCGAGAGACGCGCCGCGTGACGAGTTATGCGGGTCGGGCGGCCGGGATCAGTGGCGTCGGCGCCGGCGGCGCGCCAGCAGCAGCACCACGGCCACGCCGGCCGCGGCGGCCGGCGCCGGATTGCGCTTGACCCGGCCCCACAGCACGCCCCCGACCAAGGACAGGCCCTGCATCGGCTCGCTCGGCGGGTGCTCGAGGGGCGGGCGCTCGCCGACCGGCGACGGCTCGGGCGCGGGCGGCGGGGTCGCCACCGGTGGCGGGCCGGGGCTGGGCGGTGGCGGTGGCGCCGGCGGCTCGGCCGCGCCCACCGGCTCGGCCGCGCCCACCGGCTCGGCGACCGGGGCCGTCGGCTCGGCCGGCTCCGGCGCGGGTGGCGGCTCCGAGGGCTCGCTCGGAGCCGGCGTGCCCCAAGCCTGCGGTGGCGCGATCGGTTCAGACGACGGCGGCGGCGGTGGCGTCACCTCGCCGTCGGGCGTCACGGGTGCCTCTGGCGGCGCGCTCTCGGTCGGCGCCGGCGCGAGCAGCGTCTCGTCGCGGGCCGGGACCTCCGGCTCGCCGACCGGGCCCACTGGGGCCTCGGGCTCGCCGGCCTTGACCGGGGCGGGCGCCTCGGGAGCCGCCGGCTCGGGCGCCCCCGCCGGCTCAGACGGAGCCACCGCCTCGGGCGCCCCCGCCGGCTCAGACGCGACCGCCGGCTCGGGTTCGGCCGCCGACGGCTGCGACACGACTGTGTCCTGCTGGGCGGCCAACGCGCTCTGCAGGCGCTTGGCGAACTCGCGCAACAGGCGCTCCGAGATGTCCTCGATCATCCCGCCGCGCCCGAAGCGCGCCAGCCGGCCGGTGATGTGGTAGTCGGTGACGACTTCGACCCGGGTGCCCCGGCCGTCGGCCGGCGCCAGCCGCGAGTAGATCGTGGCCTTGGCGCCGCCCTGCCCGCGCTTGTCGGTGCCCTGGGCCTGCATGGTGGCGGTGTGGGAGCCCTCGTCGATCGACTCCATCTCGAGCTTGCCGCTGTAGGAGGCGGTGGTCGGCCCGATCTTCACCGTGAACGTCCCGTTGTAGCTGCCGTCGTCGTTGCGGCCGGTCACCGCGGCGCCGGGCAGGCAGGGAGCGACGTGCTCGACGTCGATCAGCGTCTGCCACACCCGCTCGAGCGGGGCGTCTACTTCAAAGGACTGCTCTAGCTTCATGACGTATCGCCTCCAGGTCTTCGGGTGTGTCGACGTCGCGCACCGCGCTGGAATCTCCGCATTCGATCATGTTCGCGCCGTGCAGCAGCCGGCGCGCGCCCTGGTCGCCGCGCAGGCGTCCGATCGCCCTCATCTGCACGGGGCCGAGCACCACCGGGTGCCCCGGGACCCCCGCGTACACGGCGCGCGTGCCCGGCGGCTCGCCCAGGAACCGCGCGATCAGCTGGGGTGAGACCCGCGGCTGATCGCCGAGCGTGACGATCACCCGGCTGACGTCGGCGTCCGCGCTCAGATGCTTGATCCCGCACCTGAGCGACAAGGCCTGACCCTCGCTCCAGTGCGGGCAGATCACCGGCTCGGCCCGCATGAAGTCGACCCGGGCCAGGATCTCCTCGGCGGACGCCCCCAGGACGACCGCGACGCGCTCGAGTTCGGCCACCGCGCACTGAGCCGCCACTGCGTGCTCGAGCAGGGGGCGCCCTTCGAGATCGGCCAGCAGCTTCGACCGCTCGCCGAAGCGCGTGCCGGCGCCCGCGGCGAGGACCAGGCCGCAGATCAAGCGGGCACCTCGTGGATCCGCCCCTTGCGCTCGGCCAGCCGGCCGCCGTCGCGCCCATGCCGGGCCGCCACGATCTCGGACATGATCGACAGCGCGGTCTCCTCGCGGGCGATCGCGCCCAGGTCCAGGCCGACCGGCGCAGATATCCGCTCGAGCTCAGCGTCGCCGAGTCCCAGCTCGACCAGCCGCTCGCGCCGCTTGGCCTGGGCCCGGCGCGACCCCATCGCCCCGATGAACCTGGCCGGCGAACGCAGCGCGAGGAGCAGCGCGGCGTCGTCGAGCTTGGGGTCGTGGGTCAGGACCACGATCGAGGTCGCGGGATCGATCCCACCCAGCCCCGCCACGGCCTCCTCCGGCCAGGCGGCGATCACCTCGACGGCATCGGGGAACCGGGCGGGCGTGGCGAACCGGGCTCGGGGGTCGATCACGTACGGACGCCACCCGCACACGCGCGCGACGCTGCACAGCGACGCCGCGATGTCGACCGCGCCGAACACGATCAGCCGGGGCGCCGGCCCGACCACGTCGACGAACAGCCCGTCCCGCCGCACCGAGGTCTCGGCCCACAGCAGCTCGTCGGCGATCCGGGCCGCCTCGTCGTCAAGCTCGGGCGAGCCGAGCGACCCGGAGCGGGCGCCGTCCGCCTCGACCAGCAGCTTCGCGCCGGGCGCGGCGCCCTCCAGCACCGTGACCTCCGCCGCGCGACCGCCGGCGCGGGCGATCTCCTCGAAGCGGCCGGGCTCATACGCCTGCACCCACACATCGATCTCCCCTCCGCAGGGCAGCCCGACGTCCCAGGCGTCCGAGTCGGCGATCCCGAAGTGCATAAGCTGTGGCGGATCGCCCTTCAACACTCCGTCGGCGATCTCGGCCACCGCGCCCTCGACGCACCCGCCGGACACCGATCCGGCGATGTCTCCCCGCGAGTTGACCGCCATCTTGGCCCCGGGCGGCCGGGGCGCGGAGCGTTGCACGTCGATCACGGTGGCGAGGACGATCCGATCGCCGCGCGCCTTCCAAGCCTCGATTTCGGACAGGACCTCTTGCATCGATCTAGATCTCCTCAAGGATGACAGCTAGCTGCTCGAGCGAGGCGAGCGAATTGCCCGCCAGCAGCTCGTCGGTGTGCGGGATGGCCGCCTTCATGCCGCGGGTCAGCGGGGCGAACTCGGGATGCGCGGCCAGCGGGTTCAGCCACACCAGCCGATGGGCACTACGGCGCAGGCGCCCCATCTCCTGCGCCAGCACCTCGGGGTCACCGCGATCCCAACCGTCGGACAGGATCACCACCACCGCCCCCCGGCCAACCCGCCGGCCGTGGTCACGGTTCAACAAGGCCAGCGCCTCGCCGATTCGCGTTCCGCCGGCAAAGTCCACCACGGCCTCGGCGGCGCGCTCCAAGGCGCGATCGTGGTCGCGGCCGCCCAGCTCGTGCGTGATCCGGGTCAGCCGCGTCCCGAACGCGAACGCCTCCACCCGCCGCCGTGCCGACACCGAAGCATGCAGGTACTGGAGGAGCATCCGGGCGTACGGGGTCATCGAGCCGGACACGTCGAGCACCAGCACCATCGGGCGCGGCCGGCGCGACGGCGCCCGCCACACCCTGTCGATCGGCTCGCCGGCAGTGCGCAGCGAGCCGCGGACCATCCGCCGGAGATCGGGGGTGTGCCCGCGCCGGCGCGAGGGCCGGGTGCGCCGGGACACCCGCGTGGGCCCGCGCCGGGCCAAGCGCGCGATCAGCTCCCGGGCGACGGCCATCTCCAAGTCCGTGTAGCTCGCGAAGTCCTTGTGGCGGATCAGCTCGACGTCGCTCCAAGCGGCGGGCACGGCGGTGAGCTCCGACTCCTCCACGGACGGCACCGGCATTGTTGCCGGGATCCCGGCGTGGGGCAGCGCGTCCCGCGGCATTCCTTCGAGCTCATCGAACGGTGACGCGCCCAGGGGCACGCGGCCTTCGCCGAACACATCGAGGAAGGCTCGATCGAACTTGATGAGATCGCCGCGCTCCGAGCACAGGACCGCCCGCAGCGCCAGCCGCGCGTCCTCCCGCGAGGCGCAGTCGACCGCCTCGAGCGCGAGGTGCGCGGTCAGAAGCTCGCCCATCCCCACGCGCGATCCCTGCACCCGCAATCCGCTCGCCAGCGCGGCCAGCTGATCGCTCACCCGGCCGCCGAGCGCGACCTGCTCAGAGGCCATTCAACACCCCGCGCGAGCGAACGCGCTCCACGTCCTCGTGGACCTTCAAGGCGACCCCCAGCGTCTCGTCGAGGTCGGCGTCCTCGCCGAGCGCGAGCAGCGCCCGCGCCCACACCAACGTCTCCCCCACGCCCGGCAGCTTGTATAGGTCGCCGTGCTCGCGCAGACGTCCCACCGCGTTCACGACGCGCACCGCGATCGCCTCGGGAACGTCCGGTATCCGCGCGTGCACGATCGCCCGCTCGAGCTCGGCGCTCGGGTAGTCGATCCAGTGGTAGAGGCAGCGCCGCTTCAACGCGTCGTGCAGCTCGCGCGTGCGGTTCGAGGTCAGGATCACCACCGGACGGCGCTCCCCACTCACGGTCCCGAGCTCCGGGATCGTGACCGCGAAGTCGGCCAGGAACTCGAGCAGAAACGCCTCGAACTCGTCGTCGGCCCGGTCGATCTCGTCGATCAGAAGGACCACGCGCTCATCCGCACCGGCCTCCAGCGCGTCGAGCAACGGCCGGCGCAGCAGAAAGCGCCGCGAGAACAGCTCGCCTTCGTCCACCCCGCCCTCGGCCGCCCTCAGCGCGAGCAGCTGGCGCGGGTAGTCCCAGTCGTAGACCGCGTGGTGCACGTCGATCCCCTCATGGCACTGCAGGCGGATCAGGCGCGCGCCGGTGGCGCCAGCGAGCGCCCGCGCCACCTCGGTCTTGCCCACGCCGGCCTCGCCCTCGAGCAGCAGCGGCTGCTCCAGCGCGACCGCCAGGTGAACGGCCAGGGCGAGGGGCCGATCGGCTAGATAACCCTGGGAGGCGAGCGCGGCGCTCGCCTCCTCCACTGACGCAACGTAAGTAAGGCTCACGCAGCCATCATGGCAGGCCCGTCGCGGATTGACGCCCGCAAACGAGAGCGAACCGCCCGGTCATCACATCCCGGCCGCCGTCTCCAGGGCGCGCCGGCACAGCACGCGGGCCAGATGGCGCTTGTAGTCGGAGCTGGCGTTCAGGTCGGCCGGCGGGTTGGTCCCCTCGGCCGCCTGCTCGGCGGCTCGGGCGATCGACTCCGCATTGGCCGGCTGGCCGCGCAGCGCCTCCTCGACTGCGTTCGCGCGCAACGGCACGGACGCCATGTTGGTCAGGCCCACCCGGACGTCCTCGACGGTGTCTCCGTTCTTCTTGACCAGCACGGACACCGCCACCATGGCCCAGTCCTCGCTGCGCCGGTTGAACTTCTGGTAGTCGAAGCCCCATCCGTCGTACGCCGGGATCCGGATCTCCGTGAGCACCTCGTTCGGCTCGACCGCGGTCTCGAGGTAGTCGCGGAACAGGTCGGATGCGCCCACCGAGCGTTGCTGGCCGCCAGCGCCCTGCAACGTGACGCTGGCCTCGCAGATCAGCATCGCCGCAGGCAGATCCGACGCGGGATCGCCGTGCGCCAGGGACCCGCCGATCGTCCCGCGGTTGCGCACCTGCGGATCGGCGATGGTTCCCGCCACCATGGACACCACGCCCAGGTCCGGGGTGTGCTCGAGCTCCGCATGGGGCGTGAGCGCCCCGATCCGCCAGTTGCCGTCCTCGCGCTGGATGCCGTGCAGCCCTGGCACCTTGCGCAGGTCCACCAGCAGCGACGGCGCGGCCAGCCGCAGCTTCATCAGCGGCAGCAGCGAGTGTCCGCCCGCCAGGAGCTTGGCGTCCTCGCCGCCGTCGGCGAGCGCCTTCAGCGCGTCGTCGAGCGTCTCCGGCGCGGTGTAATCGAACTCGGCGGGGATCATGCCGGCACACCTCCCTTGGCTTCCTGAATCGCCTCCCATACGCGCATCGGCGAGAGCGGCATGTTGATGAATTCCACGCCGAGCGGACGCAGCGCGTCGATCACGGCATTGGTGACCGCCGGGGTCGCGGCGATCGTGCCGGCCTCGCCGACGCCCTTGACGTGAAGGGAGTTGACGGGGCTCGGGGTCTCGGTGCGGTCGGTCTCGAAGCTGGGCAGCTCGGCCGCCGTCGCCAGCGCGTAGTCCACGAACGTGCCGGTCACCAGCTGGCCGGCCTCGTCGTAGTGGATGCGCTCGTACAGCGCCTGCCCGATCCCGTGCACGATGCCCCCGTGCACCTGCCCGTCGATCAGCATCGGGTTGATCGCCGGCCCGCAGTCGTCGACCGCAACCCAGCGAACGACCTTGACCTTTCCGGTCTCCGCGTCGACGTCGACCACGCAGGCATGCGCGCCGAACGGGAACACGAAGTTCTCGGGGTCGTAGAACGACTGCTCGTCGAGTCCGGGCTCCATGCCATCGGGCATCTCCATCGTCGTGTACGCGGCGCCCGCCACCTCGGCGAGCGTCAGCCCCTTGTCGGGCGATCCGCGCACCGAGAACTTGCCGTCGCGCAACTCGATGTCCTCCGGAGCCGCCTCGAGCTGATGCGCGACGATCGCCTTGGCCTTGGCCGCGACCTTGTTGGCCGCCCGGGCCGCCGCCTCGCCGCCGACCGCGAGCGAGCGCGAGCCGTACGTGTCGAGCCCGAACGGACCGGTGTCGGTGTCGCCGTGGATCACCTGGACCTGCTGCGGGTCGATCCCGAGCTTGTCCGCGACGATCTGCGCGAACCCCGTCTCGTGACCCTGGCCGTGAGGGGACGTGCCGGTGTACAGGGTGACCGCCCCGGTTCCGTGGACCCGGACCGTGGCTGACTCCCAGCCTCCGCCCTGCAACCCGAACGCGGCGGGACCCACGGCCCGCGACGGCGCGTTGCCGCAGATCTCGGTATAGGTCGAGAAGCCGATGCCGCGGTAGATGCCCTGCTCGCGAAGCGCCTCGGCCTCCGCCCGTACCTGAGCCGGGTCGATGTGCTCGAGCAACTTGTCGAGCGCGGCCTCGTAGTTCCCGGAGTCGTACACGACGCCGATCGGGGTCTCGTGTCCCTCGGAGAACGGCGGGATGAAGTTCTTGCGCCGTAGCTCGAGCGGATCCATCCCCAGTTCGTTGGCCAACTGGTCCATCACGACCTCGATCATGTGGGTCGCCTCGGGCCGGCCGGCCCCCCGGATGGCGTCGGTCGGGAACTTGTTCGTGTGCACGCTGGTCACGTCGGTCACGACGGCCGGCGTGTTGTAGACCCCGCACATCACGAACGCGCTCAGCGGCGGGATCAGCGGCGTGAGCAGCAACTGGTAGGCGCCGACGTCGGCGATGATCTTCGAGTGCCACGCGGTGAGCGTGCCGTCGCGCTTGGCGCCGACCTTGACGTAGTCGATCTGGTCGCGACCGTGGTGGGTCACCATCAGCCCCTCGGAGCGCGTCTCGATCCACTTCACCGGGCGTCCGAGCTTGCGCGCCACCCACGCGCAGCCGATCTCCTCGGCGTAGATGTTGAGCTTGGAGCCGAAGCCGCCTCCGACCTCGGGGGCGATCACGCGGACCCGGTCCTCGCTGACGCCCAGCAGGATCGCCAGGAACAGGCGGAGGAAGTGCGGAACCTGGGTCGAGCTCCAAACGGTCAGCCGGTCACCGCGATACTCGGCCAGCACCCCGCGCGGCTCGATCGCCCCACCGGCCATGCGGTGGTTGACGATGCGGCGCTCGATGATGACGTCCGCCTCGGCGAACCCGGCCTCGAGGTCGCCGCCTCCGAGCGACCAGTCGCACACCTTGTTGGTCCCGAACTTCTCGTGGACGAGCGGCGATCCTTCCTCGAGCGCCTTCTCCGGGTCGGTGACGACCGGAAGCGGGTCGTACTCGACGACGACATCCTCGGCCGCGTCGACCACCGCGTAGCGGTCATCGCCGATGACCAGCGCGACCGGGTCGCCGACATGCTTGACCTCGTCCTTGGCCAGGACCCAGTGGTCGGGGGTGTTCACCTCGACCCCCGGCGGTACCCATGCCATGGGCAGGCCCGCCTCCATGTCGAGATCCTCGTTGGTGTAGACCGCCCGGACGCCCTCG
This sequence comes from uncultured Solirubrobacterales bacterium, assembly GCA_963841535.1. GTDB lineage: Bacteria > Actinomycetota > Thermoleophilia > Solirubrobacterales > Solirubrobacteraceae > Palsa-465. Next base: position 1,251,230 of record CAWJDF010000012.1, on the reverse strand, counting down.
CGCGCCTTGGCCGCCGAGGTGTCGATCGAGACGATCTTCGCGTGCGCCTCGGGTGAGCGCACCCACGCCGCCCACACCTGGCCGACCAGGTTGATGTCGTCGACGTAGCTGGCGCGACCGGTGATCAGTCGCGGGTCCTCCTTGCGGCGCAAGGACCGCCCGACGTGCGACTTACCGTTCGTCGCAGCCCCATCCGTCGTTGCGCTCATGACGCCACCCCCGACTGCTCGGAGACCGACGCACCCTTGGTCTTGGCCGCGTCGAGCACGGCCTTGACGATGTTGTGGTAGCCCGTGCAGCGGCAGAGATTGCCCTCGAGCCCGTGGCGAACCTCTTCCTCGGTCGGATTGGGATTCTCGGCCAGCAGGCCCGCCGCGGCCATGATCATGCCGGGCGTGCAGTAGCCGCACTGCAGGCCGTGGTCGTTCCAGAACGCCTCTTGCAGCGGATGCAGCTCGTTCTCGGACGCCAGGCCCTCGATCGTGGTGAGCGCGGCGCCGTCCGCCTGAACCGCGAGCACCGTGCACGACTTGACGGCCTTGCCGTCCATGTGGATCGTGCAGGCTCCGCAGTTGGATGTGTCGCAGCCAACGTGTGTGCCGGTCAGCCCGAGATGGTCGCGGACTGCATGGACCAGCAGCAGGCGGGGCTCCACGTCCAGGTGGTGCTCGACGCCGTTCACGTTCAAAGTCACGGGGACGGTGTTGCTCATGCCTCTCCCTCCAGGGTTTTCTCAGGGGCCAGGCGCGACGATACTCCACCGGATAGACCAGTGTGAAGTGCGTCGAGCCCGGCCCTGCGCGGATCGGCCAGGGCGGCTGCGCTCAGCGGTGGGCGAGCACCTGGTAGACCGATGCCCAGCCGGTCTCGAACCCCTGCCGGGCCGCCCGCAGGTACAGCCGCCAGATCCGGGCGCGCTCGGTGCCCGCGAGCCGAACCGCGTCGTCCCAGTGGCCATCGAAGCCCTCGATCCAGTAGCCGATCGTGCGCGCGTAGTCGCTCTGGAGGCCCTCGACGTGCGTCGTCGTGAACGCCGCGCGTTCCATGGCGTGCAGGACCCGCGAGAGCGGCAGCGGAACCCCGTCGGGAAACACGAAGCGCTCGGAGAACGCGCCCTCGTCGGGCGTGTCGAAGTCCATGAGCTTGGCGATCCCGTGGTTGAGCAGCCTGCCTCCCGGGCGTAGAAGCCCGTGCAGCCGGCGGGCGTAGACATCGATCTGCTCGACGCCCACGTGCTCCACCATGCCGATGCTTGCGATCGCGTCGAACGGACCGTCGGATACCTCGCGGTAGTCGGCCACCCGGAACTCCACCCGGTCGGCCACGCCGGCCTCGCGGGCGCGCTCCCGGGCCAGGCGCGCCTGCTCCTCGGACAGCGTGATCCCGGTCGCGTTCACCCCGTGCCGGGTGGCGGCATGGATCACGAAGCTGCCCCACCCGCACCCGACGTCGAGCACGCGCTCGCCCTCGCGCAGGCCGAGCTTCTTGCAGACCAGCTCGAGCTTGGCCTCCTGCGCCTCCTCGAGGGTTTGCGTGCCGCCGGCGAAGTAGGCGCAGCTGTAGGTCATCGAGCGGTCGAGGAACAGCGCGAAGAAGTCGTTGCCGACGTCGTAGTGGTGCCTGACCGCGCGGCGGTCCCGCGCGATCGTGTGCCGGCGGCCGCGCAGGCGCAGCTCGGCTTTGGGTGCCGGCGGCGGGGCCACCAGTCCGCAGGCGCGGATCAGCGCGATCGCCAGGCCGGCCCGCTGCGCGAGCGTGAGCGGCGGCGGCTCGAACGTGTCGACCATGAGGATCGCCGCGTCGAGGTCGTCCACCTCGATCATGCCCGCCACGTAGGCGCGCCCGAGGCCAAGCTCGCCGGGCGCGCGCAGGACGTGGGCCAGGGCGCGGGGGGTCGTGAACGTGAGCGTCGGCGACCCCGGCTCGGTCGCCGGCACCTCGGTGCCGTCCCAGAAGCGCAGCGCGAACGGACGGCGCGGCAGCGCGCCGGTCAATGCGTCGCGGAGCGGGCCCGTCTGCGACAGCGCCAACTTAGTGGCCGTCCACCCCGGCGACCACAACCACTAGGCGGCTTCCGCCAGCGCCTTGCTGTCCCGGCGCTCGGGGCTCACTCGCACGACGTCCCAGGCCAGGCCGGTCATCTCCATCAGCCGGATGATGCCTGCCGACGGGTCGATCTGCCAGCGCCGCAGGCCGTGCCGGTACGAGCACGGAAACGCATGGTGGTTGTTGTGCCACGCCTCGCCCCACGTGGGGATGGCCAGCCAGGCGAAGTTGCGCGACTCGTCGTGGGTGTCGTATTCCTGGCGTCCGAAGAAGTGGCACAGCGAGTTGATGCTGAACGTGGCGTGGTGCATGAAGAAGATGCGAGCCGCCCCGCCCCACAAGAGCGCGGTCAGGCCGCCGGCCACCGTGCCGCTGAGCGCCACACCGAGCCCGAAGGCCGCGGCCAGCCCCGCGAACACCCACAGCACGAATGTGTCGTTGACGAACCGGATCCAGGGATCGGCCAGCAGGTCCTTGGCGTAGCGCCGCTCGTCGGCCACCTCCATGTCGCTGAACACCCATCCGATGTGCGCGTGCACGAGTCCTCGGAGCGCGTTGATCCACCCGGACTCGTGTCCGACATGAGGGCTGTGCGGATCGCCGTGCACGTCGGAGAACTGGTGGTGTTTGCGGTGGGTGGCCACCCAGTCGATCACCGGTCCCTCGGCCGCGGCGGACCCCAGCGCGGCGAACATCGCTCGCGTGAGCCGGTGGCAGCGGAAGCTGCCGTGCGTGAGCAGCCGGTGGAATCCGACCGTGATGCCGGTCCCCACTCCGGCATAGAACAGCGCCAGGATCAGGAGGTCCTGCCAGCTCAGCAGGTTCCCCATCCAGCCGAACCACATGCCGATGGCGACCATGATCGGCGGTGCCGCGGTGACAACCGCGCTGGCCAGCCGGTCGACGACGGGCATCTCGACGGGGCGCACATTGCCTGCCGGTGCGGCGGAGGGGCTCAGTCCCATCTGTCTCCCATCTCGGAGGTTTCGCGGCGTCGGGGGCTGTCCCCTCGCGCGCCACCTGCATATGCGGGCACCGTCGCGCCGCTGCTACTCGCTCCACGCCTCGAGCCGCGGCAACGCGGGGCTACGATGCTATCGATTGCCGGCGACGAGCGCTTCGATCAGCTTGTCCGGCCGGATCGGCAGGTCACGCACCCGGAGGCCGGTGGCGTGATGGACGGCGTTGGCGACCGCCGCGGCGGTGCCGACGATCCCGATCTCGCCGATCCCCTTGGCCCCCATCGGGTTGACGTGGGGATCCTCCTCGTCGATCCAGATTGCGTCCATGCCCTCGATGTCGGCGTTCGTCGGGACGTGGTAGCCGGCCAGGTCGTGGTTGAGGTAGTCGCCGAACTCGAGGTCGATCATGCTCTCCTCGTGCAGCGCCATCCCGATGCCCATGGTCATCCCGCCCAGGAACTGTGACCGAGCGGTCTTCGGGTTGATGATCCGGCCGACCGCGAACACCCCAAGCGCACGGGAGATCCGCACCTCGCCGGTGTCGACGTCGACCCGCGCCTCGATGAACTGGGCGCCGAAGCCGTGCTTGGCGAGCGGCTCTTCGGTGGCCGCGGCCACCTCATCCTTGGTGTCGACCTCGACCTCGACCGGCGAACCGGCGCCGTCGTCGGCCATTCGCGTCCGCAGCTCGCGGCACGCCTTGACCACCGCCGAGCCCCATGACGAGTTGCCCATCGAGCCGCCGGCCAGAAACGCCTCGGGGAGGCTCGAGTCGCCGATCTGCACCTCGACCTCGTCGACCGCCACCTTCAGCGCGTCGGCCGCTATTTGAGTCAAAGCCGTCCGCGCGCCCGTGCCGATGTCGGCCGCGGCGATTTCGATCGTGTACCGCCCGCCTTCCGGCTCGTATCGGGCGCGGGCCGAGGAGGGCTGGCGCCGCGCCGGGTAGGTCGACGCCGCCACCCCGGTGCCGACCAGCCAGCGGTGGTCGCGGCGTACCCCGGGGGTCGGGTCGCGCTCGGACCAGCCGAAGTGCTCGGCCCCCTCGCGCAGGCAGGCGACCAGGTTGCGGCTCGAGAACCGGTTGCCGCTCTCGGGATCGACGTCCGGGTCGTTGCGGATGCGCAGCTCGATCGGATCGATCCCGCCGGCGATGGCCAGCTCGTCCATCGCCGACTCGAGCGCGTACATCCCCGGCGTCTCCCCCGGGGCGCGCATCCACGACGGGGTCGGGACGTCGAGGCGCGCCAGCTGATGGGTGGTGCGGCGGTTGGGCGCCGCGTACATCATGCGGCTGGGCACCCCCGCCTGCTCGGCGAACTCGCGGATGGTCGAGCTCTGGACGATCGCGTCGTGGCAGATCGCGACCAGCCGCCCGTCGCGATCCGCGCCCAGCCGCATCCGCTGGATGGTCGGGGTCCGGTAGCCGGTCACCGCGAACATCTGCTGGCGGGTCACCGCGAGCTTTACCGGGCGCCCGGTGAACTGCGAGGCCATCACGGCGACGATCACGTGCGGGCGCGGCGTGCCCTTGGAGCCAAACCCGCCGCCGACGTGCGGTGAGATCACCCGGACGGCGTCGGGCTCGAGCCCGAAGGCCTTCGCCACCGTGTTCTTGACGTTCACGACGCCCTGGTTGGAGTCGTACAGCGTGATCGCGCCGTCGTCCCAGACGGCCAGCGTGGCGTGCGGCTCCATCGGGTTGTTGTGCTCGGCCGGCGTCTCGTAGGTGCAGTCGATCGTGACCGCAGCGCCTTCGAAAGCCGTGTCGAACTCGCCGTCCGAGGTCACGGCCGGATAGTTGGGGTTGACCCTCTCAGGCGTGTAGAGGGCGGGATGGTCCGCGCGCAGCAGGACGTCGTGCGGCTCGGGCGCGTACTCGATGCGCACCAGCCTCTCGGCCTGACGGGCCGTCTCGTAGCTGTCGGCCACCACCGCGGCCACGATCTGGCCTCGGTATGAGACGCGGTCGGACTGCAAGACCTCGAGTTCGGCATCGCTCACCTCGTGCAGGCGCGGCGCATTGCCGTGCCAGAGGACGGCGTGCACGCCGGGCAACTCGAGCACCGCGGCCGCGTCGACATTCCTGACCGAGCCCTTGGCGATCGTCGCCTGGATGATCGCCGCGTAGGCGACCTCGTCCCGGGTGTACTCGTAGGCGTACTTGGCCTCGCCGGTTACCTTCGCCCGGCCCTCCACCCGGTCGACAGCCTCCCCGATCGCGCCGGAGACCGTGACGCTCATGCGCACAGCTCCAGCACGGTGGTGACGATCAGGTTGCGCGCCAGCTCGACCTTGTAGCCGTTGTCGCGCAGCGGCTCGGCCTGCTCGAGCTCGGCCTGCGCCGCCCGCGTGACCCGCTCCTCGGTGATCGGGCCGCCGCGCAGTGCCTGCTCGGCGCGTGTCGCCCGCCAGGGGACGTGGGCCACGCCGCCCAGCGCGATCCGCACGTCGGTCGCGGTGTCGCCGTCGAGCCCGATGACCACGGCCACCGACACCAGCGCGAAGGCGAACGAGCGACGTTCCCGAACCTTGCGGTAGCGCTGGCGCGTCGCCGGTGGCGCGGGCGGCGCGAGCTCGACCGCGGTGATCAACTCGCCAGGTTCCAGCACCGTGTCGCGCTGGGGCTCGGTGCCCGGGAGGCGGTGCAGCCCGGGGATTGAGATCGTGCGCGCGCCGCCGAGGCCCTGAACGTGGACGATCGCCTCGAGCGCGGTCAACGCCACCGCCATGTCGGACGGGTGGGTGGCCACGCAGTGCCCGGAGTGGCCGAAGATCGCGTGGTTGTGGTGGTGCCCTTCGCGCGCGGGGCAACCGGAGCCGGGCTCGCGCTTGTTGCAGGGCTTGGTGACATCGGTGAAGTAGGCGCAGCGGGTGCGCTGGAGGAGGTTCCCGCCCACGGTGGCGAGGTTGCGGAGCTGTCCGGATGCGCCGTGCAGCACCGCCTCGGACAGGACCGGATAACGCTCGCGCACGCGTGCGTCCGCGGCCAGGTCGCTGTTCGAGACCGCGGCGCCGATCCGCAGGCCGCCGCCGTCCGTCTCCTCGATGCGGTCGTGTCCTCCGAGCCGCGTGACGTCGACCAGGACCGCCGGGGTCTCCACGCCGAGCCGCATCAGGTCGACCAGGTTGGTCCCACCGCCCAGGTACCGCGCCTCGGGCTCGCCTTCGAGAAGCGCCACGGCCTGTCCGGCGTCGGCGACGCGTTCGAACCGAAACGGTCTCACTGGCTCGCCACGTCGGCGATCGCCGGGACGATGTTGGCGTACGCCCCGCAGCGGCACAGGTTGCCGTTCATGCGCTCGCGGATCTCCTCCGGCGTGAGCTGCACGCCGTTGGAACCCGCCCCCGTCACCGCGCTCGGCCACCCGTCTCGCACCTCGTCCAGCATTCCCGCCGCCGAGCACAGCTGGCCCGGCGTGCAGTAGCCGCACTGGAACGCGTCGTGTTCGATGAACGCATGCTGGAGCGGATGCAGCTCCTCGCCGTCGCCGCCGGCGAGCCCTTCCACGGTCACGATCTCGGCGTCGTCGTGCGCCACCGCCAGCGCCAGGCACGCGTTGGCCCGCCGGCCGTCGATCAGGATCGTGCAGGCGCCGCACTGCCCGTGATCGCATCCCTTCTTGGCCCCGGTCAGGTCGAGGTGCTCGCGCAGCAGGTCGAGCAGCGACGTCCGCGTGTCGATCGTCAGCCGGTGCTCGGTGCCGTTGATGCGCAGTCTTATGGCAGCCAGCACGGGCGGCTCGATCCGGGGGCGGTCGTCAGGCATGAGGGCTGACTGTACCCAGGCTGCCGGGCCGCGAACCGCTTGGGCGAACCGCTTGCGAGATCACGCGCGCTATACGACGGTTATCTCCCAAACAACCCGGGCGCGACCCGGTGGCAGTAGCGGTAGACCTCGCTGAACCCAAGCCGGAGGTACATCGCCACCGCGGCCGTGTTGCTCTCCTCGACCTGCAGATACGCGACGTCCGCGTGCGATCCCGCGAGCAGCGCGCGCACGAGCGCTGTCCCCAGCCCCGCCCGCCGGCGCGCCGGGTCCACGGCCAGGCAGAACAGGCCGACCAGCCCGTCCCCTTCGACCGCGATCGCCACGCCGGCGTCGTCATCCAGGCGAGCGAACGTGGCCCGCCCGGCCAGCCGCGCGAACACAGTGTCGGCGTGGGCCTCCACGTCGCGGCCCGGCTCGCACCGCGCCCACGCGGCCAGCCACTCCGGGGTGGCATGGTCGGCGGTCTCGAAGGCCGGCATCTGCGGCACCGCGCCCGCGCCGAGGTTGGCCGCCAGCACCAGCACCGGCCACCGGGTCTCCCATCCGCGCCGGTCGAGCTCGGACATCAGCGTCCCGTGCAGCGACAGCGGGCTGACCTGGATCCCCGGATGGATCCCATGCGCGCGGGCAAAGGCCTCGACGCGCCCGATCGCTCCGGGAAGCTCCCCGGCCCACAACGGCCGGCAAGGCGGGAGCGCGTGGTTCGAGCGGCCGCGATCGAGGCCCGGCGTGGCCCGCAGCACCCACCCGCCGTCCACGCGCTTAGTCACCATGGGCGGCCACGCGTCGACCGCGTGGGCCTCGAGCCGACGGAGCAACCCCAGATCAACCCGAATAGCGGGCGAGGAGGTCACGCACCTCGTCGGCGTTGCGCACCGAGTAGTCGCGGTAGCAGTTGTTCATCAGCAGATGGGTTTCGCGAGCCTCGGAGGCGTGCTCGACGATCGGCGCGACGAGCTCCTCGAGCTCATCCTCGGAGTACAGGTACTTGAACCGCTCCGCCGCCGACCGTGACGTGTCGTTCCACGTGCTGTCCGCGCGCCCGTGGAAGCGCACGATGAACAAGTCCGGGTTTGTCACGGCCATGAGCCGCGGGAGGCCTGACGCGGAAGGCGCGTCGACGCTCACGAACACCAGGCCAAGGTCCGACAGCATCGCCAGCGTGCGCTCCCGGTCTCGCTCTTCGGCCAGCCACCGCGGCGAGCGGAACTCCACGCTGATCCTGTAGTCCGGCAGCCGCTCGCGGAGCGCTTCGATCTCCTCGCGGTTGTCTCTCCGGGGGCCGAACCAGGGCGGGTACTGGAACAGCACCGCGCCGAGCTTGCCCGCCTCGTGCAGCGGCCGCAGCGCCGCCTCGAATCGCCGCCAGGCCTCGTCCATGGCCTCGGGGCCGAGGTGCTTGGGGTAGACGTTACGCTTCTCCGCCACCTCGGGGTCGAGGCCCTCCCGCAGATCACGCCAGAGCGACCGCGGCCGCGTGGGATGCCCGGTCAGCAGCGAGTAGGCCTTGACGTCGAAGCGAAACCCCTCGGGCACCCGCTCGGCCCATAACGCCACCTGCCGCTCGGCCGGCGGCGCGTAGTAGGTCGAGTCGATCTCGGTGAGGGGGAACTGCGCCGCGTAGTAGCGCAGGCGCCCTTCGGCGGACATCGTGCGGCGCGGGTACCACTCGGCCTCCTCGACCAGGGTCTTGTCGGTCCAGGAGCAGCTGCCGGTGAGGACAGTGTGCTCGCCGGTCCAGGCCGGCGCTCCGAGCTCCTCAGTCACCCCCGCGAGCTTACGGCGCGCCGCCGGTTACCAGCGCAACCGGCCGGGTACGTCCCAGGCCGTGCGGGCACTCTCCATCGGCGCATCACTCGGGGCGACTCTGGTGTTGGCGGTGGGCTGCGGATCGTCGTCGCATCACAGCGCCACGGGCCACACGGGCACCGGCGCGGTCCTCACCCCCAGCGGTCGCCACCTGCCGAAGCTGAGCACGGCCGGCACCCCGCGCGGAGAGCAGACCGTGAAGATCGAGGTGGTCGCCACCTCGGCCCGGCCCAGCCGTCAGACGCTGGCGCTCGTGCCGATGTTCATCGACGGCCACGGCCCCCTCCCGTTCGCGCTCGACACCGGTGCGAGCCGGTCGCTGATCTCCCCGACGCTGGCCGCGCGGCTCCACCTGCCCGCCCGCGGCTCGGCCGGAATGCTCCAGGGCGTGACCGGCGCCGCGTCGGCAGAGAACTTCGCGATCGCCTCCTGGCGGGCGGGGAGCATCGCGCTGCCGCCGTCGCTGATCGCCGCGGTCGGCTCGCCCACGACGGGGGCGGTCAGCAGCCTGCACGGACCCGTGGGCCTGCTCGGCTCCGACGTGCTCAGCCGCTATGGAAAGATCGCGATCGACTACGACAAGGGGCTTCTAGTCCTCGACCCGGCGGTCAAATAGTCTCCCGCGGACGACACGACCACAGGAGAGCCGATGGGTTTCGACCAGTACCACGAACCGCCGGAGGAGCTGCCGCCCGCGACCCGCACCTTCGCTCGCCTGTGCGCGTCGCTCACCGAAGAGGCCGAGGCGATCGGCTGGTACGAGCAGCGGATCGCGGTCGAGACCGACCAGGAGGCGCTGGCCGTGATGCGCGACGCCCAGGGCGAGGAGTTCAAGCACTTCGCGATGGACCTCGAGTTCCTGCTGCGCCGCTCGCCGGCCTGGCGGGAGATCGCCAAGGGCGTGCTGTTTCAGGCCGGCGACATCGTGGAGCACGGTGAGGAGGCCGAGGCCGAGGCGCTCGAGGGGGACGGCCCCGATCAGACCGCCGAGGACGGCTCGCTGGGGATCCGCAGCCTGAGGGGAGCACGGCGATGAACCACCTGCTGCGTTCGCTGGCCCCGATCAGCGACTCGGGTTGGAAGCTGCTCGACGAGGAGGCCCGCGAGCGGCTCACCCCGGCGCTGGCCGCGCGCCGGCTGATCGACTTCTCGGGACCGCACGGCTGGGAATACTCGGGCACGAACCTCGGACGAACCACGCCGCTCGCCTCCGCCCCCTGCGATGGAGTGACCGGCGTCCAGCGGAGGGTGCTCCCCCTGGTCGAGGTGCGGGCGGACTTCGAGCTGTCCCGAACGGAGCTGCGCGATGCCGACCGAGGCGCCGAGGACGCCGACCTCGAGCCGCTCGACAAGGCGGCGCACCAGATCGCCGTGGCCGAGAACAAGGCGGTGTTCCACGGCTGGCACGGTGCGATGACCGGGATCGAAGAGGCGACACCGCACTCCCCGATCGCGCTCGGCGACACTCCGGACGACTACCCCCGCCCGGTCGCAGCCGCAGTCGAGCGCCTGCTCCACAACGGCGTCAGCGGCCCCTACGGGCTGGCCCTCGGCGGCGAGCAGTACAAGCGCGTGACCGAGGGCGCCGAGCATGGCGGCTATCCGCTGCTCGAGCACCTGCGCAAGATCCTCGAGGGTCCGATCGTCTGGGCACCCGGTGTGGGCGGCGCGCTCGTGCTGAGCCTGCGGGGCGGCGACTTCCTGTTCGAGTCCGGCCAGGACCTTTCGATCGGCTACGACGGGCACGACGGCGATGTCGTGCGGTTGTATCTGGAGGAGAGCTTCAGCTTCCACGTCGCCACCCCGGAGGCGGCCGTGATGCTCAGCCCGTGATCACAGGGCGGAGACGAGCGCCTTGACTCGCTCGGCCACGGTGAGCATCAGGTCGCGCCCGACCTCACCGGGTGTGGCGAGCACCGGGGCGGCCGAAGACAAGGGATCGCTCAGGTAGGCGACGTCCACCCCCGCCGCATCGCCCTGCTGGGCGAGATCGCAGCTCGACCCCGACCTCACCGCATCTCCGGCGGCCGCCTCCGGTGCGGCCCCGTGCGCGTAGGCGTAGAGCACGCACCAGGTCGTGCGGGGGACGCCATATCCATGCGGTCCGAGCAGCGGTGGGTTGACATTGACCAGGCCCGAGTCCCAGCCGGGGTTCTGTCCGTCGAAGTCGTAGTAGTAGATCCGCTGGACCTGGTCGGACCCCTCGGGTAGGCGCAGGTAACCCTCCGCGGCCAGTGCCTGCGCGGTTGGGTTGCCGTTCAGGCACGCCTCCCAGCTGCCGTCGTCCTGCGGATTGCCGTCGCCGCAGGCGGCGGTCACCGGCTCCTTGCCGCCGTCGGTCAGCCACACGCCGACCTCGGTGTACCAGATAGGCGGATCGCTCGGATAGACCTTGTCGACGGCCGCGATCGCGCCCAGCGCGCTGGGCAGGCCCGAGGAGGCGGGCGGAGCGGGATTGCCGGCGTTCAGCGCCGCGTAGCTCACGTCGATGTACGGGTTCAGCGCGATCGCATCCGGTGGATGCGGGTAGATCCCCGACAGCACTCGGAAGTACCCGCCGAGGTAGTAACAGGTCGTGGGCGTACACCGCGACGAGGAGTAGTTGAAGCCACCGGCCAGCAGCGTGTGACTCGGGCTGGAGTCCACCCGCTTGGCATCGAGGTACCAGTAGGCCGCCGCCTGCGCGCTGCCGCCGTGGCCGTTGCCTCCCGACGGCGTCACCGAACCGTTTCCCAGCTGGCACTGATACCCGCTGTCCGAGCCCACCCATACGCCGTTGCGATGCGTGCAGTCGGTCCCGGTACTGGCACCGGCGTAATCCGAGTCCGGCTCGTTGAACACCTCCCATTCCGTCACCCCGGGAGCGCTCCGCTCCAGACCGCTGAGGCCGCACTCGTACTCGGGGTCGGTGGGCCAGATGTCGTCGCGCGACCCGGCCGGCGAGGTGGTCAGCGACACGAGCACATGGCTCATGCCGACGAGCCGCGCGGCCGCGCTCAACTGCTGGGCGAAGCCGGCCGCCGGGGTGCCCGGCCCGGACGGCGACGCCTCGCACGTCCCGGCCGTGAAGCTCCCCTTCCCGTCGTTGATCGCGTCCCACGGCACGTAGATCCGGGCGTAGCAGATCGACCGCGTGGCGGACGAAGCCGCGCAGGCGGACCCGCCCAGCAGTTGGGTGAAGTACCGGTTGCTCTGATACGAGAACGCCGGCGGGTTACCCGCAACCGTCCCGTCGAGGTTGATTCCCCAACCTACGGCCCCGGAGGTCGGGGGAGCGACCAGCGAGCACGCGGCGAGGCCCACCACCGCCGCGCACCGGCGGGCTCCGTTCAGCGCGAGGCGAGCCAGAGTCCTCGGCCGTCCTTGTGCAGCAACCCGTCGCTCATCAGTTGCCTGACCACCGGGTACAGCGAGGTTCGGTTGACCCCGAGCTGAGCCACGATCTCGCGCACGCTGATGCCCGGCTCGACCGCGACCACCTCGAGCACGCGCTCACGTCGCGTCGATGGTCCGTTGGTCCCCCTCGTCGCGGTCCGCGCACCGCCGGGACGCGCGCCGGTGACGGTGGCCTGCGCGCGCAGGGTCCGGCGACGACGGATTGTCGCCCTCGGCGGTCGTGTCGCCAACGGACTGTCGCCCCGGTCGCCATCGAGGATCCCCAGCCGCGCAGCGACCTCGCGTAACTGCTCCAGCTCTGCCACGTTTGCCTCGAGCTCCTGAATTCGGGCCAGAATCCGGTCCTCGAGCCGCTTGAGGTCTTCGATCACGCTCGACACTTTCCGTACACCTCCCGGTCAACCAAGTGGGTAACGCGACACCCGCGATGGGATCGTAACGCCGCCCGCGTCTACGCCGCGGGGGTCAGCGACTGAGCCGCCCCGTTCGCCGCTGAGGAGGAGGACCGGGCGTACGGCTCGAGCCCTTCCATCGCCCGGGCGATTGCCCAGTTGTGGTTCCACCGGAACACCGGACGCAACACGGGCGTCAGCACCCGCAGCAGCGCGCGATCGGCGTGGACCTGCCAGTCGAAGCGCACATGGGTGCCTGTGGCAGTGGGCGTGAGCGTCCAGGTCCCGCGGCCGCGCAGGTCACCGTCGACATCGGCCACCACGCGACGGGGTGGGTCGATCTCCACGATCGTCGAACGGGTGTGCAAGTGGTACGGGAGCCGACCCTTGAAGTGGTGGCGGGCCGACGTCCCCAGCGCAGCCGGCCCGGCGGCCTGAACGTCGAGGTACACCGGGCGCCACCAGCGCGGGTAGGAGCGCGAGTCGGCAATCGCCTCGAACACCGACTCGGGCGAGGCCGCTACGTCCCACTCGTCGACGAACAGGTACGGCCGCATCGGCCGGGTGATCGCCCGCACCGCCCGCGCGAGGGCGAGTTGCACCCGCAGCGACGGCAGCGCGGCATGGCCGGCGTCGGCGAAGTCGAGCACGAGTTCTGCGCCGGCCACGGGGCGCGGGAATCCGGAGCGCATGATCTGGCCGGCACGGCACATCTCGGCGAGGCGCCCCAGGAACGCCTCGGTCCGGCCGGCCGGGCGCACCGAGATGCGAATCCGTCCCTCGCCCGGCCCGACCGGCACCTGGGTGTGCGGCGTGCCGGGCGGTATCTCGATCGATTGGCCGTCGGTCAGGACGTGCGCGCGCCCGTTCATCGTGACCTTCATTGAGCCCGAAACGATCTCGATCCGCTCGACCTGATCGGGGTGGACGTGGCGCTGGTCCAGGAATCCGCGCGGACGCCCGCTCACCTCCATCTCTAACAGCTCCCCGCCGGTCTCGTCAGGGGCTCGCAGAACCACCATTCGGACCCCCAGCGGCTCCATCTCCAGCACGTCGCCCGCCTTCATCGCTTCGCCACCTTTCGAGTTGTGCGCCCGGCCCCCGGGGCGCGGGCCCCGGGGGAATCATGGTGGCTATTCGTAACCGGCGGGCGGCCGGATCACAACTGAGCTACCGGGTGGGCTAGTAGCCCTGAGGCAGCCCGCTTGTGACCTTCAGCGTGGTCGTGCCGAAGTTGCCGCCGCCGCAGCGACCGCCGACCGAGTACTTGCCTGGCTTGACGTTGCTGGCCAGCCTGACCTTGATCGAGAACGACCCGTTCTTGCTCTTGGCCAGCGACGCCGATACCGACGGCACGCCGGCGAAGTTGTGCTTCGTGGCCCCCTTGAACGCCTTGGAGAAGATCGTGGCGGCATCTCCGTTGTGCCCGATCTGGCAGCCGTGATCGACCGAGCCGGACACGGTGACGACGTTGCCTTGCTGCACGTTGCTCGGCGAGACCTTCACGAAATGCGACGACGCGGCGAACGCCCCTGGTGCGAAGACGGCGAGCCCCACGACGGCGACGATCAGCTTCTTCATAACGACTCCTCTCGTCGTTTGCTCGGGCGGCGCCCGATGGTAGCCGCCAGACCGCCAACACCTGGGCCAACCGATCGTTGCGGCGCTAAACGAGCTCTAACCCTGCAGCCGCCACTCCAACCCGCGATGATTTTCCGTGGTAGCGGCGGTCGATGTGGCAAGCGAGTCACCCGACCGCCCGACAGAGGGAGAGATCATGGGCAAGATCGCAGTGCACGAGTTCATCACGCTCGACGGCGTGATCGAGGAACCGCGGTGGACGATGGACTATCCGTTCGACCCCAAGATGGGCCAGGCCATCGGCGGGATCATGGGCGCCAGCAAGGGCCTGCTGCTGGGGCGCCGCACCTACGAGATGTTCGCGCCGGCCTGGTCGACCCGGACCGCCGAGGAGGACCCCGGGGCGCCGTTCATGAACGACACGATGAAGTACGTCGTGAGCGGCACGCTGGCGAGCGCCGACTGGAGCAACTCGGAGATCGTGGGCCCGTATAGCGCGCAGGAGATCCGCGCCCTGAAGGAGCGCCTGGATGGAGATCTCTACGTGAGCGGCAGCGCCACGCTGGTCCGGGCCATGCTGGCCGACGGCCTGGTCGACGAGCTACATCTGTTCGTGTTCCCGCTCGCCCTCGGAACCGGGCTGCGCCTGTTCCCGGAGGGTGGCGCTCCGGTCAAGCTGGCGTTGGGCGGATCAGAGGCCTACGACAGCGGCGTGGTCCACCTCACATACGTGCCGGCGACGTAGCGAACCGAGGCACAGTCGTGCCGTACATAAGAATGTCGGCATGACCGACTTCCCCGAAACACACCGCGACCTCCTGGATGCGCAGGTCGCTTCGCTGGCCACGGTTGGCCGTGACGGGTTTCCCCAGGTGACGGAGATCTGGTTCCTGCACGACGACGGTGAGCTCAAGCTGTCGCTCAACACGGTACGCGTGAAGACCCGCAATCTTCAGCGCGACCCCAAATGCAGCCTGATGGTCCTAGATCTGCAGAATCCCTACCGATACCTCGAGGTCAGAGGGACGGCCCACATCGAGCCTGACGACGACCTCACGTTCGCGCACAAGCTCGGCGCGAAGTACGACACGGAGTTCTGGGTCCACGACGGACCCGGGGAAGGCCGCGTCGTGATCACGATCGAGCCGGCCAGGATTCGCGCCTGGCCTCCTGAATAGCCAGCGCCCGATGTGGGCAACAGTAGGCGTATGCGCTCCGGTCGCGCGGTCGTCCTCGCCTGCCTCGCCACGCTCGGTGTGATCGGCGCGCTGGCCGCGGCACCGGCCGGCGCGCCCGGAATCACCCTGACCAAACGCGCGGTGGCGACCGGCCGCGGCGGTGCGGTCGCGTCGGACACGCTGCAGGCCACGCGGGCGGGGCTCAAGGTCCTAGACAACGGCGGCACCGCGGCCGACGCGGCGGTCGCCGTGGCCTCGACGCTTGGCGTCACCGACCCGTTCGTGGCCGGGATCGGCGGCGGCGGCTACCTCGTCTACTACGACGCCCGGACCCACCGCGTCTACACGATCGACGGCCGCGAGACCGCTCCGGCCGCCGATACCTCCAGCCTGTTCGTCGATCCCTCGACCGGGCAGCCGCTGTCGTTCCCCACGGCGGTGACCAGCGGCCTTTCCGTCGGCGTGCCGGGCACGCTGATGACCTGGGAGCAAGCCATCAAGCGTTGGGGCCGGTTCCCGCTGGCCACCGACCTGCTGCCCGCCGCGGTCGTGGCCGAGCGTGGCTTCCGCGTCACCCCCACCCTGCGCGAGCAGGTTCGCGAGAACGCCTTCCGCTTCGACCAGTTCAGCTCGACCAGCGCGCTTTTCCTTCCCCACGGACAGCTCCCGGTGACCGGGTCGATCATGAAGAACCCAGCCCTGGCACGCACGTACTTCCTCATCGGCCGGAAGGGCATCCGCTCCTTCTACGGCGGCGCGATCGGACGCGACGTCGTGCGCACCGTGCACAATCTGCCGCTGGCGCCCGGCGCGACGCTCGTACCACGGCCCGGCGCGATGACACTGGCCGACCTTTCGCGCTACCGCGCCCCGTTCGTGGCGCCGACCCATGTCAGCTACCGCGGCTATGACGTGTACTCGATGGCGCCCTCCTCAAGCGGCGGCACGACCGTGGGCGAGTCGCTGAACATCCTCTCGAACTTCAACCTGGGCGCCGAGAGCCCCGTCGAGGTCCTGCACCACTATTTCGAGGCCACGCGCCTGGCCTACGCCGATCGCAACCGCTATATCGGCGACCCGCGCTTCGGCCAGGTCCCGGACGCCCAACTGCTCTCGCCGGCCTTCGGGCGCCAGCGCGCCTGCTTGATCAACCCCGCTCAGGCGTCGAAGAGCCCGGTGAGCCCGGGCGATCCGTTCGCGGCGGCCGGCGGCTGCACACCCGCGCAGCCGGCCGGCGACGCAGCCGCTTACCCCGAGACCGACACCAATCATCTCGTGGTGGCCGACAAGTACGGCGACGTCGCCTCCTACACCAACACGATCGAGGAGCTGGGCGGCAGCGCCATCGCGGTGCCCGGCCGCGGGTTCCTGCTCAACAACGAGCTCACAGACTTCGACTTCGCCCCGCCGTCCTCGGGCCTGCCTGATCCCAACCTGCCCGCCGCCGGCAAGCGCCCGCGCTCGAGCATGTCGCCGACAATCGTGCTGAAGCACCGCCGACCGGTCATGGCCCTCGGCGCCGCGGGCGGAGCGACGATCATCACCACCGTCCTGCAGACCCTCATCAACCGGATCGATCTGCACATGGGCCTGCCCGCGGCGATCGCCGCACCGCGCGCATCCCAGCGCAACTCGTCGACCACCCAGGCCGAGCCGGCGTTTATCGCGGAGCCGACCACGCCGGGCCTCGAGCAGCTCGGGCAATCGTTCGCGGTCACCGACACCTCGCCGCTCGATCCGTCGATCAAGATCGCCCCCACGATCGGTGTGGAGAGCGGCCTCCAGCTCCTCCCGGGAGGACGGATGGAGGCCGCGGCCGAGCCGATCCGCCGAGGCGGAGGCTCCGCCGGCGTGGTCACACCGGGCCACTGACCGCCCGCCGGATACGCTCCGCGCATCGAGATCGCCAACCGCAGTCGCGTACAGAGCTTCACCACCCTCGACGGCTCCACGATCCGCGAGTTGGCCGGCCGGTTGCAGGGCGAGGCGCGCCACCAGAGCCTGGCCGAGGCCACGGTGGGCGCCGGCGGTCAGACCATCGAGCACCTGCACCACGCGAGCGAGGAGATCTACTACTTCATCTCCGGCCGCGGCCGCCTGCGGCTGGGTGAGGCGGAGAGCGAGGTGAGCGCCGGCGACTGTGTCGTGATCGCGCCCGGCGCGCGGCACAAGCTGTGGGCCGCGCCGGACACCGACCTCGTGCTGCTGTGCGCCTGCTCACCGCCCTACCGCGACGACGACACCGAGCTCACCGAGGCCCTGTAGGCGAACCCGTCTACCGTGAAGGCCAATGGAGACGACGCATCGCGAGCGGGTCGAGGCGCTGCTGTCCGAGGCCGCGGCCGAGCACGCCGGCCTGCCCGCCGACCTGGCCGCGTCGCTGCCGGTCGACGCCCAGGGCGTCACCCGGGCGATCGACCATCTGGCGGTGGCGGCGGGCCTGTCCGAGATCGAGCGCCGGGAGCTGATTCGCCCGCACGCGGTCAACCCGGCGGTGCTCCACGCCCGGGTCTTCGGGCCCGCGCCGCTGACCCGGGAGACCGTCGTCGGGTCGTTCGTCGAAGGGGCGCGGGTCCGCGCGGACGCGCTGGTGGCGCTGGCCGACGCGATCGGCGGCGAGCCGCTCGGACTGGAGGTCCGCAAGCTGCTCGTGGCCGACCCGCCGCCGGCGAGCGCCGACGACGAGGAGGTGATTCCGGCCCTGCGCGCGACCTACGCCGCACATGAACGCGCGGCC
Organism: uncultured Solirubrobacterales bacterium; assembly: GCA_963841535.1. Taxonomy (GTDB): domain Bacteria; phylum Actinomycetota; class Thermoleophilia; order Solirubrobacterales; family Solirubrobacteraceae; genus Palsa-465. Next base: position 1,233,357 of record CAWJDF010000012.1, on the reverse strand, counting down.
GTCGTAATAGCGGCCCGCCTCGACGCCGGATGACGCGAGATCGGCGGCAAGGCAATTCGTGCGCCCCAAGCCGCCCGGGGCGCACGAAGCCCTGCCCTAGTGCATGGCGCTCATCGAGGACATCGCGTTGTGCGAGTCGCCCGGCACCACAAGCCCGGGCACCTCGTGCGGCGCGACCACCACCGCCACCGCCAACGCGAGCAATAGCGCCGCGATCCCCCAGGTAACCGCCCGGCGCCACGGCAGCATCTTCTCGAACGCGATCAGCGCGGCCACCACGGCCATCCAGGTCAGGCTCATCACGCCGAGCGCGAACAGCGCGACCATCAACCCCGCGCAGCACCCCAGGCACCAGCCTGCGTGCCTCATCCCCATCTCGAGCGCGCCGCGCCGGCCGTCGCGCCAGTGCCCGAGCAGGAACCCGAGCGGGCTACGACAGTGGGCGAGGCACACCTCCTTGAGCGGGGTGAGCTCGTAGACGGCGGTCAGAGCGAGGACGCCGCCGGCCACCCAGCGGCCGCCGGCGTGCCAGGCCAGCGCCCCGCCGAACAGGTCGCGACCGAGCTCGAACAGGCCGTAGGCCAGCAGCCCGGCCGCGCCCCACACGAGCAAGTAGCTCGCGGCGAAGAGCACCGGCTGGTCGAGCCCGCGCTGCCGGGTCATCCGGGCATACAGCGCCGCGGTCGGCGCGAGTGACGGAAACATCATCGCCGCCATCATCACCACCCACACGCCCAGGAACCAGCCAAGCGCGCCCAGGTCGGTGCCCGGGCCTGCGTCCATCCCGGCCATCCGATCGGCGGTCGACCACCAGGCCAGGGCGGCGAGGCCGAGGAGGAGCGCGACAAGCCCGAGGCGCACCCGCACGGCGGCCCACGCCTCTCCCAGATCGCCGCGCTCGGTGCGGCGGTCGGTGCCCGCGGTGGGTGCGAAGACGCTCATGCCGCCCAGGAGAACTCGGATCGCGAGAACCCCGCGTTGGCTTCGTAGCTGATCCCGAAGGCGTCGATCTTCGAGCGTGTGGCGTGCGCCACGGTCAGGTCAGGACCGGCCGGATGGAAGATGCCGGTCAGCTTCGCCGGCTGGCCTGACTCCGAGCCGAACGGCACGATGTCCTCGATCTCGAAATCGACGGCATCGCCGATCCGAACCGAATGCCGCACGCCGTCCTCCTGGACCTCGATCGCCGCTCGCTCCACGCCCAAGCTCTCGCCGACCAGCGGGCCGAGCGCCTGCATCGGGCCGCCCAGCGCGCCCGAGAACACCGCGCCGAGCTTGTCCGCCTGCTCGTCGGAGGCAGCCGCGTCGATGAACACGCCCAGCTTCCAGTTCCCCTCGGTCATGACCTTGGGGGTATCGGCGACGGCCGCGACGGTGAGACCGCTGACGTCCGTGCCCTCCACCTCGCCATTCTTAACGTGGAATACCAGCACGACGCGGCAGTAGTCGTGCGTCGCGCCAAACGCGAGCGACGCCGTGCACGGACAGACTGTGTCGCATGAGCAGGTCTCGAAATACGATCCGTCCAGCTTCCAGGACATGCGGACCTCCTGAGTCAGCGTGAGAACGCGGAGGCCCGATTCTCCCCGACCGGCCGCGGCGGGGTCAACCGCCGCGGCCCGCCGAGTTGCGGTGTGCGATCAGGTGTTCAGAATGCCGCCCGGGCCCCCGCACGCAAAGCCAACCACGGTTCCCGTGCCGGGATGGCCGGGATCGCCGGCGTAACCCGGGTCGACCTGGACCAGCGCGACCGCGGTGGTGTCACCGGAGATCACCGGGCCGGTCTTCGTGATCTGGCTCGAGACGATCACCGGGATCAAGTCGCCGACCGTGGCCGGGGGATGCGAGCTGTTACCGGGATCGGTCGCCCAGTCCTGCCCGCACGTGGGCGTCGCGTCGACCGCGAACCCTTTGAACGAGGCGGGCGCCAGCTCGGTGCTGAGCGGATTGTCCTTCCACCACTGGGCGCCCCAGAAGGTGACTTGACTGCCGAGGAGGACGTTCTGATCGCCGATCACGAACGTGCCCGGATTGGAGGGCGCTTCGGCCAAGGCGCCGGCGGCGAGGGCGAGCGAAGCGGCAGCCACCGCTGCACCGGCAGCTGCCATACGGCGGATCCGTCCGCCGAATGAGTACGTCATTTGTGGTTACTCCTTGATCGGGGGTACGGCTATCCCCTCTTAGCGGCCGGGCCGCGGCCGGCCGCGAGCGACGCGTGCGGGCGCCGGACGGAAGAACGAGCTAGTGACCCCTCACGCGAGCGATCACTACCCGGGGACCCCAAGCTCGGCCTTCTTGGCCTCCACGTCGATGCCGAGCAGCCGGGCCAGATTCTCGCCCAGGATCTTGCGCTTCGCCTGTTCGGTGAGCTGCGGGTAGCCGCGCTCCTCGACGATGTCGCGGGGCAACTCGAAGTTCCAGAACTCCTCGAGCGCCCACTGCGGATGCCAGATCGGCGTCTCTCCGCCGTAGATGATCTTGTCCTCCCCGCACCACCACATCATCTTGCCGAGCGTTTCGGCAAACACGCGTGGCTGGCGCGCGATGAAGTTCACCGTGGCGGCGATCGAGGCGTACAGGTTGGGGTAGCGGACGATCTGCCAGAGCACCTCGTCGAGCCACGGCAGGCCGACGTGGAAGATGATGAAGTTGATGTCCGGGAAGTTGGCGGCCGCCCCATCCATGTCGAACGTGCGGGTGTGCTCGATCGGCTGGGGCCCGAGCGGCACCCCCTTGTGCACGCCAACCACGCTGATCCCTAGCTCCTGCGCGAGCTCGAACACCGGATAGGCCACCCGCGGGTCGTCCATCCGCCAGGGGAACGGCTGGCCGTAGTCGTAGCGCACGTTGTAGAGCTTCAGGCCGCGCGCGCCGTGATCCTCGACCTGGCGGCGGAGCAGGTCGAGCGCCTTCTTGCCCTCGAGGGGGTTGATCGACGCCCAGAACACCGCGCGGTCGGGGTGCTTGGCGGCCATCTCGGCGCACTTCTCCCAGGCCGACAGCCCGTCCTGAAAGAGGTCCGTGAGCGGCAGCGGCTGGGCCACGATCATGTCGGTGTCGGAGCCTTCGATGATCATCTCGTAGATCTCGTCGACGCTCCATTCGCGCATGAACTCCTCGCGGGAGAGGATCTGCTCGCCCTCCCGGGTCAGCAGCTGGTGGAACGCGTAGAGGTGCTCGTCGAACATCTGCCCCGGGCCGCCGAGCGCGTTGGCCGGATCGAAGTTGAAGATGTGGCAGACGCAGTCGAAGACGAACGCCGACACCTTGCGCTCGCGCGCACTATCGACGGCTGTCTCAGTGGTGGCCATGTCAGGCTCCTCTCTCCTGAGCGATCCGCTGTTCGCGGTAGGGGATTAGCTCTTCCAGCGGCAGGGTCAGCTTCGCGCGTGCCGACTCCGACAACCGCTCCTGCGTCCACACCGGGTCCCAGACCACCCGGACGTCGACGCTCTCGACCCCGTCCAGGCCGTTCAGCCGATCCGGGATCGCGTTCGACATGCTGGCCACGAACGGGCACCAGCCGGTCGTGAGGACGAGGTCGACCTCGACGTGCCCATCGTCGACGCGCACGTCCTCGACCACACCCATGTCGACGATGCTGATGCCTCGGTCGGCGCAGCACGGGTCGTAGACGTCGCGGAGCGCGTCGAGAACGGTCGTGGCCGAGACCGCGTCCCGGCTCATCGCCCCGCCCCGCCTTGGATCGCAATGCGCAACCCCGTGTTGGCCGTCGGCCGCTCCGGATCGGCCGCCAGCGCCCGCGCGCAGCGGACGCCCCACGCGGTGTCCAGGTAGGACCCGCCGCGCACTGTCCGCCAACCGTCCTCATCGGGCGGGTCGCCCACCCATTCCCACACGTTGCCGGCCAACTGCTCGGCCCCGGACGCGGCGGCGCCCCCGGGATGGGCACCAACCGCCACGGTCCAGCCCCAGCCCGACTCCACGCTGTTACAGCGCTCCGGGTCGAACATCTCGCCCCAGGGCCACGGGCGGGCGTCGGGGCCGCGCGCCGCTGCCTCCCACTCGTCGCCGGTCGGGAGCCTGACCCAACGACCAAGCTGGGTGGACGCCCAGGCGCAGAACTCGATCGCATCGGCGTAGGTGATCTCGGTGGCCGGATGGTCGGCGAGCTGCTCGGCCTCGAGCCGCCGGCGCAGCGCCTCGCCAACCGAACGCCCGGTCGCCTCGACGAACGCCCGCATGTGTCCCGTAGTCACCGGCCAACGTCCGATCAGCAGCGCGTCGAGCTCGACGACCCGCTCACCCTCGTCGCCCAGCCGGTAGCGGCCCGCATCGACCGGCACGCACGAGTCGAGCGGCGGGACTCCCCGCATGCGGTCCAGCGACGAGGACACGGTGGCTGCGAGCACGGTGGCGAACCAAACCTATACCGACGCGGCGGACCGGCACAAGCAGCGCCTTCGCGCTCCGCCGACACAATCACTTGACTAGTTATGACATAACTAGTATGTTGCTCGCCATGACAGAGCGATCCAACCCCAAGCCGCCCCAGCCCTCCCCCCTCGGACTGATCGTGCTCTGGCAGCTGTGGAGCGAGCCAATGCACGTGTACCGGCTGCAGAAGCTGCTCGAGGCGGAGGGCAAGGACCGGATCGTCAACGTCCGCTCGCGGGCCAGCCTCTACCAGGCGATCGAGCGCCTGGAGCGGCTCGGCCTGGTCGAGGTCTCGGCAACCGTCCGTCAGGAGGGCTATCCCGACCGCGTCGTGTACGCCATCACCGATGCCGGGCGTCTGGTCGCTCGCCAGTGGCTGCGCGAGATGCTGAGCGACACCGGCGGGCAGTACCCCGAGTTCATCGCGGCGCTGTCGATCGTGTTCGGGCTGCCCCCCGAGGAGGCCCGCGAGCGGCTCGAGGAACGGGCCAAGCGGATCGCCGAGCAGCTGTCCGAAAGCGAGCGACAGCTCGAGGCGATTCCCCCCGGTCTGCCGCGGCTGTTCGTGCTCGAGGAGGAGTACCGCCGGACGATGCTCCGGGCGGAGCTCGACTGGCTGCTCGCAGTGATCGAGGACCTGAAGGCCAAGCGCCTCGATTGGAGCGAGGAGTGGCTGCGCGAGATCGCCGAGACCTTCCTCCCCACCCACGAAGAACACGACTAGGAGACACCGAGATGACACCAACGATCGAGGCCCACGGCCTCAAGAAGCGATATGGCAACACCCAGGCCCTGAACGGGCTCGACCTACTCGCGGAGCGCGGCCAGGTGGTGGCGGTCCTCGGCCCCAACGGCGCCGGTAAGACGACCTTCGTGCGCGCGGTGGCGACGCTGACCTCACTCGACGAAGGCGCGCTGCGGGTGGCCGGCCACGACGTGGGTCGCGATCCGGGTGCGGTGCGCCGGGTCATCGGGCTGGCCGGACAGTTCGCGGCGATCGAGCCGGCCATGAGCGGCCGAGAGAACCTCGAGATGGTCGCCCGCCTGTTCGGACGGAATCGCCAGGCGGCGAGGCACAGCGCGGACGCCGTGCTCGACCAGCTCGGGTTGCGCGAAGCCGCCGATCGCCTGGCCCGGACCTACTCGGGAGGGATGCGCCGGCGGCTCGACCTGGGCGCCAGCCTGGTCGGTGCGCCGCGGCTGCTCCTGCTCGACGAGCCGACTACAGGACTCGATCCCCGCAGCCGGATCGAGCTGTGGGACGCGATCCGGCGCCTGGTGCAGGACGGCACCGATGTGCTGCTCACCACCCAATACCTGGACGAGGCCGACCACCTGGCCGACCAGGTCGTGATCGTCGACCACGGGCGAGCGGTGGCCACCGGCACGCCGGCCGAGCTCAAGGCCCGGATCGGCGGCAACGTGATCGAGCTCCATGTCCGCCATGAACAGGACCTGGCCGCGGTGGCCGAGTTGCTCGGCCGCATCGATGGTCGCGGCGCACAGATCGACGAGCCCACCCGCCGCGTGAGCGTCCGCGTCGATGCCGGACGCGACCGACTGATGGCCGCGATGCGCTCGATCGACGCCGCCGGGGTCGAGCTCGAGGACATCGCCCTGCGCCAGCCGAACCTCGACGAGGTGTTCCTCGCCCTGACCGGCGACCACACCGACAGCGCGGCCCGAGCGGCCTAGCCCGAACAGAAAGGAACCAGCTCCCATGAGCACCCTGGCTCTCACCCCCAACTCCGGCGCCGGCCTGGTCCGGAGCACGGCGACCGTGACCCGCCGCGCCCTGCTGCGCTACGTGCGCACTCCCCAGCTGATCGTGATGGCCACGATCCAGATGTCGATGTTCTTCCTGATCTACCGCTACCTGTTCGGTGGCGCGATCCACATCTCCGGACTCCCCTACGTCGACTACTTGGTGCCCGGGTTCATCGCCACCGGCGTGCTGTTCAGCGGCATCGGCGCCGCGGTGGCGACCGCCGAGGATCTGCAGCAGGGATTCATCGACCGGCTGCGCTCGCTGCCAATCCCGCGCGGCAGCGTGCTCGCCGCACGGGCCATCGCCGACACCGCGATACTCATCCTGGCGAGCGCGGTCACGATCGGGATCGCTTTCGCAGTCGGCTTCCGACTGCACGGCTCGGCACTCGACGGCCTCGCCGCGTTCGGCCTGGTCATCGCGTTCGGGTTCGCCTTCGAGTGGCTGTTCATCACGTTGGGACTCTTCGCCGGGAACGCTCAGGCCGCGCAGGGCATGGGCATGATCGTGTTCCCGTTCGCGTTCATCTCGAGCGCGTACGTGCCGGTCGCCTCGATGCCCGAATGGCTTCGGGCGTTCGCCTCGCACCAACCGCTTACCTACATGGTCGACGCGGTGCGAGCGCTCACGCTCGGCCCGGACGCCGAGGCCTTGCTTGGACACCCGGCCGGATACTTCGTGACGAGGTCGCTGATCTGGGCGGCGGCGATCGTTGCGGTCTCGCTACCGCTCGCCGTGGCCAAGTACCGCCGCGGCTAGTACCCCAGAACGGGCGCGCACGCGTGGTCAGGCCCGCGTGCGCGCTCGTTCAAGCGCGGCACAGGCGTGATCGTGGATGATGTCGCCGGACCACGAGCAGTCGGAGGCGAGAGACATGCAGACACAAGCAGCAGTTCTGTGGGACTACGGCCGCGACTGGGAGGTCGACGAGTTGACCCTCGACGATCCGCGCGAGGGCGAGGTGCTCGTCCGCCTCGCCGCCTCCGGCCTGTGCCATTCGGACGAACACCTGAGGATCGGCGACCTCCCCATGGAGGCCCTTCCGGCGATCGGCGGACACGAGGGCGCGGGCGTGGTCGAGGCGGTCGGCCCGGGTGTCCGGAGCATCGCGGAAGGCGACCATGTTGTGCTCAGCTTCATTCCCGTGTGCGGCCGCTGCAAGTGGTGCGCGATCGGCCGCGAGAACCTCTGCGACTTCGGCGCGGGGATCCAGGTCGGCCTGCAGCGCGACGGCACCGTCCGCCACCACGTTCGCGGCCAGGACGCCCGGCTGATGTGCAACCTCGGAACGTTCTCCCCCTACACCGTGGTCCACGAGGACTCGGTGGTCAAGATCGACGACGACATCCCGCTCGACAAGGCGGCGCTCGTCGGGTGCGGCGTCACCACGGGCTTCGGCACCGCGGTATACGGCGCGGAGGTCGGTGCCGGCGACACGGTCGTCGTGATGGGCATAGGCGGGGTGGGCGCGAACGCCGTGCAGGGCGCGCGCGTGGCCGGCGCGAGCCGGATCATCGCGATCGACCCGTCGCCGTTCAACCGCGAGCAGGCGGGGAAGTTCGGCGCGACGCACATGTACGCCTCGGCCGAGGAGGCGCTCGAGCCGATCAACGAGATGACGCGCGGCGAGATGGCCAACGCGACGCTCGTGACCGTCGACGTCACCACCGGCAAGATCATCGGCGACGCCGTGTCGCTCGTCGGCAAGGGCGGCATAGTCGCCCTCACCTCGCTCGCGCCGATGGACGCCACCGAGGTCACGATGCCGATCTTCGAGGTCATCGCCTACGAGAAGCAGATCCGCGGCTGCCTGTTCGGGCACTCCAACCCGCGCGCGGATATCCCCAAGATGCTGTCCCTGTACCGCGACGGCAAGGTGCTGCTCGACGAGCTGATCACGCGCACGTACACCCTCGAGCAGATCAACGAGGGCTACGAGGCGATGCGGACCCATAAGAACATCCGCGGCCTGGTGCTCTACGACCAGTAGTCGATGGAGCTCCGGCGCTTCGGACGGACCGAGTTACAGGTCCCGGTCGTGGGGCTGGGCACCTGGCAGACGTTCGATGTCGGCCCCGATCAGGAGAGCCGTGCGCGGGACGTCGTCGAGGCGGTGTGGGAGAGCGGCACGCGGTTTTTCGACTCCTCCCCCATGTACGGACGGGCGGAGGGTGTACTGGGGCGCGCGCTCGGAACGCGGCGCGGCGACGCGCTGGTGGCGACCAAGATCTGGACGAGCTCGGACACCGAGGCGCACAGCCAGTTCGCCGACCAGCTCGAGTTCTACGGCGGTCGCATCGACCTGGAGCAGGTGCACAACCTGGTCGCGTGGCGCGCTCGCCTCGACTGGCTCGAGGAGGAGCGCGCCGCGGGCCGGATCGCCTTCCTCGGTGCCACGCACTACTCGGCCGGCGCGTTCGACGAGCTCGAGCAGGTCATGCGCACCGGACGCATCGACGCGATTCAGGTGCCCTACAACCCGCTCGAGCGCGAGGCCGAGCGGCGCATCCTGCCGCTGGCCGCCGAGCTGGACCTGGGCGTGATCGCGATGCGGCCCCTCGGCGGGGGGTCGCTGATCAGGCAATTCGACCCCACCGAGCTGCTCAAGTGGACGCTCGGCGATGAGCGCGTCCACGTGGCGATCCCCGCCACCTCGAGCGTCGCCCACGCCCGGGCCAACGCCGCGGCCGGCGCGCCTCCGTGGCCCTCGCCCGAAGAGCGCCAGGGGCTGCTCGACTAGTGGTTCATCCTTCAAGTTCGTTGTATCGGGTAGGTTCCCTGCTTGTGGCCTCGAAGTCCTTGCCGACAGGTTCGGCGAGGATGGAGGTTGGCGATGGGTGTCATCAAGCAGATCGAGGTGTCAGTAGAGGATCGGCTGGAGTTGGAGCGGATCGTGCGCGCGGTCAGCTCTGAGGTGCGGATGGTCGAGCGTGCGCGGATCGTGCTTGCGGCGGCGGAGGGGTTGAAGGGCGTGGAGATCGCCGAGCGGGTGGGGTGCTCTGAGCCGACGGTGGTGAAGTGGCGCGGGCGCTATGCCGAGCGCGGAATCGAGGGACTGAAAGACGCGCCGCGGTCGGGGGCGCCGTTGACGCACGGCCCGGAGACGAGGGCATTGTTGATCGCGAAGGCGTGCACCCGGCCGGAGCCGACTGCGGAGGGCGCTAGGCGGGAGCGGTGGACCTATGAGGAGTTGGGAGCGGAGGTGGGGATGTCCGCGTCCCAAGCGCACGTGATCCTTCAGCGGGCGGAGATAAAGCCGCATCGGACCGAGTACTGGATGATGAGCGACTACTCGCGGCCGGAGTTCGAGGAGCGCCTGGGCGAGATCTGCGGCTTGTACATCGATCCGCCGGAGAACGTGCTGGTCGTCTCGATCGATGAGAAGACCGGGATCCAGGCCAAGGCGCCGACCAAGCCCGACCAACCACCCCAGCCGGGCAAGCCCGCGCGGCGCGATTTTTTGCTTCACACGGCATTTAAGGAGGACTGCGCAGATGCTCGCGTCGTCGAGACTACAAAGAGAAGTAAGTGGACAACAGAGAAAAGAAAAAAACAGGAATAGCGAACACCGAGCCGCCGTCGGCGCACAGCGTCTGCCCGGTGATCGCGCCGGCGGCATCGGAGGCGAGGAAGCCCACCAGGCCGGCGACGTCGTCGGGCACCAGCGACCGGGGCAGGGACTGGCGCGCGAGCACCTCCGCGAACGCCTCCTCGGGCAGGTCCGCCTCGGTGAACCGCGTTCGGGTCAGCCCCGGCGCGACGCAGTTGACCGTGATGCCGTGCGCGCCGAGCGGCCTGGCCAGCGTCCGAGCGATCCCCGTGAGCGTCGCCTTGCTCGCCACGTAGGGCAGGAAGTCCGCCCCCGGCGGCCGCCACACCGTGTTGGAGGTGATGGAGACGATCCGGCCGAAGCCGCGCTCGATCATCGCCGGCGAAAGCGCCTGGCAGAGCCACAGCGCCGACTCGACGTTGACCGCCTGCACGTGGCGCCAGGTGGCGAGGTCGAGGTCTTCCAGCGACGCACGATCGAACGCGGCAGCGGCGTGCACGAGGACGTCCTGCGCACCGAGGCGCGCCGCGACCTCGCGCACGGCAGGCTCATCGCCAAGATCCACCGCGAATTCCCCCGATCGGTCGAGGATCGCGACATCGTGCCCGGCGTCCGTCAGAGCGCTGACGATCGCGCCTCCGATCCCGCCGGCACCCCCGGTGACTGTCGCTTTCCGCTGCATCGTGTTGAGCGCGATGCTAACGGCGCTGCCAGAATCCCTTCCCGGATGCAACCGGGCCTGGTCAGTCCAGTGTTCGTCGGGCGGGGGCCTGAGCTGGCCGCGCTGGTGGCGGCGCTCGAGTCAGCCATCGCCGGCGAGCCGGCGGTGGTGCTGGTCGGCGGCGAGGCCGGCGTCGGCAAGACGCGGCTCGTCGAGGAGGCGGCCGAGCGGGCCCGCGAGCGCGGATCGCGGGTGCTGATCGGCAGCTGCATCGAGCTCGGAGGCGAGGGGGTGCCGCTCAGCCCGCTGGTCGACGCGCTGCGCACGCTCATGCGCGTGATGGACCCCGGCGAGCTCGACGGCTTCCTCGGTCCGGCGCGGCCGGACCTGGCTCGCCTGCTCCCCGAGCTCGACCCACAGGCGGCCCGCGCGCCCGGCCCGGCCGGCGAGTCGGGCAGCGCGCGCCTGCTCGAGCTGGTGTTCGGGGTGGTCCAGCGCCTGGCCGCCGACCGGCCGCTGATGTTCGTGATCGAGGACCTGCAGTGGGCGGATCGCTCCACGCTGGACCTCGTCTCGCTGCTCGTGCGGAGCCTGCGCGGCGTGCGCGTGCTGCTCGTGCTCACGTTCCGTTCGGACGAGATACACCGGTCGCATCCGCTCCGGCCCCTGATCGCGGCATGGGAGCGGGTACGGTCGGTGCGGCGGTTGGAGCTTCCGCGCTTCACCCGGGAGGAGGCGACCCGCCAGCTGGAGGCGATCATGGGCAGCCCTCCCCCACGCTCGATGCTCGAGCCGCTGTATGAGCGCTCCGAGGGCAACGCTTTCCTGATCGAGGAGATCCTCGCCGCGATACAGGCGAGCGCCGGCCCGGAGGAGCTCCCGGTCACCCTGCGCGACGTCCTGCTCGCCCGGGCCGAGCGGCTGTCCGAACCGGGGCTCCGGCTGCTCCGAGTCGCGGCGACGGCGGGGACTTCGGTGTCCGACCGCCTGCTCGCGGCGGTCGCGGGCCTCGACGAGGCGGGCCTCGACGCGGCGCTCGCCGAGGTCATCGAACATCAGCTGCTGGCGGCCGACGCAGCTGATCACGGGTACCGGTTCCGCCACGCGCTCACCCGCGACGCGATCTACGCCGACACGATGCCGCGTGAGCGCGTGCGTACACACGCCGCCTACGCCGAGGCGATAGCCGCCGATCGTTCGCTGGGCGGCTCGGCCGCGTTGGCTGCCGCGGCGCTGGCGGTTCATTGGTACGCGGCCCACAACGCCCCGCAGGCACTCGTGGCCAGCGCCGAGGCGGCCAAGCTGGCAGCGGCATACGCGCCGGCGGAGGCGCTGCGTCACCTCGAGCGCGCACTCGAGCTGTGGCCCGGCGTACCCGACGCGGCCGAGCGCTGCGGCATCGATGTCGTTGAGGTACTGGGCATGGCGGCCGGTGCCGCCTACGCGGCGGGAAATATCGAGCAGTCGCTCGCCCTGTATGACGAAGCGCTCGGCGAGCTCGACGAAACCGAGGCCGGTGAGCGCGCGGCGCTGCTGCTGGCGGGTAAAGCGGTCTCCCTCCAGGATCTGGGACGCGAGGACGACGTCCGCGAGGCGCTGGAGCATGCGGCTTCGCTGGTGCCTACGGATCGCCCAAGCATGGCCCGCGCAGTCGTCTTGGTTGAGCTCGCGGGTCTTCCGATGTGGGCGATGGACCAGGACCCAACCGTCTGGCAAACGGCGGCCGAGGAGGCACTCGAGGCATCGCGAGCCGCGGGAGCCCGCGAGCAGGAAGCCACCGCGCGCATCATTCTGGGCGCCTCGCTGGCCTATTGCGGACACCCCGAGCAGGGCCTCGCGGAACTGCGCGCCGCCCTCGAGCTTGCCGAGGTGCTCCGTAAGCCCGCGCTTGCGCTGCGGGCGCATCTGAACCTGTCGGACTTACTCGAGATGGTGGGCGTTCATCAAGAAGCCGCCGATCAGGCCTACCGCGGGCTCGAGCTCGCGCGAGAGGTAGGCCTGACCCGGCACGTTTACGGGCTGTATCTCGTGACCAATTGCGCGGAGCCGCTGATCGGCCTCGGCCGATGGGACGAGGCCGAGCGACTGCTCAGCGAGGCGCTCGAGTCGAGCGTGTCGGGCGCGGCGGTCTTCGGCGTGCTCACGATGAGACGCGGGATGCTGGCCGCGCTCGCGGGCCGCTACGGAGACGCCGCCCGCGACGTGACGGCAGCGACCAGCTTCCCACGCGAGACGGGCGCCCAGGCGGATATGCCGCTCGCCCTCGCGCACGCGATCGTCGCGTTCGGACAGAGCGACGTGGAACGGGCTCGCGCCCAGGTCCGCGACGGCCTGCATTCAAGGTCAGACGACTCGCTGTCGGAGCGGTATCGCTGGCCGTTGATCTGGTTTGGCCTGCGAATCGAAGCGCAGGCGTCGTCGCCGGACGCCGACCGCATCGCTGCCTTACGGGCGGCCGCCTCCGAGCTACCCGCGAGCCGGGCCCAGGCGCGCACGTATCAGGCTCTCGCCACCGCCGAGCTCGCGCGGACCACCGGCACGGCATCCGACTGGTCGCCTGCAATCGAAGCCGCACGCGACGCTGGCGAGGCCTACCTGCTCGCCTACGCGCTGCTGCGCGGAGCTCAGCGAGCCTGGTCGGACGGCGACCGCGACGCCGCGGCCCCCATGCTCGAGGAGTCGGCGCGCCTCGCCGGCCAGATGGGAGCCGCGCCGCTGCTCCAGGACGCGCAGGCCCTGGCCCGCCGGGCGCGTCTGCGGATCGCCGAGCTCGGCCCAGCCGAGCCGGCGGCCGAGCGCGCCGGGCAACCGGAGATCGAGAGCTTCGGGCTGACCGATCGCGAGCTCGAGGTCCTCGATCTCGTCGCCGCCGGCCGCTCCAACCCGCAGATCGCCGCGGAGCTGTACATCAGCCCCAAGACCGCGAGCGTCCACGTCTCGAACATCATCTCCAAGCTCGGGGTGAGTAGCCGCGGGGAGGCGGCCGCGCTCGCCCACCGCCTGGGCTTGGGCGCTCCCACACAGCGCGCAGCTAGCGCGCGCCGCTCAGCCACGCGCCGTGCGGTTTGCCAGCGCCACGTAGGCTCGGCAAGGCTCGTTGCGCAGGCTCGGGCAGGCCGGGTACGCCGCCGGCACGTTCACGCCTCCGACGACCGGGAGCACGACGCTCGAGGGTATCTTCTTCGAGAAGGCGATCGACACGGTCGAGGACCCGCTCGGATCAGTCTCCCCGAACGACCAGATCGGCTGCGTGCCGTTCGGCGCGGCGATCGTGACCCTGATCCGCGACCCGGCGCGGTACGCGTGACCCTCGTAGTAGAGGGGGATGACGACCTTCACGAACCGGCCCTTGGGCATCGGCGTCACGTCGGAGGCGAGCATGCTGGGGACCGGCTCGAGCAGCGTGCTCATCTGATGGACCACGTTGTCCCGGCCCGTGGACAGCTTACGCTCGTTGGCCCGCAGCCATCCGTTCTGGACGAACGTCTCGCTGCCGTCCGGTCGCACCTCGCTGATCGTGGCCTGCAGGTCGACGTCGGGAGTCGAGGAGCGCACCCACAGGTGAACCGCGCCGGCGCCGATCACCGTGGTGTTCGTCTCCAGAGGCGCCGAGACGTACGACACAGCGGTGCCGGGCTTGTTCTGCTGCCACTGCCACTGCCACTGCGAGGCGTCGCCCCACAGGCCGCCCGTGCCCGTGTTCGTCCCGTAGTCGGTCAGCGGCGTCGCCTTGGCGTTCGACGTGTACTGGTTGACGCCGTTGCGGCGCGGCGGGGCGTTACGTAGGGCGCCGCCCCGGCCCAGGTACCAGAAGCGGGCCTTGGTCCCCGGGATCGGGAGCTTCGAGAACGACTGCTCGAACCCCGGGTATGGACCGCCCGCCGTCGATTGGCCCGTGGGTGACTGGCCGGCGCCGTTGTCGAACAGCACCCGGATCTCCGGCAGCGCGTCGAAGGCCTGGAGCGCCGACTCGTAAGTCGGCTCGGTCTGGATCGGGTCGGGCGGGAGCGTGTCGAGGTCGCTCTGCGGGAGACCCATCGCCTGCTGATAGATCACCGGGGCGGCGGCTCGGATCACCGCCTGGTTGAGGATGGGCGCCTGGTGGGCCACGAACAACTCGAGGAAGTCATACCAGCGGTCGAACGTGTACGGGTCGAGCGAGTCGACGTGGGCGCCGTTGGTGAACGTGAACCACTTGCGGTTGGTGCCGGTGAAGTGCTCGGCCAGGTCGGGGCAGTGCCCGCCGGTCTGCTCGTCCTCCCACTGGCAGGCCATGAATGTGGGGACCTTGATCTTGTGGACGAACGTGATCGGGTCGAGCGGGTCGGCGACGGGCGCGTTGTAGTGAGAGTTCGCGCGGATCTTGTCCATCAGGCTGGCCGCCTCGCCGTGCAGGGTCTGGTTGGCCTTGCACGTCTGATCGCCGTTCTGGATCTGCTGATAGGCGTACGGCTGCCCGCTGTTCGGTCCCGCCGGCTCGGCCTCCTGCTGGCGCTGCTGCGCCCAGGCGACTGCGAACCCCGTGTTCAGGATGCCGCCCGGGTACAGCGTGGTGGCGGTGGCGTCGATCGTCGACAGCGGCGAGATCGCCTCCAGGTCGGGCGGGTCGAGCTGCGCGGCGAACAGCTGGCTGATCGCGCCGTAGGAGATCCCCATCATCCCGACCTTGTGCCCGAGCACCCAGGGCTGGTGGGCGATCGTCTCGATCACGTCGTAGCCGTCCAGGTTCTGCAGCGGCTCGAAGAAGTCGTATGCCCCGCCCGAGCACCCGGTGCCGCGCATGTTCACGTCCACCACCGCGAATCCCATCAGGTTGGCCAGCACCGCGATGCCGTTGACCGGGCCGTTGGGGTCGGCATAGCCGTAGCCCGAGTACTCGATCAGCGTCGGGTACGGCGGCACGAACGGCAAGCTGGCGTGGGAGCGCTTGGCCAGCGGCTGGGGCAGCCCCGGCGGGGACGGCAGCGGCGGCAGCGGTAGCGGCAGCCCGAACCCGGAGGGCAGACCGGGTGGAACCGGGAGGCCGAGCGGGAGGCCGGGCTCGCCGGCCGCTGGTCGGCGGGTGCACGTCGATGGCCAGCTGAGTGCCGTCGCGGGTGGTCAGGTAGGTGTATCCGTTGTCCGGGATCGCCTGGTTGTAGACGTCCGGGTCCCACGGCTTGGCCGCGTCGGAGTGCACGGTGATCGGCCCGGACTGGGAGCCGTTCGAGGCCAGGCGAACCCGGTAGCCGCTTCCCGGCGGGACGTTGCGGAAGAGCAGGCCGCCGAGCGAGTCGGCCTGCCGGGTGTACAGCGTCTTTCCCCCCGGGGTGATCAGAGACATGCTCGCGTTCGGCGCGAGTCCCGTGACGTACACCTGCTCGGCGCTCCCGTGGACGCTGAAGCTCGGCGCCGCCGCCGCCGCGCCGGCGGCCATGAACAGGCCAACCGCGAGCACGGCCGCGAGCGAGCACGCGCTCGCACGAACCCGCCGCCGCAAGACGTGGCCTCTCCGCACGGGGGCAAATGTTCCACATCTGCGGTACGCCGTGCGCCGGTTCCCCGCCGGCGAACCTTCCTTGATAATCAAGGACGCATGACTGTTTCCCGCCACCAGATCGCTCGTCTGGCGCCGCTCCTCCCCCAGCTCGTGTTCGCCTGGCGGCGGCGCAGCAGCGAGATCCCCGCCGCGTTCAAAGAGGCCGGGCGCCACGGGGAGCGGCACGTCAGCATGCTGATTTCGCTGGCGATCGAGGGCCCGGGCACCGTGTCCGAGCTGGCCCAGCGTCTGGACATGACCGGCGCGCACGCCAGCCTGGTGGTCGGCGAGCTGGCTCGGGCCGGCCTGGTCGACCGCGATCACGGCGAGCGGGATCGGCGGCTGATCGTCGTCTCGCTGTCCGACGCCGCCAGGCCCGCGGTGGCGGAGATACGCAAGCGCAGCGCGGCCCCGCTGCTGAAGTTCCTCGGCGAGCTCGACCAGGACGAGGCCGATCGCTTCATCGAGCACCTCAGCCGTCTGGTCGCACACATCCGGTCCGTATAGACGTCCAATCTGCCGGAAAATCCGGTTTCGCCGTTGTACGCTGGGAACGGAGGTCATGGAAGAACAAGAAGTGGGGAAGGCGGCGGGCGCCCGCCGTGACGAGGGGCTGAGTAACCTGCTGGTCGCGCCGGCCGCGATCCTCGAGAGCCTGCCCGATGCCGTGGTGGCCGCCGAGCGCAGCGGACGCATCGTGTTCGTGAACGCGCTGGCCGAGGAGCTGTTCGGCTATCCGCGGGACGAACTGCTCGGGCAGCCCGTGCAGACGCTGTGGCCCGCCCGGGTGCGCGAGCGATACATCCGCAACATGGAGCTGTACTTCGCCACCGAGCACCCGCTGCGCTTCTCGACCGCGGCCTGGGGCCTGCGGCGAGACGGCTCGGAGTTCATCGGCGAGATGAGCTGGGGGATCCTCGAGACCACCGGCGGCCCGATGCTCCTCGCGGTCGGCCGCGACATCTCCGAGCGCCGCGCCGCCGAGGCCCGGCTGCGCGCGGTGGCGGCGATCGGCGAGCGCGCGCTGGCCGGGGCCGATCCTGCGGACCTGGCCGGCCAGTCCATCGCGTTGCTGCGGACGCTCTTGCCGATCGACGGCGCCGAGGTGCGGATGACCGACGGCTCCGCCCTGGCCGGATCGGGCCAGGTGTCCGAGCCGGCGGTGCGGCTGGCCATCAGCGACGACGCCGAGTTGCTGATCGAGCCCGCCCGTGCCCTGCAGGAGGAGGAGCGGAGCTTCGCGCGAGCGGTGGCAAGTACGCTGGCCACCGCCCTGGCCCGGCTGCGCAGCGAGGAGCGAACGCGCTACGAGGCGCTGCACGATCCGCTCACCGGCGTGGCGAACCGCACGCTTCTTCGCGACCGCCTGGAACACGCCCTGGCCCGGCGCGGGCACGGCGCCACCGCCGCGGTGTTCGTCGACCTGGACAACTTCAAGCAGATCAACGACGCCCACGGCCACGCCGCGGGCGACGCGGTGCTGGCGGAGATCGCGCAGCGCCTGCACACCGCAGTGCGACCCGGCGACACCGTCGCGCGGCTCGGGGGCGACGAGTTCGTCGCGCTGTGCGAGGGGATCGACGAGGAGGCGGCGCTCGCGGTCGGCCGGCGACTACAGGATGCGATCCAGATCCCGCTCACCGCCGGCGGAGCCGAGCACCGCCTGACCGCGAGCATCGGGATCGCGCTCGGTGAAAGCGACGGGGACGCGCTGCTGGCCAATGCCGACGCGGCCACCTACCGCGCCAAGGAGGCGGGTGGCGGCCGCATCGAGGTTTATTGACGAGGCGGGATTCGCGTGCCGGCTCGGAGCGGTCAGCCGCCGCCGGGCAGGCGCTCGCGCAGCCGGGCCACCGGCTCGGCCGCGCTGGCCACCGGCTCGATCGACTTCCGCATGCTGGTCAGCTCCTCGAGCATGCTCGACATCAGGTTCCGCAGCGCGGAGATCTGCTCGCCGAGCGGCGACGTGTTCTGCTCGACCTGCTTGATGCCGCTGCCGAGCGGCTTGACGTCCTCGACCAGCGCCCCGATGCCCTCGTTGGTGGTCCCCTGGAGCTTTGCGGTGTCCTTCATCCCGCGCTCGGTGGCCGACATGCCCTTCCTGAGCGACTCGTGCATCGCGCGCATCTCGCGCTCGAGTTGCTCCATGCGCTCCTCCAGCGGCTCCACCGCGCCGCGCATCGCCGCGATGTCCTCCAGCAACGTCTGCGCGCGAGCGTCGACCTGCGCCAGGATGCGGGGCAGGCGCGGGGCGATCTCGCTCAGCGTGAGCAGGGCTTCGATCGCGGCGGTGGGTAGGGCCAGCGGATTGCGGATGCGGACACCCTTACCCGGGCCAGGCGGCTGCTACTCGTGGGCCGTCTCCGCCGCGTCGAGGCCGGCGTCGCGAGTGAGCCCCTCGCCGATCCGGCGCGCAAGCTTCGGCGCGCACAGGATGAACACCAACGCGATGAGCAACCAGCCGGCCACCCAGAACGGGAACCGGTCGTATGGGAACGGGACGCCCTGGACGTTCTTGTAGATCGTGTAGATGATGAATGCGATGCCGATCAGCGGGATCACGATCTCCCACAACGGCGCGCGGCGGGCGGCGATGAACAGGTACCGGATCGCCCCCACGTTGGTGACGATGTAGGCGACGAGCATGCACAGCACGCCGATCGTCCCGGGATAGAAGAACGCGTTCACGGCGGAGACGCCGGCGATCCGCTGAACCACGATCGCCCCGACGCCGACCGTCAAGACCACCGCGAGCGCGCCGGCCGGTGCCCCCGTCCGGGTGCTGGTGCGCCCGAACAGCCGCTCGACCGGGGTATGGCGGCTCAGCGCGAACAGGATGCGCGCGCCGGCCGCGGTGGCGGCGAGGCCGCTGGCGAAGGCGCTGATCGTGGCGCCGAAGTTGATCGCGTCCCCCATCCACGAGCCGACGTAGGTGTGGGCCAGGTCGCCGAGTGGCGCGCCCGACGTCGAGAACGCCTTGACCCCGGCCGCGTCGGTCCCGAAGCCCCACGTCTGGACCAGGATGCACAGGATGTAGAACACCCCGCAGCCGACGACCGCGTTGCGGATCGCCCGCGGGATCTCCCGCCGCGGATTGTCGGTCTCCTCGCCCAGGGCGGCGGCGCCCTCGAAGCCACCGAACGACAGGAAGCCGAACACCGCGGCGCTGCCCACCGCCGACAGCGAGGTGCCGCTCGGCAGCTTGAACGCGTCCGCCGTGACCGTCTGTCCGTTGGGTGAGGAGCCGGCGATCAGCTTGACCACGATGACGACCATGAGGATCAGGATCAGCGTGACCGAGATCCCTTCCATGCCGAGCAGCGACCGCGTCGCGACCCGGATGTCGCCGAAAGCCAGCAGCGCGATCAGCACTGCGGCGATCAGGGCGATCACGAGGTAGTCGGCCGACTTGTCGACGCTGATGCCGCTGAGGAACGCCACCCCGAACGTGCCGGCCTCCGCGGTCGAGGCGCAGCAGAACGCCACGTAGGTGCCGAGCAGCGCCCAGCCGGCGAAGAACCCGGCCTGCGGACCGAGCGTGATCCCCGAGAACGCGAACGCTGAGCCGGCGTGGCTGAAATAGCGTGAATGGGCTATCCACTCTGGTACCCCGATTTGCGAAATGCTGGCTAAGCGGCTTCTGACGCCCGGAGTCTCCTTGTACGGGTGAGGATCCGCCGCGAGCGCACCCTCGATGAGTCGGTAGAACAGCAGCCCGCGGTGCCGTGCGCGGCGGCGGTTGAAGCGGAAGGTGAACTCGTCGAGGTAGTAGTCGAGCTGTTCGTGGCTGACCGCGCCTTGGTGGGTGCCCAGCAGCCATCGCTTGAGCAGGCTGGCGATGCGGTGCACCTCGGGCATCGCGACGTGGGCGGGATCGCCGGACTCGGCCAGGTTCGTGATCACATGGCTGAAGCGGTAGCGGCCGATGTGGTTGTAGCCGTTCCAGGCGTCGGTGCGGACCTCGCTGCCACGCGCGACGTTGTCGAACACGAAGTCGGGAAGCACCTCGGCCGAGGCGTTCGGGATCCGGCGCATCCGGGTGCGGCCCGGCCCACCGTCCTCGCACTCGACCGCGATCGCGACCAGCGCCTTGCCGTCCGCCCGCCGTCCCCGACTGCCTGGTTTCAGCCCACCGATATGCGTTTCGTCAACCTCGACCGCGCCGGTCAGCAACTCGCGGCCGGGCAGCACCATCGCCCGCCTGAGCTTGTGCAGCCAGGCCCACGCGGTCTGGTAGCTACCGAACCCGAGCACACGTTGCAGCCCGAGCGCGCTGACGCCGTTCTTCTGATTGACCACGTACCAGATGGCCGCGAACCAGCTCACCAGCGGCAGCCGGGACTTGTGGAAATCGTGCCCGCGGTCACCGACGTCTCACGCCTGCACACCGCACACCGGCGCAACCCGTCACCCATCCGCCAGAAGTCTCGGCCAGCCGCCCCGCAGAACCGGCACGCGAAGCCATCGCCCCACCGCAGTCGCTCCAGATAGTGCAGGCACGCCACACCATCCGGAAACCACGTCACCAACTCGTGGTAGTTGCGGGGGTAGTCGACCCCGGCCACCGGACGCAGCGCACCTTCCATCGCACGCAGACCCTACGACCCGAGGGGGACGTAAGTGGATAGCCCATTAGCGTGAAAGGCGGACGAACCCGTAGGAGACGAACAGCACCCCGATCGTGGCGAAGATGAACGCCAGTGGAACCGCGCGGCCGATCAGCGACGCCGGGGCCACCCCGTTCAAAGCCATGGCCGCGGTCGGGGCCATGATCCCGATCGACAGAGCGATCGCTTCCCAGAAGCGCAGCTCGCGACGTAGTCCCGTCCGGGGCGCGGCAGGCGTCTCAGCGGCGCCGACCGACTGGCTCGTGCTCATTGGTCCCTCTCGGTCGTCGACGATACGGCGCGAGGAACCTACACCTCGTCACGGCGGCGCGGGCAGGAGCGGTTGAACGTGACGGCCCTCAGCGCGGCGCGGCAAGCGGCTCCGACGCCGCGCCGGGGAGCCGATCACATCCGAGGACGGCGGCGAGCGCGGCCAACCCGCCGGCCACGCCGACCAGCGCGAAGGCCTTCTGCGGTCCCCCGCCCTGGACGAGCGCGCCGGCCACGGCCATGCCGAGCGAGGCGCCCACCAGCGACGCGGTGACCAGCCACGAGTAGGCCTCCGTACGGGTTCCGGCGGGCGCGGCGGCTTCGACCATCGCGTAGATGCTCGACTCGGTGGGGGCGATCGTCGCGCCAGCGAGCGTGATCACCAGGCCGGTCGCCACGACACTGCCGGTTGTCAGGATCAGCGCTCCGTGGGCGATGGCCAATGCAACCAGCAGCGGGATGAGCCCGCGCGCGTCGCGGGCGGCGCCGCCCAACCGCGTCGCGACCACCCCGCCGACCAGCGAGCCGGCGCCCCACAGCGCGAGCAGCGGACCGGCCGCGGTGGTGCTGCCGAGGGCGTGCGCGGTCGCGGTCACCGCGACCTCGGTCGCACCGAACACGGTGCCGGTCCCGAGCGAGATCGCCACCAGGGTGCGCAGCGCGGGCGAGCGCAGCGAGCCGCCGCGGCGGCGCGAGCTCACCGGCTCCGGCCGCCAGCGCCGCGACGCGGGCTGAGCGGCGAACACGAGCGTACCGCCGAGGATGAGCAGCCCGGACACGATCAGCGCGCCGCCCGAGGACCACACGGAGCCGAGTCCCAGCGCGAGCGGTGGCCCGGTCACGAACGTCACCTCGAGCACGGTCGACTCGAACGCGAAAAGCGCGGGCAGCCGGCTCGGATCGGTCGCGATCGCGGGCAGCAGCGTCCGCACGGAGGCGTCGAGCGGCGGCGTCGCGAGGCCGCTGGCGGCGCCCAGCGCGATCAGCAGCGGCGCCGGTGCACCGGGTCCGAGCACCCCGTCGGCGACCAGCGCCGCAGCGGTGACCGCCGCCCCGCCGACCAGCACCGCGGTCTGTCCGCGGCGGTCGATTACGCCTCCGAGCATCGGGGCGGAGATTGCGCTCGCCACGGCGTATGCGCCGCTCACGAGGCCGGCGATGGCGTACGAGCCGGTGACATCTCGCGCGTGAACCAGTAGCGCGAGGCTGAACATGGCCAGGGGAAGCCTGGCGAGGATCGAACTGCCGATGACGGCACGCGCGTTGGGCGCCGAGAGGATCGAGGGGGGTTTTGGGGCGTTCATGATGGCGACAACTTAGGTCGCCAGCGGCCCACTGATAAGAGCCAATTCGCCCCCGGTTCAGTGAGCCGCTTTGAGACAGGCGCTTACAGGAGATCGGCGATCGCGGAGATGCCGCGCTCGATCGCCGGCTCGGTCAGATTCCCGAACCCGAGCACCAGCTGCGGCGGGCCACCGCGGCCACGCAGCCGGTACATGCTCATGCCGTACACGCCGATCGAGCGCGACCTCGCCTCGGCCACGATCGCCTCCTCGTCGGCATCTTCGGAAAGCTGCACCACGGCGTGGAACCCCGCCGCCAATCCGTGCAGCGCGACCGCCGGGGCGCGTTCGCACAGCGCGGCGAGGAGCGTGTCGCGCCGCGCCGCATACACCCGGCGCATTTGGCGCAGGTGCCGGTCGAAGCGACCGGACTCGATCAACCTCGCGAGCGCGAGCTGCTGAAGCCCCGGCGAGCCTCGGTCGCTCAGCCGCTTCTCCTCGGTAACCGCCGCGAGCAGTCCGGCCGGGCACACCACCCAGCCCAGCCGCAGCGACGGGGCCAGCGACTTGCTCACCGTGCCGATCAGCGCAACCCGCTCGGGGGCCAGGCCCTGGAGCGCGCCAACCGGGTCGCGGTCGTAACGGAACTCGGCGTCGTAGTCGTCCTCGACGATCGTGGCCTCCCGTTCGATCGCCCACCGCACCAGCGCCTGCCGGCGCTCGGACGCCAGCGCTGTGCCGGTCGGGAACTGGTGCGTGGGGGTCAGGATCACGGCGCCCGCACCGCTGGCCGCGAGCGCATCGACCTCGATCCCGCGCTCGTCGATCGCCACCGGCACCGCCTCCATGCCGAGCCGGCCGCAGATCACGAAGTACTCGTCGTCGCCCGGGTCCTCGATCGCCACCCGCCGAATCCCCTTCTCCGCCAGCGAGTGCAGGACGAGGTTGATCCCCTGCGCGAATCCGCTGCACAGCACCACCCGCTCGGGGTCGGCCACCGCGCCCCGCACGCGACGCAGATACCCTGCCAGCACCCCGCGCAATGCCACCGACCCGCGCGGGTCGCCATAGTCGAGCTCGGCCGGCGTAGCGTCGCGACAAGCCTCGCGCAATGCCCACGCCCAGTCACGCCGCGGGAAGCTGGTCAGGTCGGGGACGCCTGCGCGGAAGTCGACCGCGAGCCGGGGCACGGGGTCGGCGACGGGACGTTCCGGGAGCTCGGAGGGCGCCACCGCGTGAGCCGCCACCCGCGTCGCCGAACCCGATCTGGAGGTGAGAAAGCCCTCGGCCTGCAGCTGCCCGTAGCACTCGAGCACGAGCCCGCGGGAAAGGCCCAGCTCGGCCGCCAGCGCCCTCGACGAAGGCAGCCGCTCCCCGGCGGCCAATCGTCCCGACCGGATGGCATCTCGCAGCTCACGCTCGAGCTGCACCCGGAGGGGCTCGCGGCAGGAACGATCGAGCGCGAGCAACAGCTCCGGCCCCAAACCGGCCCACTCAACCGGCATGGACGAGCATCCTACCGCTGGGCCGCTCGGGCGCTAGTTCCCGGGTCGGCGTGGATCACCACGGCCGACGCGCTGTTCCAGTGGGCCGGCCCGTGGGACTTCCGCTGGCCCCTCGACGGAGAGCAGCTTCGACAGGACCTCGAGCACGCCGGCGATCAGCGCCGGATGTACGCCGCGGTGGACCCTGGCGGCGAGCCTGTCGGGCACGCGATGCTGACCATCCAACCCGACCATCGGCTCGGCGTGATCGGTCGAGTGCTAATCGACCCGGCCCGGCGCGGCGCCGGCCTGGGAACCGCGCTGATGCAGGAGCTCGTGACGGTGGCCTTCGATCAGCTCCGCCTGCATCGCCTCCAACTCGGCGTGTACGAGTTCAACGCCGGGGCGATCGCCTGCTACCAGCGCGTGGGGTTCGTAATCGAGGGACGGCTGCGGGACTCCACGCGAGGGACCGCCGGCTACTGGAACGGGTACGTCATGGCGCTGCTCGAGCCGGAGTATCGGGCCCGGCGCGCCCCGGAACCTGGCGAGGTCATCGTGCGTCCCGCCCGGCTAGTCGACGCGCCCGCGCTCGCGCGCCTGCTCACCGAGCTCGGCTACCCCCAGGACGCCGAGCAGGCCAGGGCTCAGCTCACGGCCTGGGCCGGCGACCCCCGGGGAATCGTGCTCATCGCCGAGTCCGCCGGATTGCCCGCCGGCGTCGTCGCCGCACACGCGATTCCGTACCTCGAGCGGCCCGGCTCGTTCGCGCGCGTGGTCGCACTGGCGTCGACGACAAGGACAGGCGCTCCGGCGTCGGCCGGCGGTTGCTCGCGGCGATCAACGCATGGGCGAGCGACCTCGGGTGCCGCGACATCGAGATCACCAGCGGCCGCAGACGCGATGACGCGCAGGCCTTCTACAAGGCCCTCGGGTTCGTCGATCTCTGCGACCGCTCCGCGCGATTCAAGCGGCCGCTGTCAACGCGCGCCTCCGACTAACGGGCGCACCGCCGGGGCGTCACGAGTGCTGATCGATCAGCCCGCCGAGCATCCCGGTCAGCGGGGTCAGCTGGCGCGGCTCGTGGCCGGTGCCCACCTGGAGGATGTGCCGCTGCACGTAAATGACGTCGACGATCGACGGGGTCGGGGTGCCGAAGTAAGGCTTCTCCGGCGTCCGCTTGGCCACCGCGACGAGCCGTTCCAGCTGCCCCAGCTCGCGGCCACCGAGCCGGAAGCTCTTGTGTTGGGTCCCGGCCCACTCGCCGATGAAGATCCCGACGTCGCCGGTGCCGTCGGTGCGGACGACCACCGTCTGCCAGGTCGCCCCATTGGTCCGGCGCATCGACACGAGTTGCGGCGCCCGGGATGTCGCGGCGGTTGGCTCCGCACGGGGCGCCGGCGCCGGCGCCGGTTTGTGGGCGGAGCCGCCACAGCCCGCGAGCGCCACCAACAGCGCCAGCAGGCCGCACCTTGCGGCAACACCCAACCTCATGAGGAAAGGATATGCCCCAGGTGTCGATTTGGGCGTGGTCAGTTCGTGTAGGGATTGAGAGGCCCTCAAGTCATCTGTCTCGGACCACGAAAGGACTTCAGATGGGAAACGTAATCGTGATGAATCACATGACGCTCGACGGCGTGATGCAGGCACCGGGCCGCTCGGACGAGGACACTCGTGATGGGTTTGCGCACGGTGGCTGGGGCCTCCCGCGGGGCGATGACGCGATGGTCGCCAAGATGGGGGAACGGATGGGCGAGGATCGCGCGTTTCTGTTCGGGCGCCGCAGCTACGAGCAGCTCCTGGCCTCATGGAACGCCCAGGGCGGCCCGTTCAAGGACGCGCTCAACAGCGCTCGAAAGTTCGTCGCCTCGAGCAACCCGGCGGCAACCCTCGACTGGCCCAACTCGACGCGGCTGAGCGGCGACGTCCCGACTGCCGTCGCGGAGCTCAAGCAGAGCTCGGGCACGAACCTCGTGATCATGGGCAGCGGCGTTCTGATCCGGTCGCTGATGGCCGCCGATCTGATCGACGAGTACCTACTGATGATCCATCCGCTGGTGCTCGGCACCGGTCGGCGTCTGTTCAGCGAGGGTGTGCAGACAACGCTGCGGCTCGCCGACAGCCTGACCACGAGCATGGGCGTGTTGATCGCCACCTACGAGCGGGCCGCCGACTAGAAAGGACGCCGATGAAGCAATACCTGTTGAGCATCTATCAGCCGGACGGCGACCCGCCGCCCCCCGACGTGCTCGAGCAGATCACCCACGACGTGCAGGCGGTGGACCGGGAGCTCCGCGCGGCCGGCGCCTGGGTGTTCTCGGGCGGGCTGCACGCACCGAGTACGGCGACCGTGCTCGATCCGCGCAGCCAAGAGCTGCTGATGACCGACGGTCCCTATGTGGAGGGCAAGGAGCACATCGGCGGCCTGACCATCATCAAGGCCGGCAGTCTCGACGAGGCCCTGGCCTGGGGGCGCAAGGTCGCGCGGGCCACGACGCTGCCCATCGAGGTGCGTCCGTTTCAGGGCGAGCTCGAGGAGTGAGACGTGGGCGCCGTCACGCCCGAGGAAATCGAGCGTGTCTTCCGCGAGCAGTACGGACGAGCGGTGGCCGTCCTGGCCCGTGTCTTCGGCGACATCGACTTCGCCGAGGAGGCGGTCCAGGACGCGTTCGCCACGGCAACCGCGCGATGGCCGGCCAGCGGTCTGCCCCCGGCCCCGGCGGGCTGGATCCTCACGACGGCGCGCAACCGCGCTATCGACCGCCTGCGCCGCGAGTCCTCGCGCCACGACCGCCACGCGCAGGCGGCGCTGCTCCACGCCAGCGACGAACCGGCCGAGGAAAGCCCCGTGCAGGACGATCGACTGCGCCTGATCTTCACCTGCTGCCATCCGTCACTGGCCCGAAGCGCCCAGGTGGCGCTGACCCTGCGGCTGCTGGGCGGGCTGACCACGCCCGAGATCGCGCGGGCCTTCCTGGTCCCCGAGTCGACGATGGCGCAGCGACTGGTTCGCGCCAAGGGCAAGATCCGCGACGCCCGGATCCCCTATCGCGTGCCGAGCGAGGCCGACCTTCCCGAGCGCCTGGACTCGGTCTTGGCCGTCGTCTACCTGATCTTCAACGAGGGCTACGCCGCCAGCTCAGGGGAGCGGCTGATCCGCGCGGAGCTGACCGAGGAGGCGATCCGTCTGGGCCGGTTGATTACCGAGCTCATGCCGGACGAACCCGAGGGGATCGGCCTGCTGGCCCTGATGCTGCTCGAGCAGGCGCGCGCCGCAGCGCGGACCACTCGGGAGGGAGAGCTCCTTCCGCTGCCCGAGCAGGACCGCAGCCTGTGGGACCGGGATCTGATCGCCGAGGGCCTGGCGCTGGTGAGACGTTGCCTGCGGCTGGACCAACCCGGGCCCTACCAGATCCAGGCCGCGATCAACGCCGTCCACAGCGATGCACCGACGGCAGCCGAGACCGACTGGAGCCAGATCCTCGCGCTCTACGACCAGCTCCTGGCCATCTCACCCAGCGCGATTGTCGCGCTGAACCGCGCCGTCGCGGTCGCCGAGCTACACGGTCCCGAAGCCGGCCTGTCCGTGGTCGACGAACTGCAACGCCTCGATCGCTACTACGTCTACCAGGCGATCCGGGCCGATCTCCTCCGGCGGTTGGGAAGAGCGGAGCAGGCCGCCGCGGCATACCGGGCGGCGATCGACCTCACCGACAACGCGGCGGAGGTCGCGCTGCTCGAGAAGCGCCTGGCCGCGATCACCCGATCGATCCTTGACCTGGACCCGCCCGGCCCGCCCGACTGCTAGCGCAGGCCGTGTTCCTGCATCAGCCGCGGGATGCTCGCCAGGTCGATCTCGAGCCCATGCTCGGCCGCGACCGCCTCGAGCGCCGCCAGGTCGGGGGGCCCATCCGCGGCGAACAGCGTGACGAGCCGCTCGAAGTAGCCCTCGAATCCGCCTGGCGAAATGATCTCGAGGATGCGCGCCGGCTCCTCGCCGGCGTTCCAGAACGTGTGCCACTGCCCGCGCGGCTTGAAGATCAGATCGCCCGGCTCGCCGTAGACGATCTCTTCGCCGAGCAGGGCCCCGACCCGGCCCTCGAGCACATAGCTGTACTCGTCCTCACGGGTGTGGCGGTGCAGCGGCGCGCCCAGCGCGCGCGCCGGCATCGGGTGCTCGACGAGCGAGAAGCGCCCGGCGGTCTGCGCCGCGTCGATCATGAAGCGCACCCCGATTCCGCCGAGCTGTCCCGCTTCACCGTCCGCCGGTCCGAGGATCCTGGCCGTCTTCGTCGCGTGCATCGGCAACCCACTTTCATTGAACACTGCGTTTACTAGATTGCGGGGAACAGTATCATCACTGAACACCATGTCAAGTGAAAAGCGTCGCTATGAGTTAAAGGCCCGCGCCGAGAGCCAGGCGCAGACTCGGGAGCGCATCGTGCGGGCGACGATGGAGCTGCATCAGGAGGTCGGCCCGGCGCGCACGACGGTGGCCGAGATCGCGCGCCGCGCCGGCGTGCAGCGCCTCACCGTCTACAACCACTTCCCGGAGGAGGCCGAGCTTTTCGGAGCGTGCCAGGCCCACTGGATGAGCCTGCACCCTCTGCCCGATCTCACCGCTGCCTTGGCGATCTCCGATCCCAGCGCGCGCGTGCGGGCGGTGCTCCGCGCCGTCTACGGTTGGTATCGCGAGACCGAGACGATGGCCGAGAAGGTCCAGCGCGACCGCGGCGCCGTGGCCGCCCTGGACGAGCTGATGCACCAGAGCTCCGACGCCGGCCTGGCCCAGATCGCCGATGCCCTGGCCGGCGGGTTCCCCGCCCGCGGCCGCGGGCGGGACGCGCAGCGCCGCCGAGCGCTCGCCGGCCTCGCACTCGACTTCTGGACGTGGCGAAGGCTGGTTCGCGAGGGCCTCGACGACGCCGGCGCCGCGCAGGCGATGGCCGAGGCCGTGGCGGGCGCGGTGCCACCGCGTTCCTCGGCCCGACCAGGCAAGATCTCGTGAGTGCGAGACGAGAGATCGGGCTGAGGTGGGCTCGGGCGCGGCGTCAGGATCGTCGTTCGCCGGGCGGGTGCTGATCACCGGCGCCGCCGGCGCGATCGGCTCGTGCCTGCGTGAGGGCTTGCGGCCCCAGGTCGGCGGGCTCGCGCTCACGGATGTGCGGGCGCTCGAGCCGACCGCCGAGGAGCGGTTCGTCCAGGCCGACCTGACCGATCGCGACGCGGTCCTGCGAGCCGCCGACGGCGTCGATGCGGTGATCCACCTGGGCGCCATCCCGACCGAGGCGTCATTCGACGAGCTGCTGGGCCCGAACCTGGTCGGCACCTTCAACGTGTTCGAGGCCGCGCGCCGGGGCGGCGCCGGCCGCATCGTGTTCGCGAGCTCCAACCACGCGGCGGGCTTCTATCCGGTCGAGCAGCGGCTCACCGGGCAGGAGGCTCCTCGGCCGGACACGCTGTACGGAGTCACCAAGGCCTACGGCGAGGCACTCGGATGGCTGTACGCGGACAAGTTCGGCCTTGAGGTCATCTGCGTACGCATCGGCTCGTTCGCCGAACGTCCGCGCGAGGTGCGCGAGCTCGCGACCTGGCTGAGCCACGGGGATGCCGTACGGCTGTTCGCCGCCTGCCTGTCCGCGCCGCCGGTCGGCTTCCGCGTGGTCTACGGCGCCTCGGCCAACAGCCGCCTGATCTGGGACCTCTCCCCCGCGCTCGAGCTCGGCTACGAACCGCAGGACGACGCCGAGCGCTACGCCGCCGACGTCGGCGGCGAGCCCCACGAGCGACACGGAGGCTCATTCACGGACCGCGACATCGGCGGCTGGGCCTGATCCCTTGGGGACGCGGTCGCGGGTCACGCGATCCGTCACGCGGTCGGCGCCGTGAGCCGGCTCTCGACCAGTGGCGCGATCTCGCGCTTGAGGATCTTTCCGGTGGGGCCCTTGGGCAGCTCGTCGAGGATCCACACATGGCGCGGGTACTTGTAGGCGGCGACGTTCGCCTTGACGAACGCCTGCAGTTCGGACGCCGTCGCCGTGCACCCCGGCTTGAGCGCGACCGCCGCCCCCACCTCCTCGCCGAGCTCCGGGTGCGGAACGCCGATCACCCCCGCCTCGCGCACCGCGGGGTGCTCGAACAGGACCTCCTCGATCTCCCGCGGATACACGTTGTACCCGCCGCGGATGAT
Source organism: uncultured Solirubrobacterales bacterium (assembly GCA_963841535.1). Taxonomy (GTDB): domain Bacteria; phylum Actinomycetota; class Thermoleophilia; order Solirubrobacterales; family Solirubrobacteraceae; genus Palsa-465. The sequence goes on along the minus strand of CAWJDF010000012.1, from coordinate 1,203,628 downwards.
CAGCTCCTTCTTCCGGTCGACGATGAAGTAGCAACCGTCGTCATCGATGCGCGCGAGGTCGCCGGAGTAGAACCACCCGTCGGCGTCGATCGCCTCCGCGGTGGCCTCGGGACGCTCCCAGTAACCCTTCATCACGTTGTGGCCACGGATGGCGATCTCGCCGACCTCCCCCGATCGCGCCTCCCGGCGCAGGTCATCGACCAGCCTAATCTCGACCCCCTCGATCGGGGTGCCGATCGAGCCCGGCTTGCGCTCGCGATGCGGATGGTTGAAGCACGCCACCGGAGAGGTCTCGGACAGGCCGTAGCCCTCGAGGATCACGCATCCGAACGTGCGCTCGAAGTCGCGCAGCAGCTCGGTGGCGAGCGCGGCTCCGCCGGACACGCACACCTTCAGCGTCGTGACATCGACCTGATCCCGGTCCGGATGGTGAAGCAGGGCGGAGTACATCGTCGGGACGCCCTCGAACACCGTGACGCGGTCGCGCTCGATGGCCGAGAGCGCCTGTCCGGCGTCGAAGCGAGGAATCAGCGCCAGCGAGGCGCCCGAGCCGACCGCCGCGTTCTGCCCGCACGTCTGTCCGAACGCATGGAACAGCGGCAGCGCGCCGAGCACGACGTCGTCCGGACCGAGCGAGAACAGCCGGCTCGATACGTCGGCGTTGATGGCCAGGTTCGCGTGCGTGAGCTCCGCGCCCTTCGGCTTGCCGGTGGTCCCGGATGTGTAGAGGATCACCGCGGTGTCGCTCGCCGCCCGCTCGGTCACGCCGGGCAGCGGCTCGGCGCCGGCCAGCGGTCCGGCGAGCGCTTCGGCGTCCATCAGGATCGGGAGCGCGCCCACCTGCGCGGCGGCCGGCTTCAGGACGGCCCCGATCTCGTGCCAGGCGATCACCGCCTTGGCCGTGGAGTCACTCAGGTAGTAGGCGATCTCTCGCTCCTTGAGCAGGATGTTCATCGGCACCACCACGCCGCCGGCGGCCAGGATGCCGTAGTAGGCGGCGGCGAACTGCGGGACGTTCGGCAGCATCAACCCGACGCGATCGCCTGGCTCGACGCCACGCTCGCGCAGGCCGCCGGCGATTCGGTGGGCGGCCTCCTCGAGCTCCGCATAGGTGATCACGGCGCGATCGAGCCGCAGCGCCGGTCGGGAAGGATGCTGCGTGGCGCTCGCGGTCAGGTTGTCGGCCAGGTTCTCGGTCATGGTTCTCCTCTCGTGGCGAGAGACGGAGACTCGCCGAGCGAAGCCTCGCACACCATGGCACCGGAACCCGAAATCAACCCCTCGCCGTTGTGACGAGGACCCAACCCGAATCCGCCTTCACCGCCGGCGGGTGCTCGAGGCAGATCAAACAGGAGGAGCGCGGCGTCCGTGCCGCGCTCCCTGATGCGACGCAGTACCTCCTGCGAGATTCAGCGACGTCCGTGCGCGACCAATCCGACGGGACAGGGGTTGGACCTGTCGCCGCTGTTGAAGTCCTGAATCCTCGACCTCGTGGTGAACGGCGGAATTGGCTCGATCACACGCAGCAACGACCCGTATTCGGCGTGTGCACTACCGCCGAAGTGATTGATCGTGCCAGGGATGTTGTTCCCGCCCTCCTGCCAGGTGCACAGCCCGTCGTGGATGCCCGTGGTGAAGAACGGGTAGAACTGCGCCCCGTTGGGCGGATCCACGCAGTTCGCCCCGGTGTTGAGGTCACAGAACGGGGCGTTGTCCTGTGCCCCCGCGGTCTCCAGGACGGGGAGATCGGTTTCGAACGCGATCGTCGAGTAATTGCGCCCGCCGACGGTCACCGGACTCGTGAACAGGAGCGGCGTCGGGTGAAGCTGCCGGTCCACGAACGGGTTCCGGTTGGTGCCCGGCCAGTCGTTACGGTAGGACTGTCCGTCCCAATCCTCGTCGTCACTGAAGCACCCGTCGATCATGACGAGCGTCGAGTCGGTGCCCGGGACGCAGAAGTTGTTGCCGTCGTCCTCGTCGAGGCCGCCGGCGTCCTGGCTGCCGGGCTGGGTGCAGTTGGCCTCCGCATCGATCGCGAGGCAGTTCTCGAAGTGCCCGATCTCATCTGACATCGCGACGTTGTACGTGTGAGCGCTCCACGTGTTCCCGCGCGTGTTCGCGGTGGAGTACTCGGGATGGAACGCGTACGGCGCCTCCTGGCAGGGTGTGGTCAAACCCGGACCCGGCGTGTACAGGATATGGCCGAACCCGTTGGCGATCGAGGCCGTCATCGAGCCGGCCTGCCGGGTGGTGAGGTCGATCAGGTCGACTCGGAATCCGGCCGGCGTGTCGTGCATGTGGATGAGGATCCGGTCGCCCGGATTCATCATCAGGTCCTTGGTCGTGTCCGGGTTGACCGCGCTGAAGTTCGGGCTTGAGAACGTCCCGGTGAACAGCGGGTTGGCGGGCGCCTGCGATTGGCCGCTCCGGGTCACGTAGGCCCAGTTGATCGGCTCGGGGCCGCCGAGGATGTAGTTGTTGCAGTCGGACGTGTTCTCGATTCCGGTGGTCTCGGTTCCGGTGCCAGTCCCGTGATTCTGGTCGAGCGTGCGGCTGTCGATTGTCATCGCCGCGCAGTACTGCCTCGCCGTACAGCCGAAGCCCTCGAACTGCGGCACGTAGCCAGGCCCGTAGAACTGGAGCTCCATGTATGCGTTGCCCGGGTGCTTGCCGATGTAATCCGGGGCGTTCGGATTTGTGCCGGTGAGGTCGTTGGCGTCGGAGTCCGGGGTGCAGGTCTTGGTGAACTCGGGGGCCGACTCGGTGTCGCACAGCGTCATGCCGAACCAGAATGTGGGACGAAGCTGGAAGTTCCAGGTCGTGCCGCCCGCGCCGCTCGCGTTGGGCTGGAGCTTCGGGTCCTTGGGGAGCGTCATCAGATACGTCACGTTGTTGCCCGAGCCGGGAATGTTCGACTTGAATTCGAGCGACGGCTCGTCATGGCCGACGTAGTAACCGCCAAGCGAATCGCCGGGATCGGCGCACAGGGAGACATCGCTGGCGCACATCGGCTCATCCAGCCCCAGCTTTCCGGCCGCGGACGAACCAGCGCCGTCCCGACCGGAACCAGATAGATCGCGAGGGCCAGCGCGCTCGCCACCGCGAAGGGGATGCCACGACAGGGTGCATCGAACCGTCCTTTCGGTTGTGAGGCGGCACCACCCCACGCCGCGCGGCGCGCTCCGCGCAGTGCGGAGCCCCCGCCCGTTGCCGCATATGGTCGTCGGCTGTCGGGTCGGCACCCTACGCCCGGCGGCGCGCCCGGTCAACCCGGATGTCCAGGTTGGCCCGGTGGCTCCCCCACGTCAGCTGCAGGTGCCAGCACCCGGGGCTCGGCAGGTCGACATCGGACGGATGGATCTCTCCCGGGGACGAATCCGCGGGGCGGCTGATCCGTACGACCTCCGCCGGGTCGCGTCCCAGCCGCGCGGTGATCTCGAGCGGATGGCCGTTGCGCGGGTACCGGACGATCCACAGCACCTTGTTCGAGGGATTGCTCGGGTGACCCGCGCGCAGCTTGGAGGCGAAGAAGAACGCTGCCGCCGTGTGGCCCGAGGCGAGCGAGTACGGCACCCGGAAGCCCGGGCTCGAATCCGACCAGGCGGCGGCCGTCCAGCGCGGTGGCGCGCCGTTGTGGACCGCCGCCGGGACGCAGCGCGCCGGCGCGCTCGCGACGGCCCGTTGTGTCGATGCCTGGTTCGACTCGCCGCATGAGGCGAGGAGCAGCGATACGACGACGATGGCGGCGAACCCGGGCGCCGTGCAGTTGCGCATCACCTCGGTCTACACCGCTGGGCCCCGGAACGGTTCCCGGACCCGGGGAACCGATCGGGCCCCGGCGGTGTAGGACCTAGTGCGTGCCGATGAGCGACGTCATCGCCGGACGGGTCGAGTCCGAGGAGGATCGGCTGATCGCCAAGGCCAAGGGCGGGGATCAACGCGCGTACGCCGAGCTCCTGACGCGCCACCAGGCGGTGGCCTTTCGCGCGGCGTACCTGATCGCCGGGTCGGCGGCGGAGGCCGAGGACGCCACCCAGGAGGCCTGCATGAAGGCGTGGCTGGCGCTCGATCGCTTCCGCCCCGGCGCCTCGTTTCGTCCCTGGCTGGTCCAGATCGCGGTCAACGAGGCCCGCAACCGTCGTCGCGCCGCGGGGCGGCGAGCCGGTCTGGCCCTGCGCCTGAACCCGGCGGCCGCTGAGGCCGACTTGGCGCCCTCGGCCGAGTCCGAGGCGCTCGCGCTGCAGGAGCGCGCCCGGCTGGCGGCGGCGGTCGGCCGGCTGCGGGAGGACGACCAATTGATCATCGCCGCGCGCTACTTCCTCGGGCTCTCCGAGGCCGAGGCGGCGATCGCGCTGAGCCTGAGACGTGGGACGGTGAAATCGCGGCTGTCGCGCGCGCTCGGACGGCTGCAACGTCAACTGGAGGCGATGCCATGAGCGGCGAGCTCGAACAGCGGCTCCTGGCGCTCGGCACGGCGCTCGACGTGCCCCCGGTGCCAGACACCGTGCCGGCGGTCCTTGCGGGGCTGCCGGCACGGCGCCGCCGGCGCCGCCGACCCGCACGCCGCGTGCTCGCGGTGGCGCTCGCCGCGATGCTGCTGGTCGTCGGCGCGGCCATGGCCGTCCCGCCGACTCGCGATGCGATCCTGCGCGTGATCGGACTGCGCGGCGTGAGCATCGAGCGCGTGCCACGGCTTGCCCCGCTCCCACCGGGCGCGAGGACGGGCATCACGCTGCGGATCGGCCGGCCCATCCCGCTCGCCCGTGCCCGTCACGCCGCCGGCTTCACCGCGCTGCTGCCGCCGCACGCTTCCGGCGCTTACATCGCGCATGACGTGCCCGGCGGACGCGTCTCGATCCTAATCGGGCGGGTGCTGATCACCGAGTTCCGCGGCACCGCGCAGCCCTTCATCTTCAAGGTCATCGACCCCCGCACGAACGTGAAGATCACCCGCGTCAACGGGGCGCAGGGCGTGTACCTGTCCGGCGCGCCCCATCAGGTGCTGTTCGGGGCATCGAACGGCCAGATCCGAAGCGACCGCGTCCGGCTCGCCGGCAACGTGCTGATCTGGCAGCAGGGACGGCTGATCGTCCGGATCGAGGGCACGCATACCCTCGTGCAGGCGCTTGCACTCGCGCGCTCACTGCGGAGCGACTAGCAATCCGTCAAGGAGAGATCCCGCGGGGGACAGGCACACGCTGATCGCGACCATCGGTCACGGACGGCTCGCGCTGGGCGTCGGCGAACGGCGCCAGCAACAGCACGATCAGGCCCGCGAGCACCAGCACCCCGCAGGCCATCCGTAGCGACGTGAGCTGCGCGACCGCGCCGATGATCGGCGGCCCGGCCAGGAAGCCCAGGTAGCCCAGTGAGCTGACGGCCGCGAGCGCGGGGCCGGTGGACACGCCGGGATGATCGGCGCCGGCGCGAAACAGCGTCGGGATGACCCCCGCCAGCCCGATGCCGAGCGCGGCGAACCCGGCGACCGCGCTGGGGACCGTTCCGATCCCCAGGCCGACGGCAAAGCCCACCGCGGCGAGCGCGCCGCTGCGCCGCAGCAGGCCGTCGGCTCCCCAGCGAGCCCAGAGGCGGTCAGTCAGCAGCCGGCCCGCGCCCATGCCGATGCTGAACACGGCATAGGCGATCGCACCCAGCGCGGCCGTGCCGGCGAGGTCGTCGCGCACCAGCTTGGCGCTCCAGTCCGAGGCGCCGCCCTCGGCCATGAGCGAGAAGAAGCAGGCCACTCCCAGCAACGCGAGGCGTCCGGGGATTCGCGTCCACCGGAGCTCGGGCGCCTCCGAGTCAGCGTCGTGGTCCTCGACTGGGAGACGCGAGGTCGCAACCAGCCCGAGTGCCCCGAACAGCACCGCCGCGAAGGCGAAGTGCGGGAGCGGCGCGACCCTGAGCGCGGCGGCGAGCGCGCCGAGGCCCGCTCCGGCAAACCCGCCGAACGAAAACGCGGCGTGCAGCGAGGACAGGATGGGCCGGTTCATGCCGCGCTCGATCGACACGCCCTGGGCGTTCATGACGAGATCGAGCGTCGAGTTGGTCACCCCAACCACGAGCAGCGACGCGGCAAGCTCCGGGACCGTCTGGGCCAGCGCGGGCAACAGGATCGCGGCCATCAGCCCGGCGACCGCCACGCGGCAGAACAGCGCGCTCGAGCGTCCGGGCAGTACCCGTCCTACCAGCGGCATCGCCACGACGGCCGCCGCGGCGGGCGCCAGCAGGCACAACCCGAGGATCCCGGCGTCCGCGTGCACCTGATCGGACAGGGCGGGAATGCGCGACGCCCAGGTGCCGAACAGCGCGCCGTCCACAAAGAACACCGCGGTGATCGCCCATCGCCGGCTCATGCCCGCAGCACCTCGATGCCGTGTGCGCGGTAGGGGTCGAGCGCGCGGTCGTCGACATCGGCGTCGGTGACCAAGTGGGTGACCGCGCGCAGGGGCGCCACCACGACCGGCATCGCGGTCCCGAGCTTGTCGTGGTCGGCCAGCGCCACCACCTCCGCCGCCCCGTCGATCATGGCCGCCTTCACGTGGCGCTCCTCGAGGTCATCGGTGGTCACCCCGATCTCCGGGTGCAGTCCACAGACGCCGAGGAATACGACGTCCGCGCGGATCATTCGGAGCGCCTCGACCGCGGCCGCGCCCACGGTTACCAGAGAGTCGGGGCGCAGCGTGCCACCGATGACCGTGACCTCGAGACCTGGGTGGTCGGCCAGCGCGAGCGCGATCGGAGGGCTCGTGGTGATCACGCTCGCCCGCAGGTCGTCGCGCAGCGCCCGGGCAAGCACGAGCGTCGTGGTGCCCCCGTCGAGCACGACCACCTGGCCGTCGCACACGCACTCCGCGGCGCGCCGGGCGATCGACGCCTTGGCCTCGGGTGCGCGGCGGGCTCGGGCGGCGAACGACGAGGCGTCGCCGTGGCGCGGCAGTGCGCCACCGTGAACGCGACGCAGCAGCCCGACGCCGTCCAGCTCGCGGAGATCGCGCCGGATCGTGTCGGAGGACACCTCGAGCTCGGCGCTCAGGTCAGTGGCCAGCACCCTTCCCTGGGTCCGCAGGCGATCCAGGATCACCGCTCGGCGCTCGTCGGTCAGCACGGTGGGCAGCATACACGATCGTGCGCAAACGTGCAGTATCGTGCACGCTCGCAGACTGTCGTGCAGCCGCCCGCAACGCCGACCCGCGGGGCGGGACGGCGGTACCGGTCGCTCGGGCTAAGCCGCCCGGCTGCCGGCCACGGTGCGCGTGAACGCCTCAGCGAACTGGCGGGCCCGCCCGACCTGACACTCGAGCTTGATCGGCTGCCCGCCGCGCGGAGTGACGATCAGGAGACCACCCAGGCCGAAGCGCTTGGCCTCGATCGCCTCGACGTCGCCGAGCGAAATCGCGCTCAGCACCTCCTTGACGTCGTTGATCGAGCCGCCCAGCGTGTAACCCACCTTGACCGTGATCAGGCGCCGCCCGGTGAGCACGATCGCCATCTGCGACTCGACGCGCAGACCGGCGGCCCCAGCCTTGTTCACCTGACCCTGGACCATCTTGTAGCCGATCATCGAGCCGACGCCGCCGGCGGCCATTGCGGTGTTGCGCCCGCGCGGGGACGCGGTCATCGCCGCCACCAGGTCCTCGCCGTCCTCGAGGAACAAGTTCGCGTACTGCCTGATCTGCTCGACCTGATCCGCCATGTCTCTGCCTCTCTATTGGTCCGGGAGTTGTCTGATGACTTTGTCCTGCGGATAGACGCCGAGCGTTGACGACTCCTTCCCGCATACCGGAAGGATCATCGGACGTCTGGCGTCTTTGTCTGGCATGTCACAATGTTCCAAGCTGTTCCTCGCCGTGGCGATCTTCACCGCCGCGTGCCTGCTGCCGGCCACGGCAGCCGCCGCCTCGCCGCCTCGCGCCTGCCGCTCGGCCGACCTGCGCTATCCGTTCCAACCCGGGGGCCCGCGAACGTTCGGAGTGTTCGGGCTGCGTATCGCGAGCGGCTCGTGCGCAACCGCCCACAGCGTCGCCCAGGCGTGGATGCGCCGGTTCGAGGCGGCCTTCCGCGCCGGTCACCTCATCATGCCGCGGTCGGTCGACGGCTTCAGGTTCACGACGCTGCCCGCACACGAGGCTCAGGAGTTCCGCGAGCGCGGCCGGATGGCAACCACGACCATCTGGTTCGACTACCGCATCCCGAATGGGTGAGACAACCGGTTGCCGACCGGTGTCGGCAGGTTTGTCCGCGCTACTGCGCGCGTGCACCGCGGCGGCGGTCACGCTCGCTGCGCTCGCCGGATGCGGCGGACAGTCAGGACAGTCCGATCGCGATCAGGTCACCGCCGTGGCCCGTGCCTACGACCGTGCCTTCGTCGCCCACGACGGCCGCGCCTTGTGCACGCTGATGACCGCGTCGCTGCGCTATGAGCTCACTACGGCCGGCGGGACGGGCCCGCATACCACGTGTGCCGAGACCGTCGCCTTTGCGGACGGCGCGATACGTGACGTCGCCGCCCTGCATCCGGTCGTCACCGCGGTCCGGATCAGCGGAGCGCACGCGAGTGCCACGGTGCGCGCCAACTCTGGAATCGGCGTGCTCCCCCTCGCGCGCGAGGCTGGCCGCTGGCGGGTGGCCGGTCCGGTGCGCTACCTCAGCCGCCTGTGGCTGCAGGCCGATTACCGGATCCGCGGCGCGGGTGGCATGAGCGCGGCATCGATCGCCGGCATCGTGGCCGAGCGGGCGCGGGCGCTCATCGGGACATTCGCGCAGGCACGGGCGATCGGCCACGACGAGGTGCGCCTGTCCGTGGCCGGCCCGGTCCGGCTCGCGGATCTCTCCCTGGCGACACGACGTGACGGCGGGCGTCTGGCTCTCTATGACTGGGAGGCCGACGCACTCACGCCCGCGGGCAAGCCGGTCAGCCACGGGCTTCGCCAGAACGACGGGTCCGCGCAGCTGATCAGCCAGGGATCGGAGACGAGGCGCCCGGCTCCGCCGGGGGCATGCCGCTGCGCGACGCCGTGAAGCTCGCGGCTGCACAGCGCCCGGCTCGTGCCGCGGTCGTCGCCGGTGAGGACCGCGATGCGCGGTACTACGTGCTCAGAGACCGCGCGGCCCTGTCGCGGTCCGACATCACGGGGGCGTACGCGAGCTTCGACCCGCTTGGCCGGCCCGAGATCGTGCTCGAATTCACCCCGCGCGGCGCGCGGTCGTTTCACGAGCTCACGGCGCAGATCGCCCGGCGGGGCGCGATGCTGAGCACGCCCCGGCTCGCGGTCAATCAGCACATCGCCGCGGTCCTGGACGGCAAGCTCCTGTCGGTGATCTTCGTTGACTTCAACCGTTACCCGGTCGGCATACCTTCCGCCGACGGAACGGAGATCACGGGCGGCTTCTCACCGAGCGCCTCCCAGCAACTCGCGTCCGAAATCGCCGCGCCTCCGCTGCCCGCGGACCTGCAGCTCATCGGCTCAGCGACGATCGCCCGTCGCGGTTAGATTCAAGGACACTCCGCGCACAGCGCGGAATCGGTCAGTGCCGTGCGCCGAGCACTCAGCTGGCGCAGTCGCCCGGACAACCCGAGCCATCCGGTGGCCGACGAAGGTGAGTCGGCGCCGCCGGCGATCCGGGCGCGCTCCGCAGCCCGTACGAGCTCATCGATGTGAGCCTTCACCACGTGGTATTCGAGTTGGCTGTTCATGCTTCCACCGCCGTTCCGCGCGCGATCGCTCTGACGTCGTCGGCGGTGATCGCCTGGCCGCCGATGCCCCACGCTCCGCTCGGGACCTCCTCGACGACGCACCAGGTCAGCTGGCGCATGCCCTCTCCCTGGATCGCGACCATCGCCTCGGTGAGGCGCTCCACGATCTCACGCTTCTCCTGGGCGTTGAACACGCCCGCGACGACCCTGACGTGGATGAACGGCATGATGGCCTCCTGGTGCGTTAGTTATGGAGCCTCATGGTCGACTCGAACGGGCATCCGGGCATCGGGCAGACCCCCTGACATCGCCCCCTGAACATCGGATCGTCCCCCTCCGATGGGCGGGGCCTGCGCCATTGTGTTAGGTAACGGCTTTCCGTACGATCGCCCCGCGCATGCAAGAGTCCGTTCTCGCCGAACCGGGCGCGCTGCTCGAGCGCGAGCTGGAGGTCGAACTGGTTCGCGGCGCCTTGCGAGCCGCGGGACGGCGCGAGGGCGTCGCCGTGGTCATCGAGGGTCCCGCGGGCATCGGCAAGTCGCGGCTGCTCGAGACCGGTCGCACGCGCGGTTCCGATCTCGGCTTTCGCGTACTCAGCGCGCGCGCCACCGAGCTCGAGCAGGGCTTCCCGTTCGGGGTGATCCGCCAGCTGTTCGAGCGCCTGATCAGCGAAGCCGACAGCACCGACCGCGATCGGTGGCTGTCGGGAGCCGCCGCGCTGGCGGCGGACCTCCTGACCGGCGCTCCGATGATCGTGCCACCCGCGCCGTCTCCCGGTCCCACGCCAAGCGATCCCAGTTATGCCTGGCAACACGGTCTGTACTGGCTCGCCTCGAACCTTTCGACGGACTCGCCGCTGCTTCTCGCGGTGGACGATCTCCAGTGGTGCGACGCGCCTTCCGCGCGCGCGCTCGCCTTCATGGCGCGCAGGCTCGGCGGCCAGCCGATCGCGCTCATCCTCGCCACGCGTCCGCTGGATCCCGCCAGCATGCCCGAGCTCGCCACGCTGGCCGGAGATCCCATGGGGGAGCTGCTGCGGCCCGCACCGTTGACCCACGGCGCGGTGACTCTGCTCGTGGCGGAGCGGCTCGCGGGCGAACCCGATCCAGCCTTCGTGCGGGCCTGCCTCGAGGTCACCGGAGGAAATCCGTTCCTGCTCGGAGAGCTGCTCGACGAGGCCGCGGCCCGGGCGCTCGCCCCGACCGCGGCCGCGGCGCCCGAGGTTGGCTCGCTCGTCCCGCGCGGCGTCTCCAACGCGGTGCTGCTGCGCCTGGCGCGGCTCGCCCCGCCCGCCACCGCGCTTGCCCGGACGCTCAGCGTGCTCGGCGACGGCGCCCAGGTGACGGACGCCGGACGACTCTCCGGACTGACCGGCATCGAAGTCGAGGATGCGATGACCGCGCTGATCGCCGCCGGCGTCATTCAATCCGGCGCGGCGATTCGTTTCGCGCACCCGATCCTGCGCTCGGCCATCTATGGCGATCTGTCGCCGGCCGAACGGGAGCGCCTGCACTGTTCGGCCTCCAAGGTCCTGGAGGGTCGCGGGGCGCCCGCCGGTCAGGTCGCCGCGCACGTCATGCACACCGCGCCGTCGGCCGACTCTGAATCCGTGACCCTGTTGCGCGAGGCCGCGCACGAGGCGCTTGCCCTGGGCGATGCCGGCGGCGCCGCGACCTTCCTGGCCCGCGCCCTCGACGAGCCTCCCCGAGCCGACCAGCGCAAGGCCCTCGTGCTCGAACTCGGTCTCGCGCGCGCCCGCGCGGGCGACCCGGGGGCGATCGATCCACTGACCGAGATCGCGATGCACTCCGACGATCCCACTGACATCGTCACAGCGGCGATCGAGCTCAGCGGCATCCTGTTCTTCGCCGGCCGCTCCGGGGAGGCGGCGGCGATCCTGCGTCGCGCCCAGGAGCGCCTTCCACCCGGCGGGGCCGGTCGCGAGCGTCTCGAGGTGGCGTTGCTCGGCGCCAGTTACACCTCTGCGCCGGCCCGGCGGGAGGCGGACGGCGCGATCGCGGCACTGCGCGATCCCGGCGGCCCCGCGCGGAGCCTGCTCGAGGCCACCACGCTCGCGACGCTGGCCATGGACGAGATGATGTACCTGCGCTCCGCCGCCAAGGCGATCGACTACGCCCGCCGCGCGCTCGCCGCCGGGCTCCCGGCCGAGCCGCACCGTGGCGAGGCGTGGGCGATCGTCGCCCTTGCGGTGCTCGCGGCCAGCGACGAGCTCGATGCTTCCATCCGCGGGATCGACGAGATCCTGGTCCGGGCCCGTGAGCGCGGGGCCGCCGCGACCGTCGCCACGTTCCTGGCCCTTCGCGCCTTGTTCGGGGTCTGGCGTGGCGAGCTGACGACCGCCCAGGCGGATGCCTACGCCGCGATCGAGCCCGCCCAGGACCTCCTCGGGACGGAGTTCGTCGTGCTCGGCGTCACCGCAGCGGTGCTCGTCGGGCTCGAGCGCGACGAGACCCCCGAGTCTCTACGGCGGCTCATCGAGCGGGTCGGGATCCGCTACGACACCGAGTTTTCGCCAAGCTCGCAGCTCCGTTATGCCTCGGCGGCCCTGCGCGCCGCGGCTGGGAACCACGAAGGCGCGGTCGAGGAATTGCGCGCGTGCGAAGCCGATCACCCGGCCTTGGGCGTCGAGAATCCGGCCGTCCTGGCCTGGCGCTCAGCGGCGGCGCTGTCGCTGGCCGAGCTCGGCCGCACCGAGGAGGCACGGGAGCTGGCCGCCGAGGAGCTGCGCCGGGCCCGGTCCTACGGCGCGCAGCGCGCGGTCGGCATCGCGCTGCGCGTCGCGGCGCTGGTCGGCCCGGCCGCCGAGCGGTCGACAACGCTCGAGGCCGCACTTAAGGTGCTGGAGCCATCGGGTGCGCGGCTCGAGTACGCGCGCGTCCTCGTCGATCTTGGCGCCACGCTGCGGGCCGCGCGCCAACGCTCGGCGGCGCGCGAACCACTGCTCGAAGGCCTCGCTCTGGCTTCCCGTTGCGGTGCATGGGGCCTCGAGCGACGCGCGCGCGCCGAGCTCGCCGCGATCGGGGTGCGGCCGAGGACCGTCGAGCGCTCCGGGGCGGATTCGCTGACGCCGAGCGAGCGGCGCGTGGCGGAGTTCGCGGCGGGCGGCCAGACCAACCGCGAGATCGCCCAGACGCTGTTCGTCACCGAGAAGACCGTCGAGGCACACCTCGGACGCGCCTTCCGCAAGCTCGACGTCACCTCGCGCCGCCAGCTTCCCGACGTGCTCGCCAGCGCGACCGGCTAGACGCTCCGCGCCGGTTCGATGTTCTGGTTGCGCCGGAACACGTTGGTCGGGTCGTAGCGCTTCTTGAGCGTGGCCAGGCGGCCGTACTTCTCGTCTCCGTAGGACGCACGCGCCGCGTCGGCATCGCCCAGGTAGTTCACGTACGCGCGCCCGGTCGATGCCTCCGAGGCCGCCTCGATCACCGCCCGCGCCCAGCTGCGGTGCGCCGCCGCGTCATCCGGGTCACGCCACGCGGTGACCGCGTTGAGGACGTACGGCATGGAGCGCTCGGGGAAGGCGGTGTCGCCCTCGCCCACGCGGGCGATCGCGCCGCCCATCTGGTGCACGTGGATCTCACACTGCGTTCCGGGAGCCTGTCGATGCAGCTCGCACAACCGCTCGATCAGCTGATCGTCGAGTCGGGACAGGTTGGTTGCCTTGAAGTACGCGTGCACGCCCTTCTCCCACATCGGGTCGATCAGCGTCTGCATCGCCGAGTAGGGCATCGGGCCCAGCAGGTCCGCCACCGGCTCGGCGACGGCCCGCAACTCCTGCACGTGGCCATCCCCCTCCTCGAGCGGTCCGGCCGAGGTCGCGATGAGGGCCGCGACCTTGCGCCCGTGCCAGGCCTCCGGGATCACCGGCAGCGGCGGAGCCGTCATCAGGTTGACCAGTGCCGTGATGTCTTCGGAGGCGCCCGGCGCCCAGGCCCGGAAGGCTCGCAGGAGATCCGCGCCGGCGTCGGCCGGGTAGAAGATCGGCCCTGCGTAGACCATCGGGCCCACCGGATGGAGCGCGAACTCGAACTGCGTGACGATGCCGAAGTTGCCGCCACCGCCCCGCAGGCCCCACAGCAGGTCGGCGTTCTCGGTGTCGCTCGCATGGATCAGGCGGCCGTCGGCGGTCACCACCTCGGCTCCGACGAGGTTGTCGCAGGCGAACCCGTGCTTGCGCATCAGCCAGCCGATGCCTCCACCGAGGGTGAACCCGGCGACCCCGGTCGAGGAGATCAGACCACCAGTGGTGGCCAGTCCATGCGCCTGCGTCTCGTGATCTACCTCGGCCCAGACGGCGCCGCCGCCGACCGTCGCGCGCCGAGCCGCAGGGTCGACGCGAATCTCGTTCATCTCCGAGAGATCGATCACCGCCACGTCGTCGCCGGTCGAGAAGCCGGCGATGCTGTGGCCCCCGCCACGTACGGCGACCTCCAGGTCATGGCCGCGAGCGAACGCGAGCGCCTCGATGACGTCGGCGGGTCCGGAGCACCTGACCACCAGGGCCGGCCGGAGGCCGTCGTGCGCGCCGTTCCAGATGCGGGCCGCCTCCTCGTATCCGTCGTCTCCCTCGACGAAGGCGTGACCGCGCACCGCGCGGCGAAGTTCGTCGACATCGGTCAGTTCAGGCAGCGATTCGCGGCCGAGGCTCTCCTCGATGTAGGTCATGCTGGTCCTCCGGGGTTTGACGAGTTGGTCGAGTGACTCGCATGCTCGGCGCGCTGGGCTTCCGGCGCATCGGGCACACCCCCTGACACCGGGCCCCGAACATTCCCCGGGGTCCCCGGAGGGGCCGACCTTCTAGGGCTGGATCGCGTGTACGACCGTGACGTTGTCCTGCACATCATTGTCGAATGCCTCCGTGCAGCCGGCGTTGATCGCCGCCACCACGGTGGCGGGAGCCGTGGCCCCGTCCCGCAGCGGACCGTGCTCCTGCACGTACCGCACGGCATAGGCGTGCTGCGTGGACTGGTTTGCCGAGCTCCACGTCGAGCATGTGCTCGAGTCGCTGACCACGACCGGACTCGACGCGAGGAGCCCGCCCACGACGATCGCGAGCAGCAGCACCAGCAGCGCCACCGCGCTGATTCCCACGAGCTTGTGCCGAGCGAACAGCGCCCGTGTCGTCCACACCTCGGCGGCCTGAGCCGCCGGTGCCGCCCGCTCCGTGGAACCACTCGCGCTCGTCATCCGAATTCCCTCGCTTGGAGGCATCTGCCGCCCGGTCCGCTTGACGCGTGATGCATCCTAGACGCTCGCATGCATGTGATCGGCGTCGACACGTTCCCGATCGCGGTGCCGGCCCCTCAACCCGGCGGGCCATACTGGATGGTGCTGCGCGTCGACACCGACGAGGGGATCTCGGGCTACGGGGAGATGATGCTGCTCCCGCTCGGCTTTCGCTGGCCAGTCCTCACGGCCATGATCGAGGATCTCGCCGACCAGGCGCTGATCGGGCACGACCCGTACAACGCCGAGGAGCTGTTCGACAGGATCTACGGGCGCGCCGGCTACAGCCATGTCCCCGAGCTGACCAAGCTCGCGATCCTCAGCGCGTTCGACATCGCCTGCTGGGACATCGTCGGCAAGCACGTCGGGCAGCCCGTGCATCGCCTGCTCGGGGGGCGCCTTCGCGACCGGGTCCGGACGTACACCTACCTCTATCCGGCGCCCGTCGAGCAGGATCTCGGTCGGAGTCTGCGTGAGCTCTGGCTCGATCCCGAGCACGCCGCGCGGCGCGCACGGCACTACGTGGACCTCGGCTTCACGGCCGTCAAGATCGATCCGTTCGCGCTCAGCATCGCCGAGGATCAGGCACTCGGTCAGACCGTGCCGATCCAGTTCACGATGAGCGCGCTGTCCACCGCGGAGGCGGTGATCGGGGCGATCCGGTCCGAGATCGGCGACGCCGCCGACATCCTGATCGGCACCCACGGTCAGATGACCCCAGCCGCCGCGATCCGCTTCGCCAAGCGCGTCGAGCGGTATGACCCGCTGTGGTTCGAGGAGCCCGTCCCGCCCGAGAACATGACCGCGCTCGCCGAGGTCGCTCGCGCCACCACCATCCCGATCACGACCGGCGAGCGGATCACCTCCAAGTACGAGTACGCCCGCCTCCTGGAGCACCGCGCCGCCGCGATTTTCAACTTCGACGTCGGTCTGGTGGGAGGAATCCTCGAGGCGCGGAAGATCGCGACGATGGCCGAGTCGCATTACGTCCAGATCTCCCCTCACGTCTACGGCGGACCGATGATCGCCGCTGCCTCGATCCAGCTCGCGCTGTGCTCGCAGAACTTCCTCATCCTGGAGGGCATCGAGCGCTTCGACGGCATCTACGACGAGCTCACCGACCCGCCGTTCACCTGGCACGCCGGCTTCATCGTCCCTTCCGAACGGCCGGGCCTCGGGCACGACCTGCGCGAGGACGTGGCCCGCCGCCTTCGCCCGGACGGCCCCGGGCCCAGCCGCATCCGCACGTACTAGGGTTGACATATTCCCATATCGGAATATGATTCGTGCCGTGGCACGTGCGGCAACCACCACCGACGCGTTCAATGCAGTGGCCGAGCCCCGACGGCGAGAGATCCTCGACGCGCTGGCCGGCGGTGAGCGGGCCGTGAACGACCTGGCGGCGCTGCTCGGACTCCCCCAGCCCCACGTGTCCAAGCACCTTCGCGTCCTGCGCGAAGTGGGAGCCGTCGACGTCCGCGATGACGGTCGCCGGCGGCTCTACCGGCTCAACGGCCGGGCACTCAAGCCGATCCACGACTGGGTCCGCAACTACGAGCGGCTGTGGTCTGATCGGTTCGAGCAGATGGATGTCGTCATCGAAGACCTCAAGCGAAAGATGTCATGAGCAGTCCGTCCACCCCGACGTGTAGGGACCTCCTCAGCTCAAGCGCGGAGCGTGTCCGCGCAGGCTTGGTAACCGTGGAGCTTGAGGAGGCCCCTTGTGAGCATCGTAATGGGACTTGATCAGCATCGAGGACAGATCACCGGCGAGTGGATCGACACCGAGACCGGCGAGGTGCAGCGCTCACGAGTGACGCCGGCCGATCGCGCGCACGTCCGCAAGTGGCTTGAGCGTTTCCGTGGCCAGCAGTTGGAGGTCGCGCTCGGGGCGACGACTGGCTGGCGGTTTTTGGTCGAGGAACTGCGCCGGGTCGGGGCGGTGGTGCATCTCGCCGAGCCGGCTGAGACAGCCGGGCTCAAGGGCCCGAAGAAGCGCGCGAAGGGCGATCGGGCCGATGCGCGGCATTTGCGGGAGCTGTTGATGGTCGGTCGGCTGCCGGAATCATGGATTCCGCCCGATCGCATCCTCGATCTCCGCGCTCGGGTCAGGTTGCGCCACGAGCTGGGTGAGCAGCGCTCGGAGTGGCAGCAGCGGATCCAGGCGACGCTGTATCACCACGGCTGCCCGCAGCGTCGAGCGCTGATGGTCGGTGACGGGCGCGACTGGCTCGCGGCGCAGCCGCTGCCGGAGACGGCGCGTGAGCAGGTGACGGTTGCGTTGGCGATGATCGATGCGCTGGAGCTGCAGATGCGCCCGATCGAGAAGGAGCTACGCGCCTATGCGCGTCACCAGGCGGGATGCAAGGCGCTGATGGTCCACTACGGGATCGGGGAGCTGACCGCGGTCACGATCCTCGCCGAGCTGGGCGACTGCACGCGGTTCTCCTCCTCGCGCCAAGCGGTCCGCTATGCGGGGATGGACATCACCGTGTACCAGTCCGATCAGCACCGCGCGCCCGGTCACATCTCTCGCCAGGGACCGCCAGCGCTGCGCTGGGCGCTGTACGAGGCAGCCCAGGTCGCGCGGCGTCCCGGTTCGCCGGACCGCGACTACTACGTGCAGACCGCGAAGCGGATCGGCGGCAACCGCGCGTGCCTGTCAGTCGCGCGCAAGCTGCTCAAGCGCAGCTACCACACGCTGCGTGAGCTCGGCGAGGAGGCGTTAGCACCGGCATGAACTTCCCCTGTGCGCGCCAAGCCCCTCGTCACACAGATGCGCCGCGGCCGGCTCCCGACCTGCTCCTGCCGCCACGTCCGCGTGGCCGGCCCAGAAAGACCGAGCGGCCGCAACGCTCCCACCAGCGGAATCACCCCCTCACACATCATGTCGCCGGCCCCGGAGCCAACCCGAGGGTCGCGGACCGAAGTAAGGCTGGGCGCCCGCGCGCACAAGACCCGTCGCGCCAACCGTGCGCACGGACCACCGACGCACTCAGCAGTTCAACACCGACAACCCCGGACCTCGCGCTTGACGTGCGGTCCCTGCACAAGTAAGGAGCAAGGAGATGGCGGTGACGAGTAGCAGCCGAGCGAGGGTCACCCTCCCCACGGACGAGCAGATCCTGATCACACGTGAGTTCGACGCGCCCAGGCACCTCGTGTACAAGGCCTACACGACGCCCGACCTGGTCAGGCGCTGGTGGCACGCCAACCGCGGCGAGGTGACTCTGATCGAGATCGATCTGCGGGTCGGAGGCACCTGGCGCTACGTGATGACGGCCTGCGGCGGACCGGAGGTCGGCTTCCACGGCGAGTATCGAGAGGTCGTCCCGAACGAACGGATCGTCTCAACGGAGGTCTACGAAGGCGCGCCCGACGCCGAGGCGCTGTCTACGGTCACGTTCACCGAGGCCGCCGGGCGCACCATGCTCACGATCCTCGTCCGGCACTCCTGCCGGGAGCACCGCGATGCGCACATCAACTCCGGCATGGAGGACGGCCTGCAGGATGCCCTGCGACTGCTCGAGCAGGTCGCTGACTCGCTTCGGTGAGTCTGTTGGACATGCGGCGACCCGCCGCGGTCCGGTAGCGTGACCCGCGCGGCGTCGTAGCACCGAGGTGGGCAGCGCGCCTTCGGGCGCGCCTCCCTCTCCGGGGTAACCCCGGGGATCACCGATCACCTGGGCCAGTGCATCGCGAGCCCAACAGTGCATCCGCTGGAGGCACTTGGGGGCACGCACGACATGGAGCAGTCGGAGCGCGACGCCGCGATCATTCGCGGCGGTGTACGAAGCCCACGAACGCGCCGCGCTCGCCGGCGAGCTGGCCGATGCCTTCCTGGGGACCGCTCCATGGAAGCCGGTACCGGTGGCCGAGAGCGGCGCCGGGTGCCTCGATCGATGGCCGGGCTGGATGGAGGCGCTGGCCCTCCGCGTCGTCGCCGTCTACCGCGCCCCGCCCGTCGGGTGGCGCGAAGAACTCGTCGCGCTGATCGAGTCGTTCCTGGCCGAGCATTCGGCCTGGCCCGGCGAGCCCCAGCCGCCGCGGATCCTCAGGCTCGTCGAACGCAGCATGCTCGGCGGGTACGGCCGTGCGCGGCTCGTTCACGACTGGCCCTTGGCCGCGATCGCCTCCGCCGCCGGCTTGGCCGACCGGCTCGAGCTGAGCGAGGGCCAGCTGGCATGGCTCGCCGACGTGCGGAGCCTCGAGCGCAGCGCCGACCCGGAGAAGCTCCGCAACTACCGCTACCGCACGGTCCCGCGCCGGAGCGGCCTGCCGCGCGTGCTCGAGGCCCCGAAGGCGCGCCTCAAGGAGATCCAACGCTGGATCCTGCGCGAGATCCTCGACCACGCCCCCGTGCACGAGGCTGTCCAGGGTTTCACGCGCGGCCGCTCGGTCGCGACCCATGCCGGCTTGCACACCGGCCAGGCGGCCGTGCTCCGGCTCGATCTCAAGGACTTCTTCGCCTCGGTCGCCGCCCGGCGCGTGTCCGGGATCTACCGCACGTTGGGCTACACGCCGTCGGTCGCTCACGTGCTGACGGGCCTGTGCACCAACACGATCCCTCTCGCGGTTTGGCGAGCCGTTCCCAGGCCCACAGACCCCGCCCTGGTCCAGCCGCAGTTCTGGCTTGGCCGTCAGCTGGCCACGCCGCACTTGCCCCAGGGCGCTCCGACGTCGCCCGCCCTGGCCAACCTGGCCGCGTTCCGGCTCGACCGCCGCCTGGCGGGCCTGGCCGCGTCAATGGAGGTGCGTTACTCGCGCTACGCCGACGACCTGACGTTCTCCGGGCCCGCGCGGCTGCGCCGCCGCCGCCGCCAGTTCGAGGACCTCGTGGCCGAGATCGCTCGGGAAGAAGGCTTCGCGGTCAACGTCGGCATGACCGCCCTCCACGGCGCGTGCGGGCGTCAGTCGGTGTGCGGAGTCATCGTCAACGTCCGGCCCAATGTGCTCCGCTCCGAATATGACGACCTGAAGGCCATCCTCCACAACGCGGCTCGCCGCGGTCCGGCCGGCCAGAACCGCGCCGGGATCGCTGACTTCGAGGCCCATCTCCGGGGGCGGATCTCGTGGGTCGCCTCCCTCAATCCCACGCGTGGCGAGAAGCTCCGTCGCCGCTTCGCGGAGATCACCTGGGACGACGGATAGGAGGAGCCTGGTCGAGAAAGCGCGAAATAGAGGCCGTCGCAAAATCCCGGTGTTGTGCACGTCTGTCCGGAAATGTGGACCGGTCCGGAGGGTGGGTTCTGTCCGGTGCGACTGGTAAAAAAACCTCCTGAGCAGGGCTTTAACGGCTGAGTGCAGCAGCCGGGGCCTGCATCCGGAGGTGGTGCTGAATGATGACGGGTCGGGCGGCGGAACTCGATGCGGGCGATGGTTGTGCGGGGTCGGCCGGGGTGACGCGGGGGTATGTGTGCCCGGCGCGCGATCAGTTGTTCTTGATGCCGGTGAGCATGCGCGACTGGCTCGAGGAGGGGCATCTCGCGTTCTTCGTGCTCGAGGTGGTCGGCGAGTTGGACACGCGCGGTTTGCATCGACGGCCGGGTGGGTGTCCCGGCCGGCCGCCATATGAGCCGGAGATGATGGTGGCGCTGCTGTTGTACGCGTACTGCTGCGGGATTCGTTCCAGTCGGCGGATCGAGGCGCACTGCCGGACCGATGCGGCGTTCCGGGTGATCTGCGGCGGGCTGGTGCCCGATCACGCCACGATCGCGCGGTTCGTCGTTGAGCACGAGCAGGCGCTCGAGGGGCTGTTCGTCGAAGGGGTGCGCTTGTGCGCAGCGGCCGGATTGGCGGAGTTGTCCGTGGTGGCGCTGGACGGGACGAAGATCGCCGCCGACGCGTCACTGGCGCGCAATCGCGACGCCAGCTGGATCCGCCGAGAGATCACCAAGCTGATGGCGCTGACGGCCGAGGATCAGCCGCTCGGCGCGGCCGACGCGGTCGTGTTGGCGGGGATCGAGCCGGCGTGTGAGCTTCTCCACATCAACCGGCCGGCTGGCCAGGTTGCACGCCGCGCTTGAGGTGATCAAGGCCGAGGACGCGGCCGTGGCCCTGGAGGCCGAGCGCTCAGCACAAGCGGCAGCGGCACAGGCCGAGCACGGCCGCCAACAGATCGGGCGCAAGCCCAAGCAGCCCCACGCGGCGCTGGCGCGCGCCGAGCTCGATCACGCAGTCGCGCACAAGCGCCTTGAGGATCTGCAGGCCGAGCATGAGCGCCGAGCGGCCGCGGCGGCCAGAGGAGAGAAGATCGCCGGCCCACGCCTGCGGATCGACAAGGCACGGGGCGCGCTCGAGCAGGCCGAGGCAAGACTCGCAGCGGCCCGCGAGGCGGTCCAGGCCGCGCCCGGAACCGAGCGCCGGGTGAACATCACCGATCCCGACAGCCGGATCATGGCCACCAAGGACGGCTGGGTGCAGGGTTACAACGCCCAAGCATTCGTCAACCCCCAACAGATCGTGCTCGCGGTCGATGTGAGCCAGGACGCTACTGACGTCCGACTCTTCGAACCGATGAACGAAAAGCTCACCCAGACGCTCACCGCCGCCAGGATCACCAACGCAGTCGAACTCGAGCTCGCCGACGCCGGCTACTGCTCAGAAGCCAATCTCACCTGCCCCGGCCCCGACCGGCTGATCGCCACCACCAAAGACTGGAAACAGCGACGCGCCGCCCGCGAACTCGGACACACCGACGGCCCCCCGCCACCCGGCCTTACAGCCACCGAAGACATGGAACACCTCCTGCGCACCCCCCAAGGCCACGCCGCCTACAAACAACGCTCGCAGCTGATCGAACCCGTATTCGGCGACCGCAAACACAACCGCCACATCCGACGCTTCCGCCGCCGCGGCATCAACGCCGCCCGCAGCGAATGGGCGTTCATCCACCTCGCCGGCAACATCCTCAAGCTCTACCAACACCACAGCGCCGTCGCGATCGCCTGACCGACCAACCCGGCCACACCCCACCTCCAAACGCTGACACCCCGCCGGGAGCATCGCGGCCGAGCACTGCCCAAGACCGGTGCAGCCGGCCACGAAGGACCGCCGCACGGCCAACGAACGAAGCCAGTACGCAGACCGCGCTCAAGCATCACGCCAACGCCCTTCCAACCTCAACAGCCGCAAACGTTTTGCGACGGCCTCAATATCGTGGGTTTCTCGACCAGGCCCTACTTCGCAGGCAGCCTCGGCCAGCCACGGGGCATGCGCTGGCTCGTCGGCGCGGTGGTCACGTATCCCGGCGGCGCGCCCAGCGAGACCAGGAGAGCGTTGAAGTTGCGACCCTCGATCGACGACCAGCCGCCCGGGTCCCGGCACGAGCACTGGTGCCCTCGAGCGGCGGCCAGCGTCTCGGGCCCGTGACCGGACGCCCAGCCGACCTCCAGGTTCGGAGATGCGTCGTGCAGGATGGCGACCGTCGCGCCGGCGCGGACCGTTTGCCCGGCCTTGACCTTGATCGTGATGTTCTCGACCACATATACGAACTTGCCCGCGAACGGTCCGTCCAGGAGCCGGTAGACGATCATGTCCCCGGGCGGCGGCACGCACGTTCGTCCCCAGCAGCTCTCAGGGCCGGCGAGCCGGTCGCTGGCCAGCATCACCTTCGCTCGGCCCAGCGCCAGAACCGGACCCGAACCCGAGTAGTCGACTCCCATGTCGATCCGGCTCGCCCGCAGGTTCGACACCCGGCGCAGCGGGTTCACGTAGTGAAAGCGCGCCGCGCTCCCGTCGCTACCCCGGGCGACTCCGCCGAACATCGTGCCGGCGATCGCCGCGGTCGCACCTGCGGCGCGCAACACCCTCCGTCTCCGCTGTCCGGACAGCAAACCTCGACGGTTGTAGCACCCCCACCGTCGTGCGAGGATCACCCGCTGTGCCCGATCCGCCCGCTCAGATCACGCTCAAGCGTATGCGCCGGCCGGTCGGCGATCTGCTTCGCACCTACAGGGTGGTGATCGACGGCGCCACGGTCGGGGACATCCGTCGCGGCGAGGCCAAAACGTTCGACGTTGTACCCGGACGGCACGAGATCCACCTCGAGATCGACTGGGCCAAGAGCCGAAACCTCGAGTTGAACCTGTCCGCGGGCGACGTGGCAAGCCTGACGTGCAGCGCCCGCCCGCCCAACGCCGGCTGGACCGCGGTGGCGTCGAAGAACTACATCAAGCTCGAGATCGTCGACGGGTCGTGGCTCGCCGTGGATGAGGAAGCACCCGCTCGCGAGCCGCCACCCGCACCGGTGCTCGCGCCCGGCACGCCGTCGGACGCCGAGCTGCAGACGGCGTGGGAGACGTGGTCGCGTTCATCGGACCACGCCACCGAGCTTCGCGGCCAATTGCAGAGTGCGGTCGCGTCCGGCAATCTCGCCGAGGTGGATCGCCTCAAGCTCGAGGTCCAGGCCGTCCTCGCCGAGCACAGGCAACTCACCGCCGACTACAGGCGCCTGCGGGAGCAGCGGCCCGACTGGAAGAGTCCCGAGCGCGGCTCCCGACCCTCAGCCTAGACAGTCGCGTCTGACTCGACGATGCCGGTCTGGCACGCGAGCACGACCGCCTGGACGCGGTCGCGCAGTCCCAGCTTCTGGAGGATGTGCGTGACGTGGGTCTTAACGGTCGTCGCGCTGATGTAGAGCCGTCGCCCGATCTCAGCGTTGGACAGCCCGCCGGCGATCAGCCGGAGGATGTCCCGCTCGCGTGCCGGGTCCCGGGGCGTCGCCCCGGGGCCCATTCCCGCTGGTGAAGCTGGTGAAGGAAGCCTGGTCGAGAAAACGACCTCCAGCCAGAGGTACCTTTTCCGACCAACCTCCGTCACGTCGTGCTCAACCCCGCCGCTGCGCGCCCGACGGTTGTGCGCTCCTCACAACGCTCCGGACTCATGCGACAGCCTCTCTTGGACGGTTTCTCGACCAGGCCTCTCCTCGCGGATCCCGCGACCGATCGTGCAGCGACGACGATCCGGCGGCGGCGTCCCTCATCAACGGCTCTGTTCAGCCGGAGCTTTACAACCAGGAGGCCGTCGGTCATGCTCGGGCGGTGGGCAACGTGAGCTTGACCCTGCTCGGTGGCTTCGCGGCGGCCGTCGACGGCGTCCCGGTGGCGGAGCCGGCCTGGCGGCTGAAGAAGGCGCGTGAGCTCGTGAAGCTGCTCGCGCTCGCGCCGGGCCATCGGCTCCATCGCGAGCAGGCGATGGACCTGCTGTGGGGTGACCGCGAGCCCGCGGCGGCGTCGAACAATCTCAACCAGGCGGTGTACGTCGCGCGGCGTGCGCTCCTCACGGAGGCGATCGAGGTCCGCAGCGACGTCCTCGTGCTCACGGCTGACATCGACGTCGAACTCTTCGTGCAGGCGGCTGCCGACGCTCGTGAGATCCGAACCACCGGCGCGTACCGCGCCGCGTTGTCTCTCTACGAGGGTGAGCTGCTGCCCGAGAATCGCTACGACGATTGGGCGGTCGAGCGGCGCGACGATCTCGCGGAACTGGCCGCCGAGCTGCACGGAGGAGCTCGCGACGCTCGGTGCCGACGGGGCCGATCGTCTACGCCCTCTGCCCGCGCAGGCAAGCTCGTTCATCGGGCGGGAGCGAGAGCTGGCGGAGCTGAAGGCCCTGCTCCGCGGCACGCGACTGCTCACCCTCGTCGGGACGGGCGGTGCCGGCAAGACGCGGCTGGCGCTCGAGCTGGCCCGCGGCGCGGTCACCTCACACCCTGGCGGCGCGGTCGGCTCATACGCTAACGGCGCGGGACTTGTCGTGCTCGCGGACCTCGCCGACGCTGAGTTCGTCCCCGGCGCGGTCGCGGCCGCGCTCGATGTCCGGGCCCTGTCCGGCCAGAACATCATCGACGTCGTGGCGGAGTTCCTCGCCCCCCGTTCGTTTCTGCTGGTCGTGGACAACTGCGAGCATCTGCTCGCGGCGGCCGCGACGGTCATCGACGCGCTGCTGCGGTCAGCGCCGCGGCTCACGATCCTTGCGACGAGCCGTGAACCCCTGCGCGTGCCCGGCGAGGTCGTGTTCCGGGTCCCGTCACTCCGCGTTCCGGATCCCGAGCGAGCGATGGACGTGAACGAGCTCATCCGCTACGAGGCCGTCAGGCTGTTCGTGGACCGAGCAGCGTCCGCTGCGCCGGAATTCACGCTCGACGAACAGAACGGCGCCGACGTCGCACGGATCTGTCTGCGGCTCGACGGACTGCCCCTCGCATTGGAGCTCGCTGCCGGTCGCCTGGCCGCGCTCGGTCCCGCGACCATCGCGGAACGGCTCGACGATCGCTTCCGCGTCCTACGCACCGGGAGCCATGTGTCGCCGACCCGACAGCACACGCTCGCCGCCACCCTCGACTGGAGCCACGACCTCCTCGCACCGGACGAGCGCACGCTGTTTCGCAGGCTCGCGATATTCGCCGGCGGGTTCGATCTGGAGGCGGTCGAGAGCGTGTGCTCGGGAGGCGAGCTGGACGCCACAGCGATCGCCGACGTGCTCGGGCGCCTCGTGGAGAAGTCGCTTGTCGCCACGGACGCCGGCTCCTCACGCGAGCGCCGCTACCGCCTGCTCGAGACGGTTCGCCTGTACGCGCGCGAGCGGCTCGCAGAAGCCGGCGAGACGCGCGAGTTCGCCGACCGGCATGCCGCCTGGGCGCTCGCGCTGGCCGAGGCGCAGCGAGGCGCGCCGCGGCTCGACCGCGACGCCGCCAACCTCCGCTCGGCACTGGTCACCCTGTTCGAAGGCGCGCCCACGGACGCCATGCGTCTGTGCGTCGCGCTGGCGCCCTTTTGGCTGCGGCGGATCGACCTCGACGAGGCGGAGAGCCGGTTCAACCAAGTCCTTACCGCAGCACCGGAGCGCACGCCGCTGCGGGCGCAGGCGCTCCTCGCGGCGGCAGCGATCGACTTCCGCAGCGGCGCCCTGGCACGTGGACGGGCGCGGATGGAGGAGAGTTACGCCCTCGCCGCGGACATCGGCGATGCACGCGCGGAGTGGCGCGCGCTCCAATTCCTCGGTGAGTTCGGGCTGGCGAACGACGCCGCCGACATCGCGAGGCCGTGGCTGGAACGAGCGCTCGCGCTCGCGCAGCGTGAGGGCTTCGCGGCCGCGGAAGCGATCGGCGTTCACTCGCTTGGGATCGTCCACTGGACCCTGGGGGATCTGGTGCCGGCCGAAGCGCACATGGCTCGCAGCATCGAGCTGTTCGACGGTCTTGGCGACTCCCCGGAGCGGATCGCCTCCCCGGTCAACATCGTTGAGATCCGGGCCAGCCAGCCGGGGACTCGGCCCGGGCTCCGAGTCGTATTCCAGGACTCGCTGCAGCCGTTCGTCGAGATCACCCGCGATGCGGCGGTCGGATACGCGCTCGCGAACCGCGCGACCATCGCGCGGGCCCGGGGTGACCTTGGGTGGGCACGCGAACTGCTCGACGAAAGCGCCGCACGGTTCGCGATGTCGGACGACGACACCGGCAAGTCCGCCGTGCTCGTCCGGCGGGCATACCTTAAGTTCGCCGAGCATGACCTCCCCGCGGCCCGCGCGCTCCTGCACGACGCGCTCGATGTGCGACGCGGCCGCGGCGACCGGCGCGGCGTGGGACTCGCGCTCGCGGGTCTCGGATTCATCGAGACGACGGCCGGCGAGTACCGCAGCGCGGAGCGCTATCTGGCAGAGGCGTGCGACATCTTTCGCCGCGCCGGGGACCGGTGGGGACTGGCGAGCACGTTGTGGCGCGCCGCCGACCTCGCGTTCGCCCGGGAACGACTCGATGAGGCCGAAGCGGCGCTCGAAGAAGCCCGCTGGGTGCTGGAGGCAACTGGGCGTGATCGCTGGATCGCGAACACCCTGGCCGGGCTCGCCGAGGTTTCGCTACTCCGCGGAGACGCGGATCGGGCACGGGCGCTGCTCGTCGAGGCCCGGGAACGCTACGCGGCGCGCGACGACGCGGTCGGCGTCGCGGACGTCGACGAGCGCCTCGCGGCGCTGGTAACGGCTCACTGAAAACAGGCGCTAAGCGCGCTCTAAGCGGGGGCAAAGTCGGGCTGGCTAGAACTCTCCGCACTTCGATAAACGAAAGAAGGCGGAACATGAGCGACACCCTCGCCCCGATCCTCGGGGAAGCAACCATCCAAGAGCTGCGCGCGGCCGTCAAAGGGCAGATCTTCACCCCCGGCGACGACGGCTATGCCGAGGCCGCTGCGGTCTGGAACGGCGCGCACGACCACCACCGACCGGCCGTCGTGGTGCGCTGCGCCGGCGCGGCCGACGTCATCGCCGCGGTCGGCTTCGCGCGGAGCACCGGCCTGACCATCGCCGTTCGCGGAGGCGGCCACAGCGTCGCCGGGTTCTCGACCTGCGACGACGGGATGGTCATCGACCTGTCGCCGATGAGCGGCGTCCGCGTCGACCCGGTCGCGATGCGGGCGACCGTCGGCGGCGGCGCCGTCTGGGCCGACGTCGACCACGAGACGCAAGCCCATGGCCTCGCGACCACCGGTGGCCTCATCTCGACCACGGGCGTCGCCGGATTCACCCTCGGCGGTGGCATCGGCTGGATCATGCGCAAGTACGGCCTCGCGTGCGACAACCTGGCGGCGGCCGACATCGTGACCGCGGATGGCCGGTTGCTCCACGCCAGCGAGTCCGAGAATCCCGACCTCCTCTGGGGCCTGCGCGGCGGCGGCGGCAACTTCGGCATCGTCACGCAGTTCGAGCTCGACCTTCATCCGCTCGGCCCGATGGTCTACGCCGGGCCGATCTTCTATCCCGCCGACGCCGACGCCGACCTCCTGCGCGCCTTCCGCGACTGGGCGCCGGGCGCTCCCGACGACGTGACCGCGCTCGTGAGCCTGACCACCGCGCCGCCGCTCCCCGTGATTCCGGAAGAGTGGCACGGCAAGAAGGTCGCCATCTTCGTCGCCACCTCGACCGGACCGGTCGACGAGGGCGCCGGACTCGTGGCGGCGATCCGGCAGGCGGCGGAGCCGATCGCCGACCTGCTCGGTCCGATGCCCTACCACATGATCCAGACCCTGCTCGACCCACTGTGGCCCAAGGGAATCCACGCCTACTTCAAGGCGACGAACCTGGCACGGCTCGACGACGAGCTGATTGACCGGCTGTGCGAGCTACACCTCGCGGCGGCCGGCCCGCAGTGCGAGGTCCACGTGCATCAGATGGGCGGCGCGCTGGCCCGGGTCGACGACGGTGCGACGGCGTTCGCGGAGCGCTCGATGCCGTTCGTGCTCAACGCGGTCACGGGTTGGCAGGACCCGGATGCCGCGGCGGCTCACCGCAGCTGGGCGCGGGCGGTGATCGAGGCGGCATCGGACGCATCGACCGGGCGTGCGTACGTCAACTTCCTTGGCGATCCGGACGAGGCGCGGACATCGTACGGCAAGGACACCTACGACCGGCTCGTCTCGCTCAAGAACCGCTACGACCCGACCAACGTGTTCCGGCTCAACCAGAACATTCCCCCGGCAGGCGCCTGACGCCATGTGGTCCGGGGGTGGCACAGTCGCTCGGAGCCAACCACCTGACCGGCTCCTACCGACCGTACGGGGGCAATCGCGCGAACAGCGGGCAGGGAGGCGGCGCCACGCCGCCTCCCTCCGCCCGGACGAATCGCTGCGTCCGCTCGATCCCGAAGCTCTGTACGGGCACATCGACCAGCTGTACCGGGCGGCTTGGGCTCTGTGCGGATCGCGCCACGACGCCGAGGACCTGGTCCAGGAGACGTTCCTCAACGTGTTGAAGCGCCCGCGTGTGCTGCGCGATGGCAACGAGGCGGGCTACCTGCTTCGGGCCCTCAGGAACACCTATGCCAGCCGGTACCGCTCGAGCGCGCGCCGGCGCCTCGATCGCGCGGTGACCGAAGACGATGCCGCGTCACAGGACGACAGCGAGTTCGAGACTCACGAGATCATGAAGGCGATCGCGAGCGCGCCGGCGGCCTACCGCGACGCGGTCGTCGCCGTGGACCTGATCGGCCTCTCATACCGGGAAGCGGCTCGCGCGCTGCGCACGCGAGAGTCCACGATCACCACACGCCTGCATCGGGGCCGCCAGCACGTCGCGCGTGCCCTCAACGGGGAGTTGCCGGCGGCCACGGACCAGCATCGTCTCGCCGCTTGAAGGCCGCCGATTTCCAGGCCGCCGGTAGGTGGGCACCTACCACCGGTATGGTTGGCCGGTATGCGCCGGCTTGACGTGCGGATGCTGGGTGGCTTTGAAGTGCTGGTGGACTCGCGGCCGGTCCCGGCGCAGGCATGGGCCCAGCGCCGCGCGACCGATCTCGTGAAGCTGCTAGCGCTGGCTTCCGGGCACCGCCTCTCGCGCGATGAGGTGCTCGAGGTGCTGTGGCCGAAGCTCAGCACGGCCGCTGCCGCGTCCAATCTGCACAAGGCCGCGAGCTACGCGCGTCGGGCCCTCGGCGATGGCGACGCGATCGTGCTTCGCGGCGGCATGGTCCAACTGGCCCCTGACGCCGAGGTCCTCACCGATGTTGAGCGGTTCGAGGGCGGTGATCTCGATGCCTACCAGGGCGACCTGCTGCCCGACGAACCATATGCGGAGTGGGCGCTCGGGCCGCGCGCGGCCCTCCGCGAGCGCCGCCTGGCGGTGATGCGCACCCAGGGCCGCTGGGAGGAGGTGCTCCGCGACGACCCTGCCGACGAGGAGGCTCATCGGGCGCTGATGCGCCGTCGCGCGGCCGGTGGCGACAGGCCAGGCGCCGCGCGCCAGTTCCGACTCCTGCGCGAGGAACTGTCGCGGCTGGGTCTCGAGCCCTCGGTACAGACGCTGGCGCTCCAGCGCGAGCTGACTCGTGGTCCAGCGGTCCGCGCGACGCGACTCCTCCACGCGCCCGTCGAAGGGCGAGAGCGAGAGCTCGCGTCGGCGCTCGGCGCCCTGGGGCGCGCCGCGGAGGGCGGCGGGGGCGCGTTGCTGATCACCGGTCCGATGGGGATCGGCAAGACGCGCCTGCTGGAGGCGGTGCTGGCCGAGGGGGACGAGCTTGGCTTCCACACTCTGCGCGGTGCGGCGCACGAGGGGGAGGGCCGAACGCCCTATGCGCCGCTCACCGAGGCGCTTGACCCGCTCGCCGCGCGCCGCCCCGAGTTGATCGGCGCGCTCTCCGACCGCGCACTTCTCGCGCTTTCACGACTGCTGCCGTCGGTGCGCCGCCCGGACGGGGCGCGGGAGGAGGAAGTGGATCGTCGCGTGGTCTTCCGCGCGGTCGCTGAGCTGCTGGGGCAGGCCGCCTCTGAGCGCGGCGTCGTGATGGCAATCGATGACCTGAACCATGCTGACGAGGCAACGGCGGCCCTCGTGCACCATCTCGCGCGCAGCGGCGCCGGCGAGCGCATGCTCGTGGTCGCCACGATCTGCGATGAGCCACTCCCCGAGGCGACGGCGCTCGTGCGATCGAGGCTGCTCGGACGAGGGGCCGCGGTGGAGCTGACGCTCGGCCCGCTCGACCGCACCGCTCTCGCAGCCGTGGCCGAGCGCGCGGCCGGCCGGCCGCTGGCGCCAAGAACGCTCGATGCCATCGCGCGTTCGGCGGCCGGGAATCCCTTCTTCGCCGAGGAACTGGCGGCGTCCGTGGACTCCTCCGGCGAGGTCACGGTGTCAGCGCGCCTGCGCGAGGTCGTGGGGCAGCGACTCGAGCAGCTCGACCGGTTCGGCGAGGCGCTGCTCGCGGCGCTCGCCGTGATCGATGACGGCTTCACGGAAGGGGCGCTAGGCGCGCTCGTGGGCAGCGATCGTGTCGAGGAGGCGCTCACCGAGGCCCTGGCGGCCGGCGTGCTCGAGCGCGCGCGGGGCCGCTACCGCTTCCGACACGCACTGGTGCGCGGGCAGCTGGCCGCCGGGCTGTCCGAGGACGCCCTGCGGCGGGCCCACGCCGACGCTGCGGCGGTCCTGTCCTCGGAGGACTCCCCGCCGGAGCGCGTCGCCTATCACCTCCTCGGCGCGGGCCGTCCGGCGGAGGCCGTCCCGCTCCTCGCTGAGGCCGCTGCGTGGGCGTTGGAGGTCGGCGCGTACCGCGACGGGGCGACGTGGGCCGAGCTAGCGCTCGAGCACGCCCCCGATCGCGAGCGTCCCGGTCTGCTCGCGCTCCGCGCGCACCTGCTCCACGGCGCCGGCGAGCCTCGTGCGCGGGCCGCCTTCGCGCAGGCAATCGAGGTCGCGCCTGCCGCGCTCGTGCCCGCGCTACGCGTGCAGCACGCCCGCTCGTGCGTGGCCGCGGGCGACATGGAGGGCGCCAGGACAGCGCTGGAGGATTTCAAGGCCGAGCGGCCCGAGGACCTCGGTGAGTCGATCTTCGTGCGCGGCATGGTCGCGTGGCACGCCGGCGACTGGGAGGGTGCGCGCCGGGTGGCCGCGGAGGCCGAATACGTTCCGGCCGATCCAGGCGACGTCGCGTTCCTGAACGCCATGCTCGCCCATGTGGAGGGCGGCTGGGAACAGCAGTCGCGTCACCAGCTCACCCAGGTCTGGGACTCACCGGAGCTTGCCGGACGCGTATTCGACGCGTATCTGTGCGTGACCGAGTACGTGCTCACGGCCGGCGAGCCGTATGAGCACCTCGCCGGCTTCGCCAAGCGTCTGCGCGCCCAGGCGCGGCAGTCAGGGGCCCGTCGTGGCGAGGCGTTCGCCGCCACCGTGCTCGGCGAGACCGAGCTGCTCACCGGCAATCTCGAGGCCGCTCGCGCGCATCTGCTGGACGCGGCGCGGCTGAGCCGCGAGCTGGGCGCGGTGGGCGGCGAGTCGCTGGCCCGGATGCGTCTGGGCGAGACCCTCCTCTACCTGGGCGATCGAAGCGGTGCTCGCGCACAGCTGGAGGAGGCGCTCGAGCTCGCGCACATATCGCCGACCGCTCCGCATCTCGTCTTCCTCGTCTGCGGCGTGCTGCTGCGCGCTGCCGAGGACAGCGCCGAGGCGCTGGCGCTGATCGATCGCGTCGAGACGCTGTTCGACCCACGGTGGGTCTGCCCGTTCTGCCCAACCGGCTACAACGTGGCGGCGGCGACGGCGTGCGCGGGTGCCGGCGAGCTCGAGCGCGGGCGCGAGTTCCTCAAGCGGGCCGAGTTCGGCGCCTCCCGCTGGCCGGGAGGTCCGTGGCCGGCGGCGGTGGCGGAGGCGCGGGCCGCGCTGCTCCTGGCCGGAGGCGACCGGCGCAGCGCGGCGGACGCGCTGCGCCGCGCTGCCGAGGGTTACGCGGCGAACGGGCAGTTGCTCGGCGAGCGCCGGGCGCGCGAGGCGCTGGAGCGCCTCGACGTCGCGCCGGTGGCTTAACGCGCCGACGGCGTCTCGGGCTCGGCGTGGCGGAGGCTGATCGCGGGCAGCCATCGCTCGATGTGCGACGGGATCCACCACGCGCGGTCGCCCAGTAGTCGCAGCACGGCGGGGAGCAGGAGCAGCCGCACCAACATCGTGTCCAGCAGTACAGCCACACCGAGGATCACGCCCATCTCCTTTGGCGGCAGGGGACCCGACAGGCCGAACGTGAAGAAGACCACGACCATCACCGCTCCGGCCGCATTGATCACGCGCCCGGAGCGGGCCATACCCTCGACCAGCGCCTCCCGCGCGTCGCCGGTCCGCTCGAACTCGGCTCGCACCGAAGTCAGCAGGAACACGGTGTAGTCCATCGCCAGCGCGAAGCTCAGGCAGAAGAAGAACACCGGCGCCCACGCGTCGACGAAGCCCTGGGATTTGAAGCCGAGCAGGCTATCCACGACGCCGTCCTGGAAGATCAGCTTGGCGGCGCCGAAGGCGGCCGCGGTCGCGAGCAGATTCAGCAGTACGGCGGCCCCAGCGGCCAGCGGCGCCCGGAATACCGTCAGCAGGAGGACGAAGCCGACCGTCAGAACAACCGCGTAGACGAGCGGCGTCCGAGCCCGGAGCGCCTGCTCGAGGTCGTTGGCCTCGGCGGCGGCTCCACCGACTCGGGTCCCGGTCGGAAGTTTCCCGCGCAGCCGCTCGATGAGCCCGCCGGTGTCACCGCCGGCCGGCTGGACGCGGACGAGGGCGAGTGATCCGGCTCGCTGCGGCGGCGCCACGGCCGCGACCCCTTGCGTGTGGCGAAGCGCTGCCTGCACCTGACCCACGGCGGCGGAGGGCACCACCACCTGCAACTCCGACGGCGCACCCGGCCCGAATCCGTGCTGGAGCCGCTCGTAGCCGACGCGCGCGCTCGCACCGTCCGTGAGCACGCGGGCGTTCGGCATCGCGGTGTGCAGACGAGTCACCGGGAGGGCGAGCGCCAGCAGCACTCCCGCGGCCAGCGCACCCACGAGCACGGGTCGGCGCCAGATCAGGCGCCCCCAGCGGGCGAATGGCTCGCTGCGGTGCTGCACCGCGCCGACCCACGGCAGGGCGAGGCGGTCGATGCGCGGGCCCAGCGTCGCCAGCACGGCCGGCAGAAGCGTGAGTGAGGCGGCGAGCACGAACCCCACCGCCAGCAGGATCCCGAACACGCTGGTGCGGAAGGGCTGGCTCGGCACGAGCATCACCGCGGACAGCGATGCCAGCACGGCCAGGCCGCTCACGAGCACCGCCTTGCCGGCGCTGTCCATGGTCTCCGCGACCGCGTCGAGCGGGCGGCGGCCCGCGCGCAGTGCGGCCCGGAAGCGCACGACGACGAACAGCGCGTAGTCGATGCCCACGGCGAGCGCGAACATCAAGGCGAAGTTCATCGCCCAGATCGTGATCCCGGTGAGCCGGCTGCCGACCCAGAGCGCGCCGGCGGCCGCGACGAGCCCGAGGATCGATAGGAGCAGCGGGATGCCGGCCGCCGCGGCCGAGCCGAACGCGACCAGCAGTACCGCCAGCGTGAGCGGCCACGACGTGATCTCGGAGCGGAGCATCGCGGCCTTGTTCTCGTCGTTGAATTGCGACCACAGCGCCGCCGATCCGGTCAGCGCCACCTGAACGTCGCCATGCGCCGAGGCGTCGAGGCGCTTCTCGACCCGGCCCGCGGCGCGGACCATCTCCGCCGTGCCGGCGCCGGCGCCGCCTCGCACGACCGCGACGTGGCCGTCAGGCGAGATCGACTCGCCTGTGCGCGGAAGCTGCACCCCGGCGACAGCCGGATCGCGCCGCAACACCGCGGCGGTCGTCGCGATCGCGCGCCGAAACGCGGGGTCGTCCGCCGTGTGCCGCGCCGAGCTGACGACCACGGCGAGGGCGTAGCTTCCCTGCCCGCCGAAGTACCGGTCGATCAGTCCGCGTGCGACGACGGACTGCGAACCGTCGGCCTGCCAACCGCCGCCGGAAAGCGCGTGCTCGACGCGCGGTGCCACCGCGCCAAGGCCGATGATCAGCACCGCCCAAGCGAGGAAGACGGTGCGACGGCGCCGGGCCGACCAGCGGCCGAGGCGCCCAAAAACTCCGAGAGTGGGGCGAGAGGTGGATGTGGTGCGTGAGGTGATCATGCGGCGGCACGCTAGGAGGACGGCCTTCCCAGAACCTTCCCTCCAGGCACCCGCTCGGCCTTGGTGTCGAGTCGGTCATCGACCCGGAGGATCAGCAACGCCGAGCCGGCCATGCCGAGCGCGAGCACGATCCCGAGCGTTCCATAGCCGCCGTCCGAGATCACCGCACCGCCGATGACGGCGCCGAGCAGGTAGCCGAACTGAGTCGCGGCCGTCCGGGCCGCCATCATCGCGCCCGGGTGGCGGGGCATTTGCTCGAGCCCGAGGCCGCTGGACGCCGGGGACCGCACACCGGCGGCGAGGCCGACGAGGCAGAAGGCGGCGGCGCCAAGCGGCGCCGATCCCGTCAACCCGAGCAGCACGTAGAACAGGAGTGCCATGACCAAGGCCGACCCGGCTGCCAGGCGCCGGCGAGGAACCAGACCCACCAGCGTTCCACTGCGACTCGAGGCGGTGAAGTGTGCGGCCGCCCCGGCCGCGAGCATCCAGCCGGCAGCGAATTGGGACACCCCGAGACGCTCGATGAAGAACGCGCCGACGAACGTGAGCAACGCGGTCCAGGCGCCGTATGCGACCACCTCCGCGCCGAGCCACCGCCGTGCGGAGGCTCGCGCAGTAATGCGGCCAGCGGTTGTGCTGTGGACGGGTTCGGTTCCAGACTGCAAGCCCGCGTCGCCACCAGCGCCAGGACCGCGATCGCCGCCGGGACGACTTGCGCCGCCCGCCACGACAGCCATTCGGTGACCGCGCCGACGAGCGGATTGACCACGATCCAGGCGAGTGCGTTCGCTCCGGCGACGTAGCCGATCGCCCACGGCCTGCGTTCGGGTGCGAATGCGGCTACGCCGGCGAAGCCCGCCGAGAGAAGACAGGCGAAGGCGAGCCCGACCAGCGCGTGGGCAGCGAGGAACAGGGGGAGCGTCGAAGCGAGGGCGACAGCCGCGCTGGCGGCAATCGCCAGTGCAGACCCCACGGCGAGGAGGCGGCGAACGCCCAGCGCATCAATCCTGCCGAAGGCCGCGAGCGAGGCAAGGATGGCGACGGCCGCGGCCACAGAGCGGGCCTGACCGACGGCGCCGACCGGTGCTCCGAGGTCGCGGCCGATCGCCACGATCGTCGTCGAGAGCGCGACGAGCAGCGCCTGCGAGGCCATCGTCGCCAGCACGAGCGGGGCGAGCTTCGGCTGTTGCATTGGCGCACAGTAGGTCGACCACCACGCCCGCTACATCCGCACCAGGACCCAACTTCACGTCCCAGGCTCGAGATCAAACGGCGGGATGCACGTAGCCACGCCGCGAATAGCGGGCTGCGGCGGCGGCGCGGGCGGCCTTCCCGGAGACGCGCAGCTTGGCGTAGATGTTCGAGAGGTGGCGCTCCACCGTCCTGACGCTGAGGTACAGGCGCGCCGCGACTTCCTCGTTGCTCAGCCCTTCGGCGACGAGCGCCAGGACATCGAGCTCGCGGTTGCTCAGCTCCGGGAGTGCCGCCGGCGCCGACGCCTCGGCCGGGCCGAGGAAGTTCCGCAGCTCGGCTCGGAACTGGGTCCACGCGGGCTCGTCCGCCAGCAGGATGTGGTTGCGGCTCTCAAGGGTGACGAAGCGGGCTCCGGGGATCAGCGTGGCGAGCAGGCGCCCCTCGGCAAACGGTACGAGTGCGTCGTCCCGCGCGTGCATCACGAGCGTTGGGCAGGCCACGCGCGTCGCCTCATCCGTCACGTCGTCGTGATTGCGAGCGTTGCGGATCCGCTCGGCAGTCCCCGGATCCGACGTCACGCGCTGAAGCTCGTCGAACCACTGCATCTGCTCGGGGCTCGCATCCGGGATGAACAGGGTGGTGAACAGACGACGAAATGCCGGCAGACCCTGTCCCCACCCCATCCGGATGAGCGAGGTCATCAGCTGCGCTTGCTCGCGGTCCGAGGGCGACGGATCGCGCTTGAGCCGACCGCGCGCAAATGACGCGAACAGAACGAGGTGGCTGA
This sequence comes from uncultured Solirubrobacterales bacterium, assembly GCA_963841535.1. GTDB lineage: Bacteria > Actinomycetota > Thermoleophilia > Solirubrobacterales > Solirubrobacteraceae > Palsa-465. The sequence goes on along the minus strand of CAWJDF010000012.1, from coordinate 1,167,276 downwards.
CGCGCTCGGGGTGGCGCGCCGCGAAGGCGACTGCCACCGGACCTCCCTGCGAGATCCCGATGAGCGCGAACCGCTCGATCCCAGCCGCGTCGATCACCGCTTCGAGGTCGCCTACCCGGGTCTCGAGCGACACGTCCTCGACCTCGCGGTCAGACAGGCCGCACCCTCGCTCGTCGTACCTGAGGACCATGTGCCCGTCAGCCAGTCCCTCGAGCCAGTGCCGCCACACGGGACTCTGCCAGTCGAACTCCAGATGGGTGAGCCAGGTGGCGGTCCTGACCAGCGGGGCACCTCGCCCGTGGACCGCGTAGGCGAGGCGCGTGCCGTCGGAGGCGCCACAGAATCGGACTTCCTGCCTCACCGGCTCAGTATCTCGCGCGCCTGGAGATGTGTCGACCGGCGGCGGACCGCTACGTGGTGCCCGCCACACACCTCGAGTCGATTTGGGTGATGGCGCCGATGCCGCGCGAGCGCCTTCGCGGGATGGTGTCGGCACGCCCAGGAAGGTTTTGGGAAGGCGCACCGCCGACGCTCCCGTCATGAAGACAAACCCCACACACCCAATCAATCCCACCTACTCGGGTGTCGATCCCGAGGAGCTCGATCGGCACATCGCTGAGATGTACCGCAACGTGGCGAACGAGGTGGGAAGGGATCTTCACTTCCCGATTGGCCGATCGCTCGCCGAGGCCCTCGGCTACCCGACCGACCTGCTCGACCGGCTGCCGCCCGACGCCGTCCGCTCGTTCGCGGGCGTCGGCTACCACCTTGGCCTGGCGCGTCTGCTTCCAGGAGAGCTCGTGCTCGACCTGGGCAGCGGCTCGGGCATGGATGTCTTCGCGGCGGCGGTCCAGGTCGGTCCGCAGGGCGGCGTCACCGGCATCGACATCACGCCCGAGCAACTGGCCAAGGCCGCGCGCCTGGTGCGCGACGAGCCCATCACCTTTCGTCGCGCGCGGGTCGAGCAGCTGCCGTTTGGCGACGGCTGGTTCGACGCTGTGATCTCCAACGGCGTCGTGAACCTCTCGCCCGACAAGCGCCGCGTGTTCGCCGAGGCCGCGCGCGTGCTCCGCCCGGGCGGCCGCCTGGCGCTCGCCGACATCGTGACCGAGCGGCCGATCGCGGCTCGCACCGCGTGCCAGGCGGAGCTGTGGGCCGCCTGCATCGCCGGAGCCGGCCAGCAAGAGGACTACGTGGCCGACATCGCCGCCGCGGGTCTCTTGCTCCAAGTCGTGCAACACAACCCGGGCTACCGCTTCACGAGCGACCGGGCGCAGCGAACGACCGAGAAGTACGGCGCGCACAGCATCTCCCTGCTGGCGCTCAAACCCACCACAACGACCCAGGAGGTCTGGAAGTGACCGTCATCACACACACGATCCGTAACGGCGTGGACACCGAGCAGATGTTCGCCACGCTCGATCTGATCAAGGCCCAGCCCGAGCTGGCGAAGTTCCAGTTCCGCGCCACCAACCGCTGGTTGGGCGGAGCGCACAACCGCACATCGATCAAGGACTTCTACGCCGCGGGTGGCGAGGACACCAGCCGCAGCGAGGCGTTTCAGATCGACGCGGGCGAGCCGGCGATCCTGCTCGGCGCCGACACCGGCGCCAACCCGGCCGAGTACCTGCTGCACGCGCTCGCGGCGTGCCTGACCACGTCGATCGTCTACGTGGCCGCGGCGCGCAAGGTGGAGCTCACCTCGGTGGAGTCCACGCTCACCGGCGACATGGACGTGCGCGGTGCACTCGGCGTCGACGAGGAGCCCCGCAACGGGTTCGAGCGCATCACCGTGTCGTTCCGGGTGACCGGCAATTCCCCGGAGGCGAAGCTCCGCGAGGTCGTCGAGCGCGCCCGCAACCGCTCTGCCGTGTACGACATGGTCACCAACGGCGTCCCCGTCGCCGTCGAGGTGACCACGGACTAGGGCTCGATTGCCGTCTCGTGGCCGGGGCCGATGCTCCGGCCACGGGGCGTGCGACGAGCGGATTGGAGATTCTGGCCATGCCTATCGAACTTACAGCTCACACCCCCGCCGGCGCGCACCTCGTGTCGATCGCCGAGGAGCTTTCCGAGTTGCTCGCCACGCGCGCCGCCGAGCACGACCGCGATCGCACCTACCCGTTCGAAGCGATCGAAGCGCTGAAGGCCGCCGGCTACTTTGCCGCGCCCATTCCCGTCGAGCTCGGCGGGCTCGGCGTCTCCTCGGCGCACGACCTCGTCGTGGCATCGAGCCGGCTGGCGCGCGGTGACGCCTCGGTGGCGATCGGCGTGAACATGCACCTGGTCGCCGTGCTCAACATGGTGCGCCGCCACGAGGTTGCCGTCGCGGCGGGCGTCGAGCGCCGGGCACGAGGCTTTGCCTCCTCGCTCGAGCAGATCGTCCGCGACGGCGTGGTGCTCGCCGCCGCGATCAGCGAGCGGGGCCAGGATCTCACGCGCCCCGGCACGGTGGCCACGCGGACCGCGTCCGGGTGGCGAATCGACGGTCGCAAGATGTTCTGCACGATGTCCCCCGCCGCCACCGATCTGTATGTGGCCGTCACGTACGCCGACGCCGACGGCGTGGAGCGATACGCCTACGCGATGGTGCCCACCGACGCGGCGGGAGTCGTCGTGCACAACGACTGGGACGCGCTGGGCATGCGCGCCTCCGGCAGCAACTCGGTCTCGCTGGACGGCGTCGAACTACCGGAGCCCGCCGTGCGCGGGGGCTTCCGAGCCGGCGATGCGTTGCCCTACATGGAGCGCAACCTGCACTCGGGGCTCTTCCACGCTGCAGCCTCGCTCGGCATCGCAGAGTCAGCCGACGGGCTCGCCCGCCGCGGTCTCGCCGGTCGCGTCAACGGCCACGCCAGCCCGAGAATGCATGTCGCCCACAACGCGATCGATCTCGCCGCGGCGCGCGCCGTCCTATCGCGCGCGGCGGAACTGATCGACGCGCACAGAGCCGCCAACCCGACGTCCGACGGCACCGCGGACGAGCTGACGGCGCTGTTCGCCGAGGCGCAGGCCGCCAAGGCATTCATCGGCGAGGCCAGCACCCGCATCGTCGATCGCGCGCTCGCGCTCTCGGGCGGAGCCGGCTACCTGGGCGGCAGCCCACTCGCGCGTGCCTACCGCGACGTCAAGGCCGGGTCCTTCATGCACCCGCTGGGCGCCGACCGCGCCTACGACTACCTCGCACACCTCGCACTCGACGAACAGCCGACGCTTCACTGACATGAGCGTGTCCGCTACCGCACAGGTGTCGGCACCGCCTGATACGCGCGCGTTTCGCGAGGCGCTGGGCCGGTTTGCCACCGGGGTCGCCTTCGTCACCGCAGCGCCTGACGGCAAACCCGACGGGCTGATCGTCAACTCGGTCACGTCCGTATCGCTCGAGCCGCCGCTGATCGCGTTCTGCCCGGCGCGTGATTCGTTTACCTGGCAGCGGATGCGCCGCACGGGACGCTTCGGCGTCAACGTGCTCGCGCGCCGGCACGAAGAGTTCGCCCGGCGCGCCACGCCCGCCGGCGCCGACCGCTTCGCCGGGATCGATTGGGAGCGCGGGGGCGGCGGCGTGCCGCTGCTCACGGGCGCGCTCGCCACGCTCGAGTGCGAGATCGTCGCCGAGCACGCCGCCGGCGACCATTGGATCGTCGTTGGTCTCGTGGACGGGCTGCACATACGTCGAGCCGACGAGCCGCTCATATTCTTCGCCGGCGCGTTCGGCGCGCTCCGCGAGCAGCACTCTCGCTAGACGACTTTCAGCGCGCGACGAGCCGGTATACGGGACCGCCCAGCGAGACGGCGTAGACGTGCCCGGCGTTGTCCTGGCCGAACGCCGACAGGCCGCTGACCGACAAGCCGGTCGGATGGTTGTCACGGGCGCGGCCGGCACTGAGCAGAACCGAGTTGATCTGCGGCTTGCAGTTGTCGCCGAACAGGTAGCGGCCGTACAGCGCGCGTAGCGCGCGGTCGCGAACGACGTAGCCGCCGACGATCGCGCAGTACCCGTCGCTGTGGCGGGCCACGAGGACGGGCTTGATTGCCCCGGGCGCGGACCCCTGCTTGTAACGGCGATCGCCTTCGAACACGCTCCACCCGTAGTTCGCGCCGGCGCCGTGGCCGCGTTGGGCAAAGTCGATCTCCTCTTCGGTGTCCTGCCCGACGTCGCCGATGATCAGATCGCCCGCGCGCCGGTCGAAGGAGAAGCGCCACGGATTGCGCAGCCCGTAGGCCCAGATCTCCGCACGCCGCCCGGAGGCGGCCGCAAATGGATTGCCCGATGGGATCGCGTAGCCGCCGCCCGGGCGGGGCACGATCCGCAGCACCTTGCCGAGCAGCACGTTCGTGTTCTGGCCGTAGTTGTGCGGGTCGCCCTCGCTGCCGCCGTCGCCAACGCCGACGTAGAGATCGCCGTCCGGTCCGAACTGGAGTTGTCCGCCGTTGTGGTTGCTCTCGCTGTGATGGTCGATCGAGAGCACGGTCCTGGCGCTGGCTACGTCGGCCCGATTCGGGTCGCCGCGTGTGCGCCGGTACTGGATGATCTGGATGTTGTTCGAGCCGTCGGTGTAGTAGACGTAGAACCGGCCGCTGGTCTGGTAGTCCGGCGCGAACGCCATCGAGAGCAGTCCCTGCTCGCCGCCCGCAGCATTGACCTTGCCCGAGATGTCGAGGAACGGACGGGCCTGGCGCCGGCCGCGCACGAGGACGATGATCCGCCCGCCTCGCTCGACCACGAACAGCCGACGGGCGTCGCCCGGCGCGGCGGCCAGGTAGACCGGCTGGCTGAACACGCCGATTCGCTGCAGGCCGATGCCGCTCGCGCGAGCCGGGTCCGCGACCGTGGCGGCGCCCGATGAGGTCGAGGATCCGCACGCCGCGATGACCGCAGCTGCGGCGACCACGGTGAGCGCGCCGGCGAGCAGTCCTCGGAGGGTCATGACGTAGACGGTACCCCGACCTCGTCCCCGCGGCGAGCTGACCTGATTACACCTCCGACTCGACCAGCATCCGAATCGCGTCGAGGGTGGCGGCGACATCGTGGTCGCTCGCGCCCGCGTGAGGCGTGTCGAGGAACAGCGTGAGGCGTGAACCGTCGCCGTCAGCGTCGACCTGCATCCATCCCCGGTAGCCACTCGCGGCGCCCCATTCGATTCGCCGCGCCGCGTCGTCGGTTGCGAACGACGCCTCGCCATGCTGCTCGTGCCCTTCATACCTCGCGTCTACCTCGACGCGTCCTCCGTCCGCCGCTCGGACACCGGTCAGCTGCGGCACGAACCTCGGAAGGTTCTTCAAGTCTGAGATAGCGGCGTACACGGCATCGGGCGCCGCCGCGACGTGCTCGGTGTGCTCGTGTTGCATGCCCGCTCCTCCTGTCCGGGGTACGTCGAGGACCCTATCCGACGGGGTCCGCGTCTCCAGACGATCGCCCGCGCGGCCCGGAAGGACCGCGCGGGCGCGTGACGGTTACTTGACCTTGTAGCTGTAGGGGAACGCCGCCTGCTCGTTGCCGGTGAACCGCGCTATGCCGAAGTCGTCGACGTACAGCGTGCCCTTGACCTTTGAGCCACGGTCGCCCTGCGGGGTGAACGTGACGGTGATCCGCCCCGACTGCCCCGGTGCCAACGACAGCGGCGTGTAGTCCGGAGCGTCGGCGTCGACCGTCTGGCGCCAGATGTCTCCCGTCGAGGAGTTGGCGTTACGGTCGAATGCCTGCAGGTGGGCGAGGAGACCCATGCTCGCGGTTCCGGTCTGAGCGGTGTCGAACGGCCCTCGCATGGCGGGGGCTTCGAACCAGGGGCCGTTGGCCACCTCGTTCGCCCCATAGAACGCGGCGGCATTGTTGCCCTGGCTGGTCCCGAGCAGATCGGGGTCGCCTTCCCCGATCACGCCGAAGCCCAACTCGAGCAGGATCGGCCGGTTCGCCTGGGCCACCCCGAGCAGCTGGTCGACCTGCGTCGGGACGAGGAATGCCGGGACAGCCGTGGTCGGCAGCGACACGGTGGGGTTGGAGAGCGGGAACACCGAGTCGGTCTCGCTCGAGTTGAGGCGAGGATCGGCGAACACGTCCTCGATGCCCGGCCCGTCGTTGTGGACGGTGACCGTCGCCGTGAAGGGCTGGCCGGGCTTGACCTTGTCGCCGCTCGGCAATCCGCGGACGCTGATCCGCGGCGGGTTGAACGAGATCGCGCCGCGGTACGGCGAGGACAGAGTCTGGCCTCCCACCGGGTTGGCTACGTTGACCACGAACGTCCAGCGCCCCGGCTTGGGATCGAGCGTGACCGCTCGCAGGCCGTGCGTGTACGTGGCGGGCTGCTTCGGGTCCGGCGGTACGTAGAGCGTGCTCTGCGAGCCGAGCAGGTTGCCGTCCGGGTCGACCAGCGTGCCGATCAACTCGGTGTTCGGGTTGTCCGGGAACGTCAGCGATGCCGACAGGACCTGGCTGCCGCGCGGGACGTCGAACGCGAACGTGTTCTGCTGCTCGATGAACTCGCGTCCGTTGCCACCTATGATCGTCCCCGAGAACGCCCCGCCGTGCCGGCCGACCGGGACCAGCGAGCGTAGGACGACCGGGACCACCTTCTGATCGCCGGAGCTGTCGGAGATCACCAGATCGTGGCGGCTGTCGCCCGGGCTGCTCGGCAGCCGGGTGTGCAGCCGGAAGCGCCCCGTCTGCCCAGGCCGCAGCGTCAGACTCGACGGGCTGACGCTGTCCACGCCGCCGAAGCGCTCGGTGGCGAACTCCAGATGCACGACGCCCGTGTAGGTGCCGTCGCGGAGGAACACCAACGCCGTCCACTTGCCGGCCACGGGCTTGCGCACGTCGACCTGCGTGTGGTTGCCGTCGCCCTGCGGGCGGGTGTAGGCCGCGTACGTACCGTTCGGGTCGATCAGCGTGAGACCGACGCGGGCGTTCGGGCCCGGCCAGGCGTCATACGCCACCAACCGGTCGACGTTGGCCGGCACGGTGAACGTGGTCGTGACGAACGGCCGCGAACCGCCGAACTGGTCGACGAACGACGACGGCGAGCCCGGCGGCGGGAGGATGACGTCCTGCTTGTCGTCGGACACCGTCCGGGTCAGCGCCCGCCCGTGCGCGCTGACGGTCTGGGTCGTCGCGCCGGTGTTGGTAACCGAGACGTTCTCGTCGTCGGACGACCCGGCCGTCTTGGTGATGGTCAGCTTCGCCTGGTTGAACAGCAGGCCGTGGCCCGTGGGCGTGCCGCCGTTCACCGACATGGCCTCCTGCACGGACTTCAGCGCGTCAACCTCGCCGGAGCCCTGCTCCTCGTTCGGGAAGCCGAGGTCATTGGACGTGCTCTGCAGGATCTGCTTGACCAGCGCCGGTGACGGGGACTGGCCGTGATGGGTGTTGCGGTAAGCCTCGATCATCAAGGCCGCGACGCCCGCGGTGAACGGCGTCGACTGGCTCACGCCGCCGAACTGCTCGAGCTGCGCCGGCGCGCCCTTGAAGTCGGTGCACTCCTCATAGATCGCCGGGTTCGGCGTGCAAAGCGCCCAGTTCGCCTCGGCCGGCGTGACGAAGTCCGGCGAGGAGGCATTCTGAGCGAACCCGCCGCCGGCGATCGAGGAGATGTTGTCGTTGAGCCACGTGCCGTTCGAGAACTGGAACGCGTACGACGTGGTCTGCGCGTAGTTCTGGAAGTTCGTGTTGCCGCCCGAGTCGAGCACGAGCGGGTCGGTGGCGGGAGACGACGGGGTCCCCGTCGCGCCGCAGTCGCACGTGCCCTGCGACACCGTGACGCCGGCGCGCACGGCGGCGTCGTTGAACTGCTTGATCGTGTCGCGCGAGGTGTCCGGCATCGTGTGATCGCCGAACGACTCGCTGATGATGTCGGCGTGATCCTGAGTGACCGCCCAGTCCATGCCCTGGATGATCACGCTGGTGTAGGCCGACGAGACGGCGCCGAACACCTTCATTCCGATCAGCGAGGCGCCGGGCGCCACGCCACGGACCGTGATCGTGCAGCCCGGCGGCAGGGGGTGAGCCGGGTTGACGAAATCCGAGATGTCATAGACCTGGCGGCCCTGCGCCGCGATCGAGCTCGCGTCGCCGAACGCCTCCGCCGCGCCGGTCGGGGCGTTCGGCCCCTCGCCGGTGAAGTCGCGATAGTCGATGAAGACGTGTGAGCCGTCCGGGCGGATGGAGTCCGGATTGTTGATGTCCAGGCCGTCGGCGAAGAACGCCACCTTGACGCCCTTGCCGGTGGCGAGGTTCTGGGCCTGAGGGGTGTTCGGGTCGCTGTAGGCGACGTGCATCGTCCCGAGCGCCTCGGGCTCGAGCAGCGGCTTGTTCGGGTCGCTCGGACAGACGCCGGACTGCGGCGTCGTCGGGTTGCCAGATCCGGCATTCCCCCCGCTCACGGTCTGCCCGACGGTGTCGGGCTGCGACTCGGAGACCAGCGCGTCGGGGACCACCTCGGCGACCGATGGGCTGGCCGCGAGCCGCGCCTTCTCGGCGGACGACACCTGGGCGGCGAACGCGTTCAGGACCGTGAACTGGTGCGTGACCGCGCCGCCCGAGTGGGTGACGCTCGCGATCAGCGGTCGCCGCATGGCCCGCTGCGCAGTCGCCCGCGCCCTGACGCTCGCCGCCGAGGCGAGCCGCCCGGTCTGCTGGCTCTTGAGCACGACGATGACGCGGTTCGCCCGCGCCAACCGCCGGATCTGCTTCGCGCTCAGCGCGCGGTGGTGGAATCGCGGCGTGCGGTTGATCGTCTTGGCGACGGTCGCCGCGGCGGCGGCGAGGTCACCGCCGCAACGGCGAGCCTCGAGACCTTCGACATCTCCTCAAACCTCCCAATTCTTGCTCCCCGGCGCCCTGCCGGAGGCGTTCGGCGGGGACCCTACCGTAGTGCCGCCGACCCGCACAGTACGAGCAGTTAGTGACCTGACTGGTCAGTTGCCCGTCTAACCGCTACAGGCGCCGCGACAGGGACAGCGCGACGCGTCCGGCGGCCGCGATCGCCACCCCCGCCGCCGCGATGGTGGCCGTGACGCCCACGGCACCCGCCGTGAGCGGGGCGACGCCCAGCGTCGCCCCGGCCTGGGTGAGCGACAGCAGGAGCGCCGCGAGAAGCGCCGCGAGCGCCCACACTCCGAACGCGACGTTGCGCCGCAGCGGCAGACCCGGCCGGGCGCGCAGGCTCCACGCGATCGCGACGTTCGCGATGAGCCACCCGGCCACGGCGGACGCGATCGCCATGTCAGCGCCCCACCGGGCATGGACGATGAGGAACGCGGGGAGGACCGCTGCGATGAGGCCCACCGCCGTGAGGGCGATCGCGGACAGCTGCGTGCCGTCGAGGAACCGGCTGGCGGGATCGCGCGGGGGCCGGTCCATCGTCCCCGGACCGGTCGGCTCGGAGACGAAGGCCACCGATGCGCCGACATCCATGAACAGCTCCAGGATGACGATGTGCACCGGGTGGAACGGGGCGGGCAGCCCGAGCGCCAGCGGCACGGCGATGACGACGACCAGCGCGATCTTCGCGCCCAGATAGAAGGCGACCGCGCGCCGCAGCTGGGAGGCCAGACCGCGACCGCCCTCGACCGCGTCGACGATCGTCGGGTACGCGTCATCGACGAGAACCAGGTCCGATGCCTCGCGGGCGAGATCGGTTCCCCGCGCGCCCATGGCGATCCCGACGTTGGCCGCGGCGAGGGCCGGCGCGTCGTTGACGCCGTCGCCCGTGACGGCCACCGCCTCGCCGCGATCCTGGAGGATCCGGACCAGGCGCAGCTTGTCCTCGGGGGTGGCTCGGGCGATCACCGCCTCGCCGCGCAGCCGCGCGACGAGCTCGTCGTCGGCGAGGGCGTCGAGCGGCGCGCCGCCGTGCAGGACCTCCGAGGCGCGGACGCCGGCCTCGCGGGCGGTCGCTGCGACCGTCTTGGGGTGGTCGCCGCTGACCACGATCGTCCGCACGCCCGCATGGGCGAGCTCGGCGACGGCATCGCCGACGCCGGCCCGCAGCGGATCGCGGAAGGCGGCCAGCCCGACGAAGTCGAGCTCGGCCTCGGCGCCGGCCGCGTCGCGGGGGGCGCAGGCGACCCGCCGCTCGGCGACCGCGATGATCCGCAGTCCGTCGTCCGCGAGCCGCGCCACCCGCGCGAGCACCGACGCCCGCTCTGTCTCGGACATCGCGCACGCGTCGAGGACGGCCTCCGGCGCCCCCTTCACGGCCACCCACGCTCCGCCGTGATCGCGCCACACCGCGCTCTCGCGCCGGCGCACGGGATCGAACGGGTAGCGGGCGAGGCGCTCGGTCGCCGCGGGCTCACCGGCGGCCTCGACGAGCGCGCGATCGACGGGATCCTGCGCGGCCGTTGCACCGTGGGCGGCCGCCGCCACGACGAGCACGCGCTCGCGGTCGCCGTCGACGCGTTCGATCAGCAGCCGGTTCTCGGTCAGCGTCCCGGTCTTGTCGGCGAGCAGCACGGTCATCGCGCCGACGGCCTCCGCGGCGCGCAGGCGCCGCAGCAGGATGCCGTCCTGCGCCAGGCGCAGACCGCCCAGCGCGACGAGCACGGTTACGAGGATCGGCAGCTCCTCGGGGATCGTGGCGAACGCGAGCGTCAGCCCGTCGAGCAGCATCTCGCGCGGCGACCGGCCCTGGAGGACGCCGACGAGCGGCACGAGCACGCACGCGGTGACGGCAACGATCAGCGCTGCGCGCGCCAGCTCGGCCATCGCGCGCTGGAGGGGAGTGGGCGGCTCCTTGGCCTGTGCGACGAGCCGGCCCAGCCGCCCGATCTCGGTCTCGTCACCGAGCGCGACGATCACGCCCTCGCCGGCGCCGGCCACGACGGCGGTGCCCGCGTACAGCATCGAGGACCGTTCGGCGAGCGGGGCGTCGGCGTCCACCGGCTCGGGCCACTTCGCCGCCGCGACCGGCTCGCCGGTCAGCCTGGACTCGTCCGAGGCGAGCCCGTCGGCCTCCACGACGCGGGCGTCGGCAGCGACGATGCTGCCGGCTTCGACGAGCAGGACGTCCCCGACCACGAGCCCACCGACCGGGACCGCCACGGCGACGCCCGCGCGCCGGACGAGTGCGTTGGGGGCGCTGAGGTCGCGCAGCGCCTGTAGCGCACGCTTCGCACGGACCTCGGAGATCGCCTCGACGCCGCTGACGAGCACGATGACCGAGAAGATCGCGATCGCGTCGCGAAGCTCGCCGAAGATCGCCGAGAGCACGCCGACCACGACCAGCAGCAGCTGGAGCGGCTCCATCACCGACTCGACGATCTCGCCCAGGACCCCGGAGCTCTTTCCACGTTCGGTTCGCCCCACCGCGATGGGGCGCTGCCCGACCTCCTCGGGCGTCAGCCCTCCGGGGCGGCTGGCGGTGCATTCCCACACGGCCGCCGGCGGTCGTGCGTGGACCGGGACCGCCGGCGCCCGATCGGCACGTGACGACGCGTACGTTGCGCTCGTCATGAAACGCATGATACGTGGGACGGGAACAATCGAAGCCGGTCTGGAATCATGGTTGACCGGTGGCCCGCGACTGGTTGCTCATCACCGTCTCCACCCCGCCCGGCGGGACATCGACGCTCCGCGTCTACGCGTGGCGCAATCTACGAAGCCTGGGAGCCCACTACCTGCAGCAGTCCGTGTGCCTGCTCCCGGCAGCGCCGAAGACCACCCGCGCCGCGACGCGCGTCGTGACCAGACTGCGCGCGGAAGGCGGCCACGGAGAGATGCTACGCATCCGCCTGACCGACGCCAAGCAGGAGACCGCGATCATCGACGCGATCCAGCGCGAGCGGACCGACGAGTACCGCGAAGTGGTCGAGAGCACGCGGCAGTTCCACGACGAGCTCCAGCTCGAGCGCCGTCGCGGCCGGACCACGTACACCGAACTCGAGGAGTCCGACGCCGACCTCGCCCGCTATCAGAAGTGGCTCGCCGCGATCCGCGCACGCGACTACTTCGACGCGCCCGGCGGTCGAGAGGCCGCCGCGGCCGTCGCCTCGTGTGAGGAGGCACTCGCCCGGTTCGAGAGCGACGCGCTATCCGCGGAGCTCGACGAGCCCGCGCCCGACAGCCGGCACGGACTGCGCGCACTCGGTTCTCATCCCGAGCCCTGAGCTGGCTACAGCGTGTGCACGATCCAGACGTTCGGCTCCCAATAGGAGCCCCGATCTCGCGTATGGTCGATCTCGACCGGAGCGAGTCCGGCAGGGAACGTGTATTGCCCGTCGCCTGGGAACCGCATCCCGGTCCATTCCTCCCATTCGGCGACCGTCCCCGTGATCCGCATCGAGTGGGGGATCGGCTTGACGACCTGTCCCCCGCGTCGCGTGTGTATCCGGATCCAGGGATCGAATGGCTCGCCGTTCTCGCGCGTCCAGGTCACGTACTCGTTGATCGGGGTGATCGGGTAGCGGTCCTTGAGGCTCGGGCGCACCGGCGCGATCAGGTGGCTCAACCCCGCGTCGCGGGCGAGGTCGGCCATCACGTCGAGCATCCCACTGGCGAGGCCGCCGCCTTGGAATCGGGGCCTCACCTCGGCCGCCAGCGCGCACAGCGCCGCCGGGCGACGGCGCGCCTCTAGGGACTTGAACGCCGCCGCGAGCATCGCGTCGATCCCGTCCCCGAGGCCTTCCGGAGTGGCGTCCCACTCGCAGGGGATCGTGTGGCCCTCGGCGATCACCTCCCGCTGCTCGTCCTCGTAGAGGACGAACTGGAACTCGGGGAACTCCTCGAACAGCCGGCCCCAATAGCCGTTGGGATCCTCGCTGTGGAGGTTGTACTCAGGCCAGACCTCGCGCGTGATGTCGTCGGTGTCGGCCCAGAGTTCTGGGCGCTCCGAATAGCGGATGACCTCTGTGCTCATGTCCGCCGGGGTCAGGTTCGAGCTCCCGACTTTCAGTTATACCGCCGGCGCCCCACGGCTCGCGTTCCTACTAGGCCTCTGCCCAGCCCACGCATCCGCCCAAACGACGGGAGTACTGAGTGGCGGGATAGACATAACCCGCGCAACCGCCGACGAATGTCCGCTTCATGATGTCTCCTTCAATCGGAATGGCCCTACTTGTCGTCATAGGCAAAAAGGTAGGGCCGGACGGGCCGGATGACAGCCAACCCCAGGGTGGTCGTGTCACACCTGTGTGGCGCTCGTGCGCTCGGGCACGGGCGCACTCACGGGGACCATGTCGAGCGGCAGCGTGTACCAGTGCCGCCGAACGCAGACGACCTTCACGTGATCGACCGGCTCTGGTACGCCGTCCAACGTGAAGCGGTCGGTGACCTCGGCAGGAAGGCCGCAGGTCGGGCAGTCCACCAGTGCGCCTTGCGTCAGTTCCGTTTCATGTCGCTTGTCATGTTTCATCTTCGCGTTGCCCCCTTGGGTGTTGCTCATCTAACGAGCATTACGCCAGCCGCGTGAGATCGGTTCGCGGCGGCGGAAGTGCGAGGAGCTCGGGAACCGCCTCGCCGGGATCTACGCGATCACCGACAAGGTCATCGACCGCTGAGCGCTAGAACAGCGGCTCGGACTCGCGGTAGAGCGGCTCAACACCGGCCGCGGCGAACAGCTCGCAATACCCGATCACGTAGTCGAGCGGGCGCTCCATCGCCGCGGCGTACCGCGGCGCGATGCAGTACGTGCGCTCGTTCAGGTGCGGTCCCTGCCAGCCGTCGAGCAGCTTCGCGGCGGTGGCGCCACGGAGCATCGCGCGAATGTCTCGGTCCCTCATCGATCGGAGCGGGCAGGCCGGAAGGCAGACCGGTTCTGCCCGCTCGCGGCGTTTCTTAACCATGGCGGCGGAATTGGCAGCTTTTTGCAACACGCCATGGAGCTGGCAGGGCCGTAGCGGGGTTCCGGCTGCTGCGGGCACCGGCCTGCGGTCCCATTACTTGAGTGCCGGTAGCAAGAATGATATTGCCTTGATAGCACCCATGCGACTGGCCCACGTGGGTGGGTCACAACCGCGCACTCGGCCGCGGTCGGTTGCCGAGTTGGATTCAAGGCCGCATGTGGGTCACAACCGCGCGCTCGACCTCGGTCGGTCGCCGAGTGCGGGGTTGTGACCCACGAGAGTCGTCGGCGCCCACGCCCACGTGACCCGGATCGGTTCACCCGATCGGGATGATGCTCGTGAGGGTCCGCTCGTCCAGGCTTGGGCGGCGTCACGACCCAGTGCGGCTCCCGAGGGAAACGCTGTGAGCACGGCCACGCGTCGAGAACCACATCCCCGTCCAGGCGACGCCGGCGCGCATGCGAAGTCGGCCGATCGCGCGAGGCTGAGTTCGGGCGAGTCGGCCGAGCGTGGACGCGCGGCCCGACAGGGCGTGCCGCGGTCGGCTCACGGCGAGTGGTCGCCGCCCAACGACCGGCCTGATCCGATGGGGGTGCTCGAGGCTCAGGCGAGCACGCGCCTCACTGAGCTGGTCCCGATCCGGTACGGGCGAATGCTCGTCTCGCCGTTCACGTTCTATCGGGGCGCGGCGGCCGTCATGGCCGCCGATCTTGCCCCGACACCTGATTCGGGGATCGTCGTCCAGGCGTGCGGAGATGCCCATATCGCGAACTTCGGCGGTTTCGCGGCCCAAGACCGCCGGCTCCTGTTCGGCCCGAACGATTTCGACGAGACGCTGCCCGGTCCGTGGGAGTGGGATGTCAAACGAATGGCGTCCAGCGTCGAGATCGCCGGCCGCGATATCGGGCTGCCTGCCGATCGGCGTCGGTCGCTGGTGATCGACTGCGTGCGCGAGTATCGCGAAGCGATGAGAGGGTTCGCGAACGAGAGCCACCTCGACGTGTGGTACGACCGCCTGAACGCCAGCGAGCTAGTCGAACGCTTCGGGGGGCAACTGGGCAGAAAAGGTCGGATCGTGTTCGCACAGCCGTTCACCAAGGCGCGGCGCAAGACCAGCCTCCGGGCGGTCGAGCGGCTGACTGAGCGTGTCGACGGTGAGCTTCGCTTTCGCAGCGTCCCGCCGTTGTTGGTTCCGCTTCAGGAGCTCGTCGATCCGGACGATGCACGTCGCGACATCGACATCGTCCGTGCCGCGGTCGAGCAGTACGCCAAGAGCCTCGACGAGGACCGGCGCTACCTGTTCGAGACCTACCGCTTCGTTGACATGGCCCGCAAGGTCGTCGGAGTCGGGAGCGTCGGCACCCGGGCGTGGGTGCTGTTGTGCGCCGGCCGGGGCGGTCAGGATCCTCTCGTTCTCCAGATGAAGGAGGCGCAGGCGTCGGTACTCGAGCCGTACCTTGGTGCGAGTGAGTTCGAGAACCACGGCGAGCGAGTCGTCCGGGGTCAACGGCTGTCACAGGCGGCGATCGACCTGTTCCTGGGCTGGCAGCGAAGCGTGGGGCTCGACGGCAAGGAGCACGACTTTTACATCCGTCAGTTGTGGGACTGGAAGGCGTCGATCGACCTCTCGCGAATGACGTACGGCGGCTTGCACGCCTACACGCGTGCGTGCGGGTGGTCCATGGCGCGTGCACACGCCCGCTCGGGTGACCGGCTGGCGATCGCCGCGTACTTGGGTACGGGATCGAAGTTCGACCAGGCGATCGCGCGGTTCTCGGCCGCCTACGCGGATCAGAACGAGATCGATCACCAGCGGCTGTGCGACGCGGTCGCCGATGGCGAAATCACGGCTCTCAGCGGAGTGTGAGCCATTCGAGTCTGCATCGTAGGGGCGTCTGGCAAGCTCGGCAGGTACATGGTCGAGCATGCGCTCGATCGCGGCTATTACGTCGTCGGGGTGTGTCGGGAGCAGAGCGCCGTCAAGCTCGACGCCTGCCGGGGGCGGATCGAGATCGTGCCGGGGGCGACGAACGATCCGGGGGTAATCGGGCGGGCCATCGCGGGGTGCGAGGGCGCGCTCGTGGTGCTCGCGCCGTGGGGCATGCATCACTACGCGTCCGGCACCGCGCAGGCGGTCCTGGATCACGCGCCCCCGGGTGCCCGCCTGGTGTTCTCGTGCGGGTGGTGGCCGCCTCGGGACGATAAGGACGTGTACTCGTTGAAGATCAAGGCGCAGGTCAAGATCCTGGGGCGTCTCGCCCGGGTTGCCCGCATGGTCGATCTCGACGACCAGGTCGAGGCCACCCGGCGCGTGTTTGCGAGTCACACGCGCTGGACCGTAGTACGGGGCAGCGACCTCGAGGAGGGCCCGAGCCAGGGCCTACCGGTCTGGAGCCGCCACGTCGGCGACCCGATCCTCGAGAGCAACCGCACGCGCCGCGTGGACTTCGCGCTGTTCATGGTCGCCGCGCTCACGAACGACGAACTCATCCACGAGGCGCCGGCGATCGTCGGCCGACAGGCACCCTCCGTCCTCGCCCACGTCGCGATAGGCACGCACGACAACGACAACGGCGAGACAGCAGCCAGAGCGCGATGAAGCCGCTCGACGTCGATCTGTCCGGGCGCGTGGCGCTCGTCACCGGAGCCACCAGCGGCATGGGCAAGGAGACCGCCCGCGAGCTCGCGCGCATCGGCGCGGAGGTGATCCTCGGCTGCCGCAGCAGGGAGCGCGGCGAGGCGACAAGAAGCGAGATCACCGACAGCACCGGAGCCACGGCCGTGACCGTCATCAACCTCGATCTGTCGTCGCTCGCCTCGGTGCGCGCGTTCGTCACCGCGCTCAGTCAGCGGTCTGCGACGCTGGACGTGCTGGTCAACAACGCGGCCGCTTCCCTGTCGGCGCGCGAGGTCACGCCCGAGGGCTTCGAGCGCCACTGGGCGACCAACGTGCTCGGGCCCTATTTGCTCACCACGCTGCTCATCCCCGCGCTGCGGGCCAGCGGCCACGGGCGGATCGTCACGGTCTCTACGCGCGCGGCGGGTGGCCTCGACCTCTCCGACACCCAGTACGAGCGGCGACGCTACCGAGGCATAGCGGCACGAGATCACATGCAGCTTCCGCGACCGGGCGCAGATCCGGAAGCTCCTCGCTGTCGTCGAGCAGCATGTGACGGACTCGCGCCGACTCGCGGCGGCGCGAGCCCCTCACTCAGTTACTTGACCGAACCTGCGCCGTAGGACGAGCAGTTGTTCGGCGGTGGGGCCCCGGCGAACGCGTTCTTCAGATAGGTCAGCGTTGCAGTCCAATACGGCGCGATCCCGCTGAGGTGATCGCCTCCGGCCGGGTCGCGGTCGTAGTCGACGGTCACGCCGTGCCCGCAGTAGTTCGCAACCCACGCGTCGACCGGTTCGATGAACGCAAGATCGTCGTTCATCGAGTTGTAGAGGAACAGGGGAGCCTTGGGCAGCGGGCCGTATCTCAGGCTGATCCGATCGAGGCCGCGCTTGACCGGCGCGTAGGCGGCCAACGCCTTTGAATCGGGGAAGTTCGTGTACTGCGACGCATTCCCGTAGGGCTCGTTCACGGTGGAGCCGGCGCAGCCGCTGCCATCCTGCGCGTCCTTGGCGGCCAGGGCCTGCCCGGAGGCGTTGAGCAGCCGGTTCAGGTTGAAGTCTTGCGGCAGGGCGCGGCTGAAGCTGACCAGGACCCCGATTTCGGTCCCGTACCAGATCGAGTTGTCGAGGTATTGGGTCGTGTAGTCGAGATCGGGGAAGTTGCCACCGGCGGCGACGCCGACGATGTCGATGTTCGGGGCGTACTTCGGCGCGAGTGCCGCCGCCCACGTCGACGCCTCCGAACCGCCGGAGTACCCGTTCAATGTGACCTCGGTCTGGGCTCCTTCCAGCCCCGCCGGGGCGAAGTGCTCCGCGGCGATGATCGAGTCGACGGTCGCGTACCCGAGCATCGGACCGACCGCCCACTCGCTCTCGAGCCCCTCGTAGTCGGATGTCCCGACATCCCAGCCGTGCTGTAGTAGCTGGCTCATCATCGTCTGCTCGGTCGGACCGTTCGTCCCGCCGCCGTTGTTGCCTCCCTGCAGCGTGTAGGAGGGCGCGCAATTCAGCGTGAGGCTGTCGTAGTAGGTCTGGTAGGACGCCAGGCGCCGCGGCCCGGGCGCGGGCGAGGTCGGCACCATCACCGTCGTGACCGCCGCCACCGGCTGGCCGGTGGCGTTCGTCGTGCGGTACATCAGCTGGTAGGCGGCCGCGGCCCCGGTCTGCGTCGGGCCGCTGAGCGTCACCTGGCGCTCGCGCAGGATCGTCCCGTGCGGATACTGGGCCAGGTTCGCCGGCGCCGTGTAGAACGGGTCCGACGCCGGCGGCGTGACCGCGCTCGCCGCAGCCGGGACGAGTGCCGAGACGACGAGCATCGCGATCGCGACCGACGCCCCCCGTTCGCGCCACGACCTCCGGGGCGCAGTCAGACGACATCGCTCCAGACGACCGTCGGATCCCAGCTGCTGTGTATTCATTTTTTCTCCCGCTTCGTTCCGTCTTCCCACTGCCGCCGGGATGTCTACCCAGGATCTCGGTCCGCTAGTTCGGGTCCGAGCGCCAAGTCTCCCGCGGTCGCTCGATCGGCAGCGTCATCCTCCAGCGGCGCGTTCGAACATCTCCGCTGCCGCCTCGTGAAAGCCGGACGGAAGTCCCACCGCCGCAAATGTCGCCGCGATCTCGTTCATCTCCCCCACCCAGCGCCACCCCTTGGCTGCCGCGGAGTCTTCCGCGCTTCGCCAGCGCGCGTCGAGATCCGGTTGCGAGCGGTTCCACTCCGCGCGCAGGACGTCCTCCACCCCGTTCGCGTGTGCACTGCGTAGCGTCGCCAGGAGCAGAGCCGCCGAGCCCTTGGTCCATGCCGCATAGGCCATCTTCAGCGCCGACGCCGCGACCCGCGAGCCGCTGAGGACGATCGGCTCCAGGCGGGTCCCCTCGAACAGGCGTGACGCCTCGACCGCATGCGGTCCGGACAGGTACAGACGGGTCGTCCCCTCCCGACGCGGCGGCGGACCCACGATGCCGCCGTCGACCCAGCCATTGTCAAAGAGCTCACCGATGCACCGGGCCGTCACCGGCGACACCGCGTTGGCATCGATCACGAGCGCGGCCGTGCCTCGCAACGAACGCGCCACATCAAGCGCCGCGTGCGGAGGGCACACGGACAGGATCACCTCGGCGTCGTGGAGGTCCTCGACGCCGGTCAGACCCGCCGCCGCGGCCCGCTCGGCGGTCTGCGCACTCCTCCCCTGCGGAAGCCATAGCACCACGTGGCCGCGCTCGACCAGCATGGATCCGATCGCCGCTCCCATCTCCCCCGGATGAAGCAGGCCGACACGCATCAGTCGTCGAGGTTCTCGATGACCTCGTTCGCACGCGACCACTGGTCGGGCGGCACGACGAGATAGATGTCACCACGGCCGAAACGATCCGGCGACCGGTCGGCGACACACGCGGCGTCGATGCCGAGCTCACGGAGTCGATCGCGCCATGCGACGGCGGTCGCCCGCTCCTCGAACGTGCTCACGGTCTCCCAACCCTCGAGGCGAGGATCGTCGACGGCTACCGCGGGTTCCTTCGTCCCCGGCCGCTTGCGGAACTGGGGGAAGCGCACGCCACAAGCGTACGCGTCGGACTCTCTCAGGCGGTGCGTCCCGACTCCAGTCGCCGCGTCCCCAGGCCGCCAGATAGCGAGTCAGCGTTGCTCGCGGTGACGCGGACGACCCACCGCAGGCGCTGAGGACGAGCGTCGCGGCGATGGCGAGCACGCTTAGATACATCGCGCGCGAGCGTGAGTCGGCGCATCGCCCACCTTGCCGTTAGGACTGGGGCGTGCGTGATCGGCGCGGCTCTCGCTCGCCCCGGAGCCACGCCGTGAATGTCTCGATGCCGCGGATCACGTGCTCGAACCGGACCGAATGCAACAGGTCGAAGGAGTGCTGGGCACCGGGTAACTGTGCATAGACGACCGGGCTGACCGAGACGCCGCGCAGCGCGGCGACGAAGCTCGCAGCGCTGGCAGCCGGAATGAGCGTGTCGTTGTCGCCATGCGCAACGAAGAACGGTGGCGCGTCGCGGCGAACGTAGGCACGCGGCGACGACGGCAATGGCCCTCCTCGCTCGCGTTCCCCGTAGTAGCCGTAGAGGCAGACGGCGGCGCTGACCGTCGTGTCTACATGCTCGAAGCCGGGCTGAAACACCGGGTCGTTCGCCGTCAACGCGGCCATCGACGCCAGATGCGCGCCCGCAGAGCTTCCGGCCACGACCAGCAGCGAGGGATCGCCACCGTACTGGGCCGCGTGCTCGCGTATCCACGCGATCGTCCGCTTAACGTCGATCAGCGAAGCCGGGAAGCGACCCGCCTCGCGAAGCCGATAGTCCGCGCTGACGCACACCCAGCCGTGGCTTGCCAGCCGGTAGAACAGAGCCCGTGCCTCGCGGCTCTTGCCGCCCATGCGGAAGTGCCCCCCGTGGAAATGGATGAGCACCGGCGCGCCGGCGGGACACGACCTGTGGCGATACAGATCGAGCCGATTGCGACGCCCAGCAGGGCCGTAGCTGACATTGGCGATCCGCTGCACGCCGCTGGCTCCAAGCGGCAAGGGCCACAGGACGGTCCCTACCGGCAAACGCCGGTGCACCGCCCGGCCAACGGACGAGCCGGCCGTTGCGCCGGGTCCGAGATCGCGCGTCAGGGCGCGCGCGACAACCGGGCCCGCCAGCAGCCCACGCCACACGATGAGCGCAAGACCACAAGCGGTCAGAAAAACCAGCGCGAGGATCGCCAACCCGGCGGGCGAACCGACTCTCTCGCTCCCGAGCGCGAGTAGCGTCGACGCCACCAGCCAGCATAGGACGAGGAACGGGAATTCGTTGGCCAGGTAACCGAGCCAGAAGCCGACGGATGCCGCCGGCCGCGGACGGCGCGGCGGCACCAGTGCGGCGAGGGTGACGAGCGCGACGGGCGCCACCGTCAAGATGTGACTCATCGCCTCATGCTTCCGCTCGGGTCGGTGCTGCGATCGGCAAAGGATCCGCGCTCGGGGCCGTATTCACATCAGCGATGTCACCAGTCGTTGCACCAGTGGTCGCCAACTCTCAGAGCACTCGGTAGAGCTCGTATTCGATCGCGTTTGGTCCGGTGAGCCGGCCGCGCCCGAGGAACAGGCTCTCGCAGAGCCACACGTACCGTCCGGCGCCCACCTCGAACTGCGGCACCATCCGCATGTACTGGGCCTCGAACTCGGTGGGCTCGCCCGCGGCGAGGGCGGCGAGGAAGCGCTCACTCGAGCGGATCAGGGCAAGTTCATAGCGGAGCAGAATCAGCTCGCCATCGTCGGTCACCAGTTGCGCGCGGAGATCCGGTCGCCGGATCCCGTCGGCCCCAACCCGGATCCAATCGGTGCCGGGCGCCGCGGCGGTCGCCTCGATCCTGGGCCCTCTGAGCGTCGCGGTCGTGACTTGCCAGCACAGCCGCTCGCCGAGCGGCGCGCCGGTCGTCGGTCCGAGCGGCCCTTCGATGGTCTCGGCATAGGTCATCTCGTACACGAGCTCGATCATCACTCGATGATCTCGACGATGCCCGATGGTGCTTCGAGGATCGGCACGGTCCGGCGTGCCGCGTCGTCGACCTGAATCCGTGGCGGATCCGGCTTCTCGGTCTCGTAATAGGTCCCCGAGCCGTAGAGCTGGCCGTAGCGGATCACCACGCCGCCGGCGTCGAGGACCGCCCGCTCGTGCTCGCGATACGTGACGCCGCGGTCCCCGGGCAGCTCCCAGGCGATGCTCTGAGCCAGGAAGCGGTCCGCGCTCGCAGCCGCGGCCGCGTCGAGCAGGTTCTCGGTTCCCTCGCGGACCATCCGATCGGCGCGCGCGGCAAGCTCTGGAATCTTGGCCGCATCATCCGGCAGATCGGTGAGCTGATCGATCACCGCGGCCGGGGCAAACCCCTGGACCGCCGAGCGCACTGCCGCGGCGTCGTACACGTCGCACAGAACCGGCTCGGCCCCGAGCGCCTTCAGCGCGGCGACCTTGGCGGGCGAACGGGTCATTCCGGCGACGTCGTGTCCGGCCGCCACCAGGAGGGGTACCAGCCGGATGCCGATCACGCCGCTGGCCCCGGCAACGAAGATGCGCATGCTCACAGCCCTGCCCCGACCGCGGTCTCCGGACTCGCGGGCCCCGCGAAGGCGACATCGGAGGCATACAACGTGTCCATGTACTCGCGGACGTCTTGGATCTTCCCATCGCTGATGGTGAATACGCCGATGCAGCCGTTCTCGTAAGGGCGCCCGGAACGCGTCCGCGCTCGGCTCGTCCACTGCAGTACGACCCGGTCCCCCTCGGCGATCATCCCGGTGATCTCAAGGCTCACCGAGCCCGGCTCGTAGTACGCCATGGCCTTCGCGAGGAACTCGCCGATGATCGCGTCGCGTCCCGCCCAGGTCCCGGATATCGGCAACTCGCCGGCGCGAACCGTCCACGTCGCGTCCTTGGCGAACAGCTCGCGAATCGCGGCCTCGTCGCCGGCTTCCACCGCCGCGACGTAGCGACGCAGCACCGACTTGCTGTCAGTTGGTTCGATCATCTCCACACTCCTGGTCGGGTTGGCCTGTGCACTCGGAGAGTCACGCGTGACGGGCGCCATGTGAAATACCTCTCCAGCATGTCTTCAGCGCTTGCCGGCATGACCGCCCAGGAACCCGCCGCGACACTAGATCCAGCCGAGCGCGTCTGCGACTCCGGTGGCCGCGTCAAGCATCCGGTCGACCGCCGGGGAGCGGCTGTGGCTGCGGGCGAGCAGGCTCACCTCGAAGCTGACCGCTGGAGACAGCGGTAACCAGCACAGCTCCTCGGGCAGGTCCAAGCGCGACGATTCCCCGATGATCGCGACGGCCTCCCCCCGGAGGATCGGGCCGTAGGTCAGGTCGAAGGTCAGGGTCCGCAGCATCACTCGCGGCTCCACGTCCTCCCCACGACACAGCTCGAGCACGGCGTCGTAGTGGCCAGGGTTCGCGTCGCGGGGATGCAGCAGCAACGTCTCATCCGCGAGATCGGCGAGGTTCACGCCGGCGCCGGACGAGAGCCGATGGTCACGGCGCAGCACAAGCCCCTGGGGCTCGCGTCGGATCGTCCGCGCCTCCAACCCCACCTCATGCGGAGGACAGCGCACGAGCCCCAGATCGATTGAGCCGTCCCTGACGCCCGCGACGATCTCACCGACCGACTTGACCGCCGTGGTGATCGCGATCCCCGGATGGCTCTCCGCCAGCGCGTGCAACATCCGCGGTGCGGTCTCATAGCTGGCACTGGCGCCGTATGCGACCACGACCTCCCCACGTTCGCCCGTCCCGTAGGTCCGCGCGCTGCGCCACAGCTCGTCGGCGGCGCTCAGCAGCGCCGGTCCACGCTCGACCAAGAACTCGCCGGCCTCGGTCAGCTCGAACTCGTGCGTGGTGCGGTGCAGCAACTCGACCCCGAGCTCCTGCTCGAGCAACCTCACCTGGCGGCTGAGCGCCGGCTGCGCGACGTGCAACCGCTCGGCCGCGCGCGTGAAGTTACGCTCCTGCGCGACCGCGACGAAGTACTGCAGCCGCCGCAGATCGGTCACCGCACGGATGCTAACCACGGGAGGGTCGATCGCGCGGCGTCGCGGTGATGCCGCGCTGAGCTGAAGCGAGCACAAAGCGGTCTTTCACATCCGGCGCAGGGCGACCTAGCGTGCACGACACGCTCAGTTCTCTGATTGGAGCCCTCAAATGACCTCTCCCGGATCGAACGAAAACCACCGTAGGATGATCCTGGCGATCCTCGGCGTCGCTCAGCTGATGGTCGTGCTCGACGCGACCGTGGTGAACATCGCCCTGCCCTCGGCCCAACGGGCACTTCGTTTCAGCGACGACAACCGCCAGTGGATCATCACCGCGTACGCACTGGCGTTCGGAAGCCTGCTGCTGCTCGGCGGCAGGCTCAGCGACTGGTTCGGACGCAAGTGGACGCTGATCGCCGGCCTCGCCGGCTTTGCGATCGCATCCGCGGTCGGCGGCGCCGCGCAGTCCTTCGGGACGCTCGTCGCCGCCCGGGCCGTCCAGGGCGCATTCGCGGCAATGCTCGCTCCCGCCGCGCTGTCGATCCTGACCACCACCTTCACCGAGCCCTCCGAACGGGCGAAGGCATTCGGGATCTTCGCCGCGATCGCCGGCAGCGGCGCCTCGATCGGGCTGCTGCTCGGCGGCGCGCTCACCCAAGCGCTCAGCTGGCGCTACTGCATGTACGTCAACCTCGTGTTCGCCGCGGTCGCGGTCGCGGGCGCGACGATCCTGATACGCAACTCGCGGCCAACGACGCGACCGCGGCTCGACATCCCCGGCACGGTCGCCGTGTCATCCGGCCTGTTCGCGCTCGTCTACGGGTTCGCGCACGCGCAGACGACGAGCTGGGGCAACCAGCTGACGATCGGAATGCTTGCGGCCGGCGTGCTGGCGCTCGGGACGTTCGTCGCGCTCGAATCCCGCGTCCGGGACCCGCTCCTGCCACTGCGTGTGGTCGCGGACCGCAACCGCGGTGCGTCCTTCCTCTCGATCGGCGTTGCCGGCGGGGCGATCTTCGCGGTGATCCTGTTCCTCACCTACTACCTGCAGAGGACCAGGGGGTTCTCACCGATCACCACCGGACTCGCGTTCCTGCCGATGACCGCGACGATCATGACCGCGGCGATTCTCGGCCTGACCAGGCTGCAGCAGCGCCTCGGGGCCCGCGCGCTGATCGCCGCGGGCATGACGCTCGGGGCGCTGGGGACGCTCTACCTGGCCCGGATCCGCGTCGACTCCCCCTACGCCGCGGACGTTCTACCCGCGCTCGTAGTGATCGGTGCCGGGCTCGGACTCGTGTTCTCGACGTCGATCGCCAACGCCACGCTCGGCGTCGAGCCGGGTGACTCGGGCGTGGCGTCAGCCACCGTCAACGCAACCCAGCAGGTCGGCGGCTCGCTCGGGGTTGCCTTGCTCTCGACGATCGCGGCGAGCGCGAGCGCCCACTACCTGGCCGGCGCACACCATGTCCCCGACCCCGTCGGGCACGCCGCCGTCCACGGGAACGCCGTCGCCTTCGCCGCCGCGGCCGGCATGTTCGCCGTCAGCGCCCTCGTGTGCGCAGCCCTGTTCCCGCGGCGGACCCGCGACGTCGAGGCGCGCGAGGAGAGGCCGGCGGACCGCCACCGCGTGGTCGTCGTCGGAGGCGGCTTCGGCGGCCTACAAGCGGCGCTGAAGCTCGCCCGGCTGCCGGTCGACGTCACGCTCATCGACCGGCGCAACTTCCACCTCTTCCAGCCGCTGGTCTACCAGGTGGCCGCCGGCGCGCTCTCGCCCGCGGAGATCACCTATCCGCTACGCCACATCTTCCGCCGTCGCGACAACGTTCGCGTCCTCCTCGCCGAGGTCACCGACATCGATCTCGACGCTCAGTTGCTCACGATCCGTCCGGGCGCCGGCGAGGGCGACGGCGGCGCGGTGGCGTTCGACACGCTGATCGTCTCGGCCGGCTCGCATTACAACTATTTCCACCACGATCACTGGCAGCACGTTGCTCCGGATCTCAAGACGCTCGAGAGCGCGCTGGAGATCCGCGCCCGGATCCTGCGCGCGTTCGAGGCCGCCGAGCTCGAGACCGACCCCGAGCGACGCGCTGCCTGGCTGACCTTCGTGGTCGTCGGAGCCGGTCCGACCGGAGTGGAGATGGCCGGCCAGATCGCCGAAATCGCGCGGGATCTGCGCGCCGACTTCCAATCGCTCGATCCCAGCCAGGCCCGGATCATGCTCGTCGAAGCCGGCGGCCGGGTGCTGCCCGCCTACCCACCCGCGCTTTCGGCCAAGGCGGAGCGCTCGCTCGCGCGGCTGGGGGTGACCGTCCTCCTCGAACACACGGTGATCGAGCTCGACGCCCGGTCCGTCACGCTGGAACGCGCCGGCGGTAGTCCTCAGCAGATTCCCGCCCGCACCGTGGTCTGGGCCGCCGGCGTGATCGCGTCGAGGCTCGCCGGCGTTCTCGCCGAACGCGCCGGGCGCGAGGTCGACCGCGCGGGGCGCGTCGAGGTTCTCGAGGACCTCTCGCTGCCGGGCTACCCGAACGTGCTCGCGATCGGAGACATGATCCGAATCCGCAGGGCCGACGGCTCGTCGATCGCGATTCCCGGCCTTGCCCCGGTGGCGATGCAAGAGGGCCGCCACGCCGCTCGCGTCGTCCGCGACCGCCTCCACGGTCGCCCGGGACGACGCTTCCGCTACCACGACAAGGGCAACCTCGCCACGATCGGACGAGCACGCGCCGTCGCCGAGGTCAAGCACCTCCGGCTGAGCGGCTTCCCGGCGTGGGTCACCTGGCTGACCGTCCACCTCTGGTACCTGATCGGGTTCGAGAACCGGTTCGTCGTCGTGACCCGGTGGGCCTTCAGCTTCATCGCCCACGGCCGCGGCGCCCGCTTGATCACAGACAAGGAACCGACGTCAGCAGACTGGAGGACCGATGAAATCGAAACTGCTTCCACTTACCCCGCGAGATCCTGAGCACCGGCTGGACAACGCGCTCAGCGAGGATGTCGTCTTCCACAGCCCGGTCAGGGACTACCGTGGTCGCGCGGACGTCGCCCACATCCTGACGACGATCGGCAACGTCCTGGACAAGGTCGAGGCCGAAGGCGAACTCGTCTCCGAGCGTCAGGTCGTGACGATCATCACCGCCACTCACGGTGAGAACCGAATGACCGGAGTGCTGGACGAGACCTTCGACGCACTCGGGCGTGTCAAGCGCGCGACGCTGCTACTCAGGCCTTTGTCCACCCTGCTCGAGGCCATCACCGCGATGCGCGCGGCGCTCGAGCGATCGCCGCTGCCGACCACCCTCGCCGCCCGCACCAGTGAAAATTCCGTCGCACCGAAATCACGCGTGTAAGCAAAATGACGAACGCGACGCTTCGGGTACTCGGCGGGAGCTCTGTCCGCGGGAGAGGCGTTAGGCTTCGGGTCGAGTTGTCGGGCCTGGTGGGACGCGTCCGCGAGCAGGGGGAGCTAGCTCGGCTCCTCGACGACGCGCGCCACGGCCGGAGCGGGTGCCTGGTCGTGCGCGGGGAGGCCGGTATGGGGAAGACCGCCCTGCTCGGCTGCGCGGTCGAGCGCGCGGAGGGTTTCACGGTGCTGCGTACGACCGGAATCGAGGCCGAATACGACCTCGCGTTCGCCGGTCTGCATGGCCTGCTCTGGCCAATCGTCGACAGGCTTCCGGACGTGCCGGAACCCCAGCGCGAGGCGCTCGCCGCGGCACTCGGCCTGGTGGCCGGGCAGGGGTGCGACCGTTTTCTGGTGTCGGCCGGCGCGTTGTCGCTGTTGGCGGCCGCGTCGGAGGCGGGACCATCCTGTGCCTCGTCGACGATGCCCAGTGGCTCGATCTTCCCTCTGCGGCCGCTTTGGTGTTCACCGCGCGTCGGCTCGTGGCGGAAGGCGTTGTGATCCTGTTCGGCGCGCGCGAGGGTGAGAGCAGGCGATTTGTGGAATCGGCGCTCGGCGAGCTCGTCCTCGACCCATTAGGGCGGGACTCGTCGCTGGCACTGCTCGATCGCTCCTCGCCGCAGGCCGTGCCGCGGGTGCGTCAACGGCTGCTGGGTGAGGCGCGCGGCAACCCGCTGGCGCTGCTCGAACTTCCGGCGGCGCTTTCCGGCGCGCAGCTGGCCGGCCGAGCCTCGTTGCCGGACGCGCTCCCCTTGACGGCTCGGCTGCGCTCGACGTTCACCCAACAGCTGAAGCGGCTGCCCGCGTCCGCTCAGGCGGCGCTGCTGATGGCCAGCGCGGAGCAAGCGGGCGAGCTCAGAGTCATCCTGCGCGCGCTTGCCGCGGGCGGGCTCCCCGATGATGCGCTCGATCCCGCCGAGGAGAGGGGCATGATTCGGACGCGCGACGGAACGCTTGCGTTTCGCCACCCCCTAGTGCGCTCGGCGATCTACGAATCGGCGCCGCGGGCGCGGCGACAGAGCGCGCACGCGGCACTGGGCGATGCGCTGGTGATCGAGCAGCGATCGGACCGCGCGCTCTGGCATCGGTCGATGGCCACCGACGGCCCGGACGAGCAGCTCGCGAGCTCGTTGGAAGCGTCGGCGCGTGAGTCACAGCAGCGGGGTGGTCACGCGTCGGCGTCGAGCGCGTTCGAGCGGGCTGCCGAGCTCAGTGAGGCCGAGGGTGATCTTGGGGGGCGCCTGGCGATGGCGGCCGAGGCAGCTGGGAGAGGAGGGCAGGCCGAGCGCGCCCGGTCGCTGATCGAGCGCTCGATGTCGGTCGCGGGCCAGACGCAACGGGTAAGGCTGCTGTACCTGAGCGGTGTGATCGAGGGGCGACACGGCTGGCTCGGGCACGGAGTCGCGACGCTGCGCAAGGCGGCAGCGCTCAGTGAAGACCCGTCGCTCAGCCTCCAGATGCTGCGGGAGGCAGGCTCGATGGCGGTCTATGCCGGCGACTACGAGGAGATGATCGCGATCGGGTCCTCGGCCGCCGATCATTCGCCGCGAGCCGACATCGACCGCTACACCGCGGCTGCGCTCGGCGCGTACGCGGCCGATCTCTCCGGGGATCAGGACCGCGGTGCGGAGCTCGCGGACGAGGCGCTCGAATTGGCCTGGCGCCTTGACGATCCCATGTGCTTGATCTCCGCCGCCCACACCGCGGCCCGGCGGAGCGCTGCCGCCGACGGCCTTCCCTACGCGACCCGCGCCGTCGAGCTCGCCCGGGAGCGAGCGCTCGTAAGCGCATTGCCGTTCGCGCTTCAGGCCGAAGCTCGGGCGCTCATCGGGACAAGCCAATTCGATCTGGCCTACTCCGCGGGCGAGGAGGGGTGGCGGCTGGCGCTCGACGTCGAACAGCCATGGGCGGCGAGCCTGAACCTCGCATACCTGGGGAAGATCGACGCGCTCAGGGGAGCCGATGAGCTCGCGGAGCGCCGTACCCGCGAGCTGCAGACCCTGATTGCCAGGAGCGGCGCGAACGCGCTGATCTGCAGCGTGGCGATGACCCTTGGCCTGTTGGAGCTCGGTCGCGGCAGGCCGGCGCAGGCCCTCGATCGGCTCCTGGTCGTGATCACCACGGTCCGCCCCGAGTCGAACCCGCTGTTTGTCCTCGGGCTGCCGGATGCAGTCGAAGCCGCCGCACGAGCCGAGCGCCTGAATGAGGTGGCGCCACACCTCGATCGCTTCGAGGCGTGGGTACGAGCGTGTCCCAACCCGGCGCGGCTTGCTCTGCTCGCGCGCTGCCGCGCGCTCGTGGACGACGCCGGCGCCGAGGAGCATTTCTTGGAGGCGTTGGAGCTCGGCGACGCGCTGTCCCCGTTCGATCGCGCCCGGAGCGAGCTGCTTTACGGCGAATGGCTTCGCCGCCACCGGCGGCGCGTGGACGCCCGGCCCCATCTGCGCGCGGTGATCGAAGCCTTCCAGCAGCTCGGTGTCGCGCCGTGGGAGGAGCGCGCTCGGTCCGAGCTGCGCGCCAGCGGCGAAACCGCGCGAAAGCGCGGCCCTGCGTCGCGGGACCAGCTGACGCCGCAGGAGCTGCAGATCGCGCGTCTCGTCGCGGACGGGATGTCCAACCCGGATGTGGCGGCGCGGCTGTTCCTCAGCCCCCGCACGATCGACTACCACCTGCGCAAGGTGTTCTCGAAGCTCGAGATCTCCTCCCGTGGGGAGCTTGCCGGCGTCGACCTCGGCGACCCGGTAGCCGCCTGATCTGCGCCGACGGACCAGCCGACCGGCGAACTCACCGGCGAGATCCCCGTCGCGAGCGCGCCCGTGCGGACGCCATCGTGTCGCGGCATGGACATTGATCTCTTCGACTACAGCCCCATCACCGAACGCGAACCGATCCGGTGGCCAGGAGGCGCTCGCGTCGCCTTCTACGTCGGTGTCAACGTCGAGCACTTTCACATCGACAGTCCCTCCACGAGCATCTGGGAAGGGACCGCGTCACTGGTCCCCGACCCGCTGAACTACGGGTGGCGCGATTACGGGCCGCGGGTCGCCATCTGGCGGCTGATCGAAACCCTCGACCGGCATGGGATACGCGCCAGCGCGTTGCTGAACTCCGAGGTGGCGGGGCGGTACCCCCAGATCATCCAGGCCGGTCGCGATCGGGACTGGGCCTGGCTCGCCCATGGCACGACCAACTCGGCCTTGCAGACCTACCTGACGGCCCATGAGGAGCGAGTCGTCCTGGCGCAGGTGGTGGAAACCATCGAGCGGGCAACCGGCCGCCGCCCGCGGGGTTGGCTGCGACCCGGCCTCACCGAGACGTTTCAGACGCCCATGCTCCTGGCGGAGCTCGGGCTGAGCTACGTGCTCGACTGGACCAACGACGACCAGCCTTACGGCCTGAACGTGCCGGGCATGCTGAGCGTGCCCTACTCGGTTGAGCTGAACGACCTCGGCGTGTTCATCAGCCGAGGCCTCACCGGCCCCGATTTCGTCCAGCTCGTCAAGGACCAGTTGGATCAGTTGCACGCCGACGCGGCCTCCAGCGGCCGGGTGATGGCCCTAGCCCTGCATCCGTTCGTGATCGGTCAGCCATTTCGGCACCGGTACTTGGACGAGGCGCTCGCGTATGTCGCCAACCACCCGGACGTCTGGCTGACGACCAGCGACGAGATCGCTGAGCACTTCATTCGCACCACCGAGGGGAGGCACCCATGATCCTCAACCGGCGTTCCGACTACGACCTGCTCCAGCTCTATTGCGACTGGCGTATGCGATGCGAAGAAGTGCACGCGACGTACGGCCGGCTGGGCAGCGTGCCCAGAGAAGAGCGACCGCTGGCGTTCGCTGCGTTCAACGCCGCCCTTGATCGCGAGGGGTCGGCGGCCGACGCATACGCGCGGCGGATCCGCCGTTTGTCGGCGGCCGCGTGAGTGACTGGTGGGTTGACCGGCGAGTCCCCCGATGCGATCGATCCGGCTCGCTGGCACCGTCATCCGAGCGCTGTCACCACTGATCCAAACATGCGAGGCGATGTGATGAAAACGACCACGACAGGGAATGCCCGGGCGGGTCTCGGGTTCGGGAACAACCCACGTGCGGAGCGATCCGTGGTGCGGCGGTTGTCGGCCTGGTGCATCGCTCACCGGGGCCGCGTGTTCGCTGCCTGGCTCGTGGTTGCGGTCCTGACGACAGCGATCGCCGGCGCGGTAGGTCGAAACTACGCCACGAACTTCAGCCTGCCCGGCACCGAGTCTCAGCGGGCGCTTGATCTGCTCAAGCGTGAGTTCCCCGCCCAGAGCGGCGACGTCGACACGGTCGTGTTCCGGGTCGACGGCGGCACGGTCGACTCGCCGCAGGTGCGCCCGGCGATCACCCGGCTGCTGGGCCAGGTCAGTCGTGACCCGCACGTGATCGGCGTGCTGAGCCCCTACTCGACGCGGGGCGGGGTGGA
Organism: uncultured Solirubrobacterales bacterium; assembly: GCA_963841535.1. Classification (GTDB taxonomy): domain Bacteria; phylum Actinomycetota; class Thermoleophilia; order Solirubrobacterales; family Solirubrobacteraceae; genus Palsa-465. The sequence continues at coordinate 1,135,999 of CAWJDF010000012.1, read as the reverse complement.
GATCTCGCGGGATCGCCGGACCGCGTTTGCCACGGTCAACTACGACAGGCCGGCGAACCTGGTGCCGACCGCGGCCGGCAAGCCGGTGCTCGACCAGGTGAACGCGGTGCACGTGCCGGGGGTGACGGTGGCCGCGGGCGGTCAGGTGATCGCCGCCGCCGAGGGGTTCACGATCGGCCCGGCGACCGAGATCGGTGCGATCGCCGCGCTGGTCATCTTGCTGATCACCTTCGGGTCGCTGCTCGCGGCCGGGATGCCGCTGATCACGGCGGGCTTCGGCCTGATCACCGCGGTGGCGCTGATCGGGCTGGCCACACGCGTGACCGATATGTCCAACGTCGCGCCGCAGTTGGCGCTGATGATCGGCCTCGGGGTGGGAATCGATTACGCGCTGTTCATCGTGACCCGGTTCCGCGAGAACTACGCGTTGTTCGGCGACGTCGAGCGCTCGGTGGTCGAGGCGATGGACACTTCGGGTCGGGCCATTCTGCTGGCCGGCACGACGGTCGTGATCGCGCTGCTCGGAATGTTCGCCACCGGGGTGAGCTTCATGTACGGGCTGGCGATCGCATCGGTGTTCGCGGTGCTGCTCACGCTGGCTGCGTCGCTGACCGTGCTGCCAGCCATGCTCTCGAAGTTCGGCCACCGGATCGTCCGGGCGCCCGGCGCGCGCCGTCGCGGCAAGGCGGCGGAGGAGAGCCCGGTCTTGGTGATCAACGCGGGCTCGCGTTCGCGTTGGCGGCAGTGGAGCCGGATCGTGCAGGCGCGTCCGTGGCCGCTTGCCATCGTCTCGCTGGCCCTGATGATCGCGCTGCTCCTGCCGGTGTTCGCCCTCCGGCTCAATCCGAGCGACGCCGGCAACGACCCAGCGGGCACAAGCACCCGACACGCTTACGACATGCTCGCCAAGGGCTTCGGCGGCGGGTTCAACGGGCCACTGCTGGTCGTCGCGGAACTGCCGAGGCGCAGTGAGGCGCCGACCGCGCTGCCGGCAATACAGGCGGCGATCAGGGGCACGGCGGGTGTCGTGGCGGTCACGCCGCCGCGGATCGCGCCCTCGGGCAAGCTCGCGGTCATACAGGCGTATCCGATCTCGGCGCCCCAGGCCGCAGCCACGACCGCACTGGTCAACCGGCTGCGCCACGAGGTGATGCCGCCGGTCGTGAAGCGAACCGGGGTGCCAGTCTTGGTCGGCGGGTTCACGGCCGGCTCGATCGACTTCTCGCACGTCCTATCGAGCAAGCTGCCGCTGTTCATCGGCATCGTGGTCGTGCTCTCTGCGCTGCTTTTGTTCGTGATCTTCCGCTCGCTGGTCATCCCGGTGCAGGCCGCCCTGATGAACCTGCTGAGCATCGGCGGGGCGCTCGGCGTCACCGTCGCCGTGTTCCAGAACGGCTGGTTCGCCGGCGTGATCGGGATCGAGAAGGGACCGATCGAGCCGTGGATCCCGGTGCTGATGTTCGCCGTGATCTTCGGCCTGTCGATGGATTACGAGGTGTTCCTCGTCTCACGCGTGCGTGAGCTGTGGGTCCGCCAGGGGGACGCCGGCGCCGCGGTGGCGGACGGAATCGCGTTCACCGGACGGGTGATCAGCGCCGCCGGCGCGATCATGATCTGCGTCTTCTTGTCGTTCATGTTCGGCGACCAGCGCGTGATCAAGGAGTTCGGCTTCGGCCTCGCCGTCGCGGTGCTACTCGACGCGATCGTCGTGCGCTGCGTGCTGCTGCCCGCCGTGCTCGAGATCCTCGGCCAGGTCACCTGGCGCCTACCGCGCTGGATCGACCAGCGGCTCCCCCACATCAACATCGAAGGCACGGCTGCCCGCGCCTTGAACGGCGCGCACGTCGAAGTGCCCGACGACGCAACGCGCGGCGAAGCCGAAGCGGCGGCTGCGTAACGCCAGGACATCGAAGAAAGGAGCGTCCCGACAATGTCAGCGCATGCAGCGATCGAGATTCACGACGTGCGGAAGGCCTTCGGTGAGATCATCGCGCTCGATGGCCTCGATCTGCGGATCGAGCCGGGAAGCGTGTTCGGGTTGCTGGGCCCGAACGGCGCGGGGAAGACCACGCTCGTCCGGATCGTCGCCACTCTGCTCGAGCCGGATTCCGGCCGCGCGAGCGTCCTCGGGCACAACGTCGTAGACGAACCGCTGGCGGTGCGGCGCCGGATCGGCCTCGCCGGCCAGTTCGCGGCCGTCGACGGCGAGCTCACCGGTCGTGAGAACCTGGAGATGATCGCCCGGCTCTATCGGCTTTCCGGTGCCGACGCGCGCCGGCGCGCCTCCGACGTGCTCGACCGGTTCAGCCTCGCGGACGCGGCGGACCGTCGCGCGGCCACCTATTCGGGCGGGATGCACCGTCGGCTCGACCTCGCCGCCGGACTAATCGGCAATCCGCCGGTCGTTCTCCTCGACGAGCCGTCCACGGGCTTGGATCCGCGCTCGCGCCAGGAGCTGTGGAGCGTCGTCGACGAGATCCGCACCGCCGGCACCACCGTGCTGTTGACGACTCAATACCTCGACGAGGCCGACCGTCTCGCGCAGCAGATCGCACTCATGGACCAGGGCCGGATCGTCGCGCAGGGGACCGCCCCGCAGCTGAAGGCAAGGATCGGCGGCAGCGTTCTCAGCGTCCGCCTCGCCCACGCCGCCCAGCTTCCGCTCGCCGCAGCGACGCTGGGCAGCCTGACGGCGGCAGACGCGCCCAGAGTGGACGCGGCCGATGGCGAGATTCGCCTCGCGGTGGCCGATCCCGCGGCGTCTAGCGAAGCGCTTCGCCGCCTGGACGCCACGCACGTTGCGATCGCGTCGATCGAGCTGCAGCAGCCCAGCCTCGACGACGTCTTTCTAACCCTGACCGGCCGCCCCGCCGCCCAGGAGCCGATCGAGCAATCAGTCGTAAAGGAGGCAGCATGAGTAGCGCGACCGCCATTCTCCCCGAGCGTCGCCGCCTGACGATGGGCGAGACGCTCGCCGACAGCCGCGTGATGGCGACGCGTCAGTTGCGCAAGATCATGCGCCGGCCAATGTACGTGGGCTACCTGTTCGTCCAGCCGGTGATGTTCGTGCTGCTGTTTCGCTACGTGTTCGGCAGCGCGATCAACACGGGCCGCGTCAGCTACGTGAACTTCCTGTTGCCCGGGATCATCGTCATGACCGCCGTGATGGGTGCGCTGACCACCGGCTTGGGACTCACCGAGGACGTCGCCAGCGGCGTGGTCGATCGCTTCCGCTCGTTGCCGATCGCCCGCTCGGCGGTCCTCGTCGGGCGTACGGTTGCCGACCTCGCCACCAACGCCGTGACCCTCGTCGTGATGCTCCTGATCGGCTTCGCGATTGGCTTCAGGCCAACCCAGCCCGTGTACGAAGTCGCGCTGGCACTCGTGCTCGTCCTCGCCTTCGCATACGTGTTCTCGTGGGTGAGCGCGTTCATCGGAGTGTCGGTGCGCAACCCCGAGACTGCCCAGTCGATCGGGTTCATCTGGGTGTTCCCGCTCGTGTTCGCCTCCTCCGCGTTCGTTCCCACGACGCATATGCCCGGCGTCGTGCGCATCTTCGCCGACGTCAACCCGGTCACGCTGGTCGTCAACGCAGCCCGGGCACTGACCATCGGGAACGGTCATGCCCTCGCGCCGGCGCTCGAGACCCTCGCGTGGCTCGCCTGCCTGCTGATGATCTTCATCCCTCTATCGGTGCGCGCATTCCGGCGCCTGTAGCCGCCAACGGCTCAGGTGACGAGAAGCGCGCCCGTCGTGAGGAATAGTCCGGCGGTGGCCCAGTGAACGCCATAAGCGATGGCTTTCGGACCGCCCGCTCGTAGGACGATCGTGCCGTCGGCGATCGGGATCGTCGAGATCACGAGCATCAGGTAGCCGAGTTGCGTCTGTGCTCCCCCGACCAGCAGCACGGCGATGGCGATCCCGATGGCGATGTCGCGCGTGGCCTTGACGGCGAGCCATGCGCGGCCGGGCTCGGTTTCGCCGGGGGCGCCGGGGATGCCGAACCCGGCGGCAGCCGGCTTGGGGTCGAGTAGGTATCGCGAGCCCATGAGGACAATGGCGAGGGCGACCACCCCCGCGAGCGCGGATCCCAAGTCGTTCATCATCGCGTTCGTCCCTTGCGCTGCACCGGTTGCAGCCATTCGGTGTCCATGGTCGCGGCGGTGTGGATCGCGGTGATGCACAACCGCTCGTCGCCGGTGTTGGTGAAGCGATGGTCCGTCCCGGCGGGCGCGATGAGGATGTCTCCGGCTGTCGCCGTGAGCCGGACGTCGTCGATCTCATAGCAGGCCTCCCCGGCGTGGACGATGAACAGCTCGGGATAGGGGTGGCGGTGAAGCTGCGGGCCGGCGCCCGGCCGGTTGTCGACCAGGAAGAGCGAGATCGGCAGGCCGCCGTGCTCTGCGCCAATGAACTGAGCGGCTTCTGGCGATCCGGATAGGTCACGTCGTTTGATGAGGGTTGACATGGCACGGAGTCTCCGCTCATGAGAGACATTTGTCCAACCGATTGTTGCTATGGGACTGAGCGATAGAATCGATGAATGGAGCTGCGGCAGCTCGAGCACTTTCTGGCCGTCGCCGAGGAGCGTCACTTCACGCGGGCGGCGGCGCGCGTCCATCTCACGCAGTCGAGCCTGTCGAGCTCGGTTCGCGCACTCGAGCGCGAACTTGGCAGCGACCTGTTCGTCCGCAGCACGCGCCAGGTCGAGCTGACCGAGGCCGGTCGGGCGCTGCTTCCAGCCGCCACGCGCACCGTGGCAGCCGCCGAGGACGGCCGGGACGCCGTGGCGGCGGTTCGCGGGTTGGTGCGCGGGCATCTGGCGATCGGCGCCATCCAGTCGCTTGGGCGCGTCAACCTGCCCGGGCTGCTCGCCCGCTTTCACCGCAGGCATCCGGCGGTGACGCTGAGGATCTATCACGTCGGCGCGCCCGAGCTCGTGCGATGCACGGCCGACGGGGAAGTCGACCTCGCGATCGTCGATCTGCCGCTCGGGCCGCAAGGCAACCGGGTCCGAGCCCGCACCATCGAGACGGAAGCGCTGCAGCTTGCCGTCGCCGCCGACGACCCGATGGCTCGCCGCAGCCGCGTTCGGCTGAGCGGCCTCGACGACCGTGAGTTCGTCGAATACCGGTCGGACTCCGCGCTGCGCGCGAGCATCGATCGCGCCTGTCACGCGGTCGGATTGCACCGTCGCATCGCGTGCGAAGTCGACGCCCTCCCGCATCTCCTCGAGCTCGTGACGCTCGGCATCGGCGTGTCGCTGCTGCCGCCCGCCGCGATCCGGATGACGGCCGGCCGCGCGATCGGGGTCGCCACCGACCCACCAATCCCACGCGAACTCGTCCTCGTCACCCCACTTGACCGCGAGCCATCGCCGGCCGGCGCCGCGTTCCTGCGACTGCTCGAGGACGATCCAGGCAGCGCCGCCTGACGCTCGAGGTTTGCCAACATAGCCGAGTGTCTGATGTTCCGGCGCCGCTGGCGGCTGTCGCCGGCCGGCTGCGCTGCCCCGTTTGCAGTGAGACCCTCGCGCTTGCCTCGGGTCGCCTCATCTGTCGCCGTCGCCACAGCTACGACGTTGCGCGACATGGCTACGTCACTCTCAGAGCGCCACGCGGCCGCCCGGCCACGGGTGACGAAGCCGGCATGATCGCAGCGCGCGCCGAGGTCCAGGAGGCGGGTCACTTCGAGCCGTTGACGGCGGCACTCGCCGACGAGGCCGGCACGGTCGCCGGTCTCCAGGGGTCGGTCATCCTGGACGCCGGCGCGGGAACCGGGCACCACCTGGCGGGCATGCTGGGCGCAGTGACGGAGGGTCGGGGCGTTGCACTCGACGCCTCGCTCGCGGCCTCGCGCCGAGCGGCACGTGTTCACGAGCGGGTCGCTGCGGTGCGGAGCGACCTCTGGCAAGGCATCCCGCTCGCCGACGGCGCGGTCGATCTCGCGCTGAGCGTGTTCGCGCCGCGCAACGGCGCCGAGCTAGCCCGTGTCCTGCGGCCAGGCGGCATGCTCATGGTCGTCACCCCCACCTCAGAACATCTCCACGAGCTAGCCACGCTCCACACCATCCGGGTCGACCCGTGCAAGCCCGAACGGCTCCGCCGGCAACTCGCGTCTGGGTTGCGCCCCGGCAGGCTCCGGCGGATCACCTGGACCCTGGAGCTGACCCGCCGCGAAGCGGAGGCGGTGCTTCGCATGGGCCCGGCCGCGGGGCACCTCAGAGCGGACGTCACGAATCGCCTGACCGCGCTCCCAGAACCGCTGCTCGTGACCGGAGCGGTCGAGCTCCGGACATTTCTACGCGTCGCTACCGCGCCCGGGGCAGATACTCGAGGTGCACGCCGTCGATCGACCAGATCGCGTTCGCGTCTTCACCGTGCGCCGCCACCAGGGCCGGGAAATAGTCGCGCAAGGACTGCTCGTAGGTGAGGGAGCCGTCGAGCAGCTCACGCGCCGCGACAACGATCCGGTCGAGGTCGTCGCGGACGCGCGCGGCCGTCATGCTGGGCGTGCGCGGCCCGTCGCCGTCGTCGTCGACCACCACGCCCGGGTCGAACTGGGTAAAGCTGGGGTAGCGCTCGCAGTCGGGGATGATCGAGCGGAACGGAACTCGATTGAAGAAGTATTCGAACCATCGTGCGCCCGACAGGGTCAGCCAGGGCGTCCCAACCGCGAGCGCTGCCATGCCAAAGCCGGTGTGGGGCCCGAGGAACAGATCGCACGCCTCGACCACCGCCAGCTGCTCGGCCAGCCCGATGTCGAGGCAGTCGAGCGGCCGCGACCGATGAGCCAGCAACGCGGCCAGCTCGCCCGGCGCCAGCGAGGTGGTGGTGCGCGTGTCGCGCCGTAGCTTGCCGATCAGGGCGATCTCGACTCCGGGAAATGCGTCCTCGAGCGCATCGAGGATCATGAGCCACGAGCCGGCCGACGGATACAGCGAGCGCTCCCCGGAACCGGCGGGCATCAATGCGATCCGTCCCGCGCCGGATCGCTCCAATCCGTTGCTCAGCCGACGCGTGGCCGCGGCCCGTGCCGATTCCGGCAGGTCGAGCCGCAGGTGCTGATGGGGAACGTACCCGGGCAGGCGTGACGCCACGTACGTCCGACCGCGCGCGGCGGTCAGGAGCTGATCGCTGGTCTGGTAGTAGTCGCGCAGGCCAGGAAACATCGCGAGCTGGATCTCCTGCGCGCGCCGGAAGTCGTCGAGGACCCAGTCCCAGCGGCGCGGGATGCCGGCCTGTCGGGCCGCCGAGTCGAGGCACGGCTCGAGCAGCGGATGCTCGATCGCATACGTTTCGGAGACGAACGGACAGAAGCCGGCGAGCTCGACGGCGGTGGCCGCATTGAGCGCCACCGAGACCTCCCGCCTGGGATCGGCCAGGTGGTGACCGAGGCAGTAGTGCAGCGCCTCGACCGCGTGCCCGACGGGATGGGCGTAGAAGAAGTTGACGAGCAGCCGCTCGCCGGACGTCCCGGTCATCGGCTACGCGGCCACCGGCTCGCCGAGGTCGACGCCGGCGAGCTCCGCGCGAGAAGCGATCTCGAGCTTCGAGAAGACCTTGCGCAGGTGATAGTCGATCGTTCGGGGGCTGAGAAACAGCTGTGCCGCAACCTCGGGATTGGTCTTCCCGGTGGCGACCAGACGCGCGATCTGGAGCTCCTGCGGGGTCAGCTGATCGCGAGTCGACGCGTCGCGCTTGCGGGCCGTCTCGCCACTCGCGCGGGCTCGGCCCGGGCTCGCGCCTCCCACGGTGCCGTACCGAGCCGGCCGAAGCACTCGAGCGCGCTGCGCAGATGACGGCGGGCGTCGATTCGCCGGCGCTGCCGGCGCAGCCACTCGCCGTACAGGAGCTCTGTTCGTGCCGCGTCGAACGGCGACAGAGCCCACGCGAACGCGACCGCGCGGTCGAAGTGCGTCTCGGCGTCCGACTCATCGATCAGTCCCAGGCACCGTGAGAGCAGCGCTAGCGCCTCCGGACTTCGATACTGCTCGGCCCAATGCCGGAACCGACCGGCGTGCGGCGACACCTCGTCGAGGCGATCGGCGCGGGCAGCTGTCTCGACGGTGTCAGGCACGCCGTACAGGAACAGCGGGTGGGATCCAGGCTGTGCCGCCGAGATCATGGTCAGAAGACGCTCGAGCGCTTCGGCCGGCCGACCGAGGCACATGTCGAGCAGCGCAATCGACCGTGTCGCGTGCTCGCCGATCGCCGCAGCCCCACTACGCGCAACCAGCACCTGAAGCTCGGCGGCGTGCGCGTGGGCCAGCTCCTCGTCGCCTCGCAGCGCATCGATCTGGACGAGCCGCATGAGGTTCCAACTGGCTGCCCAGAGCTGACCGGTGTCGAGCGCGAGTCGCCATCCTTCGTCGGCGCTTGCGTAGGCGAGCTCGAGGCGGCTCTCGCCGATCAGCCCAGCCGCCTGCACCTGGAGGGAGAACGGGAGCGTGGTCATCGCGCCCTGCTCGCGTGCGTTGCTCACCGCCCGGTTGGCGTGGTGGAGCGCCTCCCGGCGCATGCCGACGCGGGCGGCCGCGAGCGAGGCCCAGATCAGGCACGCCGGGTCGTCGATCCCTTCGGCGCGCTCGACGAGCTCGGCCGACAGCGACCTGCTCCGCTCGAAGTCCGTCGATAGCTCCGCAGCACTGGCGATCAGCGAGGCCTGGGTGAAGCTGTCGATCTCGCCGCAGGGCTTGACGTCGGCAGCTCGCGCGGCGAAGTCCGCCGCCTCCTCGATAGCGTGCGCCTGCGAGGCCATCGCGAAGCCCTCCCGGAGCAGCTGCAGCGTCAACGATGGGTCCTCGCTCACGGCCACCCCTTGATGCATCGTTGCGACACCGTCGAGCAACCAGCCGCTCTGGCCCTCGACCACCCCGCGTATGAACATGAGCCGGGCGCGCTGGGGCGGATCTGCGATCGGCAACGCGCGCCTGATCAGCTCGCCGGCGCGGTCGACCTGTCCGGCGTGCCACGCGGCTTGTGCCGCTGCGGCGAGCCGCCCGGCTCGTCCGGACGCCGTCTCGCTGAGCGAAGCGGATTGCTCGAACGAGCTCGCCGCGGATGCGTGAGCGCCCCGGAGCGCGGAGCGCTCCGCCGCCGCCTCGAGCGCCACCGCGACCCCCTCGTCCGGCGCCAGCGCCGCCATCGCGCGGTGCCAGACGGCACGCTCCGCGCTGTCCTCGCCATCCAACGCGGCGGCCAGCGCGGAATGGGTCCGCTGGCGCTGGCCGAGCGTCGCGGACTCGTACACGACCGATCGCACCAGCGGATGGCGGAAGCTCAGGATCGCGCCGTCGGTCCGGAGCAATCCGCCTTTCTCGGCGGCATCGAGTGCATCCTGCGGGAGGTCGAGCTCGGCCGCCGCACGTAGCGTGATTGCGAGCTCGCCCGCTTCCTCGGCGGCGGCGATCAGCAGCGCCGCCCGGCTGGGCTCGGGCAGCCGATCGATGCGCTCGGAGAACGATGCGCGTAGCCGTGCGGTGAGCGGCAGCGCGCCGGGTAGCGGCGCCCGGCCTTCGAGCTGCGCATCCGAGAGCGCGACGGGCAGCTCGAGCAGCGCCAGCGGGTTTCCCGCCGCCTCGTCGAGCAGCCGCTCACGCACCGACGGCGCCGCTCCCGGCGCGCTGTGGTCGAGTAGCAGCGCGGCTGACGACCGGCCGAGCCCGGCGACCACGAGCTCGGCCAGCCCCGGAGCGTCGAATCGCCGGAGCTCGCCCTCGCGCGCGCTGAACACGATCACGACCTGCTCGGCGAAGAGCCTCCGAGCCACAAACGTCAGCGCGTGCGCCGAGGAGACGTCCAACCACTGCGCGTCGTCGACCAGGCACAGGATCGGCTTGCACTCGGCCGCGGCGGCCAGCAGCGACAGCGCTCCAGCCGACACCAAGAAGCGATCGCGACCTTCGCCCGGCGCCAGGCCAAGCGCCGCGGCCAACGACTCGCGCTGGGTCTCGGGCACGCTTCCGAGCTCGTCGACGATCGGCCACAACAGGCCATGCAGGCCGGCGAACGCGAGGTCGGACTCCCATTCGACGCCGGTCACGCCGAGGACCATCATCTCCGCGGCTCTCCCCGCGGCGGCGGCGTGGGCAAGGAGGGCGCTCTTGCCCATCCCGGCCTCGCCGCGCAGCACAAGGGCGCCGCTCTCGCCTCGGCGGGCGCCGTCGAGCATCCGGTCGATCTCCGCGCACTCGCGCTCCCTACCGACGAGCTCCCCTGTCCTCGCTTCCGACTTACTCCTACCCATCAACCGACGGGAGGCTAGTGCAACCCGCCGGGAGACATAGGACTCGGCCGGACGCTACATCAGCGCTCCGGTGTCAGATCCGCGTGCACAGTGAGGTTCGCCGGGGTCCGGGTCATCCCGAGCGGGCTGAACGTCATGCCGAGCTCGCGCTGGTCGAGCGTCGTGCTCGCATCGACCTGCAACCCGTCGGCGGTTTGCCGGAGCATCGGCTCGAGCTCGAGCACCACGCGGTGGCCCGCCGCCAGCAGCTCGCCCTCGACGTGGATGCGCCCGTCGACCTGGGCGCCGACCGAAGTTGAGACAAAGCGCACTGTGGGGTGGCGCTCGGTGTCGAAGAACTCGGCCGAGCGCAGGTGCTCGTCGCGCTTGTCGTTGCCGGTGTTCAGGCTGGTGGCGTCGATCGTCAGCTCGATGCGGCGCTCGCCCTGCTCGCCGATCTCGAGCCATCCGCTGAGGCGTTCGAAGCGGCCCTTGACCTTCATCAGACCCCAGAAGTTCGGGACCCGGAACTCCGCGGTCGAGCGGTCCGGGTCGAGTCGCCACCGCCTGACACCGTCTCGGTTGTGTGTGTCGGTACTCATTGCTCTCCTTTCGGTTGTGACGAGTTGTTTGTCATACGCGCGCGGTGTCGCGCACATAGGCGTAGCGGGCGAGGCTCGCCAGCACGACCGTCCAGGCGGCGACCACGATCCAGCCGCCGGGCGTCCAGGCCTGGCCTCCGAGCGATACATGGCTGGCTCTGACCAGCCAGTAGGACGGGAGGAACTGGGCGATGTCGTGCAGGAACCCGTGAGATCCGAGCGGGAACCAGGTGCCGCTGACGAGCGCCAGCAGCGAGACCAGGCCGCCGACCGCCGGGCCGATCGAGTCGGCGGTGAGCAGGTGCCCGAGCAGGATCCCGAGCGCCGCGAACGGTACGCACGCCACGATGATCAGCCCGGTCATCTCGAGCCAGCGCCCGGCGCCGAGGCTCACACCGATCGAGATCCCCGCCGCGTACAGCACGACCATCGTGACGCCGGCCAGCGCGTACCCGGTACAGACCTTGGCGAGGAAATACGCCGACGGCTTCAACGGTGTGATCCTGAGCTGCCTGGTCCAGCCGTCGGTCCGCTCGGTCGCGACTCGCGTCCCGCTCGAGATCAGCCCTGACATTGCGCCGAATGCAACCAGCCCGACCATGTAGTACAGCGGGATCGAGATGCCGGACCCGTTGAAGTTGTGCTCGTTTCGGTTGGGCGCGGCGATGATGAAGAACAGGGCCAGCGGGAAGCCGAGCGAGAACACGAGCAGGCGCACATTGCGGAACGTCCGAACCAGCTCGAAGCGCGTGTATGCCAGCGATCTCATGCGAGTGCCTCCTGTCGCTCGGTGTCGGCCGAGGTGTCGTCGGGGTCGGCGGTGAGCTCGATAAACGCGTCCTCTAGCCCGGCGCTGGCGATCTCGATGTCGCGTGCGTCGGGAAAGGCGTCGAGGAGCGCGCGGATCGCGGCATCCGAGTCCGTGCAGATCAGGACGATCGCCTCGCCGCGCCGATCGGCCGCGGTGACGCCGGGCAGCGACGCCAGCTCGGTCGTCTCGGCGTCCGGGAGCGTCGCGCGGATCGTGCGCGTGCCCACCCGAGCCCGGATCTCGCTCGTCGGGCCGTCAGCGACGACCCGGCCGTGGGACATCAGGACGGCGCGGTCGGCGTAGGCGTCTGCTTCCTCGAGGTAGTGGGTGGCGAAGATGACCGTCTTGCCGCGCGCCGCGAACGCGCGCACCGACAGCCAGAAGGCGCGTCGTGCCTCGACGTCCATGCCGACCGTCGGCTCGTCGAGGATCAGCACCGCGGGGTCCGGGACGAGGGCAATCGCGAACCGCACGCGCTGGGCCTGGCCGCCGGACAGCTTCTGGGTGCGTCGGCGGGCGATGTCCGCGAGGCCGGCGAGCTCGAGCGCCTCGTCGACTTCGAGCGGGTGAGGATGCAGCGTGGCCACCATCGCGATCAACTCGCGCACGGTGACGTCGCGGATCAGCGCGCCCGCTTGGAGCATCGCCCCGACCATCCCGGATGCGACCGCCTCTCTCGGCGGCCCCCCGAGCAATGAGACCGCGCCGCTGTCCGGGCTGATCAGCCCGAGCAGCATGTCGATCGTCGTCGACTTCCCGGCCCCGTTGGGCCCGAGCAGTGCGACGGTCTCGCCCCGGTCGATCGACACGTCGATCCCGCGGACCGCGTGCACCACGGTCCCGGCGGTTCGGTAGGACTTGGCGGCGCCGCGGAGCTCGACGCCGATCATGTGCTCTGTTTGCATGCTGCCACGATGCCCCGGCTCCGCCGGGATCGCATCGGCCTAGTCGCCAGTCTCCTCGCCGGTCAGGCCGCCACGGGCTCGCCGAGATCGACGCCGGCGAGTGGACTGGCGGGCTGACGGATGCGACCGGCGATAGCCGGTGAGAACGTCACCCGCATGCTTTCACTCTCACTCATGCACATCGAAATGGCACGGGCCCTCCACGCCGATCGGCTCCGTGACGCCCGGCGGTCCGTGCGGCCTCGAGTCGCCTCGGATGCGCGTACCCGCCGACCGCACATCCGCGATTGGCGCCGCAGCGGAACGTTGGTAGGGTCTGCCCCTGGTGCACGGGGCGATGTTGGAGCGGGATGGAGAGCTCGCTCGGGTTCATGAGCTGTTCGATGGAGCGCGGCGCGGGTCGGGCCGACTGGTGCTCATCGAGGCGCCGGCGGGGATCGGGAAGACGCGCTTGGTCGAGGAGGCGTGCCGTGCCGGGGCGGCAGCCGGCATGCAGGTCCTCCGAGCGCGCGGGGTGGCGCTCGAGAGCGCGTTCGCCTTCGGCGTCGTCCGGCAGCTGTTCGAGAGCGTGCTCGCTGACGCGTCCCGCGACGAGCGGTCCGCCGTCCTGACCGGAGCGGCGTCCATCGGTGGCGCCCTGCTCGGCTTCGCCACCGACGAGGCTCCCCGGCCGGCGGCCGACGCAACGTTTGCCGCTCTGCACGGCCTCTACTGGGTGTGCTTCAACCTGGCGGCACGCCAACCGCTCCTGATCGCAATTGACGACGCTCACTTGGCCGATGTGCCGTCCTTGCGCTTCGTGAGCTTCCTCACCGCCCGGCTCGAAGGCCTGCCCGCCGCGATCCTGCTGGCGCTGCGACCCGACGAGCGGCAGAAGGACGACGGGCCGTTCGAGTCGATCGAGAACGACCCCCGAACTGAGCTGCTGAGACCTTCCGAGCTCAGCGAGCGCGCGTGCGAACAGCTCATCGACGATCTGTTCGAGGGTACGGCTGAGCCGGCGTTCTGCCGAGCATGCTTCGAGGCCACCGGTGGCAACCCGTTCTACCTGCGGGCTCTTCTCGATGGGCTGCGCGCAGACGCCGTGGGGCCGGACTCCGGCAACGCTCCGCGAGTAGCGGCACAGGTGCCGGACACGGTGGTCCGGGCGCTGATGCTGCGTCTCTCGCGCCTACCGTCCGGCGCGTCGGCGCTCGCACGGGCGCTCGCCGTACTGGGACCGGACACCGACCTGCGCGACGCGTCCAAGCTGGCGGGTCTCGAGCCACGCGCCGCCGGGCGCACCGCGGACCTGCTGGCCGCCGCGAGGATCCTGGCGTCCGGACGACCGCTGCGGTTCATGCATCCGATCGTCGAGGCGGCCATCTACGCGGATCTGGCGCCGGGCGAGAGAAGCCTGATGCACCTGGAGAGCGCCCGGATCCTCGCCGCGGCCGGTGCCAGCGGGGATCGCTGCGCCTCGCACCTGCTCGCCGTGGAACCCGGTACGGACGCGTGGACGGTCGAGGTGCTGCGTGAGGCGGCGGCCGGCGCGGTGGCCCGCGGCGCGCCAGAGAGCGCGGTCACCTTCCTGACCTAGGCCCGTGGCGAGCGCGTCGCCCCGGAGCGCGCAGTGCCTGGCTGCCGTTCGCCCGCGGACACCTCGCCCTGGCGACCGGCCGGTGGGACGAGGCTAAGGATTGCTTCTTCGCCGTCGGGAATTGGATGACCGCCTGGGGTGAGCGCAACCCCGGGTTGATCGACTGGCGCACCGGCGCGGCGCTGGCGCTCGGCCGTCTCGACGACCTGGAGCAGGCGCGCGAGCTCAGCGAAGACGTGATCGCGCTCGGGCGACACCTTGGCCAGCCCAGGACGCTCGGGATAGGTTTGTGGTGCGCGGCGGCCCCAGGGGCGGGGACGACGCAATCGATCTCCTACGCGAAGCGGTGCCCATGCTGGAGCGCGGCAAAGCCCGGCTCGACCACGCCCGCGCGCTCATCGACCTGGGCGCCGCGCTGCGCCGCGGCAATCACCGCGCGGAGGCGCGTGAGCCGCTCCGCGAGGGCGTCGAGCTGGCCAGGCTGTGCGGAGCCACGGCACTCGTGCAGCGCGGACACACGGAGCTGATTGCCAGCGGCGCCCGCCCGCGTCGGACCGCGTTCACCGGCGCCGACTCGCTCACGCCCAGCGAGCTTCGTGTCGCCCGTTTGGCCGCCGATGGGCTCACCACGCCCGAGATCGCCCAGCAGCTGTTCGTCACGGTGAACACCGTGGAGAGCCATCTCCGGCGGACCTACCTGAAGCTGGGGATCCACGCGCGCGAGGGGCTGGCGAGTGCCCTTGCGTCTCGCGCCCCGGGGGCAGAGGCCTCCGCCGTGTCGAGCTGACGACTTCTTCGAGCGCCCGGCTGGTCCACGCCGGACGGGTCCACCGCGTACGCCTCCAGCGTCTGGGCGCCAGCCCGGCTGTCCGCGCCATGGCGAAGCCCCACACGATCTTGCGGCCATTGCGATAGCCGTAAGACGTCACGAGGTGCCTCTCAGAACGAGAGGGTTCCGCGTCCGGAGACGAGGTCGACCTCGAGCAGCAGGGCGCCGTGCTGTGAGCAGGTCCCGTCCGGGTTGCGGAAAGTCACTCCCCGTCCTCGGACGCCGCCCACGAACGCGCCGGTCGCCTGGCTGAACTTGCCGGTTCCGCCTTCGATCCGGGCGGTCTGGCGAATCGCGATTCTGAGCGCGCAGGTCTTGGGATTCACCGACACCGAGACGGACTTGTTGGTACTGACGAGATGAAGGTTCCCCTGCGGGAACACCAGGTCGTCGCGGCTGACTTTGTCGCCGTCGCCCGGCCGGTTCGGGACCTCGACGATGCGTCCATGACCGCTGAACAAGCCATCGGCGGCGACGAAGGTGCTGATGATGTGGCGCGCATTCGGCTTGCCACCGGCGATCAGCACGCCCCGGAAGGACTCCTTGCCGGTGGTTGCGGTCGCGGCCGGCGCGACCGCGGTGGTGATGGTGAGTCCGATGGCCAGCATCGTGCCGAGGCCTCCGATGATCTTGCGTCGCATGCTCGTTCCTTTCCATGAGGGTTCAATTAGTGGCGGCCCGGCGACGTGTTGGGTCACCGGGCCGCATACCACGGTTGGGTCATTCGTAATGGAGAGCGGTCAGCACGTTCAGGCGTGAGACCCGCTTGGCCGGGATCACGGCGGCGCCGATTCCGACGACGATCGAGACGACCACGAACGCGACCAGAGAGCCGATCGGCAGCTGGTAGGTGATACCGCTTCCGATGCGGTGGATGACCACCGCCGCGAGGCCGAGACCGAGCGGCAGGCCGATCGCGGCGCCGATCAGCGCGGTGATGATGCTTTCGTTGCGGACCATGCGGCGAGCCTGCCGGCGGGTCATGCCGACGGCGCGCAGCATGCCGAACTCGCGAGTGCGCTCGAACACCGAGAGCACGAGCGTGTTGACCATGCCGAAGACGCTGACCAGGACCGAGAGCGCCAGCAGCACGTAGACCAGATTGAGCATCTTGCCCACGAACGCGGAGCGATCGGTTACGAACTCCTCCCGAGTCATGACCTTCGTGCCCGCGAACGGGGCGAGGGCCGCTTGCAGCTGGCGCTCACTCGATCCGGTGACCAGCACGAATTCATCCTGCGGGCGCGGGAACGAACGGTCGAACTTCCCTTGGCTGATGACCACCTCGCCCGGCACCTGGTCGAGCTCCGGTGGATCGTAGATTCCGGCGACTGTGAGGCGGACACGCTTGCCCGCGGGGGTCTCCAGCACGAATGAACTGCCTACGCCCAGGTGATGATCCTTGGCGAAGCTCTTGCGGACGATCGCGCCCGTCCTGAGCGATGCGATCGTGGCGTCGGAACCCTGGGTCCAGTGGAAGTGCAGACCCCTGACCACGTTGGCGTCGACTCCGTTGACGTTCACGCTGCCCTTGCCAACCAGCGCCCGGTCAAACCGCACACCCGAGGCAGTCCCGCCGGCACGTGACACCGCGAGCTCGGCGGCGGTCGACACGGTCTCGCTTCCGTCTCCCGGCCGGACGACGTAGTCAGCGGCGAGCTGCTTTCTCACCGCGTCCTTGTCGGAGCCCACGAGACCTTGGGCGAGCACGGCGACGAAGGTCACCAGCGCGAGTCCGATCATCAGTGCCGCCGCCGTCGAGGCCGTGCGGCCACGATTGCGGATGGCGTTGCGCTTCGCCAGTGCTCCGGCGAATCCCCCGAGCCGCTCGCCCGGATATCCGACGACAGCGACGAGTGAGGGCACGAGCCGGGGCGCGATCGCCGCCATGCCGACGAACACGAGCAGCGTCCCGGCCGCCAGCGCGAGCAGACTGCCGCTCCCCGCGGCCGTAGCCGCCAGCAGGATCAGCCCTACCAGGCCGCAAGCGAGCCCGATCAGCCTGCCGCGCCCACGCGAGCCCGTGACGGTGGCTCCCTCGCGGACCGCGGCGATCGGCGCGACCCTCGTCGCACGGAAAGCCGGCACGAGGCTCGCCAGCACCGTCACGCCCGTGCCGACCAGCAGCGCGACCACCGCCGTGCGGGGCGCGAATACGAGCGCCGTCTGAGGCAGGGACAGTCCGAGCGCGTCGAGCAACCAGCTCAGCCCCTTCGCTAGGCCCACGCCGAGTCCCAGCCCGACGACCGAGGCCGCCAGCCCGAGCACCGTCGACTCGAGCACCACCGAGCGCAGCACCTGCCGGCGCGAGGCGCCCAGCGTGCGCAGCGTCGCGAACTCTCGCGTCCGCTGCGCGACCGTGATCGACAGCGTATTGGAGATCACGAACGCGCCGACGAAAAGCGCGACTGCGCCGAAGGCGAGCAGGAAGATCCGGATGAAGTTCAGGAATTTTGCGATGTCCTTGTCGTCGGACTGCGCTTGCTGGGCGCCCGTCTTCACCTGGGCGGTCGCGGGTAGGATCCGGTCGATCTCGCGCGAGAGATACTGCGGAGCGACGCCCGGCTTTGCCACGACTGAAATCGAGTCAAAGCCCTGCTTGTCCAGCAGCTGACGAGCCGTTGGAACGGTGAAGATCGCGACTGTCGCACCGCCGAGGCTGTTCAGATCGCCGAACCTTGTCACGCCGACGACCTTGAACTGGCGCACGGGGCCCGTCCCCGACACCCGAATCGCGTCGCCAGGGCTGAAATGGTGCTTCGCTGCGGTGTCGGCGTCGATCACCACGTCGTCGCCACCGGACGCCCACTGCCCGGCCTTGAGCTGGAACGGACTGAACTTCTGCGCGTCGGCATCGATGCCGAACCCGAACCGCGGATTGTCTGAGGAGCCGATCACCTTGCCGTCGCGGTCGAGCAGCTTCACTTGGTCGGAGTTGCCGGTGAAGTTGAGGATCGTGCCCTTGGCCTCGCCCACATCGGGCAGCCGTTGCACGGACGCGACCAATGAGGCCGGGAGGACGGCGTTGCCGCTGGTCGAGTCGCTCACACGGTCCTTGCCGCTGATCACGAGGTCGGTGTGGGCATAGGACGACGCGAAGATCGTGTGGAAGGCACGATTGATGGTGTCGGTGAGGACAAACGTGCCGCTGACCATGGCCACGCCGAGCACGATCGCCAGGGCCGTCAGGCTGGCGCGTGTCTTGCGACCGAGCAGGCCTTTGAGTGCGACCCGCCTCATCGCCCACTCACCTCCTGCATCGCGGCCAGCACCTCGGCCGCCGTCGACTCATGCACTTCCTTGACGATCCGGCCGTCCGCCAGGAACAGGATCCGGTCGGCCAGCGCCGCCGCGTGGGGATCGTGCGTGACCATCACTGTCGTCTGGCCGAGCTCGTCGACCGAATCGCGGAGCAGGCGCAGCACCTCGTCGCTCGTGGCCGAGTCGAGATTGCCCGTCGGCTCATCGGCGAACACCACGCGAGGGCGCGACACGAGGGCTCGTGCGATCGCGACTCGCTGCTGCTGCCCGCCGGATAGCTCTGCCGGGCGGTGATGGCGCCGCTCGGCGATCCCCACCGTCTCGAGCAACTCCTCGAGCCACGGCCGCTCGGGCTTGCGGCCCGCGATCGACAGTGGCAGAACGATGTTCTCCTCCGCGGTCAGCATCGGGAGCAGGTTGAAGAACTGAAAGACGAAACCGATCCTCTCCCGGCGGAGCAAGGTGAGCTGGGAATCGCGCATCGAGGTGATCTCGTCCCCGTCGACGTAGACGGCGCCCGAGGTCGGGCTGTCCAGGCCCGCGAGGATGTGCATCAGCGTCGACTTGCCCGACCCGGACGGGCCCATGATCGCGGTGAGACGACCCTCCTCGATCTCGAGCGAGATGCCGCGGAGCGCGTCGACCTGGGCATCCCCTTCGCCGTAGCGCCGGGTCACCTCAGCGGTGGCAAGGACCGCGGCGGACGGCGGGGCTGCCGTCGGCTCGCGCTTGCTCAGCTGCAAGATGGACATCAGGATCCTTTCGGAGTGGGAGTGGCTGGCATGCCGCGACTATGCGGCCCGCACCCCCGCCTTCGCGTCGGGGACGACCCCAAACCCGCCCCTAATCCTGTTCGCCGGCGACGCCCTCAGCCGACCGCGACGGCCTCCGCGAGGGAGCCCACGAGGGCACGCCCGAGCTGCCGGCGCGACCCGATGTCGAGCTTGCGGTAGACGTGAGACAGGTGCACCTCGACCGTCTTCACCGTTACAAACAGCTGCTGCGCGATCTCCTTGTTGGTCAGCTCCTCGGCCGCCAGTTGCGCGACGCGACGCTCGCTGGCCGTCAAGGAGTCGAGTCCGGTCAGCAGCTGGGTGCGGGGACGGGCCCCGGTCGCGGCAAGCTCCTCGTTCCCGCGCTCGGCCACGTTCGGAGCGCTGCAACGGTGGGCCAGCTCGACGCCTTCGCGCAGCATCTCGCGGGCCTTCGAGCGCTCGTTCCGGCGGCGCAGCGCGGAGCCCAGCTCGATCAGCGCCCTCGCATGCTCGAGGCGCGCGGGCGACTCCGCGAGAACCGCAACGGCGTCCCGCAACCGTCGTTCGCCGGCGGGGCCGCCCAGGACCAGGCCGAGGGTCCTCAGGGCGATCCCGGTCCGGCGCGACTCGCCCCACCGCTCGGCAGCCTCGAGCTCCTGGGACGCCAGCTCCCGCGCCTCGTCGTCCCGGCCGAGCGCATGGAGAGCCGTCGCCACGTTCGGCCGCCACGGCCAAAGCGGCGCGGCCGACATCTCGAGCGCCTCGTCGATCTCCCGCATTGCCTCGAAATCGGCCAGCGCCTCGGCGAGCCTACGGCGAGCCAGCCTCAGCCTCCCGCGTGCGTTCAACAAGACCAGGAAGTGGAAGTTCACCGGCACCCGATCCTCGAGTCCCAGCCCGGCCAACAGCGGCTCGGCCTCCTCGATGTCGCCCCGCTCGAGCAGGAAGTCGAGGACGAACACAGTGCTGTAGATGATGTGCGTCATTCCGCCGGCCACGCGGCTGAACTCGAGCCCTTCGCGGACGTCGGCCTCGGCTGCGCGGAGGTCCCCGCGGTCGAGCAGGAGCCAGCCGCGGAATCCGAGCAGGCCGGCGATGTTCAGGAGGTCGCCACGGTCTCGCGCCGCAGCCAGCGCCCGCGCGTAAGCGGCCAGCGCGACCTCGTGCTCGCCCGCCGCCCTGAGCGCGTCGAGCGCGAGGTACGTGTGCTGCGAGGAGTGGTGCTCGAGCGACCCGCTGGCGAGGGCCTGCCGGGCCAGGGCACCCGCCCGTTCCCGGTCGACTCCGTTACGGACCTCGATATGCGCGAGTGTCGCGTGAAGCATGTCGCTGCCCGGGCCGCCGAACAGCTTGTCGTCGCGTATCTCGGCAAGCAACTCCTTCGCGGTCGGGAGAAACGCCGCATCCGTCCAGGAGGCGTTGATCAGGTCCGCGGTCGCCTGCTCGCGCAGATCCGGGTACTCCTCCCCGGCATGGTCGATCGCGGTCCGCAGGACCTCGATGGCCTCGGCGTTCATGTTGCAGAAGCCGAGCGCTCGACCGCATTCCAGTGCCACGGTCACCAGGCGGCCTCGCTCCTCGATCAGCCCGACGGCCTCGCGGAGGTGCTCGATCGCCGCCGGCATGTCGACCCCGCGCTCGATCACGCCGAGCTCGGCCAGCGTGGCGGCCCGTTCGGCCCCCATCGGAGGCTCGGCGAGCGCGCGACGCAGATATGCTGCGGCCTCCTGGGTGCCGCCACGGCCGAGCACGCGGGCCGCGGCGGTTCGCATGACCGAGACCACGAACGGGTCACCGGCGGGTGCAACGAGCACAAGGTGGGACGCGATCTGCTCGGGGTCGGCTCCCCGGTCGGCGAGCAGGCCGGCGGCGCGGCGATGGGCGCCCGACCGGTGCACGGCGCTCATCGTCTCGTAGATCGCGGTTCGCACGACGGGGTGGGCGAACTCCAGGCCCGGCTCCATGCGCAGCAGCTCGGTGCCGGCGAGCGCCGCCAGCGCGCTCTCGGCCGCTCCGCGCTCGAGTTCCGCCAGGGCCCCGGCAAGCCCGACCTCCGCGCCCTGGCCGAGCACCGCGATCGCCCGCGCCAGCGCGGTCGCCTCCGGGGCGACCCGGGCCAGCCGAAGCGCCACCACGCGAGCGACGGGCTCGGGGCCGACCTCGCGAACCCGGCTCGCCGACGCCGCAGTCGGAGCGACTCCCTCGCCTGCCAGCGTGACTAGCAATGCGCGGAGATAGAGGGGGTTGCCACCGGTCGCGACGTGACACTCGGCGCAGAATTTCGGGTCCGGCTCGGCTCCGAACGCGTCTCGCCCAAGGATCGCCACCGACTCGAGGCCGAGGACGCCCGGTTTCACGACCACGGTCGCGGGATCTGCGCCAAGCTCGAGGAGGACCGCGGCCTCGGGGTCCTGCTTCGGGGGCCGAGTGCCTGCGGCCACCATCAGCGGCAGTCCGTCGAGCCGGCGGGCGAGATAGGAGAGCCAGCGCAGAGACGGCTGGTCGGCCCAATGCAGATCGTCCACGACGAGCAGCGTCGGCTGCGCCAGCGCGATGTTGGCCGCGAGCCAGTACAGACCGTGCAGTACGGCAAAGGAAAGGTCACCACCGCCGGCCTCGCTCAGCTCTTCGCGGTCGAACAGCGGGGCCGCGAGACCGGCGGCCCCGGCAAGAAGCTCCTCGCGCTTGCCGGCTGCGCTCGCGAGCAGCGGCTCGAACAGCTGGCGGACGATCCCGAAGGCGAACTCGCGCTCGAGCTCACCGCCACGCGCGTACAAGACGCGGAGCCCCAACCGCTCGCCCGTCGCGCGAGCCTCGGCCAGCAGCCGGGTTTTCCCGATCCCGGCGCTTCCCTCGATCATGGCCAATCGGCCGTTGCCGTCCCGCGCGGCATCGACGAGCGCCCGCAGCGCCGCCAGGTCCGCGTCGCGCTCCAGCAGCGGTGCCGGGGGGCGAGCGCCACTCGGAAGCTCCGTTACGGGAGACATCCCAGGTGCAAGCCTAAGGTAGGAAGCCTGCCGAACGCAGAATTTCTTCCGAACGTTCCCCCCTGTGAGGGTTAGTGTTAGCGCGTGGGATTCGTCGTCGTGGGCATCGATCACGTCGCACTAGCGGTGAACGATCAGGGGGCGTCGGCGCAGTGGTACCGCGAGGTACTCGGCCTGCAGCGAGCGTTCGTCGACGAATGGGGTGATAACCCGGCCGTACTGATGGGAGGCGGAAGCGGTGTGGCGCTCTTCAGGGCGCCGGCGGGCCACACCGGGCCGCTCGTTCGCCATGTGGCGTTCCGCGTCGACCGCCTCAACTTCGAGGCCGCGCAAACGGACCTGCGCCGGCGTGGGATCAACGTCGAGTTCCAGGATCATGGCGCGGCGCACTCGATCTACTTCGAGGACCCGGACGGGCTGCAGCTGGAGCTGACAACCTACGAGCTGTAGGCAATGACGTCCACCGCAGCTCCAGATCGCGGGGACGGCCGGCAGGAACCCGCGCAACACCCCCAGCTCCGACTCGCGCCCAACGATCCCATGTGTCACGCCATCCCCGGCCGTGCCGAGGTGATACACGCGCGAGCGATCTGGGCGATGTGCCGTTCGTCGGTGCCGCAGCACCCGCCCAGGATGGTGAGCTCAGAGAACCGAGCCACCAGCGAGGCGTATTCGCTGGCGAGCTCGTAGGGATCGCCGTCGTCGAGATCGGTGGCCGCGTCGAGCTCCGCGTGGCTCTTGCGCGACGCGTTCGCGCGGATGCCGCGCAACCGATCGAGCCATCCATCGCCACCCTCGAGGACGTGCTCGAAGTGCGTTGGGTGCGCGCAGTTGATCATGTAGTAGGCGGGGCCGCGATCGGTGAGCGCATCGACGCGGAGGATCGCTTCGCCCAGCGGTGTGCCCGAGGGAAGCCGACCGTCCGTCTCGAGCGTGAACGAGATCGCCACGGGCATCTCAGCATTCTGGGCGGCACGGGTTATCCCGATTGCCTCCTCGACATTGGTCAGCGTGAGCGCGGATACGAGGTCTGCCTCCGTGGCGGTGAACGATGCGATCTGCGCAGCGTGATAGCGCTCGGCCTCGTCGGCCGAGATCTGGAAGCGAGGGTCGTAGCCATCGCCACGCGGCCCCATGCACCCGCTGATCACATAGTCGCGTCGGTCCCACCCCTCGCGATCTCGCAGATCGGCGAGGAACGTGATTGCGCTCTTGTTGATCGCGTCCAGGTCGTGGCTGTCGTAGCCGAGGCTTTGCCCCCAGTCCGGATTGGCGCGCCAGGTCGGTGCCTCGGCGATGAAGCCACAGCCCGCTTCGCGGGCGAGCTCCGCGTGACGTTCGAAGTACCGGCCCAGCCGGCTCCGGCCGTCTGAGCTTTCGAGTAGCACGAAAGCGGCGAATGAGGGCAGCTGGACTCCCTCGTTGAAGATCAGGGTGGTCTCCAGCCCGCTGTCGGTGAGAAACGGCGTGTGCTCCAGCTGAGGAAGATTTGGGCGATCGTCGATCATCAGAGTCCCTCGGCTCGCAGGTGGTCGATGAGCCTGATCCTCTCCGCCGGCGAGCAGATGATCAATGGGGTGCGCCCCCTATCTTCGCTGGTGGCCACACATGAGGTCAGCCGGGTCCGGGTGGCTCGAGTAGAGCGAATCCGTAGCGATATCCGTATCGGTACCGAAGACGGATGCCAAACCCTTCCCTACGCTGAGCTCTACCAAGCCGGACGGCGCAACAACACCCAAAACGGGGCTCGGGGGTGCGTCGAGAGCCGGTGATCGAACCGGAGAAGAAAGGGGGCTCGGATGTCGATCGCTACCCGCGAGGCGTCCGCGTCGGTCAACGGCGCATCGAAGTCACTGCGAATCCTGTTTCTGGTCTCCGCGCACAACGGCCTCAGCCAGCGAGCGTGGATCGCTTTGACCGAGCTCGGTCACCATGTAGGCGTCGCGGTCGTTGGTTCGGCCGTCGCCATGGAGGCGGCGGTTCGGGAGCACGATCCGCACCTGATCGTCTGCCCCTTTCTGAAGCAGATGATCCCCGAGTCGATCTGGTCAACGCGCCGCTGCCTGATCGTGCATCCTGGTCCGGTGGGCGACCGGGGACCGTCCTCGCTGGATTGGGCGATCGAGCTCGAGGAGCGCGCATGGGGGGTGACGGTGCTACAGGCCAACGGCGAACCGGACGCCGGCCGTGTGTGGGCGACACGCGAGTTCGCGATGCGGGACGTGGGCAAGAGCAGCCTCTACCGGCACGAGGTCCGGCACGCGGCGATCGACGCGCTCGTCGAGGCGATCGAGCGGATCCTCCTTGGCGACAGTGTGCCGTTGCCGGCGCGCCGTCCGTTCGCCATGGCGCCGAGGGGTCAGGCGCGCCCCCTGATGACCCAGAGCGACCGCACGATCAACTGGAAGGCTGACAGCACCGGCACGGTCGTGCGCAAGATCCGCGCCGGCGAAGGGCATCCGGGCGTACTCGACGCCATCGACGGCACGGAGTTTCATCTCTTCGGCGTACATCCCGAACAGGTGCTCCGCGGCCGGCCCGGCGAGATCATCGCGCGGCGCACCGGCGCGATCTGCCGTGCGACCGTCGACGGAGCGGTCTGGATCACGCATCTCAAGCGCCGGGACACGTCGACCGAGCGGTACTTCAAGCTGCCGGCAGCCCGCGCGCTGGCGCTTGCCGGCATCGACCTCGAGGCTAAGGAGACCGCGGTGCCGGCCGCGTACTCGCGTACGGAGAACACGTACCGCGAGATCACCTATGCCGAGCAGGCCGCCGTCGGATACCTGCACTTCGACTTCTACAACGGCGCGATGAGCACCGAGCAGTGCAACCGGCTACGCGCTGCCTATGCGTACGCTCGCTCGCGTCGCGAGACCCGCGTGATCGTGCTGATGGGCGGCGGCGACTACTTCTCAAACGGCATCCACCTCAACCTGATCGAAGCCGCAGAGAACCCGGCCGCGGAGTCGTGGCGCAACCTCAACGCGATCGACGATCTCGTTCGCGACATCGTCGAGACCGGCTCACACATGGTGATCTCGGGTCTCGGCGGCGATGCCGGAGCCGGCGGAGTGCCGCTGGCCCTCGCCGCCGACTTCGTGGTGGCGCGCGAGGACATCGTTCTGAACCCCTACTACCAGCACATGGGCGGCCTGTACGGGTCGGAGTACTGGACGTACCTGCTGCCACGGCGTGTCGGCCCGTTCACCGCAACGCGCCTGACCGGAGCGCCGTTCCGCCCCGTCGGGACGGGCGAGGCGGTGAGGACGGGCTTGCTCGACGCCGCCTTCGGCGCGGACCTCGATGAGTTTCGGGCGTTCACCGCTCGGCTCGCACAACGCGTCGCGCATGACGGACTGCATCACGCTCGCCTCCAGGACAAGCGCCGCCGGCGCGCGCTCGACGAGCGCGCCAAGCCGCTCCAGGCATATCGCGACGAGGAACTGGCCCGTTGCCACCAGTGCTGCTTCGGCCCCGACCGGGCCTATCACGAGGCGCGGCGACGATTCGTCTACAAGCTCGGCGCAGCCAACGTCGCCAGACCGCCGCTCGGCATGGCCGCACGCGATCCCGGACTCCCCTCTGCCAAGGCGGCATGAAAGCTAAGGAAGACCGATGGAACTGAACGTACCAGCACTCCAGACCAGCTTCGACCTCGTCGCCCCGCACGGCGAACGGTTGATCGACGAGTTCTACGCCCGGCTCTTCGAGACGGCGCCGGCAGTGATGCCGCTGTTTGCCGCCACCGACATGCGGCGCCAGAAGACGAAGCTCCTCAGCACGCTCGTTCTGGTGCGGAACTCGTTGCGCGACCCGGGCGCAATCGTCCCGAGCCTTCGCAAGCTCGGCGCCCGCCACGTTGCGTACGGGGCGCAGCCCGAGCACTACTCAGTCGTTGCAGAGACATTGATCACGGCGATGGCGACGATCGCCGGGGCAGCTTGGCGATCCGAACATGAGTCGGCCTGGCGGGACGCGTTCGCAGTTGTTGGCGCAGTAATGCTCGATGGCGCCAGAGCCGCGCCCTCTCCGACTGCAGCAAGAGTATGACTGCCGCTTCGTCGCCTGGCCCTCGCCCATCATCGATCCGCGAGCTGTTCAGTTGCCCGCGGCTGTCGATGTCGAGCTTTTGGTACGCGTGGCCCAAATGGGTGGTTACGGTTCTCATCGTGATGAAGAGGGCTTGGGCGATCTGCCTATTGCTCATCCCATCCGCGGCCATGCGCGCGACGCGCAGCTCGCTCGCCGTGAGTGCATCACGGCCGGTCCGGGCCAGGCGCCGCGGCCTTGAGCCGCAGGCGAGCAGCTCATTGCGTGCGCGATCGGCCAAAGCTGACGCGCCGCACTTGTGCGCCAGATCCATTCCGGCCGTGAGCGGCTCGATCGCGGCGGCGCGCTGGCCCTTGCGTCGTTGGACGGCGCCAAGCTCGACCAGCGTGTGAGCGCGGTCGAGGCGGAACGGCGTCGACGAGAGCAGCCGTTCCGAGTCTCGAAGCACATCGACATCCTGGTGCACGATTCCGAGCGCGCGCAGCGCCACTCCCAGCGCGCGGTCGCTGCCCCACTTGCGAGCCAAATCGACCTCTTCTGCGGCGAGCTCGTGAGCGCGCTGGGCGTCGCCCGCCATCGCCAAGAGCGCGGCGGCCTGGCCTCGCCATGGCGGTAACGGACGCGTCTCGAGCCCCCACAAGGTGTAGCGGCGCCCAAGCTCGAACAGGTCGTCGAGGGCCTTATCGGGTCGGTGATTCGCGGCGTGCAGGCGCGCACGCGCGATCAAGACTGGGTTCACGAGCATCTTGGCCGGCAGGGGCCCATCAGCGCCGTAACGCGCGAGTGCGACGTCGGCGTCATGTAGCCGATCTCTCTCGACCATCACCTCGATGAGCAGTCCGACCGTCGGCCGAGGTACCCCGTAGGTCTCGACATCGACCGCAGCGACGAGTGCTGCTTCGGCATCGGCGAGCCGCCCGGCGGCCAACGCCACCATCGCGACCATCGTGCTCGCCCGAGCGTGTCCGAAGGCAAGCGAGCGCCGCCGAGTAAACGCGACGAGCTCGTCCGCGAATCGTGCGGCGCGCGTCAACTCGCCCGCGTAAAGGTAAGTGGCGACGGCGCCTGTGGCGGCTCGCAAGGACACAAGGCCCTCCGACCAAGCTC
The DNA here is from genome assembly GCA_963841535.1 of uncultured Solirubrobacterales bacterium. GTDB lineage: Bacteria > Actinomycetota > Thermoleophilia > Solirubrobacterales > Solirubrobacteraceae > Palsa-465. Next base: position 1,108,883 of record CAWJDF010000012.1, on the reverse strand, counting down.
GCTGGATCCGATCGGCAAGCGTCACCGCCTCCGCGGCATCACAGGCTGGGCGGAGCGTTGCATCCATCGCAAGCACGAGACGCTCAGCGGCGGTGTCGCCACTGACTCCGGCGGCGAGCCGCGTTAGGCGCTCCGCATGCACATTGTCTCCGGTCAGGTCGTATCGCTCGACGTGGGCGAGGTTTGCGTGAAGACGCATCGCAAGATCGTCATCGATTCCGCGAGCAGACTCCAAGCCTTCCGCCAGGACTGCTCTTGCCTCGGGGTCGCGCTGCATGCCTGCGAGCTCCAGCCCAAGAAGCAAGGACAGACGAGCCTGCTCACGGCGGTCGGTGTGCAGGAGGATCGCCGCGCGGATGCGATCGGATCCACTCGGCCGCCCGGCCCGGAGCTCAGCCGTGCCGAGCTCGGCCAGGATCCCGGCGCGCTCCTCGGCGCGTGGCGGCTCCTCGAGCGCACGGGTGAGCAGATCGGCGGCGAGCTCAGGGGCACCGCGCTCGAGCGCGCGCGACGCGGCCGATCGCAGGACCGCCACCGCCCAACCATCACCACCGGTTTCGCCGGCCAGAAGGTGCGCGGCGATTCGCTCAACCGCCGCACCGTCTCGGTGCAACATGGCCGCTGCCCGGCGATGCATGGCTCGCCGCCGCGGGACCGAAAGGCCATCGAGCACGGCCTCCCGCATCAGCGAATGTCGAAAGGCGGGCTGCGGCGCATCGACCAGGATCTCGGCGGCGATGAGCTGCGATGTGGCGCTCGCGGCATCATCGAGGCCGGTACCAGCCAGCTCGGCCGTCTCGCGCAGCGCCACACCGTCGCCGAGGACGGCAACCGCTCGTGCCATCGCTGCGGCAGCAGACCCTATCGATGCGAGTTGCGCGCGAACGATGCGAGCGATGCTCGGAGACGCGATCTCTGCGATCCGGTCAACGGACACCACACCGTCGAGAGCGCTGATCAGGGCGCCCAGCAGCAGAGGGTTGCCGCCGGTGCGGCGGTGAGCAAGCTCGGCCGCAAGCGGTTCAGTCGCTCCGAGCCGAGCCTCGAATACCTGGCCGATTGACGCGGCCGTGAGCGGCTGCGGCCTGAGCAGCCGTGCGCGTTCGGTGGCTGCGAGCGGGTCCAGACCGTGGCGCGAATCAGGTCGTGTGGCGACGACAAGCGCTACCGGCAGGTCGTCGAGGCGGCGCCCGAGCGAAACGAGCCACTGCAGCGAGGGCTCGTCCGCCCAGTGGGCATCGTCCACGACCAACAGCAGCGGTCGACGTTCGGCGAGACCGTGCACGATCCAGTAGAGCCCGTGGTGTAACGCGGCCTCAGCGTCTGAGTCGTCGAAGATCTCTGCCACCGGCCCGCCGCCGAGCGCCTGGACCGCTTCAGGCGGCACGCCGGAAAGAACCTCAGAGCGGTCATGCTCCGGTAGGGCGGCGACCGTCGCCTCGAAAAGTTGACGAACGACCCCAAACGCGTACCGCCGCTCCAGCGGTTCACCCCGCGCGCAGAGGCGATCCAATCCTGCTTCGAAGGCTTGCCGAGAAGCCGCCGCCAAGAGAGCGCTTTTCCCAATTCCTGGCGGTCCCTCGACGACGATGAGCCTACCCTCGCCGTCTCGGGCCGCTCCCACTACAGCGGCCTTCAATGCTGAGAGCTCGTTATCGCGCTGGACGAGCGCGTCGGCCCCCCACGGCTCGAGTCGCGGCTCTGCCACCGTCCGCATCGCAGTCCGATCCACCGTTCAAACATCGTAGGGGGTCTACGATGCCAACCGCCGCCGGAGCGCGCACCATCGAGTCGATGCGGGTGTTGTTCCTAGTGTCGGCACACAACGGGCTCAGCCAGTGCGCCTGGGTGGCGTTGACCGAGCTTGGCCATCGGGTGGAGGTCGCGGTGGTCGACTCCGACGCCGAGATGGAAGCCGCCGTTGCCGAGCACCAGCCCGAGCTCATCGTGTGCCCGTTCTTGAAGCGGATGATTCCGGAGTCAATCTGGTCGCGTCGTCGATGCCTGATCGTCCACCCGGGCCCGGTCGGAGATCGTGGACCGTCGTCTCTGGACTGGGCCATCGAACTCGGGGTGCCCGCATGGGCGGTGACGGTGCTCGAAGCCAACGGCGAGTTCGACGCCGGGCAGGTGTGGGCGACGCGGGAGTTCCCGATGCGCGAGGTCGACAAGAGCAGCCTGTATCGGCATGAGGTCCGGCATGCCGCGATCGACGCGCTGCTGGCGGCGGTCGGCCGGATCGCCAGCGGCGGTCGCCCCCCGAGCCGGCTCGGACGCCGAGCGGCGGTGGGAGGCGCGGCGCGACCGTTGCTGACCCAGGACGTTCGCGCCATCGAGTGGCTGTCGGACACCACCGAGGTGGTGCTTCGCAAGCTTCGTGCGGCGGAGGGGCATCCCGGAGTTATCGACGATGTCCTGGGTGTCGCGTTTCATCTGTTCGGCGCGCATCGCGAGCGAGTGTTGCGCGGCCGGCCGGGCGAGATCATCGCAACGCGCGCCGGCGCGATTTGCCGGGCGACGCTCGATGGTGCGGTCTGGATCAGCCATCTCAAGCGCAGGGACACGCCGACTCAGACGCATTTCAAGCTGCCGGCCACCCGTGCGCTCGCGCTCGCCGGAATCGAAGTCGGGGCTCCGGAAATCGGATGTCCAATCGACGCGACGATTCCCGACGGTCACACCTACCGAGAAATCTCCTATCACGAGCGCGCAGGCGTCGGCTACCTGCGCTTCGAGTTCTACAACGGCGCGATGAGCACGGAGCAGTGCGCGCGGCTACGCGAGGCCTACGCACACGCCCGCGCGGACCGGCACACCAGGGTGATCGTGCTGCTCGGCGGCAGCGACTACTTCTCCAACGGGATTCACCTGGGCATGATCGAGGCCAGCGACGATCCGGGCACGGAGTCCTGGCGCAATCTGGTCGCGATCAACGACCTCGTCCGGGACATCGTGCAGACCGACTCGCACCTCGTGGTCTCGGCCCTGGCCGGAGACGCTGCGGCCGGCGGCGTGCCGCTCGCGCTGGCCGCCGACCGCGTCGTCGCCCACGAGGACATCGTCCTGAACCCCTACTACCAGCACATGGGGGGCCTGTACGGATCGGAGTACTGGACCTACCTGCTGCCCCGACGAGTCGGACCCCACCTCGCCGCGCGACTGACCAGCGCACCGTTCACGCCGCTCGGCGCCCTCCGCGCAACGCGGATCGGTCTCCTGGACGCCATGTTCAGCGCCGACCTGGGTTTCCACGACCAGACCCGGAGGTTCGCCGAACGGCTTGCCGGCGACCCCGGTGTTCAGCAGCGGCTCGAACGCAAGCGCCGCCGCCGCGAGCACGACGAGCGCCTCAAGCCGCTCGAGGCCTACCGCAGGCAAGAGCTGGCCCGCTCGCACGAGTGCTTCTTCGGCCGCGATACGAGCTACCACGAGGCGCGGCGCCGGTTCGTGGTAGCTCGTGTCCCCGATGATGCGCCGGGCGGAACGGTGCCTCTACGCCACCCGTTCGCCGCGTGAGCGCTTGAGCAGCATCTGCCAGCGCCAGCCGCGGTGGTAGGAGCTCCAGTCGGGCTGGGTGTACTTGGCGCCCGACTGCATGTCGTAGTGTGCGACGTACCAGACCCGCTTGCGCAGGAACGTGATTCGCGCGCGCAGCTCGCTCAGTCGCTCGGCGTGCATCTGCGGGTGGACCCGGCGGTGGTCGTACTCCTCGACGATCGCTCTCTCGTTCAGCTCCTCAACGTAGCCGGTCGCCGGGTTGCGCCACGGGAACGGACCCTTCGGGTACGACGCGTAGTGGTGAGGATCGGGCGGTGGCGGCGGCGGGCCGAAGAACGAGTCGGCGCACAGGCTCTCGTCGAGGTTGCGGTGGAGGGCGTGATCAGTCCACTGCGTCGCATCCGCCGTCCCCCTGAACCCGCACCCGCACACCGCCGTGCAAAGGTGCGCGTGGCCGGTGTAGTGAGCCGTCCACACGCGCACCTGCGACCGGTCGATTCCGGCGTGTGCGAGCGTCGCCAGCACGAGCGGCATGGCTGACAAGCTCGCGTACACGACCGGGCGGTGCACCCCGCGTGCCTGCTGGCGCCTCACCCACGCGGGAACCTCGCCCGGGGAGGCGTCGTGCGCTTCGACGTCTAGGCATTCGGCGTCCTCGTGTGCGTTGACCGCGATCGACAGGTGGTGAGCCTGCGGGTGCTCATGCACCAACCGAGCGTAGGTCGGCCAGTGGCCGCCCACGTATCCGGCGACCGCCTGCACGTCACCGGTCGGCACCGCGGCGGGCGTCGTTGTATCGAACATCTGAATTGTCATTAGTGGCCCCCTTCAGGTTTGTGCTTGATCGCGATCGGGTTAGCCGATCGAAGTGGTGTGTTCGTTGCCGGTGCCGTTCGCCTGGATGGTCGGCGCCCCGGGATCTCCGGTCACCGGCACGGTCACCGGGGCCGACGGCACGCTTGTGAACTCGTCGGCATCGGAGATCAGATCGTCGATCTGTGCCGGGTCGTGCGCTCCCGCGCCCGGCGCGATCTGCGCCGGCGACGGCTCGTAGTCCTCCTGCGGCAGGCCCGCAAGACCCGAGCTCACCGTCACGCCCGCCGGCGTCCCGAGGTTGATCGTGATGGAGATGTGCGGCTGCATGGCCGTCGTGTAACCCGGGAGTTGTGAGTCCGCCAGGGTAGCTGTGCCAAACGTGTGAGTCGTCATGGTGCCCCCATGAATGTCGTGTTGTTGTTGATGTTCGCCACCGACGGGAGGCTCGCGAGCTCGTCGGCATCGGAGACCAGATCGTCGATGGATCCGTCGTCGATGGATCCGTCGTCGATCGGCGCCGTCGTGGACGCCTCCTCGGGTGCCGTCGCCTCCTCGGGTGCGCCGAGCATGGCCGCGGCCGTTGCCTCGGGCGCGGGGCCGGTGCCGGCCTGGACCAGCGAGGTCATCTTCAACCCCGTCCGCGCCACCACCGCGACTCCGTTGATCACCGCCGCCCACTTCACGGCCTGCGCCGGCGTGAGCGCGCTGGAGATGATCGGCACGACCAGTAGCGCGATGTTGAACGCGACGACGAGCAGTCCCTCGCCGGTGCGGATGAACTTGACCATCGATGTGGTCGTCTTCGGGATCGCTCCCGTTCCTACGTTACTCATTGCTCACCATCCCTACCGTTGCCCCTAGTGCGGCCTCAATCGGCCTGGGAAAACGGTGACACACGCTGTCGGCGCCCACATCGGGAGAACTCCCAATGTGCACTGCCGTCCGATCCCCGTCCTCGTGCCCGCCCGGTCTCTCCCAGCGCTTGTTGACCTGCTACCGACCCGAAATAATCCCGGCGTGGGCGGCGATATGGCGAGTCCTCGCTTCGTGGGCCGGGCCAACGAGCTCGGGCTGCTCGAGGCGGGCCTCGAGGCGATCCACGACGGGCGCGCCACGACGTTCGTGATCGCCGGCGAGGCGGGGGTCGGCAAGACCCGGATGATCGAGGAGTTTCTCGCGCGCTCGGACGCCGCCGGCGCAGTGGGCCTCGTCGGCGGCTGCCTGGACCTGGAGGCGGGACGGCTTCCGTTCGGCCCATTCATCGAGGCACTGCGACCGCGCATGCGGGAGCTCGATCCCGCGGCGCGCCAGGAGCTGGCGGCACTCGGCGGAGGCGATCTCGCGGCTCTGCTTCCCGAGCTCGAGCTCCGTGCAGACGGCAGGCCCGCGACGATGACCGTGGCGCAGGGCAGGCTGTTCGAGCTGGTTCTCAGCCTCCTGAGTCGCCTCGGGAGCGCCGACCCGCTCGTGCTCGTGGTCGAGGATGTGCACTGGTCTGATCGCTCGACCCGCGACCTGCTCGCCTTCCTGGCCCGCAACCTGCGCGGGGAGCGCGTGCAGCTGATTGCGACCTACCGCTCGGACGAGCTCTATCGCGGCCATCCCCTGCGCTCGCTCTTGGCCGAGCTCGAGCGCAACCGGCGGGTGCAGCGGATCGACCTCGAGCCGTTCACGCGCGACGAGCTGAGCGAGCAGCTCGCGGCCATCCTCGGGGACCGCGTCGATACCCGCCTCGTGGAGTCGGTGTTCGAGCGCTCGCAGGGCAACGCCTTCCTCGCCGAGGAGCTGGTTGCCGCGGGCGCGCACTCGGTAGACGACCTCCCGCCCACGTTGCGCGACATCCTGCTCATGCGCTCCGAGAGGCTGCCGGCCGGCGCCCAGGAGCTGTTGCGCGTCGTCGCCGTCGGAGGCCGCCTCGTCTCGGACCGCCTCCTCGCCGTCGTGTCGGCGCTCGCGGAGTCCGAGCGGCTCGAGGCGCTGCACGCGGCGGTGTCGCACCACGTGCTCGAGTCGCGCGGGTTAGACGGCTACGCGTTTCGCCACGCGCTCGTCCGCGAGGCCGTCTACCACGAGCTGCTCCCGGAGGAGCGCTCACGGCTCCATGCGGCGTACGGGGAGGTGTTGAGCGCTGATCCCGGGCTGGCGAGCGACCCGGACACCGTCGTCGGCGACCTGGCCCGGCACTGGTTCGCCGCCCACGACTTGCCGCGCGCGCTCGCGGCAAGTGTCGATGCTGGCGACGCAGCGGAACACCGCTCAGGCTTCGCCGAGGCCCAGACGCACTACGAACGGGCGCTCGAGCTCTGGGAGCAGGTCGGCGACGCCGAGGCCCGCACCGGCCTCGACCGGATCGAGCTCCACCGCCGCGCCGCCGAGGCCGCGAATCTCGCCGGCGACTCCGGCCGAGCGGCAGCGCTGGTCCGCCGCGCGATCGCGGAGCTCGACGCCGACGCAGACCCTGTGCGCGCCGGCGTTCTGTGGCAGCGGCTCGGCCGCTTCTTGTGGGCCGCGGGCGACGGTGAGGCGGCGTTCCAGGCCTACGAGCAGGCCGAACGCCTCGTGCCCGCCGAGCCACCGTCGATCGCTCGCGCCCGGGTGCTCGCCGCGCGCGGTCAGGGGCTGATGCTCGTCGATCGTCACGAGGAGTCGATGGCGTCCTGCGACGAGGCGATCGCGATTGCACGCCGCGTCGGGGCGCGGGCCGAGGAAGGCCACGCGCGCAACACGCTCGGATTTGTGCAGACGTACCTCGGCAACCCCAGCGAGGGGGTGGCGAACCTCCGCGAATCGTTGCGGATCGCTGAGGAGGTGGGAGACGTCGACGACGTGTGCCGCGCCTACCTCAACCTGTCCGAGTGCCTCGCGGGCCCACTGAACCGGCTCGAGGAAGGGCTGCAGCTGGCGCTCGAGGGCGCCGCGCTCTCGGGGCGGCGCGGGACCGCGTCCGATTACGGCGTCTCGATGCAGAGCAGCGCGGCGACCGCGCTCATCCGTCTCGGCCGGCTCCGAGACGCCCGGGAGATCCTGCGCGACGCCGAGTCGCGCAACCCGAGAGAGATCGCCGAGATCGACCTCCGCCTGGCCCAGGCGCGCCTCGAGGTGTGCTCCGGATCGTTCGCCGACGCGACCGCCCGCATCGGGACGATGCGCCTGATGACCAAGGCGCTGGACCCGCCGTACGACGCGCCGCTCCATGCGATGGAGGCGGAGATCGCTCTCTGGCAGGGCCGCCCCGGCGATGCCCTGACGACGGTCGCCGCCGGGCTCGAGCGGGCCGACAGTCCGTGGTTGGCCGCGCCGCTCGTGTGGCTCGGGCTGTGGGCGCATGCCAACACGGCGGCCACCCCGCGGCGCGCCGGCATGGACGGACCACCGGCGGACGCGGATGCGTCGGACGGGACCGAGCTCCTGGAGCGGGCCCGGGGCTTCCTGGCGGGACCGCGGCCGCCAGTCGACGTGACGCTTGGGTATGTGGCGCTTTGCGAGGCCGAAGCGGCGCGTCTGTTAGAGGCTGGGGCAGCCGAGCCGTGGGGCGAGGTCGCCGCTGTGTGGGCCTCCCTCGGGCAGCCCTATTTCGAGGTGTACGCGCAGTTGCGCCAGGCCGAGGCGTTGCTCGCTCGCCGCCAGGCTCGCGACGGGTCGGCGATCCTCCGGCGCGCGTACGAGGCCGCGGGCCGTCTCGGCGCCGACCATCTCCGGCGCGAGCTCGCGATGCTCGCGCAGCGTGCCCGGATCAAGCTGGCGCTGGCGTCCGACCAGGCGACAGATGCGCCTGCCGACAACCGGACCGGCCTGACAGCGCGCCAGCTCGAGGTGCTCGCGCTGATAGCCGAGGGCCAGACCAACCGCGAGATCGCCCAGACGCTCTTCATCACCGAGAAGACCGCGGGCGCTCACGTGTCGAGCATCCTTGCCCGGCTGGGGGTCCGCAGCCGTGTGGAGGCGGCGACGGCCGCCCACCGACTCGGGATCTCCCGGTCCGAGGTCGCCGACTAGGAGTTGGAGGTGAGGCCGAGCAGGCTGCCCGGTCTCCCTCCTGCACGGCGTCAGTGCAGCCGGACGCGACTGCCCTCAATCTCGGATCCCGCCGACAACGGCGCTGACGGTGCCGGGGGCGATGTTTGTACAGCTCCAGGTGGTCTTGTGTACTACCCGTGCGCGCGGCAGTCATCTCTGCAGCCGTCCTCGGCGCCCGTCGGGCGTTCGAGGCCCGGCACGGTGTGGCAGTCACACTCCTCGCCGCGCCACAACTCCGCGCCCTCCTTGCCCGCTACGGCCGCGATGGCCAGCGCGGCGACGGGGTCGAGCCACGCCAGGCCGGCGCCGGCGCCGACGAGCGCGACCAGCGCGGCGGCAGCCTGCCCGGCGCACAGCAGATTCTGCACGCCCTCGCCGCTGGTCGCGCCTGAGTCGAGCCGTTGCCCGAGGCGCAGCTTGGCCCAGCCCAGCAGCGGCATGAGCACCAGGCTGGACGCGGTCAGCGCGATGGCCAGCGCGGTGGCCTCGGCCTCCTCGCCGGTGATGAGGCGAAGGACGGCCTCGTAGAGGAAGTACGGAGCCAATAGGAAGAAGCTGGCGGCTACCCACTTCCGGGCCCGTCGTTCGCTGTGCTCAGACAGCGTCCGGTGACCGGTGAAGCGCCAGATGACGATGGCCGACGCCAGGCCCTCGACCGCGGAGCTGGCCGCCCAGGTCAGCACGCTGATGGAGTTGGCCTGCAGCCCGGCCATCAGTCCGGCAAGGCCTTCGAGGGTCATCCACAGAAGGCTCGCCCACGCCAGCCACCGAGCCTGACGCGCGGCGCGCTGCCAGCCGGCGTCCCGCCGTGGCCTGTGCGAAGTGGTCGTCGGCGGAGCGACCCGCACGACCGAGAGCTGGGGCGGCGCCGTGCTCATGCCGCTGCCCTTCCCTTCCCGTAGCGCGGGCATGTTCCGACGGTCTCGCCGGCGTGGGCGAGCACATGGTCGGCGGCGGTGAGCACGTCGGCGACACCGTCGGTGAGCCGGTAGAAGACCTCGCGGCCGCGGCGCGCACGGGCGACAAGGCCGCAGTCCCATAGGCACGCCAGGTGCGTGGAGACAGTCGACTGAGCCAGCCCGGTGGCAGCGACGACGTCGGAGACGCGTCGCTCGCCGCCCGAAAGCGCATCGGCGATGCGCAGCCGGTTGGGGTCCGAGAAGCCATGGAACAAGGTCGCGCGCAGCTCGGTGCTCGCCATGCCTCTCACGATACGGCAAAGCATCGGCTTTCGCCGATGCTTTTCGGCTCGGTCCGTCGTGCCCCGGGGCCGGCGAGCGGACGACTGTCAGGCCGCGCTCGGTGCGCTCGGCGGCCGCCGATGCCAAGGACGCCGGACCAGGAGGACGGCGAGCGCCGCGCCGAGCAGCACCGCCGCCAGCACAACCGCAACGACCGCGCCGGCGCTCCAGCCGTCACGGCCGGAGGTATAGCGCGAGCCCATCATCGCGCCGGCGAGGTCGCGCCACTGGGACTGGCTCATGTGCTGCCAGGAGCCGGTCTGCATCCACCCCCAGCCGGCGCCGCCCGTCATGCCCGAGGCGGCGCCGTTGTTCGAGCCGCCCATCATCCAAGGGCCCATCGGCACGCTCGCGGCGGCGCCGGAGGCGCAGCCGTCGAAGTCGCGGCCCAGCACCTCGTGCATCCGGTCGGTGTTCTCGGTGCCGATGGCCCGGGTCATGCGCCCGTTCACCGCCTCGTGCGCGGCCCGCGAGCCAACCATGCGGTCCATTAAATACTCGCCGAGGTGCCCGAAGTCGGCGTCCGACAGGGCGTCGCACCTGGTCGTGCCATTCTGCAGCTGCGCAGCCACCGCCCGCCCGGCGGAGACCTCGTTGCCCAGCGACGCGAGTGCCGGCGAGACGACGAGCAAGACCGCGGCCACGGCGGCGGCGAACACACCGAGCGGACGAGCAGCGGCCATGGCTCGAACGTTACGTGCGCGGCGCCGCAACACCATCCGAGACGGCCCGTGCCCCGACGGCGGACAACTACGCGGGCCACTCGCCGGCCACGGTCGGGCCCTGGTTGCTCGGCTGCGCTTCGGCGGGTTCAGAGCTGGCGGGGTTAGTGCCGCGTCGGCTTCTTTCGCGGCTCGAGTGACACGCGTGCGCGCGTCGTCCGGCTGGTGTGGATTGCGTCGGTCGCAACCACGGTGGCGAGTGCCTCCAGGACGTGGTGGGCGTGTAGAAGCGCGAGCGCTTGGCCGGTCAGGTGAACCCGCACCTGCTTCCCGTTGCCCGCGCTCAGTGCAAACGCTGCGCGGCCGATGACGATCGTCCTGTGCCGCCCGGGCCGTTTGGGGCCCCCGTGCGTGGACACGGTCACGGTCGTCGTCAGCGTCAGGCTGCCCGTCACCGCGAGTTGGCTGCGGAGGAGGAATAGCGCGTCGCGTCGTGTGACGGTTATCGTGTGCGAGCGCAGGGTCACGCCGGCAAATGGGACGGTCGTAGTTGGGGCGCTCGAGCTCTGACCGGCTCCCTGTGGCGCGCTCCCGCCGCTCGGGGTCGAGGACGACGCGGGTGCTACCGCGACGTTCGCAGTGCTCGCGTCGTTGGCGGAGTTCGTGTCGCCGGCACCTGGGACCTTGGCGTGCGCGGAGTCGAGCACGGAGCTGTCCACCCGCGCGGTGCTCACTGCCGTCCCGGCGCGGGTCAGCTGAACGGTGATGGTCACATTGGCGCCCGCGCCAGGTGCGAGCGTCCCCAGATCGCAACTCACCGTGGTGGTGAAGCTGCACGCCCCGCCGCTCGTGGTTGCCGAGACCAGCGTGGCTCCCGCCGGAAGCGAGTCGGTGAGGACCACGCCCGGCGCCTCCTCGGGACCGTGGTTGGCGACGGCGAGGGCGTAGGTGACCTGACCGCCGGTCGGCACGCTGGTAGCGCTGGTGCTCTGAGTGACCGAGAGGTCCGCCTGCGGGCAGCCCTCCAACGATCCCGGCACCCCCGGGCAGGCATCCTGCGACAGGTCGCCGAACCCGTCCCCGTCGGCGTCGGGCTCGACCTGGGCCGAGACGTCGAGCCTCGATCCTCCCTCCAGGGTGTAGTCGTTCTCGAATTGCTGCGCGCTATACGAGGCGGATCCGCCGACATCAACTCGCCGAGGGGCAGCGGCGGCCTCATCCTCCGTCTGGTTGTACCAATAGAAGTCGCCATCGCCGGTCGAGAGCCCAATCACGTCACCGGCGTTCACCCGGATCCGTGCCGGATAGATGTTGAGCTCATTCGCGGTGATGGCGCTCGCCTGCGCGGCCCCCACGGTCGTGTAGGAGCCCCGGGTACCGCAGCAGGCGCGGGCGGCTATGAACGACGTCGATGACATTGGCGGGGACGCGTCGGCCTGAAAGCTCCACGAGGTGATCACACCGTCGAACGGGACGGTGTAGCGCGACCCCGTGACCACCCCCAGTTGGAGGTAGCTGCCACACGGCGTCAGCGACACGCACGGAAGCGAACGCGACGGGGTGAACACCTGGCCGATGGTGGTTCCTGGCAGCGTGTACGTCAGCGTGATTCGACCGTCGCCCGTGCCCACCCCCGAGTGATCGTGGGTATCGGTGGCGCTGGCGATCACGAAATCGCTTCCGCCTCCACCCCCGCCGGCGATGCCCTGACCAATCGCGGTGGCTCCGCCGCCGCCCCCACCGAAGTAGCCGCCGCCACCACCACCGCCACCGAGCTCCGCGCCGGCGCTCCCCGCTCCCGCTCCACCGACCGCGCCCGTGCCCGCCGTCCCTGTCGCATCCGTGCTGGGAGCACTCGCGCCGCCCGCACCAGCCGCGCTCGGCGTGCCGGCGCCACCGCCCTTTGCGTGCTGTCCACCCTGCCCCGCAAAGCCGTCGTTGCCGCCGTCTCCATCGGATCCGTTCGCCGAGCTGGCGCATCCCCCGCCACCCCCGGCGACGACCAAAGGCGCCCCCGGCGCGCTGAGGGACGTCTCGCCGCCGCCGCCACCGCCGCCCGAGGCGAATTCGGTGGCGCCCGCGCTTCCGCCGGCGCCCCCACCAGCGGCTCCGGCGGCTCCGCCCTGACCACCCGAGGCGTTTACGCCCGCGCCGCCGACCAGCAACGCGAGCGTCTGGCCAGGCGTGACCGGGACCGTCGCCGTGATCTCTCCACCACGACCCGGCACGCAGCCGCTGCCCCCCGCATCCGTCCCGCCCGTCGCTCCGACCACGTCCACCGAGATCTGCGTCACCCCGGGCGGCACCGTCCACGTGTCCTGCTCGCCGGGCGCCGAGAAGGTCTGAGTCTGCGGATCACCCGCCGCAACCGAGCCAGCCGCCGTGGAGGCTCCCGCCGGGGGCGCCAGAAGCGCCAGCGCGACGAGAGCCAGGACGACGGGACAACTGCGACGCAGGAGAGCGGACATGGAAAGCTCCTTCGTGGGGGCGGACGGCATGTGAGGAGCATGCGTCTAAGACCCCCCGCCCCACATCGGACAACTGACCGATCTTTCCCAGCGCGGATGCTCAGATCTGCGCGGGGCTGCTTAAGCCGTCGGCACGCCCAGCCCGAGCCGGCGGACGATTGCCGATCCTGTGTAGCGCGTTAGGCTCGTGGCGATGACGCGCGGGCTGGAGATCCGGTTCCTGCGGTTTGGTGAGAGCCGAGTGGCGTACGCCGTGAGTGGGGATGGGCCGCACCTTGTTACGCCGGCGTGGTGGGTCAGCCACCTCGAGCTCGATTGGCAGGACGGACCGTTTCGGTCGTTCTGGCAATCGATTGGCGAGGGCCATGCGGTGGTGCGTTACGACCGCCCCGGGGTCGGGATGTCCGACCGCGAGCGCCTACCGGCGGCGCCGACGCTCGAGAGTGAGGTCGCGTTGCTGTCAGCGGTGGTGGACGAGTTGGCGCTCGAGCGGGTCACGCTGATCGGCGGCTCGTCGGGGGGTTGCGCTGCGGTCACGTTCGCGGCCAGGTTCCCTGAGCGGGTCGACCGTCTGCTGCTCTACGGCGCGTATGCCCATGGGCCGTCAATCGCCCCTCCTGCGGTGCGCGAAGCGATCGTCGCTACCGTGCGCTCGCACTGGGGACTGGGGTCCCGCGTCCTGGCTGACATCTTCCTCGGCGAGGCGGACAGCCTGCAGCAAGAGCGGTTCGCGCGCTATCAGCGGGCCGCGACGAGCGCCGAGACCGCGGCAGCGCTACTCGAGCTGATCTACCGCAACGACGTCCGGACGGAGCTCGAGCAGGTGCGCGTGCCCACGGCGGTGGTGCATCGCCGTGGCGATCGCGCGATTCCCTACGAACAGGGGCGAGGGTTGGCCGCGGCGATCCCTGGGGCGAGGCTGATTCCACTCGATGGAAGTGCCCATTTCCCGTGGGCAGGAGACGCCGGGTCGGTGGCGCGCGCGGCCCGGTCATTTCTATCGCCGGACGCCGAGACCAGCCGCGTGGCGGGCGAGCCCGCCGACGTGCTGCTCTCTGCCAGAGAGCGCGAGGTCCTGGCGCTAGTTGCGAACGGGCTGAGCGACCGCGAGATCGCCCAACAGCTCATCCTCAGTCCGCACACGGTGCACCGGCACGTGGCGAACATCAGGCACAAGCTGGGGCGTGGTTCGCGTGCGGCCGCGGTCGCGGAGGCGAGTCGTTTGGGCTTGATGTGAGGCCGCTCACCGGAACCGGCCATCTTGCAAGGATGGCCCGGTCGAGCGATGCGCGACGTTCGCCACTGACCTACCGTCGACGTTGTGGAAAGCGGCACCGTGCAAGCGACAGCGCTGACGAGCTCGGATCACTGGGCGCGGGCATTCGCACTTCTCTATGAGCCATTTCTGAGGGTGGGCGAACGGGCGGGCCTGGGCACGCTTCGAGGGAACTTGCTCGCGGGTGCGAGGGGGCGGACCGTGGAGCTCGGTAGCGGCACCGGCCTCAACCTGCCCTATTACCCGGCCGACCTTCTCGAGCTGATCCTGACCGAACCCGAACCCGCGATGCGTGCTCGGTTGGAGCGTAGGCTGCATCGCAGTGGATGTCGGGCACTCGTGCTGGAGGCGTCGGCGGAGCGGCTGCCGTTCGCGGACGACACGGTGGACACCTTCATCTCGACTTTGGTGCTGTGCACCATTGACGCACCCGATGTGGCCTTGCGGGAGATCGAGCGTGTGCTGCGCCCCGGCGGTCGGCTGCTGTTCCTCGAGCATGTCCGTTCTGAGTCGCCGCGACTCGCCTGGTGGCAAGACCGCCTCGCCGTCCCGTGGCGCCGGTTCGCGGAGGGCTGCCGCTGCAACCGAGCCACGGTCGAGCTGATCCGGACTTCCGGCCTGGAACTGGAACACGTACGGGAGGCGTCGTGGCGGGGAATGCCTCCGATCATCCGACCGCTGGTCACCGGCGTGGCCACCAAGACGGGGTTGCTCGATGGCTAGGGTTCGGGTCGGTCTCTTCCCTCCTGTCGGCCACGGGGGCGCCGGCACCGAGGAGTTTCAGGCGACGCTCGCTCGCGTTGCCGGAGAGGGCGTCGACCACCTGTGCGTCGGCGATCACGTGAGCTTCTTCGTCGGAGCGGGCTCTGACGGCCTGATCACAGCGACCTCGCTGCTGTCCGTTCAGGCTGAGCTGCCGGTGTATGTCGGGCTTTACCTGCTGCCACTGCGTCACCCGGTTCCGGTCGCGCGGCAGCTCGCCACGATTGCGCAGCTCGCGCCAGGCCGACTGACCCTCGGCGTCGGGATCGGCGGGGAGGACCGCCACGAGGTCGAGGTCTGCGGGGTGGACCCGAAGACGCGCGGACGCCGGATGGACGAATGCCTTCAGATCCTGCGCCGCCTGGCCGACGGCACGCCGGTCACGTGGGGCGGCGAGTTCTTCTCCCTCCAGGACGCGCTGATCGTGCCCGCGCCATCGCCGCGGATCCCTCTGATCGTCGGCGGACGATCAGAGGCGGCGGTCCGCCGCGCCGCGAGGTCCGGCGATGGTTGGCTCGGCATCTGGGTCTCCCCTCGCCGGTTCGCAACGGCGCTCGATCAGATCGCCCAGGAGGCCACGGCGGCCGGCCGAGACCCCAGCGGGTTCGAGCATGCGCTCAACGTCTGGTGCGGCTTCGGCGCCACGCGTGAGGCCGCTCGCGAGTCACTGGCCCCGCAAATGCAGGCCTTCTACCAGATGCCCTTCGAGCCGTTTGAGCGCTATTCGCCGTACGGCACGCCCGAGCAGGTCGCCGAGTTCCTGAGCGCCTACGTCGAAGCCGGCTGCTCCGCGTTCAACGTCATCCCTTGTGCCGGCGATGCTGAGAGTGCGATCGCCGCGGTCGGCGAACTTCGAACCATCCTCACATCGTCGCGCGAGCGCCTGTCTTCGGCTGTGCCGTGACCAGCGCGGTCGAGCCGG
Source organism: uncultured Solirubrobacterales bacterium (assembly GCA_963841535.1). Classification (GTDB taxonomy): domain Bacteria; phylum Actinomycetota; class Thermoleophilia; order Solirubrobacterales; family Solirubrobacteraceae; genus Palsa-465. The sequence continues at coordinate 1,093,221 of CAWJDF010000012.1, read as the reverse complement.
TCTCTTAGACGATGTCTCGCCCCGCCTGCCCTCACCCTGCGAGCTCAGCCACGTCCGCCATCGCCGCGAGCTCGCGGGCGCGAGCGGGATCGAGACGCCCGGCGCCGGCGACCTCCGCGTTGGCGGCACCCGCTCCCAGCCCGGCCGCGGCTGCGGCCGCCCACTGCTCCCCGTCAGCCAGCGCCGCCAAGAGGCCGGCTAGGAACGCATCGCCGCTACCCACCGGGTACCGGCCGCGAGCCGAGCTCGAGCCGGTTCCGTCGCCGTGCTCGACGTCGTCACCGAGCCCGCCGTCCATCCGGTCGTGGCCTGTGCCGCCCTCGAGCGTGTCGTTGCCATCGTCGCGACCGTGGGTGTCGCCGCGGTCGTCACCGAAGAGATGGTCGTTGCCGGCGTCGCCCGAGATGTGATCGCTGCCTGCATCGCCGCTCTCGGTGTCATCGCCCTGCTCGCCCGACAGACGGTCATCGCCGCTGTCCCCGTTCAACGTGTCGTTCCCACGGCCCCCGGAGATGACATCGTTGCCGTCACCACCGAAGATCTCGTCCCTGCCGAATCCACCGAGCAGGTGGTCGCTGCCCGCTCCGCCGCAGATGATGTCGTTACCGCCGCGACCATCGACGGTATCCCTCCCACCGCCCGCGAAGATCACGTCCGCGTGGGACGTGCCCCTGATGTGGTCGTCGCCGGGGGTACCGACGATCGTGGCCACCCTGCCCGCGCACGTGGCCTTCGGACGCTCGCCGCGATGCTGGTCGTCTCGAGCAAGTGCATCCACCGCCCCGACCGCGACTGTCGTCGCCACAACCACAAGTAGAACCAGACGCCTCATCGATTTGCCTCCTGGCGCCCCCGCGGTCTTCCGCGCTGGGGCCTCCGCCGTTAGTAGGACTACAGACGAAGAGTCGCGTGGATGAAAAACGTGACGTGCGAAAGAGCAACGTACTCGGAGCGCGCGTGCCGTGCCGCAAGTCGACCGTGAAGTGAGACGATCGGCCGCCGCGGGCGCAAAGGTGCACCTCGACGGCGATGGCTTTCGCCGCCGCACGATGGCTCAGGTCGGCCGAGTCACGGCGACGCTGAGGGGCAGCGTTCGTCGACGGTGGGGGCTATGCACCCGGTGAGCTCTGGCCGCCGGTGATCCGCGTACCGCACTCGCCTCGTAGCAGCGCGGGCGCGTCAGCGAGTGCGCCGATCGCGGCGATCCGGCCGGTCGCGTCGATGAACCGGCAGGCGGCTTCGATCTTTGGCGCCATCGATCCGGCTGCGAACTCGAGCGTGCGCAGCTCGTCCACGGTGACGTCCGCGAGCGGTCGCGCTTGCGGGGTGCGCCAGTCGGCCTCGACGTTCGAGACGTCGGTGAGCATCAGCAGCGCGCCGGCGTCCAGCTGGGTGGCGAGCAGCGCGGCCGAGAGGTCTTTGTCGATCACAGCCTCGACGCCGTGCAGCCGCTGGTGCCGGTCGAGGACGACCGGGATCCCGCCACCGCCAACGCACACGACGAGCACGCCCGAACTGACGAGCAGTTCGACAGCCGCGAGTTCTATGATCGAGCGGGGCTCGGGCGATGGCACCACGCGGCGGTAGTGCTCGCCGTCGGGTGCGATCGACCAGCCGCGCTCGGCCGCCAGGCGCTGGGCGGTCGCCTTGTCGTAGATAGGGCCGATCGGTTTGGTTGGGTTGGCGAACGCGGGGTCGTCGGCGTTGACGGTGACCTGGGTCAGGAGGGTTGCGACAGGTCGCCCGTCGAGCGCGTTGATCAGCTGTTGCTCGAGCAGGTAGCCGATCATGCCTTCGCTTTCGGCGCCGAGCACATCGAGGGGATACGGCGTGACGTCGCGCAGCGTCTCGCTCTGCAGCGCGAGAAGACCGACCTGAGGGCCGTTGCCGTGAGTGACCACGACCTGGTGGTCGCGTGCCAGCTCGGCGATCGCTACGACGGCGGTCGCGATGTTCGCGCGTTGGTTGGCGGCGTCAGCCGGCTGGCCGCGGCGAAGCAGCGCGTTCCCACCCAATGCGACGACGACGCGCACTACCTAAGCTCTATCAGGAGCGCACGTGCACAGGGTGATCATCATGGGCGCCGGCGGGCGCGACTTTCACAACTTCAACGTCGTGTACCGCGAGGACCCCGACGTCGAGGTGGTCGCATTCACCGCCACGCAGATTCCCGGCATCGCAGGCCGCGTATACCCCGCGATCCTCGCCGGCCCGCGCTACCCGGACGGGATCCCGGTGCTGCCGGAGGAGGATCTCGACGAGTTGATCGACCGCCTGGCGGTCGACGAGGTGGTGTTCGCCTACTCGGATGTCTCGAATCAACACGTGATGCACATCGCATCGCGCGTGCTGGCCGCCGGCGCTGACTTCAGGCTGCTCGGCCCGGCCGCCACGATGCTTGTGAGCAGCCGGCCGGTTGTGGGGGTTTGCGCGGTGCGCACGGGTGCGGGCAAGAGCCAGACGAGTCGGCGGGTCGGGCAGGTGCTGCGCCAAGCCGGTCTGAGGGTGGCGGTGATCCGTCATCCGATGCCTTACCACGACCTAGAGGCGATCCGGGTCCAGCGGTTCGAGACGATCGTCGATATCGACCGGTCCAACCCGACAATCGAGGAGCGCGAGGAGTACGAGCAGGTCGTCTCGGCCGGGCTCGTGATGTACGCCGGGGTCGACTACGCGGCGATACTCAACGCCGCCGAGACGGAGGCGGACGCGATCGTCTGGGACGGCGGCAACAACGACTTCTCGTTCATCCGCCCTGACGTGCTCATCGTGGTCGTCGACCCGCTGCGCGCCGGGCAAGAGCTCGCGTACCACCCGGGCGAAACGAACCTGCGGATGGCGGACGTGGTGCTGGTCAACAAGGTCGACAGCGCCTCCCCTGAGCAACTGCGTACCGTGATGGCTGACATAGATGCGGTCAACCCGGGTGCGGTCATCGTCCGCGCCGCCTCGCCGGTCTCCCTGGGCGAGGGTCCGTCGCTGACCGGCAAGAAGGTACTGGTGGTGGAGGACGGGCCGACGATAACCCACGGCGGTATGCCGTTCGGGGCCGGGACGGTCGCGGCCCGACAGGGCGGCGCGCGCGTCCTAATCGACCCGCGCGAGTGGGCGATCGGCTCGATCGCGCAGACCTTGGATCGCTATCGGCACATCGGGCCCGTGCTGCCGGCGATGGGCTACTCGGCGGAGCAGCTGCAGGAACTCGAGGCGACGATCAACGCGGCCGACTGTGAGGTCGTGGTCGCCGGCACACCCGTGGACCTCGCCCGTCTGATCCACTGCCGGCACCCGATCCGCCAAGCCGTGTACGAGCTGCAGGAGCTCGGCGAGCCGACAATCGAGCAGACCCTCGCCCCGATTATCGATCGCGCTCGCTCCACGTGACCCGCGGGCGGGGCGGCTCGCGGGCACGCGACGTCGAGTTTGATCCCGCCTCTCCGCGTAGCGTCCGGGCTTGCGGTCGATTGTCTCGTCAAGTCGTACGGGCCGTAGAACTGGTTTGGGTTCCACGCAGCGCCGAGGTCCACCCAGACCAGCGGCCTGGGCAAGCGAAGTACGCCCTGCCGGCGGGATCGGGGCGCACCTGCGCGTAGCGCAATCCTCCAGATGACAGCTGATCGGCCGTCCTGGGGTGACCCGTGGGCGGGGCGCCTGCGTCTTGAGGTTAGTTCTCGCCGACCGGACGCTCAAGGCGGCTCGAATCTCCGGCCGAGCTATCGCAGGCGGCTCCCTAAAGCCGAAAGACGCTCCAGCCTCCTATTTGGAAACTGAAGCGTCTAACTGTCGAGGTGGGGCAGTTTCCAAGTACCGCACCACGGGCAATTGCGGCTCTTCGGGCGGACGTTTGTACATCTGCCCGAGCCCTTGTGTCCATCTCGCTGCAGGGCCCCGGCACCCCTCCGGGTTCGTGCAACGAGGTGTCGCACAAACGACCTACCCGGCCCGGTCATCCTCGACATCGAGTGCCCTGTGTATATCGCCTCGGCCGTCTCGACGTTCTCGGTGAGCCCGATCGCGAGATCCGGAAGTTCCGGGAGCGCCGGCTTCAGTTCCGGCGGGGCCCCGGCGGCCGCTGTACCTCGGCGTCATCTTCGTCGGGCACTCGAACGCTCACATGCTGGGCGAGGCGCTTCGGACACGGGCTAGGCCGGACGTCCGTCGCCAGTGATTGAGAGGAGAGAGGTGCTGGACCTGACTTCACCACGCGAGCGTGCCCCGCGGCCCCTTGAACGGCCCGATCAGGTCGGCGGTAATCCACCCTCCGTAGAAGTCGCCTTGCTGGGCTTGAACGCGCTCGTCATCTAACCAAGCCGCGTCCACGCGCCCGGGGTAGAAGGCGACGTGATCGCGCAGCGCCTCGTATCCCGGCGACGGGTCCGGGTAGCTCCAGCCGACCGTCTCGAAGCGCCGGCCGTCGACGACCGCGTCCACGTATCGCGCTGGCCCCTTGAATTCGCACCAGGTCGAGCGTGCGTCGCTCTCGGCCAGGAGCTCTTCACGCACGTCGGTCAGGGGGATGTAGATGGTCGGTGGGTGCCTGGTCTCGAGCACGCGTAGGGCACATGTGGAGTCGGCCAGCAGCTCGCCGGCGAGCCAGATCCGGACGCGACGCTTGCAGGGCACGACGACCGGCGGGCGGGGGTAGTCCCATACTCGCTCCATCGTCAGTTCAGGCCGCGCGGGGGGTCGCTGGCTGTCAACGCCGCCGGCCGTTCGGGGCGACGGTGGTCGGTGCGTGTCACGGAGTCGGCTTCGCCTCGCGGGTACCGCGTTTGCATTCGGCGGGCCAGCGCGCTTGGCCACCAGACGCGAGGGCCGACGTCGAAAACGAGCGCGGGCACGAGCACCGAGCGGACGATGAACGTGTCGAGCAGGACCCCGAACGCGATCGTGAAGCCGAGCTCGGTCAGCGTCTTGAGCGGCAGCGTCGCGAGCATCGTGAAGGTCCCCGCGAGCACGATCCCGGCCGAGGTGATGACGCCGCCGGTCACCGCCAGCCCGCGCAGCATCCCGTCCCGGGTGCCGTGGCGGAGCGTCTCCTCACGGGCTCGCGCCATCAGGAAGATGTTGTAGTCGACCCCGAGCGCTACGAGGAATATGAAGGCGAGCAGCGGCAGCGTCGATGGCTCTCCCGGATAGCCGAAGAGGTGGTCGAACACCGCCGAGGAAACCCCGAGGGCGGCGCCGAAGGACAGGATCACGGTCCCGATCAGCAGCAGCGGCAGCGTGACCGCGCGCAGCAGCAACGCGAGGATCACGAACACCAACGCGAGCACGATCGGGACGATCAGCCTGTTGTCGCGCGCGGCCGCCGTGTCGAAGTCCTTCTGTTGCGCGGTCGGGCCGCCCACGAGCGCGGTCGGACTGGCCGCGTGGGCCGCCGCACGAAGGCGCGGCACCAGGTTCTCCGCCTGGGTCGAGTAGGCGTCGGCGGTGAGCGTGAGGCCAAAGCGCGCGCCCGGTCTGCCGAGCTCGGGCGGACCCACCTCGGCCACCCCGGGCACGGAGCGCAGTGCCCGCTGGACGCCAGGCACCGCGCCGATGTCGCGGACGACCACGTCGGTTGGCGCGTTGACCCCCGCCGGGAACGCTCTGGCGATCAGCCGCTGACCTTCGACGGACTGCACCCGGCCGCGGAAGTCCTGCGTGTTGGTGAGGCCGGTCGAGAAGCTCGTCAGGCCGAGGCAGCCGAGGCCCAGGAGCAGCACCGTGGCGATCCACACGCGCCGTGGATGGGCCGCGACGCGCTCGCCGACGCGGCGCCATGTCCCGTGCGTTTCGTCCGTGCCCTCTGAGCCGACACGCGGCACAAACGGCCAGAACGCGTGCCGGCCCCCGGCCACCAGCGCCGCAGGCAGCAGCGTCAGCATCGCCAGCATCGCCAGCGCCACTCCCATCGCACCGATCGGCCCGAGCCCGCTAGTGCCGTTGACCTGTGCCAGCGATAGGCACAGCAGCGCCAGGATGACCGTCGACCCCGATGCGAACACCGCGGGTCCGGCCCGCCGCAGCGCCTGACCCATCGCCTCGACCGGGCGCTCGTAGCGGCGCAGCTCCTCGCGGTAGCGCGCGACGAGCAGCAGCGCGTAGTCGGTGCCCGCACCGAATACGAGCACGGGCAAGACGCCGGCGCTCTGGCCGTTGACGGTGACCCCCGCCTCGGCGATCGCCCATCCGCAGAACCGAGAGAACGCCTCCGCCATCAGCACGCTGAAGAGCGGTATCACCCAGAAGATCGGCGAGCGGTAGATCAGGATCAGCAGCACGAACACCAGCGCGCCGGTGGCGAGCAGCAGCGTCCCGTTGATCGAGGCAAACACGTTGATCGCGTCCCGCGAGAAACCCGCCGGACCCGTCACCTTGACTGTAAGACCGCGCGCACGCAGCGGCGCCATCCGGCTATCAACCCCGCTCACGGACGACTTCAAGAGCGTCTCTTTGCCGCGCGGGTTGAGGTTGACGATCACCAGTGCCGTCGTGCGGTCCGGCGAGACGCGGACGAGCACCTGCCGGGAGCCCGTGACCGGGGGATTGGCCGCAAGCGAGGCACGGGTTCGTTCGATCGCGGCCATGTCTCCCGGTTTCAGTCCGCCGTCGCGGCGCGCGACGGTGATCGCGGCGAAGCGCTCACCGGACGGGAAGCGCTTGGCGAGCGTCAGCTCTCGCACCGATTCTGAGGAGCCCGGCAGGAATGAGGACTCCTCGTTCTTCTGCACATCTTGGAAGCGCTGCGCGAACGAACCGCCCAGCCCACCGAGAACGAGCCACAAGAGGATGATCCCGATGCGGGCGGGGCGCGAGCCGAAGAGACGCTCGAGGGCTCTCATGTGGGAGCAAGTTCAGGGTCTTCTGCGACCGCGCGTCGGAGCGCTTGGTCGAAGCTGATCGGCTCGATGTCGAACAGCGCCATACCGGAGCGTTCGGTGACGACCGTCGGCACGGCGAGCCCTTCAATCAATGGTCTTGCCACGCCGGCGTCGACGGGTGTAACCAGCCCGATCCAGAGTGAGGAGAGCCACGGGGTGATCAGCGGCACGGGGATCCGCGGCCGGCGGCGGATGTCGAGGACCTCGGCCATCCGGTCGAGCATCTCGCCGTAGGTGAGCACGTCGGGGCCGCCGATCTGAATCTCGCTCCCCGCCGACGCCTCGACCGCCAACGCCTCGATCAGGAAGCTCAGAGCGTCGTCGATCGCTATCGGCTGAGTCGCGTTCTTCAGCCATGCCGGAGCGATCATCGCCGGCAGCCGCTGCACTAGGTAGCGCAGCGTGCGATAGGACTCGCTCTGCGGGCCGACGACCATTCCGGCGCGGAAGTAGGACAGCGGCGGGCCGTCCTCGCGGAGTGCGAGCGCCGTCTCGTGCCGGCTGCGCAGGTGCTGGGACTGCGGGCGATCACCGAGGCCGCCGAGGTAGATGATCCGCTCGATCCCCTCCGCGCGCGCCATCCGGGCGAACGCAGTGGCGGCGGCGCGCTCGCTGGCGGCGAAGTCCCTGGTTCCCCCTCGACCCATCGAGTGGATCAGGTAATACGCCGTGTCCACCCGGCGGCCTGCGCCGCGCAGCGTTTCTGGACGCAGTACGTCTCCCTCGTGCAGATCAAAACCCTCGCGCTCGAGCTCACGGGCGCGAGTCCCGTCGCGGTCGCGCACCAGACAGCGCACCTCCCGTCCCGAGCTTGCCAGCCTGACGGCGAGGCGAGCCCCGATGAACCCGGTCGCGCCGGTGACGAGCAACCTTTCCGTCATGTCACTGTGCCCTGTGCGACGGTGTCGGCGCGAGCGAGGCGGCCAGCCGCTCGGCCTTCTGCTCCTCGAAGCCGCCGACTTCGCTGGCGAGTATCCGGCCGGAGCGCTCGACGAGCAGCACCGCGATCGTGTCGGTGCTGGCAAGCCCGAGGTCGCGGGCGACCTTTCGGACGTCGGTGTAGACGGTGATCGTGCGAGCGCGGGCGGAGGCATCCGGGATCCCCCGTGTCATCCCACCGTCAATGAACCACCGCGCCGGACCGTACACGGAGGAGAGCACCGGCAACTCGTACACCGCGACGTCCAAGCGCCGCTGCTCGAGGTCGATCAGCCACGGCAGCCACTGATCGACGACGCGCTGCTGCTCGCGGCGGAAGGCAACGACGACGAAGTTGTGCTGCTCCGGGAGATCGCCCGGCAGCTCGTACTCCTTGCCGTCGAGAGCGCGACCGGAGAGTGGACTCAGCGTCTGCTGCTGCGAGGGGGCGAGCGTGCGCGTGAGACCGGCGAGAGCGCGATCGCCGACGTGGTTGAACGCGAGCGCCAGGATCGGGTCGGCGATCCTGAGCAGGCCTTTGAGCGCGAGGTCGGCGTCGTAGGTGACGCGTGTGCCCCCCGCAGTCGACTCGAACGTGATCCTGTCCCGCGAGACCACGGTGGCGTTCTGGCCGAGGAAGGTGACGGCATGCGGGGGGTCGTACTCGACGATCCGATAGGTCAGCTCGTTCTTGCGGCCGAGGAACTCGGCGACCAGCCGGAACTCGGTTCCCTCGCCCACCGCCTGACCGTTCAGACGCTCCGCCTCGACCACCCCCGGATCCCATTCCCTCGTTGTCGAAAAATCGCTGAGGTAGACAAATGCGTCTTCGCGCGGTTGCCGGATGTCGATCGATGCTCGGTAGCGGGCCATTACGATTCTCGTTCTGGAAGTGAACTCGCCGCGGTCGGACCGGACGCGTCGTCCGGGTCGCGAATCCGGCCCTGATCCAAGCGACCAGCCTTCGCAACCGGGCTCGACGGACGCTGACAGAGCGGCCCAGCCTCGCCGGCGGGTGGATGCGGAAGCGTGAGTGCAGTCATCGTGGCTTTTCCGTACGGCCAGCCCTTTTCCGTAGGCCCGCCCCGGTCAGGGCGCCGCGGCGGCGGCGCCCTGAAGCGGTGGGGTGGGTCAGCGCGGGATCAGCACCTTGTTGATGACGTGAATCACGCCGTTTGAGGCGCCGATGTCGGTCTGGATGACGCGCGCGCCGCCGACCGTCACCGTGCCGTGGCTGACGCGGACCTTCAGCGACTGGCCGTTGAGCGTCTTGACCGAGTGCAGGTTCACGACCTTCGCGGCCGTGAGCTTGCCGTTGACCACGTGGTAGAGCAGTACCGCGCGGAGCTTCGCCTTGTCCTTGGCGAGCGCCGCTAGTGTCGCCTTCGGCACCTTCGCGAACGCCGCATCGGTGGGGGCGAACACCGTGTACGGACCCTTGGCCTGCAGCGCGCTTACAAGCCCGGCCTCCTTGACCAGCTTCGTCAGCGTCTTGAACTGCCCGGCAGCGACAGCGGTCTGCACGATGTTGGGCTTGGCGGCCGGCTTCGCGGAAACCACAGGTGCCATCGCCGAGAGCGACAGCGCGGCGACCGCCGCGAGGGCGATGAACTTCCGATTTCTTCTCATCAAGTCTCCTAATCAAACGTCTACGGGGAACGTGTGGCTGATCACGCGCACCTTCGGGCGAGCGATCACAGAAGTTCGGGACTTCTCCATCCAACACCATCCTTCGACAAACACTGGACAATATGTGTACGAAGGTAGCGCGTAGATGCGGGTCTGTCAAGAGTTTGTCCAAGGTGCGTATAATGATCCTGTGTCGACTGCCCCAGAATCGCTGCGGATCGGGGAATTCGCCCGCCGGGTCGGAGTGAGCCCCGAGGTGCTCCGAGCGTGGGAGCGGCGCTACGGGCTCCTGCGGCCGGTCCGCTCAACTGGCGGGTTCCGGCTGTACACCACCGAGGACGCCGAGCGAGTCGCCCGCATGCGCCGAGGCCTCGGTGAGGGGCTGTCAGCGGCCGAGGCGGCACGCGCCGCGCTGCAGAGCGCCCGACCGTCGGACGGCCTGCTCGAAGACGCGGCTTCACGCCTCCTTGCCGCGATCCACGACTACGACGAGGCCGCCGTGCACGCGATCCTTGACCAGAGCTTCGCAGCGTTCGGTCTGGAAGCAATCCTGCGCGACCTCATCCTTCCCACCCTTGCCAGGGTCGGCCTCGAGTGGCAACAGGGAACCCTCGCTGTCAGCCAGGAGCACTTCGCCAGCAACTTGATCCGAGCGCGCCTGCTCTCACTCGCACGGATGTGGGGGCGCGGCAGCGGACCGCTCGCGCTGCTCGCGTGCGCGCCAGGGGAGCAACACGACATCACCCTGCTCTCCTTCGGGCTACTCTTGCGCTCCTACGGCTGGCGCATCCTCTTTCTCGGCGCCGACACGCCGATCGCGACGCTCACCGAGGCCGCTGAGACGACTCGGCCGGCGCTCACCGTCGTCGCCGGCTTCGACCCGGACCTACTCGAGACCGAGGCGGGCGCACTTCGCCGCCTAGCGAAGCGAGTCCCGCTCGTCCTCAGCGGCCCCGGGGCATCAGACGCACTCTGCACCCAGCTCGGCGTACGAAGACTAAACGGGGACCTCGTCCGAGCCGCCACCGAAATCGGACACACCACATACGACTGAACACACCTGGAGTGTCCGAGCCGCGCACGGCACGGTCGGGCGCAGGTGCTTCGGAATCTCCTAGATCCCATCCGGACGAAGCTCGTCACGCCGACGTCGGCCGTCGCTTCTACCGGGCCGTCACGACCCTCGACGCCCTCACCCTCATAGAAGAACCGCCCCCCGCTGGTGCGGAGGGCGGTTCGAATTCTTTGCAAAGGTGGAGACGGCGGGAATTGAACCCGCGTCCGCAGCCGCGTGAAAGGTGGCGTCTACGAGCGTAGCCGGCACTCTGTTCTCACCCTCCACTCGCCTTGCCGGCGGGGTCGTCGAGGGCCAGCTCCGAAGAATTTCCCCGGTGGGGCTGGAGCGGGCCTCACCGGGTGAGCCTGCTGGTTGACCCGGTCCATCGCTGCAGGCGAACGATGGTCGGTCTGGCACTAGCTGCTAATTAGACAGCCAGGCCAAAGGCGTGGGAATCTGAACGATCCGCACTTATTGTTTCCCGGGTGTTTTACGAGGCCTCCCGGGACCTCGACTCGCAACCACCCCCACGAATCGACCACGTCGAAGCCTGTCGTCCCCGGGGATGTGTCTCCGAGTATAGCCGCGGACACCCGCCCTTCTCGGAGTGAAGAACGCGGTAAGAACCCGGCGCGATGGCCAAGTGGCCATTCCTACAATCGGTAGCGATGAACGCGGACTCGAAATGGCTGCCGGCACCGTGGGCGACGCCTCCGACACCGGTGGAGGACCCGATCGACGGACCGCCCGAGCCATCGCCCCCACGCGCACGGCGACGCCAGTCGTCGATCCGGGGCCGCCTCTCGGCCATCGGCGCGGCGATCGTCGCCCTCCTGGCGAAGTTCAAGACGGTCCTGCTGCTGCTCCCCAAGCTGAAGCTTTTCGCGTCGAGCGGGACGATCCTCGTCTCGCTCGCGGCCTACGCGCTGCTGTGGGGCTGGCCGTTCGCCGCGGGCTTCATCGCGCTGCTGTTCGTGCACGAGATGGGCCACGTGATCGCGCTGCGGCGCGAGGGCCTGAAGGCCAGCGCGCCGATGTTCATCCCGTTCCTCGGCGCCGTGATCGCCGCGCGCTCGCTCGGCGACAACGCGACCGCCGAGGCGCGGGTCGGGCTGGCCGGACCGATCCTCGGCAGCATCGGCGCGGCCGCGTGCGTCCTCATCTGGCACGTCACCGGCAACGATCTGTGGCGCGCGCTCGCCTTCACCGGGTTCTTCCTGAACTTGTTCAACCTGCTTCCGGTGGTCCCGCTCGACGGTGGCCGAGCGATGGCGGCGATGGCGCCGCGGATGTGGTTCGTCGGGTTCGTGGCGCTGATCCCGCTCGCGATCCTGTTCCCGAACCCGGTCATCCTGCTCATCCTCGTGTTCGCCGGGTTCGAGACCTATAAGCGCTGGAAGCTCCGGCGTTCAGGCAGCCCAGATCAGCAGGCCTACTACCGGGTCCGTCCGCTCCATCGAGCGCTGGTCGCCGGTGTCTACCTGAGCCTGATCGCTTTGCTGGTCGTCGGCATGCACGCCACGCTGCTGGCGCGCACGATCAGCTGAATCAGCCCCGTTGGGGCGGCGCCTCAGGCCGCCGGCGGCGGACGCCGCACGACGCGCGTGTCGTCATACACCACGTCGCGGCGGTTGCTCCACCAGAACGTGTAGATCAGCGAGAGCACGAGCCCGACCAGGCCCACCACGAATAGCACGGTTCCGGCGGTCTGGATGTCGAAACCGTTGACGTGCGCCGTGACAGCCCACTTCAGGATCGCGCCAGCGGCGATCAACAAGATGCTCGTTCCAATCGTCATGGGTTGGGTCTACCCAACAATCGACATCACTATCGCGGCGGACCGCGCCGCCCAGATGCTTGATGGCTCAATCAATCAGCCGCCACAGGTCCTGTGACGGGACGGGGCGTTACCGGCCGCGTCACCGCCGCGCCTCGCGCAGCTCGCGCTGCACGTCGCGCGCCATCTCGCGCTTGCGGATCGACTCGCGCTTGTCGAAGAAGTCCTTGCCGCGCGCCAGGGCGACCTCCACCTTGGCCCGGGAGCGAGGCCCCGAGAAGTAGATCCGGGTCGGCACCAGCGTCAGTCCGCGCTCCCGGATCCGCCCGACCAGGCGCTCGATCTCGTAACGATGCAGCAGCAGCTTGCGGGGGCGCTCGGGGTCGTGGTTCTCGCGCGAGGCCGGCCCGTAGGGCGCGATGTAGAGGCCGAGCAGCCACACCTCGCCGTCGCGGATCACCGCGTAGGCGTCCTTGAGCTGGGCGTTGCCCTCCCGCAGGGACTTGACCTCGGTACCGGTGAGCGCGATCCCGCACTCGAACCGCTCGAGGAGGTTGAAGCGATAGGAGGCCTGGCGGTTGCTCGCGACGTCGCCGGACGCCGCCTTGCGCTTACGGGACTTGGCCATGGGACGTCAATCCTCCCATCCCGGCAGCAGATCGACGCGCCCGCGCGGAGCGTCGATCGCCCCCACCCGGACGCCCACCACATCCGCCAGCCGGATCGCGCCGCCGCTGCGGGTCCCGACAAGGACCGTGCCCTGCTCATTGAGCTCCCACCAGTCACCGCGCAGGCGACGGACGGGCAGCATCCCCTCGAACTCGCCGCGCGGCCCGAAGGCCACGAACGCGCCGGCGCCGGCGAGTCCGACCACCTCCCCTTCGAACACCTCGTCCGGGTCGCGGGCGGAGCGCTCGAGCAGGAAGCAGCGGGCGATGTCGTCGGCGCTCCGCTCGATCGACATCGCCTCCCGCTCGCGCGCCGAGCACCACGAGCCGGCTGCCGCCACCCAGGAGACGTCCGGGGCGGGCCCGGCGCCCGCCACCGCCGAGAGCAGCGCGCGATGGCAGATCAGATCCGGATAGCGCCGGATCGGCGAGGTGAAGTGGCAGTAGCTGGCCAGCTGCAGGCCGGCGTGGCCGCGGTTGCGCTGGTCGTAGTAGGCCTGCTTGAGCGAGCGCAAGACCAGGCTGGTCAGGGCGCGCCGGCCGCGGCCACCGTCGCGCGCGGTCCAGGCTTCGACGAGCTGCGAGGCCTCGCCGATCAGCTCCGCCGCCTGCTGCGGGGTGATGTGCTCCTTGGGCGCGGGCGGAGTCGGCACCCCGAGCGAGGCCAACTGGTCGATCAGCCGCTCGGCCGCGATCCCGTCGGGGCGCTCGTGCACGCGGTAGAGCGCCGGCACGCGGTGCTCGGTGAGGAACCGGGCCAACTGCTCGTTGGCCGCGATCATCAGGTGCTCGATCATCCGGTGCGACTCGGTCTGCTCGACCGCGCGGATCGACGTCACGTCGCCCGTGTCGTCGAACTCGAACTCCGGCTCGGCGGAGTCGATCTCGAGCGCGCCCTGAGCACCGCGACGCTTGGCCAGCGCGGCCGCGGCCGCCCGCGCGCAGGCCAGCCCGGGACCCCAGACTGCCGAGGCACCCTCGGAACCCGCGAACACGCGGTCGACCCGGTCGTAATCAAGCCGCTCGTCGGAGCGGATCACCGAACGGTAGAACGCCGGCGGACGCACCCGGTCGCCGTCGATCACCATCTCGACCGTGACCGCGAGGCGATCCTGGCCGGGCACCAGCGAGCAGACGTTGTTCGACAAGGCGCCCGGGAGCATCGGCTCGACGGCACCCGGCACGTAGACACTGGTGGCGCGGCGGTAAGCCTCGCGGTCGAGCAGCGATCCGGGCGGCGCGTAGGCGGACACGTCCGCGATGTGCACCCATACCCGTCGCGTTCCGTCCTCCTCGTCCGAGGCCGAGATTGCGTCGTCGAAGTCGCGTGCGCTCGCAGGGTCCACCGTGAACGTCGGCAGCGAGCGCAGATCCCGGCGATCGGCCGCGGCCGACACCTCGCCGGAAACCGAGCCTGACGCGGCGCGCGCCTCGTGCTCGACCGCCGGGTCGAACGCCCGCCGGAGGCCGCGATCGACCATCAGACCCTCGATCACGTCCCGCGCCACATCGGCGCGCCCCAGTCGGCGGGAGATCGTGGCCCTCCCCCCTGGCCGGCCGTTGCGCCCCGTGCCGGCCCGCACAACGATCAAATCGCCGACCGATACTCGCCGGTCGCGGCTCACCACCATGCGCGGGCCGGGACCGAAGAACGGCTCGGCGACCAGGAACTTCCCGCGGCGCTCGAGCACGGCTACCCGCGGGCCGCCGCCGTCCCTGTCCTTGTCCCGCGCGCTCCGGCCCCGGGTCCCGCCGCCGGTGCTCACCCCGGTGGCCGCGCTCACCGCACTTCGGCGGCCACGGTCTTCTCCGCGACGCCGAACGCGCTATCGACCTTGGCGCCGGGGGTCGTGGCGGCGGAGACGTCGGGCGCGATGCCGGCGCCCTCCCGCACCCCGCCACCCCCGAGGTTGTGCCCGCTCGGGGTGAAGTACTCCCCGACCGTGAAGTCGAGCGCACCGCCGTTGGGGAGCGGCTCGATCTCCTGGAAGACGCCCTTGCCATAGGTGTGGGTTCCGATGACCTTGGCCCGACCGCGGTCGTGCAGGGCGCCGGTGACGATCTCGGCCGCCGAGGCAGTGCCGCGATCGACGAGCACCACCATCGGGATAGCGGTTGAAATCGCGCCGCCCTTGGCGACGTACACCTGGCGCGGTTGCGCCCGCCCGTCGGTCGAGACGATCGTGCCGTCGGGGATGAAGATCGAGGAGACGTTCACGGCTTCGTTGAGCAGGCCACCCGGGTTGTCACGCAGGTCGAGGATCAGCCCGCGAGCCCCTTGGTGGAGCACCTTCTCAACCTGCGCCCGAAGCTCGGTGCCCGACCCGTCGGTGAAGCTGGCGAGCGCCAGCGACCCAAGCTTGATCCCGTGGTAGGTGACGATCGTCCCGGTGGCCACCGGCACCACCAAGTCCTGGCGCACCATCGTCACGACGTGCTTGCGGCTGCCGCTCATGACCGTCAGCGTGACATGCGTGCCCGCCCGGCCCTTGATCAGTCGCGGTCCAATGGCCGCGCGGCTGGCCAGCGAGGTGCCACCCACGGCGACGATCAGGTCGCCGCGCACGATGCCGGCCTTGGCCGCCGGCGATCCGGGGAACACATCCTCGACCCGCAGCCCGCGCTGCTGGGCAAGCACGTCGACGCCGATCCCGCTCAGATGCGGGTTGGACTGATTCAGGAACCCCTGGTAGGCGGACGGGTCGTAGTAGTGGGAGTACGGGTCGTCGAGGCTGGCCACCATCCCCGCCAGGCCCTTGTTGACCAGCTGACTACGGTTGATCTTGCGGTAGTAGTCGCGCTCGAGGAGGCTCAGCACGTGGTTGACCAGCGGGTCCTCGCTGCGGTCGACGAAGGCGCCCCGCAGCGGCGACGGAAGCCAACTCGGATGGCCGCCCAGCCAGATGCCGATGAGCAGCACGATCAGCCCGATCAGCAGCCTGATCGCGAGCTTGGGCGCGCGAGAACGTCGAGTGGCCATGCTCGGAGATTAGCCGTCCAGGCGTGACCAACATAAGAGTTCCCCCGCGCGGCCGGGCCACCGCGTTGGCCCGGCCTTGCGGGAGAGGTTGGTTAGAAGTTGTGCCGGAAACCTGGCCCGGCAGTCGTGAACTTGTAGGTAGTCGACGAGTTGAAGACCTGCCCCGGGTTCAGCACGACCGTGGGCCACTGCGTGTCGCCCTGGTGGTGCGGAGAGTCCGGGTAATGCTGGGTCTCGAGCGTGAAGGCGGCACTCTGGCGGTAGCTGTGACCGCTCGTCCCGACCAGGTCGCCGACCAGGAAGTTCCCGGTGTAGACCTGGACGCCGGGCTCCGTGGTGTACGTCCACAACACGATGCCGTCGGATGGATCCTGGGCGACCGCGGCGAGCCGGTTGCCCGGGAACCCCTTCAGGACCCAGTTGTGGTCATAGCCGTGCGCGGTGGTCAGCTGATCGCCCTCGGGCGCGCTGGCCTTGTTGATGTCGCGTCCGATCAGCTTCATCGCCCGGAAGTCGAACGGCGTGCCCGCCACCGAGTGGAACCCGGTCGGGATCAGGTTCGGGTCGGTGGGCTGGAACGTGTCCGAATTGATGGCCAGCTTCTGCCCGTAGATGTCGCCGGACCCCTCGCCGGCCAGGTTGAAGTACGTGTGGTTGGTGAAGTTGACGACGGTGGGAGCGTCCGTGGTCGCCTTGTACGCGATCCCCAGGGAGTCGTTCTGATTCAGCGAGTACGTCACGGTGTTCGTGACCGTTCCCGGGAACCCGTTCTTGCAGTTCGGATCGGTGTAGCTGAGAATCAGCTCAACGGAATTGCCGACCTTCTTCGGCGTCGCATCCCACACCTGCGTGTTGTACGAGTTCGGCCCGCCGTGAAGCAGGTTGGGCCCGTTGTTGGGCGTCGGAGTCGCCGGGCAGGGAGGCCCTGATCCCAGCGGGTAGTCCTTGCCGTTGAGTGTGAACCGCGCACCGGCGATGCGGTTCGCGTAGCGGCCGATGATCGCGCCGAAGTACGTGTCGCCGGAGCCGCCGGCCGGTGGGTTGGTGAAGTCGGTGACGTAGTCACTGAGCTTCGGGAAGCCGAGCGCGACGTTCTTGAGCGCCCCGGTCCGGTCCGGCACCCAGATCGACTGCACCACGCCGCCGTAGTTGGTGATCTTGACGATCATTCCGTGGCTGTTGCGCAGCGTGTAGAGGTCGACCGCCTGACCGTTGGCGGTGCCCCACGATTGCTTGGAGATGCTCAGGTGCCCGTGATGCGTCTTGCCGTGCTTGGGCTTGTGCTTGTGCTTGGCCGCCACGGCTGGGCCGCCCGTAGCGAGCGCGCCTGCGACGGTCGCAACAGCGACACTCGCGCACGCGATAGTGCGCAGCCTTGGCGGGCTGCGGAAGCCGATCTGCATTGATCCTCCCTTCGGTTGGACGCTTGCCCGGCCGGAGGTACGCAAGCGATTGCGTCAGCGCGGTCTATACCAAAAAGATGTGAGCGCTCACACGCCGAGTCGGGACGGGTGGCCCAGATCGGCGGGCGCACGGCGCACGTACGACGCACGTACGGCGCACGTACGGCGCACGTACGGCGCACGCGACCGTGCATAATGCGACACGGCTCGCCCCCTGCGCCGATCATGCCGAGCTATGCACCTGGGGGATGCACAACTCGTCACTGCTGGGGCGGGGGCGGCGATTGTCGCGTTATGCACCTCGGTGGGTCCGCCCCCGGGCCCGCCACCGAACGACGGCACCCGGCGCCTAAAACCTGATCCGCTCGGCCAGCTCCGGTCCCGCCACCCCGAACCTGTACGTCGTGCGCGACACCAGCACCTGTCCCGGCCGTAGCACCACCGACGGCCAGCGGGGATCGCCGATGTGGTGCGGCGTATCGGGGAAATGCTGGGTCTCGAGCGCGAACCCGTCGCCCTGGCGGTAGGCCAGGCCGCCGGTGCCCACCAGCTCGCCGGCCAGGAAGTTCCCCGTGTAGAGCTGCAGGCCGGGCTGGTCGGTGTAGGTCCACAGCACGATCCCGCTGCCCGGATCGAACGCCACCGCAGCCAGGCGATAGCCGGCGCCCGCGAGGACCCAATTGTGGTCGTAGCCGTGCGTGATCGCCAGCTGCTCGCCGCAGGGCTCCCCCACCGCGCGGATGTCGCGGCCGATCGGCTTCATCGCGCGGAAATCGAACGGCGTCCCGGCCACGCCCGCGAACCCGACCGGGATCTGCGCCCGATCCACCGGCTGGACCACATCCGCGTTGATCGCCAGCCGCTGGTCGTAGACGTCGCCGGACCCCTCGCCGGCCAGGTTGAAGTAGGTGTGGTTGGTGAGGTTCACCACGGTCGGCGCGTCGGTGCGCGCCCGGAACTCGATGCGCAGTGCGTTATCGGGCGTGACCGCGTACGCGACCTGGGTCGAAACCGCCCCGGGGAAGCCGTTGTGCCCGGCAGGATCCACCAACGTCAACCGGAGCGACGCGCCGTCGACACCAACCGGCGCCCGCGCTGCATCCCAGACCCGCGCGCTGTAGCCGCCGGGACCGCCGTGCATGGTCACCGAGCCGCCCCCCGGCCCCCCGGCCAGCTCAACCCGCTCCCCACCCAGCTCGAACGCACGCGCCGCGATCCGGTTGGCGTAGCGGCCGACGACCGCCCCGAAGTACGCCGGCCCCGACCCGCCGCCGGACCCGCCGGCCAGATTGGCCACGTACGCGTCGGCCGCGGAGAACCCGAGGGCCACATTCCGCAGCTCACCCGAGCGATCGGGCACAAGCACCGATTGGACCGTCCCGCCCAGGGTGGCGATCCGCACGGTCATCCCGCGCCCGCTTGAGAGCGTGTAGAGCTCGACGGGCCGGCCGTCGGCCGCGCCCCACGGCTCGCTGCTGATCACACCTTGAGGAAGCGGCGCAGCGAAAGTCCGGACCCGAGCGCCGACACCACCACGCCGGCGCCGAGCAGCACCGCCACCAGCACGCTGAACGCGATCGTGCGGGGCGCGGCGATCAGCGTCCAGTTGCTGGCCAGGGGGTCGAGCAGGGCGATCTTGGTCCCGCCCAGCACGGCGATCGCCAGCAGGGCGCCGACCGCCCCGACGATGATCCCCTCGATCACGAACGGCCAGCGGATGAACCAGTCGGTCGCCCCGACCAGCTTCATGACCTCGACCTCACGCCGGCGCGCGTACAGCGACAAGCGGATTGTGTTGGCGATCAGGAGAATCGAGGCCAAGACGAGCAGGACCGTCAAGACCGCCGCCGTGATCGTGACCAGGTTGGTCACCTCGAGGATCTTCTGTGTGTCGGTCTGCTTGTTCGACACGCTCTGGATCGACGAATCGACCGGCCCGCCGCCGCTGCCGCCGCCGCTCAGCGCGGTGTGGATGCCCAGCACGTAGCTCGGGTTGCTCGGGACTACGTGGAAGGTGTCGGGCAGCGGGTTCGAGCCGAGCAGCGCGTAGGCCTGCGGGAACTGCGCGCTCTGCGCCTTGTACGCGGCTTCCTTGGAGACGAACTGCACCGACTTCACGTGCGGCACTTGGAGGAGCTCGCCCCGAACCCGCGCGTCGTCGGCGGCGGTCGCACCCGCCTTCATGTACACGTCGACCATCACCCTGCCCCGCACGCTGTTGGCGGCGCCCTTCGTGGCCTGCACGATCGGGATGAACACGCCGAGCACCAGCATGGTCACCAGGACGGTGGCGAGCGCAGCGAAGCTCGGCGCCGCGCTGCGGCGCATCGAGCGGATCGCCTCCTTCAAGAAGAAACCCAGCCGCATGAGGAAGCTACTCGACCCCGGGCGGACGTGCCGACGGCGCGCGCAGGCGCCGGGCGAATTCCCGCGTGGTCTCGTCGCGCGTATACAGGCCGGTCGCCTCGTCGCGCACGATGCGGCCGTGGGCCAGCTCGAGCACGCGCCGGCGCATCTTGTCGACCATGGTCTGATCGTGGGAGGCGATCAGGACGGTGGTGCCGGTGCGGTTGATCCGGTAGAGCAGGCGCATGATGTCCACGCTGGTCTCCGGGTCGAGGTTTCCGGTCGGCTCGTCGGCCAGCAGCAACGGCGGATGGTTGACGAACGCGCGAGCGATCGAGACGCGCTGCTGCTCACCGCCCGAGAGCTGGTCGGGATAGTTGTGCAGCTTGGTCGACAGGCCGGTCAGGCGCAGGATGTCGGGGACCTTGTCGCGGATGTCGCGACGCGTGCCGCCGGTGACCTGGAGCGCGTATGCGACGTTGTCGTAGACCGTTCGCGACGGGAGCAGCTTGAAGTCCTGGAAGACCACGCCGAGGTTGCGGCGGTAGAACGGGATCCGCTTGCGCGCGATCTCGCCGAGGTCGTGCCCCGCGACCCGGATGGTTCCGCCGCTGGGCTCGAGCTCCTTGATCAGCAGCCGCATGACGGTCGACTTGCCCGACCCGGTGGACCCGACGAGGAACACGAACTCGCCGCGTTCGATCGAGAAGGTGGCGTCCTCGAGGCCGACGTCACCGCCGGAATAGCGCTTGGAGACGCTTCGGAATTCGATCACCGAGCGGCCGGGCACCGGGGCGCCGGCGGGACGAATCTCCCGGGCCGACGGGACCGGCGCGACGGCGCGATCGCGCCTGCGGATGCTTCGTGATGTGGATTCGATGCTGGCCATAAGGTGGAGGCAGCGTACCGAGCCCCGTCCGGGAACGACTCCCCGTACCTCCCCTTGCAAGGGGATTTGCAGCTCTCGCTACCTTTAGATCAGCATGCCGGACATCCAGCAGACGTTGCTTTCGAGCGGGCTGCCGCTCTATCGGATCTCGGTCGAGGGCGCCCGATCGACCACGATCCTGGTCGCCTTCGACGCCGGCGCCCGGACCGAGCGGCCGGACGAGAACGGCATGGCCCACTTTCTGGAGCACCTCGTGTTCAAGGGCGGTGAGAAGTACCCGACCTACCGCGATGTCAACGAGGCGGCGGAACGGATCGGCGCGGTCCTCAACGCCTACACCAGCCATGATCTGGTCGCGTTCCACATCACGGCCCGCGCCAGCACAGCCCTGCAGGCCGCCGACCTGCTGACCGATTTCGTGGGGCGCCCAAAGATCGACGGCGACGAGCTCAATCGTGAGCGCGGGGTGGTCGTGCAGGAGATCGCCCGGGCCGACGATCAGCCCGCGGTGATGGCGGAGCACCTGATCGACGAGGCGGCTTTCGGCGACCATCCCCTCGGCCGCCCGGTCCTGGGACCGGCCGAACACATCAGGGATAAGTTCACCCGCGAGGGCATCGTGGCCTTCCGCGAACGGCGCTGGGCGCCCGATCGCGGCGGCGCGTTCCTGGTCGGCAACCTCGATGAGCTGCCGGCCGACGGCGCGGTGGACGAACTGTTCACCCGCTTCCGGTCACGGCCCGACCCGGACCCCTACGAGCCCGCTCCCCCGGCCCACCCGCGGATCCTGGTGCGCGAGCGCGACTCCAACCAGTCCCACCTGCGGATGTCCTACCGGCCCGAGGTCGACATCGACGATCCGAAGCAGCGGGCGGCACTCGCCATCTACTCGACCTTGCTGGGCGGTTCGATGGGCTCGCGCCTGTTCGACGAGATTCGCGAGCAGCGCGGCCTCGCCTACTCGGTGCACTCGATCGCTCACGCGTATGCCGACGTTCCCGTGCTCCAGCTGTCGGCCGGACTGGAGTCGGGCAAGTGCATCGAGGCATATCGGCGGATGCGCGACATTGTCTCCGAGCTGCGCGAGGACGGCCCGACCGAGGCCGAGGTCGATCGTGCCCGCGCCTACGCCGCCGGCGCCCGCGCGATCGCGTTCGAGAACACCGGCGCGGTGGCCCGCCACGCGGCCCAGCAGACGATCGTCTACGGCCAGGAGGTCGATCCCGATCGGGTCATCGAGCTGCTCGACCGGGTGAGCTTCGACGAGGTCCGCGAGGTGGCCGCCGGCGTGGCCGACCGCCTGTCGGTGGCGTGCGTGGGCCCGCACACGGTGGAGGACCTCGAGTCCGCCTGAGAGCCTGGGCAGTCGGGGGGATCGCCGCGATGGCGATCGCCGCATGCGGCGGAGGGGGCCATCCCGTCAAGCCGAGCTCCGAGGCATCGGCAGGCTCGCCGGTGCCGAGCACGGCCACGCCACCGCCCGCGGCGCCGATCGTGCCCCGCCCGCCGGCCACTCCGCCGGCGCTGGCGCACCTGCGCGCGTCGCTCACGGCCGGGCTCCGCAAGGCAGGCCCGGACTCCGGAGCGCTCGTGTACGACCTCACCGGGAAGCAGACTTTGTTCGCGCTGCGCCCCAACGTGGGGCGGCCCCCGGCCTCGGTCGAGAAGCTCTACACGACCGTGGCGTTGCTCTCAGAGCTCGGATCGAGCGAGCAGCTGACCACGACCGTGCTGGGCGCGGGCCGCCTCGGTCCGGGTGGCGTCTGGCACGGCGACCTGTACCTGCAAGGCGGCGGCGACCCCACGCTGGGCGACGGCGCATTCAACCGCGACTGGGAGCAGGGCTACGGCCCGACCGCCGGCCAGCTGGTCGGCCAGCTGCGCGCGGCCGGGATCACGGGGGTGACCGGCTCGGTGATCGGCGACGGGACGCAGTTCGATCCGCTGCGGGGCGGGCCGGCCACCGCCTACGGAGCCGACATCCCGGACTTCGGCGGCCAGCTGGCAGGGCTCACATACGACCATGGCTCCACCTCGAAGGGGCTGAGCCCACCCGCTTTCGCGGCCAAGGAGCTGGTGCTGACCATGCACGGAGCGCACATCAAGGCCAAGGCGGCCAAGCGCACAGGCCCGGCGCCGGGCGACGCGCAGACGCTGGCCACGGTCTCCTCGCCGCCGCTGTCGGTACTGCTCAAGCTCATGGACGTGCCCTCGGATGACTTCTTCGCCGAGATGCTGACCAAGCAGCTGGGGGTCCGGTTTGGCAGGGGCGGGAGCATCCAGGCCGGCGCGCGCGTGATCTCCGCGGTGATCTCCTCGTTCGGGCTGCACCCGGCGATCGTCGACGGCTCCGGGCTCTCACGCTCCGATCGCTCCTCGCCCGGGCAGGTTGTCGCGCTCCTGCGCACGATGTGGAACACGCCAATCGGTCGCATCCTCCAGGCTTCGCTGCCGGTCGTGGGCGTCAACGGCACCGTGCAGCGGATCGCCGCCCACACAGTCGCCCAGGGCCGCTGCGTGGCCAAGACGGGCACGCTCAACTACGTGACCAACCTGGCGGGCTACTGCACCGCCCGCGACCATCATGTGCTCGCTTTCGCGCTGATGATCGACGGGCCGGGCAACTGGACCGCGCTCCAGCTCCTCGATCAGATGGTGCCGGCGATCGCGCGGTATTGACCCGCGGGTCGCCCCCGGTATTGAACCCGCGGCCCGCCCCCGGGACAATCGGCGTGCCGTGGAGGTGACCACTGCCGTCAACAGGCGCGAGCTGCAGCGATACTTGGCGCGCGTCGACGACCGCTGGGCGATCGACGTCGCCGTGCTCGGCGGCGCGCGGGTGGACGATGAGCATGGAGCGCCGCCACAGCGCGAGCGCGGCCCCGAGTTCGTCGTGATCCTCGTCTCCCACGCGTTCGAGGGCATGCCCTGGCTCGAGCGCGTCTACCACGCCGGCTCGCTCTGGGACGGCCTCGAGATGGGCGCGCCCGCCGACGTCCACTGTTACACGCCGGACGAGTTCGGGCGGAAGCGGCTCACGCTCCCGCGGGTCACCCGGGCCGTGCAGACTGGGATCGACCTGATGGCCGAGGCGCGGGCCTGAGCGCTAAGCGGCCGCGATCGCGCGCCCGACGGTCAGGACGTCGCGAAGCGCCGGATCGAGTTGGGCGTACTTGCCGTCCGGCTCCGCACCGACCCCGTCGAGCACCGTGCTGAAGAAGCATCGGGCCGCGGCGGCGAGCACGACATCGAGGATGTCCTGGTCGGATAGCCCGAGCGACCGGAGGCGATCGATGTCGGCCTGCTCGACGCTCGTCGCGTCCTGCGCGACCTTGGCGGCCAGGTCCATCACCGCGACGTCGACGTCGTCCAGACGCGCGCTGCGATGGTCAGAGACCACGGCGCGCAGCTCCTCCGGCTCGAGGAACCCCTTGTCCATCAGCACCGAGCCATGGGCCAGAGTGCAGTAGCTCGAGCGCAGCTCGAGCGCGGCGGCGACCGTCGCCAGCTCGTAGCGGCGAAGCTCCATGCCTCCCTTGATCGCGCCGTTCAGCTGCTTCCAGGCCGAGTACACCTCGGGCCTCAAGGAGAACGCCTGGACGAGGTTGGGCAGGAACCCCCACACCTCCTCCTCGGCGGCGTAGAGCTCGGCGGTTGCGCCGCTCGCCTCGTCTTCGGCGACGGTCTCGATATACGTCATCCCGGCCTCCTTCCTTAGCTGATCGCCACCATCCGCTCGATCGGCCGCCGCGCCGGCTCGGCCACCTCGGTCGGCACCTTGACCTCGTGCACCCCATCGCGCAGCGCGTCGCGCAGCTTGGGCAGCGTAATCATCTTCATGAAGCGGCAGTGGGCTGCCTCGTTGGCCGCGATGAACTCGGTGTCGGGCGCGGCCTGGCGGAGCGGATGGAGCATCCCCGTCTCGGTGGCGACGATCGCGGTTCCGCCGTGATGCTCGTGGGCGTAGCGCAGCATCCCGCCCGTCGAGAGCATGTGGACGCCCTCGTCGGAGATGTCGCCGGCCGCCACGTACTCCATGACGCTGGTCGAGCAGCCGCACTCGGGGTGAATCAGGAAGTCGGCCCCCGGATGCGCCGCGCGCACGGTGGCGATGTCGTCGGGACGGATCCCGGCGTGGACGTGGCACTCGCCGTCCCACACGTGCATCGGGCGTCCGGTCGACTTCTCGACATACGCGCCGAGGAACATGTCCGGTCCGAACAGGATCTCGACGTCCACCCCGTGCTCGGCGTGGATGTGTTCGACGACCTTGACGGCGTTGGCCGACGTGCAGCAGTAGTCGGTGAGCGCCTTGACCTCGGCCGTGGTGTTCACGTACATGACCACGAGCGCGTCCGGATGGCGAGCCTTCCAGTCGCGCAGCTGAGAAGTGGTGATCGAGTCGGCCAGCGAGCAGCCGGCCTCGAGGTCGGGGATCAGCACTCGCTTCTCGGGGCACAGGATCGAGGCGGTCTCGGCCATGAAGTGAACGCCGCAGAACACGATCGTGTCCGCGTCGGCCGCGGCCGCCTGCTGGGAGAGACCGAGCGAGTCGCCGACGTAGTCGGCCACGTCCTGGATCTCGGGTAGTTGGTAGTTGTGGGCGAGGATCACCGCGCCGCGCTCGGACGCCAGCGCGCGGACCTCGTCCTGGAGGGCGGGGATGTTCTCTAAGAGCAGGGGTGCGTCAGACGCACCGAGCATCGGCAGGTTCATGAGATCGGTTCGAGGAGGAGGGACAGGTCGAGCGCCGGAGCGCTATGGGTCAGCGCCCCCACGGATATGAAGTCTACGCCGGTGCCCGCGATGTCCCTGAGCGTGTCCAACGTAACCCCGCCGCTGGCCTCGAGCTTGGCCCGGCCGGCCACGTGACGCACGGCGTCGCCCAACTCCGCGACCGTCATGTTGTCGAGCAGGATCCACGGTGCCCCCGCCGCGAGCGCCTCGTCGACCTCGGCGAGCGTGCGGCACTCGACCTCGAGCGTCAATCCCGGCGCGTACGCGCGGGCGCGGCCCACCGCCTCCCCCACCCCGCCGGCCAGCGCGGCGTGGTTCTCCTTGATCAGGATCGCGTCGAACAGCCCGAACCGGTGATTCGTGGCGCCGCCCGCCGCCACGGCCGCCTTCTCGAGCCCCCGCAGGCCAGGCGTTGTCTTGCGCGTGTCGAGAATGACCGCGCCGGTCCCCAAGACCGCGCGCACGCACCGCGCGGCCATCGTGGCCACGCCCGACAGGCGCTGGAGGAAGTTCAAGGCCGTGCGCTCGCCGGTCAGGATCGCTCGGGCCGAGCCCTCGAGACGCAGGACGGCGCCGCCGGTTTCGCGCCATGTGCCCTCCGTGACCAGCCGGTCGATCGTCATGTCCGGGTCGAGCACACGGAACGTCTCGCCGGCGACGTCGAGCCCGTAGATCACTCCCGGCGCCTTCTGGGTGATCAGCGCGTGGCCCCTCGCGCCCTCGGGGACCGTCGCGGCGGTCGTCACGTCCCCGGCGCCGACGTCCTCGGCCAGGGCGCGGGCCACCGCATCGCTGACGCTCGCATCGAGCACGCCGGCTCAGCGACCCCCCCGCGCGCGAGCGAAATAGCCCTCCAGCACCTTCTCAACGTCGCTGAGCGTCACATGCGCGGGCGCCGAGTCCTTCGGAATCTCGATCCCCTGGGGATCAAGGCGCTCCCCGCCCGGGCCGTGTATCTCGACGTGGGGCAGCTCGGCGGTGGCCGGACGGGTCGGTTTGCTCGAGTCGTGGATTGTCGCCCGCGCCGGCTTGTCCACGATGATCCGGCTCCCGTCCTTGAACTTCCACTCGACCCGCTGATGGGCGGTGGCCTCCCCGGCGCCTCCAGGCTTGGGCACAGCACCGACATAGTCGGGCTTACGCCCGATCGCATTATCGATCTCGGCGAACTCCATCCCGCGGCGAAGCTTGGGCACCGCCTTGAGGGCGTCGCAGGGCACCCTTCGACCGAACTTGATCGCGACCGGCCCCTGTCTCTCCAGTTCGCCGCGCTCCCTGACCAGCCGATCGAGATGCTCCGCGAGCTTGCTGTCGGGGCGCTCGAGCGCCTCCTCCTCGATCTTGTCGAGTTCCCTCCTGGCGGTTTCGACCGCCTCGCGAGCGGGCTGGGAGCGACTGCGGAAGTCGGCGTGCGCTTCCCCGGGCCTCGGCTTCATCTGCCCGTAGATCTCCGTCTTCTCGCGCAACCTGGCGACGGCCTTCGTGTAGCGCTCGAGGACGGCGTCCTCCGCGGCGGTCGGGACACCCTCCGGCAGACGCGTGGGTACCTCGCCCCAGGAAGGCGCTTTTCCGCCACCGGCACCCGGCGCGCGAGACGGCCCGCGCCCCTTCCCGGACGCCTCGATCGGCTTGGGCGGCGCCTGTATCTCGCCCGAGCGCCCACCCAGGAGCGCTACGAGCTTCGGTGCGGTGATGGCGCCGATCGCCGCCAGTCGGCGGAGCGCCGCCGCCGATTCGGCGGTCGCGAGGACCGTGGTCGCGGTTGCGGTGGCGGCGCCGCCGGCGCCCCCGATGCCACCGATATCCCTGAGCTGTGGAGGCTCCGGGGTCCCGCCGCCGGGGCGAGGAGCCACCGGCAGCATGAAGATGTCGAAGGCGGTCCAGGCAAGCATCGCGAGGTTGATCCATTTGGACCAACCGGTTGTTGGCCTTGATGTCGTCCTCGGTCTTGTCGACGCGAATGCTGAAGTCGGACCACCAGCCCGGGGCGTCGGAACAGAACTTTTCGACGGCCGGCTCGACCAGTTGGGCCACGCCAGAGCTCAGGTCGAACAGCACCGGCCCGAGCGACTCGTGGACCAGCTCCATGCCACCCCGTGGCCGTGCCGCGGCTCCGGGATACTGCTTCGCCACTTCGTAGTAGAGGTCGTCGTAGGCGAGCACGATGGCGAGCGCCTTGAGCCCGAAGATCGCGCCCGTGAGGGCCGTGCCGGCCTGGGCGAACTTGCGCGCGCTCCAGTCGTCGCCCTTTTCGGCCTCGTCCACCAGCTGCGCGGCGAGGTGAGTCACGTCGATGATCCGGGCCAACTGGTCGACGTGCCACTCGAGTGCCTTGGGCCATGAAAGGTCGAGTCCCTCGGACGGTGCCCATGCGGACTTCAGTCGCGTGACCGTCGCGAGCATCTTGCTCGCGTCATCCAGGTGCTTGGCGATCGCCACCCGAAAATCGTGGGCGGCCGCCACGGGCAGCGCGGTTCCGTGAGCCGCGCCGTACCGCTCGAGGAAGTCGAGGTTCTGCTCCATCGCCTCGCGGGCCGCCGGACCGGGAGAACCGTGATCGAGCGCGTCGACGAGCAGTGCGATCTGCCCCTTCAGCTCATCGGGCGTGAGCTGGTCGGCGAATACCTCCCCCACCGAGTTCGTGCGCACGTCCGCGATCACGCGGCGGGCGACGACGACCCGCCCGACCGCCCGGTTGCCGGCCGATCGCTGCAGGCCGAGCATGGCTTCGGGCATGGCGGCGGTCGGCGTGGCGGCGGCGGCGGTGGCCTGCGGAGCGGCCCGTGCGTCGTCGCGAGCTGTCACGGGTGCGCTGTTCAGGTGGTCAACCGTACTCGTCATCTGTATCCGGACGCGCGGCGAGGTGCAGTCCTTTCATCCGATCCGCGCCACCGCTGCCGGACGCGTCGGCCCTGAGGCGCTAGGCGTCCTCGATCAGAACGCGGACGGTCCGGAAAGCCGGATCGGACGCGCCGTGCAGCCGCGCGCCCTCCGCGGTCAGCTCGCGCAGGTAGCCGACGACCTCGTCGGTGATGCGCTCGCCTGGCAGCAGCGACGGCACGCCGGGCGGGTAGCCGGCGATCGACTCGCACGAGATGCGCCCGACCGACTCCTCGACCGCAACCACCTCGCCCCGGCCGAGGAACGCATCGCGCGGCGACACCACGGTTTCGTGCTCCAGTGCCGCGGGGGGGCGGGTGATCGCGTGGCGCATCCGTGGCGCGCGAATCTGGCGGACGGTCTCGGCGAAGTCGTGGGCAAGGCGCTCGAGCGCGTCGACCGGCTGGCCGATCCCCAGCACGAGCACCAGCGATGCGTGGGTGGCCAACTCGACGTAGATGTCGTATGAGTTGCGCAGCGCGGCAGCCACCTCGTAGCCGGTGCAGCCGGTGCCGCGCACGTCGATCACGATGCGCAGCGGGTCCCAGCCGGCGATCCCCGGCCGTCCCACGAAGTCCTCGCCCAACACCGAGCAGCCGGGCACCGCGTCGATCGCCTCGCGGGCGCGCGCCGAGGCGTGGATCGTGCGGTCGAGCAGCGCCTCGCCGTGGACGGCGAGCTGGCGCCGGGCGGCGTCGAGCGAGGCCATCAGCAGCGAACTGGGGCTGGTCGAGCGGATCAGCCTGACCCCCCTGGCCACCGCCTCGGGGTCGACCCGCCCCGTGCCTGCCACGAGCAGCATGGCCGACTGGGTGAGGCTGCCCACGATCTTGTGGGTCGAGGCGAGCATCGCGTCGGCGCCGAGGGCCAGCGGCGAGCGGGGCAGGCGGGCGTGGAAGCCGAAGTGCGAGCCCCAGGCCGCGTCGACGATCAGCGCCGCCCCGGCGGCGTGGGCGATCTCGGCGCAGCCCTCGACGTCGGCCGCCATCCCGTAGTAGGTGGGCGAGACGATGAACGCGGCAGGAGCATCGGGGGCGCGTTCGAACGCCTCGGCCAGCGCGTCCGGCGTCACGCCGTGGGCCATCCCGAGCTCGACGTCGTACTCGGGCGCGACGAACCGGGCGGTGCCGCCGCTCAGGACCAGCCCGTCGATCAGGCTGGCGTGCGAGTTGCGCTGGAGAATCACTCTGACGCCCGGCGGCGCCAGGGCCAGGCACAGGGCGTGATTGCCCTGGGTGGCGCCGTTGGTGAGAAACCAAGCGCGAGCGGCGCCGTAGGCGTCGGCGGCCAGCTGCTCGGCGCGCTCGTAGGGGGTCGGCGGCGGCCCCACGTCGATGCCCTCGATGTCCTGCGGCACGTCGAGCAGCAGGGCACGGTCGTCCAGCGCGGCGCGCAGCCCCGGGTCGGCGCCCTCGCCGCCTTTGTGGCCGGGGACATGGAAGCGCAGCGAGCCGCGGAAGCCGTAGGCGGCGATCGCCTCGAGGTAGGGGGCGGTGGGCTGCGCCGCCGGCTCGCGAGCGTGATCGCCGGCCGGGTGGGAGGACGGGACGTGCGGCTCGCCGGCGGTGCTTATCGCGCCCCGGCTCGGGACGTCGGTCACTTGGCCGCTTTCAGCAGGTATGAGCGGGCGAAACCGTCGAGATCGCCGTCGAGGACACGGGCGGTGTCCCCCATCTCGTAGTCGGTGCGGTGGTCCTTGACCATCGAGTACGGATGCAGGACGTAGGAGCGGATCTGCGAGCCGAAGTTGACGTCCTGGGCCTCGCCCCGCTCGCGGGCGATCTCCTCGCGGCGCTTGCGCTCCTCGAGCTCGAGCAGCTTGGAGCGCAGCATGGTCATCGCCTCGGCCTTGTTGGAGGACTGCGAGCGCTCGTTCTGGCACTGCACGACGATCCCCGTCGGCTTGTGGGTGATGCGCACGGCCGAGTCGGTCTTGTTCACGTGCTGGCCGCCGGCGCCGCTGGCCCGGTAGGTGTCGATCTGGAGGTCGTCGTCGTCGATCTCGACCTCGTCGATCTGGTCGACCACCGGGGAGACCTCCAACCCGGCGAAGCTGGTCTGGCGACGGTGCGCCGCGTCGAACGGCGACAGCCGGACCAGCCGGTGCACGCCCTTCTCGCTGGCGTACAGGCCGTAGGCATTCTCGCCCTTGACCAGGAAGGTGGCGGACTTGATCCCGGCCTCCTCCCCCGGCGAGGCCTCGAGCAGCTCGACACCGAACCCGCGCTTCTCGGCCCAGCGCATCTCCATCCGCAGGACCATCTCCGCCCAGTCCTGAGCGTCGGTGCCGCCGGCGCCCGCGTTGATGGTGACCAGCGCGTCGCCCGTGTCGTAGGGGCCCGAGAACAGCCGCTGTTCCTCGAGCTGCTCGAGGCGCTCCTGCACGCTGCGGATCTGCTCCTCGAGCTCGCCTGCAATCTCGGGGTCCTCCTCGGCGAGCTCGGCCAGCGGCTCGAGGTCCTCGACGTCGCGCTCGAGCTCGCGGTAGGTCGACAGGCGCCGGCTCGTGCGCGCATGCTCGGCGCTGACCTGAGCCGCCCGTTCCTGGTCCTCCCAGAACCCGGGAGCGCCCATCTCCTGCTCAAGAGCGCTGATGCGCTCGCTCAGCTCAACCGGGTCAAAGGTAATCCGCAAGCAGCTTGAGCTGCTCGCGGATCGCCGCGAGGCGCTGGGAGAGGGGCTCTGAGGGTGCGGTGGCCATCGCCCTGCACGGTAGCAGCGGAGATTGCACCGGGTACATTGGCTGACATGGCAAGCCTCAACGACCAACCCGTACGCGAGCTGCTCGAGCAGCCCAACTGTGCCGTGATCTCGACCCTGAACCCCGACGGATCGATCCTCGACACGGTCGTCTGGATCAACGCCGAGAACGGCGCCGTCGCGGTCAACAGCGCCAAGGGCCGCAAGTGGCCGGCCAACCTCGAGCGCGATCCCCGGGTCACCGTGCTGGTGTACGAGGGCAACAACCCCTACAACTACGTGGAGATCCGCGGGCGCGCGACGAGCACCAGCGAAGGCGCCGACGAGCACATCAACGCGCTGACCAAGAAGTACATCGGTCAGGACGAGTATCCGTTCCGTCAGCCGGGCGAGGAGCGCATCAAGTTCCTGATCGAGCCGGACCACGTCCGGCACCAGCAGCAGGGCTGAGGTCCTTCAGCGACCGTGCCGCCGCTCGCGCCGGGCGGCGCGGTCGTGCGCGTCGCCGCGCAGCTCGCGGCGGATCTCATCCTTGCGCTGGCGTGCCTCTAGCTCGCGCTCGACCCGCTCGAGCTCCGGGGCCGGGCCGTACAGCCGCCAGCTGTTGCGCAGCAGCGGAACCAGCACGGCGAGCACGACGAAGATGGGCCAGAAGAAGCCGCTCGCACCCGATGCCACCCAGATCGCCGTGCAGATCGCGATCGTGCCGACTCCGCCCCCGGCCTCCTGGAGCATCCGCCGCTGGAGCTGGCCCCGCCGGGCTGCGAGCTCCGCCTTCCGCTCGGCGGGGCTGACCGGCAGGCTGGGCAAGTCGGCCAGCACCGCGTTCAGCTCGCCCTGGGTCCGGGCGGCGTACGCAGCCTGGACGCGGTCGCTCAGCTCGTCGTCGGTGAGCCGGCCGGCCGCGAAGTGCTCGCGGATCTCCTGGGCGGCGCGCTCGCGCTGCTCGTCGGAGGCGCGCAGCTCCTGCTGGTCCGGCATGGCCTGCAATGTAGCGCCGGGTCACTGCCCCCGCAGGATTGCCCCGAGCGGCATCCGTGAAAGCGAGCGAGCAGCGGCCGCGCCGGCGAGGATGCTTCCTCCGAGCGCGCCGGCGAGCAGCTCGCCGAGGTAGCGCCACGGTATGGCGAGGCTGTCCGGAGGCGGGTCGAACACGTGCTGGAGCATCGCGATGAGCATCTCGGACAGGAGCCAGCCGAGTCCGGCGGCCAGTACGACGCCGGCGATCAGCACGAGCGCGCCCTCGCTCCAGACGAACGAGCGGATCTCGCTCAGCCGAGCGCCGAGGGCGGCCATGGTGGCGAACTCGTGGCGGCGCTCGATGTGCGCCAACGCGATGAACAGGCCCGTCGCCGCGGCCGCGAGGATGATCGTGAACACCTCGAGGATCTTCGCGATGCCGCGCAGGTCGACAGTCGTGATCGAGCTGACCGTCCGCTGCGTCTGCTGCGTGATGTTCTTGACCAGCGTGCCGTCGGCGCGGGTCGCGGCGGCGACGCGCGCGGCGGTCGCGACCGGGTCGCCGGCCTTGGCGAACACGACGTTGGGACCGCCCGCATGGTCGGCTGCCTCGAGGTACCCGAGGTTGGCCACCATGAACGAATCCCGAGGAGCCGACGGGAACTCCTGCACGACTCCCACCACGTGGAAGGGGACGACGTGGAACTTGCCGGAGCGATGGTCGAGGACGCGCAGGCGCAGCAGGTCGCCGAGGCTCAGGGAGTAGTCGCCGATCGTCTCCCTGGAGACGAGGATCCCGTCCGGCCGGGCGCGGAGGCGGGCCATGATGTCCGCGGCGGTGCCGCCGAGGAAATAGGAGTCGCGCACGCTGGTGGCCTTCGTGAAGCTGGCCGGATCGATGCCGTAGGTGTCCTGAAGATCCGGCCCGACGTACGCATAGGAATGGTCGACCGCGGTTGCCGCCTTGACACCGGGGACCGCGGCGATCCTCGCGGGGAGGTTCCGCTGCGTCGCCACACCGGGCGGCGCGGTCGCCACGACGTCGCCGCCGAGTGTCAGCTGCGCGTCGACGCTCGCCTGCTGATCGTAGGTCGCGGTGAAGATCCCGAGGTTGACCCCAAAGGCCAGCAGCAGCCCGAGGACGACCAGGCCCCGGTTGATCGCCGGGCCCCGCCGGCCGGCGCTGACGAGCTGAAAACCGGGTGAGCGCTCAGCCCGGCGGCCGGCAACGCGCCGGATCGCCCATGCCATGCCGCGCCCGCGCAGGCGGACGAGCAGCAGCGTCGCCCCGATCCACAGCAGCGCCGGCCCGAAGAACATGTACACCGACAGCGAGAGGGTCGGATTGGAGTCCGGGTTGACCACGGCCGAGAAGCCGGTGCTGGCGGTGAGCCAGAAGATCAGGCCGCTGAGCGCCAGCGCGAAGAAGTCCAGGTAGAGCCGCTGCCACAGGGCCTTGGTCGGCCGGCGAGACCCGCGATGGCTCGCGCTGATGCTCTGCCGCCACACGGTGGCGCCGACCGCGAGCCGCGCCGCCAGCGCGCCGGCGATCGCCAGTGCCACGCACGCCCCGCCGGCGATGAGTCCTCGGCCCGTCGTCACGTTCGCCCCACCGGTGATCAGCAACTTGACCGCGACGAGCGCCAGGGCGGTACCGAGCAGCCCAGCGATCGCGCCCAGCACGACACTCTCGAGCCCCGCCAGCGCGAACAGGTCGCGTGTTCTCGCGCCGCGCGCCCGCAGCAGCGCGAGCTCCTGCGCGTCCCGCTCGACCGTCCCGAGCGCCGCCAGGTAGGCCAGCGCGAGCCCGACCAGGGCCCCCGGAAGTGCGAGCATGATGTACAGCGTGTCGGAGTAGAGCGCGTCGCCGGCCGCGGTGTTCAGACCGTCGGACAGGTTGTCGACGAACTGCACCTGCCCGGGGAGCGAGCGCTGGACCGAGTTGATCGTCTGCAGCGAGCGCGTGTACGCCTGGCCGGGGGTGTGGCCGAGCGCGGCCGGATCGACCTGCGCGTGCACCTGCCACTGAACCCCGCGCTGCGCCCCCGGCACGGCCGAGGACCCGATCGCCGCGGGCCCGAGGGTGGGTAGCTCCGGTGCGATCGTGCGCGCGAACGTCGCCAACGGCAGGATCGCCGCGTTGGACGGCGGTTGCGCGGGTGCGGGCCCGAGCTGGGGATTGAGCGGCTGAAACACCGTGTCGGGCGCCGTGATCAGCGCCACTCCGGAGACCCGGAAGCGCTGCGGCCGTGCGCCCGGCCGCGGCGCGATCGTGACCGTGTCCCCGAGCTGGGCCTGGAGCGTGGCGGCGAGCTGCTGGTCGAGCACGATCTGCCCGGGCGCGAGCCCGCCCTGTAGGTAGCGGTACACGTTGAAGCTGTGTTCGTATCCGGGGGGTACTGCGAGGAGCGATCCCCTCCCCGCGGTCGAGACGCCGGCCGGGCCGGAGTGGACCGCGCTCGCGAACGGCGCGGTCGCCGCGGCAAGCGCGTGACCGACCCCGCGCTGCTGCGCCACGCCGGACGCCACGCCCTGAGCCTCCCGGTAGGACGCCACCGGTCCCTGCCAGTCGAGCGGGACGCTGCGCACCGCGGTGACGGTCATCGAGCGCAGCGAGCTGCCGATGAACAGCAGCATCGAGCCGAGCAGACCCACGGCGGCGCTTAGCACCAGAATCCGTGTGAGGGTGCGGACCGGCGAGCGGATCAGCCCGCTGCCGGCCAGCGTCGCGGCGGCGCTCATGCCGAGTCGAGGGCCTGGTCGGACACGAGGCGGCCGTCCTCGAGCGTGAGCACGCGATCCGAGCGGGCGGCGACGTCGGGGTCGTGCGTGGCGATCACGAGTGCGAAGTGGAGCCGCTCGTGCAACGCCTCGATCAGGTCGAGTACCCGCCCCCCGGTGTCGGTGTCGAGCTGCCCGGTCGGCTCGTCGCACAGCAGCAGCTTCGGTTCCTGGGCGAGCGCCCGCGCGATTGCCACCCGCTGGGCCTCCCCGCCGGACAGCTCGCCCGGCAGCGAGTCGAGCTTCGCCGAGAGCCCGACGAGCGCGAGCAGCTCCTCTGGGCCATGCTCGCCGCGGGCGTCGCTGACATGCCGGGCAAAGGCGACGTTCTCGAACGCGGTGAAGCTCGGGAGCAGGTTCGCCGTCTGAAACACGTAACCCACGGCATGAGCGCGTACCTGGCCACGGGCCGCCGCGTCGAGCGAGGCGAGCGGTTCGCCGGAGAGCGTCACCTCTCCGCGCGTCGGGACGGTGAGCCCGCCGAGCACGTGCAGGAGCGTCGTCTTCCCCGATCCCGACCGCCCCCACAGCCCGACCCGCTCGCCCGCGGCGATCGCCAGGTCGACATCGCCGAGGGCGGTGACCGCGTTGTCGCCTCGGCCGTGCACGACGGTCACCGATCGGCAGACCGCCAGCTGCGTCTGCGTCGCGATCGCGCTCACGCCGCGGCCCTTCCGTCGCGCATCTCGACGACCCGGTCAGCCGCCGCCGACACGCGCCCCGAATGGGTCACCACGACGACGGTGCTCCCGAACGAGTCGCGCAGTTCGCGCAGCGAGTCGAGCACCCGTCGCTCGTTGGCGGCGTCGAGCTCCCCGGTCGGCTCGTCGGCGAGCACGAGCGGCGGACGGCGCGCGGCGGCTGCGGCGATGGCAACCCGCTGCTGTTCGCCGCCCGACATCGCGCCCGCGCGGGTGTCGCCGCGTGAGCGCAGACCGAATGCCTCGAGCGCATCGGCTGCCGCCGAGGCGGGATCGCGATGTCCCGCGAGCTGCAAGGAGATCATCACGTTGCGGCGAGCGCTGAGCGACGGCCACAGGTTGGCGCGCTGGAGGACGAGCGCGACGCCTCGGGCTCGGAACGTGGCGCGATCGTCCTCGCCCAGCAGGGCCAGCGGTTGACCATCCGCTCGGACCTCGCCGGCGGATGGAGTGTCGAGCGCCGCCGCCATCGAGAGCATCGTGCTCTTGCCGCAGCCGGAGGGGCCGAGGACTGCCACCAGCTCGCGACGCTGCACCGCGAGTTCGAGCCCCCGCAGCGCGACCGTCTCGACCGGCCCCGACCGGAAGATCTTGAACACGTCGTGGAACTCGAGCGCCGGCCAGTCGATCCTGCTCGCCGGCCGCTCGGGCTCGACGTACAGGCTCCGTGTTCCGGGGCCGGGGCCGCTCACCGCCACCGGAAGCTGTTGATCATCAGTCGGTAGGCGTCGACGTTGTCGACGCCCTTGGGCGTGCCGAGGTCGACCGTCGCTCGCTTGCCGGCACGGGCCAGCTCGTAGCGGTCCACCACCAGCAGCACCCGCTTGCCTGTGACGGGATTCGGGGCGCTCTCGGTCGAGTAGGTGGACTTGACCCCCATGCCGGACTTGAGCGCGATGGTGCGCGGCGGGGAGAACTTGAGCGTCGGGTTTCGTTGCTGGAGCGCCGCCAGCTCCGATTGCAGGCTGCCCGGCGTCGGCGCGGCCCCCTTGGCCATCACGATGTGGACGAGGTTGTTCTTGTCGGCGAACGTGACGTCGCTGCTCGCACCACGGCGGGCCCACCCCTCGGGATGGGAGATGCTGTAACCCGCGGCGGCGTTCTCGAACGTGAGGAACACCTGGTTGTCCGGGATGTCCCCCGTGGCGGTCGACCGGGCCTCGGCAGACAGGGCGCCGACGCTAGCCTGCGAACCCCCGGTCGACGCCGAGGACGAGCTCGTGAGCGTGTGGGCCGACGAGCCGGCGCCGTTGGTGCTCGAGTTACCGGTGGATCCGCACCCGACAGCGCCGACGGCCAGCAGCGCAGACACCATGTATTGCGTGGCTCCCCGCATATCCGCCAACCATGCTCCGGACTCCACCTGAACCACTCCTGAAAGCCGAGTAGAAGCCCCGGCGGACAGTGGCGATACTGACTCACACGATGCTCGCGGCCACCGTGCTCATCCTCGAGGACGAGCCGCAGCTGCGCGATGTCCTCGTACGGAGCCTGCGGGCCGAGGGGTTCGATGCCGGCGGGGTTCGTACCGCGCATGAGCTGATCGAGCGGATCGGCACCGCCGGGCACGCCCCCGACCTGCTGATCATCGACATCGGCCTGCCCGACGCCGACGGCCGCGACGTGTGCCAGGCGCTGCGCGCCCGCGGGATCGACACGCCCGTCCTGTTCTTGACCGCGCGCGACGCCCTCACCGATCGGCTGGCCGGGTTCAGCGCCGGCGGCGACGACTACGTGACCAAGCCGTTCGACATCGAGGAGGTCACGGCCAGGCTCCAGGCCCTGCTGCGCCGCGCCGTCGGTGACACGCCGACGTCCGGGGCCGGGATGCTGTTCGATCCGACCGAGCGCACGGTCGCCCAGGCGGATGTCCGTCAGACCTTGACGCCCACCGAGTTCCGGCTGCTGGCCGCGCTGGCGGCGCGCCAGGGACGGGCCTGCGCGCGGCTCGAGTTGACCCGCGCCGCCTGGCCGCACGGCGCGATCGTCCACGACAACACGCTCGATGTGTACATCGCGCGCCTGCGGCGCAAGCTGGGCTCGCTGCCCCGTCCGCCACAGATCGTGACCGTGCACGGCACCGGCTACCGGCTCGAATGATGTCCCGGCTCGGTCTGCGCAGGCGCCTCGAGTTGTCCGTGATCGGCGCGGTGGCGGTCGTGCTGGTCCTGTTGCTGATCGCGTTCAACGTGGTGCTCCGCCATCGGCTCAGCGCCGAGGCGGACGACGCGCTCTCCTCGCGCGCCTCGGCGGAGCTGGCCGCGGTGCGCGTCCTGGACGGCCGGCTGACCGTGCCCGAGGTGCCCGATGCCGCCGCTCCCGACGCACAGACCTGGGTGTTCGCGGGCAGCCGGGCCCTCGAGCGTCCCCGCGCGGCGCCGATCACCGAACGGTCCGCCGAGCGCCTGAGCAACGGTCCGCGCCGCCTCGAGAACGTGGCCGCCACCCGCACCCGTCTGTACGCCGTGCCGGTCGTATCCAACGGGCAGCGGCTCGGGACCGTGGTGGCCGCGGTCTCGCTCGAGCCGTACGACAACACGGCGCGGACCGCGCTGGCCGGCTCCGCCGTGCTTGGCATCCTCGTGCTGATCGTGGTCGCCGTCGCCGCACGCGTGCTCATCTCGCGCTCGCTGGCGCAAGTCACCCACATGACCCGACAGGCCGAGGCCTGGAGCGTCGCCGATACCGGCCGGCGGTTCGACCTCGGTCCTCCCCGCGATGAGTTCACCCGTCTGGCTGCCACCCTGGACGCGCTGCTCGACCGCCTGGCGAGCAGCCTGCGCCACGAGCAGCGCTTCTCAGCCGAGATCTCGCACGAGCTCCGAACGCCGCTGGCCAGCGTGATCGCCGAGGCCCAGCTCGCGCTGCGCCACCCGCGCTCGGCCGAGGAGCACCGAGCCGGCTACGAGCGCGTGCTCCTCAGCGCCCAGCAGATGGCGCGGACGCTCGACACGCTGGTCGCTGCCACTCGAGTCGAGCTCGGCGCGCCGCGAGGGACCGGCGACGCGACGAGCGTCGCCCGCGGGGCCGCGCGGGGGTGTGCGGCGCTCGCGCAGACCCGCGGGATCAGCATCACCGTGGCCGAGCCCGCTGCACCGATCAGGATCGGCGTCGACGACGAGGTCGCCGAACGCGTTCTCGCTCCGCTGGTCGAGAACGGATGCCGGTACGGCGCTAGCTCTGTCCGGATCGAGATCGGACGGCGCGACGGCGCGGTGGTGTTCCGCGTCCGCGACGATGGCGCGGGCGTTTCGGCGGAGGATCGCGAGAGGATCTTCGAGCCGGGGTGGCGGGGCGGGCATGCCACGGTCGTGAACGCCGGGGGGGCGGGGCTGGGCCTGGCGCTGGCCCGCCGGCTCGCCCGCGCCGCCGGCGGTGACGTTCAGCTGGCCGGCAACGGGAGCGGAGGCGAGTTCGCGGCACGCCTGCCGGCGGGTTGATCAGCGCATGATGCCCGTGTGGCCGAGCGAGTAGCGGCCCGGCTGGGGCCACACGCACACCCCGTGCGGCCCCGCGCCGACCGGGACCCGAGCCAGCAGCTTGCCCGTCCGGGTATCGATCGCGTACACCTGCGCGTCATAGCGTCCCGACAGCCACAGGATGCGCCCGTCGGGCGAAACATTGCCCATGTCTGGGCTCCCGCCCGGGATTGGCCACGTCCTGACCACCTTGCGCGTGGCGAAGCTGAGCACCGAGACGGCGCCCTCGGCGCGGTCGGAGACATACAGGAAGCGGCCGTTGCGGCTCGGATAAAGCCCGTGCGCGCCGGCGCCGGTCTTGACGAACCCGATCACCGTGAAGCTACGGGCCGAGATCATCCACACGCCGCCGTAGTACAGGTCGGCTACGTAGAACACGCTCCCGTCGGGCGACAGCTTCACGTCCTGTGGCGAGGCCTGGGGATGGAGCGAAAAGGCCTTGATCACACGGTCGCGCTGGACGTCGACCACGATCATCGATCCGCCGAACTCGCAGGTCAGCAACATGTAGCGCCCGTCCGCCGTGAAGTCGGCGTGGTTGACGCCGGCACACTGGGGCACCTGGAGCAAGTGGTGGAGCTTCATCGTCTTCGCATTGCGGAAGGCCAGTGCCCGCATGCGTTCCTCCACCACCACGGCGTAGCGGCCATCCGGTGTGAAGTACATGTTGTAGGGGTCCTCGACGGGGATCGGCCGACCCGGGATGCCGGTAGCCGGGTCGATCGGGGTCAGGCTGTTGCCCTCGTCGTTGGCCACGTACAGGGTCCGCAGGTCGTACGACGGAATCACGTGCTGGGGCAGAGCGCCCACGGCGAACTGACGGACGATCTTGTACGTGCGCGGGTCGACTTCGTCGACCGTGTTGCTCTCGCTGTTGGGCACGTAGACGAGCGGCCGGGCTCGCCGAGCCGCGGGGGCCAGATTCCCTGGGGCATCCGCCGCGTACACGTTGTGCGGATCGAGCGGCCCCCAGCTCGGGGTCTGGGGGAGGATGGTCGCGACCGTGCGCGAGGTCGTCCGGGGAGCGTCGCCCGACGTGGTCGAGCGCTTGGCATGCGCGCCGCAGCCGCTGATCGCCACGGCCGCTAGCAGGGCAGCCGTGGCCGCCGCCCGGATCCTCATGCCGTCCCCGAGCGCGGTCGCAGCAGATATATCCGGCCGCTCAGCGTGCCGCTGGACTCGCGGCCCCCGGCGACCATCACCCCGCCGGCGAGCGTCACGACGCCCAGGTCCGAGAGGGCGACGGGCAGGCGCCCCGCGGGGCGCACGCGGCCACTCACAGGGTCGATTCCCAGGATCGCGCCCGTCTGGGTTCCCTGGACGGCGCCGCGGCCGCCGATCACGTACACGCGGTCGCCGAGCGCGGCCGCGGCGGCATGGGTCAGGGGATGCGGGAGCAGGCCGATCTGGCGCACGCGTCCGTCGGCTGGGTTGAACGAGTAGACCCCGCGTGTCGCTTCCACGCCGCTCGTGCCCCCGGCGATGATGAGCCGTCCGCCGGTCGCCGCCACCGCGGCGTAGCGGACCGGGTGGGGAAGCCGCGCCACCACGCGCCCCGTGCCCGACCCCGTCCAGGCGACGATCGTGTCGAGTGGCACGGTGCCGGTGTAGCCCCCAACCACGTAAACCGTCGTGCCGATCACGCCGGCGGCGACGTCGGAGGCGGCGGCCGGAAGGTGGCCGGCGAGGGTGGCGTGCCCGCTCGGGTCCACGGCCAGGATGTCGCTGTAAGAGGGCTCTCCCCCGCCGAGCAGGTACGCCTTGCCACCAAGCGCGGCGCCCGCAGCGTCGTGCACCGCGTAGGGCAGGGATCCGATCCGCCGGCTCGCGCCCGGGCGCGCACTGACGATGTCCGCCACCGAAGCGGTGGCCTGGTCGAGACCGCCCATCAGCAGCACCCGATCCCCAACCGCGGCCGTCGCCGGCCACTGCACACCGGCCGGCAACTCGCCCGCGGCCTCGGGGACGAGCGATGCCACCACCCGGGCCGGCGGCTTGCGGGACCGGTGCGCGACGGTCTGCTTGGTCGTCGCCGGCGCCGTCGTCGACGCCGCTCCCCCGCACCCACCCAGTAACAACGCCACCACCAGCATCCCGGGCAGCCGAGACCGTCGCTGCTTCGCTGAGGCGGGCACCGGGCCGGCATTGTGACCAGCCGACGTGAACGCATCCTGAACGCCTGAGCGCATCGCCGATGGCTTCCCGTCCCTGGGGGCGCGGACACATGAGGAATGTCCCATGTAAAGGTCGCTTGACAAACCCGGTGATGTAAAGCTACCTTTCCACTGACAAGCGAACTTGACAGCGATGCGTAACACGGTGCGAGAGCTACGAAACCTCCGCGGCCTGTCCCAAGGTCAGCTCGCCGCCGCCATGAGCGTCTCGCGGCAGACCATCAACTCGATCGAGCAGGAGCGCTACACGCCCTCGCTGCCGCTCGCGCTGGCCCTCGCCCGCTACTTCGAAAGCACCGTGGAGGAGATGTTCGATGAGAACCATGTGTAAGTCGCGCTGGTTCCTGCCGCTGTTCGCGCTCGGGCGGGGCAACCCGTACACCTGGCTCGGCGCACTCGGCGGCGTGGCCTACCTGGCCGCCCTCGTGGCGATGCGGCTCCGCGGCTAGCCGGGCTCAGGAAGGGGCGTGGGCGCCGGTACGGCGTCCCTCG
Organism: uncultured Solirubrobacterales bacterium; assembly: GCA_963841535.1. GTDB lineage: Bacteria > Actinomycetota > Thermoleophilia > Solirubrobacterales > Solirubrobacteraceae > Palsa-465. The sequence goes on along the minus strand of CAWJDF010000012.1, from coordinate 1,051,784 downwards.
GGCGCAGTGCCATTGCGGCGGGCCCGGCAAACGACCCACCGGGACGCCGTACTGGTGTCACGCCCCATGACAACGCTTGAACTTCTTGCCCGACCCGCACCAGCACGGATCGTTGCGCCCGATCTGCTCGCTCGGATCCACGTGGCGCTGCTCGATCTGGACGGGCACCGGCTCGTCCGGAAAAGCGCCGGCCTCGCCCGGCACCGCGCCACCGGCCGCCGCCGCGATCGCCATCGCGCCCTGGGGCGCGCCACCGCCACCCGAGTAGGTCACGCGGCCGCCACCCGTCGGTGAGCTCGCCGCGCTGCTCGGGCTGCGCCGGGCCGGCGGCTCCGGCGGGCCGCCGTTGGGGCCTTCGAGCGTGATCTGCACGCGGAAGATGAGCCGGGCGAAGTCGTCCCAGATCGAGTTGATCAGATCGCGGAACAGGTCGAACGCCTCGTTCTTGTACGCGACGAGCGGCTCGATCTGGGCAAAGCCGCGGAGATGGATGCCCTCGCGCAGGTAGTCCATGTCGTACAGGTGCTCGCGCCAGCGCTGGTCGATGATCTGCAGCAGCAGGAAGCGCTCGACGTCGCGCATCACCTCGGGCGGTAGCTCGGTCTCGCGCTGCTCGTACTGCGCCGCGGCGACCTCCTCGAACACCGCCTTGAGCTCCTCGCGGTCGGACCGCACGGCGGCGATGTCCGGGAACTTGGCGTCAGGCGGGAACATCTCGGCCATCCGGCCCAGCAGGCCGTCGACGTCCCACTCCTCGACGAAGTCGCCGGCCGTGTACTCGTCGACCAGGCGGTCGATCAGGCCCGAGATCTCCGAGCGGGCCGTATCGCTCATGTCGCGCCCCTCGAGGATCTCGTCGCGATAGGTGTAGATCACCTCGCGCTGCTGGTTGAGCACGTCGTCGTACTCGAGCGTGTGCTTACGGGTGAGGAAGTGCTGCTCCTCGACCTTGCGCTGGGCCTTCTCGATCTGCTTGGAGAGCATGCCGTGCTCGATCGGCTCCTCGTTGCCCTCCTCGTCGACGCTGCCCAGCCGGTCGAGGATCTTGTAGATCCGCTCCCCGGCGAACAGTCGCACCAGGTCGTCCTGCGCCGACAAGAAGAACCTTGATTCGCCCGGGTCGCCCTGACGTCCGGAGCGCCCGCGCAGCTGGTTGTCGATCCGCCGCGACTCGTGGCGCTCCGTGCCGAGGATGAACAGCCCGCCGGCGTCGAGCACCTGCTCCCGCAAACCGTCCACCCGCTCCTCGATCGACGGGAGAACCTTGGCGTAGTGCTCGTCGTAGTCGGGCATCCCGGGCTGCAACCCCAGCTTGGCCATCTCGAGCTGTGCCAGGTGCTCGGCGTTGCCGCCCAGCTTGATGTCGACGCCGCGTCCGGCCATGTTGGTGGCGATCGTGACCGCGCCGGGCGCCCCGGCCTCCGCGATGGTCTCGCCCTCGCGCTCGGCGTGCTCGGGCTTGGCGTTGAGCACGGTGTGCTTGATCCCGCGGCGCTTCAAGCCGTCGGACAAGAGCTCGGAGACCTCGACCGAGATCGTTCCGACGAGCACCGGCTGACCCGCCTCGTGGCGCTCGGAGATCTCCCGGACCACCGCGCTCCACTTGCCGTCCTTGGTCTTGTAGACTTGGTCGTTGCGGTCGGCACGGACCATCGGGCGGTTGGTCGGGACCTCGACCACCGGCAGGTTGTAGATCTTCATGAACTCGGTCGCCTCGGTGAGCGCCGTACCGGTCATGCCCGCCAGCTTGTCGTACATGCGGAAGTAGTTCTGGAGGGTGATCGTCGCCAGTGTCTGGTTCTCCTCCTGAACCCGCACGCCCTCCTTGGCCTCGACGGCCTGGTGCAGACCCTCCGACCAGCGCCGGCCCTCGAGGATGCGCCCGGTGAACTCGTCGATGATCTTGACCTCGCCGTCGATCACCGCGTAGTCGACGTCGCGCTTGTAGAGCGACTCGGCCTTCAGGGACTGGATCAGGTGGTTGACCAGGTGGCCGTTCTCGGCCCTGTAGAGGTGGTCGATCTTCAGGAAACGCTCGGCCTTGGACACGCCCTGCTCGGTGATCGAGATCGTCTTGTGCTTCTCCTCGAACTCGTAGTCGAAGTCCGCGATGTAGCGCTTCTTGGCCGTCGGATCCATGCCCTCGGGCGGCTTGCCCGGCTTCATCTGCGGGGCCAGCCGCGCGAACGTCCGGTACAGGTCGGCGGCCTGCTCGGGGGCGCCGGAGATGATCAGCGGGGTGCGCGCCTCGTCGATCAGGATGTTGTCCACCTCGTCGACGATCGCGAACGCGTGGTAGTGGGACTTGCCTTCCTCGGGCTTGGGGCGGCCGCCGTGCTGGACCTTCTCCTCGAGCGAGGTGGCCATGTTGTCGCGCAGATAGTCGAAGCCGAACTCCGAGTTGGTCCCGTAGGTCACATCGGAGGCGTACGCGTCCCGCTTCTCCTCGTAGGGCTGCATGTTCTGGAGGATTCCGACGGACGCGCCGAGCATGTCGTAGATCGGCTTCATCCACATCGCGTCGCGACGGGCCAGGTAGTCGTTGACCGTGACCACGTGCACGCCCCGGCCGGACAGCGAGTTCAGCACCACGGCCAGGGTGGCGGTCAGCGTCTTGCCCTCGCCGGTGCGCATCTCGGCGATGGCGCCGTCGTGGAGCACCATCCCGCCGATCAGCTGGACGTCGAAGTGGCGCATGCCCATGCTGCGCCGGCCCGCCTCGCGCACGAGCGCGAAGCACTCGAACATCAACTCGTCGAGGCTCTCGCCGCCGCGCGCGCGTTCGCGCAGCTCGTCGGCGGTTTCCCTCAGCTCTCCGTCGGTGTAGTGCTCGAACTCGGCCTCGTAGGCGTTGATCCGGCCGACCCGTTGCTCGTAAGTCTTGAACTTCCTGCCTTCGCCTAGGCGAAGCGCGCGGTCCAGAAAGGACATAGGGCTAGCGTAGCAATCGGGCCGTCGACCGCATCCGGCTTCTGGCCCGTCGTCAGGCCGCTGAAGTCACCCCTCCGTCGGCCGTTTCCTCCTCGGCGTCGGGCGCCTCGACAGTCGCGGTCTGGGCCGCCGCCGCGGCCCGCTGCTCGCGCCGTCTGCGGCGCTTGTCGCGGTGGCGCTTGACCTGGATGTGCAGCTCGTCGGCGCACAGGTTGATCGAGTGGACGATGTCGGGCGAGGCGTCCCGGGCCCGCAGCGTCACCCCCTTGAGGTGGAGCGTCGCCTCGGCCACCTGGTTGTCGGCGATCGCAGGATTACGCTCCTCGAATACCTCCACCTCGAGCTCGGCGAGTTCCGACACCTGCCGCTCGACCTTGCGAAAGCGCTTGGCGACGTGCTCACGCAGGTCCTCGGAGACGGCCATGTTGCGGCCCTTGACCTCGATGCGCATCTCGACCTACCTCCTCGCTGGGAAGGATGGATGTGCGGTGAGCGAATTAGCCTAGTCCTCCGCCGGACGTTTGTCGATTCCGCATCCGCGGTCGAACTGCGCATAATTGCTGATAGTGGCTCCCGAGACCTCGTGGACGTTCGATCCGTTGGTGGTGGTCGGCGTGTTCGCGCTGGTCGGGCTGTACGTGGCGGCCTGGCGGCGGGCTCGGCGACCCGGCGAGCGCCACCCGCCCAGCCGGTGGCGCGCGCTCCTGTTCGCCGGCGGGATCCTCACGATCGTGGCGGCGCTGATCTCCCCGCTGGACTCGCTCGGCGACCAGCTGATGGTCATGCACATGGTGCAGCACATGCTGCTGCTCGACATCGCCCCGATCCTGCTCATCCTGGGGCTGACCAAGGTGCTCCTGCGCCCGGTGACCCGACGCGTGCAGCGGATCGAGCGGCGCGCCGGCTTCCTCGCCCATCCCGCGTTCGCGGTCATCTTCTACGCCGCCATCCTGTGGCTGTGGCACGTCCCGGCGCTGTACGACAAGGCCCAGGGCGACGACTGGATCCACGCCTTCGAGCACTTGACCTTCTTCACCGCAGGCGCGCTCTACTGGTGGCACGTCCTTTCCCCGATCCGCAGCCGCATGCGCCTGGCCGGGCTCGGGCCGGTGGCGTACATGTCCGGCGGGAAGCTGCTCGTGGGGCTCCTCGGGGTCGCGCTGGCCTTCGCCCCCCGCGTGATCTATCCCTTCTACGCGCACCAGCCCCACTACTGGGGGCTCTCCCCGCTCGAGGACCAGATGATGGCCGGGCTGGTCATGGCGCTCGAGCAGTCGATCGTGATGGGGATCGCGCTCGTGCTCCTGTTCGTGCAGATGCTGGGTGAGTCCGAGCGCGCCGAGCAGCGGGCCGAGCGCTTCGAGATCGCCTAGGGATTTTGGGGCCGGGCTGCGCCCGGCATCCGTGGGACCACGTACCCCATCCGGACGGGGTACGCGGTCCCAGGGACGCCGAGCGAAGCGAGGCCCAGAACTACGAGTGCGTCAGCTGCACTTCTGGGTGCCCGACACCGTGCCGGACTGCGACTGCCCGTTCATCTCAGCCGTGAACGTGTGGCTGTACGGCCGCTTGCCGTTCTTGCAGCCGACCGACCAGGTGTAGGCGTGGGTCTTGCCGTTGACCTTCTTGGTCACCTTCACCCACTTCAAGGTCTCGCTGGTCAGCGAGCCCTCGACCCCACTGAGCGGGAACGACACGTAGTCCGGAATCGGCGTGTTGATGATGAGGTTCTTGCCGACGGTCTTGATCGTGCCCTGGAACGGGCCCACCGTTCCGGTCGTGATCGCGCCACCCGCGCAGGCGTGATGCGGCGCCACGTCGACGAAGAAATACACGACCTTGTTCCCGCCACCGTTGTACGCGTGCAGCAGCGGGTCGCACGGCAGGATGCTCGGGTTGGACGCGCTGGGGTCAGACGTCGGACCGAGCAGTGCGGTGATCGAACCGGTGGCGACGAGCGAACCCTTCGGGCAGACCGTGTCCGACTTGGCGGCCTGGATCTTGGCCAGGCTGCAGGTCGGGAACCCCTTGCCGCCGGCGTTCTTGAGGCCGTAGATGACGCTCTTGATGTGGGTCAGCGGCGCGGTCCGGTTGCCGCCCGTGCCGTCGGCCGTGTACTTCTCCGTGAAGGGGAACACAGCCGGCGACTTGGCGCTACCGGCCTTGTTCGGCGAGGCCTTGACCGTCGCGGTGTAGGTGTTGAATCCGCTGGTGGCGGCGTAGGCCGACACAGCGGCAACGAGCACGGCTAGCGCCGTGGCGATTACGACGAGTCGTCGCAACAGACTCCTCCTTTTGGTTGATGCACAGCAGAGCCGGCCATGCTCATGGAATTGGTTGTAGTTGGGGGAACACTTGTGGCTGTCCCGTAGTTGCTTCGCCCAGCGGCGGTTGTGCCTGACACGGCGGCCCGCTCGGGTCCGACGTGTAGTAATCGGCGCTCAGCACCGCAGCCAGCGCGGGCGCAATAGTAGGGCCGATCGCCGGCGGAGGATTGCTCGTGCACAGATAGCTCCCGAACACGGGAAGCCCGGAGACGAGACTGGAGTAGCCGCCCGGGACCAGATACGGGTTGCCGCGATTGGTCGAGAGCCGGTTCGCGTAGTCGGTCAGGGTCTCCGGGTTGAGCGGGCTGGACACCCGCACGTAGTGCAGGAGCTTGTGGCCGACCGCCGCCGGCGTCGTGGCCTCGGCTGCCGCGGTGCTGTTGGCGAAGAAGCCCGCGACCTCGCGCCGGTAGGTGTTGATGTAGTCGACCACCGGGACGACGCCGCCGAGGTAGGGCGTGGCCCGGGCGAGCAGCGGCACGCTGTCGTCGAGGAACCGCTCGAGCGCGGGAATGCCGGCCTGCGAGGCCCGGGTGAGCGGCCCTACGTTCACGAGCAGGCTCTTCAGCTGGGGGGCGAGGACGGCGAGCGATTTCAGAGCCGGGCTGAGCTGCACGGCCGCCGGTCGCAGCTCGTCGACGAGCGGCTTCGCGGTCACCGAGAAGCGCTTGACGCGGTCGATCGTCTGTCGCTGCGCGACCAGGAAGGCCGGGAACGCCTTGATCGTCGCCGCCAGCGCGTTCGCCTGCCGAGCGGTGGCCGAGAACGCGGCGTTGCCGTTGTCGACCAGTTGCTGGAGGGCGCTCGGGGAGCGCGCGATCGACGAGAAGACCTGTCCGCCCTCGCGCAGCAGCGTGCTGGTGGCGGCGCTGTCGCGGTTCAGCACGGCGAGCACCGAGTCGACGTTGGTGGCGAACGGGTACAGCTCGGCCAGGGCCGCGTTCAGGTCCTGCCCGCGCCCGGTCAGCGCGGTTCCCTGCTGCTGCATCCAGGTCTCGAACGCGTGCCGCGTGGTCGGGTCGAAGGTGGAGAGGATCTGGTCGAGCTGCACGGTGGGCGCGATCTGGCCTTTCGGCAGGCTCGCCCCGTCGGCAAGCTTGCGCCCGCTCGCGGTTCCCGGCGAGAGCTCGACGTAGGTCTCCCCCAGCAGCGTCTTCTGGCGGAGGATCGCGCGGGTATCGACCGGCCGCGGCGCGAACTGCGGTTCGATCTCCATCACCGCCCGGGTCAGGCCGGTGTGGCGATCGAGGCTGACGCCGACCACCTTGCCCACGCCTACGCCGGAGATCCGGACGTCGGCCTGGCTGCCCAGATTCTCCGCCTGGTCGAACTCCGCGCTGATCTCGTATCCCTTGGGGCCGAGCGAGGTCGTGCCGCCGAACGAGATCCACAAGAACAGCAGCAGCCCGATGCACGACGCGGCAAACGCGATCATCGTGAGGATGCGGGCGGCGCTCGGAGCCTGCTTGTTCATCCGGTCACTCCGGTGGCCGCGGCCGGCGCGCGGGTCAGGGCGCCCAGCGACGGGGGGCAGAACGAAGAGTTGATCTGGGTGAAGTCCGGCGCGTTCAGCAGGTCGAGCAGCGGGCCGACCGACGGGCTGCCCGCCTTGATCGTCGTCTCGAGCAGGTTCAGCTGCGGGCAGGTCGCCATGAAGATTCCGCGGACGCTCGCGCCGTGGGCGTCCTGGACGCTCGTGAGCGTCGAGGCGATGTGGGCCAGCCACGAGCCCCAGAACAGGTACCCCTGCTCGCTTCCCTTCGGCTGGTAGGCGAGCGTGTTCAACAGCGTGTTGAGGACGGTTACGGAGCGGGTGAGGGGCGGGGCGGCGCTCGCGAGCTTGGTGGCGGCGGGACGGAGCGCGCGGGCCAGGGGTTGCACGGCGATCGAGAACGGCCGCAGCTGGTTCTCGATGACCGGCGTGGTGTCGTGGAATAGCGGCCGAGAGGCCTCGAGCGCGGGCCCGAGCGCGTGGGCGAACGGGACGAGCTTGCCGAGCGCCGGGCCGAGCTGGGCGGAGAACGATTGGACCTTGCCCAGGGTCCGGTCGGTCTGCGTGAGCGTGCCCGGCAGCAGCGTCAGGCCCGCCTTGAGGTTCTCCTCCTGGGAAGAGATCGCCGTGAAGTTCGCGTTGGAGGCGACGATCAGCGAGGCCAGCTGCCCGTCCACACCGCCGAGTGCGGTGGCGACGCGCTGGAGGTTGTGGATCGCGGTCCGCAGGTTGGCGTTGCGCGCGGCGAGCAGCGTGGCGAACTTGCGGGTGTCGCGGTCGAGCGGCTCGAACCGCTTGAACGTGCCGCTCAGCGCCGCGACCGCGGCCTGGCTGGGGGCCGCGCCCGGCCCCGGAACGGTGGCCGCCGCCTCGGTCGGGTCGCGGAACGCCTGGGCGCCGCCCGAGAGGAGCAGCAGCAGGTAGCTGCGGGTGTCGGAGTCCAGCGAGGCGAGGATCTGGTCGAGATCGACCGTCGGGGCGGTGGCGGCGGCGCTCAGCCTCCCGCCGTCAGGGATGGCCCCGGCGCGCTTGGTGCCCGGGTCGAGCGCCAGGTACATGTCCTTGAGCGGCGTGCGCGGGCGCAGCAGCACGGTGGCGTCGCGGTAGATCGGCGCGTACCGGCGGAAGATGTTCATGGTCACGACGGCCTGGCCGTCGATGAGCTCGACCCCGCCGACCTGGCCGACCTGCACGCCCGCGATCGTCACCGCCTGCCCCTGGCCGGGGGTGACGGCCGAGGCGTTCGAGAACGGCGCCTGCACGGTGTAGTAGTTCTGGTTGAAACTGAAGGCCGGCTGGTGCAGCAGGATGTAGGCGGCGATCGCGCCGGCCAGCACGACCAGCCCGACGATCGCCACGAAGTCCCGGCGATGCTCCGCGAGCGCGCGTTTCACGGTCCCGCCCCGGTACTCACTCGGTTCAGGTCCGGCGCTGCGTTCTGGAAGCACGGCCGGCTGCTCTTGACCGGCGGCGCTTGGCCGGGCCAGGCCGGGCGCGTGCCCAGCGGCTGAAGCACGGCGTTGCCGAACAGCGGCCCCTGGGACCCGAGGTTGCCGGTCTGCACCCCGGTCGACCCCCCGGCCGGCGTCGAGCGCAGGTAGCGACCGTTGCCGTCGAAGTTCTGCCCGGCGCTGGCCAGTCCCACAGCGGTCTGGAGCAGCTCCTGGTAGACGGGCACCCCGTTGTTCAGCGGCGGATCCTGGATCACCGCGTTGCCGGTCGGTACGAGGTTGTGGACCGCGCAGCGGGCCAGCGTGTCGCTCTGGGACAGCAGCTTGGTCGTCGACTGGAGGGCGCTCGCGGTCTGCTGAACGGCCGGCGTGAGGTCCTTGACCAGACCTCCCAGCTCACTGGGCGCGACCAGCGCGGTGGCCTGGGCGAGCCAGGGCAGCGCCTGCCCGATCGTGGGATCGAGTTGGGGAAGACTCGGCAGGATCGCCTTGGCGAACGCTCTCGTGGGGCCGAACGAGGCGTCCAGCGAGGTGAGCGCCCGGTTCGCGGTCCGCAGCAGCGGCGGGAGGGCGGCGATCGTGGCGCTCAGGTCCTGCTGGCGGGAGGCCAGCGCGCCCATCGTCGAGTCGAACGTGGTGACGAGGCTGGCCAACTGGCTCTGTCGCGAGGCCAGCGCCCGGAACACCTCCTCGTTGCCCTGCACCGCGCCGCTCAGGTCGTGCGGCCGGGTGCCGAGCAGGGCCTGGTTGACGATCGCCGAGGCCTTGAACGCGCCGGCCGAGTACTTGAGCGACCGGTTCAGCGCCTGCGCCGCGGTCAGGCCGCGCACGCTGGGGTCATGGGTCGCGTCCTGAGTCGCCGTGGGCGGGTTGTTGAGCGCGCCTCCGAAGCCCTGTACGAGCGTCTGGAGATTGGCCCGGGCGTTTGAGTTCAGCGCGGCGAGCACGCGGTCGAGCTGGACCGGGCCCGCGGTGTTGGCCGGGGGCAGCGTCCGCCCGCTGTCGAGGGTGGGGGCGTTCGGCGAGCCGGGATGCAGATCGACGTAGAAGTTGCCCTCGAGGAAGATCCGGGACTGGATGTCCGCGGTGGCGTCAGCGTGGATCGGCAGGCCGCCCGAGTCGATGTCCATCGTGACCACCGCGGCCTGCGTGCGGCTCCCGAGCCGGCGCACCGAGGTCACCTGGCCGACGTCCACGCCCGGCGATCCGCACCGGCGAGGGGATGTGGAGCTGGGTCTCTGACGTGAACACCGCCTTGAGCACGAACGGCTTGGCGGCGAACGGCGTCGAGCCGCCGAACGCGAGATAGACCGCCACGGCGATCACCACCGCGGCGATGATCCCGGCGGCGAAGTTCGAGACCCGGGGCTGGTGGCGCCTCACTGCGGGCTCCCGGTCGTGGTCTTCTTCGGCTTCGGCTGGGTCGGGGTCGTCGACTCGGTCTTCAGCCCCTGGTTGCCGGGGACGTTGCCGATGGCGGCCGCCGCGCCCGAGTAGGGCTCGTTGCCGGCCTCGCACTCGGCCGTCTCACCCGGCGAGTCGGTGTTCGGGTACGCGTTGACGTGCACCGGTCCGTGCTCGGCCCGCGGGTCTGTGACCGGCGTCGTGTACGGACGGCTCGAGGGGACCGCCTCGCCTCCGAGCACATCGTCGATGGCCACCAGCGAGAAGTGCAGTGAGGTCCCCGACGAGGTGCTCTCGGACAGCAGGCTGGCCACGTTGCGCAGGAACAGCGTCACGTAGTTGCACGAGGACTGGACCGGGGTGAGGAACTCGAGCGGCGCCCTGAGGCTCGATGCGGTCAGCGTGAGACGGTCGAGCCCCTGCTGGACCGCGGGGTTCTCCCCGTAGCTCTGCAGGTGCTGCGACAGGCTGACCAGCCGGCGGTCGAGCGCCACCGTGCCGGGCAGGTTGCGCGCGCCCGCGGCGAACGCATCGGCCAGCACCGGCGCGCTGGTCGGCAGCGTGGCGAACCCGGGGCGCAGCTCTCCCAGCAGCGCCGCCGAGTCGGTCAGGAACGGCCGGATCGTCGGGGTGGCCGCGATCACGGCCTGGAAGGCGGGCGGCGTCTCCGAGATCGTCTGCTGCAGGAACGGGACCGACACGCCGGCCAGCGCGCGGAATGTGCCGTCGAGGGCCACGAACAGGTTCGCCTGTGTCCCGGCCACCGGCGCGAGCGCGCCGCTGAACGCCTCGAGCCCGCGCAGGAAGCCGGCCAGGTCGGTGTGCGACGAGGCGAGGTTGCGGGCCACCGGACGCAGGTGGGTGAGCAGCGGCACGAACGCGCCGATCGCCTGGTTGACGTCCGTGCCGCGGCCGGCCAGGCCGTCGCTGAACCCGATGGTCGAGGCGGTGACGCCCCGCCGGGTCGCCGGGTCGAACATCGAGAGCACCTGGTCGAGGTCGACGGTGGCGCCGGTCTGGCGCTCGGGGACGGTGGCGCCGTCGCCGTAGGTTCGGTTTGAACGACCCAGGCCGACGGCCAGGTACTTCTGCCCGATCGAGCCCTTGAGCCGGATCGTGAACGTGGAGTCGACGGGCAGGCGCCCGATGCTGCGGTTCAGTTTCAGCGCGAGCTCCGCGATCGGCTGGCCGTTCTGCGTGCGGGTGGGTTGGACGCCGTCCACGAAGCCGACCAGCGCGCCGCCCATGTGCACCTCGGCGCCGTGGGTCAGCTCGTTGGCGTCGGCCACCTGCACGTGCAGCGTGTAGCTGGGGACGAATGGCAGCCCGTTGTTAGCGTTGTAGGCCAGGAACACGGCGACGATCACCGCGAGCACGGTCAAGGCGCCGATCAGGATCGGTGAGCCGAGGGGGCTGCGATCGCGGCGCTGGCTCATTTCGCCGGTCCGATCAGGTAGTCGAGCAGGCCGTTCAGCGAGTCCGATGAGCGCCGCGCCACCGTCGACCCGGCCAGCGCGGCCCGCAGCAGGGGCTGGCTGCCCTTGGGCAGGCTCGTCGTGGTCAGGACGCTCGCCGCCGACGCGCTGCTGCCCTTCGGGAAGTTCGCCGAGCAGCCCGGGACCGGACTGGTGGCGTACCCGGTGCAGTCGCTCACCAGCAACTCGTCGCGCACGTAGTGCCCGAGGCTGTCGAAGCCGTTGGCCGCGTTGGTGCCGTAGAACAGCAGCGCCATCAGCTGCCCGATCGCGCCCGACTTGTCGAGGCTCGCGGTCAGGCGGTCGAGCAGAGTGGCCGCGGGCTCGGCCTGGGTGCCCAAGCGGTTCAGCTGGCGGGCCAGCGGGAGAGTCGCGACCAGCGGGGCCTGTGACTGCGCCGCCGCGTTGCCCAGGGCGATCAGCGAGGTTCGGGCTGCCTTGGCGAACGGAGTCAGCTCGGTGAACTCGCGCCCGAGCGCGGCCGCGCTCGCACCCAGGTCGCTCGCCACCGGCGTCCCTTGGTCGGCCAGGGTCCCGAGGTCGACCATCAGTGGTCTCAGTTGCTGGAGGAAGCCGGGGAGCAGCTGAATCGAGCGCGAGATGTCCTTCGCGCGGGCCGCGCTCGCCACGGCCGTCGTGTTGGCCTGCACGATGAAGTCGGCGAGCGATTTGCGTTGTCTCGCCAGCGGTGTGAGGACCGCCGCGGAATCGGTGGCGAGCTTGGCCAGCGCGCGGTTCTGACCGGCCAGGATCTTCAGCACCTGGTCGGTGTTGCCGAGCGCGGGGTCGGCGCGGTGGATGACCGCGTTCAGATCCGAGCCGCGCGCGGCCAGCCCCGTGCCCAGCTCATTGAGGATGATCGCCAGCCGTTGGGCGACCGGCTCGCGGTAGATGTTCTGCGCGATGTCGAAGTCGACCGGCGAGTGGGTGCGGAGGACCGGGAGGTAATAGGTGCCCGCACCCGGGCCGTGCGCGATGCGTTTGAGGGTTGGCGCGGCGGTCGTGCCCGGGTCGCAGTCGACGTACTCCTCGCCGATCAGCGACTGGGGACGGATCGCGCAGGTCGCGTTGGCGTGGAACGGGGTGAACCGGGCGTCGTCGATCTGCAGCGTGACCGCGGCCCGCTTGCCTTTGGTCACCTCCAGCGAGGCGATCGAGCCAACCGGCGCGCCGGCCACCCGCACCTGCTCGCCCGGCACCGCGAACGAGGCGTCGTCGAAGATCGCGCGCACCCGGTAGTTGCCGGCGCCGTCGCCCGACCCGGACGCGCTCGCCACCGCCGCGATGGTGGCGGCGGCGACGAGCACGAGCGCGATCAGGGCGAGACGCCTCATGGGCCGGGCAGGGTCGTGTTCGATCGGCAGCCCGGAACCGCGTGGGGCGCCGACCCGTCGGGGGCGGGCTGCACGGCCCCACCGGGGCATCGCGCGCTCACGTTCTGGAGGCCCTGGTAGCGCTCGGATGGCGGGCGGTCGGTGAGCTGGTTCTGGCTGTCGAGCCCGAAGGCGAAGAACGAGGGCTGGACCCGGATGTAGTGGCCGTTGGCGTCGTAGTAGGCGCCCGCCTGGCCCAGGTCGGTGAGCGCCGCGATCACATCGGGCGTGTACTCGCGCAGGTTGTCGAGTTGGTTCTGGGAGGCGTTCATCGCCTGGATCAGGTTCGGGAAGGCGGTGGCGGCGACCCGCGCCAGCTGTGGCGTCTGGAGCAGCAGCGTCGTCAGGTCGCCCGTCCCGGCCGGGTTGTGGATCAACGCGCTGAGCGCGGTGACGGTCGGAATCGCCGCGTTCGTGAACTTCCTCAGACTGGCCGCGAACGGGGCGAGCCGGCGCGAGGCGACCTTGGACTCGGCCACGACCGGATCGAGCGCGTCGAGCGTCGTGCGCAGCCCGGCGAACGTGCCGGTGGCGCGGGTCAGCGTGCCGGGCAGGAGCTGGAGCGCCTGCTCGAGGTTCTGCGCCTGGCCGGCGATCGCGCCGGTCGTGGTGGCGGTATGGCCGATCAGGTCCGAGAGCTGCTGGCTGCGCGAGGCCAGCGCCTGCATGGCCTGCGCCCCCTGCACGAGCAGGCCGTCAAACGCCGGCTCGTTGCGGTCCAGTTCGGCGGTCAGGTTGCTCGTGCTGGCCAGTCCGGGCGCGAGGTACTTGAGCGTCTTGTTCGCCTGCGCCGACTTGCCCTGGATGCTCGCGGCCTCGCCCCGGATCACCCCCTGCAGGCCGGCGCGCGTGAGTGGGTCGATCGCGTCGAACACCTGATCCAGGCTGACGAACGAATGCGTGTGGCTCTCGCCGATCGTCCCGCCGTCCTGGATCGCCGGCGCCTCGGTGGCGCCGGGCTCGAGCACGACGTACTTGTTGGCGATGCCCGACAGCGAGTTCTCGTAGACCCGCGCCACCGTGCCCTCGTGCAGCGGCGCCGCGCTCGAGTCGATCGACATCGTCACCTGGGCCTGGCCGTTCGCTGTCAGCGAGATCGACTTCACCGACCCGACCGTGGCCGGGCCCATCAGCACCTGGTTGCCGGCGACCAGCCCGCCGGCGTCCTGGAAGTCCGCCCGGAGCGTGTAGTTCGGGCTGCCCCCCAGTAGGACCAGGACCACCACCACGATCGCGGTCGCCAGCGCCGCGACCGCCGCGACCCTGGCGATCATGAACCTCTCGCGGGCATTCGTGCCATATCCACGGGTTTCTCTCCCCCTCTGCCGCAGACTGGTCCGACGGCCCGCCCATCCTGCCAGAGTCTTTGGCCGGTCGCCACTCGGCGATGTTTAGCGAGTGTTAAACGGGCGCGGTGGCTAGGGATCACCGCGTATATGGAAAAGGCTGATCGCGCGCTAAGCGGCGCCGCCGGGCGTCTCGGCCACGGGCGCCGGCGTGCCCTCGACCCGCCGGCTGACCAGCAGCGCCGCGCCCAGCGCGCCACCGACGTCGCCCAGCGCCGCGACCAGGATGTCGGGCGGGTTCGCGTCGTTGAACATGTGGGGCTGCATGGCCTTGCGGATCCGCTGCACGAACGGCTCGCCCAGCCGCACCCCCAGACCGCCGCCGATCACGATCGCCTCGACGTCGAGCAGGTTCTGGGAGGAGGCGATGCCGGCGCCGAGCGCCTCGACCGCCTCGTCGAGCAATTCGGTGGCGAGCTTGTCCTCGCGCTCGAGCGCCCTCGCCCACACCGCGCTGGTCAGCTTGGTCCGCCCGCGGTCCTTCATGATCTTGAACAGGTCGGTGGCGGTGCCGTCCTCCTGCTTGCGGCGCGCTCTGGCCTCCATCGCCGCGCGCCCGGCATAGGCCTCCATGCATCCCCTGCGCCCGCATGGGCAGCGGCGGCCGTCGATTCTCACGACCACGTGGCCGATCTCGACCGCTCCGCCGCGCCCCAACCAGGGCTTTCCGTCGAGGATCAGCCCGCCACCGACGCCGGTTCCCCACATCACGCCGAGCAGCGACCGGTACGGCCTGCCGGCCCCCAGCTCGAACTCGGCGTCGGTGGCGACCTGCACGTCGTTGCCGAGCGTCGCGGGCGTCTTCAGCTCGCGGCTGAGGGTCGGGCCCAGCTCGAAGCTCCCCTCCCAGTCGGGCAGGTTGCGCGCCGTCGACACCGTCCCGGTCGACTCATCGACCACGCCGGGCGAGCCCACCCCGACGCCCTGCAGCGCCGACGGCTCGACCCCGGCCGCCTGGCACGCCGCGCGCATCGCCGCCACCAGCTCGGCCGCCACCGCCTCCGGACCGCCACTCGACGGCGTGGGATGCCGCGAGGAGCCGAGCACCGTCTGGCCGGCGTCGACGACGATCGCCTCGATCTTCGTTCCTCCCAGGTCGATCCCGCCCCGGAGCGGACCTCGAGCACTCGTGGCTTCCATGTGAACGGGATGTTCTCAGAAGTCGTGGCCGGAAACTCTTAGGTCCACGATTCGCGGTAATGCTGCTGCTCTGCAGTCGGCTCGTCGATGGCCACGCCGAGCGCCGCCAGCTTGAGCGTCGCCACCTCCCGGTCGATCGACTCCGGGACCGCCTGGACGCCCGCGGCCAGCTCGGCCCGCCGGGCCACCAGGTGCTCGACGCACAGCGCCTGCAGGGCGAACGAGACGTCCATCACCGCGGCCGGATGGCCCTCGCCGGCGGCCAGGTTGACCACCCGGCCCCGCGCCAGCAGGTTGAGCCGCCGCCCGTCCTCGAGCTCGTATTGCTCGATCAGCGGCCGGACCTCGCGCACCTCGACGGCCAGCCCCCGCAGCTCCTCGAGGTCCAGCTCCACGTCGAAGTGCCCGGCGTTGGCCAGCATCGCGCCGTTCTTCATGCGCCGGAAGTGCTCGCCGCGCAGGACCCGCCGGGACCCGGTCACGGTTACGAACACGTCCCCGCGCTCGGCGGCCTCCAGCGCCGGCATCACCTGGTAGCCGGCCATGCGGGCCTCGAGCGCCCGCAGCGGGTCGATCTCGCACACGATCACGGCGGCGCCGGCGCCCCGGGCCCGCTCGGCGATCCCCAGGCCCGCCCACCCGTATCCGACCACCACGACCGTGTGACCGGCGAGCAGCACGTGGCCGGCCCGGACGATCCCGTCGAGCGCCGACTGGCCGGTTCCGTGGCGATCGTTGAGCGCCCGCTCGGTCCGGGCCTCGTTGACCGCCAGCACAGCGCAGGACAGCGTTCCCTCGGCCTCGAGGCGCCGGAGGCGGACCAGGCCGGTGGTGGTCTCCTCGGTTCCCCCGATCAGCCCCTCCAGCGCGGCGCCACCCCGCGCGTGAGCGGTCATCAGCAGGTCGGCCCCGTCATCCACGGTGACGTTCGGATTGTCGTCGAGCACCGCCCGGACGTGCCGGGCGTAGCTGTCGACGTTCTCGCCGCGCACCGCGTGGACGGCGATCCCGTGCTCGTAGACCAGCCCGGCCGCCACGTCGTCCTGGGCCGAGAGCGGGTTGGCCGAGCACAGCGCCACCTGCGCTCCTCCGTCGGCCAGGGCCAGGACCAGGTTCGCGGTCTCGGCGGTGACGTGCAGGCAGGCTCCGACGCGCACGCCCTCGAGCGGCCGCTCCTCGACGAACCGCTCGCGGATGCGGGCCAGCACCGGCATCTGGCCGGCCGCCCAGGCGATCCGGGAGGCGCCGACCGGCGCCAGCGCCAGATCGGCGACCTCGTGGGGCGGCAGACGAGTCTTGGCCACCGCGCCGTCCGCGAGCGGCGGGTCCGTTACACCGGTTGCGAGACCGCCGGGCCTAGTACCGGTAGTGGTCGGACTTGAAGGGACCGTCGACCGGGATGCCCAGGTAGGCCGCCTGGTCGGGCGTGAGCTCGGTCAGCTTGACCCCAAGCGCCGGCAGGTGCATCCGGGCCACCTTCTCGTCGAGGTGCTTGGGCAGCGTATACACGCGCCGCTCGTAGATGTCGGTGTGGCCGAACAGCTCGATCTGCGCGATCACCTGATTGCTGAACGAGTTCGACATCACGAAGCTCGGATGCCCGGTGGCGTTGCCCAGGTTCAGCAGGCGGCCCTCGGACAGCACGATCACCGAATGCCCGTCCTCGAATACCCACTCATCAACCTGCGGCTTGATGCCGATCTTCTTGATGCCCGGAACCCTCGACAAGCCGGCCATGTCGATCTCGTTGTCGAAGTGGCCGATGTTTCCGACGATCGCCTGATGCTTCATCCGCGCCATGTGCTCGGCCTTGATCACGTCGCGATTCCCCGTCGCGGTGATGAAGATGTCCGCGGTGCCCAGCACGTCCTCGAGCGTGAGGACCTGGTAGCCGTCCATCGCGGCCTGGAGCGCGCAGATCGGATCGATCTCGGTGACCACGACGCGGGCGCGCTGCCCGCGCAGCGACTCCGCGCAGCCCTTGCCGACGTCGCCGTAGCCGCAGATGACGGCGAGCTTGCCGCCGATCATCACGTCGGTGGCGCGGTTGATCCCGTCGATCAGCGAGTGGCGGCAGCCGTACTTGTTGTCGAACTTGCTCTTGGTCACCGAGTCGTTGACGTTGATGGCCGGGAACAGCAGCTCCCCGCGCTCGGCGAACTGGTAGAGGCGATGGACGCCGGTGGTGGTCTCCTCGGTCACGCCTCTGATCTCGCCGGCCACCCTGGTGAACCGCTGGGGGTCCTCCTCGAGCGAGCGCTGGAGCAGGCCGAGCACGATCGCGAACTCCTCCGAGTCGGCGCTGGCCGGATCGGGCACCGCGCCGGCGCGCTCGAACTCGACCCCCTTGTGGACGAGCAGCGTGGCGTCGCCGCCGTCGTCGAGGATCATGTTCGGGCCGGCGTTGCCCGGCCAGGACAGGGCCTGCTGGGTGCACCACCAGTACTCCTCGAGCGTCTCCCCCTTCCAGGCGTAGACCGGCACGCCCTGAGGATCCTCGGGAGTCCCCTCCGGACCCACCACGATGGCCGCGGCCGCGTGGTCCTGGGTCGAGAAGATGTTGCACGAGGCCCAGCGGACCTCCGCCCCGAGCGCCACCAGCGTCTCGATCAGCACCGCGGTCTGGACCGTCATGTGCAGCGACCCGGTGATCCGCGCGCCGCTCAGCGGACGGGAGTCCGCGTACTCGCGCCTGATCCCCATGAGGCCAGGCATCTCATGCTCGGCGAGGTGAATCTCCTTGCGGCCGAACTCGGCCAACCCGAGGTCGGCCACCTTGAAATCTGCCTTGGCAACGGTCGTACTCATCCTGCCTCCACGGTCGGGGTCATCAGGCGGTCGCCGGTAGCACTAGGCGACGGCCAGCAGCTTTTCGTGTTTCTCCTGCTCGAACCGCAGCCAGTCCTCGGCTCCGACGTCCTCGGGCCGACGTGCCTCGGCCTCCAGCCAGGCCTGCACGGCGTCGCGCAGGTCAGGACTGGCGGCCATGCGGGCAGCGAAGGCGACGTCGGACAGCCCGACGTCGAAGCGCCCGAGGAGCTCCTTGAGCGTGCGCAGCCGCTGGAGCTGGGCGGGTCCGTAGAGGCGGTAGCCGGACGCCGAGCGGGCCGGGGAAACCAGGCCCGTCTGCTCGACATAGCGGAGCATCCGCGCCGACCAGCCGGTCGTCCGCGCCGCCTCGTTGATGGTCAATCCTTCCATCGCCTATCAACCTTACCACGACATTGTCAAGGTTCTGACGGGCCTCAAAAGAAATTTGCGCCAGGGCTCAAGTCCGCTCGGACATTTGTCGAAATACGAACTGCAAGCTGAAGTCGCGCTTAGCATGGTGACCAACCTCGAACCAGGAAGCCGGAGGGCGGCCATGGATCGGTCCCGAAACAAGACGCCAAAGATTTTGCGGAGCAAGGGAGCCTGCCTCGTCGGGCTCGTCGTAACGCTTGGCTGCGCCGTCTTCGGAGTGGGTGGGGCGGCTGCGGGCGACGGCTCGTACGCTCGCCACCTGCGCCAGGAGCGGCACCTTGGGGCACTCCTGGCTCACCGCACGCCCGAGCAGCTTGTGCTGGCGATGACGCCGAAGTCGAGCCCCGCCCCGGCCCCGGCCCCCGTCGCCGCGCCGGCCCCGGCCGCGCCCGCCGCGCCGGCTCCGACCGCCACCCAGACTGACGCCGCCGCGCAGCCCGCGACGCCGGCGGCCAGCACGGCCACCGCGGCGGCCACGACGCCCGCGAGCCCCACCGACACCGGCTCGACCACGAACGCCGCCGTGGGGATCGGCACGACGACCGGGACGACGACGACCACCACCGACCCGTCGACGACGACGACCACCGACCCGTCGACGCCGACCACCCCGACGACCACGGACCCGACCTCGACCACGACGACCACCACCCCGGACCCGACGACGACGTCGACGACCACGACCACGACGACTGATCCGACGTCCACTACGACGACCACCACCACGGACCCGACCTCGACGACGACCGGCACCGCGGCCGCGACCACGCCCGCGACGAACGGTCGTCCGGCGCAGGTCCAGACCTCGACCCCGGGGTCGAGCACGACCGTGTGCCACGGCCGGTGCAGCACCTCGACCCAGACCGCCGGCGTCCCGGCCGCGCTGCCGTCGAGCACGTCCCAGGCCGCGTCCCAGAGCTTCTCGTTCGGCACCACGTCGATCCCGAGCACCAGCACGTCCACCCCCGCCACCGGCTCGACTCCCGTCGAGGTGTCGACCGGAACGCTGTCGCCGGTCGCGACCACGCCGACGTCAACGCCCACGGCGCCCACGCTTCCGTCGATCGGCGGGGTCACGCTCAAGATCCCGACCCTGCCCTCGACCACCGCGCTCAAGCGCCTGGGTCAGGGCAACTCGAGCAAGCGCTCGACCTCGGGCGCGCCGCTCGGCACCGCCGGCACCAGCGCCGTGACCGCGGGCGCCGTCTCGACCGCTCCGACCGCGCCGGCCGCCGGGACCGCCGTGGCCGCGGCGCCGGCCGCCTCGACCAACGCCGCGCCGAAGACCGCCACGCACAAGCCCGCGAAGCACACCTCGTCGGGTGGCTCGCCGCTGACCGGGCCGGTCGACGCGAGCGTCAAGTACATCACCCAGTTCGTCAACGTGATCCCCACCCTGGTGTGGATGGCTCTCGGCGCCGCCTTCGCGCTGGCGCTCGCCTTCGCGGCCCTCGCGCTGCGCTCCAGCCGCCGGGCCCGCCGGCGTGAGCGGGAGTTCGTGGCGATCTCGGCCGCTGCGGCGACCGACGCCCTGACCGGCATCCTCAACCGTCGCGGGTTCATGGACGCGGCCGAGCGCGAGCTCGCGCGCGCCAGCCGCTACGACCGTCCGTTCGTGCTCGCCTACGTCGACGTGCGCGGCCTCAAGGCGGTCAACGACACCGAGGGTCACCTGGTGGGCGACGAGCTGATCCAGGCCGTGGCCGGCCTGATGAAGGAATCCGCCCGCGCCGACGACGTCGTCGGGCGCATCGGCGGCGACGAGTTCGCCCTGCTGCTCGACGAGCAGACCGCCGAGAGCGCGGAGCCGGTCATCCGCCGTATCCAGGCTCGCGTGGAGGAGCGCCGGGCGGCGATGGAGATTCGAGTCCCGTGGGAGCTGACGATCGGAATCGCGGCCTTCCCGAACGACGGCGCGACGCTGGAGGAGCTGATCGGCACGGCCGACCGCCGGCTGTACGAGCAGCGCGGGATCGCATTGAGGTAAAGGGCTGGGGAAGCCGGCAGGGGTACGGGGGTTGGACGCCGTTCGGGGTCCTCGCCAGAGGGTGAGGACCCCCGAGCGGTCACACCGCCGAGGCCGTAGTCGCTAGCCCCGGGCCAGCGCGCTCTTCAGGCGATCGATGCTGGCAACCGGGGTCGGATCCACCTCGCGCAGCACCGCTAGGTAGAGCGACACGAGATCGCCGAGGAGGACGAGCGAGACGAGACGCTCGGTCTGGTTCTGGCCCACGCTCTCGACCCGGTAGGTCCCCGCCGCCTCGGCCTCGATCAGCCCACGGGTCAGCTCGATCCGCTGCCGGATCCGCGGATGCAGATCGGAGTCGTCGAGGAACACCGCGCTGAAGCGACCCAGCTGGGCGGCTCCCTGCCAGCCGACGATCTCGTTGTGGTCGAGCTCGGGCAGCTCGTGGCAGAAGCAGGGGATCTTCGCGTTCTCGTTGATCTGGGTCTTCCAGCGGTAGGCGACCGGCGAGGTCACCCCGGAGCCGGCGATCTGGGGGACGGTTCCGTGGAGCCCACGCGCCAGCTCCTTGGCCAGGCAGTCGCCCGGGGCGTCCGGGCCCCACAGATCGACCAGTTGCTCGACGTGCGCCGCGGCCACGTCGATCTCGGCGTGGAGCCGTTCGCCGGCGCCGCACAGCCAGGCCACCTCGAGCGCCACCACCAGCGAGTAGGCCACCGCGGCCCGCGGCTGGAAGCCGCCGGGGAGGGGGATCACCGGGACGTCCTCGGCCCGCGCCGCGTCGGCCAGCTTGCCGCCCGTGGTGGCCACGATCCGCTCGGCGCCCAGCGCGCCGGCGGCTTCGTACACGGCCAGCGTCTCCTCGGTGTTACCGGAGTAGCTCGCGCACAGCACCATCGTGTCGGGCGTGGTCCAGGGCGGCAGGCCGTAGCCGCGGGCGAGCATGATCGGCCGTGACGCGCGGTCCCCCAGCGCCTCGCGCGCGAGCGCCCCGCCGATGGCCGAGCCGCCCATGCCGGCCACCACCAGCCCACCCGGCGCGTCGTAGGGCTCGAGGTTGGCCGACTCCACCCGCCACAGCGCATCGCGCAGCTGATCGGGCAGGCCGAGGATGTCGTCGATCTGCCGCGCCGAGTCGACCGACTCGATCGCTCCCCGCGTGAGGTCGACCGTCGTGCTCAAAACCTGATCGCTCCGTCTGGAAGCTCCACGCCCGGGAAGATACGCGCGCCGGCCGCGAGCGTGTTTCCTGACCCGATCTTGACCCCCTCGCCGAGGACGACCCCGCCCTCGATGTGGCAGTGCTCGCCGATGCTCACGCGGGGCCCGATGATCGAGGAGCTGATCGTGGTGCCGGCGCCGACCGTGACCCCGTCGAGCAGAACCGAGGCCTCGACGCGCGCCCGCTCGGAGACCGTCACCCCTTCGCCCAGCACGCTTCGATCGCCCACGAGGGCCCGGGGCGCGACCGAGCAGCCGGCCGCGACCAGGACCGGGGCGACCACCCGACCCTCGACCGTCGAGCCGTCGATCAGGGCCAGGCCGTGGTCGCCCAGCTCCCGCCCGACCTCGGTGCTCACCTTGCCCTCGAGGATGTCGTAGGTCGCTTGCAGGTAGCGATCCGGGGTCCCGATGTCCATCCAGTAGCCGCTGGACTCGTAGCCGTACAAACCCCGGCCGACCAGCGTCGGGAACACCTCCCGCTCGATCGAGACGTTGGTGCCGGCCGGCGGCATCCCGTCGAGCAGGTCGCGGTGAAGGATGTAGGCGCCCGCGCTGATCAGGTTCGTGTCGAGCTCGTCGAGCCCAGGCTTCTCGATGAACTCGCTGACCGAGCCGTCGTCCCGGCAGCGGACCAGCCCGTACGCCGAAGGATCCGCGACCGGGTACAGCGCCAGCGTGGCGCGGGCTCCGGTTCGCTCGTGCTGCTCGAGCTGGGCGGTCAGGTCGATGTCGGTCAGCACGTCGCCGTTGAGCATGAAGAAGCGCTCGTCGAGCCAGTCCTCGGCGAACTTGAGCGCGCCGCCCGTGCCGAGCGGCTTGGGCTCCTCGAGGTAGCGCAGCCGGATCCCGAGTCCCGAGCCGTCGCCCAGGACGTCGCGCACCGCGTCGGCCATGAACCCGCAACCCAGGATCACGTCGTCTACGCCATGCCGGTGCAGCCACTGGAGCATGTAGGAGATGAACGGCCGGCCAACGAGGGGCACCACCGGCTTGGGGATCGTCGAGGTCAGCGGGCGCAGGCGGGTGCCCTCGCCGCCGGCCAGGATCAGTGCCTGCAAGTCAGGCCTTCCAGTGTCGCCTGAATATTCACTACCGCCCGATGCCCTCGTAGATGAACCCGGCCGCCCTGACCGCGTCCGGGTCGACGAAGTTCCGTCCGTCGATCACCAGCCGGCCGGACATCTGCTCGGCCACCACCGCCCAGTCGAGCTCGGCGAACTCCGGCCACTCGGTCACGATCACGCAGGCGTCCGCGCCCTTGAGGGCGCCAGGCGCGTCGTCGGCAAACTCGACCCCGCCCATCAGCTTGCGCGCCTCGTGCTGGGCGATCGGGTCGTAGGCACGCACGATTGCACCATCGGCCTGCAGCCGCGCCGACAGCACGAGCGAGGACGCCTCCCGCATGTCGTCCGTGTTGGCCTTGAAAGCCAGCCCGAGGAGCGCCACCTTCTTGCCGACCAGCGACCCCAGATGCTTCTGGAGCTTGCTGATCACCCGACGCTTCTGCAGCTCGTTGACCTCGATCACGGCGGTCAGCAGCTGGAAGTGGTACCCGGAATTGCCGGCGAGCTGCTTGAGCGCCGAGACATCCTTCGGAAAACAGTTACTAGAAACTAGAGCATTGGATGTCACGACCGTGTGCGCGTACGGAACCTCCAGCGAGTACACCGAGCCGGTGCACATCCGGCGCTCGGTCGACGTCACGCGCACCCATGCCGGCCCGTCGCCGAATCGTCGATGGCCGGTCGGCGCGATCTGCTTCTTCTGGCGCGCGATCGACGCCAGGACCCCGGCGCGGTCACGCTCCGGGACCAGGCGGATGCCGCGCGCGACCTGATCCGCTCCGCTGATCCGGATCCAGTGGGTGTCCTTGGTGGACTTCGCGGTTCGTCCTACTCGCTGCGAGGCGACGATGCCGACGCTGGCCAGCAGGCGCAGGACGCCGTCGGCCAGCTCGTCGCTGATCGTCCCGAGCTCGATGATCACGCTCGGCCCGCCGTTGATCAGCGACCACGAGCCATCGCCTTCGAACAGCCCGGACAGCAGCGCCCACCGTGCCTCTTCGGGCTGTTCCCAGATCAAGTCCGGGAGGCGCTGGCCGTAGCTGTTGCGCTCGAGGCCGAGAACCGAGGTGAACCAGGTCCGGATGAGGCGCGACTGGACGCTTACGGTGCTCGCCGTGGCGGCCGTGGCGACATCCGCCCGGACGTTCTGACGGAGCCAGTACGCGACCACCTCGTCCACCAGGTGCTCCTCGCGGTGGGGATGGAACGACCACCGGAGCTGGGACTCGCTGGCGCAACCCTCCGCCAGGTAAAGGCCCACGACCCGCCAGAACGCCGCGTCCAGGTGTAGCTCGGAACGCGGGTAGTTGCGGCTCTTCGTCGTGCTGATCGCCGAGCCCTCGATCGCCAGACCGGCCAGCGTGAGTTCGTCCCACCGCAGGGTGCCGGTCCGCTTGACGTCCCCGGTGCGTGCCGCCGCCGAAGTCGAACGTGCGAACACCTGCCGGCGCTCCTCGATCGGGCGGCGAGCCAGCTCGTCAATCAGCTGCCGGCGCGGCCGCACGATCAGCTTGTCCGGCGAGATCTCAGCTGCCTCGGCGGCCGACAGCAGCGAGGCGACCTTGGTTCCCTCCCACTCCTCGGCGCGGCCGACCGCCACCGGGACCCAGTCCTCGGTCGTCAGCTGGTCAGCCAGCTTGAAGCGTGGCTCGCCACCGCGGCCGTCGCCCACGATCCAACCGTGGTCCGGCGTCGTGCGAATGCGCCGGCCCGTTTTCGTCCGCACCTCAACCATCTCGCCGTCATAGTCACGACGGGTCACGCACGTCACCGGCAGGAACTGCGGCTCCTCGCCGCCGGGCACCCATGAGAGAACCTCGAGGGCATGCGGCTCGATCAGGCCTTCTTCGGTCTCCGCGTGCTCCGCCGCCATCCGCCGCCACAGCTGCTCGAACGTGAGGAGCGTGGTTCGGCCGCGATGGCGCGCGAGGACGGTCTCCTCGGGCGCAAAGCAACTGCCCCCGAAGCCGATCCCGGGCTTGAGGAAGTGCGTGCCGATCCGCCGGTCAAGCCCCATCCCCCGCGCCACCTCGAGCACGTCGGCGCCGGTCTCCTCGCACACGTTGGCGATCTCGTTGATGAACGAGATCTTGGTGGCCAGGAAGGCGTTGGCGGCCAGCTTGATCATCTCCGCGCTGGCGATGTCGGTGCGGACGAGCGGGGCGTCGAGGGGGGCGTAGAGCTCGATCACGGCGTCGCCGGCCCAATCATTCTCGTCTCCCACCACGACCCGATCGGGCTGGAGGAAGTCCTCCAGGGCCGATCCCTCCTTGAGGAACTCGGGGCAGGACACGTACGCGAAGCCCTCCTTGCCGCGCTCGACCAGGCTGCGCTTGATCGCGGCGCCCGTGCCGACCGGGACGGTCGACTTCATGACCAGCGCGTGCTGGTCGGACCGGGGCATCGCGTCGACCACTGCATTCACCGCGCTCAGATCGGCATCCCCCGAATAGGTCGGCGGCGTGCCGACGGCCACGAACAAGAGGCGCGCGCGCTCGAGCGCCGGCGCCAGCTCGGTCGAGAAGTGCATTCGGTCCCGGTTGGCCTGGATGCATTCGGGCAGGCCCGGCTCGTAAATCGGGACCTCACCGCGCTCAAGCCGCGCGATCTTCTCGGCGTCGATGTCGACGCACCACACGTCGCTGCCCAGCTGGGCGAAGCCCGCGGCCGTGACCAGGCCCACGTATCCGGTGCCGATCACCGCGATCGGCGCTCTAGCCGTACCCATCGGTCCGAGAGTAGCTAGTGGTCGTCCACGTAAGTACGGTCGCACCGAGAGGTGTCACTGGTGGATGCTGCGCGAGGACGCAGGATCCGATGCGTAGCAGCGCTACGTGAGGATCCGAGGACAAAGCGCAGCGCCGCCAGGGGCGCCTCGAATGCGAGCGTACTTGCGGGGGCGGCCACTAGTGGTCGTTCAAGGGGACGACCACTACCCGGCCTTCATCAACGACGCCGCGATCGCGACCAGCTGGCGGTTTGAGATGTCGTCGGTCAGCGTGTTCGAGACCCAGTACGCGCCCTGGGGCGTGCGCCAGCCGACCAGGCTCAGCTTGCTCCCGTTGGCGTACAGGAGCAACTGCTTTCCGTTGACGGTCTTGGTCGCGCTCGGGCTGTTCAGGAGCGGCGGGTTCTGCCACGTGGTGCCCTGGACGCCGTAATACTGCCCGAAGATCGGGTTCATCACGAGCGTCATCCGGTAGGCGTAGTGCGCGACCCCGTGGCGGTCGTGCAGCAGGTAGGCCCGGGGGTAGGAGCCCGAGCCGGCGCCGTACTCGACCGGGCAGCCACTCGCGAGGCTCGAGCAGTACCTCGAGTTGCCCATGATCAGCTTCGGGAAGTAGATCGGGATTCCGAGCTTGCCGAGCGTCTTGGCCTGGGCCTTGCCGTCGCTCACGTCCGCGGTCAGCCCCGTGACCGGGCCGCCACCGCCGCCCCGATGCTTGCCGCCGTTGCCCGCCGCAGCCGCGCCCGCTCCCGGGCCGGTGGATCCGGTCGGCGCGGTCTTGGTCGGCGTCATGAACGCTCGGAAGGTGCTCTGCTCAGCGCCGGAAGCGGCGCTCACGTAGCAGGGCGCCGCTCCGACCGCGGCGGTGCCCCCAGTCGTCGGACCCGAGTAGCACGGCAACTGTTCGGCCGGGAACGGGATCTGCTTGATCGAGCGCACGGCGGAGAACGCCACCAGATCGAACAGGTTGATGATCCCGTCCGTCGTGTGCAGGTTGTGGTCGGTCGTGGCGTTCTTGCCGAAGATCTTCAGCAGCGAGCCCCGCTGGCTGATGATCTGATCCTGGCTGAACTGGGCCTTCGCCCACCGGATGAAGTCCTGCTGGCGCGCGTTGCGGACGATGTCCGAGTCGGTGTGCCGGAAGCGCACGAACGACAGGGCCTGGGCGCCGCAGAGCTTCTGGTAGCCGGGCTGGAGGTCGATGCTCGAGTAATCGGTGACCGCGGTGTTGTTGTAGTAGCGGTGATCGACGTCGGTGTACACGCATCCGATCGCGTTGATCATCCGTTCGAAGCCGCCAAACCCGACGTCGACGACGTGGTTGACCTTCAGGCCCGGGAACACCTGCTGCTGGAGGATCTTGATCAGCAGGCCCGGGCCACCGTAGAAGTACGCCGCGTTCAGCTTGCTGGTCACGAGCGCCCCGCCCTCAGGGATCTGGACCCGTAGATCGCGTGGTACCGACAGCAGGTTGATCGTCTGGGACGCCGGATCCATGCGAACGAGCAGCATCGTGTCGGTGTTGACGTCCTTGAACGGGGTTCCGGCGCGATGGTCGGAGCCGACCAGAAGGATCGTCTGCGCCTTGCCGGGGTCGGGCACGCTGACCGACGGCGAGGCAGTGAACGCCGGTGTCTGATCCAGGAAGTGGGTGATCTGCCGGACCTGGAGCAGCCCCGCAACCGCCGTGGTGGCGGCGGCGAATCCGATGACGAGGACGGCGCAGAACAGCGACCGCCACAGCATCCCGCCGCGCGTCCTCGGGATCAGCCTCAAGCGCGGCCCCCTTCGATCGCGGTCAGCCCGCTGCGCGGCTCTTCGGCGGCGACTCGGCCGTCCTCGCCGGCCACGGCGTCACTGGACGCGGCCGGGCGCTCGAGCCAGATCGGAAGCATGCGCACAAAGCTCACGAGCGCCCGCCGGTACCGGGCCATCGAGGACACCGAGACCCACTCCTCGGGACCGTGGTGGCCGGCTCCGTCGGGCCCGAACTCGACCGCCGGGATGCCCGCCGCCATGAAGGCAACGGCGTCCGAGGCACCGTCGCGCCCGACGCTCATCACCTCCTTGTCGGGGACGGCGCGGGCCACGGCGTCGCGCAGCGCTCGCACGTACGGGTTGGAGCGGGACACACTGACCGGGGGGAAGATGAACGACTTGGTCACCTCGATGGCCGGGATCTGGGCGATTTGGCCCATGATCTCCTCGGGATCCTGGCCGGGCAGAAAGCGGATGTCGACCGCCATCCGGCACAGGTCGGGCACCTTGTTGAGAGCGTCGCCGCCCTCGATCCGGCCCAGGTTGATCGACGGGCGGTCGAACATCTCCGAGGACTCGCGCGAGAACGGCAGCGACTCGATCGCGCGGAACACGTCCACGGCCTTGAGCACCGCGTTGTCGCCCAGCCACGGCGTCGAGGAGTGGGCGGCCCGGCCCCGGACCTCGATCAGCATGGCCAGCACGCCCTTGGCCTCCACCCCGATGTGCAGATTGGTCGGCTCCCCGGTGATCGCGAAGTCGCCGCCCAGCCCGCGGCTGACCACGCCGTCGGTCGAACGCTCGTCGATCTCCTCGGACTCCTCGTCGGGCACGCACACGAGGCGAACGCGTATCGCGGTCTGGCGCTCGACGTCCTTGAGCGCGCACATCATGGCCGCCAGCCCGCCCTTCATGTCGTAGGCGCCGCGGCCGATCAGGCGATCGCCCTCGACGCGGGGAAAGAACTGCTCGGGTTGGGCCGGCACCACGTCGAGATGGCCGTGGAACACCACGCAGGGGTGGTCATCCACCTCCGCGGGCGGCGCTCCGACCTCCGCCACCAGGACGGGCAGCCCGTTGTGATCGTGGTGGCGCACCTCGATGTCGCGAGATTCGAGCCACCCCTTGACGAATCCTGCCGCCGCGACGATCTCCTCGGGCCGCGAGGTGTCGTAGGAGATCAGCCGTTCAGCTAGCGTGAGTTCGTCGATCACGGCACTCGGAGTCTGTCACCCCTCGGCGATCGACAGGAACTGCTCGAGCCTCGCCTTGTCCCGCTCGGCGACGCGCTGTTTTTCGGTGTCATCCCCTGCCGATTCGAGCTCGCGCTCGGCCTGCTGCAGCCGCTCGCGCAGGCTGGAGGTATCGAGGTCGCCGGGCGCATGCGCCTCCTCGACCAGGATCAGGGCCCGGTTCTCCGCCATCTGGAGGTAGCCCTCGGCCTGGGCGAAGCGCACGCACTCGCCCTCGGTCTTGTACAGACGCAGCTCGGTCGGGTCGAGCATGGCCAGCAGCGGCTGGTGGTGGGCCAGGATGCCGATCGAGCCGACCGCGGTCTTCGTCGACACCATCTCGACCTCGTCGTTGAAGACCTCCCCCTCGGGGGTGAGGACCTCGCAGCGGAACTTCGAGTGCGCCACCGGGCGCTACTCCTCGTCCGACTTCGAGTCGTCGCCCGAGTCCTCGTCGCCCTTCGCCTTGGGCTCCTCGCCTTCGCCCTCGTCGCGCTCGGAGTCCTCCGAGTCTTCCTTGTCCTCGTCGCCGCTGTCGCCGCGGGCATCCTTGACCACCTCGTCGATGGTGCCCTTCATGAAGAAGACGCGCTCGGGCAGGTCGTCGTGCTTGCCCTCGAGGATCTCCTTGAAGCCGCGGATCGACTCGGCGATCGGGACATACACGCCGGGCGTGCCGGTGAACTGCTCGGCCACGTGGAACGGCTGCGACAGGAAGCGCTCGATCTTGCGGGCGCGGTTCACGGTCAGGCGGTCCTCGTCGGAGAGCTCGTCGATGCCGAGGATCGCGATGATGTCCTGCAGCTCGCGGTAGCGCTGGAGCACCTGCTTGACCTCGTTGGCGACCTGGAAGTGCTCCTCGCCGAGGATCTCCTCCTTGAGGATGGTCGAGGTCGAGTCGAGCGGATCGACCGCCGGGTAGATGCCCTTCTCGGCGATCGACCGCGACAGGGTGGTGGTCGCGTTCAGGTGGGCGAACACCGACGCGGGCGCCGGGTCGGTGAGGTCGTCAGCCGGGACGTAGATGGCCTGGATCGAGGTGACCGAGCCCTCCTTGGTCGAGGTGATCCGCTCCTGGAGCTCGCCCATCTCGGACTCGAGCGTGGGCTGGTAGCCGACCTGGGAGGGCATCCGGCCCAGAAGCGCGGACACCTCCGAGCCGGCCTGGACGAACCGGAAGATGTTGTCGATGAACAGCAGCACGTCCTGGTGCTCCTCATCGCGGAAGTACTCCGCCATGGTCAGGCCGGACAGGGCAACCCGCATGCGGGCGCCCGGGGGCTCGTTCATCTGGCCGAACACCAGCATGGTCTTCTCGAGCACGCCGGATTCCTTCATCTCGAGCCACAGGTCGTTGCCTTCGCGAGAGCGCTCGCCCACGCCGCAGAAGGCCGACAGTCCCTCGTGCTCCTCGGCCAGGTTGCGGATCAGCTCCTGGATGATCACGGTCTTGCCCACGCCGGCGCCGCCGAACAGGCCGACCTTGCCGCCCTTGGCGTAGGGGGCGAGCAGGTCGATGACCTTGATCCCGGTCTCGAACATCTCGGTGGTCGGCGTGAGGTCCTCGACGCTCGGCGCGTCGCGGTGGATCGGCCAGCGCTGCACGTCATCGGGAAGCTCGTCGCCGAGGTCGATCGGCGCGCCGAGTAGGTTGAAGATCCGGCCTAGCGTGATGTTGCCCACCGGCACCGTGATCGGCGAGCCGGTGTCGATCACCTCGGTTCCACGCGAGAGCCCGTCGGTGGTGTCCATCGCGACCGCGCGCACGCGGTCATCCCCGAGATGCTGCTGCACCTCGCAGATCAGCCAGCTCTCCTCGCCCGCGGCGATGTCGATCTCCTCTTCCTTCTTGGCCACTTCGGGGCGCTGGATCGCGATCGCGTGGTTGATCTCGGGGAGCTTGTCCGGGAACACGGCCTCGATCACCACACCCTGGATCTCCTCGATCCGGCCAGTGTTGCGCTTGTCGGGCTCGCCCTCCGAGGCTTCGCTGCGCTGTTCTTCTGCTACTGACATAGCTTCTCCAGTGTAGGTCTACCCGGACAGCCCTTCTGCTCCCGCCACCACTTCCAAGATCTCCTGCGTGATCTCCGCCTGGCGCGCCCGGTTCATCTCGAGCGTGAGCGTCTGGATCAACTCCTTGGCGTTATCCGACGCGTTGCGCATCGCGGTCATCCGGGCACCGTGCTCGGACGCCGTCGACTCGAGCAGCGCCCGGTAGATCGAGATCTCCACGTAATCGGGCACGAGACGCTTGAGAATCTCCTCGGGATCGGGCTCGTACTCGACCAGCGCGCGATGCTCGCTCTGCCGGCCATCCGACTCGCCGTCTTCGTCCGATTCCTCCTCCTCCTCGAGCACGGTGGCCTGCTGGAGGGGAAGCAGCGTCTCGCGACGCACCTGCTGCGTCACCGGCGAGACATAGCCGTTGTAGAAGATCTCCACCTGATCGACATCTCCGTCGACGTAGGCGGCCATCAGCCGCTCGGCGATCCTCCGGGCGTCGGCATACGCCGGCCGATCGGTGAACCCGGTGAAGCTCTCCGCCGGCTCCAGGCCGCGGAAGGTCAACGACGTGGCGGGACGGCGTCCCGAGGCGAAGTAGACCGGGGTGCGCCCCTCGGAGTCGTGCTCGCGGCCGGCGGCGACGCCGGCGCGCACGATTTGCGAGTTGAACGCGCCGGCCAGGCCGCGGTCGCCGGCGATCAGCAACAGCCCGACCTTGTTCACCTGGTCGTGCTCCTCGAGGATCGGGAGGCTCGGAACCCGGCCCGCGGCCTCGGCCGCCTGACGGGTCATCCGGCGGATGGCGTTGGCGTATGGGCGCAGCGCCTCGATCCGCTGCTCGGCGCGGCGCAGCCGGGCGGCGGCGACCATCTCCATTGCCCGGGTGATCTTCTGGATGTTCTTGACCGCGCCGATGCGGTTCTTGACGTCACGCTGCGTCTGCGGCATGGCTTCGGCTCAGGCGCCAGGATCAGGCCGCCTCGGCCTGATCCTCCTCGTCGTTCTCGCCCTCGTCGCGGCTTTCGCGCCGCTTGCCGCCCGAAGATCCCTCGTCACCCTCCTCGAGCGGATGGCCCTCCTCGTCGAGGTCGAACCCGAAGTCCTCGGCGAAGCTCGCGACCGCCTTCTCCACCGCCTTCTGCGTCTCGTCGCTCCAGTCCCCGCCGCCGATCTTCTCGAGCAGGTCGGACTCGTTGCCACGCATGTAATCGCTGAGATCGGCGAGGAAGCGGTTGACCTTCCCGACCACGATCCGGTCCAGGTATCCGTTGGTGGCGGCGTATACCTGGACGACCTGGTCCTCGACCGGCATCGGGTGGCGCTCGGCCTGGTTGAGCGTCGTGACCAGCCGCTCGCCTCGGGCCAGCGTCCGCTGGGTCTCGGGATCGAGCTCGGATCCGAACTGCGAGAAGGCCTCGAGCTCGCGGTACTGGGAGAGCTCGAGCTTCAGACGGCCCGCAACCTTGCGCATCGGGGTGATCTGGGCGTTCCCGCCCACCCGCGAGACCGAGATGCCCACGTTTATGGCCGGTCGCACGCCGGAGTTGAACAGCCCGGGCTCGAGGTAGATCTGCCCGTCGGTGATCGAGATCACGTTGGTGGGCACGTAGGCCGAGACGTCCCCGGCCTGGGTCTCGATCACCGGCAGCGCGGTCAGCGAGCCACCGCCGAGGTCGTCGTTGAGCTTGACCGCTCGCTCGAGCAAACGGGAGTGCAGGTAGAAGACGTCGCCCGGATACGCCTCGCGTCCCGGGGGGCGCCGCAGCAGCAACGACATCTGGCGATACGCCACCGCGTGCTTGCTCAGATCGTCGTAGATGACCAGCGCGGCCTGCCCGTTGTAGAGAAAGTGCTCGCCCATGGCGCAGCCGGCGTAGGGCGCCAGGAACTTGATCGGGGCGGCCTCGTCGGCGGCCGCCATCACGATGATCGTGTTCTCGAGCGCGCCGGCGTCTTCGAGCGTCTTGGCCAGGCCGACCACGGTGGATTTGCGCTGGCCGATCGCCACGTACACGCAACGCAGGTCACGATCCTGGTTGTTGATGATCGCGTCGACCGCGATCGCGGTCTTCCCGGTCTGGCGGTCACCGATGATCAGCTCGCGCTGGCCGCGGCCGATCGGGATCATCGAGTCGATCGCCTTCAGGCCGGTGAGCATGGGCTCCTTGACCGGCTGGCGCTGGACCACCCCGGGCGCCTTGAACTCCGTCGGCCGGGTGGCGCTCGTCTCGATGTCGCCCTTGCCGTCCAGCGGGTTGCCCAGGGGGTCGACGATCCGCCCCAGCAGCTCCTCGCCGACCGGGATCTCGAGCAGTCGCTTGGTCCGCTTGACCGTGTCGCCCTCGACGATCTTCTCCCATTCCCCGAACAGCACCGCGCCGACGTTGTCGGACTCCAGGTTCAGAGCCAGCCCCGTGACGTCGTGGGGCAGGTCGAGCATCTCGAACGACATGCAGTCGTCCAGACCGTGGATCCGGCAGATCCCGTCGGCCACCGACAGCACCGTGCCGACCTCGGTCAGGTCGGCGCTGGAGGCGTCGAGGCCTTCGATGCGGTTCTTGAGGATTGAGGTGATCTCGTCGGGCTTGATCTGCATTCGTGACTCCTTGGCGGGCGAGGGTAGCTACGACCGCGCGACTTGCTTGCGAAGTTGTTCCAGGCGGTTGCGGATCGATGCGTCGAGGATCACGTTGCCCACGCGCAGCACGATCCCGCCGAGGATGTCGGGATCCACCTTGCTCGAGAGCTCCACCGTGCGCTTGGTCTGCTCTCCGATCCGCTCCCCGATGCTGCCGATCGTGGACTTGTCGAGCTCGACCGCGCTCGTCACCTCCACGGGCAGCAAGTCCCGCTCATGCTCCCACAGGATTTCGTACCGCGCCTTGATCCGGAAGATCGCCGGCATCCTGTGGCGCTCGATCAGCGCCTCGAGGAAGTTCATCAGCACCGGCTCGGCATCGGTCACGGCGCGCTCCAGACCGTCCTTCTTCTCCTCGGTGGAGAAGTAGGGCGAGAAGAAGAACACCATCAGGTCGCGGTTCTCGTTCAGCGCCTTGGTGAACTCGCCCAACTGGTCGCGCACCTTGTCGAGGACGTCGTGCTCCTTGGCCACCTCGAACAGGGCCCGCGCCCAGACCCGAGCGATCTCTTCCATCAGTTGCGGTCTCCGTCGGGCGCGAGGGCGCTGAAGTCGAGGTCGCTCAGCGCTTCCTCGACCAGCCGGCGCTGGTCGTCCTGGTCGAGCACCTTGCGCGTCACCTTCTCGGTGGCCATCACGGTCAGGTCGGCCACCTCGCGGCGGATCTGCTGGATCGCCCGCCGCGTCTCGACCTCGATGTCGCGGCGAGTCTGCTCCATCAGCTGCTCGCGGCGCTGCTGGGTGTCCTCGAGCGTCTCCCGCTCCCGGGCCTCGGCACTCTTGCGCGCCCGGTCGATGATCTGCTCGGCCTGGCCCCGCGCTTCGCGCAGCCGCTCGCGGTACTCGTCGAGCAACTCGTCGGCCTCGTGGCGCACGCGCTCGGCGTGATCGATCGACTCCTCGATCGCGTGCTGGCGCCGATCGAGCGCCTCGGATATCCGCGGGAACGCGAGCTTCCACAGGATGTACATCGAGATCCCGAATAGGAGCAGGGTCCAGATCATCAGCCCGACGCTGGGGGTGATCAGGAACGAGCCGCTGGAAGCGGCGACCGGGAGGTGAGAGACGACGGGCATCTACTTGAGCACGAACGAGAGCAGGCCGGCGACGAGGCCGTAGAAGAACACGGCCTCCGTGAGCGCGAAGCCCAACCACTGGATGCTGGTGATCTCGTCGCGCATCTCGGGCTGGCGCGTGACCGCCTCGATCACCTTGCCGAAGATGATGCCGATGCCGACGCCGGCGCCGACCGCGCCGAGCCCGCCGCCGACGGCGATCCCGAAGCCCGCCGTGATCCCGGACGATGCCGCGAAGGGGAGGATGTGAAAGAGGGCAAGCATCAGTGACTCCTTCTCGTGTTAGTGGTGAGAGGCGGCGCCACCGATGTAGATGGCGGCCAAGGTCGCGAAGATGAACGCCTGGAGCGTGGCCACCAGGCCAAGCTCGAACAGATAGATGATGATTCCGGCCGGCAGCGCGAACCACCCGAGCGCCTGGAGCCCGAGGATCACCGCGAGCCCGCCGGCCATGAACAGGATGATGATGTGCCCCGCGAAGATGTTGGCCCACAGTCGGATGGTCAGCGACAGCAACCGCATCAGGGTCGAGATCACCTCGATCGGGAAGATCAAGATCAGCATTGGCCCGTGCACCCCGGCCGGAACCAGGCTCTTCAGGTAGCCGATCGGGCCCTGGGTCCTGATCCCGACCGAGATGAACGCGATGAACACGACCAGAGCCAGGACGAGCGGCACCGAGATGTTCGCGGTCGCCGCGTAGAGCGCGAACGCCGGGATGTGGGCGCCGAACACGGTGAACTTCTCCTCGGTGTTCGTCGGCAGCGGCAGGTAGCCGATCAGGTTGGCGTACCAGATGAACAGAAACAGCGTGCCGAGGAAGGGGAACCACTTCGCCGCCATTGAGTCGGCCATGTTCCCCCGGGTGATGTTGTCCCGCATGAGCGAGAACAGGACCTCGACGGCGGTTTGCACCTTGTTCGGCCGGGCCTTCATGCGCCCGGCGATCCACACCATCGTGACTATCGTCAGCACGGCCGAGATGAACAGGTAGAGCACGGCGCGGTTGATGCTGAGTGGGCCGAGGCTCACCCAGTCGATGAGCTTGAACTCGTTCTGGATCTGGAACTCGTCGTTCTTGTGCTGGGTGAAGCCGTAGATCACGACCAGCAGGACGAAGATGCCGATGTAGGCGCCGAAGCCGATCAGCAGGACTTTGCGGGCCTTGCTCATCGAGACCTCGGGCGGGTCAGGAACGACAGGATCAGCTGGGCCGTGAACGCGAACACGATCACGACGAGGGCCGTCAGCCCATCGTCCCGTCCGGATCCGTTGCGGACCAGGATCACCGCGATTGCCAGCAGGAACAGCCGGGCCATGAGGTAGGCCAGCCGCAGGGTGATCTCGCGGCGCGGATCAGCCGTCGCGGCGGCGACGCGATCCACCCCCACTCCCGCTGCGCGCAGCACGATCCAGGTGCCCATGGCCACCAGGTACCCAACGGCCGGGACGCCGATCAGCAGCATGATCGGCGCGGCCACCACGAGCACGACCACGTCGAGGTACGAGAGGACGGTCAAGTCGCCCTCATGCGAGGCGGGTGATGGCGCACCTACTCGGGAAGCGTGGGTCGAAGGGCTATTCAAGCTTAGGTCCGGAGATCGGAGGAAAGCGCCGGAAGGCGCTGCGGGCCGTCAGGCGGGAAGTTACCCGCGGACTGCTGTCACATCCCCCGGTTGGGGGGCGTGGGGGCCCAAGGGTAGCGTGGTAGGCGATGACTTAGCGACTTGGTGCGCTTTCGCGCATGCGCAGCGACGGCTTGGGCAGCTGGCCCTCGGCCCACATCGCCGCGATCCCGGCCCGAGGGAGCCCGAAGGCGCCCTCGTAGACGAGGAAGCGAGGCTCCCAGCGCGGGAAGAACTTCGCGTTGAAGCGGTAGAGGCTCTCGATCTGGAAGAACGGGTTGCCCAGGGCGATCAGCTTCCCGAGCAGCCGCTCGTGGCGCCAGGCCGGGCTGTGCATCCACTTGGCGAATGCCGCGAAGTTCAGCGAGAGCTCCTCCAGGCCGCGGTCGCGCAGCAGCTCGATCGCCCGCACCACGAGGAATTCGGTCAGCCCATTGGGCGTGTCCGGATCGCGGCGCATGAACGACAGCGACACGGCCGGCCGGCCGTAGCAGGGCACGAAGTGCAGCACGCCCCGGATCGCGCCTTCCCCATCGCGAGCGATCACCACGATCGTGTCGTGGTCGTGTTCGCCCTGGAGTGAGTCCATCGCCATCGAGAATCCGCGCTCGGGCGCGCCCTGGCGGCCCCGCTCGACGACCTGCTCGACCTGCCCGAGGGTGGCCGGATGGAGAGAGCGCAGCTCGCACAGCTCGGCCTCGTAGCCGCCCTTGCTAAGGCGGGTGACGGACTGGCGAACCTTACGGATCGGGCGGCCCTCGAGCGAGAAGCGGCCCAGATCGACGATCGCCTCGTCGCCGAGGTAGATCGTCCGCAGGCCGAGCTCCCCGTACAGCGGGCAGATCGCCTCGCTGGCCCCCAGCGCGCCGAGCTTGAGCCCGCGCGCGTCGGCGAACGCGCGCACCTCCGCCAGCAGCTCTGCAAATGCATCCTTTGGACCGACCGGGTCCCCGGAGAGCAGCAGCACCCCGTTCTCGATCGTGTAGCCGACGAAGGCCCGCCGATCTTGGCTGAACAGGTACTGCTTGTCGCTGCGGAGCTTGAAGAACGCGAGCGTGTCGGCGCCGTGAGCCCGGACCAGGTTCGAGGCCACCTCGCGCGCCACCGGGCTGGGGAGCGAGCGGGAAGCGGTCAGCGGGCGGAAGATAACGTAGGCGATGATCAGCAGGGTGCCGAACTCGAGCATGTGGACCGCGACCGGGATGTGGTGGTGGTAGTGGATCGGGCCGCGCTGCCAGCGCAGGAGGTCAAACGTCTCGGTGGCGACCGTGCGCCAGGACGGATGGCCCTGGGTCGCCCAGGTCGCGACCGCCGCACCGGCCACCCCCGCGAGGCCCAACAGCGGCACGCGCCAGACCGCCGAGCGCAAGGTGATCGGATCGTGCCGGACGCGGAATTCGTGCCGGCCACCGATCAGCACCGCGGCGACCCCCCACGTGAGGATCGTCTCCTCGAAGTCCAGGCCCTTGAGCAGGTCGAACACCCCCAACGCGAACATCAGCGCGACGGCGGTCTGCAGCGCGCGCCGGCGGCGCTTGGCCAGGTAGGGCGCCACCAGCAGGAGCGCCGCGCCCGCGGGGAGGGCCAGCGCGTGGAACAGGCGGATCGCCTCGACCGGCTCGAACTCGAGCAGTAGATGCCCGCGCCAGCGGATGTTCGGAGTCAGCGCCGAGGCGATGTTGACCGCCCCGATGAGTGCGGCGGACAGCGCCGCGAATGCGGGCAGCCGCTTGGTCAGGCTTTGTAGCGAAAGACTCATTCGACTAGAAACGCCGGCGTCCTAGCTTCCCGTTCTCGGGTTAGAAAACGCTCACCGGCTGACGGCGCGCCGCAGACCACGCCTCCCGCTGAGAGTTACCGCGCCGAGAGCTGTCGGTTACGGCGCAGCCGCGGGCAATCCTGCCCGCGATCGCGTCTCCCGGCCGGTGGTCGCCTCGCGGGGCGTCTGTCGCGGCAGCGCCAGGCTCAGCGCGAGCGCCGCCAGCGGCAGCACCGCGATGGTCTCGAACACGGCGGGCAACCCGGCGGCGTCGGCAAGCACGCCGAGCAGCGGCGCGCCCGCGCCGCCCAGCCCGATCGACAGGCCGATCGTCACCCCGGCGGAGATTCCCAGGCGCCCCGGCAGGTATTCCTGGCCCATCACGATCGTGACCGCGAACGTGGCGATCGTGACCGCCCCGGCCAGCGCCGCGAACACCAGCCCCAGCACCGGCCCCGACAGCAGGAAGGCCACCACGAGCGGCGGGATCACGCACATCGACCCGACGAGCACCGCCCGCCGGCCGAATCGGTCGGCCAGCGGGCCGCCCGTCAACGTCCCGACCGCTCCGCCCAGGAGCATCGCGGTGAGGGCGGCGTTGCCGAGCGCCTTGCTCGAGTGCAGGACGTGGACGTAGTACAGCGGAATGAACGTGACCATGCCGAAGTACACGAACGACCGCAGCGCGATCACGCCGGCGAGCAGCGCGAACGGCCCCCAGGCGTCCTCGTGCTCGCCCGGCTGCACACGCCCGCCCACGAGGTCCCGTCGGAATCGCTTGAGCCGGGGCAGTTCGCGTAGGAGGACGGCCGACGCCAGCCACGTGGGGATGATCACGAACACGGTCCCGCGCAGGCCGAAGGCCAAGAGCAGCGGCGTCACCAGCACCGGCCCGAGCGCGAAGCCGACGTTGCCGCCGACGCTGAACAGGCTCATCCCGCTGGCCCGCCGCGCGCCCGAGACGTAGTTGGCGAAGCGGGATCCCTCGGGATGGAAGGCCGCAACTCCGAGCCCGCTGAGAACCACGGCGGCGAACGTGAGCCCGTAGCTCGAGGCCAGTCCGGCCAGCCCCACGCCCAGCCCGGCAAGGGCGGGGCCGAGCGGCATCAGCCAGGGCAACGACAGGCGATCGGAGACGTAGCCGAACAGCGGCTGGATCACCGACGAGGCGATCGTGGCGGCCAGCACCAGCGCCGAGGCGGCGGCGTAGCTCAGGTGATCGCGGGTGATCAGGAACGGCAGCAGCGCCGGGATGGAGCCCTGCGCGATGTCGGTGAACATGTGCCCGGTCGACAGGACCGTCATCGCCCGGCGATCGACGCCGGCCGTGGGGGCGGCGACCGCGCTCACTCGGTCGTCTCCGCCAGGCGCTGCTTGACCAACCTCCGCTTGGCCACAAGCTCGGACTCGAGCTGCTCGAGCTCGCGACGGCGGCGGCGCACCAACTCGAGCTGGGTCGTGATGTGGCCGAGCGCCTCCTCGCGCATGCGCCTGATCTCGGCCGGGTCCTCGGTCTGCTGGATCTCCCGCCGGATGGCCGCCCGCGCATGCTCGGCCTCGAGCACGGTGGAGAGCTCGTCCAGGGTGAGCCCGAGCAGGTCGCGCATGCGGATGATCTCGCGCACGCGCTCGACGTCCTGGAGGGTGTAGGACCGGTGCTTGCCCTGGGCCCGCTCGAGCGAGTCGGGGAGCAGGCCGATCTCCTCGTAGTAGCGGATCGTGCGCGGCGTCGTGCCGGTCAGCTCGGCGACCTCGCCGATGCGTAGCGGCTTTGTCGGAGTGGCGCTCAAGCCGTGACCTCTACCGCCGAAACCCGAACGTGCGCCGGGCGCGCGGCCGAAATCACCGCGCCGAGCACCGAGATGCCGGCCAGGCACCAGAGCGCCGTGTGCATGTTGGACATGAACGGGACGAGCTGGGCGTTGGTGATGTGGTTGGCCAGGCCGCTGAACACGGCAAACAGCACGTTCTTAGGCACCGACGAGGTGACGACCGCGAGCACGAACGCGATCGAGATGACCGCGCCGGTGTTCTGGACGAGCACCCTCGCGCCGGCGGCGATGCCGCGCCGGTGGGCGGGGACCGTGCCCATCATCGCGGCCGTGTTGGGCGAGTTGAACATCCCCGAGCCGACGCCGACGATCAGCATGTAGACCCCGCTGGCGACGTACGCGGTGTCGCGCTGCAGCGTGGTCATCAGGGCAAGCCCGATCGCCTGCACGAGCATGCCCGCCACGGCCATCCCGCGGGAGCCCCGGCGGTCGGCCCAGATCCCGGCCAGCGGCGAGGCGATGAGCATGCCGAGCGCCAGCGGCGCCAGCTTGATCCCGGCCAGGATCGGCGAGTTGCCCTGGACGCCCTGGAAGTAGAAGACGAACACGAACATCAGCGCGAAGCGGGCCAGGCCGTTGGTGAACGCGGCCAGCGACGCCGCCGAGAACAGGCGGTTCTTGAAGATCGACAGGTCGAGCATGGGGGCCTTGACGCGGCTCTCGATCAGGACGAACCCAGGGAGCAGGACGGCCGCGGCGATCAGGCTGGCGATCACCGACGTGTTGTCCCAGCCGGAGATCCCGCCCTTGGAGATGCCGTACACGAGGCCGGTCAGCCCGATCAGGAACGTGATCGTGCCCAGCGCGTCGAAGCTCGTGTCCTCGGAGCGTCCGGTGACCTCGTGCAGGATGAGCGCCGCCCACAGGCTCCCGCCGAGGGCGAACGGCACGTTGAACCAGAACACCCAGGGCCACGAGATAGCGACCAGAGCGCCGCCCAGCACCGGGCCGATGACCAGCCCGACGGCGGCCACCATCGTATTCGTGCCCATGGCCAGCCCGAGCTGCTCGCGCGGGAAGGCATCGGTCACGATCGCCGCCGCGTTCGCGAACAGGAACGAGCCGCCGATGCCCTGGACGATCCGCCACAGGATCAACTCGGTGCCGTTGCCGGCGAACCCGGCGCCGAACGAGGCGACCGCGAACAGCACGAATCCGCCGATGTAGGCCTGCTTGCGGCCGAACTGGTCAGACAGACGCCCCGCGCTCAGCACGAGCACGGTCGAGGCGATCATGTAGACGAGGATCACCCAAACGAGCTCGAGCAGGCTCGTGTGGAGGCTCCGCTCGAGGTCGGGCAGAGCGATGATCAGCGTGCCCGAGTTGATCGTGGCCAGCAGCATTCCCAGGCTGGTGCACGACAGCGCCCACCACTTGTAAGAGTCGTGCTCAGCGTGGACGCCGATCCTCCGAGCCCGTTCCGCATGCGTTGCCGGCATCATTCTCCGAAATCAGAAGTTTACGTAAACGTAAGAATAGCAGGAGCGGCGCGATTTCGGGGGTTCGCGCACCGGTCCTCCCCGACTGGCATGCTTCTCCCACGGCATGCGGTACTGGGACGCTCTCTTCGCATTCCTGGTGGCGACGGCCGTCGCCGCTTTGCTCACCCCGCTGACCGCCCGTCTGGCCCGGCGGGTCGGTGCGGTGGTCATGCCTTCGGAGCGGGGGCTGGCCGAGCGGGCGACGCCTGCGCTGGGCGGCTTGGCCATCCTGGCCGGCGTCCTGGTCGGCGCGCTGTTCTGGTTGCCGGAGACGATCAACCTGCGCCACACGGCCGGCACCGCGCCCGGCTCCGGCGGGACCGTGCACACGTGGACGATCGTCGCCGGCGCCTGCCTGATCGCGCTGGTCGGGGCGATCGACGACGCCCGGCCGCTCAAGCCCCAGTGGAAGCTCCTGGGCCAGATCGCGGCCGCGCTGATCGCGGTCGAGGGCGGCGTCGTGGTAACCGACGTGACGATCCCGTTCATCGGCACCCTCCAGCTGCCGAACACCGGCGGCGTGCTGACCGTGATCTGGCTGGTCGGGCTGATGAACGTCGTGAACTTCTCCGACGGCGTCGACGGCCTGGCCGCTGGGCTGTGCACGATCGACGGGATCGCGTTCGCGATCATCGCCTTCGATCTGAACGTCCCCGGCGCCGGCGTGCTGGCCGCGCTGACCGCGGGCGCCGCGCTCGGCTTCCTGTTCCACAACTTCTATCCGGCTTCGTCGCTGATGGGCGACTGCGGGGCGAACCTGCTCGGCTATCTGCTCGGCGTTGTCGCCGTGGTGGGCTCGGTCAAGACCGGCGCGGTGGTCACGCTGGTCGTGCCGCTGATCCTGCTCGCCGTCCCGTTCCTCGACACCGGGTTCGTGGTGGCCAAGCGCCTGAAGTACAGGCGCAAGCCCTGGTCGGCCGACGCCAACCACTTCCACCACAGGATGGCGCGCATGGGCTACAGCCAGCGCCGGACGGTCGCCTACCTGTACGGCTGGACCCTGATGCTGGCCGGCGTCGCCATCGCGCTGCGCTTCGTGCCCTACTCGAACCACCAGGGGCACTACCACCTGGGCTGGCTGCTGGTCATGGCGGCGATCGGGCTGATCGCCCTGGCCGCCAGCGTGTATCTGATCTACCTGCTCGAGATCCTCAAGTTCAAGAGCCGGCGCATGCGGGAGCTGCGGACGGCCGAACCCGCGAGTAGCGAGGACGAGATCGACGAGCAGGTGCAGCGCGAGGTCGAGACCGGGGAGTTCGAGCGGGTGGGTTAGTGGAAGGTGCTTCTACCGCGCGCGATGCTCGCCTGACCGGGCTCACTCGAGTCGAGAAGGCGCTGATGGCGGCGGTCACGGTGGTGACCGTCCTGGCGGGCGTCACGCGGTATGCGTCCGGCGTCTCCCGGGTGGTCGCTTTCGTGCTGGCGACGCTCGCCCTCGCCGGCATGGCCTGGATCGTCGCGCTCGCCACCGAGGAGGTTGGACAGCGACTCGGCACCGCGGCCACCGGGCTGCTGCAGTCGACGGTCGGGAACCTGCCCGAGTTCTTCGTCGTGATCTTCGCGCTTCAGGCCGGCCAGAAGGTCGTCGCCGAGACCGCCATCCTCGGCTCGATCCTGTCCAACGCTCTACTTGTGCTCGGGTTGGTGATCGTGGCCGGCGCGCTGCGCGAGCGCAAGCGCGACGGGATCATGCGCTTCAACCCGAGGCTGCCCAACGACACCGCCACGCTGCTGCTGGTCTCGTCGTTCATCATCGTGCTGATCGGGCTCACGCATGGCGCGAGCGATCCCGCCAGCCATCACTCCAAGACGATCTCGATCGTTGGCGCCTTGGCGATCCTGGTCGTGTACGCCACGTGGCTGCGCCAGTACCTGACCACGCCGGAATCCGCGGCAGGGCACGTGACCGGTCAGCCGCGCCTGGCGCTCGTCACCAGCATCGTTCTCCTGGTGGTCGCGGGCACCGCGTCGGCCTTCGTCTCGGACTGGTTCATCAACGCACTCGAGCCGACGATCGAGACCCTCCACATCTCCAAGGCGTTCGCCGGCCTGGTGATCGTGGCCATCGCCGGTAATGCGGTCGAGCACGCGGTGGGCATCGTGCTGGCGGCCAAGGGACAGTCGGATCTGGCCATCTCGGTGGTCAAGAACTCGGTGGCCCAGATTGCCGCGTTCCTGTATCCGGTGCTCGTGCTGGTTTCGCTGCTCACCGCGACCACGCTGACCTTCTCGCTTGCGCCGGTCTACATCGGCGCCCTGCTCGGCACCGCGGTGATCGTGTGGCAGATCACCGGCGACGGCGAGGCCACGGTGTTCGAAGGGACGGCGCTGGTGGCCTCGTTCGTGATCATTGCCACGGTGGCGGCGTTCGAGTGATTTAGCCGCTGCAATGCCTTCGCGATCCTGGCTACCACGCCGACCGGCTCGTACTACAGCTGCCGATCGGTCACCCTCATGGCGCGAACGCCATTCGCGAGCATCACCTGGTCGCGCTTACGGTCGCCTCGAACGCTGACCCGTTGCCGTGCGCCTGCCATCCGTCGAACTCCAGCACGAAGCCGTGGCTCTGGCCAGTACGCGTCGACGAGGTAACCGTGGACGCGAACATTGGTGAGCGGCTTGGGCAGTTGGGCCTGCGCGAGGAGTCTGAGCAGCACTCGCTCCTTCTCCGAACTCGTCATCCGGGGGTCGTCGAGGAGGGCCCGGATCACCGGCGCGCCCTTGCGCCGTGGCTCTCGCTCGATGATCGCTGCGAGTGCGCCCGCGGTGAGGATCCGGCGGTAAAGCCCCTCCTGGTAGGCATGCTCGACCTCGCGGCGCGGTTCGGTGGCGGCGAGATCCGCGATCGTCCGCGCCACCGAGGTCGCGGGGATGCGGCGCAGGGAGGTCACCTCGTGCCTGGCCAGCGCCCGCGGGCGGTGAAGCCGAATCCCCGAATGAACGCCGGGGTTCCGCCCGACCACCGTCACGTCGACCTCCCGATCGCTCTGCGCAAGCAATCCGAACAACTCTGCGGCTGAGCGATGGCTGACCACCGCACCTTCACCACACGCCATCACCGCGGCCCGGGCACGCGCCATGTGCGTCGGTGGCGCCGCTCCGAGCAGGAAAACGCCACGGTGCAGCCGTTGCATGGTACGGGCCTTGACGCGGTACGCCACCGCGTCGGGGCCGAGACCCGCCCCGAGCAACTGCTCCAGAGCGATCA
Organism: uncultured Solirubrobacterales bacterium; assembly: GCA_963841535.1. Taxonomy (GTDB): domain Bacteria; phylum Actinomycetota; class Thermoleophilia; order Solirubrobacterales; family Solirubrobacteraceae; genus Palsa-465. Next base: position 1,008,004 of record CAWJDF010000012.1, on the reverse strand, counting down.
CGTTGTCCTGCCGAGCGGCGATCCGGGCGATCCTGCGCTCCACAGCACGCATTACGCGTCACGCCACCCGCAGCCCGCTGGGGCGCGACGAATTAGCCGTCTTCCAGGCGGCCAACTCGTCACGCCCCCGGGAGGCGGGTCTGCGTGACGTGTTTTCCGCCTGGTCGCTGGGTCACGCCGGCCAGTATCAGCCCGCCGACCCGCCCCGGTGGCGAATGAGACCGAATTGGAACGAAGTTTTGGCGGTCTCTAGACGATCGCCGCCGCGCCGACCCGCGCGTACAGCGGGTAGCGATCGGCTATCGCGGCGGCGCGGTCGGTCAGGTCCGCCCGCCGGTCCTCGAACCCGTCCTGCCCGAGCGCCTCGGCGATGATCATCCCGACCTCGACGAAGTCCTCTAGCTGCAGGCCGCGGGTGGCCAGCGCCGGCGTGCCGATGCGCAGCCCGCTGGACACCGCCGGCGGGCGGGGATCGAACGGCACCGCGTTGCGGTTGACCGTGATCCCGATCGAGTGCAGCCGGTCCTCGGCCTGCTGACCGTCCAGCGAGGACTCGCGCAGGTCGCACAGCACCAGATGCACGTCGGTGCCGCCGGTCAGGACGCTCACGCCACCGCCGGCGCGCAGCAGCTCGGCCGCCACCGCCCGGGCGCCGACAACCGTCCGCTCCTGGCGCTCGCGGAAGGCCTCGGACTGGGCGATCCGGAGCGCCACCGCCTTGCCGGCGATGATGTGCTCGAGCGGCCCGCCCTGCTGGCCCGGGAACACGCCGGAGTCGATCCGCTTGGCGTACTCCTCGCGGCACAGGATCATCCCGCCGCGACCGCCGCCGATCGTCTTGTGGATCGTGGTGGTCACGACATCCGCGTACGGGATCGGCGAAGGGTGCAGGCCGGCGGCGACCAGGCCGGCGAAGTGGGCCATGTCGACGACCAGATACGCGCCCACCTCGTCCGCGATGGCACGGAAGCGCTCGAAGTCCAGGAACCGGGGATAGGCCGACCATCCGGCGAGGATCATCTTGGGCCGGCGCTCCTGGGCGATCCGCTGCACCTCGTCCATGTCGATTCGCCCGGTCTCGCGGTCGACGTGGTAAGGCGCGATGTCGTACAGCCGCCCCGACACATTGATCCGCATCCCGTGCGTCAAATGCCCACCGTGCGAGAGCTCCAGGCCCATCACGGTGTCGCCGGGCTGCAACAGCGCGTGATAGACGGCGATGTTGGCCTGGGCGCCGGAGTGGGGCTGAACGTTGGCGTGCTCGCCCCCGAACAATTCCAGAGCCCGCTTGATCGCCAGCCGCTCGGCCCCGTCGACGTGCTCGCACCCACCGTAGTAGCGCTTGCCCGGATAGCCCTCGGCGTACTTGTTGGTGAGCACCGAGCCCTGGCACTCGAGCACCGCCATGGGGACGAAGTTCTCCGAGGCGATCATCTCGAGCGTGCGCTGCTGGCGCTCTAGCTCCAGCGACAACAGTTCCGCGATCTCCGGATCGACCTCGGATAGCGGACGGTTGAAGAAGTCGGGCGGCAGGTCGGCGGCGCTCACTCCGAATACGACCTTAGCAACGGATCCGGTCGCCGGCGTTAGCTGCGGACGCACATTGGGCGCTTCAGTTTCGCCGCGCCGCGACCACCGCGAGGTCGCCCTGCTCCCACGCCACCGACGGCGCGAATCCGGCCTCGCGCAGCCAGCCCAACTGATCGGCCAGCGGGCTCGGCCGGTCATAGCCTGCGGTCAGCGGCGTGGTGGCCAAATTCGGGTCGACCGGCACGACCACGTCGCCCAGCACGAACAGCCCGCCGGGGACGAGCGCCTCGTGCACGCGGCGAAACAGATCCGCCTTGCCCGCCCCGTCCAGGTGATGGACGCACAGCGCCGTGACCACCACGTCGAACGACCCCTCGGGCAGCGGCTGCTCGATCCGCCCCACCCGCAGATCGACCCGCTCGGCCGGCAGCCGCGAGGACGCCACCGCCAGCATCCCCTCGTTCTCGTCGACCCCGACCAGCAGGGCCCCCGGATGACGGTCCAGCACGCGGCGCGCGGTCTCACCGGTACCGGTCCCCAAGTCGAGGATCCGGCGCGCGCCCGTGCCACTCGCGCTCGCCACCGAGTCCTGAAAGACGTCGTAGGCCGGTACGTCGGAGCGGATCGCCTCGGTGTAGGTGCTCGCGTCGAAGTGGTACTGCCAGTGGAGCGCCTGGGTCAGCTCGCGCTCGCCCACCGCGCCGGCACGGACCACCGACCACTCGCCCTCCTCCTCGTAGCGGCGGAGGTCGATCACGGTGGACGGCGTGCCCGGCAGCTCACCGCCGTCGATCACCAGGTCCACGGCCGCTCGCAGCAACTCGGGCACGTCCTCGAGGCGGCGGGGATCCGCCCCGCCGGCGCGGTTCGCGCTCGACTGGAGCACGGGACGACGCACGCCGGCGAGCCGGGGGAGCACCGGCACGCGCACTCCCAGCGTCGACACCTCACCGCCACAGGCCAGCGCGAACCGCCCGGCCGGGTTGGGCACCAGCACGGTCACCGGCCCCGGCAGCACCCGCGTCATGGCCAGCCGCGTCCGCTCGCCAAGCTCCGGAATCGCCGCCAGCGCGTCTTCAACGCCCCAGAACATCACGGCCGAGGGCTTGTCGAGGGTGCGGCGCTTGAGCAGGTACAGCCGCTCGACCGCGAACCGGTCCTCCGGGTCGCAGGCCAGCCCGTAGACGGTGTCGGCCGGGAACAGGACCAGTCCCCCGACCCTGATGCACCGCTCGAACGCTTCGCTATCGCCGCTCAACGCCGCCCGACGACGACCCGTTCGTGCCCGGCGAGGTCCCGCAGGCACTCCACTGAGCGGAAACCCGCGTCTCGGAGCAGCGACGCCGCCGCCTCGGCCAGATAGACCTCGAGCGCGATCAGCGGGACCTCGGCGACCATCGGCAGCAATCGCCGGACCGGATCCAGCCCATCGGGTCCACCGAATAGGGCCAGGTCGGGCTCATAGCCGGCGATATCCGGTGGCAGGTCCGATCCCTCCGCGACGTAGGGCAGGTTCGCGAGCACCGCATCGAACCGGCGATCGAGCCCGATCAGCAGGTCCGCCTGGACGAACTCGACATCCAATCCCAGGTGAATGCCGTTCTCTCGCGCCACCGCCAACGCATCGGAGTCGACCTCGGTCGCCCAAACAGAGAGATCAGGACGCTCGCCCTTCAGCGCCAACGCCACCGCCCCACTCCCCGTGCCCACGTCCACCACCGCAGCGCCGGCCGGCAGTGTCAGCCCGACCTCGACCAGCAACTCGGTCTCGGGCCGCGGGATCAGCACGCGGCGGTCCACACGTAGGGTGATCCGCCGGAAGTCCTTGTGCCCCAGGATGTAAGCCACGGGTTCGCACGCCGCCCGCCGCGCGAGGAGGGCGTCGAACCGGGCGACAGAGGAGGGATCGAGCTCCACGTGCGCGTCCACAACCAGGCGCGCGCGATCGACGCCGAGGACCGACGCGAGCAGCAGCTCCGCGTCGAGCCGCGGGGTATCGGAGGTGGTGGCGAGGGTCGAGGTTGCGCGGGCAAGGGTGCTCGCGATCGACGGCGACGCGACCGTCTCAGGCAACCGAGGCCTTCTCCTCACCGGATGGAATTGACCGCGTCCGCATCACGCGAGGCCGGATGCCGAGCGGGGCGCGGTCAATTGCCGGCGCTTCTCGTCGTCCTGCAAGGCCGCGGTCAGCTCGTCGAGCTCGCCCATCAGGATCGCGTCGAGGTTGTGCACGAGCAGGTTGATCCGGTGGTCCTTGACCCGGCGCTCACCGTAGTTGTAGGTGCGGATCTTCTCGGCCCGCTCGCCTGTCCCGACCTGCGCCGCCCGCGACGCGGCGACCGCCGCCTGCTGCTCGGCCAAGGCACGCTCGTACAAGCGCGCCCGCAGCACACGCATGGCCCGCTCGCGGTTCTGCAGCTGCGACTTCTCGTCCTGCATCGAGACCACGATCCCGGATGGCTTGTGGGTGATGCGGACCGCCGAGTCGGTCGTGTTGACCGACTGGCCGCCCGGCCCTGAGCTCCGGTAGACGTCGACCTGCAGGTCCCCGGGGTCGATCTCGACCTCGACGTCCTCGGCCTCGGGCAGCACCGCGACGGTGGCGGTCGAGGTGTGGATCCGGCCCTGGGATTCGGTCTCGGGCACGCGCTGGACACGGTGCGTGCCGCCCTCGAACTTGAACACCGAGTACGCCCCGTCGCCCTTGATCGCGAACGTGTACGTCCCATCCCCGATCGACAGCGGCTCGACGGTGAATCCCCGGCGCTCCGCGTAGCGGGTGAACATCCGGTACAGGTCGCCGGCCCAGAGCCCGGCCTCGTCCCCGCCGGCGCCGGGGCGGATCTCGACGATCACGTTCTTGTCGTCGTTGGGGTCGCGCTCGACCATGGCCAGGCGGATCTCATCCTCGAGCTCGGCCATCCGCTCGCGCGAGGACTCGAGCATGGCGCGCAGCTCCGGATCGTCCCCGTCCTCGGCCAGCAGCTCGCGCGCGCCCTCGAGGTCGTCGGCCGCGCGCTTGTACTCGGAAGCCAGGCGAGCTGCCGGCTCGAGCTCGCGGTAGGCACGGCTGGCCGCGGCGAACCGCTGGCGGTCGCCGATCACCGTCGGGTCCGACAGCTCCTCCTGGAGCTCGCCGAACCGCGTCTCGATCTGCGAGACGAGTTCATCGATCATGTCCCGACCGAGTTTAGGCGCCTGTGACTAGGCGACGACTTCGAGCCCGACCAGGTCCGCGGCGGAGACGCCGGAGCCCTCCTGCCGGGCCAGCACGGCCTGCAGGGCGGCGATCGACACCGCCAGCTGATCGAGGTCGGGCTCGCGCGTGGTCAGCCGCTGGAGCTGCAACCCCGGGTACATGACCGCCCGCACCCACCCCCGCGCGCGGTTGCGGCCCGCCCACTTGATCACCTCGAAGGACAGGCCGGCGATCAGGGGCACGCCGACGATCCGGGTGATCACGAGGATCCACCACGCGGGCAGGCCGATCGGGGCGAACACGAAGATCGCCATGATCATCACGATCAGCAGGAAGCTGGTGCCGCAACGCGGGTGCAGACGCGAATACAACGCGGCCCGCTCGGGCGTGAGCTCGTCGGAGGCCTCGTAGCACGAGATCGCCTTGTGCTCGGCGCCGTGGTACTCGAACACCCGGCGCAGGTCTCGCACGCGCGTGAGGAGCACCAGGTAGCCGAGAAAGATCGAGGTCCGGAGCACTCCCTCCACGGCCCAGAACGCCACCGAGGAGCCGAGCTGATGCTTGATCAGGCTCGTCAGCCCGACCGGCACGACGAAGAACAGCCCGATGGCGAACAGCGACGCCACCGCCACCGTGCCGATCCAGGCGCCGCTTGAAATCTCAACGTCCTCGTCGGGCAGCTGGGCGTTGGCGGAAAGCCCCAGCGCGCGCATGCCGATCGCCAGCGACTCGACCAGCGCCACCACTCCGCGGATCACCGGCATGCGGTACAGCCGCCGGCGCTTGGCCCACGACTCCAGGGGGAACGCCTGCACGTCGACCTCGCCGAGCTCCTGGTTGTCGGCCGGCGGCTTGCGCACGGCCAGCGCCCACGTGTTGACGCCGCGCATCATCACGCCCTCGAGGACAGCCTGGCCCCCGACGGGCGCGTCGCGCGATGCGGTCAGGCGCCCCTCCTCGACCGCCGCGCTCATCGTCTCCGCTCCGAGTTAAGTGCCCGAGCCTGCGCGTGCCGCGCGGCGGCCCTTGGCCACCCGCCGCTGGAAGCGCTCGACCCGGCCGCCGGTATCGACCAGCTTCTGCCGGCCGGTGTAGAAGGGATGGCAGGCGGAGCAGATCTCAACGTGGATTTCGGGCTTGGTCGAGCGGGTCATGAACTCGTTGCCGCAGGTGCAGCGAACGTGAGCGTCGACGTACTCGGGATGTACACCGGTCTTCATAGTGTTATCGAGTGTAGCGGCCGTAGCTTTAGCCCCGCCGCTGTAACACGACCGATCGATTAGGCCAACTAGGGGCATGAGCAGCTGCGGCGAGGCCTCGTCGGTCGCGCGAGGCGGCCGCCGGTGCTCCGAGCGCTAACCGGAGCTGGAGCTCGGGGTCGGCGCCGGGCACGGCATCGACAGCGTGTTGTTGTCGAAGTCGTACTCGTCGATCGTGTGCGATGGGTCGACCGTGACGGTCAGGTTCGTGCCCGCCGTGCAGGCCGGGCCGACGAACCGCTGGCGCGCCGTCGATTTCGGTCCCACCGAGGTGAGCGTTTGCGCCACCGTGGAGCTGCGCACCCCCGCGAGATCGACCTCGACCGGCCCCGCCGCGGTCTGCCCGCGGTTGCCGATCTCCGCGACGTAGGCCGACTGCCCGGAGGCCAGCGGCGTGACGGTCAGGGAGCGCACGAGCAGGTCTGCCCTTAGCTCGGGCTGGAAGCAGTTCGAACTCGATTGGACGTCCGCGGAGAGCTGTTGCCCGCTCGAGCCGAGCCAGCGGAAGCTCACGCGAAAGCGGTAGGTGGCCGGCGCCGGCAGGTCGACGACGGGATGGTTGACGATCCACACGTCGCCCGGCCGCTGGCCGAGCGACGGGTTCTGGGGCGTTACCCAGCTGCCCAGGAGCCGACCGCGGACTAGGTGGAACGTGCCGCCCGGCTTGTTTCGTCGCATCAGGTCGAAGCGCATCTGCATCTTCGCGGTGCCGGTCACCGGCCGCATCACGGCCTGGATCGAGACGGCACGGTTAGGAGGGTCGAGCGCCTTCTGGCACACGAACGAGCGCAGTTGGTCGCGCGGCGCCGGCGCGGCGGCGCCCGACGCCATGGCCGGGCCGACGACCGCAGCGGCCAGGCCGGCAGCGACGACGACGAGAGCCGATCTCACGCGAGACATGCGCAAATACCAACAATCGGTGCCCGGGAAAGTTCCGCACACCGGGAGCCTGTAACGCTCTCGTCCTCGATCGACAGTTGTGGATATGCCAGAGGAAACCAAGCACAGATCGGCCGTCGAGGCGAGGTTCGCCGAGGTCTTCGCTCACCTTGGCCTGCTCAGCGCGTACGCGCGGCGCCGGGGCGCACGCGATCCCGACGCGATCGCCGCCGAGGCGATGGCGATCGCCTGGCGACGCCTCGCCGACGTCCCCCAAGGCGACCCGCGCCCGTGGCTGATCGCGACCGCACGCAACCTCGTCCTCGCCGACTGGCGCCGTCACGCGACCAATCTGCGGGACCTCGAGGGCATCGAGCCCGCGGCGCCACCTGAGCCTCCGACGGCAAGCCTCGAGCTGGACCCCGAGCTCGAAGCCGCGCTCGCGACGCTCTCCTCGAACGACCGTGAGGCCCTGCTGCTGGTGGCCTGGGAGGACCTCACGCCAAGCGCCGCGGCAGCCAGCCTCGGCATCTCGCCGGCGGCCTTCCGCGTGCGCCTGCACCGTGCCCGGCGCCGCGCTCTCTACGAGCTTGGAGCCGGCACGAACCGCCGGCAACCCGAAAACTGCCAACCCAGCCTGGAGCAGCTATGAGCACCGACCGCCTTCTTCTCGAACGTCTCCGCGCAGCCAATCCGGCGCGGGCGAGAACGATCGCCGATGCCGAGCTGTTCGCCCGGATCGTCGGCCGCCCCGGCGACCCGCGTCTCGCGGTACCCGCGACGGCGCGGCGCCGGCGGCGCATGGGGACCCGCGGGCTGGCCTTGCTCGCCGCCGCGGTAGTGCTGACCGGGGCGGGAGGCACCGTCGGCGCCGTCCAGCTGCTTTCGCACGCCAGCCCCAAGGCGCTGTTCCAGGCCGACCCGGCGGGCCAGTTCTCCCGGCGGCCGGGTCACACCGGCGGGACCGGGCAGACCGTCATCCCCCAGACCGTGCATCGCGCCACCACGTTCACGGTTCCGGGGGTGGGCCGGTTCCAGTACTGGATCGCGCTCAGCCGGCCGAGCGGTTGGCTATGCAGTGCGATCCGCCAGCCGGACCGCACCTGGGCCGACCTCGGCCCGGGCGACAAGTACCAGGTGGGCGGCCCGATGCCCGGCTGTGGAACCTTGCCGTGGCACGACGCCCATGGCTTCAGCTACTACCCAACCAGCATCCAGCACCGGGGAACGACTTGGCGAATCGTCTACGGCTACGTCCCGACCACGGGCCACCCGGTGACGGTGCGCGACCGGGTCAGCGGCACGACCGCCCCGATCGGCGACGGCCGCTACTTCGCGATCGTGGTCCCGCTCTGCAAGGGACACACGTGCGACCTTCCGGTGCCACGTCCGGGCTCGGGCTTCCGGCTGCAGACGCTCGACGCGGCCGGCCGGGCGCTGGTCACCGACGCCTACGACCCCGGCATGTAGGGCTCAGGTCACCGTGTAGAGCGGCCCGTCGCCGCCCTCGGGCGGGGTGAGCCGTCCGCCCTTGGCGGTGATCGCCCCGCACTGCACGCAGTTGGTGTAGTTGACGATCACGTCGACCGGCCCGGAGGCAGGGGCATCGTCGGGGATCTCGTAGACCCCGGCCGGGCACATCCACTGCCAGGTCTCGGCGATCTCGCGCGGGACCTGCTTGCGCACGCGGATGTGATTCGGGGCGTCGTCGCGCGTGGCGTTGCCCGACACGTACACCGAGGAGAGCTTGTCGAAGGTGTACTTGCCGTCGGGCTTGGGATAGGAGTCCTTCTTGCCGGCGAGGGTCATCCCCGCGTCGGCGTCGCGGTGGTTCGGCCAGCGCCCGCCCGGGAAACGCCCGCGACTGATCACCATCGCGTTGGTGATCGCGCCACCCATGAAGAATCCCTTGGCGAACGGCTGCTTCATGTTGCGCGACTCGTAGAGCTCCTTGCCGATCACCGACTCCTCGACGCGCCGGTCGTAGGTCGAGAAGTCGGTCCCGCCGGCCCGCAGCTGTTCGAAGATCGTCTCGGCGGCCATGATCCCCGCGTGGATCGCGTAGTGGATCCCCTTGAGGATCGGCACATTGACCATGCCGGCGCTGTCGCCGCAGATCACCATGCCGGGCGCCGAGGGCTTGGGCATGGCCCAGTAGCCGCCCTCGGGGATTGCCTTGGCGCCCCAGGCCACGCGCTTGCCGCCCTCCAATATCCCTCGCACGAGCTTGGAGGTCTTGAAGAGCTGCAAGAGATCGTGGGGTGAGACGGTGGCGTCGGTGTAGTCGAGCCCGACAACGAAACCGATCGACACCCGGTCCGAGCCCATCGGGTAGATCCACGACCCGCCGAACTCATGCCACTTGGCGCCGTAGCGAAGCGGCCAGCCGAGCGTGTGGATCACACGATCGAGTGGCTTCTCGACCTGCCACACCTCCTTGACCCCGAGCGCCCAGACCTGGGGCTCGCGGCCCGAGGCGAGCTCGAACTCGCGGATCGCCGCGCCGGCAAGATGACCCCAGGTCCCCTCGGCCAGCACGGTCGCCTTCGCGGTGACATCCGAGCCGGGCTCGAAGTTCCGCAGTTCTTCGCCGTCCTTGCCCCGTCCTTTGTCGCCGGAGCGGATCCCGCGCACGACGCGGTCCGTGACCAGCAGCTGATGGGCGCTGGTCTCGGTGAGGATGTACGCCCCTGCCTCCTCCGCGCGCGCGGCGAGCCACCGTGAGAGCTCGGCCACGCTGACCATGTGGTTGCCGTGGTTGCGGAACGGAGGCGGCGTCGGCTTGAGCGGGAGCTTGGCGCTCTCGTTGAGCATCCAGTAGACGCTGTCCTTGGCCACGGTCCCATGCGAGGGCCATTCGGACTCCGGGACATCCGGGAACAGCGCCTTCAACCCCGACGGGCGCATCATCGCGCCGCTCAGGTTGTGCGCTCCGCAGGCCTTGCCCTTCTCGATCACCGCTACGGGCACCTCGCCCAAGCGCTCCATGAGCTCCGGCTCGTCGGCCAGCAGCTGAAGCAGCCGGTTCGCGCAGGCCAGCCCGGCCGGCCCGCCGCCGACGATCACCACACCGACGTCGATCCGGTCCTCCTCGGGATCGAGCTCGCGCTTGACGAACTCGCCGACCGAGTCGACGGGGGGCGGGAACTCGCTGGGCGCGACCGGCCCGCGTCCGTTCATCGACGCCATCTGCGGATCAGCCACCCTTCTTAGCTTTGATCGCCTCGGTCAGCTTGGGCAGGATCTTGTTCAGGTCGCCGACTATTCCCAGGTCGGAGAACTCGAAGATCGGCGCGTTCGCGTCCTTGTTGATCGCAACGATGTTCTCCGAGGACTGCATCCCGACCTTGTGCTGGATCGCGCCCGAGATGCCGGCGGCCAGGTAGAGCTTGGGCGCCACCGTCTTGCCGGTCTGCCCGATCTGAGCCGCGTACGGGTACCAGCCGGCATCGACCACCGCGCGCGTGGCCGCCACCGCGCTGTTGCCCCCGAACGCGGCGGCAAGCTCCTCGGCGAGCTCGAAGCCCTCGGGCTTACCCAGGCCGCGGCCGCCCGCGACCAGGATGTCGGCGCCCTCGATGTCGACGTCCGCGCCGCGCTGCTCGCCGCGCTGGACCATCTCGGCCTGCGTGGACCAGGGCGAGTACTCGAGGTCCACGTCGACCACCTCGGCTGAGCCGCCGTCCTGGGTGACGGCCTCAAATGCGTTGATCCGCCCGATGATGATCCCGAGGTCACCGGTGTAGCGTGAGACCGAGATCTGGGAGTCCTGGAGGATCGGACGCTCGGCCACCAGCTTGCCGTCCTCGGCCCGGACCGAGATCACCTCCATGGTGACCCCCGCGTGCTTGCGCGCGGCCAGGCCGGCGCCGATCTCGAACCCGAGCAGGCCGCCGCCGAACAGCGCATAGGACTGGCCGTGCTCGTCGATCACCTTGGCCATCGCATCGACCACGGGCTGGGCGAGCCCCTCGGGGCCCTTGGCCCGGAAGACCTTGGTGGCGCCGTAGGCGCCGAGCGACTGGCAGAGGTCGTCGGTCAGATCGTCGCCGCCGACCACCACGGCGTGGCACTCGCCGCCGACCTCCTTGGCCCGGGCGGCGCCCTCGGACACGGCCCCGAGCGAGTTCTTGTTGAACGCGCCCTCGTAGTGCAGGACGTAAGTCAGGACATCAGCCATACCTAGATCAGCTTCCTTTCCTCGAGCCAAGCGACGATCCTCTCGACGGTCTCGGCGGTGTCCTCGTCCTCGATGATCTGACCCGCCGGCTTGGCCTCTGGCGGATGGAAGTCGCTGCACTGAACGCGCGAGCCTTCCCCGCCGACCAGCGAGGCGTCGATCCCGACGTCGCCGGCGGCCACCTTCTCGAGCGGCTTCTTGCGCGCGCCCATGATCGCCTTCAAGGACGGATACCGGGGCTCGTTGATCGCGTCCCCCACCGAGATCACGGCCGGCAGCTTGATCTGGACCGTGTCGTAGCCGTACTCGGCCTGGCGCTCGCAGCGCAGCGCGCCCTCCTCGATGTCCATCTTGATCACCTGGGTGAGCGAGGGCATCTTGAGGTGGTCGGCCACGACCGCGCCGATCGTGTAGCACTCGCCGTCGTCTGACTGCTGGCCCAGCAGCACCAGATCGGGCTGCTCCTTCTCGACCGCCTTGGCGAGCGCGTAGCCGGTGGCGGCGACGTCGGACCCGGCCAGGCCGTCGTCGCTCAGGTGCAGCGAGCGGTCGGCCCCGAGGGAGACCGCCTTGTGCAGCGCGCGCTGGGCCGAATCGGGGCCCATCGTCACGGCCACGATCTCGTCCACCTCGACCGTGCCGCCCTCGCGGATCTGCATGGCCGCCTCGATGGCGTGCGTGTCATACGGGTTGAGGTTCTTCTCGCCTGAGCGGTCCAGGCGGCCCGTCGAGGGGTCGATCCGCTTTTCCACCGCGGCATCGGGAACCTCTTTGACGAGGACGCAAATCTTCAAGTGAGGCCTCCTAGCAGTTCAAGAGGTGTCGCATATTACCCGGTTGACTGACGAGTCAATCGGCTCGCTACCGGGGAGTAATTTCGGCCCCGCGCGGGGGCGTTCAGTCCCACGGCCCCGAGATCCGGGGCTCCCTCACGCCCGGACCGCGTTGCGGATGAAGTCGACAGCCTCCTGGGTCGAGGCGCCCGGCGTGAACACCTCGGCCACCCCGAGCTGCTTGAGCTCCTTGACGTCGTCGGAGGGGATCGTGCCCCCCAGCGTGACCACCACATCGTCGGCTCCCTGTTCCTTGAGCAGCTCCATCACGCGCGGCACGAGCGTCATGTGCGCCCCGGACAGGATCGACAGCCCGACCGCGTCGGCGTCCTCCTGGATCACGGTCTCGACGATCTGCTCCGGCGTCTGGTGCAGGCCGGTGTAGATCACCTCCATGCCGGCGTCGCGCAGGGCGCGGGCGATGATCTTGGCCCCGCGGTCGTGCCCGTCGAGGCCTGGCTTGGCGACGACGACACGGATCTTCTTCTGGCTGGCGGTGGGCATCGAGGCGGGCGCGGAATTGTAAGAAGCTCAGAACACCGGCGCTTCGCGGTAGCTGCCGAACACCGTCTGCAGGGCGCTGACGATCTCGCCCTCGGTCACGTCAGCCCGCGCGGCCTCGACCAGCAGCGGCATCAGGTTGCGGCCCGGATCGCACGCCGCCTCGACCAGCGCGTCGAGTGTGCGCGCCACCGCGTCGGCGTCGCGACGCTCCCGGATCGCCTTCAGCCGCTGGACCTGGTCGACCTCGAACTCCGGGTCGATGTGCAGGATGTCGGTGTCGAGATCGTCGCCCTCGGTGTAGGCGTTGACCCCGACCACCTTGCGCATGTCAGCCTCGACCTCCTGCTGGTAGCGGAACGCGGCGTCGGCGATCTCCCGCTGGGGGAAACCCTGCTTGACCGCCTGGACCATCCCGCCCAGCTGGTCGATCTTGCCGAAGTACTCGTACGCCTGTTCCTCCATCCGATCGGTCAGCGCCTCGACGAAGTACGACCCGCCGAGCGGATCGATCGTGTTGGCCACGCCGGTCTCCTCGGCGATGATCTGCTGCGTGCGCAGCGCGACGCGGACCGCCTGCTCGGTGGGCAGGGCGAGCGCCTCGTCGAACGAGTTCGTGTGCAGCGACTGGGTGCCGCCGAGCACCCCGGCCAGCGCCTCGATCGCCGTGCGCACGATGTTGTTGAGCGGCTGCTGGGCGGTCAGCGACACGCCCGCCGTCTGGGTGTGGAAACGCATCCGCCAGGACTCCGGGTTGCGCGCGTCGAACGTGTCGCGCAGCTCGCGGGCCCAGATCCGCCGCGCCGCCCGGTACTTGGCGATCTCCTCGAAGAAGTCGATGTGCGCGTTGAAGAAGAACGACAGGCGGGGCGCGAAGTCGTCGACGTCGAGCCCGCGGGCAACGGCCTCCTCCACGTAGGTCAGGCCGTCCTTGAGCGTGAAGGCAAGCTCCTGGGCGGCCGTCGAGCCCGCCTCCCGGATGTGGTAGCCGGAGATCGACACCGGATGCCAGCGCGGCATGCGCTCCGAGCACCACTCGATCATGTCCCCGACCACGCGCATGGCCGGGTCGACCGGGAAGCACCACTCCTTCTGAGCGATGTACTCCTTGAGGATGTCGGTCTGGATCGTGCCGCCCAGCCGTTCGGACGGGATCCCCTGCCGCTCGGCCGCCACCACGTAGAAGGCCAGCATGATCGCCGCCGGCGCGTTGATCGTCATCGACACGGTGACCTCGTCGAGCGGAATGCCTGAGAACAGCGTCTCCATGTCCTCGACCGAGTCGACCGCCACGCCCTCCCGGCCGACCTCGCCCAGCGACTGCGGATGGTCGGAGTCCAGGCCCATCAGCGACGGCATGTCGAAGGCGGTCGACAGCCCGGTCTGACCGTGTTCGAGCAGGTAGCGGAAGCGGTGGTTGGTCTCGGCCGCCGTCCCGAACCCGGCGAACTGGCGCATCGTCCATAGCCGCCCGCGGTACATCGACCCGTACACCCCGCGGGTGAACGGGTACTCGCCCGGCAATCCGATCGCCGCATCCGGCCGCGGGGGCAGGTCGCGCTCGGTGTACAGCGGCTTGATCGGCTCGCCCGACATCGTCGAGAACGGCGCGTCGCGCTCGGGGGTGCGGCCGAACGTCTCGCGCTCCCAGCGCTCCAGCTCCGACGCCCGATGGTCGGTCGTGGCCATGATCAGAGTCTAAGTCGGTTCAGCGAAGCTTGGAAGCCAGCCCGCGCCGGCGCCGGCCGCGCATGGCGATCGCCGCCGACCCCGCCCCGCCCGCGACCGCCGCGCCGATCAGCCCCACCGCCGCCTTGAGCCGGCGGCCGAGGCGGTCGAAGCGGAGCACCTCCCAGCGCTCCGACCGGGCCACCTTGGCCAGCGTCGAGTCGGGATTGACCACCACGGGATGGCCGACCAGCCGCAGCATCGGCAGATCCGAGGCGGAGTCGGAATAGGCGTAGGACTGGGCCAGGTCGAGGTCCTCGCGCTCGGCCAGGCGCTCGAGCGCGAGCGCCTTCTCCTGGCCGTAGATGAACAGCCCCGCCGGCCGGCCGGTGTACACGCCGTCCACCACCTCGGAGAACTGCGAGCCGACCGCGCCATCGAACGCCAGCACGTGGGCCAGGGTGTCGGCGAGCTCCTTCGAGGCGGCGGTCACGATGTACACCCGCCGCCCGGCGTCCTGGTGCTCGTGGGCGAGGGCCAGGACCTGCGGATAGATCCGCGGCAGCACGCCGGCCAGCACATCGACCCCGAGGCGCTCGAGGTCGCGCACCCGGGTGCCGGCGAGCGATTCGGAGATCCGGTCGCGCAGCTCGTGGGAGGCCTCGTCGCTGGCCCCCCGCAAGCGGAACATGAGGTTGGCCCAGCCGTCGGCGATCAGCTGCCGACGGCTGAGCAAGCCCGCCCGATATGCCGCACGACCGAACTGGAAGGCCGACGAGCCCTCCATGAGCGTCCGGTCTAGGTCAAAGAAAGCGGCGGGAGATCCGTCAACCGCCATTGACCTCGATGATCACCGCGTCGCCCTGACCGCCGCCCGAGCAGATCGCGGCGCAGCCGAGCCCGCCGCCGCGCCGGCGCAGCTCGAGCACCAGCGAACCGAGGATCCGCGCGCCCGAGGCGCCGATCGGGTGGCCGAGGGCGACCGCGCCGCCGTTGACGTTGACCTTGTCCTCGTCGATGCCGAGCATGCGGATCGAGTTCAGCGTGACCGACGCGAACGCCTCGTTGATCTCCCACAGGTCGATGTCGTCGACCTTCAGGCCGGCCTTCTCGAGCGCGTTCTTGGACGCGTTGGCCGGAGTGCGGGCCAGGTAGGGGAAGTCGTCGGCCACCTGAGCGTGCGCGACGATCCGGGCCAGAGCCGGCTTCCCGTTGCGCCTGGCCCACTCGTCGCTGGCCACCACGAGCGCGCCGGCGCCGTCGTTGACGCCCGGCGAGTTGCCGGCGGTGTGAGTGCCGTCCTTCATGAAGATCGGGGGCAGCTTGGCCAGGCTCTCGAGGCTGGCGTCACGGCGTGGTGCTTCATCGATCTCGACCACGGTGTCGCCCTTCTTGCCCTTGATCGTGACCGAGACGATCTCCTCGGGCAGGCGGCCCTCGTCGGTCGCCTTGACCGCGAGCTGATGGGAGCGGAGCGCCCAGCGGTCCATGTCGGGACGGGTCAGCTCGAGCTCGGCCGCGACCTCGCTCGCCTCGGCCGCCATGTGCTTGCCGCTGAACGGGTTGGTGAGCCCGTCGCTGAGCATCGCGTCGATCGCCTTGCCGTCGCCCATGCGGAAGCCGAAGCGCGCCTCCTTGAGCATGTACGGCGCCTTCGACATCGACTCCATGCCGCCGGCCACGCCGATCTCGAGGTCGCCCACCCGGATCGCGTTGTCGAGCAGGCAGGCCGAGCGGATGCCCGAGGCACACACCTTGTTGATCGTCTCCGACGAGATCTCCTTGGGAATCCCGCCCTTGATCTGAGCCTGCCGCGACGGGATCTGCCCCTGACCGGCTTGGAGCACCTGTCCCATCACCACGTGCTGGACCTGGTCGGGTGACACGTCGGCGCGCTCGAGCGCGGCCTGGATCGCGGTGCCGCCGAGGTCGGTGGCGTCGAGGCTGGCCAGCCCGCCGCCGAGCTTGCCGACCGGGGTTCGGGCCGCTGACAGGATCACGGTGCTGGGCATGTCATCTCTCTCTCACTCGGGAACTGGGCGCAGAACGTCAATGCTAGAGGCACTTGTATGCTCGCCCCGTGAACGTCGAGGCGACGACCGACAGTCCGCTCGCCACCGGCGCCGACACGATCGTCGTGGGGGTGTTCGAGGGCGAAGACGTGGCCCATGACCTACCCGGTGGCGCGCTCGCGGCCCTGCTCGACTCGGGCGAGGCGCGCCGCGAGTTCAAGCGGCTGGCGGCCACCCACGCCGACGGCGCCCGGGTGATCCTGATCGGGCTGGGCGACCGCCCGAGGTTCGACGGCGAGCGGGCGCGGACGGCGGCCGCCGTGGCGCACCGCCGGGCGCGCGAGATGGGCGCCGCCACGCTGTGCTGGGAGGTCCCCCACCACGTCGGCGACGAGGTCGTCGAGGGGCTGGTGAACGGGACGATGCTGCACGCCTACCGCTTCGAGCGCTACAAGCCCAGCGAGGACTCGCGCCAGGTCGGGCGGCTGCTCCTCAGCGCCCACCACGACATCTCCGAGCCGGTGCGTCTGGCGACGATCATGACCGGAGCCCAGAACCGTGCGCGTGATCTCGGCAACACGCCGGCCAACGATCTGCCGCCGGCGGGCTTGGCCGCCTACGCGGAGGAGGTGGCCGGGCGCCATGGCCTGGGCTTCTCCGCACTCGAGGAGGACGCGATCCGCGCGGCCGGCATGGGCGCGTTCGCCGCGGTCGCCCAGGGCTCGGTCCAGTCGGCCCGGCTGATCCGGCTCGATTACGATGGCACCGTCGCGGGCGAGGGCCCGCTGATCGGGCTGATCGGCAAGGCGGTGACGTTCGACTCGGGCGGGATCTCGCTCAAGCCGGCCGGGACCATGCACGAGATGAAGTTCGACATGTGCGGGGGCGCCGCCGTGATCGAGGCGATCGCCGCGCTGGCCGAGCTTCGCGCGCCGGTGCGGGTGCTCGGGCTGATCGGCGCCACCGAGAACCTGCCCAGCGGCACCGCGGTCAAGCCGGGCGACATCGTGCGCTCGCTCGACGGGACCACGATCGAGGTCAACAACACCGACGCCGAGGGACGGCTGGTGCTGGCCGACTGCATCGCCCACGCCCGGCGCGAGGGCGCGGAGCGGCTGGTGGACGTGGCCACGCTGACCGGCGGCGTCGTGGTCGCACTCGGCTCGACCTACGCCGGGCTGATGAGCAACGACGAGGCGTGGGCGTCCGACGTGCACGCCGCAGCCGACCGGACCGGCGAGATCGTGTGGCGACTGCCGCTGCACCGCGAGTACGCCGAGATGATCAAGGGCCGCTACGGCCAGATCGTCAACACCACGGCCAAGCGCGAGGCGACCGCGCTGACCGCCGGCGAGTTCCTGCACCATTTCGCCGGCGAGGTGCCGTGGGCGCACCTGGACATCGCGGGCACCGCCTACGACGTGCGCCGTCCGTACTTCGCCGACAAGGGCGCCACCGGGTTCGGGGTGCGGCTCCTGGTCGACCTGGTGCGCTCGGCCGTTGCGTCAGGACCCGCTTAACGCGTCACGCGAGCCCGCTCTAGCCGGGCGTGACGACCTAACCGCGTAGGACGCGGGTAATTCGTCACGCCCCACGGGAATCGCGCTGCGTGACGCGTTAGCAGGGCACCGCCCCGGCCACAGCCTGATCACGCCCAGGAAGCGGCGCATGAGGCCGAGGCCGCCCTGGATCCGCACCCGGCGGGAGGCGACATCCCGAGCGCGGCGCGTCCCCGGGCGTCGATCGGGCTGGGCACCCCGCCGAGCAGCGGCGCCACCAGCAGCGCGACCAGATCGGACAGCGCGCCGCTGATCCGGAGCGCCGGCGCATGTCCGGCGCCGTCTTCGACCAGCACGCCGTCGGAATCGAAGACGATCCGGACCGGCGGATAGCTCTCCTCCATCCGGAGCTCGACCTCGATCCCGAGCGCGCGGGCCCGATCGGGACGACGGTTCACCCCGCGCTCGACGATCGCCATGATCGCCGGCGCCAGCACCATCGGCCAGCGTGCCCAGGCGGACGGTCGGTGGCGCAGGGCCACCGGGCGCGCCAGGCTGTGAGAATCCGGGCATGGACTTCGATCTACCCGACCACCACCGTCTGCTGCAACGAACCGTCCGCGACTTCGCCGAGCAGGAGATCGCGCCGGTGGCGGAGGAGCTCGACCGGACGCACGCGTTCCCGTACGACATCGTGCGCCGCCTGGCCGAGCTGGACCTGATGGGAATCCCGTTCCCCGAGGAGTACGGTGGCGCTGGCGGCGACTCGCTGGCCTACGCGCTGGCGGTGGAGGAGCTGACCCGCGTCGACTCCTCGGTAGCGATCACGCTGTGCGCCCACACCTCGCTCGGAACCCAGCCGATCTACCTCTTCGGCTCGGAGGCCCAGAAGCAGGAGTGGATGCCGCAGCTGTGCCGCGGCGAGCGCCTGGGGGCGTTCGGGCTGACCGAGCCCGAGGCCGGCTCGGACGCCGGGAACACGCGAACCCGGGCCTCGCTGGAGGACGGCGAGTGGGTGATCAACGGCTCCAAGCAGTTCATCACGAACGCCGGGACCGACATCTCGGGGATGGTCGTGATCACCGCGGTCACCGGCACCGGACACGGGGCCGACGGCCGCGGCGGCGAGCGCACGGCCGGCGAGCGCGAGATCTCCAACCTGATCGTGCCCAACGGGACCCCGGGCTACGAGCCGGGCGAGCCGTACCGGAAGATGGGCTGGAACGCCTCGGATACCCGGCCGCTGACCTTCAGCGACTGCCGGGTGCCGGCGGAGAACCTGCTGGGCCAGCGTGGCGCGGGCCTGCGCCAGTTCCTCCATGTGCTCGACATCGGCCGGATCGGCGTCGCGGCGATGGGCGTCGGGCTGGCCCAGGGCGCGCTCGACCAGGCGCTCGCCTACGCCAAGGAGCGCCGCGCGTTCGGCCGGCCGATCTCCAAGTACCAGGCGATTCAGAGCAAGCTGGCCAACCTGTCGACCGAGATCGAGGCGACCCGGCTGCTCGTTCACAAGGCGGCATATCTGAAGGATCAGGGTCGGAACTTCACGCTGACCGCGGCCCAGGCCAAGCTCAAGAGCGGGCGCCTGGCCGTGCGCGCGACGGACGAGGCGGTGCAGATCCACGGCGGATACGGCTACATCGAGGAGTACCCGGTGTGCCGGTTCTACCGGGACGCCAAGATCCTCACGATCGGCGAGGGGACCGACGAGGTGCAGGAGATGGTGATCGCCCGCGCCCTGGGGGCATGAGCCCGCGCACCGTCGTTGCGGTGATAGCGGTCGCGACCACGGTCGCCGGCGCTGTCCCAGCCGCGGAGGCCCCCGCCCAGCCTGCCCCCCCGACGCAGCTCAGAGGCGCGTTTCAGATGAACGGGACGGTCACCGTGGCCCAAAACGTGCGCGGCGAGAGGGTCGGCGAGGTCGTGCAGCGCACCTGGACCTTCATCCCTCAGTGCGCGATCGGCCCGTGCGCCGTCCAGCTCGTCCGCGGTCGGGCCACCGGCACCGACATGCTCACGCTCCAGGAGACCACCCCGGGAACCTACGCCGGGTCGGGCAGTTTCTTCGCTCCGCTGCGCTGCGCCGGCCGGGTGTATCCGCACGGGCAGGAGATCCCGTTCCGGATCACCGTGCACATCACCGCCGTCACCGGCGACGTGGCGAGCACGATCACCGCGACTTACGTGAACCGATCGCGGATCAACTTGACGCGGTGCATCGGCGTCCTCGGGCACGACGCCGCGCGCTACACCGGTCAGCTCGTCCGCGGCTGAACCCGCAGCGAGCGCAGCACGTGGGCGAGCGCTCCGAGCTGCCGCGGGCGCTCGGTGCGCGGGCCGGACACCACCACGTAGAGGCAGAACGGCCGCCCGGCGGTGGTGAAGAAATGCTGCGTGCCCGCCTGCCCGGGCCGGGGATGGGCGAGCCCGCGGACGCTGAAGCCGGTCGGATCAAGCGTGGTCGGCATCCGGCGCGCGGCGAACAGACCCTCGCCGGGTTCGAGACCGGCGCCCGGTCGGTACTCGGTCAGGGCCAGGAACGAGGCGCCGGCGGGCATCGCCCCCGTGCTCCGATCCCCGAACTCGCCGTCGTCGAGCGGAAGCTGGAAGTCGCCGGCGTGGAGGGTGGCGCCGCCGGTGGGGCGCCTGAACACGCGGCCGCTCCAGCCCCGCGGCAGCTCGACCCGCAGTCCGTGCGCCTCGAGCACGCTCACGACAGCACGAGCGCGAGGGCGAGCATCCCGGCCTGGGCTGCCACGACGCCCCATCGGGCGGGGGAGCGCCACCGCGCCAGGGCGCGGTGGAACTCGAGCAGCTGGCGCTGATTCCGAACGCCGGCAGCCGCCAGCGGAGTGAAGCCTCGCACCGCGCCGAAGCAGCCGAGGACGATCGCGCCGGCCGCGGCGTTCGCCGTCAGGAACGCGGCCAGCAGCGCGACGTAGGTCGCCGCGCTCGACACGATCGTGGTCACGCCAAGGCCGAGCTGGGCCCCGTAGCCGGCGCCGTAGACCCAGCCCCGGTACTGGTCGAGCCAGCGCTCGTCGACCTGGCGGCGAGGGCCCGGCACGGCGCGGGGTAGGCCGTCCAGGACAACCGCGACCGCGATCGCCACCAGCAGCACCGCCAACGTGCCATGCGGCGGCACCGCGACCGAGCCGAGCATCCCGAGCAGCGCCCCGGCGCCGACGCCCGCCGCGGTGGCGCTCACCAGAAACGCGCCCACCGTAAAGCCCCATCGAGAATGCCGTCCCCGCTCGCCGAGCGGGGTGATGCTCGCGAGCATGGACTCGCCTCAGGGGGACCAGGCGGCCGCCACCGCGGCCATGATCGAGGCCGCGCACCCGAGGACCATCAGCGCGGTCAGACGCGCCCCCCCGGGAATAGGCTCGGGTGGTCGGGTCCGATTCCCGCCGCGGCCAGCCGCTCGTCGATCCCGCGCTGCTCCTCGACCGCATCGGCCAGCAGGGACGTGAGCGCGTCCCAGGTCGTCGCGACGCCCTCGCCGCGGATCTCGCCGTCCTGCACCATGACGAAGTAGGGCGAGCCCGGCACCGCGTAGTCCGCCCAGGCCTCGGACGACATCACCACCGGGACGGTGGACGGCGCCATCGAGCGGAGCTTCGAGCGCTGCTCGCGATCGGGGCCGCGGGTGACGATCATTGGCTGCAGGCCATCGGGCAGCCGGTGCTCGGCGAGCGTCTCCCAGAAGCGGGCGCAGCTCGTGCAGCCGCTGGTCAGGAAGGCCAGCAGGGTCGGCGTTCCGTTCAGGCTGAGCTTGATCGCGTCGCCGGTCGGGGTGACGCCGGCGATCTCGGGGGCCTCGGCGTCCGGCCGGGCGCCGGCCGGCGGATCGGGCAGGCGTGGGGGGACGGCGCCCTCGGGCCCGAGACGGCGCAGGATCTCGGCGTGGCTGCGCAGCAGCGCGGCCACGAGCACGACCAGCAGCACGAGCAGAACCGTCTCGACCGACACGATCGCGGCCACGGTCAGGCCCCTCCCCCGCCGGGCAGCTGCTTGGCCAGCCCCATCAGGCATGGATTCTCGTGCGTGCAGGTACGGTTGTCGACCATCTCGGTCCCGTTGCAGTTCATGCCGGGCACCGTGGCCGGGTTCCGGCACAGCACGAGCCGGCAGACCACCTCGGTGGTGCCGGCGATCTGCGTGTTGCACTGCCCGTAGCGGAAGTGGTTGCAGTCGACGGCCCGGTTCTGGCAGTCGCCGCCCGCGCACTGGCAGCCCCCCGGGAAAGTCGTCCCCGGGATCCTGTTGCAGTCGATGTAGAAGCGCGCGCCCTGCCCTTCGCACAGACCGGTGCCGCGGTAGCTCGCGCACTTCCACCATCCGGCGATGTAGGTGTTGGGCGGGCAGGCGTTGTTGCCCTGCTCGATCTCGCAGCAGAACGCGGTGTAACCGTCCGTGCACTTGCTGCCGTGCGGGCAGTCGTCGGGGCGGATCACTCCCCACGCCGTGCCCGGCCGGATCAGGTATCGGACCGGCGCCACCGCGAAGGCGGCCCCCGCCACCGCCGCCTTCGAGAGTGCCCCGCGCCGCGACGTGCGCCGGGCCAGCCGCTCCCCGAGAGCCTCGACGAGACCGACGCCGCTCACTCGCCGCTCCACACGGCCCACGCCGCAGGCAGTTGGGTGTAGACGGCCACGGTGGCGTAGAGCGCGCCGGCGATGCCGACGAGGAGCGCCGCCGCCTGCATGGCCGGCCGGTCCAGCACCCAGCCGAGGCCGCGCGGACCGGCGAGCGCCGCGCTCAGGGCCAGCGCGCCCAGTAGCTCGCTGGCGATCACGTGGGCGAGCGACACCGGTAAGTCGTCATCTCCGAAGCATCCGCACGGGACGCCGCGACGCATGAGAGCGACGGCAACCAGCGAGAACAGGCCGTAGACGATCGCCAGCGCGACCGCCAGCGGCCGGGTCGGCGCCAGCGCGCACGCGGCTCCGAGTGCCACCTCGCCGAGGGCCAGCCCACGGACCCCCCAGCGGCCCATCCCCAGCGCCGCCGCGGCGCGGTCCGGGGAGCGAAGCTTCAGGGCGCCGGCGACGCACACGAGCAGCGCGGCCACGAGGAACGGTGGCGCAAGCGCCGCGCTCACCGCGCGAGCTCCTCGGCCCGGCGCTCCAGCACGGTCGTCGCGGCTGAGGCGGGGTCGATCTCGCGCGCCACGACTCGGCCCAGCAGCTCCTGGACGGCCGGGTCGTCGCGCACGGAGGCCTCGAGCTCACGGCGCATGCGGAAGGTGGCCAGCGCCAGCACTTCGTTCATCAGGTTGCGCCGCCGGCGCTCGGACAAGGTCCCCTCGGCCTCCACGTAGGCTTGGTGCTCGGCCAGCTTCTCGGCCAGCTCCTCGATCCCCTCATCCCGCACCGCCTCGGTCTTGACGATCGGCACCCGCCAGCCCTCCCGGGGCCCCAGCGCCAGCACGTTCCTGATCTCGCGCACCATCGTGTCGGTCAGCGGATGATCGGCCTTGTTCACCACGATCACGTCGGGGATCTCCATCACGCCCGCCTTGAGCGCCTGGATCGAGTCGCCCGACCCAGGCATTAACACGAGCACGACCGTATCGGCGTGGTCGATGATGTCGACCTCGGCCTGGCCGACCCCGACGGTCTCGAGCAGGACCACGTCCCGGCCGGCCGCGTCCATCAGCAGCGCGGCCTGGAGCGAGGCCTCGCTCAGCCCGCCGAGCGCGCCGCGAGTGGCCATCGAGCGGATGAACACGCCGGGGTCGAGGAAGTGGTCGGACAGCCGGATGCGGTCGCCGAGCAGCGCCCCGTGGGTGAACGGCGAGGTGGGATCGATCGAGAGAACGGCCACCGTGCGCCCGCGCGCCCGCTCCAGCTTGATCAGCGCGCCGAGCAGGGTCGACTTGCCGGCGCCGGGCGGTCCGGTGAAGCCCAGGATCGCGGCGCGGCCCGTGCGCGGATAGACCTCCTTGACGAGCGCCCAGCCCTCCGGATCGTCGTTCTCGACCAGCGAGATGCCGCGCGCAAGCGCCCGCCGGTCGCCGGCGAGGAGGCGTTGGGCAAGCGATTCGTCGGCGCCGGGCATCCCTACGCGCAAGATCATGCCAGGGGTACGATCCCCGCGTGCAATCCGCGACCACCGAGAGGGTCAAGCGCGCCGCGCCGGCCGTAGTGCCCGCCTTTGTTCGCTCGGGGCCGCCGCCCCTGCACGGCGGGCCACTGACCTTCCTGCGCTTCGCCCGCGAGCACCACATGCTGAGGCCGGGCTACGCGGTGCTGATCGCGCGCTGGGCCTGGCTGAAGCTCCGCTGGCGCGGGCGCCTGGAGACCGATGGGCTGTGCTTCGTGTGCCCGCGGGTCAAGTTCGAGATCGGGCCGAACGCGCGAGTGAAGCTCGGCCGGTGGTCGTGGATCGGCCACCGCTGCAAGATCCGCGTCCACGAGGGCGAGTTCTCGCTCGGGGCGAAGTCCGTGATGGGCCAGGAGTGCACGATCTCCGCCTACCAGCATGTGGCGATCGGCCGGGAGTCCATCATCGCCGACCGGGTGATGATGATCGACTTCGACCATGGGATGGTCGAGACCGAGCGCCCGATCCGCGAGCAGGGAATCTACAAGCGCAATGTCGACGTCGGCCACAACGTGTGGATCGGCTACGGCGCGTGCGTGCTCCGGGGCGTTCGGGTCGGCGACAACTCCGTGATTGGGACGAGCGCCGTGGTCACCGCGAACGTGCCCGCCAACGCCGTGGTGGGCGGAGTGCCGGCGCGGATCATCCGGATGCGCGCTGCGCCGCGAACGTTCCGCTGGGGCTAGCCGGCCTGCGTCCGGCAGACGGCCAGGAAATCGAGCGCGCGATCCAGCCGATCGGGTCGCAATGCGAAATCGCGGCTGGAGATGGCCGGCGTGAAGCGGTCGTAGAACGTCTTGGTGACCCCGAGGCGCTTGTGGACGCGGTCCCACCCGAGCCGCAGCGCGATCTCGTGAGCGCGCAGCTTGCGGGCATGGAACACGCCGAGCATCTCGACCTCCCCGAACACGCCCGCGCACAGCGAGGCGAACTCCTTCGCCCGGTACTCCCGCAGGTGCCAGGGGTTGTCGGACTTCGCCGCGCCCGGCGGCGCCAGCGTGAGCACGTTGGGCGTCGAGACGTACGCGACCCCTCCGGGCCGCAAGATCCGAGAGAAATGCTCGAGCACCGCCCGCGGGTCGACCACGTGCTCGATCGTTTGGAGGAACACGACCGCGTCGAACGACCCGGGCTCCCCGTAGATCTCGACCGCTCCCCACTCGAACGCCAGCCCCGGTCGGCTGTACCTCAGCCGGGCGTGCTCGTGCGCCTCGGGATTCCCATCCACGCCGACCACGGAGGCCGCCGTCGCCGCTAGCACGGAAGAGCCGTACCCCTCCCCGCAGGCCATGTCGAGCACAACCCCGTCGGCCACCCGCCGGGCGATCCATTCGTACACGGCCAGGTGCCGGCGGTACCAGTAGTTCTCGGCCGGCACGTCGGGCAGCGTCCGCTCGCCGGTCAGTTCGAGCGGCGGCACGCCGGGGGGCTGGTTTTTCTGGACGTATGAGTTCACCGGCGCGTCGACAGGGTAATGTGCGCCCCGCCATGGAGGTGCTGCGGACGGCGGACGAGATCCGTGATCTAAACACCCGCTATCACGACGTGGCCGCCTCCAGCTACGACTCCAAATGGGGCATCGACTTCGGCAAGGTCGGCCAGGCTCAGGTAGTGGGGAAGCTGCACAAGGTGCTCGGGGCGACGCTCGACGGCGGGTTCGAGCGCTCGCTCGAGGTCGGCGCCGGCACCGGCTACTTCAGCCTCAACCTGCTGCGCGCCGGCGTCGTGCGCGAGGCCACCTGCACGGACATCTCGCCGGGCATGGTGCGCGCGCTGGGCGCCAACGCGCAGCGCCTCGGCCTTACCGTCAGGACCGCCCGGGCGGACGCCGAATCGCTGCCGTTCGCCGACGACAGCTTTGACCTGGTGCTCGGGCACGCCGTGCTGCACCATCTGCCCGACCTCGAGCGGGCCTTCCGGGAGTTTCACCGCGTGCTCACGCCGGGCGGCTACATCGTGTTCGCCGGCGAGCCCTCGCGGTTCGGCGACCGGCTCGCGGCCGTGCCCAAGCGGGGAGCCAACGCCGTGGCGCCGCTGTGGCGCCGCGCGCTCCGGGCCGGGCCGCCACCTTCCCCCGACGACCACAGTTCGACCAACGGGAACGACCACCGGCTCGAGCGGGAGGTCGACATCCATGCATTCGCCCCCGCCGATCTGGTCCGCCATGCCCGCGCGGCCGGCTTCAGCGATGTGCGGGTGCGCGGCGAGGAACTTCTGGCCAACTGGTTCGGATGGTTCAACCGCGGGCTCGAGGCCAGCGCCGACCCCGCGGATGTGCCGATGCTGTGGCGCCAGTACGCCTTTCGCGGCTACCTGACGCTCCAGCGGGTGGATCAGCGGTTGCTCGAGCCGCGGCTGCCCCCGGCGATCTTCTACAACCTGCTGCTCGCGGCCCGGGCGTAGACTCGCTGGGCGCAATGCCCGAAGGCGACTTTCCGCTGTTCCCGCTAGGAATCGTGGCGCTGCCCGGCGAGATGATCCCGCTGCACATCTTCGAGGAGCGCTACAAGACGATGATCAACGAGTGCCTCGAGCGCGAGCACGAGTTCGGCATCGTCTGGCTCTCCGACGACGGGCTGCGCGAGGTGGGCTGCGCCTGCGCGATCGACCGGGTGCTCGAGCGCATGGACGACGGCCGGATAAACCTGCTCGTGCGCGGCACAAGGCCGTTCCGCGTGCTCGAGCGCCAGGGCCATCTCCCGTATCCGGCCGGCGTGATCGAGTTCGTCGAGGACCGCCAGGACGCGCCCGATCCCGATCTGGCCAAGGCCGCCCATGAGGCGTACGCCGAGCTGGTCAGACGGGCCACCGAACGCGACCCCGACCCCGAGGAGCTCGCCGACATGAGCGCCTACGCGATGGCGGCCACCGTCGACTTCGGCCTCGACGCCAAGCAGGGGCTGCTCGACATGCGCTCGGAAAACGCCCGGTTGCGGCTGGTCACGCGGCTGTTCCGGGCCGCGATCAAGCGCCTGGAGCTGGTCGACCGGGTCCAGGAGCGGGCCCGGTCCAACGGCAAGGTGCGCTTCGGAGCGGCCTAGGCGTTGTAAATAACCATCGCGGCCCCGAACACGATGCAGTAGATCCCGAACGGGGTCAGGGTGCGGGTCTTGAAGTAGCGCGTGAGGTAGTGCACGGTGATGATTGCGGTGATCGCCGCGGCGACTGCGGCGATGACCGCCGGCCCGCGGATGCCGACGCCGAGGGAACCCGTCAGGTCGCCGAACTTGAACAGGCCGGCGGCCAGGATCGGCGGCGTGGCCAGCAGGAAGGCAAAGTGCGCCGCGTCCTCGTTGTCGAGACCGCGCACGAGCCCGGTCGACATGCACACTCCGTCGCGGCTGATCCCGGCTATCAGCGCCGAGGTCTGAGCCACTCCGATGACGCCCGCCTCGCGATACTCGAGCGTGTCGAGCCGGCGGCCCCCATCGCGCTTCATGCCCTCGCGGGCCGCAAGTGCGCGCACCTCCGAGCGGCGGCGCAGGCGCTCCGCGCCGAGCAGGATGACGCCGTTGACGACCAGGAAGATCGAGGCCGCAAGCGGTTTGGCCAGGGCCTCCCGAATCGGGCGCTCGAGCAGCAGACCCAGGATCCCCACCGGGATCGTGGCGCAGACGATCAACCACGCCAGCCGCTCGGTGGACGTTTCGATCCGCCGCTTGTAGAGCGTCCGGAAGAACGCCTTGATGATCGCGATCCACTGACGCCAGAAATAGATCAGCAGCCCGACGGCGCTGCCCACGTGCAGCATGACCACGAAGGCCAGCCACGGCGATTCGGGCTGGGACTGCCAGGCCACGATGTTGTCCCACCCGAACAGGTTGGGGAAGATCACCGTGTGACCGAGGCTCGAGATCGGGAACAGCTCGGTCACTCCTTGGAGCACGCCGAGCACGATCGCCTGACCGTAGGTGATGAGGCTGGACGCGAAGGTGATCACAAGCTGGGCAGGGTAGCGAGGCGCCTAACCGGGGGGTAAGGCTAAGAAGATCCTCAAGGGCCGATCCCGCAGGGATGAGCCGCCGCCTGCACTACAAACAACTCCAACTGGGACAGTTCCTTGCGCGCCCGTGCCGCAGTGTCGGGAAATGTGAATGTGCCGTTCTGCACTTTCACCGTGTAGGAGAACACGCCGCCGGGGGGTGCTCCCGGGTAGCTCAGCTTGGCCTTGGCGTCGTCGTTGAGGCTGGTGGCCAGGTCGCGCGCGCGTAACAGCTGCGGATCGGGCAGCGACTTGGGCTTGCCGCCGTCGCAGGCGATCGTCCCGGAGTCGTTGACCAGCAGGGTCAGCTTCTGGCCCTGACCGACCCGCGTGACCTTGAACAGGTCCGGGGATTGCACGTCCAAGCCGCAGCCGTACAGCGTCGCGCCCGCCGCGAGCAGCGCGAGCACGGCCGCTGACGGGAACCTCATGTCGCATCGACGACGACGGCCGCGCCGCCCCGGCGCGGATCGCCGCCCCCGGACAGCCGTCCCTGCCGGTCGCGGGCCGCCGCCTGGACCCCGCCGAAGAACAGGTTGAGCTCCCGGAAGCGACCGATCGCCCGCCCCGCCCGCTCGAGCGGCCCGGTGTCGATCCCGGGCTCGGCGTACACGACGCCGTCCTCGAAGTGCACGCGCGGCGCCTGCACGGCGTCACCCGCCGGCATCCCGTCGTCGACCACCCGGATGATCGTCTGCAGGATGGCCGAGCGGATCCGGTTCGATCCGGCGCTCCCCAGCACCAGTTCGGGCGCGCCGTCGCGGAGCACCGCGGTCGGAGACATCATGCTCGGCATCCTCCGCCCCGGCGGGTGGCGGTGGAAGCCCAGCGGGTTAAGGTCCTGTTCGCCCAGCATGTTGTTCAGGTGAACGCCGGTGCCGGGCACGACCACGCCCGAGCACGAGCCGTTGGAGGAGGTGACCGAGCAGGCCCAGCCCTCGCGGTCGAGCACGGCGACGTGGGTGGTCGAGCCAAGCGGCGAACGGCGCGCGAGGAACCGCTGGACGAACTCCGGGTCGTCCAGACCCTCCAGGAACTCCGGGGTCCGCTCGGCCTGGGTCCGCTCCATCGTGATCACCACCTCGGCCACATCGGGCGCCCGCGGCTCCGCGTCGAGCAGCGCCAGCGCGTGCGCGATCAGGATCCCGCCCGCCGAGGGCGGCGGATTGGTCACCACCTCGCGGCCGCGGTAGGTGGCCCGGATCGGCTCGCGGTCGACCACCGCGTAGACGGCCAGGTCCGCGGCGCTGACGATCCCGCCCCGCGCGCCCAGCCACTCGATGATCGCCGCCGCGACGTCGCCGGTGTAGAACGGCGCCGGGCCATCCGCCCCCAAGCGCTCGAGCGCATCGGCCAGCTCGGGCTGGCGGACCACGTCGCCGGCCCGCACCACCCGACCGTCCGGAGCGAACAGCGCGGCGCACTCGGCGGTCGAGGTGACGATTCCGGCCAGGATCTCGATCACGTACGCCTGTGGTTCGTTCATCTCCACGCCGTCGCGGGCCAGCCGAGCCGCGGGCGCGACGAGGTCGGCCAGCGGAATCCGCCCGAAGCGGCTCGACGCCTCGTACAGACCGGCCGCCATCCCGTACGTCCCCACCGACGCCGGCCCGATGTTGAACACCTGGATCGCGTCGCCGAATGACACGCTGACCGGCACGAGCTCGGCCCGCGCCCCGGCGTCCACGCCGCTCCCCGCCGCCTCGACGAAGAAGTCGAGCAGCACGGGTTCACGGCCGGGCTGCACCACCAGCATGTAGCCGCCGGCGCCCAGGCTGGTCAGCAGCGGCTCGCAGCTGAACGCGGTGAGCATCGCGGCCAGCGCCGCGTCGACCGCGTTGCCGCCCTCTCGCAGTGCGTCGGCGCCGGCCTGCGCGGACCGCGGGTGGCCGGCGGCGACTACGCCCAGCGGCTCGGCCATCCGAACCGAACCGCCTTATCTACGAGGGATGAACTCGGGTACGTCGAGGTCGAGTGTGTTCGAGCGTTGGCGCACGCGGCTCACGCGCGGCTCGCCGGCCGGTTCACGCAACTGCCGGGCGTCCTCGCCGGTGTCGGTGCGGGCCGGTTGACGTACCCGGGGGCGGGCGTCGCCGTAGCCGGTGGCGATCACCGTCACCCATACGTGGTCGGCGAGCTTCTCGTCGACCATCGCGCCGAAGATGATGTTGGCGTCGGGGTGGGCCGCCTCGGCCACAGCCCGGGCCGCCTCGTTGACCTCCCACAACGACAGGTCCGGACCGCCGGTGATCGAGAGCAGGATCGAGCGCGCGCCCTCCATGCTGGTCTCGAGCAGCGGCGACGCCACCGCGTGCTCGGCCGCCTCGACCGCCCGGCGCTCGCCCGCGCCCATCCCGATCCCGAGCAGCGCGTTGCCCGCGCCGGACATGATCGTGCGCACGTCGGCGAAGTCGAGGTTGATCAGCCCCGGGAGCGTCACCAGGTCGGAGATCCCCTGCACGCCCTGGCGCAGCACGTCGTCGGCCACGCGGAACGCGTCGACCATCGAGACGTTGCGCTCGAGCACCGACAGCAGCCGATTGTTGGGGACCACGATGAGCGTGTCCACCTCGTCGGCCAGCGCCGCGATGCCCGCCTCGGCCTGATCGCGCCGGCGGGTGCCCTCGAACTGGAACGGGCGGGTGATGATCCCGACGGTCAGCGCGCCCAGCTCGCGGGCGATCTGGGCGACGATCGGCGCCGCGCCGGTGCCGGTCCCGCCGCCTGCGCCCGCGGCGATGAACACCATGTCCGAGCCGCGCAGCATCGCCTTGATGCGGTCGTACTCCTCGCGCGCGGCAGCCCGCCCCAGCTCGGGGTTGGAGCCCGACCCGAGCCCGTGCGTGATCGAGTCGCCGATGTGGAGCGTCTCGTGCGCCGCGGACTGCTGCAAGGACTGGAGGTCGGTGTTGATGGCCACGAACTCGACGCCCTCGATCTCGGCCTCGACCATGCGGTTGATCGCATTGACGCCGGCGCCGCCGACCCCGACCACGCGCAGCATGGGTCCGAGCTTGGGCGTGGGGGCCGGCGCCTCGCCGGCGCGGTCCGGTCGCGCATAGACGTCGGGCTCGGGGGCGGGAGGCTCGGGGACGGGCGCCCGCTCGAGCATGTTCTCGGGGATGTCGGCGGAGAACGCGTGGCGCAGCCGCTCGTGGGGCAGTGGGATCCGCGGTTCTTCGACCTCGGGCTCCTCGGGAGGAGGCGTCGCCGGCGAAGGTGGAGCAGCCGGCTGCTCGCTGACCGGCGGGGCAGATGGCGCCGGCGCCCCCGGCTCGGCCTTGTGCTCGACGTCCTCGGCGGTCTTGCGGAACAGGGCGGCGAGGGGGCCCTCGCGCATGCTTGCGCGCTTACCGGTTGGCATTCGAGAGGACCTCCTTCGCAAGCTGCCGATATGCGTGCGCGGCCACGCCGTCCGGATCGTACTTCAGGACCGACATGCCTTTCACGGGCGCCTCGGCGAAGCGGATCGTCTTGCGGATCCGGGAGGCGAACACCCGGTCGCCGAAGTTCTCCTCCAGCAACTCGATCGCCTCCTTGGCGTGCAGCGTCCGGGCGTCGACCAGCGTGGGCAGGATTCCCTCGATGTCGACGTCCGGATTGAGGTTCTCGCGGATCATGGCAAGCGTGTTCTGCAGCTGGATCAGGCCGCGCATCGACAGATATTCGCATTGGACGGGGACGATCACCTTGTGCGCGGCGGTCAGAGCGTTGATCGTGAGCAGCCCGAGGCTGGGCGGCGTGTCGATGAACACGAAGTCGTAGTCGTCCTCGACCGGCCGCAGCGCCTTCTGCAGCGAGCGCTCGCGGCCGATCATCGTCGACATGGCGATCTCGGCCCCGGCCAGGTCGATCGACGAGCAGGCCACATCGACCTCGCGCTTGCGGATCACCTCGCGGATCGAGATGTGGTGCACCAGCACGTCGTACATCGACTTTTCCAGCGTGTCGGGGTCGATGCCCTGGGACATGGTCAGGTTGCCCTGCGGGTCCATGTCCACGCACAACACGCGATGCCCTTCCTCGGCGAACGCCACCGCCAGGTTGAGCGTCGTGGTGGTCTTGGCGACCCCGCCCTTCTGATTGGCGAACGCGATCACGTGGCTCATGTCGACGGCCTTATTCGCAGCAGCGCACCGGAATCCTCCGCGTGGCGCCGAATCCCCCGCGCGCCCGGCCGCCGTGGCGCGACCACCCCCCGCTATTTTCGAGTGCCGTGCCCGCACTACTCGACAAGCGCCTGCTGTTCGTCACCGGCAAGGGCGGCGTCGGCAAATCGACCGTGGCAATCGCGCTGGGGCTGCTCGCCGCGCGGCGCGGTCTGCGCACGATCGTCGCCGAGCTGGCCAGCCAGGAGCGGGTGCAGGGCGTGTTCCGCGACGACACCGGCGAGCAGTTCCGCGAGCTCGAGCTCGCGCCCGGGCTGTTCACGATCTCGATCGATCCCCAGCAGGCCATGGAGGAGTACCTGCGGGTCAAGGCCGGAACCTTCGGCCAGGCCCTGGGCTCGAGCCGGCTGTTCCAGGCCTTCGCCATGGCCACGCCCGGGATGCGCGAGCTGCTCAGCATCGGAAAGGTCTGGGAGCTCGCCCAGCTCAATCGCCGCACTCGCGGCGCCGCTCCGTACGACATGGTGATCGTCGACGCGCCGGCCACCGGGCACGGTATGGGGCTGCTGCGCACACCGCGCACGTTCGCCGACATCGCCCGGGTCGGGCCGATCGCCCATCAGGGGCAGACGATCGCCGACACGATCGCCGACTCCGAGTTCACCGGCGTGATCGCAGTGGCCACACCCGAGGAGATGCCGGTCAACGAGACGATGACGCTGGCCGATGAGTTGGCCCGCGACAAACTGCCGCTCGACCTGGTCATCGTCAACGCGCTGTACCCAGCCCGCTTCGAGGCCGGCGAGATCGCCGAGCTGAACCAGGCGCTGAACCGGACCCGGTCGACGCTGGCCCGATCGGCCCTGCGCGCGGCGCTGTCCGAGCATGCGCGCGCAGCCACCCAACGCGAGCAGCGCGACCGCCTGCGGGAGCGCGTGAACGGCCGACTGGTCGAGCTCCCCTACCTGTTCGCCGGACAGGTAGGCCTGCCGCAGGTCGAGGCGCTGGCCGACGCCCTCCAGGACGCGCTGTGAACGTTGCGGAGATGCTCGAGGGCAAGCGCGTCTGCGTGTGCGCCGGCTCGGGCGGCGTCGGCAAGACGACGACCTCGGCGGCGATCGCGCTCGGCATGGCCGCCACGGGCGCCAAGGTGGCGGTGGTGACGATTGACCCGGCCAACCGCCTGGCGAACGCGCTCGGACTCGAGCAGCTCGAGAACGAGCCCCACCGCGTGGAACCGGAGCGACTGGCCGGCGAGTCACTGAACGTCAAGGGCGAGCTGTGGGCGATGATGCTCGATCCCAAGCGGACCTTCGACGAGCTGATCGAGCGGATCGCGCCGGATCCGGGGCGCGCGGAGGAGATCAAGGCCAACCGCGTCTATCGCGAGCTGTCGACCGCGGTGTCCGGTTCCCAGGAGCTGACCGCGATCGCCAAGCTCCACGAGCTCGACCAGGACGGGGACTTCGATCTCCTGGTGCTCGACACGCCGCCCTCGCGCAACGCGCTCGAGTTCCTCGAAGCCCCCGGACGGCTCAACGCGTTCCTGGAAGGCCGCGCACTGAAAGCGTTCACGAAGCCCACCGGGCTCGGGATCCGCGCGCTCGGACGTGGTGCGCTCCCGCTGCTGGGCGGACTGCGGCGAATCACCGGGATCGACCTGATCACAGACCTGGCGACGTTCTTCCAGCTGCTCGGCGACATGACCAGCGACTTCAGCCAGCGCGCCGCCCAGGTCGAGCAGCTGCTCAGGGCACCCAGCACGGCCTTCCTGCTCGTCACGTCGGCTGCGCGCGAACCGATCGACGAGGCGATCTGGTTCGGGCAGCGGCTCGAAGCCGACGGGCTGCCGTTCGCCGGGGTGGTGGTCAACCGCGTGCATCACGACCTTCTGGGCGATCGGGCGCCGCGGGAGGTCAGACGATCTCTCGCCCGGGTGCTCTCGCCCGAACTGGCCACCCGCGTGGCGGAGAACTTCCGTGACTACCACGTGCTCGCCCGGCGCGACGACGACAACCTGAAGCGCCTGGCCCACCAGCTCGACGAGCGCCGGTTGCTGCTCGTCCCCCAGCTCGACGACGACGTGCACGATATCGGGGGCCTGGTGCGCATCCATCGCTATCTGTTCGGCTCCCAGACCGAGCGCCAGCGCCTGATCGACGACCTCGTCGCCTAGAGCTGGACCGGCTCGATCGTCACAGTGTCGCCGGTCCAGGCCTCCCAGCGCAGCAGCACGCCCTGCCACTCGCCGGGCTCCACCGGCGCGCCCGCTCGAGTCAGCCTGAGCGCTCCCTCGTGCAGGAGCTCCCACGTAGCCTGCTCGCACAGCGCGAGCCGCTCGCTTACGCGCGACCCCGAATAGCGCTCGGCGGTGAGCTCGATCACGCGGCGAAGCGAGACCGGCCCGTAAGCGCCTCGGTCGAGCAGCTCCCGCTTGAGCTCGGCCACGGGCCCCGGGGATGCCCGCCCCCGCTCGGCCAGCACGCGCGCGGTCACATCCTCGCCCGCGCGGGTCACATTCGCCCATCCTCGACCGAGACCCAGCTGGTCTGGCGGCAATTCCGGGCCCTCGTAGATGGTCAGCTTGGCCCGCTCGGGCGACCAGCGCCGTTCTTCGAGCTCGATCGCGCCGCCTGCCGTCCAGGGACCGACGATCCGCGCGTCGAGCTGCTCGCGGGTCAAATTGAACGCCCGCGCCTGGTGGGGGAACTGGCGCAACTCGACGTGGAACACGGACGGTAGAGTCGCACGCCGATGACCGAACGACCGCTGTGGGCGCCCTGGCGCATCGAGTACATCACCGGTCCCAAGGACGGGGACTGCATCTTCTGCGCCGCGGCCGCGGCCCGCAACGAGGATCCCGCGCACCAGCCGATCGATCGCACCGAGCACTGCCTGACGATCCTGAACGCGTTTCCGTACGCGCCCGGCCACGTCATGGTGGCGCCGGTCCGCCACATCGGCGCGCTCGAGGACCTCGATTCGGACGAGATGCTCGAGACCATGCAGCTGGCTCGGCGGGCGATCCTCGCGATCCGCCGGGCCATGACCCCCGACGGGTTCAACGTGGGCTTCAACCTGGGCAAGGTGGCGGGCGCCGGGATCGTCGATCACCTGCACCTGCACGTGGTGCCGCGCTGGAGCGGCGACGCGAACTTCATGCCGGTGCTGGCCGACACCAACGTGATCCCGCAGGCGCTCGAGGCGACGCAGACGATCCTCGCCGAGGCCATCGCTGAGCTACCGTGACCGCACGATGGCCACGCCGATCTGCCTAGAACAGCTACAGGAGTTGATCGACGGCGGAGCGCAGGTCGTCGAAGTATTACCCGCGGACGACTACGCCCCGGCGCATCTTCCCGGCGCCTTCAACCTGCCGTTGCGCGAGCTGGACGAGCAGCACGCGGCTGTACTCGATCGCACCCGACCGGTGGTCGTGTACTGCTGGGACTCCCTCTGAGACCTGAGTCCACGAGCCGCGTGCCGGCTCGAAGCGCTCGGGTTCACCGAGGTCTACGATTACGTTCCCGGGAAGGTCGATTGGCTGGCCCATAGCCTCCCGGTGGAGGGGGAGAGGCCCGAGGCGCCGATTGCCGGACGCGTGATGCGCGACGACGTCGCCCTGTGCCGCCCCACCGATCGCATCGCCGACGTGTGCGAGTCGATCCAGCGGTCGCCGTACCCGTTCGCGCTGGTCACGAGCGATGACGGCACGCTGCTCGGGCGAGCTCCATCCAGCGCCCTGGATCCCGCCTCGCACGCACCGGTCTGGGATGTGGCGGAGCCCGGCCCGAAGACCTTCCGCCCGCACGTGTCGGCTGAGAAGGTCGCCGGGGTGCTGAATGACAAGGGCCTGCGCTGGGCGATCGTCACCACGCCCGAGGGGCGGTTCCTCGGCGTAGCGTCGCGCGCGGACCTGGAACGCCTCAAATGACGCTGATCGTGCCCGGCTCGCCGGTGGTGAGCCGTCCGATCAGAGCTCCCGGGATCCCGCCGGCCCGCGCCGGATCGACCGCCACGAGCAGCCCGCCCGAGGTCATGGCATCGGTGACGAGCCGTCTGCGCACCTCGTCCACGCGGTCCTCGAAGGAGGCGAACTCCTCGGCGTAGCGCCGGTTGTTGCGGCTCCCGCCGGCGACCGCACGCTCGTCGGCCAGAAGCTCGAGCGCTCCCTCGATCGCCGGCACCGCGGCCGCCTGCACCTCCGCGGCCAAGCCGCTGGCCAGGGTCAGCTCGTGCAGATGGCCGAGCAGCCCGAAGCCGGTGACGTCGGTCATCGCGTGCGCGCCGGCCGCGCGAGCCGCCTCCGCCGCCGCGGCGTTCAGCTCGGTCATCACCTCGACCGCACGCGCGAGTACCTCGTCGCTCGTCAGCCCCTTCTTCAACGATGTGGTGACCGCGCCGGCGCCGACCGGTTTGGTCAGGACCAGCACATCGCCGGGGCGGGCACCGGCGTTCGTGATCACGTCGGCCGGGTCGACGACGCCGGTCACCGCCAGGCCGTACTTCGGCTCCGGATCGTCGATCGTGTGCCCGCCCACGATCACGGCGCCGGCCGCGCTGACCACGTCGTGGCCGCCGCGAAGCACCTCGGCGAGCATCTCCGCACCGAGGTCCGCGACCGACCACGCCACCAAGTTCAGGGCGCTCACCGGACGCCCGCCCATCGCATACACGTCCGACAGGGCGTTGGTGGCGGCGATCCGGCCGAAGTCGTAGGGATCGTCGACGATCGGGGTGAAGAAGTCGGCGGTCTGCACCAGCGCGAGGTCCTCGCGCAGCCGGTAGACGCCGGCGTCGTCGCTGGTCTCGAGGCCCACCAGCAGGTTGGGGTCGGCCGCGCGCGGCAGCGCCTGCACAAGGGGGCCGAGCAGCGCGGCCGGCACCTTGCACGCGCAGCCCGCGCCGTGCGACAGCGAGGTCAGCTTGACCGCGGTCATATCGCGATCATGGCAGAGGCCGCAGGTAGGGTCCCTCGCGTGCTAGACCCGCTGCTCGCGGCCGCCGCGCCTCCCGCGCACCTACCGGGCGTCCTCCACAGCCTGGAGCCGACGCTCGACCGCTTCGGCTATCTCGCGCTCGGGTTGGTGTTCCTCGAGGACTTCGGCGTCCCCGTGCCGGGCGAGACCGTGCTGATCATCTCGGCCGTGTACGCCGGGACGGGACGGCTGAGCATCTGGCTCGTGGCCGTGATCGGGTTCGTCGCCGCGATCCTCGGAGACAACGTGGGCTTCGCGATCGGCCATTTCGGCGGCCGTCCGCTGGCCGAGCGATACGGCAAGTACATCCTGCTCACGCCCGAGCGCCTCGACAAGACCGCGCGCTTCTTCGACCGCCACGGCGGGAAGGTGATCGTGATCGCGCGGTTCGTCGAGGGCCTGCGCCAGGCGAACGGGATCATCGCCGGCATCACCGGAATGCACTGGACGCGGTTCGTGCCCTTCAACATGCTCGGCGCCGCGCTGTGGGTCGGGGTGTGGGTGTCGGTCGGCTACTTCTCGGGCGACCACATCAACAGCATCTACGACGCGGCCACCCGCTACGAGCTGTACTTCGGCATCGCGGTCGGGCTCGTGATCCTTGCCTTCATCGCGCGGCGCCTGATGCGGCGGCGAAGAGAGAAGCGAGCGCGCGGGGAGCGAGAGGCCGAACCCGGCTGAGGCCGGCTGAGCCCGGCCTGGGGCCTACCCCTGCTTGCCGTCCCGGAACGCCTGCCGGGCCTTCTCGATCGTCTCGAGCGCGGCATCCCGGCCGGCCCACCCCTTGACCTCGGAATGGCGGTCAGGGTCGAGGTCCTTGTAGACCGCGAAGTAATGTCCGATCTCGGCCCGGAGCTGACCGGGTAGGTCGTCGACCTCGTCGATGTAGTTCCAGCCGGGGTCATCGCACGGCACGCACACAACGTGGTCGTCGGGCCCCTTCTCGTCGGCCATCTTGAACAGGCCGACGGCCTTGGCCACCACGAAGCAGCCGGGGAAGGTCGGCTCGGACACGCACACCAGCACGTCGAGCGGATCGCCGTCCGGGGCCAGCGTCTCGGGCACGTAGCCGTAGTCGGTGGGATACACGACCGAGGCCGAGATGAATCGGTCGAGCTTGATCGCGCCGATCTCGGGGTCGTACTCGTACTTGTTGCGGCTGCCCTTGGGGATCTCGACGATGCAGGTCAGCTCGTAGCCGCTCACGGTCGACCCCCGGCTCCGGGGCCAGCTCCGGCGTCCGGGTGGGTCAATTCATCTCTCCGCGCGCCACCGCGAGGCATGCCTCGCAGCGCGGCCACGGCGGATCCCACGGATAGCCGGTCACGTCCTTGCCGCACAGGGCCGTGTCGGGGTCCTGCTCGGTGACGAGGTGGCACAGCTCCTCGAACCCGTCGTCGTTCATCCGCGGCGTGTTCCGGCACTCCGGATGCACGTTGGGAAGGACGGCAGGCCGAGCGGCAGTCGGTGACACGGCCGCAGCATAACCGGCGTCGAGTCGTCGGTCAGAGGGAGACATCCAGGTGTCATACCCATGGCCCCGAAGCCTTAACAGCACGAGCGGGCTCTATGGCCCGCTCGAGACTGCAGGTCGCGCTCCCCTTTCCTTCATAGGAGCCCCAGGACTTACATGTCAGGCCTGGCAGGCAAGACACTCCCGGCCCCGCACGCGAGACCGAGTGGGGAGCGGCCTGAGATCAAGCCTAGCGACCGTCGGCCGGGGCGTGGGGTCTGTTTTCAGACCGCCTGGGCCAGCAGCTCGTCGGCCACCGCGCACAGGTCCGCGTCCAGGTGGCCGCAGAGCACGTCGCGTAGAAGCGCCCGAAGGTACTCGGTGAGCTCGTCAACGAGCGCATCGACGCCGGTGTGCGCCGGCGCCAGCCCGCCGATCACCGCGCGCTCGAGCGAGATCGCGTGGGCGGTGCGCTCGGCCACCGAAGCGCGCTCCTCGGGCCGGGCACAGATCGCGGCCAGGCGGCCCGACAGGCGGCCGCTCGCCGGGCCCTCGGGCTCGAGCAAGGCCCGCAGCGCCAGCAGGTAGTCGGTCAGCGCCTCGAACGGCGCGAGCCGCTCACAGCCCATCTCGAACCGGGCCAGCGCCCAGGCGACCTCGCCACTGCGCGGCGTGCGCCGCGCCACCAGGTTGCAGAACGCCCGCAACTCATCCTCCTGCTCGGCCGCGATCCCCCGCGGCAGGCCCGGGCGACCGCTCCCGCCCAGCGCCACCGTACGCCACGCGCCGGCGTCGATCCGCGTCCACGCCACCGGCCCCAGCGCGTAGCCGCCGCGCTCGAACAGCCGGAGCGCGCTCACCGTCCGGCGAAACCGGGCCCGCGCCACCGATACCGGCGGGGGCGCGGCACGGTCCTGGGCAGCGGTCAGGACGATCAGCACGTGCGGCTCCTCCGCGTCGCCCCACACCGCCTCGGAGGGCGCGTCCTCGAGCGCGTCGCCGCGCATCAGCGAGAGCCCCTCGCCGAGCGCGATCTCGCTGGTCTCCGGGTCGAGCGCGATCCCCAGCAGCGGGGCCACCACGGTGGTCACCGCCCGCCCCTCGTATGCCGCCTGCTCCAGTTCCGCATACGCGGCCTCGAACCGGTCGGAGTCGAATCCGAACTCGGTGCGCTCGGCGAAGATGATCGACAGGAAGACCCGCAGGGCGGCGTCGGCGCATTCGCGCCGTTCGGCCGGGATCCGCGCCTCTCCGCGCTGGCGGAGGTACGCCTCGACCCCGTCCAGGCCGCTCAGGGCGCGCAGCGCCGGCGCGTATGTGGGCATCGCCGCCAGCAGGCCCAGCCGGTCACGGATGAACGTGCCGGTTAGGGGGCGGTAGCAATAGAGCGGCACCCGGCCGCGCGGGCCGCCTGCGGTGTCGACCAGCTCGAACGGGATTTCCGCGCCGGCCGAGGTCTCGGCCGTGAGCTGCATCGCCGCCTCGGTGACGAAGGCCTCGATGACCCCGTGGAGCGTGGTGTTGCGCACGTCCGCGGGTTCGCGATCGGCGGGGGCGATCCTGCCCGCCGCATGCGGCCTTGCACCGCTCCTTGGGAAGAAAGGGGGAAATAGCGCCCCTTTCTTCCCTAGCACCGGCCTAGCGTGCGCGCTCGATGGCCGCCACGTGACCGATGTTCTCGACGTCGCCCGCCTCGTCGCTCGGCGTGCCCGCGAACCACGCGTCGAGGATCTCCTCGAGCTCGGCCTGCGAGGTGGCACGCAGGCTCAGAGCGAGCACGTTGGCGTCGTTCCAGCGCCGCGCGCCGGACGCGGTCGCCGCGTCGCCGCACAACGCGGCCCGGATCCCAAAAACCTTGTTGGCCGCGATCGAGGCCCCGGTCCCCGTCCAGCACGCGACGATCGCCTGCTCGGCCCGCCCCTCGACGACGTCGCGGGCGGCCGCCTCGCTGGCCCACGCCCAGTCGGGACACTCGGCGTCGGAGTAGGCGCCGTGCAGGACCGGGTCGTGGCCGCGTCGGCGCAGCTCCTCGGGGATCGCTGCGGCGATGCCCGTCAGTTCATCCGCGGACAGCGCGATCCGCATCTGCGAACCACGGTCAGACCGCGGCGATCGCCGGCTCGCGCTCGTCGACCGTGGCCGCGTCGGCCTCCGGCGTCGACTCCTCGCAGTCCTCCTCGAAGAGCCACTGGAGCCCGTACGCCCGCATGTCCTCGATCAGCGGGACGAGCGCCCGGCCCTTGTCGGTCAGCGCGTACTCGACACGGGGCGGGACCTCGGGAAACGTCTGGCGTTCGACGATCCCCTCTTCCTCGAGGGCGCGCAGCCGCAGCGAAAGCGTGCGGGGGCTGATGCCGTGCAGCGAACGCTCGAGCTCGCAGAACCGCGAGCGCCCCTCGGCGAGGTCCCGGATCACCAGGAGCGTCCACTTGCCGCACACGATGTCAGCCGTGCGGCAGACCGGACACGTGTCGTTGGAAGACATCTAACACCCAATATTAGCGCAATGCTTCACGAACTGAAGTAACCCGACCGGCTGCCGCCCTCCCCGGCCGGAGCGCCGGGCCTTCGCGAGCAGGCCGGCCTAGCCGAGGAGGCCGGGCGGCGGCGACGAGGGGCGGTCGCTGGGCGGCGCCGAGACGTGGCCGTTGGACGGCGCCGAGGCCG
This sequence comes from uncultured Solirubrobacterales bacterium, assembly GCA_963841535.1. Lineage (GTDB taxonomy): Bacteria > Actinomycetota > Thermoleophilia > Solirubrobacterales > Solirubrobacteraceae > Palsa-465. Next base: position 967,146 of record CAWJDF010000012.1, on the reverse strand, counting down.
CGAGCGGGCTGGGCTCCCTGACCGTCGGACTCGGAGCCGGGGCCGGGGCCGGAGCGGGCGCCTCGTCTGTCCGGTCGCCGCGGGCCAGGTCGTTCATCGAGGTCGCCGTGCGGCCGTCGCCGGCGACCAGCAGCTTGAAGTCGTGGGGGCTCGAGGCGGCCTGGATCGCGTCGTCCATCGCGACCCGACCCGCCTTGACGTGGTGCAGCAGCGCCTGGTCGAACGTCTGCATCCCGTAGTACTCGCCCTCGGCGATCACCTCGCGCAGGCGGTCGGTCTGGTTCTGGTCGAGAACCATGTCGCGCGCGCGGCCGGTCATCCGCAAGATCTCGCACACCGCGACGCGGCCCGACCAGTCGGCGGTCCGCACCAGGCGCTGGGAGACCACGGCCTTGAGCGTGCCGGCCAGCATGGCCCGCGCCTGGCTCTGCTCGTGCGGCTGGAAGAAGTCGATGATCCGGTTCACGCTCTCCGCCGCGTCGAGCGTGTGCACGGTCGAGAGCACCAGGTGGCCGGTCTCGGCGGCCGACAGCGCGGTCCGCACGGTCTCCTCGTCGCGCATCTCCCCGATCAGGATCACGTCGGGGTCCTGGCGCAGAACGCGCCGCATGGCGCGGCCGAACGACGCGGTGTCCATCCCGACCTCGCGCTGGTTGATGATCGACTGGCGATCGCGGTGCAGATACTCGATCGGGTCCTCGATCGTGACGATGTGCCGCGACTTGGTCTCGTTGATGTGGTTGATGATCGCCGCCAGCGTGGTCGACTTGCCCGAGCCGGTGGTGCCGGTGAGCAGGATCAGCCCGCGCTCCTCGTCGGCGATGGTCTCGATGACCGACGGCAGCCCGAGCTCGGTGACGGTCTTCACGGTGAACGGGATCACGCGCGCCACGATCGACACCGATCCGCGCTGGCGGAACGCGTTGACGCGGAAGCGGGCCAGGTCGGGGACCGTGTAGGAGAAGTCGATCTCGTTGTCGGAGTCGAACGCCGCCATCTTGTCCGAGTGGTCGGCGAGCATCTGGCGCAGCACCCCCTCGGTATCGGCCGGCGCGAGCGGCTCGGAGTACTGGGGCAGCGGCTCGAGCTGGCCGCGGAAGCGCGCCATCGGACGCGCCGGCACCTTCACGTGAAGGTCCGAGCCCTCGTTTTCAACGACATAGCGAAGCGCCTCGTGGAGATCGAACATCCCTCACGAAATCGACGCATGCGCCTCGCGGCTTGAGCGCAAAGGGCAAGGTTGGACGCGTGCCGAGGCACGCGTCCAACGAAACTCCTAAGCGACGTCCCGAAGCTTCTGCGCCTCAGCCAGCGACTGAAGCTTCTTGAGCGACTGGTTTTCGATCTGGCGGATGCGCTCGCGCGTGACGTTGAACGTCCGCCCGACCTCGTCGAGCGTCCGCGGATGCTCGCCGCCGAGCCCGTAGCGGAGCTCGAGCACGCGGCGCTCTCGGTAGCTCAGGTTCTCCAGGGCCTCGCGTAGCGCCTCCTTGGTGAGGATCTCGGCCGCCCGCTCGTAGGGCGACTCGGCCCGCTCGTCGGCGATGAACTGGCCGAACTCGGACTCCTCCTCGTCGCCCACCGGCTTCTCGAGCGACACGGGCGCCTGCGCCGATCGCTTGATCGACTCGACCTCGTCGGGCTCGATCCCGGTGACCTCCGCGATCTCCTCCGCGGTCGGCTCGCGACCCAGCTCCGTGACCAGCTTGCGCTCGGCCCGCCCGATCTTGTTGAGCTTCTCGACCACGTGCACCGGGATGCGGATCGTCCGCGCCTTGTCGGCGAGCGCGCGAGCGATCGCCTGGCGGATCCACCAGGTGGCGTACGTGGAGAACTTGAAGCCCTTGCGGTAGTCGAACTTCTCGGCCGCGCGCACGAGCCCGAGCGTTCCCTCCTGGATCAGGTCCAGGAACGGCAGGCCTTGGTTGCGGTAGTTCTTCGCGATGGAGACCACAAGCCGGAGGTTCGACTCGACCATCTTCTGCTTGGCGTCGAGGTCGCCGCGCTCGATGCGCTTGGCGAGATCGACCTCTTCCTGGGCGGTGAGCAGCCGCACCTTGCCGATGTCCTTCAGGAACAGCTGAAGGGAATCGGTGGTCATGTCCGGCTTCAGATCGAGCGCCGTCTTGGGCTTGCGCCGGCCACGCTTGTCCGGCGCGCGCTCGAGGTCCGCCGCCGCGATGGCTGGATCCAGCTCCTCGACCAGCTCGATCTCAGCACGCTCGAGGAAGCCGTGGAGCTCCTCGACGTCGGCCTCGTCGAGATCGAGCTCCGAGACCGCGCCGGAGATCTCGGCGTAGGTCAGGACGCCGAGCTGCTGGCCGCGGGTGACGAGGCCCTTGATCTCTTCGAGTTCCTGCAGATCCGCTACTGACATCTGATTCCGTTTCTCGTCGTACCCGCCGGCGCCTGGACACGACCGGCTTGAGAGGGAAAGAGGGATGGCTAACGGGCGCGGCCCTCAAGGGCGCACGCCCGCTATCTAAACATACGAAAGCAGTCTAGTCACTATACTTTTTGAAGTCAACGAATTTGGCTGCCTGGCGCGCGGTAGAGGGCGGCGTGCAGTCGACTTGGCCCGCGCCGGCGCTGAGGCTGGTCGCAGCGGCTCCGATTCGTCCCTCTTGGCGCACTGAAGCGATAGGTATACGCGCAACGGTAGCCGCGGTTTCAACGGTTGCTCGGATTTTCCTAAGAGTCGCGGTGCGGGCGCCCGAGCGACGGCCATTTCCGCGGTGCGCCATCATGTCCGGCGGTGAGCGAGCAACGCCCCTCTGACGTCCTCGGCGCCCTGCCGCGGCGCCGCCCGCATCGCCGCAGCGCCAAGCGCCCGGCGGCCAAGCCTTCCGGCTCCGCCGCCGCAGCCGAGGCTCCGCCCGCGCGCCGCCCCCGCGGCGCGCGGCCAAAGGCCCCCGCCCCGTCAGCCCCGGCCGCGTCAGCCCCGGCCCGCGCCACCGCCCGGCGCTCACCGCGCTTGCGCCAGCCCGCCCAACCCGCGGGCGTCCCGGCCACCCCGGCGGGGCGCCGGACGGAACCGCCGACCGGCGGCCACATCCTCGGCATGGCGGCCCAGGCCGCGGCCGAACTGGCCGAGATCGGGCTGTCGGTGAGCGCCCGCGCCCTGCGGCGCGTGGTCGACCGGCTGCCGCGTCCCTGACCACCCTCGTGCCGCGCACCGCCGGCGGAGGTGGTTAGAATGCCCGCCGTTCACGCCGAGCGATCGCCCGTCCGCGGGCGATCGGCGGGGGAACCACTTGCGGATCCGCGGATCCGCAGGGGCGAATCGGTCCCGCCGGGACCGTAGCGCTCTGAAGGCGCGAGCCCGTCAGCTCACCCCGTAGGCGAAATCGAAAGAGGACCGAAGAGCTTGCTCGCGAGAGTTCGCGCCAATCGCTATTTCGCCACTCTCCTGGCCGCCGGCGCCGGCGCGCTGGTGATCCCCGGTCTGGCCTGGGCCGGGTCGGGCGGCGCCGGGCCCGGGTCGGGCGGCACCGGGACCGGGCCGTCGTCCGGCACCAACCCGAGCGTCCAGTCGGGCGCGGGCACGGTGAGCGCCACCAGCGACGGGATCACGATCTCCTCGCCCGCCTCGACGTTCGTGCGCAGCGGCGTGTCGATCAGCGGCACCGTGCCGGCGAGCGACGCCGGCGACACGGTCGAGGTGGACCAGCTTCCGGCGAGCCCCGGCGCGAGCTGGGTTCCGGTGGCGGTCGTCCACGCCGCCTCGGACGGCACCTTCGACGCGACCTGGCACACCAAGGGCGCCGGGCAGCTGACCATCCGGGCCGTGGTCCAGGACGGTCAGGCTTCGACCGCGGCCGCCTCGCCGCCGGCGCTCTCGGTCACCGTGTACAAGCGCTCGATCGCCACCCTGTACGGCCCCGGCTTCTACGGGCACCACACCGCGTGCGGGGTGGTCCTCCGGCGGCGCACGATCGGCGTGGCCAACCGCACGCTCCCGTGCGGCACCGAGGTCGAGGTCTATTACAAGGGCAGCGTGATGACGGTTCCGGTGATCGACCGCGGGCCGTACGCCCACCACGCCAACTGGGACCTCACGATGGCCACGGGTCGCGCGCTCGGCATGGAGGGCACCGCGGTCATCGGCGCCGCCTCGGTGCCGACCGCCGCGAGCAGCGGCACCATCGCGCCCGCGGCTCAGTAGCCGCCCGCGTCGTCAGCTGACCAGGCTGGGGCCAGGCTCCGGCGGCTCGGCGCCGTCGTCATCGCCGTCGCTCACGATCCCGATCCCGATCGCCTCGGCCGCGAAGCGCATCTGCTCGGCGGCGTCGATCAGCGCGCCGGCATTGTACCCGTCCTCGCCCAGCACCGCGAGCCCCACGCTGACCGTCAGCGGCGCGCCGCGCCAGGACTCCTCGGTCGGCACGCTGGTGGCGATCCGCAGTCCAAGCGCCTGCGCGCCCCCGCGGCCCGTGTCGCGGGCGATGATCCATGCGCGGCTGTCGGTCTCGCAAGCCAGCACGTCGCGGCGCCGGACCGCGGTCCGCACCGCCTGCGCGAACCGGCCAAACGTCGCGCTGGCCTCACCGTGCGGCTCGACCGCCACCAGCCGCTCCGCGTCATCGAGCTCGACCAACAGCAGCGCGAGCGGCAGCGAGGCCCGCGCGGCCCGCACGATCTCGTCCCTCAGGGCGCCGACCCACAGCGCGTCCCGGCCCTCCTCTCGCGCCCATCCGGTCCCGGCGGTGACGGGCGCCTCCTCGTCCTCCACGCCCAGCGTTCCCTGGGCGGGTGGAGAGCTATCTACAAGCCCCGGCGTCACCCCCCTTTGGGCGCGGCGTTCGGGCCGATCGCCCGCCCCAGGCTCATCCCACGCCACGCGGAGCGGCGCCGTCCGCCCCGGCCCGGCTGTGGCCGGCTCACCTGCATCGCGCCGGCGCAGCACCGCGGCCAGGACCAGCGAGGCCACCAGCGATAGCCGTTCCGCGGCCTCGGGAAGCACCTCGGGATCGCTGTGCGCCACCTCGCGGCGCAGCGCGGCCCAGACCACGTCCTCGAGCGCCTCGACCGCGTGGGCGGCAGCCTCGCCGCTTCGCGCGCCGGCCAGCTCTCCGACGCGGGAGGCCAGCGGCTCGAGCACGCCTTCCTGCTCGATCCGCCGCAGGTCGGCCTCGTCGGAGAGCGCGCGCACCACCGCGTCGCAGATCCGCGGGCCGTCGCGCGCCACGTCCCCAGCCAGGATCGCCGCCGCCTCGTCGAGCGGCGCGTCCTCGACCAGCGCCAGCAGCCAGGCCTTGGCCAGCTCCTCGCTCCGGGGCAGCAGAGCCTCCACGCCAGCGCTTACGACCGGTCTCGGCCGTCTACGGCGTGGCACACCCCGCTCCATCGAGCCACTTTTACCACCTATCGCTTCCATGCATTCTCGACCCGGGAGAGTCCGATCTCCGCGTTCGGGACAATGAACGCCATGCCGACCCCGCTACTTACGATCGCCCAGGCCCGCGAGCTCGTGCTCGGAGCGGTCGAGCCGCTCGGCGCGGAGACCGTCACCGTCGGCGAGGCCGGCGACCGGGTGCTGGCCGTGGACGTCGAGGCCGCGGGCGACGTACCCCCGTTTCCGTGCTCGGCGATGGACGGCTACGCGGTTCTCCCCGGTCCGGCCGACCGCCGGCTGAGCGTCGTCGGAGAGTCCCGCGCCGGCACGCCCGCGCTCCAGCCGCTCGGCGAGGGCCAGGCCATCCGCATCTCGACCGGCGCGGCGATTCCCGCCGAGGCCACCGCGGTGATCCCCCAGGAGAACGTCGAGGCCGGCGAGGGCGAGATCGTCACGCGCGCGCCCGTCCGCGAGGGCGACAACATCCGCGACCGGGGCGAGGACATGCGCGCCGGCACCAGCGTGCTCCGGGCGGGCAGCGTCCTCGGGCCGGCCGAGTTGGGCGCCGCGGTCGCCGCCGGCGCGGCGCGGCTCCCGGTCGCCAAACGCCCACGCGTCCACGTCCTCTCGACCGGCGACGAGCTCAAGGCGCCCGGCGAGCCGCTCGGCCCGGGCGAGATCCACAACTCCAACGGTCCGATGCTGATCGCCCTGGCCGAGCACCAGGGCGCCGCCTGCCCACCCCCGGGCCGCCTCCCTGACGACCGCGCCGCCACCGAGGCCGGGTTGGCCACCGCGCTCGAGGCCGCCGACGTGGTGATCGTCTCCGGCGGGGTGTCGGTCGGGCCTCACGATCACGTCAAGCCGGCCCTGGAGAGCCTGGGCGTCGAGCAGGTGTTCTGGCGGGTCGCGCTCCAGCCGGGAAAGCCGACCTGGTTCGGACGACGCGGGAACACGCTGGTCTTCGGCCTCCCCGGCAATCCGGTGTCCGCGGTGGTGACCTTCGGCCTGTTCGTGCGCCCGGCCCTGGCCGCGCTCCAGCGCCGAGCCCCCGAGCGCCTGCTCGAATCTGAGGCGGTTATCGCCACAGCGGTCCCCCGAAACCCCGACCGCGAGCAGGCGGTCCGCGTCCGCCTGGAGCGCCAGGACGGCCGGCTGGTGGCGACCCCGAACGGACCCCAGGGCTCCCACATGGTCACCTCGCTGCTGGGCGCCGATGCGCTCGCCCTGATCCCCGCCGGCCAAGGTGAGATCGAGGCCGGCGCAACGGTGACCCTGGAACCCCTCCCGCGCTGACACAATCCGGCAGTGGCCGTGTTCCTCGCACTGCTGGCCGCCTTGAGCGGCCTGGTCGCCTCCCGCCGCCGGCGTCGCGGTCGGACGCCGGCCCAGGCCGTGATCGTCTCGCCACCCAAGTCGACCGTGATCGCCAGGGACGGCGCGGTCCGCTCGGCCCAGATGGTCGAGCTGACGCTGGCCGAGCAGGATTTCCGGCGCATGTGGAACGCCACCAACCTCGAGAACCTCGCCCGGACCTACTGGCGCTTCTTGTCCCGCGTGACGCTCGGCCTGATCCGCGTCGTGTACGGCGAGAACGAGCGCTCGGTGGTGTTCCTCGGGCGCCCGTTCACGCTGCTGCGCTTCGACGCGCCCGAGTACGTGCTGGATCGTGATCACGGCAGCGTGCGCTGGCAGATCCGCGACGGCCTGCTGGTCGCCCGCTCAGGCCGGGGCTGCGGCTTCCTGGCCCTCGCCGTCACCCACCTGGACGGGGTGACCGAAGGCCGGGTGCGGGTGCTGATCGAGGTCGAGGTGGCGAATTTCTACCCGGCGATCGCGGCCGGCTTCAGCGTGCCGGCGTACGAGGTCACCCAGTCGGCGATCCACGTGCTGGTCACCCACGCGTTCCTGCGCTCGCTGGCCCGCCTGGACCTGGCCAAGTCCAAGGTGGGGCGCTTTGCCGCGGCGCACCCAGACGTCCGCGCCGCGATCGCCCGCGCCCGCTCGATGCGCGAGCGCGTGCGCAAGTAGCCGCGCCTACCCGTACCGCACGCCGGTCAACGCCCGCAGCTTGGTGCGGTCGTGGCGCGCGGACACCCGCCGCACGGTGCCCGAGCGCGAGCGCATCACGAGCGACTCGGTGGTGGCGCCCCGGTCGCCCTGGTAGCGCACTCCCTCGAGTACGTCGCCGTCGGTCACCCCCGTGGCCGAGAAGAACACGTCCTCGCTGCGCACGAGGTCGTCGCAAGAGAGGATCTTGGACAGGTCGTAGCCGGCGTCGATCGCGGCCTGGCGCTCCTGGTCGTTGCGCGGCCAAAGCCGGCCCTTGAGCTCTCCCCCGATGCACTTGATCGCGGCCGCGGTGATCACGCCCTCGGGCGTGCCGCCGATCCCCCACAGGATGTCGACTGGAGTGTTGTCGCTGACGGCCATCATCGCGGCCGACACGTCGCCGTCCAGGATCAGGCGCACCCGGGCGCCGGCGTTGCGGATCTCGGCCATGGCGTCGTGATGGCGCTCGCGGTCGAGCATGACCACCATCACGTCGCGGATGTCGATCTTCTTGCGCTCGGCGATCAGCCCCAGCGTCTCGGGCAGCGGCCTGTCGAGGTCGAGCAGGTCGGCGATCTCGGGCCCGCCGGCGATCTTCTCCATGTACACGATCGGCCCCGGGTTGAACATCGAGCCGCGCTCGGCCAGCGCGATGACCGAGATCGCGCTCGGCATGCCCAGCGCGGTCAGGCGCGTGCCCTCGAGCGGGTCGACCGCGATGTCGACCTCGGGAGGCGAGCCGTCCCCGATCTGCTCGCCGTTGTACAGCATCGGCGCCTTGTCCTTTTCGCCCTCGCCGATCACCACCACGCCGTCCATCGACACCGACTCGAGCACGTGGCGCATCGCGTCGACGGCGGCCTGGTCGGCCCCTTCCTTGTCGCCGCGACCGACCATCCGGGCGGCGGCCAGCGCCGCGGCCTCGGTCACCCGGACCAGCTCGAGGGCCAGGTTGCGGTCGACCCGGGCTTGCTCGTGCCCCAGGCTCATGGCAACCCCGGCGGCTTGCGGGCGGCCCCGCTCTCCTTGGCCCGGAACACCGAGCCGACCAAGATCAGCAGCCCGCCGGCCAGCCCGATCCACCAGCCGTAGCTGATCCCGATCTGCCCCGGTGGGGTCCCCGGCCGGTCGATCACGCCGCGGAACACCGTGAAGGTGAGCGCGGCGATCGCGATGATCGCGGTCATCTCGCCCCGGGGCCAGGACAGGGCGTGTCCGCGGATGACGATCCAGGCCAGCACGAGCGGGGCGATCGCCGTGACCAGCAGCAGATAGCGAATGATCATCATCGACTTCCAGGCCGAGCACGAGGCGTTAGGGCCGCGGCAGGAACCGAGCATGGCGAACTTGTCGCCCAGCGTGAACCAGGCGAGGAACACCGAGAGGCCCAGAATGGCCCCGCCGAGTACGGCAACCAGTTCCCCACGGTCGAGCTGCCTGACATCCATGGGCAAGGCAGCCTACCCATTAGTGCGCGCACCGGTGGCACGGTCGCACTAGGTCCTGGCGGCCCGTCGGTCGGGCCGTAGCTCGGTGGCCCGCTCGGGCCGGGCGATGCCGCTGGTGGCGGCGGCTGTTGTGACCGCCTCGGCCACCGCGTCGTGCACCGCTTGGTCGAGCGCGTTGGGGACTAGGTCATCGCCTCGGGCCAGCTCCGCGATGGCGTGCGCGGCGGCCAGCTTCATCTCCACGTTGATCCCCGCCGCCCCGGCCTGAAGCGCGCCCCGGAAGATGCCTGGGTAGCCGAGGACGTTGTTGACGCTGCGCCCGTCCGCGGCGAACGCGGCGCCCGCCGCCTCGGCCAGCTCGGGCTCGATCTCGGGGTCCGGGTTGGTGAGGGCAAGGATCACCTGGCCCGGGCGGATCATGGCCGGCGTGATCAGGCCCGCCCGGCCCGTGGTGGCCACCACCACGTCGGCCTGCGCCATGACCTGCTCCATGCTCGCGATCTCGATCCCGTGCGCCCGGGCCCGGGCGTGGGAGGCCTCGAGCGGATCGAAGGCGATCACTCGCTTCACGCCGCCCTCGACCATCAGCGAGGCGATCCCGTAGCCGGCCGCGCCGAGGCCGAGCTGGCCGACGGTGGCGGACGCCAGCTCGACCCCCGCGTACCGGCAGGCCACCATCACGGCCGCCAGCGACACGACCGCGGTGCCGTGCACGTCGTCGTGCATGACCGGCTGGGGCAGCGCCTCGATCAGCCGACGCTCGATCTCGAAGCACTCCGGCGCCGAGATGTCCTCGAGGTGGATCCCGCCGAAGGTGGGCGCGATCCGCACCACGGTCTCGACGAACGTGTCGACGTCGCCGGCGTCGATCAGGATCGGCATGGCCGAGATCCCCGCGAATTGGTCGTAGAACACCGCCTTGCCCTCCATCACCGGCATCGAGGCGACCGGGCCGATGTTGCCCAGCCCCAGCACCCGCGTGCCGTTCGTGCAGATGGCTACGCTGCGGGAGATCATCGTGTAGCGCGCCGCCAGCTCGGGCTGCGCGGCGATCGCCGTGCACACCCGCGCCACCCCCGGCGTGTACACGTCGCGCATCTCCTGCACGGTGCGGACCGGAGCACGGGCGTCGATCCGCAGCTTGCCGCCGGTGTGGCGCAGGAGGGCCCGATCCTGGTGCCAGAGCACCCGGACGTCGTCCAGTGACTCGACCAGATCGGCGATCCGCGCCGCCTGGTCGGTGTCGCGCACCTCGACCGTGATGTCCCTGACCGAGTGCTCGCGACCCAGGGACACCGTCACCACGTCGCCGATCAGCCCCTGCCCGTCGGCAATCGCGCCGGCCACCCGCGCGAGCTGGCCGGCGTGGTGCGGGATCTGGACGCGGTAGGTGCAGTCGAGCATGCGAGCTTCCCTCCCTCGAAGTGCGCGGTTCGCGCAAGGGGTGTATTTATCACGCCATGCCCCCCGGCCCCCCGTCTCCCGAGCCGGTCCCGCAGTTGCGCGGGCTGTTCCCCGAGCCCGATCGCGTCGACGTGCGTCAGCTCATCGGCGCGTTGGACCTGGGCGCGCGGGTCCCGGTGGACCGCCCCTATACGGTCGTCAACTTCGTGGCCAGCGCCGACGGCCACGCCGCCTTCCGCGGTCGCTCGCGCTGGCTGAGCGACGAAGCCGACCGGGAGCTGTTCCACGGCCTGCGCGAGCGCGTCGATGCGGTCATGGCCGGCACCGGCACCCTGAGGGACGAGCGCTACGGGCGCATGGTGCGCGATCCCGAGCGCCGGCGGCGTCGGGCCACGTCAGGCCTGAACCCCGAGCCGCTGGCCGTGATCATGACCCGCAGCGGCGACGTTCCCACCGACATCCCGCTGTTCTCTGACCCGGGCTCCCGGGTGGTCGTGTTCACCCCGTCCCCGCTCGATGCCTCAGGCCTCGCCGCCGCGGTGGACGTCGTCCGGCTCGATCCCGGGGAGCTCACGCTGACCACGATGATGCGCCGGTTGCGCTCCGACTACGACGTGCGCACGCTGTTGTGCGAGGGCGGTCCCACTCTGTTCGGCGCACTGCTGCAGGAGAACCTGGTGGATGAGCTGTTCCTGTCGCTGGCCGCGAAGCTGACCGGCGGGGGCAGCGCGCCTGCGATAACCGCGGGCCCCGAGCTGGCCGAGCTGCGCACGCTGTCGCTGCTCTGGGCCCTCGAGCTCGACGGCGCGTTGTACCTGCGGTACGCGGTCCGTCGGTGACTGAACCGTTTCACCAAATTTGGTTAACCGATTCACCTCACATGGTGAACCGGTTAACCCATGGTTACTTACCTAATTTCTCCTGAAGTTAATATCGGGGCTGGCACAATGACACCCAGTGACCGGCCCGATCGCAGCCAACGCGTCGCGGACTGAGATCGAGGTCGTCGAGGCCCTCGAGGAGGCCCGCGAGCGGACGCTGGCCCTGGTGGCGTCGCTCTCCACCGACGATCTGGAGCGCGTCCACTCTCCGCTGATGAGCCCACTGGTCTGGGACCTGGCCCACATCCGCCGCCTACGAGGACCTGTGGCTTGTGCACGGCTACGGTGAGCGTCCGCTGCTGCGCGAGGATCTGGCCGCCACCTATGACGCGTTCGAGACGCCCCGCTCCGTGCGTGGCGACATCGAACTCCTGGGAGCCGCCCAGGCACGCGAGTACTTGAGCGAGATCCGCGCCCGGAGCCTCGAGGTAATCGACGAGCGTGGCGTCGGCGACGCGACGCTGCACGAAATGGTGCTCCGACACGAGCACCAGCACAACGAGACGATGTTCCAGACGCTGCAGCTCGCCTGCCTGAGCGACTACGAGCTGGCCGAGCGGCAGGATCTGCCCGCCTCTCCGGATCCGCCGTTCGCCGGGCTCGAGATGGTCGAGGTGCCCGCCGGCCCCTGCACGATCGGCGCGCCGGCACGCGGCTTCGCCTATGACAACGAACGCCCCCGCCACCGGACCGACGTGCGCGCCTATCTCCTCGGGCAAACCCCGATCACGAACGCCACCTACCTGACCTTCGTGGAGGGCGGCGGGTACGAGCGGCGCGAGTGGTGGTCCGACGAAGGCTGGGCCTGGAAGAAGCAGTACGACATCACGCGACCCGGCGCCTGGACCGCGGACCTCGCCGCGGAATGGAGGCTCGGTCAGCTCGAGCCAATTCATCCCGACCGGCCGGTGGTCCACGTCTCCTGGTTCGAGGCCGACGCCTTCGCCCGCGCGCACGGCGCCCGCCTCCCCACCGAGATCGAGTGGGAGAAGGCGGCGAGTTGGGATCAGGCGACGCAGACCGCGCGACCCTACCCCTGGGGCGCCGAGCGTCCGGTGCCCGGCGTGCATGCCAACCTCGACCAACGCGGGTGCGGGACCGCTCCGGCCGGCGGGCACCCCGCCGGCGCGTCACCTTACGGATGTCTCGGGATGATCGGCGACGTGTGGGAATGGACCGCGACCCGGTTCGCCGGCTACGACGGCTTCATCGCCCATCCCTACCCCGAGTACTCGGAGGTCTTCTTCGGTGGTCCCTACCGCGTTCTGCGCGGCGGCTCGTGGGCCACCCGCGCCCGCGTCGCCACGCCGACGTTCCGCAACTGGGACCACCGAGAGCGCCGGCAGATCTTCGCCGGCCTGCGGATCGCGCGGGACGTATGAGAAGCGTCGCGCATTCCCCCGAGATCCGGATCGACTCGTTCCTGGCCGAGGTCGACGAGCGCACCCTCGCCTACGACGTGCTCGACGGCCTGACCCGTCCGTTCAAGGAGCTGCCGCCCAAGCACTTCTACGACGCGCGCGGCTCTGAGCTGTTCGACCGGATCTGCGAGCTCCCGGAGTACTACCCCACGCGGACCGAGCGGGAGATCCTGCTCGCCCGCGCTGAGGAGATCGTGCAGACCACGGGCGCCGGCGAGCTGGTCGAGCTCGGCTCGGGCTCGGCCGAGAAGGCGCGAATTCTGCTCGAGGCGATGTCGGACGCGGGCACGCTGCGCCGCTACGTCCCGGTGGACGTGTCCGAGAGCGCGCTCGAGGCGGCGGCCATCGAGCTCGTCGACGAGTTCGACGAGCTGTCGGTGCACGGCGTGATCGGCGACTTCGAGCGCCACCTCGAGCGAGTGCCCCGCGGCGCGAACGGGGCGCCGCGGATCGTCGCCCTGCTCGGCGGCACGATCGGGAACTTCCCGCCCGGCACGCGGCGGCGGCTGCTGCGCGAGATCGGCAAGCTGCTCGGTCCGGACGATCGGCTGCTGCTCGGCACCGATCTGGTCAAGGATCCGCGTGTGCTCGAAGCCGCTTACAACGACTCGCAGGGCGTCACCGCCGAGTTCAACCGCAATGTGCTGCGCGTGATAAACCGCGAGCTCGACGCGGACTTCTCGCCCGAGGCGTTCGAGCACGTCGCGTTCTACGACCGCGCGCACGAGTGGGTCGAGATGCGCTTGCGGGCGACGCGCCCGTGCAGCGTGCTGGTGGCCGGTCTGGACCTGCGAGTGGTGTTCGCGGCCGGAGAGGAGCTGCGCACCGAGATCAGCGCCAAGTTCACGCTCGCCGGGATCGAGGCCGACTACGAGGCCGCCGGCCTGGCGCTGGAGTGTTGGTATACGGACAGCGAGCAGCTTTTTGCAGTGTCGCTGGCCCGGCGGCTATAGGGTTCCGGCGTCATGCAAATCGGAGGTAGTGGGGCGCTGGTCGCGGGCGGCGCGTCGGGCCTTGGCGAAGCGACGGCGCGACGACTGCACGCGGGCGGCGCGCACGTGGTCATCGCCGACCTGAGCGAGGAGAAGGGAGATGCGCTGGCCGGCGAGCTGGGCGAGCGAGCGCGCTTCGTCCGCACCGACGTCACCGATCCCGACGCCGTGCACGCGGCGGTGAGCGCCGCCGCCGAGCAGACCGTCCGACTGCGGATCGCCGTCTCGTGCGCGGGCATCGGCTGGGCCGGACGCGTAGTCGGCAAGCGCGGCGCCCATGACCTCGAGGCGTTCGAGACCGTGATCCGCGTGAACCTGATCGGCACCTTCAACGTGATGCGCCTGGCCGCCGCGGTGATGGTCGAGAACGAGCCGACCGAGACCGGCGAGCGCGGTGTGTGCGTCAACACCGCCTCGATCGCCGCCTTCGACGGCCAGATCGGCCAGATCGCGTACTCGGCCTCCAAGGGCGCGATCGTCAGCATGACGCTCCCCGCGGCGCGTGACATGGCCCCCCTCGGGGTGCGCGTGTGCGCGATCGCACCGGGCACGTTCGATACGCCGCTGCTGGCCAATCTGCCCGACGACTCGCGTGAGACGCTGCGCCGCGTGGTGCCGTTCCCGGCACGCTTCGGCCGCCCGGACGAGTTCGCCGCGCTGGTGGCGCATATAGTCGAAAACGAGATGCTCAACGGCGAGGTGATCCGCCTCGACGGCGCGCTGAGAATGCCTCCTCGTTAACGACCAACCCTCCACATTTGTTCGAGCCCTGCATCCGTACGGTTACCCCCGGGTAATATCGTGCCATCCAGGAAGGGAGACTCAGTTGGCGCTCACCATGCAGGGTGGTGAACGGCGACGAGCGTCTCGACACGAGACGTCGTCAGGACGGCCATGACGGATCGGCCACCGCAACAGCAACCGCATCGAGGGGAAAGTGAGTGGCTCGAGCTTGAGCGTGCGATCACCGACGCCATCGAACGCTCGCAGTCGCTCGGCCAGGCCGCGCCGCTCATCCTCGGCGCGCTGGCCCATGCCCAGGAGCGCGCCCGCAGCGAGAAGCTGCTGACCCAGGCCGAGCAGGCGGCGGACACCGGGAGCTTCGAGTTCGATCTCGAGACCGGCGACGCGCACTACTCGGCCGGGTTGAGGCGGATCCTGTCCATGCCGGAGGCCCTGTCGCTGACCCACGAGCTCTTCCTCGAGCGAGTGCATCCCGAGGACCGCGACCTCGTGGGAGATGCCATCGAGCGCGCGCGGCGCAACGGCGAGCCGCTGCGCTTCGAGATTCGGGTTAGGCGCTTTGACGAGCTCGAGCGGGTGCTGCGGGTCCGCGGCGAGGCGCTCGCGGCGCGCCAGCGAGGCCCGGTCAAGGTGGCTGGGACGATGCAGGACGTGACCGAGGAGGCCGAGGCCCGCTCGGCTCGTGACCTGCTCAGCTACGTCGTGCAGTCCACCGGCGATGCGATCCTGACCAAGTCGGCCGACGGCACGATCACCAGCTGGAACCGCGGAGCCGAGCAGCTCTACGGCTATACGGCCGAGGAGGCGATCGGGCGGCCCAGCGGCTTCACCGAGACGGCCGAGCGCACGGGCGAGTGGCAGAAGCTGCTCCAGACGGTGTTCTCGGGCCAGTCGGTCGACAACTTCGAGACCGAACGGATCCGCAAGGACGGCAGCACGATCACGGTGTCGCTGACCGTCTCACCGGTGACCGACGCCAACGGGCGGATCGTGTCGGCCGCGATCATCGCCCGCGACACCACCGAGCGGGTGCGCTACGAGGACCGCCTGCGCCACATGGCCGACCACGACCAGTTGACCGGCCTGTTCAACCGCCGCCGCTTCGACGACGAGCTCAAGCGCGAGCTGGCCCGCGCCGGCCGCTACGCCGAGCACAGCGCGGTGCTAAGCATCGACATCGACAACTTCAAGGGCATCAACGACTCGGCCGGTCACGCGGCCGGCGACGCCGTGCTCAGCCATGTGTCGCGTGTCCTGAGCGAACGCTCCCGCGCCAGCGACGTGGTGGCGCGCCTGGGGGGCGACGAGTTCGCGGTGCTGCTCTCGGCGGTGGGCGCACGCGAAGCCCGCACTGCCGCGGAGCACCTGCTGACCGAGATCCGCAGCTCGCCGGCCGTCTACGGCGGCAAGCCGTTCCGGATCACCGCCAGCATCGGCGTGGCCACCTTCGAGTCCGACGACGCCACCGCCGGCGAGGTCCTGGTCAACGGCGACCTCGCGATGTACGCGGCCAAGACCTCGGGCCGCGACCGCGTCGTGGTCTACACCCCGACCGAGGCGCGCAAGGCGCGCGCGATCGCGAAGGCGACATGGTCCGAGCGCATCCGGGATGCCCTGGAGCACGACCGGTTCGTGCTCCACCTCCAGCCGATCCTGGAGCTCGCCACCGGCCAGATCAAGCACGGCGAGCTGCTGCTCAGGATGAAGGGCAACCGCGGCAAGCTGATCGCGCCCGGCGCGTTCCTGCCCGCGGCCGAGCGCTTCGGCCTGATCCACGCCATCGACCGCTGGGTGGTGCAGCGCGCGATCCAGCTCATGTCGCACACCAACGGCTCCGGACCCCGGGTCGGAATCAACCTGAGCGGCGAGTCGATCGTCGGCGACCCCGACCTGCTCGTGATGATCGAGCAGGAGCTCGAGCGCTCGACGGTCGATCCGGCCAAGCTGATCTTCGAGGTGACCGAGACCGCCGCGATTGCCAACATGCCGGAGGCCACCCAGTTCGCGCGCGGCTTGACCAGCCTCGGCTGCAGCCTCGCGCTGGACGACTTCGGGACCGGGTTCGGCTCGTTCTACTACCTCAAGCACCTGCCGGTCAGCTACGTAAAGCTGGACGGCGAGTTCATCCAGAACCTCCCGCGCAGCGAGGTCGACGAGCACATGGTCAAGGCGATCGTCGGGGTCTCCCAGGCGCTCGGCATCAAGACCGTGGCCGAGTCGGTGGCCGACGAGGAGACGATCGGGCTGCTCCAGAAGCACAACGTCGACTACGCCCAGGGCTTCTACGTGGGCAAGCCGGCGCCGCTCGAGGTGGCGATGGCGCAATCGGGTTGGATGGCGGAGCCGGGCGGCTCGCTCCTGTAAGGGGCGCGGCGGGCGGGACTTAATTCAAGCGCTCGATGAGCATGGCCTGGCCCATCCCGCCGGCCACGCACATCGATTCGATCCCCAGCGTCCCGTCCAGTGCGGTCAGGCCGTTGATCAACGTTGTCATGATCCGCGCACCGGTCATCCCGAACGGATGCCCGAGCGCGATCGCGCCGCCGAACGGGTTGAGCTTCTCCTCAGGTATGCCCAACTCGTCCTTGCACGGCACGATCTGGGCCGCGAACGCCTCGTTGATCTCAACCACGTCGACGTCGTCGATCTTGACGCCGGCCTGCTCGAGCAGCGCTCGGATCGCGGGGATCGGGCCGAGGCCCATGAGCTCGGGCCGGATCGCGGCAACCGTCGAGGCGATGATCCTCGCCCTGGGCTCCAGGCCGAGTCGCTTGGCCTTTTCGGCCGACATCACGAGCACGGCGGCCGCGCCATCGTTGAGCGGGCACGCGTTGCCCGCCGTCACGGTGCCGTTCTCGCGGAACGCGGGTTTGAGCTTGCCCAGCACCTCCATGGTCGTGCCTGCTCGCGGCCCGTCGTCCTTGGTTACGACGGTGTGCGGCACCGCGATCTCGTTGCCCTCCTTGTCCTGATCGGTGTGGGCGGGAACGGGGACCGGGACAATCTCGGGATCGAAGTGGCCCGAGTCGCGGGCGTCGACCGCGCGGTTCTGGGAGATGACCGCCCACTCGTCTTGCTGCTCGCGGGTGACGTGACATCGCTCGGCCACGTTCTCGGCGGTCTGGCCCATCGGGATGTACATGTCGTAGGCCGAGCCGTCGGATCCGTCCAGCCTGGGGTGCCTGGTCTCCTCCATCATGCCCGCGCCGAGGCCCGCCCGCGAGACGGCCTCGACCCCGGCCGCGATGTACTGATCGCCCTCACCGGACTTGATCGCGTGGAAGGCCATCCGGATCGTCTGCAGCGAGGAGGCGCAGAAGCGGTTGACCGTGCAGGCGGGTACGTGATGGTCGATCCCGGCCAGCAGGGCCGCGTTGCGACCGACGTTGTAGCCCTGCTCGCCCACGGAGGAGGCCGCGCCCATCATCAGGTCGCTTGTCTGGGCGAAGTCGACCTTCGGGTTTCGCTCGATCAGGGCCCTGAGCGGGATCGCGGCCAAATCGTCCGCGCGGACGGCCTTGAGCGAGCCCTTGCCGGCCCGCCCGATGGGGGTTCGGATGGCGTCGACGATCACCGCTTCGGGCATGGCGCCCGGGGATCCTAGAGGGCGGGGCCGCCCGGGCGCGCGGGCGAGTCGATCCGGGTCCCCGCGGGTAAGTCGTCTGGATGCCCAACACCGAACAGGCGCCGCGCTACCGCGAGATCAGGCGACTCGGCATTGGAGGGATGGCCACGGTGACGCTGGCCGAACACACGGTGCTCGGCCGTCTCGTCGCGCTGAAACGGGTGCACGGCGGCGGCGACTCGCGCGGGATGCTGCGCTTGAAGCGCGAGGCGATGGTCGGCGCCTCGCTCAACCATCCCAACCTGGTGTTCGTCTACGACGCCCAGCTCCAGGAGGACGGCGATGTGGTGATCGTCATGGAGTATGTCGAGGGCGAGACGCTGGCCGACCGGATCGGGTCGCGCGGAGCCCGACCGAGGCCATCGCCGTGCTCCGCGGTGTGGCCGGCGCGCTCGACGCCATCCACGGGCAGGGGATCGTCCACCGCGATGTCAAGCCCGCCAACGTGCTCATGGGCCAGGACGGAACGGTCAAGCTGGCTGACCTCGGCGTGGCCGACGTCGCCGATCGCACCCGCATCACCGAGTCGGGTGCTGTTGTCGGCAGCTTCAGCTACATGGCCGCCGAGCAGCTGAACGGCGCCGAGCCAAGTCCGGCGATGGACGTCTACGCCCTCGCGGCGGTGGCCTACGAGACCCTCACCGGGAAGAAGGCCCGGCCCGAGTCCAATCCGCTGGCCCTGGCCCACGCGATCTCCACCCGGCCCGCGCCCGATCTGCGCGACGCCTGGCCGGCGGCGGCGCCCGCCGCGGCGGCGGTCCTCCAGCGGGGTATGTCGGCCGATCCGGCCCAGCGCCCGGCCTCGGCCGGCGAGCTGGTGCGCCGGCTCGCCGCGGCGCTCGAGCCCGAGCAGCCGACGCGTGACGCGCGACCGCGACAGGCCGCGCCACCGCCGCCTGCCCGCACCCGGCGGCGCCGCTCGATGCTCGCGCCGGCGCTGCTCGCGCTCGCGGCGCTGGCCGTCGTCGGCGTGCTGGTGGCCACGCTGGGCTCCGGGCGGACGAAATCCGCCGCCTCGAGCGGGTCCACGCCTCGGACGAGCGCACACCGTCCGGCTGCCACCACGAGCGCGCGGTCGGCTACGACCACAACCGGAACGACGTCGCCCACGAACGCCGGCACCGCCACCACGTCATCCACGGCATCGACGCCTCCGGCGGCGCCTGCTCCGAGCGCGGCCGCGTCGGGTTCGCCGGCGGACGCCGTGCAGCAGCTCTACACGGCAGCGGCCCGCCACGACTACGCGACGGCGTGGGCTCTGGCCGGCCCGAATCTCCGCCGCCAGTTGGGCGGCTACGCCGCGTTCCAGCATCTGTTCAGCTCCGTGCGATCGATCACGTTCCAGAGCGCCCAGGTGACCGCCGGGAGCAGCTCGAATACGGCTACGGTGGCGCTGCGGACGACCTCGGTGCAGACCGACCGCACGCAGCAGTGCACCGGAACGGCGGGGACCGTCCGCGCCGACGGCCGCTGGCTGGTCGACCACATCTCGATCAGCTGCTCCTAGGGAGCGCCCGCGCCGATAGGCCGGAAACCGGTTGCCCTTCGACCTGCCGGTAAGTAGTCTCCCTACCGGGCTGAGGCGGCGTCGAGCAATCAACGGGGGCAAATCGTGAGCTGGGACCGGATTCGTCGGGTCGTCGTCGTGACGGTCGTGCTGCTGGCTGCAGCGCCGGCGGCGGCACAGGCTGTGGTAACCGTCAACACGACCGGCGACCCCCCCGGGCCCGGGTGCGCGGGGGGAGCCTGCTCGCTCCGACAGGCCATCGGGGCAGCTACCGCAGGCGACACGGTCGACTTCGCGCCTGGCTTGAGCGGAACCATCACGCTTACAGGCGGTGTGCTGTCCATCACTCAGAGCGTCACGATCGCCGGCCCCGGCGCCGGCGTGCTCACGGTCAGCGGCAACAACACCACCACGGTCTTCGACATCGCGCCGAGCGTTGCCAACCAGGATGTGACGATCTCCGGGCTCACGATCACGGGCGGGTCGGCCACGACCAACGGCGGCGGGATCCTCGCCGCCGGTGTTCTTCGCTCACTGACGCTCAGCGGCGACACGATCACCGGCAATCAGGTCACGCTAGGTCCGACAAACGCCGGCGGCGGGGGTGGCGTCTACGTCAACGGCGCCGAGCTCGTCGTGACCAATAGCCACGATCGACGGCAACAGTGCCACCCTGACCGGCTCGGCCAGCAGCAGCAGCGGGGGCGGCGGGATCTATAGCAATGCCGGCGCCATAACAATCAGCGGCAGCGACGTAAGCCACAACATCGTGGATCAGGCGTCGAGCTCAGGCGACAACGGGGGCGGCGGCATCTACTCCAACGCCGGCGCGGTCGAGCTCGACGCCAGCACCGTGCTCGACAACTCCTCTCACATCACGTCGGACACGGGCGGCGACAACGGTGGAGGTGGTGTTCACAGCGAGAGTGGCGGGGTAACCCTGAGCAGCTCTAGGGTCAACGGAAACTCTTTCACGCTCGGCTCGAGCACGGGTGGCGACAACGGCGGCGGCGGCATATTTGCCGACGGCGACCAGGTGACCGTCGTGTTCTCGTCGATCGATGGCAACGCGTTGACGCTGCAGAACGACACAGGCGGCGACGACGGCGGCGGGGGCCTCGCCAGCCAAGGGGGCGACATCGGAGTCGCCTTCTCGAGCATCTCCAACAACACCGGCAACATCACCGACAACGGGGGTGACGATGGCGGCGGCGCAATCCTCGACGAGGGCGGCGACAACGTCTACCTGACCAGCACTTTCTCCGGGAACTCAATGACGATCTCGGGAGGCGGCGTTGACAACGGCGGCGGCGCCATCTACAGCTTCGGGGACTCGCTGATCAGCAACCTCACCATCGCGGGCAACGACACCAACGCGCCGGGTGGCGCGCTTCTGAACCGCGGCCAGGCTCGATTCAAGGACACGATCGTCGCGGGTAACGTCGCGACGCCGGCAGGCAACTGCGCCGGCACCGGCACGTTCGCCTCGGCCGGCTTCAACCTCGAGAGCGCGAACAGCTGCGTCTTCAACGCCACCGGCGATCTGGTGAATACCGACCCGCTCCTTGGACCAGTGCAGAACAACGGCGGGCCGACACCGACGCAGGCACTGTCGGCCGGCAGTCCAGCCGTCGACGCCGGAGACTGCACCGACCTCGCGGGCCAGCCATTGACTATCGATCAGCGCGGCGTGGCGCGGCCGCAGCCGGCGGGCGGCAAGTGCGACATCGGAGCCTACGAGCTGGCCCCGAGCTCGCCTCCCCCGCCTGCGCCGCCGGCGGCGGTGCCGGGCCCCCCGACCGCCACTAGCACCACAGGGGCGAGCTTCTCGGGATCGGTCAACCCGCAGGGCCAGGCGACCACGGTGCTCTTCCAGTACGGAATCGACAGCCGCTTCCGCCCCGGCGGCGGCACAGCGGTGATCTATGACCAGAGCACTCCGCCCCAGAGCCTCCCGGCCGACTCGGACGCACACGCCGTGTCGGCCGCTGCGTCAGGGCTTGTCCCGAATGCGCTGTATCACGTCCGCCTGGTCGCCACCAACGCGACCGGGACCACATTCGGGCCCGACCAGACGTTCACCACGCCGTCCGATCCTGCACCGCCGCCACCGGTGCTCGGCCAGAAGGTGAACGCCAAGCCGGTCAGCGGTCAGGTGTTCATCCTCGTCGGCACAAAGCTCGTGCCGCTGACCGAGGCGCGGCAGATCCCGTCCGGCGCGATCCTCGATACGCGCGCCGGGTCGCTCCGGCTCACGGCCGCCGCGGGCAAGCACAAGCGCCAGACCGGGACGTTTGGCGGCGCCATCTTCAAGCTGACCCAGGCCAAGAACGGACTGACCAATCTCGCCCTCGCCGAAGGAGCCTTCCACGGCGCCCCCAGTTACGCCACGTGCAAAGTCCACAACGCCGCGGAGGCCAGCGCCGCGGCGAGCAAGACCCTGCAACTCCTACACGCGAGCGCCAAGGGCAAGTTCAAGACGACCGGCCGCTACAGCGCCGCCACCGTGCGCGGGACCAAATGGACGATCGCCGACCGCTGCGACGGGACCCTCACTCGAGACCTCGTCCACTCGGTGGCAGTCAGCGACTTCGTCCGCCACAAGACGATCGTGCTGCATCCCGGGCAGAGCTACCTGGCGAAGGCACCCGGGCACAAGTAGGCGGAGCTACAGCCCCAGACCCCCGACCTCTACTGCTTACAACCCCAGGCCCCGCACGCCCTTCTCGTCCCACCCCAGATGGTGGGCGAGCTCGTGGCGCAGCGTGCGGGTGACCTGCGCCCGGAGCAGCTCGGGGTCGTGTCCGAAGTCGCGCACGAGGGTGTCGCGGAAGATCACGATCCGGTCGTGGAAGTAGTCCTGGGCGACCGTGTCGCCCTGGTACAGGCCGTAGGCGCGCCGGCGGTGGCCGCTGTCTGACACCACTACGGCGACATGCTCCAAGGCGCGGTGAAACTCGAGCGGGAGGTCGTCGATGGCCCGCCGCACGAGCACCTTGAAGTCCTCTTCTCTGCGCGGGTCGAACATCTCCTCTTCGTCCTCCTCGTCCTCATCCTCATCCCACGGGTCCCACGACCTCTCGGCCGCCAGCCGCTCGGTGCGCAGGACGAGCGCCTCGAAGTCGGTCTCTGACTCGGGGTCGTGCCATCCGGCCAGGCGGACCATGGCCAGCACGACCGCGCCGCCCACGATCACCGCGCCGGCCGCGAATACGGCGATCCCCTGGAGGAGGCGGATCGGGAAGGACTCGCTCAGGCCGGCGATCAGGCTGACCGCGCCGAGGCCGATGGTCAGCGCGGCCAGGGCCGAGAACAGGATGCGGCGGAGAGTGGGCTCGGACTGCATCTCCCTGGTGCCTACCTCATGGTCCGGGCGATCACCAGCCGCTGGATCTCGTTGGTGCCCTCGTAGATCTGCGTGATCTTGGCGTCGCGCATCATCCGCTCGACCGGATACTCCTTGACGTAGCCGTAGCCGCCCAGCACCTGCACGGCCTCGACGGTCACGCGCATGGCCACGTCCGAGCAGAACAGCTTGGCCATCGCCGAGTACTTGCCCAGGTCGGGATCGCCGCGGTCGACCTTGGCGCACGCCTGGTAGAGCAGCTCGCGCGCGGCGGCGCACTGGGTCTCCATGTCGGCCAGCTTGAACTGGATGCCCTGGAATGCGTTGATCGGCTGGCCGAACTGGCGGCGTTCGCGCGCGTAGGCGGCGGCGTAGTCGGTGGCGCCCTGGGCGATGCCGAGCGCCTGCGCGGCCACCCCGAGCCGGGAGCGGTCGAGCGTGGCCATGGCGACCTTGAAGCCGTGATTGGGCTCGCCGATCAGGTTCTCGTCGGGGACCTCGACCCCGTCGAAGCTCGGCTGGCCGGTCGGCGAGCCGCGGATCCCCAGCTTGTGCTCGAGCTTGCCGGCGCTGAAGCCGGGCCGGTCGGCCTCGACCACGAACGCGCTGATCCCGCTCGAGTGACCCGTGCTTGGATCGGTCACCGCGAACACCACGTAGAAGTCGGCCACCCCGAGGTTCGTGATCCAGTTCTTAGTCCCGGTGATCACCCAGCCGCCGTCGGACTTGACCGCGCGGGTGCGCATCCCGCCCGGATCGGAGCCCGCGTCGGTCTCGGACAGCGCGAACGCCGGCGACCATTCGCCGGTGGCGCAGCGAGGCAGGAAGCGCTGCTTGAGCTCGTCGGTGCCGAACAGCTTGATCGGGAGCGTGCCCAGCTCCTGGATCATCAGTATCAACGCGGTCGACGCGCATGCCTTGGCGATCTCCTCGACCGCCATGTTCAGCATCAGCGTGCCGGTGCCCGTGCCGCCGTGCTCGGTCTCGAACGGCAGGGCCAACACGTCCTGCTCGGCGAGAAGCCCGCGCAGGTCGTGAGGATACTCGGCCTTCTCGTCGATCTCGGCCGCGCGCGGCGCGATGCGCTCGCGCGCGATCTGCCGGATGGTGTCCCGGAAGTCGAGATGGTCGCGCGGGATCGTGTACAGCTCGGCGAGCGCGGACATGTGATTCATCCTACGCCGCGCGAGCCGTTGGCACCCGGCGGTGAGCGCCGGGTGCCTCGCGGTTCTCCTCTCGCTCCCGGGCCTCTCCTCTCCCGGGCCTCTCTCTCGCTCCCTAACCTGGCGGAAGCTCCTACAGTCCCGGCGGGTGGCGCACCACGTAGTGGCCGCCGTCAGCCAGGTTGCCGAGCGGGTTCGAGCGCCACCGCGGCCCATCGCCAGCGGGGATGTTCGGGCCGCCGTAGTTGGCGGTGTCGAACGCGATCCCGGCGATCACGATGAAGGCGTGGCTCGGGTCGCCGTAGACCGACACCCACTTTCCGGGGCCGGCCGCGCCGTAGGACTCGAAGCCGGTGGAGTCCTCCGAGGACGACAGCAGGCCCGCGCCGTGCAGGGCGAAGCTGACCGCGCCCGAGCAGTCGTAGCAGCTGGACTTCCACTTACCGTGGCCGCCGCCGACGCAATAAGACGTGTCGATGATCTGGTTGGCCGCTGTGATCATCGCCTGGACCGCCGGGGGCGCGCCCGCCGGCGCGGTCGCCGTCCCGTCCGGATTGATCGTCGCGGTCGCGGTCGGCACGTCGCTCGTGTACGCGCTGATCGCCGTGCGCAGCGCCTGCACGAATGAAGGACCGGCCACGCCGTTGGCCGGCGTTATGTTGTGGGCCTGCTTGAACGCCGTCACGCTTGACGCGGTCTGAGGTCCGAAGCTGCCGTCCACCGAGGTGGGGAAGCCGGCAATCGTCAGATAGCCCTGGAGGATCGTCACGTCGGTGCCGTGCAGGCCCGTCCTGAGCACTCGCCGGCCAAGCTGGTTGGCCGTGCTCGGCTTGTTGAGCGTCCCCGTCGTCCTGATCGTGGCCTGCATGGCAGCGCCACCGGAGGACTGCCGCTTGGGCGTGGCGGCGGTCGCCGAGGCGACGCCGAACACGGACGTGGCTATCAGGACGAATGCACCCGCCCTACGGGCGATTCGTTGAATGTCCAGATGCGACAAGCACAACCCCTTCTCTTTCTGCGCCTACGGGGTTAGCTGTCGGGCTCGCGCTGAAAGAGTGCGCTACGCCGGAACGTCCGGCGATTCGCCCCTCGGAGCCGTGGTTGGGCTCCAATGGTTTCCCCGCTCCCCGGCGCCGTGGCGACCGGAGACTCGGCTGGGCTTCTATGTCCGCGCGGCAGCCTACAACACGCGGGCGACAAACGTCACCCTACGTGTCGACGTGTTCGCCGCGACCCTTTAACCCCCTCCTCCCTCTGCAAGGGAAATTGCCCCAGGCCGAGCGGGAGGGGGCAATTTCCGCCATCGGGACCAACCACCGCGCGGAATGCCGGATTTTGCCCCTCTCTCAGAGGCATTTTCCGTCACTCGCGCCCGCGGGCCCTGGCCAATGACGGAAATTGCACGACGGGAGAACGCGGAACAGGTCGGGTCGCGGCTCTCGGACCTTGACAGGCCGCCTACCTAACGGTTATGTTAACCGGCGTAGCTAACCGTTAGATCGCCGTTGCCGGAACCCGCCGAACTTCAAGCCCCCGCGCCGCTTCACGGCTACCAGCTGCGCGTCGTCCAGGAGGTGCTGCTCGCCCTCCTGGCCGCCGAGGCCTCCCACGGCTACCAGCTCAGGGCCCGGCTGGCTCTCGCCCTCGGGCCGCTGGCCGGCGCGCTCAACGACGGCCAGGTCTACGTCACGCTGAACCGCCTCGAGAAGGCGGGTCTCGTGCGCTCCACGCGCGTGGGCCAGGCCGACCGCCCCGACCGCAAGGTCTACGAGCTGACGCCCGCAGGAAACGACCGCGTCAGCACGTGGCTGCACGACACGAGCTGGCCCAAGCCGGCGCCGGCCGAGTTCCACCTCAAGCTGGTCGCGGCCGCCGCGGCCGGCCTGGCCGACCCCGTCGGCATCGTCGACCTCCAGCGCCGCGAGCTGCTCATCGGCCTGGCCCAGGCCCAGCGGGCGGTGCTGGCCGAGCCCCCGGCATCGGTGGCGACGCTCCTGCTCGAGGGCGTCGTGTTGCGGCTCCAGGCCGACCTGCGCTGGCTCGAGGCATGCGCCAGATACTGGACCCAAGCGAGGCAACCATGACCGAACCGAGCAACGCGATCCTAGCCGCCCGCGGGCTGGGCAAGGAGTACGGCAGCGGCGCCGCCCTGGTCCGCGCGGTAGGCGGCGTGAGCCTGACCGTGGAGCGCGGCGAGTCGGTGGCGATCGTCGGCCCCAGCGGGTGTGGCAAGTCGACGCTGCTGTATCTGCTGGGTGGGCTCGAGCGGCCCACCGTCGGCACGGTCGCGCTGGCCGGCCAGCCGATCCACGACGCCCCTGAGTCCCGCCTGGCGCGCCTGCGCCGCCACGCACTAGGGTTCGTCTTCCAGGCCTTCCACCTGGTCGACGAGCTGACCGCGCTCGAGAACATCGAGCTGCCGGCGCTCCTGGCCGGCGCCTCGCCCCGTACCGCGCGCGAGCGAGCGCGCGAGCTCCTGCACCAGGTCGATCTCGAGGATCGCGCCGGCCATCTCCCCTCCGCGCTGTCCGGCGGCCAGCGCCAGCGGGTGGCAATTGCCCGCGCCCTGGCCAACGCCCCGCTCCTCGTGCTGGCCGACGAGCCCACCGGCAACCTCGACAGCACCGCGACCACCGAGGTGCTGCGTCTGTTCGAGCAGCTACGCGCCGGCGGGCAGACGCTGGTCATCGTCACCCACGACTCGCGGGTCGCGGCCACCGCGGATCGGCTGATCTCGATGCGCGACGGCGCGTTCGTGGACGAGACTCGGCTCGCCGGCGGCAGCTCGCGGAGCCTGACCGAGATCACCGGCCTGGGGA
The DNA here is from genome assembly GCA_963841535.1 of uncultured Solirubrobacterales bacterium. Taxonomy (GTDB): domain Bacteria; phylum Actinomycetota; class Thermoleophilia; order Solirubrobacterales; family Solirubrobacteraceae; genus Palsa-465. The sequence goes on along the minus strand of CAWJDF010000012.1, from coordinate 940,409 downwards.
GCTGAGCGCGGCGTGGGTCGCGCCCTGCTGATCTGGCGCCTGGTCATCGGCGACATCCGGCGCCGGCCGGTCCAGGCCGCCCTCCTGCTGGTCATGATCGTGACGACGACCACCACGCTGACCCTCGGCCTCGCGCTGCGCAAGGTGACCGACAGCCCGTTCAGCCGGGCCCGCACCGCGACTAGAGGCCCGGACGTGGTGGCCCAGATCGCCCCCCAGGCCGGCGCGGTCGCCAGACCGGCGACCGAGTTCGCCTCCCTACTGCGCACCGGCGACGTCACGGCCACGTCCGGCCCGTATCCGTTCGCGCTCGCGAACCTCACCGCACCCGGCATCGACATCCAGACGCAGGCCGAGGGCCGCGATCTCGCCCCCGCCCGCCTGGATCAGCCAACGCTCACCGCGGGAAGCTGGATCCGCCCGGGCGAAGCGGTGATCGAGAGCGGATTCGCCGCCTCGCTCGGCCTGAAACCCGGCGACGCCATCCACCTGAACGGCCACCGTTTCAAGGTGGCGGGCGTTGCGGTCAGTACGGCCCAGTGCTTCTACCCGGTGAGCAAGCCCGGCGTCATCTGGCTCGCGAGAACCGACACCGAGCGGCTTGCGGCCATCCAGCAACCAGTGGGATACGTCCTGAACCTCAAGCTGGCCCACCCCGCCTCCGCGGAGGACTTCGCGTTCGGACCGGTCGGGAACGCGTTTTTCAACCAGGCGAGTAACGACCTTGTCCCGTCTCTGCAGACCTGGGTGGACATCCGCCACGACGATTTCAGGGTGATCGCGATCGACCAGAAGGCGCTGCTGATCGGAGGCTCCCTCCTGGCCCTGCTCGCTCTGGCCAGCATCGCGGTCGCGGTGGGCGGCCGGATGGCCGAGCAGACCCGTCGCGTCGGGCTGCTCAAGGCCGTGGGTGCAAGCCCGCGGCTCGTCGCCACGATTCTGCTCGCCGAGAACCTGCTGCTCGCGCTCGCCGCCACCGTGATCGGGCTCGCCGCCGGCGAGCTACTCGCTCCGCTGCTCACCAGCGTTGGCGCTGGGCTGCTCGGAAGCACGCCGACGCCCTCGCTCACGGTGGCCTCCGCGGCCGAGGTCGGGGCCGCGGCCATCCTCGTGGCCGCCGGTGCCACCGCCGCGCCGGCGATTCGCGGGGCCCGGACGAGCACGATCATGGCGCTCGGCGACCCGGCCCGCCCGCCGCGGCGGCGAGCGTGGCTGATCGCGCTCTCCTCGCGGCTGCCGGTGCCGCTGCTGCTCGCGCTCCGGCTCGTCGCCCGCCGCCCCCGCCGCACCTCCCTGACCGCCGCCAGCCTGACCATCGCCGTCGCGATGATCGTCGCCACGCTGGCGCTTCAGCACCGCATCGACCTGCGCAACCAGGCCAATGCCGGCTACCTCGTCGGCTCGGGCGGAGTCGCCGATCGGGTCGGCCACCTGGTCTACCTGCTGACCGCGATCCTCGTCGTGCTGGCGGCGGTCAACGCGATCTTCACCGCATGGGTGACGGTGATCGACGCCCAACGCCCGACCGCGCTGACCCGGGCCATCGGCGCCACCCCCGGCCAGATCGGCGCCGGCCTGACCGCCGCGCAACTGATTCCCGGCCTGGCTGCCGCCTGCCTCGGCATCCCGATCGGACTCGGCCTCTACCAGGCGGCGGGCGGCCAGCTCCAGGAGGCGAGCCCGCCGCTGGGCTGGCTGCTGGCCGTGATCCCGGGCACCCTGATCGTGGTCGCCGCGCTGACCGCGTTGCCCGCCCGCCTCGGAGCCACCCGGTCGGTGGCCGAGGTCCTCCGCTCCGACTAGGAGCCCATCCGCGGGTCGTTCAGGTCGAGCACGGTGACCGGCGGCTCGATCTTGGTCCCCCCGCCGGTCGACACGATCGCCGTGCCCAGCGCGAAGAACTCGATCACGTGGCTGCCCCAGCCGTGGCTGCGCTCCGACAGCGAGACGCCGACGATGCCCTCCGCGCCGAGCTCCTGGGCCTCGGTCTGCATCCGCTGCATGGCCAACTCGCGCGCCTCGTACAGCGCCTGCGTGTAGTTCGGCAGCTCGATGTTGCGCCCGGTCTGGGAGATCGTCCGCAGCGGCCCGCGCCGCCCCACGTGGAACACGCAGCTGCCCATCACCATCCCCACCGGGCGATGGCCGGTGCGCAACAGCGTCCAGAACTCCTGTCCGGACAGGTCGCTCTGGAACGGCCGTCCGTTCGGGGCGCGGTGGAGCACGCCGCCGCGGTGCTTGACCGCGGTGCCGATCGCGATGAACTCGGCCATGCTCGGCCCCCACTCGTAGCGGCCGATATCCAGGCGCACGCCGACGATCCCGTCGGCGTCGAGCTGGTCGGCCTCCTCCTCCATCCTTGTCATCGCCAGGTGCCGGGCGCTGTACATGGCCTGCGAGAGCGTGTCGAGCTCGCGGCTCGTGGTCGGGCCCGCCACCTGGATCCCGATGTGGAAGATCGAGCTGCCCACGACCAGCCCGACCGGGTCGAAGCCGGCCTCGGTGACGAGCAGGAACTCGTTCACGCTCAGATCGGACGTGTACAGACCCTGGCGGTTCTGCTCCAGCCGCTCCACGCCTGACTCGGGAATGCCCTCCACGGACTTGGGGTCGTAATCGGTCATGTATGCCTATAGATCTATATATATGTCTATATCTATATCTAGCTACATACGCATCTGGGTTTGGACCGGAGGCGAATCCCGGCCCGCGCCGGGTCGGATGGCCGTACCTGCCGCGTGCATCGTGATCACCCAGCCCCGCCGCTCGACGTCGCTGCGGCCGCTCACCCTGTAGGGAATCCCGAGCCGCCCCCGGCGCCAGCCCCGCTGCATGCCCCCGGTCAGCGACGAGGCCAGCGGGAGCTTCTCCCGGTGTATGTGGTGGGCGAACTCGACCCCCACCGCCCCCTCGGCGCGGGCATCGGACACCTGACCCAGGAGCTTGGCCCGCACGGTGTCCCGGGCGGCGTGGAAGCCGCGGCTCAGCTCCTCGAGCTCCTGGTTCTGGGTCACCTGACGGGCTCGCCGCCACCGGGTGGCGCGGGGCGGCGAGGCGAACACGACTACGGTGGTGGCGAGCAGACCCGCGGGCGCATGGCCCGCGCTGTGCAGCCGCCAGTAGTCCTGGACCGAGACGTCGGTGAGGATCGGCCAGGCGGTCAGCTCAGAGCCCGGCAGCCGGATCGCGGTGCCGGTCACCACGTACTCGATCGTCCCGCGGCCGAGATCGTGGTCGGAGCGATGCAGGTGGACGCCGACCACCGCGTCGGCGCTGACCTGGAGCGCCTCCTCGGTCAGCCGGTCGAGCGCGCGGCGCCGGGCCAGGTTCCAGGCGTCGGTCAGCGTGTCGAGCTCGCACACGACGGTGGCATGCCACTTGTAGCTGCGGACCTGGGCCAGCGAGGGCTCGGTGAATCCACTGTTGAGCTGGTAGCCGCTCGAGCTCGGACCCAGGCCGTACCTTCCTCCCCAGCCTTGCGTGCTGGGCAAGACCGTCGGGGCGGGGTCGAGCGCCGGCAGGTACTGCCAGCCCGTACGCACCACGCTCGCGCCCATGACCTGGGCCAGGGGCTGGGGCCCCATGCGACCGAGCAGTGCGAACTCGTTCACCGACAGCCCGCTGGTGAACAGCGATCCCCCGCTGCGGAGCATCTTCAGCCGCTCCTCGGCGCCGGCCGGGATCCCACCCGCCTCGATTCGAGCGAGTCCCCCCGACTGCTCGTCGTCCTGCCCGCCGCCGCGCGCAAAGAAGCCCATCGTCAGTCGCGCAGTATGGCGCGACGCCCGGCCGGCCGCCCCGCCTCCCACGCTAGCCTGGGGCACCGTGGACGACTACACCCCGCAACAGGTGTCCGAGCTGCTCGAGCAGGGCGAGATCCAGCTGATCGACGTGCGCCAGCCCGAGGAGCGCGAGGCCGGGCGGATCGCCGGCGACCGCTTCATCGAGCTTGCAAAGCTGGCGGCCGAGGTCGACAGCGTCGACCGGGACCGGCCGGTGGTGTTCTACTGCCGCAGTGGCAGCCGCTCTGCGATGGCCAGCGAGGCGTTCCGCGGCGCCGGGTTCGATGCCCACAACATGCTCGGGGGGCTGCTCGACTGGCACGCCGCCGGGCTGCCGCTCGATCCGCCCAACGGCCACGTCGCCTGACCTAGAGCCTGTCTACGCCTTCCACTTGATCGAGCAGCCGACCGGCTTGGTCTCCGCTCGCGCCGGCTCGTCGCCGGCCAGCACCGCGTCGAGCGCGTCGCGCAGCCATGCCGCGCCGGCGCCAGGATCGTCGTACTCGGAGTCGGGCGCGCCGCGGTAGCGCAGCCGGCCCTCGCCGTCGAGCACGAACACATCGGGCGTCACCTTGGCGTCGTAGGCCCGGGCGACCTCCTGGCTCGCGTCGTGCAGGTAGGGCATCGGCCAGTCCTCGCGCGCCACGCGATCGCGCATCGCCTCCGGCGAATCTCGCGGGTAGCGCTCGGCGTCGTTGGAGTTGATGGCCAGGACGCGTACGCCGCGCTCGGCGTAGTCGCGCGCCACCTGCGCGATCCGGTCATGCCAGGCAAGGGCATAGGGGCAGTGGTTGCACGTGAACACGACTACGGTGGCGGTGCCGGAGTCGGTCGCCGACCACGTCGCACCCTCGGTGTCTGACAGCTCGAACCCAGGCGCCACCGCGCCAATGGCAATCGTCATCGGGTCACCTCCTCGCGCCCGGCCGCGCGCCGGAGCGCCTCGCGCAAATCAACTGGATCGGGGATCGGGCTGATCCGGCCGTCGCGCCGGCGGTACACACGGCAGCTCAGGCCGATCTGCTCATCGGCCGCGGCCGGCACGAGATCGACGCCGTCGATCAGGATCGTCGGCGCGCCCACGAAGCCGGCGTCGCGCGCCTCATCATCGGTCTCGATCTCGCGCGTGTGGACCTCGACGTCGGTCAGCCCAAGCTCGGACAGGGCCTCGCGCAGCGCCGCCAGTGCCTTCTCGGTCGAGGGACAGCCCTCCCACCACAACAGCTCGACGTTCACGCATCGAGCGTAGCGAGACCGACCCGGGGCGCCGGCCGGCCCAGCGTCAGGCGACGGTCCAGCTGTCCGACCCGAGCAGCAGGTCAGCCAACTCGACCTCGGTCGCGCTGCCGCGGCGCGGCGCGCTAGTGCGCCCGTAGACCGGCCGCTGCACGTCGCGGAAGATGCCGATCGGCGTGGGGACGGTCGGGTTCTCGGCCAGACGCGCCAGCGAGAAGGCCAGGCCCGGATCGGGACGCGACGGGTCGTGCACGATCAACGCATCCTCGCCGACGTCGGCCACGTCGACGATCGCCAGGCCGCCGTCGGGGCCGCGCGCCACACCGCGCTCGTTCTCGACCCCGAAGCGGATCGGCTGGCCGTCGGTCAGCCGGATCTGATTGGCGTCCTTGGTCTCCTTCTCGGTCAGCGCGGCGAACGCCCCGTCGTTGAACACCGGGCAGTTCTGGTAGATCTCGACCAGCGCCGCGCCCTCATGCATGGCGGCCGCCCGCAGCACGTCGGTCATGTGGCGGCGGTCGCGATCGATCGTGCGCGCCACGAACGTCGCCTCCGCCCCGAGCGCGAGCGACACCGGGTTGAACGGGTGGTCGGCCACGCCGAACGGGGTCGACTTGGTGACCTTGCCGGGCTCGGAGGTGGGCGACGCCTGGCCCTTGGTCAGGCCGTAGATCTGATTGTTGAAGAGCAGGATCTTGATTGGGACGTTGCGGCGCAGCGAGTGGATCAGGTGGTTGCCCCCGATCGACAGCGAGTCGCCGTCGCCGGTGACGATCCAGATCGACAGGTCCTCTCGCGTGGACGCCAGCCCGGTGGCCAGCGCCGGCGCGCGACCATGGATGCTGTGCAGTCCGTACGTGTTCATGTAGTACGCGAACCGGCCCGCGCAGCCGATCCCGGTGATGAACACGATCTTCTCGGGCGGGATCCCCAGCTCGGGCATGAACTGCTGCACGGCGGACAGCACCGCGTAGTCGCCGCAGCCCGGGCACCAGCGGGTCTCCTGATCTGACTGGAAGTCCGCCTTGGTGAGGGCCACAGGCGTCCCGCCGTTGCCGTTGCCGTTTCCGGTGACCACCGCGCTCATTGCCGCTCCCCGATCTGCTCTTCGATCTCTGACGCGAACAGCGGCTGGCCCGTCACCTTGCAGAACGACTGGACGTCGACCAGGTACTTGGCCCGCAGCAGCTTGGCCAGCTGACCGGTGTTCATCTCCGGCACGAGCACCCGGTCGAACGAGCGCAGCACGTCCCCGGTGTTGGCCGGGAACGGATTGAGGTGATGCAGGTGCGCGCACGCAACCAGGTGGCCGGCCTGCCGGGCCCGGCGCACGCCCGCCCGGATCGCGCCCTCGCTCGAGCCCCAACCGAGCACGAGCAGCCGGGCCCCGGGCTCGGAGTCCACGCGCAGCGGCGGGACCATCCGCGCGATGCCGTCGATCTTCGCCGCCCGTAACTCGGTCATACGCCCGTGGTTTCCCGGGTCGTAGGAGATGTTGCCGCTCCCGTCGGCCTTCTCGAGGCCGCCGATGCGGTGGGCCAGCCCCGGGGTACCGGGGACGGCCCACGGGCGGGCCAGGTCCTCGTCGCGCGAGTAGGGCTGGAACTCCTCGTCATCCCGCGCCACCGCAAATCGCGGGTCGATGCTCGGAAGGTCGGACACGACCGGGATCCGCCACGGCTCGGACGAGGAGGCCAGGAAGGTGTCGGACAGCAGGATCACCGGGGTCCGGTAGCGGACCGCGATCCGCACCGCCTCGAACGCCGCCTCGAAGCAGCCCCCGGGCGTGCTCGGGGCGATCACCGGCAGCGGCGACTCGCCGTGGCGCCCGTAGATGGCCATCAGCAGATCGGACTGCTCGGTCTTGGTGGGCATGCCGGTCGACGGGCCGGCGCGCTGCACGTCGACCACGATCATCGGCAGCTCGAGCGCCACCCCAAGGCCGATCGTCTCGGCCTTCAGGTCCATGCCCGGCCCGCTCGTGGCGGTCACACCCAGCCGGCCGCCGAACGCCGCGCCCAGGGCCATCCCGGCGGCGGCGATCTCATCCTCGGCCTGGATCGTCCGCACGCCGAGCTCGGCGTGGCGCGAGAGCTCGTGTAGAAGCTCGGAGGCCGGCGTGATCGGGTAGCTGGCCAACAGCAGCGGGAGCCCGCTGCGCACGCTGGCCGCGATTAGCCCGAGCGAAAGCGCAGTCGTGCCGTTCACGTTGCGATACGTGCCCGGCGGCACGTCGGTGGCCGGCTTGACCCGGTACTGCACGTCGAGCAGCTCGGTCGTCTCCCCGAACGACCAGCCGGCGTTGAATGCGGCCAGGTTCGCCTGGAGCACCGCCGGGCGCTTGGCGAACTTCTGCTCGATCCAGCGCTTGGTCCCGTCGGTCGGCCGCCCGTACAGCCAGGAGATCACCCCGAGCGCGAACAGGTTCTTGGCCCGGCCGGCGTCGCGCGTGGAGGCGTCCTCGATCTGCTCCACGGCGGCCACAGTCAAGGCCGTCATCGGGATGCGGTGCACCCGGTACGCGCTCAAAGACCCGTCTTCCAACGGATTCGACGCGTACCCCGCCTTCTCGAGATTGCGCTTGGTGAACGCATCCTCGTTGAGGATCAGCGTCGCGCCCCGATCCAACTCGGCCAGGTTCGCCTTCAAAGCCGCCGGGTTCATCGCCACCAGCACGTTCGGCTTGTCGCCCGGAGTGAGGATGTCCCGCGAGGCGAAATGAATCTGGAACGCGGACACGCCGGCCAGCGTCCCCGCCGGCGCGCGGATCTCGGCCGGGAAGTCCGGCAGCGTGGCCAGGTCGTTGCCCAGCACCGCGGTCGCATCGGTAAACCGGCTTCCCGCCAGCTGCATCCCGTCCCCGGAGTCTCCCGCGAAGCGCACGACAACCCGCTCGCGCTCCTCGACCGTCTTAGTCATCTAAGTGCGCCCGCAACAAAATCGCCTTTACCCATAGTACGCGCAGGGTGGGACGAAGTTGCGCTTCCACCGCTCACGCCCCCCCGATTGGGTGGATATGGGCCGCCTTCGGCGGCGTCCGTGGGACCGTGTACCCCGTCCTGACAGGAGGCGTGGCCCCCTCGTCGCGGCTGTAAGCGAGGGTGCGCCGCCCGTCTGGCGTCCCTCGCGCTGACCACGTTCGCTCGCGATCACGCCCCGCCGGCGCACAGGGACGCCGGACTGGCGGGCGGCCGGAGCGACCCCCCTACAACTTGGTGACGTTGATCGCCTTCGGACCCTTGGGCGAGGCCTCTTCCTCGTAAGAGACCTTGATGCCCTCGGACAGCGAGCGGTACCCGTCGGCGGTGATGCTCGAGTGGTGGACGAACAGGTCCCGGCCGCCGTCATCGGGCGTGATGAAGCCGAAGCCCTTCTCGTCGCTGAACCATTTGACTGTGCCGTTCGGCATGTGGAGTGATCCTCCGTGCTTGAAGTGCTGCTACGGAGGTGTTGCCGCCCGGAGCCTGCACCTGCTTGGCGCCGCCCGACGCTTCGGGCGGCCGTACGAGGTGGGAAGGTACCGCACATGCAAGACCCGATGCCTCTTGGACGCGGTGTTGCGTTGCCACTGCACGAGATTGTGCTCCGAACTTCGCGCTCCTCTGGCCCGGGCGGCCAGCACGCCAACGTCACCGCCTCGCGCGTGGAGGCGATCTTCGACGTCGAGGCGTCGGCGGCGCTGACCGAGGAACAGAAGCGGCGCGTTATCGCCCGCCTCGGCCCGCGCGTCACGGCGGTGGCGCAGGACGCCCGCAGTCAGGCGCGCAACCGCGAGCTCGCGCTCGAGCGTCTGCGCGAGCGTCTGCGCGACGCGCTCGTGCCGCCGCGCCCCCGGCGCGCGACCCGGCCCACGGCGGCGTCGGTCCGCGAGCGCCTGGACAGCAAGCGCCGACAGGCCGCGCGCAAACGCGACCGCCGGCGTCCGCCAACCGACGAAGCCTGAGCCCTGGGCATTCGAGATGTTGGATAGGTTTTTCGCTTATTGGGAAATATCCCGAGTGAAGTGGGAGACCTTGGTAATCGAATCCGGTGGGTCTCAGCAGCGGTATCACTGCTGGTGATCCTTGCGGTGGTTCCCAATGCGGCGGCCGCTGTAGGTCTGACCACGCCGGTCGTCTCGTCGACCTTCAGCCCTTCGCCAACCGTCCCGGTCCCGACTCCCAGTTCAGCGGCCGACGCCGTTAAGAGCGTTACGACCACCGCCGCAACCCAGGCCGCCGCCCCCACCACTCCGGCCGCCCAGGCGACGAACACGGTCAAGACCGCCACCAAGCCGGCCACCACCCCCGCGGCCCCCGTCACCAACACGGTCAAGACCGCCACCGCCCCCGCCACGAACACGGTCAAGACCGCCACCGCCCCCGCCACGAACACCGTCAAGACCGCCACCGCCCCCGCCACGAACACCGTCAAGACCGCCACCGCCCCCATCACCAACACCGTCAAGACCGCCACCGCCCCCATCACCAACACCGTCAAGACCGCCACCGCCCCCGCCACGAACACCGTCAAGACCGCCACCGCCCCCGTCACGAACACCGTCAAGACCGCCACCGCCCCCGCCACCAACACCGTCAAGACCGCCACCGCCCCCATCACCAACACCGTCAAGACCGCCACCGCCCCCATCACCAACACCGTCAAGACCGCCACCGCCCCCGCCACGAACACCGTCAAGACCGCCACCGCCCCCATCACGAACACCGTCAAGACCGCCACCGCCCCCATCACCAACACCGTCAAGACCGCCACCGCCCCCATCACCAACACCGTCAAGACCGCCACCGCCCCCATCACCACGGTCGTGAGCACCGCGACGGGCGCAGCGACATCACAGCTGACCCGCGTGACGAACGCGCAGGCGTCGGCGACCACGAGCGGTAGCACGACCAGCGAGACCGCGGCGGCCCAGCCAGCGCCGACGACGACCACGACGCGACGGCAGGCGGGCACACCGACGCGGGGCGCGACTGGAGCGCCGCCGGCCGCGAAGGCGACCACTGCAGCGCCGCCGGCCTCGAGGACCGCGACGACAACGTCGCCGCGAACGGACCTCCCCGCCGGCGCGGCGACGCCTCCGGAGCGCACGCTGCCGGCAAGCCCGCGGCCTGGGTCCCTGCCGTCGGTCCCGAAGGCACGTGGCGCGTGGCCGCGTGTCCCGGCCGCTGGGTTGTTGAAGCGCGCCTGGACCGGGTCCAGCGCGGGATGGCACCGCACGGATTCCACGCAGTCGCCATGGAATCGCCCGACTTTGACGGTCGGCTCCGGTGTCCGCCCTGCGTTCGGTCATCACGTGGCGCCGGCCGAGCCGCAATCGAACCCAGTTGGCTCGCCGGTTCCGGTCCCCGCCGCCTCGACGACCGGGGGCAGCGCGAGTGGCGTCGGCGGCTTCTTCTTCTTCGGCCTGGCGGCGCTTCTTGCCGCCGCTGGCCTGGTCCGGCCCCGTGTGTTCTGCATGCTTCGGCGGACCGTCGACACGGCTGCGCCGCAGCCGTTCCTCTGCTTGCTCGAGCGGCCTGGCTGAGACCGACCGGTCTCCTAGGTCCGGCACGCGGGCTGCGTAAGCCCGCGGGCATCGTCTAGCAACGTAGAGGAGAACAGACTCGTGTCACGCTCACTACGGGCGTGGGCGAAGGGCTGTGAGCTCGTCGGCGCAGCAGTGTCGTGCGCCCGGCGTCTCAGCGACCGCGAGGTGGTGCGGGATCACCTTGCGAGTCGGCGGCTGGTCCGCACGGATCCTTCGCTCGCAACCCCGACCTGGGTGGCGACAGCAGTGATGTTGATGCTGGCTTTCGCTCCGGCCGTCGCGTCGGGAAAGTCCGTCAACCGGGAAGGCAGGGTTCCGGCAGCGCGGGCTGCGCAAGGCGCATCGCAGGTTGCTGTCGCTGCAATCACACAAACCTCAACCCCGTCGGATCCTGGCGATCCAGTCGGCCGTCACGCGAGAGCGCGCGTGGAGCTTGCGTTCGGTAGCGGCTACGCCAGTCCTCATGGCTCGGACGCCGTTCGGGCTTTGCAACGCCGCATGGCCGGCCTGGGTTACCTGCCCGGACCAATCGATGGACGTTACGGCCCACTGACTGAGCAAGCCGTGCGCCGCTTCCAGGCCACGCAGGGCTTGATCGTGGACGGAGTCGACGGCCCAGTGACCAGGGCCGCTCTGGCCTCGGCTCGGCCGACCCTCCGTCCTGGTGATGGTTACGGGCCCGGCGGATCCGGCCCGGTGCGGGCGCTGCAGCGTCGGCTGACCGCCTCTGGCTTCTCACCGGGCGCGGTGGACGGCCGGTACGGCCCGCTGACCGCGGGAGCGGTACGGCGCTTTCAGTCCGCCCGCCACCTGCAAGTCGACGGAATCGCCGGCCCGCAGACCCTCGGTCGGCTCCGGCCCGCGCCGCGGCCCCACGTTCACCACCGGCCGCGCCCGCGCAGTGGCGCGCACCGCCGGCCGGCGCCAAAGCGCACCGGCGCGACTCGCCCTGCGACGCACGGGACCCGGCCCGCCGCGAGGCACGCAGGCGGTTCCTCACTGGTTCCTTGGCTCATCGTGCTGGCCTGCCTGATCCTGGCCACGCTGGGGTTGTTGTGGCACGGACGCCGACGGCGCGATGGTCGCCTTGCCGACGCACCGGAGGATCCCGATGGCGGCGCCAAGCCTGTCCCGCCGCCCGTTGTCCCTGGCGACGGCGAGCCGGCCTCGGCCCCAACCACAGGACGGGCTCACGCCCTACTCGATCCAACCCCGTCCAAGGATGCAAACCCAGGCGACGGCGTGTTCCGGCTCGCGCGGATGCTTGCGGAGGGTGGCAAGCCGGCTCCGTCGGTGGATGCACTTCGCAGGGCGGATCACCTCGGGCATCCAGGCGCCGCGCTCGAGTTGGGGTTGCTGCTGACCCAGATGGGCGAGAGGGCCGGAGCCAAGGATGCGCTCCTTCGGGCTCACGAGCGCGGGCACCCCGATGCCGCATTCGAACTCGGAGTGCTGCTCGAAGAGGAGGGCGACTGGGCGGACGCTCAGGGGGCCTACCGCCTTGGCGATCAGCGGGGCCATGCCGGAGCCGCGTTCAACCTGGCCGTGCTGCTGTTGCGCAGAGGTGATGTGGTCGGGGCTGAGGACGCCTTCCGGCGGGCCGACGAGCGTGGTCACCCAGGAGGTGCGTCGAACCTCGGCGTCCTGCTCGAGGAGCGCGGTGACATCGCGGGCGCCAGGGCGGCCTACGAGCGAGCCGACGAGCGAGGGGAACCGGTTGGCGCGTACAACCTCGGTCTGCTGCTCGAGCAGGCAGGGGACCTCGAGCACGCGAAGCGCGCGTACGGGCGAGCCGACCAGCGGGGCGAGCCCGCGGCTGCGTCCAGCCTCGGCCTGCTGCTCGAGCGGGAAGGGGACCTTGAGCGCGCCAAGGCCGCGTATCAGCGGGCCGACCAGCGCGGCGATCCGGCCGGAGCACGACGGCTCGGCGTCCTGCTGTGGAACGAGGGCGATGTGGCCGGTGCGATAGCCGCGTCCCGGCGAGGCGACGAGCGTGGTGACCCCACCGCCACGTGCAACCTCGGCCTGCTGCTCCGAGAGGAGGGTGACCGTGAGGGGGCGCGCCGGGCCTTCCAACGGGCCGGTCAGCTCGGGCCGCCCGACGTAGTCGAACTCGCGCACGCCGCCCTGCGTGAGCTCCACACCGACCCCGAGGACCCCGAGCGATGAGCGCCGCCTGACCCGGTCAACCGAAAAAGCCTGGTGGGGCAACACCAGGGCCAAGGGGGCCCGAAGCCGATGGGGGTGGCCGCCGCGCCACCCCCTTCGGCCATCCAGCTGCGAGCCGTGAGGGCCACTAGCCTGCTCTGCCATGCGCTGGCTCGTCGACGGCATGAACGTGATCGGCACGCGGCCGGACGCCTGGTGGAAGGACCGAGACGCGGCCATGCTGCGGCTGGTCGACATGCTCGAGCGCTGGGCCGCGGACAGCGGCGAAGATGTGACCGTCGTGTTCGAGCGTCCGCCCCGGCCGCCGATCCGCTCGACCGTGATCGAGGTCGCGCACGCGCCGAAGCCCAAGCCCAACGCGGCCGACGACGAGATCGTTCGCCGGCTGCGCGCCGAACCAGATCCCGCCTCGGTCCGCGTGGTGACCTCGGACCGGTGGCTGGCCGACCGCGCCTGGGCGGCTGGGGCCAGCGTCGAGGGCGCCGACTCGTTCCGCAGCCGGATCGAATGAGCAGGCGCAACTCTTACTAAGAGTTCAGGCAGAGTTCATCGGAACTCCGCCACCCTTGCCACAATCAACAGATGGTCGAGCAACCCCGCCGGCGCGAGAGCACCCCGAGACTGAGGCCGGGCAGTCAGCAGCAGCAGTCGCCGCAGCCGGGCTGGCGGGTGACCCCGGCCCCGGATGGGCGGGGCGGTCAGCCGACCAAGCCGCCGAGGGGCGCCCGAAACCCGCGCTGGCTCGCGCTGCTGTTCATCGTCGCGCTGCTGGCCCTGAACTTCTGGGTCTCCTCCCAGGTCCTCGGGCCGAACCCGCGGGTCCAGATCCCGTACTCGCCGACGTTCCTCAACGAGGTCAAGTCGAACAACGTCAGCTCGATCTCCTCGACCGGCAATTCGATCCAGGGCACGCTGAAGAAGGCGATCAAGTACCCGGCGAACAGCTCGAGCGCGCCGACCACGGTCTACTTTTCGACGCAGATCCCGTCGTTCGCCAACGGCGCGGACCTGTTCAACACGCTCACCGGAAAGGGCGTGACGATCAACGCCCACCCGACCAACACCGGCCCGTCGTTCATCGCCAGCCTGCTGTTCGGGTTCGGGCCGACGCTCTTGTTCTTGCTCCTTCTCGTATGGATCTTCCGCCGCGCCGCCCAGGGGGGCGGCGGAGCGGGCGGGCTGATGTCGTTCGGCCGCTCTCGAGCCCGCCGCGTGGAGGGCGCCGACCAGCAAGTCACGTTCAACGACGTGGCCGGCATCGACGAAGCCAAGGAGGAGCTCTCGGAGATCGTCGACTTCCTCAAGAACCCCGACAAGTACCTCAAGCTGGGCGGCCGCATCCCGCGCGGGGTGCTCCTGAGCGGTCAACCGGGCACCGGAAAGACGCTGCTGGCGCGCGCCGTCGCGGGTGAGGCCGGCGTGCCGTTCTTCCAGATGTCGGCGTCGGAGTTCGTCGAGATGATCGTGGGCGTGGGCGCCTCGCGCGTCCGGGATCTGTTCCAGCAGGCCAAGGCGGCGGCGCCGGCGATCATCTTCATCGACGAGCTCGACGCGATCGGCCGCTCGCGATCGGCCGGCGGCCCGAACATCTCCGGCGGCCACGACGAGCGCGAGCAGACGCTCAACCAGATCCTCACCGAGATGGACGGCTTCGACCCGCGGATCGGGGTGATCGTGCTCGGCGCGACCAACCGCCCGGAGATCCTCGACCCGGCGCTGCTGCGCCCGGGGCGCTTCGACCGGCGCGTGGTCGTCTCGCCGCCGGACCGGGCCGGCCGCGAGGCGATCCTTCGGGTCCACACGCGGAGCGTGCCGCTGGCCGACGAAGTGGACCTCGGGGGCATCGCCTCCTCCACCCCGGGCATGGTGGGCGCCGACCTCGAGAACCTGGTCAACGAGGCCGCGCTGCTGGCCGCCCGGCGCGAGCACGAGAAGGTCAATCGCCAGGACCTAACCGACGCGCTCGAGCGAATCGTCCTCGGCGCCGAGCGCAAGGTGATGATCTCCGAGGAGGACCGCCGGCGCACGGCCTACCACGAGGCCGGGCACGCGATCGTCGGGATGCTCACCCCGAGCGCCGACCCGGTGCGCAAGGTGTCGATCATCCCCCGCGGGCAGGCGCTCGGCGTCACGTTCTCCGCCCCGGACGCCGACCGTTTCAACTTCGAGCAGCAGCACCTGCTGGCCCAGATCAAGGTCGCGCTCGGCGGCCGCGTGGCCGAGGAGCTGGTGTTCTCGGACATCACCACCGGCGCGGAGTCCGACATCCAGCACCTGACGCGGATCGCCCGCGGGATGGTCGGGCGGTGGGGCATGAGCCGCGCGGTTGGCCCGATCGCGGTGATCCCGCAGGACGGCATGAGCCCGTTCCTCCCCGGCGTGTCGGAGACCTCCGAGGCGACCCAGCGGCTGGTCGACGAGGAGGTCAGGCGGATCGTCGAGTCGGCCCATGCCGAGGTCTCGACGCTGCTGCGCGAGCACCGCTCCAACCTCGACTCGCTCGTCACAGGGCTGCTCGAGCACGAGACGCTCGACGAAGCCGACGCCTACGCGGCGGCGGGGCTGGCGCGCAACCAGGAAGCGGCGTCCGAGCCCGCCCTAACGCTCGATGCCACCCGCACCGACGGGCTTACGAATTAGTCGCCCAGGCGGGTTATCCGGGCCAGCGCCTCGTGGCACTCGACCACGCGGCGTTTGACCGGATCGTCATCGGGTCGGTCGTGCACGAGATCCCACGTGCGGTCGGCGATCTCGCGCGCTGATTCGGCCGTCGCGCTCCGCCACAGACGATCGACGAGCGTGATCTCGAAGCTCTGGATCTGGTCGGCGGGATCGCCCGGCGGCATGCGCGGGAGCGGCTCGGCGATCGTCTCCTTCCACATCGCGGTGGCCACCAGCAGCCGGTTGCGCAGCGTGATCTGATCGATCGGCGACATCAGAGCCAGCCTAACTGATCTGCCCGGCCGCTCTCAGCGCAGCGCGGGAAGTTGCTGCTTGGCGCTCAGCACCGGCGCAAACAGATCGCCCTGCTCCTCGACGCGCTCCAGCAATTCGTCGGCCTCGAAGGTGAGCAGGCCCTCGTCGTCCTGCTCGCGGCAGGCCGCCACCTCTTCCCAGGTGACCGGGGTCGAGACCGTCGGACGCTCGCGCGCGCGCAGCGAGTACACGTTGGCGGTCGTCTTGTGCTCGTCGTTCTGGCTCCAGTCGACGAACACCTTGCCGGGCCGCAGGCGCTTGGTCATGCGCGAGACCACCAGCTCGGGCATGCGCTGCTCGAGCACCTCGGCCACGCGCTTGGCGAACGGCTTGGTCGCCTGGTAGTCGACCTGGGTGTTCAGCGGCACGTACACCTGGAGCCCCTTGGAGCCCGACGTCTTGGCCAGGCTCTCGAGGCCCAGCTGCTCGAACAGGCCATGCAGGACCAACCCCACCTCGCAGCACTCGACGATCCCCGCCGGCGCGCCCGGATCGAGGTCGAACACCATCATCGTCGGGCGGTCGACGCGAGCCGCCAGCGCCAGCGACGTATGCAGCTCGACGTCGGCCAGGTTGGCCAGCCAGATCAGCGTGGGCCGGTCCTGCGCCAGCGTGTAGTTGATCTCATTGATCCGCGCGGTCTGGATCCATTCGGGGCGGTGCGAGGGCGACTGCTTCTCATAGAAATACGGCTGGTCGACCCCGTTCGGGTAGCGCTTCAAGGTGAGCGGCCGGTCGTGCAGATGCGGCAGCACGGCCGGCGTGACCCGTGCGTAAAAGGCGATGAGGTCGCCCTTGGTGAAGCCCGTTTCCGGATACAGGACCTTGTCCCAGTTGGTGATCTTGAGCTCCCGGCCCTCGGTCCTCACCAGCAGTGCGCCCTCCGGCCCTCGCTCGACCTCGTCGAACAGCGCCTCGGGGGATTTTGATCCCCGCCCACCCCTGACCTCCGGCGCCTCGGTTGCCTCTGACGGAGCGTCCTCGCCGACGACCTCGATCCGTACCTCGCCGGGCGACTTGTCCTCGCGCAGCCCCTTGAACGAGGGCGCGCGCATGATCCGCTCGGCGGTCCATTCACGCAGCTCGATCTCGGCCACGAGTTGTGGCTCGACGAACACCGCCTCGCGGGGGAGCTTGGGTGCCTTGTCGAATGGGCTCTGGTCCCGACGTAGGGGCTCCAGTTGCTTGTGGAGCTGGTCGAGCGTCCTCTCGGTGAAGCCAGTGCCGACGCGGCCCGCGTAGACGAACTTGCCGCCCTCGTAGTGGCCCATGAGCAGTGCCCCGATCCGGCTCGTGCGCCGTCCCTCTCCCGGGATCCAGCCGCCGATCACCAGCTCCTGGCGCATGGTGTGCTTGATCTTCAGCCAGTTCCCGGTCCGGCGGCCCGGTTCGTAGCGGCAGTCCAGGCGCTTGGCCACGATCCCCTCGAGGCCCTGCTTGGCCGTCGCCTCGAGCAGCAGCTTGCCCTCGCCCGGGTGGGCGGCGGGCACGCGCCAGGCCGGCCCGGACAGGTTCAGCGATTCGAGCCTTGCGCGTCGCTGCCCGTAGGGGAGGTCGATCAGCGAGTGGCCGTCGAGGTAGAGCAGGTCGAAGATCGCGTACAGGACCGGCATGCTGCTCTGCAGGCGCCGGATGGCCGAGGCGCCCCTGACGTGCATCCGGCGCTGGAGGCGCTCGAAGCTCGGCCGGCCGTTCTCGTCGAAGGCCACGATCTCACCGTCGAGCACCGCCTCGTGCATGCCGAGCGCGCCGATCACCCCGCGCACCTCGGGATAGGCATCGGTGATGTCATTGAGGTTGCGGCTCTCCAGGCGCAGCCGGCCCGGCTGGACGTAGGCGATGGCCCGCACCCCGTCCCACTTGACCTCGAAGGACCAGTTCTTCTCGTCGCGCGGCACCGTGCTCGACGGCCGGGCCATCATCGGGATGATCCGCTCGGGCATGGGCTCTCGATCCGGATCGGCCGGCGGATCCATCCGGTGGATCATCCAGTCGTCCTTGGAGTCGCCCGACTTGCCGATCGGGAACAGGCCGTATCGGCCGCGCAGCCGTTCGCCGTGGAAGGTGACCTCGACCTTCCTGGCCTCCCACTTGTGGACCTCGTAGGTGCCCCGGTCCCAGATCGTCATCGTGCCGGCGCCGTACTGGCCCTTGGGGATCTCGCCATGGAACTCGAGGTACTCGAGCGGATGGTCCTCGGTCCTCACCGCGAGGCGGTTGTCCGACGGGTCGGGCGGGATGCCGTTGGGAATCGCCCACGAGGCCAGCGCGCCATCGTGCTCCAGGCGCAGATCCCAGTGCAGCCGGGTCGCGTGGTGCTCCTGGACCACGAAGCGATGGCCCTCGCCCTCCGCGCCGGCCGCGCCCGCGGGCTCGGAGGTGGCCTCGAAGTCGCGCTTGGCACGGTAGGGGTCGAGCTTGCCGGTCTCCTTGGCTCTTGGCATCGGGATTGATGATGGCCGAAGATGTCCGGCCGTGGAGGACAGCATGAAGATGTCCGGCCGTGGAGGACAGCAAGTTCACGCGCGAGGAGCTGATCCTGGCCGGGGTGGCCATCCTGCTCGTCCTCGACCTGCTCTTTCTCCCGTGGTTCGAGGTCAGCATCGGGCTCGGGTCGCTCGAGCTGTCGACGTCGAGCCCGGGCACCGGCGCGCCCGACGGCTGGCTCGGTGCGCTCGCCGTGCTCGCGGCGCTGGCGCTTGTCGCTGATCTCGCCCTCGAGCGGCTGACGACCGCTGATCTGCCCGCGATCGGCGGCACCCGCGCCACGACCCGGCTCGCGCTGGCGATCTTCGCGGCTGCCTGTGTGGCGCTGAAGTTCCTCTTCAACGTCCACTTCGATCTGTTCGCGTTCGGCTTCTGGGCCGCCGTGGTGCTGTCCGGCGCGTTGGTCGTCCTGGCGGCGCGCGAACGCACGTCCTGACGACCGTTCGCGCCACCGCCACCGCTCTCCGCGCCACCGACCCCCCGGCGTGGCAGGAAACTCGCGATATTCGGACTCCCGGCGCCGGCAGGTCTTCACAAACCCTTAGCCCGGGGCGCCACAATTGCCCGCATGGCCCGCGTTCTGGTGGTCGACGACGAGCCCGCTGTACAGCGGGCACTCGAGCGAGCCCTGCGGCTCGAGCGCTACGACGTGGAGCTCGCCGGCGACGGCGAGGAGGCGCTCGACCTGCTGGCCAAGTCGCCTCCGGACGCGGTGATCCTCGATATCGGCATGCCTCGGCTCGACGGCCTGGAGGTCTGCCGGCGCATGCGCCAGGCCGGCGACCGCACCCCGGTCCTCATGCTCACCGCGCGCGACGCGATCGACGATCGGGTCGAGGGACTGGACGTGGGCGCCGACGACTACCTGGTCAAGCCGTTCGCGCTGCGCGAGCTCCAGGCCCGGCTGCGCGCGCTCCTTCGCCGCTCCGGCGACGGCGCGGAAGGGGAGATCGTGCGCTATGCCGACATGGTGCTCGATCCGGTCGCCCACGAGGTGCGCCGCGGGGACCGGGTGATCGAGCTGTCCAAGACCGAGTTCCTGCTGCTCGAGCTGTTCATGCGTCACCCGCGGCAGGTGCTCACGCGCTCTACGATCTTCGAGAACGTGTGGGGATACGACTTCGGGCCGACCTCCAACGCGCTCGGCGTGTACATGGGCTATCTGCGGCGCAAGACCGAAGCCGGCGGTGAGCCGCGCCTCCTGCACACGGTCAGGGGCGTGGGCTACGTGCTGCGCGACTGAGCCGGAGGCGGGACGTGCCGCTGCGTAAGAGACTTGCCTGGGCGGCGGCAGTCGCGGTCGGTGTCGCGGTCGTCCTCGTCGCGAGTGTTTGCTACCTGGTCGTGCGCAGCCAGTTGCTCGGACAGGTCGACAGCGCGCTCAAGGCGCAGGCGGTCGCAGTGGAGGACGGTCAGGCCACGCTGGGCCAGCCGCTTCCGGGGCCGCCGCCGAGCATGGGCGGCCCGGCCCAGTACTACCAGCTCGTCGCGGCTGACGGGGCCACGAACGGCGATCTCAGCCTCCCGGTCGACTCGCGCGTGACCGCGGTGGCCAACAACAACGCCGGCGCGTACTTCTCGAATGTCGAGATCGGAGGAAGCCGCTTCCGGGAGCTGACCTTCCCGACCACGGTGCGCCACGGCATCACGCTGGAGCCCGGCGCCGTCCAGCTGGCGCGTCCACTCGACGGCATCGCGAACATCCTCCGCCACCTCCGTCTGGTACTGCTCGGACTCTGCGCCGGCGGCATCGCGCTCGCCGCGCTGCTGGGCCGCCTGTCCGCTCGGCGGGTGCTCGCGCCACTGGCCGAGGTGGCGCAGACCGCGCAGCACATCGAGGAGACCGAGGATCTCTCGAGCCGGCTCCGGGTCCACGCCGACGACGAGGTGGGCCAGCTGGCCACCCGGTTCAACGCGATGATCGAGCGCCTGCAGCACTCCCGGGAGGCGGTGGACGACTCCGTGCGCGCCCAGCGCCAGCTGGTCGCCGACGCCTCGCATGAGCTGCGCACGCCGATCACCAGCCTGCGCACGAACATCGAGGTGCTGCTCGAGCAGGGCGACGAGCTGAGCGACGACGATCGCCGCCGGCTGCTGGCCGACGTGCTCGAGCAGAGCGAGGAGCTGAGCGGGCTGATCGGCGACGTGATCGAGCTGGCGCGCGGCGATCTGCCGATCACCTCGGCCGAGGATGTCCGGCTCGACCGGATCGCGACTGAGTCGGTCGCGCGCGCGCACCGCGCCTTCCCGCACGTCAACTTCGAGCCCTCGCTCGAGGCGGTGATCGTCGAGGGCGTGCCCGAGCGCCTCGCCCGCGCGGTCAACAACCTGCTCGACAACGCCGCCCACCACTCCCCGCGCGATGGCCTGGTCGAGGTCGTGGTCGACCGGGATGGGATCCGGGTGCGCGATCACGGCACCGGGATCGACGAGGCCGACCTCCCCTACGTGTTCGACCGCTTCTACCGCGGCGCGAACTCGCGCCACCGGCAGGGCAGCGGCCTGGGGCTGGCGATCGTCCGCCAGGTCGCCGTCCAGCACGGCGGCTCGATCGAGGCGGCCAACGCGCCCGACGGTGGCGCGGTGTTCACGCTTCGGCTGCCCACGGTGGCGGAGGAGCAGCATGACGGCGACGCCGGCGCCGACCCGTTGGCAGCCGATTCCCTGTGGGTTCGCCCTTAGACGGGGCTAGCGCTTCGGCAACGGCTTGGCCAGCCGCGCCTGGCGCGCGACCAGAAAGCGCCGGCGCAAGAACCAGGCGCAGGCCCCGAACACCGCAGCAAGCGGCACCAGCAGCAGCACCCGAACGACCGGTGTGCCCACGGTGAGCACGATCACGAACTCGGCCACCACGGCGGGGATCGCCG
The DNA here is from genome assembly GCA_963841535.1 of uncultured Solirubrobacterales bacterium. Taxonomy (GTDB): domain Bacteria; phylum Actinomycetota; class Thermoleophilia; order Solirubrobacterales; family Solirubrobacteraceae; genus Palsa-465. The sequence goes on along the minus strand of CAWJDF010000012.1, from coordinate 919,365 downwards.
CGAGCAGGACGGTGTGCGAGCGGTAGCCGGACAGGTGCTCGCGCGCTGTGACCTCGGTGACCCCGAACAGGCAGAGCACCACGCCGCCGACCAGTGCCGGTCCGCCGTGGCGGATCACGCCGAAGATCAGCGCGACCGTGCCGGCGAAGATCGCCAGCTCCGACACCGGCAGGCCGCCGAACGGACTGGGCGGACGCTCGCCGTAGGCGCCCAGGGGGCTCGGACGCTGGCGCCGCGAGCGAGCCGGCTCGCTCGTATCGGGAGCGCTCGCCTCGGGGCGCCGCGCCGCGCGCGCGGCGGCGGGCGCCGGTGCACCGTGTCCCCGGCGCTTGCGCGATCGTGGCTGTGACCTCTGAGCGCCCACTCGGACGCCGAGGATACGACAGCGGTTTCCGGCGTGGGTACGGTCGCACCGAGAGGCGTCACTGGCGGATGCATGGCAAGGACGCAGTCGCCGACGCGTAGCCGAGCTACGCGAGGCGACGAGGACGCAGCCAGGCGCCGCCAGGGGCGGCTCGAATGCGGCCGTACTCGCGTCGGAAGCCGCTTACGGAGCGCTCGCCGTCTCGGGTGGGGTCGAGGCGTCGGCGAACTCGCGGAACAGCCCGGTGACCACGAACACGATCTGCTCGGCGATGTCCACCGTGTTGTCGCCGATCCGCTCAAGACAGCGCGCGACCAGGATCATGAACATCGCCCACTCGCGCAGCTCGAGGTTGTCGCCCACCTCGACCGCCCGGCGGAAGATCTCCCGGTTGAGCCGGTTGATCTCGATGTCCTGGCGGACCAGGTCCTGAGCCAGGTCGGTGTTGCGCTCAGCGAACGCCTGCTTGGCCTGGGACACCTGAGAGCGCGCCAGGCGGCCCATCCGCTCGATCGCGTCGAGGATGTCCTTGTCCTTGGGCGCCTCGTAACCCGACAGCGGCACCAGCTTGGCGATGTTCACGCACTGATCGCCCATCCGCTCCACGCAGCGAATCACGTGCAGCAACGCCGCGACGATCCGCAAATCGCCCGCCACCGGCGCCTGACGCGCCAGCAGCGACAGGATCCCCTGGTGCACCTCGAGGTAGCGCCCGTCGATGCGATCATCGTCGGCCACCACCATCCCAGCCAGCTCGACGTCCTGGTAGGACAGCGACTCGAGCGAGCGATCGAGCTGCTGGGTGACCAGCTCCAGCCCGTCGAGCGCCTGGGCCTCCAGCGCACGGAGATTCTCGTGGAAATTGTGCCGTGTCTCGTGCATGAGCTCAGCCGAACTTGCCGGTCACGTAGCGCTCGGTGCGTTCGTCGTTGGGGTTGGTGAAGATCTTGTTGGTCGCGTCGTGCTCGATCACCTCGCCGTCGAGCATGAACACTGTGGAGTTGGCGATCCGCGCGGCCTGCTGCATGTTGTGGGTGACGATCACGATCGTGTAGCGCTCCTTGAGCTCGTCGATCAGCTCCTCGATCTTCAGGGTCGCCACCGGATCCAGCGCCGAGCACGGCTCGTCCATAAGGATCACCTCGGGCTCGATAGCCACCGTCCGCGCGATGCAGAGCCGCTGCTGCTGCCCGCCCGACAGCCCGATCCCCGGTTCGCTGAGACGGTCCTTCACCTCTTCCCATAGTCCCACGGCCTGCAGCGATCTCTCCACCAGCTTGCCCAGGTCGTGGTTCTTGGTCCCAGTCAGCCGCAGCCCCGCCGCCACGTTGTCGAAGATCGACATGGTCGGGAACGGATTCGGCTTCTGGAACACCATCCCGATCAGCCGGCGCACCGCAGTGACATCGACGCCGTCGGCGTACACGTTGAGCTCGTCGAGGGTGACGCTCCCCTCCGCCCGCGCCCCCGGGATCTCCTCATGCATGCGGTTGATGCAACGGACCACGGTCGACTTCCCCGAGCCCGACGGGCCGATGATCGCGGTCACCTCGTTGGCCGCGAAGTCGATGCTCACGCCCTTGATGCTGTGGAGCGAGCCGTAGTAGGCGTGAAGGTCCTTCACCTTCACCGCATGCCCGGACTTCTTCTCCGGACGGTGAGAAGCGGATGCTTGCTGCGCTGCCTGCGACCGCTCCGATGGGCCCCCGGCCGTGGACATATCGGTCTGTTCCTTGCTCGTGGTGTCAGGAGGAATCATGCCATGCGGCTCCTTCGCGAGACGGTGCGGGCAATCAGGTTCAGGATCAGGATGATCGCGACGAGCGTCAGGGCGGCGCCCCAGGCGCGGTCGATCACCGCTTGGCGTGGCGAGGTGATGTCGTTGAAGATCTGCACCGGCAGCGAGTTCATCTGCTGGTTGAGATTGGCCGAGCTCAGGAACGTGACGCCGGCCGTGAACAGCAGGGGCGCGGTCTCGCCCATCCCTCGCGCGATCGCCAGCAGAGAGCCGGTCACGAGCCCCGGTAGAGCGGTCGGGAGCACCACCCGCCGGACGACCTGCCACCGGGGGGCACCCAAAGCGAGCGCGGCTTCACGGAGGCTGTCGGGCACGAGCTGGAGGATGACCTCGGCCGAGCGCGTGACGACCGGAAGCATCAGCAGCGCCACCGCGACCGACCCCTTCCAGCCCGCGAACGAGGCGCCGCCGATCTTGCTGATCACCAGCGAGATGTAGATGAACAGGCCGAACACGATCGAGGGGACCCCGGTCATCACGTCGATGAAGTACCGCACGACGTTGGCGAACGTCGACTGCTTGCCGTACTCGACCAGGTAGAGAGCGACCCCGATCCCGATTGGCACCGATATCAGCGTGGCCAGAGCGATCATCTCGAGCGTGCCGAAGATCGCGCTGCGAATCCCGCCCGGATTGCCGAAGAAGTTCCCGTTCGGATCGCTCGAGAACAGGCTCCCGGTCACCGCGCCGAGACCCTGCTTGAGCAGGAAGTAGATGATCAGCACGAGCGGGACCAGCGCGATCAGGGTCGCCACCAGCAGCGTGGCCCGCATCAGCTTGTCGGTGCGGCGCCGACGGGCGCTCACCTGAGGGAACGAAGGGGCGACCGCGCTCATCCGACCTCTCCCAACGTCGCGGCCTGCGCCTCGACCATCGCGTCGCCTCCCCTACGCTGGCCACGATGGCCACGCGACACGAACCATCGGGCGATGATGTTCACGACCAGCGTGAGCACGAACAGGACCAGGCCGGCCGCGAACAACGCCGACCTATGTGCCGCCGTGTTCGAGGCCTCGCCAAACTCGGCCGCGATCACTGCGGCCAGCGTGTAGCCCTGGTTGAAGAGGTGTGAGCCGATCACCGGTGCATTGCCGATGACCAGCACCACCGCGATCGTCTCGCCGATGGCCCGGCCGAGGCCGAGCATCGCCCCGCCGGTGATGCCGGGGCGCGCGTAGGGCAGCACGGCTATCCGGATCATCTCCCAGCGCGTGGCGCCGAGCGCGAGCGCGGCCTCCTTGTGCTCGGAAGGCACGGTGGCGATCACCTCGCGCGAGATCGCCGAGACGATCGGCAGGATCATGATGGCCAGGATCAGCCCGGCCAGGAAGTAGTTGGGGCCGGTCGCCGTGCCTCCGCCGATGAACGGGATGAACGAGAACGTGCTGGCGAACCACTTCTCGGCTGGCAACAGCTTGGGCGCCAGCACCAGGATGCCCCACAGTCCGTAGACCACCGACGGCACCGCGGCCAGCAGGTCGACGAGGATCGCCAGCGGCGTCCGGAAGCGCCGCGGGCACAGCTCGTTCAGGTACAGCGCGGTGGCCACCGCGACCGGCACGCCGATTAGGAGCGCAATCGCGGAGGTGATCAGCGTGCCCGCGACCAGCGGGAACCCGTGGAAGATGCTGCGGGACGGGTCCCAGTCGTTTCCGAAGATGAAACTGAGACCGAACTTGCTGAACGTGTCTCCCGACTCGCCGATCAGGCGAATGAAGAAGTACGCGATCAGCGCGAGGATTGCAGCGGCAAGCGCGGTCAGCCCCCACTTGAGGATCCGATCCGGCAGCCGGCTCGCCGCCGACCGCTCGAGGACCGAGCGGCCGGCGGCGGCGGTGGTGGCGCTGGCTTCCACCTAGTCCCTACGAGACAGGGGAGCCGTTGCAGGTCATCGTGCCCAGCTGAGTGTTGTCCTTGTCCGCCAGGGAAGACGGAAGCGGCGCGTAGGGCAGCTGGTTCGATCCGGCTCCGAGCGTCTGCTGGCCGGGGCCGAACGCGTAGGTGAGGAACTTCTTGAGCCCGCTCGCCACCGACGCCTTGGCACCGCCCGACTTGCACGGATCCTTGTAGGCGTCCAGGAACGTCTGCGAGACGATCGGATAGGCGCCCTGCGCCGGTGAGTTGATCGTCGAGATCCCGAGGTCCGACGGGACGCTGAGCCCCGCCGCCGCGGCGGAGGTGTTCTGAATCGTCGGCAGCACGAACTGCCCGGCTAAGTTCTTCACCGCCGCGTACGTGAAGTTGTTCTCGATCGCGTAGGCCTGCTCGACGTAGCCGATCGCCCCGTCGGTCTGCTTGACCGCCGCCGCGACGCCGGAGTTCTTGGCCGCGCCGGTGCCGGTCGGCCACTTGACCTCCTTGTCCGTCCCGACCTGGGACTTCCAGGTGGGATCGGTATCGGACAGGAACGTGGTGAAGCCGGCTGTCGTACCGGAGGAGTCAGAGCGGTGAACCACCGTGATGCTGGTGCTGGGCAGGCTCATGCCCGGGTTGAGCGCCTTGATCGCGGGGTCGTTCCAGGTCTTGACCTGACCCATGAAGATCTTGGAGATGGTCGGGCCGTCGAGCTTCAGCCCGCTCTTGATACCCGACAGGTTGTAGGAGACGGTGATCGCCCCGAACGCGACCGGGAACTGCAGGACTGCGCCCTTCATCGCGGACGTGTCGCTCGGCTTGAGCGCAGGGTCGCTGCCGGCGAAGTCGACGGTCGCGGTCTGGAGATCCGCGATGCCGGTGCCCGAGCCGACCGGGTTGTAGTTCAGCGTGACGCCCTGGCCCGACAGGGTCGATGCCCACTGCTGGTAGATGGGGGCGGCCAGCGTCGAGCCGGCGCCGTTCACGGTGGACTTGCCGCCCGAGCTGCTCGATCCGCCGCTCGATCCCGCGCCGCCTGAGCTCGAGCTCGAGCTCGAACCGCACGCCGCAACGATCAGCGACGCCAGGATCGCCGTTGCGATCCCTGTAACCCGTCGTGGTCTCAAGGTCATCTCCTTCACTAGGTGTCGGGGTCAGTCTCGATGTCGCGGTCAGCCGAGGTGTTATTCGCTTGTGGCCGCGGTGTTACCGAGTTGTGAACGGCCGATGCTCTCGGCCGCGAGCCGATAGCCGAAGCCGAAGTGCGTGTGGATGAATCGCCAGCTCGGGAGTGCGTCCTCGAGCTTCACGCGGAGCTTGCGCACGTACACGTCGACGGACCTGTCCCCGGCGCGCATCTCGCGTCCCCACACGAGGCGGAACAACTCCTCGCGCGGCATGATTCGATCGGCACGGCGGCCGAGCTCGGTCAGCAGGCGCAGTTCCCGGATCGACAGCACGAGCACGCGCCCGTTGGCCCGGGCGAGGTGCTCGTCGGGAAAGATGGCCAGCGGGCCAACCTCGATGACCTCGCTGCTCGTCCTGGCGGCTGCCGACATTCGTGCCGATGCTCGCGTCGAGCGACGCGCCGCGAGTTATCGACTCGTGACGAGGATGTGAAGAACCTGTGATCGCGACGCCGCGCGGGCGGTCTGCGTCGATCAGCGAGTGAGCGCGGCGGGCAGCTCGGGCGCGGTCTCGTCGGCCCGCGCCGGCTCTTCGAACCCGGCGATCTCGGGCTCGGGCGCGAAGCGATAGCCGACCCCGAAGTGGGTGTGGATGTAGCTCCAGGCCGGGGAGATCGCGCGCAGCTTCTGGCGCAGCTTGCGAACGAACACGTCGACCGAGCGGTCGCCGTGCGCCATCGCGTAGCCCCACACCCGTTCGTAGATCTCCTCGCGGCGCAGCACGCGGTCGGACTGGGCCAGCAGCTGGAGGATCTCGAACTCGCGCGCGGTCAGCTCGAGGCTGTGCTCGCCCACATAGGCCTGATAGAGGTCGGGACGGATGGTGATCTCGCCGATCGTGGCCGCCACGTCAACCTGGGGCAGCTCGTTCCGGCGGTGGCGCCGGACGGCCGCCTCGATCACGCAGATCAGCTCCTCGGGATGGCACGGCTTGGTCATCCAGGCGTCGGCGCCGAGGCGAAGGCCCCGGACCCGCTGGGCCACCGACGAGGGACCGGTGCACACGATCACGGCCAGGCCCGGCAGGCGGCCGCACACCCGCTCGAGGTACTCCCAGCTCTCCGGTCCGACCACGGCCAGGTCGATCACCAGGGCGTTCAGGCGCATTGCCACCAACGTCTCCACGGTGGCCGGGCTGGACAGCGGCCGGTGCTCGCATCCGAGCGCTCCGAGGCGGTTGGCGAGCACCTGGGTGAAGCCCGTGTCACGGTCGATCACCGCCACCCGGAGCCTGGGCTGAGCGCGCTGCGGCGCGGTCTGGCCCCCGGGTTGCGTGTCTGTCCGCTCACGCGACATGGGAGGGACTGTAATCAACCGGGGCGCCGGCAACACGCCAGCGCGCACCACGATCACAGGATGTTTACACGCAATTAGCGATTAAGTGGACCCCACTTGGGCGCCGCCTTCCGAGAGGTCGGCCCGGCCGGGCGGCAAAGCGAAGAGCTCCTTAAGACCCGCGCGAAGCGCCGCGTCGCGGGCATTCCTCCCGCTATCCTCAGTGCCCGTCCGCCGCTCCGCGGCGCTTACCCCATGGCCTCCCGCACCAAGCAGAAGGAAGAGGCGCGCGCGCGCCGCCTCGCCGAGGAACGAGCGCGAGCCGAGCGCGCACGCCGCCAGCAGCGCATCCGCATGATCGGCGGGGTCGTGGTGGGGGCGGTCGTCGTCGTGGTCGCGTTGATCCTGATCAGCACCGGCGGGAGCAAGAAGGGCGGCATCCAGACCGGCACCAAGGCGAATGCCACGGTGACGAGCGTCAACAATCTCCTGGCCGGCATCCCCCAGTCGGGGAACACCCTCGGCAACCCCAAGGCCCCGGTGACCGTGACCTACTACGGGGACCTCAAGTGCCCGGTCTGCCAGGCGTTCACGCTGCAGGGCGGGTTCCCGCAGCTGGTGTCCAACGACGTTCGATCCGGGAAGGTCAAGGTGGTCTACGACGCGTTCTGCACCGCCACCTGCAACGGCCCGGCCCCGAGCGAGTTCCCCCTCCAGCAGACGGCCGCGCTGGCCGCCGGCAAGCAGAAGAAGTTCTGGCAGTTCACCGAGCTCTTCTACCACCAGCAAGGGTCCGAGCAGGACGCGTACGTGACCGAGGCCTTCCTGGACACGCTGGCCAGACAGGCCGGGGTCAACGTCACGCAGTGGAGGGCCGCGCGCAACGACCCCAACCTGAGCGCCGAGGTCACCTCACAGCAGAACGGGGGCAAGAAGATCGGCGTGAGCGGAACGCCGACGCTGGTCTTCCAGGGACCCAAGGGGCAGGCGGTGCCGAACTCCGCGGTCCCGACCTACGCTCAGCTCCAGTCGGCGATCAAGCAGGTCTCATGACCGCCACCGCCGCCGGCAATGGCGTCCCTGTCCGCGACGTCGTCGACCGACGGCTACGCATCGTCATCGGCGTCCTGTGCGTGATCGGGATTGGCGTCGCCGGCTACCTGACCTACACCCACTACGCCGGCATTCACGTCCTGTGCCTGTCCAGCGGCGGCTGCGAGACCGTGCAGAGCTCGGTCTACTCCAAGCTGGCCGGCGTGCCCGTGGCCGTTCTCGGACTCGCCGGCTACATCGTGATCCTGTTCACCCTGGCCATACGCAACGACCTCGGCCGCGTTGCCGGCTTCGGTACCGCCCTGATCGGGTTCCTGTTCAGCATGTACCTGACCTATCGCGAGCTGTTCACGATCAAGGCCATCTGCCAGTGGTGCGTGAGCAGCGCGGTGCTGATGACGCTGCTGACCATCCTCACCGCGATCCGGGTCCTGCGGGTCGAACCCGACGCGCCGCTGGCACCGGCGAAGACGATTCCGCGGGCCGAGCGCCGGCGGATCGAGCGCCGGCAGGCGGCCCGGCACTAGCGCCCAGCCAGGAACCCGAGCAGCAGCTCGCGGAACTTCTCCGGCGTCTCGAGCGGCGCGAGATGGCCGGCGCCGACGATCTCCGTGTGCCGGGCGTTCGGGAGCGCGCGCGCCATCGTCCGCGCCCCCTCGCGAAAGTCGCTCATGTCCCGCTCGCCGGCGGCGAGCAGAGCGGGTGCGGCGACCTGGGCCAGTTCGGTGTCGTCGAGCGGATCGGTCGCCTCGGGAACCTCGGGTGCGCTCGCCTGCGCGAGGAGCGCGCGGCGCTGCATGTCGGCCACGCGTTCACGAAGTTCGGGCGGCGCGTCCGGCAGGGTCCACGCGTCGAGAACCGCCTGCACCGCCGCCTCGATGTCCCCCCGCTCGAGCGCACCCCTCTCCGCACCCCACGCCGCGCTCAGCTCGGCCGATGGGGTTTCCAGATCCGGTGGCGGGGCCGAGACCAGCGCCAAGGCCGTGACCCGGTCCGGCGCCACCGCCGCGACGCGCAGCGCCACCGCGCCACCGAACGAGTTCCCGACCAGCGCCGCCCGGTCGACCCCGAGCGCGTCCATCGTCTCGAGCACGTCGGCCCAGGGCGCGTCCTCGCCAGTCGGTGGCGGCGCGTCGCCGAATCCGGGCAAATCGACCGCGATGACCCAGAAGCCCGCGGCCGCGAACGGTCCGAGGTGCTCGCGCCACATCGTCCGGTCGCCCACGCCGGCATGGAGGAGGATCAGCGTGGGCCCACTGCCCTCCTCGTCGAACGGAAGTCTCACGCACCAACCCTATCCCCGAGGCCCTCAGCGTTGCGATCTCTGACCTACATCTGATATATCACTGTGGTGGGCGCTGGAGCACCGAACGCAGCTCAGCACCAACGGGTCGTGGTGATCGGCGCCGGCATCGTCGGCAACAGCGTCGCGTACCACCTGACCCGCCTGGGTGTGACGGATATTTCGCTCGTCGACAAGGGGCCGCTGCCCAATCCCGGCGGCTCGACCGGCCACGCGTCGAACTTCATCTTCCCGGTCGACCACTCCAAGGAGATGACCTCGCTCACGCTCGAGAGCATGCGCCAGTACAAGGACCTCGACGTGTTCATCGAGAGCGGCGGGATCGAGATCGCGCGGACCGAGGAGCGGATGCAGGAGCTGACCCGGCGGATGGCCTCGGCCAAGTCTTGGGGGATCGAGCCGGTCGAGCTGCTGACCCCGGACCAGGTAAAGGAGCTCGTGCCCTACATCAACGAGGCGCTGATCCTCGGTGGGTTCTTCACTCCAGGCGCCGGCGTGGTCGACTCGCTTCGGGCCGGCACGATCATGCGCGAGCGCGCGGTCGAGGCCGGCATGAAGGTCATGGCTAACACCGAGGTGCTCGGCATAGATGTCGAGGGTGGTCGGGTCAAGCGCGTGCGCACCACCAGAGGCGACCTCGACACAGATCTGCTCGTGATCGCCTGCGGCGCGTGGAGCCCGCGGATGGCGCGCATGGCCGGCGCCACGATCCCGCTCACCCCGATGGTCCACCAGATGATCGACATCGGCCCCGCGCCCCGGTTCGCCAACACCACGAAGCTGATCGAGTACCCGATCGTCCGCGACATGGACACCAACATGTACGAGCGCCAGGAGGGCACGGGCCTGGAGATCGGGTCCTACGCGCACCGACCGATCACGCTCACCTCCGACGACATCCCGAGCATCGAGGAGTCCGCGCTCAGCCCCACCGAACTGCCGTTCACCCAGGATGACTTCGATCCGCAGATGGAGCAGGCGCTCGAGCTGATGCCCGAGATCGTGGGCGATGAGTCCGTCGGCGTGAAGTACGCGATCAACGGCGTGCTGTCGGTCACCTACGACGGCATGCCGCTGCTCGGCGAGACGCCCGAGGTCAAGGGTCTGTGGTCGGCAGCGGCGGTCTGGATCAAGGAAGGCCCGGGGGCCGGCAAGACCTTGGCGGAGCTGATCGTCCACGGCGAGTCCAAGATCGACGTCTACGAGTCGAACATCGCGCGCGCGTACCCATCCCAGAAGACCCGGATCCACATCGTCGCCCGCGCCTCCGAGGGCTTCAACAAGATGTACGGGATCGTCCACCCCGGGGAGCAGTGGGCCTCGGACCGCAACGTCCGCCTGTCCCCCTTCTACGAGCGGGAACGCGCGCTGAATGCCGTCTTCTACGAGGGCGCGAGCTGGGAGCGACCGCAGTGGTACGAGTCCAACGCCGGCCTGCTCGAGGAGTACGGCGACCGGATAAACCGCCGCGAGGCTGAGTGGGATTCCCGCTGGTGGTCGCCGATCATCAACGCCGAGCACCTCGCCATGCGCGACCGGGCGGCGATGATCGACCTGAGCGCGTTCGCGATCTTCGACGTCACCGGACCGGGCGCCCTCGACGTCGTGCAACGCGTCGCGATGCGACAGATGAACGTGCAAAACGGCCGGGTCGTGTACACGCCGTTGCTGACGTCGAGCGGCGGCTTCAAGCAGGACCTGACGATCATGCGCCTAGCCGAAGACACGTTCCGCGTGGTCACCGGCGGCGCCTTCGGGATGTGTGACCTCAAGTGGTTCGCGGACCACCTCCCGGAGGACGGGTCGGCGCAGGTCCACGACCAGACGAACGCCTGGACCACGCTCGGGCTCTGGGGTCCGAAGGCTCGCGACATCCTCTCGAGCATCACGTCCGACGATGTCTCGCACGAGGGGATGCCGTTCGCCCGGTGCAAGTCGATCGAGGTCGGACCGCTGGTCGTGCTCGCGTCGCGGATCTCCTACGTCGGCGACCTGGGGTGGGAGCTGTACGTCCCGTTTGAGCAGGGCGCCCGCCTGTGGGATCTGATCGCCGAGGCCGGCGAGCCGCACGCGATCATCCCGGCCGGGATCGGCGTTTACGGCACCACCGGCCGCCTGGAGAAGTGCTACCGGGCCTACGGCGCGGAACTCGAGGGCGAGTACAACGTGGTCGAGGCCGGTATGGCCTGGGGCCCGGTCAAGGCCGAGGACTTCATCGGCAAGGAGGCCCATGTGCGCCATCGCGAGGACGAGCCCACCGCGGTCATGTGCACGCTTACGGTCGACGATCACACGTCGGCCAACGGCGTCAAGCGCTACATGCTGGGCAAGGAACCGGTCCTCACCCGGGAGGGGCAGCCGCTCACCGACCGCAAGGGCCGCCGCTCGTACGTTACGAGCGCCGGCGCAGGCCCGTCGCTCGGCAAGCACATCCTGATGAGCTACCTGCCGCCCGAGCACGCTGTGGTCGGCGCGGAGCTCGCCGTCGAGTACATGGGCGAGCGATATCCGGTGAGCGTGGCCACCAACGACTCCACGCCGCTGTTCGACCCCGAGAACTCGCGCGTGCGCTCGTGAACAACATCTGGCATATCAGATGAACATCAGATGGACCCCGTGATGAACATCAGACGTACCCCATGAATATCCTCGTGTGCGTCAAGCGCGTCCCGCTGACCGGCGGCAAGATCGTGCTCACCGACGACCAGCGCGCGATCTCCACCCGTCACCTCGGCTTCACGATCAGCCCGCACGAGGAGTGCGGGTGCGAGGAGGCGGTCCGCCTGATCGAGCAGCACGGCGGCTCCTCGACCGTGCTCACGCTCGGCCCGCCCGAGGCCGAGGAACAGCTGCGCGACATGATGGCGATCGGGATCGATCGCGCGGTGCATCTGGTCACGGGCGCCGACGAATGGGATCCGCAGGCCACCGCGAACGCGATCGTTCAGGCGATCCAGGCGCAGGCGGGCGGGACCGAATCCTTTGACCTGCTCCTGTTCGGCAACGAGTCGGCCGACGCCGGCAACTATCAGGTGGCGATCCGCGTGGCGCACAAGCTCAACCTCCCAGTGGTCACCGGGGTCAAGGCGATCGCGCTCCAGAACGGGAGCATCCGCTGCGAGCAGGAGGTCCCGGGCGGGCGCGATGTGTACGAGGTTCCGCTCCCGGCGGTGGTGACGGTCAAGGAGGGCATCAACCTCCCGCGCTACCCGTCGGTCCCCGGCCGGCTGCGGGCCAAACGCAAGCCGCTCGACACCGAGACCCCGGTACGGCCCGAACCACGCCTGGAGATGGTCCGCCTCACCCTGCCTCCGGGTTCCGGCAAGCAGGCCGAGGTCCTGGGCGACGGCGCCGACGCGGCGCCCGCGGTGGTCGGCGTTCTCCACGACCTGGGGCTCGTGTAGGCGACGATGGTCCTGCTCTTCGCCGAGCGCTCCGACGACGAACTGCTCCGCCAGGCGAACGCGTTTGCCCGCCTTCTGGGTGACGTGCACGCAATCGGGGTCGACGACTCGAGCGGCTACTCCCCGGACGGCTCGGCCTCGGCCCTCGCGGCGCTGATCCAACAGCGCGCGCCGAGCGTGGTGGTGGCGCCCGGCACCGACCGCGGCAACGAGGTGCTCGCGCACGTCGCAGCCCAGCTCGACCTGCCGATGGCCGCGAACTGCATCTCGGCGACCCCCGGCGACCCGATCACACTCACGCGAGTCCGCTGGGGCGGGAGCCTGCTCGAGGAGGCCCGCCTGCACGGCGCGCCCGCGCTGCTCACGGTCGCCCCCCACGCGGTGGCGGCCGACATGACCGACATAGACATAGAGTCGATCCCCGCCGGCAGCGGACGCGTCCGGGTGTCAGAGCACACGCAAGCCGTCAGCGCCGGCGTGTCGCTGGCCGACGCCGACGTCGTGGTGTCCGGCGGCCGGGGTGTCGGCTCGGCCGAGGGGTTCACGGTGATCGAGGAACTTGCCGCTCTCTTGAACGCGGCCGTGGGCTGCTCGCGCGCGGTGACCAGCGCGGGCTGGCGGCCGCACACCGACCAGGTCGGACAGACCGGGACCAAGGTCTCCCCCTCGCTGTACATCGCGTGCGGGATCAGCGGCGCCACCCAGCACATGGCCGGGTGCAAGGGTGCCAAGAAGCTCCTGGCCATCAATCCCGACCGCGAGGCCTCGATCTTCGCCAGCGCCGACTACGCGGTCATCGGCGACCTGCACGAGGTGGTGCCGGCCATCTCGGCCGAGATCCGCAAGACGCGCGGCGGGTGACCACGCCGACGCCGACGCCGGACACCGCGTGCTCGTCTCCGCCCTAGCCCTCGTCGCCGCCCTCGCCGTCAGCGGCACGGTATTCATCACCCGCGTGCGCGTGCTGATCGGCCTCGTCCGCGCAGCCGCGCCCGCCCAACCCGCCCAGCGCACCGGCGACGTCGGGCGCCGAACCAAGAACGAGGCGACGATCGTGCTGGGTCAGCGCAAGCTCCTGCAGCGCCTGATTCCCGGGCTGATGCACGCGTTCATCTTCTGGGGCTTCCTGGTGCTACTCCCCACGATCCTGATCGCGCTGATCGGGATCGTCGACAAGCACTCGACCTTCCCGTGGCTCGGTCATCAGGGCTGGTACGCCCTGCTCGTCGACGTCTTCTGCGTGCTGGTCCTGGTCGGAGTGATCGCGGCCGTCTACATCCGCAAGGTTCAGAGACCGAACCGCTTCAAGGGCAGCCACCTGGGCGAGGCCGACCTGATCCTGGCCCTGATCGCGACGATCGTGATCAGCCTGCTCCTCTGGCACGCGACGCGCATCGCGCTGCACGTGAACGAATGGCCCGCAAGCTCCTCGCCCGTCTCGAACGCGCTGTCGCACCTGTTCGCCGACAACCAGGCGACGAAGATCCTCGAGCGCGCGTTCGTCTGGATCCACTTCCTGACGATCCTGGGCTTCCTGGCCTACCTCCCCCGCTCCAAGCACCTGCACATCTTCGTGGCGGCGATCAACGTGTGGTTCGGGCGGACTCGCGCCGGGGGGCGCCTGGAACCACTCAAGTTCGACGACCCCGACGTCCCCGAGGAGGAGCTCAGATTCGGCGCGGGCGCGGCCAAGGACCTCACCTGGAAGCAAGTGCTCGACACGTTCTCGTGCACCGAGTGCGGACGCTGCCAGGACGCCTGCCCCGCGTACGCGACCGGCAAGATCCTCTCCCCCAAGCTCCTGATCATGGGCCTGAGAGATGCGGTCTTCGCGACGCAGGGCGACGACGCGCCACTCGTCCCGAACGCGGTGCCGGCCGAGAGCGTGTGGGATTGCGTGACCTGCGGCGCGTGCATCCAGGCGTGCCCCGTCTCGATCGAGCACGTCGACCACATCGTGGACCTGCGCCGGCACCTGGTGATGGTCGAGTCGAGCTTCCCGGCCGAGGCCGAGCCGATGCTCCGCGACGTGGAGCGCGCCTCGAACCCGTGGGGCAAGGCGCAGTCCGAGCGCGGCGACTGGGCGACCGACCTGGGGATCAGGGTCCTCGAACCAGGTGACCCCGCTCCCGAGTACCTGTACTGGGTCGGCTGTGCTTCGTCGTTCGACGAGCGGGCACGCAAGACCGCACAGGCCACGGCCAAGGTGCTCCAAGCCGCGAATGTGGATTTCGCGATCCTCGGCCCCCGTGAGAGCTGCACCGGCGACCCCGCCCGCCGGATCGGCAACGAATACGTGTTCCAGGCCTTCGCCGAGCAGAACGTCGAGACCCTGAACGAGGCCGGCGTCACCAAGGTCGTCACCGGCTGCCCTCACTGCTTCAACACGCTGGCCAACGAATACCCCGACTTCGGCGGCAACTACGAGGTGCTCCACCACTCCGAGCTGCTCTCGAGCCTCGTCCGCGACGGCCGGCTCAAGCCGGCCAAGACGGCGGAAACCCAACCGATCACGTACCACGACTCGTGTTACCTGGCCCGCCACAACGACGTGCTCGAGGCCCCGCGGCAGATCGTCTCCGCCCTCGGCGATCCGGTCGAGATGCCCCGCTCCGGCAAGCAGACGTTCTGTTGCGGCGCCGGCGGCGCGCACATGTGGATGGAGGAGCGCGCCAAGCCGATCAACGAGGAGCGCGTGCGCGAGGCCGCCGCCACCGGCGCCGGCACGCTCGCGGTGGCCTGCCCGTTCTGCACGGTGATGCTCGACGACGGAGTACAGAGTGCCGGCGCCGACCTCCGGGTCGTCGACGTCGCGACCCTGCTATCCGAGGCGCTCGAAGACGGCGCCTGACAACCCCTCGACCGCCGCGGACGTGCCGGCGGGCTCGTAGCGAACAGTCACACTCCGTCGTGTGATGGCGATCCTCGGCGGCCTCGGTGCGGCGGCAGCGTGGGCGCTCTCGACGCTGTGCTCGTCGCGCTCGAGTCGCCTGATCGACCCGTCCTCGGTCGTGGCCTGGATGATGCTGATCGGCCTGCTGATCACGCTGCCGCTCGCCGCGTTGAGCGGGGTCCCGGACCGGCTCGGGCCGGGCTCGGGCGCCTGGCTGGCCGTATCGGGCGGCTGCAACGTCGGCGGCCTCGTGCTCACCTACCGCGCGCTGCGGGTCGGACAGGTCGCGCTGGTCGCCCCGCTCGTATCGACCGAGGGCGCGGTGGCCGCGGTGATCGCGCTGATCGCCGGCGAGCCGCTGGCGCCGGGCGTCGGAGTGACGCTGGCGGCGATCATGGCCGGGGTGTGGGTGGCTTCCGCCCCGGATCGCTCGCGCACGGCCGCCACCGCGCCCCACCCGACCTACGCGGTCGCGCTGGCGATCGCCGCCGCGCTCGCGTTCGGGGTCAGCCTGTACGCCACCGCGCGCGCCGGCGCCGAGCTGCCGGTGTCCTGGGTCGTCCTGTCAGCCCGCGCGATCGGCGTCGTGACCCTGGCCCTGCCGCTCGCGCTGACGGGCCGTCTCGAGATCACCCGGCGCGCCATCCCGCTCGTCGTGGCGTCGGGGATAGCCGAGGTGCTCGGCTTCTACTCCTACACGGTCGGCTCTCGGCACGGCATCGCCGTCGCCGCCGTCCTGGCCTCGCAGGTCGGCGGGCTGGCGGCGCTCGGCGCGTACTTCGCGTTCGGCGAGCGACTCAGCCGCAAGCGCACCCTCGGCGTGTGCACGATGCTCGCCGGGGTGGCCGTGCTCAGCGCGCTTCGGGTGTGAGCTCGCCGAGCACCTGCTCGAGCTCGCGCTCCAGCCCGGCCACGCCGACCTCACGTTCGACCAGCGGCAGCCCGAGCCGCTCCGCCGCCCGACCGGCCGCGGCGCGCGTGGCCGGCGTGGGGCGCTGGGCCAGCCACATCACGCGCGTGTAATGACGGAAGTAGTCCTCGCGCAGCTCGGGGTAGCGGTCCAACCCGAGCTCGCGCCACACCGTGTGCTCGAACGTCCGGGCCAGGAAGTCGGTCAGGAAGTACGTGCCCGGCTCTTCCTCCAGGGCCGCTCGCACCTCGGCCCGCGCGAACACGTCGTAGCAGTGCTCGCCATTCAGGCGCGGGAACCCGTTGAGGGCACCGCCGGTCCCGCAGTCCCCGTAGGCAAGGGCCACGACGTCGTGGCCTTCGGAGAGCTCGGCCACCGCCTCGCCGATGCGGTCGGGATGGTTGTGCAGCAGGGCCGGCACCGGTATCACCTGCAACTCCCAGCCGCGGCGGCTGGCGACCCGCCGCACGTCGAGCGCAAGGGCCCCGCATGCGAGCACCGCCTTCATCCCGGGAAGGCCAGCTGGTCGATGAACATGTCGTTGAAGTCGGCCCGCCCCGACAGCTCGACGTACTCGACCTCGCGCAGGATCGAGTACGCCTCGGCCCGCTCGCGCAGCGACAGGGCGGCGATCTTGGCTCCCTCGCCGGCGACGTTGCCGGCCGACACGATCCGCGGCAGCGCGATCTTCGGAACCAACCCGATCCGCACAGCGCTCAGTGGCGTCAGGTAGGCGCCGAAGCTGCCCGCGAGGAGCACCTGCGCCACGTCGTCGGGCCCCACTCCCAACTCACGCATGAGGATGCTCCACCCGGTGGCGATCGAGGCCTTGGCGAACTGCAGCTCGCGTACGTCGCGCTGGGACAGGAACACGGCGCGCTCCGGATTCCGCGACCCGCGCCAGTCCAGCACGAACACCCGCTCCTCCCCGATCTTGGTCAGCCGGTCCGCCAGCCCCGGATGCCGCTCGGCCGCCTCTGCGTCCGGCATGAACCGGCCCGAGTGATCGAGCAGCCCGCAGTGCGCCAGCTCGGCCACCGCGTCGACCAGTCCCGACCCGCACATCCCTTCGGGCCGGACGTCGCCGATCACGTCGAGGGAAACGCCGTCGAGAGAGATCTTGACGCCCTCGATCGCCCCCGGCGCGGCGCGCATCCCGCAGCGGATCTGCGCTGCCTCAAACGCCGGCCCGGCCGGCGCCGCGGTCGCCACCACCCGATCGACCGACCCGAGCGCGATCTCGCTGTTGGTGCCGACGTCGATGAACAACCGCACCCGGCGATCTCGCGTGAGTCCCGTCGCGAGCATGCCGGCCACGATGTCGCCGCCCACATACGCGCCGAGCGAAGGGAACAGGAAGGCCGGCGCACGGGGATGGACCTCGAGGCCGAGGTCGTGCGCCCGCACGTCCGGGAACGAATGCGTGGAGACCACGAACGGGGCCATCGACAGGGGCTCGGGATCGATGCCCAGCGCCAGATGCATCATGGTCACGTTGCCGCATACGGTGATCTCGTACACCTCGCGCGCGTCGACCTCGCCCTCGCGGCAGACCTCGTCGATCAGCGCGTTCATGGTCTCGTGCACCCGCTCGCGCAGCGCGCCGAGCGCGTCCCCGTCCATCATCGTGGCCGAGATGCGGGTGATCACGTCGGCGCCGAACGGCTGCTGGCGGTTGAGCATCGAGCGCACGGCGACCGGCTGACCGCTCTCCAGATCCAAGAGCGTCGCGACCACTGTGGTCGTGCCGAGGTCGAACGCGATCGCGTAGCGCCGCGCAGTCGTGTCCCCCGGCTCCAGATCGATCAGCTCCTGATCGCACACCACCGCCGTGACGTTCCAGTGCGAGGAGCGCAGCACGGATCCCAGCGACCGCAGCATGTCGACCGAGGCGTGCGGCTCCAGATCCTCGAGCGCGTCGAGCACGCGCTGAAGATCCGAGCGCTGGTCCTCCATGGTCGGCTCCTCCAGCACCAGGTGGCGCTTCTGGACCGCCGGGCGCAGGATCACGTGGCGCCCGACGCCGGCCAGCGCCGCCTTGGGCCGCGTCTGAAGGGGGGGCACCTCGACGACCAGATCGCCCCGGGCGCCCGCCCGGCACGCCAGCCGCCACCCCTCGCGCAGCTCGTCGGTGGTGAACGCCCGCGGGTCCAAAGGCCCCACCGGCACGTCTCCCGACACGATGCGCACCTTGCACTTCTTGCACGTGCCGTGGCCGCCGCACGTCGAGTCGATCGCGATCCCGTTCCAGCTCGCCGCGTCGAACACCGGCGTGCCGCTCGGCACACGCACCTCGGCGCCCTCGGGGAGGAACCGCAGACGGACGCGCCCGGTGCCGTCGTCGGGGGCTGGCTCGACGGACCCGGAACCCGTGCCGGCAAGCTCCAGCCGACGCCGTTGCGGCGACGGGCCGCTCACGACACGGGCGCCCCCTGCACCACCGTCGACTGCCGCGCGCGATGCGTGGCGATCCAGTTCGCGGCCCACTCGTCGTGCCCGAGCAACAGGTCGGCCGCCCTGACCGCGTCCACGACCGGGCGGGCGGTCGACATGATCGCGCTGGTCAGGCCCGCGGCCATCGCCATCGGCAGGAACGCGGCGTTCAGCGCGTGCCGGTCGGGCAGGCCGAACGAGACGTTCGACGCGCCCAGGCACATGTTGACCCCGAGCTCGTCGCGGATTCGGCTGATCGTTGTCAGCGTGGTCGTGACCGCGGTCGGGTCGGCGCCGACCGTCATGGCCAGCGGATCGATGACCACATCGTCGCGAGCGATCCCGTAATCGGCCGCCGCGGACACGATCCTGCGGGCGCACTCCAGTCGCTTCTCGGGCGTTTCCGGGATCCCGGTCTCGTCGTTGGCCAGCCCGATCACCGCCGCACCGTGCCGCGCCACGAGCGGGAGGATTTCGGACAGGCGCTCGTCCTCGGCCGTCACCGAGTTGACCAGCGCGCGACCGTCGTACGCCGCGAGCCCCGCCTCCAAGGCCTCGATCACCGACGAGTCGATGCAGATCGGCACATCGACCGCCACCTGGACGGTCCGCAGCATCATCGCCAGCAGCTCGGCCTCGTCGACCAGCGGGATGCCGGCGTTGACGTCGAGCATGTCGGCGCCTGCCTCGACCTGCGCCACCGCGTCGGCGCTCACCGTGGCCAGCTCGCCGGCCCGCAGCTCCTCGGCGAACTTCTTGCGGCCGGTCGGGTTGATCCGCTCGCCGATGACGCAGAACGGCCGGCCGTGGCCGATCGTGACCGTCTTGGTCCGCGAGCCCAGGACGGTCTGCGCAAAGGCGCCCGAGCTCATGCCGGCACCTTCTCGCGCCGGAGCTCGATCAGCTCCTTGGCTTTCTTGACCGCGGAGGACGCGTCGGCCGAGTAGCCGTCCGCGCCGACCGCGTCGGCGTACTCCTGGGTCACTGGCGCCCCGCCCACCATCACGATCACCTGGTCGCGCAACCCGGACTTCTCGAGCGCGTTGATGTTGGCCTTGAACATCGGCATGGTCGTGGTCAGGAAGGCCGAGAACCCGACGATGTCCGGGTTGTGCTCCTCGATCTGTTCGATGAACTTCTCCGGCGCGACGTTGACCCCCAGGTCGATCACCTCGAAGCCGGCGCCCTCGAGCATGATGTTGCACAGGTTCTTGCCGATGTCGTGGACATCGCCCTTGACCGTGCCCATCAGGAACCTGCCGATCTGGGCCGTCCCGGTCTCCGCAAGCAGCGGCCTGAGGATGTCGAGTGCGCCCTGCATGGCGCGGGCGGCGATCAGCATCTCGGGCACGAAGAAGTCGCCGCGCTCGAACCGCGCGCCCACCTCTTCGAGCGAGGGGATCAGCGCGTCGTAGAGCATCCGTTCGGGCTCGAGACCCTGCTCTAGGCCGTCCTCCACGCCCTGTCTGACCACGGGCGCGTTTCCGACCAGCGTCTCGTCGTAGAGCAGCTGGAGGATCTCTTCGTCAGTGGCCATGTCGGCACCTCCCGGTCATGCGGCGCGTTCTCCTTGCTCGCGGTGGCCGAGGCGCCGGCTGAGCCTCCGCGCCTCGCTGATCAAAATCGGTTGCAGCTCGGCGATGCGGCCGGCGGTCATCCGCAGGGTCGGACCCGAGATGCTGAGCGCCGCGATCACCTCGCCCCGCGCTCCTCGGACCGGCGCCGCCATCGCGGACAGGCCCACCTCGAGCTCGTCGATCGACGTGGCGAAGCCGTCCCGCTGCACGCCCTGGAGCTCGTGAGTCGTGGCCGCCCGGGCGGTCCCGGTCGCCGCGACCGGCGCGCGGCCGAAGGCCGTGAACACCTTGCCGTTGGCGGAATGCTCGTAGCCCACCGAGCGCCCGAGCCATTGCCCCGCGCCGAGGAAGTGCCGGCTGTCGACCTGGGCGATGTGCTCGACCCCGTGATGCGCGGCGACGGCCAAGTTGATCGTCTCACCGCATGCCTCCGCGAGCGCGTCGAGCGACGGTCGCGCCAGCTCCACGAGGTTTCGCTCGAGCATGCCGCGCTCGGCCACCCGGAGGATCGCCGGCCCCGGCCGCAGGCGCCCGCGCTCGCCGTCCTGCTCGATCAGGCCGCGGCGCTCGAGCGCGCTGACCAGGCGCGACGCGGTGCTCTTGGGCAGCCCGGCCGCGCTCGCCAGGTCGGTCAGCGCCACCGGCTCCTCGCTCTCGAGCACGCGCACCAGCAGGTCGGCGCCGCGGTCGACCGCAGTCGTTCCGTGCGCAGCGCCCACGCCGCCGTTTCCGGCGCCCGCGCCACCGTCGCCTCCGGCACCCACGCCACCGCCGCTTCGATTAGCTTGGAACTGTTGTTCCACGCCAGATAAGGTTACGGATTGACGCCGCCAGGTCAACCCCAACCCGCGAGGAGTCCGCCGTGTTCGTGAACTCGATGCCCCGCTACGAGATCCTGAGCGAAGACGCGATGGACGTGATCGACCGGGGATGGCGCCGGCTCGTGTCCGAGATCGGGATCGAGTTCCTGTTGCCCGAGACGGTCGACGTCCTCGTCAAGGCGGGCCAGACCCTGGAGGACGAGAACCGCATCAGGTTCGATCCCGACTTCATCCTGGAGCAGGTCGCCAAGGCGCCGCGCGAGTTCGACCTCCAGGCCCGCAACCCGGCCAACACCGCGCACATCGGCGGCGACCACATGGTGTTCGCGCCGGTCTACGGCCCGCCGTTCATCCGCGAGGGCGACATCCGGCGCGACGCCAAGATGGCCGACTTCGAGAATCTGGTCAAGCTGTGCCAGGCGTTCGACCAACTCGACTCGCCGGGCGGCACGATCTGCGAGCCCGAGGACCGTCCGCTCGACTCACGCCACCTCGACATGGTGTTCGCGCTCCAGACCCTGTCCGACAAGCCATACATGGGCTCGGTGACCAGTGGCCCGAACGCGGCGGACACCATAAAGATGGGCGAGATCCTGTTCGGCGGCCGCGAGGCGCTCGAGCGCGCCCCAGTCTCGATCAGCCTGATCAACGTCAACTCGCCGCTGCGCTACGACGACCGCATGCTGGCGGCGATGGTCGAATACGTGAAGGCCGGCCAGGCCGTGGTGATCAGCCCGTTCCTGCTCATGGGCGCGATGTCGCCGGTGTCGCTGCCGGCCACGCTCGTGCAGCAGGTTGCCGAGGCGCTGGCCGGGATCGCGCTGGCCCAGCTGATCCACCCGGGCTGCCCGGTCGTCTTCGGATCCTTCTTGAGCAACACCGACATGCAATCCGGCTCGCCGTCGTTCGGCACCCCCGAGTCGGGGCTGGGGGTGCTGTGCACGGGCCAGATCGCGCGGCGCTTCGGCCTGCCGTGGCGGGGCGGCGGCGGGCTCAACACCTCCCAGACCGTCGACGCCCAGGCCGCCTACGAATCGCTGATGACGCTGCTGCCCACGTTCCTGGCCGGGACCAACTTCGTCATGCATTCCGCCGGCTGGCTCGAGGGCGGCCTGGTCTCCAGCTATGAGAAATTCATCGTGGATGTCGAGCTACTGCGCGAGCTGCGCCACGAGTTCACACCAGTCGAGATCAACGAGGCCTCGCTGGCCTTCGACGCCCACACCGAGGTCGGCCCCGGCGGGCACTTCCTCGGCGCGGCCCATACGCTCGAGCGCTTCCGCGAGTGCTTCTACCGCCCGCTTCTGTCCTCGACCGAGAACTTCGATCGCTGGTCCAAGCGCGGAGCCCGGAACACCACCGCCCGCGCGGCCGAGATCTGGCGCGAGACGCTCGAGCGCTACGAGCAGCCGCCGCTCGACGACGGCATCCGCGCCGAGCTCGAGGAGTTCGTGGTGCGCCGGCGGGCCGAGCTGGGCGACTGATTGCGTCCCTCCCTCCCGCTGCCACCACTCGCATGAACCAGCGTGAGCTCCGGCTGCTGTTCGTGGTCGCCGGCGCGGTCGTGTTCTTCGACACCGTGTTCTACGCCGCGGTGGTGCCGCTGCTCCCGACCCTCACCCGGCAGCTCCACTTGACCAAGGCATCCGCGGGCGTGCTGACCGCCGGCTACGCGGTGGGCACGCTGGTGGGATCGCTTCCGGGCGGCATGCTGGCCGAGCGGGCCGGCCCGCGCGTCACGCTGTACACCGGCCTCGCGCTGATGGGCGGCTCGAGTCTCGCCTTCGGACTGCTCGACAACGTGGCGCTGCTCGACGCGGCGCGCTTCATCCAGGGCGTCGGTGGCGCGTGCACGTGGGCCGGAAGCATGGTCTGGCTGATCATCGAGACCCCGCCCGAGCGGCGAGGCAGCGCGATCGGCGGGGCCCTGGCCGCGGGGATCGGCGGAGCCCTATTCGGTCCAGTGGTCGGCACGCTCGCCCACGGCCTCGGCCGCGGCCCGGTGTTCGCCGCGGTCGTCGTCGTGGCCGCGGCCCTGGCCGTGGCGCTCACGCTGCTCCCCCGGCCGCGCCCAACCGAGCGCGACCCGGGGCGACCGAGTCTGTTCCGGCAGCTGCGCCGGCCGGCCATCTTGCTCGGCATGTGGCTGGTTGCGCTCCCCGCGATCGCCTCGGGCGCGATGAACGTGCTCGGCCCGCTGCGCCTCGGAGAGCTGGGCGCCGACGCGGCGGGCATCGGCGCCACGTTCCTGATCGCCGCGGCGATGGAGGCGGTGATGAGTCCCGTGGTGGGGCATCTGTCCGACCGGCGCGGGCCGATGGTCCCGCTGCGCGTCGGGCTCGCGGCGGCGGCGATCGCTCTGGTGTTCTTCACGCTGCCGGATACCGCGCTCCTGCTGGCGGTCGTGATTGTGATCGAGACCGTCGCGCTGGGGACGTTCTGGGCGCCGGCCATGGCCATGCTGTCCGACGCGGCGGACTTGCACGGCATGAGCCAGAGCTATGCGCTCGCGCTGGTGAACTTCGCGTGGGCCGCCGGGCAGATCGCCGGCGCCGGCGGCGGCGGTGCGCTCGCCAAGGCCGCCGGCGACGCGGTCCCCTTCGCACTCTCCGCCGCGCTGTGCGCCGCCACGCTCGCTCTGATCCTCGTGCGCGGTCGCGGTCGCGGCCTCGCCGGGCTCGGGCTGGCCCGAGTGACCTCGAGGAGCGCGCGGCATTGACCGCTCGCGTCACGGACGTCCAGCTCGAGCCGCTCGATGAGCGCTGGGCCGACGATGTGGCGGCTCTGATCGAGGATTCCGAGGTGCTGCGATTCACCAGGATCCCCGAGCCCCCGCCGGCCGGCTTCGTGCGGGGATGGCTTCGCTCGTATGAGGCCGGACGCCGCGACGGCACGCGCGAGGGCTTCGCCGCGACCGACGGCACCGGCCGGTTCGTCGGCCTGGCGCTGGCGCCGCAGATCGACCGCGAGGCGGGCGAGATCGAACTCGGCTACATCGTGGCTCCCGCGGCTCGCGGCCGGGGGGCCGGGACCGCGATTCTGCATCTGTTGACGCGGTGGGCGTTCGAGGACATCCAGGCGCAGCGCGCCTACCTGATCATCGACGTCGACAACCACGCCTCGCGCCGCGTGGCCGAGCGCTCCGGCTACCGCCTCGAAGGCGTCATGCGCTCGATCCACGTCAAGCCAGGCCGCCGCGCCGACGCAGAACTCTGGTCCCGCCTTCCCACCGACGCGTCGACATGAAATACACTCCTAATCGATGACTGATATATCAGTCTTCTCAGAGGGTTGGGGCAGTCAGCGCGGACTGCTCGCCGACCGCGCGTACCGGGCGCTGCGCGACCGCCTGGTCACGCTGCGCATCCCGCCCGGATCGCCGATCGACGAGGACGCGATCGGGCGTGAGCTCAAGATGGGCCGCACGCCGGTGCGGGAGGCGATCAAGCGCCTCGCGCTCGAGAACCTGGTCACGGTGTTCCCTCGCCGGGGCACGTTCGCCTCGGAGATCAACATCACCGATCTGGCCCACATCTCCGACGTGCGAGCTCAGCTCGAGGGCCACGCCGCGTACCGCGCGGCCGAGCGGATCAGCGACGCGCAGCGGGCCGAGCTGGCCGGTCTGCTCGTGGAGCTCGACGTCCGCCGCGGCAACGAAGAAGTTGAGATGTTGATGGAGCTCGACGCGACCGTGCATCGCTTCATCTACCGCTGCGCCGGCAACCCGTTCCTGGAGGAAACGCTCGGGCGCTATCTCAATCTCTCCCTGCGGATCTGGTACCTGGTGATCGACCGGCTCCCCCACCTGTTCGCGCGCGTGCACGAGCACGAGGAGGTCCTGCACGCGATCGAGTCCGGCCAGGCCGAACGCGCCCGCGAGATCCTGACCCGGCACATCGGGACGTTCGAGCAGGAAATCCGCTCGGTCCTGTGAGCCACGACGTGGTCATCGTGGGCGGCGGGGCGGCCGGCTGCGTGCTGGCGAACCGGCTGAGCGAGGACCCCGCCATCCGGGTGCTCCTGCTCGAAGCCGGACGCCCGGACTACTGGTGGGACGTCTACATCCACATGCCCGCGGCGCTGTCGTTCCCGATCGGCAACCGCCTGTACGACTGGCGCTATGAGTCCGAGCCCGAGCCGCACATGCACGACCGGCGGATCTACCACGCCCGCGGCAAGGTGCTCGGCGGCTCGAGCTCGATCAACGGGATGATCTTCCAGCGCGGCAACCCGCTCGACTTCGAGCGCTGGGCGGCCGACCCGGGAATGCACGCGTGGGACTACGCCCACTGCCTCCCGTACTTCAAGCGCATGGAGACTTGCCTGGCCGGCGCCGATCAGTGGCGCGGCGGCGACGGTCCTCAGCTCCTCGAGCGAGGCCGTGCCACCAACCCGTTGTTCAAGGCCTTCTTCGAGGCAGTGCAGCAGGCCGGCTATCCGCTCACGGACGACGTCAACGGCTACCGGCAGGAGGGCTTCGCCGCGTTCGACCGCACGATCCACGACGGCCGGCGCCTCAGCGCCGCGCGCGCGTACCTGCACCCGGTCATGTCCCGGCCCAACCTCGAGGTTCGCACGCGCGCCTACGCCACGCGCATCACGTTCGACGGAAACCGCGCCGCCGGCGTCGAGATCTCACGGAGCGGCCGACGCGGCACCGAGACCATCCGGGCCGGGCAGGTGATCCTGTGCGGCGGCGCGATCAATTCCCCTCAGCTCCTCCAGCTCTCGGGCGTCGGCAACGCGCACGAGCTCGAACGGCTCGGCATCAAGCCGCACCACGACCTCCCCGGGGTCGGCGAAAACCTCCAGGACCACCTGGAGGTCTACGTTCAGCACGGCTGCACTCAACCGGTGTCGGTGGCGCCGGCGCGGGAGTGGAAGAACCGACCCAAGGTCGGCCTGGAGTGGCTGCTGCGCCGCAGCGGCCCCGGCGCCACCAACCACTTCGAGGCCGGCGGCTTCATCCGCTCCAACGATCAGGTCGCCTACCCCAACCTGATGTTCCACTTCCTGCCGCTGGCCATCCGCTACGACGGCTCGGCACCCCAGGGCCACGGCTACCAGGTGCACGTCGGCCCGATGTACTCCGACGCTCGCGGAAGCGTGAAGATCGTCTCGGGCGATCCGCGAAAGCACCCGGCCCTGCGCTTCAACTACCTCTCGAGCGACCAGGACCGGCGCGAGTGGGTCGAGGCCATCCAGTGCGCCCGCCGCATCATGGACCAGCCGGCGTTCGGGCCCTACGACGCAGGAGAGCTGTCCCCCGGCCCAGAGGTGCACACCGACGAGCAGATCCTCGACTGGGTGGCGAGGGACGCCGAGACCGCGCTGCATCCGTCGTGCACGTGCCGGATGGGCACCCGCCCGCCGACCGATGTGGTCGACCCGGACACGATGGCCGTCCACGGCCTCGAGCGGTGCTGCGTCGTCGATGCCTCCGCGATGCCCTACGTCACCAACGGCAACATCTACGCGCCGGTGATCATGCTGGCGGAGAAGGCTGCGGATCTGATCGCGCGACGGACGCCGCTAGCGCCGGATGCTGCAGCCTTCTACCGGTACGAGCCGGCTGCCGTCCACTGAACACGGCGCGCAGCGAGGCCCTCAGGTACCGGCGCAGGTGCCAGACCATCAGCCCGGTCCACCACGCGCTCGAGATCAGATGCAGGTAGGCCATGGTCGACCCCGTGCTCGGTGCGAGCAGGAGCGCAACTCCGGTGACCGCCAGCGGCACCGACAGCGCCGCGAGCACGACCGAGACGAGCTCGTGAATACGAGCCCGGGTGAACGCCCGGCGGATCCGGGCGGGGAGGGAGGGACCCAGATCAATCACCTTGTAGACGATGAGCAGCGCGGCCAGTGTCGAGATCCCGGCGTGGACCCAGATGACCGCGCCGGGAACCGAGCTGCCGCCCACGTCCAGGCCGTACAGGATCGCCCCGGTGGCCACGGTGCCGAGCAGCGGTCCGAGCGCCAGCAGCCCGCGCCGCGCCACCGACCGGCGAACGGTCGCGGGGGCCGGCGACGGCGTGACCGGATCCAGGGCCGCGGCCGGATCAGCCGTCTGCTCCTGGTCCGGCTTGTACGCCATCCACAGGAACACGAAGACGCCGATGACCAGGAAGCCGAAGTGCGGCCAGTGCGTAGCTAGCACCTTGCTCATCGCGGTGCCTCGAGCCGATTCAGCGCCGAGCGGAGCGCTGGACGTCGCGGATCGCGAGCCCCAGCAGCACCCCACCGCCGAAGATGAAGCCGTGCTGGGTGAAGTGGATCGTGTTGTTCGAGTCGGCCAGGTGGTCGACGAACGGCATCAGGAGCACGACCTCTAGCACCACCGCGAAGACCACCAGCAGGAACGCGCGCAACCGGATGCGCCGGCGGGTGCGATCGATGGGGAGAGAGTTGGCTTCCATGATTGTTGATTCGGCTCCTTGACCTCGATCTTGATTCTCACGCGCGGCTCTCGCCGTTGGCCCAGGTGTCGGCCATTGCCTTCATGCCGGCCAGCAGCGAGCTGCGGGCGAGCCGCCGGCGGCTGCCTGGTATTCCGGGCGGTGGGATCAGACGGCGCTGCGGGCGGGCGGGGAGGACCGGCGAGTCGACCTGGACCGACTCGATCGGACCCGCCCCGTTCGGGGTGCTCACCGCCCCGCTCGAGCAGACGATCCCGGCCGCGGCCGCGGCCTGGGCGCCGGCGAACAGCTTGGCCAGCACCTCGGGCGGCTCGGGGCGGAAAAAGAGGAACCCCTGCGCGGTGTCGCAACCAGCCGCGCGGAGGTTGTCGAACTGCGCCGTCGTCTCGACACCCTCGGCCGTCACCGACAGCTTCAGGGCGTGGCCGAGCTCGATCACCGCGTTGACAATCGCGACGTCCTCCTCGTTCTCGGGCACGCCGCGGACGAAAGACCGGTCGACCTTGACGCAGTCGACGGGCAGGCGGCGCAGGTACTCGAGCGACGAGTAGCCGGTGCCGAAGTCGTCGATCGCGATCTTGACGCCGAGCTTCTTGAGCTCGCTCAGCGTCCGGATCGACTCCTCCGGATCCTCGATCAGGACGCTCTCGGTGACCTCCAGGCACAGCAACGCGGGCTCGATGCCGGTCTCGGCGATGATGTCCGCCACCGTGGCGCGCAGCGAGGCCTGGGCGAGCTGCCGCGCCGAGACGTTGACGCGCAGCATGAGCGGCCGGTCGGCCGAACGCGAGCGCTGCCAGACAACCGCGCGCCGGCAGGCGTCGCGCAGCACCCAGGTGCCGAGCGGCACGATGAGACCGGTCTCCTCGGCCAGGGAGATGAACTCGCCCGGCCCGAGCAGGCCACGCTCGGGGTGCTGCCAGCGCACCAGCGCCTCCATCCCCGTGATGTGCTCGCCGTCGAACGAGACCTCGGGCTGGAAGAAGACCCGGAACTCCTCGCGCTCGATCGCCTTGCGGATCGCGTTCTCGTTGTGCAGGCGGGCCAGGGCCCGCTCGCGGGTGACCTCGTCGAACAGCACCACCCGCGCGCCGCCGGCGCCCTTGGCCCGGTACATCGCGGCGTCGGCGTCGCGGATCAGATCGTCGGGATCCTGGTTCGGGTCTGAGGTGACCGAGATGCCAATGCTGGCCGCGGCCATGGTCTCCCCCAGCTCCAGGTGGAAGGGCAGGCTGAACGCCTTGAGCACGCGCTCGGCCACCGCGACCGCGTCCCCGTCGTCGAAGATGTCCTCGCACAGGATCACGAACTCATCGCCGCCGAATCGGGCCAGCGTTTCGTGGCGGCGCAGGGTGTGACCGATCCGCTCGGCCACCGCCTCGAGCAGCTGATCGCCGGCGCCGTGGCCGAGACTGTCGTTGATCACCTTGAAGCGATCGAGGTCGAGGAACAGGACGGCCACCGACCGGCTGGGGCCGCGGCCGAGGCGCTCGAGCGCGAGCTTCAGGTTGTTCAGGTAGAGCAAGCGGCTGGGCAGTCCGGTCAGCGGGTCGCGCAGCAGCTGGTTCTCGTTGGTGCGCCAGGCCACCACGTGCGCCACGCTCGCCGCCAGCACGAACCCGCCGTGGATCAGCGCCCACACCCAGGGATGCCTGACCGCCTGCGGGTTGTCGTACACCGACGCCGGGGAGAGCACGCCGCCCACACCGTGGTGGATGACCGTGTAGAGAATCGCGACCAGGAACGGCGTCCAGTCCTGATACAGGGTCAGCACCCCGATCATCACGAAGAAGTGGAAGTGCGCTTCGATAGTCCCGGACCACAGGTCGACCAGGACAGCCGAACAGGTGACCAGTCCGAACGATGCGGCGATCACTCGCGCCTTGAGCCGAAAGCGCTCCGAGCTCGCCCCCACGCCGCAAAGCGCGATCAGGCTGCAGTCTGCAGCGACGTGACTGATCGAGTGGTTGCCGACCAGCATGCCGAACAGGAACAGCGCCGGCACGTGCGCCCACAGCAGCCCGCAGATCGAGCGGTGGCGGCGGCGCAGGACGTGCTCGGGGAGGAGCTGGCCCTTGGGCAGCCAATGCTTGAGGCTGACCCACTGGTGGATCAGCCAGGCGCCCGGGTGAAAGGAGCGCTCGCGGGCTCGCTCGTCATGACCCTGCGCTGCCCCGGAGGTGAGACCCTCCTCGACGGCGGGGGCGCCGGCCACCGCGCTCATCGCGCGACGGACTGCTTGGCTTGACGCACCTTTGTCACCGCGCGCTGCGCCGGCGTCAGCTCAGGCTCGGGGCTCTTGGGCGGGGCGACCTGGACGGTGCAGGGAGCACCCGTCTTGTACACGAAGAATCCGCGGGCGACGTGGTAGCTCCGATCCTCGCCGAAGAAGCACTCATGCGAGCGGGCCATCTCCTCGCTGCGGTAGGCGGCCAGAGGCTTGAGCTGCTCGTCGCGGGCGCGCTCACGGCGCTTCTGCTCGAGCCAGTGAGGCGCGTCGGGGTGGCGGGCCAGGCGCTCGGCCAGGCCCTGCACCTGTGCGCGGAAGCTCGCGATGCTGTCGCCGAAGGTCGCGTCGAGCAGGCCGATCTCGACCGCGCGCCGCGTGCCGATCGGGTTGAACGGAGCGCTGGTCAGCTCGGCGCCAAGCTCGTGGCCGACCCGTCGCGGGAGCAGGTAGGTCCAGTACTCGGAGCCGTACAGGCCACCCATGTGCTGGTAGTAGGGATTGAGCACGACGTCCTCGCGGGCCACCACGTGGTCGGCCGCGACCGCGAACGGGACCCCGCCGGCGGCGGCGTCGCCCGACAGCGCCGAGATCGTGATGTGCGAGTCGGTCTCGAGGATGTCGCGCACGACGTCGTCGATCGCGTGGAGGTTGTACCAGGACTCCTCGCCCTGATTCTCGGCCGCCTCGATCACGCCCAGATGGATGCCGTTGGAGAAGAAGTCCGGCCCGCCCGCCAGCACGATCACCTTGGTGGTGCGGCGGCTGCGCGCGTACTGGTAGGCCTCGCGCAGGCGACGGCACTGGTCGGTGCTCATCGCGCCGTTGTAGAAGTCGAAGTTCAGGTAGCCGACGCCGGCCTTCTCCTCGTAGGAGATCTCGCGATAGGTGTGGCCGGGCGGAATCGGCGCGTGCAGCGCGACCGGGATCTCGGGCGCGTCGGGCACGATGCCGGCAATCTCGAGTGCGCGAGTGGCCGGGAGCTTGAACGGGGCCGGACCGCCCTTCGCCTTGAGGTGGGTGACCCACACCGCGCCGTCGACCGTGGCGCGGCAGATCGCGCCGTTGCGCGTGGCGATGATGTCACCGGGACGCCCGCGCAGGCCGCGCTCGACGTGCACGTTGAACAGGAAGAACTCGTGGCCGCCGATCGTGTCCAGCACACCCGGGTGGCCCTCGGCGGCGCGGAGCTTGCGCACCACGGCGGCGGTGGAATCACAGCGCCAGTCGATGGCGCGGTCGACCTGCTTGATCAGCGGGCGCAGGCGGCCGGTCACGTTCGGGTCGTCGTAGTTCAGCGCCGTCGGCTTGAAGTCGCCGCGAGCGAAGTTGTGGACCGCGAAGACGAGCATCTCGACCGCGGCGCGCCGGACCTCGTGGCGGTAGATGCTGCTCTTGCCGACCGAACGCATCTTGAACTTGCGGGTCTCCCAGATGTCGCCAGCGTCGGCCTCCTCGACGGCCTCGAGCACGGTCACGCCCCACTCGTCGAACCCGAGCTCGACCGCCCAGTCAAGCGAGGACGGACCGCGGTCGCCATGCGGACCGGGATGGACGACCAGACAGGTGTACCGCGACCACACCGACTCCGGGATGAACTGCTTGAGCATCGGGCACACGACCAGGTCGGGCTCGTGCGCGTTCACCGCCGCTTCGATGATCTCGGGCGAGTCGACGACCTGCACGGTCACGTCGTGACCCATCTCGGTCAGCGCGATGTAGGCGCGCTGGCTCAGGCTGTTGTGCGCGGAGGTGACGAACAGGATGCGCAGCTGCTTTTCCGCCACGACGGGCGAGAGCTCTCCACGCAGGCTGCTCGGACTGCGCCGAAGCACGTCGCGGAAGTTTGTCGGGGCGTCCATAGCCGCTGGCATCGGCGGCCGGGTCATGCGCCTGAGCGTTCGTGGACGGATTACCGAGTTTTGCCCGGGTGAACTACGGAGTAGGTCAGCCGATGACGACTGTCTGTAGTTCGGTCAGCGTGTCCATCGCGTAGCGTCCGCCCACCCGGCCGACGCCCGACAGGGTTCCGCCGCGCCCGCCGAACGGGAGGTGGTTCTCCCAGTAGTTGGTCGTCTCGTTGATGTTGACCAGTCCGGTGCGGGCTTCGTCGGCGTACTTCAGGCCCTTGTTGAGGTCCGCGGTGAAAATCGCGGCGAGGAGCCCGTACGGCGAGGCGTTGGTCAGCTCGATCGCGTGCTCGAGCGAATCGATCTCGACGATCGGGGCGATCGGCCCGAACGTCTCCTCGGTGGCGGCCTGAGCGTCCGGCGGGACCTGGTCCAGGATCGTGGCCGGCCAGTACAGCGCGGTAGGCATTCGATCATCACGGGCGCCGCCGGAGACCACGGTTGCGCCGCGTGCCACCGCGTCCTCCACGTGGGTGTCCATCTTGGCCGCCACCCCCTCGTTGTTGAGCGGGCCAAGCGTGGTGTCGCTTTCAAACGGGTCGCCGAGCTTGATCTGCTGCGCGGTGCGCCTGGCGAGCCGCCTCACGAATTCCTCGCGGATCTCCCGATGGACGAGCAGCCGCTCGCCGGCCGTGCAGCTCTGGCCTGCGCACAAGAAGCAGCCGACGATGGCCGCCTCGGCGGCGGCGTCGAGGTCGGCGTCGTCGAGCACGACCAGCGGGCCGTTACCGCCCATCTCGAGCAGCAGCCGCTTGCCCGCGGCGCGGCGGGCGATGGTCAGCCCGGTCTCGGTCGAGCCGATGAACCCGACCGCGGCGGTCTGTTCGAGTCCCACCAGCTCGTCGCCCACGACCGACCCGGGGCCGGTCACGAAGTTGAACACGCCGGGCGCCAGGTCGGCCTCCGCCATGCACTCGGCCAGGAGGCCCGAGCACATGGCCGTGGTCGAGGCCGGCGTCCACACCACCGTGTTGCCGGCGGCCAGCGCCGGCGCCACGATCTCGGCCGGCATCGTGTAGGGCCAGTTCCATGGCGTGACCACAGCGGTCGGACCGACCGGCCGGCGCATGATCAGGATTCGCTTGCCGGGCGCGTTCGACGCCGGAATCGACCCCTCGAGTCGCAGGCCGTCCTCAGCCGCGCCGTGCCACATCGCGACCAGTTCGTCGACCTCGTCGTAGGCCTCGTCGTGGAGCGGCTTGCCCTGGTCCACGGTGAGCGCATGAGCCAGCTCCTCGCGCCGGCGCTCGCAGATCTCGCCGATCGTGTGGAGCTTCCTCGCGCGCGTGAAGGCTGTCTCGCGCGCCCAGCCCGGGTACGCCTCGGCCGCGGCACTCATCGCCCGAGCCGCGTCCTCGCGACTCGCCCGCGCCACCGGACCGAGCTCCTCGCCGGTGGCGGGGCTGGTGGCCGGCGCGGTCTCCCCGCCGGCTGCGTCGCGCCACTCGCCGGCAATCAACAGCCTCGTCGCGCGCGGCGTAGCCGTCCGCGAGCTTCCCCCGGCGACCGCCTCGTCAACGCTCATCGGCAACCTCCCGCGCGCCTAGATCCACCCCACCCAAACTGATATATAAGTTGCATAGCAGCACGGCGTGATCCTAGAGGGCAACTGGAGCCATTGCGAGTCCGCAATCGGGGCTGGACATGACGGCGATCCTCCCGAGCGTGGTCGACGAGGCCGAGCGCCTCCTCGACCAGGCTGGGCGCGACGGCACGACGCTGGCGCTGCTCGGCGGCATCGCCGTCCGCCTGCATGCCACCGAGGTCCCGGCCTCGCTCGACCGCGAGTACAAGGACATCGACTTCGCGGTCCCCAAGGGCCGGGGCGGCGATGCCGACAAGCTCCTGCGCGCCGGCGGTTACGAGCCCGAGATCACGTTCAACGCGATGATGGGTAAGGAGCGGATGCTGTTCCACGACAACGCTCACGGCCGCCAGGTCGACGTGTTCGTGGGCTCGTTCCGCATGTGCCACGAGATCCCGTTCAGCAACCGGCTCACCGCGGGCGCGCGCACCGTTCCGCTGGCCGAGCTGCTGCTCACCAAGCTTCAGATCGTCGAGCTGAACGAGAAGGACGTGCGCGACACGGTGCTGCTGTTCCACGGCCACGACGTGGCCGACCACGACGATGACGCGGTCAACGGTGCGCGGATCTCGGAGCTGTGCGCGAACGACTGGGGCCTGTGGCGGACGATCACCGCCAACCTGGCTCGCTGTCGCGAGCACATGACCGACTACTCGCTGCCGGATCCCGACCTGGAGCGAATCGGCCGACGCCTAGATGCCGTGCTCGACCGCATCGAGCAGGCGCCCAAGAGCCGCGGCTGGAAGCTCCGGGCCAAGATCGGCGAGCGCAAGCGCTGGTATGAGCTTCCCGAGGAGGTGGAGCAGTGAGGATCTTCTTTGCCACCGACGTGCACGGATCGGAGGTGTGCTGGCGCAAGTTCCTCAACAGCGGCAAGCACTACCAGGCCGACGTGATCATCCTCGGCGGCGACATGACCGGCAAGGCGCTGGTGCCGATCATCAACGACGGTGGCGGGCGCTGGCACGCCACGCTGCTCGAGAACCGCGAGAGCCTCGAGGGCGATGAGCAGGTGCGGGCGTTCGAGCAGGCGGTCAAGCGCCGCGGCTACTACCCGTTCCGGATCGACCCCGACAAGCTGCACGAGCTGGCCCAGGACGAGCCGCGCTGGCACGCGCTGTTCGAGGAGCACATGCTGGCCACCGTGCGCGAGTGGATGGAGCTGGCCGACGAGAAGCTGGCCGGCACCGGGATCCGCTGCTTCGTCTGCCCGGGCAACGACGACCAGCTCGAGGTGGACGAGGTGATCGCCAACGCTAAGACCGTTGAGCTCGGCGAGGGCCGGGTGATCGAGGTCGACGGCTACCAGATGGCCTCGAGCGGCTGGGCCAACCGGACCCCGTGGGACACCTACCGCGAGGAGGACGAGCCCCAGCTGGCCGAGCGGATCGAGAAGATGACCTCGCAGCTCACCGCCGCACCCGAGCGTACGATCTTCAGCCTGCACTGCCCGCCGTATGGGACCGGACTCGACGATGCCCCCGAGCTGACAGCCGAGATGGATCTGAAGGACGCCGGGCACGCGGTCAAGCCGGTCGGGTCCACCGCGGTGCGCGATGCGATCGAGAACTACCAGCCGGCGCTCTCGCTGCACGGCCACATCCACGAGTGCCGGGCCACCAAGCGGCTCGGCCGCACCCTGTGCGTGAACCCTGGGAGCTCGTACGAGCAGGGCCACCTGCTGGGCGCCGTGATCGACGTCGAGGGCGGAAAGCAGGTCAAGAAGTTCGTTTTGACGAGCGGCTAGCCGGTCTAACCCTAGGAGGAGGTTCTAGCCACAAATGGCATCCATTGCTTCGGGAAGTGCGCCGTTCGAGGAACGAGCGGTGTTCGTCCGCAAGGCCACCGGCCTGGTCCGTGGCTGGTCGGTTCGTGACGCCTTTATCTACGCCACGTTCGCGATCAACCTGGTCACGCTGGGTTGGTACATCTTCGCGTTCGCTCCGTACACCGTGCCCGGCGGCGGCCTGGTCTGGGCGGTCATCGTCGGCGGCGCGTACCTGATCTTCCAGGCAATCACCTACGCCTCGTTGATCGCGGTCATGCCGCGAGCGGGTGGCGACTACGTGTGGATGAGCCGCGTGCTGGGCGGCGGCATCGGGTTCGTGCTGGCGGTGTGCGGGTGGTGGTTCATCCTCTGGCACTGGGTCCCGATCTATGCCTTCATCCTCCAGTTCGAGGTGCTGCAACCGCTCTCGGCGATCGTGGGCTGGCACGCCGGGGTGACGTTCTGGACCAGCAACGACGGCATCTTCGTCTCCTCGCTGATCACAGCGGGGCTGGCCTCGATCTTCATCGCGCTGGGCATCCGCACCTACGCGCGGGTCCAGAAGTTCTGCTTCTACGGCGGCATGTTCGGCCTGGCGGTGATGGCGATCCTGCTGCTGGTCAACTCCAAGGCCGGGTTCATCGGCCACTTCAACACCCAGGCCCACAAGCTGTACGGCACGAGCGGCAACGCCTACGCCGCCACGTTGAAGGCGGGAGCGACGACCAATCCGACGAACGTCGGCACGTTCAACTTCAACGGCATCCTGCTGCTGATCCCGCTGCTGTTCTTCTTCAACCTGTGGTCGAACTGGGGCGCCACCCTGTACGGCGAGGTGCGCGGCGCCTCGGACTTCCGCAAGAACATCTACGCGATGGGCGGCGCGCTGATCTTCACGACGTCCCTGGCCGTGATCTTCTTCCTGCTGTTCGCCAAGACGTTCGGCTGGCACTTCTACGAGGCGTCGAACTACGCCTACTCGGCGGGCCCGCTGGGGGTGGCGCCGTATCCCGGAACGTTCGCCGCGTTCTTCCTCGGCAGCCCCGTGCTGCAGTTCATCTTCATCAGCCTGCTTTCGCTCTGGTTCTTCGGCTGGGTGGGCTCGGTGTTCCTGTCCTCCACCCGCGTGGTGTTCGCGGCCGCCTTCGACCGCGTGCTCCCCGAGTGGGCGGCGAGCGTGTCCCGCGGCGGCGTCCCGTACTGGGCGCTCGGGCTGATGCTGATCCCGGCGATTCCCATCAGCGCGCTCTACGCGTACAGCAAGACGTTCCACGACTGGACGCTGGACGCGACCCTGGTCATCGCGATCACATTCCTGGGCACGACGATTGCCGCGGCGATCCTCCCGTGGCGCAAGCCCGAGATCTACAACGCGTCTCCGATCGCCAAGTACAAGGTGCTGGGGCTCCCGCTGATCACGTTCGCGGCGATCCTGTTCGCGGCGATCCTGATCTGGGCGCTGATCAAGTGGCTGTCGGACAGTATCTACGCGGTCAACAACTCCTCGTCGCTGATCTACATGGGGTGCCTGTACCTGCTCGCGTTCGCGATCTATGTGATCTCGCGCCTCGTGAGACGACGGCAGGGCATGGACCTCGGCATGGTCTATGGGGAGATCCCGGTCGAATAGGTGACGTTTTGATGGGCGGCGCTCCTCTCACGGAGGGGCGCCGCGTTTCTTTTGCGGTTTCGTCCGCCCGTGAACCGATCATTCAGGGCACGTGAGCTGGCGATCGACTCGAGCCACCGGGGGTGCGGGCCAGGGCGACGTGCGCCAGGTCGCCGTCATCGACCTCGGCTCCAACTCGTGGCGGCTGGTCGTCTTCATGTTCTCCCCGGGCGACTGGTGGAAGCTGACCGACGAAATCTTCGAGACAGTTCGCATCAGCTCGGGGCTGGCGCAGACCGGGCGCCTGAGCGACGCGGGAATGGGCCGCGGCCTCGAGACGCTCGCGGTGTTCGCGCGCTTCTGCGAGGCGCACGGGCTGAGCGCCGATGACGTGCACGCCGTCGCCACCAGCGCGATCCGCGACGCCACCAACGGCGAGCGGTTCCTGAAGGCCGCCCGCGCCGCCAGCGACCTGAACATCGAGGTCATCTCCGACGAGGACGAGGCGCGCTTCGGCTACGTGGCCGCGCTGAACAGCTCGACGATCACGGACGGCATGGTGCTCGAGACCGGAGGCGGCAGCATTCAGCTGATCGAGGTCGGGGACCGGCGCGCCGAGTCTCTGCGCTCGTTCCCCCTCGGCGCCGTCCGGGTCACCGAGGAGTTCCTCCCCGGCTCGGGGCCGGCCAAGCGGAAGGACCTGCAGCGGGTGCGCGCCCACGTCCGCGATGCGCTGTCCGGTTACGACGCGCTCGCCGGAGGCGGGGACCGGATCGTCGGCATGGGAGGCGCGGTGCGCAACCTCGCCGCCGCCGCGCAGCGAATGGTCGATCAGCCCGACATCGGCGTG
Source organism: uncultured Solirubrobacterales bacterium (assembly GCA_963841535.1). Classification (GTDB taxonomy): domain Bacteria; phylum Actinomycetota; class Thermoleophilia; order Solirubrobacterales; family Solirubrobacteraceae; genus Palsa-465. The sequence goes on along the minus strand of CAWJDF010000012.1, from coordinate 882,128 downwards.
CAGGGGTTCGTGATCACGCGCGAGATGTTGGCCGAGCTCGTCCAGACCCTGGCCGCCCTGCCGGTGGACGAGCGCGGCGACGTGCCCGGAATCAAGGTCGGGCGCGGGGACATCATCCTCGCCTCGGCGCTGGTCATCGAGACCGTGCTCGAGCTCGGGTCGTTCGACGGCATCGAGGTCACCGAGGGCAGCCTGCGCGACGGCGTGTTCCTCGCCCGCGAGTTCCTGGCCGGAGTCGACCCCCCGCTGTTCGACGACGTCCGCAACGCCGGGGTCCGGAACCTGGCCACCCAGTACGAGTCGGACCTCCCCCACGTCGAGCACGTCGCCCTGCTGTCCTTGCAGATGTTCGACTCGCTCTCGAGCGCCGGGCTGTTCAAGCCGAGGCCCGGCGAGCGCGAGTTGCTGTGGGCCGCCGCGATGCTCCACGACGTCGGGATGACCATCTCCTACGACGACCACCACAAGCACTCCTACTACCTCATCGTCAGCGCCGAGCTGCCGGGCTTCAATCCCCGCGAGCGGGCCCTGATCGCCCAGATGACCCGCTACCACCGCAAGGGCGCCCCCAAGCTCGGCGAGCTGGCCGCGCTCGCGGACCCCAGCGACGAGGAGCTGCTCGAGCGCTGTTCGGTCATCCTGCGCCTGGCCGAGCATCTCGAGCGCGGGCGCGACCAGTCGGTGCGCGAGGCCCGCCTGCGCGCCAACGGCCACGGCGTCGACCTGCACCTCGAGGCCGCCGGCGACCTCACGCTGCCGCGCTGGAGCGTCGAGCGCTACGGCGACGGCGAGGCCTTCCAGCGCGTGTTCGGGCGGCGCCTGCTCATCGGCTAGACCAACCGGCGCATAGCTGCCCTAAGCTGCCTATCGTCTCCGGCCGGATGAGACGGCGCAGGGGTCTCGTGGTGTTGCTTGCGTTGGCGGCGGGGTTGCTCGCGCCGGCCGAAGCATCCGCGGCGATCACGAGCGTCTTCGCCGGACAGACCGTGTCCGGGGCGGCGATCCCGTGCACGGCCCAGTCCGACGGAACCAGCGTCTGCCACGGGACTTTCAGCTCCTCGGGGGGCAGCGACCTACGCGTGAAGAGCTTCGACGGACAACCGCTCGCGGTCTACGTGACACTCCCCCCGGCGGGCGACAACCCCTACCCGCTGATCATCCAGAGCCACGGGTGGGGCGTGCCGCCGACCGGCCCGACCGACAGCCAGTACCTCGGCCCCACCGCCGACGCGTGGGCCAAGGCCGGCTACGCGGTGCTCCAGCTGACCGCCCGGGGGTTCGGCGACTCGTGCGGGAGCGCCCAGTCGCGCCTGGCAGATCCGACCGGCTGCCAGAGCGGCTACATCCGCCTCGACGACGAGCGCTTCGAGGCCCGCGATGCCCAGTACGCCACCGGCCTGCTGGTGGACGAGGGCGTGGCCGATCCGAACCGGATCGGCGCCACCGGCGAGTCCTACGGCGGCGGGGTCTCGCTCGAGCTGGCCACCCTCAAGGACCGCGTGATGGACGCGAGCGGCGCGCTGAGCCCGTGGAGGAGTCCCGCCGGCACGCCACTGCATATCGCCGCGGCGGCGCCGGTGATCCCGTGGAGCGACCTGACGTATTCGCTGATGCCGAACGGCCGCACGCTGGACTACGCCGTCACCGGCGCCACCGCCGACCTCAGCCCGATCGGCGTCGAGAAGCAGTCGTTCGTGTCCGGCCTGTTCGCCGAGGGCAACGCGAACGGCTTCTACGCCCCGCCCGGCAGCGACTCCCAGGCCGACCTGACCGCCTGGTATGCCGCCCTCAATGCCGGCGAGCCCTACGACGGCAATGTCCAGGACGAGGCGATCGCCACCCAGATCGCCCAGTACCACTCGGCCTACTACGTCCTCGCCGGCGCCTACGGCTTCGGGCTCCAGTCCCCGGCGCCGCTCCTGATCGCCAACGGCTTCACCGACGACCTGTTCCCGGTCGACGAGGCGGTTCGGTACTACAACCTCGAGCACTCGCTGTACCCAGCGGATCCGATCTCGCTGCTCGACGGCGACTTCGGCCACATGCGCGCCCAGAACAAGCCGGGCGACGAGGCGCTCCTCTCGACCGCGATCCAGAACCTGTTCGGCTATTACCTGAAGGGCTCCGGACCCCAGCCGCCGTCGAGCGCCACGGCCACGATCGAGACCTGCCCGGCGTCTGCGCCCTCGGGCGGTCCCTACACGGCCTCGAGCTGGAGCGCCCTGCACCCAGGCGAGGTCGACCACAGCTCTGGCGCGGCCCAGACGATCTCCTCCGCCGCCGGCAACCCGGCGATCTCGCGGACGATCGACCCGATCGCCGGCGACGGGGCGTGCGCCACCGTCAGCGCCGCCGATCAGGGGTCGGGGGTGGCGACCTACCGACTCCCCGCGGTCTCCGGCGCCGGCTACACGCTGCTCGGCTCGCCGACCGTGATCGCCAACCTGAACGTCACCGGCCAGTTCCCGATCATCGCCGCCCGGCTGTGGGATGTCGACCCCGGCACCGGCAACGAGACGCTGGTCGCCCGCGGCGTGTATCGCCTGGACTCGAGCGCGCCCGACGGCCTCCAGGTCTTCCAGCTCCACCCCGGCGCCTGGCACTTCGCCGCCGGCCACATCCCCAAGCTCGAGTTGCTCGGGCAGGACTCGCCTTACGTGCGGACCTCGAACGGTCAGTTCTCGATCTCGGTTAGCGATCTGCAACTTCGCTTGCCCGTCCACGAGGCCCCGGGGACGACCCCCGGCGTCGGCGCCCCGCTCCCGTCGGTCCAGGCCCACCCCCACGGGTGCGTGGCGCGGCCGTACTCGCGGATCGCGCGCCGGCGCACCCGCGCGTCGCGGCACGGGCTGACGGTCTCCGGCACGGCCGGCGAGCGCAAGTGCGCCACGGCCAGCGCGCCCAGGCGCCGCCGCCAGCGGCTGGCCCGGGTGTACGTGATGGTCTACCGGCGCGTGGCGCACGGGCGATGCCGTTTCGTGCAGCGCAGCGGGGCGCTCAGCCGCCCGCGCTCGTGCAAGCGTCCGATCGAGTTCACGGCCCGGGGCACGTCGCGCTGGCGTCTACGCCTGCAGATCAGCCTGGCACCCGGCCACTACATGATCCGCAGCGTCGCGGTCGATCGCCTGCACCATCCCCAGGCCCGCAGCGCACCCTCTCTGACGTCGATCACTATCCAATAACAATCGGCTCACAACCGCCCACCGGATGCCACTACAGTCTTGGGCATGCTCTGGCTCCTTCGCCACGCCGAGGCAGAGGACGGACTGCCCGATGACGAGCGCCCGCTGACCGAACGCGGCGCCGTGCAGGCGGACGCCGTTGGTCGTGCCCTCGCCGTCCTCGACGTCCATCTCGACGCCTGCCTGTCCAGCCCCAAGCTCCGTGCGGTGCAGACCGCCGAGCGAACCTGCGAGCCGCTCGGGGTGGCGGTCACGATCGAGCCGGTGCTGTCCGGTGAGCCGTTCGACGTCAGGGAGCTGACCGCCGGCCTGGGGGACGTCCTGCTCGTCGGACACGACCCGTCGTTCTCACTGCTGCTGCATGACCTGACCGGGACTCAGGCCAGGATGAAGAAGGGCGGCCTCGCCGGCGTCTGGAAGGGTGAGCTCGTCACCCTGCTGCGCCCCTCCGAGCTCAGCGCGATCGCCAAGGCGCACGTGGCGGTGCCATGACCGACCCGGCAATCGAGACCACCCCGTCTGACGCCGAGAACGGCCGCTCGACGTCGGGGAGCACAGTTCTCGATGTGAGCGAGTCCTCGCTCTACGTCAACCGCGAGTTGTCCTGGATCGACTTCAACGACCGTGTGCTGCAGCTGGCCGAGGACGAGTCGTTGCCCCTGATGGAGCGCGTGAAGTTCCTGGCCATCTTCGTCACGAACCTGGACGAGTTCTTCATGGTCCGCGTGGCCGGCGTGCACGATCAGGTCGACGCGCGGATCGACGCTCGGGGTCCCGATGGCCTCTCCCCGCCTCAGGTCCTGGCCGAGATCGCCGAGCGGGTCACCGAGCTCGACCGCAGGCACGCCCGGCAGTTCTCCGAGGTGGTCCGCCCGGAGCTGGCCGAGCATGGAATCCGGATCGTCACTTGCGAGGAGTCCGAAGCGCCGCGCGAGCTCATGGAGCGGCACTTCCGTGAGGAGATCTTCCCGGTGCTCACCCCGCTCGCCATCGGCCCCGGGCGGCCGTTCCCCTACATCTCGAACCTGTCGCTGAGCCTGATCGTCCGCCTTCACGACCCCGACCTCGACCACGAGGTGTTCGCGCGCGTCAAGGTGCCCAAGGAGGTCCTCCCGCGGTTCGTGGAGATCTCTGCGAACACCTTCATCCCGCTCGAGGAGATCATCGCCAGGCATCTGGACGCGCTGTTCCCGGGCATGGACATCCTCAGCCACGACCTCTTCCGGGTCACCCGCGACGCCGACTTCGAGGTCTCCGACGAGGCCGACGATCTCCTCCAGGCGGTGGAGGACGAGCTCCGGCGCCGGCGCTTCGGTGAGGTCGTGCGGCTCGAAGTCGGTGCCAGCATGGATCCCGCGCTGCGCACGCGGCTGATCGAGTGGCTGGGCGTCGACGAGGTCCAGGTCTACGACGTCGACGGGATGCTCGACCTGGGCGACCTGTGGCAGATCGCCGGCCTCGACGGGCATTCCGAGATCCGCCAGTCACCGTGGACGCCGCTCACCCACCCGGCCCTCATCCCCGGGCCGGGCGACCACGACGATCAGCCCGACGTGTTCGCCCCGATGCGCACGCGCGACGTGCTCGTGCACTACCCATACCACTCGTTCTCGACCAGCGTGGAGCGGTTCGTCAAGCAGGCGGTCGACGACCCCAACGTGCTGGCGATCAAGATGACCGTGTACCGGACCTCGGACGACTCGGCGCTCGTGCCGTCGCTGATCGAGGCGGCCGAAAAGGGCAAGCAGGCGGTGTGCCTGGTCGAGCTCAAGGCGCGCTTCGAGGAGCGCCAGAACATCGGCTGGGCCCGCGCGCTGGAGGAGGTGGGCGCGCACGTGGTGCATGGGATCCCCGGCCTGAAGACCCACGCCAAGGCGATCCTCGTGGTCCGCCGCGAGCGCGGCGGCGTGCGCCACTACGTGATGATCGGGACGGGCAACTTCCACGCCAAGAACGCCCGCCTCTACGAGGACTTCGGCCTGTTCACGACCGACCGCGAGCTGGGCCAGGAGGTCGCCGACCTGTTCAACACGCTGACCGGGTACGGCCACCCGAAGCGGCAGCGCAAGATCCTGGTGGCGCCGAACTGGATGCGCGAGCCGCTGATCGAAGAGATCGAGCGGACGGTGGCCGCGCATGAGGCGGGCGAGCCGGCGCGGATCGCCATGAAGATGAACGCGCTGGTCGATCAGCGCGTGATCGAGGCGCTCTATCGCGCTTCCCAGGCCGGCGTCCGGATCGAGCTGAACGTGCGTGGAATCTGCTGTCTGATCCCTGGGGTGCCGGGCGTCAGCGAGACGATCCGGGTGGTCTCGGTGGTGGGCCGGTTCCTCGAGCACACCCGCATTTACTCGTTCCACCGGGGCGACGAGCACACCTACTACATCGGGTCGGCCGACCTGATGCCGCGCAACCTGGACACCCGCGTGGAGCTGCTGGCGCCGGTCGAGGATCCAGAGCTTCAGGCCGAGCTCGAGGACACCATCGAGCGGTGCCTGGCCGACGACACGTTCGCCTGGACGCTCGACTCAGACGCGGTGTGGACCCGGCGCACGGGCGGGACGCGCAACGCGCACCGGGAGCTCATGGAGCGGACGTTGGCGCAGGCGTCGAGCCCGGCCACCTAGCCGGGCCCGACGCTCGCTCAGACTGCTACGGGATGTTCAGGCCGCCCTGGCTCTGGCTCTGGCTCGCGTTCGCGGGCTGGGAGCCGAGGGTGAGCTTGATCGCCTTGGTCTGTCCGCTCCGGTTCACGGTCAAGGTGACCGTCTTGCCGGGCGCGTAGTCGGCGATGGTCGCCACGAACTGGTTGACCGAGGCGATGTGCGCGCCGTTGACCGCGGTGATGACGTCGCCGGCCTGCAGGCCCGCCTTGTCCGCCGGACCACCCGGCACGATCGGCTCCGCGCCGTTCGTGCTGGCGGTCTTGGCGATGCCCGCGCCACCGGACACGGTCGGGTCGAGGCTCACGCCGACGTAGGCGTTGCGCGCCTGGCCGGTCGCGATGATCTCCTTGGCGATGCGGACGTCGCTGTTGGACGGGGTGGCGAACCCGATGCCCGAGCTCGAGCCCTCGCCCTGGCCGTTGGTGTTGTTGGTCTCGATCTGGTCGTTCAGCCCGATCACCTGTCCCGCCGCGTTGATCAGCGGTCCGCCCGAGTTGCCCGGGTTGATCGGCGTGTCGGTCTGGATCGCGTTCGGAATCGTGAACTGGTTCGGGGCCTGGATCGTGCGGCCGACCGCGCTGATGATGCCGGCGGTGACGGTGTTGGGCAGGCCGAACGGGCTCCCGACGGCGATCACGCTGTCACCCACCTGCACGGCGTTCGAGTCGCCGAACGGCAGCGGGTGAAGCTGCGAGGCCGGAACGTTCTGGACCCGGATCACCGCCAGGTCGGAGCCGGTGTCCGAGCCGAGGACCTTCGCCGGAGCCTTGACCCCGTTCGAGAAGGTCACGGTCACCTTGTTAGCGCCGGAGACCACGTGCTGGTCGGTCAGGATGTCGCCCTTCTTGTCGAACACCACGCCAGCGCCCTCGCCTTGGGTCTGCTGAGACTGACCGAAGCCGAAGACCCCCTGGGTGTTCTGGCTCGAGGACGTGGTGATGTCGACCACGCCCGGCCCGACCGATCGGTAGATCTGGTTGATGGTCTGAGCCTTGCCGTCGCTGAAGCTGGTGGGAAGCGTCGACGAGTTCGAGGGCTGCACCACGGTCGTGGTGGTGACCGAGTGCGTGGTGGTGCTCCCATTCGCCACCGCGAGCGCGATTGCCCCGCCGGCAACCGCGCCCCCGATGATCGGCAGGAGTCGGGTGAGGGTCTTCATGGGTGGGTTTTCTCCTAGCAGGGCGTAACGATGCTTTTCGTATTCCCAGTACAGCAGGCAGCTATGAGAAACCCGTCAGAAATCGATGAGAGCCGGGTAAGAGCGCTCAGGCGCTGGGGGCCGGGACCGGCACGGGCGCGTAGGCCGGCGGCACCGGGGTGTTCGGCTGGGCCGGGCCTGGGACGCCACCGTAGCGGAAGCGGAATTTCGGCCGAAGGAAGGACATCCCCTTCTGGTTGACCGCCTGCGCCAGGCGGGCCGAGAAGCGCTTGAGGAGCTTTTGCTCCTGGGCGGCCGTAATCACCTTGTTCGAGACCAGCTTGTCGAGCCGGGTCTTGATCGCGGTGGTCATGGCCTGCTCGAGACCGCTCGCGGTCTTGTGCTGCGAGGTGGCGATCTGGGCGAGCGACTTGCCGCTGGACAGCTGGTCCATGAGCTGCGGAGTGGTCAACCCGAGGTAGGTGGCCGCCGCCGGCAGCGCGCCCGCGGCCCCGAAGGGCCCGAGGCCGCCGAATGGCCGCACGCCGCCGAATGGCCGCACGCCGCCGAGCCGGCCGGGCGGCGGACCGAAGCCCCCGGGCGGCGGACCGAAGCCCCGGGGGCCGAGCGCGCCGGGGGCGAGCCCGTGGGGGCCGAAGCCGAAGCCGAATGGGAGCCCAGTCGCCGCGCCCTTCTGCTTCAGGCGCTGCTCGAGCGCATTGGCCTGGGCCTGGGTGAGCTGCCCGGCCTTGACCGCCGCCTGGAGCTGGTCAAGCGTCGCGCCGTTGAGCGCGACGGCGAGCTGCCGCGGGGTCACGTGGAGCCGCTTGGCCACGTCGTTCAGGAACGCCTGGCGGGTGTTCGGGGTGGAGCTCTGGGTGGCCGCGTAGGCGCCGCCGGCGAGCGCCGTCACCGCCAGCGCCGCCAGGCCGATAGCGAGCTTTCGCTTGAGACTGCGGTGCACCTTCAGAGCTCCTCAGCTGGCCGGGCGCCTCCGACGTTCGGCTGCGCCCGTGACGGGCACCCTGCCAGCCGAGTTTGAGAGAACTGTAAGAGTTTCGTTCAGGCGGCCTTGCGACGGGCGGCCAGGATGGCGAGCAACCGGCGCGCTTCCTGCTCCGGCTCTTGCTTCATCCGTTCGTCGGTTATCCGGACTGTCAGGACCCCGGCCTCGAGCATGATCACGTCCCGCTTGCGGTCGTGCTCGAAGCTGCCGCGATCCGAGTGGAATTGGTAGCCGTCGACCTCGACGATCACACGCTCGCGGGGGTAGAGCACGTCGATCTCGTAGCCCAGGAGGTAGGTGTTGGTCACGGGCGCGGGGAGTCCGTAACGCCGGGCAAACTCCAGGAAGTCGTCCTCGAGCGGCGAGTTCGACGGCGCCTTCGGATCCTGCACGAACCGCAGCAGCCGCTTGGTGCCCGGGTGGTTCGCGTTGCGGCGCAGAACGTCGGCGAGGTCGTCGAGGTGAAGGTAGGGCCCGCGGAGCGCGTCATTGACCACCCGCGTGAGGCGCTTGCCGGCCAGGCGCAGCGCGATGTCGAGGGTCGTCCGGGCCGGGCTCGTGACCCGGATGCCCAACTGCTTTGTGACGTCTCGGCGGGTCAGCGTGCGGCTGCGGTGGACCTTGATGCCCTTCCGGACCCTTATCGACGGGGCGGTCACCTCGAAGGGCATGTCCCAGTGCTTGTAGAACTCCCACAGGCTCGCCGCGGAGGCGTGACTCAGCGCCGCCTTCTCGCCACACGCCAGCACTGCGGCGTGCGCGCGCGCCACCGGGGTCCTCTGGACGTATCCCACCGCGTAGACGCCGGCGTAAACCGGGATCAGCCGGCGGATACGGATCCGGTAGTTGATCGCGTAGGCGCCCATCCCGAGCGCCAGCAGCTGCGCCCGGGTGACGTAACCGTGCTGCTTGCCCGCCAGAACGGCGATCAGGGTGTCAAACGCCTCAGCCACCTCTTGGGGTGTGATGGATTTGCCGCCAATACGGCGGCAAATCCATCACACCCCTTAAGAGGATCGGGACGGCTGTGATTCTCCCCCCAACGCTACGAAATAGTCCAGCGCGTCGGGGTTAGCGAGCGATTCTCGGGAGGCCGCCTGCTCGGCGGGGGTTCCCATGAGGATCCGCTTGACGGGGACCTCCAGCACCTTGCCCGAGAGGGTTCGGGGGACCTCGTCGATCTGTCTGATGTCGTCCGGGACGTGCCTTGGCGAGCAGTCCTCGCGGATTCGGCGCTTGATCTCGCGCACCAGTCCCTCGTCGAGCGAGCCCCCCTCGCGCAAAACCACGAACAGCGGCATCCAGTCGCTGCCCTCCCTGGGCACGTCGACCACCAGCGCATCGACCACGTCGTCGACCGCCAGCACCGCGCGGTAGATCTCGGACGTGCCCATCCGCACCCCGCCGCGGTTGATCGTCGAATCGGATCGGCCGTAGATCACCGCCGTCTGGCGCGAGGTGATCTCGATCCAGTCGCCGTGGCGCCAGATCCCGGGGTACACGCTGAAGTAGCTGTCCGTGTAGCGCTCCCCGGACTCGTCGCCCCAGAAGTACACGGGCATCGACGGCATCGGCCGGGTGATCACGAGCTCGCCAACCTCTTCGATCAGCGGCTTGCCGTCCGGGTCCCACGATTCGATCGCGGCGCCGAGCGAGCGCGCCTGCAGCTCGCCCAGGTAGACCGGCAGCGTGGGCACGCCGCCGACGAACGCAGTGCACAGGTCGGTGCCGCCGGACGTGGAGAACAGCCAGGTGTCCGATCCCAGCTGGTCGTAGATCCACTCAAAGCCCTCCGGCGACAGCGGCGATCCGGTCGAGCCGACCGCGCGCAGCGCGCCCAGGTCGCGCCCCTCGGCGGGCTTCACCCCTTCCTTCATGCACGCCGCGACGAACGCCGCGCTCGTGCCAAAGGTGGTCATGCCGGTGTCGGCCGCCAGCTGCCACAGCGTCCCCATGTCAGGGTAGCCCGGGTTCCCGTCGTACAGGACGATCGACGCCTCGCTCAGCAGCATCCCGATGATGAAGTTCCACATCATCCAGCCGGTCGTGGTGAACCAGAACAGCCGGTCGCCGGGCTGGGCGTCCAGGTGCAGATTGGCCTTCTTCAGCTGCTCGAGCAGGATCCCGCCCTGGCCGTGGACGATCGGCTTGGGCAGCCCGGTGGTTCCGGACGAGTACAGGACCCACAGCGGGTGGTCGAACGGCAACGACGCGAACTCCAGCGACTCGTCCGAGCCGAGGAAGCCGTCCTCCCAGCCCGATCCGTCCAAATAGCCCAGCCGTACTACACGCTCCAGCGAGGGCATCTCGCTGGCGATGCGCGAGACCGCCTCGCCCCGGTCGTAGTCCTTGCCCCCGTAGCGGTAGCCGTCGATCGTCAGCAGGACCTTAGGCTCGATCTGCGCGAACCGGTCGATCACGCTGCGCGCGCCGAACTCCGGCGCGGCCGACGACCAGGTCGCGCCGATCGACGCGCAAGCCAGGAACGACGCCACCGTCTCGGGAATGTTCGGCATGTACGCCGCAACCCGATCGCCCTCGACCACGCCGAGCGCTCGCAGTCCGGCAGCTATGGCCGCGGTCTGCGATCGCAGCTCACCCCAGGTGAGTCGTTCAAGCTCGCGAGACTCCGACGCGTGCTGGATCGCCAACGCAGACGGGTCTTTGCCGGCGAACACGTGCTCCGCATACGACAGCCTCGAGCCCGGAAACCACGACGCGCCGGGCATGACCTCGCTGCCCAGGACGCGATCGCCGCCCTCGGCGAAGCGCACCCCGAAAAAGTCGACGATCGATTTCCAGAACGCCTCGAGGTCGAACACCGACCAGCGCCAGAGATCGTGGTAGCCGTCGAAGTGCAATCCGTGCTTCTCCTCCAGCCAACTCATGTAGCGGGTGAGCGTGGCGCGCTCGATCCGCTCCTCGCTCGGGGTCCACAGGACCTTTGGCTCGGCTACCGCCACCACCGGAGTATCGCGTAGTGTTGGCCGCCCATGCCCGCCGGCCGCAAACCGAACCCGCCATCAACCGCCGACGGGCTCGCCGACATCGTGCTGCCCGACCACGACGGTCATGACGTTCGCCTGGGCGAGCTGTGGAGCGAGCGCCCTGCCGCGCTGGTCTGGCTCCGCCACTACGGCTGACTGTATTGCAAGGCCCACGCGATGCAGTTGCATCGCGCCCGCGCCCAGTTCGAGCAGGCCGGCGCCAACCTCGTGCTGATCGGCCAGGCCACGCCGCGCCAAGCCGCGCACTTCCGCCGGCGCCAGGGCATCCAGCTTCCCGTCCTGGCCGACAAGGACCGCGTCAGCTATGAGGCGGCGGGCGCGAAGTCGGCCGGCGTGTTCGACCTTTGGCACCCCAAGGTGGTAGCCAAGGGCGCCCTGACCGGGGTGCGCGAGAAGACCGTCCAGACCCGCACGATCGGCGACGCCAACCAACTCGGTGGCGCGCTCGTGATCGCGCCCGGCGGGAACGTCGTCTGGTCGCACATGTCCAAGGACGCCGGCGACAACGCCTCGCCCGAGGACATCCTGGCGGCGGTGCGCACAGCGGTCGCGTAGCCTCCGCAAGCCGTGTCAGAGATGCCCGTCCTGGCGCCGTTCGCCGGCACCGTCGTAGCCGTCTGGCACAATCGCGACGATTCGGTGACCGCGGGCCAGCCGATGATCGTGCTGGAGGCGATGAAGATGGAGCACGAGGTGCTCGCCGAGGTCGACGGCACCGTGCAACGGGTCGACGTCGCGGTCGGAGACACGGTCGAGCCGGGTCAGCGGCTGGCCGTGGTGGCGCCGGCGGCCGACGGAGCCGAGACGCGCGGTGAGGACGGCCGTAAGCCCGAGGACGAGGCGGCACGGGACGACCTCGACGCGGTGATCGCCAGGCACGCGCAGACGCTGGACCAAGCCCGCCCAGATGCCATCGCCAGGCGCCACGAGCAGGGCCGGCGCACCGCGCGCGAGAACCTCGCCGACCTGATCGACCCGGGCAGCTTCGTCGAGTACGGCCCGCTGATGTTCGCCGCCCAGGAGCGCCGCCGGTCCAGAGCGGAGCTGATCGCCCGCACGCCGGCGGACGGGCTGGTCGCCGGCACCGCGACGATCGACGGCGCGGCCGCGGTCGTCATGTCCTACGACTACACGGTGCTGGCCGGCACGCAGGGAATGCGCAACCACCTCAAGAAGGACCGGCTGTTCGAGATCGCCGAGCGCAGAAGACTGCCGGTCGTACTGTTCGCCGAGGGCGGCGGCGGGCGGCCGGGCGACGTCGACTGGCCGCACGTGGCCGGCCTGGACTGCCGCGCGTTCCACCTGTTCGCGCGCCTCAGCGGCCAGGTGCCGTTGATCGGCATCGCCTCGGGCTACTGCTTCGCCGGCAACGCCGCTCTGCTCGGGTGCTGCGACGTGGTGATCGCCACCGAGGAATCGAGCATCGGGATGGGCGGCCCGGCGATGATCGAGGGCGGCGGCCTCGGCGTCCACGACCCGAAAGACGTCGGTCCGATCGACGTGCAGTACGGCAACGGCGTGGTCGACATTCGCGTCCCCGACGAGACAGCGGCAGTGGTCGCAGCAAAGAAATATCTGTCGTATTTCAGTCATGCACTCAGCGTCGACAAGTCGCACAACAACCCAAGCGCACTGCGCGACCTGATTCCGGCCAACCGCAAGCGCATCTACGACGTGCGCAAGGTCGTCGACGCGCTGCTGGGCGACGTGCTCGAGCTTCGCGCCGGCTGGGCTCCGGGGATCATCACGGCGCTGGCCCGGCACGCCACGCGGCCCCTTGGCGTGATTGCCAACAATCCGGCCCATCTGGGCGGCGCGATCGACGCCGACGGCGCCGACAAGGCCGCCCGGTTCATGCAGCTGTGCGACGCGTTCGGCCTGCCGATCCTGTTCCTGTGCGACACGCCGGGGTTCATGGTCGGCCCGGAGGCCGAGAAGACCGCCACCGTGCGGCACTTCAGCCGCCTGTTCGTCACCGGGGCCAACCTCAGCGTCCCCACCGGCACGATCGTCCTGCGCAAGGGCTACGGCCTGGGGGCGCAGGCCATGGCCGCCGGGAGCTTCAAGGCCCCGCTGTTCACGATCGCGTGGCCCACGGCCGAGTTCGGCGGGATGGGCCTGGAGGGCGCGGTCCGCCTCGGCATGCGCCGCGAGCTCGACGCCATCGACGACCCCGACGAGCGCGAACAGGCCTACAACGCGGCCGTCGCCGCGGCCTACGAACGGGGCAAGGGCATCAACATGGCCGCCTACTTCGAGATCGACGACGTGATCGATCCCGCCGACAGTGACCGCTGGATCGCCATGCTGTTCGACTCGCCCCGGGGCGAGCGCCGCCCCTACGTCGACGCCTGGTAGCCGACTAGATCACTCGCAGTCCACGCAGGCGCCCCGCAGCACGACCTCGTGGTGCTCCACCCGCACCCCGAGCCGCTCCGGCAGGCTGTCAATCGCCTGCTCGAGCTGCGGGTCTTCGAACGCCACCAGCTGTCCGCAGTGCTCGCACACCAGGTGATGATGGTGCTCGCCGTCGGCGTCGATGCGCTCGAAGCGCGAAAGCCCGTGGCTGACGGTGAGCCGCTCAACCAGTCCGTGGTCGACGAGCAGGTCGAGCACGCGGTAGATGCTCGCGCGGCCGGTGGGTTTGCCCTGCGTCCGCAACTCGTCCTCGATCTCGACCGCGCTCAGAGCGCAGTCCTCGGAGGCCAGCAGATCGATGATCCGCTGGCGCGCGCCACCGTGCTTGAGCCCGGCGCGAGCCAGGACCTCCTGCACGTGCTCGCTCCAGGTGACCGATCCGCTCGCTGCACCCATGTGCGAAATAGCTTACCCCCGAACCCGGCAAAGCGAGAATAATTCCGAGACTCAGTCTCATTGTCGTGATAGGTTGTGGCAGTGCGGATCCGGTGGCTCACATCCCTTCCCGCCCTCGCGGTGGCGGCTGCCCTGGCGGGCTGCGGAGGCATCTCGAGCGCCCACACGAACGGCGTCAGCGTCGTGGCGGCCGAGAACTTCTGGGGCTCGATCGCCGGCCAGATCGCCGGCAACAGAGCGGCCGTCCAGAGCATCATCACCAACCCGGCGCAGGACCCACACTCCTACGAGCCGAGCGCCAACGACGCCCGCCTACTGGCCACCTCGCAGCTGGCCATCGTCAACGGCGTCGGGTACGACCCCTGGGCGCCGAGGCTGCTGGCCGCCAACCCGGACTCCAAGCGCGTCGTGCTCAACGTGGGCAGGCTCCTCGGGCTGCACGACGGGGACAACCCGCACCGCTGGTACAGCCCGGCGAACGTCGACTCGGTCGCGTACTACATCACCGCCGAGTTGTCGAAGCTCGACCCCAAGAACGGGGACTACTACGCCCGCCGGCTGGCCACGTTCGAGACGACTGGCCTCCGCCGCTACCACCAGCTGATCGCGCAGATCAAGCAGCGCTATGAGAACGTGCCGGTCGGAGCGTCCGAGAGCATCGTCGCCCCCATGGCGCCGGCCCTCGGCCTCGACCTGATCACGCCCGCCGGCTTCATGAAGGCGATCGGCGAGGGCACCGAGGTGAGCGCTCAGGACACCATCGCGGCGCAGGCGCAGATCGCGCGCCACCGGATCGAGGTGTGGATCTACAACTCGCAGAACGCCGCCCCCCAGGTCCAGCGGCTGACCGCCCTGGCCCGGGCCAACCACATCCCAGTCGCCACGATCACCGAGACACCGACGCCAGCGACGGCGACATTCGAACAGTGGCAAACCGCCCAGCTCGAGCAGATCGAACGCGCGCTGCACGAGGCCACCGGAAGATGATCGAGCTGTCCGGCGCGGCCGCTGCTCTGGGTGGCCGCGGCATTTTCCGGGACGTCGAGTTGCACGTCGGCAAGGGGCAGTTCGTCGCCGTGCTCGGGCCCAACGGCGCGGGCAAGTCGACGCTGATGCGGGTGATCCTCGGGCTGATCCGGCTCGAGGCAGGTTCGGTCACCGTGTTCGGCCGGCCACCCGCCCAGGCACGCGGCGCGATCGGCTACCTCCCCCAGCGTCGCGGGTTCGATCCCTCCACCCGCATCCGCGGCGTCGACCTGGTGCGACTCGGACTCGACGGCGCCCGCTGGGGCATTCCGGTCGCGCTCACGAGCGCCGCTCGCCGGCGGCGCAAGGCCGAGTCGGCTCAGGTCGACAACGCGATTGCGCTGGTCGGCGCCACCGACTACGCGCGGCGACCGATCGGCGAGGTGTCCGGCGGCGAGCAGCAGCGGCTGCTGATCGCCCAGGCGCTCGTGCGCGACCCCGACCTGCTGATCCTCGACGAGCCGCTGGACGGCCTCGACCTCCCCAACCAGGCGGCGGTCGCCGCGCTGCTGCGGCGCATCTGCACGACCCAGCACGTCTCGGTGCTGCTCGTCGCCCACGACGTCAACCCGCTGCTCCCCTACCTCGATCAGGTGATCTATATGGCCGGCGGCCGCGCCCGCAGCGGCCCGGCCGAGGAGGTGATCACCTCGGCCACGCTGAGCGATCTGTACGGCGCGCCGATCGAGGTGCTGCCGACGCGGGACGGCCGCCTGGTCGTCGTGGGGCAGCCCGATGCGCCGCACCACCACGGGCCGCGCCATGAGCTCGTGACGTGACCCCCACGCTCTCGCCCAACCCCATAGCCGACCTGAACGCGCTGTTCACGTTCCCGTTCATGGTCAACGCGCTCGAGGCGGGGACGATCGTGGCCGTGCTCGCGGCGGTGGTGGGTTGGTACATGGTCCTGCGGCGCCAGAGCTTCGCCGGCCACACGCTGTCGGTGATGGCCTTCCCCGGCGCCGCCGGCGCGGCGCTGGTCGGTCTGCCCACCGCGCTCGGCTACTACCTCGCGTGCGGCGGCGCAGCACTCCTCATGCGCGGAGCTCGCGGATCCATCCGCCGCGGGCACGGGACCGAGACCGCCACGATCGCCACCGTGCAGACGCTGGGGCTGGCGGCGGGCTTCCTGTTCCTCTCGCTCAACAACGCCGTGCTCGGCGGGACCGAGACGCTGCTGTTCGGGACGTTCCTCGGGGTCAGTCGCGGCCAGGTCCTGACGCTGCTGATCGTCGCGGTCGTGGCGCTCCTGCTGATCGCCGGCGCAGCCCGGCCGCTGCTGCTCGAGACGATCGATCCCGAGGCCGCGCGAGCGCGCGGACTCCCGGTCGCACTCCTCGACACCGCCTTCCTCCTGGTGCTCGCTGCCGCCGTCGCCGCCACCAGCCAGATCACCGGCGCGCTGCTCGTGTTCGCGCTGCTCGTGGCGCCGGCCGCGGCGGCCCAGGAGCTGACCATGCGCCCCGGCCTCGGCCTCCTCCTCAGCGTGGTGTTCGCGCTGGCCATCGCGTGGCTCGGCCTGGGGATCGCGTACTTCTCGATCTATCCGGTCGGCTTCTACGTGACCAGCCTGGCCTTCGCCGTGTACCTGATCGCCCGCGTCACCCGGGCACACCGACGCTGATGTTCGGCCACGACTTCGTCCGCAACGCATATCTCGCCGGCACGTTCACTGCGCTCGCGTGCGGCACCACCGGCTGGTTCGTGGTGCTGCGCGGACAGCTGTTCGCCGGCGACGCACTCACTCACGTGGCGTTCGTGGGCGCGATCGCCGCCGCCGTGCTCGGCGTCGACGAGCGGGTCGGGCTGTTCGCGCTCACGCTCGCCGTGGCCGGCGGTATGGCGGCGCTCGGGCTCGGCCGCCGCGGCGAGGCCGACGACGCGGTGATCGGCACGGTGTTCGCCTGGATCCTCGGCATCGGCGTGTTCCTGCTGGCCGTGCTCGCCACCAGCGCGGCCGGCGGCACCGGGATCTCCGCGGCCAACACGCTGTTCGGCTCGATCTACTCGCTGACCTCGGGCGGCTCGCGCCTGGCCGCGGCGATCGGGCTGGTGGTGGCGATTGCCGTTCTGATCGTGCTGCGGCCACTCCTGCTGGCCACGCTGGACGCGGAGTTGGCCGCGGTGCGCGGTGTCCCGGCCCGGGCGCTCGCGATCGCCTTCCTCGTCGCGCTGGCCATGGTCACGGCGGAGGGCACCCAGGCGGTCGGGGCGCTGCTTCTGCTCGGCCTGCTCGCCGCGCCGGCCGGGGCGGCCCACCGGCTCACCGCCCGCCCGTACCGCGGGCTCGCCCTTTCGGCGCTCATGGCCGTGCTGGCCATGTGGGGCGGCCTTGCCCTCAGCTACGAGATCGCCTCGCTTCCGCCCAGCAGCGCGATCATCGGGCTGGCGGGCGCGGGCTACGCCGCTGCGGCACTGCTCACGCGCCGACGTCGGACCGCCTGAAAGACCAGGGGACCGGCCGGCGGACCCGAGCGGGAGTCACGACCCGGGACCGCCGCCGATCCCCAGTTGCGGGATTCGGGGGAGTTCCGTCCGCATAGCGACGAGGCGCACGTTCGTCGCGTGGCCGAGCCTACGGCCTGCACCGTCAGCTCACCATAAAACTCACGCCGGTCTGTCCGATAGCGGACGTCCTAACACCGGTCGTCCGCGACGATCTCGCCGTCGCGCATCTGGACTCGCCGCGGGAAGCCCCCGGCGATGCCCGGGTCGTGGGTAATCAGCACGAGCGTCGCCCCTTCGCCAGCCAGCTCGTGGAGCAGCGCGATCACCTCCTGGCCGGAGGTCGAGTCGAGGTTTCCGGTTGGCTCGTCGGCCAGGATGATCACCGGGCGCTTGGCGATCGCGCGGGCGATCGCCACCCGCTGGCGCTCGCCCCCGGACAGCTCAGGCGGGCGGTGGGTGAGGCGGTGCCCGAGTCCCACCCGCTCGAGCGCGGCGCGGGCCGCCTCGCGCCGAGCCCGGGCGGAGGCCCCGGTGTAGAGCATCCCGTTGGCCACGTTGTCCTCCGCAGTCATGGAGTCCTGGAGGTGGAAGCCCTGGAACACGAAGCCGATCTCGTGGGCACGCAGCCCGGCAAGCTCGACGTCCGAGGCGCCGACCACGTCGCGCCCCGCCACCTCGACCGCGCCGGCGCTCGGTCGCTCGAGCGTGCCGAGCACTGTCAGCATGGTCGTCTTGCCCGACCCCGACGGTCCCACCACCGCCATCTGGTCGCCGGCGCCGATGTCGACGCTCACGTCGCGCAGCGCATGAACGCCGCCCGGATACTCCTTGGTCACCTCGCGCAGCCGGAGCGCCACATCGCCTGGTTGGGCCACGGCCGCAGCCTACGACGCCGCCGGTAACGGCTCCGTAACAGCGCCGGCTCACGCTCCCGACGTCGTGCTGGTCCCACCGCCTGAACCACTTGGTCGCGCCGGCACCAGGAGGCTCTGGCACGCCCGGCTGGCCGTCTGGAATTTCTTGTTGGTGCGGATGTTCGCGGGGAAGATCGGCCCCTGGCCCGAGAAGTTCGGGCTGGGCAGGTTGTAGCCGTGCTGGCGCACGCAGGTCACGTACTTCGTGACCGCCGTCCGCGAGAGCCGGCCGCGGAATCCTTGACCGCCACCGCGGAAGCCGAACTTCGCCCCGCAGGCCTGGAAGGCGGCCCGGAGCTTCGGGTCGTTCGCGAAGCCGCCACCACGGCCGAAGAACCCGCGGCGAGGCGTGGTACCGGTCCCGGTCGTCCCGGTCCCGGTCCCGGTCGTCCCGTCCCCGGTCGTGCCCGTTCCGGTGCCGCCGCTCGACCCGCCGGACCCCGGGGGACCGTTCGGAGCCCCCGGCGGACGCGCCGGCAGGGTGACGCCGTGCTGCTTCAGACAGGCGGCCAGGGCGGCGCGCTGGCTGCTGTTCGGGCCGGTGCCGCCCGCCGCGGCCGACGCCGTCGTGCTCGTGGCGCTCGCGCTGCCCGAGCTACTGCTCGCGCTGCCGCAGCCCGCGATCAGACCGCCCAGCGCCAGCGCGACGACCGTGAACAGCGCCCCCCGAGGTGCTTTACCGATGAGTGTCAACTACCTGTTCCTTTCGTGAATCGATGCTGCTCACCCGCCGCCGAACAACTGGTTGACGGCGGAGGATCCGCTGTTCGAAGAGCTCGAGCTGCCCGAGCCGCCGCGTGCGGCGGCCGCGGGACTGGCGCCGGTGTCGCTGACGGTGGTCGCGCTGACCGTGCCGTTCGAGCCCTTGGCTCCCGACACGACCACGAGGTCGCCCGGCCGCACGGCCTTCTGGCCCACCGAGACGTTCTTGGTGACCTTGGTCGCGCTCGAGAGCGTGACCTTGACGACGTTGCCGGAGGTCTCGGTGACCGTCAGAGAGTTTCCACTGACGCTGCTGACCGTCCCGAGCGCCGAGCCCCCACCGGCCGCGCCGGGGCCGCCGAACAGGCCGCGGAAGCCCGCGCCACCGGCGGCGCCCGCACCCGCGCCGCGCGCAGACGATCCCGCCGCGCCGGTGCGGGCAGCCGCCGCGAATCCGGTACCCGACGCCCCGCTGGCCAGCTGGTTCTTCTCGACGCGCACGCCGGCGTAGAAGCCAACGCCGGCGAGGATCAGCGCGAACAGGCCGGCGCTCCACCAGGTCAACACCTTGCGACGCGGGCGTCCCGGGAGCGCCGCCTCCTGCTCATCCTCGAAGCTGTCCCACTCCTCCTCGGGCCTGTCGTACGGGATCGCGTTCATCTCGATTCCTCTGGGTCGTGTTGGGTCACTCAAAGCGCAGCGCCTCGATCGGCCGGAGCGCCGCGGCGCGGCCGGCCGGGTAGGTCCCGAAGAACAGCCCGATCAGGACCGCGGCGCCGAAGGCCAGCCCGATCGAGTACGGCGCGATCACGGGCTGCACGCCGGCGATCTTGAACTGGCTGCCGACCACGCCGGCGATCACCCCCGCGATGCCGCCGAAGAAGGACACCAGCACGGCTTCGACGAGGAACTGGGTCAGGATGTCGCTGCGGCGCGCGCCCACGGCCTTGCGGATCCCGATCTCGCGCGTGCGCTCGGTGACCGATACCAGCATGATGTTCATCACGCCGATGCCGCCGACGAGCAGGGAGATCGCCGCCACCTCGCCGAGCAGCGTCGTGAAGACCTTGCTGCTCGCCGTCGAGGTCTGGATGATCGAGCTCTGGTTGATGACGTTGAAGTTGCTCGTCCCGTCTGACCCCGGGCTGGGCGGGTCGAGCTGGTTCAGGATGTTCGTCACCTCGGTTTGCGCCGCGTTCAGCTGGCCGCGCGACTTGGCCTGGACGACGATCTGGTCGACGTTCCCGTAGCCGGTCAGCGTGTCCTGCACCGCGGTCAGCGGCGCGATCGCGGTGTCGTCCTGGTTGGAGGTTCCATTCGATCCCTTGGACGCGGTCACCCCGATCACCTGGAAGTTCGTCCCGTTGACCTGGATCGTCTGACCAACCGGATCGGGCCCGCCGAACAGGTCGCCGACCACGGTCGGGCCGATCACCAGCACCCGGCTGTGGTTCTGCTCGTCGCCGTTCGTGAACCACGAGCCCTCGGCCATCGTGTAGCTGCGGGCCGCCTCGTACGACGGCGTCGTGCCGACGAACGACGTCGGCGAGTACGTGGTGGTTCCTGAGGTGAGCGTCACGCCGTTGGCGGTCGCCACCGGGGAGGAGCTCTTCACGTCGGGCGCCTGGGCCGAGTTCTCCAGCGCGGTGGCGTCGGCCACGGTGAGGCCGGTCCCGGCGCTCGCGCCGCCGCCGCGGCGAAACAGCCCGCCGAGCGTAGGCCCGCCGCTGACCAGCAGGACGTTGCTCCCGAGCGCATCGATCTGGTTCTCGACCGCGGTCGACGACCCGGTCCCGACCGCGATCAGCACGATCACCGAGCCGACCCCGATCATCAGCCCCAGGATCGTCAGGCCCGAGCGCAGCTTGTTGGCGGTAAGACCTCCGAGCGCGACTCGCACGATCTCGATCATCCGATCGCGCCTCCGGAGACGGTCTGCCCGCGCTCGTCGGCGATGATCGTCCCGTCGCTGATCCTGACTACGCGCCGGGCGTGCGCAGCGATGGCCTGCTCGTGGGTGATCAGGATGATCGTCCGGCCCTGCTCGTTGAGCCGGTCGAAGATGCCCAGCACCTCCGCGGAGGACACGGTGTCGAGCGCGCCGGTCGGCTCGTCGGCCAGGATCATCGCCGGGTTGGTGACCAGCGCCCGGGCGATCGCCACGCGCTGCTGCTGACCACCCGAAAGCTCCGAGGGCATGTGATGCACGCGGTCGCCGAGTCCGACCTGGCGCAGCGCGGTAACCGCCCGTTCGTGCCGGGCGCCGCGCGCCAGGCCCGCGTAGACGAGCGGCAGCTCGACGCTGGCCTGCGCGCGCGTGCGCGGGATCAGGTTGAAGCTCTGGAACACGAACCCGATCTCACGGTTGCGGACGTCGGCCAGCGAGTCCTCGTCGATCCCGCGCACGTCGAGCCCGTTCAGCCGGTAGACGCCGGTGCTCGGCGTGTCCAAGCAGCCCAGGATGTTCATCAGCGTCGTCTTGCCGCTTCCCGAGGCGCCCACGATCGCGACGTACTCCCCCCGCTCGATCCGCAGGGTCACCCCGCGCAGCGCGTGCACGGCGATGTCGCCCACGCGGTAGGTCTTGTGCACGTCCCCGAGGTCGATCACCGGCACGCCGGTGCTGCTCGAGCGCGGGCGCGGGCGGCTCGCGGCCGTCTCAGGCGCTCGTTGCGGCGGGCCCTCCCGCCGGCCTTGCAGGAACCGCTGCGCCCGGGCCACGGCCGGCCGCTCGGCGGAGCGTCGCTGGCGCGGCATCAGCCGCCTCCGGCCGCGCGCCGGAGGAACGCGCCGCCGCCGCCGAACCCGCCTCCGGCCCCACCGAATCCGCCGGCGCCCCCGAGCCCGCCCGCGCCACCGAGACCGCGGCCCAGCGTGCCGGTGGTCGAGGTCGAGCCCAGCGAGGGCAGCGCGATCGTGATCACGACCTGGTCGCCGGAGCTCAACCCGCTGATGATCTGGGTCCGAGAGTCCCCGCGCAGCCCGACCACGACCTGTTGCGAGACCGTCTCACCGTTCTTGAGCATGTTGACCGTGGCCAGCGAGCCGGTGCCGGTGACCGCCGCGTTCGGGAGCGTCACGCCCGACGCCTGGCCGGTGATCACCGAGGCCGAGGCGCTCATCCCCGGCTTGACACGCGAATCGTTCTGATCGAGGGTCAGCGTGGCGTCGTAGGAGACGACGCTCGAGCTGGTCGTCCCGACCAGCGAGATCGAGCCCACGTGCCCGGCGAGCTCGACACCGGACAGGGCGTCGAGCGTGACCGTGGCCGGCTGTCCGACGTGAACCTTGCTGATGTCCGACTCGCTGAACGCGACGGTCATCGTCAGCGTCCCGGTGTTGACGATTTCGGCAAATCCGGACCCCGACCCCGAGCTGGAGGCACTCGACGAGCCCGTGCCGCCGAGGGTGCCGGCAGTCGTCCCCGTCCCGACCGAGCTGCTCGAAGACGAGGAGCTGTTCGAAGAGGACGAGGAGCTGCCCGACCCGCCGCCGGACACCGCGTCCCCCGCGGTCAGGCTCCACAGCGAGGCGACCGTGCCGCTGACCGGGGCGTACAGCTTGGTGTTGTTCACCGCGGTCTCGGCGGTGTGCACGCCGGCCTGGGCCGAGTAGACCGCTGCCTGGGCGGAGGCGATGCTGCCCGGCGATGGCGTTGCGGTGGTAGTGGCAGTTGTGGGCGTGGTCGCTGGCCGCGTGGTGCTCGGCACCGTGACCGTCACCGTTCTGGTAGGCGTCGTCCTGGGCTTCGAGCCTGTCTTGGACTTCGCCGGCGAGGTGCCGGTGCCCGGATGGAACGCCGCGTACTCGACGGTGGGGGCGGGCGCGGAGTAGCCGGTCGTGGACGCGGACCCGCTCGAGCCCGTCGAGCCCGGGCCCGTCGAGCCAGCGGACCCGCAGTCGCTGGTCACGCCCTGCAGGCAGCTCAGGTTGTCCTCGGCCGCGGTCAGGCTCTCCTCGGCCTGGTTCAGCGAGAGCTGCGCCGAGGTCGGATCGAGATCGGCGAGCAACTGCCCGGCCTTGACGTGCTGGCCAACGTGCACGTAGACGTCTTGCAGCGTCCCGCTGCTGTTGAAGTTGACGCTCTCATCAGTGCCGGCGGCGATGTTCCCGCTGCCGGTAACGGTTGACTGGACCACTCCCTGCTCGGCGGTCACGACCTGCCGGGAGGTCCGCGCCGAGCTCGTCGGCGCGCCGATCTCGGTGAACGCCAGGACGCCCACCGCAACCGCGACCACGGCCAGCGCGTACAGGAACCAGGGCCTAGAGGGTCGATCCCGGCGAGTTCTCATGACACAGGCAGTCCGTTGCCGACGAGCAGAAGGGGACGCGGCGCGGCGCGGACATCACGATGCGCGGTTGTAGCGCCGCGTGCGTCAGCTCTACGTAAGCGCTCTTGCGGTCTTCTTAGGAACGATGCTCACCGCCGGCGCGGACACCGCCGGCAGCTCTATCCGCACCACGAGCCCGCCCGCCTCCGGAGCCGACAGTTCGAGCTGGCCGCCGTGCGCCTCGACCACCGAGCGCACGATCGAGAGACCCAACCCGAAGCCGCCCGCACCCCGGTCCAGCCGGCGGAACGGCTCGGTCAGCGTGGCCGCGACGTCCGGGTCGATCCGTGGGCCCCCGTTGGCCACCGCCAGGTGAACCCGTCCGGCTTCCGTGCGTGTCGAGACCCGTAGCCGGCCGCCCGGCTCGTTGTGGCGGATGCCGTTGTCGAGCAGGTTGGCGATCATCCGCTCGAGCAGCGCGGGCTCGCCGCGAGTCCATGCCGGCGCGAGCTCGTCCTGGACGCTTACGTGTGCCTCCTCGGCCCGGGCTCGCAGGTCCGTGATGCAGTCGGCGGCCAGGGCGGCCAGGTCGACCGGCGCCTCGCGGCCGGTCGCCGCCTCGCTACGCGCCAGCATGAGCAGCCCCTCGATCAGCCGCTCGCAGCGGTCGATCGTCTCGCGCACCGCCTCCCCCATCTGCCGCAGGTCGTCCACGCCGGCGTCCGGGTCGGCCAGCGAGACGTCGACCTCGGTGCGCATGATGGCCAGCGGCGTGCGCAGCTCATGCGAGGCGTTGGCCACGAAGTGGCGCTGGCTGGCGAACGCGCCGTCGAGGCGAGCCAGCATCCCGTCGAACGTGTCTGCCAGCTCCTTGAGTTCATCGGCGGGGCCTTTGAGCCCGATCCGCTCGCCCAGGTTCTCGCCCGAGACGCGGCGCGCGGTGGCGGTGATGTCGCGCAGCGGCCGCAGCGCCCGGCCGGCCAGCAACCAGCCGGCCACCACCGACACGATCGTCATCGCGCCGAGCGCCACCACGTACTCGATCAGCAGCCGGTGCAGCGCGTCGGCGCGCAGCTGAGCCCGGATCGCGTCGGCGATCCTCGCGCCGGTCGAGCCGGGGGCGAACGCGGGTGGTCGGCCAAAGAAGTCCTGAGGCACGATCCCCAGGCGTTGCAGCTCGCGGCGATAGTCCCCGGATGCGTTCAGGTTGTGGCGCACCAGCTCGTAGCCGATCGTCAAGAACACCGCCCCCGTGACCAGGAACACCAGCCCGTAGAGCGCGGTCATGCGCAGCCGGATCGTGGGCGGCGGGGTCCGCATCCAACCGCGTGCAGTCCGCATCACACCATCCGGTAGCCCACGCCGATCACGGTCTCGATCACCGGCGGATCGCCCAGCTTGCGTCGCAGCGTCATGATCGTCATGCGCACCACGTTGGTGAACGGATCGGTGTGCTCGTCCCATACGCGCTCGAGCAGCTCCTCGGCCGAGATCGTGGCACCGTCGGCGCTCATCAGCACCTCAAGCACGCCGAACTCCTTGCGGGTGAGCTCGATCGGCGTGCCGGTGCGCGTCACCGCCCGGCGGGCGGGATCGAGCTCGACGTCGCCCCGCTGCAGGACCGGCGGCCGGCTCGGCGAGGAGCGACGGGCCAGCGCCTGGATGCGGGCCACCAGCTCGGCGAAGCGAAACGGCTTGGGCAGGTAGTCGTCGGCGCCCAGCGAGAGGCCCTCGACGAGGTCCTCGAGCGCGCCGGCCGCTGTCAGCATCAGGATCCCCGTCTCGGGACGTTCGCCGCGCACCGCGCGGCACACGTCGTCGCCGTGCAGCCCCGGCAGGTCACGATCGAGCACGAGCACGTCGTAGCGGATCACGCGCGCCTTGACCAGGGCGTCCGTGCCGTCGGGCGCGAGATCGACCGCCATCCCCTCACGTCGCAGCCCCCGCGCGATCGCCTGAGCCAGTCGCTGCTCATCCTCGGCAATTAACACGCGCACAACGCGACCAAGGATGACGAGCGGCGCATAAGGAGCCCGTAAGAGGCAAGATTCGCTCCGCCGGGGCCGGGGTATCCGACTCTACATCGATTGACGTGACATCGATCCGTGTTATCGTTCTCCCGTCTCATGTCACAACAGAACCTCACCGAACGGAGCATGGCAGTCGGCCTGCGCGCCCTCAACCGGCTGGCAAGCAACGGGCTGATCGACCGCTTCGGACTGCGCGAGCCGGCCGAGCGCGTGCTGCACGGCGCCTCCAAGGCGACGGTTCGCACCGCCACGCGGGCGGGCCGCACGTTCGCGGCCACCCAGAGGCTGTCGAAGCCGGCCCGCCAGCCCCGGGCCAAGCGGAGCGACCTGTTCGACCTCACGCCTGACGACGAGCAGCAGATGCTGCGCGAGTCCGTCCGCGACTTCGCGCTGGCCAAGCTGCGCCCGGCCGCCGGGGGGGCCGACGAGGCGTGCGCCGCTCCCGAAGAGCTGCTCACCCAGTCGGGCGAACTGGGGCTGACCATGGTCGGCGTGCCCGAGGAGCTGGGCGGCGCGGTGTCCGAGCGCTCCGCGGTGACCACGGTTTTGATGGCCGAGGCGCTCGCCCAGGGCGACATGGGGATCGCGGTGGCCTGCCTCGCCCCCGCCGCCGTGTCGACCGCAATCAGCCTGTGGGGCGACGCCGACCAGCAGTCCACGTATCTCTCCGAGTTCGTGGGCGAGAACGTCCCGGCCGCCGCGCTGGCGATCCTCGAGCCTCGGCCGTTGTTCAACCCGTTCGAGCTGACGACCACGGCCCGGCGCGCGGGCGACGGGTTCGTGCTGAGCGGCGTCAAGTCGCTCGTCCCGCGCGCATCGGATGCCGAGCTGTTCATCGTGGCCGCCGAGCTCGAGGACTCGGAGGGGCCTGCTCTGTTCATCGTCGAGCCGGGCGGCGCCGGTCTGTCAATCGAGCCCGAGCCGGCCATGGGCGTCCGCGCCGCCGCCACCGGACGGCTGATGCTGGAGAACGTCAAGCTGCCCGCCGGCGCGCTGCTCGGCGAGCCCGGCCGCGCCGGCACGATCGCCGAGTGCGTCCAGCTCGGACGTCTTGGCTGGTGCGCGCTGGCCGTGGGCAGCGGTCAGGCCGTGCTGGATTACCTGATCCCGTACGTGAATGAGCGCAAGGCGTTTGGCGAGCCGATCTCCCACCGCCAGGCCGTGGCGTTCACGGTTGCCAACGTCGCGATCGAGCTCGACGGCATGCGCCTGGCCACCTATCGCGCGGCCAGTCGGATCGATCAGGGCCTCGATTTCGCCCGCGAGGTAGCGCTGGCTCGCCGGTTGTGCGCCGAGCGCGGAATGGCGATCGGCTCCGACGGCGTCCAGATGCTCGGTGGCCACGGCTACGTCAAGGAGCACCCGGTCGAGCGCTGGTACCGCGACCTGCGGGCCGCCGGCGTGATGGAAGGGGGGCTGTTGGTTTGATCAACCTGGAGCTCCCGCGCAAGTTCGAGTTTCTCGTCAGTCAGGCCCACCAGGTGGCCACAGAGGTCTTCCGGTCCAACTCGCGCAAGTACGACGAGGCCGAGCACTCCTATCCCAAGGAGCTCGACATGCTGGCCGCGGTCATCGAGGGCATGAACGAGGGAGGCGCGCTGAGCGGCGCCGGGGCCGGCGGGGTCGGAGGCGGCTCGAACGGCGGCTCGAACGGCGCGAAGGCGGAGCGCGACGGCAACCGCAACGGCTCGAACATGGCCAGCCTGCTCGGGCTGATCGAGCTGTGCTGGGGCGACGTCGGCCTGCTCTTGACGATGCCCAAGCAGGGACTCGGCCAGGCCGCGATCGCCGCCGTGGCCAACGAGGAGCAGCTGGAGCGCTTCGGCGGCAAGTGGGCCGCGATGGCGATCACCGAGCCCGAGGCCGGCTCTGACTCGGCGGCGATCCGCACCACCGCGACGCTCGACGAGGAGACGGGCGAATACGTCCTGAACGGCGAGAAGATCTTCGTCACCGCGGGCGACCGGGCCGAGCTGATCGTGGTGTGGGCCACGCTCGACCGCGGCCAGGGCCGCGCCGCGATCAAGTCGTTCGTGGTCGAGCGCGACAACCCCGGGCTGAAGCTCGACCGCCTCGAGCACAAGCTCGGCATCCGCGCCTCCGACACCGCCAACTTCGTCCTCGACGACTGCCGCATCCCGCGCGAGAACCTCCTCGGGAGCCCGGACATCGAGCCCAAGCGCGGGTTCGCGGGCGTGATGCAGACGTTCGACAACACGCGGCCGCTGGTGGCCGGGATGGCGATCGGCGTGGCGCGCGCGTGTCTGGAGCGCACGCGGGAGCTCCTATCCGAGGCCGGTGTGGAGATCGACTACGACGCCCCACCGCACGCGCAATCCGCTGCGGCCTCGGAGTTCATCGCGATGGAGTCCGACTGGGAGGCCGCCCGGCTGCTGACCCTGCAGGCCGCGTGGATGGCCGACAACAAGAAGCCCAACTCGCTCCAGGCCTCGATGGCCAAGGCCAAGGCCGGGCGGACCGGCACCGACATCGCGCTGCGCTGCGTGGCCCTCGCCGGCGCCGTCGGCTACGGCGAGGGCGAATTGCTCGAGAAGTGGGCCCGCGACGTCAAGATCCTTGACCTGTTCGAGGGCACCCAGCAGATCCAGCTGCTGATCATCTCGCGTCTGCTCCTCGGCAAGACGTCCGGCGAGTTGAAGTAGCGATTTCTCGGGCCTCGCTTCGCTCGGCGTCCATGGGGCCGTGCGGCCCCGTCCGGACAGTTCCCGCGCCAGCGGGTCCGCGCCACCGACCCCGCCGGTTATACGTGCCGAGGAGCGGTGGTCACGGAGAACGCCGCCCCGAACGGATCCGCGAGCACCGCCTGGCGCGACGGGATGCCGTCGAACGGCGCGACAACGACGCTGCCGCCAAGCTCAGGCGCGCGAGTGGCCAGCGCATCGGCGTCGGTCACCCAGAAGCCGACGCTCCAACGGGCCGGCCCGTCGTCCTCGGCCATGACCGCGACCACGTCACGCGGGACGGGCTGCGCCGGCTCGCCGCCGACGTAGCCGGGCAGGCGAAACAGGCTCATCCCGGGCGCGAACGACTCCACCTCCCATCCGAAAACCGTCGCATAGAAGTCGCTCGGGCTCGGCGTGTGCAGCACGCTCATCGCATACGCCGACGGCTCGTTGACCAACTCGCAGCCCAGGCGCTCGCGGGGCTCCCACACCCCGATCGCGGCGCCGGACGGATCCTCGAGCACCGCGACGCGACCGGCCGGCAGCGCATCGAACGGCTCGACCATGACGCTGCCGGCCGCCCGGGCCGCGTCGTCGGCGCTCGCCACCGACACGTACGTGTTCCATCCCGGCTGTACACCCTCCGGCGCCCGCCCCACGCCGGCCACGTCGCGCCCGCGCACGCGCGCCACGTAGTACTCGCCCGGGCCGGGGCCGTCGAACTCCCAGCCCATCAGATCCCCGTAGAACCCAAGTGCCCCCTCGATGTCGGGAACCAGGTTGTCGACCCAGCACGGCACTCCGGGTGGATAGCTGTCTCGCTCGCTCACGCTCGCCTCCTCGATTCATTGGAAAAACCAACCATATAGTTGGATGTTCGGACTGTCAAGCGCTAGACTGCGCGACGTGCGGAGCTATGGAGATCCCTGCGGAATCGCCCGCGCGCTCGACGTGATCGGTGAGCGTTGGGCGCTGCTGGTCGTGCGCGAGCTGGTGCTCGGGCCCAAGCGCTTCACCGACCTGCGTGCCGGCCTGCCGCATGTCGGCCCCGACGTGCTGGCGCAGCGGCTGCGCGAGCTCGAGCACGCCGGCGTGCTGCGGCGGGACAAGCTCCCCCCGCCCGCCGGCGCGCGGGTGTACGAGCTGACCGACCGGGGACGTGGCCTCGAGCCGGTCGTGCTCGGCCTGGGCCGGTGGGGCAGCCAGGCGCCGTTCCCGCCCGAGCATGGCGAGCTGGGCGTCGACGCGCTGGTGCTCGCGCTGAAGACGCTGTTCGACCCCGCGCGCGCGGACGGTCTGACCGGCAGCAGCTTCGAGCTGCGTCTCGGCGAGGAGGTCTTCGCTTTGTGCGTGGCAGAGCGGGCCCTCGACGCAGCCCGGGGCTCGGCCTCAGATCCGTTGGCCACGCTCGCCACCGACCCGCGCACCCTCCAGCAGATCCTCTGGCACGGACGCTCAGCCAGCGCCGGCGGACTCGAGATCGCCGGCGACCGCTGCGCGGGCGAGCAGTTTCTCGGGCTGTTCCCGCTCGGCGGCGCCTAGATCACACACCCCCAGACGGCGCTGCGAACGTCTTCGGCCGGCGCGTGGGTCCAGGCGATCGTCACCGCACCGCGGCGCTCGAGCTGGATGTGCTTGCCCGCGTCGACCCGGCGCAGCGCCGGCAGGGTCCGGCTCGCCTTAGCGGCGTCGGTGTAGAAGGCGATGAACGACGGAGTCTTGGAGGTGATCACGAGCTCGCCATCGGGCTGCGTCGGGTCGGGCGGACGGGACGGGAACGCCGGGCCGCCGGCCGCGCGCAGCCCTTTCGACGTGAGGCATCTCCGCGCTGAATCGATCCTCGCGATCAGCGCACGCATCGAGGCCGACAGCTCGAGCGGCCTGAGCCAGCGGCAGCCGTCGCGCAGGAGCTGCGCCACGCTCGGCGTCGGCCCGGCGAGGTCGCGGTTGCAACGCAAACGCCGACCGTCGCTCAGCACGAACGTGCAGGACCGCGTGGTCGGCTTGCCGACCCCGCCCGAGGCCCTGCACGACGCGGAGTTCACCTGGGGGTCCGCCGCAGCGGTAGCCGCCGCCGGCCGGCTCGAGCCGCCGCAGCCGGCGGCCAACAGGAGCGCCCCGAGGGCGAGCGGCGCGAGCACGCTGCGCATGCTGGGAATCATCCTCGTTCTCAGGGTGGCGAGAGCGTCGCTCTCAGCTTGGGCAGAACGCCTGCGCCACCGCCTGCCAGTCCGGGAAGTAGCGCCCGGCCGGGTAGTACGCGCCCATCTGCGCGGCCTCCGACCCGTACCCGACGTTTGCGATGGCCTGACTAAAGGACGGGTCGGGCAGCATCTGCCGGTAGAGCACCACGCCCTGGGGCTGGGGCCCCCAGGGAATCCAGCCGGCGACGCCGCCGCAGCGCTGCTGCGCGGCCGGCGGCCAGGAACTCGGCGGCGCCACCACGATCGTGTAGTCGCCGCCGGCGTCGGTTGGCACCTGGTCGTCGCGCAGGCAGGCCACGTAGCGCTCGCTGAACGGGTCGTTCTGGCAGAAGGACCAGTAGCGGACCTGTACCCCGCCGGGCATGGTGGCTGCGGATGGATGTGTGGCCGCGAACGTGGGCGCCCGGCCATGGAACACGGCGATCGGGCCGAACCCCTGGCTGAGGAACGTGTACACGTAGGCGTTGTCGAGGTTCGACTGCAAGCCGCCGCTGCCGAAGTTCGAGCACGGGTCCTGACCGGTCTGGGGCGCCTGGTCGCCAAGCGCGTTGTCGAACAGGAGGTCCGCGCCGGACTGGCAGAGGTTGACGAGCTTGTGCCAGTCGGGCGCGTTGCGGCCGGGGTAGGGCGGGCCGGCGCCGGCGCCGTTCTGGCCTGCGTAGGCGCCGGTCACCTCCGAGCTCGTCGGTTTCTCCACGTCCCGGCACGGCGAGGCGAGCGACGGCGACCCGGTGGCGCTCATCGGCGGGTGGTCGGCCGGATCCACGTAGATCGTGTTCGGACCCGGATGGTCGGACGCGCTGAACGTGATGTAGAGCGTGTAGCGGCGCTCCGCCACCGGGGTGTCCCGCGCCGCCCCCGGCAGGTACGGATTCGCGCTGCCCGGGTTGGGTTGGAGCTGGAAGTCCGAGAGCTTGGCGAACGGTCGCAGGGCCAGGTCGTAGCGGTTCCAGGACGTGTAGCGGGCGTACGGAAAGACCCCGTCGATCCGCAGCCGCGTGCCCGGCACGGCGGTGTAGCTCGCCGACCAGTACTGGGCCGAGCTGTCGGGATAAAGGACGTTGACCGTGTCCGGGTCGAACCGGGTCGCGGTCAGCTGGCGGTCTGATCGACGCCGTCCACGTGGGCGATGCTGGGCGCCGCGAGCGCGGCCAGCGACATGAGTGCGAGCACGAGTCGACGCACGGTTCGCTGCCGCTCCGAGTCTTACCCCCACCCGCTTCACCCCAAGCACCGCCTCCCCACGGGCGAAATTTCCGCCATCAGCGGCGCCCACCCGCCGCTAATTCCGGATTTCTCGTCTACCAGCCCAAAAAACCGTCACCAACCGAAACACCGTTCCGAAATGGCGGAAATGGGCTATCCACTTACGTCCCCCTCGGGTCGTAGGGTCTGCGTGCGATGGAAGGTGCGCTGCGTCCGGTGGCCGGGGTCGACTACCCCCGCAACTACCACGAGTTGGTGACGTGGTTTCCGGATGATGTGGCGTGCCTGCACTATCTGGAGCGACTGCGGTGGGGCGATGGCTTCGCGTGCCGGTTCTGCGGGGCGGCTGGCCGAGACTTCTGGCGGATGGGTGACGGGTTGCGCCGGTGTGCGGTGTGCAGGCGTGAGACGTCGGTGACCGCGGGCACGATTTTCCACAAGTCCCGGCTGCCGCTGGTGAGCTGGTTCGCGGCCATCTGGTACGTGGTCAATCAGAAGAACGGCGTCAGCGCGCTCGGGCTGCAACGTGTGCTCGGGTTCGGTAGCTACCAGACCGCGTGGGCCTGGCTGCACAAGCTCAGGCGGGCGATGGTGCTGCCCGGCCGCGAGTTGCTGACCGGCGCGGTCGAGGTTGACGAAACGCATATCGGTGGGCTGAAACCAGGCAGTCGGGGACGGCGGGCGGACGGCAAGGCGCTGGTCGCGATCGCGGTCGAGTGCGAGGACGGTGGGCCGGGCCGCACCCGGATGCGCCGGATCCCGAACGCCTCGGCCGAGGTGCTTACCGACTTCGTGTTCGACAACGTCGCGCGTGGCAGCGAGGTCCGCACCGACGCCTGGAACGGCTACAACCACATCGGCCGCTACCGCTTCAGCCATGTGATCACGAACCTGGCCGAGTCCGGCGATCCCGCCCACGTCGCGATGCCCGAGGTGCACCGCATCGCCAGCCTGCTCAAGCGATGGCTGCTGGGCACCCACCAAGGCGCGGTCAGCCACGAACAGCTCGACTACTACCTCGACGAGTTCACCTTCCGCTTCAACCGCCGCCGCGCACGGCACCGCGGGCTACTGTTCTACCGACTCATCGAGGGTGCGCTCGCGGCGGATCCTCACCCGTACAAGGAGCTCCGGGCGTCAGAAGCCGCTTAGCCAGCATTTCCCGCAAATCGGGGTACCAGAGTGGATAGCCCATTGGCGGAATTTTCGGGGTGGGGCGAAAACAGGGTGGGGTCAGAGATTGGCGGCTTCGCGGACGAGCACGTCCCAGGCCCGGCGCACGTCGTCCTCCGTCGTCGACATCTGCCCGACGGCCAGGCGCAGGACGTAGCGGCCGTCCAGCACGCAGTGGGAGATGAAGATCTCGCCCGACGCGTTGACCCGCTCGAGCAGCCGGCGGTTGCGCTCGTCATCCCCAACCAGGCGGAAGCACACGACCGAGAAGTGCCGGGGCGCGCACAGCTCCCAGCCCTCGGCCTCGGCCACCCAACCCTCGAACGCGGCCGCCATCTCGATCCCGCCGCGGATGTGGCGCTGCAGCCCGCTGCGCCCGTGGCAGCGGAGCACCGCCCACAGCTTGAGCGAGCGGAACCGCCGGCCGAGCGCCGGCCCGTACTCGCTCAGGCTGAGCGCGTCCTCAGCGTCGGGCGTGCGAAGGTACTCGGGGATCAGGCTGAACGCGTGACGGAAGTCGTCCGGCCGCCGGGTCCACAGCAGCGAGCAGTCGAGCGGCGCGAGCATCCACTTGTGGGCGTTGACCACCAGCGAGTCGGCCCGGTCCACGCCGTCGAACGCCCAGCGGAACTCCGGGCAGACCATGGCCGCGCCGGCATACGCGGCGTCCACGTGCAGCCACGTCCCGCTCGCCTCACACGCGTCCGCAATCTCCGGCACCGCATCGACGGCGGTGGCCGCAGTCGTACCGACGGTAGCCACGATGACGGCGGCATCGGACAGATCCCCCAGGGCATCGGCCCGCATCCGGAACTCGGCGTCGACCGGAACCTTGCGCAGGCGCATGCCCAGCATCCGCGCCGCCTTGTCGACCGAGGAGTGCGCGTGCTCCGAGCAGACGATCAGATCGCGGCCGGTCGCCTCGCGCGCCGCGATGATCGCCGTGAACGTCGAGGTCGACGCGGTGTCCTCGATGTGACCGTGCCAGCCGGCCGGCAGCCCGAGCAGGTCGGCCACCCAGTCGAGCACCACGCCCTCGAGCTCGGTCGACGCCGGCGATGTCCGCCACAGGATCGCAATCGTGTTGAGCGTGGCTGACAGCAGCTCGGCCAGGATCGCCGGCTCCGAGGAGCTGGTGGCGAAGTACGCGAAGTACCGCGGGTGCTGCCAGTGCGTCACGCCGGGCAGGAGGACCTCATCGAGGTCGTGCAGGACCGCGGCGAACGGCTCGGGATCCTCCGGGGCCTTCGCCGGCAGCCGCGACCGGATCTCGCCCGGCGTCACCTGCGCCAGCACCGGCAACTCGCCAACCCGCTCCAGGTAGCGCGCCGCCCACTCGAGCGCGGCGGCGCCGTCGGACCGCAGGTCGGTCAGCTCGGCCCGGTTCGGCTCAGGACGGACCTCGGTCACACCGCGCTTTGCACCCCGGAGAACTCGTAGTGCACGCCGGTCAGCTGCTCGGAGAGCTTCCACAGCGCCCGCCAGGCCGGCTCGTCGTAGGCCTTGCCGGCGGCGGTGACCACCTTGGGATGTCCGCGCTGCTCGGCCCGTCCGCCGGGCCCGACATAGGTCCCGCCCGGCAGGTCGGGCACGGTGGCCGCATACAGCGTGGGCAGCGCCCCCATGTCCGCGCTCTGGGCGAACAGCCGGTTGCCGATCCACCCGAAAGCCTTCTCGTAGAAGCGGTCGGTGGCGGCGAACTGGAGGTTGGTGGCCGCATAACCGGGGTGTGCCGCCATGCTGAGCAGCGCGGTGCCCGCCTCGGTGGCCCGCCGCTGGAGCTCGAAGCAGAACATCAGGTTGGCCAGCTTCGACTGTCCGTAAGCGCCCCACGGGCTGTACTTGCGCTCGCCCTGGAGGTCGTCGAAGTCCATCGTGCCCCGGCGGTGGAGGTGGCTCGAGACGGTCACCACGCGCGGCGTCGGCGCCTTCAGCAAAGCTGCGAGCAGCAGCCCGGTCAGGGCGAAGTGGCCGAGGTGGTTCGTGCCGAACTGGCTCTCGAACCCGTCCTTGGTCAGCCGGCGCGGCGCGGCCATGATTCCGGCGTTGTTGATCAGCAGATCGAGCGAGCGTCCCGGGGCCGCGAAGCTCGCCGCGAACGCGCGGACCGAGCTCAGGTCGGCGAGGTCGAGCAGACCGACCGTCAGGTCGGCGCCCGGCACCTGGCCCTGGATCGCCTGCATCGCGCCGCGGACCCTGTCCTCGCTGCGGCCGGCCAGCCAAACGGCGGCACCGGCGCGTGCCAGCTCGCGCGCGGTGGCCAGGCCGAGGCCGCTGTTCGCCCCGGTGACGATCGCCGTCCGCCCGCTCTGGTCCGCCATATCCGCCGCCGCCCACCTATGCGCCATCGAGGACCTCGAACTTGATCCCGGCCGCGACCAGCCGCCGGCGCAGCGCGTCGCCCATGGCCACCGCCGGCGTGAGCTGACCGCTCCGCGCAGGCAGTTCGTCGAAGGCCAGGCACATCGCGGACTCGGCGAGCATCTTCGAGGTCTCGCCGTAGCCGGGGTCCCCGCCCGAGACCTCGGTGCGGACCGTCCGGCCGTCCCCGGCCCGGGCCGCGAAGCGCACTCTGAACCACGACTTCGCCCGCTTCTCCTCGGACGGCCCTTCCCCGGAGCTCATCAGCTTCAACAGCAGATCGCGGGTCGGGGGGATCTGCGCGAGCGCCACGACCGCGCTCGCCGCGACGCCCAGCCCGACGAGCATAGGCAGCGGCCCGACCACCGCGTAGTGGCTGTAGGAGAAATCCGGTCCGTACCGGTCGAGCGCGCGCGCCGAGCGCACGACGGTCTGCGGGTCGATGGTCGGGAACGGGACCACCCATCCCCCCGCGAACTCGTCCGAATGCGGCTTGCCGGACACGCCCTTGACCTGCCGGCCGCCGGGATTCCCCTCACGAGCCCGGCGCTCGCGCGCCAACTTCGCCCCCGAGCGCAACCGGCTAAGGATCTCGATCGTCGACTGGTACGTACCGCCCGAGATCGAGGCATTCACACGCATGAAGCCCTCGACCGCTATCGGCGCTCCCTCGGGCAACTGCTCGACGGTGAACTGCACGCCCAGGTCATACGGGATCGAGTCGAACCCGCACGAGTGGACGATCCGTGCGCCCGATGCAGCCGCCTCTTCGTGGTGGCTCAGCCACATCCGGTCGACGAACTCGGGCTCGCCGGTCAGGTCGACGTAGTCGGTGCCGGCGCGGGCGCACGCCGCCACCAGCGGCTCGCCGTAGCGGATGTACGGCCCGACCGTGCTGATCACAACCCGCGCCGCCTCCGCCACCGAACGCAGCGACTCGGTGTCGGTGACATCGGCCCGGAGCAGCGGCACATCCGCCGCCGCCGCGCCCAACCGCCGGCGAACGTCCTCGAGCTTGCCCTGATTGCGCCCGGCGAGCGCCCACCGCGTGCCGGCAGGCGCGTTCCGGGCCAGGTACTCCGCGGTGAGCGCGCCGGTGAAGCCGGTGGCGCCGAACACCACGATGTCGTAGGAGCGCTCAGCCACCCGACTCGCCCAGCTCGCGCGCCACCCGGAGCGCCTCGTCGAGCTCCACCCCGGCACGCGCGGCCACCCAGCACGCCACCGGTGCGGCGACCCGCTCGGAGGAGTGGGCCGCCTCTGCCGCCACGTCGAGGAGCGCCTTGAACTCCTCGGTTGAGGGGGGCGTCGTGCCGAGCTTCTCGGCGTAGGCGGCCAGCCATTCGCGGGCGTTCATGCGCCCGGACTCTAGTCGGTCACGGCTGCGCGGTGAGCGCCTGCACCGGCTCGGGCGCCGGCTCGCTCGCCGCCGGACCGCCCGACGGCGCCAGCACGCGGAGCGCGTCGGGCGGCACGTGCACCGCGACCGGCGTGCCCTGGGCGTGCGAGGTCGAATCGCCGGTGTTGGCGATCGAGGCCTGCACGGTTTCGCCGGTGGCCAGTCGCGCGATCACCTGGAGATTCGAGCCGACGTACACCGTCCGCTCGACCATCCCCGGGACGCAGTTGTCCTGCGCGGTGCCGTGGGGCAGCAGCGCGAGGCGCTCCGGACGGGCGACGATCTTGACCTCCCCCCGGGAGGTGAGGTCGCCGCAGCCCGCGCGCAGCCGGAAGTCGCCGATCCGCACCGTCCCGTTGCCCTCGGCAACCGCGTCCATCAGATTCGACACCCCCAGGAAGTCGGCCACGAACACCGTGGCGGGCTGCTCGTAGACCGCCTCGGGGGTGCCGATCTGCTCGATCCGCCCGCCGTTCATGACCGCGATGCGGTCGCTCATGCTGAGCGCCTCCTCCTGGTCGTGGGTCACGAACACGAACGTGATCCCGACCTCCTCCTGGAGCGCCTTGAGCTCTAGCCGCAGCTGCTTTCGGATCTTGGCGTCGAGCGCGCCGAGGGGCTCGTCGAGCAGCAGGACGGCCGGACGCAGGACGAGCGCGCGGGCCAGTGCCACCCGCTGCTGCTGGCCGCCCGAGAGCTGGCGCGGCCGGCGCTGCTCGAGCCCCGTGAGCTCGACCAGCTCGATCGCCTCGGCCACCCGGCGCCGGACCTCCTCCTTGCCCGCCCGCCGCCGGCGCAGCCCGAAGGCAACGTTGCCGAACACGTCGAGGTGCGGGAAGAGCGCGTAGCTCTGGAACACCGTGTGCACGTTGCGCTGGTGCGGTGGAACGCTGGCGACGTCGACGCCGTCGAGCACGATCTGCCCGGCCGTGGGTTGCTCGAACCCGGCGATCATGCGCAGCGTGGTCGTCTTGCCGCAGCCCGACGGCCCGAGAAGCGAGAAGAACTCGCCGGCCCGGATCGAGGCGTCGATGCCGTCGACGGCCACCGCGTCGTCGAAGCGCTTGGTCAGCCCGCGGAGCTCGACGCTGCCGGAGGCCATCAGGCGGCGGCTTCCAGGCCGGACAGCTCACGCAGGGCCGAGACGCCGGTCGGCGCCGACCGACGACTCATCACGGTGTAGGCCAGGTAGGCGATGCCGACGCCGATCAGCGTGGTCACGACCAGGATCGAGGCGAGCGCATTCAAAGCTGGCGTCGTGG
The DNA here is from genome assembly GCA_963841535.1 of uncultured Solirubrobacterales bacterium. Taxonomy (GTDB): domain Bacteria; phylum Actinomycetota; class Thermoleophilia; order Solirubrobacterales; family Solirubrobacteraceae; genus Palsa-465. Next base: position 844,634 of record CAWJDF010000012.1, on the reverse strand, counting down.
TCCCACCGCGGGCGTTGGCGTACAGGAACATCGGGATGGTCGTGGTCGACGCGTTGGAGGACATGTACTGGGTGACCACGAAGTCGTCAATGGAGAGCGCGAACACAATCAGCATGCTGGCCAGGATGGCGGGCGCCAACAGCGGCAGCAGCACGAGGCGCAGGGCACCGGCCGGCGTCGCCCCCAGGTCCCGCGCGGCCTCCTCGTACTCCGGTCCGATCGAGGCCAGCCGGCCGCGGACGATCACCACCACGTAGGAGAGCGAGAACGTGACCTGGCCTATCACCTGGGCCGGGGTGCCCAGATGGACCAGGCTGAACGGCACCAGCGCGAGCTGCGTGAACACGAGCAGCAGCGATACCGCCATCACGATCTCCGGAGTGACCAGCGGCACCAGCATCAGCCCGTTGGCGACGCCCGAGCCGCGACCGCGCCACCGGGCCAGCCCGAGCGCGAGCAGCACCCCGAGCGGCGTGGCGATCAGCATGTCGAGCGCGGCCAGCTGGAGGCTGTGGACGAGCGCGTGGGTGTACTGCGAGTCGTGGAAGATCGACTGGCTGTGGTCGCCCCACCACCAGCGGATCGAGAAGCCCTGCCACACGCTGCGCGAGCGGCCCTGGTTGAACGAGAACAGCATCGCGACCAGCACCGGCAGCAGCGCCCAGGCCATGTACAGCCAGGTGACGAGGACCAGAAAGCGCGGTCGGCCCCACGGGTTGCGCAGCCGCGCTCGCACGCGTGCACCCACGCTCACGCCAGCCTCCGAGCATCCCGCGCCGTGGCGTACACGTAGTAGAGCATCAGCACCGCCAGGATCGCCATCAGCACCAGCACGAGCGAGGCGCCGAGGTTCTTCTCGGGACCACCCTGCACGAACAGGTTGATCTCGTTGCCGAGCATGTTGGTGTGAGGCGAGGCCGAGATCAGGTCGTTGGTGTAGTAGTCGCCGAACATCGGCAGCACGACCAGCGCTGCGCCGGCCAGGATGGCGGGCCGGCTGAGCGGCAGGGTCACCCGGAGGAACGCCTGCCACGGCGTGGAGCCGAGATCGCGGGCGGCCTCGATCTGGCTCTTGTCGATCCGGTCGATCCCGGCGAACACGGGCAGGATGAAGTACGGGATGTAGCCGTACATCAGGGCCAGGATCACCGAGTACGCGTTGCCGTTCAGCCAGTCCGGCGGGTGCGCGATCCCGATGTCGATCAGCAGCTTGTTGACATACCCGTCGCTCTGGAGCAGGCCGATCCAGGCCAGCATGCGCAGCAGGTAGCTGACCCAGAACGGGATCACCATCAGCACGATCAACAGCGTCTTGGTGCGCTTGGCGTGCCGGGCCACGTAGTAGGCCACGGGATAGCCGATCGCGAAGCACAGGCCGAGCGACGCGGTCACATAGACGAGCGTGTTGCGGGCCGCCGGCCAGTACTCGCCGCCGGGCAGCGCGCCGGAGAACGCCTTGGAAACCCACCCCGGATTCCACGAAGCGGGATTCCACGCCGGCACCGGTTCGAGCAGCAGGTTGACCTTGCCCAGTGCCATAGCCACGATGGCATAGGCGGGCACGATCACGAACAGGCACAGCCAGAGCACGCCCGGAAGGGCGAAGCCGCGCCAGTAGGAGGAGCGCGTGGTCAGGCCGACTTGACCGCCGCCCACGCGTTCTCCCACAGCACCTCGCCCGCGTTCGACAGCGGGCCCTGAACCAATCCGTTCTTGAACTGCGGCTCGCGGATGATCGTCGTCTTCAGCGTCGGCGGGATCAGGCCCAGCTTGATCAGCGACTCCGGTGTCATCGCGTTGATCGGTTGCTGGTAGTAGGTGTAGGTGAAGTTGTTGAACACCTGCTTGACGTCGAGGACGTGGTTGAGGAACAGGTGGGCCAGCACCGGGTTCTTGGCCCCGCGCAGGATCGCGAACGTGTCGTTGTCGATCGGACCGCGGCCGTCGGCCGGCCACCAGTAGCGGAACACCGAGGCCTTGGTGCCCTGTGGTGCGTACGTGGGCACCGACGCCATGTCACCCGACCAGGCCTGGTGCAGCCACAAGGAGCCGTCGGCCAGATGCTGATACTCGTTGGTGTCGAACTTCAGGTTCGTGCTGTTCACCAGCTGAACCAGCGCGTCCTTGGACGCGTTCACCTGCTGGGGATTCTCGGTGTTGACGTCGGTCACCCCGTTGTGCAGGAGTCCCATGGTCAGCCCCTCGTGCTGGTCGTCGAGCAGCCCGACCTTGCCCGAGATCTTCGGTCCCTCACTCCACAGCGCGCTCCAGGGGTTCGAGAGGCTGGCCGGATTGAAGCCGGGGAGCTTGTCGGCCCGCCAGCCGATCCCGGTGGTGTAGACGGTGTAGGGCACCGAGTAGCGGCTGCCCACGTCGTACCACGGGTTGGACAGCGACGGCCACACGTTCTGCTTGAGGTTGGGGATGTAGCTGAGGTTGATCGGCTGGAGCGCCTTCCCGGCCACCAGGCGCTCGAGGAACACCAACTCGGGCACGAACACGTCGAACTGCACGGCGCCGCTCGAGATCTTCGCCACCGCCTCGTCGATCGTGGTGAACGTGCTGATCTGGACCTTGACCCCGTACTTCTTCTCGAACGCCTTGACGACGTCGGTGTTGATGTAGGAGTCCCAGTTGTAGAACTGGAGCGGCCCCTTCTCCGGCGCAAGCCCCGAGGCGATCGGCTTGTTGTCGGCGTAGATCGGGAGGGTCAGCGGCCGGTTGGGCCGCGCCAGCGGCAGTCCGCCCGGCCCGGTCGGGGCCGCCGCCTTGGTCCCGCTCACCTGCGGCGTGGTGCTGCCGCACGCCTCGAGCACGCTCGGGAAGGCCAGGCCGGCCGCAGCGATGCCGGCGCGCCGGATGAACGTCCTGCGGGTGCTGCCACTCATCTCCTCGCTCCTCTCCTCACTGTCGCGCCACTTGGCTCCAGCGTGCAGCCAAGCTCCGACGAGGCCATGGCCAGACACCGCTGCACCATCCGCTCGGCGGTCACATCCGGCTGACCCAGTGTCACCTGCACGCCCAGGCCGTCCATCAGTCCGCTCAGGGCCAGCGCAAACTCGTCGGGATCGACGTCTCGGTCGAAGTCCTCGGACGCCTGCCCATCGCGCACGATGTCCGCGATCAGCTTGCGCTGCCGGCGGTCGAGCCGGAAGTACGTGCTCCGCACGGCCGGATCGCGGCGCGCGCGTACCCACATCTCCATCCACAGCGTCCAATCGCTGAGACCGCCCGGCCCCAGGCTGGTCTCTTCGATCAGGTGCACGAGCTTGTCGGCCGCGCCGTCACGCTGCGCCTGTCCCTCGGTCAGGCGCGCGTAGAAGTCCCGGTCCGTGTGGTCGACGGCCTCCTCGAGCAGCCGGTCCTTGGACTCGAAGTAGTAGAGGATCGTCGGCGAGCTAGTGCCCGCCCGCTCCGCGATGTCACCGATCCTGGTGTCGAACAGGCCGCGCTCGTAAAGTACGTCAGCCGCCGCGGCGATGATTTGCGGCTTGCGGAGGTGTTCGACCTTGGGACGCGGGCTCATCTCGTCGGACGAATTCGTTTACTGAATCGCCGTTCAGGAAACGTACTGCGCTCGCGGCGCGGCTGTCAAGCGAGGGTGGCGCGGACGATGGACCTGGCGCGCGAATGCCGCCCGTCAGGCCGCCCGACTCGCGGACAACTGCTCGCCGCCCAGACCGAGCTCGCGCGCCAGCGCCGCGGACACCGCCTGCCGCGCTCGCTCGAGCGGGATCGCGCGGTCGCCGATCAGCGCGCGGACGCCGTAGCCGTCGATCAGCGCCAGCGCGCCGTCGGCCACCTCGTCGGGATCGCAGCGGGCGAACTCGCCGTCCGCCACGCCCGCGGCGATCTCCTTGGCAAACCAGGCGTGCAGGCGCGCGTACAGCTCCTCGCCGATCGGACGCAGCTCGGGGTTGCGCGCCGCTCGCAGCCACAGCTCCACCCACAGCACCCAGTCCTGCCTCAGCGACTCCGTCGCCGGCAGACACGCCTCGATCATCGACTGCAGACGGGCCGCGTGCGTCGTCCCCGGTAGCTCTTCGCCGCTCGCGATCCGAGCCTCGCCCGCGTGTACGTAGGAGTAGTCCAGTGCCTCCGCGAGCAGCGCGTCCCTGGTCGCGAAGTGATAGTGGACGAGCGCCGGCGATACCCGCGCCTCCATCGCGATACGCGCGATGCGTACCCCGTCGATCCCCTCGCTGGCGATCTGCCCGACCGCGGCAGCGAGGATGCGCTCCCGCGCGCTCACTCCGACGCGAGGTGGGTGGGATCCAAATCGGCTCGGATGCGGTCGGCGAACCACGCCACCGCGGTCTCGCGCTCCGAAAGCGGCCCGCAGCGGTAGTCGCGCGTGTGGAGTCCGAGCTGCACGTTGCGGACCAGGTCGATGTCCTCGTACAGGACCAGGTTGTTCACGCGCTGGTTGATCCACTGAACGGCCCGCGTGCGCAGACCGGCATCGGGACGGCGATAGCTCCCCGAGAAGTCGCGGGTCCGCCCGACGCCGCGGGGCAGGATCTGCCACGTGTTGACCTGGTCGGGATACAGGTCGATCGTCGTATTCGGATAGATGAACGCGTAGCGCCATATGCGCCGGTCTTCCTCGCCGAGTCCGGGCATCGGCGTGACGAGCTCCGCGTACGCGCGCTCCAGATAGTTGCTGCTCGCCGTCTGGCGGAACGGCGCCTCCACCCAGGCGTAGTGCTCGTGCAGCTCGGTGTCGTAGTGCTTGTAGTCGAGCATCCGCATCAGCCCGGGATGCGCGATCGGGATGTGGTAGCCCTCGATGTAGTTCTCGACCACCACCTTCCAGTTCGCCGGCTGGCTCCCCTCGACCGCGCCGAACGACTCGAGCTCGGGGATCCGGTAGCGCTCCAGACGCGAGGCCAGGTCACCGGTGAGCTCGGCGAGCGGCGTCGCATCGGCGTCCAGGTTGACGAACACCAGGCCGCACAGCTCCTCGACGCGGACCGGGTGCAAGCTCAGCGCCGACTTGTCGAGGCGCTCACCGAACTGAAGCGCCTCGGGGACGCCGATCAGCGATCCGTCGAAGCGGTAGGTCCAGCCGTGGTAGCGGCAGCGGATCGCGCCCTTGCACTGACCCGACCCGGTCAGCAGGCACGAGGCGCGGTGTCGGCACACGTTTCGGTAGGCCTTCAAGCTGCCGTGCTCATCTCGGAGGACCAGCACGGGCTGATCGCCGGCGAACCCGGTCGTGTAGCTGCCCGCGCGCGGCAGCGCCGAGACGTGGCCGATCAGTTGCCACGTTCGTTCGAAGATCAGCCGCTGCTCGGCCTCGATCAGCTCCTCGTCGAGGTACAGCCGGGGCTCGAGCGCCTCGCCCGCCGCCGCTTGGACTTCCGTCACCGCTTGCATTCGCGACCATCCTGACTTTGTGATCAGTTGCTGTTAGTCTACCGCCCATGGTCAAGCGCGCGTCGTGGCTGTCGGTCACGCCGGAGCCCGAACGCGATCTCCCGGCGGCGGTCGCGACGATGGTGTGCGGCGCGCGGGCGGGCGACGACGCAGTGGCGGACGAGGCGGCGCGGCTCGAGCGGCTCGTGCTCCGCGGCACGCAGCGCGGCTGGAATCACTACCTGCACCGCGTCGTCGAGCTGATCGAGCGCCGAGCGCACGACCCGGATCCGGACGTGGCACGGGCGCGCACGTTGGCCGCCCGCGTGATCGAGAACCACCACAACCTGTTGCTGGCGCTGCCCGGGCGCGGCGCCCAACAGACCGAGGCAGACCGGCGGCGGCTGGCCCAGCTGCTCGCCAACGGAAGAGAGGATCAGCAATGAGCATCGCCGTCGCCCCCGCGAATGAACTCACCCCCGATCAGCTCGAGCTCCAGCAGCGCGCGCGGACGTTCGTGGAGACCGTGCTGATGCCGCTCGAGGTCGAGGCCGAGGAGCGCGGCGGCCGCCTGCCCGAGGAGACCGTCGAGCACATCAAGAACGAGGCAATCGCCGCCCGGCTGAACGGCGGACGGTTCGCGCCCGAGTACGGCGGCCAGGGCTGGACGATGCTCGAGTGGTTCCTGGTCAACGAGCAGTTCGGCCGGGTGACCGGCGGCTTGCACTGGCATGTCCCGAGCGCCTACAACGTGCTGATCCAGGGCACGCCAGAGCAGGTCGAGCGCTACCTGATCCCGGCCCTGCGCGGCGAGGGCGGCGATGCCTACGCGGTGACCGAGGCCGAGGCGGGCTCGGACCCGAGCGCCGTCTCCACGACCGCGGTGACGAGCGACGGCGGGTGGCGGATCAACGGCGAAAAGTGGTTCGTGACCTCGGGCGACGTGGCCCGCGTGCTGATCGTGATGGCGCTTGCGATGGACGACTCTGAGCGGTTGCCGACGCTGTTCCTGGTCGAGCCCGGCTCCCCCGGGGTTGAGTTCGTGGCCAACCCGCGGTTCACCCACAACTATCCCCATGGCCATCCCACGATCCGCTTCACCGACGTCGAGGTCGGGCCCGATGCGGTGATCGGCGGGGTGGGCAACGGCGAAGCGCTCCAGCGCGCGTGGTTCACCGAGGAGCGCCTGGGGATCGCCACCCACGGGCTCGGCGCGATGTGGCGCCTGCTCGACGAGACCACCGAGTGGGCGCTGAACCGCGTCCAGGGCGGCCGGCGCATCATGGACTACCAAGGCATCTCGTTCCCGCTCGCCGACTCGGCCACCGACGCCACGCTCGGCCGCCTGCTGGCGCTGCAGGTCGCAGGCATGGTCGACGCCGGCGCCGATCCCAAGCTGATCCACGCAAAGGCCTCGATGGCCAAGCTGTTCGTCTCCGAGGCGGCCGGCCGCTGCGCCGACCAGGCCGTGCAGGCGTTCGGCGGGCGCGGCTACCTGCGCTCGAATGTGGCCGAGCGGTTCAACCGCGAACTGCGCGTCGATCGCATCTGGGAGGGCACCAGCGAGGTGCAGCGACTGATCATCGCCCGCGCGCTCGAGCGCCGGGGGGTCGAGGCGACGATCCATTGATGGACCTCAGCCGCCTCCTGCGTCCGCGCTCCGTCGCGGTCCTCGGCGCCACCGACCGGCCGGCCAGCTATGGCGCCCAGGCGCTGCTGAACCTCGAAGCGGTCGGCTTCGCCGGTCCGGTCTGGGGAGTGAACCCGCGGCGCTCCGAGGTGCTCGGCTATGCGTGCGTGCCGACGCTGGCCGACCTGCCGCAGCCGGTGGACGCGGTCGTGATCGCGATCCCCGCCGCGGGGGTGGCGGCCGCGGTCGAGCAGGTCGGCGCCCTCGGCTGCGGCGGCGCGGTCGTGATCGGGGCAGGCTTCGCCGAGGTGCCCGAGGGGGTCTCGCTCCAGCGCGACCTCGTAGACGCCGCCAGGCGTCACGAGCTACCGGTGTGCGGACCCAACTGCAACGGGATTGTGGCCATGCACGCCAGGGCCACCCTGTGGGGCGACGCGCTCACCCCGCGCGAGCCCGGTCCGGTGGCGCTGGTCTCCCAGAGCGGCAACGTGGCAGTCAACGCGCTGGCCACTCGCCGTGGACTGCGCTTCCACACGGTGATCGCCAGCGGTAACCAGGCCGTGCTCGGCGCGGCCGATTACCTGTCCTTCCTGGCCGGCTCGGCCGCCGTCGGGTCGATCGCGCTCTACTTGGAGGACGACGGGGGGCCACGTCTGTGCGAGGGCCTCGCGGAGTGCGCCGAGGCGGGCGTGCCGGTGGCGGTGTTGAAGGTCGGGAGCTCTCCGGCCGGAGCGCGCGCGGCCACCGCCCACAGCGCCGCGCTGGCCGGCGACCAGCGGATCTTCCGCGCGCTGATCGAGGAGGCCGGGGGCGTATGGGCCGCCGACGTCCACGAGCTACTCGAGGTGGCCAAGGCGCTGGCGGCGCTCCGGCGGGCGCGGCGCGGCCGGGCGGTTCCGCGCCCAGGCGGGCTGGGCATCATGACCTGCTCGGGTGGCGACTCGGCCCAGGCGGCCGACGAGGCGGCGCGGCTCGGGCTCGAGCTACCAGCGCTCGCGCCGGCGACGTGCGAGCGCCTGCGCGCGCTCCTGCCTCCGGCCGCCACCGTCGCCAACCCGCTCGACTACACCGCGATGATCTGGGGCGAGGGCGCGCTGCTCCGCGACCTCGTGGCGACGCTCGGGGACGACCCCGCGATCGATCACATGCTCGTGTTCTACGACCAGTTCCCCGGCTTGACCGGTGCGGTGTCCGAGGCCTCGGACGCGGTCCGCGAGGGGATCATCGCGGGCGCCGCGGCCAGCCCTGCCGCGACCATGATCTGCTCCACGCTTCCGGAGCTGCTCGACGACGACGCGGCCTGGCAATGCGTCCAGTCCGGAATGCCGGCGGTCGCCGGGCTGCGCACCGGGCTGGCGTGCGTCGCCGCCATGCGCGCCGCCCCCGGCGATCCTGCCCGGCTTCGCGAGATCGCGACCGCGGCACATCAGCGTCCATCGCACGAGAATGATTCCGAGTCTCAGTCTCAGGCTGCGGAATCCCTATGGCTCTCCGAGCAGGACGCCAAGGAGCTTCTGCGAGCCGGGGGCATCGAGGTGGTCGACGGCCGGGTGGTGGCGGACGCCGCCGACGCGGTGACCGCGCTGGGCCAACTCGGCGGGCGCATCGCGCTCAAGCTGAGCTCCGCCGCCGTGCAGCACAAATCCGAGAAGGGCGCGGTGTGGCTCGGCCTGGCCTCCGAAGCCGAGGTGGCTGACGCATTCGCCCGGCTCGAGCCGCTCGTCGCGCAGTTCGGAGGCGCGGTCCTGGCCGAGCGCATGGTCGTCCCGGGCGTCGAGCTGATCGTGGCCGCGCGAGCCGACGCGGTCGTGCCGGCGGTGCTGGTCGGGCTGGGTGGCGTGTGGACCGAGGTGCTCGACGACGTGGCGATCGTGCCGCTGCCGGCCGACGCCGCCCGGATCGAGCGCGCGCTGCGGGCGTTGCGGGGCGCGCCGCTTCTGACCGGCGACCGCGGCGCCGCGCCGGTGGACCTGGCCGCGGTGGCGCGGATGGCGCAGCGGGTCGGCGAGCTTCTGCTTAAGGAGTCACTCGAGCTGCTCGAGCTCAACCCGGTGCTGGCCGGGCCGGCCGGCGCGGTGGCGGTAGATGCCGCCGCTCGGCGCCACGCCCCGATGCCCGCAGTGCTGGAGACCGCGGCGTGAACGACGTGATCGTGATCGGCGGAGGGTTCGCCGGCGTCACAGCCGCGCGGGAGGTGGCGCTGCGCGGGCGAAGCGTGCTGCTGCTCGAGGCGCGCGATCGGTTGGGCGGGCGGACCTGGCGGGCCGACTGGCACGGGTCGCCGGTCGAGTACGGCGGCGCCTGGGTCCATTGGCATCAGCCCCACACCTGGTCGGAGATCACGCGGGCGGGACTCGAGGTGACGGTGTCGGGCGACGCCCAGGTGGCCGGATGGTACGTGGGCGAGGAGCGCCGGTCGGGGTCGATCGAGCAGCGAGATGCGATCGCCCGGCGTGGCTGGGACCGCTTCGTCGACGGGGTGCGCGAGGCGCTGCCCGTGCCGCACGACCCGACCCACGCGATCGGCGCGCTGGCCCGGTTCGACCGGCTGAGCATCGCCGAGCGGTTGGCTCAGCTCGACCTCTCCGAGGAGGAGCGCGCCGTGTTGACGGCCGAGCTCGAGTCGCTGGCCCACGCTCCCCTCGAGCAGGCCGGCGCCGTGTCGGTCCTGCGCTGGCATGCGCTGTCGGGCTACAGCCTCGAGCTGACCCAGTTCACCGGCGGGCGGGTGACGATCGTGGGCGGCACGCGCGCGCTGCTCGAGTCGATCGGGTCAGGCGCCCGCTTCGAGCGCCGCCTCGACACCACGGTGGCGGCGGTGGCGCAGCGCGGCGACCGCGTGGAGGTCGCCGTGAGCGACGGGTCCGAGTACGCGGCCCGCGCCGCGGTGGTGGCGGTTCCGCTGAACGCGCTGGGCGCGATCGCGTTCTCACCGCCGCTGTCCGAGGACAAGCAGCGGGCGATCGCGCTCGGGCAGGCCTCGCGTGGAATCAAGATCTTCATCCGCGCGCGGGGCGAGCCGCTCGCGCACAACGCGGTTCGGCCCTCCCACCCATTCGGCTATCTCGGCACCGAGTCGGTCAACGGCGACGGGTCTCAGCTGCTCATCGGGTTCGGGGCGGACGCCGAGCGCTGCGACGCCGGCGATCTGCCCGCCGTGCAGCGCCAGCTCGAGGCGATCCTCCCCGGCTACGAAGCGCTCGACGCCACCGCGCACGACTGGTTGGCCGACGAGCTGTCCCGGGGCACGTGGGCCATCCACCGCCCCGGGTGGTACGAGCACCACCACGCGGCGATGCAGGTCCCGGAGGGCCGGGTCATGCTCGCCGGGTCGGACATCGCGAACGGCTGGGCGGGCTTCATCGACGGCGCGATCGAGTCCGGGCTGCGGGCCGGGGCGCGCGCCGCGGCGATCCGAGGCTGATCGACAAGTCAATCGGGCCACGACGCTGGCATTATGGCGACCCTCATCAACCGAAAATCGGAGGCCGCGACATGGCAATTCTCGACGACAAGGTGGCAATCGTCACCGGCTCGGCGCGGGGGATCGGACGCGCCACCGCCGAGCTGCTCTCCGAGCAGGGCGCCAAGGTCCTGATCAACGACCTCGACGGCGACATCGCCGAGCAGACGGCCGGCGAGATCGGCGGCGAGACGCTCGTGTTCGCCGGCGACCTGACGGAGCCAGGGGTCCCGGACGCGCTCGTCCAGAAGGTGATCGACGAGTGGGGCAAGGTCGACATCCTGGTCAACAACGCCGGCTACACGCTCGACGCGCCGATCCACAAGATGAGCGACGAGTGGTTCCAGAAGATGATCGACATCCACTCGGTCGTGCCCTTCCGGATGTGCCGCGCGGTCGCTCCCCACATGCGCGAGCCGGCCAAGAAGGAGCGCGAGGAGGGCCGCGAGGTGTTCCGCAAGATCGTCAACGTGAGCTCGATCTCGGGGACGATGGGAAACGCGGGGCAGGCGAACTACTCGAGCGGCAAGTCGGCCGTGGTCGGCCTGACCAAGACGCTGGCCAAGGAGTGGGGTCAGTTCAGGATCAACGTGAACGCGGTGGCGTTCGGGTTCATCGAGACGCGCCTGACCGCGCCCAAGAACGAGGAGAACGTCGCCGAGATCGGCGGCCAGAAGGTGCAGCTCGGCATCCCCGAGCAGATGATCGCGCTGGGACCGGCGCTCATCCCCCTCGGCCGTCCGGGCAAGCCGCACGAGGCCGCCGGCGGGGTGTTCCTGCTCTGCACGCCGTGGGCCAACTACATCACGGGCCAGGTGCTGAACATCACCGGCGGCCAGTTCAGCGGCATGACCTCATAGCGCCAGCGAACTTTGGCGATCCACCTCCCCTCCGTCATCTGGATCGCCAACGTTCGGGCCAGGCGGACGGGCTGCTGGAACGAGCCGCGCGGTCGGCGGTGTAGCCGCTCGGCCTGAGCGCGCGGCGCCGCCGTCGCGCCGATAGTCACACGGCGATCGGCCCCCCGTGCGGCACGAGCGCCTCCGCCACCAGTTCCGTGAGCTCGCGCAGTTGGATGCGGTCGGCGTTGCCCGACGTCTTGATCGCGTCCTCGTACATCGTCACGTCCTTGGGGCAGGAGACGACGAAGAGCTCGACGTCCGAGAGGCCGACCGCCTCGCGGATGCGGTTCTCGGACGGGCGCTCCTGCCCAGGGGTGTCGGGGATCCAGATCCGACCGCCGCCGGCTCCGCAGCAGAAGCTGTTGTCCCGGTTGCGGGGCATCTCGACCAGGGTGCAGCCAAGCAGCTCGAGGATGCGCCGCGGGGCGTCGTACTCGCCGGCGAAGCGGCCCAAGTGGCACGGGTCGTGATAGGTGACCCGATAGGACAGCCGTCCACTCACGTTCAGCCGGCCCGACTCGATCAGCTCGACCAGCAGCGTCGTGTGGTGCATGACCGGCCAGCGCCCGCCATGCTCCGGGTACTCGTTGCGCAGTGTGTTCAATGAGTGGGGATCGGAGGTGACGATCCGCTGAAAGTCACAAACGGACAGGGCGGCGATGTTCTGCTCGGCCAGCTCCTCGAACAGCCCCTCCTCCCCCACGCGCCGCACGTCGTTGCCCGAGTTGCGCTCGCCGTCGAACAAGATCCCGAAGTCGACCCCGGCGTCGTGCAGCAGCCGAGCCAGCGCGCGGCTCACCTGCTGCGAGCGCGGGTCGAAGCTCGCATAATCGCCCACGAACCACAGCACGTCGACCGGTTCCTTGCGGGCGTCCTTGACCTCGAAGTCCAGCCCCTGCGTCCAGCGTCCACGGCGGCGGCGATTCTCGCCGAAGGAGTTCCCCGACTTGTGGATGACCTGGAGCACCGACTGGAGGCTTGGATCGAGCTCGCCCTCCTCGACGAGGCGCCGCCGCAGCTGGTTGATGATCGGCGCCTGCTCGATGCCCACCGGGCAGATCTCCACGCAGGCATTGCATTGCATGCAGGACCACACCGTCTCGCTTCGCACCCCCTCATGGCTCACCACGCTGGTCGTGAAGCCATCGCCATCGGCGCTTCCGGCCAGCAACCCACCTAGGACCCCGCCGATCCCAGCGCCGGCCGCCGCCCGGTTTGCCTGCTCGCGCAATTCCAGGACGACGTCCCGAGGCGAGAGCGGACGGCCGGTGGCATTGGCGGGGCAGGCCTCGTGGCACTTGCCGCACTTGGTGCAGGCGTCGAGCTGCAGGAGGTGCAACGGGCTGAAGTCCGTCAGTGCCCCGTATCCGGCCGGCAGCTCCGCCCGTTCCGGAGGGATCGGCCCCAGCCGCTTTCCCGCGAGCGGGTCCCGGAGCGACAGCGACACGAAACTCGTGAGCATATGCGCCGCTTTGGTGTACGGGATGCTGGCCACGAATGCGATCGCCAACAGCCCATGGAACCACCACAGCCCGTGGCGCACGCCGGCCAGCACGGAGTGATCGACGCCCGCGAGCGCCTGCGCCACGACCCAGCCGCCGAACTGGGTGACCCCGTACCCCGGGTCGTCCATGGCGATCCGCACGCCTTCGAGGACGAAGCCGGTGAGCGCGATGACCAGCAGGATCAATACGAAGGCCCAGTCCCCGACCTCGTACACATGCCGGTCGTACTGCCGGTCTCCGGGTCCGCGGTCCGGCCGGGCGTAGTTCAGCTTGCGCGGGCGGATCACCGCGCGACGCACCATCATCGCCAGCACGCCGGCGATCAGCACGGTCCCGAGGACGTTCAGCACCTCCTTGTAGACGAGGTAGAAGTTGCCGTGGAAGTAATTCCAGCCGAACACGGGTTCTGTGAAGTCGGTGTTGAAGCCGAGCACCACGGTCCCCGCGAACAGAACGATGAAGCCGTAGAAGATTCCGCGGTGAGCCCATCCAGCGAGGTGGTCGCGGCGCGTGATCGTCTGTGTGCGAGAACAGCAGCCGGAGCCCGCTGAGGAGCCGGCCGGGTAGCTCCCGCCATGGGACCGGGGGCCAGGGTCCACCCCGGCCCCGGCGCCACTTCGCGATCGGCCGGGCCACCCCGTACGCGAACACCAGCACGGACAGGACCGCCAGCACGTACCAGAGGACCTTCAGGGGCGTGGTGAAGTCCCAAAAGACCGGCCGCGACTTGGTTGCCGCCAGGAGGAACACGCTGTCAGTCGCGATCGCTACGGGGCACTACTCGAGCGCCTGCTCCAGTTCGTCTGCGACGTCGAACAGGTCGGCCACCGCTCCGTAGTGCGCTACGCCAAAGATCGGCGCCTCGGGGTCGCTGTTGACCGCAATGATCGTCTCCGCGGTTCTCATCCCGGCGAGATGCTGGACGGCTCCGGAGATGCCGAGCGCGAGGTAGACCCGAGGCTTCACGGTCTTGCCGGACTGCCCGACCTGCCGAGCGCTCGGCATCCAACCCGCATCGACCAGCGGCCTGGAGACACTCAGGGTCGCGCCAAACTTCTCTGCCAACTGCTCGAAGCGCGGGATGTTGTCCTTGTCCTCGATGCCGCGACCGATCGAGAGCAGGAACTCGGCCTTGGTGATGTCGACATCACCGGCGACGGCCTCGACGAACTCGACGTGCTCGGTCCGAGCGACACCCTCGAGGTCGATCGCCACCGCGCGAGCCGGAGCCGAGCCGCCGCCGGGCGACGCGACCGGGAAGATCCCCGGCCGGACGGTCAACAGAGTGCAGGCCTTACCTGGGAACTCGACCTCGGCCTGCAGCTTGTCTCCGTAGGCGCCGCGGCGAGCGCGCAGCTCGTCAGCCCAAGAGATCGCCGTTACATCGCTGGCGAAGCCGAGCCCGGCGCGTGCGGCGACCGCTGGGGCGAAGCCGAGCGAATCGATCGTGTGGCCCGCCAGCACCAGCGATGGTTGCTCGGACTCGATCACCGATTCGAGCGCGCGCTGCCAGATGTGCGCCTCGAACTGCTCGGTCGGCGCTGACACCGTCAGCACCTCATCGACGCCCTCGGCCGCGAGATCGGACGCAAACCGATCTGCGTCGGCCCCTATGACCGCAACCGTCAGGCGGCCTCCGGCGGGCTGCTTCACCTCGCGGGCCACGCTCACCAACTCCAGCGAGACGTCGCGCAAATCGCCGCGGCGCGTTTCGGCCAGCACCAGGATCCCGCTCATCCGGACATCCTCTCGTGGACGATCTCGACGATTCGAGCCGCGACAGCGGCGGCCGAGCCGTTCAGCATTTCGGCGCCCACACCGCGCTCGGGCGGAGCCAGCGCCACGGTCCGTGAGCCGGCCGCCCCCTGCACAGCGGCCTCATCGAGTCCGAGCTCGTCCAGGCCAACGACCTCGAGCGGCTTCTCCCGCGCCTGCTTGATCGCCCGTAGGGTGGCGTAGCGCGGCTCGTTGATCCCGGTTTGGATGGTCAGCAACGCGGGTGAGTGGATCCGCAGCACTTCGATCAGTCCGCCCTCGAGCTCGCGGTGGACCGTGGCGGTGCCGCTGGCCGCGTCCCAGTCGAGCTGGGTCACGACCGCGACCCGCGGCAGGTCGAGATATCCCGCCAGTGCGGTTCCGGTCGCGCCGTTGACCGCGTCGGAGGACTGCACCCCGCATAGGACGAGATCCGGCGCCTCGCGCGCGACTGCCGCGGCCAGCGTACACGCCACGGCCAGGACATCGGCGTCCTCGAGCTCCTCGTCCCACACACGCACGGCGCGGTCGGCGCCCTTGGCCAGGCAGCTGAGGAGCCCCTCCTCGGCCTCCTCATCGCCGACCGTGATCACGACTACCTCGTGACCGTCGCCTCCGGCGTCGTCGCGGAGCCGCAGCGCCGCCTCGATCGAGAACGTGTCCCACTCGTTGAGATCCCACTCGAGGTAGTCCGCGTCCACCCCGACCCCATCCTCGATCAGCTCGAACTCCTCATCTAGGGCGGCGACCTGCTTGACCGCGACGACGATCTTCATCGGCTCACCTCGATACTCGCGCGGCGCAAATTACGCCAGCGCGACATCGACCGTGTTCTTCAGCTGCTGCAGGTAGTCGTCGTTGGACGCCTCGCCCCACAGCCGCCGCTCGCGGATGAACGGCAGCGGCATCTCGGGGTGCGGCGAGTCGATCTCGCGGGCCAGGCGATGGCCGTCGAAGATCGAGTCCACGATCATCCGCGGCGCCGAGGCATCGCCGACCACGTAGACCGACTCGATTCCCTCGCTCTCCCACCTGTCCTTTTCGGCCTTCAGCTCGCGATACAGCTCGTCGTCGGAGATCCGCGCCGTGCAGAGCACGACTGTGTCGACCTCGAACTGCTCCTTATGCGCGGGATTCCACACGTCGTAGGCATGGCATATCCCCGGCTCGATCTTCTCGAGCATCGTGTAGGTGTGGATGTCGACGCCGAGCCGGTCTAGGTCGCGGTGAAGCATCGGCGCCTCGAGCGTGTAGTGCATGTAGTCGGCGATCTCGCCCGCCTGGGTGACGAGGGTCACCTCGTGGCCTTCGCCGGCCAGCTTCTGGGCGATGGAGACGCCCATGAAGTAGGCCTCGTTCTCGAGCACGAGCACCCGCTTGCCGATCCGCTTCGCCTCGCCGACCACCTGGTCCGGTGTGAGCTGCCAGTCGAGCGATGTGTCCGCCCCGAGGATCGGGGTGTGCGTGGCGGCGTTCAGCCCGTCGGTGGCGAAATGGCAACCGGTAGCCACGACGACGATCTCGGCCCCGTAGTTGAGGACGTCCTCAGTGCTCAGGCGCGAACGAAGATGCACCTCGACGTTCTTGAGCTTGTCGAGCTGGATCTGGCGGTAGTTGACGATCCGCTTCCACTCGCCCAGGCCGCGAGCGGCTCCGCGGAACAGGTTCTCCTTGCCGTCGGAGTGGCCTAGCTGGGAGATCCAGTTCACGCAGCCGCCGATCTCGCTGTCGGCCTCGACGAGGTGCACGGCAGCCATCTCGCGCTTGCCGAGGACCATCGCACACTCCATCCCGGCTGGGCCAGCGCCTACCACTAGCACGCTCTTCTCGCGATTGGCGGCGGGATGGTACTTCTCGGGGTGCCAACCGCGGCGGTACTCCTCGCCGGCGGTGGCGTTCTGCGTGCAGACCATCGGCGGTCCGCCGATCTCCCAGCGGGAGATGCACTGATTGCAGCCGATGCATTCGCGGATGTCGTCGAGACGCCCCTCCTCGATCTTCTTGGGCAGGAACGGGTCCGAGATCGACGGCCGCGCGGCGCCGATGATGTCGAACTGGCCCGACTTGATGATGGCGACCATCGTGTCCGGGTTTGTGATGCGGCCGACCCCGACCACCGGCTTGTTCGTGTGGTTGCCGGCCTTGACCTGGCCCGTGTACGGCTTCTCGTGGTTCTCCTCGAAGAACCGCGACGGCCCGGCGTTCTGGCCCCACTCGGCGATGTCGCCGACGGTCAGGTCCCAGAGGTCGACCAGGTCGTCGCAGTACTCGACGAACCGGGCGCCGTCCTCGCCGACCTGGATCGAGATCGGACCGAGCAGGTGATCGACCGCGAAGCGCGAGGCGATCGCGCAGTCATCGCCGACGGCCTCGCGGACCTTGTACAGCGACTCGCGCCAGAAGCGCGCGCGGTTCTCGAACGACCCGCCGTACTTATCAGTGCGGCGGTTGTAGAACGGCGAGAGGAACTGGAACGGAAGGTAGGCGTGCGCGCCGTACACGTAGACGATGTCGAAGCCGGCTTCCCGAGCGCGAATCGCCGCGTCCACGTACATCTGCTGGACGGTGTTGATGTCGTCCTGGTCCATGTAGCGGGGGAAGATGTTGAGTTCGAAGTCAGAGGCGATCTGGGAGGGACCGCGCGGCGTGGCGCGGGATTCCATGCACGGGGCATGGGGACCGCCGTACCAAAGCTCGATCCCGGCCAGCGCACCGAACTGGTGCAGGCGATCCGTCATCGCCGCCAGGTTGCGCACGTCGCCCTCGTCCCAGATCCGCGCCGAGACGCGCGAGGTGTCGTCGGACTCGGGATGGATCGAGCAGTACTCCGTGCAGCAGGCTCCCCATCCGCCCTCGGCCTTCATCCCACGGTGATAGGCCTGCATGCCGGGCTTTTCCGAGCCGGCGCCGATGCAATGGGGCACCTGGTAGAAGCGGTTCTTGAGCGTCTTAGGCCCAATCTGAATCGGCTCGAAGAGGATGTCGTACTTCGGGTCCCGGGCCACAGAGCTCTCCTTCCCTCGTTTCAGCGATGAACAAATACGTTCAGAGCGAGTTCTAACGGGTTTGCGGGCGAGTGTCCACCTCGGCGAGCCTGCGCCCGATGGCGTGCGATTGACCCCCAGCGCGCCGCCCGCTACAAGGTCGATTGATGCACACCGCCACCGAGTTGGCCAGCACCGACTTCGCGATCTGCGTCGATGGCCGACCTGGGAGCCTCGCGGACGTCCTGCCGGAATTCACCGCGGCCGATCGGCTCGGAGTCGTCGTGCGGCACCCGTGCGGGGCGACCGGGGCCAGCACGCTGATCCTCGCCGCGGTGACGGCGTTCTATGACGCCCAACGCGCCAAGGGTGAAGACTTCTTCATCTACCCCGACTACTTCCTGTTCCACGTCGGCGGGCGCCTCGGCGACCACGGCATGCTCGACGTCTGGCCGGCGGACAAGGAGGTCGTCGTCCGAGACGAGTCGGAGGAACTCCTCCGGGCGATCAATGACCGCGGAATCACCCGCCTGCTGGTCGAGGATCGCGCTCCTGGAGAGCCGCGATTCGAACGCCAGCCATTGGCCAGCGCCCGCAATCGCGTCGCCACCGCGGTGCCGTACTCGCCGACCGGGCGACTCCCGGATGCCGACGTGCTCGTGGGCGGCAACGACGTCACCGAGTCGTACGTGGCGGCGGTCCTGGAGCAGTCCTCGCTCCTCACGCCCAGGGCGAGGGACGAGATCGCGCTCGCCCGGCGCGCGCTCAACGAGGGGGGCGTGCCGGTCGAGGGTTACCGCCGCCTGTCGCTGGACGACGCTCTGGCCCGGCTCTGAAACGCCGGGTCTGCCAACGGCGGCGGACCGATCGCCGGCGCAATCGAGGCGGGCGGGGAGTGCTCACCCGTCGGGGGCGATCCAGACGAGGCAGTTCGCGCCCCGGCGAACCTTCCGAGCGGCGGTCCAGAAGCGGACTCGATTCGTCCGCCGCACGTCGGGCCCGAACACGAGCAGGCCCGCGTCACGCTCCGACACGAGCTCGAGAAGCGCCCTAACCGGGTGCTGGGTCGAGATGCGCAGGAGCTCGGTTTTGATACCGAGCGCGGCGGCGCGGTGGGCGGTCGCGCGTACCGCGTCGAGATCCTCCTCGTGAGGCAGCGTCGCGTACTCGGGCGCCATGATCAGCGTCATCGGGTACGCGGGCAGCATGATCATATTGGCGACGATGAGCGCGACGCCCGCCTCGAGCGCGCTGTCTAAAGCGACGCGCTCGGCGGTGGGATCGACGCGCACCGCCAACGTCCCGAGTACCACCGGACGAGCGCGGGGTCGGCCCCACGCCGGTGGCGTGGCGCTGTCCCGACGGCGATCGAGTATCTCCGGCATCGCCCCGACCCGATTCTACGCCCGGCCGCTCCCGCCGCGGCGAGAGCAATGCGATCGCGGCACAAATTGACCACGGTTGTACAAACTGGTATTCCGTCGCCCGGCGAAGCGCCCTCCGACCGGCGATGGGATTCTGCGATGCGGCCACGGTTGTAAGCGCATGTTGACCGGGCACGTCGCCCCTGGTAGAAATGCGGCAGCTTTGCATCAATTTGCTCAGTTGAGGAGAGGATCGGGCTATGGCTACAGCCGTCGTTGAGGAACGCCAGCTTCTGAAGACTCTGCGTTGGTGGGATGGGTTTACCATCGCCCTCTGTCAGCCCGGCTTCCTGCTTGGCTCGTTGTTGTTCGCGTATGGGTCCCTGGGGGTGGCCGGCGCGACGCTGCTCTGGGGGATCTCGGCCTTCGTCTCGCTCCTGAACGTGTGGGTCTATTCGGAGCTCGCAATGATGTTCCCGGGCCGGTCGGGTGGGATCTCGTTGTACGCGAACGAAGCGTGGCGCAAGTACTCGACGCTGGTCGGCCCGGTCGCGACGTTTGGATATTGGATCGGCTGGTCGGTGGTGTTGGCGATCTTCGGCAACCTCATCGGGGGGCTGATCCAGGCGCAGTGGTTCTCGAGCTCGACCTGGACCGTGTACGACGGGGTCGTGCACCTGCAGCTGTTCAACTTCATCGGCATCGGCTGCATCGTGGTCGTGTGGCTCTTCAACATCTTCGGGGTGCGGCCGTTCGCGTGGTTCACCTACGTGACCGGGGCGCTGATGCTGATCCCGGTGACGTTCTTCATCTTCGGGCCGTTGGTGAGCGGCAACTGGCACGCCCACAACGTCCACTTTGCGTTCGTTGACCACCAGTGGGGCGGCGTCAAGCTCGCGCTGGTGTATCTGTTCATCATGTACTGGTCGTCCAACGGAGTCGAGGTCGGCGCGACCTTCACGCCCGAGTACAAGTCCAAAAAGGACAGCACGATTGCGCTGCGCAGCGCCGGCGCCTTCTCGTTGCTCGTCTACATCCTGCTGCCGCTCGGCCTCGGCGGCTACACCGGCGTACCGTCGAGCGACGCGATTCTCAGCAACTCGACCTACGTGACGACGATGAACGCGATCGTCGGAACGGGCGTGACCGACTTCCTCCTCGTCTGTCTGATCTTCTCGTTCCTGCTGTCGATGGCGACCTCGACGGCCGACGCCGGGCGGGCGCTGTACGGGATCTCGAGGGCCGGACTGACGATCAAGGTTCTGGGCAAGCTCAACCGCTTCCACGTCCCCGGGAACGCGATGTCGGTCGACCTGGTCGTCAACATCTGCCTGATCCTGTTCATCTCCAGCAACCTCGCGATCCTGTACATGAGCAACATCGGCTACGTGCTGTGCAACGTGTTTGCGCTCAGCGCCTTCCTGTTGCTGCGCCGGGACCGGCCGAACTGGCCGCGGCCCCTAAAAGTCAGCCCTGTGTGGGTAGGAATTGCGGTTTTGCTGCTGCTCTACGCCATCGTGATCCTGGTCGTCGGCGCCGGCTCGCCCAAGCTCAACGGCTACGGCACCTGGACCGACTTCTTCATCGGCATCGGGATCCTGGCCGCATCCGTGCTGCTGTTCTTCTACCGGCGCATCGTCGAGGACAAGGAAAGCATCCACTGGAAGGAGGAGACGCCGACGATGCCCGAAGGGCCAGACCGCGAGGCCCTCGTGGAGGTCGGCTGGACGCCCGAAGGCACCCACGACGCAGTCCCGGTGGGCAGCTAGCCCGGTCCCGTTCGGAGGAGAGAAATGGACTACCAGAAGATAGTTCTCGGCTACGACGAATCCGAGGCGGCCAAGTTCGCGCTCGAGCGGGCGGCGACGATCGCCAAGGCGTTCGGTTCGCAGCTGGTCGTCACGAGCGTGGCGCCGGTCGTGCGCAGCGTCGGGCGCTCGGCGGGCCCGATCGACTCGACCGACCCCCCGGCGGCCCACGCCGAGGAGCTGGGGCACGCGAAGAGCTACCTCGAGGGCGAGGGTCTGCAGGCGAAGCTCATTCCAGCCCTCGGGGACCCGGCGGAGACGATCGCGGAGGTCGCAAAGGAGCACGATGCCGACCTGATCGTCGTGGGCACGCACGAGCCGAGTGTGATCGGGCGGCTATTTGGTCAGAGCGTGACCGAGGCAGTGGTGCACAAGGTCCACTGCGACGTCTTGATCGTGCACCCGGGCCACCACTGACGGGGCACGCGCGCGCGGGCTAACTAATCCGACTTGATCTCCCAGGTCGGGAGGTTCTTGCTGAGCGCGCGGCGGTAGCGCGAGCGATAGAACGGGCGCACGAACACGCCCCACGAGGCGAGCAGAAACGGCACCACGATAATCGCGCCGTACACCCTACCCGTGAATACGAATACGACGGCCCCGGCGAGGAGCAGGAGCCCCGCGATCAGCGGGAACATCCGGTAGCGCAACTGCACGCGACGGATCGCTTCGTATTCCTCGAGCGGGATCTTGCTCGTGTCGAACCTGCGACCGCAGCCCTCACACCGCCACTGCTCGCCGTATCGCAGCTGCCGTTGCTCGCCGCATTCGCACGTGACGGTGATCAGCGGCCCCTTCCGGACCGCTCGAGGGAGCTTGGCCTCGGTAGCGGCCATCGCGATTAGTTTAGCCGTGAGCGCGGTAGGCTTTCCAACATGCCGCAAGCGATTAACGGTCACGCCGGCGGCGGAGTCGATTGGCTCGGCCTGGTCTATCTGGGGATCGTCCTGGCGGTGATGTTCGCGCCGGTGCTGTTTGCGCGGCGGGCCAAGCCTCTCGACTCCGACCCTGGATCGGACGATGGCCCCGGGACAGGCCCGCGCCGTCCGCCGGATCGTCCAAGCTCTCCGGTGGGGGGGCTCCCGCTGCCCGACGCCGATCAGTCGCGAACGCGGCTGCGAGACCACGTTCGCCCGGTCGATCGGTCATCCGTGCGGTCGCGAGAACCGGCGCACCCTCCTGATCGCCCGCCTACGCGGAGCGCACCGGTCCCCTAGATCACGGTTCGGCCACCGTCGACCAGGAGGTTGTGGCCGGCGACCATGTCGGACGCCGGCGAAGCGAGGAACAGCACCGCTCCGACGATCTCATGCGGTTGGCCTACGCGGCCGGCCGGGATCGCGTCCATGATCCAGTCCCGGTAGTCCGGTTGGTCGAGGAACGGGGCGATCATCGGCGTGGCGAAGTCGCATGGGGCGACCGCGTTGACGTTCACGCCGTGGCGGATCCACTCGGCCCCCAGCGTACGCGTGAGCTGCACGATCGCGCCCTTGCTCACGTTGTAGGCCAGCTGCTCGGGCACGCCCAGGAAGCCGTCCGTCGACGAGAAGTTGACGATCTTCCCGCGGCGTCGCTCGATCATCGGGCGTCCGAAGCGCTGGCAGAGAAGGAACGTGCTGGTCACGTTGGTCCGCAGCAGCGCCTCCCACTGCTCGAGCGTGACCTCACCGGCATCGCCCCGGTCGAACACCCCGGCGGCGTTGACGAGGATGTCGACGGGGCCGTGGCGGTCGAGAACGCGATCCGCGAGCGCCGAGAGCTTCTCCCGCCTCGGTCAGGTCGGCCAGCTCGAGCTCGGCCCTCCCGCCGGCCTCCTCGATCTCCCTCACCACCCGCTCGCCACGTCCGCGGTCACGGCCCGAGACGATCACCCTGGCGCCGGCGCGGGCGAGCCCGAGCGCGCACGCCGCGCCCAGCCCGCTGGTACCGCCGGTCACCACGGCCGTGGCACCGTCCAGCCCGAACAGCTCCTCCAGGTAGCTCACGCGAAGGCGGGGATCATGCGCTCGGCCACCATCCGCAGCTGCGTCGTGATCGGCGGAACGCCCTCGATCGTCCGTCCGGAGAAGAACTGCACGAGCGGCGCGTCGGCCAGGGCCAGGATGACGTGGTTGATCCCGGCCGGAATGATGTCGCGGCGGATCTGCTCGGCACACTCTTCCGGCGTGCCGGCCACCGACAGCTTGTCGGCCATCTCCGGGCTGAACATCTCGATCGCCTTCGCCACGTCTCCGGCGGCGAACGCGTCGAAGATCGGCTGCAGCTCCGCCTGGTCGATGCCGTGTCGGGCGAGTTGCTCGGCGGGCATCGACGGGATGTAGAACGCGACCAGGATTCGCGCGGCCGCCTTGGCCGCCGCCGAGTCGTCGGAGACCACCGACACGATCCAGGCGCCGAGGTCGAGCGATCGCCAGTCGCGCCCCGCGCGCTCGGCGCCGATCTTGACGTGGTCGATCACGTAGTCGTACGCCTCGCGGGAATAGGAGAGCGCGTGATGCAGGCCATCGGCGATCTCGCCCGCCACCTCGAACGAGCGCGGTCCCTTCATGCCGCCCATCTTGAGCGGAACGCGCTCTTGGACCGGGCGCGCCGCGGTGAACAACCCCGTGTACTTGAAGAAGTCCCCCTCGTAGTCGATCTTGCCGTCGTCGAGGAACGTGCGCATCACGTGCATCGCCTCGCGCAAACGCGACAGCGGCCGGCGCTTGGCCCAGTCGAGGTGGTACTGCTCCATCATCACGAAGTTCCCCGTCGAGACGACCGCCTCGGCCCGACCACCCGAGAGCTCGTCGAGCGTCGCGAGCTGTTGGCAGATCAGCGTCGGCTCGCGCAGGAACACGTGCGTCACGTTGGGGCCGAAGCGGATGTTGTGCGTCTTGTCGGCCGCCGCCGAAAACAGGCACCAAAGATCCTTGTGCCACGTCTCGTCGACCGAGTAGCAAGCGTAGTAGCCGAGCTCGTCGGCCACCTTGATCATCTCGATCGAGTCGCTCAGCGGATAGTCGGGCAGCATGCAGTAGGAGAACCGCACTTTCCCGCCGGTAGCAACTGACATAACCTCTCCTCTCTCTGGGGCCGGCTATCGCGCCCCGAGCCTCAACCCTCTCGCTCGATCTCCTCGAGCAGCTCCTCGCCCGAGAGGACCGAGTCCGCGAAGTGATTGTGCATCCAGGCCAAGTGCTCCCACCGGCTGTCGACGATCCGCTCGAAGTCCCAGTTGGGGATGTCCTGTTGCTTGACGTTCTCCTGCATCAACGCAGGATCGACCTCGTAGCCATGCTCGAACCGGCTGACCACGACCTCGGTCACCCGCTCCGCTTGTGGCGGCCGCTGAGCTGACAACCTGAAGCCAAGCATCCTCACTCCTCCTCGTAGGCCTGGTCGAGCAGGTACTTGCCGGGATTCATGATGTTGTTCGGATCAAGCGCGCGCTTGATCGTCTTCATGACCTCGAAGCCGCCGCCCAGCTCGAGCGGAACGAGATCGACCTCGCCCTCCCGGCACGACCCGTGACACGCCGAGATCGAGCCGCCGTGCTCGATCGACACGCGCGCCAGCTCGCGCTTGGCATCCACCCACGCGGCCCAGTTCTCATCGTCCCACTTCATCTCCCAGATGCCGATGTCGATCTCGGCCAGGTAGTCGCCCCAGGGCTTGTAGGCGCCGTTGGTGTAGGCGAACATCCCCCAGTCGTCGAACACGTCGAACCGGTCGCACAGGTCGCTCGCGATCGCGTGCCACTTCTGGCGAACGGCCGGTAGCTCGGGGTAGGGAATCGCCGCGTCCTCGCAGTGCCAGCTCATCAACGCGACCTGCCCGTCCCGCGTCCGTCCGTGCTGCGGGGTGGCGTAGCGGTCGTGCCGCGACGCCCAGTCGCCCTGGGAGATCTCGTCGCCCGTGTACCCGCCGCCCGATGCCTTGCCGATCCGCAGTAAGCGCTTCGCCCCCACCCTCACCTCATCGGCGTTGCCGTACGACGCGCACGCCACCACGGACCGGACGGACTCGGGTTGCGGGATATACGCCTCGTCATCGCGGCGCAGGTAGGAAACCTTGTCTTCGTCGAACAGCACGACGCCGGCCAGCGTCGCCACGCCGGAGCGCGCGAGTTCGCCGGTGGCCCGCCAGGCGTCCATGTAGTTCTCGTAGGTGAAGAAGGCCGAGAACTCGGCCTCGGGTCGCGGCACCAGCTCCAGGGTGGCTTCGGTGACGATCCCGAGCGTCCCCTGGTGACCCATGAACAGGTGCTTGAGCTGATAGCCACTCGAGGAATGACGGACCTTCGGGCCGCCCCCGTCGCCCACCCGGATGATCTCGCCCGTCGGTAGGACGATCTCGAACGAGATCACCAGATCGCGCGTGTGTCCGTACCGTGCGCCGATCAGCGACCAGCCGTTGGTGCCGATCCGGCCGCCCACCAGCGAGCACGGGTACGACGCGGGATTGTCCGGATAGATGTAGCCGTGCTTGCGAAGCTCCTCGTTGAGCTTGAGCATGTTGATCCCGGGGCCGACGGTCACCGTGCGGTTGGCGTCGTCGATCTCGAGGATCTTGTTCATCAGCTTGACGTCGACGAGGATCCCGTGACGGAGGGGGACGGCGCCGTCCGTCAAGCCGGTCCCGCCGGCTCTGGGGACGACGGGGATCCGGTGGCGATTCGCTAGCTTGACCACCTCCGAGATCTGCTCCGCGGACGTGGGGAGCACGACCGCGGAGGGGATGTGGTCCTCCCACCGGTGAGCCGGAAACGGAGCCGGCACGCGGGCGCGGTTGAACACCGCCGAGCGCTCCGCGAACACGTGATCGGGTCCGCAGATCGCGGTCAGCTCGTCGATGACGCCTTCGAGAAGCGCGATCGCCATGTCACACCTCGAATCCGGCCGACTCGGCGACCAGCTCGAAGATGTCGAACACCTCCATGCCCTGCTGCTCCCCTTGCTCGGTCAACGGTCGCTCGGACCAGGGGCACGCGGATACGAGCACGTCGACGCCTTCGAGCTCCTTTGCCTTCGCGATCCGCCGCCGGCTGATCTCGGCCGTCAGCTCCGGCTTCTCGACCGCCAGGTTCGAGCCCGCCCCGGAGCAGTAGGACCATTGGGTGACGTGGTCGACGTCGACGAACGTCAGGCCGGGAATCGCGCGGAGGATCTCGCGGGGGGACTGCCACACCCCCATCCGCTTGTTCAACCGGCACGGGTCGTGGTAGGTGACGGTCCGCTGCACCGGCGTCGTCAGCTCGAGCTTCCCGTCGCGGATCAGCTCGGCGATCAGGTCGACGGCGAGCACGATCTCGAACTCGTCGAAGTTCGAGTCGAGCGCCGGATAGTGCTCGACGATCGTGATGTAGTCGTGCGGGTCCAGGCAGATGATCCGCTTCGTCCCGGTCTTGCGCCAGTCGATCATGTTGTGCTCGGCCATCTTGTGGGCGATGTCCACGTAACCGGTCTCCCACATCGGCCCGCCGCAGCACCACTGCTGATCCATGAGGCCGAACTCGACGCCGCCGGCGCGCAGCAACAGCGACACGGCGCGCGGTACCGACGGGCGGTAGAACGCCGCTTCGCAGTCGGCGAACAGAACGGCCTCGCCGCCGGTCGGAATGTCGAGGCCGGCCGCCCACGCCCGCACCTTGCTCCCTGACGTCTCGCGGGTCCACCCGAGCACCGGCTCGTTGCCCCACCGGTCCGTGAGCTCGGCCCATCGCTTCCAGTTCTTCTGGTGCACGCCACGCTTCACCGCGAGCGCGCGCACCGCCTTGACCACGTCGATCGTCCGTTGGCGGAAGCGATAGAAGTCACCGGTCATCAGCGTGTTGGGGCAGCGCAGCTCGCACGCCCCGCACATCGTGCAGTGGACGTAGTCCTCGGCCACGTCCTCAACGGACAGATGGCCCTTCTCCATCGCGACGACGTCGGCGTGGAACGCGGTCGGGCTGTGGCGCTCGTCCCGGGTGACCTGCATGACCGGGCAGACCTCGCGGCAGAACTTGTGCCCTGAGCTGAAGCAGTTGTACGCGACGTCGCGCCACTCTTCGAAGAACTCCTTGGGCAGGCCGTTTGCGTCACCGTTGGTCTGCTGCCGCGCGGTCAGTTCCTCGCCTGGGGATCTCTCGGTCATCGATCTCCTCTCCTCGTGATCGGGGCCCGCTGAGGTGTCCATCCTATGGCCTGGCGGTCGTCACGACAGGACAGTCCGCTACGCCTCCTTTGTACAGACTTGTCCACGGTTACGCCAGTGCTTTCGTGGCGAGCATCTCGTTGGCGGCACGAGCCGCGCGGTGCCCGCTCTCGACGGCGCCGTCGATCCACCCGGCCCAGCCAGATGCCAGGTCGGAGCCGGCAAAGGCCAGCCGTCCCTCGGGTCGCTGGAGGCCCGACGCATGGCGCATGACCTGCCCCGGTCGGTACGCCATCCAGGTTCCTTGAGAGAATTCGTCCGCGTTCCAGTCGTGTGCGTCGGTGGCCACCACCTCAGCCTCGGGCAGGAACTCGTGCACCGCGTGGGCGACCGCGCCGGGGTCGGTCACGTCGAGTTCTCCCGGGGAAGTGCCGAAGCCGACGAGCAGGTCGCCCTCGGGGACGCTGTATTCGGTGGCCAGCCATTTGATCTTGGTGTCCCAACCGACACCGTAGAAGCTCCCTTTCACGTTGCGGACCAGGGCCCAGATCTTGGTGGCGTGACCGGCCATCCGCTCCTGGGCCATCGCCGCCTTGGCACCATTGAGGGCCGGCTCGATCCGAAGGTCGTGCCAGGTGTTGATCGGCGTGGCGACGACGCCGGCGCGCGCGGTGAAGCGCTCGCCGTCACGGGTGCTCACCGCGATGCCGTCGTCCTGCATCTCGATTCTGGCCACCGGCGAGCCCAGCCTGATGTCTGCCGCCGAGTCCTCGGCCAGCGCGCGGATCAGGCCGGCCGTGCCGTCGGCCAGCTTCTCGCTGACCGCCACATACCACGCGATCGCGCTGTTCTCGAAGCCCGCCACCCACGAGAGGATGTGCAGCCCGGAGACCTCCGAGCAGTGAGCGCCGAAGAAGAACCCGGCCCAGGCCATCAGGAACTCTCGCGTCTTGGGCGGGACGTCGAGCCCGCGCAGCCACGAGTCGAACGGCACGTCGAGGTCCTCGAGGCCGCGCTGGTCAAGCGGCGTTTCGCCAAACCGGATCCGTGCAGCCGCGTTGTCGAGCGCCCGGATCGCGGCTTCGAAGCCGAGCCACTCCTCGACCGGGATCGGGTTTGGACTCGTGCTGAGCTCGCCGCCGAGCGACCAGGCGAAGCTGGACGGGACCGGACTCTCGATCAGGCTCAGGGAGTACCGCTCTAGCTCGGCGCCGATGTTATGCTGCCACCGCGGCGCCACCCAGGTGCCGCCGAACTCGATGGGCTTGCCCAGATCGCCGAACGGCCGATACCAGGTCCGTCCCCCCAGCCGGTCCCGTGCCTCGAGCACGAGCACCGAATGCCCGGCGTCGTGCAGGTCTCGTGCGGCGGTCATCCCGCCGAACCCGCCTCCGATGACTATCGCCTCGTAGTCCACGGCTTCACCTCTCGGTTTGAATGTTCTGCACCTGCTCGCGCAGCACGTACTTCTGGACCTTGCCCGTAGCCGTGCGCGGCAGCTCGTCGCGCACGATCACCTCGCTCGGCGCCTTGAAATGGGCGAGGCGAGCGCGAACGTGCTCGACGATCTCCGCCTCGCCCGCATCGCTCCCCGGCACGAGCCGCACGAACGCGACCGGCCGCTCACCGAAGCGCGGATCGAGTCGCGCCACCACCGCCACCTCGAGCACGGCCGGGTGGCTGGCGATCGCCTGCTCGACCTCGACCGACGCGATGTTCTCGCCTCCCGAGATGATCACGTCCTTGAGGCGATCGCGCAGCTCGACGTAACCGTCCGGATGCATCACGCCGAGATCGCCCGTGCGAAACCAGCCGTCGGGCGCGGCGGCGGCGGTCGCGTCGGGGTCGCGGTAGTAGCCGAGCATCACGTCGTTGCCGCGCAGCGCGATCTCCCCGAGCGTCTCGCCATCGGCGGGAACATCGCCGCCGTGGTCCGCGACGACGCGAGCGGCCTGGGCGATGACGTTGCCGACTCCCTGCCGCGCCTTCAGCCGGGCGCGACGCTCGGCCCCCACCTCGTCCCATTCGGGCTTCCAGTCGCAGATGACGGCCGGCCCGAACGTCTCGGTCAGCCCGTACAGGTGGGTGATCTCGATGCCGAGGCCGGCGAACCGCTCGAGCAGCGCGGGCGAGGGCGGCGCACCGCCGGTGGCGATCCGCAGCGGCCGCCGCGGACGATGCGCCGCGGGATGGCTCGCCATGTCGATGAGAACCGTCGGCGCGGCGTTCAGATGCGTCACGCCCGCCTTGTCGATCAATCCCCAGATCACCTCGGGATCCGGACGTCGCAGGCACACGTGGCGCGAGCCGGCCGCGGTCACCGCCCATGTGAAGCACCAGCCGTTGCAGTGGAACATCGGCAGCGTCCACAGGAACACGCTCGCCGGGTCCAGCCGCGCGTGGAACGCCATCGCAAGCGCCTGCAGGTAGGCGCCTCGGTGGTGGTACATGACCCCCTTGGGGCGGCCTGTCGTGCCGCTCGTGTAGTTGATCGCGAGTAGCCCGCGTTCGTCTTCGACGGCGCCCCATGCCTCCGGTGAGTCCTCGAGCAGCCGCTCGTATTCGCTTTCGGTGATCAACGTCGCGTTCCCGTCCGACGCCGCGAGCGCCTCGCGGGCGAGCTCGCTCAACGCGTCGTCGCAGATCAGCACACCGGCCCCGCTGTGATCGAGGATGTACCCGAGCTCGCCGGCCGATAGCCGCAGGTTCAGCGCCACCAGCCCGGCCCGCGCGAGCGGCACGCCGTAGTGCGCCTCGAGCATCACGTGCGAGTTGGGAGCGAGCACCGCGACGCGCCCGCCGGCCGGCACTCCGAGTCCCTCGAGCGCGCCGGCGAGCCGGGCCGTGCGACGCCGGAACTCGCCGTAGGTCAGCTCGAGGCCTCCGTCGACGACGGCCGCGCGCTCGTCGTGCACGATCGCCGATCTGGCCAGGAACGAGGTCGGCGTCAGCGGCTCGAACGAGAGTCGCTCGGTCACGGTCCTCCCAGATAGGAGTCCAGCGCGAAGTGCCGGTAGCGGATTCTCGGCAGCTCCGCGACCGTGACGAACCCGGGCGCCGCCCGGATCACGTCGGGAATGCGGTTGACGACCTGGGTGCACGTGGCCACTCGCGTCGGTACGCGATCGTTGCGTAGGTGCAGCTCCTCGGGCTCCCCCCGCACGATCCACTCGTTGACGTCCGACTGGCCGGGACCGTACACGCAGCCGGTCTGCTCAAAGGTGAACGTCGGGCCCTCGCGCGTGCTGAGCGTCCCCGTGTCGATCACGCCGAGCAGTTCCCCGGGGGCGATGGCACGGCCGAGACTCAGCGAGGGCGTCTCGACCTCCGCGAGCACCGGTCGCACCGACGTCTCGACGCCGTCCGCGGTCAGTCCCGTGTCGGCCACGATCGCGTCGAGCGTGTTCCGGACGACGAACGGCGGCCACCCTTCGCGCGCAATGTGCGACTCGAACTCTTCGAGCGTCGCGCCCGCCCACACGTGCCGGGCCACCTCCGGCCCGTAGTCGTCGACGTTCCAGCTGGTGCGGCCGTGCACGGAGTCGACCCGGTGCGCCGCCCCCATCAGCGCACAGGGCAGCGTCATCCAGTACAGGTCCTGCGCTCCTGACCCCAGGATGGTCGCCTCGTGGCGTTTGGCCAACTCGTCGAGTGCTCGCGCCAGCGACGGCGCCGTGGACCACGGGAAGAAGCTCTCCTCCTCGATCGTCACGACGTTCGCCCCGTGTTTGAGGCACGTGCGGAAATGGTCGTACATCGTCTCCAGGTAGCTCGACACCGCGACGACCGCGACGTCGGCCTCGGCGCGGCCGAATACGGCGTCCGCGTCGTCCTCGACCGTCACTCCGAGCGTCGTGCCGAGCCCGGCCACGTCGCCCAGGTCGCGACCGACCTTCGACGGGCTGCGCGCGACGGCGCCGACGAGCTCCGCGCCCTTGTCGACGAGCAGCCGGGTCATGATCGCCCCCATCGCCCCGACCCCGTAGACGACGACGCGGACGGGCCTCACGCCGGGGCTGCTTCCCGGGCCGGCTCGCGCTCCTCGATCGCGGGACGCTCGTATGGGAACCACCACTCGGGCGAGGGGACCTGGGCGAAGTCCATGTGCACGTGCTTGGCCTGCGTGAACGCGCTGATGCCCTCTACGCCGAGTTCGCGACCCAGCCCGCTGAACTTCATCCCGCCGAACGGCGCCGCGTCGTTGTCCTTGAGTGGGTCGTTGATCCACACCGTGCCCGCCTGCAACTCGGTCGCGGCGCGCATCGCGGTCTCCAGATTCGACGTGTAGATGTTCGCTCCGAGACCGAAGTTCGAGTCGTTGGCGAGCTCGATCGCGTGGTCGAGGTCGCGCACGCGCGTGACCGTGGCGAGCGGTCCGAAGATTTCGGACTCGAACCGCTGGCGCTCGGGATCGGTCACCTCGATGAGAGTCGGCTCGTAGAAGTACCCCTTGGACAGGTCGGGCGGCGGCTGGCCGCCGCGTACCACGCGCGCCCCGCGGGCGGAGATGTTCTCGATCACGTTCGCGACCTGCTCGCGCGCCTGGCGCGAGATCAACGCGCCGACATCCACCTCGCCGAACGGGTCGCCGACGCGCAGCGTTCCCATCACCTCTGCCGCTCGCGCCATGAACTCGTCGTAGGCTGAGCTTCTCGATGAAGAACCGCTCGGCCGACGTACAGACCTGGCCGGCGTTGAGGAACGCCGCAAACACCCCGCCGCGCGCGGCCACGTCCAGCTTCGCGTCCGCGAGCACGATGAACGGATCCGAGCCGCCGAGTTCGAGCAGCAGCTTCTTGATCCGAGGAGCCGCGCCGGCCATGATCCGCGATCCGACGGCGACCGAGCCGGTGAAGGCGATCATGTCGGTGCCGGGGTGGTCGACCAGCCGCGCCGCCCCCTCGCCGCGGGCGGTGACGACGTTGAACACCCCGGGCGGCAGATGCGAGAAGACCTCGCCCAACTTCAGCGTGGCCAGCGGCGTCTGCTCGCTCGGCTTGACGATCCAGGTGTTGCCGGCCCCGAGCGCGGCGGCGACCTGCCAGGCCAAGAGCACGATCGGATAGTTGAACGGGAGGATGTGCACGACCACGCCGAGCGGCTCGTAGAGCACGAGGTTCATCTGACCCGGCTTGGTCGCGCCGACGACGCGACCGCGCGTGGACCGAGCAACCTCCCCCAGGTGCCGAAAAGCGGTCACGCTCCAGTCGATCTCGTCGCGATTCTCCTTGAGCGTCTTGCCGCCCTCCTGCGTGAGCAAGACCGCGAGCTCGTCGGCGTGCTCCTCGAGTCGGCCCGCGCACTGGTGGAGCAGGGCCGCCCGCTCGAGGCCGTCGACGGCGCGCCATTCGCGCTGCGCGCGCCGAGCCGCCTCGACCGCGCGGTCGATGTCCGCCGCGTCGACGTCGGGCACCTCGGTGATGACCTCCTCGGTGGCTGGATTCTCGACCTCGATCGCAGCTCGGGCGCTGCTGGTCACGTACTCGCCGTCGATGTAGAGACTCTCCATGTTGCGCTCCTTGTCTGGTCAGGCTCGGGTTCGCTCGCGTGCCGCCGGTAGCTCGACCTCGTCGCGGTCGATTACCACGGCGTGCCGGCACTCGAGCTCGGCCAGGAACTCGAGTGGGTCGTAGTACTCCTCGGGATCGACGAAACCGGTGGCGATGCGTCCGTGCCGCGCGAGCAGCTGAGCGCCGACCGCGGCCGGGATCCCGGTCATGCGCGCCACGCCCTGCTCGCCCCACCGCAGCGGGTGGCTCACCTTGTACGTTCGGGTGACGAGCGCGCCGTCGCGGGTCCCGCCGATCTCGACGTTCACGTAGAGCATCCAAGGCCGGGAGTCGCGCGCGCCGCCGCAGCGCTGCCAGATCGCTCGCTTCGTCGCCTCCAGGGCATCGGCGGCGAGCAGTCCATAGCGCTCGAGCACGCGCATGTCCTGCATCAGCTCGGGCCGCCAGCTTCCCCGCACGGCGCACGTGCGCAGGTTCGGCAGGTGGTGCGGGAGGGTGGTGACCTCCGGGTGCGGCACGTAGTAGACGAGCTGGCGCCCGAGCGGCGGTGCGAACTCGACCAGCCGCGAACCCTCCATGAACGCCGCGCGGTGCTGGTGACCATCGCGGTAATAGCCCCGCGTCGGGCAGTCTTCCGAGCTCTCCCACAGGATCGTGTCGAGCAGACCTGGGGTCGGCGCCACCGTTCGCGAGCTGAGCCACGAGATCTCGACGTCGTGCACGTCGTCGAGTTCGGCGGCGGCATGCGCGACGAGTACGTTGGACAGGCCGGGGCTGGCCCCTAGCCCCGAGATGGCGGTGATGCCCGCGTCCCTGGCCGCCTCGCGCTGCCGCTCGCTCGGCTCGGAGATGAGGTCCGCGTAGTCGACTCTGGCAGCGAGCGCGAGCGCGAACACGTCGTCGAACAGGGCAAAGCTCGCGCAGTTCATCAACACATCGGCGCCGGCCAGCGCCGCGAGCGCCCCGTCGCGATCGCGGACGTCGAGCCTGAGGGCAGCCACCTCGGGGCGCTCGAGCTCACCTGCGATCTGGTCTGCGCGGCGCTCGTCGAGGTCGGCGATCACGACCGAGTCGATCTCGTCGACCGCGGCCAGGTCCCGAGTGACCTCCGCACCCACTTCACCCGCACCACCAAGAACGACGACGCGCATGGCGTGATTCTCCGCGTTGGCGGCGGCGCACGGCAATGCCTCCGTCTACCTGAATTTGCACGAGCCTCTCATACAGTGGTATGAAGCGTTGCGTGGCGATCACCGTGAGGCAGCTCGTCGACACGCCGCACCTACGCACGCGCTTTCACTCCGGCCGTGCGGGAGGCGAGCAGGTGATCAACTGGGCCCACACCTGCGAGATGCCCGATCCCTGGCACTGGCTGGAGCCATTCGACATGCTCATGACGAACGGCATCGGGTTACCGGCGGATCCTGAGGAGCAGGCTCGGTACCTGAGCCGTCTGGCCGACGCGGGGATCAGCGCGATCGCGATCGGTGAGGCCGTGGGCGCCCCGTCGATCTCATCGGCGATGGTGAGCGCCTCCGAGCGCCGTGCACTACCGATCCTGTTGACGGCCTTCGAAGTTCCGTTCGCCGCCGTCGCACGCGTCGTCGCCGACTCGAGGATCGACATCGAAGAGAGCCGCCGCCTGACCAAGACAGCGCGCATCTACGAGTTGCTGCGAACCGCCACGATCGAGGGACGCGGCGCCGCGCACCTGCTGAACGAGCTCGGCGCGGAGCTTGGATGTCACCTCGAGGTACTCGACCTGGCGTCCTGGCGCGACGCGTTCGCGCCATCAAGGCGCGCTCCGGTCGCCGTGCGCGACGTGTTGCACGACGCCCTCGCTCGCTGTGCCGGTCATTTGCCTGCGATCCTGCGGCTGGACCTCGACGGCGGCGTCGGGCTCGCGGTCCCGGTCCCCGGCCGGCGTCGCGCGGCGCTGCTCGCCAGCCGCTTCACGGAGTCGCAGCCGGAGCTCAGCGTGCTTCAGCACGTGTCGACGGTCGCGGCGCTCGAGCTCGAGAAGCTCGCCTCCGAGCGCGACGCGCTCGGCCGCGCCGGCGCGGAGCAGCTCGCCGACCTGCTGGCCGTGGGGCTCGACCCGGCGAACGCAGCCAGGCGGCTCGCCGCAGCGAGCCTCAGCCGCGGTCGGCTGGTCGTGGCGGCGTGGCGCGACGAGGAGGCCGAGCGGCGCGCTGTCCATCAGGAACTGTTTGCCCGCGCAGTCCCGCATCTGCTGCGTGCGGGCGGGCACGATTCGATCACGCTCGCGCTGCTTCCCGATAGCGACGGCGCACGCGCGATGCTGCTCGAAGCGCTGCCGGAAGGGTGTTGCATCGGGCTGAGCGCGGAGGTACTGGAGCCCGACCGGGTCTCCGCGGCCGCCCGCGAGGCACGCTGGGCGCTTCACGGCTGCGCGCCGACGCGCTCGTGCGTCGTCCGCTACGGCACCGGCGGAACACTGCCGTGGGGATTCACGCTCGAGGGCGCCGAAGAGGTCGCCGGCCACGTCCTCGGTTCGCTCGTGCAATATGACCGATCCCATCAGACCGAGCTGCTGCCGACGCTTGCCGCGCTGCTCCGCAACGACCGCTCACCGACCAGGACCGCAGCCGAACTCTTCATCCACCGCCAGACGCTCGTCTACCGCGTGCGACGGATCGAAGAGCTGACCGAGCGAAGCCTATCGCGCACTGAGGACGTGGTCGAGCTGTGGCTGGCGATGAGGGCACTCGAGATCGTGAACGGGTTCTAGCCCACCCGTTATTCTCCCCAGCCGGCAGCGGGGGGCGGCGA
Source organism: uncultured Solirubrobacterales bacterium (assembly GCA_963841535.1). GTDB lineage: Bacteria > Actinomycetota > Thermoleophilia > Solirubrobacterales > Solirubrobacteraceae > Palsa-465. The sequence continues at coordinate 809,445 of CAWJDF010000012.1, read as the reverse complement.
CAGGTCAGCGAGGCGAAGGAGAGCGGATGAGACGGATCAAGGCGATCGTGTACGGCGTCGGCGCGATGAACTCTGTCGCCACGCGGATGATGATCGAGAAGGGCGTGGACATCGTCGGGGCGCTCGCGCGCAGCCCGGAGAAGGTGGGCAAAGACCTCGGCGACGTCGCTGGCCTCGGGTATCAGACCGGGGTGGTCGTCGAGGACGACCCCGACCGCGTGCTGGGCACGCGCGAGGCCGACATCGCCGTGATCGCGGTCGCGAGCTACATGTCCGACATGTACGAGCACCTTCGCCGCTGTGCCGAGCACGGCGTCAACGCTGTGACTATCTCCGAGGAGGCCCTCTACCCTTGGAACACCGCGCCGATGCAGACGGCCGAGCTCGACAGGCTGGCGCGCCAGAACGGCGTCACGATCACGGGCACCGGCCATCAGGACACCTACTGGGTGAACCTGGTGAGCCTGGTGCTAGGGACCTCTCACCGGATCGAGACGGTAACGGGCCGCGCGAGTTGGAACGTGGACGACTACGGCCCCGAGGTGGCCAAGGATCAGCGCGTCGACACGACCGTCGATGATTTCGACCTCTGGCTCGCCGAAGCCGACCGTCCCCCCAGCTTCGGCCGCAACACGCTCGGCGCCCTCGTAGAGGACCTCGGCGTAACGGTCGCCGAGGTGACGAGCACCACCCGTCCCGAGATGGCCGACCAGCCGGTGACGTCCACTGCCCTGGGCCTCACGGTCGAGCCAGGGCGCGTCGTCGGATTCACCGATGTCGACACGGTCCGGACGCACGAGGGCATGACGCTCACGTTCGAGATGACCGGAAGGCTGTATCTGCCCGGCGAGGCCGACATCAACGACTGGACGGTCACCGGAGAGCCCGAGCTCCATCTTTCGAACCCTGCCGTGCCGACCGGGGTGACCACCGTGACACAGCTCGTCAACCGGATCCCCGACGTGATCAACGCGCCGCCGGGCTTCGTCACGATCGAGAAGCTGCCGCGGCTGCGCTACCGGACCTACCCGCTCGGCGCGTATCTGCACGACGGCCCGCGGCGGTTCATTCGCCACCGCAGGATGGGTTAGCGTTCACGCAAGTTCGCCCTCGCCGCTGCGCTCGTGGTGGGGTAGCCCATCGGCAGGGATCTCGTAGTAGTCGGCAGCTTGTGACACGTACCAATGGCTGGCCACCTGCAGCTCAGTCGGAGCATCCAGTGTTCCGGCCGCGATGCTGATGGTCTGGAGTCCGGGACCGTCCCAGAACAAGCTCGAGCCGCATTCGCGGCAAAAACCGCGCCGGGCTTCCGCGTCGCTACGCGGGCTCTTGATCCAGCAAAGACCGCGTTGCTCTAAGAGCTGGAGATCCTCACGTTCTGCTGCAGCAGTCGCCGATACGTGCCCGTGCCACCGGCGGCACTCCTCGCAGTGGCAGATCAGCACGTCCTGAAGCGGACCCGTCACCTCGTACCTGACAGCCCCGCATAGACAGCTTCCAGTCGCCACAGTCACTCCCGTCTATGTTTGATCGCTGGGCTCGTCACTGGACCGGCACGAGTCCCGCCGGCGCCAATCCTGCGAGCGCACGATCGATCCGGGCCGGGCGCCGACCGCCATCCTCGGCGCGCTCCTTGCGCGCCACCGCCCCGCGGACCACCCGGCCGCCGAAGTAGCGGAGCGGCTCGGGCGGCAGGCCGGACGGCGGGGAGCGCACTAGCCCGCAGTGCGCCCACCCGTCGTCCAACCCGAGCGTCATCGAGGCGAGGATCCGTCCCCCCAGCGCGGACGGCCCGACCCCGTTTCCCGAGAAGCCGGCGCCGCACACGAGATCGGGACGGCCCAACGTGCAAAAGAACGGCAGGCCGTCCTCGGTCCGGTCGATCGGCCCCGTCCAGCTCGCCGCGATCGGAGTCGACTCGAGCCAGGGATAGGTGGCACGTAGACTTCCGGTGACCTCGTCGGCGATCGGTGAGGGACCCGAGAACGACGCCGGGATCCGCGTGCCGTACGCTAGCCGACCACCGCCCCTGCCGAACGCGACACGGCCATCGTCAGTGGTTCGGTAGTAGTGCACCATCAGTCGAGAGTCAGAGATGCTGAGGCCGTCGTGCAAATCCTTCTGGCGCACCAGGTCAGCAACCTGGTCTGTGATGACCATGTCGCTCGAGACGATCACGAATGCGCGGCGCAGCTCGCGCAGCTGACTCGCCCAGGCCCCCATCGCCAGCACGACGCGGTCGGCGGTGAGGAGTCCGCGATCCGTGCGCACCGTGAGCGGGCCAGCTCGCTCGATCGCGACCACCGGCGAGCGCTCGAACACCTGCACGCCGCGCGTCCGTGCGACGCGTAGCAGCCCGCGGACAAGGAGCGCCGGCTGGACCGTGGCCGAGCCCGGTTCGAAGACGCCGGCGAGATGCCTGGGCGATCCGGTGCGTGCAGCCACCTCGCCGGGATCCATCCGCTGGAACGGTTTTGCGCCCTGACGCTCGATCGCCGCGATCGTGCCCTCCCAGGCACCGACCTGTGCCTGGTTGGTCGCGGTCCAAAACCAGCCGGCTCGGCGGTAATGGGCCTGGATCCCGTGCTCGTCGCAGAACTCGCCGATCCCGGCGACCGCGGCGTCCGAGGCGCGCGCCAACCGCATCGCCTCGGCGGCTCCACAAACCCGCTCGAGCCCGACGAAGTGATGCCAGAAGGTCATGGCAAATCCGCCGTTGCGCCCGCTCGCGCCCGTGCCGCACACGTCGGCTTCGACCACGACTACGTCCAGCGAAGGCTCGACGCGCTTGAGCTCGAGTGCGGTCCACAGTCCCGTGAACCCGCCCCCGACGATGCACACGTCGGCGCGCCGCGCGCCGCTCAGCTCGAGCGCGGGGGCCGGCGGCCCTGCCTGCTGCAGCCACCAGCTGACGATCTGACCCATGGCAGCGGGATCAGATCACGCGAGCGAGACCATCACGTGCTTGACCTCGGTGTAGTCCTCGAGCGCGTACATGCTGAGGTCCTTGCCGTAGCCCGACTGCTTGAAGCCGCCGTGCGGCATCTCCGAGGCCAGCGGGATGTGATCGTTGATCCACACGCAGCCGAAGCGCAGCGCGTTGGCCACCCGCATCGCACGTCCCACGTCGCGCGTCCACACCGAAGCCGCCAGGCCGTACGGGGTGCCGTTGGCCCAGGCGATCGCCTCGGCCTCGTCGCTGAACGGCTGCACGGTGATGACCGGGCCGAAGATCTCGCGCTGGATCATCTCGTCGTCCTGGCGCAGCCCGGAGACCACGGTCGGCTCGAGGAAGAAGCCGGGGCGGTCGGGCTCATTCCCTCCCGTGACGATCTCCACGTGGTCCGGCTTGCGCTCCAGGAAGCCCTCCACCCGCTCGCGCTGCCGGGCCGAGTTGAGCGGCCCGAGCGTGGTGTCGGCGGAGCGCGTGTCACCCAGGACGAGTCCCTTGGCCTGCTCGGCCAGACCGCCCACGACGTCGTCGAGGACCTTCGAGCTAGCCAGCACCCGCGTTGCCGCCGTGCAGTCCTGGCCGGCGTTGTAGTACCCGGTGCCCGCGATCGTCTCGAGCGCGGTGGACATGTCGACGTCGTCGAACACGACCACCGGCGCCTTGCCGCCCAGCTCGAGATGGACGCGCTTCAGGGTGTCGGATGCCGCGCGCGCGATCCACTTGCCGGTCTCCACCGAGCCGGTGAGCGAGACCATGTTCACCTCGTCGTGGGTGACGAGCGCCCGGCCGGTCGGGTCGCCATGGCCGGTGACGACGTTGATCACGCCCTTGGGAAAGATCTCGGCCGCGAGCTCGGCCATCTTCAACGCGGTCAGCGGTGTCGTCTCGGCCGGCTTGAGCACGAGCGTGTTGCCGGCCGCCAGCGCAGGCCCGATCTTCCACACGGCCATCATCAGCGGGTAGTTCCAGGGCGCGATCTGCCCGATCACGCCGACCGGCTCGCGGCGGATGATCGAGGTGTAGCCGCTGACATACTCGCCGGCGGCGCGGCCCTCGAGGCACCGGGCGGCGCCCGCGAAGAAGCGCAGGTTGTCGACCATGAACGGAATCTCGTCGTCCCGGAAGGCATTGATCGGCTTGCCCGCGTTATCGGACTCCAGCTCGGCCAGCTCGTCGGCGTGCTCCTCGATGGCGTCGGCCAGCTTGAGCAGCGCCAGCGCGCGCTCGCCCGGGGTGGTCGCTGACCATTCGGCGTACGCGGCACCCGCCGCCTTCACCGCCCGGTCGACATCAACGGCCGTCGACAACGGCGCCTGCGCGATCACCTCGCCCGTCGCAGGATTCAACACCGGCTCCGTCTGACCGTCCGCCGGATCGACGAACTCCCCGTCGATGAAATTCTGAAGCGTCGAAGTCGCTGTCGCCACGATCACACCCACCTTTCACGCACCACCGATGAACATTAGGCACGTGCGCGCACCTTGGTGCCGCCCTTGCTGGACAAATTGATACACGCGTTATATCGGGCGTGCCCACAGGCGGCAACCGGCGCGGCACATACGTTGACCCGCCGCGATCGACGGGCTATGATGCTTATATCGCAATGCTATTGCGTAATAAGCAACGTCGCGTCGGTACTAACGACGTGTAGGCTCACGCGGCGTATGACTGATCGAATCGACGCTCCGCTGATTGGTATCTCGTGTGGGTTCACCGACTACGGCGACTACCTCGGCGTCGCATTCAGCGTCCCGGTCGAGCACCTCGGCGGCGTCGCGGTGATCCTGCCCTACACGGAGCGGCCGACACCGCTGCTTGCGCGGCTCGACGGGCTTATGCTCGCGGGTGGCCGCGACATCGAGCCTGAGCGCTTCGGCGGTCGCCACCACGCGAGAGCGACCGCACACTCGCCGGTGCGCGACGAGGCCGAGCTGCCGCTCGCCCGGGAGGCGATCGCGGCCGGCGTCCCGGTGCTCGGGATCTGCCGGGGCATGCAGGTGATCAACGTCGCGCTCGGCGGATCGCTCCATCCCGACCACAGCGTGCTGCCCTCCCCCGCGGACCGCCATCGCGGTGGCGACTGGGACATTTGGGAGGAGGTGGTGAAGGCGCGTCTGGGGACCGGGCCACCGGTAGAGCACCCCTCCCACGAGATCGTCATCGCCCCCGATAGCCGGCTCGCCGCCGCGCTCGGAGCGGGCGCGACCGTCAACAGCTACCACCACCAAAGCATCGCGACGCTCGGGGAGGGGGTCGTGGTCGTGGCGACGGCGCCGGACGGCGTCATCGAAGCGATCGAGGTCCCGGCAGCCGACGCGCTTTGCGTCGGAGTTCAGTGGGAGGTCCAGGAGGAACCGTCGAGCCCGCTGCTCGCGCTGTTCTTCCACGCCGCCGCCGAACGCGCCGCCGCACGACACCAGGCCCGCGCCGGCGTTGTGACGGGTGCCTGCCGAGCCGGACGAGACGGCGCACCTGCGATATAACTGCGCCGTCATTTGTACAAATTCATCAAAGCAGAGGTGAGGGGTGTCGACCGTAGATCTGCATCGCACGGCGTTCGACAAGGTCCAGCGGGAAGCGGGCGCGAACTGGACCGACTGGGAAGGCTGGGCGTGGGCGGCTGACTTCGGCGATCCGGCCGCCGAGCACGTCGCGACTCGCACCGCGTGCAACCTCTGGGACGAGTCGCCACTCCGCAAGTGGGACCTCGATGGCCCGGACGCGCTGGCGCTCGCCGATGCGCTGTTCGCCAACGACATGTCGGCGCTCGAGATCGGGCAGGTCCGCTACGGCCCGATCTGCGACGAACAGGGCAAGATGATCATGGACGGCACCGTGTTCCGCCTGGGCGACCAGCACTGCCTCTCGATCACCAGCTACGACTCGGATCTCGACTGGTTCAGGCAGGTGGCGAGCGATCGCGGCCTCGACGTGCGGGTCGAGGACCGCACGGCGGCGATGCCCCACCTTCAGATCCAGGGCCCGAAGGCGCGGGAGGTGCTCGGGACGATCACCGAGGGCGCCGACGTCGACACACTCCGGTACTTCCGCTTCATCGGCGAGGGAGTCCGGGTCGGCGGAGTGCCCGTGATGCTCTCACGCACGGGATACTCGGGCGAGCTCGGCTTCGAGCTGTACTGCACTCCGGAAGACGCCGAGGCGCTGTGGAACGCCGTCCTGGAGGCCGGCCGGCCGCACGGCATCAGACCGATCGGCCTCTCGGCGATCGAGACGATCCGGATCGAGTCCGGTCTCCTGTTCCCCGACATCGACTACTTCCCGCACCAGACCGATCCCTTCGAGGTGCGCCTGGACAACGTGGTCAAGCTCGACAAGGCCGGGGACTTCGTCGGACGCAACGCGCTGCGGGAGATCGCCGCCCAGGGGACGCCGCGGCTGCTCACCACGCTACGTATCGAAGGGGACGAGGTACCGGAGTACGGCGCCGCGGTAACCCTCGATGGCGAGGACGTCGGGATCGTCCGCAGCCCGTGCCAGAGCCCGACGTTCGAAATGGAGGTGATCGGCATGGCCTCGATCGACCGCGGGCTCGTCCAGGATGGCCAGCGCGTCGAGGTGGCACTCGGCGGCGGCACGGCCGGCGCCACGGTGGCGCCGTTCCCCGTCTACGACACCGAGAAGCGCCGGCCACGAAGTTAGGGCCGCGGCTGCGCCAGGAGGGTGAGCATCACGTGTCTCGCGCCGCCCATTCCAGGAGAGGTTCGAGCGAGAAGGGCGCGTCGTCGATCCCGGCGTGCGGATCTCGGATCTGCGCGAACCGGGCCGGCACGGTGGCGATCGTGCACTCGCGCGGGTCGACATCGTCGAGCTCGTCCCAGGCGATCGGCGTCGACACCGTGCCGTAGCGATTGCCCCGCACGGAGTAGGCGCTGGCGATCGTGTGGTCGCGCGCGTTCTGGTTGTAGTCGACGAACACTTTGTCGGTCGGCCGGTCCTTGCGCCACCACGTGGTGGTGGCGTGCTCCGGGATCCGCCGCTCGACCTCGCGGGCGAACGCGAGCGCGGCGTCCCGGACCTCGCCGAAGCTCCAGCGCGACTCGATCCGAACGTAGATGTGCAGGCCGTTCCCGCCCGAGGTCTTCGGCCATCCGACCGCGCCGATCTCGTCGAGCACCTCGTGGGCGACGCGCGCCACCGCTCGCACCGAGTCGAACCCCGCCTCGGGCATCGGGTCCAGGTCGATTCGCCACTCATCCGGCTTTTCGACGTCGGCGCAACGCGAGTTCCAGGGATGGAACTCGACGGTCGACATCTGCACGGCCCAGATCACGCTGCCCAGCTCGGTCACGCACAGCTCGTCGGCCGTGCGGCCGAAGCGGGGAAAGTAGATCTCCACGGTCTCGATCCAGTCGGGAGCACCCTTGGGCAGGCGCTTCTGGTGCACCTTCTGGCCGTCGACCCCGTCCGGGAAGCGATGCAGCATGCACGGCCGCTCCCGCAGGGCGCGGACGATCCCTTCCCCCACGCTCATGTAGTACTTCGCCAGGTCGAGCTTGGTCTCCCCGCGAGCCGAGAAGTAGACCCGGTCCGGGCTCGAGATCCGCACCGTCCGCCCGCCTACCTCGAGCTCCACGGCCGGGCTGGTCTGCTTGGCGGTCACGCTCATCGGCAGCTTAGACCGGCCTGCCGGCCGGATCTCATCGCTACGCCGACTGCAGGAGTTGTTGCGCGGCGCGCACGCCGCTGCGCACGGCGCCCTCCATCAGGCCGTGCCACGGGCCCGCGGTGTGCTCGCCGGCGAACGACAGCGGCCCGACGGAACGCGTGAGGGTCTCGGTGTCGATGGCAGAGGCTGCGGACTCGGCCGAGTACGCCCCCCGTGCCCACGGATCGCCCTGCCAGGTGGAGACGAAGGCGCCCTCTGGATCGAGGTCGAGGTCGGGGCGCAGCTGCGCGAGCTCGGTCAGCCAGCGCCCGGGGCCGGCGCTCACCTCCAGCCGCTCGAGCGCGGCCGGCGAGCCGGCGAAGGCCGCGACGAACGGCGCTGGTTGGCCGTCCGCCCCGAGCTGTGTGTAGCACCACCAGCGTCCCGGTACCGACAGCGTCGCGCTGGGGGGCGCCGGCTCCCGCACCGCCGCGAACAGCTTCGCCGCCTGGCCGTAACGCACCGCACGTGTGGCCTCCGTCACCTCGGGTGGGAGCGAAGGCTCGAACGTGATCGAGCCGAGCAGGGCGGCCGGAACGGCGATCACCGCGGCGTCGGCGACCGCCACCTGCGCCCCGGCGCGGGCCCGCACCTCGTCCTCGCTCCAGGCGATCCGGCGCACCGAACTCATGAGCCGTACCGGGTCGCCGAGCGTGGCGACGAGCTCCCGCGCGATGCGGTCGTTGCCGCCCTCGATCGTGTAGCTGTCGAACGGCCCGAACGCGGCCGCACCTTCCTTCAGCACCGACCCGGCCAGATCGTCCGCCGGGTACGCGCAGCTGACCTCGATGCGGGCCCGGATCGCCTCGGCCACCGCCGGGTCCAGGTGATAGGCGGCGAGCGCGTCGCGCAGCGTTCGGGCGCCGTCGGCGCGAACCGCTTCCGAGGCGATCCGCGCCACCGCCTCGCGCACCTGATCGCGCGTGACCGGCTCGCCACCCCGCGGCTCGCGGTCGCCGTACAGCGTCCCCTTGCGAACGAGCCGAAGCCCGAGCCGCTCGACGATCTCGAGCAGCGTCTTGTATCCGGGCAGGATGAACTCGGCACCGCGCTCGACCACGCCGCCGGCGAAGGGCACCGACCACACCCGTCCCCCCACGCGGTCGCGCGCCTCGAGCACGGTGACCTCGACGCCCGCGCGGTGAAGCTCGTCCGCTGCCGCCAGGCCGGCGAACCCCGCCCCCACGACGAGGGCTCTCAGTGGTCGCCTCCGTAAGTACGGCCGCACTTCTCGCAGGACCAGCGCTCGCCGTAGTGCAGTATCGGCGCTCGCCGCATTCGCACGCGATCGTGATCCGCGGGCCGCGGCGAATCGAGCGCGGTAGCGGGGGGTCCGCCTCGCTGGTCATCGGATCGGTCAGTGCTGAGGAGGCTCCCACCCCTCGAGCACCGGGGCGGTCCAGTCGGCGCCGACCGTCTTGGAGCCCTCCACCCACGGCCCCAGTTCCGGCTGGGGGAACTTGCAGTGGCGCTCCTTGAGGGTGATTCCATACGAGTTGCCCGCCTGCAGGTGCTTGATCAGCACCTTGCGGGCGATCTCGTCCTCGCGGCCCGCTGGAATGGGGAAGTAGATCTTCAGGAACGAGTTCGAGTAGCGGTCGAACACGGCCGGCACGCCTTCCTCCTCGAGCAGCGTCACGTCCTCGAGCCAGTTTATGTCCGGCCCGGGGGTGGCGGCGAGCAGGTCGACGTCCTCGACGAGCGACACGTCCTCCTGGTAGGGGAACCGTTGACCGGCCAGGTACTCGGCGTCGATCGAGATCTTGTACTCGGTCTCGCTCACGACCCTACCTCCTCGCGCGCCGGTTCCAGGAAGTCGATCGGGTTCTCGATGTGACGCTCGAGCAGCCGCTCGATCCGGGCCAGCGTCCGCTCCTCGGACACCCCGGGGATGTAGTCGGTGCCGGCCAGCGGCACCCGGGCCATCGCGGAGGCCTCGACGGTCAGCGCGCACAGGTCCTCGGGCTCGAGGCTGTGGACGTCGGTCTTCCCGCACGCCCGGGCGAGCATCTGGCACTCGAGCGTCATCGTGTGCAGGAAGTTGTAAACGCGCTGGGCGGCGTCGTCGACGACGAGCCGCCTGCGGAGCTCGGGATCCTGAGTGGTGATCCCGACCGGGCAGCGGCCCGTGTGGCAGTGGTAGCACTGGCCCGCCGGCACGCCCACGGTCCCCTCGTAGTCGGTGACCCCCGGGATCTCCTTGTTGCAGTTCAGCGCCATCAGCGCGGAATGGCCGATCGCGATCGCGTTCGCCCCGAGGGCCAGGCACTTGGCCACGTCGGCGCCGTTGCGGATCCCACCGGCCACGATCAGGTCGATCTCGTCGGCCATACCGACGTCCTCGAGCGCGCGCCGCGCCTCGGGGATGGCCGCCATCAGCGGGATCCCGGTCTCTTCGGTCGCGATGTGCGGGCCGGCGCCGGTCGAGCCCTCGGCCCCGTCGAGGTAGATGGTGTCCGGGCCGCACTTGGCCGCCATCCGCACGTCGTCGTACACGCGCGCGGCGCCCAGCTTCAGCTGGATCGGGACCTCGTAGTTGGTCGCCTCGCGGATCTCCTGGATCTTCAGAGATAGATCATCCGGACCGAGCCAGTCGGGGTGCCGCGCCGGCGAGCGCTGGTCGATCCCGACCGGGAGCGAGCGCATCTCGGCAACCTGCTCGGTCACCTTCTGACCCATCAGGTGGCCGCCGAGACCGACCTTGCAGCCCTGGCCGATGAAGAACTCGATGCCGTCGGCCAGCATCAGGTGATGCGGGTTGAAGCCGTAGCGGCTCTGGATCACCTGGTAGTACCACTTGGTCGACAGGTCTCGCTCGGGCGGGATCATCCCGCCCTCGCCCGAGCAGGTCGCTGTGCCGGCCATCGAGGCGCCCTTGGCCAGTGCCATCTTCGCCTCGAGCGACAGCGCGCCGAAGCTCATCCCGGTGATGTAGATCGGGATATCGAGCTCGAGCGGCTTCTTGGCGAAGCGCGCGCCGAGCACGGTCTTGGTCGCGCACTTCTCGCGGTAGCCCTCGATCACGAACCGGGTCAGCGTGCCGGGCAGGAACATCAGCTCGTCCCAGTGCGGGATCGGCTTGAACATCGAGAACCCGCGCATCCGGTAGCGCCCGAGCTCGGACTTGACGTGGATGTCGTCGATCACCTCGGGGGTGAAGATCCGGCTGCGGCCCAGGCGGTTGCGGGCCATCGGCGCGTTCTCGTCGGCCCGGGCCATCACAGCACCAGCTTTCTCTCGGACGGCTCGAGCGAGTCGTAGTTGTAGAGCTTCTTGCCGCAGACGAACTTCTGGAGCTCGGGCGGCTCGCCCAGACCGTAGATGCTGAACTTCCGCGCGACGAACTCGGTGTCGGCCTCGGTCCACTCACCGGGCACGCAGTCGATCCCGAGCGAGGCGACCTTGCCGCCGACGTAGAGCACGCCGTCGTACATCGAGTCACCCAGGCCGTGGCCGGCGTTGCCGCAGATGATCTGGCGCCCGCGCTGCATCATGAAGCCGGTCATCGAGCCGACATCGCCGAGGATCAGCACGGTCCCGCCCTTCTGGTCGATTCCGGTCCGCGCGCCGACCCTGCCCTTTACGACCACGTCTCCGCCGCGCAGCGCCGCGGCGGTCAGCGACCCGGCGTTGCTGTCGATCATGCAGACGCCGGACATCATGTTCTCGCACGCCGACCAGCCCACCCGACCGGTGATGTGCACCTCGGGGCCGTCGATCAGCCCGACCGCGAAGTACCCGAGGCTGCCCTCGAAGGTGATCCGGCAGCGCGCCAGGATGCCCACGCCGAGCGAGTGCTTGGCGCCCGGGTTCTTGACACTGACGTGGCGGACGCCCTCCTCGTAGATCAGCCGGCGGAGCTCGAGGTTGATCTGCCGGGTCGTGAGATTCCGGGCGTCGAAGGTGGCGGTGTCGCCGTCGATCTCGGCCGTGCCGGGGACGCGCTCGTCGAGCTCGACCAGCCCGCGCGGATCGAAGCGCGGCGCCGGAGCTACCGTGTCCACACCATCACCTCGCTCTCGTACGGATCGTAGGTCTCGATTTCGCGGTCGATCACCGCCCGGATCGCCATCTCCTCGGAGGCGAGCACGACCATGTCGTCGCCCTCGTAAAGGACGAGCGGCTTGGCCGCGAGCTCGTCCTTGGCCATCCCGAGCGCGTCGTCGGACACGCAGATGTAGGTGAACACCCCGTCGAGATCCTCGAGGCTCATGCGCATGGCCTGCTCGAGCGATGCCCCCTCGGCCATCTTCTGTGCCAGGTACACCGCGATGATCTCCGAGTCGCATTCCGACGCGAACCGGTGGCCCATGCGCTCCAGCCGCCGGCGCCACTGGTGGTAGTTCGTGAGCTGCCCATTGTGCACGACGGCGACGTCGGAGAACGGGTACGCCCAGTACGGATGCGCGTTGGAGATGTCGACCTCGGACTCGGTGGCCATCCGTACGTGTCCGATCCCGTGCGTGCCGATGTAGCTGTCGAGCTTGTACTGGCCGCCCACGGTCAGGGCGTCGCCGAGGTCCTTGACGATCTCGAGCGCCGAGCCGGCTGACAGGACCTCGGCGCCGGGAACCGACTCGACATGGTCGGCCAAGTGCTTGAGGTCGCCGTCGTAGTCGAGCGCGGCCGCGATCGTGTAGTCGTTGATGTCGTCGATCGATGTGAGCGTGGCGCCGGCGGCGCGGATGCGCGCCTTGACCTCCTCGCGCCGGCGACGCAGCCGGTCGGCGTATTCGATATCCCCGTCCGCATTGGCGTCGGCCAGCTTGATCCGCAGGACGAGATCGTCGGTCGGCTGGCGGTAGAGCGCATAGCCGGTCGAGTCGGGGCCGCGATGCTTCATCGACTGGAGCATCCGCGTCATGTCGGCGCCGATCCGGTGCGCGCCGTCGCCGTTGCCGTTGCGATAGATGATCCCGGCGATCCCGCACATGACTACGGGAGCACCTCGAGGTACTCGTTGCGCTCCCAGTCGGTGACCGCGGCCAGGTAGCGCTCCCACTCGTCGCGCTTGTACCAGTCGAACACCTTGTACAGGCGCCCGGGGATCGCCGCCTGGATCATCTCGTCCGCCGCCAGCGCCTTGAGCGCCTCGCCGAGGCTCTCCGGCACGCGCTCGATCTCGACGCCCTGCTGGAGCAGCTCGTACGTGTTGCCCTGCTGGGGCGGACCCGGGTCGAGCTTGCGGCGCACGCCGTCCAGGCCGGCCTGGAGCAGCGCCGCGGTGGTCATGTACGGGTTGCACGAGGAGTCGACGCCGCGGTACTCGAACCGCCCGCCGGTGGCCACGCGCACGGTCGTGGTGCGATTCTGCCAGCCCCAGTTCTTGTAGATCGGGGCCCAGAAGCCGGTGTCCCACATCCGGCAGTACGAGTTGACCGTGGGGTTGCCGAGGCACATCAGCGCGCCGAAGTGCTCGAGCATCCCGCCCAGGAAGTGGCGCGCGATCTCGCTCAGTTGCGCGGGGCCCTCGGGGTCGTGGAACACGTTCACGCCGTTCTCGTCGACCAGCGTGAAGTGGTGGTGGTGGCCGTTGGCCGACACGCCGGTGAACGGCTTGGGCATCCACGACGGCAGTACGCCGTGCTTGCGACCCACAGCCGCGCACACCTGGCGGTAGGTGGTGAGGTTGTCGGCCGTGCGCACGGGCCGGTCGAAGCGGAAGTTCAGCTCGAGCTGACCCGGCGCGTCCTCGTGGTCGCCGTAGCTCATGTCCAGGCCGAGCTGCTGGCACCAATCGACCACGTCGAGCAGCACCGGACGGAGCTCCTCGAACTGGTGGATGTGGTAGCAGTAGGGCTTGGTCACGCCCTCGAGCTCCTGGCCATCCACCGGGCGCTTGAGCCACATGGTCTCGGGCTCAATCCCGATCATGAACTGGTAGCCGAGCTCCTGCTCGAACTCGTGCGCCACCCGCTTGAGGTTCTGGCGACAGTCGGCGTCGAGCAGATCGCCGGTCTCGGTGTCGTAGCAGTCGCAGTACACGCGGGCGACGCGGGGGTCCCACGGGAGCTGGGCGAACGTGTCGAGGTCGGCCACGGCGGCCAGCTCGGACTCCTCGGGGCCAAACCCGATGTAGTTGCCGGCGCGATCGGTGAACAGGTTGGCGGTGGCGCCGTACACGAGCTGGTAGCCCTTCTCGGCGACCTGGGGGAAGAACGTCGAGACGACGCCCTTGCCCATCACCCGGCCGGTGACCGAGACCTGCTGGAAGAACACGTACTTGATGCCCTGGGCCTCGATCCGGCGCTGGATCTCCTCGATCCTCTCGCGCCGGCCGGGCGCGTTGCGCGCCTCCTCGAGCGTCGCCGGCGCCGGCGCGATCCGCGGACTCGCGAGCACCGTTTCAACGGTCCCGCCCAGCGGCACCGCCGTAGCGCTCGGGTCACCGCCGTCGACTGCTACCGCCATGTCCTCTCCTTTCGTCGGCCGCCCACCTCACGCTCCCACGCGGGTGCCGGCGCGCCACCACCCGTTGTACAAATTCGTACAGCCCGGTTATACCAGTTGCGGGAAGAGGAGGCAAGGTCCCCGGCGCCCACCCAACCCGTCGCGCCCCAGACGTGAAAATTCCGCCATTCGCGACGGCGGCTGGTCGTTTTGACGGATTCCTCCCGTATGGCGTGAAGAATCCGTCACCCAGCCGAAGCGGAGGGCGGCAATGACGGAAATTTCCCGCAGTAGGGGTCCGAACAACTGGGGAACTGCTTGACCCGGACGGCACCCGCCGCATATGCTCTCGTGCACATAGCGCACGTATCTTGCGTATTACGCAACGATGATCCCCACCGCCACCTCCACCCTCGTCATCGGCGCCGGCGTTCACGGCCTATCAACCGCCTGGCAGCTCGCCGGGCAGGGCGACGACGTGCTGGTCGTCGACAAGACCGACGTGGCCGCCGGCGCCTCGGGCATCGCCTGCGGCGTGATCCGCAACAACTACTTCCAGCCCGCGATGTCCGAGCTGATGGCCGCGTGCGTCGAGGTATGGGAATCCGATCCGCGGACCCTGAACTACCACGGGAGCGGCTACATCGCGCTGGGGCCACCGGCCCAGGAGAGCGACCTGATCGCGGTGCACGAGCGCCAGCAGCGGATCGGCTACCCGTCGGAGCTGTACCTCGGCGAGGAAGCGGTGGCGAATCACATGCGCTCGCTGTACGGGGACTGGCGCGCCCCCGGACTGACGGTGTGCCTGCACGAGCGCGCCGGCGGCTACGCGTTCAATCGCGAGTCGATGCTGGGCCTGGCCGACAAGGCGCGGGCCGCGGGCGCCCGGATCGAGACGGGCATCACGGTCACCGGCTTCGAACTGGACAACTCCGGCGCGGTGAAGCTCGTCCACGCCTCCGGCGGCGACTTCGCGGCCGACCGGGTGGTGGTGGCGGTCGGCCCGTGGATCCCCCACCTGTGGGCGATGCTCGACCTGCCGTCGCGGATCGACGTGCGTCAGCCCGACGGCGGCGTCGAACCCGACCTGGCGATGTGGACCTACTGGTACCTCCAGGAGGGCGAGATCGGGTTCGACCCGGCGCAGTTCGTCACCGACGACGGGGCCTCCTCGCCCGTCCTGCACGTCGACAGCGATCAGACGCTGCGCGACGACGAGGCCCGGCTGATCACCACCGCGCCGTGGGGCGTCTACTTCAAGCCCGACCGCGAGGGCGTGCAGGGCGGCGCGCAACCGATCAAGCTCGGCCACGACATCGACCTCGACCCGTACCCGACGGGCACCGTTGAGCCCGGCTTCCCCGACATGTGGTGCGCGGCGCTGTCGCACTGCCTGGGCCGGTTCGAGGGCATGCGGCCGCGCTATCGCCAGGTCCGCTCGGGCGGCGCCGGCGCGTTCACGGTCGACAACTTCCCGGTGTTCGACTACATGCGCCCCAACGTGTTCGTGGCCGCGGACTCCAACCACGGCTACAAGATGATCGCCGTCGGGCGCGAGATCGCCCGCGTCTTGTCCGGCGAGCACTCCTCGCTGCTGCACCCCTTCCGCTTCGAGCGCTTCGCCACCGGGGATCTGCATCCCGTCTCACACAGCCCCTACCCTTGGAGCTAATCGCGGGCCCTCTTCCTCCTGAGTGATCCGTTTCGCACGGTTGCGCGTATAGCCCGACCAAAGCGACACCCCCTCACAGGAGGAGCGAAGTGAGCGATCAAACCAGGCGTGCGTTCGTAAGGCGCTCGGCCGGCGCAGCCGTCGGCGCAACCGTCATCGGCGCGCTCGTCGCCGGCGAGGCCGACGCCACCCCCGCCGAACCACTCGTGGCCTATGTACACCACGATCGCGTCTCGGTCATGACCGGCGAACGCGAAGTCACCATCCGCGACCGGAAGCTCGCCGCGCAGATCGCGCGCGCGGCGAGGTAGGAGGCAACACCGAAATGTCATCGCATCGCGAGGCGCCGGCGATCAGCAAGGACCCGGTCGCCGACAACACCGACACGTACGCGTTCGTCTCCCCGGACGACCCGAGCACGGTCACGATCATCTCGAACTACGTGCCGCTCGAGGCGCCGTTCGGCGGCCCGAACTTCTTCGAGTTCGGCGACGACGTCCGCTACGAGATCCACATCGACAACGACGCCGACGGCGCGCCGGAGATCACCTACGAGTTCCTGTTCCAGACCAAGGTCCGCAACCCGGAGACGTTCCTCTACAACACGGGCCCGATCGACTCGATCGACAGCCCGAACTGGAACCGCCGGCAGTTCTACACGGTCACGCGCGTGAAGAACGGCCACCGCAAGGTGCTGGCGAGCGGGCTGGCCTGCCCTCCCTGCAACATCGGGCCGGGCTCGACGCCGCAGTACGCAAAGCTGGCCGGGCAGGCGGTTCACAAGATCGCCGGCGGCCACACCGTGTTCGCCGGGCAGCGGCTGGAGGGCTTCTACGTCGACCTCGGTGCAATATTCGACCTGGGCGACCTGCGCCCGTTCCAGAACCTGCACCTCGGCGGGATGGCCGCGGCGCACGCGGTCAACGCGACCCACGATTTCAGCGTGCACACGATCGCGCTGAAGATCCCCAAGCACGAGCTGACCCGGGACGGCTCCAAGCCGACCGATCCGATGGCGGGCAAGTCGGTGATCGGCGTGTGGACGGCGGCCAGCCGGCGTCGCGCGTCGGTCCGGCACGCGGGCAGCGGCGCGGTGCACGAGGCCGGGCCGTGGGTCCAGGTCTCGCGCCTGGGCAACCCGTTGTTCAACGAGGTGATCGTCCCGTTGGGCGACAAGGACCGCTGGAACGCGCTACCGGCGCAAGCCGACGCCCAGTTCCTGCATTACGTCCAGCACCCCGAGCTCGCCGCGTTGCTCCCGGTGCTGTATCCGGGCGTGTTCCCGAACCTGGCCAAGCTCACCGCGCCGCGAGCGGATCTGGCGGCGATCCTGATGACCGGCATCCCAGCCGGCATCGTGCCGGGCTTCCAGAACTTCACCGGAGGCAATCCGGCCGACCAGCTGCGGCTGAACATGGCGATCCCGCCCACGCGCAAGAACCCCAAGCCGCTCGGACTGGTCGGGGGCGACCCGGCCGGCTTCCCGAATGGTCGCCGCGTGTTCGACGACGTGGTCACGGTGGAGCTGCGGGCAATCGCCGGCGCCACCTATCCGCTCGTGAACAAGAGCTACACGCCGGACGCGGCCGCCGCACTCGTGACCGATGGGCTGGGGCCGGCGAGCACGAGGTACCTGCCGCACTTCCCGTATCTCGGGACGCCCAAGAGCGGCTATGAGGTCAAGCCGCTGGCCGCCTGACTGGGGGCCTGACTGCGGCCCACCCACCCGCTGCAGCCGGGACGCCTCGCGTCTCAACTCACGCGCGTGATGATCACGGGCGTGGACGTGGGCGCGAGGCTCCCCCCGGCGGGCTCCTGGGTGACCATCACCGCGCTCACGCCGTCGACGCTTCCGGGCACGCCGACCGAGGCCTTCCCGCCAGAGCTTGTGCTGAACAGCGTGCCGGTCGGCGTGGGCTGGGCGCTGCCGCGTTGCACCCACATCTCGTAGATGCGCCCCGCGGGCAGCTGGGGTAGGCGGTGGACGATCAGGTCGGCGTGCCCGCCGGCGATCCGGAGCTCGGCGCTGCCAACGCTCGCGTGGATCACCCGCGTGCCGCTCGACCCTCCGCTTGAGAGCGCCACTGCCACGATCACCGCGACCACGACGGCCGCCAGCGCGCCACCCCACGCCAGCGGGAATCGGGTCGGCGCCCGTACCGCGCGCGGGCGGGCGGCGGGGGCGGGCTTGGGCGTGGCGCGTACCTCGCGCATGACCCGCCGGCGCAGCTCGCGGGGCACCTCGTGCGGGGCGCTCGCGGGCGGCAGCGCGTCGGTGATCTGCTCGAACGCGGTGACCTCCTCACGGCAATCGGCGCACTCGGCGATGTGCCGGCGAAACGCCTCGGCCTCGGACGGCGCCAGCGCCCCGAGCACGTAGGCCGCCGCGTCCTCGCCGCACGCGCGTCCGTTCGTCGGGCTCATAGCGCCACCTTCTCGGCCTCGCCGAAGGCGGAGCGCATCTTGGTCAGACCCAGCCGCATCCGACCCTTCACGGTACCGGGTGGGAGATCGAGCATCTCGGCGATCTGGCTGTGGCTGAGACCGCCGAAGTAGGCCAGCTCGATGACCTGTCGCTGATCGGCGGGCAGCTCGTCGAGTGCGCCGCGCACCCGCCGGGATTCCTCGCGCCGCTCGACCTCGGTCTCGGTGACCTCACGCGCGGGGAGACGCTCCGCGATGCCCTCGTCGGACACGTCGCGTCCGGCCTTCGCGCCGGTCCGGCGCAGCGCGTCGACCGCCCGGTTGTGCACCGCGCTGAGCACCCACGAGCGCACGCTCCCACGGGCGCGGTCGTAGCCCGAGCCGCTGCGCCACAGCGACAGGAACGCCTCCTGGACGATGTCCTCAGCCAGCGCGCGCCGGCCGCACATCCGCAGCGCGAGCGAGTAGCCCGCGGAGGCGTGACGGTCGAAGATCACCTCGAACGCTCGCGTCTCGCCGGCGGCGACGAGGTCCATCAGTTCCTCGTCGGCCAGGCCGCGCAGGTCCACGGGGCGGAGGCGCAAGCGCATGGCCCATCCTATCCGGCGGCCCCGGGAGAGTGGCTCGGCCCGCCGACCGCCTGGCCGAGCTCGCGGGCCGCCCGGACGAGCGGCTCGCGCAGCGCGCGGCGCTTGGCCGCAGGCAGCCGCGACGCCGGGCCCTGAAGTCCCAGGATCGCCACGAGCTCGCCGCCTCGCCCGAGGACGGGCGCCGCGAGCCCGTTCAGGTCCGGTTCGCGCTCGCCGACCGCCTCGGCGAATCCGGCCGCGCGGATGCGCTCGAGCTCCTCGGCCAGCACCGTCGGGTCGGTGATCGTGCGCTCGGTGAACACGGTCAGCTCCTGCTCGCCGGCGCCGACGCGCTCCGCCGGGGCTCCGAACGCCAGCATCACCTTGCCGGCCGCGGTGGCATGGGCGACGCTGGGCCGGCCGAGCCGAGCCAGGCTGACCACGCTCGAGGGCGCCGGCACGAAGTCCACGGTGATCGCCTGACCGCCGCCCGGCACCGACAGGGTGGCGGTCTCGCCCGTCTCCTCGACCAGCCAGATCAGCCAGGGGCGGGCGCGCTCGCGCACGTCGAGTTGCCCGAGCACGCGATCGGACAGCGCGACGAGCCTGAGCCCAAGGCGGTACGGGCCGCCCGGGTCGCGCTCGACCAGACCCCCGGCCTCGAGCGTGGCCAGCAGCCGCGAGGCGGTGCTCGGGTTGACCCCGATCCGCCGGGCGAGCTCGTTCACCCGAGCGCCACCGTCGCTGTCCGCCACCGCGTCGAGCAGCGCGATCGCCCGCGCGACCGAGCCGACCGTCGCGTCGCTCACGTGCCGTTATCCCGGGCGCGGCGGGCCCGGCCGCCCTGAGCCCGCGACCCGCGGAAGTTGGCGATCGGCGCGGGGCGGGTCGACTCCAGCGAGCGCATCACGGTCACGTCGAGGCCGCCGGGAGCGAACAGGTCGCGCGAGTAGGCCACCCGCTCCTCCCGCCCGGCGTAGATCAGCTCCTCGAGCTCGAGCACCGCCGTGGTCCGCTTGACGCCGAGCAGCTTGCCGGCGCGCTCGCGCGGGCTGAGCAGCGACGGGATCACGCGCGTGCGGGCGTAGGTCACCGGCACGCCCAGTTCGATCAGCACATCGAGCACCATCCGACCCGCCTCGAGCGCGGCGCGCAGTTCCTCGACGTCGGGCAGGGACACCTTGGGGTGCACGACGTCGAACATCACCGCGACCGGCGCGCCGTCGGCGTGCAGCGTACGGGCGATCGATGTCACCTGTGCGATCGGGGCCAGGCCGAGCGCCTCCCCCACCTCGACGCCGACCGCGCGCCGCTCAATGTGCAGGTCGACGCTCGAGAGCGCGAGGCCGCGGCGCTCGGCCAGCGAGGAGTAGGGCTCCAGGCGCTCGAGGCGTTCGCCCAGCGCCGCCGGAACCGCGCCGCGCCCGACGAACGTGCCACTGCCCTGCCGGCGCACGATCTCGCCTCGCTCCTCCAGGCGGCGGAGCGCGCTGCGCAGCGTGCCGCGGGAGATCCCGAGCATGGTGGCGACCTCGTGCTCGGGCGGGAGGCGGTCGCCCTGGCGGTAGCGGCCACCGGCCAGCCAGATGTGTAGCGCCTCCTCGGCGCTGTCGACCAGCGACGGGCTTCGCTGCACCGTGGCGCGCCCGTCGCCGCTCGGTGCCGTCCGTCGCCATCGGGGGGCCACGTCTTCGCGGGCCACCTGTTGCCCTCCTCCCCACGCGCAGTTTGAACATATTGTGCCAAGTGGTGCAAAACGGGGGCCGGAAGGACTCTTGTTCCGGGCGCGTCTTAGACCCGTGAGCTACGTCAACGTGCGTCGGATGAGCCCCGGTGGCGAGCCGGCGGTTGGTCGCGCGCGCAACAATCGCGCGGCCGCACCCCGTAATGCGTTGGCGCTCCAGCGGACGGCGGGTAACCGGGCTACGGGCGCGCTGCTGCAGCGCGCGGTGCTCGCGGACGAGAAGGTCCCGCTCGTTCGCTTCACGGTCGCAGTCGAGATCGATTCCTCGCTGGCGGCGCTGGCCTGGAGCCGCACGATGAACGGACCGCTCGATGACACGGCTCTCGCCGAGCTCAGGCAGGTCGCGCTCCGGACCGACGAGACGATCGACGACGACGAGCGCATGTTCATCGCCGCGCTCCTGGACCGCAGGAATGCCGAGCGCCTGCACGCCATGCTGCCGCACGGATTCACCGGGGAGGACCCGGAGATCTCCTTCCCGGCGCAATGGATTTCCGCGGAGAGCCGCCGGAAGGTGCGGGACTTCGGGCGATCGGTGGCTCCGCCGGCAGGCGGTCGGCACGTGCGTGCCCGAACTCGCACCACGCCGCTGGATGATGCGATGCTCTCGCGCGCCGGGGCGTTCGTCTCGACCGTCGGCAAGACGCTCGCGTTGGCCGACTCCGCGCGGATCCATCACGCGCAGGTGGACGCGGCCATGGTCGCGGCGGCGAGCGACTCCACTCCGGGCGACCGGGCGTTCGCGGCGGCGGTGTTCGTGATCGCGAGGCGCGC
The DNA here is from genome assembly GCA_963841535.1 of uncultured Solirubrobacterales bacterium. Taxonomy (GTDB): domain Bacteria; phylum Actinomycetota; class Thermoleophilia; order Solirubrobacterales; family Solirubrobacteraceae; genus Palsa-465. The sequence continues at coordinate 788,253 of CAWJDF010000012.1, read as the reverse complement.
CGGCCTCGATGTCGCCGACGATCTACTGGCCGGAAGAATCAAGGTCGACGAGGTTCCGGCCGCCTACATCGGGAGCTGGGCCGCCGCCAAGTATCAGTCGGGCGGCAGCGGGCGAAAGGGCGACACCGTCTACCTGCCGTCGACCTTCGACGTCGACGACCTCGCCCAGCAGGGGACCGTCGTGCACGAGCTCACCCATGCGTCGGACGACAAGGCCGCGGGTGCGGTTCGCACCGGCGAAGCCGACCGGATGGAGCTACACGCATTCCGCGCGCAGGCTGCGTTCTACCTGCGGTCGCTCGGCGAGCTGAGCGGCGCTGCGCGCGACCAGGCGATCGATGTGGTGGCGGCGACGGCGGGCGAGGTGCGCGTCTACACGATGATCCTGGAGGCGAACGTGGCGCCGGTCGAGGACTACGACGATCTCATGGCGATCATCTCGCAGATAAACGCGAAGTCCGGCGCCCTGAGGGCTCGTGCATGGAATCGCGCGGCAGGTGCGTCGAACGCGGAGCTCGAAGCGCTCGCCCTGGTGGCGGTCAGGAGAATCGAGCGACTCCGCCGCGGGGAGCGCGGCCAGTTCGACGGTCTCTCGGGCGAAAGTGTCCTGGACTGGCGCTTCCGATGAGCTTCGCGCGCGCCCCCGGACAGATCAGCCAACCACGGCGAGCGCGCGCTCGCGAGCGACGCTCGCCCGGCGGGCGTGGTCGGCGGCTTCGCCGACCTCAGGGCCGTCGGTCAGGTTGATCCGGACGAGCCTGGCCGCCGCCTGCGCGGCCGCCTCGGCGAGCAGCGCGCCCGCGATCGCATCGCCGGACAGGTTGGGGTTTCCCGCCTCGGCGATGTCCGCGGCCAGCCCCGCCAGGTCCGCTGCGACCTGGGCGATCTCGAGCGGCGAGCGCGAGGCCTCGGCCTCCGCAGCGGCCACCCGGTCCGCGCGCCGCGGATCATCGCGCGGGAGCCGCAGCGCCTCGAGCACCGGCTCGTAGGCGTGCAGCTCGATCTCCGCCAGCGCCAGAGCGCGAGTGCGCAGCTGTCCCGCCCGCGCGAACGACGCGTCCGGGACGGGCGCGAAGCTGGTCGCCATTTCGACGAGCGACGCCGCGATCGCGGTCGCGCACGCCGTCGCACTGCCGCCGCCCGGCGCAGGCGTCCGGGCCGCGATCGCGTCGAGCAGCTCGTGGAATGAGCGGTCAGAAGAGGCCGACGGTCCGGCCCTCGCCGTCGATGTCGATGTTGACCGCGGCGGGCTCCTTGCCGAGCCCCGGCATCTGGACGATGTCGCCGCACAGCGGGACGAGCCACCCCGCGCCGGTGTAGGCGCGGATGTCCCTGACCGGAAGCGTGAAGTTCTCGGGCGCGCCGAGCAGCGTCGGGTCGGCCGACAGCGACAGGTGGGTCTTGGCCATGCACACCGGATAGTGGCCCATCCCCTCGCGCGTGAACTGGCTGAGCTTGGCCTCCGCCTCGGGGTAGTAGTAGACGTCCTTGGCGCCGTACACCTGCGTGGCCACTGCCTCGATCTTGTCCTGGATCGGAGCGTCGTCCTCGTAGAGCTGGTGGAACGTGTTGGGCTCCTCGGCCGCCGCGACGACCGCCTCGGCCAGGTCGGCCACTCCGGCACCGCCCTTGGCGAAGCCCTCGTTGGCCTCGGCGGCGAACGCACCCGCCTCGAGCGCCAGGCGCTTGACCAGCTCGACCTCCTCGTTGGTGTCGCCGGGACGCCGGTTGACCGCCACGACCGCGGGCACCCCGAACGTCCGGATGATCCCGAGGTGGCGGCGCACGTTGGCCATCCCCGCCTCGATCGCGTGCAGGAGGGCCGAGCGCTCGACCCGGGGATCGTCGGCCACGCCACCGTGGTGCTTGATCGCACGCACGGTGGTGACCAGCACGGCCGCCGCGGGGGTCAGTCTGCCGAACCGGCACACGATGTCGAAGAACTTCTCCATGCCCATGTCCGAGCCGAAGCCCGACTCGGTCACCACGTAGTCGCCGAGCTTCATCGCGATCAGGTCTGCGACCAGCGAGTTGTTGCCGTGGGCGATGTTGGCGAACGGGCCGCAGTGCATCATCACCGGCTGGCCCTCGAGCGTCTGGACCAGGTTGGGCTTGAGCGCGTCCTTGAGCAGCACGGCCATCGCCCCGGCCGCGCGCAGGTCCTCGGCGGTGACCGGCTTGCCGCCGTCGAACGAATAGGCCGCGGTGATGCTGCCCAGGCGCCGGCGCAGGTCCTGCAGGTCGCGCGCCACCGCCATGATCGCCATCACCTCGGAGGCGGCGGTGATGTCGAACCCGCTCTCTCGTGGATAGCCGTTGGCGCGACCCCCGAGGCCGATCGCGATGTCGCGCAGGGCGCGATCGTTCATGTCGACGGCTCGGCGCCAGGGGATCCGCAGCGCGTCGATCTGGTGCGGGTTCCCGTGGAGGATCGAGGCGTCGATCATTGCCGCCAGCAGGTTGTTGGCGGCGCCGATCGCGTGGATGTCGCCGGTGAAGTGCAGGTTCAGGTCCTCCATCGGGACCACCTGGGTCAGCCCGCCGCCGGCCGCGCCGCCCTTGATCCCGAACACCGGGCCGACCGAGGCCTCCCGCAGGCAGGCCACCGGGTTCTTGCCGATCACCCCGAGCCCCTGGGTGAGGCCGACCAGCGTGGTCGTCTTGCCCTCGCCGGCGCGGGTCGGCGTCATGCCCGTGACGACCACGAGCTTGCCGTCCTTTACATCCTTGAGCCGGTCGAGCACCGACAGCGAGACCTTGGCCTTGTAGCGGCCGTACGCCTCGATCTCGCCGGCCTCCAGTCCGGCCCGCTCCGCGATCTGCTCGATCGGCTGGAGGACGGCTTCCTGGGCGATCTCGAGGCTGGTCTTCATGGGTGCGTCCTCTCCAATGCTCGATGCCACTCTCTCTGCTCCCTCTCTTCTTAGTGGCTCACGGCCGCCGCCGCAAGCTCTGAGACCAGCTTGTCTTCGTAGAACCGCTCGAGGGCGAACGGCGCGATCAGGTTCGGCGTGCGACTTGTCGCCACTAGTTCGGCGAGCGTCTTACCCACGATCGGTGCGGCCTTGAACCCGTAAGTGCCCCATCCTGCGCTGACGTGAAAGTTCTCGACCTCGGTCTGGCCGAGGATCGGGCTGTAGTCGGGGCTGAGGTCGCAGAGCCCCGCCCAGCTTCTCAGTAACCGCGCCCGCTCGAGTTGGGGGAACAACTCGAGCGTGTGTCTCGTGACCTCCTGCAGGAAGTTCAGCGTGCCCTGCATCCGGTAGGTCGTCCACGGCTCGATCTCGGCGCCCATCAGGAACTCGCCCCGGTCGGTCTGGCTGACGTACACGTGCATCTGCGAGGAGACGATCACCACGTCGAGCAGCGGCTTGACCGGCTCGGTTACGCACGCCTGGAGGATGTGGGTGGTGATCGGGAGCGGCACCCCGACCATGTCGCAGATCAACGTGCTCCAGCCGGCCGTGCAGTTGAGGACCGCGCCGGCGCTGATCGTGCCTCGCGTCGTGCGCACTTTCGTGACCCTGCCGTTAGAGCGCTCCATGCCCAGGACCTCAGTGTCCTGGTGGATCTCCACGCCGCCGCGGTCGGCCCCGCGCGCGAACCCCCAGACCACAGCGTCGTGGCGGATGATCCCGCCCGGCGGGTGATACAGCGCGCCCATGATCGGATAGGTGGCGCGCGGGTTGTCCACCTGCATGGCCGGCGCGAGGCGCTTGATCTCCTCCGAATAGATCACGCGCGAGTCGATCCCTTGCAGGCGGTTGACCTCGGCCCGGTTCGCCATCACGAACATCGCGCGGTCGGAGTGAGCCAGGGTCAGGTGGCCGCACTGCGAGAACAGCAGGTTGAAGTTGAGGTCCTTGGACAGTCCCTCGTAGAGCTTGACGCTGGCGTCGTAGAACTTGGCCCCTTCGGGGGTCTTGTAGTTCGAGCGCAGGATCGTGGTATTCCGGCCGGCCGCGCCCGAGCCGATGTAGCGCTTCTCGAGCACGGCGACGCTGCGGATGCCGTGGTCCTCCTGCAGGTAGTAGGCGGCGGCCAGGCCGTGCGAGCCCCCGCCCACGATCACCACGTCGTAGGAGGGCTTCAGCTCGCCCTGGCGGCGCCACATCCGGCGCGGTCGGAAGATGTCAAGCATGTTGGAGAGCCTCGATTCCGACCGGGCCGCCTCCAAACGGTCGCGCCGCGTCGGCCACGACCGTCCACATGTACTCGGCGACCGCCCAGCCGAACAGCAGCAGGAAGCGGTCGGTCGCCTCGACCAGGATCATGCCCGGCTGGCGCGCGATCGAGCCGGGCCGGAAGCTGTGCGGCGGGGCGACGTGCGGGCGGAGGTCGAGCGCGCAGAAGCGCGCGATCGTCTCGCGTGCCTGCGGCCCGAGGATCGTGAGCGCGGCGTAGTTGCAGGTCACGTCGAGGGCACCTTCGGACGCCGTCTCGCCCAGAACCAACGCCCGCTCGCTCGTCACCCCGCACCACCATGCCCCGTCCTCGCGGCGGGCCGTTCCGAGCTCGCCGCCGACGCCGTCGCCGCGTACCTCCCACTTGCGCAGGTGCGAGACGTCCGCCCACGCCACCGGTCGTCCGTCCGGCTCCGGCGTGTACCCCATTGCCACGTTCCAGCCGTCGCGCATTTCGAACCGCGCGCCCGCTGCTCGCGCCAGGTGCTCCATGGGGCTGCGGGCTGTCGCCTCGCCGACGGGGCTCAGGAACGCAAGGGTCATGACCGGAGCACCTCGCCGTCGGGGTCGTAGAACGGCCGGGTCTGGATGTGCGCGGACACAGTACGCCCCTGGTCGGAGATCGCCACCGTGGCACCGTCGCGCGCCAGCGGGCCGGGAACCCACGCCATCCCGATAACCCGGTCGAGCACCGGCGAGAACCGCGCGCTGGTCACCTGTCCGACCGGCGCGCCGACGGCGTCGATGATCACCGCGCCCTCGGTGGGCACGTACCCGTCGCCGAGCGTGAAGCCGACCAGGCGGGTGGCCGGCTCCTCGTCGGCGTAGTGCTCGAGCGCCCATTTGCCGATGAAGTCCTGCTCCTTGTCGAGCTTGACGATCCACGGCATCGCGGCGCCGAACGGGGTCGACTCCGAGTCGGTGTCCTGGCCGACCAGGATGTGCATCTTCTGCAGGCGCAGGATCCGCTGGGGCTCGAGCCCGAAGGGTTTGATGCCGTGCTCGCTCCCCGCCTCCATCAGCGCGTCCCACACGTGCTCGCCGTGGGCGGAGGGGAAGTGGATCTCGTAGCCGACCTCCCCGACGAATCCGATGCGCAGGATCAGGCACGGCACGCCGGCGACCTTGGCCTGCTTGGCGTCGAGGTACTTGAATGCCTCGGCCGAGCAGTCGAGGTCGGTCAGCCGGCTCAGAATCTCCCGCGCTCGCGGACCGGCCAGGTTGACCGCGGCCAGGCCCTGGGTCATGTCGGTGAGCCGAACGTCCATCCTCCAGTCGGCGAGCCACCAGGAGAACCACTCCTCGACCGCGCCGGCGCCGCTCGAGGTGGTCGTCACGTAGTAGGCGTCCTCGTCGATCCGGCAGATCGTCCCGTCGTCGACGATCCGGCCGGCGTCGGAGCTGATCACGCCGTAGCGGATCCGGCCGGGCTTGAGGTCGGAGAAGCGATTCGGATACAGGCGGTCGAGGAACTCTCCGGCCTCCGGCCCGCGGACCAGCAGCTTGCCCAGCGTCGACACGTCGATCAGCCCGGCGGCCCGATGGACCGCGAGCGCCTCTTGTTGCGGATCGCCGTAGTCGTAGGCGCGCCGCCAGTCGCCGGCCAACTTGATGTTGGCGCCCAGCGCGCGGTGGCGACCGTGGATCGCCGAGCGCTTGGCCGGCTGGAACGGGCGGCCGGCCAGCACGCCCATCGGGACCGACACGTACGGCGGCCGCGCGGTCGTCGTGCCGACGGCTTCGAGGCTCTGCCCGGTTTCCTGCGCCATCAGGCGGATCGAGGCGAGCTGGCACATGCGGCCCTGGCAGGGGCCCATCGTCACCGTCGTGTAGCGCTTGGACAGCTCGATCGAGTCGTAGCCCTCGTCGATGCTCAGCCTGATGTCCTTGGCGGTGACGTCCTCGCACAGGCACGCGAAGCACTTGCCCTTGTCGGTGCCGCTGGCCGCCGGGGGGACGGCGCCCGGTGCCGGCTCGCTGGGCGGCGCGTCTGCTCCGTCGACGGATGCGCCGGCGGCCTGACGTCCGGCGCGCTCGCCCGCGCGCGCGGCCGACTCCGGGTCGGCGTAGCCCGCCACCTCGCCGGCGGCGTACACGTTCGGCGGCATCTCGGCGAGCACGAAGTGCCCTCTTGCCGGGTCGTAGGTGGTTGTGGCTCCGGCCTGGGAGAGCAGCGACGTCGCCGGCGCGAACCCGCCCGAGACGACAAGGAGGTCGCACTCGAAGCTCAGCTCGGCGCCCCCCTCGAGCGAGGCCAGCACCGCGCCGTTGACGTGCTTGGCGCCCCTGGCTTCGACGATCGTGTAGCCCTGGAGCACGCTGATGCCGCGCGCCTGGAGCGCCTGGGTCGATGCGCTCTGGGTTGCGCGTAGGTCGGCGACCGCGTTGATCGTCACGCCGGCAGCGTCCAGCTTGGCCGCCGCCTCGAGCCCGCGGTCATTGGTCGTCGCGATCACGGCCCGAGTGCCGGGGCTGACCGCGTACAGGTCCATGAGTCGGAGTGCGCCACCGGAGAGCATGACGCCGGGGAGGTCATTGCCCGCGAACACGAGTGGCTGCTCGATCGCGCCGGTGGCGAACACGTGGGCGCGCGCGCGGATCTGATGCAGCGTGTCGCCCTGCCACACCGGGACCATGCCGTCGAAGTAGCCCAGCGCGGTGGCGCGTGCGAGCGTCTCGACGCCGTCGACCGGCTCGACTTGGCCCTCGTCGACCAGCACGACGTCGGCGCCTTGCGCTGCCGCCGCCTTCGCCGCGCTGATGCCCGCGACGCCGCCGCCCACTACGAGCACGTCGGCGTGGCGGCGGCGGTACTCGGTCCGCCACTCGCGGTCGGCCTGCTCCTTTCGCAGTACGCCGAGACCCGCGGCATGCCGGAGGACCTTCTCGTACAGCGGCCACAGCCGGCGGGGCCGGATGAACGTCTTGTAGTAGAAGCCGGGCGGGGTGAACCGCGTTCCGACGAGGTCGGTGGCGCGCATCACGTCGAGCTCGAGCCCCGGCGTGGCGTTCAGGTGCTCGACCCGCATGCCTTCCGTTACCGGCTCCACACAGGCCCGGACGCCGGGGGCCCCGTCGAGCGCCACGATGCAGTTCGGGCACTGCCCGGCGCAGCACAGCAGGCCGCGCCGGCGGTGGTACTTGAAGCTGCGGGAGAACGTGCGCCGGCCGGCGGCGTACAGCGCCGAGCCGATCGTGTCCCCCTCGAACGCCTCGACCGACTTGCCGTCGAACGTGAAGCGGACCACCTTCTGGCGGTCTATCCGCTCCCCCGGTCGCTGCGGCAGCCGGCTCATGCCGCGCCACCACCCTCCCCCGGCAACTCGATCCGCAACACCTCGTTCGTCGTGGTGTCGCGCTCGGCGATGAACCAGGCCCGGCAACCCGACCGGTGAAACCACCACTCGCGCTGCACCCCCGCCGTGTTGCGGCGGAAGTAGTTGTACTCGCCCAGCTCCCGTAGGCTCGGACGCGCGGACGGGCGCGCCGAGATCTCGCCGCCGTAGCCGAAGTCGGTCACCTCGCGCGTCCCGCAGTTGGGGCAGGTGAGCAGAAAGGACACCTAGTGGCCAAACCTACGCCCGCAGCTGTGATCGTGTCCAATATCTTCTTAAGCTCGATTGAGTCGCTAACCGAATCAGTTTCGTGGAGCTTCGTCAGCTGCGTTACTTCGTCGCCGTCGCGGAGGAGCTGCATTTCCGCCGCGCCGCCGAGCGCCTGCACATCTCCCAGCCGCCCTTGAGCCAGCAGATCCGCGCACTCGAGGACGAGCTCGGCTTCGCCCTGCTCGTGCGCACGCGCCGGCGGGTGGAGCTCACGCCGGCCGGTGAGGCGTTCCTGCGCGACGCCCGGGCCCTGCTCGGCGAGCTGGAGGGCGCCGTCGCCACCGCGCGAGGGATCGACGCCGGCCAGACCGGTCGCCTGCGGATCAACTTCGTCGGCTCCGCCCTGTTTTCGATCGTCCCGGGGACCGTCGAGCGGTTCCGCCGCTCCCGGCCGGCCGTGGAGTTCGAGCTGCGCGAGCGTCCCACGGTCGATCAGCTACGCGCCGTTCGCGCCGGCGTCGCCGACGTCGGCCTGGTCCGCCCGCCGATCGAGGACGACGGTGAGCTCAGCGTCCGAACCGTGCTGCGCGAGCGCACGGTGGCGGCACTGCCCGCCGGCCACCCGCTGGCCGGTTTGAACCGAGTGCCCCTACGCCGGCTGGCCGCCGAGCCGCTCGTCCTGTTCCCCCGCGACCAGGCGCCGGGATTCCACGACCTGCTGATCGACGCACTGGCGGGCGCGGGGACGGCACCCCGGGTCATCCAGTACGCACCCGAGATGCTCACGATCATCGGCCTGGTCGCCGCCGGCACGGGCGTGTCGCTGGTCCCCGAATCGGTCCAGCGCCTCGCCCTCGACGGCGTGACCTACCGCCCGGTCAGCGGCGCGCCGAGGTCGGAGCTCGTGGCCATCACGCGCGCCGGCGACGACTCCGCGCTGGTGCGCGCGTTCGTGTCCGAGGCAAGCGCCAGCGCAGCCGCCAGCTGACCCAGGACCACCAGCGGCTGGTGCTCGAGCTGGCGCGCGGTGAACCGCAGCACGTGGTAGCCGTGCGCCGCCAGGATCGCATCGCGGGCACGATCGGTCTCGAACGAGTCGCGGTCGCCGTGAAATCTCCAGCTGTCGACCTCAACCACCAGCTTGTACTCCGGCCAAAAGGCGTCGACCTGGCAGCCGTGGAGCATTCTGTTGGTCAGCGGAACCGGAAGACCGGCCTCGCGGATGAGCGAGAGGAGCCGCCGCTCGGCCCACAAGCGCGTCCGACGCGGCCCGCCGTCCTGATTGAGCAGCGCGCGCACCCGCCTAGCTCCGCGACGGTTCACGCAGCGCTCGATCGCCTGCTCGATCTGCCGCTCGGTCACGATGCCCTTGGCCAGCCCGGTGCCGATCAGCTCTTCCAGGTCTGGGTGGCGGGCGTTGTCGAGGACGGTGCGCGCCGGCGAGGTCACGCTGACGCCATGTCGTGTGCGGATGTCAGCCCGGCCAAGCACGGGTACGCGATGCCGACGTATGCCAGGCCGGTCGCCGGCGTTGTGCGCCACGACGGTCACCTCGATGTATCCGGGGTGCCCGGGCAGGAGCGCCCACAGCTCGGCGGCCGATCGGTGGCTCAGGACCGCAGTCGGACCGCAAGCTTCGACGGCGGCCGTCATCAAGGTCACGCGGCTCGCCTTCTCCGGCGGATCGAGCAGGTACACGCCGTGGTGAATGCGATGCAGGAGACCTGTGGCAACGCGGAGAGTGATCAGATTGCCGCCGATCCCCGCCGCCTCGAGCGCCCGGTAGGTCACCACGCGGTTGTTGGCCTTGGCAAGCGCCTTGATCACCCGGTCCGCCTCCGATCCCCTCGCCATCAGTCCCTCCCCAACGGGAAATTTCCGCCATTGCCGTTGCGTAGTTGCGCTGGTGACGGATGCCTCCCGTGTGGCGGGAGGAATCCGTCATCACGCGGCCGGCCTCGGACGAGTGGCGGAAATTTCCCGTGGGGCGGGAGCATGGCCCGGACAGAATGACGCGCCACCGGCCGGCCATCGCGCTTTGAAGCAGAGTTTTTACAAACCGAGCGAGCGGGCGATGATCTCGCGCTGGATCTCGGAGGCGCCACCGTAGATGGTGGTCACCAACGTGGCGCGGACGTGGCGCTCCATGTCGTACTCGGTGGCGTAGCCGTAGCCGCCCATCATCTGCATCCCCTCGAGGGCCGTGCGCTTGGCCAGCTCGGTCGCCTTGAGCTTGGCCATCGAGGCCTCGCGGGGGAACAGCTTGTCCGGGTTCGCGTCGACGACCCGCGCGACGCCGTAGACCAGCTCGCGCGTTGCCTCCAGCTCGCACGCCAGGTCGGCCAGGCGGTGCTTGATCGTCTGGAAGCTGCCGATCGCCCGGCCGAACTGCCGGCGCTCCTTCACGTACGACAGCACGTCGTCGAACGCCCGCTGGGCCATCCCGAGCGACTGCGCGGCGATGATCAGCCGCTCGTAGTTCAGGCCGGCCATCAGCTGCATCCAGCCCTGGTCGACGTGTCCGATTACCCGATCCGCCGAGACGTGGCAGTCCGTGAAGTACATGTCGTTGACCTCGCGTCCGCCCATCGTCCCGATCCCGCGGATCTCGAGACCCTCGACGCCGGACGGCACCGAGATCATCGTCAGGCCGAAGTGCTTGTCATCGCCGCGCGTCGTCCGCGTCACGACGAGGATCTGGTCGGCCATGTGCGCTCCGGTGATCCAGGTCTTCTGGCCGTTGATCACGAACTCGCCGTTCGCCTGCGCCGCCCGGCAGGACAGGTTGCCCACGTCCGACCCGGCCTCCGGCTCGGACATGGCGATCGCGCCGGTCCGGCCGGCGACGATCCCACCGAGGATCTCCTCCTTCAACGCATCGCTGCCGAACAGCTCGACCGGGCGGCCGGACATCATCGTCACCGGGAAGAAGCCCATCGGTATCAGCCCGCGCGCGAACTCCTCGCACAGCAGGCACAGATCCATCGCGCCACCGCCCGATCCGCCGTACGCCTCGGGGATGGCCGCCCCCAACCAGCCCAGCGACGCGATCTGCGCGTACACCTGAAGGTTGTGGGGCTCAACGCCGCCGTCGGTCAGGACGTCGCGCTGCTCGCGGGTGCCGCACTCGCGCCGGGCGAAGTCGCGGATCGCCTCGACGAACGCGCGCTGCTCATCGGAAAGGTTCTGGATTGGCATCGCCTGCCGAGACTACAGTCCTGGCATGCTGATCCGCGATGCCGACGCGGAGCGGGACGCCGGCGCATGCGCGGCGATCTACGCGCCATATGTTCGCGACACCCCGATCTCGCTCGAGGAACGCGTGCCGAGCGCACAAGAGCTCGCCGACCGGATCGAGACCACCACAGAGACCCACCCCTGGCTGGTGGCGCACGACGGCGAGGGCCTCATCGGCTACGCGTACGCCACGCGCCACCGGGAGCGCGCTTGGTATCGCTGGGCCGCCGACGTGACCGTGTACGTGGCACCCGCAAGCCAGCGCCGCGGGGTCGGCCGGGCGCTCTACCAGACGCTGTTCGAGCTTCTGGCCAAGCAGGGTTTCCGCATCGCGTGCGCCGGCATCACGCTGCCCAACGCGGCGAGCGTCGGGTTGCACGAGGCGCTCGGGTTCCAGCCCGTGGGCGTGTACCGGAACATCGGCTGGAAGCTGGGCACCTGGCACGACGTGGGCTGGTGGCAGCTCGAGCTCGGTGGCGGCGGCGGGCCGCCCCGGGAGCCTGGTCCGCCCGCGCACATTCCGCCCGCGCACATTCCGCCGGCGCACATTCCGCCCGCGCACCCAAGTTAGATCACGCCTCGTCGAGCAGCAGCGCCAGCGTGGGGCACGCATCGACCGCGCGGCGGGCCAGTCCGAGCAGGTCCGGCGGCACCTCTGACTCATCGAGGATCGGATAGCCCCAGTCGTCCAAGCGGAACAGCTCGGGCAAGAGCTCCGCGCACAGGCCGTGCGCCTCGCAGGCGATCGGGTTGATGCGCAGGGTGGCGCTCACCCGGCAAGCCTCCGGGGCGCGCCGGCGAGGTCCGGTGCACGGAGACCCGGTGGCGCCACCGCGGAGCCGCCCAGCGGCAATCCGGCCGGACGGGCCTGGCAGCGCCCGCGCCGGTGCGACTCGACATCCGCACCGAACACCCGGAGCGTGCTCTCGACGAATCGCACCGCCCCGTCCGGGTGATGGCAGGCTCCCCTGCCGCGGATCTCGTCCGCCCAGCGCAGCACCCGCGCCTGCTCGGAAGGATGCGCGACCCCGCCGGCCAATGCGCCCACTGCATCGGCGATCGCGCGCAGGCCGTACACGCACGGCCCGCACTGCCCCGCGGACTGGTCGGCCAGATAGGCGATCACCCGGGCGCTCTCGTGCAGGCCGCAGGCGCTCTCCCCCAGCGCGATCAACACTCCCGACCCGAGCGAGCAGCCCACCGAGCGCAGGTCCTCCCGCGCGAGCCGCAGCCCGACCGCGGCCGAGGCGTCGACCCAGGTGCCGAAGTAGCCGCCGACCAGCAGCGCCTGGAGCGGCTCCGACGGTCCGCCAGCGGCGGCCAGCAGATCGCCCATCGGCGTCCCGAAGGCCAGCTCGTACACGCCCGGGGCGCGCACCGCGCCGGTGATCGTCACCAGGGCAGAGCCGGGATCGACCACCGTGCCGAGCTCGCGATACCAGCTCGAGCCGAAGCGGGCGACCAGCGCGAGCTGGGCCAGCGTCTCGGGGTTCTGGATCAGCGTGGGGCGCCCCCGGTACCCGCGCTCGAACGGCCGCGGGGGAACCAACGTCGGCTTCGCAATCTCGGAGTTCAGGTAGTGGACGACCGCGCTCTCCTCGCCGGTCACGTAGCCCCCGGGGCCGCCCACCACCGAGATCCGGATCCGATCGCGCTCGCGCGCGGAAGCCGCGCCGTCCAGCGCCGCGAACACCCCGCGGGCGTCCGATCCGACCTTGACGATCACCTCCGAGGCCCCCACCGCGCGGGCCGCGAGCACGGCGCCGTCCAGCACGAGATGGGGCAGGCGTCCGAGGAGCAGCCGGTCCTTCGCGCTGGCGGGCTCGGTCTCGGAGCCGTTGACGATCAACGGGCCGACGCGCCGGCGTCCAGCCACCGCGCGGAGCTTGCGGGCCGTGGGAAAGTCGGCGCCACCGCGACCGCGCAGGCCGCTGCGCTCCACCTCCTCGATCAGCTGGTGGGGCGGCAGGTCCGGCAGCGGTCCGTGAATCCGGGCGTGGGCGGCCAGCGTCATCGGGCCGCCGGGCTTGAGGCCTGCGAGCAGACGTGGAAGCCCCTGATGACCGCTGTCCAGAGCGCTCATGCCCGCCCGGATGAGCCGGATAGCGTGCCGGTCACCGTGTTGTTGTTGGTGTCGATCTGAAGCTGGACATGGACGTCGACCGTCGTGCCGGCACCGTTGCTCAAGCGGGCGTCGAACTCCTCACCCCGCAGCGCGAGGATCCGCCCCTGCAGCACCGATGGCTGGCCGGCCACGGCCAGGTCCACCTGACTGCCGGTCATCGACAGGCCGGCGCCGCCCGCGATCGGCACGCCCCCGAGCCTGACCCGCAGCCGTCCCTGCACCCGGCCGCGTACGGTCATAGCGAGGTCGACGATCGCTCCGCCCGGCGCCTGTGACTCGCTCACGCTTCCGGCGACGGTGGCGTTGAATGAGCTTGGCAGGGAACTGGGCCGGGACGGCGCGCGGCGCGGCGGCGCCACCGACGCGACCTTCCGGCCGAGCAGCGATGACGGCGTCCCGGCCCGCCGCGCCCATCCGTGCTGCAGGGGACCGGCCAGCGTGAAGATGGCCAGTCCGATCGGCGTGACCACCGCCAGCGCCGTGGCCGGCGCGCGCAGGCCCACATGATCGGAGGACACGCTGGCGATCCGGGTCCAGACCGCGACCAGCACGGCCACGATGCAGGCTGCGGTCAGCGCGAGCATCCACCATTGCTTGACGTCGCTCCCCGTGCCCAGCCCGTGCAGGACCGCGACCGGCCAGCTTGCGTACGCGAGCCAGTGCACCGCCCGCCAGGCCTGATAGCCCAGCCGGCGGCGCACGAGGCTGGTGATCGCGATGGCCAGCAGGAGGTCGAACGACAGCGTGCCGAGACCCATCCACAGCGGCCGGTAAGGCGTCACAAACGGGATTACGCCGTCGAACAAACGAATCGGCGCGAACCCGTCGAGCACGCTGGTCACGATGTGGATGACGAGCACGACCACCACGAGCAGCGACACGTCGCGGTGCACGGCGTCGATCGCGAAGCGCGGCCAGCGCGGCGCCGCGAAGCGCACCGAGCCGAGGATCCCGAGCACCACGCTCGCCGTGAGCAGCACGAGCGCCACCGCGCCGGTGCCTCGGGCGAGATACCAGTACGCGCTCGGGCTCAGCGTGGCGGCGACGCTCAAACTCACCCGGCCGCCCGATCCATCGAAGTCGCCGACCCGCAAGACGACAGGTCATCACCGGATGACGGCCAGCCGGCCACGTGCGAAACCGTCCCGTCGACTCGCACCAGCCGGCTCGGCAGCCGTAGCCCGGCAAGCCACGGAACCGCACGCGAACCGCGGACGATCGCGGCCGTGCTGGCGATGTTGGCGTCCAGGCACGAGGCGGCGCAAACGCTGACCGTGCGCCACACGCTGTCGACCGAGCCGCCGGTCGAGGGATCGATCAGATGATGCGCATCCCCGGTCTCCGTCCGCCATCGCCGAACCGCGACGCTCGACGTGGCCAGGCCGCCCACATGCAGCGAGATCCACTGGCCCGGCGCGCTGACGCCGGCACGATGGTCGTCGGTCACCCGCACGCGCCATCCCTCGGGCGGAGGGTCACCGGCCACCGCCAGGTCGCCACCAAACGACGCGAGCACTCCGCACCCGGTGGCGTCAAAAGCCGCGGCCGCGGCACGGTCGGCAGCCAGGGCCTTGGCGGTGGCGCCGAGGTCGAGGGTCACGCCCGGAGCGAGGCGGATCGTCCGGTGCTCGCGGTCGACGGTCACCGTCCGCCACCCGGCGACCGCGGCAAGCGGCTCCGGGGCGGACACAAACGCCGGAACCTCCTCGAACGAGCGGTCGTAGCCAAGCGCGATCAACGCCCGGCCCACCGTCGGGTCGACGTCTCCCGCGGTCAACCGGGCGGCGCGGAGCGCTGCGGTCACGGCCTCGAGCAGCACCGGCCCCACCACCACCGCCGATCCCGCCGCGGCGTTCACCGCCGAAAGCTCCGAGTCGGGGCGAAACCGCGAGCACGCGCGGTCGAACTCATCCACCACGCGCGTCACCGCCGCGACCGCCGCATCCGTCCGCGCGGGGTCGCGCACGGCAACCAGCCCAACGGTGCCGAACGCCTCCAGGCGAATCAGGTCCGGTGTTTCTGAGGACATGGCCCGCGAGCCGATGGAAGGGCTAGGACCCTCCGGAGACGACACCGCCACCCCCGCCCGAGGACGGCGGAGCCACTTGCGGGGTCGGGGCAGCCTGCGGGGTCGGCGCAGCTTGCGGGGTCGGCGCAGCTTGCGGGGTCGGGGCGGCTTGCGGATCGGACTGCGGCTGGGATGGGGCGCTCTGAGGCTGTGACTGATCCTGCGAGGGCGGCTGGTCGGGCGACTGCAGGCCGAGGTCACCGGCGCTCGCCGGCGCCGGCATGCGCGGGATCGAGGAGCCCGCGCGGGCCGCGGAGGAGGCAGCGCTCGCGGCGCTGGCAGTCGAGACCGCGCCGCCAGAGGCCTTTGCCGCCGACAACGAGCGACCCGGCGCCGCCGCCGACACGAGCGCCGCGAAGCCGGCGGTGAGCGCCGCCGACCCGACGATCACCCAGCGCCGCGTCCGGCTCACGCGCGCCACCGCCGCGTCCCGGATCAGCACGGCCCGGGACCGATCGCTCCTGGAGGACTGTTTCTCCATGCTCGGACAGAGAATCAACGCTCAGTAAGAGCAGCATGAGAATCTGGTTGCTCCAGCGCCGGCAGCTCCACGGTGAAGGCAGCCCCGTCGACCCGGACCGCGCCACCGTGGCGTTGCGCGATCGCCGCCACGATCGAGAGGCCGAGTCCCGAGCCCGGACGGGCCGACGCGCCCGGACCGCGCCAGAACCGCTCGAACAACCGGTCGACGTCGCCGGGATCCGGTCCTGGCCCCTCGTCGCGGACGGTCACGAGTACGCGCCCACCGCCCCCGACCAGCGACACGGTCACCGAGCCGTCGGAAGGCCCATGCACCAAAGCGTTCTCGACCAGGTTCTCCACCGCCCGCGTGAGCTCCCCGGCATCGCCCCGCACGAACAACGTACCCGCGCCTGGCCGAAGCACGACCCGACCGTCATGACCCGAGACCACGTCGCGGACGACGCCGGCCATGTCGACGGGCGCGCCCAAAGAACCACCCGAGTCCCCCGCCCGTTCGAGCGCGAGCAGATCGTCGACCAGCCGCGCCAGACGCCGGGCGTCACGCAAGAGCTCTTCGAGCACCTCGGGATCGGCGCCGTGCCGTGCGGCGTACTCGACGTTGCCGAGCAACGTGGTAACCGGCGTACGGAGCTCGTGCGAGGCGTCGGCCAGGAAGCGCCGCTCGCCCGTCCGCGCAGCCTCGAGCGACGCGAGCATGCGATTCAACACGCCGGTCAGCTGCCCGATCTCATCCGGCGGATCGCCACCGGACAGGCGCAGGCGCTGAGACGGATCGGCGCTCCGCTCGATCTCCCCCGCGGCCGACGCCAGCCGCCGCAAAGGAAGCAGCCCGCGCCGGGTCAACCACGCAGCGACCAGGGCCGCCAGAAGTGCCACGGCCGCCCCGATCAGCGCCACCACGAGCGCCAGGTGGTCGGTCGTGCGCGTGATGTCGGTGGTGTCGGAGGCGACCAGCACCGCGCCCCCGCCGGCCGGGCCGCTGAGGGCGATCGGCGCAGCAAACAGCCGGAACAGCCGGCCGTCCAGGTCGATGTTCTCGAACCCGGTGGCGCCGGACACCCGCGCCGCGCGGGCGAGCCGATCCTCCGGCAGCAGCCGCGCCCCCAGCGTCAGCGACCGGGCCACGATCCGGCCGCGGGCGTCGACCACCTCGACCACGATCTGGCGGCCCGACACCGGGCTCTCCAGCGCCCCAGGCGAGGACAGCACGGCCGGGGCGGACACAGCCAGTTCGGCCACCTGCTCTGCCCGTTGACGCAGCGCGGTGTCGAGCGAGGAGCGCAGTTCGTGCCGGACGACGAGCACCGTGGCCACGCCGAACAGCGCAAGCGCGGCCAGGATCGAGCCCGCGACGGCCAGAGCCAGCCTGACCCGGAGCGTCTGGGGCCGGCGCAGCGTCACAACCCGGACCCCGCTGTAGCGCTCAGCGAAGTTTTCGGCTGATCCACAAGTTTGTGGGGTAGAGAGCCATAAAATTATGGTGGGCAGGTTTGAACATGGATGTGGAGCTTTTGCTCATGAACGGGGCGCCTTGCTGGGCGAGCGCGAGCGCGTGCACGCGGGACCGATGAGGGCCCTGCTGCTGTCCGACGACTACCGCACGGCGCGACAGATCGACGAGATGCTGCGCGCCACGTGGAGCGACACCCACCTGGTCACGCACCCCACCTTTGACGCGGCGGCCGCCGAGGCGCTGCTCGACCATCCCGGTTGCTGCGTGCTGCTCGACGCCACGCTCCCGGCCCACCCGGACGGCTCGAACGCCTCGGACGACGATCCGCTGTCGCTGCTCGAGTACGTGCGGATGTCGGCCCCCGACGCGCCGATCGTGCTGCTCTGCTCCGACGACGACGAGGATCTGACCCTGCGGGCGGTGAGGCAGGGCGCCCAGGATTGCCTGATCATGCCCGAGCTCGAGCCCGTGCAGCTCAGGCGCGCGCTGATCCGGGCCATCGAGCGCAAGCGCGCCGAGTCGCGGCTCGCCCATCAGGCACTGCACGATCAGCTCACCGGCCTGCCCAACCGGGCCCTCTTCCTTGACCGCCTGAACCTCGCCCTGGAGCGCTCCCGCCGGTCGGGCGCCCCGCTCGCCGTGCTCTTCCTGGACTTCGACAACTTCAAGGAGATCAACGACTCGCGCGGCCACGCCGCCGGCGATCGCGTGCTTTCGACCCTGGGGGAACGGCTGAGCGGGCTGCTGCGCCCGATGGACACCGTGGCGCGGTTCGGCGGCGACGAGTTCACGTTCCTGTTCGAGGGCCTCACGTCCGAGCGCGAGGTGGTGCTGATCGCCGACCGCATCAGCCAGGCCACCGGCCACCCGATCGAGGTGGACGGCGCGCCGCTGACCACGACGGTCAGCATCGGGATCGCGCTGGTCAACGACCCCACGGTGGCGCCCGACACGATCATCCGGGAGGCGGATGCCGCGATGTACCGGGCCAAGGACCGGGGACGTTCGCGCTTCGAGCTGTTCGACGAGGAGTCGCGTCAGCGGGCCAACGATCGGATCGAGCTCGAGGCCGAGATCCGCCAGGCGGTCGAACATGGCCAGCTGCGCGTCCACTACCAGCCCTACCTGGTCCTGCACGGCATGGATGTGGTGGCGGGGGTCGAGGCGCTCGTGCGCTGGCAGCACCCCACGCGCGGCCTGCTCGACGCCGGCGAGTTCATGCCGCTGGCCGAGGACCTAGGGCTCGCCGTCCCGATCGAGCGCTTCGTCCTCGAGGAGGCGCTCGCACAGCTCTCGAGATGGCGCGTCCGCAAGCCCGACCTCACGCTCTCGCTGAACATCTCAGCGTCCCAGCTGCCCGACGCGGCTCTCCCCGCGCTGCTGAGCGAGTCGATCGGCGCCGGCGAGCTCGATCCCGCGGCCGTCTATCTCGAGATGTCCGAGGCGGGACTGGCCGAGGATCCCGACGGCGCGATCGAAGCGCTGCGGGTCCTCA
This sequence comes from uncultured Solirubrobacterales bacterium, assembly GCA_963841535.1. GTDB lineage: Bacteria > Actinomycetota > Thermoleophilia > Solirubrobacterales > Solirubrobacteraceae > Palsa-465. The sequence goes on along the minus strand of CAWJDF010000012.1, from coordinate 769,663 downwards.
AGGACACCGGGGTGCGGATCACGATCGACGACTTCGGGGTCGGAGCGCTGTCGATCTCGCGGCTGCGCGAGCTGCGGGTAGACGCGCTCAAGATCCACGAGAGCTTCGTCGCCGGCCTCGGCACCGACCCGGAGAACGCCGCGATGATCGGCGCACTGGCCGAGCTCGGACACGCGCTCGGGCTCGACGTGATCGCCGAGGGCGTCGAGACCGAGGCCCAGCTCGAGCTGTTGCGTGAGCTCGGATGCGATGCGGTCCAGGGGTATGCGGTGGGCCGACCGGTGAGCGACGAGCAGTTCGACGCCGTGCTGGTCGCCGAGGTCGCGTAGAGACCTCCGCCGAATCACGATCGCGATCACGCCCGGAGCGTGAACCCGCTCCCTCTGACCGTCCGGATCAGCGGCGGCGCGCCCAGCTTGCGCCGCAGGCGCGTGACATAGCGGTCGACCACGTTGGGCTCGGCCGCGTCGTCCCAGATCTCCTCGAGCGCGCGCTCGCGCGTGACCACTCGGCCGGTCTCGCGCAGCAGCAGTTCGAGCAACGCGGCCTCGCGGCCGGTCAGCTCGATCGTCCGCCCGCCGCGCGTCGCGCGCCGAGCCGAAACGTCGAACGTCAGGTCGCCGTAGGAGCGGAGTCCCGCAGACCCGCGCGTGTCCGAACCGGTGCGCCGGGTCAGCGCCCGCAGCCGGGCGATCAGCTCCTGCACGGCGAACGGTTTGATCAGGTAGTCGTCGGCGCCGGCCTCGAGCCCGGCGACCCGGTCGGCCACCTCGTCGCGCGCGGTGAGCATCAGGATCGGCGTCGGCAGGCCCTTGCCGCGCAGCCAGCGGGCCACGGTCAGGCCGTCTAGCCCGGGCATCGCCACGTCGAGCACGATGACGTCCGGAGCGGTTCGTTCGGCCTCGGCCAGAGCGCCGCCACCGTCGCCCGCCACCGTGACCTCATATCCCTCGGCAGCAAGCGTCCGCGCGAGCATCCGGCGCAGCGGCGGATCGTCGTCGACGACGAGTACCCGATCAGCCACCGGCGACGTCGCGGCGCAGGAACACGAGGAACGCCGTGCCGAGCGCCGGAATGCCGTACATCGCGCACACCCACACGGCGCGCACGATCGGGGCCCAGTCGATCGGCTGGCGCAGCAGACCCTGCCAGGCGTTGAACTGGGTGCTCAGCAGGTACGGGACCAGCGCGCCGAGTCCCGGGAGGATCCCGATCAGCTGGAAGAGCAGCGAGACCATCAGGGTGCCCACGACCGCGGCGGCGCTGTTGCGCGTGATCGTCGAGAGCAGCAGCCCGATGCACACCACGGTGGCGATCGGGATCAGGTACACGAGCAGGCTCAGGTACACCAACTCGAGGCCCTTGGGCGCTGAGACGATCGTCCCGGTTAGCGTCTGCACCGAGTTGAAGCCGGACTCGATGCAGCCGGCGATCACGGCGACCGTCCCGCTGAGGAAGATGGCCACGACCGCGTAGGTCAAGGCGGCCAGCGCTTTGCCGGCGAAGATCTGCCAGCGCTCGAGCGACCGCGTCAGGACGGTCTTCAAGGTCCCGTTGTGGTCCTCCGCGGCGAAGATGTCGCCGGCCACCAGCGCCGTGATCAGCGGGAACAGCCACACCGCGCCGAACAGCAGCATCACCAGCGGGACGACGAGCCCGCTCTTGGTCAGGTACGAGGCGAACGCGAAATCGCCGCCCCCGCCCCGGCGGTCGTGGCGGAAATGGATGGCGAGCACGAACAGGATCGGGACGAGCACGGCCGCCCCCAGCCCCAGGTACGTGCGCTTCTGATAGCGGAGCTTGAACAGCTCCCAGCGATAGACCGTGGCAACGCCGGGACGCGAGCGGGTGCGCCCGCTCACGGCGGCCGGCTGGGCAATCGCGCTCATCGCGCGGCCACCGCCGGCGCGCCGGCGCTCATCGCTTCGTCGCCTTCGGTGAGCGAGAAGAACAGGTCCTCCAGCGTGACGTGCTCGGGCGCCAGCATGCGGATCAGCGCGCCTGCCTCGACCAGCGCCTGGCTCAACTCGGCGACCACCCCGTCATCGGCCGTGAAGGCGATTCGCCCGTGAACGACGCGCACGTCCTCGACCCCCGGCTGGGCCTGGCAGACCGCGAGCGCCCGCTCGTCGTCGGTGGTCGACAACCGGTAGGTGGCGCCGGCGCTTCGCTTCAGATCCGCGATCGCGCCCTCGTAGACGATGCGACCCGTCCGCACTATCGCCACCCGGTTGCACAGCTCCTCGACCTCGGCCAGCAGGTGGCTCGAGAGCATCACGGTGATCCCCTGGTCGGCCAGGCGGCGGATCAGCAGCCGCATGTCGCGCATGCCGGCGGGATCGAGGCCGGTGGCCGGCTCGTCGAGCAGGAGCAGCCTGGGCTCGCGCAAGAGCGCGGCGGCGATGCCCAGCCGCTGGCGCATCCCGTGCGAGTAGCCGCCCACTCGGTCCTTGGCCCGGTCGGTCAGCTCGACCGTCTCGAGCGCCTCCTCGATCCGCTCGCGGGCGCCGCCGCCGTCGAACGCGGCCAGCAGCTCGAGGTTGCGCCTGCCGTTCAGGTACGGGTAGAAGGTGGGCGCCTCGACGAAGCCGGCGACGTCGTCCAGCGCGTGCACGGACTCGAGCGGATCGCGCCCGAACAGCCTGACGGTCCCCTCGGTGGGTCGGATCAGCCCCAGCATCATCCGCAGGCAGGTGGTCTTGCCGGCGCCGTTGGGGCCGAGGTAGCCGTAGACGTCGCCGGCGTTGACCGTCAGATCGACCCCCGCCACCGCGGTCAGCTCGCCGTAGCGCTTGACGAGGCCCCGGACCTCGACCGGCGGAGGACCGGGGCTCGCGCGGGCGTCGGGCGACGGGGCGTCGGTCACGCCGGAATCATGGCGCCAGCTGCCTGGCCGCGGATTCGGCGGCGATCGGCGGCACCGAGCCGAGCACCGTGTAGGAGACCTGGCCGCTCGTGAAGCGCACGACCGTGCCGAGCGCCGTGGCCAGCTCCTGACCCGAGGTGGAGGGGTTGATCGACACGCTCGGGAGGCTCAGGCCGGGCTGACCATCACCGCCACCCTGCGACTGGGGCTGGGAGCCCGAGCTGGACTGCTCGATCACCGCGATCCCGCCGAGCCCCTGGCCGTAGGTGGCGAGCGCCGCCGGGTGGCCACCCCAGTCGAGCAGCTGGACCGACTGGCGCGGCAGGCCGACCAGTTTGTCGGGCGCGACCAGCGTGAACGGCAGGTGCGACTGGACCGCGGCCGGACCGGTGACCTCGGCGTGGCGCTTGGCCTTCACCCCGGCCGTCCTGGCGTGCCGGGCGGCCGCGCCCGTGGCGGTCGGGGAAACCTTCACAACCTTGGTCCCGGCCGGCGCCTTGATCGAGAAGGCGCTCGAGCTGACCCGGCCGTAGGAGATGTCGGTGGCCTTGAGCTCGAGCACCGGGGAGCTCGAGTTACGCGAGTAGATCGCGATGCCCAGCGGGATTCCGTGCGCCGCGTCCCAGGCGAGCTGGACGTCGCCGAGCAGCCCACCGTCGTGCTTGGGCGAGACCTCGACCTTGTAGGCCGGCTGCCCGGCCACATTGCGCGGGAGCGGCCCGACCACGTCCACGTGCTGCATGAGCTGATTCAGATCGCTCTGGATCTGCGCCACGGTCGGGATCGTCTCGCTCTTCTTGGCCGGCGAGCCCTGGCTGGGCAGGGTGCCCTTGTAGAGGGTGTTCGAGGTCGGGTCGTAGATCGAATACGCGCCGTTCCCGACCACGACCTGGGCATCGCCGTTCTGGCCCTGGAGCTCGAGGCGCATCCGATGGCCGGTCGTGGACACCCACAAGCGGCCGCTGGCGCCGCTCAGGAGCGGGTCGCTGCCCTGGATGTCGGTCGAGTCGATCAGGTTGTTGGTGAACTTGATCCGGGCGGTGATGCCGCTGACCGTCGGCGCCGTGGCGGCCTGATGCAGCGCCTGGGCGAGCGACTCGCGCGGCGGGACCGAGCCACCCCCGGCCGCCGCGACGGCAATCGCGGTACCGCCGGCGACGGCGAGGATCAGGCCGCCGAGGATCGCCAGCAGACGCTGGGTGGGGACGGTGCGAAGAAACCTCATGACGAGCACGATAGGACACGATCTTGAAATTAGATTGACAGTGTGCGCCTGCCCGGCGGTATCGCCATCGAGCGTGCTGCCCGCGGTCAACAGGCGATAACGTCGCCACCGTGTGCCGTCTGTTCGGCATGAGTGGCGGACGCGAGCCGGTCCGCGCCACGTTCTGGCTGCTCGAGGCGCCCGATTCGCTGGCCGAGCAGAGCCGGCGCGAGCCCGACGGGACGGGCCTGGGCACGTTCGACGCGGACGGCAACCCGGTCGTCTCCAAGCAGCCCCTGGCCGCCTACGAGGACCACGAGTTCGCCCGGGAGGCCCGGGAGGTTTCCTCGCGCACGTTCATTGCGCACGTTCGGTACGCGTCGACCGGCGCGATCAGCCCGGAGAACACGCACCCGTTCGAGCAACGCGGGCGGCTGTTCGCGCACAACGGCGTGATCGAGGGCCTCGACCGCCTGGAGCAGGAGCTCGGGGACGCCCGATCGCTGGTTGCCGGCGAGACCGATTCCGAGCGCTTCTTCGCGCTGATCACCCGCGAGATCGACCGGGATGGGGACGTGGGCGCGGCGATCGCCCGCGCGGCCGGCTGGATCGCCGAGAACCTGCCGGTGTTCGCGCTCAACGTGATCCTGATCACCGCCACCGACCTGTGGGCACTCCGTTACCCCGATGTGCACGACCTGTACGTGCTCGAGCGCGTCGCCGGCGGCCCGACCGGCGCCCGCCATCTCGACCACGCCAGCGCGCGCGGGTCGGTTCGCGTCCGGTCCGGCGACCTCGCCAACCGCCCCGCGGTGGTCGTGGCCACCGAGCCGATGGACGAGGATCGGGGATGGCACGCGCTCCGATCGGGCGAGCTCCTGCACGTGGGGGCCGATCTCCGCGTGACGATCACCCGCGCGCTCGAGCGTCCGCCCGCCCACCAGCTCACGCTGGACGACCTGGAAGGCAAGGCGGCCGCCTCGCAGGCCGAGCACGTGCCACCATCCCACTGAAGATGGCCACCCTCGAACGGGCTCATGCGCCCCTCGCCGACGCCGATCACGAGCCGCGGATGCCGCCGGGGCCGCGGCTGCCGCGGATCCTGCAGACCGCGGGCTTCATGCTCGGCTCCTCGCCCTGGTTCATCGACGCCTGTCGCCGGCGGTTCGGCGACGTGGTCACGTTCCAGACGGTGTTCGACAGCAAGTTCGTGATGGTGTTTCACCCGGCCCTGGTCAAAGAGCTGTTCCAGGGGCCCGGCGAGCAGCTGCGCGCCGGCGAGGCCAACGCGATGCTCGGGCCGGTGGTTGGCGAGCGCTCGGTGCTGCTGCTAGACGGCCCCGAGCACCTGCGCCACCGGCGCCTGATGCTCCCGCCCTTCCACGGCCGGCGGATGCAGACCTTCGCCGAGGCGATGCGCCGCTCGGCCGATCTGGAAATCGACGCCTGGCCCGTCGGCGAGCCGTTCGCGCTGCTGCCCAGCATGCAGTCGGTGACCCTGCGGGTGATCATGCAGGCCGTGTTCGGCTACGAGCCGGGCCCCGCCGAGGAGGAGCTCCGCCGGCGGGTGCGGGCGATGGTCGAGCCGCTCGCCCGGCCGCGGTCGCTCGCACTGCTGGCCGCGATGCCCATGCTCGTCGGCCGCGAGGCCAGGCTGAACGACCGCTTCGCCGCCGCTCGCCGAGAGGTCGACGAGGTCCTGTTTGCCGAGATCGCCCGCCGGCGGGCCCTGGGCGACGAGGCCCTCGGAGACAAGGACGACGTGTTCTCCGCGCTGCTCCTGGCCGAGGACGAGGAGGGCCGGCGGCTGTCCGATCGCGAGGTCCGCGACGAACTGATCACGCTGCTCCTGGCCGGGCACGAGACCACCGCCACCGGCCTGTCCTGGTGCTTCGACCTCTTGCTGCACACGCCCGCGGTGCTCGCGCGGGCCCTGCAGCGCGAGGAGCCGTACCTCGACGCGGTGGTCAAGGAGTCGCTGCGGATCCGGCCGGTGATCCCCGGCGTGGGCCGCGTCGTCCGAGGCGAACCGTTCCGGCTGGGCGGATACGTGATCCCGCCGGGCGTCGAGATCAACCCCTCGATCCGGGTAATCCACCGCCGCGAGGATGTCTACCCGGACGCCGGCGCGTTCCGGCCCGAGCGCTTCCTGGTCGAGGACCCGCCCGACACCTACAGCTGGATCCCGTTCGGCGGCGGCCTCCGGCGCTGCCTGGGCGCCAGCTTCGCCCTGCTCGAGATGCGGATCGTGCTGGCCCGCGTGCTCGAGCGCGCCACGCTGCGCGCCGCCAATCCCGAGCCGGCCAAGCTCCAGTTCCGGGCGATCACGCTGGCGCCCCGCGACGGCGTAGCGGTCGTGCAGGATCGCCCGCCCCATCCCGCATAACACGTCACGCGAGCGCGACCCGCCTGAGCGTGACGTGTTAGCCGTCTCCCACGCGGATAATTCGTCACGCGTCGCGGGGACGGGGAAGCGTGACGAGTTATGCGGGTTCGCCGGTGGCGACCGGGCGCGACGGGTCGCGGATCCAGTCGCTCCAGGAGCCGACGTACAGCGCGCCGCGATAGCCCGCCCGCTCGAGCGCGAGCACCTCGAAGGCCGCCGTGACTCCGGATCCGCAGTAGGCACCCACGGGAGCCCCGTCGCGCACCCCCGCCGCCTCGAACCGCGACCGGAGGTCCGCCGCGTCCAAGAGCCCTCGGCCCTCCAGTCGAAGAAGCTCCGTGGCGGGCACATTCACGGCTCCAGGAATATGACCTGCCACCGGGTCGATCGGCTCGCGCTCGCCGCGGTAGCGCTCGGGCGCCCGCGCGTCGAGGAGCACCCCCGTGCCCGCGACCAAGGCAGCCCTCGCCGCGTCGAGCAGCGGCATCCCGCCGGCGCGCGGCACGAAATCGCCCGGTTCGACCGCCACCGCCCCCCGCTCGATGGCGCCACCGGCGGCCAACCACCCACTGAAACCCCCATCCAAAACAAAGACCTGCGTGTGCCCGAAGTAGCGCAGCAGCCACCATGCGCGCGCCGCAGCCATCGACGTCCCGGCGTCGTACACCACGACCGGCCGATCAGTGGACACGCCGCCGGCGCGCATCGCCGCGCCGAACGCGTCCGGCGTGGGCAGCGGGTGGCGCCCTCCGGGACCCGGCGGCGCCGCCAGCGCGGTGTCCAGATCGACGAACGCGGCGCCCGGGATGTGCCCCTCCAGGTACTGCGGCCGTCCCGGCGGACCGCCCAGCTCCCAGCGCACGTCGAGCACGGTGGCGCCCGGAGGGATGTGGTCCACGAGCGTCATCGCCGGCCGGTCGCGTAGCTCAGGATCGACAGGTCGGTCAGCCACTCGACCGGCGCCTTGTCGTCCGTGTAGACCGCGCCCCCGCGCAACGCCGGAACCATACGCGCGGCGACAGTGGCGGCCAGCGGGCGCAGCGGCAACGGGACCGTGGCCAGCCGCGCGAACGACACCGGCGCCGCGCTCGCCACCACGAGCGAGTTCGAGCCGCTGACCACGTCGCGCACGACCACCCCGAACACCGCACCCAACGTGGCCGACACCACCTTCTCGAGCGCGTCCGAGCCCGGGATGTGGCCCACGTTGACGATCACCATGCCGCCGGGTGAGAGGTGGTCGCGCATCAGCTTGAAGAACTCGCGCGTGACCAGGTAGAACGGGATGTACGGCTGGCGGTAGGCGTCGAGGAAGATCGCGTCGTAGCGCGCCCGGGTCGACTCGAGCCACGGCCGGGCGTCGGCCGTGTACAGGTGCAGGTTCGGGCCGCCCAGCCCGAAGTACCGCTTCCCGATCGTCGTCAGCTCGCCGTCGATCTCGACCGCGTCGACCCGGGTCGACGAGAAGTAGTGGCCGTAGGCGCGCGCCACCGTCCCCGCCGCATCCCCCAGGATCGCCACGCGTGGGGGCGGCGCCGGCCGTCCGGCGAACGGCAGGACCAGGAAGTCGTCCCAGTAGCCGCCGGTGAGGTAGCTCCAGGGGCGATACAGCGAGTGGACGGCCACGCCCTCGTTGAGCTCGAGCCGGCGCTCGCCGCTCGGAAGCTGGAGCACGCGCGCGTATTGGTACTCAGTCTCGGTCGAGAAGATCACCCGCGCGCCGGACACGTCGGCGCCGATCGCCGCCGGCGGGACCGCGAGCAGCGCGGCGATCGCCGCCCCCACGACGAGGAAGCGCCACGAGCCGGCGCCGGCCGCGGCAGCGAGCGCGAGCACGAGCGCGAACACCAGGAACGTGCGGTGGGTTCCGATCAGCGGAATCAGCAGCAGCGCGGCCAGGAACGTGCCCACCAGCGACCCGGCGGTGGAGATCGCGTACAGCCGTCCGGTGACCGTGCCCGTGTCCGCCACCCGGGCCACCGCCAGCCGGTTGGCGTAGGGCGCGACCATCCCGAGCAGCAGCACGGGCACGGCGACCAGCACGAGCACCGCCGCCAGCGATCCGAGGAAGCCGCCGACCGACAGGGCGCCGAGCGCCTTGACCGCCTCGTGCAGGAACGGGTCCGACACGAACGGGACGATCGCCAGCAGTACGCCGGCGCCCAGCACGATCAGGCACAGCCCGGGCAGGTCCGCGCGCCGGTCGGCCAGCTTCCCGCCCACCGCGTAGCCGGCCGACAGCGCGACCAGGACGGTGGCGATCGTGTTGGCCCAGATGATCGTCGAGGCCCCGAAGTAGGGGGCGAGCAGTCGGGCGGCGGCGATCTCCGCGCCGAGGCTGGCCGCGCCGACGCAGAACGCGATCGCCCGCAGCCGCCAGAACGGGACCGGCGCGGGCGCCGCGGCCCGCCCGTTTGCCCCATCGGGCGCCACCCCGGGGCGGATCTTCTCGGTGACGCTCACGTCCGTCGAAGCGTAATGCGGGCCCGCCCGTGGTGGACAGCGGTCAGCATCCGTACCCCCGGGGTTCAGGTTCGGGCGCCTGCAGTCGATTAGGCGTGAAGGGGTATCAGCCCGCACAACCGCTCCCATGTCCGAAGTCTTCGTCGCCCGCCAGCCCATCTTCGACCGGAACCTCCACGTCGCCGGTTACGAGTTGCTGTTCCGGGGCGGGGATGCGGTGACCGCGCTGGTGACCGATCCGGAAGGAGCCACCGCGTCGGTCGTGCTGAACTCGTTCACCGAGATCGGACTCGAGCGGCTGGTCGGGGCCAAGCCCGCCTGGGTGAACGTCTCGCGCGAGTTCGTGCTGAGCGGCCTGGCCAGCTCGATGCCCCCGGCCGTGGTCGGCCTGGAGATCCTCGAGGACGAGTTGCTCGACGAGCGGTTCGTGCACGCGCTGATCGAGCTCAAGCGGCAGGGCTACCGGCTCGCGCTGGACGACTTCGAGTACAGCGTGAGCGCGGAACGGCTGCTCACGCTGGTCGACGTGGTCAAGCTGGACCTGATCGCGCTGGGCCGCGAAGGCATGGCCCGGGAGGTCGCGCGGCTGAAGCCATACGGCATGACCCTGCTGGCCGAGAAGGTCGAGTCCCACGAGGAGCACGCCTACTGCGCTGGGCTCGGCTGCGACCTGTTCCAGGGCTTCTTCTTCTGCCGTCCGGAGCTCCTGCACCACCGCGGGATCGTCGCCAACCGCGCGTCGATGCTGCAGGTCGTGGCCGCGCTCCAGGACCCCACCGTCCAGCTGGGTCAGCTCGAGCGGATGATCGGCCGCGACGTCGGCCTCAGCTTCCGGCTGCTGCGCTACATCAACTCGGCGTTCTTCGGCCTGCGCTTCGAGATCAGCTCGATCCGGCAGGCGCTGGCGCTGCTCGGGGTCGAGAACCTGCGGCGGTGGGCGACGCTCACCGTGCTGGCGAGCATCGACGGCAAGCCGCCCGAGCTCACGGTGACCGCCCTGGTCCGGGCCCACTTCTGCGAGCAGGCCGGCGAGCAGCTGGCCGGCCCGCGGCCCGGGGAGCTGTTCACGCTCGGCCTGTTCTCGGTGATCGACGCGTTGATGGACGCACCGATCGACGAGGTGGTGGGGATGATCCCGTTCCCCTCCGACATGCGGGATGCGCTGGTCGAGCGCAAGGGCGAGAAGGGCAAGCTGCTCGACTGCGTGATGGCGCTCGAGGCGGGCGACTTCGATCGCGCCCAGCGGCTGGTCCGCGGCGCCGGGGACCTCTACGTCGAGGCGCTCATGTGGGCCAACGATGCGGCCCAGGCGATGTTCGAGGAACCCGCGGCCGCGGCCGCCTAATGACCTGAGTCAGAACCAGGCGGCCGCGCCCGCCCCGATCAGGCCGCGGCGGCCTGAGCGAACTGCTCGAGGATGCCCGGCCAACCGCCCAGCGAGTCGATGCTGCGGCGCACTTCCTCCAGGCGATCGCCGTACGCCTCGAGGCCGCGATGCTCGAGCTCGACCCGCGTCCGGTCCGGGCCCTCGGCCACGAACGCGACCTCGAGCTCGGTGTGCACGTCGGGGTCGTAGGCCCAGTCGGCGTTCAGCTGCCACTCGAGCACCACGCGGGCCGGCGGGTCCCAGACCAGCACGCTGCCCCAGTCGCACTCGCTGCCGTCGACGCCGCGCTCGAACCAGCGGCCGCCCTCGCGATCCTCGAGCACGACCTCGGCGAGATCGGCCTGGCCGATCTTGTGCGTGCGGGGCCACCACTGGTCAAAGCCCCGGGTGAACATCGTGAACGCCCGCTCCTGAGAAGCGTTCACCGTGATCGCCTGCCGGACTGCGGTTGCTGTGGTGGTCATTCCTGGCGTCCTCTCCTTCGGCTCGTCCCCGAATCGTCGGTAAGTGTGTACAAACGGTAAGTCTAGACTTACGCATGTCGGTCTGTCAAGCTGATGCGCCCATGCTCCTCTTCAACTCCCAGGTCTCAGGCAACTGCTGGAAGGTCCGCCAGCTGTTCGCGCATCTCGGGATCGCATACGAGCGGCGCGAGGTCTCGGTGATCGACCGCTCCGGACGCCGGGAGTTGCTCGGCGAGCTCAACCCGGGCCTGCGGGTGCCCACGCTCGTGCTGGACGACGGCCGCTCGCTGGCCGAGTCCAATGCGATCGCGTTCTACTTCGCCGAGGGCACGCCGTACCTGCCCGAGGACCGCTTCGAGCGCGCCCAGGTCCTCCAGTGGCAGTTCTTCGAGCAGTACAGCCACGAGCCGTACATCGCGGTGGCGCGCTTCTGGGCGATCGCGGACATCACGCCGCCCGAGGCCGAGCGCGAGGCCAAGATGCGGGGCGGCACCGCGGCGCTGCGCGCCATGGAGGGGCATCTCGCCGGCCGGGCGTTCCTGGTCGGCGAGCGCTACACGATCGCCGACATCGCGCTCTACGCCTACACGCACGTGGCCCCGGAGGGCGGGTTCGAGCTCGAGCCCTATCCGGCGATCCGCGCGTGGCTCGAGCGCGTGGCGGCCCAGCCCGGCCACATCGCGATCACCGACTGATCAACGCCGCCGGCCGCGGACCATGCGGCCCGGCAGGGGCACCGGCGAGAACCTCTGGGCGACCAGGCCGGCGAACAGCCGCGGGTCGGCCTTGGCGATCAGCCGGGACAGCTCGGCCCGCTCCAGCGCGGAGAGGTTGCCCGGCCGCCCCCGGCCCCGGCGCACCAGCGTCATCAGCCGCCGCCGCTCGGCCGGCTCGAGCCGCTGCCAATGCCGCCGCGCCAGCAGCACGACCTGCCCCGCGGCCACCAGGCGGGCCAGCGGCAGCGCGCGTGCGGTTTTGGTGAGCATGCCCATCGGTCCTCGAGTCTAGGAGTACGCGTCCCGACTACCCTGCGCCGATGCCCCTAACCTCCGCCGAGCGCCCCGCGCGCGCCGAACCCCAAGGGCTGCTGGTCCTCCACCACGGCCGGGGAAGCGACGAGCAGGACCTGATCGGACTGGCCCCCGTGCTCGACCCCGAGGAGCGCCTGCACGTGGTGGCGCCCCAGGCGCCGCTCCGCCTGGCCGGCTCCCCCGGCTATCACTGGTATCTGGTCCCGCGCGTCGGCTACCCGGACCCGGACAGCTTCCGCGCCGCCTACGGGCAGCTGGCCGAGTTCCACGACGAGCTGTGGCAGCGAACCGGGATCGGCCCGGAGCGCACGGTGCTCGGCGGCTTCTCGATGGGCACCGTGATGAGCTACGCCCTCGGCCTGGGCGGCGACCGCCCGGCGCCGGCCGGGATCCTCGCGCTGTCGGGATTCATTCCCACCGTCGAGGGCTGGGAGCCCTCGCTGACCGGACGCGAGGCGACGCGGGTCCTGATCGCACACGGCCGTCAGGACATGGTGATCCCGGTGACGTTCGCACGCCGCGCGCACGAGCTCCTCGAACGTGCGGGCTTCACCGTCGACTACCGCGAGTCAGACGCCGCCCACAACGTCGACCCGGGCGACGTCCAACGGACCACGGCCTGGCTCGCGCGGACGCTCGCTCCTGCCGCGCGTTGATGCCGTCGGCGGCCGGGAGGAGACCGGTCCCGACCGCCCGCGTGCTCAGCCGTATCTACTTCTTGCCGTGGTGGTGACGGCGATGGCGTGGCTGGCGGGTGGGCTCGCCGGTCGCCGGGTTGAGGATCAACTTTTCCGCCTGCCGATGCTTGAAGTCGAACATCCCCGCGAGGTCGAACTTGATGCCCTCCTTGCGGTCCAGCCCTGAGAGGACCTGGTCGGCCGAACCCGGGATCCCCGGCAGGTGCCAGTTGTACTCGATGAAGTTGAGGATCGAGGCCTGGTCTGTCAGGGCGTGGTCGACACGGTTCACGCGCGCGAACGGCGAGATCACCAGCATCGGGAGCCGCGGACCGAAGCCGCAGCGACCCTGCTCGCCGGCCAGCGGCGCCTTGGTCTGCGGGCTCGGGCCGCACTGACCCGACGTCGGCAGGGTGAACGTCGTGTTGGTCAGGTTGTCGGCGGGCGACAGCGACGGGTTGGTCACCCCGCTGTAGACGTGGTCATACCAGCCGTCCGAGTCGTCGTAGTTGACGATCACGACCGTGCTCTGCCAGTCAGACGTCCGCATCAGCGAATTGATCTCCCTGGTGACGAACGCCTGCTCGTCCGCGGGATCCGAGTAACCGGGATGGCCGTCCTGGTTGCCCGGGGCCTTCAGGAAGCTGACGGCCGGCAGCGCGTCCGGCGATAGCTTGCCGCCACGGATCGCCGCCACCAACTGGTCGAAATCGCTGGTGTCGTACTGATGGTTCGGCGTGTTGAACTGCGGAACCCCACCCGAGAAGGACTGGGTGTCCCGACCGATCAGCTTGAGCCCCGCCAGCGTGTCCTGGCCGGCGCCATTCGCCGGCACGGTCAGGTGATGCGGGTTGGCCGTCGAGGCGTAGTACTGGAACGGCTCGTGATGCGGGATGTAATCGTCCTTGAAGCCCCACTGACCGGTGCCGCCGAGGGCCGCGCCGACCGGATGCACCGCATCGCACAGCCCCTGATCCGACGCGTTGGGCGGCGGGGTCAACTTGCCCGCGAACTCATCGGGAATGAAGGTGGCCGTGGACTGGCCGGAGTCGCCGGTGTCGGTCGCCGCGTCGGCAAACGTCGTGGTCGGCCGGAACCCTCCCTCGAACCAGCCCCAGGACAGGCCGGCGCGGTTGAGCGAGTTGCCGATGTTCGTGCCGTTGAAGGCCACGGCGTCGCGCGTGGAGCAGTCGTCCCAGTAGGGCTGAGCGTCGTTTGTCAGCGAGAAACCGCCCTTGCCGTCGGGCGTGATATCTCCGTCGGGCGAGGTGGGGGTCGACACCGTGGGGTTCTTTGCGGTGTGGGTCATGTCGACGTTGCCGGTGTCTCCCGCGGCGACGTTGATCGCGCCGGGCGACGAAGGCCCGAAGGTCACCCCGAATGAGTTGTCGGACATCGAGAAGTGCTGGGCGTAGTTCCACAACCCGGTGACCGTGTTGCCGTCGAAGTAGTCCATCACCTGCGAGGCCTGGCACAGGGTGCCGAACGGGCTCTTGGTGGTGCCGTCGACCCCGACGCTCTGGACGAAGTGGTCCATCTTGCCGCCGTCGAACGCCTGCTGTTCGTCGCTGTAGTTGTGGTCCTCGTCGCAGGTGAGCTGTCCGCCCGCGTGACCGCTGAGGCCGGTCGGGCTCGAGTCCAGGCGCTGCGGCTGGGCCGCGTTCGGATTGGCGGTCAACAGGTTTGTGCTGTGACGGAGGTTGGGCGGCAGCGAATGGCTCGTCGCCGGCGGCAGGCCGTCGACCGCGGGCGTGCCCTTCGCGGCGCGGAACGTCTGGCCGTCGCTGTTGGCGGCGCTTGGATACGTGCCGAAGTAGTGATCGAACGACTCGTTCTCCTGGAAGATCACCACCACGTGCTCGACCGGCGTCGCCGTGCCGAAGGCGTGCTTGCCGCGGGAGCCTTGGCCGCCGCCGTGGCGGTGCGATCGGCCGCCGGTGGATGCCTGCGCCACCGCAACGCTGACTCCGGCGAGGGCGAGTGCCGCGAATAGCAGCAAGAACACGCGCTTGCGCGCCATGGACCGTCTCCTTTCCCCGTTTGCGTTGCGCCCGGCAGCGACGCGCCGCGGCAGTCGCTCTTTCGAGCCGCGTCAAAGAGTCGGGCGTCGGCCAATTGTGACCGATCTGTTGACGAGTTGTTACGAGCGCGCCGGGGAAGGCGCCGGCGGCCGGGACCCGATCGGTCCCGGCCGCCCGCGAGCTTGGTTGCGGCTGACTACTACTGCCAGCCGTCGTGGTGATGGCCGCGCCCGGGAGCGGGCTGGCCGGTGACCGGGCTCAGTATCAGCCGCTGGCCGTCGGGATGGCGGAACTCGAACAACCCAGCGAGGTCGAATGGGACCCGCTCGGAGCGATCGGTCTTCGCGAGCACCTGGTCGGCCGACCCGGGAATCCCCGGCAAGCGCCAGTTGTACTCGACGAAGTTGAGGATCGACGCCTGGTCGCTGAGGTTGTGGTCGACCGTGTTCTGCCGCACGAACGGCGAGACGACCAGCATCGGAAGCCGAGGTCCGAAGCCGCAGCGGCCCTGCTCGCCCGCCAGCGGCGCCGTGGTCTGCGGCTTGGGTCCGCACTGGCCGGACGTATCGCCGGTGAACGTCGTGTTCGTCAGGTTGTCGGCCGGCGACAGCGACGGGTTCGTGACCCCGCTGTAGGCGTGGTCGTACCAACCATCGGAGTCGTCGTAGTTGACGAACACCGCGGTGCTCTTCCAATCCGGCGTCCGCATGAGCGCGTCGATCTCCTTGGTGACGAGCTCCTGCTCGTCTGCGGGGTCGGAGTAGGCACCATGGCCATCCTGGTACCCCGGCGCCTTGACGAAGCTCACGGCCGGAAGCGCCGACGCCGGAACCTCGCCGTCGCCGATCGCCGCCACGAGCTGATCGAAGTCGCTCGTGTCGTACTGATGGTTGGGCGTGTTGAACTGCGGGACGCCGCCCACAAAGGACTGCGTGTCGGTCCCGATCTCACGGAGCCCCGCCAGCGTATCGTTGCCGGCGCCGTCAACCGGGATCGTCAGGTGATGCGGGTTGGCGGTGGAGGCGTAGTAATCGAACGGCTCATGGTGCGGGATGTAGTCGTCCTTGTAGCCCCATTGGCCGGTGCCACCGAGGGCGACGCCGACGGGGTGGACTGCGTCGCACAGCCCCTGATTCGACGCGTGCGCCGGGACATTCTTGCCGGTGAAGGCGCCCGAGAACTCGTCCGGGATGAACTGCGAGGTCGGCTGTCCGCTGTGACCGATCTCGGGAGCGGCGGACGCCGACGCGAAGGTCGTGGTCGGGCGGAAGCCACCCTGGAACCAGCCCCACGAGACTCCCGCGGCGTTCAGCTCGTCTCCGATGTTGGTCCCGTTCAGCGCGACCGCGTCGCGGGTCGAGCAGTCGTCGTAGTAGGGCTGGGCGTCGCTGGTCAGCGAGAAGCCGCCCTTACCGTCCGGGGTGATGTCGCCGTCCGGCGAGCTGGGCGTCGACACCGATGGGTTGTTGGCCATGTGGCTCGTGTCGACGTTCCCGGTGTTACCCGAGGCAACGTTGATCGCGCCGGGCGACGACGGCCCGAACGTCGTGCCGTACGAGTTGTCGCTCATCGAGAAGTGCTGGGCGTAGTTCCACAGCGCGGTGACCGTGTTGCCGTCGTAGTAGTCCATGACCTGTGCGGCCTGGCACGGGGTACCGAACGGGCTGGTGCTGCCGCCGTCGGTCCCGACGCTCTGGACGAAGTGGTCCATCTTGCCGCCGTCGAATGCCTGCTGCTCGTCGCTGTAGTCGTGGTCCTGATCGCAGGTGAGCTGCCCGCCTGGGCTGCCGCTCGAACCGGTCGGGGTGCTGTCGAAGCGCTGCGGCAGCGCCGTGTTGGGATTGTTGGTCAGCAGGTTGTCGCTGTGCCGCAGGTTCGATGGCAGCGAGTGACTCGTGGCCGGAAGGAGGCCGTCGATCGCCGGCGTTCCGGGCCGGGCGTGGAACGTCTGGCCGTCCGTGTTGGCGGCGTTCGGATACGTGCCGAAGTAGTGATCGAACGACACGTTCTCCTGGAAGATCACGACGACGTGCTTGACCGGGGTCGCGGCACGCCCGCCGCCTCCGGAGCCGTGGTCGCCGTCACGGCCGTGGGATCGGCCGCCGGTCGACGCCTGCGCCACCGCGACGCTGGCCCCGGCAACTGCAAGTACTGCGGCAAGCAGCAAGAGGACGCGCTTCCGCGCCATTGAGGTCTCCTTTCGGTTTTGCATTCCGCCGGCGCCACCGACCGAGCGCGCCCGCGGGCGTCACTCTTTCGAGCCGCGGCGGGCGAGGGGTTGTCGACTTGTGACCGGCTTGTTGGCGAGTTGTGACCGGTGGCCGCCGGGGAGCAGGCTTTGGTGATCAGGCCCGGGTCAGCAGCACGGTCCCGGTGATCACGAGCGCGAGCCCGAGCAGCCGGCCCGCGCTGATCCCGATCTGCTGGACCCCGAACAACCCGAGCCGGTCGACGAGGATCGAGATCACCAGTTGCGCGGCGACGAGCAGCGCGACGACCGCGCCGGCGCCGAGCGGCCGAACCGCGATCAGGCCGATCGTGACCACCGCGGCACCGCCGACGCCGCCGATCAGTTGCTCGGGTGGAGTTGAGCCGAGACCCGAGAGCCGGCCCGGGTGGCCGGCGATCACCAGCACGATCGCGGCGATCGCGAACGTGATCGCGATGCTGACGAACGCGGCGCCGAAATCGCCGACGTGATCGGACAGCGCCGAGTTCGCCGCGGGCTGCAGGCCGACCAGTAGGCCGGCCGCGATCGTGAGCGAAATCGCCTCACCACGGTTCATGGAGGTCGGTTCCCCGCGCGCGCCCGGGTTCCTGCCCGGGTCATTATGCTCGCCGGGTGCCGCTGGCCGCCGAGCTGGAGCTGCCGAGCTTCGACCACACCGACGCCGCCCTGCGCGGCGAGCACTACCGGCGGGCCATGGGCGAGCTGCGCGGCCGCGACGGCTGGCTGGCCGCGAGCCCGTTCGGGTTCATCGTCCTGGACCGCGACGCGGGCGAGTTCTTCCTGCGCACCAAGGCCGCGGTCTTCCCCGGTCTGACCATCGCCGAGCTGTTCGGGATCGCCGACGGTCCCCTGCGCGAGGAGATCGTCAAGAACATCATCAACGTCAACGGCGACGATCACGGCCGGCTGCGCAACCTGGTCAACCCGGCGCTCTCGCCGCGGGCGGTCGATCGCTACCGGCCGGCCATGCGCCGCTTCCTCGAGCAGCTGCTCGCCCAGGTTCCGTCCGACGGGCGCTGCGAGTTCATCGCGGACTTCGCCAAGCCCTACCCGTCGCTGATCATCGCCGAGGTGATGGGCGTCCCGCTTACGGACGCCCCCCGCCTCCATCACTGGTCGAACGTGATCCAGCGCCAGTTCGACCCGACCAGCCTGATGGCCGAGCGCGAGCAGATCGAGCAGGCGGTGGCCGAGTTCTACGCCTACGAGGACGAGCTGATCGCGACCCGCCGGCCGGCGCCGGGCGAGGACCTGATCTCGGCCCTGATACAGGCGGTGCAGGACGGCGATCGCCTGTCCGACGACGAGCTGCGCAACCTGGTCCTGAACATCCTGGTCGGCGGGGTCGACACCAGCCAGAGCCAGCTCGCCCACGCCGTCCGGCTGCTCGCTGAGCACCCGGACCAGTGGGCGGTTCTGCGCGGCGATCCGCGCGGGCTGGCGAGCGCCGCGGTCGAGGAGGCGCTTCGCCACGAGCCGATCACGCCGTTCACCGCGCGGATCCTGATCGACGAGGTCGAGTACCGCGACGTCACGTTCCCGGCCGGCTCGATCGTGCTGGTCTCGGCGTGGCACGCCCACCGCGCGGGCCGCGAGGGCGCCGACGAGTTCGACATCACCGCCGACCGGGGCCGCGACCGGCTGCTCACCTTCGGCGCCGGCATCCACTACTGCGTCGGCGCCAACCTGGCCCGGGCCGAGATGCAGGAGGCGATCGCCTTCCTGGGCGAGCGGGTGTCCGTGCTCGCGCTCGATGGCGAGCCCGAGTTCGGCACCCCCTCGGGCATCTACGGCCTCGAGGCGCTCCCGGTCAAGCTCGATCTGGCCACATAGGGGCGAGCGGCCCGGCCAACCAAGGCCGGGCCGGTGGTGCCGGCGAGTGCTGCTGGGGCCAGACCGCACGCCACGAGGGCGGCGGTCGCGAGAACGACAAGTAACCTCGACATACGCCCCTGATACCAGTGCAACGCGTCCGCGTGCGCCGGTTCCCCGACCAAAGGAGCAACCGAGTTGGCCTACGAAACCATCGTGTGGGAGCAGTCCGGCGCCGTCGGCCGGCTGACCCTGAACCGACCCGAGTCGCTGAACGCCTGGACTCCCCAGCTCGGCCTCGAGCTGCGGACGATCATCGAGCGCGACGCCGCCGACGATTCGGTGCGGGCGGTGCTGATCACCGGGGCCGGCCGCGGCTTCTCCTCGGGGGCGGACCTCAAGGCCGGATTCGACCCCGCCGACGACGGCATGCCGGACGTCTACAAGGAGCTGCACGACGTCTACCACCCGGCGATCGCCGGCGTGCGGCGCCTGCAGAAGCCGGTCATCGCCGCGGTCAACGGCCCCGCCGTGGGTATCGGGTGCTCGCTGGCGCTGGCCTGCGACCTGATCATGGCCGCCGAGTCGGCGTTCTTCGGGCTCGCGTTCGTCAACATCGGGCTGATGCCCGACGGCGGCTCGACCGCCTTCGTTCCCCCGGCGGTGGGGCGAGCCCGTGCCTTCCAGATGGCGCTGCTCGGCGAGCGCATCCCGGCGCCGCAGGCCCTCGAGTGGGGGCTGGTCAACTGGGTCCATCCCGACGATCGACTGAACGACGAGGCGAACGCGCTGGTGGAGCGGATGGCGGCGGGCCCGACCCGCTCCTACGCGGCATCCAAGCGGGCGCTCAACCAGTTCATCTATGGCGACCTCGACGCCCAGCTCGAGCTCGAGGCCGAGCTTCAGCACGCGCTCGGACGCACGCACGACTTCCTCGAGGGCACCGCGGCGTTCGTCGAGAAGCGCGCACCGGCGTTCACCGGAGCCTGATGTCCTGATGGCCGATTGGGCCACGATCTCGTCGCTGGCCACCGCCGCCGGCACGCTCGTGCTGGCTGTGGCGACGTTCGCCGCCGTCCGCTCGTCAAACCGCTCGGCCCGGATCGCCGAGATCGCGCTCCAGGAGCAGCGCCGGCCGCTCCTGGCCGGGTCGCGCCTGAACGTCGACCCACTGCAGAAGATCATGTTCGTCGACGAGCACTGGGTCCGGGTGGACTGCGGCCACGCCGTGGCCGAGAGCGTCGACGGGTCGATCTACCTCGTGATCAGCCTGCGCAACTTCGGCGCGGGGATCGGCGTGTGTCAGGGCTGGGCCGTGCGCGTGGGACTCCAGCGCAGGGACGTCGACCACGTTCCCGAGGACGACCTCCGGCCCCAGTCGCGCGACCTCTACATTCCGGCCGGCGACGTGGGGCTCTGGCAAGGGGCGATCCGCGAGCGAAGCGACCCCGCTCACCAGGAGGTCGCGCGCGCGATCTCCCAGCACGAGCCGATCACGGTCGAGCTCCTGTACTCAGACCAGGTCGGCGCCCAGCGCACGATCACCCGGTTCACGCTGGTGCCGATCCGCCGCGACGATGCGGAGGAGGCGCTCCGGTTGATCAGTACGGCCCGCCACTGGTACCTGGATCGCGCCGGGCCGCGCTGACCCGATCGAGGACGGCCCGCGCCTCGTCGGCCATCTCGCGCACGATCTCTCCGGCCGGCCGGGCCCGCACCAGCTCATGGGCCTGGCCCGCCCACAGGTTGAACGCGTCGGCGTCGCCGCGCTTGCGGGCCGCCGCCCGCAGCGGACTCGTGACGTGGTGGAGCTCCGGGTAGGCGACCGGCGCGCTGTCGGAGTGCTCGGCCAGGAAGCGGTTGACGATCCCGCGGCCGGGGCGACCGCTGAACGCCCGGGTCACTCGCGTGGGCGCAGGGTCGGCGAGCAGGGCGCGCTGAGCGTCGGCCGTCGCCGCCTCGGGCGAGAGCATGAGCGCGGTGCCGACCTGGCCCGCGCCCGCCCCGGCGCACAGCACGGCGGCCAGCGCGGCGCCGTCCATGATCCCGCCGGTGGCGATCATCGGCAGCGGCGTGGCGTTGGCGATGACGCGCAGCAGCGCCAGCAGCCCGATCCCGCCCTCGTCCGACCCGTCGGGGAGGAACCCGCCTCGGTGCCCGCCCGCCTCGGTCCCCTGGACGATCAGTCCGTCCGCGCCCGCGGCGTGGGCCGCGCGCGCCTCGGACACGTTGGTGATCGTCACCCAGGCCGAGATCGCCGCGCCGTGCAGGCGCTCGAACACCTCCGCCGCCGGGCAGCCGAACGCGAACGACACCACGGCGGGTCGCTCGGCGGCGACCAGCTCGAGCTTCGCCTCCCAGTCGTCGTCGTCGAACCGCGGCTCGCCCAGTTCGACACCCTGGCGCTCGGCCTCGGGGGCGATCCGGCGCAGGTATTCATGCAGTGCGGCGCGGTCGGCCGGCTCGGCGCTCGGCACGAACAGGTTCACGCCGAACGGCGCATCGGTGGCCGCGCGGACCGCGCGGATCTCCTCGGCCACCGCATCCGCGCGCTTGTAGCCGGCGGCCAGGAAGCCGAGCCCGCCGGCCTGGCACACTGCGATGGCCAGCTCGGGCGTCGAGGGCCCGCCGGCCATCGGCGCCTGCACGATCGGCAGCTCGAGGGCGCTGAGCTCGAACGTGGCGCGCGCCGCGGTCAACTCACGGCGACGGCGTGGCGCGCCGCAAAGTCCATCGCCTCGCCCGCCGTGCCCGACTGCCACACCGCGTCGTCACCCAGCGGGTGGCGGACCGCCTCGCCGGTGCCCACGAGCTCGAGCAGCGCGGCCTCGGCCGCGGCGCGGTCCGGAGCTTCGTTGTTCCCCGCCATCAGCGCCGCGACCTCCTGGGTCGTCAGGCCGTCGCCCCAGCGCTCGAGCAGCGGCGCCGGCGTCTCGGGGGGCGGCTCGCGGTGAAGCTTCGGATCGATGTTCGCGACCAGGATGTCGTATGCCTCGACCGGCTGGAAGCCGCCGGCGACGAGGCGCATCCCGTCCTGCTCGAACACAATCGACGGCGCGGTGAACCGGACCGGGCCGTCGGTGGTCGCGGTCTTGCCCTGCAGCTCGGCGGCCGATCCCTCCGCCCGACGGGTCTCGTCTTTGTCGGCGTGGTAGGCCTCGACGACGTCGGGCGCGTCGATCATCCCGACCAGCTGGTCGGCGTCGATCCCCGGGATCCCGCGCAGGGCGTCGGCCAGGTCTCCGTCGTCGTCGAGGATCAGCGGCGTGTTGAAGTTAGCGAGCTGGATCGCGCGGAACACCCGCCACTCGCTGCCGGGGGACGTCATGCGCGCGGCAACGACCGCACGACATGCCCGTGAGGTCGCGCTCAGTCGGGCCTTCGGCGCCGGCGAGAACGGCATCCCGTATCGAGTACGGAAGCGCGCCTGGCCGAGCGCGCCGCGGATCGGCGAGTGGCCGCGGTCCGCGTACTGCCTGGCCTCTTCGGTCAGCCCGACCAGCACCAGGCGCCAGTCGAGCTGGTCACCGTATCGCCACTCGATCACACGGAGCGCGGGGCTCTCGGAATAGGCCCAAGGGCAAGCGGGATCGCTGTACAGAGTGGCCGAGATCATGCGGTGGACGCCTCCGGAGGTAAGGTGATTGACGCCTCAAGGATGTTAGCGAGGTCGCCTCCTCGCCCTCGTTCGGCGCCCGCGACGTCCGCCGCCGGGCGCACGAGAGCCGTCCCGAAGCCCGCCGCGCGGAGCGCCCGTTCGGCCTCGGCGGCGTCGCCGAAGTGCAGATACACCCGTCCGCGCACGAACGCCGACAGCAGCACGCGGAAGACCCGCACCTGTGGGGTCGTGGCGCCGCCCAGGTGCACATCGGAGATGTAGCGCCCGGTGGGGAACCGGGCCAGCGCGTCCGCGAACCGCCGCCACATCCCGGCCACGGCCTCGGGCGGCAGGTAGCCGAGCAGGCCCTCGGTGATGATGGCCACCCCCTCGCTCTCGTCGAGTTCGGCGATCACCCCGGCCAGGCTCCCCGGTCGGTCGTCGTCGCGTAGCGCGTCCACCTCCCGGACGCGGTGGCGCTCGCCGAGCGTTCCGATCCGCTCGAGCGCCGCACGCTTGCGCTCGGCCATGTCGGGCAGGTCCGCCTCGACGTACACGAGCCGATCGTCGTAGCGCTGCGTGAACCGCCAGCCCCGGGGCGAGAGCCCGGCCGCCACCTCGATCACCTGGCTGACCCCGCCCTGCTCGATCGCACGCTTGAGCAGGGCGTCGATCGCCCGGTGGCGGGCCAGCAGATAGGACTCGAGCGTCGGGCCGCCCAGCGCCCGGCTGCCCAGCATCGCCGGCTGCAGGGAGTCGAACAAGATCCGGCCCTCGGTGGTGGCCAGCTCAGGATGGGAAAGCCCGTTGCGAGCCCACACATAGCCCGTGTAGTGAGCGGTCGGCCCGATCCGGTCGCGCGTGAAGATCACGCGGCGCTGCTACCCAACAGCGCCACCAGGCGATCCAGCAGGGGCACCTGACCGGGGTTGATCTTCTCGCGCGCGGCGTCGAGCCCGAACCACTCGGCGCGGTCCACCTCCGGGATCTCGATCAGCTTGCCCGAACGGGGCGGCCACTCGAACTGGAACGTGTTGCTGTGGATCTGGGTGGGGTCGAGATCGCCGGCGATCGCCCACGCGCGTACGCGCTTGCCGCTCTTCTGGCGGATCTCGCCCAGATCCTCGGGGTTGCCTGCGGGGGGCGCGGTCCCGAGCTCCTCCTCGAACTCGCGCCGGGCCGCCGCGAGCGGATCCTCGCCCTCGAGGTGCTCGCCCTTGGGCACCGACCAGGCGCCGACGTCGCGGTTCACCCAGGCGGGGCCGCCCGGATGGACGAGCAGCACCTCGAGGTCCTGGCCGCGCCCGCGATGCAGGAGGATGCCGGCGCTGCGGCGCTTGGGCACCGTGTCCTCAGCTCCGGCGAGTGGTGACCGCCAGCCCGACGCCGAGCGCGATCAGCATCGCGCCGCCGACGCCGGTCATCGTCTCCAGCCGGCGCGAGGAGCGCCCCAGCCACTGGCGGGCCGTCCCGGAGGCAATCGCCCAGGCGCCGTCGGAGAGCAGCGCGATCGCGATGCAGATCGTCCCGAGCAGCGCGAGCTGAACCGTGACGTGACCCTGGGAGCGGTCGATGAACTGCGGCAGGACCGCGGTGAAGATGATCACGCCCTTGGGGTTGGTCGCCCCCACGAAGAATCCCTCGCGCACGATCCGGCGCAGCGGCTTGGGGTCGGCCGCCTCCGCCGGCGCGAACAGCACGGCCAGCGCCTTGCGCTCGCGGATGTTCCGCACCCCGAGAAACACCAGGTAGGCCGCGCCGATCAGCTTCAGCGTGGTGAACACGGCATCGGAGCGCGCCACGAGCGAGCCGATCCCGATTGATACCAGCACGAGCTGGAGAGCGAACCCGCTGGCGTTGCCAGCGACCGTGGCCAGCGCGGCCCGGCGCCCGAGCGCCACTCCGCGGCTCACCACGAACAGCACGCTCGGCCCCGGGATCAGGATCAGGATGTAGACCGTGAGGAGGAACTCGAGGAAGTGGTGCGTGGGGAGCATGCCGGTCTGCGAATCATCGCAGTCCGGCCGCGTCGCCACGAACTCGCCTCGATCGGGCTCGGCGCGCGGTCCTCCGCCGGAATCGCGCTTACCACCACCGGTCGTTGCGTGACGTCAAGCAGCCAGCGCCTCACGCTCACCCTCCTCGGTTCGTGCAAGCCGGATCACCTGCGGATCGGCCGGCTCGCGCAACAGGAACCCGGCGATCGCCGCACCGGCCAGCGCGAACGCCGTGCCGACGTGGAAGGCGAGCCCGAACCCGTTGGTCATCGCGAGCGCGCTGCCGGCGCTCGCGCCGCCGGCTTGGCCCGCGGCGATCGTGCTCAGCACGGCCAGGCCGAGCGCGCCGCCGACCAGCCGCGAGGTGTTGAGCAGCCCGGAGGCCACGCCGCTCTGGCTGCGCTCGATGCCCTGCATGGCCACGATCGTGGCCGGCACCAGCGTGAACCCCATGCCGAGCGCGGACAGGACCGACCCGAGCAGGACCGCGTTCAGGTACGTCCCACCCGGCGTGACCCCGCTCAGCAACATGAAGCCAACGGCCGAGCTCAGCATGCCCGTCGTGATCACCCGGCGCGGACCGAACCGGGCCACCACGCGCGGAGCCAGCGTGGAGGCGGCGAAGATCGACAGCGTCATCGGCAGGAAGCCGAGTCCAGCCTCGATCGCGTCGTAGTGGAGCACCTGCTGGAGGTACAGGGTCAGGAAGAACCAGCCCGGGAACTGCGAGGCGTAGAGCAGCAGCACCACCGAGTTGGCCGCGCGCAGATGCCCGATCCGGAAGATCGAGAGCGGCACGAGCGGCTGCTCGGCCACGCGCGCCTCGACGAACAGGAACGCGGCCAGCAGGGCGACGCCGCCGATCAGCGGCACGACCACGCCTGAGTTGCCCCAGCCGAGCGTGTCGGTGCGGACGACCCCGTAGGTCAGGCTGACCAGGCTCGCCGTGACGAGCGCTGCGCCGGCGACGTCGAAGTGGCGGGTGCCCTCTGCGCGCGCCGTGACCGGGATCACGCGCAGGCCGAGCGCCACCACGATCATGCCGAGCGGCACGTTGACCGCGAAGATGGCCGGCCAGCCGAACGCCTGGGTCAGGACGCCGCCGAGCAGCGCGCCCGAGGAGGCGCCGAGGCCGCCCACCGCGCCCCAGGCGGCCAGGCCGCGGTTGCGCTGGGGGCCTTCGGGAAGCGAGGAGGTGATGATCGAGAGCGTGGCGGGCGACAGCACGGCGCCGCTCAGGCCCTGGAGGCCGCGAGCGGCGATCAGAAGACCGCGGTCATCGGCCAGCGCGCAGGCCAGCGAGGAAAGCGCGAACAGCGCGGTGCCAACCAGGAACACCCGGCGGCGGCCCAGCAGGTCGGCCGAGCGCCCGCCGAGCATCAGGAAGCCCGCGAACGTCAGCGTGTAGGCGTTGACCACCCACTGCAGGCCGGTGGTCGAGAAATGAAGCCCGGCCCGCATCGAGGGCAGCGCGACGTTGACGATCGCCACGTCGAGGATGACCATGAACTGAGCCAGGCACACGACCACCAGCAGCGCGGTGGGAGAGTCGAGAAGTCTTGGTTTGGGGGCGGTGGTTGCGTTCACGATGAGTACTGTGCTTGAATGGTTATCCAGGTACAAGAGAGGGGTTTATCCTGGTAGTCGAAGTCACACCCAATACTTCTAAGAACGGCAAGCGGCCCGGCGCCGTGAGATCGGCCACCAACGGCGAGCGGCGCCGCCAGGAGCTCGCGGACTTCCTGCGCACCAAGCGCTCCAGCCTGCAGCCCGAGGAGGTCGGACTCCCCGAGGGCGGCCGGCGCCGCACTCCCGGCCTGCGCCGCGAGGAGGTCGCGCTGCTCGCCGGCGTGGGCACGACCTGGTACACGTGGCTCGAGCAGGGCCGCGACGTGCGCGCGTCGCTGGAGGTGCTCGAGGCGGTGTCCCGCGCGCTGCACCTGACCCCGGCCGAGCGCGCCCACGTGATCCTGCTCGGGCGCGGCGAGCAGGCGCCGCCGTGCAAGGCGCCGGCCGAGAAGGTCTCGCCCACGCTCGGCCGCCTGGTCGAGAACCTGGGACCCGGGCCGGCCTACCTGCTCGGCCGCCGGTGGGACTACCTGGCCTGGAACAAGTCGTTCGAGCGGGTGTTCAGCTGGGAGCCCGGCCCGGAGGCGCTGTCGCGCAACCACATCTGGCTGTGGTTCATGGATCCCGCCCGCCGCACGCTGTGCTCGGGCGACTGGGCGGCCAGTGCCCGCCTGGTCGTGGCCAAGTTCCGCGGCGACAGCGCGCGCAACATCGGCGACCCCGCCTTCGAGGAGCTGATCTCGGCCCTGGAGTCCTCCAGCCCGGAGTTCCGCAAGCTGTGGAAGCGCCACGAGGTGGCCGGCAGCGGCGACGGGCACAAGGAGCTGACCCATCCTCTGGTCGGCCCGCTCGCGTTCGACCATGCCGTGTTCCGCCACGGTGACACCGGCGACCTGCGCCTCGTCCTGTACACCCCGTCGTGCGAGCACGACACCCGGGCCAAGCTGGCCCAGCTGCTCGAAGCCGACGAGGGCGAGCGCGAGCTGGTGCCGGCGCTCGTATAGGCCACCGTTACAAGTGTCGACTCCGCGTCAGCGCGCTCTTCGACACCTCTTAGGATGGCTTGACGTTGTTCTGCCGGGCGGTTGATGAGATGACGGCATGACGACGCATGCGCCCCTCATCTCCCCCGAACCGGCCGCCCTGCAGATCACTGCTCCGCTCGATGCAGGCGACGCCGAGCCGATCCTCGATGCCCTACCCCTGCTCGACCACCGCACGCGTCAGCGTGCCGTCGGCCGGCGCCTGGCTCCGTTCGGCCACTACCTGGCGTTCGCTCAGGACGGCGCGGAGTGGCTGGTGCCGATCGACTCGAAAGTCACCCACATCGGTCGCGGCCTGACCGCACACGTGCGGATCGAGGAGCAGCGCGTGTCCCGCAGCCACGCGATCCTGGTCCGCCACGGCCACCACACGCGGCTGCTCGACAACCGCAGCGCCAACGGCACATTCGTGAACGGACGGCGGGTCCTCGCCACCGACATCTCCGACGGAGACGTGATCCGGGTCGGGCCGGTGGTGATGACCTACCTGCAGGTGACGTAGAGGTCTCGTAGAGCCCGCACCGCGTCCCGCCGGCTCCCTCCCAGTCGGCGGCGGCGCGGTGCGAGGCCGGAGCCTTCTAGGTGACTCGGGCACTGGTCGACTCGGGCGCCTGCGGCCGCACGACGTGTCCGGCGCGCCGGCTCGCCGCCCCGGCGCGGGCGGCGCCGCTGCGCACCGCTCCGCCGACCGCGGTCAGCGGCTTGGCGATGCCCTCCAGCCCTCGGCGCTCGGCCTTGACGCCGAAGACGATTTCGACCACGCCTCCGACGATCATCAGGACCGCGCCGATGGCGAGCGCCACGAACACGTCCGAGGCGTTGCCGGTGGGGACCAGGCGGCCGAACAACTGCGGCCCGATGATCCCGCCGAGCCCGGTGCCGATGGCATAGAACACCGCGATGGCCAAGGCTCGCGTCTCCATCGGGAAGATCTCCGAGACGGTCAGGTAGGCCGCGCTGACGCCCGCCGAGGCGAAGAAGAAGACGACCGACCAGGCGATCGTCAGCGTCGTCGCGGTCAGCTGGTGCTGCTTGAACAGGTAGCCGGTGATCAGCAGCAGCACGCCGGAGAGGATGTACGTGCCGGCGATCATCGGCTTGCGCCCGACGCTGTCGAACAACGGACCGAGCACCATCGGCCCGACCAGGTTCCCGGCCGCGAACGCGACCAGGTAGTACGGCGCGTCGGCCGTGGCCACGTGGAAGAACGTGCTCAGCAGCGTGGCGTAACCGAACAGGATCGAGTTGTAGAGGAACGCCTGCCCGATGAACAGCGCCAGGCCGAGGACGAATCGTTTGGGGTAGTTGCGCACGATCGCCGTGGTGATCTCCCACAGACCGATCGACTTGCGCTGCTCGATCTGGATCGTGTCGTCGGGCTCCTCGAGCTCCGCCCCGGTCGACTCCACGACCTGACGCTCGATGTCACGCGTGACCTCCTCGGCCTCGTCCTCGCGGCCGTGGATGAACAGCCAGCGCGGGCTCTCCGGGACGTGGCGGCGGACGATCAGGATGGCCAGGCCGAGGACGAAACCGAGCCCGAAGCACACGCGCCAGTTGAGCAGGGGCGAGAAGATGTGCAGCGCGGCCACCGACAGCAGCGCGCCGGCCGCGGCCCCCGCCCAGTACGTGCCATTGATGACGATGTCGATGCGCCCGCGGTGCTTGGCCGGGATCAGCTCGTCGATGGCCGAGTTGATCGCGCTGTACTCGCCACCGATGCCCATCCCGGTCACGAACCGGCAGGCGAAGAAGAACAGCGGCGTCCACGCGAACGCTGTCGCGATCGTCGCGGCCAGGTAGACGCCGAGCGTGATCATGAACAGCCTCTTGCGCCCGAAGATGTCGGTCAGCCGCCCGAACAGCAGCGCACCGACGCAGGCGCCGGCGACGTACATCGACGCCGCCCAGCCGGCGATCTCGGCGGAGGAGATGCTGATGCCGCTGCCCTTGGCCGAGATCGCGCCGGCGATCGATCCGACGATCGTCACCTCGAGGCCGTCGAGAATCCACACCGTCCCGAGCCCGACGAGGATCTTCCAATGCCACCGCGACCACGGGAGCCGGTCCAATCGGGCCGGGATGTTGGTCTCGATCGTGCCGAGTCCTTCGGCGGTCGGTGCAGCGGTGGCCATGTGCAGTCCCTCCTCCAGGGTTTCCGTAACCACCCTTGGACCTACCCGCACCGTGGCGCCCGACGCCGAAGCAACCATCCGTGCGCGCACCGCCGCCCGTCTCTTCCGACTGCTTGACACGAGTCAGCAACGGGTTTAGCGTGCCGGGCAACCGGTCGGCAGGGAGAGGAGAGCCAGCAGTGTCCACGCATTCGAGGTCTCGGCATGGTTGGAGCTGGCGGCGCTCGCTCCTGGTCAGCGCGGCCGTCGCGCTGGGGGGCCTGGCGGTGATGCCGGGCGGCGGCTGGGCACACTCGGGGCCGGGGATGCGGTCCCACGCGCCGATCGCCGTCACGCGCGACGGCGTCGTGCGGGGCGTCTCCACCGGTGGCGTGGACGAGTTCCTGGGCATCCCGTATGCGGCCCCGCCGGTCGGCTCGTCGCGCTGGCGCCCGCCCCAGGCACCGGCGCTCTGGCACGGCGTGCGCAGCGCGACGACGCTGCCGCCGGCCTGCCCGCAGCTGGCCAATTCGAATGGGCCTCGCTCTGAGAACGAGGACTGCCTGTACCTGAGCATCTACGTGCCGCAGCGGCAGGGCCGCGCCGGCGCCCGGGGCCGGCACGACGGCCGCGATCGCGGGCTGCCCGTGCTCTTCTGGATCCACGGTGGCGGGCTGACCACCGGCACCGGCAACCAGCACGACGGCACGCTGATGGCCACCACGAACCACATCATCGTCGTGTCGATCAATTACCGGCTCGGCGTGCTCGGCTTCCTCGCGCTGCCGTCGCTGAGCGCCGAGGCCCCGGACCACGCGTCCGGCGACTATGGCCTGCTCGACCAGGAGGCGGCCCTGCGCTGGACGCGCGCGAACATCGCCGCGTTCGGTGGCGACGCGCGCAACGTGACGATCGCCGGCGAGTCCGCGGGCGCCTACTCGGTGTGCTCGCTGCTCGCCTCGCCGCCGGCGCGCGGCCTGTTCGCCCGCGCGGCGATGGAGAGCGGCAGCTGCACGAGCACGCCGCTGGCGAGCGCCGAGCAGACCGGGACGCAGTTCGCGGCCGCCTCCGGCTGCACCGATCCGTCCACCGCCGCCGCCTGCATGCGCGGCAAGACCGCCGGCCAGCTCCTCGACAACCCGCAGTACCCGCCCGCGCTGTCGCCGACCTGGGGTGGGGCTGAGCTGCCGGCCGATCCGGCCAAGGCGGTGGCGGCCGGGGGGTTCACCCGCGTCCCGCTGTTGATCGGGACCAACCACGACGAGGGGCGCACGTTCGCCCAGGGCCTCGCCGGGCTCACCGAACCGCAGTACGAAGGCCTGATCGACAGCCAGTTCGGGGCGAATGCGCCGGCGGTGCTCGCGAAGTATCCGTTCAGCGCGTTCCCCAGCCCGTACACCGCCGCCTACGCGGTCGGCGCGGTCTGGACCGACAGCGGCTTCCTGGCCGGCATCGGGGGCTGCGCCGCGCAGAGCCAGGAGCAGACCTTCCGCAGGTACACGCCGACGTTCGCCTACCAGTTCGACGATCGCAACGCCCCCGGGCTCAACGACAACCTGCCCGGCTACATGTGGGGCGCGGGGCACGCAATGGAGCTCGCCTACATGTGGCCGAGCTTCGACAACGGCACCCCGCTCTACCCGCAGCTGACGCTGGCCCAGCACGAACTGTCGGACTGGATGGTCCGCTACTGGGGCGCGTTCGCCCGCTTCGGCGCGCCGTTCGCCGGCGGCCAGACGTTCTGGCCGCCGTATCAGAGCGGCCGCATGCTCTCGCTGCGCCAGGGCAGCGGTTCGACCGCGATCTCCGACGCCGAGTTCGGGGCCGAGCACAACTGCTCGTTCTGGAATTCGCTGCCGGCGGGGTAGGCGCCACCGAGTCGTACTAACTGCGCACTCGGCGCGGCGCGGCCGTCGAGTGCGCGGTTCGGTACGCCATATGGGTCGTTTCTCCGCACTCGGCGAGCGGCGAGCGTCGAGTGCGCACTTATGCCCCACAATCGGTGGACCGATGGCCGACGGCACCGAACCCTCGCTCGCACCGCACCCGATCGCCTTCGGCGGCGCCACCCTCGACCGCGCGGCGCATCTGCGTGGCGAGGCCGACAGCCTGCGCCAACGCGACACCTCGCGCGCGCTGCTCGTCGGTGAGAACCACGAGGTGGCGCTCACCGACGCGGGTGCGCTCGCCCTGACGCCGGTCACCGCGCTAGCGCCGGAAGCGCCCCTCACGTTCCTGGGGCTCGACGAAGCCGGCGCCGCGATGTTCGCCTACGACGCGCTGCACGACCGACGCGACGCCGCGCACGAGTTCGTCTCGCTGCGCCAGCTGATGGCCGAGTTCGACCCGGCCGACGCGGCGCTCGCCGCCTACGCCGTGGGCATGGTGGGCTGGCATCGAGTCAACCGCTTCTGCGGGCGCTCAGGCCATCCGACCGAGGTCGAGGAGGCCGGCCACCGGCGGCGCTGTCCAGGCTGCGGCCTGCATCAGTTCCCCCGCACCGATCCTGCGGTCACCATGCTCGTGCAGGCCGGGGACCGAGCGTTGCTGAGCCGCCGTCACGGCGCGCCCGAACATCGGTGGTCGGCGCTGGCCGGGTTCGTCGAGCCGGGCGAGACGCCCGAAGAGGCCGTGGTGCGCGAAGCCCGCGAGGAGACGGGCGTGACGGTGGCGTCCGTCGAGTACGTCATCTCCCAGCCGTGGCCGTTTCCGTCCGCCTTGATGATCGGCTTCTGGGCGTCGGTTGACCCGGAGAGCGCCGACGCGCCCGAGCCCCAGCCCGGCGAGCTCCTCGACGCCCGCTGGTGGCACCGAGCCGAGCTCGAGCGCGCCGTCCGCGACGAGCGCATCGGCCTCCCGCCCCCGGGCACGATCGGGAACTACCTGATCTCCACCTGGCTCGGAGCCGCCGAGCCAACCTGACTAAGCGTCACGCAGCGCACGCACCACTCGTCGGTGCTCGCGCATCGTCTCCATCCCGTCCGCGCCCGGCTGGCGACCGAAGCCGCAGTACATGGCCACGCCGAAGTCGCGCAGGTAGCGCGACGCGGTGGCGTGGCGCCGCTTCAAGCCGGCCTCTCCGTCGACCGGTAGCACGACCCCCAGGAACACGCGCGTCTCATCGCCCACCTCGAGGTCGACGAGCGGGCGGAAGAAGCTCCGGTCCTCGCTGCGCAGGTAGCGCGGACCGGCCATGTGCACCCAGTCGACCGTGCGCCCGGAGTTGGCCACCGCGTAGTTGGCCATCCGCACCAGCACCCCCATGTCGCGCGCCTCATACATCGGCCACTCGGGAAATGTGCCGTAGCAGAAGTGGTAGCCGACCAGGACCTCCTCGGGGATCTGCGGGGTGAGCCGCACCACCGGGCCCGCGTAGCGCTCCCAGGCTCCTTCGCTCGTCCAGGCCAGCACGCCTTCGATGTCCTGCGTCTCGTACGCCATGTCCCACTGGATCGCGAGATCCTCCGGAGGCACCGACGACATCAGCCGCACGAGCTCGCGCCCGACCATCTCCTCGTAGGCCAGCTCGGCCACCGGGTAGTCGCCGGCGAAGTTCGCCTTGAAGGCATTCAAGGCGCTCGAGGGAAACGGCAGCCCGACCTGGAAGCGCAGGCCGGCCGGGATCACGCCCTCCTCCCGCAGACCGCGGAACACCCCGTAGGACTCGATCGCGTCGTCGATCCGCGGCCAGGAATCCCAGTGCAGCTCGGTGACGCCGGGCCGGACCCTGAACACGGGCGTCTCGTAGGCGTGACGCGGGATGCCGGTCGGCGACGCGGTCTCCTGCACGACCTCGACGTCGGCGTTCGGGCGGCACAGCTGCTCGCGCTCATATCCCACCCAGGCCCGGCGCGGCCCGGTCTCGCCGTCGGGCAGCGCGAACACCATGTCGCCGAACAGCTCGGCGCCGGCGCGCAGCGCCTGCTCGGTCGAGTCCGCCGGCAGGCTCCCGACCAGGAGCAGCTCGCTGGCGGCGCGGCCGCTCACGACGGCTCCTCCACCACCTCACCTGTCACGTCGCGCGCCACCAGCGCAGCGTACGCCCTGGCCATCTCCATCAGCTCGTCGTGGGTGCCGCGCTCCACGATGCGTCCCTCGTCGAGCACCACGATCTGATCGGCGTCACGCACGGTCGACAGCCGGTGCGCGATCGTGATCGTGGTCCGGCCCTCGGCCAGGCGCTCGAGCTCGCGCTGGACGGCGGCCTCGGTCTGGGTGTCGAGCGAGCTCGTGGCCTCGTCCAGGACGAGTACCGGCGGGTTGCGCAGCACCGTCCGGGCGATCGCCATCCGCTGCTTCTCGCCGCCCGAGAACCGGTAGCCGCGCTCGCCGACGATCGTGTCGTAGCCCTCGGGCAACGAGGCGATCAGGTCGTGGATCCGCGCCGTCCGCGCGGCCTCCTCGATCTCCTCGTCGGTGGCGTCGGGCCGCGCGAAGCGGAGATTCTCTCGCACGCTGGCATGGAACAGGTAGGTCTCCTGGGAGACCACGCCGACCGTCGCGGCCAGCGACGCCAGAGACGCCGCGCGCACGTCGACTCCGTCGATCGTCACCCGCCCCTCCTGAGGTTCATAAAGCCGCGCCACGAGGTACCCGAGCGTGGTCTTGCCGGCGCCCGTCTCCCCGACGATCGCGGCGCGCGTCCCGGCCGGGACGACCACGTCAATGTCGCGCAGGGTCCAGCGAGCGTCGTCGTCCTCGCCGTAGCGGAACGACACGCCCTCGAAGCGCACCTCGCCGAGCAGCTCGTCGGGACGCAGCTCGACCGGCTCGGAGGCCTCGACGATGTCGACCGGCAGGTCGAGGTACTCGAAGATCCGATCGAACAGCGCGAGCGAGGATTGCACTTCGGTCTGCACGCCGAGCAGCGACTGGATCGGGAACAGGAGGCGGGTCTGGAGCGTCGTGAACGCGACCACGGTCCCGATCGTGATCGACGTGCCGATGAAGGTCTGCCCGGCGAGCCAGTAGATGATCGCCGGCTGGGCGGAGAACGCGAACTGGATCGTGGCCATCATCCAGCGGCCGGCCATGCGGGAGCGCACCTCGAGGTCGGCGATGTCCTTTGACTCGTGTGTGAACCGGTCGGCCAGGTCCTCGCCGCGGCCCATGGTCTTGCCGAGCATGATCCCCGACACCGACAGCGACTCGGCCACGAGTGCGCTCATGTCCGCCAATCGACGCTGCTGCTCGGCGGTGATGCGGCGGCGGATGCGTCCCACCCGCCGGGTCATCAAGACCGACGGCGGCACGAACAGCAGTGAGATGATGGCCAGGCGCCAATCGAGAAGGCACATCGCGACAAGCGAGGCGATGACCGTCGTCACATTGGAGGCAATCGAGGTCGCGGTCGTGGTGACGACGCTCTCGAGACCGCCGATGTCGTTGGCGATGCGCGACTGCACCTCGCCCGTGCGCGTGCGCGTGAAGAAGGCCAGCGACATCCGTTGCAGATGGCGGTAGACCGCGGTGCGCAGGTCGTGCATCACGCGCTGGCCGACCGAGTTCGACATGTACGTCTGCCACACGCCGGTCGCGGCCGTGAAGATCGCGATCCCCAGCATCCCGAGCACGGTGGCGGTGAGCACCTTCTCGTC
Organism: uncultured Solirubrobacterales bacterium; assembly: GCA_963841535.1. GTDB lineage: Bacteria > Actinomycetota > Thermoleophilia > Solirubrobacterales > Solirubrobacteraceae > Palsa-465. Next base: position 735,204 of record CAWJDF010000012.1, on the reverse strand, counting down.
GTGCTGGAAGATGCCGACGTCCAGCGCGGTCCTGAGCAGGAACGGGCTGAGCATGGCCACGCCGGCCGAGATCACGATCAGCACCAGCACCGCGGTCAGGCGCATCCGGTACGGCCTGAACAGCGCGAGGATGCGGCGGCCATCGCGCTTGCGAGTCGGGTCCATCAGCGGTGGCGGAGTGCGACCCGCCCCGCGCAGCGAGCGCATGGCGCCCGAGCCGGCGGCGCCGACCGATGCGGCAAGTCCATGTCGACCGGAGCTCATCGGCATTCATGATGACAGGGCCTCATGTTTCGCCCCAGAACGAAATATCGCCGCGCTACCGTATGACACATGCACGGCGACGCCGACATCGCGAGCATCGGAGCCCTCGTCGCCGATCGGGGCCGCGCCCGCATCCTGCTCGCGCTCGGCGACGGCCGCGCCCTGCCGGCCAGCGTGCTGGCCGACGAGGCCGGGGTGGCCGCATCGACGGCGAGCGCCCACCTGTCCCGGCTGGTCAAGGGCGGCATGCTCCGGGTCGAGCGCCACGGGCGCCACCGTTACTTCCGCCTGGCCGGCCCAGAGGTGGGTGAGCTGATCGAGGCGCTGGCGCGGATCTCGCCGCCATCACCGGTGCGTTCGCTGAAGCAGGGTTCGAAGGCCCACGCGGTTCGCTTCGCGCGCACGTGCTACGACCATCTCGCCGGGATGCTCGGGACCGAGCTGATGGCCTCGCTGCTCGAGCGAGACCTGCTCACGGGCGGCGACGGCGTGTTCGATCTCGACGCGGCGCAGGAGGATCGGCTGGCCGCACCCGGCTACGACCTCGACTACCGCCTCACCTCGGCCGGCGTCCGGGAGCTCAAGGCGTTCGGGATCGACTTCGACTCGCTGCCGCCGCGCCGGCCGCTGATCCGCTACTGCGTGGACTGGAGCGAGCAGCGCCATCACCTGGCCGGTTCGTTGGGCGCGGCGATGGCTACACGCATGCTCGAGCTGGGCTGGGTGTGCAAGGCGCAGCGCAGTCGCGCCCTGCACGTGAGCGACGATGGATTCGCGGGCCTGCGCGAGCAGTTCGGCGTCGAGCTCACCCCGACGGGCGAGCACTGACGGCATACTCGTAGACGTGTCCGGTCCACAGCTGGGTCTGGCCGTCTCGGTGTTCCTGGCCTGCGCGGTCGAGGCGGTCGAGGCGCTGACGATCGTGCTCGCGGTTGGCATCACCCGCAGCTGGCGCTCGGCGCTCACGGGGGTGGCCGCCGCGATCGCGGCGCTGGCCGTGATCGTTGCGGCGCTCGGGCCCGCCCTCGGCGCCCTGCCGATCGACGCCCTGCGCGTCGTGGTCGGCGCGCTGCTGCTCGTGTTCGGGTTGCAGTGGCTGCGCAAGGCGGTGCTCCGGGCGGCGGGACTGAAGGCGAGGCGCGACGAGGCCCAGGCGTTCGCGGCCGAGACCGACGCGGCTCGAGCGGCGGCTCGCGACGGAAGCGAATTCGACGCCTACGCGTTCACGATCGCCTTCAAGGGCGTGCTGCTCGAGGGCCTCGAGGTGGCGTTCATCGTGCTCACGTTCGGGGCCAGCCAGCACGACATCGGCCTGGCCGCAATTGCGGCCGGCGTCGCCGTGGTGTCGGTGGTCGCAGCGGGCGTCGCGGTCCGCGCGCCACTCGCGCGCGTGCCGGAGAACGCCATGAAGTTCTCGGTCGGCGTGATGCTCACGTCGTTCGGGATCTTCTGGGGCGCCGAGGGCGCAGGCGCGAGCTGGCCCGGCGGCGACGCGGCGCTGCTCGTCATCGTCCCGGGAGTTCTGCTGTCCTCGCTCGGGCTGGTGCAGTGGCTCCGACGCACCTCGGTGGCGCCGGCGGTCGGGAGGCCGGCATGAGCGAGCTGACCCGGGCGGCGCGCGCGGTGTGGGAGTTCGTGGTCGGCGACGACCCGGTGACCGCGCTGGGCGTCGCGGTGGCGCTCGGGGCGACGGCGCTCATCGCGGGCACCGGCGCGCCCGCCTGGTGGGTGATGCCGCTGGCCGCCGTGGCCCTGCTTGCGCTGTCGCTCCGCCGCGCGGGCCGCTGACGAGCCGGACGGCTACCTGCGGTCGGAGGTGAACCCCGGCGGCAGCAGCAGCGACCACCCCCGATGCGGAGGTCCGGCGACCGGCGCCGGTAGCGGCGTCGGCTTAGCCTGCGGCACCTTGGGTGCCTCGGCGGTGGGTGTCGGCGATGTCCGGTGACGGAGCGGTCTTAGTTTCATCGAGAGAAATTCCCTGCTATTCGCGAAAGCACCTCTACCCGGTGTGGTATAGCCGAAACCGACCGCAAGTTCGCTGGCTCGGTTGCAAACCAACCGGGCGGCCCTGGTCCGGCGCGCGCCGGGGGGTTTGGCGCCCCGGATCGCGCCGGCGTGCCGCGTCCTCCCCATGCGCCGGCGACTAGCCTCCGCCCTGATGAGCACGACCCCGCCTCTGCTGGCAGCCGCCGCCGGCGTCGGCTTCGGCCACGCGATCCTCCCGGACCACTGGGTGCCGCTCGCCGTGGTCGGGCGCACCCGCCGCTACCCGCTGACCAAGGTGGCCCGGTTGTCCGGATTGGCCGGCATTACGCATGTGCTCGTCTCGGTCGCGCTCGGGGCAGTCATCGTGGTCGTCGGCTTGCAGCTGCGCTCGACCGTCGAGCACGCCCAGGACGCGATCGTCGGATCGCTGCTGATCGCCACCGGCGTCCTCTTCCTCGGGCTCGAGTTGACCGGACACGGGCACGGCCACCATCACGACGACGACCACGATCACCATGGCCACGCCGAGCACGACCACGCCGACGGCCATGACCACAACCACGAGCAAGACCACGATCGTCAAGGGCATTCCCTGCTCTCGATCATGGTCCCGTTCGGGGCCGCCGCCTCGCCTGACCTCACGATCCTTCCGGTGTTCCTGGCCGCGACCACCGCCGGGGCGGGCGCAGCCATCGGTTCGGTGGTCGTGTTCGGCGCGGTGACGATCGGGACGATCGTCGGCCTCACCCTGTTCGCCACCGCCGGCGGTTATCAGATCCGCGGCCAGTGGCTCGAGCGATGGGGCAATGTGCTCACCGCCGTCGTGCTGCTGGCCATCGGCGTGCTGGTGCTCACGGGCGTGGTGTAGGCGTCGCCTTCAAAGTCACGGTCTTCGTGCTCGCCCGGCCGCTGCCGTTCGGACCCGTGACCGTCGCCGTGAACGTTGTCGACTCGTGAGCGCCCTTGCCGAGTGCGCTCACCGCCGCCGCCGGCAGCTTGACCCTCAGCGTCAGCGGCTTGCCCGCCTTCACAGGTCCGGTGACCGGACCCAGCCGGTAGTTCTTCGACTTCTGCTTGCCGTGCTGCGGCTTGGCCCCGATCAGCTGGGTCAGCTTCCCGGTGAGCTTGACCTTGCCCGCCCGGTCGCACTTGACCGTCAGTGACAGCGTGCCCGGCCCCCGCACCGGCGCGCCCTTCGTCGCCTTGCCCGTCGTCGCCTCGATCAGCACCTTGTTGCTCGTCAGCTTCAGCGTGCACTTCGCGACCGGCGGCGCAAGTGCGGTCGGGGTCGAGGCGGTCGTGCTCGTCGTGGACACGGGATTCGTCGCCGGAGCGTTGTTCATTACGTCGTTCAGCACGAGCGCGGTCTCATCCAGGCGATCGAGCGTCGGGCCGATGTACGGGTTCTCCTCCGCGAACACCGCGCTCGTCGTCTGCGCGGCGGCGATCCCCGCGCTGAGACGGACGTGGGCCTGCAGCGCGCCGCCCTGCGCCGGCGCCACGATGTGCGCCTTGATCGTGTTGCCGAGCTGGACGGCCCGCTGATCGACCAGGTTCGCGACGACGTCGGCCGGATCGGTCGTGGCAGACGGGGAGGGCGTGATGTCGGCCAGCGCCGCCTTGTACAGGTTGACCACCTGATCGGGCAGGTCGTTCGCCGGGGACGTCCCGGGCAGGCCCCCCGACGCCGGGTCGAAGGTGTCCGCTTTCACGCCGGCGACGAGGCTGTGCAGGGCGTCGTCGCTGGCCAGCGCCTGCGGCAACCCCAGTGAGATGTAGCCGCCCAGCAGCGCGTTCGCGCCAGCCAGGCGGGTGGCCGCCGACTCGACGTCGGTTGCGGGCGAGGTGCCCGAGGTGAGCGTGGAGCCACCGGAGAGGATCTGGTTGTAGATGCCCTGCTGGAGGGAGTCGTGGACGGTGTCGATCTGCCCGATCACGTATGCCTCGACGTCGGCCGGTAGGGTGGCACTCTGGTTCCCGGGGAGCGCGAGCCACGGCGAGATGTCGGTGCAGTTGCCGTTCCGGTTCGCCACGCCGGGCCAGCTCGCGGCCACGTCTTCAACCCCGTCGATCGTCGAGTTGGCGCTGTCGCCGCAGTTCGTGACGGTGGAGAGCGTGGCAACGGCCTGGCCGACCTGCTCGTCGATCGTGCCGTCACCCGACACGTAGGTGTAGTTGACCGTCGTGGTCAGTTGATAGGTGTTGTTGGTCTGATTGAGCGGCGTGGTGTCGACGGTCCAGCACGCCTTGACCGTCCCGGCACCGAGGCGCACCGCATTCAGCACCGCCGCCGAGAGGAAGTTGATCGTGCTCGGCGTCAGCTGCGGGATCACCGCTGACGCGTTGGCGATCGGCAGCCGGGCGGCGAAGTCCGAGCAGAGTGGGATGTTGAACGTCCAGCCCATGGCGTCGACGCCCGCGTCGTCCGGCGCGTCGTCGAACGCGCCCCACGGGTTGACGCCGGCGTAGCTCAGTTCGTGGGCCGTGGGCTGGTTGGGAACCTGACGGTTCGACAGGTAATCCTGCTCGACGTTCTTGAGCGTCTGCCAGAGGCTCGGCGGCGTCCCGGCCGGATGGCCGGTGCGATCGCCCCAGTAGCGGAAGTAGGCAAGCGCGGCGTCGAGCGTCTTGTTGCCGGTGCCGCCGACGTCGCTGCCCGCGTCGTTCACCGACAGCTGGTGCAGTCCGTTCGCGATCGACTGCCCTTCCTGCTGGATCGCGTTCAGTTGCGTGATGCGCGTCGGGGTGACGTAGGAGGGGTTCTCCATCAGCAGTTGCGCGAAGGCCCGCGCCGAGGTGGCCCAGAAGTCTGGATCGGGAAGGCACAACGCATGGGCCAGGTCAGCATTGGGGGCGCACGACGTGGTCAGGGCGTTCCAGGTGACGCCCGGAGCGTCGGTCACCTGCGCCCCGTAGAAGTTGAACAGGTTGATGTTCGAGTCGAGTGTGAATGGATCGTTCCCGGTGACCAGGCTGTTTGCGTGCAGCGCGTCGAACCCGGTCGGGATGTTCAGGACGGTCTGTGTCAGCGCGGTGCCGGTGGCGTCCTGGAACAGGGCACCGGCCGCGGTGGCGAACTGGCTCCCGGACAGCGAGACACCGTTGGCCTGCTGGTAGCCGATGTACTGGTTGACCAGTGTCGCCAGGTCGTTGCGCGCTCCCTGGGCGAACAGTGACTGAACCTCCGACTGAAGGTGGTCGACCGAGCTCTGCAGGGTGGTGAGCGTGGTGGCAAGCTGGGTGAGCTGCTGCTGGGACTGGGTGATCTGCGCGGTCAGCAGCGCGACCTGGTTGGAGATGTTCGACAGCTGCGCGTCGACCGCGTGGAAGGCGCTCTGGGTGTACTGCTCGAAGCTCGAGAGCTGCATCGAGATGTTCTGGATGCCCTGCAGGATGATCGTGTTGGGATCCGGCCCGCTGAAGCTGAAACCGAGCGCGTCACCGATCAGGTTCAACAGCCCGCTGGCCGCGTCCACTGGGTCGATCTCCGACACCGACAGCGTCACCGCAAGCTGCGCGGCGTCGAACCCCGCCTTCTCGAACTGCTGCGCGCTCTGGTAGTTCAAGTACTGGTTCTCGTCGTCGGCGATCTCCGCTGCAGCCTGGGCCTCGGCCATCTCGGCCCGCCCGAGCGTCTTGTCCGCCTGGTCGAGTGCGGCGGCCGCTGCCGCGTCGGCGGCGCGCGCCGCGGCAATCGTGTCCAGCTCGTTCGTGGCGTCGGTCCCGGCCTGCTTGCGTGCGCTCTGGCAGCCGGCGGAGGTATCGCCCGCTCCCTTCGGGCAGGCCTGGACGACGAGTTGCGCGTCATGCAGCGCGCCCGCCGTGCAGTTGCTCGGCGCGGGCCCGGAGGCTCCCGAGGCCAGCGTGCAGTTCTGGTTGTCGATCTGCGCGACGCCTCCGTTGATCAGGCTCTGGAGCGCGCCGACGCTCGTGTCGAGGCTCCCGTCGGCGTTCAGCATGTTCACGAGCGCCCTGACCGACGAGTTCTGCAGCGCCGGGTTCTCGGCCAGCAGCGTCTGCGTGGAGTCGAACACGCTCTCGCTGGAGGCCTGCTTCCACAGCGCGTCGCGCGCCTGTCCGAACAGGTTGTTGGTGGCGGCGAGCGAAGCGCTGGCGCCGAGCACTCCGCCCGGGGAGAAGGCGTTGAACGACAGCGTGTCGAGCGAGTCGGCCGAGGCGTTGAACGCCTGCCCGAGAAACTGCGCCGACTGCGAGGAGCTGGTGAGCGCCTGGTCAGTCACCTGCGCCAGCGCGTGCAGTACCTCCGCCGGCGGGTTCGACTGGCTGAGCGCGTGAAGGATCGCGAGGATCCGCTCGTTGCCGGCCATCACGGTCAAGGTCGCCGGCGAGGTCGCCTGGGACCCGGAGGCGAGCGCAGCCTGCAGCCCCTGGAGGTCGGACACTGCCTGGGCCGACGGCAAGGAAGGATTGTCGGCGTACAGCTGCTGCAGGATCTTCTCGAGCACGATGCTCTCGGTCCCGCTCGGGATCTGGCTGAGACGCGCGACGTCGCCGGCCACGAACAGGGCTTGGGCGACCTGCGTCGGGGTGAGGTGAATCTGCGTGCTTGGGGCGCTGGCCGCCCGCGCACCCGCGGTCACGGCCAGCGGCAGCGCCACGACGAGGCAGGGGGGGCGGATCAGCCGAGCAATCCGGTGTAGCCGGCGAAGCAGTCGTGGGCCGCGCTGCCGTTGCCTGCGGGCCAGTTGACGCCGTCGTTGTAGAAGACGTCGACTTCCTGGCCGTCGGCCGCGATCTCGGTCGAGTCAGAGGCGCTGCCGACCTGATCGAAGTCGCCCGGGTTCAGCGGGGCGTCCTGGGTCGAGTCCAGCGCGTCACTGTTGGTGTGGATGTTGATCTTGGTCCCGGCCGGCTGCGGGCCGCCGTTGGCGTCGAGGTCGGCCGTGGTGTTGGCGGTCACGTCGAAGGTGACCTGCTGGCTGCCCGGGGTCGTGATCACCTGACCGTTGTCGGCCTGCGCGTACTCGCAGGTGGCGCTGAACGTGAAGTGGCCGGCGTGGCCGAGGACCTTGGTCTGCCCAACGTGGAGGAACTTCTCGCCGCCGGAGCTGACGAAGTGCTTGGCCGCCAGGTAGTAGCTGGGTGACTTGCCGCCCAGATGGCCGGCGTTGTTCACGAACTGGGTGGCGGCCACCGCGGCTCCCCCGCCCAGGGCCACGAACAGAGCCACCAGGCTCAGGACGAACGACGGGGACACGTAACGACGAAGACACATGAGAAACCTCCTAGAAAAGAGAGACGGCTCTGACGGTTGGTGCTGCGGTGCTTGCATGCGCATCCTGCGGCTAAAGCGCGCCGCGCACATCGGGCAATCGCGCCGTCTTGGGGTGAGCCGGCTACGAGATCTTTACGGCCGCGACGTCCGCGTTCGGCCCGGCCGCCGGGGTCTTTAGACTTCTTCGCGGCGTCGAGCCGCGTCGTGGGGAACAGACGCGTGAGCCGGCCGCGTCACTGAGCGGAAGGTGCCTTACTGATCGAGGAGACTGCAACCCAGACGAGTGAGCACCAGCGCGAGGAGGCGCTTGGGAACCTGCCGGTCCAGCTCACCAGGCTCGTCGGGCGAGATGCGGCGCTGCGCGAACTGCGGTCGCTGGTGTGGCGGACACGCGTCCTGACCCTGTGCGGCCCGGGCGGAGCCGGGAAGACTCGGTTGTCGATCGCGTTGGCCGAGGCGATCCGCGCCGACTTCGTGGGCGGCGCATGGTGGGTCGACCTGTCGACCACGTTGGACGCCGGCCTGGTGACCCAGGTCGTTGCCGCGACGATCCTCGAACGCGATCTGGGCGGTGACCCGGTTCCCGCGGCGCTGGCCCGCAAGCTCCCGGAATCGACCCTCATCGTGCTCGACAACTGCGAGCAGGTCGTCGACGGCTGCGCCGAGCTTGTCGTGGCGCTGCTCGAGCGCTCTCCATCGCTGCGGGTGATCGCCACCAGCCGCCAGCCGCTCGGGGTCCCCGGTGAGCAGGTTTGGCGAGTTCCGGGGCTTGCCGTCTACGAGCCCGCCGACGACGCTACCTCGGGCGAGCCTGAGAAGGCGGATGACGGCGCGGTGGCGCTGTTCATGGATCGGGCCGGCGCGGCTTCGACCTCGTTCGATCCCGACGCGCCAGGCGTGCGCGACAGCGTGCGCCGGATCTGCTCCTGGCTCGACGGGATGCCGTTGGCGATCGAGCTGGCGGCGGCGCGCGTCCCGGTTCTGTCGGTGAGCCAGATCGCCCAGCGGATCGAGCGTGACCCGAACCTCCTGCGCCACACCGCGCGGGCGGCTCCCGAGCGTCACCGCACGATGGACGCCATGCTCGAGTGGAGCCATCGGATGCTCGAGCCCGACGAGCAGCGCCTGTTCCGGCGGCTCAGCGTGTTCCGCGGCTCGTTCTCGCTGGCCGCGGCCGAGAGCGTCTGCGCCGGCTACCTGCTCGACCTCGCCGACGTGCTCGATCTGCTCGCGGTGCTGATCGATCGCTCGCTCGCGCAGGTCGTCGCGCACCCGGAGGAGTCCCGCTACCGGCTCTCCGGCACCGTGCGCCAGTACGCCGCCGCGAAGCTGTGGGACGGACCGGAGGGCCCCACGGTTCACACCCGCCACGCGCAGTATTTCCTCAACCTTGCCGCGGCGTCCCGCGCCGGGCTGGCCGGCCCCGAGCAGTCGCACTGGCTCGAGCGGCTCGAGCTCGATCATGACAACCTCGAGGCGGCCCTCCAGTGGCTCGCCGAGGAATCGATCGACGACGGAGCGCGGCTCGCCCGCCTGTTGTGGCCGTTCTGGTACCAGCGCGGGTACTACCACGAGGCCCGCACCCGGTTCGAGCACCTGCTCACCCGAGCCGCGGACATCTCGCCCGCGCGCCGCGCCCGGGTCCGCGTCAGCGCCGGTGAGGTCGCGTTCCTGCAATGCGATTACACGGTTGCCGCCGAGCATCTCGGCGCGGCGCTCGAGCAGGTGCGAGAGCTCGGAGACCAGCGCGCGACCGCGACCGCGCTCCAGCGGCTCGGCTCGATCGCGCGGGAGCAGGCCCGCTACGCGGAGGCTCGAGAGCTCCACGAGCGAAGCCTGACCATCTGGCAGGAGCTCGGCGACGAGGAAGGCGTCGCCGCCTCGCACGACTATCTCGGGTTCGTGGCCTGGCTGAGCGGCGACACGCAAACGGCCGAGGAGCAGTGCGCACTCGGGCTGACGGCGTTCAAGCGCGCCGGCAACCTCCGCGCCGGCGCCACGGCGCTGATCAACCTCGGTGCCTGCGCCCTGTATCGGGACGAGCCGGCGGTGGCGCGCGCGCGGCTCGAGCAGGCCCTGTCCAGTGCCCGCGCCCTCGGCTTCCAGGAGGGCATCGCCTGGGCCCTGAACGAGCTCGCGATCGTCACGCGCCGCGAGCGCCGGCCGGCCGGGGAGTACGCGCCGATGCTTCGCGAGGCGCTGCTCGTCCACCAGCAGCTGGGCGACCGGTGGCGGCTGGCCAGCGTGCTCGAGGAGATCGCCGGCGCGGTCCTGGTCCGACACGATCCGACGCTGGCGGCCGAGGTGCTGGCGGCGGCGGACGACCTGCGCGAGCAGCTGGGCGCCCCGATCCCACCGGTCGAGGTACCCGATCGGGACCTCGCCCTGGAGCAGCTGGCCCGCAAGCTGAACACGGCCAAGCGCGACGCCGCGAGCGCGGCGGGCCGCGGCCGCACGCTCGAGCACACGATCGACCTGACGGTCGAGGCGATCGACGACCTCGACGCCGCCGTCGGCGGCCTTGAGGACTCACCGGCGCCGGATCTCACCCCGCGCGAGCTCGCCGTGCTCGAGCTGCTCGCCCAGGGTCACACGAACCGCGAGATCGCCGCCATGCTCTACATCAGCCCGAGCACGGCGGGCGTGCACGTGTCGAACATCCTGCGCAAGCTCGGGGCCAAGCGGCGGGTCGACGCCGCGGGGATCGCCCACAAGATGGGGCTACTACCGGCTCGCTGAGGGGCGTGCCGACGGGCCCAGCCTCACCGGCAGGGTCTTCAGCTGATTCACGAACGTCGAGGCGACCCAGGTCGGCTCGCCGGCCGGCTCCATGCCCGGATGGCGCGCGAGCGTCTCCTCGAACAGTACGCGAAGCTCGATCCGCGCCAGCGCGGTGCCCAGGCAGAAGTGGCGGCCGCCGGCGCCGAACGCCTGGTGCTCGGGATTGCGGCGCGCGTCGAAGCGATCGGCGTCCTCGTAGCGGCGCTCGTCTCGACCCGAGGACACGTACCACATGACCACCTTCTCCCCCTCGCGAATCGTCTGTCCGGCGAGCTCGGTGTCGGCGGTCGCGGTCCGCGCGAAGTGCGCGAATGCGGGGAACATGCGCAGCGCCTCCTCGACCGCGCTCGGGACCAGCGAGGGGTCCTCGAGCAGCAGCCGGCGCTGGTCGGGGTGCTCGAGCAGCGCGCGCATCCCGCTCGCGTAGGTCGCCTTCGTGCTGTCGTTGCCGGCCGCCATGAGCAGGAAGAAGCCCATCACGATCTCCTGCTCGTCAAGCTTCTGTCCCTCGACCTCGGCGTGGACGAGCACGCTGGTCAGATCGTCGGTCGGCCGCTCGCGCCGCTCGGCGATCAGCCGCCGGCAGCGGTCGAACAGCTCCGGAATGGAGTCCTCAAGCAGCGTGTCGACCCCGCGCGGGCTCATGTCCGGGTCGCCCACGGCGAGCGCCGAGTTCATCAGCCGGGCCCAGTCCGCGTCGTCCTCGGGCGGAACGCCCATGAAGCTCCCGATCACCCGCGAGACGACGGGCTGGGCCACGTCGCTGACCAGATCGCAGCTCTCGCGTCCCTCGAGCCGATCGAGCGCCTCCACCACGATGGCCCGGATCGACGGCTCGTGGGCGGCGATGCGCCGAGGCGTAAAGCCGGCCTGGAAGAGCATCTTCAGGCGGTCGTGCCGGGGCGGATCCATCCCGATGAACATCGAGCGGATCAGCTCGAGCGGGAACACCCCGATCGCGGTGATGCCCCCGAGCTCCGAGGAGTAGTTGCGCCAGTCGCGGCTGACCGCGTGGATGTCCTCGGGGCGGGTCACCGACCAGTACCCGGCCTCGCCCGGGTAGTCGGGAATGCTGGCGGTCCAGTGCACCGGGCACTCCGAGCGCAGCCGGCGGAACATCTCGTGGGGCGGCCCGTCGCGCCAGAGCCCGAGCTCTGAGACGAGAACGTCCCCGAGGTCGCCGCGCGTCGAGGTCACGACCGCGCGATCCTACTGGCTGGCTGGCCAGTTAGGAAACCGCGCGTTCTTGTGCGGGCTCGGCGATCGCCGCGCCGTCGCGGCTCGGCGCCGGCGCCGGCGCCGGCAGTCCGGAGTCGACGTACCGCTCGCCGCGCGACCACGAGGCGACCGCGGCCACGAGGCAGGCGACGATCGCGAACGCGAATGCCTCGTGCAGACCCGTCCGGAACGGATCCGAGATCAGCTGCGGGAAGAACGAGCGTCCGGCCAGCACCGTCTGGGTGTGCGCCGGCAGGTGAGCCAGAACAGAGCCGCCAAGCAGATGCTGGATCGGGTTGTAACCGAGGAAGGCGGCGAACAGGATCGACACGGGCGGCAGGTGGGCGGCGTGCTGAGCGGGGGCGGCCGGCACGCCGTGCGCTTCGAGCCCGGTAGCCATCGCGTGGGGCAAGGTGGCGGCCAGCCCGAGGATCATCAACGTGAAGAACACTCCGACCGACAGGACCTGGGCGGAGTTCTGGAATGTCTGGTTCATGCCGCCGCCGGCGCCGCGGTCCGCCGGCGGCAGGCTGTTCATCACCCCGGCGCGGTTGGGCGAGGCGAACATCCCCATCGACACGCCGTTCAGGAACAGCACCGCTCCGAACACCGGGTAGGAGAAGTTGGTCGGGAGCAGCGCGAGCAGCACAAAGCTGACCGCAGCGCTGATCATGCCGCCGGTGGCGAAGGGCCGGGCTCCGAAACGATCCGACAGGTAGCCGGACGTGGGCCCGGCGATCAGCATGCCGATCGTCAGCGGCAGCATGTAGATGCCGGCGTACAGCGGCGTCTCGCTGAAGTCGTAGCCGTGCTGGGGCAGCCAGATGCCCTGAAGCCAGATGATCAGCATGAACATGAGCCCGCCGCGAGCGACCGCCGACAGGAACGTCGACAGCGTCCCGAACGTGAACGCGCGAATCTTGAACAGCGGCAGGCGGAACATCGGATCGGTGACGCGCCGCTCGATCGCCACGAACGCCGCCAACGAGGCGACGCCGCAGGCCAGGAGCGCGAGCACCCGCGGGCTCCCCCAGCCGGTCGGCGAGCTTCCGTATGGCCGGATGCCGTAGGTGACCGCGACCATGATCAGGACCAGCCCCAGCGCGAACGTGATGTTGCCGCCCCAGTCGATGCGGGCGCGCTTGGGCGTCGAGATCTCCTGGAGCTTCAGATATGCCCACACGGTGCCGAACAGTCCGACCGGGACCGAGATCAGGAACACCAGGCGCCAGTTGATCGGGGCCAGGATGCCGCCGAGCACGAGCCCCACGAACATGCCGCTGACGCCGACGATGTTGTTGATCCCGAGCGCCATGCCTCGCTTGTTGGCCGGGAAGGCGTCGGTGATGATCGCGGCCGAGTTGGCCAGTAGACAGGCCGCGCCGACTCCCTGAACGATGCGCCAGACGATCAGGAACGTCGCGCCCGCGCGTCCGTTCAGCCAGTCCACCGTCAGCACCAACGAGGCTGCGGTGTAGATGACGAACCCGAGGTTGTAGATGCGAACCCGGCCGAACATGTCGCCGAGCCGACCCAGGCTCACGATCAGCACGCTGGTCACGATCAGGAAGCCGAAGATCATCCACAACAGGTAGAAGCTGTTGCCGGGCACGAGCGGATCGAGGTGGATGCCCCGGAAGATGTCGGGCATCGCGATCAGCGTGATCGACGCATCGAGCGTGGCCAGCAGCACGCCGAGCGTGCAGTTGGACAGCGCGATCCACTTGTAGTTCTCGCCGCGGGGATCGGGGCGGCGGTAACCCGCGCGGACGGCGCTCAGGCGGCGCCGTCCGTTGGCTGTACCGGCCATCCACCTACTGTACGCAGAGGGGTTGGCCGCGCCGGTGTCCGAAATCGGACTTCGTCTCCGACGCGACGACCCGGCCGGCGTCCCGGCCGGGTCGTGCCTCAATGCGGGCGCGTCAGAGCGACGTCCCGCTGCCCGACGAACTGCCCGAACCCATGTTCGGGCAGTGGTGCGAGCGGCCGCCCGACCCGCCAGGCGGGGCATGGCGCCCCGGTCCGGGGGCGGTCGGGGTGGTCCGCGTCGGCGTGGTCGATGACGTGGTCGTTCCACTGCCGGTCGGGGTGGTCGACGTCGCCGCAGTGGCGATCGCCGCGCCACCGCCCGCGGTCGCCGCCGTGGCCGCGACCGTCACCAGCAGGGGCTTGAACCTGCGCATCTGCTCACCTCCTTTCGCTTGGACCGACACGGACATTCCTCGTCCGGCGTCGGAGCCCGGTAGGAGGCGCGTAAGAGTTCGCTATGGGTCGAAGAGGCTCCGGTCCTCGCGCGGCACGAGGGGCTGCGGCGTGGTCAGCGGCGCATCCTCGGCGCGCGCGATCTCCAGCACGCTCTCGATCGACGAGCGAGTGGCGGCCTCGACGGCGCGCTGGGCCAGCATGCGCATCGGGAGCAGCGGCGCCACCCACCGGGGTGCCACCACCCACCGCGAGCGACGCGCGATCCCGCGCTCGATCGCGTCTATGCCCGACGCGAGCGGTGCCACGCGGCGGCTTGCCAAACGAGACTCGCTCAGTTTCCGGGACGCCTCGGTCCCGAACCCGACGCGGACCATATCGGTGTCGAGTTCGGCGAAGTAGGCCACGCCCACGCGCGCTCCGCTCGGCGCGATCTCGATGCGCAGCGAGTCGGCCATCGCCTCGACCCCGGCCTTCGACGCGCAGTAGGCGCCGAGCAGCGGCGGGTGCAGCGCCGCGGCCAGCGAGGAGATGGCCAGCGCGTACCCCTGCGGATGCGCGATGTGCGGCCCGGCCGCGCGCAGCGTGTAGTAGGCGCCCAGCAGGTTCACCTCGATCGTGCGCTCGAACACTTCGGGATCTCCGCCCACAAGCGGGAGCTGCGCCGCCACCCCGGCGTTGGCCACGATCACGTCGAGCCCGCCCAGGTGCTCGACCGTCGCCTCGACGGCGGCCTCCACCTGCTCGCGGTCGCGCACGTCGCACACCACGGCGAGCGCGTCGCCGCACTCGGCGGCGGTGCGCGCGAGCACATCGGGCTCGATCCCGGCCAGCACGAGCCGCGCGCCGCGGGCATCGAGCCGCTTGGCGGTGGCGGCGCCGATCCCGCGCGCCGCGCCGGTGATCAGGATCCTCCGTCCGGACAGCCCCGCGCTCACACGATCTCCTGGGGGCGCTGGAAGATGACCTCGGGGACCAGGCACATCGGCGAGACGCGCAGAAGGAAGCGGAGCGCCTCTGCTATGTCGCTCGGGCGCAGCATCTCCTCGGCCGGGACCTTGCTCTTCACGTAGTCGGTCATGTCGGTGTCGACGAAGCCCGGCGCGAACGCGACCGACTTCACCCCGTGCTTGGCGAACTCCTTGTTCATCGCCACCGTGTACGCGGCCACCGCTGCCTTGGTGGCCGAGTACACCGACAGCCACGGCTGGGGAGACTTGCCGGCAATCGACGCCAGGTTGACCACCAGGGCGTTGCGGTGCTCTGACCCGGCGACCCGGAGAAGCTCCGCGCATTCGCGGTAGAACAGGACAATCGCGCGCACGTTGACCGCGAGTTGGAGATCGATGAGCTTGGTCTCGTGCTGGTCCGCCGCCGCGCCGATCCCAACGCCGGCGTTGTTGACCAGCACGTCGAGCCGGCCGAAGCGCTCGCGGTGGCGGCTGACCACCTCGCGCACGCCTTCCTCCTGGCCAAGGTTGGCGACCACGGGCTGCACCTCGAAGCCTCGCTCGCGCAGCTTCTCCGCGGCCTGTTCGAGCGTGTCGGGCTTGCGTGCGCTGATCGTCAGGGCGTGGCCCTCTTCGCCCAGCACTTCGGCCAGGGCGTAGCCGATGCCGCGCGAGGCTCCGGTGACGATCGCGGCACGCTCGGGCATCGGCGGCACCTTACCGACCGTGCCAAGCGCGCGGTGTAACCCGGCGGCGCCTGCGGGTTAGTCAAGACCCCGGCGGGCCTGCCGATTACCAGCACAAGCCGGTTTCCTCGCCACGCCGGGCGTGCACCACACCGCGTGCGTCCGCTCCCGACCGAGGTTAGGGTAGCCGTCTAGGAACCACTGAACTGAGCTTCCCTTTGAAGGAGGGAGCCATGCTGGATCGATGCCCAACCTGCGGAAAGACCACCGGGACCCTGATGGAGACCCACGCCGACCGGCCCGGCCTGATTCAGATCCTGTCCGGCGAGAGCGGCGAGGCGCACCGGATCATCGTCACGATCGCGCTGTGCGTGATCGTCGCGCTGGCGATCGTCGCCACCGAAGCCGTCTTCCGCTGATAGCTCGCCCGACGAACCTCCCCGCGTAACCTACGGCCGGCCCCCGGCGCCGGCCGGAGCGCGCACGTCAGTGACAGCGGCGAGAGGAACTGGACATGCGAGTTGATTGGTACGGCCAGGCAGCCTTCCATCTGAGCGGACGCGGAGGCACGGTATTCATCGACCCGATCGGTGACACCTCGGGCCTTGGCATCACGCGGGATCACGTTCGACTATCCGAAGCCGGACGGCGTGAGCGCCGATCTCGTGCTGGTCACCCACGAGCATGCCGATCACAACGGCGTCGAGACGATCGGCGGCGATCCCGCCGTGCTGCGCTCGACCGCCGGTCGCCTGGAGTCTCCGCTCGGCGAGGTCGTGGCCATCGCATCCGAGCACGACGAAGCCGCCGGCACCCAGCGCGGTCCGAACACGATCTTCGTGTTCGCTCTGGACGGCGTGCGAATCGCCCACTTCGGCGACTTCGGCCAGAGCGCCCTGCGCGAGGAGCAGGCCGCGGCCATCGGCCAGGTCGACCTGGTGTTCCTGCCGGTCGGCGCGGGACCGACGATCGGCCCCGAGCAGGCGTCCGCGATCGTGGAGCGCCTCAGCCCGCGCTGGGTGGTGCCGATGCACTACCGCACGGAACGCATCAGCTTCCTGGATCCCGTCGACCCCTTCCTCGACCGGATGCCCCACGTGCACCGCGCCGAGGAGACCGGGTTCGACACCGACTCGCTGGCGAACGACGAGCGCGCGCTCGTCGTCGTGCCCGCCGTGCCCTAACTACTTCCCGAGGAAAAACTCTTGAGAGACAAAACGGCCGCGGAGCGAACCCCGCGGCCGTCTCGTAGTAATGGGTTTGCTCTTGCTGAAGGAGCGGTTGGGAGTGTTTCACCGCTCCCGGACGGTGAGCGTGTCGGCGTTGTAGGCGAGGATGCTCCACTCAGTCCAGATCTGCCGGCCCTCGTCGCCTTTCAGACGGGATCGGTCCAGCCCGTAGCGGCGTTTGAGGTGACTGATCCGGCCCTCCGCGCCCGTTCGATAGCGCCGCAACCGACGCTGCGTGCGTTTCGAGCCGGGTTCCTGGCGGCCAGCGATGAACACGTTCTTCGGTTGAAGGTCCTCGAGCGCGCTGCTGGTCGGACCGACGTTGAACCCACCATCCAACGCGACCTCCTGCACGCAGATCCCGAGCCGGTCGAGCTCCTCGATGGTCTGGGGCAGCAGCGTGTCCTCGGCGGGGTTGCCGATCTCGGTCGAGGCGGGGAGGATCAGCCCTCTGGCGCCGCGTTTGGTGTTCTCGGTCACCTCGGCCAACTGCGCGACGAATCCGAATTCGTTGGGCTTGCCCAGCTTCCCCTTGCGAATCGGCCGTGCGTCCGGATCGTGCAGCGACACGATCCTGTCCTTGATCGGCTCCCCGGCGACACGCTGCTTGATCTGACGGGCGACCTTCTCGCAACGATCGGCCATCTCCTCCAACGCCGCCGCGGCCTTCACCTTCGCCTTCGCGCCACGCCCGCGCGCCTTGGCCCGTGCGATCTGCGCCAGCCTGCGCGCTTCCTTGACCGACTTCGTCAACAGCTCCCCGGTCTCGCCGGTCAGCTTGAGCACCTCCTGCTTGGCCTCCCCCGAACGACGGCGAACCGTGCGCGTGATCGTGCGCAGCTTCACGCCCATCGCCTTGGAGCGATCCCGCACCCGCGCCTTCTTCTCGCCGATCAACCTCGCGAGCTTGCGACCCTCCCGCGCCAACACCGCGACGCCGCTGGAAGCCAGGCCCGCGTCGGTCGGATACTTCACATCCGCCTCGATCACCGTCGAGTCGATCCGCACCGCCCGCGGACGAAACCGCTTCTCCCGACACGCCTTGACGACCATCGCGCGCGTGAGCTCCCCGACACCGTCTCCGGCCCGATCCGCCGCGTGAGCTTGCGAACCGTCGACTCGTCCGGCACCCGCTCCGAGAGGCTGATCCGGCAAAACCGGCGCAGATGAATCGAGTCCGACACCTCCGCCACCAACGTGCGGTACCCCCACCGATAGCGCGCCTTGAGCACCATCAACCGCACGTACGTTTCGAGCGGGATCGTCGGCCGCCCCTCCGTCAACACCAGCCGGCCGGTCTCGCGGAACTCCTGGCGCCAACGCTCCACCAACGGCCAGAGCAACTCGTGATCGGCCAACAACACATCCAACGCCGCCAAATCCTCGGGCAACTCCTTCACCTCGATCGGCAACGCGTCCTCCCACAGGCACTCCGGCTGCTCCGCCAAGAGCGTCAGCATGCACTCCCCTTTCAGTGAGAAACCCCATTAGTTGCAGGAAATTCTCACTGTCACACCGGACGGAAAAGCCCTCTCGCAGACCCCGACTTATTCCTCGGGAAGTAACTAGCTGCTAGCGCCGGGCGCCCTGCGCCAGCGCCTCGCGCCCCACGCGCTGCAGGTCGCGCAAATAGTCGAGATGCGCCGCCCATGCCGGATTCCCGTCCATGTCCCGCGCCATCCGCATCGTGTCGAGATGAGCGTCGAGCAGCTCGTAGACGAGCTCCGTGACGTGGCCCTCGGCGATGACCGCATTCCTGTTGGCGTCCAACACCGTTCGATCCTCCTTCTCCACAGCATGAACGTCCGCCCGGACATCACGCTTGCGCGTAAGTCCGAATTTCGAACGATTGTGCGCTAGCTGATACACCTCGTCGGCCCTAGGGTTGCGCGACGAGACCGGGAATCCAGCTCGTTCCGGCCAGCGGGACGCGCGCCATCGCCGCCGCCTCGATGGTCAGCGCGACGAGATCCTCGGGTTCCAGGTTGTGCAGGTGCGACTTGCCGCACGCCCTGGCCAGCGTCTGCGCCTCCAAAGTCAAGGTCCGCAGATAGTTGGCCAGCCGCCGTCCGCCCTCGACCGGATCGAGCCGCTCGGCCAGCTCGTCGTCCTGGGTCGAGATCCCGGCCGGGTCCAGGCCGGCCTGGTAGTCGTCGTAGTAGCC
Source organism: uncultured Solirubrobacterales bacterium (assembly GCA_963841535.1). Classification (GTDB taxonomy): domain Bacteria; phylum Actinomycetota; class Thermoleophilia; order Solirubrobacterales; family Solirubrobacteraceae; genus Palsa-465. The sequence goes on along the minus strand of CAWJDF010000012.1, from coordinate 716,488 downwards.
CGCCGCGGAGCCGATCTTCCGGTACTCCGCGTCGTGCTCGGGGGCGTTGTCGCCCAGTGCGATCAGGGCCGCGGTGCCGATCGACACCGCGTCTGCGCCTAACGCCAAAGCCTTTGCCACGTCGGCCCCGGACCGGATTCCTCCGGACACGATCAGCTGGACCTCCCGGTGCATCCCGAGCTCGACCAGCGACTCGACCGCCTGCGGGATCGCGGCGAGGATCGGGATCCCCACGTGCTCGATGAACACGTCCTGGGTCGCCGCGGTGCCGCCCTGCATGCCGTCCAGCACGACCGCGTCGGCCCCCGCCTTGACCGCCAGCGCGACGTCGTAGTAGGTGCGCGACGCTCCCACCTTGACGTAGATAGGGATCCGCCAGTCGGTGATCTCGCGCAGTTCCTCGATCTTGATCTCGAGGTCGTCGGGCCCTGTCCAGTCCGGGTGCCGGCAGGCGCTGCGCTGGTCGATCCCCTTCGGCAGGTCGCGCATCTCGGCCACGCGGTCGGAGATCTTGTGCCCGAGCAGCATGCCGCCGCCGCCCGGCTTGGCTCCCTGCCCGACCACCACCTCGATCGCGTCGGCCCGGCGCAGGTCGTCGGGGTTCATCCCGTAGCGGGAGGGCAGCAGCTGGTAGACGAGCATCCGAGAGTGCTCGCGCTCCTCGGGCGTCATGCCGCCGTCCCCGGTCGTGGTCGAGGTCCCCACCTCGGTGGCGCCGCGACCCAGCGCCTCCTTGGCCGGGCCGGACAGGGCCCCGAAGCTCATGCCGGCGATCGTGATGGGGATGTCGAGCTTGATCGGCTCGCGCGCGTAGCGGGTTCCGATCACCACGTCGGTGGCGCACTTCTCCCGGTAGCCCTCGAGCGGATAACGGGACACCGAGGCGCCCAGGAACAGCAGGTCGTCAAAGTGAGGCACGTGGCGCTTGGCGCCGAACCCGCGGATGTCGTAGATGCCCTCGCGCGCGGCGCGCTGGATCTCCGCGATCGAGTTGCGGTCGAAGGTGGCCGATTCGCGCAGCCCGGGATGCCACTCGTTGCCGTTCGGGCCCGCCGGGGCCATGCCTAATACGCCCCCAGGTTGTCGACGTGGAAGTTGTACAGCCGCCGAGCCGACCCATAACGGCGGAATTCACTCGCCTCGACGTCGTCGATCCCGGCCGCTTCGAGCAACGAACGCACCTGCGCCACGTGCTCGTCGCGAATCTCCTTCTCCACGCAGTCCGCGCCCATCCCGGCGACGCTGCCGCGCACGTACAGCCGCGCCTCGTACAGCGAATCCCCGAGCGATTCGCCGGCATCGCCGCACACGATCAGGCACCCCTTCTGGGCCATGAACGCGGCCATGTGACCGACCGATCCGCGCACCACGATGTCGGCGCCCTTCAGCGAGATCCCACACCGGGCGGAGGCGTCGCCGTGGATCACCAGGAGACCGCCGCGGGCACTTGCCCCGGCCGATTGCGAGGCGCTCCCCTCGACCACCACGACGCCGGACATCATGTTCTCGGCCACCCCCACCCCGCAGTTCCCGCGCACTCGCACGGTGGCCAGCTTGTTCATGCCGGCGCAGTAGTAGCCGACATGGCCCTCGATCTCGACCTCGTACGGCGCGTCGAGACCAACCGCCACGGCGTGGCGTCCGCCCGGGTTGCGCACCGCGACGCGACCGCCACTCACATCAGCGTGCAGCGCCTGGTTGAGCTCGCGGACCGTGTCGACCGCGAGGTCGAACGTCCGGACGGCTTCCTCGGTTACCTCGGGCGTGGCCATCCTGTCAACGCCCTCACGCCACCAGGGACGCGGTGCCCCAGCTGTACACGTGGCCGGGCGCCGGCTCCCACGTGACCGCGTCCTCCGCCCCCGGCAGCACTGCGATGGCCCGGTACTCGGACGCCATCGCGACCCATTCGTCGGTCTCGGCCATGACCGCCGGCTTGCAGGCGATCGGATCGCGCAGCACCGCGAAGCCGTCGGCCGTGCCGACCGCGAACGTGTAGAACCCATCGAGATCATCCAGGCAGCCCTCGAGCGCCTCCTCCAGCGAGGCGCCCTGGCGCAGGCGCCAGGTCAGGTACCCGGCTGCCACCTCGCTGTCGCAGTCGGTGCGAAAGCGGATCCCCTCGCGGGCCAGCGACCGGCGCAGTCGGTTGTGGTTGGACAGCGACCCGTTGTGGACCAGGCACAGGTCCAGGCCGGTCGAGAACGGATGCGAGTGCTCGGTCGTGACCCGGCTCTCGGTGGCCATCCGGGTGTGCCCAAGCGCGTGGCTGCCGGCGATCCCACCCAGGTCGAAGCGCTGCACGAACCGGGTCGGCAGACCGGCCTCCTTGTATATCTCGATCGATCGCCCCGCGCTCATCAGGGTCAGCTCGGGGTGGCGGTCGAGCAGCCAGGCCTGTGCCTCCTCCGCCTCGGCGGCGATGTCGAACACCGCGTGCGTGGCGCGCACACGCGGCGCGGAGGCGTCGCCGAACTGTGCCGAGAGCTCGGCGCTCAGCGCGTCCCACGCCGGGCTGGCAGCCGGGGAGTGCAGCGACACCTTGCACCAGCCGGGCGGGGCCGGATCGCGATAGAACGCGACCCCCGCGCTGTCCGGCCCACGGTCCGAGAGCTGCTCGAGCATGTCGGCGAGATGGGTGCCGAGGTGCTCACGAAGCGTGGCCGACTTCGTGTAAAGACCGGCGATGCCACACATGGCGAGCCCAGGCTAGACCCTGGCACGTAGCGAACCAATGGCCTCCAAGCGCACACTTTCGCCGTCGAATGTGGCGCTGGGCGCCACTCCTTTACGCGCTCTTAGCGGGGGTGGCGCGGGTGGGGCCCGGGACGAGGGCGGGCTCCCAATCACGGCGGAGACCATGCCCCGACCCGCTTCTGGGCCCGGCGCACGACTCCGAGCGCCTCGCGCAACTCGGTCCGCGCGATCGGCGCCAGCTCCTCGGGATCGATCAGGTTGTCGGGGGTCCCTCCGGCCCGTACCTGCGCGGCGTGGTGCTCGAAGCGGATGCCGTTGACCACCTCGAACGCCTCGCTCAGGCCGTCGCCCACCCCGCGATCGAGCGCTCCCACGCTGGCCGCCGCCTCGATCCGGTCGAGCGTGTTGGAGATCGTCACCCCGCCGGCCAGGGCATGGAAGCGAACCAGGTTGACCAACGGGATGATCGCGCCGCGCTTGAGGTCGATCTTTCCCGGCGGATCGCCGTCGTGCCCGGTGGCCAACTGGCCTCGAAACCCGAGCGCCACCGGATAGCCCGTCGCGGTACGCGCCATCAGCCGCATGAACTGGGCGTGGTGGCGGGCGGCGCGCATCCGCTCCGTCAGCTGCGGCGCGATCGTCAGTCCTCCGGCGCTCGAGCGGAAGTCGAACGACACCGTCGCTCGGATCAGGTGCGACTCGTCGGGTTCGCGCATCGACTCGTCGAACGTCGCGAGCCACTTGCGCGTGGACATGCGCCACTGGCGGTTGCCGGCCAGCACGCCGTTGTTGTCCAGACCGATCCCACACCTGACCAACCCCTTGTTGACGTCGTCGCCGAGCTGCGCGAAATAGCCGTCCACCGCCTCCTCGGCTCCGTCCTCGGGATCGGCGTAGGCCAGCGCGTTGTCCTGATCGGAGACCAGCGTGAATTCTCGCCGAGCCGCGCTGCCCAGGTCGAGCCAGCTCCAGGCGGCCGGGGCGGGCCGCGCTGGCCCACCGAGAAATCGATCAGCCGCGCCACGACCGTGTCGTGCTGCAGGCTGAGGACGCGGCCGAGCTCGCGCGGCGGGACGCCCGCCCGCGCCAGCAGCAGGAACAGCTTTGGGATCTGGCCTGCCGCTCGTACCAGCGCGTCCTCGTCGGAGGCGCCGAGCAGCACGTGGCGTAGCGCGATCGGACTGCGCGCGTCCAGGCTGAGCAGGTCGGTCGCCGCCACCGTCCCGCATATCCGCTCGCCGTCGAGGACCGCCAGGTGCTCGGAGCCGGCGGCGATCATCTCCACAGTCGCCTCGATCGCCAGCTGGCCCGGCGGAACGCTCGGCACCGGGCTGCGGACCGCCGCGCGTACCGGCGCGTCGAGGGGCACCCCGCTCACCGCCACCGCGGAGCGTACGGCCGCGTCGGTCAGGATCCCCAGGCCCCCGTCCTGGAGGCGGACGAGCAGCGCGGACACGCCGTCCCGGCCGAGCCGCTGCGCCGCTTCGCGCAGCGGGTCCTCCGGATCGCAGAACACCGGGGGCTGCATGATCGCCGACACGGGTGTGGTCCCCACGTCGAGCAGGCCGTGCACGGTGTGCCCGGTGTAGGTCAGGCGCTTGCGCATCGACACCGCGACGTACGCGGCCCCGGTCTCAGTCCCAAGGAGCCGGCGTCCCGCCTCGACACTGAGCAGAGCGCAGGTGGACGGCTCGCGCGCGCGCACGCTGAACGTGGGCGCCATGCCGGTCAGCATCGAGGGATGCCCGAAGCATTCGCCGGGCTCGAGCACCTGGATCGGCTCCCCCTCGTGGACGAGATCCATCGAGCCCGTGAGGACCACCCACATGCCGGCTGCCGGCAATCCGTCCTCGACCAGCACCGCCTGGCCGGGCTGGAACGAGTGCTCCTCGGCGCCCGCCGTGAGACCGCGCAGCTCATCGGCGCCGAGCGCATCGAACGGCGGGTGACGGGAAAGGAATGTGTCCAAGTGCTCCATGTGAAGCGATGCAATTGTGTGCGCATCGCGCCTGGGACCCGCCTCGGCCAAGTGGGAGCCTAATCGCGGCTACAGACAACCGTGGGTCTCTTGGAGGACACATGACGGACGGGTCATCAGCGGAACACGACGAGCTCGTCTACGAGTCCGCTGGCTTGCCGAAGACGACGAACTGGTGGGGCGCATTCGTGATCGGCCTTGCCGGGACGATCCTCGTCACCGGAATCGCGCCGGTGATGGTCACCGAGCTGGGCGCCGCGTCGGTCCCCGTGATCGTCGTGATCACGATCAGCGGGTACATCGTCTGCCTGCTGCTGGCCGAGCTGTCGGCGATGATGCCCGACCGCTCTGGCGGACTTCCCTCCTACGCCTACCCGGCCTACAAGGACAAGTGGCCGCGCTTCGCCGAGCACGTCAACGGGTTCACCGCGTGGGCGTACTGGCTGGGCTGGTTCCGGTGGCGCCGCTCAACATGATCCTGGCCTCGTTCTACATCGTCGACCGGTTCAACCTGTCGACGGCGGGGTTCACGCCGATCCACACGCCGATCGCGTGGTGGACGCTTGGCATCTCGATCGGCGGCCTGCTGCTCCTGTCGATTCCGGCGGTGATGGGACTTCGGTTCGGCACCGCGTTCGCGACCACGCTCGCGCTGCTGTCGATGATCCCGCTCACCTTCCTGGCAATCGCGTGGATCTTCAATCCATCCTCGGTCGACTTCAACTGGCTATGGCACTTCCGCCACACCAACGGCAGCGGCTTCTTCACCCCGCTGTTCGGACACGGATGGCTCACCTTGTACATCGCGTTCTCTTTCCTCTTGACCTGGAACGTGATCGCGATGGAGGCCGCCGCCTGCTACATCGGCGAGACCAAGAACCCGGACCGCGACGCCAAGATCGCGATGAACCTCGAGGGCGCCTACGGCCTGTTCATCTACACGATGATCCCGATCGCGTTCATCATCGTGCTGGGCCCGCCCGCGCTCGGCAACGTGGCACTCGTAGATCCGAAGACGATCTTCGTCCACTACGCGGCGGCCGTGTTCGGAACCGGAGCCGGAAGCAGCATTCTCGAGTGGCTGATCGCGATCATGCTGATCCTGGCCCTGATCCTGTCGGCCCTCAACGCGATCACCGGCACCGCCCGGTCGCTGCACCAGATGTCGACCGACGGGCAGTTCCCGCGCTTCTTCCAGCGGGTCAACCAGCACGGCGTGCCGAACCGCGCGATGTGGTTCAACGTGGCGTGCTCGATCGCGGTGGTGTTCATGGGCGGCGCCGTCGAGATCTACACGTTCTCGAACGTCGGCTACCTGGCCTCGTTCATCCCGGTGCTCGTCGGCTACTACCTGTTGCGCAAGCATCGCCCCAACGTCCGCCGGCCGTTCAAGCTGCCCGAGTGGATGAAGTACGTGGCGCTCGTGATCGCGGGCGTGTACACGATCATCTACTTCTACGGCGGCCCCGTCTACGCGAACTGCACGTGTAACGCGGCCGGACGCAAGACCTTGCCCTACTACTTCATCGGGTGGGCCGTGCTGCTCTCTTACCTCGGCTTCTACGCGTATCGCAAGCGGGTCGAGGACAAGCGACAACCCGCAGCCGATGAGTTCGTCGCGGGACCGTCCGCTCCCGCGCCGATCGCCGGCGCGTCCGATCCGTGAGCGCGGCGCCGACCCGGGTGCGCAAGCGGCCCCCGCCCGCCGGCGAGCCGGCCCAGTTCGAGCGGATCCTGCTCGCCTCCGAGGGGCGGCCGTTCACCGACGCCGCGATCGACAAGGTGCTCGAGCTGGCCCGGGGCGCGAACGCCAGCGTGCGCGTGTTCTCGATCGCGCGCGTGCACGGCACGGCGTTCGGGTTCCCCAATCCCGGCCTGCTCCCGACCAAGAAGGAGTGGAAGGAGCAGCGCGACATCGTGGACGGGGCGGTCAAGCGCCTCGAGCGCAAGGGGCTCGAGGCCGACGGGCACGTGGTCGGCACGCGCAAGTCGACCAAGCGCATCCTCCAGGAGGCCAAGTTCGCCGGCTGCGAGGCGATCGTGATGGCCGCCGACCCCGACCGCAACCGGCTGGTCGGCGACATGCTCTGGTCCCAGGAGCCCCAGCGGGTCCGCCGCAAGGCCAAGATCCCGGTGTTCCTGGTGACCGAGCCGTCCTAGCCCCTGGCCACCGCAGAACCGAAATTTCCGCCATTCGCGCCGCGCCGACCCGCCAGTGTCGGATAGTTCGGCTCCGCGCCGAGTTATCCGTCACGAGCGCGTTTAGCCAGCCGTAATGGCGGAAATTTCGGGTTAGGGGCCTCGCTCCGCTCGGCGTCCCTGGGGCCGGGGGCAGGCCCGTCCGGACCGGATCGGCAGCCGGGGCCGCTACCCGCCCTGTTGGCGCGCCGCCGCCTCCGCCGGGCGCCCGTGCAGCCGTGCCAGCTTGATCGCCAGCTCGAGCGACAGCAGGTCGTCCTCGTCGAGGCGCAGCCCGGACAGCTCCTCGATCCGGCCCAGCCGCTGGCGCAGCGTGTTCGGGTGGATGAACAGCTCGCGCGCCGACTCGATCACGCTGCGCCGCTCGGCCAGGTAGCGCTCGAGCGTGTCGAGCAGCGAGGTGCGGCGCTTGGCGTCGTACTCGATCAGGCGGTCGACGGCCGCCCGCATGCGATCGTGCGGCGCATGCTCGGCCGCGATGTGCACCAGGTAGCGGTAGGCCCCCACCTCGGCATAGCCGGTCGCGCCGCCGTCGCCGAGCAGCGCCCGCCCGATCATCGCGGCGTCGAGCGCCTCGCGGTAGGCGCGGGCCGCCTCGCCGGCCGACTCGTGCAGCTCGCTAAGGCCGACCGCCGCGCCCCGCCGGCGCCCCAGCTCGCGACACGTGCGCACGACCTCCTCGATCGACTCGGGACCGCGGGTGCCCAGCGCGAGCACCGCCCGGACCGGCCCGGGCCCCGCTTCGACCGCCACGCGCGGCGCCAGCTCGGCCACGTCGCGTCCGAGCAGCTCGGCGGCGGCGCGCCACTCCCCCGAGCCCTGCTCGAGGCCCGCCGCCGGCTCGGCGCACAGGATCAGGTACGGCCGCGATAACTCGCAGCGCACCTCGGCGGCCTTGGTCGCCGCGAACGCGGTGTCGCCCGTCCCGAGCGCCTCGAACAGGTCCTTGACGATGTTCGCGTTGGTCAGGCCCTCGATCAGCTCGGCCCGCTTGATCGCGATCGCGGCCAGGTGCGCGACCGCGCGGGCCATCTCGGTGTCCTCGCCGGTGAACGGCCGGCGCGGCGGAGCGCCGGCGCACAGCAGCCCCAGGCGCTCCCCGCCTGAGATCAACGGCGTCACGAGCAGGTCGGACGCGTCGAGCCCGGGCCACAGCGAACGCGCCCGCGGGCGTGACGCGCCGTCGTCGAACGCGGCCAGCAGCAGCGCGGTGGCCGACAACGCCTCGGGGGCCGCAGCGGCCGGGGACGACGAGAGCAGGCCCAACGCCGCAGCGTCGCGGTCCAGGCGATAGAGCTGGCAGATCTCCGCGCCGAGCAGCCGCCGCATCCCGCGGGTGACCGCGTGGCCGATCGAGCTGGCGTCAGCCGCTGTGGCCACCTCCTGGGCCAGTCCCGAGAGACTGGTCAGGGCATCCACCCGCCGGAGCTGCTGGTCGTACAGCTGGGCGTTCTCGATCGCGCCCGAGACCAGCGAGGCGATGTGCACGAGCAGCTTGAGCGTGTCCTCGGTGAACTCGCGCGGCGCCACGGTGTGCAGCACGATCACGCCGATCGTGTCGCCCGCTCGGGCCAGGATGGGCACCGCCACCATCGACTGGAAGCGCTCCTCCTCGAGCTGGGGAATGAACTTCATGCGCGGGTCGGCCATCGCGTTGTCCCGGATGAACTCGGGCGTGCGGTGGCGGGCGACCCAGCCCGTCAGTCCCTCGTCGATGCGCATCTGCACGGCCCCGACCGCGCCCGCATAGACCGGCGAGGCCGCCCGGATGGTCAGCAGGCCGTCCTCGAGCAGGTAGATGAAGCAGGCGTGGCAGTCGGTCGCCTCGGTGGCCAGGTCCACGATCCCCTGGAGCATCGGACCGAGCTCGATCGAGGAGCCGACGAGGTTGATCACCCGGTAGAGGGTGCGGTTCTCCTCGCGAAGCCCGCGGGCGTCAGCGGTTGCCGTCAGTGATGCCTCCCGATCCATCTATGTGCGAAGCGCACATCCTACCCGCCGCTATCGCGTGCCCGCGGCCATTGCCTGAGCCGGTCCCGCCCGGATATACCTCACAGCATGGCTATTTCCACCGAGCATCGCGAAGACGGCGCCCCGCAGATCTCAGACCGGGATGACGTCAAGCGCGTCATCGAAGAGCGGCAGATCGAGTTCCTATTTGCCCAGTTCGTCGACATGCACGGCAAGCCGAGCGCCAAGCTCGTGCCCGCGCACCACATCGACGACCTGCTCAACGAAGGCGCGGGCTTCGCGGGCTTCGCGGCCGGAGACATCGGGCAGGGCCCCCACGATCCGGACATGATCGCGATCCCGGATCCCAAGACGCTCACGATCCTCCCCTGGCAGCCCAACGTCGCGCGGTTCGCGTGCGATGTGACGGTCGAGGGCGAGCCGTGGCCGTTCTGCCCGCGGACGATCCTGCGCAACCAGCTCGCGCGGGCGAAGGAGCTCGGGTTCGAGCTCAAGATGGGCGCCGAGCTCGAGTACTTCCTGGTCCGCCGGCGCGAGGACGGCTCGATCGAGGTGGCCGACCAGCTCGACACGCTGGATCTGCCCTGCTACGACATGCGAGCGCTCACGCGCAACCTCGACTTCGTCTCGCAGGTCTCCAAGGCGGTGACCGGCCTCGGGTGGGACAACTACGCCACCGATCACGAGGACGCCAACGGGCAGTTCGAGCAGAACTTCCAGTACGACGATGCGCTGACCACCTGCGACCGGGCTGTGTTCTTTCGCTACATGGTCGAGTCGCTGGCCCAGCAGCGCGGATTGATCGCGACCTTCATGCCCAAGCCGTTTGCGAACCTGACCGGGAACGGCTGCCACTTCCACGTGAGCCTGTGGTCCGGCGGTGAGAACGTGTTCGAGCGCGATCAAGCCGACGACCCGCGGGGACTCGGCCTATCCGACCTCGCCTACCAGTTCATCGGTGGGCTGAAGGCCAACGCCAAGGCGTACATCGCGGTGACCGCGCCGACCGTCAATTCCTACAAGCGTCTGGTAGTGGGGGCGCCCACGAGCGGCGCCACCTGGGCGCCGGCATACGTGAGCTACGGCTACAACAATCGCACGCAGATGCTCCGTATTCCGGCGCCGGGGCGCATCGAGGACCGCACGGTGGACGGGTCCTGCAATCCATATCTCGCGGCGACCGCCATGCTCGCAGCCGGCCTGGACGGGATCGAGCGGGGGCTCGAGGCCGGCGAGCCGAACTCGGCCAACCTGTACGAGATGCACCCCGACGAGCGCGATGCCCACGGCATCGAGCTGCTGCCGGCCAACCTGCTCGACGCGGTGCGCGAGCTCGAGAAGAACGGCGTGCTGCGCCGCGCGCTGGGCACGACCCGCGACGGCGACTACGTCGACTACTACGTCAAGGTCAAGCTCCGCGAGTGGCAGGCCGCCCACGAGCAGATCACGCAGTGGGAGCTCGACCGCTACCTCCAGCTGTTCTGAGGCCGTACTAGGCGCTGAGCGAGGCGCTCTCCGGACCGGTGAGGTCCCGGTTCTCGGGGACGAACTGGCTGGCGATGAACGACGCGCCCTGCGGGTCGGTGATGACCGCCATGCGTACCCAGGGAGCGTCGAACGGGCCGGCCACCACCTGACCGCCGAGCTCGCTCGCCTTGCGGGCTGTCGCGTCGGCATCGGCCGTGGCGAACGTCACGCTCCAGTGCGCGGGTACGTCCCGGTCGTGGTCCGGAAGCGGCCTGAGGGTCGCCACCACATCCGCGAAGCCGGCCGGCGCGCCCATCGAGGCCATCCGCTCGAGAGTTCCGGGGTTCAGCAGTTCGAGGTGATCGCCGTAGCCGGGCTGCGTCCACCCCTCGGCGCCGCCGCCCATCGGCATCGTTCCCCATCCGAACAACGCGCCGTAGAACGCCTTCGCGCCGTCGGCGTCGTGGGTGTTCAGGTTGTTGAAGTTGACTGAACCGGGCTCGTTGACGACCTGTGCGCCCCGGTGCTGGCCCGGCTCCCACACGCAGAACGTCGCGCCCTCAGGATCGCGGAACACCGCGGTCCGTCCCGCCTCCATGACTTCCATCGGCTCCATCAGGACGGCACCACCCGCGGCCCCGACCTTCGCGGCGGTCTCGTCGGCGCTCTGCACCCAGATGTAGGTGTCCCACGCCGCGGTGGGCGGCGCCCCCTCCTGGACCGGGCCGATGCCGGCGACGTCGCCGCCGCGGATGCGGGCCATGTAGTACGGGCGATCGGACCCCGGCGGCATCGCGTCCTGGATCTCCCAGCCGAACAGACCGCTGTAAAAGGCGACGGCCGCCTCTGGGTCCGGCTGGTTGGTGTCGATCCAGCATGGCACGCCCGGGATGTAACGGTCTCGCTCGGGCATTCCTGCTCCTTCCATCGCTGACATTTCCCGCACCGTACCGGCGGACCAGGTCAGGTTCGGTCCTCGATGCGACCCGGTGGATCACCCGGGGCCGAAGCGGCGCACGCCCCAAGCCGGCCGCTCGGCGCCGGCCGCGATCAGCGAGCCCACGGTCTGTGGCGCCACCGTGTCGAGGAGGCTGGCCAGCGCGATGAACAGCTTGGCGGTGGTCAGCGCGTCCCCGAGCGCGTGATGCGGCGTCTCGGCCGGCTGGCCGAGCGCCCCGGCCAGGCGACCCAGCGAGATCGCGTGCCCGGGCGCCGTTCCATCGCGGTGCGTCAGCCACCGCCGGCCGAGCGCCTCGGTGTCGGCCGCCGCAGGCAGCCGTACGCGCCGCCGGGCGAACTGGCGCCCGAGGAACGCCATCTCGATCGCCGCAGTGTGGAACACCGGCACCCGACCGGCCAGCGCAGCGAGCAGGAGATCGATCGCGTCATCCAGCGACGGAGCGTCGACCACGTCGGCCAGGCGGAGCTTGTGCACGAGCACGGCGCCGACCTGGGAGCGCTTGTACGCGCGCACCAGCGTGTACATGCCGCCACCGAGCTGAATCCGGCCGTCGTCGACCGGCACGGCGCCGATGGCCATGATCTCGTCGCTGCGCGGATCGAGGCCGGTCATCTCGAGATCGACCGCACACCACCGCGCCTCGCGCCAGGGCACCGTCGCCGCCGGCCGCGGTTCGCTCGCGAACGACGCGGCGGCACCCTCGGGCGCCCGGCCAAGCCTCACGCCCGCAACCCTCCCTGTACCGCGCTCACGGCGCGGAACACGTCTCGGAGGTGGTCGCGCAGGAGCGGGCTGATCTGGGCGCAGTCGAGCTCGTCGTCCGGCGTTCCCCCTTCGGCGAGGCGCTCCATGTGATGGGCGATGCGCAGCTCGAGCCCGAGCTCGAACGCCTCGGCCAGGGTCCGCGCATCCTCGTCCCGTAAGGCGCCGCAGTCGGCCGCCGCCCGCAGCCGTTCCGGTGTGGAGCCCTCGACCACGCCGGCCGCCGCCGAGCCCCACCGCGCCAGCTCGACGATCGGCGCGATCGCGGCCCGGCGGATGTCGAGCCGGCGACTGCGGGTGCCGTCGGCCTCGGGCACGGCGTCCCCGTCGAATCCGGTGGGCGGCGTGGCGGCGAGCGTGCGCCGGGCGAGCGCGGCCACGATCGCCTGGCGAGTTCCGTCGTCCACCACCGGCAGCGGATCGACAGGCGTTCCCCACAGCGCGCGGCGTTCGACCAGCACGGCCAGGCTCAGCTCGTCCGAGCCCTCGGTCGAGGCAGCGGCCCACTGCTGCCTGTTGCGCGCCACGACCTCCCCGGGGAAGCCGCACGTGGCGAGCAACGAGGCGGCCGAGCGCATCCATTCGCCGGGGACCGGGCCGCTCGCGACCACCGCACCCTGAAGGGTCGAGCCCGGGGTGAGCTCCCGCCGGGCCTGACTGCCAACCGCGACCCACACCAGCCCCTCGGCCGGCGCCGGCCCAGCCAGCTCGAGCGCGCGCGTCGTCAACGCGTCCATCAGAGCGGACAGCACCCGGACCACCTCGAGCGCGCGCAGACGCGCGGCGTGCAGGTCGCTCACGATCTCGGGGAGGCGGTCCGCCACCGCGGCCAGGTCCTCCGGGCTGCCCGCGCGGGAGATCGAGCGGCGCGCCCCGAACCACGAGCGCGTCGGCGCAGCGAGCAGGTCGGCCTCCTCGATCACGCCGATGAGCTGACCGCTCTCGCTCACCACCGGCGCGTGGCGGATCCCCCGCTCGAGCAGCTCGAACAGCACCTCACCCCCCAACCGGTCCGGCGCAACGGTGTAGACCGGGGTGGTCATGACCGTGGCAACCGGCGCGCTCAGCGGCAGTCCGGCGGCGACGATCTTGGTCCGGATGTCGCGGTCGGTGACGATCCCGAAGCCGCCCGCGCGCATGTTGACGATCGCCGAGGTGGCGCCGGCCGCGGTCATCCGCCGCGCGGTCTCGCGGATGCTCTCCATCGGCTCACACAGCACGGTGGGGGAGCGGATCAGCCGGGTCACCGGCCGGCGGCTGGGGCTGCCCGCGACGACCTCGAGCTCGCGCTGCTTTACCCGGTCGAGCAGCGGGCGCGCCACGCTGACCGGGATCCGATAGCACAGGGTGTCCTCGGCCGCACGGGCCTCGAAGCCCGGGGGCAGCCCGGACAGCATCGCCGCATGCCCGAACGTGTCCCCTGAGCCGAGCAGGTCGAGCAAGCGGCCGTCGTGAATGATGTCGACCGCCCCGCTGTGGATCACGCGCAGGAACGTGACCGGGCCTCCATCCTCGGTCAGGATCGCCGTGCCGGCCACGTGGAACTCGATCTCGGTCTGCGCGGCCAGCTCGCCGAGCTCGTCTGGGCCGAGCCCGTCGAACGGCGCCCGCGCCACGAGGAAGCGAGCGATCTCGCTCAGCGCCGCGTCCAGCGGAAGCCCCTCGACACCGTTCTCGACATGTCCCGTAGGACAGACTACGCCAGCGTCACGGCCCGGGTTCGTCGCGGCGCTTCTTCGCCTCGTCCTCGAGCGTCTGGACGCCCTGGGCGAGCCGCCACTTGCGACCCCGCACCTTCTCCTCCTCCTCGGGCCACTCGCCGTGCTCGTCGAAATAGGCCCGGGCTCGCTCCTCCTGCTCGCGCTCGCGATCGCCGCTGACCCCGAGCCGGTACAGGAAGTTGATCAGCAGCACGGACAGCCCGCCGCCGACGGCCATCGCGAACCCGTCCACGCCGAGGCCGGCCGGATCGACGATCAGCATCACGATGCCGGCCAGCACCATCACCCCGCCGATGCCGTAGCGGAGGACCAGCAGCCCGATCGAGCGGCCCGGTGGCTGCTCCGTATCGGCGGGCGGTCTCATAAGCTGGTGGCGTGAGCCCGTACGACGACGACGATGACTGGGTCGGTACCCCGCCCGAGGGCCGCTACACGCGCGACCGGGCCAAGCCCGAGTTCTGGTGGCGCCAGCGCCCGGTCAGCCTGGCCGCGGCCGGCCTGGTGCTGGTGATCATCGTGGTGATCCTGATCGCGGTCCTGCACTAGCAGCCGCACCGGTGGTCGCTCCCGCAAATACGATCGCATTCGAGGCGCCCCTGGCGGCGCCTCTCGGTGCGACCGTACTTACGGGAGAGACCACTAGCCGCCGAAGAACGCCACCGGGTTCGCGATCATCATCTGGTCGATCTGCTCCTGGGTCACTCCCGCCTCCAGCAGCGCCGGCAGGACCTGCTCCGAGATCAGCAGGTAGTCGGGCTTTTCGTTGGCGAAGAACGGATTGCCGACGAAGAAGTCCAGGAAGCAGGCGGCGTCGTGGGACAGGTGGATGCGGTCCGCGAGGCCCTCGCCGATCAACGCGATCAGCGTGCGGATGCGATCGGCCAGCGGGTTGAAGTGGTCGATGCCGAACCGGTCGCAGCCGAGCCAGGCGCCGGCGTGCGCGATCATCCGCAGGTAGTGGAGGTCATTGCTGTCGCCCATGTGCGCGATCACGATCCGGCCCGGATCGACACCGTGGCGCGTCAGGGCGTCGAGCGCGAGCCGTCCGGTCAGCTGCTCGGCGCTGGTGTGGACCATCACCGGCGCGCCCGTCTGCACCGCGGCGATCGCGACCGCCTCGAGGATCCGCGGCACATCGCCGACGAGCCCTTGGCGCTCGACCGCGCACTTCAGGAACGCCGCCTTGATGCCGGTGTCGTCGATGCCCTCGCGGATCTCGCGGATGAACAGCTCCGCGATCGCCTCGACGCTTCGGTAGGCGAGGAAGTTCGGGAGCTGGCTGAACGCGTATAGGCCGGTCGCAACGATGATGTTGATGTCGGCACGTTCCGCCACCTCGCGGATTCGCGGGACATACCGCCCGAGTCCGGGAGCGGTCGGGTCGACGATCGTGCTGATCCCCGCCTCGCGCACGCGCGTGAGCTTCTGGACCGCGTCGGCGATCCGCTCCTGCTCGTCCCAGTAGCTTGGCCCGAACGCATGGCCCCAGTTCTGCAGCGCCTCGGGCTCCATGATGAACACGTGCTCGTGCATGAGCGTCCGGCCGAGCTTCTCCAGCGCCACCGGCCCTCGTACGGTCTCGACACTCGTCACTGCGCTCTCCTCTCGAGTGGTCATTCCTTCACCACCGCCGCGGCCAGCACCGCGTCGGACAGCGTCTTGGCGCCGCCGTGGGCGCTCTGGCCGCCGTCGACCACGATCTCCGCGCCACTGATGTACGACGCTTCGTCGGAGATCAGGAACACCACGAGCGGCGCGACCTCCTCGACGCGCCCGAGACGCCCGAGCGGCGTGACCTCAAGGTTCGCCTGCCGGAACGCCTCCGGAGCGCTCGAGGTCATCGGCGTCTCGATGTACCCGGGGAGGATCGTGTTGACGCGGATCCCGCGCCGCCCGAGCTCGAGGCTCGCGACTCGCGACAGCGCGCGCACGCCCCACTTGGAGATCGTGTAGCCGACGGCGTGGTAGCCGAGCAGCCCCGCAACCGAGCTGACGTTGACGATCGACGCGCCGGCGCCCATCAGCGGCGCGATCGCCTGGGTCCCCAGCAGGGCGCCGTTGACGTTGACGGCCATCACCCGCTCGAAGTCGGCCAGCGTTATCTCCTCCAGCCTGAGCCGCATAGAGATCCCGGCGTTGTTGACGAGTCCGTCGACCCGTCCGTACTGCGCCCGCAGCCAGTCCGCCGTAGAGCGCCACGCGTCATCCGAGGTCACGTCGAGCGCCCGGCACACGATCCGCTCGCCTCCCAGCGCTGGAGGCTCGAGATCGGTCGCGATCACGGTCGCGCCCTCGCCGGCGAGCGCCGTTGCCTCGGCGGCGCCCTGGCCTCCGGCGGCGCCGGTCACCACGACGATCTTCCCCTCGACACGGCCCATGGGCCGTAGCGTAATCGCGCTCAGCCCACGGCGACTAGCCGAGGTCGCGCACTGCGTGCTCGGCCTCGCGCAGTTGCGTGTCGGCCTCGGATCGCTCGCGCTCGGCCTCCCTGAGCGCCTCCTCCGCGTCCTCGAGCGCCTCCTCCGCCTTGTTGCGGCGCTCGAGCGCGGCGCCGGCGGCGCGGGTGGCGCGCTCGACGCGCCGGCGGGCGTCACGCTCGGCCGCACGGGCCTCGGTCCGTGCCTGGGCCTGCTCCTTGGCTTGCTCCTCCGCGGCCGCCCGCTCCGATGCGTCCTCGGCCTTCTTCGGCTTGGCCGCGGGCTTCTTCGGGCTGCGTGCGCGCGCCGTCGGCGCTCCGGCCGCCGCTGCGGTCATGCCCAGGCCGATGTGGCGAAGCTCGCGCTCGAGGCGGCCGTCGCGCACCTGCACGCGCGCGTCCTCGTCAAGCGCCGCCGCGTGCAGCGTGTCGCTCACCCGGTCGATGATCGTCGGGCTGAGCTCGTGGCCCTGCGTGGTGAGCAGGCCCCGCGCGGCCTGGGTCAGGCTGTCGACGGCGGCGCGCTCGCGGGCCACCGCGCTCCGCAGCGAGTCGGCGTCGCTGCGCCCGGCCAGGACCTGATCGTGCGCGGCCCGCAGGGCGTCCCCGGCCTCGAACAGCTCGTCGACGCCCTTGCCCTGGGTCCTGACCAGCTGGTTGACCGCCCAGGCCGCCACCGACGGCTTGCGCAGCGCCGCCACCGCGGCAGCCTCCTCGCGCCGGCCGGTGCCGCGCAGCTCGCGGGCCAGCGCCGTGCGCTCGGGGACGAAGCGGTCGAGCGGCAGGCCGTAAAGGTCGCCGGGGTCAGGCATAGAGCTCGGGGCGGCGATCGGCGAACACGTCGTTGCGCTCGCTGGTCCGTTTGTCGCGGGCATGTTGCAGGGCGCAGCGGGCCAGGATCGTGCTCGGTGCGTCGGAGCAGACCGGTCCCGCCAGCGGGAACCCGTCCGCGCCGACGATGACCGTCCCCGCCACCCAGTCGACGCCCAGCTCCGAGCCACACCGGTCGCAGGCCGCGATGAACATGCGATTGCTCGAGGCGCCGGCCTGCACGCGCACGACCTCAGCCGGGCGCTCCCGCGCCGGGCGCGGTTCGCGCGGCCAGTTGGTCGGGACGCACAGCAGATCGGCACCGCCCAGGGCGGCCAGCCGGACCCACTCGGGGAACTCGAGGTCGTAGCAGATCATGGTCCCGATCCGCCCGTGCTCGGTTTCGATCACGGGCGGGCGCTCCGAGCCCGGCTCGAAGAACAGCTGCTCGCGATCCCACGGGTGCGCCTTGCGGTACACGGCACGAATGCCGCCGGGGTCGACGACCACCGAGATGTTGCGCAGGGCAGGCCCATCGTCCTCGCACACCCCGCCGACGATCACCAGGTGATGTTCACCGGCGAGCGCCGTCCATTCGCCGACTGTCGGACCGTCGAGCGGCTCGGCGCACGCGCGCGCCTTCTCCGCATCGGCGAACACGTAGCCGGTCACCGCCAGCTCCGGCAGCACGACGACCCGCGCGCCGCGACGAGGCGCCGCGACGATCGCGGTCCGCGCCTCCGCGCGGTTGCGCTCGAGCTGGCCGATCTGCGGCGCCAGCTGGCAGCAGGCCACGACGACCTCGCTCATCGGCGCGAGAACGCCAGCAGCGCCAGCAGGTCGAAGGCGACGGCGGCGGCATTCAGCGCCGTGATCTGCCCGGGCGAGTCGTACGCCGGCGCGACCTCGACCACGTCGAAGCCGGTGAACGAGATGCCGGCCAGGGCGCGAAGGAAGGACAGCGCCTCACGCGGGTGAAGGCCCGCCACCTCGGGCGTGCCGGTGCCCGGCGCCGACGCCGGGTCGAGCACGTCGATGTCGAACGAGAGATACACCGGACCCGAGTCGCCCAGGCGGGATCGCACCCTCGCGCCGTACTCGTCCGGACTCAGCGTGACCAGCTCGGGTCCCGGGATCACCTCGAACCCGAGCTCGCGCGGCACCTCGAGGTCGGCCCGCTCGTACAGCGGGCCGCGCATGCCGGCCAGCAGCGAGCGCGACGGGTCGAGCAGCCCCTCCTCGACGGCGCGGCGGAACG
Organism: uncultured Solirubrobacterales bacterium; assembly: GCA_963841535.1. Lineage (GTDB taxonomy): Bacteria > Actinomycetota > Thermoleophilia > Solirubrobacterales > Solirubrobacteraceae > Palsa-465. The sequence continues at coordinate 698,248 of CAWJDF010000012.1, read as the reverse complement.
GCGTCCCGTGGAAGTAGCGCTCGCCGTAGTACTGATCCCAGGTGTCGGCGTGGGCGTCGAGCAGCACGAGCGCCACCGGGCCGTGCACGGCCGCCTGGGCGCGCAACTCGCCGAGCACGATCGAGTGATCGCCGCCCAGCACGAGCGGCACGATCCCCGCCTTGAGCACCGGCCGCAACGCGGCATCGATCTGCTGGGTCGTGCGTAGCGCGTTGCCGGGAGTGACCGCCAGGTCGCCGCCGTCGACCACGGCCAGGGTGCCGAACACGTCGACGTCGAGCACCGGGTGGTAGGGGCGCAACAGCGTCGAGCCCGCCCGGATCGCCTCGGGCCCGAAGCGCGCGCCGCTGCGGAAGCTGGTCGCGGTGTCGAACGGCACCCCGATCACCGCGGCGTCGACGCCGTCGCGCGGCACCTCCACGTTGGGCAGCCGGGCGAACGTGCGCACCCCGGTGTAGCGGGGGGCGAGCATCGGGTCGGGCGGCTGGAAGCCACTCACGCCAGCAGCTCTGAGTCGTGCTCCTCGAAGATCTGGGCCCAGTCGGTCCGTTCGCCCGAGTGCAGCGCCTGGATCAGCGCGTGGATCCGCGGCGTCATCACCAGCAGGTAGTGCGTGGGCTCCGCGACCGCGTTCCAGTAGGAGTGGGGCGTGCCGCGCGTGACCAGGACCGAGCCGCCAGCGGCGACCTCGATTTGGTCCTCGCCGACCTGGAACCCGAGGCGTCCGGACAGGACGTACCACGCCTCATCGTCCGAGCGATGCAGGTGCAGGCCGGCGATCGGCCGGCCGGGGTGGGTGCCGGGGTCGGTCCAGTCGGCGATCACGAACGATTCGGAGACGATCACGCTCGGCGAAGCCTAAGCGCTACGACGTCGGCCGGGTCATCTTGAAGATCCGCTCGACCACCGTGTAGTCGGCCGGCCCGCCGCACCGGGCGATCGGGCGCAGCCCCGCGGTGTCGATCCCCGAGCCGGAGATCGCGCGCTCGTCGAGATGGATGCCCACCACCTGGCCGATCACCAGGTGCTGGTCGAACGTGTTGCCGTCGAGGTCGCGCAGCTCGAGGTGGTGCACGACCTTGCACTCCATCGCGCACGGGCTGGCCGCCACGCGCGGCGGCGCCACCAGCTGCGAGGGCGCCATCTGGAGCCCGGCCCGCTCGAACTCGGACGCCCCCCGCGGCATCGGCGCCGAGGTCTCGTTCATCTGCTCGCGCAGCTCCCAGGTCACGAGGTTCCACACGAACTCGCGTAGCTCGCCGGCGAACGTCGAGGAGTCCTTGGCCCGGTGGCTCGAGAAGGCCAGCATGTACGGGCCCTCGCCCACCGCGTTGAAGAAGCTGTACGGGGCAAGGTTGACCCGGCCGGTTGCGTCCATTGTCGAGATCCAGCCGATCGGGCGCGGGACCACCAGCGACTTGAACGGATCGCGCGGCAGCACGCTGCGGTCGCGATTGCCGGGCTCGTAGAAGATCATGCGCGGGCGCGAAGCCTAGGGGTTCGCGCGGAACTCAAGCCAGCAGTCCCAGGCGCTGCCCCTTCTGGACCGCCTCGGTGCGGTTGCGCACGCCGAGCTTGCGGTACACGGCGCTCGTGTGCTCCTTCACCGTGTGCTTGGACAGGTGGAGCTGCTCGGCGATCTCCGGGTTGGTCGCTCCCGAGGCCATCAGGTTCAGCACGTCGCGCTCGCGCTCGGACAGACCCATGGCCACCGGCTGCGTGTGCCCGTCGAACACGGTCTTGCCCAGCCCGACCAGGCGCACGGCGCTCGCGATCTTGCGCGCCGGCCAGTCCTTGTATGCGAACCCCGACGCGCCGGCCGCCCGCGCCGCCGGCGGCGAGATCTCCCCGGCGCCTGAGAACAGGAGCACGCGGGTGAGCGGCTCGGCCTCGCGAAGCTGCTCGCACACCTCCGCGCCGGACTCCTCGCCGATGAACAGGTCGACCAGCGCCACGTGAGGCCGGTAGCGCACCGCAAGCTCGATCGCCTCCTTCCCGGTGTGGGCGCTCAGGCAGCGGTCGACCCACGGCTGCTGGGTGAGCATCAGGCGGATCCCCCAGTGCACCACGTCGTGGTCGTCGACGACCAGCACGCTGAGGCGCTCGGGGCTTCGCAGCGCGGCGTCCGGCGGGCTCGGCGTGGACTCAGAGCTCAACCGGCACCACCAGCCTGACCTGCCACATCCCCGGCCCGCGCTCGCCGAACTCGACCACGCCCCCGCTCTGGAGCGCCTCGAGCGCGGCCAGTCGCAGGCCCATGCCGGCGCGATGCCGGCTCCCGGTCACCCCGTCGTTGGCCACCTCGAGCACCAGCGCGCCATCTTGGCGCCCCACCCGGACGCTCACGCGGCGCGGGCTGGCGTGCTTGTGGGCGTTGCGCACGGCCTCGGCCAGGACCGACTGCGCGAGCGGCTCGAGCGCGGGCGGCACGTCGCCCTCGGCGCCCGCCTCGAGCGTCACCCCCAGGTCGGGGTGCACCCGGGACAGCCGCTCGACCTCGGCCAGGAACGTGGTCTGGGTGGCGCGGGGGGCGCGGCCGAGCGGACGCTGAATCGCGGTGCGCAGGTCCGACAGCGCCTCCTGGATCTCAGTGGCGCACCGCTCCCGGGCCTCCGCCGGCAGGTCGCCCTCTCCGTCCAGCGCCATCGAGATCCCGAACAGGCGCTGGATCACGCCCTCGTGGATGTCGCGGGCCAGGTCGATGCGCTGCTCGAGTTGGCGGGCCTTCTCGCCTTGCCTGGCGACCGTGCGCGCCACCGAGGCGAGCGCCGCGGCCTTGCCGAGCGTCCACAGCAGGTGGCGCTCGGCGTCGTCGAGCGGCGGCTCGGTGAGCACCCGGTCGGCGAAGATCACCCCCAGGGCGCGCCCCGCCGCCGCCATCGGCGCGCACACCAGCCGCACCGGCTCGGGGAACAGGCTGGCGTATTCCGCAGGCACCTGTCCGGCCATGTCGCCGATCACCTCGATCACCCGGTCCTCGCGCAGCGACTGCGCGGCGATCGGCGCCGACTCGACGGTCACGTGCGCGTTCGCGAACGGCTCGAGGCTCAGCCCGTGCGCACCCGCCGCGCGCACCATCCGCCGCGCCGAGTCGTATCGGAAGATCAGCGCCCGGCGCATGTGGGCCAGCCGGCACACCGCCTCGCACAGCCGGTCGTAGAACAACTCGCCGGTGGCGTCCTCGGACTGCGAGAGCACCTCGACGAACAGCTCGAGAGCGTCGACGCCCACTTCGGACCTCATGGCCACGGTCATGACCCCGAAAGTGTGTAGCGGTTCAGTCCGCGGCGTCCATCAACGCGAGGCGCAGCGCCTGCTGCGGCTCCAAGTAGACCCGCCAGGACTCCTCGCACCGTGGGCACCGACATTCCACCGACGGATCGTATCCGTCGAGCGCCGCGTGCCACTCGAGATCCTCGGTGCACAGGCAGATCGGGCACGCGAGCGAGGCGCGCACGAGGGCATCGGGGTCATCGGTCCGAAACCGAGCCGTATCCGCGAGCCGGGTCACGCTTCGAGCATGCTCGCGCCCGGGGGCAGGCGCAACGCGCCGATCTGGACAACCCCCCGGGTGGGGGGAGACTAGTTCGACTTGGAGGCCGGAAGTCGTGACGTTGTCACGGGTCCTATTTTGCCGGGGCGAGGCGTGCGGCTTGGATGTAGTCGGCGACGGCGGTCTCGAGCGTTCTGAGCGCCTGGCGGATCTCGATCTTCGCGGGTGGTTTGTCGGCGTCGAGCAGGGGGTGCAGGAGCCGGTTGCGGAGTTTGGTGTAGAACACGGCGACGCGGATTCCCTCGGGGGTGAGGGTGTAGGTGTTCTTGCGCGGGATGCGTTTGATCAGCCCGTGGAGTCGTAGCCGTCGGAGGTCGTAGCTCATCTGGTTTTGGGTGTAGGGCTGGTCGAGATGCGCGGCGACGAGCGGGCGCAGGGTCTTGTTCTGAAAGCCGGTCACGGCGCCCAGGACGGTGCATAGTGCGCCGGCCAGGGCTGTCGCTCGTTCGTCCCCGAAGCGCAGGGCTCCGGTTCTTTGGCCCTCCTGGTGATAGGGCTGGTGGATGCGCTCGAATAGCGCAGAGCCGATGGCGCAGCTCTGGCCGGCCTGCTCGATCATAAGCAGCCGCTGGTTGACGGCGCGGGCTTTGTCGATCAGTTCGGGGAGATGCTGCAGGCGACGTTTGACATCGAGATCGTCGGGGCGGTTGATGACCGTTTCCATCCGTAGCGCGCGGCCGTCTTTGAGGTATTGCTTGACGCGGGAGTGCTTGTAGCGGAAGTCGATCCGGATCTCGGTGCCGGTGGTGAAGACCCGGGTCTGGTAGCGATGCTGGGTGGGGCGCCGCAACCGTCTGGCGAACACGAGCGAGACTTCTTCGGGACGGCCGATCCCGATGTTGTCCTGCACCAACGCTTCGAAGAAGCTGCGGGCGCGCCGCGGGTCGTCGAACACCACGGTGCGGGACGTCTCGACTTGGCGCATCGAGAGCTCCCACCAGTACCCGGCGTGGCGATCCTCCTGGGTCAGCGGCGTTGGGATCTGCGCGATCCAACGATCGAAGAACGCCTGCACGTCCTCGGGCCCGAACGTGTTGCAGATCGCCTGCAACCGCTCCGGCTCCTCGCAAGAAGCGAACCCGTTGGACAGCGCAGTGAACCGGATACCCGCCTTCGAGGCTTGGCGTTTGGCCCACTCGTGACCGTTGACCCAGACCCGTGCGAACCACGGACCGTAGGTGCAGATCTTGATGAACGCCGGCCCGAACTCCGGGTCGTGGATGTAGAAGTAGTAGGCGCCGACCCGCCGCTTCTGCCAGAAGAACTCCAGGCTCGCGACCCCGGGCTTCTCGGATCGGTTCCGGGCGCTCCAGACCCGCTGGAACTCCTCGGCGACAACGAGTGCGACAACGCCGTAGCGGCCCTCCTGCTCTGCTGCGTCCAGGTACGAGCGGACGTGATCGAGCTTGCGGTCATCCCACCGCGAGCGATCCGGCGAGGCCAAGCGCAGGACCGGGATCCCGCGGTCGCGGACGAACCGGCGCGTCTCGGCGCGGAACCGATCCCCGATCTTGCCCAGCAGCGCCGGCGACGGGATCGGATGCCCGAGATGACCACACAAGAACCGCACGACCTGACCGGCCACCTGCAGCCGCGGCACATACGCGTTAAAGATCAGCCTGTCGACACACTCGATCTCGAGCGCCACGTGACCCTCGAGCACGTCGTTGATATTCGCCACGCTCGCCATCCACGCAGAATGACGCGACGCGGTTGTTCCCTCAACGGGGGAGGCCGGGAGGGGGCCTGCCCCCTCCCGCTAATGCCCCGAATCAGAAATTGGACGGCATTCGAGCGGCCCTTGGCGGCGCCTCTCGGTGCCGCCGAATTTCAGCCTCGCGACATTAGACAGCGGCCAGCGCCTCGGCCCGGGCGATCGGGCGCTTCCCCCAGCGACTCCAGGTGGCGTAATCCAGCAGGCGGCCCATGTACTCGCGTAGCGGCGCGGCGCTGATCCCGGCAGGTTTGAGCCGCGCGCGGGTGAACGCATCGTCGAACGTGGTCTTCACCGAGAAGTACGGGAAGTACATGGCGCCTTCCTCGAGCATCGACCGCGCGATTCCGTGGTCGTCGGACAAGAACTCGGCCGGCGAGAGCAGCCTTGGCGGCGGCTTCTGGAAGTAGCCGCTCGCGAGGTCAGCGATCTCGGCGATCGTGCTCGCGTCGTCGCCGGCGGTGAGGTGGTACGTCTGGCGGATCCCGCCGGCCGATTCGCACAGCTCGTGGATGCCGTCGGCGACATAGTCGATCGAGACGACGTCGACCGGCGCCGACGCAACGGCCGGCACCGCCGGGAACAGTCCGCGCGCGAGCGCCCGCAGCGGCCAGTACAACACGTTGAACGCGGCGGTCCAGCCACTGTTGCGATCGCCCACCACGATGCTCGGACGGAAGATCGTGAATGGCAGGTCGGGACACGAGCGTACGAGCTGCTCGGACTCGAACTTCGATTGCTCGTATGAGTTGTTGAAGCCCTGCCCGACGTCGAGGTCGCATTCGGAGAACCGGCCCGCGTGGGTGCCGGCGACGTACGCGGTCGACACCTGGGCGTATCGCTCCAGGCCGCCGAGGGCCTGCGCCCGGCCTGCGAGCTCCAGCATCCGGCGGGTGCCTTCGACGTTGATCGCCCGGGCCTCGTCGAGCGAGAGGCCGAACGACACCGAAGCCGCACAGTGGACGATCATCGTTGACTCGGCCGCGAGCCAATCCCAGCGCGCCGGATCCATGCCAAGCCCAGGCGTGGTCATGTCGCCGGCGACCGCTGTGACGCGGTCGCCGAAGCGGCCCGCGCGATCACCGAACAGGTTCGCGAGCACGGCGTCTATGCGCTCGCGGCCGGATTCGTCGCTGCTGGCACGGACGATCGCGAGCACGGGCCGCTCGGTGCGCTCGAGGTAGCGCGCGAGCAGTTCCATGCCCACGAACCCGGTGGCGCCGGTGAGGAGGACCGCTCCGTCCGTCCGATTCATGCGCCGCGCACCAGCGAACGGAAAGCCCACACCACGCGCGACCGGGTCTCGCTCGGCGCGATCAACTCGTCGATGTGCCCGTCGGCGGCGGCCGCGCGCGGGCAGAGCCGCGTCTCGGCATAGTCGGCGGCGAGGCGATCGCGCGTGGCGTCGGGATCGTCGGCGTCGGCCAGCTCGCGGCGGTGGATGATCCCCACGGCCGACCGGGCCGCCATCACGCCGATCTGGGCGCCGGGCCAGGCGAACACGTAGTCCGCCCCGAGGTCCTTGGAGTTCATCGTGATGTATGCGCCACCGAACGCCTTGCGCAGGATCAGGGTGACGCGGGGGACGTCGGCCGCGGCGAACGCGTGCACGAAACCCGCGCCGAACCGGATCACGCCGGCCGACTCCTGACGGGTGCCCGGCATGTAGCCGGGGGTGTCGACGAGCACGAGCAGCGGGATCCCGAACCCGTCGCACTTGGACACGAAGCGGGCGCCCTTCTGGGACGCGTCGGCGTCGATGATCCCACCCAGGTAGCGCGGCTGGTTGGCCACCACGCCGACCGTCTGTCCGTCGATCCGGGCAAAGCCGGTGACGAGGTTGCGCGCCCACCCGGCGGCCACCTCGAGCAGCTCGCCGCCGTCGACCAGGGCGCGGATGACCTCGCGCACGTCGTAGACGCTGCGCGGGTCGGCCGGGACGGCGGCGGAGGGGTCGTAGCCGAGCGGGGGTCTCGGAGGCGTGACGGGCGGCGCGGCGTCGCGGTGCCGGGGGAGATAGCCGAGCAGCTCGCGGGCCAGGTATGCGGCGCTCGAGTCGGTCGGGGCGACGAAGTGGCAGACGCCGTTGCGCTCGTGCACCTTGGCACCGCCGAGCTGCGCGGCGCTCACGTCCTCACCCATCGCCTCGCGCACCACCCCCGGACCGGTGAGGAACATGCTGGACTCCTCGGTCATCACCACCCAGTCGGTCAGGGCCGGCGAGTACGCACCACCACCGGCAGACAGCCCGGTGATGATCGAGACCTGCGGGACGCGCCCCGAAAGCTTCACGATGCGGTGGAAGATGCGGCCGTAGCCGCCCAGCGCCGCCACGCCCTCCTGCATCCGCGCGCCGCCGCTCGACACGAAGCCGACGACCGGGGCCTTCGCCCGGTCGGCCAACTCGAGCACGCGCACGATCGTGTTCGCGTGCTGCTCGCCGAGCGATCCGCCCGCGTAGCCCTGGTCCTGGGCGTAGCAGAACACGGGACGGCCGTCGACCATGCCGGCGCCGGCCAGCACGCCGTCGCCCGGCCGGGCCTTCTCGCCCATCTGCGCCGACAGCACGTCGGAGCGGATCAGCTCCAGTGAGCCGTGGTCGCACAAGGTCTCCAGACGGCCGAGCGCGCCGAGCGCGCCGGTGTCGGTTTTCGGAGTCGGGGCGAGTGTGACGCTCACGACGAAACCCCCAGGCAGACCACCGCGTTGTGACCGCCGAACCCGAACGAGTTCGAGATCGCGACCAGCCGCGCGTGCCCGTTCCCGCTGCCGTTGCCGTTGCCGTTGCGGGCGAGCGGGCGGGGGCCGTCGGCGACGTAGTCCAGGTCGAGGTCGGGGTCGCGCTCCTCGTAGCCGAGCGTCGGCGGCGCCACGCGGTCGTGCAGCGCGAGCACGGTCGCGATCGCCTCGACTGCGCCGGCCGCTCCGAGCAGGTGCCCGATGGCCGACTTGGTCGAGGACACCGGGATGTCGTAGGCGCGCTCGCCGAGCGCGAGCTTGATCGCCTCGGTCTCCGAGCGGTCGTTCAGAGGGGTCGACGTGCCGTGGGCGTTGACGTAGTCGATGTCGGCCGGTGTGACGCCGGCGTTCTTGAGCGCCCGCGTGATCGCGGTCGCCGCCGGTCGGCCGGTGGGCTCGGGCGCCGTGAGGTGATGTGCGTCGCCGGTCGCCGCGTAGCCCAGCACCTCGCCGAGCACGCGGGCTCCGCGCGCGCGCGCCAGCTCCTCGGACTCGAGCACGAGCACGCCGGCGCCCTCGCCCATCACGAAGCCGTCGCGCCGGGCGTCGAACGGACGCGAGATGCCGGTTGGCGACGTGGCCTCCATCGCGGCGAAGGCCGCCTTCGCGAGCGGAGTGAGGGTGGCCTCAGCCCCGCCCGTGACGACTGCCTGTGCCTCTCCAGTTCTGATCATCCGCGCCGCCTCGCCGATCGCGTGGGTGCCGGAGGCGCAGGCCGACATCACGCCGAACACCGGGCCGCGCAGCCCGTGGCGCATCGCCACGACGCCGGCCGCCGCATTGCCCATGATCAGCGGGATGGCGAGCGGCGAGACGCGCTCGGGACCCCGCTCGCGAAGCACTCCGCACTGCGTCTCGAACGTGGCCATCCCTCCGATGCCCGAGCCGATCACGCACCCTATATCGGCCGGATCGACCGGGGGCTCCTCGCCGTCCCACCCCGCGTCGGCCACCGCCTGGGCGCCGGCGGCGACCGCCAGCTGGGTGAATCGATCGCTGCGGCGCGCCTCCTTGGTGCTCATGAACTCGGTGGGGTCGAAGTCGGTGCACGCGCCCAGGCCGCCCTCGATGCCGACGCGGCGGGCCAGCCAGCCCTCGTGCAGCTCACGCGCGGTGTTGCCAAGGGGCGTCACGGCGCCGACGCCGGTGATCACGACGCGGCCGCTCATGCCGTACCCCATTCCACGACCGTGGCGCCCCAGGTGAAGCCCGCGCCGAAAGCGCCGAGCAGGACGCGCTGGCCCGGATTCAGCCGGCCCTCGTCGTGCACGTACGCGAGCGCGAGCGGAAGCGTCGCCGCCGACGTGTTGCCGTACTCCGAGATGCAGTCGACGACCCGGTCGACCGGCAGGCCCAGCCGCTCGCCCACGGCGCTCAGGATGCGCCCGTTGGCCTGGTGGTAGACGAACAAGTCGATGTCCTCGAGCCGGGTAGCGGCGGCGCGCACGGCTTGGACGGTGGCCAGCGACAGCCGCGCAACGGCCTCGCGGAAGGTCTCGTGCCCGCGCATCCGGATCACGCCCTCGGGTCGAGGGACGATGATGTGGCCCGCGCCGGCGCCGTCGGCCCCGAGCACGATCGGGCCGATGCGGCTGTCCTGGGCGGTGGCCTGGAGGACCACCGCGCCGGCGCCGTCGGCGAACACCGCGGCCGTCGAGCGATCTTCGGGATCGGTGATCCGCGACATGAGGTCCGCGCCGATCACCACCGCGTTCTGGACCCGGCCGGATTCGATCTGGGCGGCGCCGACGGCGAGCGCTGACAGGAAGCCGGTGCACGCCGCGCCGATGTCGAACGCGCCGGCGCGGACGGCGCCGAGCTCGTGCGCGACCTGCGGCGCGGCATTCGGCATCACCTCGTCGGGCGTGGTGGTGGCCACCAGCACGAGGTCGACCTCGCGGGCAGCGACGCCGGCCTGCTTCAGCGCTGCCGCCGCGGCGTTCGTGGCGTGGGTGGCCAGCCGCTCATCCGGGGCGGCCACGCGACGGGTCCGGATTCCAGTCCGGCGGACGATCCACTCGTCGGTGACGCCGATGCGCGGCGCGATCTGTGCGTTCGGGACGACCGCGTCGGGAAGGCTGATGCCGACTGACGCGATCGCGGCGCCGAGGGGCAGAACCGCCGCGACCGACTCGCTGCACTCGGGCACGGTCACGGTCATGACCCTAACCCTCACCGCTTATCGCTGCACTGCCAACGGCCGCAGGGCCCAAACCCGACACGCGGGGGGTCGCTTAACTTGGCCCTAAGGCCAGCTCAACAAACCGACCCCCCGGTGCGGTCGTACCAACTATGCCTGCGCGATCTGCTCGCGGTCGGTGGCCTGTGGACCGGTGCGATCCCACACCGGCCGGACCTCGACCGAGCCGTAGCCGACGTTCGGCATGCGCGAGGCATGTTCGAGCGCGGTGTCGAGGTCGGGGCAATCGACCAGGTAGTAGCCGGCCAGGAACTCCTTGGTCTCGGCGAACGGGCCGTCGGTGAACTGCGTCTGGCCGTCGCGCTCGCGCACGGTCGTTGCGACATCGGCCCGCTCGAGCGCGTCGCCGGCCACGAACGCGCCGGCGTCCCTGAGGCTGTCCGTGAAGGCATCCCAGCGCGGCCCCATCTCGCGCATCTGCTCGGGGCTGATCTCCACGTCGGCCGGGTTGTAGATCAACAGCATGTACTGCGGCATCACGCCTCCTTGAAGGTTGGTTGGCCGCTCGTTTGTCTGGCGGCTTCAACCCTATGACGGGCGAGCATGCCGCATTTCGACACGCCGGTCCTCTCCGATTCCGGGCAGGGCCTGGGTGCCCTCGATCCGCACCGCCTTCAGCGCATCGGGATCGAGGCCGAGCAGGCGCAGGATGGTCGGCGCGACCTGGGTCGTCTCGACGCTGCGGTGTTCGGAGGCGGAGCGGACGGCGGCCGGGGCGTACACCAGGATCGGCACGTCGCGATCCCCGGGGTTGGAGCCGCCGTGCTCGGCGATCTTCGTCCCGCCCGTGTAGATGGTTCCGACCTGAGCGACGCCGAACACGTCGGGGTGGCGCGGATCGGAGACCGGCACCCCGAAGTAGCGCGCCGCTCCCTCGCCGGCGAAGATCTGTCGCAGACCGGAGTGGGGCACGCTCACGGTGGCGCCGCTGTAGGTGACCGCGGGCGCGTCGTGGTTCCACAGGTAGTCCTTGACGAAGTCCGCCGCCTGGTGGGTCTTGACCGACAGGTAGCTCTGCCACAGATCGTCGTCGGTGCCGGCCACGATCAGGTTGGCGGAGCCCGGATGGGCGGCGGTCCACGCCGCGTTGATCGCGTCGATGATCGGGCCGTCCTGGATGCGCTTGATCTGGCTCGAGTCGAGCGGCGACTGGCCGTGCTTGGCCGTGATGATGATCGCGGTCGTGTTGCGCGTGCCCGGATTCGCCTGGATCGCGCCGTCGATCCTCTGGAGCTGGTCGTTGACGTAGTCGAGGGCGCTGCTCAGCAGCGGACCGGGGACGCCGGGCGAGGCGTAACCGCCGAGCAGGACAGGACCGCCGATCACGGCCTCGGAGCGCAACAGCTTCTGGGCGGTCGAGACGGTCTGGAAGTTCATCCCGAAGATCGCCGGCGTGCCGACCTTGTGCGTGCCGCTGTGGTCGTAGCCGTTGATTTCGTTGAGGATCGCCCGCACCTTGTAGCCGTCGTACTGCCGGGTCGCGGCGTTGTCGCCGGTCCAGCTGATGGCGCCGGGGTACGGCGTGCCGTCGGGCTCGATCGCGTTCGAGTCGATCTCGGGCGCGAAGAAGTCGTCGATGCCCTGCCCGGACGGGCCGTCAAACGACTCGTACACCGGGTGCTTGTCCGACCAGGCAGTGCGCAGGCCGGCGTCATGTGCGACCTCGAAGATCGTGTTGACCTTCAGGTACGAGTGGGGATAGATCGGCTGGCAGGTGGTGGGATCGACCGGGAACGTCGCCGGATTCAGCAGCGTCTGCGGCGCGCCGGTCATCTGCATGATCAGGGCGGGGTTCTGATCCAGTCCGGGGATTCCCTGGCCGGCGTCGAATTGGGTGTCGTCCTTGTCGTCAGGGGAGTCGTAGATGACGTCGCCCCCGGTCGGCTGGCCGTGGCATGACGTCGTTCCGGCCTCGTAGGTCGAGTGGTTGTACTCGACGTCGTAGTAGACGCCGGTGGCCCGCGGGTCCCCGCCGGTCATCAGCGCCGTCCCGCCGGGATCGGAGTCCGACGGCACCACGGTGTGCGCGTTCGAGAACTCGAGCCCGCCGGCGGTCAGCCTGGCCAGCTCGGAACCCGGATGGTTGGCCACGTACCACGCGAGGTCCGACTGGTGCAGCCCGTCGACCGAGATCGAGTAGCACGTGCTGGATCTGGGGTTGACGGTGGTGGTGGCCCCGATCGGGGCGGGCCGACACTACGGCCGCCGAAGCGCCGATCGCGGCAACCGCCACCGTGGTGGCCGCCCCGAGTCCTTTGACTCCGCGCATGTAATTGGCTCCTTCGAGTTGGTTGCGCGGCACTTCTATGTGGGGGCGAGACCCAGGTTGTTGCACCCCGGTGTCCCTACTGTGTGCGTCTGCTTAGGGAGCGTGAACTCATCGGGCCGCTTCGGGATATCAGCGCGCAGATGGCAGCAAGCATTGACTTGCCGGGGCGGGGCGACGACAGCGACGCCATCGCCGCTTCGTCGCGCGAACCGGCCCGTTTTGCCGTGGTGTTCGACCGTCATTACGAGGAGATCTCCTCCTACCTGACCCGGCGGGCCGGTCGCGCGCTCGGCGAGGAGCTGGCCAGTGAGACGTTCGTGCGCGCGTTCGCCGCCCGCGCCGGCTACGACCTCGCCTACCCCGACGCCCGGCCATGGCTGTACGGCATCGCCAACAATCTGTTGCGAAAGCACGTCCGCTCCGAAGAGCGCCGCCGGCGGGCCTACGCGCGTGCGGTCGAACATGACGGGTTCTCCGACGAGCTGGACCTGATCGCCGGCCGGATCGACGCATCGGCCGGTGCCCGAGCTGTCGCCGCAGCGCTGGCGCGGCTGTCGCCGGCCGACCGCGACACGCTGCTGCTGTTCGCCTTGACCGACCTCGACTACGAGGGAATCGCGCTCGCCACCGAGGTTCCGGTGGGCACGGTCCGCTCGCGCCTGCATCGCGTCCGTCGCCACCTGCAGGCCGCGCTGCCCGAACTTGATCCGATCGACGAGAGGAGCCACACGTGAGGACAGATCTGGATCTGGAGATCGTGCGCGAACTGCACCCGGCCTCCTTCGGTGACGATGCCGCGCGCGAGCGGGCGCGCGCGGCGCTGCTGGCGGAGATCGAGCACGCCGCGGTTTCGCCCGGGCCGCGCCGGCTACCGGTGCCCGCGCCGACCCGACGCCGCCGTCGCCTGGCTCCGGTCGGACTGGCGGGCGCCCTGGCCGCCGTCGCCGCGGGTGTGGTGGTCGCGCTCTCGCTTGGGGGCGGCGCGGCCAATCCGCCGTCGGCGGCCGCGGTCGTCCTCCAGCGCGCGGCCCGCGTGGCCGAGGCGGCCGGCGGACCGCGGCAGCTCCGCCCGGGCGAGTACTGGTACGTGAAGAGCATCTGGACCACGCCGGGCGTCCAGTTCGCCGAACCCTCCGGGCGCGGGGCCGACACGATCGTCAACGCGCTGTCGATCTACGAGCGCCAGGCGTGGATCGGCCTCGACCGGCCGGGCCGGGTGGTGAGCCGGGTCGTCGGCCCGATCACCTTCCTGTCCGCCGCGGCCCGTCAGCAGTGGATCCGGGCCGGGCGCCCCCGGGAGCTCCCCGGGTACAACGGCTCGCTGCCCCCCAACGCGTTCATCAAGCCCTACCGGCAACTGCTGAGTCTCCCCACCAACGTCGACGCGCTCTGGCGTCTGCTCTACCGCCAAGCGGGCAAGGGATCCGCCGCCTGGAAGCGCCACGAGATGTTCACCGAGATCGGAGATCTCCTGCGCGAGGATCCGATCCCGGCGAAGGTTCGGGCGGCCCTGTACCTCGTGGCCGCGCGCATCCCGGGCATTCGGGTGCTGGGGCTGACCCGCGACGCGATCGGCCGACAGGCGTTGGCGGTGGCACTCAACGACACCCTCTCTGGCGAGCAGTCCGAGCTGCTCTTCGATCCGAAGACCTCGGCCCTGGTGGGCGAGCGCTCGGTCGTCGTAAACCCGCCGCCGGCCTATCACGTGAAGCCCGGCACGGTGCACTACGGCGCCACCTACGTCACGGCGGGAATCGTCGAGCGGATCGGGCAGCTGCCGAGCCGCTCCGCGATTCCCTAGTGTCGCGAGGCAGAAATTCGGTGGCACCGAGAGTGGTCACCGGTGGATGCTGCGCACGGACGCAGGAGCCGACGCGTAGCAGCTCTACGCGAAGCGACGACGACACAGCGCAGCGCCGCCGGGGGCCGCGCGAATGCCGTCCAATGTCTGACTCGGGGCACTAGGCGGCCGCGGCGGGCTTCTCGTCCGGGCCGCCCGCGAGCTCGTCGATCAGGACGGCCAGCCGCAGCAGCAGGTCGGGCGCGAGCTCCTGCTCGGCCGCGGGCAGCGAGGCATAGAACGCCCGCTGGCGTCCCCGCAGCCACTCCTCCTCCGCGCGAAGGAGATCGTGGCCGTGCCTGGTCAGGCTGACCGACACCGCACGCCGGTCCTGGTCCGAGCGAGTCCGCCGCACGATCCCGCGCCGCTCGAGCGCATCGAGGATGCGGGTGGCCGTCGACGCGCTGATGCCGGCCGCCGCGGCGAGCTCCTGGACCCGGGCCGCCCGCCGGTTGGCCAGACCCTCGAGCAGGCCGTACTGCGACAGGGTCAGACCGCCGTCCGCCGTGTGGCTGTTGGCCCCGCGCGCCCGGCGCACCGCCTGCGCCAGCGCATCGAATCCAGCCAAGAACTCCTCCGAGCCCGAACGTTCCATCCGCACTTGCCGAGTATATCCTGGCATGCTAATGTTTGGCAAGCCAAGCATTCAGGAGAACGCCATGTTCCGCAACATCCTGGTCAGCGTCGACGGCTCCGATCACGCGCAGCGCGCGCTCGACGAGGCGATCGACATCGCCCGCGCCGGCCGGGGACGGCTAACGATCCTGACCGCGGTCAACCAGCCGCCGGCCTGGGCCGCCTCCTCGATCGCCACCGGCGCCGCCGCCCTGTCCGCACTCGACCTCGAGCGTGAGGCCGTCCAGATCATGCGCTGCGCGGTCAACCGGGTGCCCGACGACGTGCCGGTCACCACGCTGATCAGCCGCCGGCCGATCCGCTCTGCCTTGATGAAGGCCGTGTCCTGCGGCGATTACGACGTGCTGGTGATGGGCTCGCGCGGCCGGCGCGCGCTCGCTGCCTCACTGCTCGGCAGCGTGAGCCATTACGCGCTCAACCACAGCCCGATCCCGGTCCTGATCGTGCACGCCGATCCGAAGGACGAGCCGCGCCCGGAGACCACCCAGGAGCGCACCTCGCAGGATCCGCCGGCCGAGCCGAACGGGCCGGCGATCGTGCCGGCGTAGCTCGAGGCCGCCGCACCCACGTGCGACCCGGGCGTGCATAACGCCCGAAACCCGCCTCCCCCGCTCCGCCCACCGGGACATAAGCACCTCCGGGGTGCACATCTCCCGGACGTCGCTGCGACACGGCAACCTCCGGGACAAATGCACGCACTCCAGCGACCTTACGACCCAGGCGGTGCACGCGCACCGCCACCGAGCCGCTCCGGCGGCAGTCCAGCCACCATCGCGGCCGCGCCGGCGGCCCGTCCACGCGTCCGCGTGGCCCAACGAGCCTCAGTTCGGCGGTGCGCTTGGTTCTAACGTCAACCGGGCACGAGCCGGATCATAGATGTGCAGCCACCCACCGCACAACACCCTCACTCCCCCGGCTGCAACAGCTCCTCGGTGGCGTCGATGATGTCCTCGAGCGCCGGCAACTCGGCCACCTCCGCCGGCATCTGCCGCTGCGCCGCCCGCGTGTAACAGGCGCCCACGAACAGCATCGCCACCGCGCGCGGATCGACTCCGGCGCGCACCCGGCCGGCGGCCTGCTCGGCCGCCAGGTAGTCGCCGAGCGCGCCGACGCCACGATGCGGCCCGAGGTCCTGCTCGGTCATGTACGCGGCCATCGCGTCGCGTAGCGCGGTGTCGGACTGGGCCGCCGCCATCACGGGGAGCGCCTGGTCGAGGAAGCCGTCGAGCGTGTGCGCGTAGCGGGTGAGTACGTCGTGCAGGCCGGCACCCGCGAGCCCGCCCCGAGAGGCCAGCGCCTGCAATGGCTCCAGCCCGTGCTCGAACACGGCCTGCAGCAGTCCGGCCCGGTCTTTGTAGTGGTAGAAGACGCTCGCCTCCGAGACTCCGGCCAGGGCGGCCACCTCACGCGAGGTCACCCGGGCGATCCCGCGCTCGCGCAGCAGTTGAAGCGCAGCGGCGAGGATCGCCTCGCGTCCGCCGGCGGGAGGCCGCCCACGCCGTCGTGGAGCGTCATCCGGCATCGAGTCCTGAAGCCTAGTCCCGCGTCGCCCTGAATTACTGAGCATGGACTCAGTATATATGCTATGCTGGCCCTCCACGCCGCAACGAGGAGGTAGCCCGGATGGATCGCAAATGGTGGACCCTGCTCGCCGTCTGCACCGGCGTGTTCATGCTGCTGCTGGACATCACGATCGTCAACGTGGCGCTGCCGTACATCCAGCAGGCGTTCCATGCCTCGCTGTCGGATCTTCAATGGGTCATCGACGCGTACGCGCTGACGCTGGCCGCGTTCCTGCTCACCGCCGGATCGGTGGGCGACCTCATGGGCCGGCGACTCGTGTTCGCGGTCGGAATCGTGATCTTCACGGTCGGATCGGCGCTGTGCGGATTCGCGCCCGACGCGACCTTCCTGGCCCTGGCCCGCGCCTTCCAGGGCGTCGGCGGCGCGATCATGTTCGCCACCTCGCTGGCGCTGCTCGCCGCGGCGTTTCCGCCCCGTGAGCGCGGCGTCGCGTTCGGGGTGTTCGGCGCGGTCACCGGGGTCGCGATCGCGGTCGGCCCGGTGATCGGCGGGGCGCTGACCAGCGGGCTGTCCTGGCGATGGATCTTCTTTGTGAACCTGCCGATCGGCATCCTCGCCCTCCTCGTCACGCTGCGCGAGGTCGACGAGTCCAAGGCGCCGGTGGCGCGCCGTCCGGACTGGGCCGGCTTCGTGACGTTCACGCTCGGCCTGAGTGCGCTGGTGTACGGGCTCATCCGCAGCCACCCGGACGGCTGGGGCTCCACCACGGTGACCGGGTCGCTGATCGCCGCCGTCGTCCTGCTCGCGCTGTTCTTCCTGATCGAACTGCGCACGCGCGCCCCCATGCTCGACCTCGGCCTCCTGCGCGTCCCGACCTTCAACGGCGGCCTGATCGCGGCTTTCGCAATCTCCGCCGGGCTGTTTTCGCTGCTCACCTACATCGTGCTGTACCTGCAGAACGTGCTCGGCTCCTCCGCGATCGACACCGGGCTGCGGCTGCTGCCGCTGACCGGCGCGACCTTCCTCACCGCCGGGCTGGCCGGCCGGCTCACCGGGCACGTGCCCACGCGCTGGCTGATCGGCCCCGGCTTCGTGCTGATCGGCGTGGGCCTGCTCCTGACGCGCGGGATCACGCCCAGCGACGAGTGGACCCACCTGCTGCCCGGCCTGATCATCGCCGGCATCGGCGCGGGGTTCGTCAACGTGCCCCTGGCCTCGACCGCTGTCGGCGTGGTCGAGCCGGCGCGTGCCGGGATGGCCTCCGGCATCAACTCGACGGCCCGCCAGGTCGGCATCGCCACCGGGGTGGCGGCGCTCGGCAGCATCCTGGCCAGCCAGGCCGGCAGCTCGGTGGTGTCCCACCTGAGCGGCACCCCGCTATCGGCCCACGCCCACGCTCTCGCCCAGTCGGTCAGCAACGGCAGCATCATCCAGGCCATGCAGACGGTTCCGGCAAACCTGCGCGGGCTCGCGGCCGGTGCGGCGAGCGCCGGGTTCATCGACGGCCTGAACGAGGTGGTGCTGCTCGGCGCGCTGGTCTCGTTTGCCGCCGCGGTACTGACCGTGGTGCTGATCCGCCAGCGTGACTTCGTCGAGGCGCACGGGCCGGAAGCCGGTGGCGCTCCGTCGACCGCGCAGGAACCGGCCCCCCGGGAGACCGTTCCGGCGGGATGAGCCCCGCCCCGGCCCGGCACCCGATCCCCGGCCCCCGACCCCGGCCTCCCATTCAGTGGTGCGCGTGGACGCCGGTGCCCCGCCGCACGCTCAGCCCGATCAGCGCGCCGAACACGGCCAGCCCGAGCAGGTTCAGCGCCAGCTTGTAATCCACCTGCACTGAGCCGAACACGTCGGCCCGGGTCGGCCGGGGACCGGACGGAACCGCGCCCACCAGGCTGAACAGCCCGTTCACGAGCAGCGCCGCCACCACCATCGTCACGAACATCAGCGCGACGATCCGTGCCGTGAACGAGCCCCCGTAGTACTTGCGGTAGATGAGCACGATCTGCAGCACGATCAGGTCGGCGAACAGGAACGAGAGCACGCCGGCGAAGCTGATCCCCCCCGAACACAGCACGGCGGCCAGTGGAACGTTGCCGATCGAGCACACGAAGCTGAGCACCGCGATCAGCGGTCCCACGACCGCGTTCTCGAGCCTGGGGATCGGCCGGGGAGCATCGGTCAGGAACAGCGCGGCGAAGCCGCCCAGGCCGCGCTCGACAAGGTCGCCCTCGGGCTGCTCGACGATCACGCCCATCACTGCGTGCTCGGAGCCCGCACCGCCCGCGAGCGCGACGCGAAGACCGATGAGCTGATGGCCGCCGTCGGCCGGCTCATGGGCCGCGGTTAAGCACCCTGCGATGATCCCGGGAGAGGATCCACGGGGAAAGGAGAGCAGGTGAAGATCGCAGTGGTCGGGAAGGGCAACGTGGGAGGCGGGCTGGCAAACCTGTGGGAGAAGGCCGGGCACGATGTGCAGCGCTTCGGGCGCGACGGCGGCGATGCCGGCGATGCTGAGGCGGTGCTGCTCGCCTGTCCCGGTCCCGCCGTCCCCGGGGTCTTCGAGGCCGTCACCGGCCTGGACGGCAAGACCGTGATCGACGCGACCAACCTCGTCGGCGCCAACGCTCCCGGCGGCTTCGCCTCCAACGCCGAGTTCATCAAGGCGCGCACCGGGGGCCCCACAGCGAAGTCGTTCAACCTGAACTTCGCGGCGATCTACGACAAGGTCGCCGAGTCGACCACGACCCCGGGCAACGTCTGGTGCGGCGACGAGGAGGCGCGGGAGGTGGCCGAGCAACTGATCCGCGACGCCGGCTATGACCCGATCTACGCCGGCGGTCTCGAGAACGCCGCCGTCATGGAGAGCGCGCTCAGTTTCCTCTTCGCGATCGCCCAGGGCGGCACGGGCCCGTTCTTCTACCGCATGGCCGCGCCGGATCAGTTCTGACGGGCGGCCCGGCGCGGGTTTCTAAGATCAAAGGAGTGCTCCTCTCAGTCCTCGATCAGTCGCCGATCTCCGAAGGGTCGACCGGCGTCGATGCCCTCCACAACACGATCGACCTCGCCCGGCTGGCCGACGAGCTGGGCTATCACCGCTACTGGGTGGCCGAGCACCACGGTGGCCCGATGCTCGCCGGACCCAGCCCCGAGGCGCTGATCGGTCCGATCGCCGGGGTCACGGACGGAATCCGGGTCGGCAGCGGCGGCGTCATGCTGCCCCACTACAGCCCGCTGAAGGTGGCCGAGACGTTCACGGTGCTCGCGGCGCTGTTCCCCGGGAGGATCGACCTCGGGATAGGGCGCGCCGCCGGCACCGACCCGCTGACCACGTTCGCCCTCCAGCGCGACCGCCGCCAGGCCGCTCCGGACGACTTCCCCCAGCAGCTGGCCGAGCTGCTGGCCTACTTCGACGACAGCCTGCCCACCGATCATCCGTTCCACCGGCTGGCCGGCATGCTCCCGGGTCGCCCCGAGCTCCCGGTTCCGTGGCTGCTGGGCTCCTCCGCTCAGAGCGCGATCTGGGCGGGCCAGCTGGGCCTCCCGTACGCGTTCGCCGACTTCATCAACGCGGAGGGCTCCGAGATTGCCAAGCTGTACCGAGAGCGCTTCCAGCCCAGCCGCGACCTCCAGGCACCGAGAACCGCCGTCGCCGTCTGGGCGCTCGCCGCGCCCACCGACGACGAGGCCCTCCACCTCTCCACCAGCAGCCGCATGGCGTTCACGCTGCTGCGCCGCAACCAGCTGATCCCGGTACCGCCGCCCGAGAAGGCGGTCGAGTTCCTCGAGCGCGAGGGCAAGCCCCTGAATGGCGGCCGGCCCGGCCGGCGCTCGATCGTCGGCTCGCCCGAGAAGGTGCGGGCCGAGGTCGAAGCGGTGGCGGTCGAGTACGGCGCCGAAGAGGTGATCGTGGTCACGATCACGCACGACCACCAGGCTCGCCGACGCTCCTACGAGCTGTTGGCTGAGGCCTTCGCGCTGGAGCCGCGGGTCACGAGCCCAGCGCTCGCGTCGCCGCGCTGACCAGCCCCTCCGCCAGCGAGTCGCCCACTCCGCCCAGGGGCACGAAGCGGGGAACGTCGAGGTTCGCGGCCAGGTCGAGCCGGATGTGGCTGCTGCTCCCTCGTTGCACCCGCCAGGTCACGTCGAAGCGCTCCTTGTCGCCCGGCTGGTGCGGGATCCGGCTCAGCCTGATCGTCCCGGACGGATCGACGGTGACCGACATGACCAGGTTGAAGTCCCGGGTCAGGGGTCCACGTTCCACGTGAAGCTTGGTCCGGGCCCGGGTGGGACGACCGTCGGCATCGCGCTCGAGCACCTCCGCCTCCTTGACCACCTCCGGTGTCCAACTCGGATACTGGTCGATCGCCGCGAGCAGCGACAGGCATTCGTCCGCCGAGGCGGCGGTCGTGGCGTACGCGGTCCCGGTCAGCTCCTTCATGCCGCCGCGAAAGTTACTCCGCCGTCGCGGTCTCCAGCGAGCGGCCGGTTGCCTTGATGCCGAGCAGGATCAGCGCGCCGGCCACCACACCGGTGATCGCCATCACCAGGAACGACGCCGAGAAGCCCCAGGCCGAGTTGGCGCCGAGCACGATCAGCGGGGCCAGCGCTCCGCCGATGTGGCCCAGTCCGTCGGTCAGCGCGACCCCGGTGGCGCGCGCGCTGGTGGCGAAATGCTCGGCGGTGTACGTGTAGAGCATCGGGACGAGCAGGCCGATCGACGCCGACGCGATGAACCCGAACACGATGATGATCGTCGGCGAGACGAAATAGCCGATCACGAACAGCGAGATCGCCCACACCACCGCGAACAGCGCCAGCGAGTACTTGCGCTCGAAGCGGTCGCTGAAATGAGTGGTGGCGTAGGCGCCGAGCAGGAAGCCGATCCCGGACACGACCAGATACGTGGTGCTGTCGGCCAGGCTGTACCCCTTGTCGGTGAACAGGGTCGGGGCCAGAGTCAGCCAGCCGTAGTTGCCGATGTAGTAGACGAACCAGATCGCGACGAACAGCGCCACGCGGCCCGCCATCGGGCGGCGCAGGAGCGCCGCGATCGGCACTCGCTCGGCCGGCGCCTCGTCGGCCACCGGCTCGGGCTCCGGCAGCCGGTCGCCGTCGATGTTCTCGAGTGCGGTCTCCTCGGCGGTCTCGATGATCTCCTCGGCCTCCTCGGTGCGTCCCTGCGAGACCAGCCAGCGCGGCGACGGCGGCAGGCCGCGGCGCATGAACAGGATCGTCGCGCCACCCAGCGCGCCGATCAGGAACAGGATCCGCCAACCCGAGGCGAACGTCGGCACCAGGCCGCGCGCGATGAACGGCACCACGGCAAAGCCCGCGTACGCCGCAGTGGTCGCCCAGCTGGTGTACCGGCCACGCAGGCGCGCCGGCGACAGCTCCCCGATGTAAGTGGTCACTGCGGCGATCTCGGCCCCGATCCCCAGTCCGGCGATGAACCGGAAGATGATCAGCTCGGTGACGTTGGTGCTAACCGCGGCCAGCACCGTGCCGATGGAGAACACCGCCACCGAGATACCGAGGCTCAGCTTCCGTCCCCACTTGTCGGCGATGGACGCGTCGGCGAACGCGCCGATGATGTAGCCGACCAGACTGCTGGTGACCGACAAGGTGACGGTCGCCTTGGAAACGTGGAACTGCGTGGCGATGACCGGCGCCGCGAAGGAGATCGTGACGATGTCGAAGAAGGCGAAGAAATAACCCGCGCCGACGATCCACAGGAGCTTGCGCTCGTAAGGCCAGACGGGGATCCGGTCGAGCCGGGCGGTGACACTCTCCTTGCCACCGTCACCCCCCAAAGTTGAAGGTGCAGTCCGACCACCGTGAGGGGCTACGTGTGACATGGATCAAACCTCCCTTTCCGCAGGAAGGCTTACCCGACGGCGGGGCGCCGAAAACTGGCGCACTCGGCCGGGCGCTGGGTCGAGTGCTCGTCGCCTCGCGAGCGCGCCCGGGGCGGGTCTGGCGGCTAGGAGGCGTCCGAGGACGACTCGCCGGCGGCGAGCAGCTCCTCGGGCGCGTCGACCACGGTCAGCAGGTCACGCACTCCGGTGAGCGTCAGCACTCGCTCAACCTGATCGGCCCCCCGCACGAGCGCGAAACGCCGGCCTGTCTCCTGGGCGTGCTGATGAGCGCCCAGCAGCACGCGCAAGCCGGTCGAATCCATGAACTCGATCTGGCGCAGGTCGAGAATCACCAGCTCCGCGCCGGCTGCCCAGACGCGATCGAGGCGCTCCTCGAGCTCGGGGCTGGTCCGCAAGTCGAGCTCGCCGCTCGCGGCAAGGATCCAGGCCGATCCCTCGTTTTGCTCTTCTACGCTGAATTCGCTGTTCACAGCTGGTTCGCCACCCCACGTTCCCGCCGACAGAGACGTCCGGGAAAGCTACCACCACGTAGCGCTCAGGCGGTCTGCGTCCACTCGGCGCCGACGATCCGCTGACCGCTGTGGTCGGTCGTGGCGAGGTGCAACGCCCCCGGCACCACGATGTCGGGCGATAGCAGCTCGACGCCCTCGGGCGCGTCGTCGGGGACCATCCCGGTCGCCGTCGCGCCGCCCGGCAGCAGCAGGTTGATCACCACGCCGGTGCCTTCGAGCTCCTGCGCCCACACTTCGGTCATGGCCTCGAGCGCCGCCTTGGACGGCCCGTAGGGCGAGAAGCCGCGACGCACCATCGTCTGCTGGTTGACCGTGACGTTGACGATGCTGCCGTGTCCTGCCGCAACCATGTGCGGCACCACAGCGCGGGCGACCAGGAACACGCCGACCGTGTTGGTTTCCATGACCATCCGCCAGGCGGCTGGGTCGGCCTCCCAGAACGGGCGGGGCTCGGACATGAACCGCTCGTTGACGAATCGCATTCCGCGCGCGGCGTTGTTTACCAGCACGTCGATGCGCCCCCGGAGCGCCAGCGCCCGCTGCACCAGTTGCTCCACCTCGCCGGTCACCGTGACGTCCGCTTGCACGGCTTCGATCGTTCCCGGCAGCGTCGCGCTCTCCGCTACGACGGCGTCGGCCTCGGCACGACTGCGCGCCACGCTGATGATCACATCGGCCCCGGCGCGCGCGTAGCCGAGCGCGATCGACCGGCCGATCCCGCGGCCGCCGCCGGTCACGATCGCCACGCGGTCGCTCAGGTCGACGGTCACTCGGCCGCTAGTTACAGAGGACGCAGCGCCCCGTCGAGCACGAGCACGTGGGCAGCTCGGCGGCGATCTGCTCCGGGTGCCAGCGGCGCAGCCATTCGAGCGCCGCCCGCTCCGTGCGATCCTCGGGTCCGCCTGGCCAGCACGCGCTCAAGATCAGCGCGGCGAGCCGCCTCGATTCGGTGCCTCCGCGCGGGGCGGCGGAGTCGATGTGGTGACGAAGTTCCTCGCGAGTCATGTTGATCGGATGGTCCCCCCGGACGACCGGCGTCTCGGGCTCGCCGGCAGTGCTACCCGATTTAGCGCGGAACCTCACAAACCACCGGTGCTTTGGGCCGCGGCCTGCAGCGTCGCACCCAGATCGGCCCCGGTCTCGCGTATTCGCTCAGGCCGGCGCAACGGCGAGCGCGACCACGTCGGGCAGGACCGGCTCGAGCCGCGACCACGTCTCGCCGGCGTCGTCGCCGACCAGCAGCGCACCGCCGCGCAGCCCGACGAGGAGCCGGCCCGGCTGGCCGGGCAGCGCCGCAAGCGCGTACGGCATCCGCCGCAGGGCCGGTTCGTCTCCCCAGGTGTCGATCGGCGACCAGCCGTCGCCGTTTGAGCGCAGCAGCCGCGCCTGGCCGTCGCCGTTGCCATGGGCGGCGTACGGGGACCGGCTCACCGACGCATACCAGAGGTCCGGATCTCCAGGATCGGCCGCGGTCGCCCAGGCGTAGTGCCGGTCGAGGCCGCCGTCGAGCCGGCGCCAGCTCTGACCGCGATCCGGCGAGACCGCGATCCCCTGTCCCGCGACCTCGTACAGGCGCTCGGGCGCGAGTGGGTGCGTGATCAGCTGGTGGGCGTCACTGTGTGCCTGAGGGTTGTGGTCGATCCAGGTTCGGCCGCCGTCGGCCGAGCGCATCACTCCGCCGAGCTCGATCCCGACGGCGAGTGAGTCGGGGTCGGACGGGTGCAGCGCGATCGTGCTCACATGATGTGTCCACGGCCTCGGGGGGAAAGACCAGCGTGGCTCGCTCGGCAGATGCCGCAACTCGGGCAGCGGCTGCCAGGTCTCTCCCCCGTCCTCGGAGCGGTAAAGGTTGCTCGGCTCGGTCCCCGCGTAGACGACCGACACGCCCGCCACCCGATGCGACCGGGACACGGCAACCGACATCACACGCCGGTCCACCGCGCCGTCCCACGATCCGTGCCAGCTCTCGCCCCCGTCGGCGGTTCCGTACAGGCCGTCGTCGAACGTACCGACGTACACCCGGTCCGGATCGTGCGGGTCGACCGCCACGCACCGCGGCGCTGCGACGGTGAGCACGGTGCGGGCTTCATGCGCGCGCTCGCCGGTCAGCGTGAGGCGAACCACCTGATCGCCGGTCACGACGAAGATGCGGCCGGATTCAGGCACTTGCCCTCCGCGCGTTCCGCGCTCGCTCGTAGGCCATCCGGAACAGCTCGACCGCGCGCTCGGCCTCTTCGGTGGAGCCGATCGAGACCGTGATCCAGCCCGACTCGGGGAGCACGTGGTGCGGCCGGGCGCGACCCTCGGCGACTAGCTGGTCGCGGACGCGGCGCGGGAACGGCAGGTCGGCGATGCGGTCGCCATGGAGATGACCGAGCTCCCGCCGGCCGAGGCGGAACTCGACCCCGCCGAACCGGTGCGGAGCGGCCTCCACGCCGGGCCACGACTCAACAACCGTCGCGATCTGCTCACCCGTGCTCATGGCTCCCAGACTAGGCGGCCGGCGACGCGATCACCAGAGGTAATTGGTCCTAGTACGTTGGTCGCATGCCCGAGCGTCGCAGCTTCGATGTGGTGATCGTCGGCGGCGGTCACAACGCCCTCGTCGCCGCCACCCTGCTCGGCCGCGCCGGGCGTTCGGTGCTGGTGCTCGAGCGCCGGGACGAGCTCGGCGGGGCGGCGGTGTCCGCGGAGCTGTTCCCGGGCTTCGGCGCGCGGCTTTCGCGCTACTCCTACCTTGTCAGCCTGTTCCCGGCCTCGCTTGCGCGCACGCTCGGGGTCCCCGTCGACCTGCGAAAGCGCCGGATCTCGGCGTACCCGCCGCTCGAGCCCGATCAAGCCTGGCAGACCCTCTTGGCCAGGATCGCCGAGCGGGTCTTCCCCACGCTGACCGAGCCGCTTCGCGCGCGCGAGGACATGCGCCGGCTCCTCGACGACGACCGCGCGTGGGAGGCGGTGTTCGAGACCCCCCTGTCCGACCTGCTCGAGCGGACCTTCGACTCCGACCTGGTGCGGGGGACGGTCCTCACCGACGGGCTGATCGGGACCTTCGCCTCGGCGCACGACCCCGAGATGCGCCAGAACCGCTGCTTCCTCTACCACGTGGTCGGCGGGACCTGGGACGTCCCGGTCGGCGGGATGGGAGCGCTTTCAGGCGCCCTGGCCGGGGCGGCGCGCGGGGCGGGCGCCGAGCTGGTCACCCGGGCCGAGGTGGTCGGGATCGCGACCGACGGCGCGAGCGCCGAGATCACATGCGCCGATGGGCGAGCGTACGGAGCGCGGCACGTGCTGGTCGGCGTCGCCCCGCACGTGTTGAGCGGGCTGCTCGGCGATCCCCCGCCGGCCGACAAGCCCGAGGGCGCGCAGCTCAAGATCAACATGCTGCTGAAGCGCCTGCCGCGCGTGCCGGACGCCCGGCCGGAGGACGCCTTCACCGGGACGTTCCACGTCAACGAGGGCTACGAGCAGCTCGAGGCGGCCTACCGGCAGGCCGCCGCCGGCGAGATCCCGGACCTGCCGCCCTGCGAGGTCTACTGCCACTCGCTGAGCGATCCGAGCATCCTGTCCGATGAGCTGCGCGCCGACGGCGTCCAAACGCTCACGCTGTTCGGTCTGCACATGCCGGCGCGCCTGTTCGCCGACCCCGGCGCCAAGGAGCGGGCGGTGGCCGCGACCCTGCGCTCGCTGAACGGCGTGCTGGCCGAGCCGATCGAGGACTACATGCTCGGCCTCGAGGCGCTCACCCCACCCGAGCTCGAGGCCGAGCTCGGCATGCCGGGCGGCCACATCTTCCACCGCGACCTGGCCTGGCCGTTCGCGGAGTCAGACGAGGAGGTCGGCCGGTGGGGGGTTGAGACCGGCCGTCCGAACGTGTGGCTGTGCGGGGCCGGCGCCCGGCGCGGCGGCGGGGTCAGCGGAATTCCCGGGCACAACGCCGCCCGCGCGGTGCTCGAGGCGCCCGTCCACTGACCCGCGCGCGAAGGCTCAGAACACGAGCACGGCTCGCCCGCGCAACCCGCCGGCGTCCATCACCCGGTGCGCCTCGGCGGCCTGCTCGGGGGGATACTCGCCGGCCACGCGCAGCTTGAGCTTGCCCGCCGAGGCCAGCCCGCGGAGCTCCTCCAGCCACTCCGTGCGCTCGAGCACCCTCGCCACCATCACCGGGTGCACGCGGACCCCGCGGTCCTCCACCTCGTTGCCGTCCCAGCCACGAACGAACACGATCCCCCCGCCGTCGCGAACCGCCCCGAGCGCGTCGCGGTAGAGCAGCGCGGTGTCGTACACCCCGTCGGCGCCGTCAGGGGCCGCCTCGCGGACCGCGCCGGCAAAGTTGTCGCTGCGCGGCACCACCACGTCGGCCCCGAAGCCGCGTACGAGCTCCTCGTCCTCAGGCTTGGCGTCGGCGATCACCCGCAGGCCGCGCTCCTTGGCCAGGGGGATGACGTAGGAGCCGAGCAGACCGGCGCCGCCGGCCACGACCAGCGTCTCGCCGGCATCGAGACCGAGCATCTCCAACCCGCGCAGCGCGGTGAGCCCGTTCATGGGCAGGGTCGCGGCCTCGATCAGCGATGCCCCGTCGGGGATCGGCACCACCGAGGCGGCGGGCACGACCAAGAGCTCCTGCTGGGCCCCGCCCTCGGGCCTGCGCGGACTGACTGCGGCCATCACCTCATCGCCGACGTGCAGCCGGTCGACCCCGGGTCCCACCGATTCGACCACACCGGCCGCGTCCATCCCGGCCACCCATGGCGGATCGAGGTCGGGTCCGCCGCCGCGCGCGCGCAGGCCGATGTCGGTCGGGTTCACAGCGGCCGCCTTCACCGCGATGCGGACCTCGCCGTCGGCGGGCTCGCGTGCGGGACGGTCGGCGACCTCAAGGACATCCGGGTCGCCCGGCTGGGGGATCACGACGGCTCGCAAGGTTCAGACCTCCTGTGACGAGTTGACGATCAGCGAGGCGTGCGTCTCGCCGCCCGGGCTGGTGATCCACCGGCGGGCGCCCCGGCAGAGCACGAGCATGTCGCCGGCCTGCGCCGGCGAGCGATATTCGATCTCGACGTCGATCGACTCCAGGTCGCCGCCCTGGAGCAGCTCTTCCTCGAGCGGCTGCAGGTACGCGGCGTTGTTGATGTGGTCGGCGAGATCGCATTCGGTGCGACGAAACGACCACGCAAAGCTGTCCTCGACCCCCTCGGGGGCGGGGTGCCTCAGCCGTGCCGTCACCTTCCGCCCGTCCGCCGATTCGCCCCAGACCGCGATCTCACGTTCGGTGAGCTTCGTCGGCCGTCCACTGAGCGGGTCCAGATGCACCCACAGGGAGACGACGTCGACCTCACCATCCGCGTCGCCCGTGATGGTCGTACGGCGCTCGGCCCACATCCGCCCGAGACCGCTGCAGAACGTGGTCAGATCGAGGCGCTCGCCGAACCGCGGGAAGCGCGTCACACACATGCGTGTGCGGCGGACCACCCAGGCGGCGCTGCGCGAGAGACCGACGTCGTCGGCGTCGGCGTAGGCGATGTCCTGAACGAAGCGGGCGAGGGCGTCGAGCCGGACCCGGCCGCTCGGCGCGCAGTCGGCCAGTCCGGGACGCACCAGCGGCTCAGAGAACAGGCGCCCGCGTGAGGGCGGAGCGACAAGCTCGTTCACCTTGACCGCGGCCACTACGCGAACAGACGCGGATCGGCGGTGGCGATCCCGTGCACGCCGAGCCGCTGGAACGAGGCGATCGCGGCGCGCTCGTTGACCGTCCAGGCGTACAGCCGGCCGCCGCGCTCGACCACGTCGCCCAGCAGCACGGCGTCGACGAGGCGATGCTGGGCCATCAGCGCGTCCCACCGCCCGCTGTGCAGGCCGGCCAATGCGCCGGCCCGCCAATCGCGCCACCGGCGGCTCATGCGCGCGATGCGCCCGCCGACAGAGATGCCGGCCCGGGCGCGCGGCTCGAGCGAGCGCACCCGGTCGAGCACGCCGGGCACCTGCGAGGAGATCAGCGTCCGCTCGAGCAGCGAGGCGTGGCGTAGCCGGTCGAGCAGCGCCGCCTCGCAGCCCACATGCTTGACGTCCACGTTCAGCTCGACGTCGCTGAAGCGACGGCCGGCCAGGTGCGCCAGCGCATCGACCAGGCGGACGTTGCCGCCCCGTCGCGCATGGAGGATCGTGTGGGCGAGAACGAGCTCCCCGTCCCAGGCACGCACGTCGAACTCGACCATGTCGATCCCGATCTCGCGCGCGGCATCGAATGAGGCGAGGGTGTTCGCGGGCGCCAGGGCGCTGGCGCCACCGTGACCGATGCGCTGGCACATGCCTGACTTAGCGTACCTGCGCGAGCCACTGGCCCACGGCGGTCCGCAACTGGGCGATGTCGCTGCTCAGGCTGTGATTCCCGCGGACCCGCACGACGGTTCGCTGCTCGCCCGGCCCCGGCATCCCGAACGGGTCGCTCTCTCCCTGGACCACAAGAACCGGTACCTCGACCGCGTCCAACTCGTCCAGTCGGCTATTTTCGGGGCGTCCCGGCGGGTGCAGTGGGAAGGCCAGGCAGAGCACGCCGACCGCGCCGGTCGCCCGAGCCGTCCGGCAGGCCACCCGAGCGCCGGAGGAGCGCCCCCCGGTGACGAGCGGCACTCGCCTGAGCGCCCCATCCCGAAGCGCCGCCACCACCGCCGTCCAGGCCGCGTCGAGCTGGCGGGCCGGCGCCGGCGAGCGCCGGCCGGCGACCCGGTAGGGCTGCTCGACCAGCGCCACGCTGAAGCCCTGATCGAGCGCCGCCTCCGTCGCGGCCTGAAGGTCGCGGGCGCCCACACCGCCGCCGGCGCCATGGCCGAGCACCAGCGCGCCAGTGGCGCCGCGGACCTTGGTTGCGTGAGCCCGCGCCGGTCCATGCGGGGTGTCGATCTCGATCACGTCCACGTCCACGTCCCATTGTCCCGCCCGTTGGGTCACGACCGCACACTCGACCTCACCGCGAGGCCGAGCGCCGATTCCGCGCCGCATATGGGTCATATGTGCGCGCTCGAGCCCACGGCCGTGCCGAGTGCCGGGATATGACCCACTCCACTCGCCCGCCTTCCCGCCGCGCGTTACGAGCCGCCGGCGCGCCATCATCGTCGGAGTGCTCACCCTGTTCGGCGCCACCGCGGTCACGTTCATGATGGTCATGTACGCGCTCGAGCGCCGCCACCCCGGCTTTGTGCTGGCCTTCGCGTGCGGCTGTGCGCTCTCGAGCGCCTATGGATTCCTCGCCGGCACGTGGCCGTTCGGAGTCGTCGAGGCGATCTGGGCGGCGGTGGCGGTGCACCGATACGCGGACCACCACCGTCGGCGCGCCCACCCTCCGTCCTGAGAGGATCGCCCCGCCGCCACATCCCGCTCACGGAGGTCCGCACATGCCGCTCTACCTCGGCCGCTTCAGCTACACGACCGACTCCGTCAAGGCGATGCTCGCCAACCCGCACGATCGCGCCAGGGCCGCCTCGGACGCCGCGGAGTCGATCGGGGCCAAGCTCGTCGGCTTCTGGTGGGCGCTCGGCGAGTTCGACGGAGCGTTCCTGCTCGAGGCGCCCGACAACGTGACCGCGGCCGCGCTGTCGATGCTGGTCGGCGGATCGGGCGCGCTGTCGAAACTCGAGACGACCGTGTTGCTCACCATGGAGGAGGCACAAACCGCCCTGAGCAAGGCGGCCGCCGCCCCGTACCGTCCGCCCGCCAGTTGACGCCCAGCCCGGCGGCCCTCACCGTCGGGCCATAATCAAGACCGGAGCGCGCCAGAATCGGAGGTACAGACCCATGGCCGACAACGAGTTGCACGTGACCGCCAAGGCGCTGGTCGCCGAGGGCAAGGGGATCCTTGCCGCCGACGAGAGCACCGGCACGATCAAGAAGCGCTTCGACTCGATCGATGTCGAGTCGACCGAGGACCGCCGCCAGGCCTACCGGGAGCTGCTGTTCACCACCCCCGGCGTCGAGGACTACATCAGCGGCGTGATCCTGTTCGACGAGACGATCCGCCAGTCGACCAAAGACGGCACGCCGTTCCCCAAGCACCTCCAGGACAAGGGCATCATTCCCGGCATCAAGGTCGACAAGGGGGCCAAGCCGCTCGCCCTTGCCGACAAGGAGACCGTCACCGAGGGCCTTGACGGTCTAAGAGAACGCCTGAACGAATACCGGCAACTAGGCGCCAGATTCGCCAAGTGGCGCGCCACCTACTCGATCACCGACGATCTGCCCAGCGACTACTGCATCTGGGCCAACGCCCACGCGCTCGCGCGCTACGCCGCCCTCTGCCAGGAGGCGGGCCTGGTCCCGATCGTCGAGCCCGAGGTGCTCCAGGACGGGACGCACACGATCGAGCGCAGCTTTCACGTCACCTCGCGAGTGCTCGATGCGGTGTACACCGAGCTGTTCGACCAGCGCGTCGACGTTTTCGGCACGCTGCTCAAGCCGAACATGGTCCTCTCCGGCTACGACGCGCAAGACCGCGCGGGCCACGACGAAATTGCGGATTGGACGCTTCGCTGCCTGTACAAGCACGTCCCGCCCGCGGTGCCCGGCATCGTGTTCCTGTCCGGCGGCCAGTCCGACGAGGACGCCACCGCCAACCTCAACGCGATGAACACCGAGGCACCCCACCCGTGGCAGCTCTCGTTCTCCTACGGCCGCGCGCTGCAGGCCCCGGCGCTCAAGGCATGGGGCGGCAAGGACGAAAACGTCGAGGCGGCGCAACGCGCGTACTATCACCGGGCCAAGATGAACGCGGCGGCCCGCACCGGCTCCTACGCGCCCAACATGGAGCGCGAAGTGGTGGCGGCGTAAACCAACCATGGCCAGCATCACCGGCAGCTCGACAGCCGAGATCCACGCGCCCCTGGATCGCGTGTGGGCGCTGGTCGAGGACGTGGAGAGCGCTCCCGAATGGCAGGGAGGGCTGAAGGGCATGCGGGCGCTCGAACGCGACGGCGACGGCCACGCGATCCTGTGCGAGACCGAGTCCGACGCGAAGGTGAGGACGATCAAGTCGACCGTCCGCTTCATGTACGAGGGCCCGAGCACCCTGAGATGGACCCAGGAGAAAGGCGAGCTCAAATCGGTCGACGGCCGCTGGGAAGCTCGAGGATCTCGGCGGCGAACGGACCCGCGCGACTTACAAGCTCGACGTGGAGCTCGGCCGGATGCTCGGCATGATCATCCGGGGACCGCTGGTGGACCTGCTGCGGGACATGCTGGTCGGAGCCCGCGCCGGCGAGCTCAAGAAGGCGATCGAATCAGGGTCGGGCTGACAGCTCGCCGGCCAGCCGCTCGAGCATCTCGCCATAGATCCGGCGCAGCCCCATCGGGGCGAACGTGCGCTCGAACATCCCGCCGATCCCGCCCGCGCCCTGCCAGGAGGACTCGAGGGTAACCTGGGCACCCGCGCCTTCCGGGGCGACCGTCCAGCGGCTCACGAACGAGGACAGCTGGTCGCGCTCGAACAGCCCGCCGCCATCCTCCTCGACGGCCAGCCGGTAGTCGCGCTCGCGCCCGCCGGCCGCGAAGTGGTAGCCGATCACGGTGCCCTTACCGTGGCCGCCTTGCTCGACCCGGTAGGCGCTGTAGTTGTCGGGCAGTATTCGCGCCCGCCCGTCGCGATAGTCGCGAAGGAACTCGAGGACTCGCTCAGGCGAGGCGTCGACCGCTTTGGTGGCGCGCGCGGTCACGGTGGACATGCAGCACGGATTGTGGCACGGCACCGGCCGGCGCCCCTGGCCTCGCTCAGGCATGATTCGACCTCATGCTCGCCGTGTACGCCGCCGCGATCGACCGGGACGATCCGCTGACCGGACTCGAGATCGACGACCGCCCCGCCCCCGAACCACCCGACGGCTGGACTACGGTCACGGTCAAGGCCGCCTCGCTCAACCACCACGACCTGTGGTCGCTGCGCGGGGTGGGGCTCCCCGAGGATCGCCTGCCGATGATCCTCGGCTGCGACGCCGCCGGCCTCGACGACGAGGGCAACGAGGTGATCGTGCACTCGGTGATCAACGACCCCTCCTGGCGCGGCGACGAGACGCTCGATCCGCGCCGCTCGCTGCTGTCCGAGCGCTACCCGGGCACGTTCGCCGAGAAGGTGGCGGTCCCCAGGTGGAATCTCCTCCCCAAGCCGCCGGAGCTCTCCTTCGAGGAGGCGTCCTGCCTGCCCACGGCCTGGCTGACCGCGTACCGGATGCTGTTCAGCCGCGGCCGGGTTCCGCCCGGCGCGACCGTGCTCGTCCAGGGCGCCACCGGCGGGGTGGCCACCGCGCTGACCGTGCTCGGCAGCGCCGCCGGCATCCGCATCTGGGTCACCGGCCGATCCGAGGAGGGCCGCGCCCGGGCGCTCGAGTTGGGGGCCGATCAGGCCTTCGAACCCGGGGCGCGACTGCCCGAGCGCGTCGATGCGGTGATGGAGACGACCGGCAAGGCGACCTGGGGACACACTATGCGGGCGCTCAAGCCGGGTGGCACGGTCGTGATCTCGGGCGCCACCACCGGGGACGCATCGCCGGCCGAGCTCAGCCGGATCTTCTTCCTCCAGCTGTCCGTGATCGGCTCGACGATGGGCACGCGCGACGAGCTCGAACGCCTGATTCGCCTGTGCGTCGACAAGGGCGTGCGCCCGGTGATCCACCGCACGCTCCCGATCACCGACGCGCGCGAGGGCTTCGAGACGTTGCTCCGGGGGGAGTCCGTCGGGAAGATCGTCTTCACCGCCCCCGAAGATTCATAAGCCTGGCTTATCACAGCCAGCGGAACTCCGTCTTGGACACATAGGTTGGGGGCCGTCATCAGGGTGTCCCCTCCTCCCTCGAGCGCGCCCCCTCAGCCGGCCTCTCCAGTTTCGTCGGCTCCCGGGGCGCGAACATTTAAGGCGCGCGCGAGGCACTGACTACGGCCGCCGACGCGCAGGTGACCAGCGCGAGCGGCAGGTCCGCGGGCTCGACGCCGCGCAGATCCGTGTGGTCGAGGTCGATCTCGACCATGCGCCGCGCGATCAGCTCGCCGTCCAGGCCCAGGCTGCGGTAGCCGTTCCGGCACAGCTCGCCCCACAGGTCTCCCACCGCGGCGAGCAGCCCGGCGCGGAGTCGGCGCTCGCGGCGCGAGCCGGTCTCGAGCTCCCGGGCCTCCTCGAACGGGTCGATCCGGACCTGCGAGTCGCTGCCGATGGCCAGCGGCACGTGAGCCTCCGCGTAGGCCATCGCCGGCAGATAGCCGTCGCCCAGGTTCCCCTCGGTGGTGGGACAGCTGACGACCGTCGTGCCGGTCCGGGCCAGCAGCGCCACGTCCTCCGTCGACACGTGGATCCCGTGGATCACGCTGGCCCGCTCGCCCAGGAAGCCGGTCCGCTCGAGCAGTTCGATCGGGGAGCAACCGTGCTCGGCCTGGCACTCGGCGAGCTCGCGCCGCTGCTCGGAAGCATGGACATGGCGCACCAGCCCGTGACGGTCCGAATACGACGCAATCGCCTCGAGCCAGCCGCTCGGCACCGCCCGGACGCTGTGTGCGGCGATCCCCACCTCGACGCCCAGCACCGCCGCCGCCCATCCTCGCAAGGCCTCCACACGGCCGAGGAACGTCTCCACATCCGGGTCGCAGAAGCGCCGCTGCCCCGGTGCGGGGGGCACGTCCGAGCCGTCCGTCGACCACCCGCCCCGGTGATACGCCGCCGGAAGCAGCACGATCGCCAGCCCCGCCTCGACCGCCGCCTCGGCAACCGCCCGCGCCATCTCGTTCGGCTCCGGGTACGGCGTCCCGTCCGGCTGGTGGTG
Source organism: uncultured Solirubrobacterales bacterium (assembly GCA_963841535.1). Classification (GTDB taxonomy): domain Bacteria; phylum Actinomycetota; class Thermoleophilia; order Solirubrobacterales; family Solirubrobacteraceae; genus Palsa-465. The sequence continues at coordinate 663,596 of CAWJDF010000012.1, read as the reverse complement.
GACGTAGTGAAACTCGCCCACCACGCCGTAACCGGCGCCGACCATCTCGTCGTAGGTCTCGCGCGCGACCCGGCGCATCGACGCCGGATCGAGCGCCCCGGCCAGGCGGAACATCTCGGTTCGCCACGACCAGAAGTCGTCGTCCTGAGCGGCGCCGGGCCGCTCGGCCCGCCCGCGCAAGGCCCGCTGGAAGGCGTGAGAGTGGGCGTTGGGCATGGCCGGGATCGACACGCGCGCGCTCACGCGAGCTCCTCGAGCGCCCGGCCCACGACGCGCGCCGCCACCGCGGCGTCTTGGAGCGACACGGTCTCCGCCGGAGAGTGGCTCACCCCGGTGGGGTTGCGCACGAACAGCATGGCCGCCGGCACGCGCTCGGCCAGCACGCCGGCGTCGTGACCGGCGAAGCAGAGCAGCTCGGGTGGGGTGTGACCGAGCACATTCTCAGCGGCGCCCGACAGCGCCGCGCGCAGCTCGGCGTCGAACTCGCGGGCGTCGGTCCGGGACGCCACGGCCACCTCGATCTCGACTCCGGTCCGCTCCCCGAGCTCGCCGACCAACGAGTCCAGCCGCGCGCGCCAGGCGTCGATCGCGTCGAAGCCGGGCGCCCGCGCGTCGATCCACACGCGCACCTCCGCGGCGATCGTGGTCGGTGCGTTGGGGTTGGTGGTGATTCTTGACGCAGTGATCGTGAGCGGACCGTGATCGCCATCGAGCGGACTGCCCGCGACCGCCGCGTCCTCGGCCCCCACGATCAGACGGGCCGCCGCGGACAGGGCGTCGCGGCGCTCTGACCGCGGTGTGGTCCCGGCGTGATCGGCGCGGCCGGTGAGGCGAACCTCGAGCCGCGTGCGCGCGGCCAGCGCGCTGACCACGCCGACCGGCTCGCTGGCCCGGGCCAGCTCGGTCGTCTGGTCGATGTGGATCTCGATGAACCCGGCAAGCCTCGCCATCCACTCCGGAGCGCGTTCGACCTGCTTCGGATCGACGCCGCGCGCTCGCATGGCGTCGGCCAACGACACGCCGTCGTCGTCCCGGCGCTCGAGCACGGCCGACAGGTCGAGCCGGCCCGCCAGCGCCTTGCTTCCGAACGTCGGGGTGTTGAAGCGGGCCCCCTCCTCGTCGGCGAACGACAGCACCGCGATCGGATACTCGCGGCTCGCCGCGATCTCGAAGGCGCAGGCCACGCCGAGCGGCCCGTCGTACAAGCCGCCACCGCGGACGCTGTCCAGGTGCGACCCGACCGCCCACCACGGCGGATCGGCATCGGGACAGGCCCAGAGGTTGCCGGCAGGGTCGCGCTCGACCCGCAGTCCGACGCCGGCGGCCTGCCGCTCGAACCACCCGCGCGTCAGCGCGTCCTCGTCGGTCCAGGCCAGCCGGCGCACGCCCTCGGGACCGACCCCGACGTCGGCCAGCCCATCCATCCGCGCTGTCAAACCCTGCGCCGTGATCACTTGAGTCATCATGCCGGAACGTGGCGATCGAAGGCCGGAGCCGTCCTTCCTTCCTGTTCGACCTCGACGGGACGCTGATCGACAGTGTCTATCAGCACGTTCTCGGCTGGCGCGAGGCGCTCGACCAGGTGGGCATCAACCTCTCGGTGTGGAAGATCCACCGCCGGATCGGCATGAGCGGAGGCCTATTCGTCAATGCGCTGGTCCGCGAGCTCGAGACGGACCTCGATCCGGAAACGCTGCGCGCCCTGCCCAGGCTTCACGAGGACGCCTTCATCCGCCACTACGACAGCGTCCACCCCCTTCCGGGCGCCCGCGAATTGCTCTCCACGCTCAGCGAGCATGGCGTGCCGTGGGCGATCGCCACCAGCGGGGTGGCCCGCTACGCAGATCTCGCGCGCGACATGCTCGAGCTTCCGCCGGACACGCCGTTCATCACGCGCGACCAGGTGAAATACGCCAAACCGGACCCCGATCTGTTCCTGACCGCCGCCGAGCGCATCGGCGTGGACATCCGCGACAGCATCGTGGTCGGCGACAGCGTGTGGGACCTGCTGGCGGCCCGGCGAGCCCGCGCGCTCGGGGTCGGCGTGCTCTCTGGCGGCTACGGCCGCGAGGAGCTCATCTACTCGGGGGCGTATCGGGTATACGAAGACCCGCACGGCCTGCTCGCCCACCTCGACGAGGTCGGGGTGCGGCGCCCGTTGTAGCTCGCTCCTCGTGCACGGCCAGCGCGGCCACGACCAGCGAGATCCCGAGCACTTGACCCAGCGTGGGCGTCTGACCGAGCACCACGAGCCCGACCACGGTGGCGGTGGCGGGCAGCAGCGAGACCATCAGCGAGTAGGTCTCGCGCGCGAGTCGGGCCATGGCCAGCTGATCGCACACGTAGGGGATGACCGAGGAGGTCACGCCCACCCCGACCCCTGCCCCGAGCGCGACCGGATCGCTCAGGTGCGGCCCGACCTCCCAGCCGCCCATCACGGTAACCGCCGGCAGCGCCAGGAGCATCGCCGCGGCCAGCCCGTCGATGCCGCCGATCGTCGATTGCCTCGACACCCGGTGCGCGAGCACGATGTAGAGCGCGAACAGCCCGGCGTTGGCGAAGGCCAGGCCATACCCGAGCGCGCCGCCCCGCAGCCGGACGTCGATCAGCACGTAGACGCCCGCGACCGCCATGGCCAGCGCAACGATGTTGCGCGGTGAGCGGGCGCCGAACGCGGCCAGCGCGATCACAGGCAGGAACTCGATGGCCGACACGGTGCCGAGCGGCAGGCGCGCGATCGCCTCGTAGAAGCAGCAGTTCATGACCGCGAGGACCGCGCCGAGCGCCACGAGCAGGCGGATCGTGTCGCGGTCGGCGCTCCGCACGGTGCGCCACGGGCGGCGCCAGGCGGCGAACACCAGCGCCGCGCTCGCGATCCGCAGCCAGGCGACGCCGAGCGGCGCCACCCGGGCGAACAGTAGGACGGCGAAGGCTGGGCCCAGGTAATGGAACACCGCGCTGCCGGCGAAGTACGCCTGCGGGGGAGGGCGCCTCATGGGTCGATTGTGCTCCGGACCGGCGCTCGGGCATATAAGTAATCGAAGGCGTTATGCTTTCTTTACCTATGAATGATGTGGTCCTGGACGCTACCGACCGGCAGATCATCAGAGAACTGGCCCTGGATGGGAGGATCTCTTTTGCGGAGCTGGGGCGGCGGGTGAGCATGTCCTCGCCCGCGGTGACCGAGCGCGTGCGCCGCCTCGAACAGACCGGCGTGATCACGGGCTACCGCGCCGAGGTCGACCCGCGCGCGCTCGGGTACTCGCTCACCGCGATCGTCCGCGTCAAGCCGGCGGTGCGCCAGCTCACGAAGATCGCCGAGCTCGCCGCCGACATCCCGCAGATCGAGGAATGCCTGCGGATAACCGGCGAGGACTGCTTCTACATGAAGCTCCATCTCGCGGCGATCGAGGAGCTGCCGGGCGTGCTCGACCGGTTCCTGCTCTACGGCGAGACCACCACCTCGATCGTCAACGCCACGCCGGTCCCCCGGCGCGACCCGCCGGCTATCCCGCCGGCGTGACCGGGACGGCGCCGCCGTCGGCAGCGGACACCAGCACCCGGGTGCCGAGCGGCCGATCCAGGTGCAGCACCGCGGTCCGAACCACGGCGAGGGCTGGACATGCCTGACCCGGCGGCACCGGTGCCGCGACCTTCGTGATCGTGAAGGCAACCGCCTGCCGGCTGCTCACGGCGCTCACTCGATAGTTCGCCTCACATGGGGCGGTCCCGGGTGGGGCGCCGGAGAACGACAGCGTGATCGCCGTTCCCGACGGCGAGACCGTCGCGGAGCCTTCGATCGAGTTGCCCGAGCCCGGCGGCCCGAAACGATGCAGCGACGGCGCGGTGAAGAGGTCGGACGGCGCCACCGCGAGCACCGAGGCCGGATCGGCCACGCCCTTGAAGTGAAACTGCCACGCGGGCAGCGGCATCGGCCCGCGGTCGGTCAGAAATCTCGCCGTGCCGATGTGCACCGCCGTGATGATCAGCGGTGGCGCCTTGATGCCGGACTGCCGGCGGCCGGCGCGCAACCGGTGGTAGGCAACGGTGGCCGGGACCTCCGCGTACCGACCGAAGTTGCCCACCGAGCCTGGCAACGGCGCGCGCAGCGCGAAGTGGCCCGCCGTGTACGCGAACTTCGCGGCGTCGGTCGGGAAGCCACTCGCGGGATCGAGCACGAGGCCCTCGCCGAGCGGGACGATCGGCCGGGGATCGGCATGCACCGGGAATGCTCTCCACAGCGCGAGCGCCGCCCGGCCGCCCGACGCGGGGGCGGTACCGGAGCTCACGCGCGTGCTCCCCGAACAGATCGAGGTGTTGAACGGCTGGCGGCGAGAGTCCGCGTAGATCTTCCACCGCTCGCCGGCGCTCGGATCGATTCCGTCCTCGCCGACCGCGATGGAGCTGCTGCCCTCGATCGTCACCGCGGTGTAGACCCGCACGATCCGCGGGCCGTGCCCCTTGAGGTAACGCTCGACGCGCATCCGCGCCGGCGAGGCCAGCACGGGCCGCTGGCCGTAGTGCGCGGTGGGGCCGGGGAGCGCCACGCCGATGAATACCAGGCGCGCCGCGGCGAGTTGCTGGGCCGGCGAGACCGCCGCGCAGCTTGCGGCGACTCCCGTCACCCGCGTGGGCGTGGAATCGCCGTGAGCGCTCGCACACCCGGCAAGGCACAGCCCAATCAACACGCCGACGTATCTGCGCACCGCGCTTAACCTACGCGCGAGCGCGCCCGGCGTCACGGCACTGCCGCAGGGACCTGACGTCTAGTGGTGTTTCGGGCCGTCGTCGCCGCCGCCGCGCACGTGCCGGGCGCCGTCGTCGTTTCCGCGGTGGTGGTGATGCTTCTCGAGGTGCCGGTGGCGGTGCTCGCGGCGAACGTGCTGGACGGGATCGTCATTGCCCTGGCGGGCCAGAGCGATCCCAGGCACGGCGAGCGAGGCGGCCGAGGCGAGGGAGAGCAGAATCATCGTGAATCGAGAGCGCATTTTCGTCCTTTCAGGCTCGGGTTACTGCTGCGTACAGGCTGGCCCAACCACGGTCCGAATTTCAATCGGACCTAGGTCGGGCGACCCCCGCGACGCGGCCTCCGACGAGTCGTAGGACCAATGTCCGGGTAACCATGTCTCATGGCGGGAGTGCTCAGGAGCGTGCTGCGCGGGACGGCTGGCCCGGTCGAGGCGTACGTCCGCATGCTGGCCGCGGCGGGAGAGGACGTCGCCGCGTCGGTCGTGCCCGGCGGCGAGCGGGATCCGTTCCGCAAGCGCGATCCGGACTACATCGAGCGCACGCTGCCGGCGATGCGCCTGAGCTCGAGGCTGTACTTCCGGGCCGACGTCCGCGGCGTGGAGAACATCCCGCCCGAGGGACCGGTGCTGCTGGTCGGAAACCACTCCGGCGGCACGTGGATCGCCGACACGTTCATCTTCTCCCAGTGCTTCTACGACCACTTCGGTTCCGGCCGCCGCTTCCACCAGCTCGCGCACGACCTGGTATTCAAGGTCCCCGGGCTGCGGGCGCTGGCCGAGCGCTACGGGACGGTCCCGGCCTCGCCTGAGAACATGGCGCGCGCCCTGGAGCGGGACGCCGCGCTGCTCGTCTATCCGGGCGGCGATCACGAGACGTTCCGCCCGAGCTGGGAATCGGACCGGGTCGACTTCGCGGGCCGCAGCGGGTTCGTCAAGCTCGCGCTCGAGCACGAGGTGCCGATCGTCCCCGTGGTGTCGATCGGCGGGCAGGAGACCGCGCTGTTCCTGGGCCGCGGACGTCGCGTGGCTCGAGCGTTGCAGCTGGACCGCCGCCTTCGGCTCAAGGTGCTGCCTCCGGTGATCGGTCCTCCCTTTGGCCTGAACATCCTGGATCTGCCCGGACGCTTTCCTCTGCCGGCCAAGATCTCGATCCGGGTGGGCAAGCCGATCGACCTGCGCAAGCGCCTGGGCAAGCAGCCCGATCCGGACCAGGGGTACAAGCTCGTCACCTCGAGCATGCAGCGCACGCTGACCCGGCTCTCCAACGACCGCTCGCTGCCGATCCTCGGGTGACCCGCGCGTCCATCCCGTGGCCGGCGCGGTTCACGCTGCTGGCGCTGTTCTGGGGATCGACGTTCCTGTTCATCAAGATCGGCGACGAGGCACTGGCGCCGTTCCAGGTGTCGCTGGGCCGGCTGGTGGTCGGAGCCGCGACGCTTTCCGCGATTCTCGCCGCACACCGCGAGCGACTCCCCCGGGACGCGCGGGCCTGGGGTCACCTGGCCGTTGCCGCAATCCTCCTCAATGTCCTCCCGTTCTCGCTGTTCGCCTACGGCGAACGCCACGTGTCCAGCCTCCTGGCCGGCATCTGGAACGCCACCGTCCCGCTGTTCACGCTGCCGATCGCGATCCTCTGGATCGCCGACGAGCACGCCACCGCGCGCCGCCTGGCCGGGCTCGCGGTCGGCTTCGCCGGCGTGCTCGTGGTCCTCGGCGTGTGGACCGGGGTCGGCGCCACCTCGCTCACGGGCAACCTCCTGTGCCTGGGCGCCGCAGCCTCTTACGGCGTCGGCTTCCCATACACCCGCCGGTACCTGGCGCGCCGGCCCGAGGGGCCGCTGCCGCTCGCCACGGCCCAGCTCATCTGCGCCACCGTCGAGATCGCGATCCTCACGGTCCTGTTCACGCACGCACCGCACGGCCTGGCCGCCAGGCACGTCCTCAGCGTGCTCGCCCTGGGGGTGTTCGGAACCGGCCTGACCTTCGTGCTCAACTACTCGCTGATCCGCGACGTCGGCGCAACCGTGACATCCACCGTCGCCTACGTGATGCCGATCGTCTCGACGCTCCTCGGGATCCTCGCGCTCGGCGAGCCGCTCCGCTGGTATGAGCCCGTGGGGGCGGCGATCATCGTCCTCGGCGCACTGCTCGCCCAATCACGTGAGCGACCCGGACTTCAAGCCGTGACCGTCTCGCCGCGTTCGGCGAGAACCAGCCGGTCGGAGACACTGTTCCCGGCAAAGGCAGCCCGTAGCTCGCGGGAGCCCTGGGTGAAGTGAGTCCAGCCCTCGAAGTGGACCGGTAGGGCGGCGCGGACGCCCAGCAGCTTCGCCGCCTCGGCGGCGCGGTCGCCCGAGAGCGTCAGGTAAGCGCCGTCGAAGCGGTGGGGTAGCTGGACCGCGCCGGCGAACAGGATCGCCACGTCGACACCGCCGACGCGGTCGGCGATCGTGCGCACCACGTCGAGCGAGGCGTTGTCGCCCGAGACGTAGACCCTGTCCTCGCCGTCGGCCTCTAGGAGGAAGCCGATGACCGGTCCGGTGATGTGGTCGGTTCCGTCGGGGCCGTGCTGGGCCGGGAGCGCCGTCACCCGCACGGGCGCGCTGCCGCCCCGCTCCACATCCAGCACAGACCACGGCTCGAGGCCGGTCGCGTTGCCCCCCAGGCGCTCTGCTCCCTGCGCCGTGGTGAGCACCCGTCCCACCTGCGGGAGGAACTCGCGCCCGGCCGGGTCCAGGTTGTCGCTGTGGTGCTCGTGCGAGAGCAGCACCACGTCGATGGGCGGCAGCGCCTCCGGATCGATCGCCGGTCCCGTCGTCTTGACGAGCCCGCCGGCGTACTCGCCCGGGGGCGACAGCGCGGGATCGGTGAGCCAGCGCAGCCCGGCGTATTCGAGCACGGCGGTGGGACCGCCGACCAGCGTGAGCCTGATCATCAGCGCTCCACGAAGTACGCGCCGCTCCCCTGCCCGCTCGAGAACCACCGACTCGTGACCGTCTTCTTGCGCGTATAGAAATCGACCGCGTCGGTGCCGTGCGCGTGCAGGTCGCCCAGGAACGAGTCCTTCCAGCCGGTGAATGGGAAGAAGGCCACCGGGGCGGCCACGCCGATGTTCACCCCGATCATCCCGGCCTGGACCTCGTGGCGGTAGCGGCGGACCGACGAGCCGGACTCGGTGAAGATCGACGTCCCGTTCCCGAACCGGCTCGCGTTCACGATCCCGATCGCCTCGTCGAGCGTGGGTGCGCTGATCACGCACAGGACGGGGCCGAACACCTCCTGCTGGGCGATGTCCATCTCGGGAGTGACGCCGTCGAGGATCGTCGGTCCCACGTACGAGCCGTTCGGATCTCCCGAAGCGCTCCGACCGTCGAGCACCACCTTGGCGCCGGAAGCCTCGCCCCGCTCGATCCAGTCCCGGATGCGGTCGCGGGCCGCGCACGAGATGACCGGACCGACGTCTGAGTCCTCGTCCAGACCGTCGCCCACCCGGAGCTCGCGCGTCGCCGAGACCAGTGGCCCCATCAGCTGCTCGTGCGCATCCCCCACGGTGACGACGACCGAGCCGGCCATGCACCGCTGTCCGGCCGCGCCGAATGCCGAGCCGATGATCCCGTCGACGGTCTTGTCGATCACCGCGTCGGGCATGACCACCATGTGGTTCTTGGCGCCGCCGAGCGACTGGACGCGTTTGCCCGCCTTGGCTGCGCGCTCGTAGACGATGCGCGCCACCGGGGCCGAGCCCACGAACGACACCGCGTCGATCCCCGGGTGATCGAGGATCCCCTCCACGACCTCTCGACCCCCATTCACGAGATTCACCACACCCGGCGGCAACCCCAGCGCGTGCAGCTCCTCGAATGCGATCTGCTGGGTCAGCGGCACCTGCTCTGAGGGCTTCAGGACAAACGTGTTCCCGCACGCGATCGCGAACGGGAGAAACCAGAACGGCACCATGGCCGGGAAGTTGAACGGGACGATCGCCGCGCACACCCCGACCGGCTGGCGGATCGTCTCGGCGTCGATGTTGCGCGAGACGTCCTCGAGGATCCGCCCCTGCATCGTGGTGGGGATCGCGGTGGCCGCCTCGACCATCTCGATCATCCGCGCCACCTCGGCCCGCGCGTCGAGGAGCGTCTTGCCCATCTCGGTGGTCACCGAGCGCGCCATCTCCTCAGACCGCGCCACGAGCCGCTCACGCAGCTCGAACAGCTTGCGCGCCCGGGCGATGGTCGACACCGCTCGCCACTCGGGCAGCCCGTCGCGCGCCGCGCGGACCGCGTCGTCCAGATCGGATGCGCCCGAGAGCGGGACGCGGGCGAGTACCTCGCCGGTGGCGGGCCTGGTCACATCGAGCACCTCGGTCGCGGCGCGCGCCGGCGTCCACTCGCCGTCGATGTAGTTGTCAAGAAGTCGGGTTGCTGTCACTGCCATGGAGGATCCATTCGTGGTCGGGGTCGGTAACGACGGCCCAGAAGCGACTGGGGCCGGCCATCACGTTCAGGTAATACACCTCGTAGCCCGGGGGCGCGGAGACGGTGTGGTAGCCGCGCGGCACCAGCACGCAGTCGCGGTCGCGAAAGGTCAGCGCCTCATCCGCCGCGCTCTCGTAGTCGTAGACGCGCTGGAGCCCGAACCCGTGAGCGGGCCGGATGCGGTGGTAATAGATCTCCTCGAGGTTCGACTGCCGCGGGGGATTGTCGTGGTCGTGCTTATGCGGCGGATAGCTCGACCAGTGTCCGGCCGGGGTGAGCACCTCGACCACCAGCAGCGACTCCGCCCCCTCGTCGTCCATCAGGATCGGGTGGATGAAGCGCTCGTGATCGCCGCGCCCGCGCGTCTCGACCTCGATCGCCGCGCCTGCAAGCACGCGTGGTTCGGCGCCTCCCTTGTGCGCCGGCCCCCAACACAGCGCAACCTCGGCGCCGTCCTCGCCGGCGCGCAGGCCGACGTGCGACTCGGGCGGCAGGTAGGCGGCGTCGGGCAGGCCGGACCACGGGTCGGGCCGGCCCCCGAGGTCGAGCCATTCGCCGTGCTCGGAGGCCACGTGCACGACGCCGGCGATCACCACGATGCACAGCTCGCGGGGGCCGCAGGCACGTTCGGCGGTCCCACCGGGGGAGAGGACCAGGACCTCGAACCCGACTCGCTCCCAGCCCGCGGACTCGGGGGTCACCGTGAGGATGGTGCCGTCCAGGTCGGGGGTCGAGGCCCCCGAGACGAGAAGCTCACTCATGCGGTGAGCGTAGATACTGGCGCTGGTCGACGTGGGCCCGGTCGTAGCCCTCGCGCGCGGCCCGCACGCTCTCCTCGTCGGACACCTCGGCCACCGGCACGTCCCACCAGCTCTCGTAGCTCGGCACGCCGCGGTAGCGATCGGCCTCGATGTGGATGACCACCGGCCCGTCGGCGCCCCGCGCGCGCGCCAGCGCCTCACGGAGCTCCTCGACCGTCTGCGCTCGCACGACCCGCGCGCCCAGGCTCTCGGCATTGGCCGCCAGGTCGAGCGGAAGCACATCCGTCGACGCCGGGTCCAGCGGCACGGACCCGTTGTCGGAGAACCGGTAGAGCGTCCCGAAGCCGGACGACCCGATCGACCGCGACAGCGCGCCGATCGACGCGTACCCGTGATTGTCGACCAACACGATCACGATCGCGACGCGCTGCGCCACCGCTGTGACCAGCTCGCCGGGGAGCATCAGGTAGGAGCCGTCGCCGACCAGCACGTACACCTCGCGCTCGGGCGCGGCCAGCTTCACGCCCATCCCGCCCGGGATTTCATAGCCCATGCACGAGTAGCCGTATTCGACGTGGTAGCCCTTCCCGTCGGGGTCGCGAGCCCGCCACAGCTTGTGCAGGTCTCCGGGCGCCGAGCCCGCCGCGCACACCACCACCCCGGTCTCGCCGGCCGCGTCGTTGATCGCGCCGATGATCTCGGCCTGCGACGGGGGCGTTCCCGCATCGTCCGGCCCCACGAGGCGCCTGACCTCCTGCGCCCACGCGCCGGACTCAGACACCGCGCGCCGCTCCCACCCGGGATCGACGCGATGCCCGGCCAGCGCGGCGCCCAACTGCTCGAGCGCCACGCGCGCGTCGGCCACGAGCGGCAGCCCACTGTGCTTGCCGGCGTCGAGCGCCGCCACGTTCACGTTCACGAAGCGCACGTCGGAATCCTGGAAGGCCGACTTCGACGAGGTGGTGAAGTCGCTCCACCGCGTCCCGATCCCGATCACCAGGTCGGCGTCGTGGGCCAGGCGGTTCGCGGCGCTGCCCCCGGTGGCGCCGATCGCGCCGAGGCTCAGAGGATGGTCCGAGGTGAGCGCCCCACGCCCGGCCATCGTCTCGGCGACCGGGATCCCGCTGGCTTCGACGAACTCGCGCAGCGCGCCCGTCGCCTCGCTGTAGATCACCCCGCCGCCGGCCACGATCAGCGGTCGCTTGGCCGCCCGAATCAGCTCGGCGGCGGCTGAGAGCGCCTCGGGCGCGGGCGGCTGGCGGTAGACGGTCCACACGCGCCGCTCCAGGAACTCCCCGGGCACCTCGAACGCCTCGGCCTGGACGTCCTCGGGCATCGCCAGCGTCACCGCGCCGGTCTCGGCCGGATCGGTCAGCACGCGCATCGCCTCGAGCGCGGCTCCGATCAGCTGCTCGGGCCGCTCGACACGCTCATAGAAGCGCGACACCGGTCGGAAGCAGTCGTTGACCGACACCGTGGCGTCGTGTGGCACCTCGAGCATCTGGAGCACGGGGTGCGGCGTGCGGGTGGCGAACGTGTCGCCGGGCAGGATCAGCACCGGAAGGCGGTTGATCGTGGCCAGTGCCGCGCCGGTCACCATGTTGGTCGCCCCCGGCCCGACCGAGGTGGTGCAGGCGAACGTGCCCAGGCGGTTGCGCTGCCGGGCGTAGCCGGCCGCGACGTGCACCATCCCCTGCTCGTTGCGCGCCGGGTGATACGGCAGCGCATCCCGATACTGATACAGCGCCTGCCCCAGCCCGGCCACGTTGCCGTGTCCGAAGATCCCGTAGCACCCGGCGATGAGACGCTCACGCCGGCCGTCGCGCTCGGTCTCCTGCGCGGCCAGGAAGCGAACCAGGGCCTGAGCGACGGTGAGGCGCGTCATGCCAGCGACCATGACGACTCCAGTTCGGACTTCAGCCGGCCCAACGTCTCATCCAGGTCGGCGAGCTTGACGTCCAGCCGCGCCGCGGTGCAGACGGCGTCCAGACGCGTGTCGCGGGGCACGGCCTCACCGCCTGTCGCCCTGGGCGGCGGCGGGCCGACGTCGAGCAGGTCGCCGTCGAGTTCGAACACCTCGATCGCGCGGTGGGCCAGCGCGATGCGGTCGGCGTGCTCGCCGCCGCAGCAGTGCAGGACGCCGGTCACCTCGCGCTCAAGGGCCCGCCACACCAGTCGGGCGGCGTCGGTGGCCAGCGTGGGGGAGGCGATTTGGTTGAGGCCGGGCCCGTCCCACACCGTGAACGGCTCGCCGGCGCGGAGCGCCTGCACGAGCGACGCGACCAGATACCCGAAGCCGGCATCCTGCGCACGCGGCGCGTTCGGCCGGGCCCGGTGCACGCCCTGCACACCGGCGATCCGGGCGATCGTGCCGCGTGCGGCCGATTCGGTGACGATCAGCTCCGAGCACGCCTTGAGGAAGCCGTAGGTGTTGATCGGGTTCGGCGGCTCGGACTCGCGCGCGGGTCCTTGGTTGCCGTCGAACACCCAGTCGGTCGAGATCAGCACCACGTGCGCGTCGACGGCGTTGGCGGCCGCCACAACGTTGCGGGTGGTGCCGACGTACGCATCCCAGGCGCGCCGGCGATCGGTGCGAAGCCCGGCCGGGTCGTTCCAGATCGCGGCGTGGACGATCGCATCCGGCCGCGTGGCGAGCACCGAGCGGCGTACGACCAACTCGGCGGTCAGGTCGACGTGCTCATGGCCGGGCGCGACCACCTCCGCGCCGTGCTCGTGCGCGAACACGTGCGCGAGGTTCGAGCCCACGAAGCCGCTGGCCCCCGTCAGGTAAATCCTCATGCCGGCTGCACCTCCTCTACGCGCACGGGACGACCTTCTCGCAGTGACCGCCCCGCCGCAAGTCCGATCACCAACGGCGCGCGTGCGTCGGCGCTCGACACCGGCGGCCGCAGTCCGCGCTTGACCGCCTCGACGAACGCCTGCCACTCGCGCACGTAGCTCGGCAGGTAGCGCTCGAGGAAGAAGTACGGATTCGGCGGGCGCCGCTCGCCCGCCGGGGTCAAGTTGCTCCCGGTGTGGGCACGCGGGTTGTCTGACATGGCCATGCCCTCCGAGCCGAACACCTCCACTCGCTGGTCGTAGCCGTAGGCGGCGCGCCGCGAGTTGTCGATCGCCGTCAGACAACCGTCCTCGTGCACGAGCGTCACCAGCGCGGTGTCGATGTCCCCCGCCTCGGCGAACGTGGGCTCGATCCGCAGCGCGCCGCGCGCGAACACCTCGATCACCTCGCTACCGGTCACGAACCTGGCCATGTCGAAGTCGTGGATCATCATGTCGAGGAACAGTCCCCCGGAGGTCTTGACGTAATCGAGCGGCGGCGGATCGGGGTCCCGGCTCGAGATCCGCACCAGATGCGGATCGCCTACGACCCCCGACGCGACCGCCTCGCGAACCGAGGCGTGGGCCGGGTCGAACCGCCGGTTGAAGCCGATCTGGAACGGCACCCCGGCGGCGTCGATCGCGCCGAGCGCTCGGTCGACCTCGGCCAGATCGAGCGACACCGGCTTCTCGCAGAACACCGCCTTGCCCGAGCGCGCCGCGGCGATCAGCAGATCGACGTGGGTATCGGAACTCGAGCAGATCGCGACCGCGTCGAGATCGGCATCGAAGATCTCCTCGGCGCTCGTGGCCACCGGCACCCCAAGCTCGGCCGCGACGCCCTGCGCGGAGGGCGCATAGGCGTCGAACACCGCGGCGAGCGCCGCCCCCGGCACCTGGTGGGCGATCAGCCCGGCGTGCATCCGGCCGATCCGGCCGACGCCGATCACGCCGATCCGCAGAGGCGCGACGGCGGTGGTCGCGGTCACGCTCGCACCTGCACCCAACCGCCGCCCTGCGCCGAGCGCAGCAGCGCGTCCTGGACCGCCGCCCACGCCAGCGCGTCCTCGAAGCTCGGCTCGAACGGCCTGCCCTCGGCCACCGCCGCGCAGAACTCGTAGTCCTCGATCGTCACCAGGTCCTCGAACCCGATCGCGTTGCCGCTCCCGGGAACGAAGATGCCATGATGACCAAAGCGCTCGCCCCCGAGCACGCGCGTGTAGCCCGAGCCGCGGTCGTCGGTGGCGCGGTACAGGCGGAGCTCATTCAAGCGCTCGAAGTTCCACCCGACGGCGCCGCGGGTCCCGTACACGTCGAACGCATGCTCGCTCTCGGGGCCGATCATCGTCCGGCTCACCTCGAACGCGCCGCGCGCGCCCGACGCGAACTCGCACAGCATCGCTGCGTAGTCCTCGTTGGTCACCGGCGTGCGCGGATCGTCCGGCCGTCCCCGCCCGTAGTGACTCGCGCCGTCGCCGGGCGCGGGCCGCTCGCGGATGAAGGTCTCGATGGTGCCGGTCAGCCTCGTGATCGGACCGAGCAGCATGTGCGCAAGGTCGACGGCATGGCTCATCAGGTCGCTGGTCACGCCGTAGCCCGCCTGGTCGAGCTGGAAGCGCCAGGAGTTGACGCCCAGCGGGTCGGCGCCGTACATCGAGAAGAACCGGCCGCGGTAATTGGTGATCTCGCCGAGCTCACCGGTGGCGATCAGCTCGCGCGCGTACCGCACGAGCGGCGCCCACCGGTAGTTGTAGCCGACGCCGCTGATCACGCCGGCTTGCCGCGCCGCCGCTGCCGCGCGCGCCACCTGCTCCGGCGTGCCCCCGACCGGCTTCTCGCAGAACACCGCCTTGCCCGCCTGGGCGGCGGCCTCGACCAGCTCGACGTGCACCATGTTCGGCGCCGCGATGTAGATGACCTCGACGTCGGGATCGTCGATCACCGACTCCCAGGCGGCCGACGCCCGCTTGAAGCCGAACGAGCTGATCGCCTGATCCAGCCGCGCCGGCAACGCGTCGCTGCACGCGACAAGCTCGGCGTCGAACGTGCGGTTCGCGAACAGCGTCGGGATACGCAGGAGCGAGCGCGTGTGCGCCTGGCCGAGCCACCCGAAGCCGATCACCCCGACGCCGATCCGGCGCCGTGCGGCGCTCGCCGCGGCTGCGGTCGTGGTCCTCGGTTCCGCGGTCGTGCTCACGCCGGCGTGCCCTCCAGCAACTCCACGACCTCGTGCTCGTAGGGCATGGCCTCCGAGCACAACAGGCGCGAGGCGACGATCCCGCCCGCGGCGTTGGCGAACGTCACCGTGCGCTCGTGCGGCCACCCGTTCAGCAGTCCGTGAGCGAGCGCGCCGCCGAACGCGTCGCCCGCGCCCAGGCCGCACAGCACCTGGATGGCCGGCGGCTCGATCAGCCGCTCGCCGTCCTCGCCGGCCAGCAGCACGCCGTCGCCGCCCAACTTGACGATGGCCAGCTCGATCCCATGCTGTCTGAGCCGCTTCGCAGCCTCACGGGGATCGTCGGTGCCCACCGCGACGGCGCATTCCTCGCGGTTGCCGACCGCGATCGTGGCGTGCCCCAGCGCCGCGCCGATCCGGGCCGAGGCCTCCGCGCGCGAGCCCCAGAAGGTGGGGCGGTAGTCGAGGTCGAGGACCGTGTGCGCGCGGCGGGAGCGGGCGTGGAGCATGTTCTCGGCCGTCGAGCCGCTCGGCTCCTGGGACAGCGCGCTGCCGGTGATCCAAAGGATCGGGACGTCGCTCACGGTGGAGGCGTCGACCTCGCCCGGCCTGAGCTGGAAGTCGGGGACGGGCGGGTCGCGGCGGAACAGCAGCTGGGGGTCCTCCGGTGGGTCGAGCACCGCGAACGCCAGCGGCGTGACGGTGCCCGGCTCGCTTGAAACGAAGCGTGTGTCCACGCCGAAGTCGCGCAGCTCGCCGATCGCGACCTCGCCGAACGGATCGGATCCGACCTTGGTGTACACCGCGGCGCGGTGCCCGAGACGAGCGGCGGCGATCGCCACGTTGGTGGGGCTGCCGCCGACCGCCTTGCTGAAGCTCCGCGCACCGTGCCAGTCGGCACCGACCTGATCGCAGTACAGGTCGATGCTGATCCGGCCGACCGTGAGCAGCTCGAGCTCGCTCGCCATCGCGTCTAAGCAGGCGTCTGAGCTTCGGCGGCCAGCTCCTTGGCCACCTCTTTCAGCTCAGGATCGGCCGCGCGCCGGAGCTCGTGGCTCAGCTCCTCGAGCTCGGCGCCGCCCGCCATCAGTGTGGTGAGCTGCTCGAGCGTGGTCTCCGACTTGGCGTAGGAGCCGAGCATCCGACCCCGCTTGAGCAGCACGAACCGGTCGCCGACCGGGAAGGCATGGTGCGGGTTGTGGGTGATGAAGATGACCGCCCGGCCCATCGACCGCGCCTGGACCACGTACTTGAGCACGATGCCCGACTGGCGTACGCCGAGGGCGGACGTCGGCTCGTCGAGGATCAGGACCTTGGCCCCGAAGTACACGGCGCGCGCGATCGCCATCGCCTGGCGTTCGCCACCCGACAGGGTTCCCACCGTCTGGTCGGGGTCGCGCACGTCGATGCCCATCTTGGCCATCTCGTCGCGCATGATCCGCTGTGCGCCCTTGATGTCCATTCGCTGTATCGGACCCCGGCCGCGGGTCGGCTCGTTGCCCAGGAAGAAGTTGCGCCACACCGACATGAGCGGCACGGTGGCCAGGTCCTGGAAAACGGTGGCGATTCCGCGCGCCCGCGCGTCGCGCGGGCCGGCGAAGCTGACCGGCTCTCCCTCGAACCGCACCTCGCCGTGGTCTGGCACGTGCACGCCGGAGAGGATCTTGATCAGCGTCGACTTGCCGGCGCCGTTGTCGCCGAGCACGCACGTGACCTGCCCGGCGTAAACCGCCAGGCTGACGTCCTCGAGCGCGTTGACGCTCCCGAAGTACTTCGACACCGACCGCACCTCGAGCGCGGGGACGGCGCCGTTCGCCTCGGGCTCGACCTTGGGCGCCTTGGCCTCCGCGTCGGCGGCCCCTGCTGTTGGCTCGTTCATGTTCGGAACTCCTTCGCTCATCGCCGCGCCTTCAGTGCCCGTCGATAGATCAAGGTGTTGACCACCACGGCCAAGAACAGGACCACGCCGAGGAACGCGAAGTCCCAGGAGCTGTCCCAGCCGGCGTAGATCACGCCCTCGAACGCCATCCCGATGATGCACGCGCCGAGCGCCGCGCCGATCGCCGAGCCGTAGCCGCCGGTCAGCAGGCAACCGCCGACGACGGCCGCGATGATGTAGAAGAACTCGTAGCCGACGCCCTGCTCGGACACCGCCGAGGACGCTTGGGTGAACGAGATGATCCCGACCAGCGCGGCCGCGAGTGCCGTGGCCACGAACAGCAGGATCTTGGTGCGGTTGACCGGCACCCCGGTGTTGCGCGCCGCGTTCTGCTCACCGCCGACGGCGAAGATCCAGTTTCCGAACTTGGTCCGGCTGAGAACCCACGTCGCGACGATCGTCACCGCGATGAACCACAGGATCGCCGTCGAGTAGCCGCTGGGCAGCGCCCCGCTCGAGAAGAACGAGCTTCCGAAGATCGACTTGGCGCTGTGCAGACCCGCGGGATGCGCGCTGGTGACCGTGATCTGCGTGCTCCCGCTGTTGAGCAGCAGCACCCCGCCGGTGCTCGCTCCGCGCAAAATGAAGAACGTGGCCAGGGTGACGATGAAGCTTGGGAGCTTGGTCAACACGACGATGTAGCCGTTGATCAGCCCGATCGCGCTCGCGAACGCGAGCGTGATCAAGATCGCCAGCCAGGTGTCCACGTGCCACTTGCCGACCAGCAGCGCCATCGTGATCGCGGTCACGCCGGTCATCACGCCGGCCGACAGGTCGAACTCGCCGCCGATCATCAGCAGGCCGACGGGCACCGCGACGATCCCGAAGAACGCCGCCTGCTGCGTCCATGCCGCCACGCCGGTCTGCTTCAACCACAGATGCTGCGAGCTCGAATCGAGGATCGCGAACATCACGAACACGAACAGCGCGGCGAGCAACGAGCCCAGCTCCGGACGCCTCAGCGTGCGGGTGATCCGACTGATCGGGACCAGCCGTTCGTCTTGCGCCGCCGGGGCGGTGGGCGGCGTTGCCATGGGTGGTGAGGTCGCGCTCATCGTCCTGTTGATTGGATGGATCGGTGTCCCTGGGTTAGGGTTTGCCACTGGGCGGGAGCGGCTCCCGCCCAGTGACCTTGCGCGGCCTCAGTCCTGGCCTGCGGCGATCGCGGCCGAGACCTTTCCGATGTTCGACTTGGTCACGACCAGCGGCCCGCTGGCGACGGTGGTGCCGCCGCCCACGCTCTGGCCGTTCTTGCGCTTGTACAGGTCGAGGAACACGAGCGGCAGGTACCCCTGGAGGTACTGCTGCTGATCGATCGCGAACGACAGCGACCCATTCTGGATGTCCTGCTGAACCCCCGTGTTCAGGTCGAACGTGGCGATCTTCGGGTTGTTCGCGGGCTTACTGGTGACCAGAGCCGTGCCGATCGCGTTGTTCAGCGCCATCACGGCGTTGACCCCGGTGTTCCGCTGCAGGTAGGACGTGACCTGGCCGATCGCCTGCTGTGGGTTGGATGCCGCGTTCGGCGTGGACAGCGTCAGCTCGGTGCAGGCCGGGCCGCTCGACGGAGCATTTCCGCCCTTGCACTGCTGGCCCACCCCGAGCGCCTGCGCGATTCCGTTGCAGCGGTCGAGCAGGTTCTGTCCGGACTGGTGGATGATGCACAGGACGTTGGTCGCGCCGAGCTTCTTGAACGCGAGGCCCGATGCCTGACCGGCGAGCTGCTCGGGCTGACCGACGCACGTGAGGGCGCCGCTGGCCGCGATGTCCTGGTCGTCGCAGCCCGCGTTCAGCAGGACGACCGGGATGCCGGCCGCCGCGGCCTTGGCCAGCGTGGGGTTCATCAAGGACGGATCGTGATCCGACACCGCCATCCCGTCCACGTGCGCGTTGATCGCGTTCTGGATCTGGGCGTTCTCGGCGTTGTCGTCGGGCTCCGCCTGGCCCTGCTGCTGTGAGCCGTACGTCTCGGTGAGCGTGCACCCGAGATCGGACGCGGCGTCCTTGGCGCCCTTGTAAACGACGCTCCAGAAGCTGCCGTTGTCACCGTGGGTGATCAGCGCGAACTTGTAGTTGCACACCTTGTTGCCGGTCCCGGCCGCGATGTTCACGGCGCTCGTCGTCGATCCGCCGCTCGAGCTCTTGCTCGAGCTGCTACCGCACGCCGCCACCAGCAGGGCCGCAGCACCCATGGCGGCGACGATGCCGATACTGCGGGGCAGTCGTCTCATCGATTGATCTCCTCCGTCGTCCGAGCCGAGTGGTGAAGGAAGGCGATGCTCTCGCGAGCGTCGCGCATCGGCCCGCCGGCCACCGTCGGCTCATCCCCGGTGATGGCGGTGTCCTGCTCGAGCACGAGCCACCCGTCGTACCCGTGGCCCTGCAGGGCGTCCAAGACCTCGGCGATCCGGGCATCGCCTCTGCCCAGCGCCGTGAACAGACCGTCTTTCGTCGCGCTCAGCAGCGAACGACGTCCGGCCCGGACGTCGGCCGCGAGTGCGCCGTCGACGTCCTTGAGATGCGCGTGCCTCACGCGGTCACCGTGTTCGCGAGCGAACTGCACGGGATCCGTCCCGCCGATCAGCAGGTGCCCGGTGTCCAGGCACCACCCGACGCCGACCATCTCAAGGGCACGCTCCACCTGCGCCGCGGTCTCGATGAGCGTGCCGGCGTGCGGATGCAGGGCGACGCCCATCCCGTACTCGCGTGCCGCGAGCGCCTCGATCGTGTTCAGGTGCTCGGCCAGTCGGGCCCACCCCTCCTCGTCAAGCTCTTGGGGCGCGCTCCAGTCGGCGTCCTGCACGGCCGCGAGCACGAGCATCCCGCCGCCCGACTCGCTCATCAGCCGAGCCGCGCGGCGGGTCTCCTCGACCGCCTGATCGAGCCGGGGCTCGTGCAGCACGAGCGGAACGAATCCGCCGACCAGCGTCAGACCGCGCTCCGCCAGCATTCCGGCCAGGGCCGCCGGCTCGTCGGGCAAGAAGCCCGGGGGGCCAAGCTCGGTGCCCCGCAGGCCAAGCTCCGCCATCTCCCGGAGCACGGCCTCCGGCGAGGGCATCACGCCCCATCCAGGAACCTCGCAGGCCCCCCACGAGATCGGCGCGCCGGCGAGCCGATCGGCAATCGGAACCGCGGCACTGCGCGCCCGTGCGTGCGTTGCCTGCATCCTCGGTTTGCGTCCTCTCCTCGGGGGCTTAGATCGCTCTAACCCAGGTTTGCGGTTAGAGCGCTCTAACGTCGGGACCGGGCGACTATATCCCCTGCCTTCTGGCGAAGTCAAGGGGGCCGCCTCTCGCCGATCCCCAGTCCCAAAGAGGGTTAGCGCGCTCTAACACGATTGCAATGTTGTCGCGCTCTAAGTAACGTCCGCCCGCGATGCCCGTCTCGTCTCGCCGTACGCGCGCCACCGGTGCGCTCACCCGCCGCGCCCCCACCATGGAGGACGTCGCCCGCACGGCCGGTGTATCACGCGCGCTCGTGTCGCTGGTGATGCGCGAGCGCCCCAACGTCAGCGAGGAGCGCCGCCGCCGCGTGCTCGACGCGGCCGCGAAGCTCGGCTATCGCCCGAATGCCATGGCCCGCAGCCTGGCCAGCCGCCGGACCAAGACCGTCGGAGTGATCCTCGACGACCTTCGCAACCCGTTCTTCGCCGAGATCGCCGGCGGCGTGGAGGATCTCGCTTCGGAGCTCGGCTACCAGCTGCTGCTCGCCGCCGGCGGCCGGCAGGCGCGCCGCGAGCGGGCCGCGCTGTCCGCGCTGCTCGAGCACCGGGTCAGCGGGATCATTCTGGTCAGCCCGCGCATGTCGGCCGGCGACATCGCCGCCGCGGCGGCCGAGGCGCCGCTGGTCATGGTGGGTCGCGCCGCGCGCGGCATCGACGCCGACACCGTGCTGATCAACGAGGCGCACGGCACGGGCCTCGTGCTCGATCACCTGATCGGCCTCGGGCACCAGGAGATCGCGCACGTCGACGGCGGCACCGGCGCGGGCGGTCCGCAGCGGCGCTCGGCCTACCTGCGGGGCATGCGGGCGCACCGTCTGGGACGCCGCGCGCTGGTCATCCCCGGCGACTTCACCGAGGAAGCGGGCGTGGCCGCCGCCGGCGAGTTGCTTCGCCGGCGCGAGCTTCCCACCGCGATCTTCGCCGCCAACGACATGGTCGCGGCCGGCCTGCTGGGCGGGCTGGACCGCGCCGGCGTCGAGGTCCCGCGCGACGTCTCGATCGTCGGCTACGACAACATCTCGATCGCCCACCTCGCCCACGTGTCGCTGACCACGGTCGACCAGCCCCGCACCCACATGGGCCGCCTCGCCCTCGAGTTGCTGCTCGACCGGATCAACAACCGGCGCGCCAACGAACTCCGGCTGATCGAGCCCACGCTGGTGGTCCGCTCCACCACCGCGCCGCCCCGCTCGGTGGCCGCGCCGGCGGTGGCCGCGCTGGCGTAGGCATCGGGTGTGGCCGACGTCCCCCGATCAGCTGATCGAGGCACAGCACGCGCTCGCGGCTGCCACGCCCGAGCCGTTGCGCCGACCCGCCGGCGAGCTCGCCATCGGCGCGTGCGCGGTCGTCTTCGGGCGTGGGTTGGCCGGACGCGGCGCGCGCGGAGATCCCGTCTGGGCTGCCGCGACCACACTGCTCCGACGCAGCGTCGTAGCCGAGGCCAGCGTCACCGGCGAGGCCGCCGGCCCCTACATCCCCGGTCTGCTCGCGCTGCGCGAAGGCCCCGTCCTGGAGGCCGCGGTGCGAGCGCTGCCCGCCCTTCCCGACGTGCTACTGGTCGACGCCACCGGACGCGACCACCCGCGGCGCGCCGGGCTGGCCCTGCATTTGGGCGCAGTCCTGGAGCTGCCCACGGTCGGCGTGACCCATCGGCCGTTGCTGGCGCACGGCGCATGGCCGGAGAACGAGCGGGGTGCGCACACCCCGCTGATCATCGACGAATGCATCGTCGGCGCGTGGGTGCGCACCCGGCGCGGGGCGCGGCCGGTTGCGGTCCATCCCGGCTGGCGAACTACACTCGACGAAGCGCTCGACGTGGTGTCGAGCGCCGCGCTCGGTCATCGCACGCCCGAAGCGTTGCGATACGCGCGCCGTCTTGCGCGCATTGCGCGCGCAAATGGGTAGCTTGTCGAGCGTTCGCCCGCGCGCGACCGCGCGTCGAGGTCAATCCCCCAAGAGGAGGAACCATGCCCCAGGCCAGAAGCAGCGGTTCGAGCTCGGGTAGCTCGTCAGGCCGCAGCAAATCAACGCGCTCGAGCGCAAGCCGATCGAGCGGTACGCGTCGCAGCAGCGGCAGCGGCAGCAGCGGGAGCAGCCGAGGCAGCGGCAGCAGCCGGAGTGCCAGCAGCCGCAGCAGCGGCAGCGGCGCCACCGCGAGTCGGTCCCGGTCCACACGTTCCTCCGGCACGCGCTCGCCGCGCTCGACGGCGTCGCGCGCCGCGCAGTCCGCGAGCGCGAGCGCAAGTCAGGCCGCCGGCGCCGCCGACGCGCGCGTCGAGGCCGTGGCGCAGCGTGTCCGCAAGCTCAACGAGCGCATCATCGAGGAGAGCAAGTCCGCGGGCGAGGCGACGCTGACCGCTTATGAGAAGGCACTCAAGGCAATCGCAGGCTCGCTCGAGCGAGGGCCGGGCAAGAGCGACGTCGAGTGGGTCTCCTCGCTGGCCACGACACAGGCGAAGTGGATCCGCGACGTGACCGCCGCGTGGACCTCGGCCGCGCGCGGGATGCTCAAGTAGCCCGAGCGCGTCTGAGCAACGCGACGGGCGCGGCCGCGAGCACGGCAGCCGCGGCCGCGAACAGGGCACCGGTCGGGTCGGCGGCGCGCGCCGCAGCGCCGACCGCCGGTCCGCCCAAACCGACACCCGCGTCGAAGTAGGCGAAGAACGCGGCGGCGGTGCGTCCGTGCCGGCTGGGCGGCACCGAGGCGAGCGCGAGCAGGCCGAGGCTCGGGACCGCCAGCCCCTGGCCGAGGGCCATGACGACGAGAGCGACGAGCGCGAGCGGTGTGCTGCCCGCCGCGCCCACGCCCGCCAAGCCGACCGACTCGAGCAGCACCGCGGCCGACAGCGTGCGGGCAGCGCCGAAGCGGTCGGGGACGCCGGCCAGCACCGTGCGGCTGGCGATCACGCCGATCCCGAAGACGGGGATCACGAGCCTGGCGATGCCAGAGCCCTGCTCCATCGCAGCGGCCGCGCCGAACGACAGCAGGCCGACGTAGCCGAAGTTGACCAGCATCAGCCCGAGGCCCGGACGGAGCGTCACGCGCCACGCGCTCGTCTCCTCGTACGCGTCGCCGGGCTTCTCGTCCGCGCTCGAGTGCTCCGCGCGTCCCTCCGGGCTGCGGGCCATCGCCGCCGCGAGAGCGGCCGCGATCAGCGGCAGCACGGCGGCCGCGATCCACACCCGGCTGGGATGGGCGTCACCGGACAGCAGTTGCGCGAGCGGCGGCCCGAGGGTCAGACCCGCGTAGTTGGCCAGCCCGACGTGTCCCATCGCCCGGCCGCGCCGCTCCGGACCGGCCAGGCGCAGCAGCCATAGCACCGCCGCGGCCATCATCGCCGCCTCGCCCGCGCCGACCAGGAGCCGGCTCAGGATCAGCGCTCCGAGGGCGGGCAGGAACGCGGGCAGCGTCCCGACCGACATCACGACGGCGCCGATGATCATGATCCGCGACGGCCCATGCCGATCGGCCAGCCGCCCTCCGAGCGGCCGGCCGGCCGCGCCGGTCAGCGCCGGTGCGCCGACGGCCAGGCCGACCAGCACCGCGCCGCCACCGAGCGAATGGACGTAGTCGGGCAGGATCCCGAGCACCGTGCCGAGCGCCGCGTAGCACAGCACTGCGGTGGCGAGCACCAGCGCGTAACGGCGCGGCCCGGCGTGGCGCTGCGCCGAGTCGGTGCGATCGCGGGCTGGCATCGGTTGCCGTGCCTCGAGCGTCGAGGTCATGTCGTTGATGATGCCCCCGAAACGCTTCGACAACCGGCGAAGTGTCATGTGCGGTGGGTCATAACCGCGCACTCGACACCGGCGCCGTGGCGAGTGTGGATTCCGCGCCGTATATGGGTCATAAGTGCGATCTCGGCGATCGGCGAGCGCCGAGTGCGCGGTTATGACCCACGCGCCCGGAGGGGTGGCGAGCGGAGGCGCGGCGAACGGTGGCGGACGCCGCTCCCGCGTTACACGGCGGTGACGTCGAGCACCGCGCCACCGGGGATCGCGGCGATCAGCGCCTCGGTGTCGGCCTCGAACACCGCGTGTGGCGTGCCCGCCGCGCACCACACGGTGGCGAACCGGCGCAGCGACTCGTCGATCAGCGTCTCGAGCGTGCGGTCGTGAGCGAGCGGCGGGATCCCGCCGATGGCGAACCCCGTGCCGGCGCGAGCCTCCTCAGCGGTGGCCGCGCGCAGTCCGAGCCGATCGGACGCCACACGGCGGTCGCCGGCGCACAGCACGATCACCGGCTCCTCGCCGCGCATGAACACGAGCGACTTGACGATCTGCCCCACCTCGCAGCCGACGGCCGCGGCCGCCTCGACCGCGGTGCGCGTGGACTTCGGCAGCACCTGGACGTCGACGTCCAGGCCGCGCTCGTGCAGCCGCTCCTGGAACCTGGCCGCGGTGGGGTGCACTCAGGAACGCAGCTCGCCCGGGTCGAGGTCCGGCGGCATCGACAGCTCCTGCGGCGGGACCGGCTGCTCGTCGCTCCAGTCCCCGAACGCCTCGCCGTCGCGGCCTCGGTGCTCCTCGGCGCCACCGAGGGCCAGCAGCACCACCCGGCCCGGCCCGCGGTTGACCAACTGCCGGCGTACCTGCGGCGCCACCCGGATCAGCTCGCCCTGCCCCAGCTCGGACTCCTGGCCTTCGAGCAGCAACGTGAGCTGGCCCTCGAGCACCACGTACACCTCCTCCTGGCGCTGGTGGCGGTGGATCCGTCCGCGCTGCCCGGGCTGCAAGACGATCTGGTTCATCCCGAACGAGCTCACCCCGAGATGACGGCGCAGCGGCAGGAACCGCTCGCCCGTCTCGGGATCCAGGCGGGTCGTGCTCGTGCCCTCCTCCATGCCGGGATCTTCGCAGCTAGTGCCGCGACCGGAAACGGCTGCCGTGTTTGGCGAGCGAAAACCGAGCCTGGCGAGGACGCAGGAGTCGACGTGTAGCAGCGCTACACGAGGCTCCGAGGACAAAGCCAGGCGAAGGTTTGCAGCCGACAAACGCGGTGAACGTTGAAGGGAGAGGCACTAGAGCCGGATGACCGGGCTGCGCTTGAGCGGCCGGCCGACGCGGTCGAGTGCCGTGACCGAGCCGTAGCGAAGGGCGGACTGCAGAGGGATGACCGTCTCGAACCCTCGGCGCGTTGCGACCCCGACCGGGCGCAACTGGTCGTGCTCCGCTCCGCCTTCCACCCGCCAGCCGCTGACCTCGGTGGCGCCGTTCCAGCTTGCGTAAACGGTCGTCTTGCCGGTCCTCGCCTCTCGCCTCGCGACGACGGCGGGCCGGTGATGGGGGACGCCACTCCACGGGAGCAGCGACCCCTTAAAGGAGTACATGCCTCCGGGAAGTGCGAAATCGGACAGCACTCCACCCTCCGCGGTGAACTCGATCGTGTGCGACGAGACGCCCCAACCGACGAGCACCCGCCCGGAGGGGAGGATCTGGACCGAGCCCATCGCCCCGGCGCGCAGCCGCTGCGGGCTCAGGTACTGCCGGCGGAGCGTGACCTTGCGGCGCGACTCATCGACCTCGAGCGCGAGGCCACGCGACTGGCTCTCCGTTCGGACCGGACCGTCCGTGCCGTTGTCGAACACCGTCAGCACGCCTTCCGAGACCCGCCGGGCGTCGTGCTGCCAGGCAAACTGCGTGCCCGATCCCATCTGAAACTGGCTGCGCTTGCCGCCCAGCGTCCAGATCACCTCGCCAGTACGTCGCGAGAGCTTGTAGAGCGCCCAGGTGTGGCGGGCTGACACGAGCAGGTTCCCGTCGGGCAGGGGCTCGATCGAATTGACGTGCAGATAGTCGTAGGGCTCGCCCATCGACTGGTGGGACGCGCTCACCGGTATGTGCTTCAGGCTTCGCCATTCGAACAACAGCCGCCCGCTGGCGATGTCGACCTCCTGGATGATCGACTCGCGGACCTGGCTGTCCCGCGGGCCTCCGATCGAGGAGAGGTCCATCGGTACGGTGTCTGGATAGCAGGTGAACAGCGCCGTCCCCTCGGGCGTCACGGTCAGCGCGTGCAGGTCGATCGAGCGGCCTCCGGCGGCCCGAATCCGTGTGACCTCGCGATAGTTGCGGTCGAGCAGCACCGCCTCGCCCTGCCCGTAGCCGGTCTGCAGGATCTTCCCCTCCCACCAGACGAGCACCGACTCACCCCGGTACTGGACGGCGGAGAAGCTCGTCACCTGCAACCCGGGCGCCAGGGGCCGGAACCAGACCGGGGTGCCGTCGCGCTCGACGATCAGCGGCCCGTACTGTTGGTGCCCCTTCAGGGACACCGGCCCAGGTCCCAGGAACAGCAGGCCGGGGTCCTCGGCGGCCAGCCCCTGCGCACCGGCCCGCACCTTGGTCCTCACGGGCGGCGGGTCTAGGTCCGGCCGGGAGTGGAACGCGCGCACGCGACCCTCGCTCGTGAGGTCCAGGAGCTCTTCCAGGGGCTGGGGCCGGCCGAGCACGCGGGCGACTCCTCCGCCGGCGATCGCGAAAGCCGCCACGGCCCCGGCTCCCTGGAGCATCTGACGTCGGGTCAGGCCGACACGGGTTGCCTGACTAGACAAGGGCACAGGGGAGCGCCGCCGGAATCACCACGCCACCCATTCCTACCGGGACAGCCATAAATCCAGCGTCAACCGGACGGCTCTCACGGCCGCTGACGTCGTCCGGTCTGACATGCTGTCGGCCACGTGGCTGGCGTCGCTACCGCACCGACCAGCGCGCGCTGGTCGCGGAGCCCCCAGTCGCGCGTAGTCCGGGTGCTCGCCGGCGCGACGATCGGCGTGGTGTCGTTGGGTGTGCTGTTCTGGGTGGCACCGCTTGGTCACGTTATCGGCTCAATCGGCGAGATGAAGGCTCGCTGGGTGCTGGCCGCGGTCGGGTTGGAGTGCGGTTCGTGCGTGGGTTACGTGGTGGTCTTCCGGCGGTTCTTCCCGGAGGCTCCACTTTCAGTCACCCGTCGCGCGGCGTGGATCTCGATGGGTGCAGGGGCGGTGCTTCCGGGCGGAAACTTCTCGTCGGCGGCAAGCACTGGGTGGCTCCTTCGCCGCCAGGGCCTTGACAACCGGCGACTGCTCGAGCGTTGCGGCGCCTTCTTGTCGTTCCTGACGCTGTTCGGGTTCTTCATCAACGGCCTCGCCGGGGCCCTCCTCCTGGGCGGCGTCGCCGACGGCCCCCACGACCTCGCGCACGCCGGGATCCCGATCCTCGTTTCGATCTCCGTGATCGGCTTGGCGACCACCGCGATGCTGATCTGCGGCCGACGCGGGGCCCGGGCGCCGGGGATCGTGCGCAGTCTTGGCGCGTCCTTGCAGCATGCTTGGCGTTTGGCGCTGCACCCTCACTGGCGCATGCTCGGTGCGGCCGCATTCCTCTGGTTGGACATGGCCACCTTGTGGGCGGCGTGCCGCGCGACCGGCCATCCGCTACCCGTCCTGGCCCTCGCGGTCGCCTACTTCATCGGCTATCTCACGACGATGGTTCCGGTGCCGGCCGGTCTCGGCGTTCTCGATTCCGGCCTCGCCGGCGCCCTGGTGCTCTACGGCTTCCCGCCGGCGGCCTCCGTCGCCGCGGTGCTCGTCTACCACGCGATCGCGATCTGGATTCCCGGGCTGGGCGGCCTGGTGGCCTGGCTGCCGACCCGCACCCGCCGGTTCGCCTCCCGTGCCCCGGACGCCCCGGCGCGGCCGTCCGCCGCCGCGCTCGCCGCGAATCGCTCAGCGGGATAGGCGGCGAATCACCCCGATTGGATGACGACGCGTCGCGCCGGCGATGCAAGTGTTGCGGCGTGCTTGTGCCCGGCCGAAATCTGATCGAGGCTCGAACGTGGCGCGGTCCGAGCAGGCGCTGACCAAGGAGCGCCGCGAGCGGCTCGAGGAGTTCATCGCACCGTTCCGGGTGAAGCCCGGCTCGCGAGTCAGCCTGGCCAAGCACTTCGACCCCTCGTTCAAGGCGGGCGTGAGGAAGAAGAAGGATGGGGTCGAGCTGCTCGACGAGGGCGTGCGACTGCTGTCCGAATACCAGGCGCGGCTGGCCGCGCAGGACAGCTGGGGCGTGCTAGTCGTGCTCCAGGCGCTCGATGCGGCGGGCAAGGACGGGACGATCCGGCACGTGATGAGCGGCGTGAACCCGCAGGGAGTCTCGGTGCACAGCTTCAAGGTCCCCAGCGCCGAGGAACTCGATCACGACTTCCTGTGGCGCTTCGCCCGGCGTCTGCCCGAGCGCGGCGAGATCGGGATCTTCAACCGGTCCTACTACGAGGAGGTGCTGGTCGTCCGGGTGCATCCGGAGAACCTGGATCGCCAGAAGCTGCCGGCCGCCTCGAAGCGCAGAGGCGTGTGGAAGCGGCGCTACCGGGAGATCAACGACTGGGAGCGCTACCTGACCGACAACGGGATCCGGGTCGTGAAGCTGTTCCTCAACCTGTCTCGCGAGGAACAACGGACCCGGTTCCTGCGCCGGATCGACCTGCCCGACCACAACTGGAAGTTCTCCTCCGCGGACGTCAAGGAGCGCGAGCATTGGGATGACTACCAGCGGGCGTTCTCCGACATGCTCTCGAACACGAGCACGGAGTGGGCGCCGTGGTACGTGATCCCGGCCGATCGCAAGTGGTTCGCACGGATCGGCGCGGGCGCGGTGCTCGTGCACGCGCTGATGGAGATCGACCCTCGCTTCCCGAAGGTCACCAAAGAGCAGCATGAGGCGCTGCTCGAGATCAAGCAGGCGCTGGAGGGGCAGGCGCCGAAGGGCGCCGCGCCCGACCCGTTCGCCCAGAGCCAGGAGGATGACGAGGCCAGTCAAGACGGCGATGTCGGCGGGGACGCGGCGCAGGCCGCGATCGAGGCAGCGGACGAGGCGGCGACCGAGAGGCCGTCGTGACCTTGGCCACGAGCGCTCCTGTGGTCGCACGCCGGTCGGCGGACACGACCGACTGGTACGCCGTCGCGCCCGCGGAGGTCGCCTCGCGGCTGGGCGTGGACCCGGTGGCGGGGCTGACCAGCCAGCAGGCGGCCGAGTTGCTCTCCCAGCACGGCCCAAACTCGCTGCCGGCCGAGCAGCAGGAGCCGGGATGGCGGCGGTTCATCGGGCAGTACCGCAGCTACATGCAGATGATCCTGGTCGGCGCGGCGATCGTGTCGCTGGCGATCAAGGAGTGGAGCACCGGGGTCCTGCTGGTCCTGATCACGGTCGTCAACGCGCTCGTCGGCCTGCGTCAGGAGGGCAAAGCCGAGAGCGCGATGAACGCGCTCAAGGCGATGGTCAAGGCGACCGCACGCGTCCGCCGTAACGGGACCGAGGCCGAGATCGCCGCCGAGGAGGTCGTCGTCGGCGACGTGGTGCTGCTCGCCGCCGGCGACGAGGTGCCCGCCGACGGCCGGATCGTCGCGGCGAGCTCGTTGCAGATCGACGAGTCGGCCCTGACCGGCGAGAGCGTCCCGGCCGACAAAGGAGTCCAGACGCCGGAGGGCACCGATCTGTCACCGGGAGATCAGTCCGACATGGCGTTCATGCACACGCCGGTCACCCACGGCAGCGGCGTGATGATCGTGACCGCGACTGGCAGTGACACGGAAGTCGGGAAGATCGCGGGGATGCTCGCTCGAACCGCGCGCGAGCAGACCCCGCTGACCAAACAGCTGAACACGCTCACCCTGTGGATCGCTGGGGCGGCCGGGGTCACGATGGTGGTCATGTTCGTGCTCGGCGCCCAACGCGGACTGTCATCGACCATCGTGTTCACGAGCGCGGTCTCGCTGGCCATAGCGGCGATTCCGGAGGCGATGCCGACCGTGCTCCAGGTGGTGATGTCGCTCGGCGCGGCCGAGCTGGCGCGGCACGGAGCGGTGCTCACCGACCTCTCCTCGGTCGAGACGCTCGGTTCGACATCGGCGATCAACTCCGACAAGACCGGGACGCTCACGATGAACCAGATGACCGCGGTCGAGGTGCTCGACCCGACCGACCGGTTCACGATTTCCGGTTCGGGCTATGAGGTCGAGGGGAAGGTTCACCACACCGAGGGCACCTCGCCCGAAACGATTGACGCCGCGATCCTGCCCTATGTGATCGCGAGCGATGCCAACCTCGTCGACGGCAAGGTGGTGGGTGACCCGACCGAAGGGGCCCTGCTCGTTCTTGCTTACAAGGCCGGGCTCGACCTGGACGGCACCCGCGGGAACTATCCCCGGCTGGCCACGCTGCCATTCGACCCGACCTACAAGCTGATGGCGGTCTTCACCCAGACCACCGATGCGGCGGGCAAGAAGATCGTGCGCTGCTTCGTGAAGGGCGCCGCGCCGGCGGTCATGAGCCACACCAAGACCGCCCTGTCGGCGGGGCGGAGTATTCCCTGGGATGCCGACCTGAGCGCCCGCGCGCAGAAGAACGTCGAGCGGATGGGAGGAGACGGGCTACGGGTGATGGCCGCCGGGTTCAAGGATCTGGATTCCGAGTCCTTCGATCCGAACGGCGATCTCCTCGGCTACGTGGAGGACATCGAGATCACCAGCCTGGTGGCGATGGTCGACCCGCCGCGGGCCGAATCCAAGCAGGCCGTACGCGATGCCCAGAGCGCGAACATCCGCGTGCGGATGGTCACCGGAGACGACGTGATCACCGGGACGGCGATCGCCCAGCAGCTCGGGATCGAGGGCGAGGCGATCCTCGGCGCCGACTTCGCCGCGCTTGACGAGGCCGAGCGCCTCGCGCGGATCGACGGGATCGGAGTGGTCGGCCGCGTCGCCCCGGAGCACAAGGTCCTGCTCGTGGACACGCTCAAGAAACAGCAGCAGGTCGTCGCGATGACCGGGGACGGAGTGAACGACGCGCCGTCGATCAAGGCCGCCCACATCGGGATCGCGATGGGCAGCGGGACCGAGGTCGCCAAGAACGCCGGCCGGATGATCCTCACCGACGACAACTTCGCCACGATCGTGCGCGCGGTCGGCGAGGGCCGCAAGCTCTACGACAACCTCAGCAAGTACGTCCGCTTCGTGATGATCTCGCTCGTGGCGTTCGTCCTGACGTTCCTCGGGGCGACCGTGCTCAACATCGCCGACGGACAGCCGTTCTCCCCCGCCCAGGTCCTCTACATCCACTTCTTCGTCAGCGCGCCGTTCGGCATCGCCCTCGGCCTCGATCAGGCGACGCCGGGACTGATGAAGCACCGACCGCGACCCAGCACGGAGTCGATCATGACCACCGGCGTCAAGCTCACCTCGGGCCTGGTCGGCCTGTACATGGCGATCGTGATGGACCTGCTGATCTACTTCGGCAAGCAGCACTACCACAGCACGATCATCGGGTCCTCGATCGGGCTGTCGGCGTTCGCGCTGATGCTGATCGTCGCCGCCTTTGAGAGCCGCAGCGTCACCCGCACGGCGCTCGTCAGCGAGACGTTCGACAACCCGCAGATGAACTGGACCGCGCTCGGGGAGCTCGCCCTCGCGGTGATGATCACCCAGATGGACCTGTTCAACCGGCTGCTGAAGACCTCGCCGTTGACCTCGCCGCAGTTCGGCCTGGCGGTCGGAGCCGCCGTACTCCTGCTCATCCTGTGGGAGGCCGGCAAGCTGATCGCCCGGCGGCGCGGGACGTAGCGCCGTCCGGCGGCGTCAGCCGCGCACGGGCACCGGCGCGGTCGACTCGCGCACCACGAGCTTGGTCTCGAGCTCCACGTGCAGCGCCTCGATCCGCTGGTTCTGCAGCAGGCGCACGAGCAGGTTCACCGCCATGCGCCCCATCTCGGCCAGGGGCTGGCGGACGGTGGTCAGCGGCGGCGTGACGATCGAGGCCTCGAACGTGTCGTCGAACCCGACGATCGAGAGGTCCTCGGGCACCCGGATGCCCCAGGCGCGCGCGGCGCGCAGGGCGCCGATGGCCAGCATGTCGTTGAAGGCGAAGATCGCCGTCGGCGGCTCGTCCATCTCGAACAGCATTCCGGCCGCTAGGCCGCCGCCCTTGGCCTGGAAGTCCGACTCGATCTCGAGTTGGGGATCGGGCATGACCCCGGCCGCGGCCAGCGCCCCCCGGTAGCCGCGCAGCCGGTCCTCGGTGGCGATCCAGCCGCGCGGGCCGGTGATCGCCGCGATCCGGCGGTGGCCCAGCGAGAGCAGATGCTCGACCGCCTCACTGGCGCCCGTGGAATGAGCGGCGGACACCGTCGGGACGCGCGAGTCCACGCGCTGGTGCGGATCGACGATCACGAACCGATAGCCGTGATCGAGCAGGGCGGCCAATTCGTCGCTCGACTCCTCGGGGAGGATCAGCAGGGCGCCGTCGGTGGTGCCGCCCATGAGCCGCTCGAGCAGCGACACCTCGCGCTCGTGCTCGTGGTGGGTGGGACACAGGACCATGCGCATGTCCTGCTCGTAGAGCGCCTCGCCCGCTCCATCGAGGATCACCGCGAAGTAGGAGTGGTGGACGACCGGCGTGGTCACCCCGACCAGGCCGGTGTGCCCGGCCGACAAGCCTCGCGCGGTCCGATTGGTGCTGTAGCCGTGCTCGCGGACGACCCGCAGGACGGCCGTCCGGGCGCGCTCGGACACCTCGGAGCGCCCGTTGATCACCCGCGAGACGGTCGCGGTCGAAACGCCGGCCAGGTCCGCGACCTGGCGAATCGTCAGGCGATTGCTGCGGCCGTTCTCGGGGCGGGTGGTGGAGCTCATCGGCTGTATTGAATCACAGTTTCGGAAACGTTACAAGAAGCGGTACGGAAATTCTCTGTGACTGCGGCGAGTCCACGATCCAGAACAGCGCAAACTACGCGAAGAATCGGTAGAAGTAGGCCCTTGACAGCGCCGAAACTGTTCCGGTAACGTTTTCACATAGCCGCCCAGACGGAGAGGAGAACGTAGGCGATGTGGTTCATCACCCGGCGATTGACGTTCTACGTTGTCGCGGTCTGGGTGGCGATCACGGTCAACTTCGCCATCCCCCGTGTCATGCCGGGCAACGCGGTGAACGCGATGCTGGCCAAGTACCCCCAGCTCGACCCGTCCTCGCTGAAGGCGCTCCAGGCCGAGTTCGGGACCCACACCCACGGCAGCCTGATCAGCCAGTACTTCTCCTACTTGGGCGACCTGGCGCATGGGAACCTCGGTCTGTCGATCAACCAGTACCCGGCCAAGGTCACCACGGTGATCGCGCAGACGCTGCCCTGGACGGTGATCCTGGTTGGGACCGCGACGATCATCAGCTTCCTGCTCGGCACGCTGCTGGGGATCCTCACCGCGTGGCGGCGCGGTGGCTGGCTCGACCGGCTGATGCCGGCGTTCACCTTCCTCCAAGCGACGCCCTACTTCTTCCTGGCCCTGATCGTGATCGAGCTGTTCGCGGTGAACTGGACCGTGTTCCCGTTCGGCCAGGGCTACAGCCTGGGGACCTCGCCGGGCTGGAACTGGTCGTTCATCTCGAGCGCCGCCTATCACTCGTTCCTCCCCGCGCTCACGATCGTGCTGACCTCGATGGCCGGATGGATGCTGCAGATGCGCAACGTGATGATCACCACGATCGCGGAGGACTACGTGCTGGTGGCGCAGGCCAAGGGGCTCTCGCCGCGCCGGGTCATGTTCACCTACGCGGCCCGCAACGCGATCCTCCCCAACCTGGCCGGATTCGCCCTCTCGCTCGGCTTCGTCGTCGCCGGCGCACTGGTCATGGAGATCGTCTTCTCCTATCCCGGCGTCGGCCTGACGCTCTACAACGCGGTGACGTCGGATGACTTCCCGCTGTTGCAGGGGATCTTCCTGGTCATCTCGCTGACGGTGCTGGCCGCCTGCCTGATCGCTGACATCGCCTACTTCTTCGCCGACCCGCGCACGCGCACGCGGAGCGCCGACTGATGTCCGCGCTCGCCACCCCCGCCGAGCGCGTCCCCGACGCCGAGCTTCCGGCCGCCGTCCTCAAGAGCCGGCGGGACGCGCTCCGCCGCATGCCGCCCAAGGCCAAGGTGGGGGCAGCGATCCTCGGCGTGTTCATCTTGCTCGCGATCATCGGCACCTGGATCGCGCCGTACGACCCGTCAGCGACTATTCCCGGCCAGGCACTTCCCACGGCGCCGAGCGCCTCGCATTTGCTGGGCACCACCGCCACCGGACAGGACGTGCTCTCACAGTTGCTCGTGGGCACGCGCTCGACGGTCGTGCTCGGTCTGCTCACCGGGCTGATCGCCACCGGGCTGTCGGTGCTGGTCGGAACCTCGGCCGGCTTTCTCGGTGGGCTGCCCGACGAAGGGCTCTCCCTCCTCGCCAACGTGTTCCTGGTCCTGCCGGCGCTGCCGCTGCTGGTGGTGATCCTCGGCTACCTGCCGCACACCGGCGAGCTGCCGACCGCGATCGTGCTCAGCGCGCTCGGTTGGCCGTGGGGGGCCCGGGTGATCCGAGCGCAGACGCTGTCGCTGCGCCGACGCGACTTCGTGGCCGCCGCCCGCGAGTCCGGTGAGAGCACCCGCCGGATCATCTTCCTCGAGATCCTGCCCAACGAGATCGGCCTGATCGCCGCCAGCTTCGTTGGCACCGTGTTGTACGCGATCCTGACCTCGGTCGCGCTGGCCTTCCTGGGCGTCTCGGATCTGTCCAACTGGAGCTACGGGACGATGCTCTACTGGGCGCAGAACAGCAACGCGGTCCAGCTGCACGCGTGGTGGTGGTACGGACCGCCGGGCGTGCTCGTCGCGCTGCTCGGCATGAGTCTGGTCCTGCTCAACTTCGGGCTCGACGAGCTCGGTAACCCGCGCCTGCGGACAGCGGGCAAGGTCCGGATCGGCCGGCGCACGTGGCGGCCGTCGGACCCCACCCCGGTCCTCCGGGAGTCCGAGTGACTGCGGTGAGCGAGCCCCGTACCGCGCGCCCCCAGGAGGCACCGCCGAGGAACGAGCCTGTGCTCGAGATCCGCGACCTTTCGATCGCCTACCGCACGAGCGGCGCCGACGTCCGCGCGGTGCGCGGCGTCGACCTCACGCTTCACCGCGGCGAGGTCGTGGGACTGGCCGGGGAGAGCGGCTGCGGCAAGTCGACGCTCGCGTACGGTGCGATCAGGCTGTTGCGCCCGCCGGCTGTCATCACCAGCGGCAGCGTCACCTATCGCGGCAGGCGCGCCGGCCTCGGAACGGTGGACGTGCTCGGCGCCAACGCCGCGCAGCTGCGAACGCTGCGCTGGCGGGAGATCGCGATCGTGTTCCAGAGCGCGATGAACTCGCTCAACCCGGTGCTGCGCGTGCGCGACCAGCTCCTCGACGCGCTGGGCGCGCACGTTCCGCTCAGCTCCGAGCAGCGCCAGGACCGGATCGTGGAGCTGCTCGAGATGGTCGGGATCCCCCGGGCCCGGTTGAGCAGCTATCCGCACGAGCTGTCGGGCGGGATGCGCCAGCGCGTCATGATCGCCATGGCACTTGCCGCCGACCCCGAAGTCGTGATCATGGACGAGCCCACCACCGCGCTCGACGTGGTGGTGCAGCGCGACATCCTCGCCGAGATCTTCGAGCTCAAGTCGCGGCTGGGCTTCTCGGTCCTGTTCATCACCCACGACCTGTCGCTGCTGCTCGAGATCGCCGACCGCGTCGCGATCATGTACGCCGGGCAGCTTGTCGAATCCGGCGCGCGCGAGCAAATCCACCTGCGTGCCGCCCATCCATATACGAGAGGCCTGCTCACCTCGTTCCCGCGGCTGCGCGGCCCCCGCGTGAAGCTCTCGGGTATCCCCGGGTCACCGCCCGACCTGCGCGGCGCGCTGGCCGGCTGCCCGTTCAGGCCCCGTTGTGCTTTCGCCACCGACGCCTGCGCGACGGTCGACATGTCGCTCGCCCCGACCGAGCCCGACCACGTCACGGCCTGCCCGTTCGTCAATGCGGCTCAGACGGAACCCACACCGGCCGTGGCGCAGGCGTCCAGCCGCGACGCGACGCAGGGTCCGGTAGCGCTGGAGGCGGTCGAGTTGACCAAGCGCTATCGGCTGGGGCGCAAATCCGTGCTCGAGGCGGTCCGCGGTGTCTCGTTTGAGCTCCTACGCGGCACGATCACCGCGCTGGTCGGCGAGAGCGGATCTGGAAAGACCACGGTGGCGCGCATGCTGGCCGGCCAGGAGCCACGCTCGGGGGGACAGATCCTGCTCGACGGCAAGCCCATCGATCCGGCCGCGCGCCGAGGCTTCCGGGCCTACAAGGGCGCGGTGCAGATGGTCTTCCAGGATCCCTTCGCTTCGCTGAACCCGCTGCATACGGTGCACTACCACCTCGAGCGGGCGCTGCGCCTGCACGAGCAGCGGACCGGACGCGACCAGACCGAGGCCGAGCTGGACCGGCTGCTCGAGCAGGTCCGGCTGTCCCCGCCAGAGCAGTTTCGCGACGCCTTTCCACACGAGCTTTCAGGCGGCCAGCGCCAGCGCGTGGCGATCGCCCGCGCACTGGCCGCCTCCCCGGGGGTACTGCTGGCGGACGAGCCGGTCTCGATGCTCGACGTGTCGATTCGGCTCGAAATGCTCGACCTGATCGAGGAGCTCCGCGCCCGGCTCGACCTCGCCGTGCTCTACATCACGCACGACATCGCATCGGCTCGCTACTTCGCCGACGAGATCCTCGTGATGCATGACGGCGAGATCGTCGAACGCGGACCCGCCGAGCAGGTCACGCAAGCTCCCACTCACGCTTACACCCGGCTGCTGATCGACTCGGCGCCTGATCCAGAGGCGTTTGGCCGGCAGCTGCTCCTC
Organism: uncultured Solirubrobacterales bacterium; assembly: GCA_963841535.1. Taxonomy (GTDB): domain Bacteria; phylum Actinomycetota; class Thermoleophilia; order Solirubrobacterales; family Solirubrobacteraceae; genus Palsa-465. The sequence continues at coordinate 626,741 of CAWJDF010000012.1, read as the reverse complement.
CGAAGGGAGGATCGAGCGATGACGTGATCGTCCGGGTCGATCACGCGGGCCGCTTAAAGCCCGCGCCCCCGGCCTAACCCGGGGGCACGTGACCGTCCACATACGTGACACGAACACTGGCTGCACCAGGAACGTGAATGTCTACATACGCGACACGAGACTTGTATCAGAGAGAGAGGTGCTCTTCGATGAGACGCCGGATCAACCCACAACGCCTGCTGGCCGCCTGCGCGGTGCTCGGCACCGCGGCCGTGCTCGCCGCCTGCGGAGAGAGCTCGAACAACAGCTCCACCGTGAAGGCCGATAACGCAGCGAGCTCCGGCAGCTCCGCCGTACTGACGGTGGAGTCCAGCCAGCAGAATGCAATCACCCAGAACTTCAACCCCTACGTCCAGTCCTCCGCGGCGTCGCTGCTCGGCGCCACGTCTCTGGTCTACGAGCCGCTGCTCCAGGCCAACGCGATCAAACCCGGCCAGTACTACCACTTCCTGGCCACGGGATACACGTGGTCGGACGGCGGCAAGACCATCACGTTCACGATCCGCCCGGGGGTGAAGTGGTCGGACGGCACGCCGATGACCGCGGCTGACGTGGAGTTCACGTTCAACATGCTGAAGAAGTACCCCGACGTCAACACCACGGGTCTGGCGCTCGGGAGCGTGAGCTCAAACGGCAACCAGGTCACGCTCAACTTCGCCACCCCGCAATACGCGAACTTCCAGAACATCGCGGGCCAGATCTACATCGTTCCGCAGTCGATCTGGAGCAAGGTGGGCGATCCGGGCAAGTACGCCGACCCGCATCCCGTCGGCACCGGGCCCTACACCGTCTCGCAGTTCTCCTCGCAGGGCATCACGCTGAAGGCCAATCCGAGCTACTGGGGCGGCAAGCCTCACGTCGGGACGGTCCAGTTCCCGACCTACGCGTCGGCCAACACAGCCCTGGCTGCCCTGCAGACCGACCAGCTGCACTGGGCGGGCAACTTCATCCCGGGCGTGCAGCAGGTGTTCGTCAACGGCCACCCCACCCACCACACGTGGTTCGTGCCGATTCAGACCAACAGCCTGGAGCCCAACCTGACGAAGTTCCCGACCAATCAGCTTGCGGTGCGCAAGGCGATCAGCCTGGCCATCGACCGCACGGCGCTGAGCCAGCAGGCCGAGGGCGGGATCGAACCGCCGGTGTCGAACGCCAGCGGTCTGACGCTGCCGATCTTCCAGCAGTTCCTCTCCAGCTCGGTGGCGAACTCGACCCTCAACGCACATTCGGACATCGCCGGAGCCAAGCAGGTACTTCAGCAGGCCGGCTACGTGATGGGCTCGGACGGCCTGTTCCGCACGAAGTCCGGGCAGAAGCTGACGATCGACATCACGAACCCCTCGTCGTTCAGCGACTACGCCACCGGTGATCAGCTGATCGCTGGTTGGCTGCGCAAGGCGGGCATCGACGCCCGCTTCGTCGGACAGTCGGTGACCGCCTGGTCCTCGGACATCGCGACCGGGAACATGCAGCTCACCGCGCACTGGTCGCAGACCAGCGTCTCCCCCTACCAGCTCTACAACAGCTGGCTGAACAGCGCTCTGGTCACGAACAACGCGGCGGGCAACTTCGAGAGGCTGAAGGACCCGAACGTCGATGCGATGCTGAACAAGCTCGCGCAGGCGAACACCGTCGCCGACCAGCAGGCGGCGGTGGCTCCGATCGAGCAGTACGTGGCGCAGAACCTGCCGATCATCCCGACCGTCTACGGCGTGGTGTTCGACGAGTACAACACGGGCAAGTTCACCGGATGGCCGACGCAGAGCAACCCGTATGAGTCGGGTAGCCCGAACGCGCCGACCAACGAGGTCGTGATCTTGCACCTGCGGCCCACCAGCTAACGGGCCGGCCCGCGGACGTCCCGCTCCCCGCGACCCAGCGCCGCGGGGAGCGGACGCCCCTGCCGGAATCCAGTCACGCACAAACTTGACAAGGAGACACCATGAATGGGATCGCGGGCGACGGCTCGGTGGAGCTGCGCCGGTTTCCCGCCGGCTTCCTCTGGGGCGCCGCGACCTCGGCCTATCAGATCGAGGGCGCCGTACACGAGGACGGCCGCGGACAATCGATCTGGGACACGTTCAGCCATACCCCGGGCAAGGTGCGAGGCGGCGACACGGGCGATATCGCCTGCGACTCTTATCACCGCCTGGAGGAAGATCTTGAGCTGCTGAGCGCTCTCGGCCTGACCGCCTATCGCTTCTCAGTGGCCTGGCCACGGGTGCAGCCAACCGGTCGGGGCGCGGTCAACCAGCGCGGCCTCGACTACTACCGCGCGCTGGTCACGGGACTGCGCGAGCGCGGCATCGTCCCGATGGCCACCGTCTACCACTGGGAGCTCCCTCAGGAGATCGAGGACGAGGGCGGCTGGCCCAGCCGGGACACCGCCGAGCGCTTCGCGGACTACGCGGAGATACTGGCGCACGCCCTCGGCGACCAGGTGGGAATGTGGATCACCATCAACGAGCCCCAGGTGGTCGCCAGCCAGGGATATCGGATCGGCACGCACGCGCCGGGCAAGACCGACTACGGGCTGGCCGCCGCGGCCACGCATCACCTGCTGCTCGGCCACGGCCTGGCCATGCAGGCGATGCGCGCCGCGCTGCCGGTTCCCGCGCCGATCGGCATCTCGTTCGACCTGCATCCGATCCGCGCCGTCGACGATGACTCAGCCGAGCTGGCCGCCGCCGTCGACGCCGAACAGAACCGCATCTTCCTCGACCCGGTGCTGCACGGCGCATACCCACCGGCCGCACGGAGCGAGTTCCTGCCACCCGACGCGCTCGTCGAGGCCGGCGACATGAGCCTGATCTCGGCGCGGCCCGACCTCCTCGGCCTCAATTACTACTCCCCACACTACGTGAGATACGGCGACTGGGCGGATCCGCGGCCCGGCGAGACGCCGATCGCCGACCGGCCGGGGGCGGTGAGCTATCAGCCTCCCGAGCTGCCGCGCACCGCGATGGGCTGGATCGTGGAGCCCGGCGGGCTGTACGAGATGCTGCACGTGGTTCACGAGGAATCCGGCGGTCTGCCCCTGTACATAACCGAGAACGGCTGCGCGAGCGACGATTACGTCACCCCGGAGGGCGAGATCAACGACTTCGAGCGCATCGCCTACCTCGAGGGACACCTCGACGCGGCCTGGCGCGCGATCCGGGACGGGGTCAACCTGGCCGGCTACTTCCACTGGTCGCTGATGGACAACTTCGAGTGGGCGCGCGGATACCAGCGGCGCTTCGGCCTGAACTTCGTCGACTTCGGAACGCAGCGGCGCCTGCCCAAGCAGAGCGCACATTTCTACGCCGAGATCGCGAGGACCGGCGCGCTCCCGGCAAACGACGAGCCGATGCTGCAAGCTTCGGGTGGTGATCTCGGAAACGGAGGCATCTCGCGACCGGCGTCCGCGGCGCGGCCTGTTCCTGGCGCCCTTTGACGAGCTCGCCGACCCGCGGGTGCTGATCGAGTTGGCCGAGGCCGCCGAGGCGCGGGGCTGGGACGGGGTGTTCCTGTGGGATCACATCGTGCACCGGCCGCCGGTCCGCGCGGTGGCCGACCCGTGGGTGGCGCTCAGCGCGATCGCGGCGCGCACCGAGCGGCTCCGGCTGGGGCCGATGGTCACGCCGCTGTCGCGCCGGCGCGTGCAGAAGGTGGCGCGGGAGACCGTCACGCTCGATCACCTCAGTCGCGGGCGCTTCACGCTCGGGGTCGGGCTCGGAAGCAGCAATCCGGCCGAGCTCGAGCCCTACGGCGAGGTCACCGATCCGCGCAAGCGGGCCCGCCTGCTCGACGAGGGGCTGAGCCGTTTGGCGGAGTTTTGGGCCGGCGGGTTTGAGCCTGCACCGGTGCAGCAGCCGCGGATTCCGGTCTGGGTCGCCGGCCGCTGGCCCAACCGGCGGCCGGTGGCGCGCGCGGTGGCCTGGGATGGGCTGTTTCCGATCGAGCTTCCCGGGTCCGGAGGCCCTGGCCGAGGTGGCCGGCGAGATCGCCGCACGGCGACCGGCCGATGCCGGGCCGTTCGACCTCGTGGTCGAGATCGAGCCGGATCAGGACGTCGGCCCCTGGGCGCAGGCCGGGGCGACCTGGGTGCTCACCGCGTTCGGGCGCGTGCCTCGGGTCGCCGAGGTCCGCAGCGCGATCGAGGCCGGCCCGGGCTAGCTGGGGCGCCGACGGCGTCGGGGCGACTGCGCCGTTGCGCCTACGCCGGGGTGGCCAGCGGAGGTGCGGCCAGCTCGTCCTCGCTCGATTCGACCGAGGCCAGGAACGCGTCGACCACCGTCGGGTCGAATTGGGTGCCGGCGCAGCGGATGAGCTCCTCCCGCGCCTCGGCGGGCGCAATGCCGGCGCGGTAGGGACGGTCGGCCACCATCGCCTCGTAGGCGTCTGCCACCGCGAGGATGCGTGCCTCGATCGGAATCTCCCCGCCGGCGATCCCCTTCGGGTAGCCCCGGCCGTCCACGCGCTCGTGGTGGGCGCGAACCCACGCGGCGATGTCCTCGAGTCCCGCGTGCTCGAGGATCCGGCCGCCGATCTCGGGGTGTCGCTGGATCTCCTTCCACTCGGCCTCGTCGAGGGCGCCCGGCTTGTGCAGGATGGCGTCGGCGATCCCAAGCTTGCCGAGATCGTGGAGCACGCCGGCGGCATGGATCCGCTCCACCCGGTCGGGCGTGAGTCCGAGAGCGCCCGCCGTGTGCCGGGCGTACGCGCCGACCGTCCGCGAGTGCTTCGCGGTGCCGGCGTCACGCAGGTCGAGCGTCTCGGCCAGCAGCATCACGGCGGCCAGTCGGAGCTCCTGGGACTGCTCGCGCGCCGCGCCTGTGCCGGCGGCGTCGCGCTGCGCCTGCTCGACGGCCAGGCCGGCCTGATCGGCCACCGCCACGAGGATTTCAATCTCGCTGTCGTCGGGTCGCCGGCCGTGGAGCGGCTGGTCGACCGAGACCACGCCGACCACCTCGCCGGAGGCGGCGCGCAGCGGCAGCATCAGCATGTCATTGGGGTGCCAGGCTTCGGGATCGGGAGCGGCGGTAGTGGCCGGCGTCCACCAGATCGGCTCGTCGGCCCATTCGTAGGCGCCGTCCGGGAGCCAGAGCGCGCCCTGCCGGACGTGCTCGCTCGAGCACAGCAGGTCCCTCCATTCGCTCCAGGGGCTCGTCGTCCCGAGCAGCGTCTGCCGCGCCTCCTCATCGCCCTCCACGACCAGCGCGGTGAGCTGCTCGCGCGCGTCGTCGAGCAGGTTGATGGCGACGACCTGGAAGGACAGCTCGCCGCGGATCATGTCGGCGAGCGTCTGTAGCACGGGGAGCACGCCCTGCCCGGAGGCGGCCGCTCTGGACAGGGCCAGCATGCTGTGCAGTTGGCGCTGGACGGTGTCACCCGACTCGACGCCGCGCTCGGCACGCGCCGCGCGGGCCGGCTCGGCCTCGCTCGCCACCACCACGCGGTTGCGCCCGCCCCGTTTGGCGTCGTACAGGGCCGCGTCGGCGCGGGCGAGCAGATCGCCGTAGTCCGCGGTGCCGGCGGACACTCCAATCGAGACCGTCACCACGCCGCCGTTGCCCGTCGGATGGGGCATGGCCGCCGCCTCGACCGCTGCGCGGACTCGGCGGGCCGCCACCGCGGCGTCCTCGGCGGTGTGCCCCGGCAGAATCAGCAGCAGCTCCTCGCCGCCGAAGCGATAGGCCAGGTCCTGGGAGCGCAGCGCTCCACGGATGGTGTTGGCGATCGCGCGCAGGGCCTGGTCGCCGGCCAGATGGCCCATCTCGTCGTTGTAGGCCTTGAAGTGGTCCACGTCGCATAACGCCACCCCGAACGGGGCGCCGTGCTCCCGGCATCCGGCCTCGATCCGGGGCAGCTCGTCGGCCAGGGCGCGCCGGTTGCGCATGCCGGTCAACGGATCGCGCCGGGAGTCCTCCATGAGCTGCTCGTTCAACCGGGCCAGCTCGGCCTCCCGATCGGCCAGGCTGGCCAGCGCCGAGCGTTCGCGCCTGAGCATCGCGCGCAGCCGGCCCTCGAGCAGGATGCTTCGGATGACCAACGCGCCGCCCGAGAACAGCAGCCCGGCTTCGAGCGTGAAGCCGACCACGTTCGGCGCATGCTCCAGACGCGCGCGCACGAGGGCGCCCAGCAGCAACAGGAACAGACCGGTCGGCAGGATGCCCCCGCGCAGGCCCGGCTCCTTGGCGGAAGCCTCGGGCTCGAGTTGGCGCGCCGACAACGCGCCGGCGGCGCCGGTCGCGATCAGACCCAGCACCCACATCGGATCGATCACCGTCGCTCCGGGGTGATACGCCCCGTCCAACAGCTGCTCGCTGTACATGATGAACGCGAGGGCCTGGGTCATGACTCCGCCGAGCCCCAAGCGCGAGGGGAGCGACCGGACGCTGCTCACCGCGCCTCCCACCACCGCCTGAAGGGCCAGCACGCCGGCTGACACGTACAGGGTCGGGTAGACGAGCGCCGACAGTCGCTCCGCTTCCGGGAGCATCGAGTTGGCGACGTGGTGCCAGAGCAGCGCGAAGGTCAAAGCCGTCGCGCCGGCGATTACCGGCAGCACCTCGGCCGCCGCGACTGCTCGCAGCGACCGGGATTGCTTCCGCATCCGCACCATGCTGAGCGTGACCAGGATCGCGAACATCCACCACCCGAGGTCAGCCAGGTTGGGGCTGGCGGGCGCGCCGACGATCCCAAACACGTCCCAGGCCAGCTGCCCGATCAGCCAGCAGCCGCATGCGGCGACCCACAGCGTCCATCGACCGCGGGCCGGCCCCGTGACCGCCCGCCAGCCCACCACCGTGCCGGTCAGCGCGCAGATAGCCGCGCTCGTCCAGGCCACATCCCACCACAGCTCAGTGTCCGTGGTGATCTCGGCCAGCGCCATCGCGAGGATCGCCAGGACACCCGGAATCGCCACGAGCCAGAACGGCCGTGGGGCACTCTTTACCCCGTAAAGCTTTTGCATCCCTTCGGTAATCGACCGGGAAGCTGAGCAGCTGAATTCCCGGCCGTGTCAGATCAACACCCCCACCGGCCCCCGTAACGGGAAATTTCCGCCATTCCCGTCACGGCCCGCGGCCAATGACGGATTTCTCCCGTACAGCGCGAATAATCCGGAATTCCGGGCACGGGCAGGCTGCTAATGGCGGAAATTTCCCGTTGGAGAGGCTGTCGCAAAACTGTTGCGCGGGCCGGGCCAGCGATGTGGTCGTCGGGTTTGGCGGTCGTGAACGGCACGGTGTTCGTTCACCTTGGTGTGGTGGTCCTCGACAGACGCGCCCGGGTGCGCCGATCACTCCATGCCACGGCCACTCCCGCGCAGGCGTCCGCCACACCCGGTGTGGCGGGTGTTCGTGTGGCCGGGCTGGTCGGGAGTTAGGCGGTGGCGGCTGCGGCGCGGTGCTGGTGGAGCTTGAGTATGTTGCCGGCGAGGTGTATGAACGCCCACTCGCTGCGGGCGGCGTTCAGGCCGCGGCGGCGGAAGCTGCGGATCCCTCGGTTGTGCTTGCGATCGCCGAAGATCGGCTCGATTAGGCAGGAGCGCTGGGTGTAGGCGTCGGCGCCTTGGGGGGTGCGCAGCAGGTGTTCCATCTCCTCGATGGGGGTCGCGTCGGGGGGTGGCGGACCGGAGGTTTCTCCGAGCTCGCGCGCGGCGCGGCGTTGCTTGTGGTCTTTGAGGGTGGCGATCAGCCGGTCGGGGCCGGGGCTGGTGGCGTTGGCCTCTGACCAGTAGCCGGCGTCGGCGAGGACGAGTTCGACCTCGTCGGTGATCCCGGCGGCGGTGAGCGTGTGGGTCAGCTTGTTGGTCATCGGCTGATAGAGCTCGGCGTCGTTGGCGTCCTGGCTGACCTCGCAGGCGAGCACGATCTGATGTTGATTGACGACGGCTTGGGCGTTGTAGCCCTGCACCCAGCCTTTGCGGGCTTTCATGATCCGGCTGTCGGGATCGGTGACGTTCGCCCGCCGGCGCGCCGATGGCGCCGTCTGGACCGCCGCGCGGGCCGCGGCGAGCGCGCTGCTGGCCTGCTCGAGCATGGCCTTGGCCTGTTCGATCCGGCACGGCGGCGGCGCGTCGATCCGCTCGCCGCGCTCGGCCGCGGCGAGCTTCGCCGCCCGCGCCGCCCGCAGCCGCTCGACCCGCTCGGACGCGACCGCGTGATCGACCTCGGCGCGCGCGAGCGCGGCCAGCGGCGCTTTGGGCTTAGCGCCGGCCAGATGACGCCCGTGCTCGGCCTTCGCGGCCGCCGCCGTCGCCTGGCGCGTCGCCTCGGCGGCCGCGGCGGCGTCCTCGGCCTCGATCACCTCAAGCGCCGCCCGCAGCCTGGCCATCCGCCCGGCCGGCGAGAAGATCTCTCCAGCCGCTTCCAGACCAGGAAGTGACCCGGCGCCCTCGCCCGCCTGCTCGTCCTCGGCTGTGGCGGCCATCAGCTTTGAGACCTCGCCACGGACCCACTCGGCATCACGGTTGCGATCAAGCGAGGCATCCGCGGCGACCTTCGTCCCGTCCAGCGCGACCACCACCAGATCGACCAGCCCCGCCGCCGCGCACAACCGCAACCCCTCAACGAACAGACCCTCAAGCGCCCGCTCGTGCTCGACCACGAACCGGGCGATCGTCGCGTGATCGGCCACCAGCCCACCACAAATCACCCGAAACGCCGCATCCGTCCGGCACGCCGCCTCGATCCGCCGACTGGAACGAATCCCACAGCAGTACGCGTACAACAACAACGCCAGCATCATCTCCGGCTCATACGGCGGACGACCCGGACAACCCCCCGGACGCTGATGCAGAACACCGGTATCCAGCTCAGCGACCACGTCCAGCACGAACCACGCCAAATGACCCTCCTCCAACCAATCACGCATACACACCGGCAACAAGAACAGCTGATCGCGCTGCGGGCACACATACCCCCGCGTCGCGCCCGCCGCCAGCTCCCCAACCTCGACCGCCGCCTGCTCACCCGTCATCATCATCGACGACCTCCTGACGCAGGCCCCGGCTGCTGCAATCAGCCGTAAAAGCCCTGCTCAGGAGGTCATTCTCTCAACCAACCCAGACAGAACCACAACACCCAAACGCTGACGAAAACCGCGACATCATCCAAACACGCCGCGAGATTTGCGACAGCCTCTACAGCGCGAATAATCCGGAATTCCGGGCACGGGCAGGCTGCTAATGGCGGAAATTTCCCGTTGGAGTGGCCTTGTTTCCCGTCGGAGGGGCCTTGTTTCCCGTCGGAGAGGGCCCGATTTCCCGTCGGAGAGGGCCCGGAATCAGGCGTCGGAGTCCGCGATGGCCGCCTGGGCGGCGGCGATCCGGGCGATCGGCACCCGGAACGGTGAGCAGGACACGTAGTCCAGGCCGGCGCGGTGGAAGAACGCGACCGAGTCGGGATCGCCACCGTGCTCGCCGCAGATCCCCAGCTTCAGCCCCGGGTGGGCCTCGCGCCCGACCCAGGCCGCCAGCCGGACCAGCCACCCCACACCGGGACTGTCGATCGTCTCGAACGGCGAGCGGTCGAGGATCTTGCGCTCGATGTAGGTGGGGATGAACTTCGACTCGACGTCGTCGCGCGAGAAGCCGAGCGCCGTCTGGGTGAGGTCGTTGGTGCCGAACGAGAAGAAGTCGGCGTGCTTTGCGATCAGGTTGGCGGTGAAGCACGCCCGCGGCAGCTCGATCATCGTCCCCACCGTGTAATCCTCGCCCGCGCGCATGTCGTGCTCGTTCCCCACCGACACGACCAGCTCCCGCGCGATCTCCAGCTCGTGCTCGTAGGCAACCAGGGGGATCATGATCTCGGGGTGGGGCGGCTCGTCGATCCGCTTGGCGGCCCGCATGATCGCGTGGACCTGCATCTCGTAGATCTCGGGGTAGAGGATTCCGAGGCGCACGCCGCGGGTGCCGAGCATCGGGTTGCCCTCGTGGATCTCCTCGACGCGGGTAAGCAGCTTCTCGAGCTCGTCCAGGTCGTCGGACACCTCGATCCGGGCGCGCTCCAGGTGCGCGCGCAACTCGGGGAGGTTGGGGAGGAACTCGTGCAGGGGCGGGTCGAGCAGGCGGATCGTGACCGGGAGTCCGCGCATCGCCTGGAACAAACCGACGAAGTCCTCCTCCTGGAGCGGCAGCAGCTCGGCCAGGGCCTTTCGCCGGCCGTCGCGGTCGTCGGCCATGATCATCGCCCGCATCTTCGGCTGGCGATCCTCGGCCATGAACATGTGCTCGGTCCGGCACAGGCCGATCCCCTCCGCGCCCAGCTCGCGGGCCCGCTGTGCGTCCTTTGGCGTATCGGCGTTGACGCGCACCCCGAGCCGCCGGAACTCATCCGCCCACTCCAACACCGTGTCGAAGCGCTCGTCGATCTCGGGCTGGATCAGCTTGGCCCCGGGCTCGACGACCGCCCCCTCCGAGCCGTCGATGGCGATCTTGTCGCCCGCCTTGAAGGTTCGCCCGTCGATCGTCAGCTCACCGGCCTCCAGATCGATGGCCACATGGGCGCCGGTCACCGCCGGCACCCCCATCCCCCGCGCCACCAGTGCCGCGTGCGAGGCCTTGCCGCCCTCGGAGGTGAGGATGCCCTTCGCCGCGTGGAAGCCGGCCACGTCGTCGGCCTCGGTGAACGGGCGGACCAGGATCACGTCGTTGCCCGCCTGCGCCTCCGAGATCGCATCGGCGGCGGTGAACACGATCGCGCCGGCGGCCGCGCCCGGTGACGCCGCCACGCCTTGCGCGAGCACCTCATAGCCGTCGCTGCGGTCGAAGGTGGGGTGCAGCAGCGCGTCGAGCGCGTAGGCGTCGATCGCATGCAGCGCCTGCTCGCGGGTCAGCAGCCCCTCTGACACCGCGTCGACCGCGAAGCGCACCGCGGCCGGCGCGGGACGCTTGGCGCTGCGCGTCTGGAGCATGTACAGCTGCCCGTCCTCGATCGTGAACTCGACGTCCTGCATGTCCCTGTACTCGGACTCGAGCCTGCGCATGATCTCCATCAGCTGCTCGTGGGCCTCGGGCATCACGTCGGCGAGCTCGGAGATGTCGCGCGGGGTGCGCACGCCCGAGACCACGTCCTCGCCCTGCGCGTTGACCAGGAAGTCGCCGGACGGCTCGGGCGCGCCGGTCACCTCGTCGCGGCTGAACGCGACGCCCGTCGCGGAGCCATCGCCCTTGTTGCCGAACACCATCTGCTGGACGTTGACCGCGGTGCCCCAGTCATCCGGGATGCGGTTGATCCGGCGATATGAGACCGCCCGGTCGCCGGTCCACGAGTCGAACACCGCGCGGATCGCCTCGCGCAGCTGGTCCTTGGGATCCTCGGGGAACTCGTAGAAGCCCTTGAACTCCTCGACCAGCTTGCGCAGGGCCTCGACCGGCAGCTCGGCGTCGCTCTCCACGCCGGCGTCGTCGCGCGCCTTCTTGATCGCGTGCTCGAAGCGCTCGCCTTTGACCCCGTGCACGACGTTGCCGAACATCTGGACCAGCCGCCGGTAGGAATCCCAGGCGAACCGCTCGTTGTCGGTGGCACTTGACAGCCCTTCCACCGAGGTGTCGTTCAGTCCGACGTTGAGGATCGTGTCCAGCATCCCAGGCATCGACTCGCGACCGCCGCTGCGAACCGAGACCAGCAGAGGATCGTCGTCGTCGCCGAACTGCTTGCCGGCCGATTCCTGCAGACGATCCATCGCCGCGGCCACCTGCTCGGCGAGACCGTCCGGCTCGGATCCGGCCTTCATGTAAGCGACGCACGCCTCGGTCGTGATCGTGAACCCGGCCGGGACCCGGTCGGTGCCCAGGACGCGCGTCATCTCGGCGACGTTCGCCCCCTTGCCGCCGAGCAGCTCGCGCATGTCCTTGGAGCCCTCGGCGAAGTCGTAGACCCACTTGTGCTCTGCCATCGCGGCTGTCACGACCCTACAGCCCCGCTCGTCAGGATGGCAACCGACCGGCGCTTGATAGCTTGAAAGTAAGTGCCCGCGATCGGCGTCCCAACCCCCCGCCGCGACTCCGAGCCGAAGGTTCGAGGCGCGACGAGATATGCCGCTGACCTCCCCGTCGAGGGGCTCCTACACGCTCGGCTGCTGCTCTCGCACGACGCGCATGCGCTGATCCGGTCGATCGACACGACCGCCGCGCGGCAGCTTCCCGGAGTCGTGGCGGTCCTGACCGCCGATGACCTGCCGATCGTCGCCACGGGGCCCGGGCGCGGGAAGCGGCCGCTCGCGCGCGAGGAGATCGTCTACGCCGGACAGCCCGTGGCGATCGCGGTCGCCGAGACCGAGGCGCTCGCGGCCGATGCGATCGAGCTCATCGACGTCGAGCTCGAGCACCTCGAGGCGGTGGTCGATCTCGAGGCCGCCACCCGGCCCGGTGCGCCGCGTGCCCGCATCCACACCGCCGACCAGGGCGAGGGATCCGACATCAGCGACGCCCACGCGGCGGTCTCCGCCGGCGGCATCGGCGATGAGGAGGAGCTGTCCGAGAACGTCCTCGGCACCGCCCGGCTGTCGGGCGGCGACATCGACGCCGCGCTCGCCGCGAGCGAGGTGGTCGTCCGCGCCCGCTTCCAGACCCCTTGGGTCTACCAGGGCTACATCGAGACCCAGACAGCCACGGCCTGGTTCGACGTCGACGGCGAGCTCGTCGTCAGCACGTCGACCCAGGGGCCGTTCCCCACCCGCGCCGAGCTGATGACTCTGTTCGGGCTGCCCGGCGACCGCCTGCGGGTTCGCGGCGCGCCGCTCGGCGGCGGCTTCGGCGGCAAGATGATGATCGTCGAGCCGCTCGTCGTCGGCGCCGCGCTCGTGCTCCACCGGCCGGTCCGGCTGGCGATGACCCGCAGCGAGGACTTCGCCGCCGCCAATCCCGCAGGCGCCGAGATCCTCGACGTCGAGCTCGGGGCGGACCGCGACGGACGACTGACCGGCATCCGCGCCCGGGTGCTTGCCGACCGCGGGTCGACCGACGACTTCGGTGTCGAGTCGATCGCGGCAATGCTCACTGCCGGCCCCTATCGCTGGCAGGCGCATGAGCTGACCGCGCTCGGAGTCGCGACCAACCGCGTGACCTTCGGGGCCTACCGCGCTCCGGCCGCGCCCCAGGCGGCGTTCGCGGTGGAGTCGCTGATCGACGAGCTGGCGGAGCGCCTCGGGGTCGACCCGCTGGAGCTGCGACTGCGCAACGTCGCGATCGTCGGCGACAAGGCGGTCTCCGGGCAGGAGTTCAAGGTGTTCGGCGCCCGCGAATGCCTCGAGCGGGTGGGTGAGCATCCGATGTGGACCGGGCGCGAGTCGCTGCCGGACGGCGAGGGCATCGGCCTGGCGATCGGCTGGTGGCCGGGCGGCTACGAGCCGGCCGCCGCCGTGTGCCGGCTCGATTCCGACGGGCGTCTCACGATCGTTACGGGCGCCGCCGACATGACCGGCGTCGAGACCACCTTCGCCGCGATCGCCGCCGAGGCGTTCGGCGTGAGCACCGACCGCGTCCGGGTCAACTACGCCGACACCTCGAGCGCTCCGTACGCGGGCATGAGCGGCGGGAGCAAGATCACCTACACGGTCGGGCGCGCCGTCGAGATGGCCGCGCTCGAGGCGCGCGAGCGGCTGCTCGACGTGGCCGCCGAGGAGCTCGAGATCGCTCCCGAGGACCTCGAGATCTCGGGCGGCTCCGTCCAGCCGGTCGGCGTGCCCGCGAAGGCGATGGCGATCGAGGAGCTCGCGAGCAAGGTGCTGACGTTCGGCAGCCCGTACCCGCCGGTCGAGGGACACGGCCGGGTGTCGCTGTCACCGGCGCCTCAGTCCGCCGCGCATCTCTCGCACGTGCGGGTCGACCGCGACACCGGCGCGGTGACCGTGCTCGGGCATGTGATTGCCCAGGACGTCGGACGGGCGCTGAACCCGGCGCTCGTCGAGGGGCAGATGCAGGGCGGCGCGACCCAGGGCCTCGGCTGGGCCCTGCTCGAGGAGCTCGCCTACGACGAGAACGGACAGCCCGTCGCCGGCTCGTTCGTGGAGTACGCGATGCCGACATCCGGAGTGGTCCCCTTGATCGACACCCAGGTCGTCGAGGTTCCCGCGCCGGACGGTCCCTACGGCGCCAAGGGCGTCGGCGAGGCGCCGGTGGTCGGCGTCCCCGGCGCCGTCGCCAACGCGATCGCCGCCGCCACCGGCGGTGTGCGGCCGCGGCAGCTGCCGATGACCCCCGAGCGGGTCTGGCGGGCGATCCAGGAGAACGGCAACGGCCGGCCTCGCTGACGAGCTCGCGCGCTGGGCGACCGGGCTCGAACCGACAGAGGAAGACCTGACGCTCGCCCGGTCGTTGCGGGCCAACGTCGCGGCTTGAGGCTCGGCGACTAGCGCGCGACCTGGGCGAGCTGTGCGCGCCACTTGGCCAGCTGAGCGCGCTGGCACGCGGCGCACGTGCCCACGTGGGCGGTGTGGCCGCAGGCCTTCGCTGCCTGACCAAGCTGCCCGCGCACGGGCGCTGCGGTAGCGGCGGGGGCTGAGGTGCGTTGCATGGTGTTCCCGGTCTCGTTGGGCTCGAGAGAATGACTTCTGAGCCCTTTATCGGCCGCGCCAGCCCTAGATGTAGCGCGACGCCGCGGTTCTACCCGTAACTCAGAAAAACTAGGCAAGCCCGTCGCGCCGGTCGTGTAGCTTTACAACACACAGGGGCACGAAGATGAGCCGGCCACCCACCATCGAGACGAGCGCCGAGCCTCAGCGATCGAAGGTCGCGCAGTCGCCCGTAGAGCTCAAGGAGGTCATCGCCGCCGAGCGGACCGGTCATCCGTTCGTGGTGTGGCGGACCGACGAGGGCGAGCAGCGAATCCTGCTGCTCGACCAGCAGCGCTGGCGCGTGACCATCGGCCGCGATCCGGCCGCCGACATCCCGCTGGCCTGGGACGCCGAGGTGTCGCGCACGCACGCGCTGCTCGAGCAGGTCGGCCGCGGCTGGATGGTGGTCGACGACGGCCTGTCGCGCAACGGGTCGTTCGTGAACGGTGCCCGGGTGATCGGCCGCCGGCGGCTGCGCGACAAGGACCGGCTGGTGGTCGGCGCCACCCCGGTGACCTACCGGGAGACCTCGGGTGCGATCACGCAGACCGCCTCGGCGATCGACGCGCCGGCCGCGATCCCGCCCTCTCCGATGCAGCGCAAGGTTCTGATCGCGCTGTGCCGGCCCGTGCAGGAGTCGGACTCGGCCATCCCGGCCACCAACCGCCAGATCGCCGAGGAGGTGTTCCTGACCGTGGACGCGGTCAAGGCCCACCTCCGCGTGCTGTTCGAGCGCTACGGCCTGAGCCAGTTGCCGCAGAACGAGAAGCGCGCGCGGCTGGTGGCGTCCGTGCTCGACTCCGGCGTCCTCGCGCCGCGCGACTTCTGAACACCGGCGTCCTCGCGTCCGCGACCCGCGAAACCGGCCGATGGGGAGGTGTGAGACAACCACCCTAGGGGTGGCTGAAATCGCACTGCCGCGGCCGTACCTTTTCACCTATGACGAAGAGCCACTCGCGGACACAAGCAGAGGCCGAGACTCCGAGGCACAGAATCGGAGTCCCGAGGGGAGGGTCCGACCGAGGGACTAAATGGGCTGGGGGCCGAGAACGAGACATGGGGGCTCCATACGGGGGCTGTAGTGAAGTGGCCGATGCCCTTCCGGAACGGGGATACACGATTCACGTCGGGTCTCTCCAAGAGCTTCGGGGGTTGCTCTAACCGGAAGGGCATCGTCCGCTGGACACGGATGGTGGTGGGCGCAACGCGTGCCGATCATGTGTGCTGTGATGCAGCCGCATGATCGGCGTGCGGCGCCAAACTCAGATCTATCTAGACGGCGTCAGCGGCCGCCGGCCGCCTATCCCACTCGACGCCGACCGACTCGAGGACGGCGCCCGGCGGCGAATGAGGCGCGAGGCGTTCGCCTATGTGGCCGCCGGCGCCGGCAACGAACGCACCGTGGCGGCCAACCGCGCGGCGTTCGACCGGTGGCGGATCGTCCCGCGCATGCTGCGCGACGTGGAGCGGCGCGACACCAGCGTTGAGCTGTTCGGCCAGCGCCTGCCCAGCCCGTTCCTGCTCGCGCCGGTCGGCGTACTCGAGCTGGCCCACCCGCAGGCGGATTGCGCGGTGGCGAGCGCTGCACGCGACACCGGCACCGCGATGGTGTTCTCCAACCAGGCCTCCCGGCCGATGGAGGGCGTGTCCCGGATCCTCGGCGACACGCCGCACTGGTTCCAGCTCTACTGGAGCCGCTCCGACGATCTGGTCGAGAGCCTGGCCGCACGCGCCGAGCGATGCGGCTGCCGAGCCATCGTGATCACGCTCGACACCACGATGCTCGGATGGCGCTCGCGCGACCTGGAGGGCGCCTACCTTCCGTTCCTGCACGGCAAGGGAATCGCCCAGTACACGAGCGACCCGGTGTTCCGGCGGCTTCTCACCCAGGCGACGCCCGCGGACGGGGAGCAGCCCCAGCCGCGGCCCAACCTGGCCGCGCTGCGGACCCTGATCGAGCTGACCAGCGCCTATCCGGACAGCTTCTGGCGCACGCTGGTCTCGGGACGCGGCCGCGCCGCGGTCCAGCGCTTCACCCAGATCTACTCGCGCCCGTCACTGACCTGGGAGACCCTCGCCTTCCTACGCGAGCGGACCGAGTTGCCGATCGTGCTCAAGGGGATTCTCCATCCCGATGACGCCGCCCGCGCGGTGGACGAGGGCATGGGCGGCGTGATCGTCTCCAACCACGGCGGGCGGCAGGTAGATGGAGCGATCGCCACGCTCGACGCGCTGCCAGCGGTCGTCGACGCGGTGGACGGCCGCATCCCGGTGCTGCTCGACTCCGGCGTGCGCGGCGGCGCCGACGTGTTCAAGGCGCTGGCGTTGGGGGCCCGGGCCGTGCTGATCGGCCGGCCCTACGTGTACGCCCTGGCGGTCGCCGGACGGGCCGGCGTCCGCGACTACCTGCTGAACCTGGCCGCGGACTTCGACCTCACGATGGGGCTGGCCGGGTGCCGGTCGGTGGCCGAGATCGGGCGCGACGCGCTGACGGGGCCTCCGGGCACGGTCCGGGCCCCACCAATCAGCGCACGAGCAGATCTCTGAACGTCGCGGTCGTCGTCCACGTCGGCAGGCCGGAGGCGTGGAAGATGCCCACATCCTGTTGGGGTGCCGACGCGGCCGGCGCCAGCGTGACGGTGTCGACGAGCGACCAGCTGAGGCCGAGATCAGTCGAGTAGGAGCCCGTGTAGGTGTTGCCGCTGCGCACCAGCCGGAGCGCCACCGGCGCCCTGACCAGGGCGTTCGGCACGGCGTAGCGCGAATCCACCTCTCGCCCACCCGTGGCGTTCCAGGCCATCTCGACCGTGGCGCTGCCCGATATGAACAAAACCACGCCGGCCGGCGAGCCTTGCGGCGCGGTCATCGCGTTTCGCTCGATCAGGCCCGCGCCGCCCGCGGTCCCCCCGGCTGGGTCGTCGGTGACCGTGACCTGGGCGGTCGAGGACGGACCCGCCCACCCGGCCTCGTACAGCGCCGCGTAGGAGTCGGACTGCGGCGCGTTCACCGGGGCGAACACTCCCTCGCCTCTTGCCCGGATGGCGAGCGCCCCATCCGATGCGCCGAAAGACGCCGGGTAGTTGGTGGTGTCGGCCGACTGGAACGGGGCCGGCACGGGCGCGAACACGCGCTCGCCGAGCGTAGCCGCCGTCCCCCGCCGCTTCTCGGCCGGCGGGTCATACGTTGCGCCACCGGCCACCCGCCCCAGCGCGACCGGGGGGCCGATCGCCGGCGCGGTGACCCGGAAGGCCACGGTGAACCGATGACCGGCGGCCACACGCTTCGCCCGGGCGGGCCCGAGGCGCTTGAGCCCCCACCCGTGGGAGAGCCGGAACGTGAGCTTGAGGCCCTTCAGGGTCGAGACCCCGTCGTTCTCGAACGTCTCGCGCACCGTCGTGGTATCTCCAAGCCGAAGCTCCGGGGCGGACGGCGCCAGCGAGAGCACGATCTGCGGCGGCAGCGCGCTCGGGCGGCGGGCCACGCTCGCCCGGTACATGACGACGCCGTGGGCGGGCACGAACGCGCTGATCCGCCCGCCGGTCTCGGTCACCAGGTTGCTCCATAGGTCCTGCAACCGGTAGGCCCGCGCCGCCGGCAATCCGGCGGCCGTGGCGGTCGTGGCGATGGCGGCGGCGGTGTTGGTCGAGTTGAACAAGACCACCGCGCGGTCGCCGTTCTGGAGCGGCTTGGTGAGGGCCCACAAGCCGCCCGTGCTCGAGATCGGGACGCCCTGCGCGCCGAGCGGATCCTGGTCGACCGCGATCACGTTGCGGTTCTCGTAGATGGCCAGCGCGGTGGGCGACAGACCGGCGATGTTGGTGCTGGCGATCAACGGCGATGCCATCTCTGCCCACAGGCTGAACTCGGAGCGGTACTCCAGAGGGCTGCTTCCACCGTTGCCGACCTGGAGCAGGTCGGGGTCGTTCCACGCCCCGGGTCTGGCATCCGCGGACAACCCGACGGTGTCCTGGAAATTGGCCAGCATCGATCCGAAGTTGTCCTGGATGTCGGTGGTGGTCCGCCACAGGTTGGCGATCGGCCCGGCCCACGCCCACGGGTCGTCCCCTGGATCGGGGTTGGCCATTGAGAACACGATTGGGCGCCCGGTCGCCCGGAGCGCCGCGCTCATCCGCGTGTACAGGGTCTGCTGGACCTGCTGCTCGGTCTGCCCCGGGAAGTCGCCGTAGGGAATGTTGCAGCGGTCGTACTTGACGTAGTCGACGCCCCAGGCCGCGAACGTGGCCGCGTCCTGAGCCTCGTGGCCGTAGCTGCCGGGGAAGTGGGCGCAGGTGGTCGCGCCGGCATCCTCGTAGATGCCGAGCTTCAGCCCCAGGTTGTGCACGTAGTCGGCCACCGACTTGATCCCGCTCGGAAAGCGGGTCGGGTCGGCGAGTAGGTTGCCGGCGCCGTCCCGTTTCGGGGCCATCCAGCAGTCGTCGATGTTCACGTAGTCGTAGCCGGCCGCCATCATCCCGTCGTTGACCATGGCCTGCGCGGTCTGCTCGACGAGCTGGGCGCTGACCCCGCAGTAGACCGAGTACCAGTCGTTCCAGCCCATCGGCGGGGTCGCGGCGAGGCCGTTGCTCTCGGCTTTCGTCGGCGCGGCGAGGGTGAGCGCGGCGAGGCAGGCCGCGGCCAGGGCGGGCGCCAGCAGCCAGGCGCGGCGGCCTCGCATGTGCATACGATGCCGGGGCCGGCGGCGCCTCGATCCCCCATGCGATTCTCGGCCAACCTCAGCTTTCTCTTCAAGGACGCGCCGTTCATCGAGCGCTTCGGCCGAGCGCGCGACGCCGGCTTCACGGGCGTCGAGTTCATGTGGCCGGGGACCGACGAATTGCCGGCGGTGGAGCGTGCGGTCGCCGACACGGGGCTGGAGGTCGCGCTGTTCAACTTCGATGCCGGCGACATCGCGGCCGGCGATCGCGGCTTGCTCAGCGACCCGGAGCGTCACGAGCGCTTTCGCGAGAACGTCCCGGTCGCGCTCGAACTGGCCGCGCGGATCGGCTGCACCCGCCTGAACGCGCTGGTCGGGGTCCGCATCGGCGGGCTCGAGCCCGCGGCTCAGCTCCAGCTCGCGCGCGAGAACGTCGCCTGGGCTGCCGAGCAGGCCCGGGCGCAGGGCGCCAGCATCTTGATCGAGGCCGTGAACTCGTACGAGAACGGACCCTACCTGCTCGATACGACGGCCAAGACCATCGGCTTCATCGACGCCGTCGCCGCCGACAACGTCCTGCTCCAGTACGACGTCTACCACATGCAGCGCATGGAGGGGAACCTCGCGGACACCATCACGCGCCTGCTGCCGAGGATCGGGCACGTGCAGGTGGCCGACCCTCCTCGCCGCAGCGAGCCGGGTACCGGCGAGATCAACTACAGCTTCATCTTCGACCTGCTCGAGCGCAGCAGCTACGCCGGCTGGGTCGGGCTCGAGTACAACCCGTCCACCGCCACCACCGAGGAGAGCCTCGGTTGGGTCAAGGAGCTCAGGCGTGCCTGAGGACACTGTCGGGCTCATCGGCCTCCCCAGGCCTCCGGGTTGAGACAACTCTCCGGGAGGCGTCCTGAGAGCGCCGCCTGAGTGTTGGCGAGCAGCGCCTGCTTGGTCCGCTCGAGGCCGAGCTCGGTGTACGAGCCGATGTGCCCGCTGACGATCGCGTTGGGCGCACGGAGGATCGGATCGTCGGACGGCACGGGCTCCTGGGCGAACACGTCGAGGCCGGCGGCCGCGATCTCGCCTGTGTGGAGCGCGTCGACGAGCGCGGCCTGGTCGATCAGCTCGCCCCGCGCGGTGTTGATCACGACCGCGTGTCGGGGAAGGGCTCGTAGCTCCCGCGCGCCGATGAGGCCCCGCGAGGCCGGATTGGCCGGCGCGTGGAGCGTGAGCACGTCGATCCGCGGGAGCATGCTCTCCAGGTCGGTCAGCTCGACCTCGTGCCGCGCGCAGAAATCCTCGTCGGGGTACGGCTCGAGCGCCAGCACCCGGCAGCCGAACGCGCGCAGCCGGCGGGTCACCGCGCGGCCGATCGCGCCCAGGCCGACCACGCCCACGCTGGCGCCGGCCAGGTCGCGCGTCGGCCCGTCGAGCCGCCAGGTCGAGGCCCGGACCGCGTCATCGAGCGCCGGGAGGCGCCGGATGCACGCGAGCATCAGCGCGAGCGCCAGGTCCGCCACCGCCTCGGCGTTCACGCCCGGCGTGGTGATCACGGCCACGCCGGCCTCGGTGGCGGCGCCGACGTCGATCGCGTCCGAGCCCGTCCCCCAGCGCAGGACCGCCTTCAAGGTTGAAGCGGCCTGGAACACGGCGGCGGTGTACGGCTCGCTGCCGGCGACCGTCGCCCAGGCGCCGGCCAGCCCACGCGCCAGCGCGTCCGGGTCCCGCACGTTGCCGAGCTCGTAGCGGGCGAGGACCTCGACGCCGTCGATCCGCTCGAGCTCCGGACGGGCCCGGTCGGCGCTCGCGCTCGTGAGGATCAGCCGTCGCACGGCCGCCGAGACTGCCACACCGACCCGCGGCGATGCCGGGCGGGCGCCGAGTGTCAGGTCATGCGGGGTCGCGGCTCAGAGCCAGTCCTCGACCGTGACCGACCACCGGGCGGCATCCCAGCCCGACTTGATCGCGATCTGGTACTGGCCGGCGCCGGTCTTGAACGCCCGGGTCTGGCTGTCGCCGTCGTTCAGGTCGAACGACTGATCGGTCGAGTTCGTGCCGACGCCGATGACCTGCGCGGTCGGGCCGTTGCAGACGAAAACGAAGTCGCACGTCCCGTCGTAGCTCATGCGGTAGACGACCCGCCACTGCGCGCCGCGGATCTGGAACGCCACCGAGTGCCCGCCCCCCTCGCCGGCGAACGAGGTGACGTAGCGCCAGGTGGGCGTCTCGGCCACGAACAGCGTGACGGTGGAGTGCGGAGGCCGGTGCTCCCCGACGGCGGGGGACTGGCCCGTCACGGTCCCCGGCGCGGTGCCCGGGGCGGCCACGTACGTGAGCTTGGCCTTCAGGACCGCGCGGTGAAGGTGCGCGACCGCAGCGCTCGAGCTGGCTCCCTTCAGAGACGGGATCTCAACCGGCCGGGGGCCCTTGCTCAGCTCGACCTGGATCGCCGAATCCTCTTTCACCCGCGTTCCCATCCCCGGCGTCTGCCCCACGACCGTGCCGACCCGAGCGCGCGCGAACTGCGTGCCGAAGTCGGCGCGCAGGTGCAGGTGGTGGAGCTTCGCGTTGACGGCGCGCTTTGTCAGCCCGTGCAGCTGCGGCACGGCCACCGTCGGCCCGGCGGTGAGCGCGATCGCCCCCACCACCATCGCGCCGAGCAGGGCGAGCGCAAGCACGAGCGCCGCGATGCTCCGCCGGCGCGCCGCCGGGTTGACGTTCCGGCGCGGCGTGAACCGCGGCGCGACCCGCGTCGAGTTGGTCGCCGTCGGAGCCTCCCCCCCGGATCCATTCGCCGTCGACCCGTTCGACCCGGAACCGTTCGACCCGGACCCATTCGACCGGGAGCTACCCGCGCGCGCCCGCGCGTGCGCGTAGGCGAGCTCGTCGGCCATGGCCAACGCGCTCTGATAGCGGTCGGCGGGGTCTTTGGCCAGCGAGCGCCCCACGATCCGCTGCAGGGAGTCGGGCGTCCCCGGGGGGAGCGCCGGCACAGGCTCCTGCACGTGGCGCAGCGCGATCTCGACCGCCGAATCGCCGCCGAACGGCGGGTGGCCGGCGAGCATCTCGTACAGCACGATGCCGGTGCTGTACACGTCGGTGGCCGGCGTCACCGGCTCGCCGCCCGCCTGCTCGGGTGCCATGTAGCGAGGGGTGCCGACGATCGTGGCCGTCCCGCCGTCCGTGGTCCCCCCCTCGGCCAGCCGCGCGATCCCCAGGTCGCCCACCTTGACTCGCCCGTGCTGGGAGATCAGCACGTTGGCCGGCTTGACGTCGCGGTGCACGATGTGCTCCGCGTGCGCGTGCTCGAGCGCCCGGCAAAGCTGCTCGGCGATCTCGCACGCCTGCCACACGGGCAGCGGGCCACCACGACGCAGGCGATGGGCCAGGCTCTCTCCCGAGACCAGCTCGGTCACGTAGTAGAGGCCCTCCTCGGCCTGCCCCACGTCGAAGATCTGGACGATCCCGGGGTCGCTGACCCGGGCCAGGAGCTGAGCCTCGCGTCCGAAGCTCTCCGCCCAGTCGGGATCCTCGGCCCACCATGGCTTGATCACCTTGATCGCCACCTCGCGGGCCAGCCGGCGGTCGTAGCCGCGGTACACGCGGCCGAATGTGCCCTCGCCGATCAGCTCGTGCAGCTCGTAGCGGCCGTCGAGCGCGCAGCCGACCAGATCCGGCGCGTGCGGCACGCCCCTACACCCCCCGGGCCGCGCTGAGCTCGCGGCCGATCGTCGTCTTGAACAGGCTGGTGTCGACGCCGACCGTGACCAAACGGAAACCCTGCGCCGCGTAGTGCTCGGCTGCCGCGCCAGAGCCGCAGTGCACGCCGGCGATCAGCCCGCTGGCCTCGCACACGTGCCGGACGCGTTCGATCGCATCGGCCAGGGGCCGGCGATCCTCGCCCAGTTCGCCGGTCAAGCGGCCCGGCGGCAGGCCGAGCGCGATCGACAGATCGGAAGGACCGATGTAGAGCCCGTCCAGGCCGGGCGTGGCGGCGATCTCGTCCAGGTTCTCGATCCCCTCGCGCGTCTCGATCATCGCGAAGCACAGCGCGTCGCCACCGAGCTCGTCCGGCGCGGCCGAGCCCATCACCAGCTCGGCCCGGACGGGACCGTACGAGCGCCTGCCGACGGGCGGATACCTGCAGGACTCCACAGCCCGCCGAGCCTCGACGGCGTTGTCGATCAGCGGCAGGATCACCCCGACTGCGCCCAGGTCCAGTGCGCGCATGATCAGCCAGGGCTCGTTCCAGGCCAGCCGGGCCATAGGCGCCGCGCCGGCCGCCTGTGTTGCCTGGAACATCGAGACCATCGTCGCCTCGTCGCTCAGGCCGTGCTGCAGGTCGACGCACACGTAGTCGTAGCCGGCCGCGGCGGCCAGCTCGGCGGTCAGCGAGCTCGGGATCCCGGCCCACATTCCGAACGCCGGCTCCCCCGCCCGGAACTTGGCATGCAGGCGCTTGCCCGCCGAGTGGTTCGTCCCCATCCCGCTCAATGGTAGGCCCTAAGGGACTTCCACGACCGGGTCCTCGCCATCGCGCCACACGCCGCGGGGCATGGCGTCGGTCGAGAACGGCAGCACGACCTCCCCCCGCGCGTCGACCGCGATCAGCCCGCCGTCGCCGTCGCACTCGGCGACCGCGTCCAGCACCCTGCGCCCGGCCTCCGCAAGCGCCACCCCCTGGGCGACCAGGGCGGCCAGCAGCCGCGCCGCGCCGGCGCGCACGAACGCCTCCCCCTTCCCGGTGCACGACACCGCCACGTCGCGATCGGCCCATGTGCCGGCGCCTATCACCGGCGAGTCGCCGACCCGGCCGGGGCGCTGGCCGTGCAGGCCGCCGGTCGAGGTGGCGGCAGCCAGCAGGCCATCAGCATCCAGGCAGACGGCGCCAACCGTGCCGCCGCCGCCCTCCAGCACCGCCGCGAGGCGCCGGCGCTGGCGCTCGGTCACGAACTCCGAGGGCTCGCGCTGCTCGAGGCCACACGCTGCGGCGAACGCGTCGGCCGGCTCGCCGGCGAGCAGCACTTCGGGCTCGTCGAGCAGGGCCGCCGCCGCCGCCACGGGATAGCGCGTGCGCCGCAGCACCGCGACCGCGCCGGCCGCCTGGTCGCTCCCGCGCATCGCCGACGCGCTGAGCTCGACCGACCCGTCGGCGCACAGCGCGGCGCCATAGCCGGCGTTGAACAGCGGGAAATCCTCCATCGCCATGACGGCGGCGCGCACCGCGTCGACGGCGCCGCCACCCGCGTCAAGTACGGCCCCGCCCGCGGTCAGAGCCGCCGACAATCCCGAGCGGCACTCCGAGGCGCGCTCCCGAAGCTCCTCACCGAAGCCGCCGGCGCCACCGTGCACGACGATCACCGGTCCGGTCATGGAGCCGGCAACGGCTCGACCAACTGGGCGAACAGGGCGTCCAGCGTGGCCTGCGGGTCAGCCGACAATCCGGTGTGGACCGGCGAGGGCTGGATGATCGTGCTCGAGGGCGCCACCAACCAGCCGAACCGCTCCGAGGCCGGGAGCCCCGCGATCGCCTCGCCTTCAGCCTCCCCCGCCGCCACTCGCACCAGCGCTTCCAGATGCGCGCGCACGTCCCGGGCCGAGGCTTCAGGCGCCAGCGCGGCCAGACGGCGCTCGTCCAGACCGACCTTGACCCCCAGGAACCCGAGCTGACGGCAGAACAGGACAACTCCCGCGTTGAAGCACTCGCCGCGCTCCACGCGGGGAACCACCCGCAGGATCGCGTACGAGAACGGGCTACGCGCCGGCGCGGGCACGCTCGGCCTCCACGGCGAACGCCGTGCTCTGGACACGGCGAACCAGATACTCCACGTACGTCTCGTCGCGGTCCCCGCCGGCGAACCAGCCCTCCGGGACCAGCGCGACCACCTCTTCGACCAGCGCGCCGTCCACCTGGGGAGCGAGCCGCTCGTGCGCCTCGAGGATCGATCCCGCGCACGGCAGGAGCACGTGCTCGGCGATCAGCGGAAACAGGCGATCGGCATGACCGACCGGGTCCAGGCCTCCGTGCTGCAGATACAACGCCGCGCCGTGGTCGATCAGCCAGAGCCGGTCGTGCCAGATCAGCAGGTTGGGGTTGCGCGGGGTGCGGTCGACGTTCGTGGTGAACGCGTCGAGCCACACGATGTCCGCCGCCAGGCGGGGATCGGGGCGCCACGGCCGGCCCGGCGTGTAGGGCAGCGCACCGGGCAGGTAGTCGACGCCCAGGTTCGAGCCGGCGCTCCCCGAGATCAGCTCCTGGATCTCGGGGTCGGGCTCGGCCGCTCCGAGCACCGGATCGAGCGCCACCTCGACCAGCTCGGGGACGAGCAGCCCGAGCCGCCGGGCCAGCTCGCCGACGATCACCTCTGCCACGAGCGCCCGCAGCCCCTGACCGGCACCCCGGAACTTGACCACGTACAGGCCGTCGTCGTCGGCCTCGACCAGCCCGGGCAGCGAGCCACCCTCGCGCAACGGCGTGACGTAGCGGATCGCGGCCACCGTCCGCAGCGTGGTGGAGATCGACATGGCCCGGAAGGTACGGGTTAGGCGAGCGCGGCGTACGCGGCGGCCTCGATGTCCCGGTGCAAGGCCGGCCGGGTACTGGTCGGCCACAGGCGCTGGGTGAGCACGATCACGGTCACGTCGCGAACCGGATCGACCCGCCACGAGCTTCCCAAACCGCCGTCCCACCCGAAGGCACCGTCGTCGTGCACGGCCTGGCAGAAGCCCCACGACATGTGCTCGAAGACCTCGGGGCCGAACCCGCCGCCCGCCTTCTGGTCGTCGGTGAGCTGATCCGTGCACATGGCGCGCACCGCCTCGGGCGAGAGCACCGGGTGGCCGCCGGCGAGCATCATCCGCGCGAACGCGAGCAGGTCGTCGACGGTCGACACGAGTCCCGCCGCGCCGTCGCCGAACGCCGGCGGACGGCTCCACCGGCCGTCCGGCTCGTCCCATACGACAGGACCGTCGGGGGTCGCGCGGTAGGCGGTGGCGAGCCGGTCGGTCTGATCGGTCCAAAAGGCCGTGTCGCGCATACCGAGCGGCTCGAAGATCCGCGTTCGCAGCACCTCGGCGAACGGCTGCCCGGCGGCGCGGGCGGCCAGCACCCCCAGCACCGACGCGCCGGTGTTGTAGAGCCACCGCTCACCCGGTTGGGCGATCAACGGGAGCGTCCCGAGGCCGGCGATCCAGGCGTCGGGATCTGGCTGCACGGCCGGATCCGGCGGCCCCAACGTGGCCAGGCCGAGCTCCTGAGCGGCCGCGACGACCGGCCACGGCTCGCGCGCCGCGAACATCCCCAGGTCCATCCCGAACCCAAAGGTGAACGTGAGCAGGTCGTACACGGTGACCGGCCGAGTCGCCGCCACGGTGTCATCCAGCGGCCCGTCGGCGCGCCCCAGCACGCGCCGATCGGCCAATTCGGGCAACAGCCGGTCGACCGGCTCGTCGAGCGCGAACAGTCCTTCCCCGACGAGCGCCATCGTCGCCGCGCCGGTGATCGGCTTGGTCGTCGAGGCGATCCGGAACAGCGAGTGACGCCTCACCGGCTCGCCGCCGACCGACAGGTGGCCGAGCGCCTCCACATGCACGTCGTCGCCGTGCGCCACGAGGGCGACCAGCCCCGGCGCGTTCTCGTCACCGACGTGCCGCTCGGCGGCGGCGCGTACCTGCTCGAGGCTCACAGGTTGACCGCGGCCATGCCGGTCTCGTCGTAGCGATCTCCCGCCACCGCCGGCAGCTCGGCTTCGATCCGCCGCAGGTCCTCATCGGTGAGCTGCACGTCGGCCGCGCCGGCGTTCTGCTCCAGATACTCGCGCCGCTTGGTGCCGGGGATCGGGATGATGCCCTCGCCTTGGGCGAGCACCCAGGCGATCGCCAGCTGCGCGGCCGTGACGTCCTTCTCTTCGGCGATCTCCGCGACCTTGGCCGCCACCTTCAGGTTGGCGTCGAGGTTCTCCCCGGTGAAGCGGGGGCCGTGGCGCCTGAAGTCGCCCTCCTCGAGCTCCTCGGGCGAGCTGAACCGCCCGGAGAGAAAGCCGCGGCCGAGCGGCGAGTAGGCCACGTACCCGATCCCGAGCTCGCGGCAGGTGGCCAGCACTCCGTTCTCCTCCGGATCGCGCGACCACAGCGAGTACTCGGTCTGCACGGCCGTGATCGGGTGCACGGCATGGGCACGCCGGATCGTGTCCGGAGCCGCCTCGCTCAGCCCGATGTGGCGCACCTTGCCCTGCTCCACGAGCTCGGCCATCGCTCCGACGGTCTCCTCGATCTCGACCTGAGGATCGACCCGGTGCTGGTAGAAGAGGTCGATGTAGTCAACCCCCAGCCGCTCGAGCGACCCGTCGATCGAGCTGCGGACGTGGTCGGCCGACCCGTCGAGCTTCCCGACCGTTGACATGTCTCCCGCGACGGCGCCGTCCATCCGCCGGGCGAACTTGGTGGCGATCACGTAGCGCTCGCGCCGGCCCTTGATCGCCCGGCCCACGAGCTCCTCGTTGGTCAAAGGCCCATAGAGCTGCGCGGTGTCCAGCAAGTTGATGCCGAGCTCGAGCGCGCGGTGGATCGTGGCGATCGCCTCCTCCTCGTCCGCCGAGCCGTAGAAGGCCGACATGCCCATGCATCCGAGACCGAGGGCAGATACTTCGAGTGATCCAAGCTTGCGTGTGTTCATGACCCCCAGGTTAGGACCCGTGCGCGGACCCTCAGGCCCGCACGCGATCCACGGCCTCGAGCCCGAGTCCGTCGGCCTGCCGCCAAGGCCCTCAGCGGGCTCGGATCACGAAGCGCAGCCCGCCCTTGGGCCCGAGCGTGGGGGTCGTGACGATCCGCGGATTCTCGTGTGAGCACGGCTCGAAGCGCACGCGGGTGAGCAGCACGGCGGCCAGCGCCCGCAGCTCGTATTCGCCGAACCGCTTGCCCAGGCACATGCGGGAGCCGCCCCCGAACGGGATGTAGGCCCCACGCGGCAGGGCGGCCTCGCGCTCGGGGAGGAACCGGTCCGGATCGAACCGGAACGGTTGCGGATACAGCTCGGGCAGGTGATGGGTGGCCCACGAGGAGTACTGGACGCCGATCTCGGCCAGGACCGGCACGCCGGCCAGCGTCACGTCGCGGGTGGTCCGGCGGGGGCCCACCCACGCCGCCGGATAGCACCGGAGCGTCTCCTTGAGCGAGCGCTCGAGGATTGGGAGCGCCTGCCCGTCGAGGACGTCGGCGCTCGGAGCGCGGTTGCCGAGCACCCCCTCGAGCTCGTCCTCCACCGCGCTGCGCACGGCCGGGTTACGACCGAGCTCGTGAATCAGGAACGTGAACGTGGTCGTGGTCGTGTCGTGGCCGGCGAACAGCAGCGTGACCGCCTGATCACGGACCACGCCGGTCGGGAGCGGCGACCCGGAGTCATCGGTGGCGGATAGCAGCAGGCCGAGTACGCCACGCCCCGGGTCGCCCCGGCGCCGGCGCTCCTCGATCTCCGCCCGCACCAGCGCGTCGAGCCGGCGGCGTGCGGCGATGGCCCTCGCCAGCGGCGTTCGGGGCAGCGGCAGCAGCTGGAGGAGCACGGGCTCGCCGTGGATCGCCAGCGACGCCTCGAACGCCTCGGCCAGCGGCTCCTCCCGGCCGTCGGTCGCCTCCAGGCCGAGCAGACCGCGCAGGGCGATCCGCAGCGCGAGCTCGCGCACCCAGTGGTAGATCTCGACCACCTGATCTTCGTGGAGGCGCTCGGCCGCGATGAGGGCCTCCTCGACCATGACCTCGGCCACGCCGGCGATGTATTCCCGATGGAACGCGGGAAGCATCAGCATCCGGAAGTCGCGGTGATAGGGCCCGTCCACGTTCAACAGCCCGTCCCCGAGCAGCGGCCACAGATCGGCGAAGCGCCCCTCCCGCCACTGGAAGGCGTCGAAGTCGCCGACCAGGATCTGATGGTTCACCTCGGCGCCGATCGCCCACACGATCGGCTCGTGGAGGAGCCGGATCGTGAACACCGGGCCGAACCGCCGTTGGTGCTCGAGCAGGAGCCCGAGTGGGTCGGAGATGATCGCCCGCGTGTTCGCGAAGCTCGGCGCGAGGCTGCCCGGCGGCAGCGCGGCCCGCCGGCGCACCCGGCGCTCTCGGCGGATGTCGTCGCCTATCCGCTGAAGCAGCCGCTGCTCCATCGGCTCCGGACGGGGGGCGCTGATCGAGCGGCTCGGTGTGAGGGCGGGTACGGCGGACACGGCTCGCGACGAGCTTAACGATGGCGCGATCGAAACCCCAGGCCTTCGAAGGCTCCTCGACCGGCCCCGAACGATCCCTCGACCCGCCCCGAAAAACCATCGACTCGTCCCCGTTGTTATGACGGACCGGGCACGTGCAGGCCCTGCTCTGCGGCGAGGAGTGCGAGTGGGCCACCGACGCGGACTCCGTGCTCGACCCCTCCACCACAGGAGTCGCGCGTACGCTTCTCATCCACGGCGACGTGTCGGGATCGATCCTGACGCACCGGCTGCAACGACCGATCGGTCAGATCGAGCCGGACCTGGTGCAGCGAATCGCGCTGCGCGGCCGCGGCCGTGATTTCACCTCATCCGACCTCGGTCGCGGCAGCGCGATCGTCAGCGATGTGGATCCCAGGTGGGATTGGAAGCTCGATAAGCACCGGCAGCTGCGCCAGGTCCGGGCTCGCGCCAGCGAGCTCGGCTGGGAGATCTACCGGCTCGGCCCCCGAGAGGAGTGACTTCTCCTCCCGAGGGCCGGCCGTCGATCACGGAGGCGCCCGCGATAGGGTCACAGCCACGGGCGCAGCTTCGGCGCGTACGCGCCTGATTGCCGTGCACGCCGCGCCTCCGACTGAAGCCGCTCGGCCGTTATGAGCTCCTCGAGCCGGGCACGGCGCCGTTGTTCCTGAGCGCGCATCAGCCATGCCGACCAGCGCCGGGCAGGCGCATCGGCACGCAGGCGCGCGCTCGCTGCCTGCGAGTTACCTCTCATGAGAGGGTCCTCCTATTGATTTGTGGGTGAGTGAATTTCGGGTGGCACTCGGCCACCCGTGACTGTCAAGTCCGTGTCACGACGTACGCTGCCTCGACGTCACTCGGGCAACAAAAAGGGCGACCCGGTTGGGTCGCCCTCGCGATCGGTCGGTATGCGCGCCTGGTATCAGCGCTTCATCCTCCCGGCGAGGGCAGCGTTTCCGTCGATCGCGCCACGCATCGTGGACGGCGTGAGCGCGAGTCCGGTCTTGACGACGGCGGTGATATGTGAATCGAGCGGGCTGAACATAGGGTTCTCCTTGCGGCTCAGCCAGGGTAACTCACGATTTGACCGATTGCAAGGCCACACGAGAAATTAATGTCACTCGCAGAGGTCGGCGCGCTATTTCGAGCTTTGCCCCGCGACCACGCCCGCGGGCGCCATCTCGGCCAGCGCGATCGCGGTGGCGACCGCCGCGTTCAGGCTCTCCACGCCCTCGCGCCCGCCGGGGATCCGCACGAGCGCGTCGCATTTGGTCCGGGTCCGCTGCCGCAGGCCCTGGCCCTCCGCGCCGACCACGAGGATCGACTGAGGATCGAACTCGGTCTCGCGCAGGGTGCGCTCCCCGCGCTCGTCCAGGCCATACACCCAGTAGCCGTATCCGCGCAGGGTGTCCAGGCTGCGCGCCAGGTTGATGACCCGGTAGACGTCGACGAACTCCGCGCCCCCCACCGCGATCCGCGCCACCTTGGGGGTCAGCTCGGCAGACCGATTCTTCAACAAGAGAACCGCGTCCGCTCCGAAGAAGGCGGCCGCGCGCAGCACCGCGCCGAGGTTCTGGGGGTCGGAGATCTGGTCCAGCGCGATCACCAGGTGACGATCGGCCAGCCGCTCGAGGTCGTGCTCGGCGAACACGTGCCGCGGCTTGGTGAACACGCACACGCCCTGGTGCTTGTCGTCGTCCGTCAGGCCGGTCAGCCGCCGGAACTCCGGCCAGGCGACGAACTCCGGCTCGACGCCGGCCTGCCGCGCCGCCTCCACCGTCTCCGAGTGATACGAGGGCTTCCCGCCCAGGATCACCCGCCTGACGTCCCCGGGCCGCCGGAGGAACACGGCCCGGACGGAGTGCTTGCCGTAGACAAGCTCCCCAGTCACGCGCGTGACAGGTATCTCCCCTCGCGAGTGTCGACGCGGATCGCCTCGCCCTCGGAGATGAACAGCGGAACCTGAACCACGACCCCGGTCTCGAGCGTGGCCGGCTTGGTCCCGCCGCCCGACGCGGTGTCGCCGCGCAGGCCCGGCTCGGTCTCGGTCACCTTGAGGTCCACCGACCCGGGCAGCTGGACGTCGGATGGCTTGTCGTCGAGGAACAGGACATCCACCTGGTCTCCCGGCCTTGATCCACTTGAGCGCGTCCTTGAGCGCGTCGGTGGGCAGGGCGATCTGGTCGTAGGTCTCGGTGTTCATGAAGTGGGCGCCGTCGCCGTCGGCGTACAGGAACTGCATGTTCCTGCCCTCGCTGCGGATCGAGCGCAGCTTCTCACCGGCCCGGAAGGTCTTGTCGATGACCGCGCCGTCGCTGGCGCGGCGCAGCTTGGTCCGCACGAACGCCGCGCCCTTGCCCGGGTTGACGTGCTGGAACTCGATCACCTTGTACACGGTGCCGTCGACCTCGACGTGATTGCCGCTCTTGAGCTGATTGGTGCTGATCGACATGTCGCTGGGCGAGGATAGCGGCGCCTCGACAGCCTTGACAGCAACGCCCCGGTCGGAGAGGCTGAGCGCACACGCAGCCTGGGAGAGGAGCGAGGAGCATGAAACGTCCGCGGGCGTTTGCATGGGTACTGGCCGTTCTCGTGATCGGCGCCTTCCCAGCTGTGGCCAACGCCGCCGTGGCGCCCAGGGCGATCGGAGGCCTCGACTGCAACGGCCTCAGCCCGATCCAGGCACCGGCTCACACCTTCGCCGCATGCGCGGACCCGCACGGCGCCGCCGCGCACGGAAACCGCGCCGAGGACAACGACCACTACATCGGCCACGACGAGCCCGCGGTTCGCTTCATCTCGAACGCGCCGGGCTCGGGCAACGACGTCACGTTCGTAGAGCGGCTCGGGACCGACCCGCGGCAGCTCCCCACGGTGGAGAACCCCGGCCACGACGTGACGCACTACTTCGAGCTGACCATCGCGCCCTGGATGTCGCTCGACGTGTGGATCCCAACTCGACGCCGATGCGGCCGTGCAGGCCGAACTCGGACTCCAATGCGCCCGATCCGGCGGTCCCCGGCAC
The DNA here is from genome assembly GCA_963841535.1 of uncultured Solirubrobacterales bacterium. Taxonomy (GTDB): domain Bacteria; phylum Actinomycetota; class Thermoleophilia; order Solirubrobacterales; family Solirubrobacteraceae; genus Palsa-465. The sequence continues at coordinate 594,265 of CAWJDF010000012.1, read as the reverse complement.
CGGGGCGGGGCGGCTTCGTCGAGCTCCAGTTCTACGCGCCCGGCTTTGCCCCGTTCGCCGACAACATCAGCTGCGACAACACCCACTGGTGCTCGGCGCTCACCATCGACAGCCTCGAGTGCAGCCCCGACGGCTCCACCTGCAACGACAACTGCTTCGAGCCGGTCAACTTCGCCTTCATCCAGCGCGACGGCGTGCCGACCGGTCCGCCCAGCCCGCAGCTGTCCGATCTCGCGACCGAGACGCCGAACTCCCGCACGCTGATGATGAACCCCGGCGACACGATCGTCGTGCACATGTTCGACGTTCCGCTCCGCGGAGGCGGCCATGCCTTAGAGGCCAGCGAGAAGGATCTCACCACCGGGCAATCGGGCTTCATGATCGCCTCGGCCGCGAACGGGTTCATGAACACCGATCCGGTCACCTGTAACGGCACGCCGTACAACTTCGAGCCCGAGTACTCGAGCGCCGCGAAGAACAACATCCTGCCGTGGGGCGCCGGTCCGTACATGCTCGACAACCAGTTTGAGATCGGCCACTTCGAGCCGTGCACGCGGATCACCGGCAAGCAGACCCTGACGATCGAGAGCTTCACCGACACGTTCTGGACCAACTGCCACGGGCCGTACGAGAGGGGCCAGGAGGACCCGAACCTCGAGCCCGACGATTCGCCGTGTTACCCGGCCGGGGACACCCACGGGGGCACGGTGCCGCCCAACCTGGTCACCGGCTGCCCTGTGTTCTTCGACGCGATCGGCGATCTGGACTACGACGGGACGTCGTACTACCCGGACTGGCCGACGTCGAGCGACCCGAACCGGTTCCCGGGCACGTTCGCCCAGGCTCAGCCGACCACGCAGGGACGTCCCTACCCGCAGATCCAGTTCGAGACCGACACGGCGGACACCGAGAGTACGTGCGACCTGGGCACGGGAGCCGGCTGCGTGATGCCGCCGCCCGGACCGGGGCACTTCTACCCCTACTGGACCCTCGTGCGCGACCACCAGCTCGGCTGCACCTGGCAGTTCGGCAACGCCGGCCAAACCGGACAGTCGTTCGGCGGCGATGCGCAGTACGGGCAGATCACGTTCGCTCCGCCGGGCGCGTTCACCAGCGCGATCCAGCGCAATCCCAGCTGCCAGTCCAGACGTTAGAGCCGCGGAGCTTCTTCGGGTCCTCTTCGGTAGAGGGTGCATCATCGTGGGTGCGATGAAGAGCACGCTCGCGATCATCCTCAAGCCGATCATCTGGGGTTGGGCGGTCTGCCTGACGGACGGTCACGAGCTCGCGCGCTTTCACGGCCCGGGCGCGCGGTGGCGCGCGCTTCATTACGTCCGCGCCGCCGTCGCTCAGTCGTAGAACTCCTCCCGCCTGAGCTCGGCCAGCACGTCGGCGTCGTGGCCGAACACGAGCCGCGCGCCCGTGCGCTCTGCCAGCAGCTTGACCTTGCGGCAGCTCCGCCACCAGGCCGCGTAGTCGCGCAGCAGCCACCCGAGCGGCTGCGGGCCCTCGTAGTTGTCGCGCAGGTGGAACTGGTCGCTGGTGAGTAGGAACGTCCCGGCGTTGGCCAGATCGAGCCTCAAGCCCTGGAGCGCGGCGGTATGCCCGGGCAGGCGCTGGAGGTGAAAGCCGTCGAACAGCTCGATCTGCTCGCCTTCGAGCGGCTGCCAGTTGAACGAGAAGTCGAGGTAGTGCGGTAGGTAGGCGCCGAAGTCCTCGCCGGTGGCCACGTTGTAGAACGCGTTGCGCAATTCGTCGGCCTGCACATAGATCGGGATGTCGCGGCCCCGGAAGAACTCCAGGCCGCCTGCGTGGTCGAGGTGCAGGTGGGAGAGCACGATCGCCTTGATGTCGTCGAGGCCATAGCCGGCCGCCTCGAGCGCCGCATCGAGGTGGTGCTCGGGCTCGTAGCGGGTGATCGCGAACAGCTCCTGGACGATCGGCGGCCATAGCTCCTCGTACGCGGGAGGCGCGCCGGTGTCGAACAGCACGGGCCCCACCTTCGGGTGCTCGATCAGCGAGGCGATGACCGCCACGGTCCGGCGCGCAACCGGCGGGCTCGGCTCGGACGCCGTGCTCACGCCTCCGCCGGCGAGCGGGAAGCCCTCGTCGTATTCGAGCCGACCCAGGTCCAGCAAGCGAAGCTTCATCTCTGTCTCCCTCCTCAGGGTGTGCGAACCTCAGCCACTACGACGACCGAGTACTCAACTTACTTCCGACCGCAAGGGCTCACCGGGATCGAGGCGCTGCACGCCCGCTTCGTCCGGCACGCCTACCGGCCGCACTCGCACCTGACGTGGACGGTGGCGGTGGTCGAGCGAGGGGCCGCCCGGTTCGAGCTCGACGCCACCCAGCAGCGCGCCGCCCAGGGCGAGCTGTTCGTACTCGAGCCCGAGGCGGTGCACACCGGGATGGCCGCGGTCCCGGAGGGCTGGGCCTACAAGGTCCTCTACATCGACCCGCGGCTCGTGCACGAATGGGCCGAGCGGGACGCGCCGGCGCCACGAGCGGCCCGCTGGGTGGTGTTCCGCGACGTGGCCTTGCGAGCCGCGCTCGAGCGCGCCCACGCCGCGCTCGTCACGGAGCCGCCCGGCGACATCGCCATCGAGGAGGCGGTGCTGGGCGCGGTCGCTGCCCTGCGCCCCCACCTGCGTCCCGGACCCCCGCACCGCGGCCGCGACCAGGCCGAGCACGCCGCCGTTCGCCGGGCTCGCGCACACTTGCGCGAACGCTGGGATCAGCGCGTCACCCTGGCGCAGCTGTCGGACGTGGCCGGCCTCAGCCGGTTCGAGCTGGTTCGGCGCTTCCGCGAGTGCAACGGCGTGACGCCCCACGCCTACCAGACGAATCTGCGCGTGGAGGAGGCCCGTCGACTCCTGGCCGCGGGAGCCGCACCGGCCGTGGTGGCCGCCGACTGCGGCTTCGCCGACCAGCCGCATTTCACGCGTGTCTTCAAGCGCGCGGTGGGCGTCAGCCCGGGCCGGTACGCCAACGCCTGACACGCGCCGCAAGAACGTTCAAGACAACTCCGCCTTGAGACGCCACCATCCGAACCGTGGGCGTCTCGCAATTCGACACCAAGGCCGCGGTGGTCGTCCGCGACGACCTGGCCACCTGGCAGCGCCTCAACGTCACCGCGTTCCTGATGAGCGGCCTGACCGCCCAGGCGGGCGCAGGAGTGATCGGCGAGGACTACATCGACGCCGACGGGCGGCGCTACCTGCCGCTGCTCGTGCAGCCCGTGCTCGTGTTCGAGACGAGCGGCGCCAAGCTGACCACCGTCCGCGACCGGGCCGAGCGCCGCGACGTTACGATCGCCATATACACGCGCGAGATGTTCTCGACCGGAAACGACGAGGACAACCGCGCCGCGGTGCGGGCGGTGCCGACCGACCAACTGGATCTGGTAGGCATCGGGCTGCGCGCGCCCCACCGCGACGCCGACGCGATCCTGCGAGGCCTGGCGCGCCACCCGTAGGATCGAGGCGTGCCCTCGCCCTGGCCGCACGATCCCCCTTCTGCCGCCCACCGCGCCGCCTACGCCGACGCCGTCCCGCGCTCGTTCTGGCTGGACTCGCTCCCCGAGCGCTCGCCCCACCCCCCGCTCGAGGAGTCGCTCGAGACCGACCTGTGCATCGTCGGCGGCGGCTACACCGGCCTGTGGGCGGCGCTTTATGCGAAATCCCTCGACCCGGCCCGCGACGTCGTGCTGCTCGAGGCGACCCGCTGCGGGAACGGGGCAAGCGGTCGCAACGGCGGGTTCGCCCTGTCCTCGCTCACCCACGGGACCCGCAACGGCCTGTCGCGCTTTCCCGACGAGATCGACCGCCTCGAGCGGCTCGGACGCGAGAACTTCGACGGCCTGGCCCGCGACCTGCACGAGGAGAGCATCGACGGCGAGTTCGAGGTCGCCGGCGATCTCCTGGTCGCGCTCGAGCCCCGCGAGCTGCCCGATCTGGCCGATGAAGCCGAGCTTCTGCGCCGCTTCGGCCACGAGACCGAGGTGCTCGACGCCGAGCACACGCGCGCGCACGTCGACTCGCCGCTCTTCCTGGGAGCGCTTTGGACCCGGACGGGCTCGGCGCTGGTCCATCCCGGCAAGCTCGCCGACGGGCTGCGCACGGCGGCGGTCCGGGCCGGGGTGCGGATCCACGAGCACACCCCGGTCCGCGAGCTTCGCGACTCGGTCTCGGTCATCGCGGACGGCGGCGTGGTCAAGGCGCGCGGCGTGGTGCTGGCCACAAGCGCCTACCCCCCACTCGTGCCGGCGATCCGCCGCTACGTCGCGCCGGTCTACGACTACGCGCTGGTCACCGAGCCGATCGACCGAAGCCTCCTCGGGTGGCGCCATCGCCAGGGTGTCGGCGACATGGCCAACCAATTCCATTACTACCGGCTGACCGCGGACGACCGGATCCTGTGGGGCGGCTACGACGCCGTCTACCGCTATGGGGGGCCGGTGGGCCCGCACCTCGACGACCACGAGCCGACCTTCGCCATGCTCTCCCAGCACTTCTTCACGACGTTTCCCCAGCTCGAGGGCGTGCGCTTCAGTCACCGCTGGGGCGGCGCGATCGACACCTGCAGCCGCTTCTCGGTGTTCTTCGGCCGGGCCCTGGGCGGCCGCGTCGTATACGCGCTGGGCTACACCGGGCTCGGCGTGGCGGCGACTCGCTTCGGCGGGCGCGTCGCGCTCGACCTCCTGGACGGCCGCCAGACCGAGGCCACCGGGCTGGAGATGGTGCGCCGGCGACCTCTCCCCTTTCCGCCCGAGCCGCTGCGCACCGCGGTCATCCAGCTGACCCGCAACCGCCTAGCGGCCGCCGACCGCGACGACGGCCGCCGCGGGGTCTGGCTCAGGACGCTCGACCGGCTAGGCCTCGGCTTCGACAGCTAGTGGTCGGCCCCGTAAGTACGGTCGCACCGAGAGGTGTCACTGGTGGATGCTGCGCGAGGACGCAGGATCCGATGCGTAGCAGAGCTACGTGAGGATCCGAGGACATAGCGCAGCGCCGCCAGGGGCGCCTCGAATGCGAGCGTATTTGCGGGGGCGGCCACTAGTGGCGCTCGAGCGCGAGGCGAATCCCGAGCCCGATCAGCACCGCGCCGGTCAGCCGCTCGATCCGCCGTCCCCAGCCACCCTCGGTGAACGCCCGCCTGGCCCGGACGACGAGCAGCGCGAGCGTCGAGTACCAGACGAGATCGACGGCGAGGATCAGCGCGGTCATCGCGAGCGTGCAGGGGAGCACGGCGACTCCACGCGGGATGAACTGCGGGAACAGCGCCACGAAGAACGCCGCCAGCTTTGGATTGGCCAGGCTCGTGACGAGTCCCTCTCGGAACGCGCCACGCCCTGACACGGCCGGGGCCCCTGTGCCGCCACCATCACCACGGCCCAGCAGCGACCGCAGGCCGATCACGAGCAGCAGGGCCGCCCCGGCCAGCTTGACCGCATCGAACACCGCGGCCGACGCGGCGACCACCGCGGCGATTCCGACCGCCGCGAAGCATGCCCACGCGAGCACGCCGGCCGAGTTGCCGGCAGTGGTCAGGAACGCGTGACGCCGCCCACCCCGGGCCGCGTTTCGCACCACGAGCGCCGTTGCCACCCCCGGAGTCATCGACAGCAGGATCGCCACCGGCACGAACGTCAGCAGGGCGTGCAACATCCCGTCATCCTAGGACCGGCGGCGGTGGCGCAGGGCTCAGCGCCGCGGCAGCTTGAACGCGCCCATCACGCTCGGGAGCTGCTGTCCGTCGAGCGCGGGCGTGGCCAGGGCCTGCGGTGGGGCGGGCTTGGCGCGCAGGCCCTGGATGAGGATCTCGAGGTAGCGGCGCCACAGCTCGGGCTCGACCTCGCGGGCGGCGTCGAGCACCGTCGTCACCATCAGGAACATCATCGGGACGTCCGAGGCGTCGAAGTCGGCGCGTAGGGCGCCGGCGTCCTTGGCCCGCTGCACGAGCTGGGCGCCCAGCGGGAACATGCGCGCACGGATCTGCTGGATCCGCTGCGCGGCTTCCGGCGTGCCGACGATGATCTCGCGGAACGCCCGGTCCCGGGCCTGAAGCTCGAGGTTCCGCCGCAGGAAGCCGGTCAGCCCCCGCCAGGGATCGGGATCCTCGAGCGCCTCCTCCATCAGCCCCACGAGCTCTGAAAGCTGCTGCTCGAACAGCTCCTCGATCAGCTGCGACTTTTCCGGGAACCGGCGGTACACGGTCCCGACGCCGACCCCGGCGTGATGGGCGACGTCGTTGAGCGTGACCCCTACCCCCTCCTGGGCGAACAGCTCCCGGGCAGCGTCGAGGATCCGCTGCCGGTTGCGCTCCGCGTCCTTTCGCAGCGGGCGCTCGGAGGCCTGAGCTCGGGGCATCTCAGAAAAGTCTAGCGAAAGTGGATTGACAGCATCCAGTTTCGTGGTAGGCTGCCGATATAACCGGATAGGGCATATCCGCTTAGCCGAGACATCAGGAGCTTTCTATGACCGCCAGTCCCCACCACACCAAGCGCTGGACGATCCTCGTGATCCTCGCGCTCGCCCAGCTGATGGTCGTGCTCGACGCGACGATCGTGAACATCGCGCTGCCCTCCGCGCAGCGGGCACTGCACTTCGCCAACTCCGATCGACAGTGGATCGTGACCGCGTACGCGCTGGCCTTCGGGAGCCTCCTCCTGCTCGGCGGGCGGATCAGCGACCTGTTCGGCCGCAAGTGGACGTTCATCGGCGGCCTTGCCGGGTTCGCCATCGCCTCCGCCGTCGGCGGCGCCGCGCAGTCGTTCGGCATGCTCGCCGCCTCGAGGACCTTCCAGGGCGCGTTCGGCGCGCTGCTCGCTCCCGCGGCCATGTCGCTCCTGACCACCACCTTCCTCGACCCGGCCGAGCGCAACAAGGCGTTCGGAATCTGGGGCGCGATCGCCGGTAGCGGCGCATCGATCGGGCTGATCCTCGGCGGCGTCCTCACCCAGACGCTGAGCTGGCGCTACAGCATGTACGTCAACCTCGTGTTCGCGGCCATCGCGATCGCCGGCGCGCTCGCGCTGCTGCACAATGAGGCGCCGGCGACGAAGCCGAAGCTCGACATCCCCGGCGTGCTCACCGTGTCGGCGGGCCTGTTCTCGCTCGTGTTCGGCTTCTCGCACGCCGAGACCGCGAGCTGGAGCAACCCCACCACGCTCGGCTTCCTCATCTCCGGCGTGATCCTCCTGATCGCATTCGCGGCCATCCAGTCCCGGAGCCGCAATCCGCTGCTGCCGCTGCGGGTTGTCACAAACCGCAACCGCGCCGGGTCATTCATAACGATCGGCATCTCCGGCTCGGCCGTGTTCGGCGTGTTCCTCTTCCTCACCTACTACCTCCAGCAGAACCGCGGCTATTCACCAGTCGCCACCGGTATCGCGTTCCTGCCGATGACCGCCGCGGTCATGATCTCGGCAGCGGTGGCGACCAACAAGCTCCGCGCCCGGTTCGGCCCGCGCCCGCTGGTCGTCACCGGAATGGCCCTCGGCGCCGCCGGAATGCTCTACCTGACCGGGCTCGGCGTCTCCTCGAGCTACGCGACCGCGATCCTGCCGGCGCTGATCGCGATCGGCGCCGGGCTCGGCCTGGCGATGGCCAGCGCGATGAACAGCGCGACGCTCGGCGTGGACCCGGCCGACGCCGGCGTGGCCTCGGCGACGGTCAGCGCCTCGCAGCAGATCGGCGGCTCGCTCGGCACGGCCCTGCTCTCGACGATCGCCACGAGCGCGCTCACCAACTACATCACGGGCGCCCACGCGCACGCCAGCCAGGCCCTCATCGCCCACGCCGCCGTGCACGCCGACACGACCGCGTTCGCCTGGGCGGCCGCGATCTTCGCCATCGGCGGAGTCATCGCGGGGTCGCTGTTCGAGCGCGGTACCAAGGCCCTCGAGGTCGACGCTGGAATGGCCCCCGCGCTGGCCCACTGATGTCCGCCCTCTCCACACCAGCCAAGCGGCCGAGCGTCGTCCCGCGGCTCGCCACGCTGGGGCTGCTCGCCGCGCTGGCGCTCGCGCTGCTGGCATCGGTCCCCGGGCTGCGGAACGTCGTCGGGCAGATCGGGCGCATCAGTCCGATCTGGCTCGGGCTCGCGGTCCTGCTCGAGCTGGCCTCCGACGTGAGCTTCGTGGTCCTGTTCCGCCGGTTCTTCGACCGTCTCCCCGGCCGCGACGCTCGCGCGCTGGCGTGGACCGAGCAGGCCACCGGCGCGCTGCTCCCTGGCGGCGGAGCGGGCGGGCTGGCCATCGGCGGTTGGCTCATGCATCTCGCAGGAGCCCCCGCCGACTGGATCGTCCGCCGCTCCAGCGGGCTGTTCTTCCTCACCAGTGCCGTCAACAGCGCCACCGTGATCGCCGCCGGCCTGGCCCTGACCGTGGGCGCGCCGGGTCCCCACGATTTCGCCCGCGCCGTGCTCCCGACGCTGCTCGTCGGGGCGATCACGCTCGCCGTGGTGGCGCTGCCGGCAGTCATTCGCTCCCGGCCGCGGACACCGGCCTGGATTCGTGCGATCAGCGCCGGCGTGCTGGACGCCGAGGAGACCACGCTGCGCCGGCCCAACTGGCGGCTACTCGGCGCTCTCGGGTATCTGTGGTTCGACATCGCCGTCCTGTGGCTCGTCCTGAGGGCGCTCGGAGCGCCGCCAAGCGTCCCGTCGCTCGTCCTCGCCTACACGATCGGCTACATCGCCAACACGCTGCCGATCCCCGGCGGGATCGGCGTGCTCGACGCCGGGCTGACCGGCGCGCTCACGCTCTACGGCGTCTCACCCGCGCACGCGGCGGCCGCGGTCCTCGTCTACCACGCGATCGCCCTGTGGGTCCCAGGCCTGGGCGGGCTCATCGGCTACCTCCGCGTGCGTCCCCGCCTGGTCAAGCCGGAGGGCCTGCGTCGCGCCGCCTCGCTCGCGGAGCCGGCCGTGCTCTGAGCCCGGCCGGAAAGGATTTCCCGCGTCGCTACGTCTGGGCAACGAAGATGCCAAATTCAGAACACATACTGGCCGCGACGTTCGTCGAGCCGCGCGGCATGGTCCGGTCGATCGTGGCGGCCACCGCTGGCCGCGAGGTACTCGGCGCCCTCGGTGGGGTCAGCGCCGAACGCGCTGCGTCGGCCGGCACCGACGGCGCCTCGCCGCTGGGGAAGGGCGAGATCGCCCACCTGTCGGTGTCGCACAGCGCGCTCAGGCTGTGCAAGGCCAAGCGCGGCGCGTTCAAGCCCAAGCCGACCGACGAGGTCATCGCGGCCGCCCCGCGCGGCGCGGTGCGCGACGCCAAGGTCGAGAAGGGGCGGATCGCCGGCGTGCTCGAGGTGTCCTTCGAGGACGGGTCGACCTGGGCGTTCGACGTGCCCAAGGTCCACCTCAAGGGCGCCCAGCAGATCGCATCCGAGCTCTCGAGCGGCGCCTAGCAACCCGCGTAGGTCGTCACGCGATGCGCTGCCCGGGTGGCGTGACGAATTAGGCGTCTCCCACACGCGTAATCCGTCACACCTCCCGGGGAGCGCCCCGACGTGACGTGTTATGCGGGTCGCTTCACGGCGCGCGGGAGCAGGCGGGTCAGCGCCGCGACACCCAGGAGCAGGACCGCAAGCTCGCCCGCAGCGAGCTCGAACGCCCGCGCGTAGCCGGAGTGCAGGGCGCCGAAGAAGATCACCCCGGTGACGGCCACGCCGATCGCGTTGCCGACGTTCTGCATCGCGGTGAGCATGCCGGAGGCCGCGCCGGCCCGCTCGGGCTCGAGCGAGGAGAGGATCGTCGAGGCCAGCGGCGCGAGCACGAGGCCCATGCCGGCGCCGACCAGCACGAGGCCCGGGACGAGCACGACCAGTGCCCCGCCCACGCCGATGTCCGCCACGGCGGCGAGCAGCAACGCGTGCCCGACGGCCAGCACGAGCGCGCCCGCGGCGATCACGGTCCGACCGTGCCGAGCGGCGAGCGCCGGCGCGCGCATCGATGCCGCCACGTAGGCGGCGGCGAGGATCGTGAACACGAGTCCGGCCGGCAGTGGATGCAGGCCGCGGCCGTTCTGGAGGTACAGCGCGAGCACCACGAAGAACGACGCCTGGCCGGCCCAGAAGCACAGCTGGGTGACGAGTCCGGCGCTGAATGAGCGATGCGCGAACAGCCCCATGTCCAGGAGCGGGCTGCCGCCGCGACGCGCCAGGCGACGCTCATGCACCACGAAGCCGGCGAGCAGGACGGGTGCCGACGCGAGCGAGAGCCACGTCCAGGCCGGCCAGCCGTGCTGGCGTCCCTCCAGGAGTGGCAGCACCAGGGCGGTCAAGGCCGCGGTGGCCAGCGCGGTCCCGAGCCCGTCGAGGCGGGGCGCCGTCGACTCACGCGACTCGGGGATCACCCGGGGCGCCAGGGCCAGCGCGGCGATCCCCACCGGCAGGTTGATCAGAAAGCAGCTGCGCCACCCGAGCCCGGCCGGGTCGGCGCTCATCAGCGCGCCGCCGATGAGCTGTCCGCCCACGGCGGCCAGGCCCATCACCGTGCCGTACACGCTGAGCGCGCGCACACGATCTCCTCCGACGTACAGGACGCCGATGATCGAGAGCACGTTCGGAGTCAGGAGCGCCGCGGCCACGCCCTGGACGAGCCGGGCCAGCACCAACTGAAAGGGGGTCGCGGCCACTCCGCACCAGGCCGAGGCGAGCGTGAACAGCGCGAGCCCGAACGAGAACATGCGCCGGCGACCGAAGCGATCGCCCAGGCGTCCCGCCGCGATCACGAAGATCGCCGAGGTCAGCGCGTACCCGGCGACGACCCACTCGATCGCGCTGTCGCTCGCGCCGAGGTCGGATTGCATCGCGGGCAGCGCGACGTTGACGATGAAGAAGTCCAGCACGACCATGAACGTGCCGGCGAGGACGACGGGGAGGGCAAGCCAGCGGTTGACCGGCCGCGGGGCGGACCGGATCATGCCCGCCGCAGCTGAGAGTTCGTGTGTAGTCATGCGCCGGACGATCCCAGCCGGTCCCGGCGCCGTCGATTACCTGGCAGGTAAGGCCGCTCGACGTTGACGTTCAGTTAGGGACAAACGCGGAAGTTGACGGTCCGTGCACGGCCTCCATTCCACCGGTGTAGAAGGCCCGAAACGCGCCACAAGATCGTTGACAATCGTGTTAACATCCGCGCCGCGCTGCCCCGATTGACGACCCATTCTGGCTCATGGCAGCGCCGGCGAATAGGCTGCACGAGGAGGAGAGGCCCGGGATGAGTGACGCCATCCGTTGGAGCAGGCTCGCAACCATTGCGGCCTGTCTGTTTGTGATTGCCGCGTTCGTGAGCGCGTGTGGAGGTTCGTCATCGTCGTCGTCCTCGTCCGCGTCCTCCTCCGGCTCGTCGACCTCGTCCTCGCAACCGGCTGGGACGCCGAAGCCAGGCGGATCGATCACCGTGCTCGAGAGCGCCGGCTTCGCCGGCGACTGGCCGGCCGGTCTGGACCCGGCCACCAACGTGAACGGCGCCGCTAACCAGAGCCAGATGAACTCGATCTACGGCCAGCTGTGGCAGCTGACCGAGAACGGCACGCTCCGGCCCGACCTGGCCACCGCGTACAAGTTCTCCGACGGCGGCAAGACCGTCACGATCACCGTGCGCTCCGGCGTAAAATTCACCGACGGGACGCCGTTCAACGCCCAGGCGGTCGCGGCCAACTGGAAGCGAGACCTGGCCACGCCCTGCACCTGCAAGCCGGTCATCCCGGTCAAGACGATCACCGCGCCGAACGACACCACCGTCGTCGTCAACCTCGCCGCGCCGGACGGGGCGTTCGTCAACCAGCTTCAGGACTCGAACTTCTCGTGGATCGCCTCGCTGACGGCGCTCAAGAAGATGGGTGAGTCGGCGTTCAAGCTCAAGCCCGTGGGCGCCGGCCCGTTCACCGTGGACAGCGACACGCCGAGCAACTCGCTGGTGCTCAAGAAGAACCCCAATTACTGGAATTCCGGTCATCCATACCTCGACGGTCTCACGTTCAAGACGACGGCTGGCGACGAGTCGGCGCTCGAAGCGATCCAGGCCGGCCAGGGCGACGCGTACGAGGGGATGACCACCAAGCAGCTCATCAACGGTTTCAAGTCGGCGGGCGCGACCGTCACCCAGGAGCCGTCGACCTCGCCGTACGACATCCAGTTCAACACGAAGATCCCACCGTTCAACGACAAGCGAGCGCGGCTGGCCATCTACTACGCCACGGACGCGGCGCTGCTCGACCAGAAGCTGTTCGACAACCAGTATCCGGTGGGCCAGTCGTTCACGGCACCGGCCGGACTGTTCTACGAGAAGACCGTCCCCGGCTACCCGGAGTACGACCTGGCCAAGGCCAAGCAGCTCGTGCAACAACTGGGTGGGCTCAAGGTCAACTACTTCACGATCACCCAGCCCCAGACCCAGAACATGATGGTCGCGATGCAGCAGATGTACAAGCAGGCCGGGATCAACGCGTCGATCCACTTCTACGGGCTGGCGGCTCTGATCCAGCAGTTCCAGGGGCCATGGCAGATGGCGTTCCAGACCGCGGGCGCGTGGGACCCCGCGGGCGGTGTCGGCCTCGGCTTCCGGTTCCTGTCTCAGTCGCCGTTCAGCGGCGTGCACGACCCCAAGCTCGACGCGCTGATCCTGGGAGGGCAGGCGGCGGTCGACCCGGCCGCGCGCAAGAAGGAGTACGACCAGGCAGCGGCGTACATCGCCCAGAACGCGTACGGTCCGTTCCTGTTCCCGATCTCCGGATACAACGTCGCCAAGGGCGCACAGGGTCCGGGTCTGACGACTCCGATCGCGTCGGTGGCGGTCAACCCGAACATCCTGTGGGAGGATGTCTCCACCTCTTGATCGGGCTCGACATCGCAGGGTGCAGGGATGAGTAGTACGGCGTCAGCGCCCCTGCCCGCGCCCCGGATGGGGGCACGAGCGGGGGCGTTCGCGCGCGTGGTGCGCTCTCCGATGCTGCGGTTCATCGGGCGGCGCCTGCTGGTCGCCATACCGGTGCTGTGGGGAGTGACGTTCCTGACCTTTGTGGTGGTCAACCACCTGCCCGGCAACGCGGCGCAGGAGCTGCTCGGCATCAACGCGACGCCGCAGGAGATCCATCAGCTGTCGGTCAAGCTGGGCCTCGACAAGCCGCTTATGACCCGCTACTGGGACTGGCTGCACGGCCTGCTCACCGGGAGCCTGGGCCACTCCCTGGCCAACGGCCAGAGCGTGACCTCAGTTCTCGGCAGCGACCTGCCCGTCACCTTTGAGCTCGTCGCGATCTCGCTGTTGATGGCGCTCGTGTTCGCGGTCCCGATCGGGCTGCTGGCGGCGCGGCGCCCGGGCGGGATCTTCGACCGCACGAGCCTGCTGCTGAGTATGGCCGGCCTGTCGATCGCGAACTACATCCTGGCGCTGATCCTCGTGTACTTCTTCGCGGTCAAGCTGAACTGGCTGCCGGCGCTCGGCTGGGCGCCGCCCGACAAGGGCCTGGGACAGAACATCAAGTACCTGATCCTGCCCGCGGTGTCGATCGCGCTCGGGTTGCTCTGCTTCTACGCGCGTCAGCTGCGGGCCGACCTCGTCCAGCAACTGCACGGCGAGGACTACGTGACCACGGCTCGAGCCAAGGGCGCGGGGACGTGGCGCGTGCTCACGCGTCACACGTTGCGCAACTCGGTGTTCGGGCTGATCACCGCGGTGGCGCTGAACCTGGGGACGCTGCTCGGCGTGACCGTGATCATCGAGCAGATCTTCGGGCTGCCGGGCATCGGCCACGAGCTGCTGTCGGCGATCAACTCGCGCGATCTGCCGGTGATCGAGGGAGCGGTATTCGTGTTCGGCCTGATCGTGGTCCTCGCCAACCTGGTCGCCGACCTGCTGTACGCGTGGCTGGATCCCAGGGTGAGGTATGGCAGCGCCAACTGACACCGCGGCGGTTCCGGGCGCGCTCGAGCCCACCGTCGCCGCGCCGACCCCGGCGACCGCAGGCCGCTTCGGGCGGGTTCGGACGATCGGCGGGATCTGGCTGCCCGCCTTCCTGGTGGGGGTCGTGCTGTTCCTGTGCTTCCTGTGGCCGCTGATCGGGCCGGTGGCCTCGCCGACCGGCGGCACCGTGCTGAACTCGAACGTGCCGTCGTTCTCGTCCGGACACCTGTTCGGCACCGACGCCACCGGCAACGACGAGTGGTCGCGGCTCCTATATGGCGGCCGGGCGTCGCTCGAGGTGGCGCTTGCCGTCACCGCCATCGGGCTGATGATCGGCGGCACCCTCGGCGCGTTCGCCGGTTACGTCGGCGGCTGGCGCGACAACCTGATCATGCGGATCCTCGACGTGCTGATCGCGTTTCCCGCGCTGGTCCTCGCGGTGGCGATCGCCGAGCGGCTCGGCCCCGGCGAGGTGCACACGATCTGGGCGCTCTGTTTCTTCAGCATCCCGGCGCTGGCGCGCATCGCCCGGGCGGCAACCCTGCGCGTCCGCGAGCAGAACTTCATCGTGGCCGCGGGCATCTCGGGCAGCGGGCACACGCGCACGCTGCTACGTCACGTTATGCCGAACATCCTGCCGGAGCTGGTCACCTTCGGGCTGCTGGGCATCGGCATCATCATCGTGCTCGAGGGGGCGCTGAGCTTCCTGGGCCTCGGGATCCCGCCGCCCGCGCCGAGCTGGGGCAACATGATCGCCTCCGGCCAGGGGATCCTCTCGGCCGAGCCCAAGTTCGTGCTGCTCCCGAGCGCGGCGCTGTTCATCACCGTGATGTGCTTCAACCTGCTCGGGGAGAGCCTGCGCGCGCGGTGGAGCGCGCCATGAGCGCCAACGGCTCCGGGACAGCATCGAGCGGGGAGCTGCCGGCGAGCGTCGCATCGGGCGGCGCGGCCGCCGACGCTCCACTGCTCGAGGTGACTGACCTGAGGGTGGACTTCAAGCACGGTGGGCGCGTGGTGCGCGCGGTCGACGGTCTCACCTACACCGTCCCGCGCGCGCGCACGGTGGCGCTGATCGGCGAATCGGGGTCGGGCAAGACGGTCAGCTCGCGCGCGATCATCGGACTTCTACCCACGAACGCCCGCATCACCGGCTCCGTCCGGTTCGAGGGCAAGGAGCTCCTCGGCCTGTCCGAACGGCGGATGCGGGCCGTGCGCGGCAGCCAGATCGCGATGGTGTTCCAGGATCCGGCGCGGTCGCTCAACCCCACCGTGCGCATCGGGCCGCAGATCACCGAGGCGATCCACCTGCACGCCGATGTGTCCAAGGCGGCCGCGCGCGATCGCGCGGTCGAGCTGATGGAGCTCGTGCGGCTGCCGGCCGCCCACGAACGCTTCCGCCAGTACCCGCACCAGCTGTCGGGCGGGATGCGCCAGCGCGTCATGATCGCGATCGCGCTGGCCGCCGAGCCCAAGCTGTTGATCGCCGACGAGGCGACCACGGCGCTCGACGTGACCACCCAGGCCCAGATCATGGAGCTGCTGCGCGATCTGCAGCAGCGGCTGGGCATGGCCCTGATCATGATCAGCCACGACCTCGGGCTCGCGGCCAGCTTCGCCGACGACGTGCTGGTGATGTACGCGGGAACCGGAGTGGAGCACGCGTCGACCCGCAAGCTGTTCGAGCACGTGCGGATGCCCTACACGCGCGCGCTGTTGGACGCGATCCCGCGGCTCGAGAACGCCTCCCACTCGCCGCTGGCGGCCGTTCCCGGTCAGCCGCCGGACCTGTCCGAGCAGCGGGTCGGGTGCCCGTTCGCGCCCCGGTGTCCCAGGGTGACCGAGAAGTGCCGCGAGCACACGCCACCCTTCGAGGAGCAGGAGCCCGCTCACCTGTGGGCGTGCTGGCATCCATGCGGCCTGGACGGCGAGGCGTGAGCGAGGAGCCGCTGCTCGAGGTCTCGAACCTCGTCCAGGAGTTCACCCTGCGTGACTGGGGCGGGACCAAGGCCGGAACCGTCCATGCGGTGTCCGATGTCTCGTTCACGCTGGCCAAGGGCGAGACGCTCGGACTGGTCGGTGAGACCGGATCGGGGAAGTCGACGCTGGCTCGGGCGATCCTCCAGGCGCCGGCGCCGAAGTCCGGCTCGGTGCGCTTGGGCGGGGTCGAGCTGGTCGGGTTGGAGCGCCAGCGGCTCCTCGAGGCACGTCGCAACGTGCAGATGGTCTTCCAGGACCCGTTTGGCTCGCTGGATCCGAAGTGGCGCGTGCGCCAGCTCGTCGAGGAGCCGCTGGTGGCGTTCCGGGTGGGCAGCCGTGAGCAGCGGCGCAAGCGGGTCGACGAGCTGCTCGAGCTGGTCGGCCTCGACCCGGCGCGGTACGGCAACCGGCGCCCGCGCCAGCTGTCCGGGGGACAGGCCCAGCGCGTGGCGATCGCCCGTGCGCTGGCGCTCGACCCGTCGCTGATCATCTGCGACGAGCCGGTGTCCTCCCTCGACGTGCTGATTCGCGCCCAGGTGCTCAACCTGATCGAGCGCCTGCGGACCGAGCTCGGGCTCTCGTACCTGTTCATCGCCCACGATCTCGCGCTGGTCAAGCAGGTCTCGGACCGGGTGGCGGTGATGTACCTGGGCAAGCTGGTCGAGATCGGCCCGGCCGAGTCGCTGTACCGGGAGCCGCTGCATCCGTACACGGTGGCGCTGCTGGCATCGATCCCCAAGCCCGATCCAAGCGCCACCCAGGCGCCGGTGAGCGAGACCATCAGGGGCGAGCTGCCCTCGCCGCTGGATCCCCCGAGCGGCTGCCGCTTCCGCACCCGCTGCCCGCGCGCCCAGGACGTCTGCGCGGCCGAGGAGCCGCCGTTGCGCAAGCTGGCCGACGGGCACTTCGCCGCCTGCCACTTCCCGGTCTCGCGCGATGCCCCCGCGCCGGCGGCGGCGCCCAGCACCCTGGCAAGCGAGAGGTAGGAGGAATCAGATGGCCGCGACACGCACCCCCGAGACGCTCGACGTGCAGTCACTGCTCACAGACGGCACCCAGCTGATCGGTGGCGACTGGGTGCCGGCGTGCGGCGGCGAGACGATCGCCGTCGAGAACCCGGCGACCGGAGAGGTGTTGGCACACGTTCCGCGCTCCGGTGCCGACGACATCGGCGACGCCGTGGCGGCGGCGCAGGACGCGTTCCCGGCCTGGCGCGATGTGAATCCGAGCCGCCGGGGCCAGCTCCTGCTCGACTGGGCCGCGCTCTGCCGCAAGCACGCGGCAGAGATCGACCTGCTCGAACGACTCGAGGTGGGTCGCCCGAAGTGGGGTCCGCCGTCCGCCGGCGGACCGATGCCCGGGATCCTCACCTTCACCGCCGGCCTGGCCGACAAGGTGACCGGGTCGACGCTGCCCAGCGCGTTCCCGGACGTGATCGGAATGACGTTGCGCGAGCCGTTTGGCGTCTGCGGGAGCATCATCCCCTGGAACGCACCGGGGCCGAACACCGTCAACGACGCGGGACCGGCGATCGCGATGGGCAACACGATCGTGATCAAGCCGGCCGAGGACGCGCCTCTGACGTGCCTGCTGCTGGTGAAGCTGGCCCACGAGGCCGGGATCCCGCCCGGCGTGATCAACGTGGTGACCGGCTACGGGCCCGATGCCGGAGAGCCGCTGGCCCGGAATCCGCTGGTCCGGCACATGAGCTTCACCGGCTCGCCCGAGACCGGCCGGCGCGTGATGGAGGCGTGCGCGTCCCATCTGATCCCGCTGCACCTGGAGCTTGGGGGCAAGTCGCCGCAGGTCGTTCTGCGGGATGCGCCGCTCGAGAAGGCCATCCCGACGATTGCCCGGAGCATCACGCTGAACACCGGACAGATCTGCGCCGCCGGATCGCGCGTGGTCGTCGACGCTTCGATCCGCGACGAGGTCGTCTCCGGGCTGGCGGACGCGTTCAAGCAGGTCCGGGTCGGGCCCTGGTACGAGGACGTCGACATGGGGCCGCTGATCAGCGCCAAGCAGCAGAAGCGAGTGCTGGGCTATCTGGAGAGCGGACGATCTGAAGGTGCCCGGGTGGTGGTGGGAGGCGGCAAGCCTTCGGGGGATGCCTTCGACCGCGGGTATTTCGTCGAGCCGACGATCTTCGACGACGTCAACCCCGAGATGCGGATCGCCCAGGAGGAGATCTTCGGCCCGGTGCTCTCCGTGCTGAGCTCCGATGACGAGGAACAGGCGCTTTCGATCGCCAACGGCACCCGGTACGGGCTCGTGGCGTCGGTGTGGACTCGCGACGTGGGCCGCGCCGTGCGCCTGGCCCGGCGGATCGAGGCCGGGCAGGTGTCGATCAACACCCTGTGGTCAGGCGGGGTGATCGGGGCGCCGTTCGGCGGCTACAAGTCGAGCGGGTTCGGCCGGACGGTCAGCGCCGAGTCGATCCTCGACTACACCCAGGTCAAGAGCGTGATCATCGACGGGCGGGCCTGAGGGGTGGAGGTCTCGCTCGAAGGCAAGGTGGCGCTGGTCACCGGCGCCGGACCCAACATCGGCAGCGCCGTCGCGCTGGCGCTGTCGCGTTACGGGGCGCGGGTGGCGTGCAATGACGTGGCGTTGGAGCCGGCGGCGGCGTCGGTGCGCCGGATCGAGCGTCACGGCGGTTCCGCGATGGCAGTGGTGGGCGACGTGTCCGACGAGGATGACGTGGTCCGTTACATCGGCGAGGTGCTCGACGCGTGGGGACGGATCGACATCCTGATCAACAACGCGGCGCTGCTGGGAGGGCGCGGCGTGCTCGAGGAGAGCCTCGAGTTCTGGAACCGGGCGATTGCGGTCGCCGGCGCGGGGACGTTCCTGAACACCAAGCACGTGGCGATCTCGATGATCGAGCGGGACATCAAGGGCTCGATGGTGAACATCCTGTCCTCGAATGCCTGGCAGGGCTGCGCCGGCGTGATCGCGTACGCGTTCCACAAGGGCGGGCTGGCCAACTTCACGCGCGCCGCCGCGATGGACCTCGCGCCGTACGGGATCCGCGTGAACTCCTACTCGCCGACCGCGCCACGCCCGGACAACCCCGAGTTGCTGGCCGAGCTGTCGGAGACCGGCGGCCTGCGCCGGCATTTTCAGCCGCCGCCCGATCGGCCGGACTGGTGGCGTCCGACCGGCAAGATCGACGTGCGCAGCAACATGCCGATGTCGCCCTCCACGCCGACCGACATCGGCCATTGCGTGGCGTGGTTGTGCTCGGACTACGCGCGGCTGATCACCGGGTGTGACTTCGTGATCGACGGCGGGGCGCGCGCCAAGTACTGGGGGTACACGCCACCCGAGGAGAAGGCGGAGCCTCTGCCGCTGATCCCCCTGTACGAGGACGAGACGATGCCGGGAGGTTTCTAATGGTTCGCGCAGCCGTTCAGACCGGGCCCCTTGCCTACGAGATCCAGGAGTTCCCGCGGCCGTCGATCGGTCCCGACGAGGGGCTTCTGCGGGTCGAGGCGTGCGGGATCTGCGGGTCCGATGTGGAGCAGTACCGCGGCCATTTGGTGCGGCCCGGCATGTTCCCCCTGATCCCTGGCCACGAGCCGCTCGGGATCATCGAGGAGGTAGGCGAGCGCGCGGCCGAGCGCTGGGGCGTCGCGGTTGGCGATCGCGTCGCGGTCGAGATCCTGCGGCCGTGCCGGGCCTGCGACTACTGCCTGACCGGGCGCTACATGTCCTGCCCGAACCGCGACGGCGCCTACGGGATGACGCCGCTGTCCCGCGAGCCGGCCCTGTGGGGCGGACTCGCGGAGTACCTGTACCTGCACCCGTGGGCAATCCTGCACAAGGTCTCCAAGGATCTGCCCCCCGAGATCGCGGTGATGTTCAACCCGCTCGGCGCCGGCGTGCGCTGGGCCGCCTACCTGGGCGAGGTGGGGCTGGGCGACACCGTGCTGATCCTCGGCCCCGGACAGCGGGGATTGACTTCGGTGATCGCGGCTCGGGCGCGGGGCGCGGGGACGATCATCGTCACCGGCCTCGGCAAGGACGAGCACAAGCTGGCGCTGGCCCGCGAGTTCGGCGCCGATCACACGATCAACGTGGAATCCGAGGACGTGGTCGAGCGGGTGCGCGAGATCACCGGCGGCGCGATGGCCGACGTGGTGCTCGAGCTAACCCCGATCGCCACGCAGCCGGTGCTCGACGCGGTCGAGGCGGTCCGTCACAGCGGCCGGATCGTGCTCGCCGGCCTGAAGGGCGGCAAGGCGGTGGAGTTGGTGACCGACCGGCTGATCAACAAGGGGCTGACCGTGCGGGGCGCGTTCGGGGTCAACGCCGACGCGTACATCGAGGCGATCAGGATCATCGAGTCGGGCCGCTTCCCGCTCGAGAAGATGCACAGCGGCAAGTACGAGCTGGCCGACACCGAGGCGGCGATCCAGTCGCTCGCCGACGGAGACGCGGTGCACGTGTGCGTGTGTCCCGATCCGGACGCGGCCCTTGCCGGCGTCGGCACCACTGCTTCAGAGGAGGCACCGAATGCTGGTTGACATGCACGCACACGTGATCCCCGGAGCCCTGGAGCCGGTCGGGGCTTCCGAGGACCACCGGGGACCACGGATTGGGCCGTGCCACGACGATGAGCACGCGCGGCTGCTCGAGAACGACCGGGGCATGCAGTTCAAGGCCGTCGACGCCTTCTACCTGGCCGAGCGCCGCCTCGAGGAGATGGACCGCAGCGGCGTCGATGCCGAGGTCGTCTCGCCGATGCCACCGCTACTCGACTACGCGCTGACCGGGCCCGAGGGGCTGGAGCTGTCGCGGCGCGTCAATGAGTTCATCGTCTCGCTGTGCGACGCCGACCCGGGTCGGCTGCGCGGCATGGGGATGGTGCCGATGCAGGCACCCGAGCTGGCCACCGCCGAGCTCGCGCGAGTGCGGGAGATGGGTCTCGTGGCGGTGGAGATCGCATCGAACGTGCTCGGGCGGGCGCTGCACAGCGACGAGTACGAGGAGTTCTGGTCCGAGGCCGAGCGGCTCGAGATGCCGGTCTTCATCCACGCCATGCCGGCCGATTTCGGCGAGCGGCTGCCGGCCGGGCTGATCCCGATCGCCGCGTTTGCTGTCGGCGCGGACGCGCTGCTCGCCTGCGCGGGGATCATCACCAGCGGGCTCGCCGAGCGCCACCCGCGCTTGCGCCTGGCCTTCAGCCACGGCGCCGGCGGCTTTCCGATGATGCTCCCGCGCGCGATGACCTTCTGGGGCAAGACGTGGAACGAGGAGCCGTCCTCTGAGGGCGAGGGCGTCTCGCCCGCTGCGCTCACGCGGCGCTTCTACTACGACGGGCTGGTGTTCGACCGCCGCGCGCTCCGCTTCCTGATCGACCTGGTCGGCCACACGCAGGTGCTGGTCGGCTCCGATTTCCCGGCCATGCCGCGCGAGCAACCGTGCGGGCGCACGCTGCGCTCGCTCGATCTCGCCCCCGACGTGCTCGAGGACATCACCTGGCACAACACGTTCCGCTTCCTCGGCATCGAGGCGCCGCACCTCGTGGGCGCGGGCGCCACGACTTCGACGACAGGAGAGACATCGTGAAGACACGCGCCGCAGTCGTGCGAGGCCCCGGTCAGCCCTGGGAGGTGACCGATCTCGAGCTCGACGAACCCAAGGAGCACGAGGTCCTCGTCCGGGTGGAGGCCTGCGGGCTGTGCCACTCCGACGAGCACGTCCGCGAGGGCGGCCCGTACCGCTACCCGATGGTCGGCGGTCACGAGGGCGCGGGAGTGGTCGAGAAGGTCGGGCCGTCGGTGTCGCGCGTGCGCGAGGGCGATCACGTCTGCACCTCGTGGATCCCCGTGTGCGGTCATTGCCGTTACTGCTCCACCGGGCACCAGAACATGTGCAACGACGGTCTGAACGCCGGCACCGGGATGTTCCTCGACGGCACCTTCCGCTTTCACGAGAACGGCGAGGACGTCGGCGGCATGTGCGTGCTGGGGACGTTCTCGCAGTGGATGGTGGTCTCCGAGAACTCGTGCGTGCCAATCGACGAGGATCTCCCGTTCGAAGTCGCCGCGCTCGTCGCATGCGGGGTGACCACGGGCTGGGGCTCCTCGGTGTACGCCGCCGGCACCCGCGCCGGCGAGACCGTGGTGATCTTCGGCACCGGCGGCGTGGGGATGAACGCGGTCCAGGGCGCGGCGTACGCCGGCGCCAAGCACGTGATCGCGGTCGATCCGAACCCGTACAAGCAGGAGATGGCGGGCAAGTTCGGCGCCACGTTCACCACCGGCGATGCCGACGAGGCGTTCGAGTACATCAAGGACCGCACCCGGGGAGAGATGGCCGACCACGCGGTGATCACCGTGGGCGTCATGCACGCCGAGGTCCTGCGCCGGGCGGTCGACATGATCGGCAAGGGCGGCAACGTAGTCGTGACCGCCGTCGGCGGCGAGGGCGACACCATCGCCATCCACGGCTCGCCGGTGACCGGCTTTCACAAGAATATTCAGGGCTCGCTGTTCGGCGGCGCCAACCCGCTGTACGACATGCCCCGCCTGCTCGGCCTCTACAAGAACGGCGACCTCAAGCTCGACGAGCTCATCACCCGCCGCTACAAGCTCGACGAGATCAACCAGGGCTACGAGGACATGCTCGCCGGGCGCAACATCCGCGGCGTCCTGATCCACGACCACTAGGAGGACCGACATGCCGAGCGCGATTCTTGACCCCACCGGGCTATCCGAACGCCCCACCGCCGAGGGCCTGACGCTCGCGCCCCGCCGAACCGACCTGAGCGGCGTGAAGATCGGCCTGCTCGAGAACGGCAAGCAGAACGCGCGGCGCTTCCTGGAGGACGTGGCCGATGTGCTGCGCGAGCGCCACGGCGCCGGCGAGGTGCAGCTCCGGCGCAAGGAGGTCTTCTCCCAGCCCGCGCCACCGGAGCTCGTCGACGAGCTGAGCTCTCAGTCGGACGTGGTGGTGATAGGCATTGGCGATTGAGGCTCCTGCAGCGCGTCGGCGGTCGCCGACGGAATTCTCTTCGAGCGTCACGGCAGGCCGGCAGCGGTGATCTGCTCCGACGCGTTCATCGCCACCGCGGATGCGATGGCCGGCGTGCAGGGCGCGCCTGGCTACCGCTACCTCACCACGCCGCACCCGGTGGCCGGGTTGACCCCGGAGCAGGTGCGCGAGCGGGCGGAGGCGGTGGCCGCCGAGGTGGCGAGGATGCTCGCGCAATGAGCACATCCGATCCCGACCTCGCCGGCGACGGAGCCACCCCCACCCCCGACCCCGATCTCGCCCGCGAAGCCATCGAGTACTGCTACGAGCACGACTGGACCGACGGCCTGCCCGTGGTGCCGGTGTCAGACGCGCTGCTCGAGCAGTTCCTCGCGACCACGGCCCGCGCCCCGGACGAGGTGCTGTGGCGGATGGACCACCTGGACCGGGAGTGCACGGTCAGGACCGCGGCGATCAACGCGGCGATGGCCGGCTGCCTCCCCGAGTACTTCCCGATCGTGCTCGCCGCCTGGGATGCGGTGATGCGCGACCGGGCGGCCAAGGGCGGCGGCTGGCAGTCGACCAGCGGACCGGCGCCCCTGATCGTTATCAACGGCCCGATTCGCGGCGAGCTGGGGATCAACTCCACGGGCGGGATCTTCGCCGCGGGCTTCCGGCCCAACGCCACGATCCCGCGCGCGCTCGGGCTGATGCTGCGCAACGCGTTCGGCGTGGTCCCCCACGTGTTCGACCAGACCACGCAGGGGATCCCGGGCCGGTGGGCGATCTGCTTCGGCGAGAACGAGGAGGAGAGCCCCTGGGAGCCTCTGGCCACCGAGACGGGCCTCGAGCCGGGGACGAACGCCGCGTCGGCCACCTTGACCCGCACCTACGAGTTCGTCGACAACCGCCACACCCAGGACCCCGAGCAGCTGCTGAACGACTTCGCGGACACCATCTCGCGGACCGGCTCGCTGATCTTCCGCGGACAGTCGGCCGGCGTGGTGTTCTGCCCCGAGCACGCCCAGATGCTGGCCGGCGCCGGCTATACGAAGGCCGACGTCAAGGAGTGGTTCATCGGGCACGTCGGGCGCAGCGAGGCGGACCTGCGCCGCGCCGGTAAGGACGGGATCTCGGCCAGCGGTCCGGGCGCGCGGTCGGCGAGCGCCGAGGAGCGGGCGCCTGCCGACACGTTCACGCCGTACTTCACGGCCCCCAAGGACGTTCCGATCATCGTCGCCGGCGCGCGCAACGCGGCGATCTCGATGGTCTTCCGCGTGTTCGGCGAGTGGTCGAACACATCGGTGGAGATCGAGTCCGTGAGGGCCCCGGCGGCAGCTACCAAGGGAGGCTGATCAGATGTTCAGCGAGCAGGGGTTGAAGGACATGCAGGCGATGTTGGAGGCCGACGGCTACGAGCTCGACGCGCAGGAGGACGGCGAGCGCGTGGTGATCCGGATCGAGGCGACGCCCGAGGCGTGCGAGGACTGCCTGGCGCCCCCCGACGTGATGCGGGCGATCCTCGGAAAGACGCTCGCCGTACCGGCCGAGGCGATCGATCTGCACTATCCGGAATGAGAGTCGACGTCGACGGTCCGCTGGGCGCCGAATGGATGCGGGGCCGCACCGCCCTGGTCACCGGTGGCGGCGGGCGTGACGGTGGGCCGGGGACGGTGGGCTGGGCCATCTCGAGGCTGCTCGCCCGGCATGGCGCAAGCCTTGCCGTGCTCGACCGCGACCGACAAGCCGCGGAGCGCACCGTCTCTCAGATCGAGGCGGCCGGCGGCCGCGCGACCACCGTGATCGCGGACATCTTCGACGACGAACAGTGCGCGCGGGCGGTCGCCGAGGCACGCGACGCGCTCGGTGGCCTCGACACGCTGGTCAACAACGTCGCCGCCTGGAGCCCGGCCGAGCTGTTCGATGCCGAGCCGGCGCAGTTCGACGAACTGATCACGGCGAACCTGAAGACGGCCTGGCAGATGACCCGCCACGCCGCCGATGTCATGACCGCCGGTGGCGCGATTGTCAACATCGCCTCGGTGGCGGCCCGGCGCGCCGGGACGATCTACGGGCTCGGCAAGGCCGCGCTCGAGGCGATGACCGGCGGGGCCGCGCCGCTGCTCGCCGAGCGCGGGATCCGCATCAACGCCGTCGAACTGGGCGCGCTGTGGACCGCAGGGGTGGCCGAGAACCTCCCGGCCGAGGCGCGCGAGCCGCGACGCAGGATGACCGCGCTCGGCACGGAGGGCGACTGCTGGGACGCCGCGGCCGCGGTCTTGTTCCTGGCCAGCGATCAGGCCCGATGGATCTCGGGTCAGGTGCTGAGCGTCGACGGCGGCGGACCGCCTCGCGCCCCCTACCCCGGGGTGAACCGGGCGCCGACAACGGCCGGAGCCGGCTCATGACTCAGCGCGTGGCGCTCATCACCGGATGCGGCAAGCTCGACGGCAGCGGCCAGGCGGTCGCCCGCGCGCTCGCCGCCGACGGCGCCGCGGCCGTCGTGGCCGATCGCCGTCCCACCGGCGTGCCCAACCGCCGGCAGGAGATGGTCGGTTCCGGCCAGCCGCCGTCGTGGCAGGGCCTCGACACGCTGGTGGCCGAGATCGAGGGCGCCGGCGGCCGGGCGATGCCCGTGCTCGGCGACATCGGTGACGAGCGGGAATCCCAGGGGATGGTCGACGCGGCGGTCCGGCAGTTCGGCCGGCTCGACATCCTGGTCAACAACGCGGCGGCTCCCCAGGGCCTCGACCGCGACGTGATCGACGAGATCCCGGTCGAGGTGTTCGACGAGGTGATCCGGATCAACCTGCGCGGTGCGTGGCTGATGTGCCGGGCCGCGATACCGGCGATGCGCGCGCAGAGGTGGGGGCGGATCATCAACGTCTCCTCGATGGCCGGCGTGATCGCCGCGCCGCGCTCCACCCCGTACTCCGCGTCCAAGGCGGGGATCATCGGGCTGACCCGCGCGCTCTCGATGGACGTGGCCGCCTGGGGCATCACCGTCAACGCGATCGCGCCCGGCGCGCTCGACACCAGCCGCTCGGTGCTCAGCCTCGATCCCGACCTCGACGTCCGCGCCGAGATGGAGCAGCGTGGCCGGCGCCTGCCGGTCGGCCGGGTCGGCCGGCCCGACGACGTCGCCGCCGCGGTGCGCTACCTGGCGAGCGACGGCGCCGAGTTCGTAACCGGGCAGATGCTTGTTCTCGACGGGGGCGGGCCCGCCCCGTTCCCGCTGCCACGACCGGAGGAGGAGACGGTTTGAAAGTCCGAGTGCTCATGGAGCCGCGCCACGGCGCCACCTACGACCGCATCGTGGCCATGGCCAAGGCCACCGAGGAGGCGGGCTTCGACGCGTTCTTCCGCTCAGACCACTACCTGGGCATCGACTCGACCGACCCCGACTACCTGCCGACAGACTCGTGGACGACGCTGGGCGGCCTGGCCCGCGAGACCAGCCGGGTCAAGCTCGGCACGCTGATGACCGCCGGCACGTACCGCAACCCGGCGAACCTGGCCATCGCCGTCGCGAGCGTGGACCAGATGTCGAACGGGCGGATCATCCTGGGCATCGGAACCGGCTGGTACGAGCGCGAGCACCACGCGTTCGGCATCCCGTTCCCGCCCCTCGGCGAGCGCTTCGACCGCCTGAACGAGGCGATGCAGATAATCCACGGGCTGTGGGAGACCCCGCCCGGGGAAACGTTCAGCTTCGACGGGAAGTTCTGGCAACTCGACGAGTGCGCGAACTTCCCGGCGCTCGTGCAGCAGCCCCGCCCGGAGATCGTCATCGGTGGAACCGGACCGCGGCGCACGCCGCTGATGGCCGCGCGCTATGCCGATGAGTTCAACAGCGGCGGCGGCAAGGGCAGCCGGGAGCGCTTCGAGAACGTGCGGCGGGTCTGCGAGGAGATCGGCCGCGATCCGTCGACGCTGCGCCTGTCCGCCACCTATCAGGTGATCTGCGGCACCACCCGCGAGGAGGCACAGCAGCGCCTGGCCCGGCTCGGGCCGCCCGGCGAGCGGATGCTGGCAAACGGCGTCGTCGGCACGCCGTCCGAGGTGGTGGCCGCGTTGCAAGACCTCGGCGAGCAAGGCTGCGAGACGATCTACCTGCACATCTTCGACGTCGACGACCTCGACCACCTCCGGCTGATCGGCGCCGAAGTGGTCCCGCAGGTTGCGTGAACGTGAGCTAGCGAAGCGAGGAGAGAGATCCGATGGCGAGCATGACGACACGAGCGGCCGTGCTGCACACGCCCGGCACAGACTGGGAGATCACCGAACTCGACCTCGACCCGCCCAAGGAGTACGAGGTGCTGATCCGCTACAAGGCGGCGGGCCTGTGCCACTCCGACGAGCACATCCGGCGCGAGGGCGGCAGTCACATCCGCTTCCCGCTGGTCGGCGGACACGAGGGCGCCGGGATCGTCGAGGCGGTCGGCGCCGGCGTCACCCGCGTGCAGCCCGGCGACCACGTGGTCACCTCCTACATCCCGGCCTGCGGGAAGTGCCGCTACTGCTCGACCGGTCACCAGAACCTGTGCGACCGCGGTCTGTACGCCGGCGTGGGCTGCCTTCAGGACGAGACGTTCCGCTTCCACCGCAGCGGCGAGGACTTCGGCGGGTTCTGCGCGCTCGGGACGTTCTCCGACCACACGGTGGTGTCCGAGTACTCGTGCGTGAAGATCGACGAGGACATCCCGTTCGAGGTGGCCTGCCTGGTCGGCTGCGGCGTGACCACCGGCTGGTGCTCGGCGGTGCGCGCCGGCGAGACGCGGGCCGGCGAGACGGTCGTGGTGATGGGCGTGGGCGGCGTCGGCATCAACGCCGTCCAGGGCGCGCGCTACGCGGGCGCCACACGGGTCGTCGCGATCGACCCGAACCCTCTGAAGCGCGAGACGGCCATACGCCTGGGAGCGACGCACGCCTTCGCGAACGCCGACGAGGCGCGCGAGCAGCTGGTCGATCTGACCCGGGGCCAGATGGCCGACCTCACCGTCGTGACGGTCGGGGTCTTGGATTCGGACATCACGGCCGATGCGGTCAGCCTGATCGGAAAGGCGGGCCGGGTCGTGCTGACCTCGGTCAGCCGCGCCGACGAGCACTCGATCAGCCTGACCGGCTCGCCGATGGTCGGCTGGCACAAGCGTATCCAGGGGTCGCTGGCCGGTGGTTCGAACCCAATCTTCGAAATGGCCAACCTGCTCGGCCTCTACAAGTCAGGCCACCTCAAGCTCGACGAGATCATCACCCAGCGCTACTCGCTCGAGCAGGTCAACGATGGCTATCGCGACCTACTGGCCGGAAAGAACGTGCGCGGGGTGGTCATTCACGAAAGCTGAGCGCCTCTACCGGCGGCTGGGCACCAAGCTCACGCGTGAAGCCCGGCGGGATCAACAGGTCCTCCGCGGTCAGCTCAGCCGTGCTGGCGCGGCCCAGGCCGAGCATCGTTGAGTCGATCCCGGCCCGCATGATGTCGAGCACGTTCTCGACCCCGGCCTGACCGGCCGCGGCCAGGCCCCACAGGTACGCCCGGCCGATCATCACCGCCCGCGCGCCGAGGGCCAGCGCCTTGACCACGTCGCTCCCGCGGCGGATGCCGCCGTCGAGCAGCACCTCGACCTGATCGCCCACCGCCTGGGCGATGGCCGGCAGCGCGCGGATCGAGGCCGGCGTGCCGTCGAGGTTGTTGCCGCCGTGGTTGGAGACCGAGATCGCGCTGTAGCCGGCGTCGACCGCGCGCCGGGCGTCGTCGACCCGGATCACGCCCTTGAGCATGAACGGCCCGTCCCACTGCTCGCGCAGCCAGCGCAGGTCGTCCCATGACGGGGGCGGCGTCATCATCCACTCGCCGTAGGCGCCGAAGAACGTGGTCGCCGGGGCGCCCGGGGGGCTCATGTTCGGCACGGTCAGGTCGGGCGGACCGCCGGTCAGCGTCCACTCCATGAACCACTCCGGCCGCGTGAGCGCCTCGGGCAGGAGCTTGATCATCGTGAGCAGATCCAGCTTCTCGGGGATCTTCGGGCTGCCCCAGTCGCGGCTGTGCGAGAACGTCCAATCGAGCGTCACGATCAGCCCGCGCACGCCGGCGGCCCGCGCCCGGTCGATGCGCGAGACGATCTGGTCGCGGCTGCCGGCCCAGTAGAGCTGGAAGAACGTCTGCGGGTTGGCAGCGACCACCTGCTCGACCGGCTTGGAGGCAAACGAGCTGAGACCGATCGCGGTGCCGCGCGCGGCGGCGGCGCGCGCCACGGCCACCTCACCCTGGGGATCGACCGACTGGACGCCAGTCGGCGAGATCACCACCGGGAGCGAGATCTCCTGTCCCATCACGGTGGTGCTCATGTCGCGCCCGGCCGGCGCGCCGCCGACACGCGGGACGAAACCGATCTCTCGGAACGCCGCGAGGTTGTCGGAGAGCGTGAGACCCGCCTCCGAGCCGGCCACGAGCGCCGAGTACACCGACTTCGGCAGGTGGCGCTTCGCACGGCGCTGCGCCACCGAGACCGACTCGAACCAGAGGTTGCGCCGAAACCTCATGGCACCGACACCACCGCGAGTGGGCTCTCGTTGCACGCCTTGGCCGGCGGGCGGCGCTTCGACATGTCCACGCTCGACCTCGGAACCGGCGCTTGCCCGCGAGCCGCCAGCAGCTTCTCGCCATGGCCGAGAACGCATTCGGGATCGGGCCCGTCGAGGGGCAAGCCGGTGAAGAACTTGGCCGCCATGCAACCGCCCCGGCACTTGTCGAACAGCCCGCAGCCGGAGCACGCGCCGGTGCTCTGTGGCTGGCGCAGCTCTTCGAACAGCTCCGAGTGCCGCCAGATGTGGGCGAACCCGCCGGGGGCGCGCACGTTGCCGGCGCGGAACTCGTCGTGAATCACGAACGGACACGCGTACACGTCGCCGATCGGGTCGATCAGGCACACCACCCGGCCCGCGCCGCACAGGTTCAAGCCCGGCAGCGGTGTCCCGAAGCCGCTGAGGTGAAAGAACGAGTCGCCGGTCAGGACGTCGTCACCATGCTCGAGCAGCCACTCATAAAGCTCCCGCTGCTGCCCGGCTGTGGGGTGCAGGCGATCCCACACGTCGGCGCCCCGGCCGGACGGACGCAGTCGGGTCAGTCGCAGCTGCGCGCGGTAGCGGTCGGCCAGCGCCTTGAACTCGTCGAGTTGCGAGACGTTCTCGCGAGTGACGACGACCGACATCTTGAAGCCCTCGAAGCCGGCCCGCGCGAGATGCTCCATGGCCGTGATCGCGGTCTCGTATGAGCCCGGGCCGCGGATGGCATCGTTCACCTCGGGCGTCGCGCCGTCGAGTGACACCTGCACGTCGACATAGTCGGTCTTGGCGAGCCGCTCGGCCCGGTCCACGGTGATGCGCGACCCGTTAGTCGAGAACTTCACCCCGACGTGATGCGCCACCGCGTAGTCGACGAGCTCCCAGAAGTCACGCCGTACGGTCGGTTCGCCGCCGCCGATGTTGACGTAGAACACCTGCATCCGCTCGAGCTCGTCGATAACACCCATGCATTCGGCCGTGGAGAGCTCGCGCGGGTCACGCCGACCGGAGCTCGACAGGCAGTGGACACAGGCCAGGTTGCACGCGTACGTGAGCTCCCAGGTGAGACAGATCGGGGCGTCGAGGCCCGTCTGGAACTCGTCGGCCAAAGAGCGGACGGCGTCCGCCCGGCGACGCACGAACGACAGCCGCCGCGTGCCGAAGTTGTAGGCCAGGGCGCCGAAGCGCTCCGGCCTCAGCTCCACCTCCGGACCCAGGCTCGCCGCTCGCTTGATCTCGTCGGAGATCGCTGCGGTTCTAGTAGACGCCGCACATACCATCGATCGAGACGTCCTCCACCAGCAGGTCTTCGACCACGAGCGCTTCGTCGGACGCCTGCGTTGCGTCCTCGGTCGACTCGGTCTCGACGGCCGTTTCTTCGAGCTGCTCGGGCGTGGTGCTCACGCGGTACTCCTCTCCTCGGGCGGTCAGTGCCGACCCTCCTCCCCTCGCGGCGGACGGTCGGGCGCGATAATTTAGCACCCTGTGACAAATCTCGCTGAATTGACTTGGGTTCAGGTTGATCGTGCCGCCCGGCGGGTCCTGCTCGTGCCGCTGGGATCGCTCGAGCAACACGGTCCGCATCTCCCGCTCGACACCGACACTCGGATCGCGGAAGCCGTCGCGTCCGGCGCGGCTTGCGGGCGCGATGGCGCCTTCGTTGCCCCTGCGGTCGCGATCGGCGCGAGCGGCGAGCACGCCGGGTTCCCGGGGACGCTGTCCATCGGCACCGCCGCCTTGTGCGAGATGCTGGTTGAACTAGGGCGGGACGCTCCGCGCGACTGGGACGCCATGTTGCTGGTCAACGCCCACGGCGGCAACCGCGACGCGATCGAAGCCGTGCTTGCGCGCCTTCGCGCCGAGGGCCGGCGGTGCGCGGTGTTTCACGTCACGCCGGCCGGCGGTGACGCCCACGCCGGCCGGACCGAGACCGCGCTGCTCATGCATCTCTGTCCGGACGCGGTTCGTCCCGACGTCGCCGAGGTAGGCGAGCTCGCGCCCGTTGGCGAGCTGATCGATCGCCTACGCCGCGACGGGGTCCGGTCGGTGAGCCCCAACGGCGTGCTCGGCGACCCGCGCGACGCCACCCCCGAGGAGGGCGAGCGACTGCTGACCGAGCTGATCGCGGGCTGCGCACAGGCGCTCGATGCGCTGCTCTTCGCGGAGCCGGCCCGTGCCTGAGCCCGCCGGGCTCGCGGTCATCACCGGCGCCGCGCGGGGAATCGGCGCCGCCGTCGCGCTGCGGTTGGCCGCGGACGGCTGGTCGCTCGTGCTGGCGGACGCCTGCGCGCCGCAGCCCGGGGTCGGCTACGCGATGCCTGCGCCCGCCGACCTCGAGACGCTCGCCGAACGTTGTGCCGAGACCGGCGCGGTCGGCACGGACGTGCTGTGCGCCGACGTCGGCGCCCCAGACTTCGCCGCCCAGCTGACCGATGTCCTGGCCGGCCGGAGCGCGGACGCCGCGGTGGCCGCCGCCGGGGTCATCGCCGCCGGGGCCGCCTGGGCCACCGACGAGGCCGGCTGGTCGTCGCTCGTCGACGTGAACCTCCACGGCACGCGCCGCCTGGCCGAGGCAACGATCCCCGGCATGGTCGAGGCGGGACGCGGACGCTTCGTGGCCATCGCGTCGGCCGCGGCTTTACGCGCCATGCCGAAGCTCGCGGCGTACTCGGCGGCCAAGGCGGCCGTCGTCGGCTACGTACGCGGGCTCGCGGCGGACCTGGCCGGGACGGGCGTGCTGGCCAACGTGGTCTGCCCGGGCTCGACCCGAGGAGCGATGCTCGCCGCCAGCGCCGACGTGTACGACCTCGCCGATCAGGAGGAGTTCGCCGGCCAGCAACTGGTCAGGCGCCTGCTCGAGCCGACCGAGGTCGCCGCGGCGGTGGTGTGGCTGTGCGGGCCGGGGGCCTCCGCCTTGACCGGGACGGTGCTTCCGGTCGACGGCGGCCTCACCGCCTGATGGCAGATCCCGTGCCGGCCGGCTGGCGGCTCCACCCCGCCGCCGGCGTCGAGGTTCTCAGGAGCGGCGAGGTCCTGCTCGGCGGCTCGCCACTCCGCGCCCTGACTCTGTCCGCGCGCGCCATCTCCGTCGTTCATGCCTGGCTGGCCGGCCAGCCGGTCGGCGAGGATCGGGCGGAGCGCGCGCTCGCCCGCCGACTGCTCGACGCCGGACTGGTGTGGCCCGACCCGCCCCCACGGCCGGCCGAGGCCATCCACGAGGTGACGGTCGTCGTGCCCGTGTACGCCGACCCAGAGCGGTTGCGCGCGTGCCTGGCGCCGCTGGCCGGCGGGCCGCGCGTGATCGTCGTCGACGACGGCTCCCCCGACCCTGCGCCGATCGTCGCGGTCGCCGAGGAGGCAGGTGCGCGCTACGTTCGCCACGGCGAGAACCGAGGCCCGGCCGCCGCGCGCAACACAGGCCTGCACGCCGCCGAGACGCCGCTGGTCGCCTTCCTCGACGCCGACTGCGTCCCCTCGCCCAGGTTTCCCGGCCGGCTGCTCGACCACCTGGCCGATCCGGCGGTGGGCCTGGCCGCGCCTCGCGTCGTTTCCTCCGAGGAGGGGCGCGGCCCGATCGCCGCCTACGAGCGGGTGCGCTCCGCCCTCGACATGGGTCCGCGTCCAGCGCTGGTCCGTCCCTACAGCACCGTGTGGTACGTGCCGAGCGCGGCGATGGTGGCCCGCCGCGAAGCGCTCGGCGACGGATTTGACGAGGGACTCGTGCTCGGCGAGGACGTCGACCTGGTGTGGCGCCTGCACGACCGGGGCTGGCAGGTCCGCTACGAGCCGGAGGTGGTGGTCGCTCACTCGGATCGCGTGGGGTTCGGCGCCTGGTACCGCCGACGGGTCGCCTATAACGAGTCGGTCGCACCGCTGCTCGCGCGACACCCGGAGCGGGTGCCGGTTGTGTTCCTCTCCCCGGCGGCGGCGCTCGCGTGGGGCGTCGCGCTGATCGGATCGCCGCCTTCGCTCCTGGCTTTGACCGGCGTTCGGGCGGTTCGCCTGCGCCGAACGCTGGCCGCGTACGTGCCTCGCGCCGGCGCCCGAGCGGTCCGGATCAGCGCCGATGTCACGGTGCGGGAGGGCCGCGACCTCGGTCGGGCGGTGGCGGGTCCATGGGCCCCGTTCGCGGTCGCGGCCTGCGTGGGCGCTGGTCGGCGCCGGGGTGGCTTGGTTCGGCGGCTCGGCGCGCTCCTGGCGGCGCTGGCGCTCGCCGACTGGCTCACGGATCGCCTGAGCCTCGATCCGCTCAGGTACGGCGCTCTCCGGCTGGCCGACGAGTCGAGCCGCGGGCTCGGGATCTGGCTCGGGTGCGTACGCGCCCGGGACTTCAGGGCGCTCCTCCCCCGCCGCCCCCCGCCGCCCAGCCGACGGTGAGCTGTCTGATCCCAGCTAGCCCCACACCGTGTCGGCGACCTCGGCGACGAGACGGAGCTTGCGGTCCTCGTCCTCCTCGCTGATCGGATTGCCGGCGGCGATCGAGGCGAAGCCGCATTGGGTCGAGACGCCAAGCTGCTCGCGCGGGAATGACCGCGCGGCCTCGTTCACGCGCTCAGCGATCGCGCCGGCGGTCTCCTCCCGCGGGCTCTTGGTCGTGACCAACCCGAGCACGATCTGCTTGTCCTCCGGAGCCTTGGTCAAGGGCTCGAACGAGCCCGAGCGCGGATCGTCGTACTCGAGCAGGAACGCGTCGAACGCCGTGGCGCGTTCGAACAGCGCCTTCGCGATGTAGTCGTAGCCACCACTGGCCATCCACATCCCGGCGTTGTTGCCACGGCAGAGATGGATGGCCAGCCGGACGCCCGACACCCCGGCGACCATGCCGTTGATCAGGTCGATCCCCTCGGTCAGCATCCGCTCTGCCGGCATGCCCTGGGCCTCCGCCCAACCGCGCACCCGCGGATCCACCAGCGTGGCGAGCTCAGGGGCGTCGACCTGGATGTACTCACATCCAAGCGCCACCAGCTCCTCGATCTCCGACCGCCCCACCTCGGCCGCGTCCGCGAACATCGCGAACGGATCCGCGTACGCGGCCGTCGAGTACTGGTTGTTCCAGAAGCCGTACAACACGAGCGGGCTGGGGACCGTCACCTTCAGCGGCAGCCGCGCCCGCCCCCGCGCGTAGCTGTACTCCTCGCACACCAACGAGCGCTTCTTCTGAAGCTTCGAGGTCACGGCCGCGGGGGACGACCACTCGAGCTCGCCCTCGGGCGACGCCCACGGCATCGACGTCCCATGCTCGACCATCTCGATCCCCGCCACCGTCTCCGTGATCGGCCCCATGAACAAAAACCGCCGCATCTCGCCATCCGTGACGACCTCCACCCCCGACCCCTCCTGCGCGGCGATCACCTGGTCGACCGCCCGATCCTCGATCCTCTTGAACTCCCGGACAGTCATCCGACCCGCCTCGAACGCCGCCCGAGCCTCCTTCAGATAGGACGGTCGCAGCATCGAGCCAACCACTTCGGCGCGGAACACGATCAATCTCCTCTCTCACGGTCGTCGATCACAGACCGGCGCCATCTTAAGGAGCGCCGTCGGGCGGGCGACTCCCGGCGCCCGCCGCCAAGCGCTAGACTCTTCTCAGGGTCGAGCGTCCGCTCGACGAAGCAGTGCCGAGCGTTTCCGCAGTTGTTGCGTCTAGCACCCTCCGCGTTTCGCAGCGCACACACACCCGGAGGAACAAGATGGCAACAGGTACG
Source organism: uncultured Solirubrobacterales bacterium (assembly GCA_963841535.1). Taxonomy (GTDB): domain Bacteria; phylum Actinomycetota; class Thermoleophilia; order Solirubrobacterales; family Solirubrobacteraceae; genus Palsa-465. The sequence continues at coordinate 559,121 of CAWJDF010000012.1, read as the reverse complement.
GTGAAGTGGTTCAACGACGACAAGGGCTACGGGTTCATCACTCCCGATGATTCCGGCAAGGATCTGTTCGTGCATCACAGCGCGATCCAGGGCAACGGCTTCAAGTCGTTGGCCGAGGGCGCGAAGGTGAGCTTCGACACCGAGCAGGGCCCGAAGGGCCCGGCCGCCGCGAACGTTCAGACGCTGTAAAGCTCAGACTGCGACCAACGGGCGCTGGTTCAGGCGTACCCGCGCCCGTTCTGGTCCGTATCCACGACGTGCGACTGGCTGCACCGCCAAAAACGGCGTGCCTGGCCGCGGCGTGGTTGTGAACGCGCTTCAGATCCCTCGAGAGCAGGAGGACACGTATGGCATCAAGCGGGAAGAAGAAGACCACGATGGCGAAGCTCAACCGCGAACGAAAGCTTCGCGAGCGCCGAATCGACAAGCAGGCCAAGAAGGACGCCAGGAAGCACGCAGCAACCCACCCGCATGAGCAGTTGGGCGACGCGCCGACCGGCGCCGACGATCAGTTGATCCCTCCTCGGGAGCCCGACAGCCCGTACGCGGCGGTCTGATCCGTCGGTCCGAATCGGGCGTAGCTGGCGCGCGCCTGCGCGAACGTCACGAGGCGCCCGCTCTGCTCGTCCCAGAGCTTCAGGCTGACGGCCCGCAATCCATCCCAGAGAGACAGGGTCGGGACGCTGTGGAAAACCGGGTTCTCCTCGTGGGCGCGTTGGAGGTTGTAGTTCGGAATCCGCACGCTGAGGTGGTGGATGTGGTGGTAGCCGATGTTCCCGGTCAAGAACTGCAGTGGTTTCGGAAGCTTGAGAAACGAACTGCCGCGCAGCGCCGAGTCGGCGTAGCTCCACTCCTCTGAACGCTGCCAGTACGCGTCCTCGAACTGGTGCTGGACGTAGAAGAGCCAGATCCCGGCGGCGCCCGCGAGCAGCGCGGCCGGCGCCCACACGAGCAGGAAGTGGCCGATCCCGATCGCCCAGACCAGGGCTCCGCCGATCACCACCAGGGCGAGATCGGTCCGTAGCACGCTGTTGCGCATTCTCGGGGGGGCGTTGCGCGCGACGATCCGAGGGCCGACGATCATCGCGAACACCGGGCCGAAGCCGAACATCACAAGAGGGTTGCGGATCATCCGGTAGGCAAGTCGACCGCGCCGCGAGCGACGTTGGTATTCGGCGACGGTCAGGGTCGGGAGGTCGCCAACCCCTCGTTTGTCCAGATCGCCCGAGGTCGCGTGGTGAACAGCATGGTCGTGGCGCCAGCGCACGAACGGCGAGAGGACGAGCAGCCCGCAGAAGGTGCCGAGCCACGCGTTGCCGCGTCGTGAGGCGAGAAACGACCCATGCGAGCAGTCATGGAAGATGATGTACGTGCGAAGCAGGAAGCCGGCACTGACAGGCGCCAGCGCAAGCACCAGCACGGGCGAGACCGCGAGCGCGAAGTACGCCACGACGCTCATCGCGAGGTACGCGAGCACCGAGGTGACGACGTCCAGCACGCTCCGAAGCAGGCGTGGTCTGGCGTACCTCGATAACGACTCGCGCCAGAGCCCGTGGGCCGGCGGTACGTCGCATTCCCGGTCGCTGTACTCGCTACACGCGAGGCTCTCGGTTTGCGCTGCAGCTTGATTGTTCACGGCCTCGATTCCCTTCGACGGTCGAAGCCGATCCCCACGATCCGCTCCAGTTAGCGCCAGGAGCGTACCCGGGTCGGCGGCGGCGCGCGTAAGTAATCCCTACGAGCTTGAGGGACGATCGCGAGGCCAATCGGGTTGGTGCCGATGGGCACTGGGATGTTGACCGGTGAGGAGCGCTCTTCTCTCAGGCGTCCGGCCGGGTCGATTCGCAGGGCGTGCAGCTGGTTGCCGCGGCCTGGTGGGATCTGGCGAACGGCGCGCATGTCGAGCAGGAAGATCACTCGCCCGGTTGGGTCGATCTGGAAGTTCCACGGGTTGCCGGGGGCGTTGAGTCGCACCGATTGGATCGCGCGCGGGTTGGTCGGGTCCTGTGCGATGTCGAACACGGTCAGGTTGTCGCTGCCCGCGTTGCCCGAGTACATCCGGGTGCCCTGGGCATTGACGTGGGTCCAGCAGGGCAGGAACGAGTGGGGGTTCGCCAGCGCCCGGACGAACGTCAGCCGGGCGTGATCATCCCAGCGATAGACGATCGTCTCGGACAGGTTCGCGAGCTGCGCGTAAAGGATCTTCCGGTGCGGGAGCGAGACCAGCCCGGCCGGCCAGACGTTCGGCACCCTGCGCCCGCCCGGGAACACCGCCCTGGGCAGCCGCAGCGGCGACCCCGGACCCTGCCTCAACCGACTGTCGGCGCCGATCCGAAACGCCCGGAACACGCCGGATTCCTCGCTCGAGATCAGAACCTTGCCATCAGGCGTGACATATGCCTGCAGAGGCGATGAGCCAGCCGGAACCGCGATCGAGGAAATCGGCCCGCTCAGCGACCCGTCCGAGCGCACGCGAAAGCACGTGTAGTTCGGCCGCACACGACGCAGGTCGCGAACGCCGTCTTGCGCCTTGTTGGCCACGATCAACGTGCGACCGGCCAACCCCAGGCTCGACGGCGCGCGCCCATCGGAGGGAAACGGCGACCCCGCCACAGGCACCAGACCACCGTCAGCGTGGATATGAAACGCAGCAATCGTGTCCGAGCTCGAATTCACCGCGAACAGCAGCGTCCGATTCCGGTTGACGATCACCTCCTGATCGGCATCCAGCACCCCCGAGTTGCTCAGATCGTGCGAGCCGCTCCCGCCGGTCGGGTACCGCCGAATACCCCGCGCGCTGAGCACCCCATTCCGGTAGCCAAACGCCAAGATCTCGTTCGAATCCGGCGCCGCCGAGTTGGACTCGATGTACACCGTCCCGCTGGCCGAAGAACCCATCCGCCCACCGCCCCTCGCCGCGCCAGAAACCGGCGCGGGCCGGATCGCGCCGACCACTACCAGCACCGCGGCCGAGCCGACCGCGAGGCTCGCCGCGCGCCGACGGCAACACAAGCACAACCGCGAGGACCCAGGCACGGCGCAGACCTACTGCCGACGACTGGTTGGTGTCGCGAGCACTAGCGCATGTTCTCGCCCGGAGCGGAAAGGACCGCGTCAGCGGCCGCATCGTTCAGCCAGGAGATCTGCGGACGCCGTCGCGCGTCCACCGTCAGGCTGAAGATGTCCGGACGGTTGTAATGCCCGACCGTGTCCATCGCGTACTGCTCGCGCGCGGAGTGATCGAGTTCGAGGTCGGCGTAGATGATCGTTTCCTCGTTGTACACGGGGCCGGCAATCCACTCGGCGTCGGGTCCGAGCACGCCGCTTCCACCCGTGAGCATTATCGATTCGCCGCCTTCGGGATCCGCGCCGGCACGCATCGCCTCGAGCAGCTCGAATCCTTCGGGCACTGCGCTCGTGGGCATGTATCCACCCGCGACGAGCACGAACGCGCGCCCCTCAAAGGCGTAATGCCGGCTGGCCAGGTGCGCCAGCTCATAGCCCCACGGCCACGCGGCGACGTGGATCCGCTCCGACTGAGCGTGCATGGCAAACCGCGCCAGCGGCATCCAATGCTCCCAGCAGATCAGGCCGCCGAGCCCGCCATAAGGCGTATCGGCAACCGCCAGACCACTTCCGTCCTCGGCCCGTCCCCAGACGATTCGTTCCGCATGAGTGGGCACCAGCTTGCGATGAACGAGGACCTCTCCGTCCGGGCGCAGGTACAGCAGCGAGTTGAAAAGCGTTCCCCCGGACAGCTCGTTCACGCCAATCACGACCTCGACCCCTTGCCCCATCGCCGCGGCCAACAGCGCATCGGTCGCCGGACTCGGAACTTCGACCGATTCGGCCAGAAGCCGGGCGTAGGCACGTTTGGCCTGCTCATCGCCCCACGCGGCGGCACCGTAGATCCACAGCGGGTAACCAGGAACCCAGGTCTCCGGGAACGCGACGATCTGCGCGCCGTGGGCGGCGGCCTCAGCGATGACCGAGACGCCTTTGGCGATGGTCGCGTCTCGATCCAGATACACGGGCGAGACTTGAGCGACCGCGACCCGACACCTCGCCGACCGGTTCCCATCCCGCTGATCGCCGTTCATGCCTCCGCCCCCTCCGTCGTTCGATCCTCATCATGCCGCACGGCGCCAACCATATTCACCCGTTGGCAGAATCACCAGCTAGCGTCCCGGGTGTGGAGTTCAGCCGCGAGTTACGCAACGACGTCCTTGCCGGGGACATCACGCTCTCGGTCCGACTGTGGCAGCGCCCACAGGTCAAGCCAGGCGGCCGCTACCGGGTCGGCCTCGGTCAGATCGAGGTCGACACCATCGAGCACGTGCCGTTCGCGGCGATCACCGCGGCGGATGTCCGACGCGCCGGCGAGCCGGACCGCGAGACCCTACGCCGGCGCGCCGCACACGCCGGGCCGATCGATGAGGACACGCTCGTCTACCGGATCACGTTCCACGCCGTGATCCCAGGTGAGTGAGCCCGTCGACGCCCGAGCGGTCACCGGGCGACGCGTGCCTGCGCCGCGTCGACCTATGCCGGGTCGAGAACGAACACCGCGATTCGGCGATTGGTCGCGCGACGCTCGTACTGCGACCAGCCGGGATACACGCGCAGCCCTTGTTCCCAAATCCGGCGCCGGCGGTCGCCCTCGGCTTCCACGGCGCGGAACCGCCGTGACTGGCCATCAACCGCGACCGAGCCTTCGGGATTGGCGCGCAGGTTGTAGTACCACGCCGGGTGCCGATGTTGTCCGAAGTTCGACGCGATGACCGCAAGACCTTCGGTCGTGGGTAGGCCGAGCACAGGAACGGTGCGCGGCTCCCCGCTGCGCGCGCCGGTGGTGGTGAGCATGAGCACCGGGATTCCCGACAGCAGGCTCGCGAACGTATGGCGCCCACGGGTCAGCCGATAGACCGGCCGGTCGATCCGGTGCAGGACACGGGCGAACAGCCATGATCCCGGTCCGCTTCCGGCCACGCGTCGCAGCGCTTTCTGGATCACATTCGCGCGTTGGTACGTGAATGGATCAGCCGATCGGTCGGCCGTCACGAGGTCATCTCAGCGTTTCCCCGACGCGCCAGGGGGCGCTCTCCCTTCATCCGCCGACGCTTTCGCGGCGGTGCGGCGCCCAGAAGTCGAGGTCGGGCCCGATCGGGATGATGCCGGCCGGATTCAGCTGTGGCAGGTTCAGGTTGTAGCCGCGGACGAAGTGGTCGAAGTTGACCGTGGCGGCGACGCGCGGCGTCTGATAGAGGTCGCGCAGGTACGGCCACAGGTTGTCGTAGTCGATCAGGCGCCGGCGGTTGCAGCGGAACAGGCCGTGGTAGACAAGGTCGAAGCGCATCAGGGTGGGGAACGCCCGCCAGTCGGCCAGCGTGTGCTGCGAGCCGGCGAGGTACCGGCGCCCCGCGAGGAGCGCGTCCATGCGGTCGAGCGTCTCGAACACCGGCCCGACGGCGTCGTCATAGGCCTCCTGCGACGACGCGAAGCCGGCGCGGTATACACCGTTGTTGAGACCGCTGTAGATCCACTCGTTGAGCGCGTCGATCTCCGCGCGCAGATCGGCCGGATAGAGGTCCACCTCGGGATGCTCGGCCCACTCGTTGAAGGCGCCGTCGAGCATCACGATGATCTCGGACGACTCGTTGTTGACGATCTGACCGGTCGCGCGGTCCCACAGGACAGGAACGCTGTAGCGGTCGTCGTAGCCGGGGTAGGAGCGCTCGTAGGCCTCCGACAGATACTCAAAGCCGTTGATCGGATCGCCCGTGGCGCCCGGCGCCTCGCGGAACGCCCAGCCCTTGAGATCGCGGATCGGATCGACCACGGAGAGCCCGACAACCTCCTCGAGCCCCTTCAGCGCACGCACCGTGACGGTGCGGTTCGCCCACGGGCAGCCCAGCGATACGTACAGGTGGTAGCGGCCTGGCTCGGCCGGGAACTCGGCGCCGGCGTCGTTCGACACGCGGCGCCGGAAGATGCTCTCTCGACGGACGAACCGCCCCGAATCGTCGCTGTCGACGCCGCCCGGGACGCCCTTCCAGAAATCGGTATTGACACTCACCGGCGCACCTCCGTTCAGATGCCGATGGCAGGGCGATCGCTCTTGCGAGCCAGCCAGTCTAATGGCGAAGTGGGTACGGTGGCTGGATGGATCGTCCGCCAGGTACGCACCCTGCCAGACGCTGGTACAAGGTCGATTGGGAGCTGGTGGCCTGCGGGTGGCGGGGCCATGAGATCGTCGGCACGGACGTTGCCGAGCTCCGCCCGGAGGACTCGGTGCTGGCGCGCGACGCCGGCGGGGTGCGGTGGCACAGATGCCTGCGCTGCGACTCGTGGGTGGTGTTGCACGTTCCGGCGGCGCCGTCCGCAGAGCACCTACCGGATCGTGCTGAGATCGAGGTCCCGTTGCGCGGCAAGGCGCTGCGCGACAAGGTGGTGTTGCGCCTGATCGCGCTCGATCGGGTCCTTCACTTCGTGATCCTGGTCGCGCTCGGGATCGGCGTGCTGGCGATCGCCGGCAACGAGGCGAGCGTGAGAAGCCGGTTCTACCGGATCCTGACCGACCTGCAGGGTGGTGTAGCCGGCGGCCCGGTCCAGACAAGCGGCCACGTCGGCATCCTCGGTGAATTCGACAAGCTGTTCTCGCTGCGGTCCGGCACGCTGCGCGCGCTTGGCGTCGCGCTACTGGGCTACGGTGTGCTGGAGGGGGTGGAAGCCGTCGGGCTGTGGTTCGCCAAGCGCTGGGCGGAGTACCTCACCTTCCTCGCCACCACCCTCCTGCTCCCGCTCGAAATCTACGAGATCATCCACAAGGGAACCGCACTGAAGGTCATCGGCTTCATCATCAATGTGGCGGTTGTCGTCTACCTCCTGTTCGCGAAGCGCCTGTTCGGACTCCGCGGAGGCGGCGCGGCGGACGAACGAGAACGGGCTCACGGGATGAGCTGGGAAACGATCGAGCGCGCCACCCCGCCGTTCACCGATCCGACCAGCGCCGCCGGCGCAGCGAGCCCGGGCGCGCCCTAGGCGAGGTGCGATCGGCCGTGCGTTGACTATGCAACTCGTGGCGATCGGAGCCGTCGAGTCTCCGCTGACCGACCCTGCTGCCGCCCCCAAGCAGGGAAATGAAGGATCGCCTGATGCCTGTCTCGTGATCGACGCCGACCACGCGGGCGGGCTGGACGGGATCCGCGAAGGCGACGAGATCCTGGTCCTGACCTGGCTCGACCGTGCCGACCGGAACGTCCTGCGCGTCCATCCGCGCGATGATCCGGCCAACCCGGAGCGGGGAGTGTTCAGCACTCGCTCCGCCGATCGCCCCAACCCGATCGGGCTGCATCGCGTGCGCGTCCTCGCGATCGATGGCAGACGGCTGCGCGTCCGCAACCTCGAGGCGGTGGACGGAACGCCGATCGTCGACGTCAAGCCGGTCCTGAGCGACCTCGACCGGTGAGCACACCACCCGGAATGCTTCGCGGCTGGAGCGCCCGGGTAGCGTGTCGTGTGTGGAGAGCGAACAGACCAGCGACGTTCCGGGCGTCGACGGGTGGAGCTACGGCGCGTTTGCGGAGGACCGCGAGCGCCGGACTCGCACCGTGCCGCTGGAGCGCGACGACGGCAAGTCCGCCGAGTTCACGGTGCCGGACTTCGTCGCCGACCCGGAGGACGTGCGCGAGATCGCGACCATCGTGATCGGCGCGCTCGAGAAGTGGGAGGACGTCAAGGGCCTGGGCGGCTGACGTCGCTTTGGGAAGTAACTCGGAACTATTCCGGGTTACGTCCCAGGCGGTCGAGCACGCGCAGCCCATGGCCGAGGAGGCGATACGCCTCCTCGAGGTTCGCCACGAGATCGCTCGAGGGGTCGTCGACCCACACCAGGAAGGCGGCCATCGACGTGCCGAGCGCGGCGTGAGCCACGGTCTGCGGAACGAGGTCCCCGGGCGGACACCCCAGACGCGAACCGACCCATACGGCGATCACCTCGCGCCATTCCGCGTAACGCAGCGCGGAGTGGGCCTGGAGCGCCGGCACGCCCGTGATCAGCCGCATCCGGATTCGCAGCTCGGGCAGCTGGTCGTCCTCGTATCGGTTTGACTCGACAACCGCGCGAGCGAGCGCCTCGTTCAGCGGCTCATCGGGCCCGGTGGCGTCCAGACACCGGCGCAGGCGGGCGAGCACCCAGTCGAAGTCGCCCCAAACCATGTCGTTCTTGGAAGCGAAGTAGCGAAACAGTGTGCGGCGGCTCACCCCCAGCGCATCCGCGATGTCGTCGACCGTCGTCTCCTCGAAGCCGCGCTCGGCGAACAGCTCGAGCGCTGTGCGCGTGACCGCCCGCCGCGAGGTACCGGGCGGGCGCCCCGGGCGCTGAGAGACAGTCACCGGGGCTAGTCCCGGAGGGCGTGCGCCGCAGCGGCGCCGGAGGAGGGCTCTGCGCTGCGGTGGTCTCGCAGCGCGTCGGCCACCCGCAGCAGATGGTGCTGCATGGCCTGCTCGGCGGCTTCCGGATCCCGCGCGGCGATCGCCTCGACGATCGCCGAGTGCTCGGCGAAGCTGCGATCGGACCGTCCGGGCAGCAGCACCGTGCGGTATTGAAAGCGAACGATCTGCGAGCTCAGCGTTCGCGTCAGGCGTTTGGCCGTCTCGTGCCTGGATGCCGCGAGGATGCCCGCGTGCAGCCGAGCGTTCACATTCGAGAGCCCGATCAGATCGCCGGCCTCCCGCAGGCGGCGCATCTCGGTGATGGTCTCGCGCAGTCCCGCGATCGTGGCGTCGTCGGCCTTGAGCGCGGCATGCCGCGCCGCCACGCCTTCTAGCGCGGAGCGGGCCTCGAGGATCTCCACCGCCTCGCGCTCGGAGACACGCCTCACGCGCGCGCCGCGGTGGCGCTCGCGCTCCACCAGGCCGTCGTGCTCGAGGCGGGCCAGGGCCATCCGGACGGCAGCGCGCCCCAGCCCGAGCCGCGCGCTGAGGTCCTCCTCGAGCAGCCGTTCCCCGGGCAGCAGCTCGCCGTTAACGATCGCCTGGTGGAGATCCTCGTAACCGTCGGCCCTGATCGACACATGTCCCTCTCGTTTGGTTAAGACATTAACGCAGCCGCTCCCTGAGGCCCGAGGCCCTCGCCACCGGGCGCTCGACCGCGCGCCGTATGGCCTCCTCGGTCCCAACCAGGATCAGCTCCTGGCGCGCCCGCGTCACGGCCGTGTAGAGGAGCTCGCGGGTGAGGATGCGCGAGCCCGGGGTGGGCAACAGCACGGCGGCGGTGTCGAACTGGGAGCCCTGGCTCTTGTGGATCGTCATCGCGTACACGGTGTCGACGGCGCCGAGCCGCAACGGGCTGAAGTGGAGCAGCTCGCCGCCGCGCTCGAACGCGGCGGTCGGGCGCTCGCCGGCGCGCTGCACGATCACTCCCGTGTCGCCGTTGTACAGGCCAAGCTCGTAGTCGTTCTCGGTTACGAGCAGCGGCCGGCCGACGTAGTCGCGCCGCTCGATGTCCTCGATGTCCGGCGCGAGCCAGCCCTGCGCGCGAGAGGTCCACTCGCTGACGCCGTGCGGCCCCCGCCGGTGCGCGCACAGCAGGCGGAAACGGCCGAGCCCCAGGAGCGCCGGGCCAGCCTCACCCGCGCGAGCAGCCTTGGCCACTTCGAGCCCCGCCGCCACGGCGCGATCGCGCACGAGGTCCAGCCCCGCCTCGCTTTCGTGCACGTCGACGGGCAGCCACGTCACCTCGTCGGGCGCGTCGCGGAGCGCCGCCACCGTGCCATCGCCGTCGCCGCGCCGGATCGCGTCTGCGAGCTTGCCGATGCCGCCGCCGAACCGGTGTACTTGCTTAAGCACGACGATCCCGGGCCTGGCCCCCGAACCGACGATGTCGCCCAGCACCACGCCGGCCTCGATCGAGGTGAGCTGCCCCGGGTCGCCGACGAGGATCAGCCGCGCCTCCGGACGAATCGCCTCGACGAGCCGGCCCATCCGCGACAGCGACACCATCGACGTCTCGTCGACGATCACGACGTCGTGCGGGAGCCGGTTGCCGCGATCATGCGCGAAGCGGCTGTGACTTCCGCGCTTCCACCCGAGCAGCCGGTGGAGCGTCGAGGCACGCAGCCCCATCAGCACCTCCCGCGCCTCGCTGCCGATCGACAACGCAGCGGTTTCGGCGTGGACCGCCTCCTGGAGCCGCGCCGCGGCCTTGCCGGTCGGCGCGGCCAGCGCAACCAGGGGCGGCCGCGGTGGGTGGGGACCGAGTCGAAACGCCTGCTCGATCAGTTCCGCGACCAGGCGTGCGACTTGCGTCGTCTTGCCGGTGCCGGGCCCTCCGGCGATCACCTGCAGCCGGCCGCTCGCGGTCAGTTCGTTCAGGTCGTCCGCGACCGTGCGCTCCTCGCTCCAGTAGCGATCCAGGTACAGCCTGGTCCCGAGCAGCCGCACCGGCGCCGGCTCGTCTTCCTCCCCCACCGCGACCAATGCGCTCGCCCTCAGCGCGCCGATCCACTCGTCAACCGAGGGCCACGGCAGCTCGGACAGGTCGACCGGCTCGTCCGATTCGACGCTCGCGGTGTCGCGAATCGTCGCCAGGTCGACGAATACGTGACCGCGCCGCGGCCCGCGTACGGCGAGCGCAGCGGCAAGCATCACGACCTCGCGTTGCTCACCGACGAGCTCGGCCAGCCGCGCCGCGACATGCACGTCGGCCGCCGACAACACCCCGATGTCGTTGAACTCGCGCAGCAGACCGCCGGCGCCCGCGGCGCGCCGGGCCTCGAACGGATCGCGCTCGGGGAGCTCGGCTGTCGCGCTCATGCGCCGCCCCGATCGAGTACGCCGCTCAGCGCCGTGACGAGATCTCCCGGTGGCGACCACGCGAAAACGCCGGCGTCCGGCTCGCCGGCCATGCCGCGCACGAACAGGTAGAGCACGCCGGCGAGGTGGCGGCCGGGCTCATAGCCGGGCATTCGCCACCGCAGATAGCGATGAAGCGCAACGGTATAGAGGAGCGCCTGCAGGCCGTAGTGCGCCCGGCTCATTTCGGCCGCGAGCGCCTCACGTTGGTAGTGGGCGAGGGTCAGCCGCTCACCGGCCGGCCCGAGCCAGTTCGTCTTGTAGTCGACGACCGCGAACCGCGGGCCGGGCAGGCGCATCACGAGGTCGATACTCCCGGTGAGGAACCCGCGCACGGTCGCGCGAAGCGTCGGGTCCTCGAGCCGACTCGCATATTGGGCCATCGGATCGGTTCCCGGCAGATGGGCTCCGAGCACCGCGGCGATGGCCTGCAGCGTGAGCCGGCCCGTGGGCTCGTCGCCGCCGGCCAGGGGCAGTTCGAACTCGAGTTCGTCGAGCCGGTCTGCGCGAGCGACGTCACGGAGCCGCACCCAGTCGACCAGCGGCCCGAGCGGCGTTTCGATCGCCGCGCGCAGCCCATGGACGACTCGATCGGGCTCACCGAGGTCGAGGGCCCGCCGAGCTTGCGCGCCCGCGATCTGCGCGGCGATCTCCGCATCGAGGCCGGGCGCAGCGAAGTCGGTCGCCTCGAGCACCGTATGAACGAACGTTCCGAAGTGGACCCCCACCGGCGCTGCCCCCAACGGCGATTCGCGGTTCAGCCCCGGCCGCGGCACGCCGGTGACCGAGGCGGGCGTCGCCGCGGCGGGCTCGTCGCTCAGGACCGGCCGCTCGGGTTCGCTCGCCACCAGCGGATCGTGGGCCTCGGCGGTGATGTCGGTGTAGGAGGTTCGCCGCCACGACAGATCGAGACGGCGGTTCAGCCGCGCTGCTTCTAGCTCGGCCGGCGGTTCGAGCGGCGGACTCCACGCGACGGGCACGCTCGCGAACGTCGAGCGCTCGATCGCGATGCGGCCGGGCGCGGCTGCGGCCAGTTCTCGAAACCGCTCGAGCGCGGCGGCGTCGGTCGGGGTGGAGCGTCCTTCGGGGGCGACCTCGCCGTCGGCGCCCTTGGCGAACAGCAGGCGCCCGACCGGCGAGTTGCGGCTGTCGAATGAGCCTGCCCACCAGATCACGGCCCGGTGCTTGGCGCGAGTGAGCGCCACGTAGGCGAGCCTGAGATCCTCCCCGCGCTGCTCGGCGCGGGAGCGCCGCACGTGGGAGTTCCAGGCGCGGCCCTCGAGCCCGACGTCGATCGTATGCCGGAACCCGGTGGCGGGGTCGTGGTATGACACCGGCTCCGGATCGCGCGGGACCGGGCTCGGCTCCCACAGGAACGGGCAGTAGACGACCGGGAACTCGAGCCCCTTGCTGCGGTGGATGGTCAGCACTTGCACCGCCTCCGCGTCTGAATCGAGCCGCCGCGTCCGCTCGTCCTCCGGCCGGTCCCCGTCCGAGTCGGCGATGCGCTTGGCGAGCCAGCCGCGCAGTGCCGTCACGCCCAGTCGCTCGGCGGCGGCGGCGCGATGCAGGAGGTCCGCTACGTGGCCCATGTCGGTCAGCCGCCGCTCGCCTCCGACCTCGGCGAGCATCCGCGCGGCGAGGTCCTCGTCGACCACGATCGCCTCGGTGAGCGCAGCCACGCCGCTGTCCCGAAGGATCCGGCCCCAGCGATGAAGGCGCCGGTGGACCTCCTCCCATTCCGGCTCTGGCGCCGTGGCGATCCGCTCGCCGCTCCAATCCAGGAACGGAGTAGCCGCGGCGGTCTTGGCTCGGATGGTCTCGGCCGGCCGCTCGAGCGCCTCGAGCAGCCGCAGCCAGCCCCGGGCCGTCGCGGTCGCGAACACGTTGCCGCCGCCGTTGATGACCGCCGGCACGCGCACCGCGCCCAGTTGCGCGCACACGAGGTCGGCGTTGGCGTGCGTGCGCACCAGCACCGCAATGTGCCGGGGACGGACCGGCTCCTGGCGGGTCGGCTTGCCGTAGGCGGCGCGGTGCTCAAGCGTCGCTTGCGAAGACAGCAGCCGGACCACATCGGCGGCAACGTCGCGGGCGACGTGTTCGCGGGCCGAGGCCGCCTTGGCATACCCGTGGTTGGTCAGCTCGAGCCCCGGCTCGTCGCGGTGGACGACCCGGATGCGGAGTGCGCCGTCCTCCGGGGCGCCTATCAGACGGCTGGTCTGGTGAGCACGCGTGGCTCTGACCTTGCGATAGACGATCTCCTCGTGGCCCAGCCGCGCGTCGGCGAAGAACGAGTCGAAGGCGTCGAGGAGTGGCTGGTCGCTACGCCGGTTGACGCGCAGCGTGGCCTGCGTCGCGGCCGTGGCGGCGGCCACCAGGTACGCATACACGTCGGCGCCCCGAAACGCGTAGATCGCCTGCTTTGGGTCTGCGACCAGTACCAGCGTCACCCCTTCCTTCGCGAACGCGCGATAGAGGATCTGCCACTGAATCGGGTCGGTGTCCTGGAACTCGTCGACGAGGACGACGTCGTAGCGGGCGCGCAGGCGCTGCCTCGCCTCGCGGCCGGTCGGCCCGGCGAGAATTTGGTTCAGCCGCGTCAGCAGGTCGTCGTAGGTCATGATCGCCAGCCGCCGCTTTCGCTGGGCGACCTCATCCCGGACCCGCTTCGCCAGCCTGTAGCGCATCGCGGCGCTGGTGTCCTTCGGTTCGTCCGCCGGCTCGAGCTTGGCCGTCGGGCTGAAAACCGCCTCGCGAGCGATCCGGAGCGCCTGCGATCGGGGGAAGCGAGCCCCTCCCTCCGGTCCGAAGCGGCGCACGTAGAGGTCGTCGAGCGCCTGCTCCACCAGCTCGGAGACGTCCTCGACGAACGCGGTCTCCCGATCGAGGTCGCCGACCGTCCCGAGCTCCGCCAGCACCTCCTGGCAGAAGCCGTGCGTGGTCGCGATCGTGGCCGCGTCGAAATCGGCCACGGCCCGGGCGAGCCGGTCGCGCCGGGCGCGGACATCATCGTGCGGGCCCGACGCGAGGAACGTCACTATCGGGTCGTCGAGCGGGTCGTCCGCGCCGGCCAGGATCCGCGAAAGGCGTTGCTCGCAAACCACCAGCCTCTCCCTGACCCGGTCGCGCAACTCGCCCGTCGCCATCCGCGTGAACGTGATCAGCAGCAGCCGCTCGAGCGGCGTCCCCTCGGCCACGTAGCGCGTGGCCAGCCCGGCGATCGTGTACGTCTTGCCGGTTCCCGCGCTCGCCTCGAGCACGGTGACGCCCGAGGGCACCGGACCGCACATGTCGAATTCTGCGTGCGCCTCGACCGTGGTCATCGATCGGTCACCGCCTCGGCCTCGATCAGCCCGCGCCACAGCCGCAGCGCGTAGCGCCCGAATCTCGTCGTTTCCTCCTCGTCCCATCCCGGTCCGCGCTCGTCGTCGCGCGGACCGTCGGCCATCAGACGGGCCAGGGGAATCGACTCGCCGTACACGAGCTGGTGCTCGGGATCACGGTTCTCCTTGTCGTAGCGCCAGACGGTCTCCCAGGCGGCGCGGGCGCCCGCCTCGCCGTCCGCGCCGGCCGCCACCGCCTGCGCGTACGCCGCGGACGTCTCGCAGGCGAGGGGGAGCGGCTCGCGCATGCCGCGGTCGTAGAGGTCGAGGAGCACCGCGAGTTGCTCGAGCGCTATGCGCCGCCGTTCGTCGGGAGCGTCGGCGAGCGCAGGGATTCGCGCCACTGTGACGCCGGCCCACCGCGACTCGGCGCGCGCCCGGCCGATCACCACCGATTCGAACGACCGCTCCGGTCGCGCGGCGCTCAGCGCCAGCAGTCTCACCCACGCGCTCAACCGGTCGCGCGGCTTTAGCCGCGAGTAGGAGATCGTGCGAATCGTGTCCCCGCACAGCCCGCTGACGGTTCCCGCCAGCGTGCGCCCGTCCGGCAGCGCGAGGTTGACGTCGACCGATCCAGGCGCCTGGTCGGCTCCGAGCGCCTTCGCCTCGTCGGCCAGCTGCACCAGGACGGGCCGGATGTCCGCGAGCGTGGCTCGCCCGAGCTCCCCCGGCGGAAGGGCACCGCGCGCCATCTCCGCCCGCATGCAGTCCATGAGCTCCCCGCCGGCCAGCACGCCCTCGAGCAGCCGCTGCCCCACCCCCCACTGTTCGAGTGGGTCGAGCTCGACCGGCATCGCGTCCTCCACCTCGTCGAAGAACTCGCTGACGCTGATCCCGAGCCGGCCGCGCAGGAGTGCCCGCACGGGATGCTCGACGAAGCGAACCAGGCTGCCCAGCTCGACCACCATCCCGATCAGGGGCGGGAGTGGCGCTGCCAGGAACGGGGCGCGCTCACCGCGGGGGCCGGCGATCGCTCGGGCGCCGGCGAGTGCCTGCGGATCAAAGCTCCAGGGCCGATCGGCGATGAGCTTCCCCGGCGCGAAGTTGCGGGGATCGAATGGCTGGAGTGGATGGTGGATCACGATCTGCGCGTGCGCCTCGCCCTGCTCGCACCGGATCGTGCGCTCCACGATGTCGAGCAGCTCGCCGACCGGCACTGCCGGCGGCCGGCGGACGTTCGTGCGCTCGTCGTTGCCGGTGTAGGTGATGATCAGCCGCTCGCTCGCCGCCATCAGCGCATCCAGCAGCATCTGCCGATCCTCGGTGCGCGGGTCGCGATCGCCGACCTGCGGGTCAGCCAGCAGCAGGTCGTCGCCGTCGCGCCGGGACCGGCGAGGGAACTCGCCATCGTCGAGACCGAGCACACACACGACCCGATGGGGCACCGAGCGCATCGGCACGAGCGTGCAGACGGTCAGGTGGCCGGTGCGGAAATTGGCTCGGGTCGGACGCCCGCGCAGCCGGTCGGCGAGGAGCACGCGCACATCCGCGAGCTCGAGCTCGGGGCCCGTTCCGACCTCGTCGCCGGACTCCGCGGCGACGTCGCCGAGCACGCGCTGGAGCTCGCGCCGCTGCCAGGACTCGCGTTCGCTCGTGTCGGTGAGTGCGTCCGCGGCCTGCGCGATGGCGTCGAGCCAGAGCCCGATCGGCTTGGGATGGGTGAGCGCGTCAGCCGCGCGCCCAGCACGGTCGACGAACTCGGCGAAGCGGCCGACGAGGTCGATCGCGCCGCTGTCGACGTCGTCGAGCGGCAGCACCCCCTCCACGAGCCGCCGGTCGTCTTCGGTCATCGCGACGCCAACCAGGATCCGGTCGAGACCGCGACGCCACGTATTGGCGTTCAGCGAACCGAGCTTGAACGGCTCACGGTGCTGGGCGTCGAACCCCCACCGGATCCCACTCGCGGCGACCCACTCCTGCATCCGCGACAGGTCGTCGTCGTCGAAGTGAAAGCGCAGACGCACGGGCTCGCGACCCGCGAGGTCGAGCAGTTCCGACGCGGTCGCCCGCTGGTCGGCGAGCGCCAGCACCTGGGTGACGACGCCGAGCACGGGGTTGGTCTGCCGCAGCG
Source organism: uncultured Solirubrobacterales bacterium (assembly GCA_963841535.1). Lineage (GTDB taxonomy): Bacteria > Actinomycetota > Thermoleophilia > Solirubrobacterales > Solirubrobacteraceae > Palsa-465. The sequence goes on along the minus strand of CAWJDF010000012.1, from coordinate 542,813 downwards.
ACCGGTCCGCGAGCCTGACTCGCAGGTCGGGCAGTCTCTCCGGCCCACCGTCTCCGTTGCCGCCGCCATCCCAGTCGTCGTCCTCACAGGCGTCGACGCGGCGCCCGGAGCCGAACGTGGCCTGGATCAGCGGCGCGAACGTCTCGATGTCCGGGCACATCACGATCACGTCCCTCGGCTCGAGCGTCGGGTCCTCCGCGAGCAGGTGGAGGACGGCGTCCCGCAGGACCTCGACCTGTCGCGCGCGCCCGTGGCAGGCGTGGATCTGGACGCTGTGGTCGTCGGCGGCGAGCAGCGGGCGGAGGTCCGGCTGGTCGGGCAGCGGGAGTCCGGGTGGCTGGCGATCGTCGTTGATGTCGTCCTGGATCGCGGCGAGCAGGCTCCGGGCTTCGCTGCCGGGCAACTCGTGGTGGTGATCGATGGATTCGCCGGCGCCGGCCAGCACTAGCTGCAGCTCGCGCACGTCGCGGCCCCAGGAGGCGAGCAGCCGGTTCACCGGCAGCTCGGCGGTCCGGTCGGCCCGCCGGGCCGTGAGCGGCGTGCGGCCGCCGGCGCTGAGGGTCTCGTTCACCCGCCGCCACAGCTCCGGCGATGGGTGCAGCCCGAACACGTGCACCTCCCGGCCGCTCGCCATCGCCGCCAGGACGTCGAGGTGCGAGCGCGGAATGCGGGTCAGCCCGAACAGGGCGAGGCGCTGCGGCAAATCGAGGACGGTCGGGTCCGCGCGGATCCGCTCGCATGCCCCGATCAGTCGCTCAGCCGGGCTGGGCCGGCCGATCCGGGCGCGCAGCCGGCGCCACAGCTCGGCCTGCCACCCGTCTGCAGCGCTCGCCTCCCCGACCGCCCAGGCGTCGCCGGCCGCCCAGGATCGGATCATGTCCGGCCGGTGGACTCCGTAGCGATCGAACAGATCTGCGATGTGCCGGACGACGCCAAAACGCCGTGGACGCTCCTCCGGTCCGCCGCGCACGCCCTCCAGGTGACGCTCGAGCGTGGCCAGCCACGGCTGGCCCAGGCACTCGTCGACCACCTCCAGCAGCGGCCACACCGAGCGCTCGGCCGGCCAGGGATCGTCGTCGGGGTCGATCCCGGTCGCCGCCGCCAGGGCGCCGATGATCAGCCGGCCCGGGAAGGGGAACTCGACGTTGGCGCACACCCCGTCGCGCCGGCCCTCGCTGGTCCCCAGCCGGACCGACAGCCGCTGGGCGACCCAGCGCTCGATCCCGCGGGTGGGCACCGCCACCATGTCCGGAGTGAACGGGTCCTCGAGCGGCGCCAGCAGTGTCTCGGCCAGACCGTCGGCCAGGCGGTCGGCGCGTTCGGCTCGGTGGACGTGGAGCATGTCTGTCTTGGAACCTAGCGGGGGCGGGGGGTGATTTCCGGGGCGTCTGCGACTCTAGGAGTAAGTGCCGACGACTTCTGCTGACACTTTCCCCGCGCTGGCGCTCGATCGCCTGCGCACGTTGACCGGTGACTCCGCGGCGAACTTCCGGGAGGGCCAACTGGACGCCATCCACGATGTGGTCATCGACCGCGCCCGCGTCCTGTGCGTGCAGCGGACGGGCTGGGGCAAGTCGGCCGTGTACTTCATCGCCACCGTGCTACTGCGCGAGGCGGGCGCCGGCCCGACCCTGATCGTCAGCCCGCTACTGGCGTTGATGCGCAACCAGATCGCCGCTGCCGGGCGGCTTGGCCTGCGGGCGCACACGATCAACAGCACCAACCGCGAGGCTTGGGACGACGTGCGCGACCGACTGGCCACCGGCGCCACCGACCTGCTGCTGATCAGCCCCGAGCGGCTCAACAACCCCCAGTTCCGCGACGAGATGCTGCCGCTGTTCGCCGCCTCGGTCGGCCTGCTCGTTATCGACGAGGCGCATTGCATCTCGGACTGGGGTCACGACTTCCGCCCGGACTACCGGCGCGTGAAGGACATGCTCGATCGGCTCGCCCCGGGAGTGGCCGTCCTCGGCACGACCGCCACCGCCAACGACCGCGTCGTCGCCGATGTGGTCTCTCAGCTGGCCGCCGGGTCCGATGGCGAGCCGCTGCGGACCTACCGGGGCCCGCTGGCCCGGTCCAGCCTGCGCCTCGAGGTGCTCGACCTGCCCCAGCCGGCGCAGCGCCTCGCCTGGCTGGCCTCGAACCTGCCCGACCTCCCCGGGTCGGGGATCGTCTACACGCTGACCAAACGCGATGCCGAACAGGTGGCCGCGTTCCTGTCGGCGCGCGGGGTCACCGCGGTCGCCTACAGCGGCGAGCACGAGACCGACGCGCGGGTAGCCACCGAAGACCAGTTGCTCGGCAACGAGATCAAGGCGGTCGTGGCCACCAGCGCGCTTGGGATGGGCTACGACAAGCCCGACCTGAGCTTCGTCGTGCACTACCAGGCGCCGGGCTCGGTGATCTCGTACTACCAGCAGATCGGCCGGGCCGGGCGCGCCATCGAGCACGCCGACATCGTCCTGCTGCGAGGCGGCGAGGACCGCCGGATTCAGGACTTCTTCATCGAGCAGGCGTTCCCGGCTCGCGAGCATGTGATGGCGGTGCTGAGCGACCTGGAGGCCGCGGACGATTCAGGGCGGACCACGCGCGAGCTGATGGCTGTGGTCAACCTCGGCATGGGACGGATCGAGGCGATGCTGAAGATCCTCGACGTGGAAGGCGCGGTGGCGCGCGCCGGCACTCGCTGGAAGCTCGTGCCCGACGCGGACTGGAGCTACGACGCCGAGCGCTACGGCGAGGTGACCGCGCTCCGCCGCGCCGAGCAGCAGGCCATGGCCGCCTTCGGCGCCGACGGGCGGTGCCTGATGCGCGTCCTCCAGGAACAGCTCGACGACCCGTCACCGGCGGATTGCGGGCGGTGCGCGGTGTGCGCCGGCCCGCGGTTCGATGGTCCGCTCGACCCGGCGCTCGTCGAAGCGGCCGGACGCCATCTGCGCTCGACCCCGATCGAGCTCGAGGTGAAGAAGATGGCGCCGGACGAGGGCGGCAGCATGCGCAAGATCCCCGAGGACGCGCGCGTCGAGCCCGGCTGGGCGCTGGCCCGGTTCGGCGACGGCGGGTGGTGGCCGGCGATCGAGCGCGGCCTGCGCGCGGGCGAGTTCGAGGACGACGTGGTGCAGGCGCTCGCCGACCTCATGCGAGCCGCGGGTGCCGACTGGCTGACGACCGTGCCGTCCGTTCGGCTCGGCGACGTGCTCGAGCGCCTGGGGAACCGCCTCGGCGTCCCGCTGCTCCGGCTCGTGGAGCGCGTGTCGGATCGCCCGCCCCAGCGCGAGATGGCCAACGCGGCGCAGCAGGTCGCCAACGTCCGCGGCGCGTTCCGCGTGCTCTCGGCGCCACCGTCCGGCGTGGGCGTCCTGCTCGACGATCGGCGCATCTCGGGCTGGACGCTGGCCATGGTCGGCGGGCAGCTGCGACGCGCCGGCGCCGCGCGAGTGGTGCCGGTGGCGCTGGCGACTCTGGTCTGACCGCGGGTCAGGTCATCAGCCCGCGCTCTGCCGGGCTTGCGGCGAGGCCTCCCAGAAGTCATCGAGCTTGGTCGAGTCGCTCCGTCCCAGGCTGCGGGAGATCGCCCACATCTCGACCGGCTCGTCGCCCTCGTTGCGGTGTGAGCGGGGAGTCTTCGGCGCGACGCGTACGGCCGCCGGCGCGCTGACCGTGCGGATCTCCTCGCCGAAGCGCATGGTCAGCGCGCCGCGGGTGACCAGGTAGAGCTCTTCGATCTCGTCGTGGAAATGGCCGGTTCCCTGCTCGAAGTCCGAATGGGCGGGGACCCGGATCAGGGTCACGGCCAGCTCGCTGCAGTCGAGCGTGCCGGTCAGGCTGCGGAACTCGCCGGGTACGTCGGTGCCGGCGTACGCGTCCTCGGCGTCGTCGGGGTTGAGGATGGCGAACTCAGCCCTGCTCTCGGTGTTCGTGGTCATGGAGCGCTCTCTACCCACAGTTCACTGGGCAGTGAACCCGCCGTCGACCGGCAGCGCCACGCCGGTGATGAACGAGGCGCCCTGCGAGGCCAGGAACAGCGCCGCCGCCGCGCACTCCTCGGGACGGGCCAGCCGCCCCAGCGGCTGTGCGGTGGCGAACTCCCGGCGCGCCCGCTCCGGGTCGGGGAGCTGCTCGAAGAACCCCTCGAGCATCGGGGTGTCGACGATCCCGGGGCAGACCGCGTTGACCCGGATGCCCTCGGGAGCCCAATCGAGGGCCAGGGCGCGCGCCAGCTGGATCGCCGCTCCCTTGGTGGCGCAGTAGATCGGCGAGTCCGGTTGGGCCACGAGCCCGGTCTTCGAGGCCATGACCACCAGGCTGCCGGTGGTTCGCGCGAGCGCGCGGTGGGCCGCCTGGGCCAGGTAGACGACCGCGCGCAGGTTGACCGCGAGCAGCCGATCGATGTCCTCGTCGGAGGTGTCGTCGAGCGAGCGCGCCAGGTTGACGCCGGCGTTCGCGACGGCCGCGTCGAGGCTGCCGAAGCGATCCTCCGCGCGCGCCACCGCGCCCGCGTTGACCTCGGGTGTCGCGACGTCGCCGACCAACGTCTCGACCCGGGCCGAGACGCCCTCGGCGACCCGGTTCAGCGCGGCCTCGTCGCGATCCACGAGGACCAGGTCCCAGCCCGCTTGCGCGAAGGCTCGTGCGCAGGCGGCGCCGATCCCGTTGGCCGCGCCGGTGACGATCGCCGCGCTCACAGCGCGAGCCCGTACACCGTCGCCGCGGTTCCGCCGAGCACCATGTCCCGCGCCGCACACGGCATCCCCTCGACGAGGGCACGCACGGTCTCCGCCCAGACCCGCTCGTAGTCGCCCGCCATCAGGCACACCGGCCAGTCCGAGCCGAACATCAGGCGCTCGGGCCCGAACTCGCGGACCGCGACCTCGACGAACGGACGCAGGTCCTCGGCGGACCACCGCTCGGGGTCGGCCGCGGTGTTCAGCCCACTCACCTTGGCGAACACGTTCGGACACGCAGCGGCCGACGCGAGCTGGCCGGCCCACGGCTCGAGCTCGCCGCGGTCGATCGGCGGCTTGGCCAGGTGGTCGATCACGACCTTGAGCTCCGGAAGCGCACCGGACAGGCGCGGAACGTGGACCAGGTGGCGCGGGAACACGGCCGGGATCTCGAACACCACCCCGCGCTCGGCCAGCAACGCGAGGCTCTCCAGGACCGACGGGCGGAGCAGCCAGTCCGGGTCGGACTCGTCGTGGACGAGATGCCTGACCCCGCGGAAGGCCGGATGCCGGCTGTAGCGCTCCAGCGCCTGCTCGGCCTCCCGCGGCTCGAGCAGCGGGACCCATCCCGTGACGCCGGCGATCCAGGGGTGCCGCTCGGCGCGCGCGAGCATCGCGTCGGTGTCCGCGAACGAGTTGGCCGCCTGGACCGTGATCGAGTGCGTGATCCCGGTCGCGTCGAGCAGAGGTTCGAGATCGGAGGGACCGAAGTCACGGCAGATCGGCCCGTACTGCGACGGCGTCAGCCACGGGTACTCGACCTCGCCCAGGCTCCAGAAGTGCTGGTGGGCATCGACCCGCGGCGGGTCAGCCAACGTCCACCTTGCGCGGCGAGCCACACCGCGGCGTGACGAACTGACGCACGACCGGGTTGTTCAGGTTGGACTTGGTGACCATCACCGCGCCGGTGTTCTCGTTCTCCGGCTTACCCTGGTGGCGCAACAGCTTGACCGCCGCGCGCACGCCGTCGTAGCCCATCCGGAACGGGTCCTGCGAGATCAGACCCGAGACCAGGCCTTGCTTGACGCCGTCCACCTCGTCGGGTGAGGTGTCCCAGCCGACGATCTTGACCTTGCCGGCGCGATGGGCGATCCGCACGGCCTCGACCGCTCCCACGTCGCTCGACTCATTCGCCGCGAACAGTCCCTTGAGGTCAGGGTTGGCCGTGAGGATGTTGGCGGTCACGGTCAACGCCGTGTTGTAGTCGTTCTGGCTGTACTGGATCCCGACCAGGTGCAGCTTGGGATATTTCTTGAGCTCCTCCTGGAACCCCTGCACCCGTTGGTCATTGGTTTGGCTGCCGGCGTGGAAGGCGATGATCGCGATCTTGCCGCCCGCGGGCCCGATCGCCTTGGCCAGACGATCGGCGGCGAGCTTCGCCCCGCTGATGTTGTTGGTGGCGATCAGCGGCACGTTCTTCGGCTGTGGCGTCGTGCCCGAGTCGATCGAAACGACCCTGATCCCCGCCTTGGTCGCGTTGTTGGACACCTCGTTCATCGCGGTCGCATCGGTCGCGGCGTACACCAGGCCGTTGACGCCCTGCGCGATGTAGTTGTTGAGCAGGTTGAGCTGTCCGACCACGTCGGTCTCGTCGGTGACGCCGTTCCAGGTCACCTTGACGCCGGGCATCTGGGAGGCGGCGCACATCGCTCCGGCGTGCACCTTCGACCAGTAATCGAGCCCGACTGACTTGGGGATGACCGCGAGGTGAATCGGCGGCGTCTTCTGGATGGCGATCTTCGACTTGTGGTCCTTGACCACCGCGCACCCGGTCAGCGCGACCGCAAGTGCCGCCAGCGCAAAGACCAGTCGCGTGCTACGTCGCATGGGCGCTCTCCGGCTCGCCTCGGGAGCCCCCGGTTGGCTCATCGTCGGCGTCCACCTTTCGGCGCTCCAACTGCTCCGATGCGGCGGACAGGCGCCGGCGGCGGACCTGATCCCACCACACGGCCAGCCAGATGATCACTCCGATGATCACCTGCTGGTAGTACTGCGTGATGTTGAGCAGCACGGCGCCGTTGGTGATCACGGCCATCAGGAAGGCCCCGATCAGCGTTCCGCCGATCGTGCCCACTCCGCCGAACAAGCTGGCGCCGCCGATCACGCACGCGGCGATCACGTTGAGCTCGAGCCCGACGCCGTAGTTCGGCTGGCCCGAGTGAACCAGCGAGGCGGCGATCATGCCGCCGAAGCCGGCCAGCGCGGCCGAGATCACGTACACGCAGATCAGATAGCGGTTGAGCGGGATGCCCGACAGGCGGGCCGCTTCCTTGTTGGATCCGATCGCGTAGGCGTATCGGCCGAGCTTGGTTCGGGTGAGGATCACGTAGCCGACCCCGGCGATCACGGCCAGATACAGGATCGGTAGCGGGATCGGGCCGATCTGGCCCTCTCCGAACAGGCGGAAGTTGGACGGCAGCCCGTACACGGCGTTCTCGCCGCCGACGATGAAGGTGAGACCGCGGGCCACGCCGAGCATGCCGAGCGTGGCGATGAACGGCGGGAGCTTCATCTGCGTGACCAGGAGCCCGTTGATCAGACCGATCACAGCTCCGGCCAGCACGCCGATGAAGACGCCGGGGATGATCGGGAACCCCGCCTTGGCGATCGCCATGGTGCCGAGGATCCCGCCCAGTCCCGCGACCGAACCGACCGACAGGTCGATCCCCGCGGTCAGGATCACGAGCGTCTGGCCGACGGCGACGATCGCCACCACCGACACCTGCACGCCGATGTTGAACGTCGACACACGCCGCGACGGGTCGATGTCGCAGCGGACTTTCTCCAAGAGCTCTCGGGCGCGCTGTTTCTCAGAGCCGCGGACGATGAGGCCCGCGCGCGTCCGTTCCCAGCCGAGCGCAAGGTTGTCGGCCACCGTGAGGTGAGGCGCGAGGGCAAACTCCTGATGGACCATGGCGATCCCCAGCCGCTGGGCGTGGCGGGGATTGCGGAATCGCACCGGGTTTCCGTCGATTTCGATCGCGCCGTCGCTGGGTCGCTCGAGCTGTGAGAGCAACTTCATGAGCGTCGACTTGCCCGCGCCGTTCTCACCTGCGACGGCGTGGATTTCACCTGGCCGGATGTCGAGGCTCACGTCCTCGAGTGCTTGCACACCGGGAAACCGCTTGCTCACGCCGCGGATTTCGACAACAGCACCGTTACCTGTTGCGTTCTCCACCTCACATGTGAACGTTCCCGCCTATCCGAGCGTCAAACGTCAAATGTGGGTGACACCAATATCCGGTCAGGCATCCTGGTAGACGGTGACCTCCTCGGTGTAGAACTCGATCGCCGCCCGGCCCTGCTCATGCGGGCCGTAGCCGGATTCCTTGATGCCGCCGAACGGGACGTGCACCTCCGCGCCGGCGGTCTGGGAGTTCACGTGGATGATCCCGGCCTGCAGTTCGTCCACGCACCGCGTGGCGGTGGCCAGATTCGTGGTGAAAACCGCCGCCGACAGGCCGAAGCGCACCCCGTTGGCCCGCTCGATCGCCTCGTCCAGGCTGCCGTAGCGATACAGCGTGGTCACCGGACCGAACACCTCCTCGCACGAGAGGAAGGCGTCGTCGGCGACGTTCTCGAACACCGTGGGCGCGATCAGGTACGCGTCCGGGTCGGCGCGCTCGCCGCCGGCGATGATCGTGCCGCCCTCGTCGCGGCCGCGGGCGATTCCGTCCAGGACGCTGTGGAACTGCGCCTTGTTGACGATCGGCCCGACCTCGGTGTCGGGATCGGCGGGATCTCCGACCTTGCCCTCGTCGATGCGCTTGAGAAGCTTGTCCCGGAACTCGTCGTAGATACCGTCCTCGACGTAAATGCGGCGCGTGGCCGTGCACTTCTGGCCGGCCGACCAGAACGCGCCGACGTAGGCCGCCGTCACCGCCGCGTCGAGCTTGGCGTCCTCGGCGACGATCAACGGGTTGTGGCCACCCAACTCGAGTTGCACGCGCTTGCCGAGCGAGGCCGCGGCTTCGCGCGCGCCGTGGCCGACCGGCACTGAGCCCGTGAATGAGATCGCGGGCACCCGCGGGTCACTCACGAGCGGCTCGCCGACCTCGCTGCCTCGCCCGATGATCACGTTGAGGACGCCTTCCGGAAGCTCCGCCTCTTCAAGCGCGCGCACCAGGTGAAGCCCGGTGAGCGGCGAGTCCTGCGCCAGCTTGAGCACAACGGTGTTGCCGTAGTAGTGCTTTGTTAGGTCTCACTCGTCGTGGCGGTTTAGGGTGAGTGTCACTCGGTCGACGTTGATGGGTCGGTGGCAGGTTCGGCAGCGGCCGGTCCAGCACTTGAAGAGCGGCTGCAGGAGCAGCACGGCCTTCGGGAGTGTCAGGCCGGCCGCGGGCGAAAAGGGTTCAGCCGCTCGAGCGTGAGGAATCCGTGGGCGGCGGTCACCATCGCGGTGTGGTGATACCAGCCAAGCCAGGAGCGGCCTTCGTAGTGGTCCAGGCCGAGTTCGCCTTTGAGCTGCTTGTAGTCGAGCTCCACCTTCCAGCGCATGCGTGCGAGCCGGGCGAGCCGCTCGGGCTCGGTGTCGGCGGGCAGGTTCGAGATCCAATAGTCGGTCGGCTCGTCGTGATCCTCGGGCCACTCCGCAATCAGCCATTCCTCGCGCGGCGGGACCTCGGCGCCCTCACGCCATCCCTGACGTCCCGCGTCGCTGCGCCACCCGTGTGCTGCGTGCACGCGGGCGAAGATGAACCGGGAGGTGGCCGGCTCGCCATCAGGCCCGTCGCGGAACGTGACGATCTGCGCGTCGCTCGCGAGATCGCCGATCAGCTCGCCTATCGGTTTGGGCTCGCGGTCCGGCCGCGGCCGCCACGGCGCACGACCGTCCTCGCTCGTGCGGGCCGGCACCGCGAAGCCCGTGCCTTGCTCGAACACCCGCGTCTTGGGCCCGACCGACAGCACGTACTCACAGCCAGCCTCGTCGAGGCGATCACGGAGCCAGGTGTTCTCACCATAGGCATGGTCACCCAGCACCGGTGCGCTCGGAACACCCCACTTTGCAGCGCGCTCGACCAGCTCGACCCCGAGCTCCGGCTTGGTCTTGAACTCGACCTCCGCGGGGATCTTCGCCCTGCGCCGCCGCTCAGCGTCCTCACACCAGTCCTCCGGCAGATACAGCGCCCACCCCAACGGCACCGTCCCATGCGCTCCGACCGCATGCACAGACACACCGATCTGACAGTTACCCCTCTTGCCCAACGTCCCCGAGTACTGACGCTTGACCCCTGGCGAGTCCTTCCCGTCCTTCGGAAACCCAGTGTCATCCAACACCCACGCCTCCACACCGATCTCCGGCGCCACCCGCTCGGCGACCGCCTTGACCACCAGCGCCGGATCCCACGGACTATCAGCCAAGAACTGCTGCATCGACTGATAGTCAGCCTCCTCGCCCAGCCTCGCGACCAGCGGCTCAAGCGATTTCCGCGCGCCATCCTCGATCAAGCCCCTCAGATACAAGCCGCCATTGACCCGCTGCACCGGCCGGTTCATCGCCTCCGCCAACACCTCCACCGCGAACCCCTCCAGCCGCCCACGCACCACCGACGGCGGATCAACATCCCTCTCGACCTGCGAACCCGCAACAGTCACAACCACCATCATGACCTCCCCGCGTTCGACAGCAACCGCGAAGAGGATTCGCCGCAAATAGCGAGAACTCCTACCCCGAACCTAACAAAGCACTAGTAGGCGAGGGCCGGCGCGGTCTTCCACGCGGGGATGGCGGCCGGGAAGTTCCACGGGGTGATCAACCCGACCACGCCAAGCGGCCGGCGCCGTGTGTACACGGCGCCTCCGGTCAGGGATTGCTCGTACATCTGGCCGACCGGCCGCCAGCCCTCGCCCGCGAAGAAGCGCAGGATCTGCGCCGCCCGCGCGGCCTCGAGACGCGACTCGCGCAGCGGCTTGCCCATCTCGCGTGTCATGTCCTGGGCGATGTCCTCCACCCTCGACTCGGTCACGGCCGCGGCGCGCGTCAGGATCGCGCCCCGCTTGACCGCCGGCAGCCCGGACCACTCCGCGAACGCGTCGGCCGCCGCGGCGACGGCGGCGTCCACGTCCTCGGCGCTCGAGCTGGGAAACTCGCCGACGACCTCGGACGGCCGCCAGGGGTTGTGTCGTTCATAGGTTCGCCCGCCCCGTGCAGCGGTCCATTCCCCCGCGACGAAGTTCGCGGCGCCGGGGGCGATCGTGGTTTGGGACATGGCGTTCAACCCTCCTGTGACTCGGCGGCCCGGGCAACCGTGTTGCGCAGCAGGCCGATCTCGGGAATTCGTATCTCCACCGTGTATCCCGGCGTGAGCGTGACGTCGTCCGGCGGCACCAGGCCCGTACCCGTCAGGAGCACGCTGCCCGGCGGCACCGGGTTGTCCCGGCGCAGGTAGTCGATCAGCTCGCCGATCGAGCGGCACATGCTCTCGGTCGAGGTCTCCTCGGCGAACAGGACACGGCCGTCGCCGTCGAGGATCCGGCACTCGATCTGGAAGTGCGTGTCGAACGACTCCGGCACGAGCACGGCCGGGCCGAGCGCGCACGCCCGGTCGTAGATCTTGGCCTGGGGCAGATAGAGCGGGTTGGCGCCCTCGATGTCGCGCGAGGACACGTCGTTTCCGATCGTGAGGGCAAGCGGCCCGTCGGCGCCGACCACCACGGCGAGCTCCGGCTCGGGGACCGTCCACGACGCGTCGCTGCGCGCGGCGATCGCCCCGCCCGGCCCGACCGTGCGACGTCCCGCGGCGTCCTTGAGGAACAGCTCGGGACGCTCGGCCTCGTAGACGCGCTCGTACACGTCGAGCCCTCTGCTCTCGTGCATGCGGGCCGAGCGGCTGCGCTCGTAGGTGACCCCGGCGGCCCACGTCTCCGGCGCGTCGATCGGGACGAGCAGCTCCCATGGTTTGTCCGGCTCGAGCGTCTCCGGGTCGACGATCGGCAAGGTCTGCCGGCCCGGCGCGGGCAACTCGCCGCGCTCGAGGGTCGCCAGCATGTCGCCGGTGTCGAGCACGCTCAGCTCCCCGTCGCGGACGTACGCCACGCGGATGTCCCCGTGTGGGTCGCGCAGGCGGACCAGCCGCGCTCCGATCAGCGAACCGGTCATGCGCCTCCCTTCCTCCAGGCCTTCCCGTCGGGGAACGCGTACTCCTCGAGCGATTCGGGGCGCATCTCGATGCTGTAACCCGGCGTGTCCGGCGCCACATAGCGCCCGGCGCGGATCTCCACCGGGGCCACGAAGTGCTCGTGCAACTCGTCGACGTACTCGATCACGCGATCGCGCAGATCGCCGCCGATCGCGATGTAGTCGACCAGCGAGAGGTGCTGCACGTACTCGGACAGGCCCACCCCGCCCGCGTGCGGGCAGACCGGGATGCCGAATCGCGCGGCCAGCAGCATGACCGCGAGCACCTCGTTGACGCCGCCCAGGCGACACGCGTCGAGCTGGCAGACGCCCATCCCGCCGGCCTGCATGAGCTGCTTGAACATCGTGCGGTTGTGGCAGTGCTCGCCGGTGGCGACGCGCACCGGCGCCACCTCGCGGGCGATCCGGGCGTGCCCGAGGATGTCATCGGGGCTCGTGGGTTCCTCCATCCACCAGGGATTGAACTCCGCCAGGCGGTTTGTCGCCGTGATCGCCTCCTCCACGTCCCACACCTGGTTGGCATCCATCATCAGGAAGCGCTCTGACCCGATCTCCTCACGGATCAGCGTGGCGCGGCGCACGTCGTCCTCCGGGTTGCCGCCGACCTTCATCTTCAGGTGCGTCCACCCCTGCTCGACCGCGGTGCGGCAGCGGCGCTGGACCTCCTCGTCGGTGAACCCGAGCCAGCCAACGGACGTCGTATAGGCGGGGAACCCGTCGCGGCGCATCTCGGCTTCGCGCGCGGGCTTGCCGGCTGCGCGCTCGTCGAGCATCGCGATCGCCTGCTCGGGCGTGAGCGCGTCGGTCATGTAGCGAAAGTCGACGCAGCCGACGAGTTGCTCGGGCGGCATGTCGACCAGCAGCTTCCACAGCGGCTTGCCCTCCGACTTGGCCCACAGGTCCCAGGCCGCGTTGACGAGCGCGGCCGTGGCCAGATGGATGACGCCCTTCTCGGGACCGATCCAGCGCAGATGCGAGTCGCCGGTCAGCTCGCGCCAGAAGCCGCGTGGATCGCCGGCGATGTCGGATAGCTGCCGGTTCTCGACGAGATGCTTGAGCGCGTGGATCGCCGCCACCACGACCTCGGTGCCGCGGCCGATCGTGAAGGTCATGCCATGGCCCCGCAGATCGCCGTCGGTCTCGAGGATCACGTATGCGGCGGAGTAGTCGGGGGCCTGGTTCATGGCATCCGAACCGACCAGCGTGCGCGAGGTCGGAAAGCGCACGTCGCGGACGTCGACAGTGGTGATGCGGCAATCCTCCACTCCACTCTCCCCTACCCACAACCGCCGCCCCGGGCGCACGCTTGGAGTTTTCGAGCCCGGGCTGCGGGTACGCGACCCACGTGGACGGGGACAGATTCGCAGGCGACGCGGCGGCCGTTCCGGCGCGACAAGCGACCGATGCTGACGTGCTCGGCGCGCTGGCGCTGGTCACGCAGGGACGGGTGCGGACGCTTTCCGGGCATGCCGATCTTCCCGGGCCACCCGCCGTTCCAGGTCCTCAGCTACCGGACGCCCCGTGGGATCGCCAACCAGGGAGACCAGGACTGGCTCGGCGAGAACGAGCCCGGCTTCTACTGGCAGAGCGAGATGGTGATGGGCACGGTGCATTCGGGCACGCACATCGACGCGCTCGCGCACATCACGCGCGGCCAGCGGCACGAATGGTTCGGTGCCAGCAACGCCGAGGAACACCTCGGCGACTTCGGCCCGCTGCGCGGAGACGCCACCGAGATCCCGCCGCTGATCGCCCGCGGGGTGCTGATCGACGTGGCCGGCGCCCGCGGCGTCGACGCGCTCGGCGCCCACGAGGCGATCGGAGCGGATGAGTTACGCGATGCGCTGGACGCCCAGGGGGTGGAGCTGGAGAACGGAGACGTGGCGCTGATCCGCACCGGCTACCTCTCGGGCTGGCCCGATGCGGATTTCATCGCCGCGCACCAGCAGGCGGGCATTGACCGCGACGCCGCGCTGTGGCTGGCGTCGCTCGGTGTGGTCGCGGTGGGCGCGGATACCGAGGCGCTCGAGGTCCTCCCCTCGACCGTCGCCGGCAATCCCCACCCGGTTCACCTCGCGCTGCTCAATGAGCGCGGGATCTTCATCATCGAGATGGTCGACTGCGAGGAGCTCGCGCGCGACCGGATGTACGAGTTCTGCTTCGTGTGCCTTCCGCTGGCCATCCGCGGCGCGACCGGCTCGATGGTCCGCCCGGTGGCGCTCGTCTGACCCGCCGGTCCACCCGCCCCGGCCTCCTCGCACCCAAGGCCCCCGCACCCAGCCCCCGCAAACATGGCCTCCCGCACCAAACCCCCCGGCCCCGCACCAAGGCCCCCGCACCAAACCCCCCGGCCCCGCACCAAGGCCCCCGCACCAAGGCCCCCGCACCAGCCCCCGCAACGTGAAAATTCCGCCATTGGCGAAGTCGTCTTTCGCTATTGACGGATACTGCCCGTGACAGAGTAAGAATCCGTCATTAGCGCGAACGGCGCGCGCCAATGGCGGAAATTTCCCGTTGGGTTGGGAGGCCGGCGAGCCTCCTCCGGAGATGGCGCTAGGCGGCGGGGAGGGTCACCCCGAGCTCGCCGGCCAGCTCGTGCAGCTCGTCGATGGTGGCCTGCGCGATCGGAATGCCGTCGCGCGCACGAAGCTCGGCGGAGCGCAGCTCAGGCTCGCCGGGGAGCAGCACCTGATCGACGCCGGGTGCGGTTGGGGCGCCGTGGAGGGCGGAGGCCATCTCCTCAACCTGTCGCATGTACTGCTCGACCGCGATGAAGGCATCGACCTCGAGCGCCATGATGAACACGCCGTTGCCACCGTCGGTGTACGCCGGGGTCATCGCGGGCCCCATCCCGGAGAGGATGCCGCCGAGCGCCTCGATCGCCACCGCGAGCGCGTAGCCCTTGTGGCGCTCGGCCGGAAGCAGCGCCCCGCCGGCGTAGTAGTCCTCGGGATTCACGCTGGGGTTGCCGTCGGCGTCGATCAGCGTGCCGGGCGGAACCGGGCGTCCCGCGGCCCGCGCCACCCGCACCTTGCCCTCCGCCCGCACCGACGTGGCGAAGTCGACCACGATCGGCGGCCGTCCTTCGGGGCGGGGGATCGCGAACGCGATGGGGTCGGTCCCCAGGCACCGGTCGCGGCCGCCGAACGGCGCCACGTTGGGCCGCGAGTTGGTCACGGTCATGCCGAGCTGCCCGCGTGCGGCGATCAGCTCCACGTAGTCGGCCATGCGCCCGACGTGCGGAGAGTCCTGGAGGACCACCGCACCGACGCCGAGCTCGTCGGCGATCTCGGCCGCGGTCCGAGTGGCCAGGCGGGCCGCCGGCTGGCCCCATCCCCACCTTGCCGACACGCAGGCCGTGGCCCCCCGCCGGCGGACCACCTCGGCCCGCGTCGCCGGGTGGATCTTGCCGTCGCGGGCGTCGCGCACGTAGGCGGGCAGTCGAACCAGGCCGTGCGAGTCGTGCCCGGCCAGGTTCGCGCCGTGCAGACCGCCGGCCACGGCCGCCGCTAGGTCATCCGGCGTGCCCACCGCGCGCAGCAGCTCCAGGCAGACCTGATACAGCCCTTCGCTGCTGAGCGTTACCTCGGACACGCCGTCAGTACAGCAGTTCGGGGTCGACCCGGTTGCGCAGCTCCTCGCCGCGCAGGTAGCGGCCAAGGTTCTCGACGAACAGCGACGCGATCCGTTCGTTCTCGCGCGGCGACAGAGCAGCGGTGTGCGGACTGACCAACACGTTGGGCAGCTCCCACAGCGGGCTGTCGGCCGGAAGCGGCTCGCGAGCGAACACGTCGAGCGCCGCGCCGGCGAGGCGCTCCGCGCGCAACGCGTCGATCAGGGCGGGCTCGTCGACCACGCCGCCGCGGCCGACGTTGATGACGATCGCCCCCGGCTTCATTCGGGCGATCGCGGCCGCGTCGATCAGGCCCCGGCTCTCGTCGGTCAGTGGCAGCGAGATCACGATCGCGTCCGCGTTCGGGAGCCAGTCGCCCAGTGCCGCGATCCCGGCCACCTCGTGGACGTGCGGCCAATCGCCGGTCCCGCTGCGGTTGAGCCCGACCACGCGCATCCCGAACGCCGACGCCAGCCGCGCGACCTGGGCGCCGATCTGCCCCAGCCCCACGATCAGCAGGGTGCGACCGGACAGCTCGGCCACCGGGTAGTGACCCCAGCGCCGGTCACGCTGGTCGGCCAGCAGTCGCGGAAGCCCCCGCGCGAAGGCGAGCAGGCCGAGCAGGGCGAACTCGGCCAACGGCCCGGCGTGCACGCCGGCCGCGCTGGTCACCGTGACGCGGTGCAGGTCCGCCGCGGACAGGCCGGCGGATGCGACCTGCTCGCCGGCGCCGGCCGAGGTGGCCTGCACCCATCGCAGCCCGGAACTGCGCCGCACCGCCAAAGCCAGCCCCTCCGGGGAATCGCCGGGCATGCCGTACAGCACCTCGGCGGCCGCGATCATCTCCCACCACCGTCGCTCGTCCTCCGGCGAACGCCGGAAGTGGTCCACCCCGCGATGGTCGCCCGGGTAACGCTCCGGCGGCAGCAGGTCGGCTGCGTACGCGACGACCACCCGCGAATCGGCCGCGCGGACCTTGTCGACCAGCTCCGGTTCGAGCGGGACGGCAATTGCGACACGGACGGGGTCGGCCATCGAGGCGGGCATTATGCCGCCCGCGGTTCGCAAGAAATCTGTTCCTGGTGTGTCGCCAACCCGCCGCCGCCGGCGGGTTAATCGACGGGCAGCGGCTCGACGCGGCCGACGATGACCAGGTAGGAGAACGCACCGACCAGGCCCAGCACGCCGGAGAGCACCAGGGCGGGGACGAACGACCCGCCGGCGATCGAGACCAGCGCGCCGGTCGTGGTCGCCCCGAGCACGCCCGCGAGGTTCGAGGCGAAGTTCTGGATCCCGCCGATCGAGGCGACGTGCCCCGGTGTCGGCGCGACGTCGGCCGGCAGCGACCATACCGACGCCGCGGCGAAGGTCAGCGCCGCGTAGCAGACGCACAGCAGCGCCAGAGCCTCGGCGGCCGTGGGGACGAGCACGGCCAAAGCGATCACCGAGGACAGCGCCATGCCGCTCACGAGCGGAATCTTCCGCGCGACCGTAAGGCTCTTCCCGCGCCTGACCATGCGGTCGGACACGAGCCCTCCGATCCAGCCGCCCGGGATCGCCACCAGCGCCGGCAGCACGCCGAACACGCCGAGCTTGAGCAGGCTGAAGTGGCGCGCGTCGACGAGATAGGTCGGGAACCAGGTGATGAAGAAGTAGATGATGTAGTTCAGGCAGAAGAAGCCGAGCATCATCCCGAGCACCGTCCGGTAGCGGAACAGATCGCGGTAGCGGACCGAGCCCGCGTCGCGCCGCTGCTCCTCGGCCTCCTTCTCGGGAACGCGCGCGCCGCCTTCCTCGATGTACTCGAGCTCGCTGGGCGACACGGCCGGATCCTCGCGTGGCCGGCGGTAATAGATCAGCCAGAACAGGACCCACGCCAAGCCGAGCGCGCCGGTCACGATGAACGAGCCCCGCCACCCAAGCCACGCGATGAGCGCGGCCACGACTGGCAGCGCGACCGCGGTACCCATCCGCGCGCCGCTGTCATAGATCGAGGTTGCGAACGCGCGCTCGCGCGTCGGGAACCAGAGCGATACCGCCTTGGCGCTGGACGGATAGCCACCGGCCTCGCCGGCCCCCAGACCCAGCCGGGCCAGGATCAGCTGCCCGAAGTTCTGCGTGGCCGCGGTCAGCGCGGTGAACAGCGACCACCAAGCCACCGTGACCGCGTTGACGATCTTCTCCCCGAAGCGGTCCACCGCCTTGCCGGCGGGCAGCTGGCACACCGCGTAGGAGGCGAAGAACGCGGCGAGCACGACACCCTCCGCGCTCGGTCCCAGGTGCAGCGCCGTCTTCATCTTCGGCAGCGCGACACTCAGGTTCGAGCGATCGACATAGTTGATGGTCAGCCCGAAGAAGCACATGGAGACCATGAGCCATCGCCGGCGGCTGCGGGGCTTGCCCGTGACGGTAGTGGCTTGCCGAGGCTTGCGGTCCGGCGCGCGCGTCGCCGGGGTCCCGGTCCGGGTTCTCTCGATTCCGGTCGCCATGGCGTCCTCCCATCTCGAATCCGCCTGACCCGTTTAGTCTCACCTGAACGCGCGGGGGACAAACGGTCGCCGCTAGGCTCGGTGTGTGAACGCTGACAAGTCACCGCGAGAAGCCCGGGAGGCGGTGCGCGCCGGGCGGGTCGACGCGCGTTACGCGTAAGCGGCCGTGCCCGAGCTGCCCGAAGCGGAACGCGCCCGCCAGACGCTCGAGTCGGCGCTGGGGCGGCGGATCGTGGACGTCGACGATCGCGACTCCTACGTGTGCCGGCCGCACCCGCCCGGTGAGATAGCCGGCGCCTTGACCGGCCACACGCTCGCGACCGCGCACCGGCGCGGGAAGTTCATGTGGCTGGAGACCGACGACGGGCCCGCCCTCGGGCTACACCTGGGCATGGCCGGGCGAATCGTGGTCGACCCCGACGACACCACGCGCTGGGATCGGTTCACTTTGACGTTCGACGACGGCGGCCGGCTCGTGCTGCGCGACAAGCGCCGTCTTGGCCGCGCCGTGCTCAACCCCGACTTCTCGCACGTGGGTCCCGACGCCGCCGAGGTGGGCCGGGTCGAGTTCCGCCGGCGGATCGGCGCCGGTCGCGCGCCGATCAAGGCCCGCCTGCTCGACCAGGGCGCGATCTCCGGGATCGGCAACCTGCTGGCCGACCAGATCCTCTGGCAGGCCCGCCTCTCACCGAAGCGCCTCACCGGCTCCCTGTCGATGGATGAGCTCGATCGCCTCCGTCGCGAGGTACGCGCCGCCGTGCGCTCGGCCATCCGGAAGGGCGGTGCGCACACCGGCCGGTTCATCGAGGCGCGCCGGCGCGAGGGGGCGTGCCCGCGCGATAGGCACCGCCTGGAGCGCGACCGGATCGGAGGCAGAACGACGTACTGGTGCCCGGCGTGCCAGACATGACCGGCGAACCGGCGCCGCTGGACGTAAGCCGCGAGCCATGGCTGCCGGATGGTTTCCGCGTCGGCCACTGGACCGACCCCGACGCGCGAACCGGCTGCACGGTAGTGCTCCCGCCGCCCGGGACGCGCGGCAGCGTCGACGTACGCGGCGGCGGGACCGGCACCCGCGAGCTCGAGAACCTGTCCCCGCTGGCCAACTCGGAGGGCCCCAACGCTGTGCTGCTAACGGGTGGGAGCGCGTTCGGCCTGGCCGCCGCCGACGGCGTCGTGCGGTGGCTCGAGGAACGCGGCATCGGCCGCCCCACCCCCGGCGGGGTCGTTCCGCTCGTCCCCACCGCGGTCGTGTTCGATCTGGTCGCGGGCTCCTCAGCGCGGCGGCCCGGTCCGGCCGAGGGCTATGCCGCCTGCGAGGCCGCCGTCGCGGCCGGCTGGGCCAGCGGTCCGATCGGCGCCGGCGCCGGCACCGCGGTGGGCAAGCTCCTCGGCCGCGATCGGGCGATGCCCGGTGGCGTGGGCCACGCCGGCGCGCGCCTGGCCGACGGCACGATTGTGGCCGCTATCGCGGTGGCCAACGCGTTCGGCGACGTGATCGCCGAGGACGGCGAGCTGCTGGGCGCCGCACTCGGCGAGGACGGCGAGCTGGTTCGCGCCTCGGAGCTGCTTCCCACCATGCCCGAGCTGCCGGAGTTCCGCGACATCCGCTCGGGCGAGAACGGCAACACCACGCTGGCCTGCGTCTGCACCGACGCCTCGATCGACAAACGCAGCTGCGCGATCGTCGCGCGCATGGCCAGCGCCGGCATCGCGCGAGCCGTCGATCCCACGTTCACCCCGATCGACGGCGACGTTGTCTTCTGTCTCGCGTCCGGAACTGAGCCGCCGGCGCCACCCGGACTCGCCGCCTCGTGGTCGCTCACCGTGCTCGGCACGGTCGCCGCCACGGTCACCGCGGCGGCAATCCGGGACGCGATCCGGCGCGCCTAGGGGCCGCCGTCGGCGATCGCGCGCCCGAGCGCCTGCGCCACAGGTTCCTCGCCACCGCCCACGTACAGGATCTGGTGACTTGCCCGCGGCTCGTGGAGGATCGCGTCGAGCACCTCGGCCACGTCCTCGCGCGAGACCTCGCCGCGGAACGGGGTGGCATCGATCCGGACGCGCCCGGTGCCCGAGTCGTCGGTGAGGGGGCCGGGCCGCACGATCGTCCAGTCGCGGTCGCTCGCCGCCACCGCGGCGTCCGCCTCGGCCTTGGCCCGCAGGTACACGCTGAACACGTCGCCATCATCACCGGCGGGTGGCGGGTTCTCCGCCCCGACCGAGCTGACGATCACGTAGGGCGTGGCCCGCCCGGCGCTGGCTTCGAGAAGCTTGACCGCCCCGTCGCGGTCCATCGTCATCTTGCGCTGGGCGCCGCTTCCCGGCCCCGCGCCGGCCGCGAACACGAGCGCGTCGGCACGGTCCACCGCGGAGGCGATCTCATCGACGCTCGCGTGCTCGAGATCGCACACCACCGGCTCGGCGCCGGTCGACTGCACGTCGGCGGCGTGATCGGGATTGCGGATCAGGGCGATGACCGCGTCGCCGCGCGCCACGAGCCGAGCGGCCAGCCGCATGGCGATCTTCCCGTGTCCTCCTGCGATGGCGATCAGCATCCGGGGCCTCCCTCCTGTCAGAGACGGTCGAGCAGCGCGAGTTGCCGCGCCGCATATTCGGCATGGACGGGCGATTCCGAGCCACTCAGCCGCCTGAGCGCGGCGACGAGCAGATCGAGCCGCGGCTCCTGGCCTATGCCGAGCTGGGCTCGCACGTGGGCCACCACGGGCTTGGTCCGCCGGCGCGTGTTACACGCGCGACAGGCGACCGCGAGGTTCTCCGGCACCGTGCGGCCCCTGCGCGATCGCGGCAGAAGGTGCTCGGCGGTGAGATCGGCCGGCCACGGCTCGCGGCCGCACCACACGCAGGTCCCGCCGTCTCGACCGATCAGGCTCTCGCGCGTCATCCGCCTGTCACGGTAGCGCCCGCGAAGGGCCGCACCGCACAACCGACTCTGAGACGAATCATTCACTAAAGCTGCACATGTTCTGCAATTCTGAGCGCTGCTGGTGCGAGGGGATAGCGTCCGGGCCGAGGGCATCTGACGAAGGACGGGGTTGTGGAGAGCAGATACGACGTGGTGGTCGTGGGCTCCGGGTTCGGCGGCGGTGTGACCGCTTGCCGGATGGCTGAACAGGGCGTCCGCGTGTGCGTGCTCGAGCGGGGGCGGCAGTTCAGTCCGGGCGACTTTCCCGACCAGGCCGAGCAGGCGCCCCTGACCTTCTGGCATCCGATCCTGAACCCGGGCGGGATGCTCGACCTGCGGCTCATGAAAGACCTGTCGGTGCTGACCGCAGCCGGCGTGGGCGGCGGGTCGCTGGTGTACGCCAACACGCACCTGCGAGCGCCGCGCGATGTGTTCGAGCAGCCGGCCTGGCCGCAGGCGATCACCCGCGCCGAGCTCGATCCCTACTACGACCGGACCGAGGAGGCATTCGATCCGCAACTGACGCCGGCCGAGCCCGCGCTGCCCAAGATCAGCGCCTTTGACGCGATGGCCGAGCGCGCCGAGCGTACGCCCGAGCGGCTCCCCCTCGCCGTGCACTTCGGCGAGAGCCGCCGCCACCCGTTCAGCGGCGTCTTCCAACAGGGCTGCCAGAACCTCGGACTCTGCGACGCGGGCTGCCCGGTGCGGGCCAAGAACACGGTCGACATCACCTACCTGGCGCGCGCCGAGGCACACGGAGCCGAGGTCTTCCCGTTGCGGGAGGTGCTTCGCATCGACCCGCCGGGCGGAGCGGGCGGCAACTGGCGGGTGGGCTTCCGCGACCTCCAGTACCGGATCAGCGGCTCGGTGGAGGCGCCGCTGATCGTGCTGGCCGCCGGCACGCTGGGCTCGAGCCGCCTACTGCTGAAGAACCGAGGCCGGCTTGGCCGCCTGTCGCCGGCGCTGGGCAGCCGCTTCTCGGGCAACGGAGACGCGCTGGCGCTGGCCATCGATCCATCGGCGCCGGGGGTCACGGGGGCGCGCACCGAGTTCGGCCCGAGCATGACCAGCCGGATCGACTACACCGACGAGAGCGGCTTCATGGTGGCCGACGGCGGGCTACCCGGCGCCTTCAGCGGCATCCTGGCCGCTGTGCGCGAGATCAACGCGCTCACCGGCTGGGGTCGCGTGGTGCTGAACGTCAAGAACGTGGCGACCATGCTCGGCATCACCGACCGCCACGTCACCCATCGCGACGTCAAGCTCCGAGGCCCGGAGCCGATCGGAGACTCGCTGGTGTTCCTGATGATCGGCCGGGATGCGTCCAACGGTCAGATGCGGCTCACCCCGCTGTTCGGCTGCTTGGACATCCGCTGGAACAAGGAGGACAGCGCCCGGCTGTTCGCCGCGATGCGTCAGGTCGCCGGCGAACTCGCCGCCGCCGCCGGAGCCAAGTCTTCGTTCTTCGCCTTGGACGCCGGCCCGCTCGGCAAGTTCATCACTGTTCATCCCCTGGGCGGGTGCCCGATGTCCGACGATCCAGGCGGCGGGGTCACCGACGACCACGGAAAGGTCCACGGCTACGACGGGCTGTACGTCCTCGACGGATCGATCGTCCCCACCGCGCTTGGGGTGAACCCGTCCAAGACGATCGCCGCGCTGGCCGAGCGGGGAGTGGCCCACCTGCTCGCGGACCGAGGCCCGTGATGAGCGATCCACCCGACTACGAGGTTCGCCAGACCTGGCGCAACCATCTCGGCAACCAGCACATCGATCCGCTGCGAATCTACGCGCCGCGGGGCATCGAGGAGGTGTGCCGGATCGTCCAGCAGGCCGAGGAGGACGGGGTCAGCGTGCGGGCGGTCGGGTCGGGGCACTCGTGGTCGGACGTCGCGCTCACGCGCGGGTTCCTGCTCCAGACGAACAACCTCTCCCGGCCGCAAGCCACCGAGCCCGACTTTTTGCGCCCCGAGTGGGGCGCGCGCAAGGTGGTGAGGATCGAGGCCGGCATCCGGATCAAGGAACTGAACGCCTACCTCGAGGCGAGCGGACTCGCGCTCTCGAACATGGGCGGCTACGACCATCAGACGATTGCCGGAGTGATCTCGACCTCGACCCACGGGTCGGGGATCACCTTCGGCCCTCTGAACGACTTCGTCCGCTCACTGGACATCGTGGCCGCCGGGGGCGTGGTCTACCGGATCGAGCCGGAGGACGGGCCGACCGATCCGGATGGGTTCGCCGCCCATTTCGGCGATCGACGAAAGCTGGTTCAGGACGATCGCTTCTTCAGCGCGGTGACGGTCGGCATGGGGTGCATGGGGGTGATCTGCACTGTCATGCTCGAGGTCGAGCCCAAGTACTACCTCCGAGAAGTGCGTGAATTTCACACCTGGGAGAAGGTCCGCACGGATCTCGTCGACGGGGAGGTGCTGACGGAGAACCGTCACTACGAGGTCCTGTTCAGTCCGTACGTGCGCAAGCACGCCTATCCGTGCCTGGTCACCACGCGCAACTACACCCGCAATCCATCCCATAAGCCACTCGACAAGCGGACCCGCAACTGGGCGGTCGAGCTGGCGTCGGCCTTCCCGCTCACGCCGTACCTCCTCAACCTGCTCGTCGACATCAAGCCGAGCCTCTCGCCCTGGATGATGGAGAACGCGATCCGGGCGCTGATCAAGAAGGAGTACGACGAGGTCTCCTACAAGGTGCTCAACATCGGCGCCGCCAACGCCCTGCCCGCCTATTCCGGCGAGGTCGGCGTACCGATGGACGGTCGTCACATCGAGGCGGCGGACGCGCTGATCCGGGTGGCGGCGGAATACCGCCAGCTAGGCGACGTGTACCAGAGCTCACCGATCTCGTTCCGCTTCGTCAAGGCGTCCAACGCGTGCATGTCGATGATGCAGGGCCGCGACACGATGATGATCGAGTTGATCGAGCTCAGCCGCTCCAACGGCGGCTACGAGCTGATCGCCGCGTACGAGACGGAGCTGAGCAAGCTTGGCGGGCGGCCGCACTGGGGCCAGGTGAATTCGCTTGCCGCCGGCGAGCGGCTGCTCGAGACCATGTATCCGCGCTATCCGGACTGGCTGCGCGTCCACAACCAGTTGAACTCGAGCGGAGTGTTCGACAGCCCGTTCACCGAGCGCGTCGGGATCTCCGCGCAACGCTTCACACCGTGAGCGCCGCCGGCCGCGCGCGCCGGGTTGACAGGCTCGAGGTCCTGAAGCTGCTGCTCGTCCCGCTGGCGGCCGTCGTCTATATCTACATCATCGGTTGGGTCATCAGCGCGGTGCGGTTGGCCGCGGCGCGCGTCCCGGTCGACGCGTCGCTGTCGCTGCTCGGCCACGAGACGGTGTTCCTGGCCGGACTCCGGCTCGTCGGTGTGATGGTGATCGTGTTCGCTGTCATATGCGTGGCGGCCTACGCCGTCCATGCCTTCACCTGGGGCAAGCACGGCCCCGAGTGGCACAGCGTGATCAAGCACGGCCGACCCGCGGCCGCCGCGCGGCACCGGGATCGGCCGGCCACCCGTATGGACGCACCCGTCGGCGATCGGTTCGTGCGCGTGATCGCCGGGTTCAACGTCGGGGTGATCGCCGCCACCTTCGCCCTGGCCCTGGCGCGGGTGACGAAGAAGTTCATCGACCAGGCCTGGCCGCCCGGCCCGTGGTGGCATCTCGTCGGCCCGTGGGCCCTGGGGACGGCGGTGTTCGCTACGGCGCTCGTGTTCCTCGGACCGTTGTGGGGCAACCGCGTCGTGCACTTCGGGCTGTGGACGGTGGTCATCGTGGTGGCTCTCGTCTCCGAAGCTCCGGTCGGGCTGCTGCTGCTCACGTGGGCCGCGGTCGCGTCGCTCGGGCGGCAGTACGGCAAGGTGCGCAGCCGGCAGCGGCGTGGCACGCTCGCCGCCGGGCACCCCCGACGCCTCGCGTTCGTGTTCTCCGCGCTGCCATGGATACTGCTCACCGTTTACGGACTCGTCGGCGTCGCCTACTACGGTCAGGCGCCGGTGACGTTCTCCCAGGCCTCGGTGACCACGCCGGCCGGAGCCCGCGTCGTTGGCGGGTATCTCGCCCGCACCTCGAGCGGTGCCTACCTCGTCACCTGCACGCCGCTCGCCGACGCCACCTCGACGAACGAACGAGTGTCACACATCCCGTCGGCGCGCGTGAGGTCGTTGACCAAGTCGACGACGCCGTTCGCGATCGACTCGGGGTTGCGGCCCTCGCTGCCCACGGTGCTGCTGCACACGTTCGGCATCAAGACGAGCACGCCGGCGTGGATCCGCCCCGAGGTGCGCACGATCCGACCCACGTGCTCGGGCGATCCGCTCCCGGTGTCGAGCGTCGGCTATGCGGCGCCCGCGCTCGGGGCCGGCGTGATCGCCGGTCCGGCACCGCGCGGAGGACGAGCCGCCGACGGGGAGAGCCCGATCGCGCAGACCAGTCCCGGCATCGCTGCCGTGGCCCGCCGCTATCAGCCGACCGTGCTAGTCACGGTGGCCGATCCGTTCTGGCCCGTGTCCGTCGGAGCGGTGCTGGCCGATCGCGGACCCGACGGCCAGCTGACCTGCCTCCAGGAGGGGCGGGCCACATGCCCGCCGAGGACGCCCCGCCCCGCTCCGACGCCGGACGACCTCCGCGCGGCGCGGAGCGGCCCGGACGACTTCCTCGAGTATCCGGTGTCGCCCGCGCTGACTACGGAGCCGGGTGCCCAGGTGGCCGCGTTCCTGCGCGGCCGGCCGGCACGTCCCGGCGGACTGCCCACGTTGCGCCAGCGCCTGGCCGATCCCGGGCTGCTCGATCCATGGAAGACCGCCCAGGTGTACTTCTACTACGCGCGGAACACCAACCCGGCCACCTGGCCCGCCCCCGACCGCGCGATCACCGGGAAGTTCATCGCGCTCCAGTACTGGTTCTTCTACGCCTACAACTACTACCCCACGGTGTTCGACGCGGGCCTGCTGCCCGACGCCCCGATCGCCGGCGATCTGATCAACACCGACCTGCACCAGGGCGACTGGGAGCACGTCACGGTGCTGCTCGACGCCAACACCAAGCAACCGCTGTGGCTCTACACCGCGCGCCACTCGGGCGAGGGGCAGTACTACGCCTGGAACAGCCCGTTGCTCACGTTCGACGACGGACATCCGATCGTGCAGGCCGCACTCGGCGGCCATCCCACGTACGACGCGCACTGTCGCAAGAGCCTCCGATACAACCCGGCTCTCGGCGTCATCCGCGGGAAGGTGGCCGACTGGCTGGTGTGCGGCTCGGGCCGCTTCGCCTTCCGCTGGCAGACCACGCCGCTGGTCGACATCGCCAAGACGCCGTGGGAGTGCTGGCAGGGTCACTTCGGCGTGGCGACCCGGTCGGAGATCGGCGCGGCCAAGCTCAAGGAGAGCTCGATCCAGCGCACGATCGACGCCAACTACAAGGTGGCCGGTCCGCGCTCCCCGCTGTGGCAGGCCGAGAACGGCCGCCTGGCCGCCGATCAGACACCGCAGGCCGGCAAGCCGCTGCCGAGCGACAACGGCGTGTGCGCCGGTGGCGCGGACCCGGCGGCGCCCGAGGAGGCAGCGATCAAGAGCGGGCTATGAGCGAGCCCGCCCTCGATCGGTCCTTCCTGCGATGCCACGGTGTCAGCCGACGGCGACCGGGACGGGGATCCGGTCGGCGTTCTGCTCGAGCCAGCGCTCGTAGCTGGTCAGGCCCGGGTTGAGCCTGCGGCTCGTCTCCAGGTCGCGGGCGGCGCGGAACGTCTCCTCGAACTCGACCTTGAACTGGAACATGTTGGCCAGCTCTTCGGCACCGGGGAAACCGAAGGCCCGGTACTCCTGCGGCGTGACGCGGTTGTAGGAGACGGGCTCGCCGAGCGCCGCGCGGCCTGAGTCCGCCGCCGCCGTCACCATCCCGGGTGTGGATGGCAAGTCCCTGAGACGCCTGTGCCTCGGCTTCGTCGGCGCCGAGGAGACCTTCCCGTTCAGCCCCGGGACCTCGGTGTTCAAGGTCGCCGGCAAGATGTTCGCGCTGTCTCGACTGAGCGGCGACCCGCTCAGCGTCAGCCTGAAGTGCGAGCCGCTCCTCGCCGAGGAGCTCCGCGCCGCCCACCCGGCCATCACCCCCGGCTATCACCTCAACAAGCGCCACTGGAACACCGTCCGGATCGACGGCTCCCTCCCCGACCGGATGATCGCCGACCTGGTCGAGGACTCCTACGATCTCGTCGTCAGCAAGCTCCCGCGCACCCGGCGCCGAGCCCTCGGCGTGCCGGGCGACGCTATCGGGTAGGCGGGGGCTATGCCCCAAGGCACGGCCACGACTTCTCGACGCAGCGTGGTCCGCACGCAGCGGACCGCCGGCGCCAGCCGCCGGACCGTGCTGATCGCGGCGGCGGCCAACGCGGTCGTGATGGTCACCAAGCTGGCCGGAGGGCTCCTCAGCGGGTCCTCGGCGATGCTGGCCGAGGCGGCCCACTCGCTGGCCGACACCTCCAACCAGATCTTCCTGCTCGTCTCGATCGAGCTGGGCTCCCGCGAGCCGACGCCGGAGCAGCCGTTCGGGTACGGCCGGATGCGCTTCCTATGGACGTTCATGGCGGCCATCGCGACGTTCCTCGCAGGCGCGGTGTTCGCGATCGGCTACGGCACGTATGAGCTGTTCGCCGGCGAGAAGTCGAGCGGCTACGGCATCGCCTACGCGACCCTGGCCATCGCGCTAGTGGCGGAGGGCATCTCCTGGGTGCGGGCCAACCGGCAGACGCGCCACGAGGCCGCCGAGGCGAACCTGTCGCTGTGGCGCTACGTGCGCGAAAGCCGCGATCCGAACGTCAAGATGGTCCTGTTCGAGGACACCGCGGCGCTGGCCGGCCTGGCCATCGCGTTCGCAGGATTGCTGACCAACCAGTTCACCGGAGCGACCGTGTTCGACCCGGCAGCCTCGATCGCGGTCGGGTTGCTGTTGATCGGCGTCGCGTCCTGGATGGCCCATGACACCTCGGAGCTGCTGATCGGCGCGGCGGCCCGCCCGGCGGAACGGGAGGCGCTAGAGCGAACCCTCGAAGAGTGCCCCGAGATCGACGAGGTGGTCGAGCTGCTGACGATGGTGCTCGGCCCGAACTCGCTGCTCGTGGCCGCCCGCGTCGACTTCGCGGACGGGCTCGAGGACGAGCATGTGGAGCGCGCCTCGGAGGACATCGACCGGCGGATGCGCGAAGTGGTCCCGGACGTCACCGAGGTTTTTCTCGACGCGACCACGGCGCCCCATGATCGAGGGGGTTGACGGCGGCCGGCGTCGGCTCTTAGGCTGGTAAGTGACCAGTTGACAAAAGGGGGCCCGTCCAATGGCTGACGCGTTCGAATCCGCGGGGTTGACAGCGCGCAACATCCACCGCTACGGCTGGAAGCCATCTCTCCCAGACCTGCGCGACCACATCGCCGACGCCTCGGAGCTCAAGATCCTCGACGAGGTCGACCCTCGGGCCGATCTGCCCGAAGTGTTCGACCAGGGCCAACTCGGAAGCTGCACAGCGAACGCGGTGGCCGCCGCCGTCGAGTACGACGCCAAGCTGAACGGATCGGATCCCGGCATGCTCTCGCGGTTGTGGATCTACTACTACGAGCGCAAGCTCGAGGGGGCTCCGGCCGATCAGGACACCGGCGCCTTCGGCCGCGACGGCTTCAAGGTGTGCAACAAGATGGGCGTGCCGCTCGAGAAGGACTGGCCCTACGACACCGCCAAGTTCTCCAAGGAACCGCCGGCCGGCCTGGACGCCGGGGCGCTCCAGCACAAGATCTCGAACTACCGCGTGGTGCCGCGCAATCTCGACTCGATGAAGGCGGTGCTCTCGAACAAGCAGACGATCGCGTTCGGGTTCTCGGTCTACCAGGCGTTCGAGGGAGACGACGTCGCCAAGTCCGGGATCGTCCCGCTTCCCTCACGCGGTGAGAAGGTCCGGGGCGGCCACGAGGTCCTGCTCGTCGGCTACCTCAAGGACGAGCCCAACTACGGGCTCGTGCGCAACTCGTGGGGCACCGACTGGGGGCTGAAGGGCTACTTTCTCATGCCCTGGGCCTACCTGCTCGACACCCATCTGGCCAGCGACTTCCGCACGATCCGGCGGCCGGCCGGCGAGTAGCCGCAAACCGCGGCGCCGCACCAATCACAAGGTCTTGGAGATAACTCGCGCATAGCGCGGGTTATCTGCCAATCGCCTCCGCCAGCACCCGGGCGAGCCGCTCCCCCGGCAGGGCGTGGGCGACGATTCCATCACGCCCCTCGACGGTCTCGGCGCCGAGCACGGCGTTGACGATCGCCTCCTCGGTGGCCTCGACGACCGCGTCGAACAGGGCGGTTATGTAGACGTCGGCCAGCATCGTGAGCGGGAAGGCGTGGGGTGCGCGCTCGTCGATGCCGCCCGCCGTCATCCCCCGGTTGCCGGTGGCGAAGCACAGGAACAGATCGCCGCTGGTGTGCTCGCCGACGCCCCCCACCCGGGCCACGCCGAGCCCGGCCCGTTGGGCCAGCCGGGCGCACTGGTGGGGAAGCAGCGGGGCGTCGGTGGCGACGATCACGATGATCGAGCCGGCGCCCTGCGGCACCCCGTCGGCCGGCGCCCCCGGCAGCGGGATGTCGTCGAACGCCCGCCCCACCGGCACCCCGTTCACCGCGAAGCGCTCGCGCCGGCCGTGGTTGGCCTGCACGAGGACCCCCACCGTGTGGCCGCCCTCGGACTCTGAGATCACCCGCGACGCGGTGCCGATCCCGCTCTTGAAGCCATGGCAGATCATCCCTGTGCCGCTGCCCACCGCGCCTTCCTCGACGGCGCCGTCGTGCGCCGCGACAAATGCGTCGTGGACGTGCTCCGGGCGGACGTGAAAGCCGTTGAGGTCGTTGAGCAGCCCGTCCCAGGTTTCGGCCACCACCGGCAGCGACCATTCCGAGCCTCGTCCCGGATCGGTCGCGAGCATCTCCGCCAGCAACGCGTCGCGTACCACGCCGACGCTGTGGGTGTTGGTGAGCGCCACCGGCGTGGTCAGCATTCCGGACTCGCGCACCCACTCGAGCCCGGTCATCTCGCCGTTGCCGTTCAGCCGGTGCGCACCGGCGAACATCGGCTGCTCCCACACGCGACCCGGTGGAACGATCACGGTCACCCCGGTGCGGACCGGTCCGCGCCCGACGACGAGCGGGCCAGAGCCCTCGATCAGCGTGCGGTGTCCGACCCGCACCCCGGCCACGTCGGTGATCGCGTTGGCCGGCCCCGGCGTGCCGTCGCCAATCTCGATCCCGTGATCACGCGCCCGCATTATGCATACCTATAGACATATATATAGATCTATATGTAGATGCAATGGGGTCAGGCGATGCTGCCCTCGGCCATTGCTCGCTCGATCGCCTCCCGGGCCTTCAGCGTCTGTGGCCCGGGTGCGTCGGGCAGGAGGACCTCGCCGACCGCGGCGATCGGCTGCGCGAGCCGGGCCGTCGAGACCAGAAACGCCTCCTCGGCGCCGGACAGGTGCTCGAGCGGGAAGCTCCCCTGCTCCGCGGTCATGCTTTCGAGGATGACCCGCCGGGTGATCGAGGCGAGGATCCCGGTCTCGAGCGCCGGCGTCTGCAGGCGGCCGTCCCGGACCCAGAAGATTGAGCACGTGGGTCCCTCGAGCACCACGCCGTCCGAGCGGACCAGCAGCGCTTCGTCGTAGCCGGCCGCGACCGCGCGCCGAGAAGCGAGCATGTTGGCTCCGTAGGACAGCGACTTGACGCCGGTGAGCACGACCGTCGGGTCGTAGGTCACCGGCAGAAGCCGCACCGGCTTGGTCAACCCTTCGTGATCGCCGAGCGACTCTAGCCGGCAGAGGCGGTGGCCGCCGCGCGTGAGCACGATGCGCACCGCCGCGTCCCCCGCCCACACCTGCGTCAACAGCAGGTCGATGTCCGCCTCGAGTTGCTCGCGTGGGCAATCGAGGGCCAGGGCCTGGCAGGAGCGCTCGAGCCGATCCAGGTGCGCCGCTCGGGCGAACGGCCGCCCGTCCCGCACCGGGAACGCATCGAACGCGCCGTCGCCTCGGATCAGGCCGTCGTCGCCGGCGGGGATCACCGCCTCGGCCAAGCGCATGAGCTCGCCGTCCAGCACCACGGGCCAGTCGGCGGCATCGGTCGGACTCGCTTTAGTGAGTGGATCGGCAGTGCTCATCGGCGGGGTCGGGTCAACTGTAGATCTTCTGCTGGCCCACCTGGAGGGCGAGCAGCAACTGGGCCACGATCACCGGCATCGCCTGGCTCGGCGAGCTCGCGCGGTACTCGGTGGTGCGCGGGGTCGGCTTGGCCACGCCCGGAATGCACTCGCAGATCGACGCGATCGTCGTCGAGTTCCACTCGAACGTGTAGGTGAGCTCGCCGTCGTGCACGTGCGGCTCCCGACGGCCCACCTCCCGTAACGCGCCGGCCACGCCCTCCCGGATCCCCTGCCCGGTGACCGCGGGGTGGAGGCACGAGGCGACCAGCATGTCGAGCCCGTCCTTGACCGCGTAGGTCGGGAGGTCCTCGCCGAGCACGGCCCGCGCCTCCTGGCACACCTTGTCGTCGCCGGCCACGAACGCGACCGGCACGCCCAGCTCGCCCGCCACCAGCGCATTGAGCCGGGTCTCGCCGATCGGCTCGCCGTCGAGCAACAGGTTCTGCACCTCCTTTCCGAGCAGGGTGTGGTTGAGCACGCCGCCCTCGGTGCCCGCGCACGAGTGGTAGCCGACGAACACCGCCGCGTCGTAGCTCGCGTCGAGGCCCTGCACCATGCACATCGGCTTCTGGAACCCCTTGATCATGCGCGCCCGCGGGTCGAGGTCCTCGAGCAGCAGGTTGCGCATGGTCCAGTGCGAATCGTTGACAAGCACCTCGTCGGCGCCGGCGTCGTAGGCGCCGAGGATCGCCGCGTTGGCGTCGCCGGTCATGAACACGCGCCCGCGCGCGTAGTCCGCCCCATCGGGCAGCACGTCCTCCGGGTCGGTGACTCCAGTCACCCCTTCCATGTCGACCGAGATGAACACCTTCATTGGTTCGGCTCCGCGGCAGCGGCCAGCTCGTGCTCGGGCACGGTCAGGTGCGACCAGTAGCGATCCTGGCGCGGTCTCAGGAACACCAAGTAGTAGATGGCCCCGCCGACGAAGATCGCCGCGCAGATGAGCAGGTCCTTGCCCTTCTGTTGGCTGATCGCAAGCCCGACGCCGACCAACGCGATCAACGGCGAGAGCGGCCACAGTGGCATCCGGAACGGCCGCTCGAGGTCCTTCTGGCGAACCCGGCTGACCAGCGCCGAGATCGCGATCAGCGCGTACAGGATGATGATCAGCACCGCGGTGAAGGTGACCACGCTGAGCAGGCTCGACTGCGCGCACAGGATTGCTCCGAGCACGCCGACCGTCATCGTCGCCACCCACGGCATCTTGAACCGCGGGTTCACGTAGGCGAGCGCTTTCGAGATCGGCGCCGGCCAGGCCATGTCACGCCCGCTGGCGTAGGTCACGCGCGCGAACTGAAGCGTGATCGCCAGCGAGGCGTTGAAGATGGCCAGGATCGCCCCCCACGTGACGATGTCCACCGCGGTGTGCCCGAAGGACGACCGGACCACGTCGGTGACCGGGGTGGAGGAGTGCAGAAACGCCGGAAGGTCGGCGGTGCCCAGAAGGACCCCGATGAACGGGATGATCTCGAACACGATCCCGATCGTCGCGGCCAGCACGACCGCCTTGCCCACGCTGGAGGCTTCGCCCTCGGTCTCTTCGGAGAAGTTGATCGCGCTGTCGTACCCATTCACCGAGAACAGGGCCGTGGCTAAGGCGGCGATGATCGCGCTGGTTGCCACCGGCCCGATCCCGCTCGTGCCCGTCGCCACGTGGGGATGGGTGAACGTGCTCAGCGACTGATGCACGTGCAGGAAGCCGGCCAGCCCGAGCATGATCACGACGCCCATTTCCAGGGCCAGGAAGAACGCCATCATCCAGGCGTTGAGGCGAACGTCGAGACACGCGATCAGCGCGACGAGGATCATCATGGCGGCCGCGATCCACTTGGTCGACAGGCTCGGATAGAGCGCGTTGATGTACGTGCCGATCCCAAACGCCACGCTCGCGGGTAGGAAGATCGCCTGGCCGATGTAGTCGAGCAGGGCCAGAAACCCGATCGGCCGTCCCAGCACCCGGGTGACGATCGAGTACAGGCCGCCCGCGACCGGGAACATCGAGCCGAGCTCGCCCATGCACGCCGCGACGTTGAGCGCAATGAAGCCGCCGATCAGGTAGGCCCACAGCGAGCCGGTTCCGGCGGTCGCGATCACGGCGGTTGCCACGACAAGCAACGACGCGGTCGGGTGATGTCCGACAGGGTCATCGCCAGGTTGCCGAGGATGTTCAGCCCGCGCTGGAGCTGGGGCTTGTACCCCATGTCCTCCAACAGCAGCTCGCTCTCGACATCTACGTGTTCGTGGTGATGGTGTTGGGGGGCGATGTCGCTCATCGCGCGGCTCCTTCTTCGACGAATATCGAAAGCGGCAGGGTGAATCCGACGTTCCACATCCCGGCGTCGACGACCTCGAGGATCTTGAGGTCGCCGGCCAGGCTGCACAGCATGTAGGCGTCCTGCCTGGTCAGTCCGTGCTCGGCCACGATCCACTCGACCATCGCCAGCACCGACTTGCGTGTGCCTTCCATCAGATCCGGCGCGATTCCCATCGCGCCGTGGTGCCCTCGGGCGTCGACCTTGGGCGTCAGCGAGCCGGCGGTGCGAAAGTAGGGTGCCGGGATCGTGCGCTGCTCGACCGAGAAGCGCAGGCTTGCCCGCATGTCACACTCCATCGCGGCGACACACACTTCACCGTCACCTTGCATGGCGTGCGGGTCCCCGCAGGAGAACAGCCCGCCCTCGCACCACACCGGCAGCCACAGCGTGGATCCGGCGGTCAGGTGGCGGGTGTCGATGTTGCCTGCCCCCTTGTGGGGAGGGAAGGCCGACGCGGTCGCCGGCTCGTCCGGGTGATTCCCCATCGTGCCCAGGAACGGCGCAAACGGGATCCTGATGCCAGGGGCAAAGTCCACGTGCCCGCCACTGCGCAGATCGAACGTGCGCAGGTACGGGTCGGGGAAGTGGTCGGGGAGCGTGCCCAGCTCCGGCAGCTGCACGCACCATCCCCACTCGCCGGGCGTCAGGTCAACGATCTCGATCCGCAGCGTGTCACCCGGCCGCGCACCCTCGACGTACAGCGGGCCGAGCAGGTTGTAGAGGGTGTCGAAATCGAAGTTCGTCTGCTCGAACGTGTCGCCCTCGTTCACCTGACCGTGGCCGGCCATCAGGATGTCGTAGTGCACGACGTCACCCGGCGCGACGCGCAGGGTCGGTTCGAGCGTGTTGTCCCAGTTGTGGTGGATGCGCTGGGGATCTATCTGGTGCTCCATGCCGGCCTCCTCTGTGCCTCGATCTGTCTCCACTCCCGGGTCACCACCGGCCAGATGTCGACGACGGTCCCGTCCTGCACCACCAGCATCTGCGAGTGGAGGTTGGCCGCGGCGCACGCGTGGTTGGGAACGACGCGCACGCGCGCGCCGACGGGGATGTCGCACGGCGCGTCGGAATGCACGATCGCCTGCTCCTCGTAGAGGCGATCGACCCGCAGAGCCGGATGACCCTCGATCATCCCGAAGCCCGGGGTGAGCGTGCTCAGGCGCTCGGCTGCGAGCGCCTTTGACCCGGAGTCGAGGATGAGCCGGTCGGACGCAGGACGCGAGGTCACCGTGGCCAGCACCGACAGTGCGCACCGCTCGGGTGCGACGACCCCGAGCGCGGCCTGCGTCGCGTCGTAGAACACGTAGTTGCCCGGGCGGATCTCGGTGATCCCCTCCCCGGACTGCAGCGCGTGCGAGGTCGGCGTGCTGCCGACGCTGCGCACCGCGGCGTCGATCCCACGATCGGCTAGAGCGCTGACCGTTTCGCTGATTGCCTCATGCTCGTCGCGCGCGGCCGCCGCGATCCCATCGCGATCGGTCGCGCCGTAGGCATGTCCGCCGAACGTCAGCAGCCCGTCGAACGAAGCATGGCGCGCGTGGTCGACGGCTCGCGCGATGTGATCGGCGGTGGCGGCACCGGGCGGCGTGCCGAACCGGCCAACCCCGCAGTCGACCTCCCACAGGTATCCGACCTCTATTCCACCGCGCCGGCAGGCTTCCTCGAGCGCGGCCACCGCCTCGGCGCCGTCGACGACGACCCGGACCCGGACTTGGCGCGCCAGCGCGATCAGCCGCGTAAGGCGCCATTCCCCGACCGCCGGCGCGGTGAGCAGAAGATCCTCGACTCCTTCGGCGGCGAAGCCTTCGGCCTCGGTGAGCGTCGCGACGGTCAAGCCGACCGCGCCGTGCTCGCGCTGCAGGGCGGCGATCGCGGGCGACTTGTGCGTCTTCGCGTGGGGCCTGAGCGCGACACCGAGCGACTGCGCTCGCGCGGCCATCCCGGCGATGTTCCTGACCAGCCGGTCGCGCTCGACGATCAGCGCCGGCGTGGTCACACCGTCCAGGTCAGGCAGGCTCACCATGGCGGCGTCGCCGCCCCCACTACCGCCGCCACCCCAACTTTCGAGGCATTGCGGAAGGCGTGTGGGCGCTCGGCACGGAAGCGGATCAGATCGCCCTGACTGAGCCCATGGCACTCGTTTCCGATCAGGAGCTCGACCTGACCGTGGAGCACGTAGGCGATCTCCTCGCCGGGATGCCCGATCATGTCCCGGTCGTATCCCCCTCCCGGATCGAACGACAGCAGGTAGGGCTGGATCGTGTGGTCGCGCCCGCTTCCCAGCAGCTGGTAGAGCACTCCGCGGCCCCGCCGTACGCCGGGCACACTGGCGGCGCAGTTGCGGATGATCTCCACGCCGCCGGACCGCGAGCCAGGCGGGGGCTCCCCCAGCAGCTCGGTGATGTGCAGGCCGAAGTGCTCGGCCACGAGCTGAAGGCGCTTGAGCGACACGCCACCCTGGCCGTTCTCGAGCGCCGACAGTGAGGATGGGGCGATCCCGATCTCGCGGGCCTGGGCGCGTAGGGTCTTTCCCGCCTGGGCGCGGAGACGGCGAATCCGCTGCCCGGTGACGCTCGCGGGCTCGGGGTTTCCGTTCGCCGCGGCCGTTCGTGTATCACGCACGTTTCGCATGAGTGTTCGCGTTGTCCGAACGCTATTGCGGCGGCACCACTCGATGCAAGGGCCGAGCGAGACGTGGTGCGCGCGCTTTGGTTACTATTGCCCCGCTTTGCAGTGCTTGGTACGTGCCCTGCTTACCGCTGCCGTCGTAGCCTCGTGCGCGCTCGTACCGGGCGTGGCCCAGGCCGCGCGGCCGGGCGCCCTGATCGCCTCGGGTGAGGCGCCCAATATCGCGGTCGACGCTGCCGGCACGGGCTACGTGGTCTGGAACGACCGCCCGCCGGGGCAGGTCGACGAGCCGGTGGGCCTGTGCGTGATCACGCACGGAAAGACCCACTGCTCGTCGAAGCGCGACGTGATCATCGACGGCGAGTCCGGCGAGGCCCAGCCGCCGCTGATCTCCGCGACCGGTCACGGCCAGCTGGCCATCGCCTCCGGTCGCTGCTGCCAGATAGGGAACGTCGAGACGCTCTCCGGCGACGGAGGGGCCACGTTCACCCCCTCGGCCGTGATCGCCGACCAGATCTACTTCGACGGAGCGATCGGCCCGGCCCGGCAGGTCCTGTTCGTCCAGAACAACGGTCTGAACGGTGTTACCTCGGAGCTCGGCGCGATCGGCGCCCCCGCGACGAGCTCGGCGACCCTGATCAATCCGACGCCCGGACTCAACGCGCCGACCGGCTGGGCCGGAAATACGCCCGTGGTGGTCGCGTCCGGCTCGGAGACGATCGCCGCGATCTACAAGGGATCGGGCGACCCGAATGACGGCGCGAGCTGGCGCAACGTGAGGGTGCCCGGCTCCACGTTCAACCCCTCGGTGGCCAGCGGGCCCCATGGCCTGTACCTGCTCCAGGACACCGGGGAGTCCCAGCGCCGGCTCACCGTCCGCAGGTTCGACGGCCACCGCTTCGGGCGCGCCCACGTCGTGGTCATCACCAACCTCACCGAGGGCACCGCGCTGGCCGAGGACGCCTCCGGGCGGCTGGTAGCGGCCTGGTACAAGAGCGGCACGATGTACGCCGCCGCCTCGCGCGACCGCGGGGTCCACTGGTCGCGGCCGCACGTGATCGCCACCGACGTGGCGGACCCGGGCCGCATGCAGGCGGCGCTCGGGCCGGACGGGCGCGGATGGCTGGTCTACGAGGTCGACGCCGAGAACCAGATTCGCGTGGTCCCGCTGAACGCCCGGAAGCTGCTCGGGATCAAGCCCGCGCCGAAGAAGCACAAGGCCCGCGGGCACCACAAGTAGCCGCCGGTCACGAGGACGTGCCCGGGCGACCACTAGGGTGCGGCTGACGTGATCGTGTTCCTGGCCGGGCATCCCTCGGTCGACAGGGTGTACGAGGTCGATCTGGTCCGGCCGGGTCGGATCCATCGCCCGACGCTCGTGCGGGTCGTCCCGGGCGGCAAGGGCCTGAACGCCGCGCGGGCGGCCCGTCGGTTGGGCGGAGATCCCCACGTGCTCACCGTGCTGGCCGGGCACGCCGGCCGCTGGATCGCCGACGCGCTGGCCGCCGAGGGAGTGGATGGCACGTTCGTGTGGACCGAAGGGGAGACGCGCACGTCGGTCAGCGTCACGTCCTCCGATGAGCCGGGAGACCTCGTGACCGGGTTCTACGAGGGCTCGGCGCCGATCCCGGCCGGCGCGTGGGCGGAACTGGAGGCGGCCGCTTCGCGGCTGATCGCCGGGGCGGACATGGTGTGCCTGGCCGGGAGCCTGATCGCCGGCGCCCCGGCGGACGGCTACCGGCGGATCCTCGACATCGCCCACGCCTCCGCGGTGCCGGTCGCCATCGATTCACATGGCCCGCATCTGCGGGAGGCGCTCGAGGCCGCGCCCGAGCTCATCAAGCTGAACGCCGAGGAGACGGCGGAGGCGCTCAAGTTGCCGATGCCGGATCCGGAGTCCGGCGACATGCTGCGCTGGGCCGCCGGTGCGACCTCCGAGATCCACCGGCGCGTTCCCGGCAACCGGCTCGCGATCGTCACCTGCGGGACCAGCGGGATGGCGCTCGTCGACGATTCCGGGCCGGCGCTGGGCGGCCGCATCGACGAGATCTCGCCCTATCCGGTGGGCAGCGGCGACGCCGTGCTGGCAAGCCTGGCCCTGAGCGCACTGCGCTCCGCGCCGGCCCGCGAAATGCTGGCGCTGGCGCTCGCGGCCGGCGCGGCCAACGCCCAGGTGGCGGGGCCGGGAATCCTCGACCCGGGCCGGGTGCCTGCGCTCGCGGCCCGGGCCGTGATTGGGCCTATCGCTGTGTGATCGGCGTCATTCGGGTCCTCTGCGCGCGCGACCGGGTGTCCCGCGTGACCGCGGCCGCGTCGTCGGAGGAGTCCTCGAGCTTCAGGCCGGTGCTGCGCGGCCCGAGCAGCGCGACGTCGGTCGCGATCAGCGCCATGATCGCCGCCGACCCGATGAACACGGTCGAGGCGCCGAGGTGATCGAGCACGGTCACGCTGATGAACGGCAGGATCGCGCCGCTCAGCCGGCTCAGCGAGTACGCCGCACCGACCGCGGTGGCCCGGATCCGGGTGGGGAAGATCTCCGCCTGATAGATGTGGAACGAGTTCGAGAACACGCTCAATCCGGACGTCCGGATTGAGCGTGTTATCTGAAGTCAGCGGTTATCCGAGGTGCGTCTGAGTAATTGCTGCAAACAGCGATGTTGGCGGCGCTGGGGTCTGGATAACGGGGTGTCCGGTGCCGATGCCGGTGGGCATGACGCCCCCGAAGTTCTCGCTAATACCGCGCTCGACATCGCGTGGTCCGCTTGACGGTTTGAAGGCCGGCTTTGCCGCGGAGTTGGAGCGGCAGGGGTATTCGCCGGCGACCGTTGAGCCGTATCTGCGGAGGTTCGGGAACCTGAACGGCTGGATGGCGCGGGAGGGGCTTGGGACGGACGACCTCTCGCCGCCGGTGGTGGAGCGGTTCTGCGCGGCGTGTCGCGCAGCGGGCTATCACCGCTACACGAGTATCCGCGGTGTCAAGCCGCTGTTGGCATATCTGCGCGCGGTCGGGCTGGCAGACGAGGAGCGGATGGCGCGGTCTGCGGTCGAGCTGGTGCTTGACCGGTTCGCCGTGTGGCTTGAGCGCGAGCGGCATCTCTCGCCGGCCAGTATCGCCACGTACGTGTGGCACGCGCGGCCGCTGCTGGAGCGGTTCGGGGTCGCTGATCGGGTCGAGCTTGAGCAGCTGGATGCCGTGGCGGTGAGGCGGTTCGTGGTGGAGGTGTGCCCGCGGCAGGGGCGGGCGTCGGCGAAGCTGACGGTCGTCGGGGTGCGGCAGTTGTTGGCGTTTCTCTATCTCGACGGCGAGCTGGAGCGACCACTCTCGGGTGCGGTGCCGTCGGTCGCGGGA
Organism: uncultured Solirubrobacterales bacterium; assembly: GCA_963841535.1. Lineage (GTDB taxonomy): Bacteria > Actinomycetota > Thermoleophilia > Solirubrobacterales > Solirubrobacteraceae > Palsa-465. Next base: position 503,383 of record CAWJDF010000012.1, on the reverse strand, counting down.
TCGCGCTTGTCGGGGCTGCCGAAACGCCTGACGCGTGACGAGGTTCAGCGGCTCCAGGACGCGTGTGACCGGGAAACGGTGACCGGCAGGCGGGGTTTCGCGATCGTGATGTTGATGGCGCGACTCGGGGTCCGCGGCGGCGAGATCGCAAGCCTGGTGCTAGAGGACATCGATTGGCGGGCGGGCGAGATCACCGTGCGCGGGAAGGGCCGCGAGCTGCGCCTCCCGCTACCGGCCGCCGTTGGTGAGGCGCTGGCGGCGTATCTGCGCGACGGGCGCCCGGCGGGTGTTGAGACGCGCGCGGTGTTCGTGACCAGGTTGCCGCCGGTGCGCGCGATGGGTCGCGCCGCGATCAGGGAGGAGATCGCACGACTCTCGGACCGTGCCGGGCTCGGGCGGGTGAACGCGCACCGGCTGCGACACACGCTCGCGGCCGAGATGCTCGCCGGCGGCGCCGACCTGCCCGCGATCGGGCAGGTGCTCGGGCACCGGATGTTGGAGACCACGGCGATCTACGCCAAGTGCGACCGTGACACGCTGCGGCGGATCTCGCGGCCGTGGCCTGGAGCACGAGCGTGAGCCGGCTCGGGGACGCGATCGTCGAGTACCTGGCTGTTCGCCGCGCGCTCGGGTTCAAGCTCGAGGGAGTCGAGCGCCTGTTGCGCGACTACGTCGCGTTTCTCGACCGGCGCGGTGAGCAGCGGATCACGATCAACACGGCGGTCGCGTGGGCCGTACTCCCGGGCGGGTCTGACTCGCTGCACTACCGGCGGCTCGCCGCGGTCCGTATGTTCGCCGGGTATCTGCGCGGCGTTGACGCCAGCGTTGAGATCCCGGGCGTTGAGATCCTGCGCAACGGGCCGCCGCGCCGCCGCCCGTTCCTCTACACCGACGAAGAGATCCTGGCGCTGATGCGGGCGGCCGAGACCCTGAAGACACCGCACCGCCGCGCGACCTACCAGACGCTGATCGGCCTGCTCGCCTCGACAGGTATGCGCGTCGGCGAAGCGATCGGGCTTGACCTCGACCACTTCGACGCCAGCCTCGGCGTTCTCACCGTTTGTGGGAAGCTCGGCAAAATCCGCGAGCTGCCGCTCGCGCCGAGCACCAGCCGGGCGTTGAGCGGGTACCTGCAGCGGCGTGACCGGCCACCGGGACGCGTCGCCACGCGCGCGCTGTTCGTCGGCATCTGGGGCACACGGCTCGAGCCCAGCTGCGTCGCGGAGACATTCTCGCTGCTGCGGGAGCGAGCCGGGATCGAGCCGCGGTTCGGGTGCCGTCCCACGCTGCACGGGCTCAGGCACACCTTCGCGATCCGCACGATGCTCGACGCCTACCACCAGGACCTTGACGCCGCAGCGCGGCTCGGGATCCTGAGCACGTTCATGGGGCATGTCGCACCGGCTCACACGTATTGGTACTTGCAGGCCGTGCCGGAACTGATGAGCGCCGCCGCGGTGCGGCTCGAGCAACACGAAGGGCTTGAGGGATGAGTCTGATCACGCGATCACTGCAGGCGTATTTCACCGACCGCCTGATCCGCGAGCGCAGGGTGAGCCCGCACACGATCCGCTCCTACCGCGACACGATCCGCCTGCTGGTCGGCTTCGCCGCACAGCGCGCCGACACCGCAGCGTCGAGGCTCACCTTCAACGACCTCGACGCGAAGACTGTCGGCGCGTTCCTCGATCATCTCGAACACGTGCGGGGCTGCTCGCCACGGACGCGGAACGCGCGGTTGGCGGCGATCCGCTCGTTCTATCGCTACGCGGCCTTGGAGCATCCAGAGCACGCGGCGACGATCGAGCGCGTGCTCGCGATCCCGCTTAAGCGGACCGACCGGCCGCTGGTGACGTGGCTGACCAAGCCCGAGCTCGAGGCGTTGCTCGCCGCACCCGACCAACGGACGTGGACAGGGCGGCGTGATCACGCGATGATCCTGCTTGCCGCGCAGACCGGGCTGCGCGCCTCCGAGCTCACCAACGTGCGGATCGGGGACATCACCTTCGGTGTCGGCGCGCACGTCCAGACGCTCGGGAAGGGCCGTCGCGAGCGAGTCACGCCGCTCAGCAACACGACGGTGACGACGGTGCGAGCGTGGTTGAAGGAGCGTGGCGGGATGCCCGCCGATCCGCTGTTCCCGACCCGCACCGGCGGCATGCTGACCCGTGACGCGCTTGCCCGTCGGCTGACGAAATACGCGACGATCGCTGCCGGCGCATGTCCATCGCTGGCCAGCAAGACGGTCACGCCGCACGTGCTCAGGCATTACGTGGACGGCTGGGTTATGTGGCCGGCCGGCGTGTTTCCCTTGCTGGGCCTGTCGCTGAGCCCGGTTCCGGCCACATAATCCGGGCGGTTATCGGCAGATCTGGTCGAGCCATTCGAGGAGATCTCGGTCGGTTGTCCAGCTGGGCGGGGGCTCGGGGGTGAGTGACTCGTAGGCGTTCTCGATGGCTTTGCGTTTGGTCTCCGGGTCGGCGCGGGCGTAGATCTCGGTGGTGGAGACGTCGGCATGGCCGAGCAGGTCGCGGATGTAGATCACGTTCACTCCGGCTTTCAGCAGGTGCATCGCTCGGGTCCTTCTGATCACGTGCGGGGTGATGTTCAGCCCGGGCGCGTAGCCGGGGTCGCGGCGGCGTAGGGATTGGACGTGTTTGGCGAGGAGTTTGGTGACGGCCCAGCGGGTCAATCGGGTCTGTTGGGACCTTGGAACAGCGGGTCGGCGTCTGCGCCGACGCCAGGGTGGGGCGTGCGCCGGTCGAGGTAGTCCTGCAGGAGTCGGGCGGTGGGGTCCATCAGCGGGACGCGCCTGGTCTTGGAGCCTTTGCCGTGCAGCGTGACGAGCATCGGGCGGGCCGCGCGGACGTCGGCGGTGTTCAGGTCGCAGGTCTCTTGGACGCGGGCGGCTGTGTCGTAGAGCGTGGAGAGCAGGACGGTGTCGCGCAGTCCGCGCCGGGTGGCCGGGTCTGGTGCGGCGAGGAGGGCTTTGACCTCGTCGCCGGTGAGGTAGCCCATGTCGGTGGCCGGCGTCTTCTTCTGCTTGACGGCGATGATCTGGGTCGCTTGGTCGAGGAACTCTGGCCGCTCGATCGCGGTGTACCGGGCGAACGACTTGATCACGGCGAGGCGCTGGTTGCGGGTCGCCGGCAAGTTACCGCGTTCGGCCTCCAGCCAGTCCAGGAACGCGAGCATGCGCTCCCGGTCGAGGTCGGCGAGGCGCAGCTTTTCGGGCGGGGTTGCCTGCACGTCGCGAAACCAGGTGAGCAGCAGTTTGATCGCGTCTCGGTAGGACGCGATCGTCTGCGGGGACAGGTCCCGCTCGCCAGCGAGGTGGTCGGTGAGGAACTTCGACAGCCAGCGGCCGGCCAGTTCCCCGCCGGCAGGGGTGACGCGGCTCACTGGTCGGCTCCTTCCCGCGGCGCGGGGCCGGGGATGACGTACCCGAACCTGGCTTGGGCGATCGCGGCGACCTCTGGGTACGCGTCCGCGGTCAACTGGAGGTAGTACTGGGTCCCGCGTAGGTCGGCGTGCCCCATGTACGCGGACAGGTAGGGCAGCATCACCGCCAGGTCGCTGCCGTCAGCTGCCCAGCGCCGCAGGTTCTGCACCGCGAACCCGTGCCGCAGCGAATGGACGTGCGGGCCGCCCGGGAAATGGGGAATGTCCGCGTCGCCGAGGTACCGGCGCAAGCGGTTGTAGATCGTGGACTTGTCGGCCGGTTTGGCCGGGTCGCCGGTGTGGAACAGATGGTGGGCAGGTTCGGGGTCGGGGTCCGCGGCCGTGATATACGCCTCCAGCGTGTCGGCGAGGCGCCGGGTGACGGGCACGATGCGGTGCTCGCGGTTCTTGCTGTCGCGCACCTCGAGCGTCGCGCGGGCCGCGTCGACGTCACGCAGCTGCAGGTTGAGCGCTTCGGAGAGCCGCAGCCCGGTCGCGTAGAGGACCCGGAACAGCACCGGGTCAACCAGCGCCCGATTCGACATCTCCGACAGCGGCTGGGTATCGATCGCGTGAAACAGGCGGCGGATCTCCTCGTCGCTGAACACATACGGCGGCGGCCGGTGCCGCGTCTTGAGGCGGGTCAGCGTCGGCGGCGCCCACGCCGGCCAGCTGAACTGGCGGGCGTGCTCTGCCAGGTCGCGCAGGATGATCTCCTCGCGACGGACCGTCGACGCCTTGAGGTGGCGGCCGTAGAGGAACCCCTCGACGGCCTCTTGGATGATCGACCCGTCCGCGTACCCTTCTCGGCGGCAGTGCTCGGCGAACTGCGCCAGCACCCGTGCTTGGCGGTCGTACCGAAACCCGCCGGCGCGGCGCGCCGCGACGAGCGTCGCGATCAATTCGGGCAGCGTCGACGCGGTCACGACCGCGCCCCTGCGTCGAGGACATCTTCGACGTCGAGCGCGCAGTGGCGAAGGTGCTCGGTGTCGAGCCTGAGGTAGTGCGCGACGGTCGTCGCGCCCGCCGCGTGACCCAGGACCGCGGTGACGACCGGCGGCGGCGTGTCGGTCTGGAGCATCGCGACCGCCAGCGCGCCGCGTAGCGAGTGCAGGCCGTGCGACCGCCCGGCCGCGAACACGATCCCGGCGCGCCGCGCGTAGTAGCCGAGCCGGCACCCCGCCGACGTGGAGGACCCGAACGCGGTGAACGGGTAGCGGTGTTTCACGAACACCTGCCGGCAGGCCGCCTCAGGCCGGCCGTGCCGGATGTAGTCGATCACCGCCCATCCGACGTCACCAGGCAGCGGCAGCGTCAACGGCAGCCCGGTCTTGTGCTGCGTCAACGCCAGCGTCTTGGCGCGCCAGTCGAACCACCGGAGCTCCAAACGGCGCAGATCCCCGACCCTCACACCGAGTCTGACGGTCAGCAACACCATCGCGTAATCGCGTTTCCCGATCGCGGACTGCCGATCGATCTGCTCCAACACCAAACGGACCTCACCCGCCGTCCACGGGTGCGGGACCGACTGGCCACGTCGCGGATAGCGCTGCGGCGGGAGCCGTCGGGCCAGGTCTTCCCGGATCTGCCCGACCTCGTGCAGGTGGCCCAGGAAGTCAGCCAACGCCGAACGCAGCAACCCGGTCGTCTTCGGGGCGTACCCCCGCCGATGACGCCGAGCCCAGAACCCGGCCAAGTCCCGGGCCTGCGCCTGCTCGAGGGTTTCCCGACCGACCTCCTCCAGGTAGGCGAGGAACTGGTCCGCGGCGCGCTGCTTCGTCACGACGGTGGCTTCGGCGTTCCCCCGCCGCCGGCACACCGACAGGTACTCGTCCCTGGCCGCCCGGAAACGCGCTGGACAGCGCTCCACCGGCGGCGTTGTCGGCTGCCCCACCTCAGGAAAACCCCCAGCCAACGCTTCCATCAGCAGAAGCAACGGCCGGCGTGCGAGCTGAGCCCGTCGGGCACTGGTCGGCTCGCGCAGACCCGCGAGCCTTGACCCGGACCGCTCTGCGATGAAATCGAGGCAGTCCACCTCGGTCGGGACCGCCCGGCCACGAGCCTCGAGGAACCCGGCGAACGCATTGAACTCCGCCTCGTGGCGCTTGATCGTCGCCCTCGACCGACCCGCCGCCTTCAACGCGACGATCACCCGCCCCGACGCGTCGCGAACCGCTGTTGGCTGCATGAGAATCGACCTCCCCGATCGCTTTGAACAGAGAGGCGATTCTTCGCCGCACCCACAGCCTCAGCAGGCGGCCCCCCGCCCGGAAGTGGGCAAGGAATCCCGCATCAAGGAGGAGGCGCGAATCTGATCGGACCCGTCGACCAGACCGACCAGCACGCTCCCCCGGATTATGTGGCCGGAACCGGGCTCAGCGACAGGCCCAGCAAGGGAAACACGCCGGCCGGCCACATAACCCAGCCGTCCACGTAATGCCTGTTACGTGGAATTCCACGTAACAGGCATACCGCGGCGATGCGGCTGCTGCACGCCAAGGTCGACAGCTCGATGATCGCCCTGTGGTTGGGGCACGCGGAGATCCAGACCACGCAGGTTTACCTGCATGCCGATCTCGCGCTCAAAGAAGAAGCCCTGGCGAAGGCCGAGCCGATCGACAGCAAACCCGGCCGCTACCGGCCACCGGACCCGCTGCTGCGATTCCTCGAATCGCTCTGACGCAGCCCCGATGCCCGCGCTCAGGGGTAGACCGACCCGGCCTCGAGCAGGTGCCAGCGCTTCTTCACGCGCGCGGCGACGATGAACACCATCCATCCGGGCTTGGCGAGATCGCTCGCGCGTTTGGGCACGTCGAACGGTCCGACGTCACCCTCGAACCAGATCCGTCCGGGTTCGATCTGGCTGATCATCAGCTGCTCTTCGACCCAGTCCTCGTTATTCACATCGTCGACGTCGACATCCGGCGCGTTCGCGGCAACATCCTGAAGCAGGCTTCCGAGCCGCTCTGCTGCGGGGAGCGTGCGCGCGCTCTCGCGTGCACGCTCGACAGCGATCGCGGCCACGTCGGGCTCGATATACGCCTCCTTCTCAAGCCAGCGGACGAGCTTGCCGGTGACCGTGCCGGCAGCCTTGAGCAGCTCCTGGCCGGCGATCACCTTGCGCACCATGAAATAGCCCAGGAACTCGCCGAGGTGCGGCGGGACCTCCTGGGGCCCGAACAGATGACAGAACGCCTCCTCATCCCCGGCGTCGAACGCCTTCTGCCAGCGCTTGGCGTCCGCGGCGGTCAAGGACGAGTACGCGTACATGTTCAAGCTGTCGCGCAGCAGCCCGATCACGTCCGCGTAATTGCGGTACATCCGATCCGACAGCCGCAGCCGCTGCTCGCCCAGGAACGCGTCGAGAGCGTGGTCGATCGTCTCGGGCTGCCGCATCGCGGCGCACAATCTACCTGCGAGGGCCGCGCCACGACGACGCGACGGCGGGCTGTCGGCGACGTCCGCGAGCGCCCCTACGCTGCCCGTGATGCTGCGAGGCGGTGATCAGGCGGTCGAGGAACTGGCCGCGCTTGGTGATGCCGATGAGGTCTGCCGGCGGCTGTTGGCATCGCCGTGGGGGTGGGGGCGCAGCATGCGTCATCAGGAGGCGGTCGAGCTGCTCGCCGGCGTGATCGGCACCGGTGAGTTGCCGGCCGCGTTCGTGGCGTTGATGATCTGCACCTGCCAGCGCTGGGACCGGGTCACGGCCCGCCTGATCACCGAGATCGAGCACAGCGAACTGCTCGACGCCGCCGATCTCGATGAGCTCGCCGAGGCGTTTCTCTCCCATGAGCATGTGATCGCCTTTCCGCTGGCGTGGGTCGCGCCCGAATGGCTCGACGTCGAGCTTCACGACGCCAGCGGCACCGTCCGCGTTGTCGACCAGGACACGCTCGGCCAGCACCGCACGCGGCTTGAGCCGCCGCTGCGCCGGTGGGCGGCTCGACGCGCGCTACGCGCCAACCCGGCCCGGCTCGAGCAGTTGCTCAGCGACGTTGACCTGCTCGCGCCACGCCACCGTGATGCGGTGATCCACGGGCTGCTCGACGCTGCCGACCGGCTCGACGTGGCCGAGCGCCGCGGGCTCGTGGACCGCGGCCTGCGCGGCGGGCAATCGAGCGTGCGCCTGGCCGCGCTCGACCTGCTCTGCGAGCTCGACGGACCCGACGCAGCCCGCATCAGGGCGTACGTCGATACGAACGCGACGGTCCGCAACTGGCGACCCGCGATCGAGCTCACCCAGCCGACGCTGCTCTGAAGATATGCCCCGCCCACGACAGCCCGCGATCAGCAGCGCCGAGGTCGATGAGCTGATCGAGGAGGCGACCGTCGACTGCTACAACGAGTCAGAACAGGTCACCGGCCTGTTCACGATGGTCGAGGAGCACCTCGACCTCCCGTTCCAGGCAACGGTGCTCGGCATGCCGGTCGCCGTCGCCCGCGTGGACATCACGACCGATGATCAGATTGTCGCGATCTGCGCACGCGACGGGCACCGGCAAACGATCCCGATCCTCGATCTGCCAGTCCCCGACCCGGCCCCGGACGGGTGGGAATGGGTTGAGGCGTACCGCCGCTGGGCACCCTGAACCCCACGGATGCGGTCACATATGTGTACACGTTCGTGCTACCCTCCTGCCTATGGCTCGCAACCCGCACGACGTTTTGCCGACTCGCGAAGCGCGCGCGCAACTGCCCGCGCTACTCGAGCGGTTCCGCCAGGCTGGCGCTGACGCCGAGCCGGTCGTGATCGGCGCGCGCCGTCGCCCCGAGGCGGTCGTGCTCTCCTACGAGCGCTACCTGAAGCTCGTCGGCGGCCGCGAGCGCGTCGCTGCCGCGTTGGAGCAGCAGGCACGCGAGGCCGGCGAAACGCTCGACGCCGAGGCCGCCATGGAGCTGGCAAACCGCGAGCTGCACGCGATGCGCCGAAAGCGACGCGCTTCCAAGCGCTGAGCACGGCGCGTGCGCGCCGTGCTGGACCCCAATGTGCTCGTGTCGGCCGCGATCTCGCCGGCCGGCCCGCCACGACATGTCCTCACCGCTTGGATCGACGAGCGCTTTGAGTTGATCGCCAGCCCCGCGCTGCTCCACGAACTCGCCGACGTGCTCGCTCGCCCGAAGTTCCGGCGCTACATCAGCGCCGCCGTCGTCACTGAGTTCCTCAACGGTCTCTCCGAGGACGCGCTGATCATCAAAGACCCACCCGACCCGCGCGGTGTCTCCCCGGACCCAGACGACGACTACCTGATCGCGCTGGCACGCGCCGCCAGCGCCGACTACATCGTGTCCGGCGACCGGCACCTCCTCGACCTACCCGACCCACACCCGCCGGTGATCACCCCACGCCAATTCCTCGACGTCCTCGACGCATGACTCGCATCGCGGCGATCACGCTCGTTATGCCGACCCCGCCGCCCCCATCACCAAGGGTCCCGAGGCATAACAGCCGGACATCGGGATAACAAACGGGTCGAGATAACACGTTGCTCGTCGCGGTCAGCAGGAAGCCGGCGGTGACGATGAGCCACGGCACCCGGGCGAACCCGAAGGTGATGCCCAAAACGCCCATCACGAGCGACGAGGCCACGATCAGGTGCTTGCGCTCGAAGCGCTCCATGATCGGGACCGAAACGGCGGAGCCGATCGGATAACCGAGGTAGATGATCGCGGTGAACCGAGCGTGTCCACGATCGTGTAGCCCTTGGCCTTGAGCACCAGCGGTGCGAGCGTGCCGAACCCGTAATAGCCGACGGTCTGGAAGAACTGGAAGATCCACAGCATCAGGCTGCGCCGGCCGTACGGCGGCTCGAAGATCTCGCGGACGCGCACCTTGCGCGTCGGGGCGACCTCGACCGGCTCGGGGTCGGGGAGCTCGGACAGATTCAGCTGCTCGCACGCCGCCTGCTCGATCTTGGTCGTCGCCTCGTCCGCCCGGTCCAGATCCCCCCGGATCTCATACCAGCGGGGCGACTCGGGCAGGCTCCGGCGCATCGCCCACACGATCACCGCGCCGAGCGATCCGACCACCAGCAGCCACCGCCAGCCGGCGATCAGCACGTGATGCTTGGCCACGAACTCGGCCCCGACGAACGCCGCCAGCGGCACCCCGATGAACGCGAACGTGTAAGCGGCGGCCATGTAGCGCCCGCGCACCTTGCGAGGCAGTAGCTCGCTCATGTAGGTGTCCGAAAGCGACAGCTCCGCGCCCAGCCCGAAGCCCGCGCAGAAGCGCAGGATGGCCAGCCAGGTCAGGTTCGGCGAGAACGCGGCGCCCAGCGTGAATACCGAGTAGATCATCAGGTTCCAGAGGAACACCCGGCGGCGTCCGAGCCGGTCGGCCATCGCGCTCAGCACGATCGCGCCGAAGAACATGCCGGCGAAGCCGGACCCGATCACCAGCGCCTTGCCGTTGGTGCTCAGGTTCCACTGGACCGCCAGGACGGCCGCCAGCACCCCGGCGAGGAAGATGTCGTACAGGTCGAAGCCGTTGGCCATACCGACCGCGATTCCCAAGCGGCGGTGCATCCGGAACGGCGGGATCCGGTCGAGTCGTGCCGCGACGCTGATTCGCGCCGGAGGCTGTTCGGCGGGCGGCGAACCGGTCGCGCCACCGACGGGCCTGTGTGCGCGATTGTCATTGCCGGCTCTCCTCCTTGGATCGTTCGATCGACAGATGTGGGTCCCGTCGCCGCGGTGTCCTCGCGGCCGCGCCGTCTCGAGCGGCGAGGGCGGCAGCCGAGGCGCCGGCGCGGCGTCCGAACACCGCGCCCGACATGAGCCCCGTGCCGCCGGGATAGTTGTGGAAGAAGAGACCGCCGACGACCTCGCCGGCCGCGTGCAGGCCGGGAATCGGCTGACCGCTGCGATGCAGCACGCGCGCTCGGTCGTCGACGCGCACGCCACCGAAGGTGAAAGTGATCCCGCAGGTAACCGGGAAGCCGAGGTACGGCGGCTCGCTGAGGGCCGTCGCCCAGTTCGACTTCGGCGGCGCGATGTCGCGGGTGCGTTTGCCGTCCTTGACCGCCGGGTCGAACCGGTCGTCGGTGACCGCGTCGTTGAAGCGGCTGACCGTGCGCTCTAGCCGGGCGCGGTCGATGCCGAGCGCGTCCGCGAGCGCTCCGACGCTCTCCGCCTCCGCGCGCGACACGCCGGGTGATTCGTACTCGTCTTTGCGCAGCAGCGGCGCAGTCTGGGCGTCGAACAGCTGGAAGGCGACCGAGCCCGGCTGACGCAGGATCTCGGCGCCGTAGCGGGCGTAGGTGTAGTTGCGGAAGTCGGCGCCCTCGTCCACGAAGCGCTCGCCGTCTCGGTTGACGACCAAGCCGAGCGGATACGACTGGCGCGAAAGCCGGTTGGTCAGGACGCGGTCGCCGGTGGCCGGCGCGCCGGCGTCCCAGGCGATGCTGTGACAGCCGCTCCAGTGCCCGTACGGGAGCGCGCCAAGCGCGAGCATCGCCTCGAGCGCCTCGCCCGTGTTGTGGGGGGTGCCGCGCACCTTGGCCACGTCCCAGTTCGGGCCCAGGTACATAGCGCGGCGTCGTGGATCGGCCTCGAATCCACCGGCGGCGATCACGACCGCCGGCGCGGTGATCTCGAGCTCACGCTCGGCCGAGCCGGCACTGCAGCGGACCCCTTCAACGGTGTCGCCGCGCTGCAGCAGCCCGGTCACCGCGTGGCCGGTACGAAGCTTGATCCCGGCCCGCGTGGCCGCGCGCCGCTCGTGCTCGATCAGCCCGCGGCCGCCGTCCACGCTGCCGACATGCAGCCCGCCCCAGAACACGTGGCGCCCGTCCACTGCGTAGGACTGGCGGTCGTACATGAGCCGGAGCGGGATGCCCTGATCGGCCAGCCAGCCGAGGGTCTTCCTCGAGTCGCCGATCAGCAGTTCGGCGAGCTCGGGATCGGCCCGGCCCTCGGTGAGCCGGCGCATGTCCTCCCGGTAGTCGTCGGCACCGTATGGCTCGAGGTCGGTCGTCTCGACCTGCGCGCGATCGATCGGCTCGACCAGGGACAGCACGTCCTCGAGTCCGCAGTGGACGCTGCGAATCGCGCCGGCGGTGAAGTACGAGTTGCCGCCGAGCCAGTCCTCGGGCGCCTTCTCCAGCATCAGCACGCGGGCGCCGCGTTCGGCGGCGGCCAGAGCGGCGCAGAAGCCGGCGTTGCCAGCGCCGACGACGATAACGTCGGCGTCACGGCTCGAGGGCATGTCCTCCCCTCCCTTCCTCTGGTACCCGTTTGGCCTACCCCTGGGGCTGAGCGGTAAACGAGAGAAGCTCGCGCAACCCCCCGGCCAGGAGCGTGTAGACGGCCACCGGTCAGCGCCGGTCAGACCAGCGAGTAGTCGCCCGCCTTGCGCAGCTGGCCGGGGAGGTCGTGACCGAGCTGCTCGGCCAGCCAGTCCGCGATGTCGATGAGACGCGCGAGGTCGATGCCGGTGTCCACGCCCATTCCCTCGAGCAGGTAGACGAGATCCTCGGTGGCGATGTTGCCGGTGGCACGAGGAGCGAATGGGCAGCCGCCCACCCCGCCCACGGAGGCGTCGAGGATTTCGACGCCGGCCTCGAGCGCGGCGACCGCGTTGGCGTAGCCGGTGTTGCGCGTGTTGTGGAAGTGGCAGCCGAGGGGAAGGCCAAGGCCTGCCGCCCGCGTCGTCAGCTCGCGCACCTGGGTGGGGACGCCAACGCCGATCGTGTCCGCGAACGAGAGCTCGTCGGGTCCCCAGGCGGCGATCCGCTCGGCCACCTCGAGCACGTGGTCCGGGCTCACCGCTCCCTCGAACGGGCAGCCGAACGAGACCACCAGCGCGACGCCGATGCGCACGTGTTCCTCGCGTGCGCGTGTCATGAGCCGGTCCCCTATCGCGAGCGCCTGGTCCAGGCTCACGCCCTGGTTGCGCTGGCAGAAGGACTCGGTGACCGGCAGCGCGTACTGGATGTGACGCAGGCCGGTCGCGAGCGCGCGGTCGAAGCCCCGCTCGTTGAGGATGAGCCCCGTGAACGAGGGTCCGTCCTCGCCGCGGAGCGTCTCCACCACCTCCTCGGCACCGGCCATCTGCGGAACCTTCCGCGGATCGACGAAGCTCACGGCCTCGATCCGCGGCACCCCGGCGCCGGCCAGGCGGCGGCACAGCTCGGCGCGCTCGGGTGGAGCCAGTGTCACCGACTCGTTCTGGAGCCCGTCGCGCGGGCCGACGTCGCAGATCAGCATCAGATCACCCCGTCGTCACGCAGGCGCGCGATCTCGTCGCCGGTCAGCCCGAGCGCCTCCCCGTAGACCTCGGCGTTGGCGCCACCCATCTCCCAGGCGCCCGCCACGCCGGCGTCCCCGGGGGTGTCGGACAGCTTGGGCGTGATCCCGGGCGCCGCGATCTCCCCCAGCTCGGGATCGCTCATCCGGACGATCATCTCGCGCGCACGGAAGTGCGGATCCTCGAACATGTCCGCCACCGTGTAGACCGGGCTGCAGACCACGCCGGCCTCGCTCAGCACCGCGTCGATTTCGGTGGCGTCCCGCTGGCCGGCCCAGCCTCCGATGATCTGGTCGAGCGCGTCCCGATGCTTGCCGCGGCCGCGATGCTCGGCGAAGCGGTCGTCCTCGAGCAGATCGTCGCGTCCCATCGCCGCGCACAGCCGCTGCCACAGGTTGTCCGAGTTGGCGGCGATCACCACCCATTTGCCGTCACGCGAGCAGTAGATGTTCGACGGGGCGGCGTTGGTCAGCGACGTCCCGCTCGGCTCCCGGACGAGACCCAGGTGGTCGTACTCGGGCACCACCGACTCGAGCATCGCGAAGCAGCTCTCGAGGATCGACGCGTCGACCACCTGCCCGCGCCCGCCGCATGCGTCCCGGTGGCGGAGCGCCATCATGATCCCGAGCGCGGCGTACAGCCCGGCCAGCGAGTCGCCCAGCGACACCCCGACCCGCGGCGGCGGCTGATCCGGATACCCGTTGAGGTAGCGCAGTCCGCCCATCGCCTCGCCCGCCGACGCGAAGCCCGGACGGCCCGCGTAGGGCCCGGTCTGGCCGTAACCGGATACCCGCGCATACACGAGCTTCGGATTGAGGGCAAGCAGGTCACCTGGCCCGAGGCCCCAGCGCTCCATCGTGCCCGGGCGGAAGTTCTCGATCAGCACGTCGGACTGCGCCGCCAGTCGCCGGCACAGCTCCTGCCCGCGCTCGATCCTCAGGTTGAGCGTGATCAGCTTCTTGTTGCGCGACTGCGTCGCCCACCACAGCGACTGGTCCCGGTAGCCCTCGGCCCCCCACTGGCGCATCGGGTCGCCCTTGGCCGGCGCCTCGACCTTCACGACCTCCGCCCCGAAGTCCGCCAGCAGTCGTCCGGTGAATGGCCCGGCGATCAACGTGCCGAGCTCGAGCACCTTCATGCCGGCGAGCGGACCGCGGTTGGTGCGCTCCGCGCCCTCGGTTCGATGGGAAGCGTTCGCCAGCGTCATCAGGGCCACCCTCAGGTCCGATTTGCCTGCGTGTGTCCGTAGCTACCCCGGGCGGTCCGGGGCAATCGGGCGCCTCTCAGCCGGTCGCTTCGATCAGTCTGGCCGTGGCGTCGTCCGACACGCCGCCGAAGTACACATCGAGAACCTCACCGAACAGTGGGTTCTGCGGGTTGGCCCGCGCGAACAGCGTCATCGACGAACGCAGCTTCATGGCGTCGATCCCGCCGAATATGTCCTCGGCGCTCGGGGCGGCGAGGTCACGGACGATGCGCGCGCATTCGACCAAACGCGGCCCGAGGACCTCGTGGGCGAGGTACGCCTGGGCCTCGGACAGCGACGAGATCGCAAAGCGCTTCGAGATCGGGCTCTGCCCGAGGCCCGCGATCTGCGGGAACACGAACCACATCCAGTGGCTGCGCTTGCGGCCGGAGCGGAGCTCCGCTACGGCGGCGTCGTACGTCCCGCCCTGGTCCTGGGCCTCCACGAACCGCTCGAGCTCGAATCGGTCGCTCACCTCAGGACACCGTACCGCGGCGGTCCCAGGACGCCGGCTCACGACGTGATCACGCCGTCGGCCGCGGCGCCCCGCGAGAACAGCCCGCCCAGCTCCTGCCACTGCCTCCATCCGTTGCGCTCGGGATCGGGATCGAGCTCGGCCTCCGGTCGCTCGCTGGCGATGCGCAACAGATCTGCGCACTCGCTCGCGGTCACATGCCACGGCGGACCGTTCTCGAACAGCTTGAACGCCGGAACGCCGGGACCCGACGGCCGCGTCCGCGCCACCGCGATCTCAGCGTCGTAGAACTCACGCGCGCGGTCGGGTGAAACGCCCGCTGGCACCGCGCCCTCCCACAGCGCCTGCATCTCGCGCTGCGAGAGCTCGGGGAACCGGCGCTTGGGGCTCGGCATGACCGGCTCGGGCGCGTCGTACACGGCCCCAATTGCGCGCAGGTACGGGCCGAGCTCCCAGATCGACGTCGCGGTCAGCCACGCCTCGGCCGCGCCCTGCTCCTGCGCGGCCTCGGGCCAGAGTGTCAGCGGCAGGGTGTCCGCGATCCCGGGCGGCAGGACCCGCCACACCACGCCCATGACTACTCGCCGCCGAGGATGCCGTCGCCGCCGTCCTCGCCGTCACCGCCGCCGTCGCCCAGGACGGGATTCTCGGGCGCCGGCTCGCCGGCCTCGTCGTCGCCGGGCTGGTCCTCCTTGGCCGACTCCTCACCGTCGTCGAGGCTCGAGACCTCGTCGGAGGACACGCCGGCTCCGAGCTCGCCCTTCCACGCCTCGTGCAGCTCTCCCAGCCCGATGTCGCCCGATTCGCGGACCGCGATCGTCACCGTGCCGCGCACGCCCTTGTCGGCCAGCAGCTGGTTGGTGCGCTGTAGCACGCTTTGCATGCTGTAGGGGTCGGGCGGAGTGTCGATGACGACCACGACCTCGTCGGCGCCCTGTCGCTGCATCGCGTCGAGAATGTTGCCGGCGCCGGTGCGGGCGTTGAGCTGCCCGTCGTTGTCCACGCTCAGGTTCTTCACCTCGACGAAGTGAAGCGTGGATCCCGGCTTGAGCGAGTCGTAGGTCACGAGATCGGGGCGCGGCTCGGCGGGCGAGCGCTTCACGAAGCCGACGTTGTCGACCCCGTCCCGCGTGCGGAGGATCTGATCGGCCACGTCCTGCACGTCCTGCTGGTCGGGCCCCTTGTCGGGCTTGCTCTGGATGACGTAGACCTTGCCGTCGAGCGTCTCGACCACGGTCCGGTTGCCCTGTGGGGTGACCTTGACGATCGGGAAGACGATCGCCCCGAGCGAGGCGCCCGAGAGCAGCGTGCCCTGTGGGGACACCTGAGAGACCGCGCCATGCGGGTCGGTCACCTGCCAGTGGAGTCCCTGCGGGCCGCTCGACACCCACGTCCACAGATCGCCCTTGTCGTCTTTGAACGAGGTGACGCCGGCCGGCTGGGCCGGATTCGATCCGGGATTCGATCCGGGATTCGACCCGGGATTCGACCCGGGCGCCGTCCCGCCCCCATTCGGCGTGCCGGCCCCGAACACGCTCCGGAGCGCGTGCGTGACCGGCCGCGCGAGCGCGGTCGGCACGCCCGCGCTGACAACGCTGACGACGACCGCGATGATCACCGCCACGACCGCGATCGCGCCGACCCACTCGATCGCGGCCTGGCCGTTCTGGGCACGAAGGCGGTGCACTCGCACCGAGCCATTCTCAAGGCGCCCGAGCGAGGCGAAAAGGGCCCGTGGGCCCAACTTGCGACTGGGCCGTCCCAGGCTGGGACGGTTTACGACGCGCGCCGCTCGCGGACACGCAGCCTGGTCGAGAAAGCGCGAAATATCGTGGGTTTCTCGACCAGCCTTTTACTTCGGCTGGGCGCTCCGCCCCCCACCACCGCTACGACGTCGTGAACCCGGGGATCCCAACGCCGGCGCGCACCGGACCGACCACCAGCACGCCACGATGTGCGCAGGCCGAGAACGAGAACGGAATCGGCTCGGAGCGCGTGGCGCCGGGCGGAAACACCTTGAGGCCGACGGCCTGCACCGCCGGCGAGCACATTGCGCCCGCGTCGAGGACTCGGAGGATCGCGTGGGCGGTGGCGCCGGGGGCAATCGTCACGGTGGCGTGGTGCTGCCCGTTCCGGCTCGCGGGCGGGCCGACCTGACCTCCGCCGCTCGCGACACCCGAGACACCCGGGAATCCGTTCAGCGTGCACGCGCCGAGACCCACGTTGGAGAACTCCAGTGGATAGAAGGTGCTGCCGGCGGTGCCGCCGCCGACCCCCAGGCCCAGCCAGATCTGGAGGTGCGCCACGGTGCACCGAGACGCCGCCGCGGTACGCGCCGCCGCTCCCGCCCGTGTCGAAGTGTCCTGCCCCGAGGCGCCGGCCGCCACGGCCATCGCCGCGAGCGCCGCCATGACGCAGCACGCGATCAGCCCCACACGCCGTCGCCAGCCCACAAGACCGCTCACGCTCATCTCATTCCTCCCCACGGTTCGAAGACGCCTCGGCCAAACCCTATCCGGACCGGCCCGCTCAGACGAACGGCTCGCCCGGCAATCCCGCGGCGTCCCGGCCGGCGATCCAGCGCAGGGCGCTCGCCCCGACGTCGGCCAGGAGGCCGTCGTGCCGGCGCCCCTCGCAACCGCCGTACACGGCCAACAGCGGCGCGTATTCCCGAGTGTGGTCGGTGTGCGGCGCGGTCGGGTCGACGCCGTGGTCGGCGGTCAGGATCAAGAGGTCGTCGTCGCGCAACATCCCCAGCCACTGCGCCACCGCAGCGTCGATCTCGACCAGCGCTCGAGAAAAACCGTCGACGTCGTGCCGGTGTCCATAGACCTGGTCGGTCTCGACCAGGTTCACGAAGATCAGCCCGGACTCCACCTCCCCCAACAGCCGGCTCGTCGCCGCCAGGCCGGCGGCGTTGGTCGCGCCGGCGTGCTTGACGTCCACCCCGACGCCGGCGAACAGGTCGTGGATCTTGCCGACACCGTGCACGCGCGCGCCCGCATCCTGGAGCTCCTCGAGATACGAGTGCCCGGGCGGCGGCACGGCGTAGTCCCGCCGGCCCTCGCGGCGCACGAAGGCCCCCGGCACCCCCTCGAATGGCCGCGCGATCACCCGTCCCACCGCGTGCTCGCCGGTCATCACGCGCCGGGCCGCCACACACGCCGCATACAGCTCAGGCTCGGAAACCCGGTCCACGTGACACGCGATCTGCAGCACCGAGTCGGCCGACGTGTACAGGATCGCCTCGCCGGTCTCGAGATGATGAGGACCGAACGCCTCGATCACCTCGGTCCCGGAATAGGGCCGGTTGCAGCAGAACCGCATCCCGGTCGCCTCGACGAGAGCGTCCACGACCGAGGACGGAAAGCCATCCGGATAGGTCGGCAGCGCGCGCGCCGGGACCACCCCCATCAGCTCCCAATGGCCGGTCGTCGACTCCTTGCCCGGCCCCAGCGGACGCAGCCGGCCATACACCGCCGGCCCGACCACCGGCGCGACCCCGGTAATCGGCACGATCGATCCCAAACCGAGGCGCTCGAGCGTAGGCAACCCCAGGCCGCCCACCAGCGAGGCCAGGTGCGCCAGCGTGTTCGACCCTCCGTCGCCATAGGCCTCAGCATCGGGGAGCTCACCGACGCCGCACGCATCCAGGACCACGACGGTGGCGCGGCGCAATCGGGCGCGGACGATCGTGGTCATTGGTGAAGAGCACGTTAGGCCAGTTCCCTGCCGTCCCGCGCAGAGGTTATGGTTGCCCATTCAGATCCGGTTGGAAAGGAGATCAAGTGACGGGGAGGATCAGGCCGGTCGGCCTCGTTGCTCTCGCCACGGCGGCGCTGGCTCTGGGGCTGGCCGCGTGCGGCAGTAGCAGCAGCAGTAGCAGTAGCTCGAGCGGTGGCAGCGCCGCCGCGCCGAGCAGCAGCAGCACCAGCTCGACGAGTTCGTCGAGCAGTGGGACGAAAATCAAGGTCGGCCTCGTGACCGACATCGGCGGGCTCAACGACCACGGGTTCAACCACCTGGCCTACACCGGCCTGCTCAGGGCCGAGAAGGAACTCGGCATCCAGGGCAAGGTGCTGACGTCCAACACGGGCGCGGACTATCTGCCGAACCTGACCTCGCTGGCCCGGCAGGGATACAACTTCATCATCCCGGTCGGGTTCCTCATGGCGCAGGCCACCGATCAGGTCGCCAAGGCGTTCCCGAGCGCGAAGTTCGCAATGGTGGACTCCGACGCCACGGCGGAAGCGGGCGATCCTAAGAACATCGAGGGGCTCCTGTTCCAAGAGCAGGAGGCGGGCTATCTGGCGGGCTACCTCTCCGGCCTGTACGCCAAGGAGAAGGGCTACAAGACCATCTCGAGCGTCGGCGGGCAGAAGATCCCGCCGGTCGACCACTACATCGCCGGCTTCCAGGCCGGCGCGAAGGCGGCCGATCCGGGGATCACCACGTTGAACGGCTACTCGCAGACGTTCACCGACCAGTCGAAGTGCAAGGAGGTCGCGCTCAACCAGATCCAGCAGGGATCCAAGGTCGTCTTCCAGGTGGCCGGCGGGTGCGGGCTCGGCGCCCTGTCCGCGGCCCAGCAGCAGGGCGTGCAGGGCATCGGGGTCGACGCCGACCAGGGGTACCTGGGCTCGTACATCCTCACCTCGGCGCAGAAGAAGGTCGATGTGGCCGTGTTCAACGCGATCAAGAACGACATGAACGGCACGTTCGCCGCGGGCGCGAACGTCACCAACAACATCGCCAACGGCGGCATCGGCTACGGCAAGATCGGGCCCGCGGGGCTGAAGTTCGCCCCGGAGATCGCCAAGATCTACGCCCAGATCAAGTCAGGACAGATCTCGAACATCCCCAACACGGTCAAGTAGTAGAAACAGCGCCGTAATGGCCGACAGCACGCGCCCTGCGCTCGAGCTCAGGGGCATCACGAAGAAGTTCGGCTCGGTCGTCGCCAACGACCGAGTCGACTTCGACGTGTATCCCGGCGAGGTGCACGCGCTACTCGGCGAGAACGGGGCCGGCAAGTCGACGCTGATGTCGGTCCTGTACGGGCTGTACACGCCGACCGAGGGCGAGATCATCGTCGAAGGGCAGCCGGTCGAGATCGACTCCCCGGCCACCGCGATCCGGCTCGGGATCGGCATGGTCCACCAGCACTTCATGCTCGTGCCGGTGATGACCGTGGCCGAGAACATCGTGCTCGGACAGGAGCCGAGCAAGACCGGCGGCCTGCTGGACCTGGAGGCGGCGCGGGTGCGGGTGCGCGCGCTCTCGGACCGCTATGGGCTGGCGGTCGATCCGGACGCCACGATCGAGGACGTCACGGTCGGTGCCCAGCAACGGGTGGAGATCCTGCGTGCGCTGTACCGGGACGCTCGCGTCCTCGTGCTCGACGAGCCCACGGCCGTCCTCACCGCGCAGGAGGTGCAGGAGCTGATCGGCGTGCTCCGCCGGCTCAAGGAGGACGGCACGGCGATCGTGTTCATCAGCCACAAGCTGGGCGAGGTGCTGCAGGTGGCGGACCGCATCACGGTCTTGCGTCGCGGCAAGAAGATCGACACGGTCCCCCGCGCCGGAGCCACCGAGCAGAGCCTGGCCCGCCTGGTGGTCGGGCGCGACGTGCTGCTCTCAGTGCAGAAGGGACCCGCCCATCCGGCGCCTGAGGCGGAGCCGATGCTCGTGGTCGAGGACCTCCACGTCCGCGACGACCGCGATCTGGAATCGGTCAACGGCACGTCGCTGTCGGTCCGCGGGGGCGAGATCGTCGCGATCGCCGGCGTGGACGGCAACGGTCAGCAGGAGCTGGTCGAGGCGATCACGGGGTTGCGCACGCCGACCGAGGGCCGCATCACGGTCGGGGGGCGCGACGTCACCGGGCGCGGGGTCGACGCCGCCACCGAGGCCGGTGTCGCACACATCCCCGAGGACCGGCACCGGCGTGGCCTGGTGCTGCCGTTCACGCTGGCCGAGAACCTGGCCCTGCGCGAGTACCGCCGCCCGGAGTTCAGCCGCGGCGGCTGGTGGCGGATCGGCCACATCCGCGAGCGGGCGGCAAAGCTCCTGCGCGAGTACGACGTCCGGGGCGGCGGATGCGACTCCTACGCGTCTTCGCTGTCGGGCGGCAACCAGCAGAAGGTGGCGATCGCGCGCGAGATCTCCTGCAACCCCAAGCTGCTGGTCGCCCACCAGCCGACCCGCGGCCTCGACGTGGGCGCGATCGAGTTCGTCCACAAGCGCCTGATCGAGGAGCGCGACAAGGGCCGCGGGATCCTGCTCGTGTCGCTGGAGTACGACGAGGTCCGCGCGCTGGCCGACCGGATCCTCGTGATCTACGAGGGACGCATCGTGGGCGAGTTCGCGCCGGACGCCAGCGAGGAGGAGCTCGGGATCGCGATGACGGGCGGCCAGGCGGCATCCGCCGAGGTGCCGGCATGAGCACGCTCGAAGAAGAAGAGATCGAGCGCGACGTCACCGCCGGCGAGGCGGAGGGCGCCAGCGCGGCGCTCACCTCGCCGGCCCGGCTCGGGGCCTACGTCCGCCGTGGCGGAGTGCTGGTGCCGATCCTCACCACGCTGATCGCGTTCATCGCCGGCGGGTTCGTCGTGCTGCTGACCGGCCACAACCCGTTCTCGACCTACAAGGCGATCTTCAACGGCACCGGGCTGCAATGGATCTTCCCGTGGGTGACCGGGAGCGCCCGGACCACGGCGGCGTTCAACCTCCAGCAGACGCTGATCGCCACCACCCCGCTGATCCTGGTGGGCCTCGCGGTCGCTTTCGCGTTCCGGGCGGGGCTGTTCAACATCGGCGGCCAGGGCCAGTACACGGTCGGCGGGATCGTCGCAGTGTGGATCGGCTCCTCGTTCGCCGGCATGCCGGCGGTCCCCCACATCGTGCTGGCGGTCGCCGGCGCGGCGCTGGCGGGCGCCGCCTGGGCGGGGATCGCGGGCATCCTGAAGGCGACGCTCGGTGTCAACGAGGTGATCTCGACGATCATGCTCAACTGGATCGCGATCTGGGGCGGCGTCTGGCTGTTCGGGCTCGGCGGCCCGCTGCAGGATCCTCACCAGTCATCGGTGCCGACCTCGAGTCCGGTCACCGCTTCGGCCAAGTTGCCCGTGTTCTGGGGCAACGCGCAACTCCAGGGTCTGCACGTCGGGCTGTTCATCGCGCTGGCGGCGGTGGTCGTGTTCTGGGTGCTGCTCAACCGGACCCGCTTGGGCTACGAGGTCCGCGCCGTCGGCCTCAATCCCGATGCCGCCAGCTACGCCGGGATCAGCGTGGCGAGAAACTACTTCCGCGCGATGGCGATCTGCGGCGCGTTCGCCGGTATCGCGGCGGCCATGGACATCCTCGGCTGGAAGTTCAGCCTGTTCACCAACGACGTTCAGTTCTCGACCGTCGGGTTCATCGGCATCGCGGTGGCGCTGCTGGGACGCAACAGCGCGGTTGGCGTCGTGTTCGCCGCCCTGCTGTTCGGCGCACTCGCAACCGGCACGTCCGACCGCTACCTGGATCCAACCGTGTTCGACCCCAACCTGGCCTCGAACCTCACCTGGATGATCCAGGGCCTGATCGTGCTGCTGGTGTCGACCGACCTGATCGCGCTGAAGGTGCTCAAGTCCGGACGAGGCATCAGCCTGGTCTTCAAACGCCGGGCCAAACGCGAGGAGGCCAGCGCGTGAGCGTGGGAACGCTGGCCATCAGCCCGGCCCGCACGGCGTCGCCCAAGGGCGTCGGGATCGCCGGACTGGTCCTGGTCGTGGTCGCGTGGGTAATCACGCTGCCGCCGTTCCTCGTCCGCACGCCGGTGCCGTCGATCATCCTCGGCCTCGCCGCGATGTTGGCCGGGGCGTACGCGTTCGTCAACGACGAACGCCGGCTCGGGTTCGGCGCGTTCGCGCTGGCGCTGCTGGCGATCGCCGGAGCGATCGGGAACACGAACTCCGGCGTCGGTCATTTGAAGGTGGTGTTCACGTGGTCGATCCTGGTCGCGGCGATGCTGCGCTACGCCACCCCCCTGCTGCTCGCGGCGCTCGGCGGGATCATCTGCGAGCGCAGCGGTGTGATCAACATCGGCCTCGAGGGCATGATGCTGATGGGCGCCTACTTCGGCATCTGGGGCGCCGACGTGTTCCACTCCTGGTTGCTCGGATGCCTGGTCGCGATCGTCTCGGGGGCGCTGCTGGCGCTGGCCCACGCCGTGTTCTCGATCCATCTGCGTGCCAACCAGGTGGTGAGCGGCACCGGGATCAACTTCCTCGCAATCGGGATCACCGGGTACTTCTTCATCGCCCACTACGGCTCGAACGGCACGCCCTCGGGCATCTCGCAGGTGCCCAACGTGAAGCTCCCGCTCATCCAGCACGTCGGCTTCTTCGGAACCGCGATCGGCAACGCGAACCTGCTGACCTGGATCGCGCTGCTGCTCGTGCCCGCGCTCAGCGTGTTCCTGTTCCGGACGCGGTGGGGACTGCGCCTGCGCTCGATCGGGGAGAAGCCGCGCGCGGCGGACACGGTCGGGCTCTCGGTGATGCGCACCCGCTACGCTGCGGTGATCTCGTCCGGCGCGCTCGCGGCCCTGGGCGGCGCGTACCTGTCGGTTGCCTTCGTCGGCTCGTTCGACCAGAACATGACCCAAGGCCGCGGTTTCATCGCGCTCGCCGCGGTGATCTTCGGGAAATGGCGCCCGGCCGGCGCGCTCATGGCCACGCTGCTGTTCGGCTTCGCCAGCGCGCTCGGCGATCGCCTGCCGACGTTCTCACAAAGCCTGGCCACCCTGTTCCAGGCCTTGCCATACCTGCTCACGCTGGTCGCCGTCGCCGGCGTGGTCGGCCGCTCGCGGGCGCCCGCATCGATCGGCATCCCCTACGTTAAGGAATAGCCGATGGCGGTCGCCCGCTTAGCCCTCACCAGCTTCGCCGACGGGGAGGTTCGCCTCAGCGATGAGGTCGAGCTTTACCAGCGGACGTACACCACGCTGCTGCGCTCCAGCGGCGAGACCCAGCTGCGCGTGCTCGAGCCGTCGCACATGGCGATGGGCTCGAGCCTGCACCCGCTGGCGGCCAGCGAGGAGCTAGACCTCGGCGCCTTCCTCTACGCGGTCCGCCGCCTCCCCGACGGGATCGTCGGCGCGACGCTGGTGGTCATGGGCCAGGACACCCAGCAGCTCCGCAACAACGGAGTTCCGGTCCAGGCCTGGCAGGAGGCCGAGGCGCCGGCCCGGCGCCGGCGCTGGTATGACAGCGGGGCCGGCACGCTCGCGGTGCTGCTGGCCAGCTCGTCCGACGTCGACGACCTGGTGCCGACCCTGGTGGCCTTCCAGATCGAGTGGAACAAGATCCGGATCAGGCAGCGCGCCGCCGGCTGGCCGTCCGCCGGCGACTCGCCGGACGTCCCGCCCGAGGAGTGCGCCCGCGAGTTCGGCGGCAGCCCCGAGGACTGGGCCCGGCTGCGCGATGCCTGGGGCGAGCGGTTCGGCGAGCGGATCCGGCTGATCGGCGAGCGGCGGCTGTCGCTGCGCGTGCGGATGCTCGGCGGCACCCACACCGGCTACGCGCGGCTGACCCGCCGCTGGTGGACGCCGGTCAGCGCCGAGCTCGCCGTCGAAGGGCTGACCGAGCGCCCGATGTACTTCGTCAGCTCGAACTCGCACAGCCTGGTCAACATCGTCACCGGTATCGCCCGCGAGCGCGAGCCCGAGCTCGTCGCGTTCGTCGAGCAACTCCCCGAGGACGACATCCTTCGCCAGGAGCTGACCGCCTTCCGAGAGGGTCACAGCGAGGGTTCGTGGGAGAACTTCCTGTACTTCGTGGCGCGGCTGTACTTCGGCGAGCCGGGCCGGGACGCCGCCGCCGAGCGCCGGGCCGCCGAGAAGCAGCGCGGCATCACCCACCTGCGGAGCACGACCGCACTTCGCGTGCCGGCCCAGGTCATCCCGCTGAGTGCCCTCGATCCTCGCGCCCTCGATCCGCGGGTCGGTCAGATCCACGCGAGCACCCTGGCCGCCAGCGGCGCGGTGATCGTCAACATCGACTATCCGCTCGGTGTCGCCGCCTACAACATCCTGCGCGAGGTCGCGGTCGACCGCACCGCGCTGCGCGGCGTCTACGTCCTGGGCAAGGCGGCCACTCTGAACGCGGACGTGGGCGACGTGATGATCTCCAACGTCGTCCACGACGAGCACTCGGGTTCGACCTACTGGCTCGACAACGCGTTCAGCGTCGACGACCTCGCCCCCGACCTGCGCTTCGGCACGGGCCTAGACAACCAGCGGGCGGTCACCGTGAAGAGCACGTTCCTCCAGAACCGCTCCTACCTCGACTTCTACTACCGCGAGGCGTTCACCGTGGTCGAGATGGAGACCGGCCCGTACTGCAACGCGGTGTACGAGATCGCCGACGCCGAGCGTCACCCGACCCGCGAGGCGATCAACTTCTCAAAGCTCCCGATCGACCTCGGGATCATCCACTACGCCTCCGACACCCCGTACACGCAGGCGCGCACGCTCGGCGCGCGCGGCCTCAGCTACTACGGGATGGACTCCACGTACGCCTCGTCGCTGGCCATACTCCGGCGGATCCTCCGGCTGGAGGGCGTGCTCGGCGACGACGACCGCGGGCGCGGACTGACGCAGCCCGATGCGATGCGCGCTCTCGGCGGGAGCGCTTAGAGCCGAAATAGCGGCGGGGTTGGCGGTAGGCCTCAGTTGGCCTACAGTCATGTCTGCTCCCGCGTAGAGCTGCATCGCTGAGCTTGGGGAGGGAAGCCAATGGAACGTGTGCGAGGGGAGGCCTAGTGTCGCGAGGCAGAAATTCGGCGGCACCGAGAGTGGTCGCTGGTGGATGCTGCGCGAGGACGCAGGACCCGACGTGTAGCAGCGCTACACGAGGGTCCGAGGACAAAGCGCAGCGCCACCAGGGGCCGCGCGAATGCCGTCCAATTTCTGACTCGGGACACTAATCCATGCGACCGGTGGCCTATCACGTCTCCTTTTATGCGGCCGTCCTGATCGCGAGCGGCGCAGCGGACGTTGCGGCGAGCCTTGGTGTATGGCGACGGCGCGGCGCCCCTGGTCGCAACAGTCTGTGTGTGGTCATGCTCGCGACGGCGGTGTGGTCTTTCGCTTACGCGCTGGAGCTGTCGGCGCCGACCACCGGCGAACGCGAGTTATGGGGAGCTTTGAAATACGTTGGGATCACGGTGCTGCCGGCCGGGTGGCTCGTGTTCGCCCTGCAATACACGGGCCGCATGGGGCGGCTCAGGTGGCGGTACCTGGGCGCTCTGGCCATCGAGCCGCTTATCGTGCTCGCTCTCCTTGCCATTCCAGGAACGCGGCATCTCATTCGCTTCTACCCCCCGGGGCCACCGCCGCCGGTTCCAACCGCCAACGCGGGAGTGCTCTATTGGCCGCATGTCGTGTACAGCAACGCGATGGTCTTGACCGCCGGGGCGGTCCTGCTGGTCACCGTCATGCGCGTGTCACGGCTCTACTGGCGCCAGAGCATCACGGTGCTGGTCGCGATCTTCCTGCCGCTGATCGGGAACGCGATGGCGAACTTCAGCGTGGCGCCGTTCCAGCACCTCGACCCTAGCCCGCTGGCCACGTCGGTGGCCGCCTGGGTGCTGGTGCTGGGCGTCCTGCGATACCGGCTGCTGGACCTGCGCCCGGTTGCCCGCACCCACGTGGTCGAGACGATGCACGACGCCGTCCTCGTTGCCGACGCGCACGGCCACGTGGTCGATCTCAACCCCGCGTCGGTTCAGTTGCTGGGTCGGCGCGCCGGGCAGATGCTCGGCTGCCCGGTTGCCACACTGCTGTCCGATCTCGCCGACCCCATTGGTTTTCCCGACCCAGGCGTGTACGTCGTGCGTTTCAAGACGTCCGAGCGCGACATGGAGCTCGCCGTGACCCCGCTGGAGGACGCCCGAGGTGCCACCGCGGGTCGCGTGCTCGTGTTCCGGGATGTCACCGATCGCCTGGAGCTGGAGCGGGAGTTGCGTCGCCTCGCTTACACCGACCGGCTCACGGGCTTGCCGAACCGGGCGCTGTTCCACGACCGGCTCGAGCAGGCCCTCGTCATGGCGAAGCGACACCGCACCCTGGCCGCGGTCCTCTTCCTCGACCTCGATGGGTTCAAGTTCATCAATGACAGCCTCGGGCATGGGATCGGGGATGAGGTGCTCGTGGCGGTCGCGCAGCGGCTGCGGCATTGCCTGAGGGCCGAAGACACGCTCGCTCGACTCGGCGGGGACGAGTTCGCGGTGCTGCTGCCCGAGCTGGCGAATCGTCGCGACATCTACCTGGTGACGGACAAATGTCTCTCGGCCTTGAGCGACCCGGAGCTGATAGGCGGTCACGAGCTGAACGTGAACGCGAGCATCGGCGTGGCCACCTTCCCCCAGGACGGAGCGGACGTGCAGCACCTCTTGCGTCGAGCGGACGCGGCCATGTACCGCGCCAAGGCCCGTGGTGGAGGACGCGCCGAGACCTTCACGCATCTGCTCGAACAGGAGGTCACACGGCGCCACGAGATCGCGGTCGAACTGCGACGCGGTCTACGCAGGGGTCAGTTGCACGTCCTGTTCCAGCCCTACCGAGAGCTCGTGACGGGACGGCTCGTGGGATACGAGGCGCTCGTCCGCTGGAACCACCCGGACCGGGGAACGCTTCTGCCGGGCACCTTCTTGCCGGTTGCCGAGGAGACCGGCTTGATCGACGCGGTCGATCGCTGGGTACTGGCTGAGGCCTGCCGTCAAGCTCGCCAGTGGCCGGCGCCACTTCTCGTCTCGGTCAACGTCTCTTCCGGCCGCCTGCGCCGGGGCGACCTTCATCAAGACACCGCGGCCATTCTCGCCGAGACCGGGCTCGACCCGGCGCGGCTCGTGCTCGAATTGAGCGAGCGGATCCTGTTCGACGAGGTGCCCGATGGGTTCGCCTCGCTCACCGAGCTCGCATCCACCGGTGTCGCCCTCGCGCTCGATGACTTCGGTGCCGGCTACACATCACTGGAGCAGCTCCGGCGGCTCCCGGTCAGCCAGTTGAAGATAGACCGCTCCCTGATCGCCCCCATCGACCAGTCGGATGGCAACGTCTCGATCGTCGCGGCGGTGATCCAGTTCGCCCATGCGCTCGGCTTATCCATCACCGCCGAGGGAATCGAGCGTACAGAGCAGCTCGAGCTGCTCATCGAGCTCGGCTGCGATTACGGACAGGGGCTGCTGTTCAGCGCGCCGACGGCCGTCCCTACGCACCCACGGGGTGCCACGCGGTCTTGACCTCGGTGACCGCGTGCAGTCGCTCGAGCGCGTCGTCGGTCGCGGCCTCGTAGCTGCTCGCCGGGGCGGCGTGGCGCACGCGCTTGATCGTCTCGGAACCCAGGCGATCCAGCTCGGCCGATAGCTCGCCGTCGCCGGCGGCGTCGCCGATCGCGTTCAGGTCGCGGTGCGCGGCCAGCGCGCTTGCCAGCTCGGCGCGCCGACCGGACAGCAGGTTGACCACGCCGGCGGGGACGTCCGCGACCCCGAGCGCCTCCGCGAGGTCGAGGCCCGGGAGCGGCTCGGTACTCGACAGGATCGCCACGGTCGTGTTCCCGGCCGCCAGCGCGGGGGCCAACTCGGCCACCAGGCCAAGCAGCGACGGGGCGTCCGGGGCGACGATCCCGACCACGCCCGTCGGCTCGGGCAGCGAGAACGACAGGAACGGGGCGGCGACCGGGTTGACTCCGCCGAGCACCGCGTGGAGCTTGTCGGTCCAGCCGGCGTAGTGGAGCAGCACGTCGACCGAGGCGTCGACCTCCTCGCGCGGCACGCCCATCGTGCCGACGCGCGACTCGAGCGCCTCGGCGGCCCGGTAGAGGATCTGCCCGCGGTTGTACGCGGTCCGCGCCGCCCACGTCCCGGCCGCCTTACGCGCGGCCGCGACCGCGTCGCGCACGTCCTTGCGCGAGGCCCGCGGGAAGTTGAAGCCGCCTGTCTCGTCGTACCGGCCGGATTCCGAGCGCACGAACGCGCCACCGATCCACAGCTTGTACGTCTTGCGGACCGCGAGCCTGTCCGTCATCGGATCACCTGGAGGTACGGACGCAGCCCCGCGGGGCCGCCCTCGCGCCCGAAGCCCGACTCCTTGTAGCCGCCGAACGCCGCCGTCGGATCGAAGTGGTTGTAGGTGTTCTGCCACACCACGCCGGCCTTCAGCGCGCTCGCCACCTCGAACGCCTTGGCCCCCTTGTCGGTCCAGATCCCGGCGGCCAGCCCGTAGCGCGAGTTGTTGGCCTTCTCGATCGCCTCGGCCTGGGTGCGGAAGGTGAGCACCGACACCACCGGGCCGAAGATCTCCTCGACCGCGATCCGGTGGGCGGGCGAGACATCGGTGAACAGCGTGGGCGCGAACCAGTAGCCGCGCGCGGGCAGCTCGCACTCGATCGTGCGTCGTGTCGCTCCCTCCTCCACCCCGGCCGCGACGAGCACCTCGATCCGCTCGAGTTGCTCGGCTGAGTTGATCGCGCCCACGTCGGTGTTCTTGTCGAGCGGGTCGCCGATCCGCAGCCGGCGCATCCGCTGCCACAGCTTCGCGGTCACCTCGTCGTGCACGCTCTCCTGGATGAGCAGCCGCGAGCCCGCGCAGCACACGTGGCCCTGGTTGAAGAAGATGCCGTTGACGATCCCCTCGACGGCCTGGTCGAGCGCCGCGTCCTCGAACACGATGTTCGCGGACTTGCCGCCCAGTTCCAACGTGAGCGCAACCCCGCTCCCGGCGAGCGCCGCCTGGATATCCCTGCCGACCGCGGTCGATCCGGTGAAGGCGATCTTGTTGATTTTTTTCGAGCGGACAAGGGCCGCACCGGTATCGCCGTTGCCCGGCAGGATGGAGATCACCCCGGGCGGAGCTCGGCCTCCTGGGCGATCTCGGCGAGCAGCAGGGCGGTCAGCGGCGTGGTCTCGGCCGGCTTGAGGATCGCGGTGTTCCCGCAGGCCAGCGCGGGCGCGAGCTTCCACGCCGCCATCAGCAGCGGGAAGTTCCACGGGACGATCTGGCCCACGACGCCGAGCGGGGCGACCTCGCGGGCGCTCACGCCGTAGTGGAGCTTGTCGGCCCAGCCGGCGTAATAGAAGAAGTGCGCGGCGGCCAGCGGGATGTCGACGTCGCGGGACTCGCGGAGGGGCTTGCCGCCGTCCATGGTCTCGACGACCGCGAGCTCGCGCGAGCGCTCCTGGATCAGGCGGGCGATGCGAAACAGGTACTTGGCGCGCTCCAGGTCCTTGAGCGCCGCCCACTTCGGCTGCGCCGCCCGCGCGGACTCGACCGCGGCCTCGATGTCCCCCGGCCCGCCCCAGGCGATCTCGGCGATCGGCTCCTCGCTGGCCGGGTTGATCGTCGGAACGTACCGGCCGTCCTTCGGGTCCTTGAACTCGCCGTCGAGGAACAGCCCGTAGCGCTCTCTGAGCCGGACGTGGTCGGTCGACTCGGGAGCCGGGGCGTAGTCCCAGACGATGCCGGTGCGGGTTTCGGCGGAGGCGGTCATTCCTTGGAGAAGTCCTCGGAGCGGCCGTAGCGGCCGGTCTCGGTCTTGGCGTACTGCATAAGGAGATCATTGAGCACGGACGACGCGCCGATCCTGATCCGCTCCGGCGTCAGCCACTCGTCGCCAAGGGTCTCCTTGACCAGCACCAGGCGGTGCAGCGCGGCCTTGCTCGTCGACACGCCGCCGGCGGCCTTGAAGCCCACGATGCGCCCGGTCCGCTCGGCGTGGTCGCGGATCGCCTCGAGCATGACCAGGCACACGCCGGGGGTGGCGCCTGCCCCGGCCTTGCCCGTCGAGGTCTTGATGAAGTCAGCGCCCGCCTCCATCGCGATCATCGAGGCGTGGCGGACGTGGTCGTAGGAGCCGAGCTCGGACGTCTCGAGGATCACCTTGAGGTGAGCGTCGCCGCAGCGCTCCTTGACCGCGACGATCTCATGCTGCACGCGCGTGTCGTCGCCGGCCAGGAACGCCTCGCGTGAGATCACCATGTCGATCTCGTCGGCCCCGGCCTCGACCGCGTCCTCGGTGTCGCGCAGCTTGGCCTCGAGCGAGACCTGCCCGGCCGGGAAGCCGGTCGCCACGGCGGCCGTGCGCACGCCCGTCCCGCGCAGCGCTTCGCAAGCGACGCCGACCAGCGACGAGTACACGCAGATCGCGGCCACCGAGGGAATCTCGGGCATGGTCGGCGCCGGGCACACCGCCTTGGCGCACAGGTGGCGCACCTTGCCGGCAGTGTCCGCGCCCTCGAGCGTGGTCAGGTCGAGCATCGACACGGCCAGGCGGATGCCCTGCTGCTTGGCCGCGGTCTTGATCGAGCGCTTGCCGAGCCCGGCGGCGCGCTCCTCGATGCCGACTCGGTCCACGTGCGGCAGGCGGCGGATCACGATTCGAGGCTACTACGCCACAACCGTCAAGCGGGTTTGTCTACGCGTGCGCGGTTCACCGCCATCCAGTGCGAGCTGCGCGTGACCGGTGACGCGCGCGGTTATTTGCGGGCATCATCGCCCGGCTCCCTCCGACCGAGGAGTCGCAGCCCCTGGCCCTGCGAGTCACCGACCTGGCCGTTTCCTACGGCCACGTCGCCGCCGTGCACGGGGTCAGCTTCACCATCCGGGAGGGTGAATGCGTCGCCCTCGTGGGCCCGAACGGGAACGGGAAGAGCAGCATCGTCATGGGCGTCGCCGGGCTGGTCGCACGGCGCGGGCGCGTCGAGGTATTCGGCCGCGCCGCTCCGCCCGCGAATGTCATGTTCATGGCGCAGCACGGACTGACGCTCGTGCCCGAGCGCCGGCAGCTGTATCCGCAACTGTCGGTCGCCGACAACATCATCCTCGGCAACTACAGCCGTACACGCAGCCTGCGCAGGGCCAGGCGATCGGAGTCCTACCGGCAGGCGCTTGAGCTGTTCCCGGAGCTGGAGAGCCACATGACCCAGAAGGCGGGGACGCTGTCCGGAGGCGAGCAGCAGATGGTCGCGATCGCCAGGGGCCTCGCCGCCGACCCACGGATCCTGGCCGTGGACGAGCCGTGCCTGGGCCTCGCCGAGGCCGTGAGCAGGCGCGTCTACGACGCGCTGGCCCGCATCCACGCCCAGGGCCGGACGCTGCTGATCGTCGAGGAGGCGCCGACGCGCGCGCTCGAGCTGGCCACCCGGCAGGTGGAGGTCCGCAACGGCGTCGTCGTCGCAGGGGCCTCATGAAGCTCGGCAACCTGATCATCGCCGGCCTCGTCACCGGGTCGATCTACGCCTCGTTCGCCGCGCTGGTGGCGATCTGGTACCGCGTGAGCAACATCCTCAATCTGGCCGTGGGCGACTTCGCGATGATGGGCGCGCTCGGGGTCGACGACCTGGTCAACAACCGCCACTGGGCGATCGGGCCGGCGATTCTGGCCGTCCTCGCGGCGGTGGCACTCGGGGGCTACCTCTATGACCGAGTCGTGCTGCACCTGGCGCAGGACCGCACCCGGCAAGAGGGCATCGTGATGACTTTCTTCTTCACGTTTGCCCTCTCGTTCTTCCTGGAGGGCCTGGCGGAGGTGTTGTACGGCACCAATGTCCATGCGGCCCCTGACCTGTGGGCCGGGCCGTCGCTGAACCTCTTCTCCGGCCTGCACATCGCGTGGGCAGGCGTGCTCGTGATCGCTTTTGCCGCAAGCGTCGGCGTGGTGCTGGCGCTGTTCCTCCGGCGAACGCTCAGCGGCAAAGCGGTGCAGGCGTGCGGCGAGAACTACATCGGAGCCCGGATCGTCGGGATCGACAACCGCAAGTACCGGCGTCGGCTGTTCGTGCTGTCGGCGGTCATGGCGGCGGTGTTCGGAATCCTCGCGTCGCCGATCACCGGTTACACGTACAACTCCGGCGCCGCGATCAGCTTCACCGGGTTCATCGCGGCCGCCTACGCCGGATTCCAGAAGCCCGGAAAGGCAGTGGTGGCCGGACTCGTGATCGGTGTGCTCGAGGCCGTGCTCGGCGGTTATGTCAGCGCCCAGTACGGCGACACCCTGCTGTACGCGATCCTCGCGGCCGCGGTTCTGATCCGGCCGAGCGCGATGGGCCTCGACGTCGTCCTCGACTGATTCGGGAGAGCCGTGGACCGCCGCATGCCATCGTTCGTCACCTCGCAGCGTGGTCCCCTGCTGTCGACCGGGGTGGTGCTCGTCGGCGGCGTCATCGTGGTCGGTTTCTTCTCCGCCACGTACTTCGGCAGCATCGTCGTGCTCGCGCTCACCTACGCGATCGTCACCGCGGGCATGGCGGTCCAGCTCGGCTTCAGCCAGCAGATCGTGTTCAGCCAGTCGGTGTTCATGGGTTTCGGGGCGTACGGGGTGGCAGTGCTCAATTCCAACGTCGGCATGCCAAGCCTGCTCGCCGCCGTGCTCATCACGCTGGCCAGCGGGGTCGTGGCGTTCGTGATCGGCAAGGCGGTCTCGCGCGCATCCGGGCTCGCGCTCGCGGTGGCGACGCTGATGTTCCCGCTGATCGGCTACAGCTACCTGAACAACGCGGACTGGCTCGGCGGCAGCATCGGGATGCCGCTCACCGGCAACCTCTGGCCGGGCGGGAGCTCCGACGTTGCCAACGGGCTGCTGACGGTGTTCATCCTCGCGGCCGTCGTCTACGCCGCCACCCGGTTGATCGCGTCCGACGTCGGGCTCGAGATGTACGTGCTGGGTGTCAGCGAGCGCACCGCCGCCGCCATGGGCGTGAGGACCGGTAGGCGCAGGCTCGAGCTGTTCATCCTCGGCTCGATGTTCGCGACGCTGGGAGGCGCCGTCTACGCGGGCACACAGCTGTTCGTGCCTCCGACCTTGGTGCAGGCGACGGCTGAGCTGTCACTCCTGATCATGCTGTTCATCGGAGGCCGTCGCAGCGTCTTGGGCGCCGTGATCGGCGCGGTGGCGATCGAGTACTTCACGGGCGTCAGCAACTTCGTGAGCATCCACATCCTCCTGATCGAGGGCGTGCTGATCACGGTGGTGCTGCTGATCGAGCCCGAGGGTCTGGCGGGAATCGCCAACCGGCTTTGGCGGGCGGTTCGCGCGCGGACGGCGCGCGGTCGCCCAGCGCCGGCGGACACCTCACCCTTGCCCGCCGGCGTGGAGCCCGCCGGCGTCTGGAGCGATCGGACCGCCGCGAGCCGACCCGTGTCGCCGCTGCGCGAGCACTTTGCCGCGCGCGGGGCGGCCTCCGCGTCGCCATCCTCCGCGCTGCTCGACTGCAGGGGCGTAGAGAAGGAGTACGGGGGTCTGACGGTGCTGAGAGACGTCGACGTGGCGATCCCCGACCGCGGGATCTTCGGCCTCTGCGGCCCCAACGGCGCCGGCAAGACCACGCTGCTCAACATCATCGCGGGGAGCGTCTCGCCATCGGCCGGCAGCGTATTGCTGGGCGGCGAAGACATCACCAACCTGTTGCCCTCGAGCCGTTTCCGGCTGGGCGTCAGCCGGACGTTCCAGGCGGTGCATCTGATCCCCGACCGCACGGTGATCGACAACGTCGCCGTGGCGTGCCTGCACTCTCAGGAGTCGAGCCTCGCCCGGGGCATCGTCACCAGCCAACTGGACGACGCGCGCCGGGAGGCGATGGACGCGCTCGGGTACCTCGGGATGGGTGACATCGCGGGTCGCGTGGCGGGATCGTTGACCCTGGAGACCCAGCGGATGGTCGAGTTGGCGCGGGCCCTGGCGTCGCGGCCGACGCTGTTGCTGCTCGACGAGCCGGCGTCAGGACTGAGCGCGCCGCAACGGGAACGGCTCAAGGACGTGCTGCGCTCGATCGGCGAGTTCACGTGCGTGCTGCTCGTGGAGCATGACCTGTCATTGGTGGCGTCGGTGGCCGAACGGATCTTCGTGCTGTCCGGTGGCGCGCTCGTTTTCGAAGGTCGCGCCGACGAGTTCCGGGAGTCGGAGCTGGTGAGCTCCCTACTCGTCGGCGTGTGACACACAGCAGTGGGATATCGACTTGCAGAGAGGAGAGTTGTGATCATCACCAACGCAGTTCGGTCGCTCAGGTGCAGAGGCGCAGTGGCAGCAATGCTCCTCGCGACCGCAGGACTGGTGGCGGCATGCGGCAGCTCGAGCAAGAGCATCGCCAGCTCGGGCGGCCCGATCAACGTGTGCGGCGATTTCGCCCTGTCGGGTCCGTACGCGCAGATCGGTCAGACCGACAACTGGGGGGCGGAGGCGTATTTCAAGTACATCAACGCTCACGGCGGGATAGCCGGTCACAAGGTCCACTACACGGTGATCGACAACCAGTCTCAGCCCGCGAAGTCGGCGTTGATCGCTCAGAAGTGCATCAGGCAGAACAAGGCCAGCTTCATCTTCGGGCCCGAGTCCGGAGCCGACACCGAGGCCGCGCTGCCGATCGCAATCGCCAACAAGACGATTCTGATCAGCCTCTCGTCGGGCTGGCAGAGCAACGGGTACAAGTCCGATGAGCTGACCTCGTACGGTTTCCCGGGCTTCTACGACGTGTTCTACGAGGACCAGCTGGCGAGCGTCCAGAACGTCATCGTGCCCCAGCACATGACGCGCGTGGCGCTGATCGAGAACGCCTGCGGACCGGTGTGCACGGCCAACAAGGGAACGGTCCAGCAACTGGCGGCGAAGTATCACTTCAAACTGGTGTCCACGCAGATCGTGCCGCTCGACGCGACCGACATCACCCCGCAGGTGCTGGCGCTGCTGGGCGCCAAGCCGCAGATCATCCTGTTCGGCCTGGTGCCGGGACCGCCGTCGATAACTGCGATCAGGGCGATCCGCAACCAGGACCCGAACATCCCGATCAGCGAGTGCTCCGCCTGCGAGCTGCCGAGCTTCATCACGGCAGCCGGCGGTGCGACCAACATGCAGCACATCTACGTCCTCGGATCGATGCAGAACTGGCTGGAGAACGCCCAGCAGGGTTCCACGGCTGTCGACAAGGCGACCGCCGCCGGGTTGCAGCAGTACTTCGCGGGGATGAAGCTGGCCGGCTTCACGAGCGAGAACCAGATCGACAACAGCCAGGAGGGCTGGGACGCCGGGCTCGAGGTCAACTGGGCGGTCACCAAGGCCGGCAAGCTCGACGAGACCTCGATCAAGAACCAGCTGCAGCACCTGAACATCAATACGCTCGGCATCGTGTGGAACCGCAACCCGCAGAACTACGAGAACATCTCGCAGGTCGACGCGGCGATGGAGATCATCAAGCCCGACGGCACTCCGGCGCTGTTCAAGCCACCGGGGTCGTGAGGCACACCTGAGCGGATGGCCGGCCTCGGCCGCGGCGAGGCCGGCGTCCGCCCACTAGGCTCCCTGATCGTGAAAAGCGTGCTGGTCTTCTGCGGTTCGAGCCCGGGGCGGCTGCCCGAGTACTCCGAGTGCGCGAGCGAGCTTGGGCGCCTGCTCGCCCAGCGCCGCCTGGAGCTCGTCTACGGCGGCGCGAGAGTGGGCCTGATGGGCACGCTGGCCGATGCCGTGCTGGCCGCCGGCGGGACGGTGATCGGCGTGATCCCCACCCGGCTGGTCGAGCACGAGATCGCCCACGCCGGCGTGACCAAGCTGCACGTGGTCGAGACGATGCACGAGCGCAAGGCGCTGATGGCCGAGCTGTCCGACGCCGTGGTCGCGCTGCCGGGCGGGAGCGGGACGCTCGATGAGCTGTTCGAGCTGTTCACCTGGAAGCAGCTCGGCCTGCACCGCAAGCCGATCGGCTTGCTCAACACGGCGGGCTACTGGAAGCCGCTCCTGGCGTTCCTCGAGCACGCCGTCAACGAGCGCTTCCTGCGGGCCGAGTATCTCGAGGACCTGCAGGTCGAAGGCAGCGCCGCCGCGCTCCTCGATCGCCTGGCCGCGCACGAGCACCGCAGCTACAACAAGTGGCTCGACCGGCCGGCCGCCGATCAGGCGGTGCCGAACACGCGGTCGCCGGCGTCGCCCAACCCGGGCCGGATGTAGGCGTTCTCGTCGAGCTCGCGGTCGATCGCCGCGGTCCAGATCCGGACGTCGGGGTGCGCATCCTGCACCGCCTTGATCCCCTCGGGCGCGGCCACCAGGCAGACCAGTTCGAGCTGCTTGGCCCCGGCCTGCTTGAGCTTCTGGAGCGCGTGCACCGCGCTGCCACCGGTGGCGAGCATCGGGTCCAGCACGTAGACGTGTGCGGCCGGCAACCGAGGCGGGAGGCGTTCGTAGTAGTCGATCGGGACGTGCTCCTCCTCGTCGCGGTAGATGCCGACGTGACCGACCCGGGCGTCCGGCACCAGCCGCAGGAATCCCTCGACCATTCCGAGCCCGGCGCGCAGCACGGGGACCACCGCGACCTCGTCGCGCAGGCGCAGGCCCTTCGTGGACTCGAGCGGGGTCGCGATCTGGACCTCCTTGACCGGCAGGCCCCTCCCGACCTCGACGGCCATGATCGCCGCCGCCTCGTACAGCGCCTGGCGGAAGTCGCCATGCGTGGTCTCCCGGTCGCGCATAACCGAGAGACGGTCGGCGAGGACGGGATGCTCGACGAGTGTGAGGGTCTCGGGCACGGCTGCGATGCTATCCACCATGGCGCAGGTCAACGTCGAGCTGAAGGCCCGCGACCCCAACCCCGAGGTGACGGTCGCCCGGTGCCTGAACCTCGGCGCGGTGTCCGCCGGTACGATGCACCAGCGCGACACGTACTTCGCCGGCCGGCATGGCCGCCTCAAGCTCCGAACCGACGGGTCGTCCTCCGAGCTGATCGCCTACCGCCGCACCGACGATGCCGAGCCGACCGAGAGCACGTACGTGCGGGTGCCTTCCTGCGAGCCCGATGCGCTCGGCGAGGCGCTCACCGCCTCCCTGGGACCGCCGGTCGTGACGGTGTCCAAGCGCCGGCAGTTGCTCCTGTGGGAGGGCGTGCGCATCCACCTCGACGAGGTCGAGGGGCTGGGGAGCTTCATCGAGTTCGAGGCGGCGCTGCCGGGCGCGGGCGACCTCGAGACCGCGCGCGCGAAGGTGGCCCGGCTGCGCTCGGAGCTGGCGATCGAGGACGATGCGCTGGTTTCGGTCGGCTACGCGGAGCTGCTGCTCGACGGCCCGGAAGCGCTTCTGCGGGCGGCTCGGGCGGCCATGGAGAACGCGTACGCGCCGTACTCGCAGTTCAAGGTCGGTGCCGCCGTGCAGGGCCGCACGGGCGCGGTCTACGCCGGCGCCAACGTCGAGAACGTGGCCTACCCCCAGGGGCAATGCGCCGAGGCCTCCGCGCTGGGGGCCCTCGTGGCCGCCGGCGAGACCGCGATCACCGCTGTGGCCGTGGTCGCCGAGCGCCTCGAGGTCTGCCCGCCGTGCGGGGGCTGTCGGCAGCGGCTGTCCGAGTTCGGCGATGCTTCGACGCCGGTGTACCTCGGGCCGACGACAACGACCTTGGGAGAAGCTCCTGCCCGGCGCATTCGATCGCGAGGCGCTCGCGTGAACCTGGGAGCGCCACGCGTGGGCGTCGTGCTCGGGTCGGGGCTGGGCGCGGTGGCCGACGCCGTCGAGGACCCGGTCGTGCTGGGCTACGAGGACCTGCCCGGCTTTCCGCGACCCAGCGTCTCCGGACACGCCGGACGGGCCGTGCTCGGCTCGATCGGGGGCGTCGCGGTGGCTGTGCTGCAAGGCCGCGCGCATTTGTACGAAGGGGGCGACATCGAGCCGCTTCGGGTGCCGGTCCGGGCTCTGCGAGCCGCCGGCGCCGAGGTTCTCGTGCTGACCAACGCGGCGGGATCGCTGCGACCGGCGGTCGGGCCCGGGGCGCTGATGGCGATCACCGACCACATCAACATGACAGGCGTCAACCTGTTGATGGGACCGAACGACGAGGCGATCGGGCCACGGTTTCCCTCGCTGCGCCACGCCTACGACCCGCGGTTGCTCGATGTCCTCCGCGAGTCGGCCTCGGCGGTCGGGGTGAAACTGGCCGAAGGCGTGTACCTGGCGGTCACCGGGCCGAGCTTCGAGACGCCGGCCGAGATCCGTTCCTACCGGACGATGGGCGCCGACGCGGTCGGCATGTCGACGGTCCAGGAGACGATCCTCGCCCGCCACTGCGGCCTGCGGGTCGCCGCGGTGTCGGTGATCACCAACTTGGCCGAGGGCATGAGCGACGAGCCGCTGAGCCACGAGCAGACCCTTCGAGCCGCGCAGGACGGCGCCGGCGACCTGGCTCGGCTGCTGCTGGAGTTCATCCCGCGATGCTGACCGCCGAGCTCATCCGGCGAAAGCGCGACGGGTTGGAGCTGAGCGCCGAGGAGATCTCCCAGCTTGTTTTCGGGATCGCCGACGGATCGGTGACCGACGCGCAGGTCGGCGCGCTGGCCATGGCGATCGTCTGGCGGGGGATGAGCGCCGCCGAGCGGGTGGCGCTGACCGGCGCGATGACCCGGTCGGGCGACGTGCTCGACTGGAGCTCCGCGGGGCTGTCCGGACCCGTTCTGGACAAGCACTCGACGGGCGGGGTGGGCGACAAGGTCAGCCTGCTGCTCGCGCCGATCCTGGCCGCGTGCGGGGCGTTCGTGCCGATGATCTCGGGGCGCGGCCTCGGGCACACGGGCGGGACGCTCGACAAGCTCGAGTCGATTCCCGGCTACGACGTGACGCCGTCGAACGATCGCCTGCGCGAGGTGGTGAGCGGCGTCGGCTGCGCGATCGTCGGCCAGACCGCCCGGCTCGCGCCGGCCGACCGCCGGCTCTACGCGATCCGCGACGCCACCGGCACCGTCGAGTCGATCCCCCTGATCGTCGGCTCGATCCTGTCCAAGAAGCTCGCCGCCGGGCTCGACGCGCTGGTCATGGACGTCAAGGCGGGCTCGGGCGCGATGATGCCTTCGCTGGACCGGGCCCGGGAGTTGGCGCAGGCGATCGTCGAGGTCGCGGGCGGCAACGGGCTCCCCACGGTGGCGCTGCTCACCGACATGAACCAGGTGCTCGGCCGGAGCGCGGGAAACGCGGTCGAGGTGCGGGAGTCGATCGACCACCTGACCGGCAGCGCCCGCGACGAGCGGCTGCTCGCGGT
This sequence comes from uncultured Solirubrobacterales bacterium, assembly GCA_963841535.1. GTDB lineage: Bacteria > Actinomycetota > Thermoleophilia > Solirubrobacterales > Solirubrobacteraceae > Palsa-465. The sequence goes on along the minus strand of CAWJDF010000012.1, from coordinate 463,936 downwards.
GACGCTCGCGCTCTGCGCCGAGTTGCTCGTGCTGGGGAGCGTGCACTCCGAGGTGTCCGCCGCCCGCGCGGCCGCCGAACGGGCGCTCGCCTCGGGCGCCGCGGCCGAGCGCTTCGGCGCGATGGCCGCCGCGCTGGGCGGCCCGAGCGACCTCATCGTTGCGCCGTCACGGCATCTTCCCGCCGCGCCCGTCGTGCAGCCGATCGAGCCCGAGTCCGGGGGCGTGGTCTCGGCCATCGACGTGCGCGCGGTCGGCATCGCGATTGTCAACCTGGGCGGCGGCCGCGCCCGCGAGGACGACGTCGTCGATCACAGCGTCGGGCTGACCGAGGTGGCGGCGCTCGGCGAGCGGGTCGACCCGGGCGGGCGGCCGCTGGCTCTTCTGCACGCGCGCGACGAGGACAGCGCCCGGCGCGCGGCCGACGCGGTCCGCGCGGCGTTTGCTCTCGGTGACCCACCGGGCGAGATCCCGGGCCCGGTCATCGAGGTTCAGCGCACGGTGTAGACGCCCGTCGAGACCTAGCGGTAAAAAGTAGTACCGGGCACGGGAGCCGGGGCCACGGAAGGCTTCGGCGGGGAAACGACGAACGACCCGCCGTAGCGGGTCCGCCGCCCACTTTGACCGTCCACGCTGGGTGCGATCATAGGTGCCTTATGCAAGAAGAACTGCTCCCGGACCGACCCCTCTTCGTACCCCTTGCCGAGGCCCGGTCAAGCGCTTCCGCTCAGGTTACGGCTCCGACGTCCTTTTCCGCCGTCGCTGGGGCCGCGACTGAGGCGTCCGTTAGGCGGGTTGACATCGGGCCGGGCACGCTCGTCTTTAGCGGCGAGCTAGACGCCAGGGTCATCCGAGGACCTGAGTTTCGTCGGATCGAGGTCGAACTGCCGGCGACTCCGCTCGAGCAGGCAGGAGCTGCGATGTGGCTCATGGCGACGACGTCGTTCGGCGTACTGATCGGCGACCACGTTGGGCACCAGTGGCTCGTCGGAGGAGCGGCCGGACTTCTCGGCGGCCAGCGGCTCTGGAACCGCTGGCTTCGTGCGTGGCGGGCGCACAAGAACTCCGCCTAGCAGAACGGCCCGCCAAAAGCGGGCCGTTCTCGTCGCCGGATAGGCGGGGAGCTACTTCGCGGCGAGGAGGCTGACCGCGACGATCGTCACGTCCAGCGCGCCGAGGAGGAGCCCCGCGACGTGGAGGAAGTGGATCGTCTCGTCGCTCAGCGACGGCCGGAGGACGGCGGCGATGCCTACGATCGCGAGGATGACGACGATCGCGACCGCCGTTAGTTGGCGCGTCGTCACGACTTCGCCGTCGCCTTCGCGGTCGCGCGGGACCCGGTCTTAGGCGCGTCCGGAGCCTTCGTCCCGACCTTCGGGGTCGTCGCCTTCCCGGCCTTCGCGGGAGCGGTCTTCGCGGTCGCCTCCTTCGCGGTCGCCTCCTTCGCGGGCTCCGGCTCCTCCGCGACCTTGCGCGGCTTGACCTCGCGGTTCTCGTTGGCGGCGAGCCCGTCGCGGTACACCTTTTCTGCGGTACGGCACCCGTGCTTCGACCCGACGTAGTAGCCGCCGCTCGCGCGGTGCAAGAAGAAGTGCTCCGGGACCTTCGCCGCCGGAACCTTGACCCCGCAGCCGGGGCAGACGATCGTCCGGGGCAGATCGTCCGGGAGAACGACCGACTTCGGAACCGGCTTCGTCTCCGGCTTCGCGGGGGTGGTAGAAGTAGTAGCTGACATCGAGAGACTCCTCGTTGTCCGGAGCCCGGATCGTTAGCGCGGTCGCGGGCTCGATTTATGGGGGTAACGGAACTAGAGTCAATTATCCGCTTTCCGGTGCAACATTGCTATTGGGGCAAACTACGGGCCATTTTCCGGTCGGTTAGTTACTACGCCGCGTCATACGAAGCGCGTAGGAGCGCTTCTCCCGCCCGGAACCGCCTAGACGACCTAGGACCGCTTCTAGCGTTCCGGAGGTCCGCTCCGCGCCCGTACGCGGCGCTAGAGCGGGCTTCCTACTGCGGGCGTAGTACGACGCGCCGTAGTGGACAGCGGCCACTTCGCGCGATACCGTCCGCTTAGCGCTGGCGAACAGGAAACCGCGAGTGGGCGCGAACGGCGAGCTGGACGGAACAGAACCGGGGCTCGGACGAACCGACCCACGAGAGACGCCTTGACCGCGACGACCTACCCGCCCAGAACCGACCGGCGCTGCCGCTGCGGCCCCTCGTTGGCGTTCGCGCCGGAGCATGACTACGCCTGCCGGGCGTGCTGGCTCCGCGAGCAGCGAGAGCTACGCGGGCAGCTATCCCTTCCCTTGGACGACGCCGTACCAACCGCCTACGCCTCGCGGGAGACGCCGTGAGCGCATACGGGCTCATCCTCGTCGCGACGCTCGGAGCGCCGGATGTGGCACTGGCGTACGGACCCGGGACCGCCGGCACCTCCGAACGCCGCGTCGTCTCGACCAAAGGGATAACGCCGCTTACACAAGCGGGATGTAACGCCAGTTACAGAGCGACGGGTCGTTCCGCGGGACGCGCGGGCATGGAGCTGGCCCTTATGCCCCCGTCCGCACCGATTCCCCATCCCCAAGCGGCCCAAGCGGCGGAATAGCCCTTGACCGGCTCCGTTTTCCCGAACGAGTGGCTTCTCGCGGACGCGATTCGGGAAGCGGACGCCGCCAATCCCGGCGCTAGCCATCGCGCGATAGCCAGGCTGCTCGGAATTGATCACAAGACGGTCAGCAGGTATAGGCGGAAGCTGGAAGAGGACTCGTTTACGGAGCAGCCCGAACCGTTTAGAGAACCGTTCCCCACGATTCCCCATTCCCCACGCCCTAAAGCGTACGGAAAGAAGCATCGCGAGGAGCGCGAACGCTGGAAGCCGATCGTTGACGCGGGCGACGCGACGTGCGCCCGCTGCGGCTATCCCATCGACCCGGACGGGAAGTGGCACCTCGGGCACGATCACGCCGCCGGGGACGGAACCTACGAAGGCCCGACTCACGTTCGCTGCAACGTCGGCGAACGAAACAAGCGTGTCGCCTCCGGTCGCCGCCGGAAGGAAGCGCTCCGGAAGAGCTGGGACGGCTGGATGGGCGTGAACGGCGAGCACTGGAGTCGCCAGTGGCTCCGCGAGGGGACGAAGCCGTAATGCCGGTTCCCTCCGGATCGACCTGGTCTCTCCCGAAGGCGAGCTGCGTTTCCTGTCGCCGCGAGCTTCCAGTCAACAAGGTGTCGAACCACCGCTGCGAGCCGCGCAAGTCGAGAACCCCCGCCAAGCGGAAGGACGAGAGCCCTGCCGAGTGGGGCGAGCGGTGCCTCCGCGTTCAGCGGGAATTGAAGGCCGCGTTCTACGAGCGAAACCGATGAGCTTCTTCCGCGCCATCTTCGCCCGCACGCCCCGGCCCAGTCCGGAGCCCTGGACCGGCTACGGGTCGCCGCGAGCCTACGCCAGCGCCCTGATGCGTGCCGGCATCGACACGGACGAGGCGCGCGATCTGCTCCGTCGGTCCAAGCCTCACTTCAATCGGATCGAGAACGCCAGGGAGCTGGCGGAACGTCGCCAGGAAGCGCTCGAGTATCGCCGCGACGTGAGCCGCGACGCGACGGCGATGGCGGCGGACAAGTTGCTCCGCGAGGTAGGAGTCGAGGAGAGAGAAGACGACTGGTTGAGCCTCTACTACCTCGAATAAAGGAACGAACCGTGGAACCAACGATCAACGAGCTGAAGGCCCGCGTCGCGGAGCTGGAGGCCGAAGTCAAGGAGCTGAAGGGCGAGAACGTCCATCAGCAGACGCAGTGGCTGTCGCCGCTCGAAGTGGCGGCGAGGGTTCAAGGGGGTGCGCCTGATGGCCACGACTACGACTAACGGAACCGTCCGCGTTACTAGCGAACCGCTCACCTACCGCGCTGGCGGCGAGTTCTCCTACTTCGCCGATCTGACGCTGGCGGAGCATCCGGAGAGGGAGCGCGGGAACCAATCGCGCGAACGTCTCCTCCGTCACGAGCGGGAGATGCAGATCGAGTACCGGGCGCCGACTGCGACCTACGCTGACCCGCCGAAGTGGCTGGTAGATCGCTTCGCCACCTTCCCGCGTCCGGAGCGGATCCTGCTGAACTTGATCCAAGAAGCGGGGAATTTGATCCCCATCGCTCAGAAGCCGGGCTTCTCCTCGATCAGCACGCTTAGGTTGACGACGGGCACGAGCACGCCGGTCACCGGACCGGGCGATTCCGTCACGGGAGCTGACGTTGTAGACGCGGCGGTGCCTACGGGTACGGCTACCGGCGCCGTGGCGGCAACTAGCTCTACGGGAACGTCGGGCGGACTCGCCAACTCGACTAGCACGGGCGATGCTCGCGACCCGACGACGGCTTCCAGGTCGCGCTGATCGCCGGAAACGCCGAGGTTCCGCTTCAGATGCTGGAACAGTCCGGAGCGGGCCAAAGCCACATCGATTAGTCATCTGGAAGGATTTGAGCGAGTCGTACGACGCCCAGGTAGAGCGGCAGCTGCTGTCCGGCACCGGCGGGAGCGGACCGTTCGCCCAGCTCCTCGGGCTGCTGAACGTGACCGGCGTCAACTCGATCACGTACACCGACGCTCTTCCGACCGGAACGAAGTTCATTCTAGTCCAGTCGACGCTGACCGGCGGCGGCGCGGCTCCACAGGCCATCGCCGCGATCGGGAACAAGCGCGATAGGAAGCCCGAGGCTTCGCTCATGACCTCGTCGCGGGCCGCCTGGTCGCGGCTAGCGAAGTGGCGCTGCCGCTCGCCTTGGCGAACCAGCGCGGTCCCGGTCTGTTCGACCTGCTGGCCTATCCGGTTCACGAGAACGACAGCATCCCGACGAACCTCGGGGCCGGTTCCAACGAGGACCGCGTCGTCTGCTTCCGCCCGAGCGATCTGCTCGTGTTCGAGTCCGCGCCGACGATGCGGGCCTATACGGAAACGCTGGCGGGGAACCTGGAAGCCCGCGTCCAATACCGCTGCCACGTTGGCGCTCTGCTCGGCCGCTACCCGTCCAGGATCAGCGTCATCGGCGGAACAGGAATGGCCGTTCAGACGGCGCTGGGGTTCTGATGAGCCGCCCCGCTACTCAAGAAGAACTCAACATGGCGTTCCGTGCGATGTCGAACTCTCGAACGCCCAACTCGACGGCCCCGGACTGAAGTACGCCGAGGAGCGTACCGCCACCGTCGCTGCCGGCACCTTCGGGGAAAACGGCGTCCAGGCGTACCGCGAGAAGCAGGCGGTCGCGAACGCCGCGAGGAAGGCCGACGCCGTCCCAGAGTCCTTCGACGCGCACGCGGAGACGCGGGCCAGCGGGCGAAGTTCTACGACACGCTAAGACGACAAGGGGGCTGACGATGTCGGCACTACTGGAACGGTTCAAAGAAGTGTCCGACGAGATTCGCCGGGCGGGGAACATCACGGTCACCGAGAAGCGCGATGGAGATTGGCACGCGGTGATCGCGGAGAACAGCGTCACCGTCCCGCCGCTCGCGGAGATGGCCGCGAACGCGTGGCTCGATCTGGTCAAGGCGATGGCCGTCCGGATGGAGGAGTTCGGGCACATCCTCGCGCCTCGAGACGGTCCCGTCGGTCACCTCTACCGGGAGGCCGAGGCGGCGACCTGGGCGGCGGTGACGTGGCAGAGGTACAAGCTGCCTCACTACGAGGAAGCGGAGTGAGACCTCGCCAAAAACCTCGAGCGCTACTAGCGTCTCGCCGTCGCGCGGAGCGAGAAGACCTTAGCGGAGGCCCGCGAGATCATCCTCGACGACTTCTAACGCCTGATCAACTAGCCTAGAGAGCCGCGATACTGAGTCGAACATAGAGAAGCAGCTCCGAAGGAGATCAAGAACCCTGAGTCTCGATTCTTCCCGCCGGACACGACCGTTCCGGAGCGGCTGCGGATGATCGGGCGGGTTCAGGAGTGGGCCGCGTGAGCGCGCTCGCTTACCGCCCGTCCCCGCTGGAAGAACTCAACGCCGGACGGGTGCTACCGGCGGACACTCTCCCGATCGTCTTCGCGAACCACGCCCTGGAGAGATTCGGCGAGCGGCTGGACCCGAGCAGCGAACCACTCGCGGACCTGGGCGCGGAGCAACTCCTTCCCGCTCCGCTCCCGCGAGCGCTGCGGCGACTCGTTCGGCTGCTCAGCGTCGGCGAGGTCTTCGGACACCCGAGGCGCGTCGAGCTGCTCCCACTGTGGGCGGAGTCGTCCGTCAGCGCGACGGGCTGGCTGAAGATCGGGGACGCGGTCTTTCCGCTCCGTCACGACGATGGCGCGTTCGTCGCCGTGACGTGCATCACCCCGGAGTCCAGAGCGAGGACCGTCGCGAGGAGAAGCAGGCCGCGAGGCGGAAGCTCACGGAGGAGAAGCGGCAAGCCCGGGACCGGCATCACGGGCACAAGAAGCCACACGGGCGACCGAAGGCCAGGCCGTGAGGAGAGGAACGACGCTTCGGGCGGGAGTAGGCCCGCGCGGAGAAGGCGGCTTTGGGGACATGGGCCGCCGCACCCTCGCTCCCGCTGCGTCACTTCCTAGGTCGGCGCGGCGGGACACGATCAGAGACTGCGGCAGATGGACACATGCGCGATAAGCGGTCCCGCCATTGCGGCCGAAAAGGCCCCTTCGGGAATGGTGCCGCCGGGACATCCTTTCTCCCCACGATCCGGTCCCGCTCGAAGTTTGTGGCGGGCGGGCCGGACGGGTGAATTAGGTTGAGCACTACCGCCGGCATGAACTGTCGCTACTGCGGGATCGAGCTGAAAACGTACACAAGATTTCAGAAGCATCAAGTCTCCTGCCGGAGTCGCCTGTCAGACGACCAGTTTCCCGTCGACGCCGACCGGTTGGAAGAGATCTTCGGCGACATACGGAACGCGGTTGACCACCAGGGCACGAAGTCCGAATACGTCCTCCGTCAGCGGAAGTACGTCGAGGCGTGGCGGCGCGGCGACGAGAAGGTCATTCAGGCCGAGATGGTCGCGTTCGGCGTGGAGCTGCTCGCGACGGGTCTGCGGCCGCGGCTCTGGCCGGATCCGGAGAGCGGGGTTGCGCTTCGGCAGACGGACTACGGCGCCAAGCCCCACCAGCCCAATCTCCAGTAGGGGTGCTTGCGGCTGACCGTGCGGCCCGTGGCAGCTCTGGAACGCCTCCCGGACGATTACCCAGGGGGCCAAAGCGCGGCCTACCCTCTCGCCGCCCCTAGAAGTCGACGTGGGGAGTCGCCGCTTCCAGAACGGCGCTTGAGATAGCGATGCGACGCCTCAACGAAGGCTGTTAGGCGGGCGCGGGTGTCCTTACGCGCCAGCGCCCAGGCTGAGGTGTTGATACCCACAAAGGTAAGAGCAACGTGGGCCAACATTACCCACGGTCGCGCACTACGGGGTTGTCGCCCGGGGAGCATCCCAAACAGTCAAGTCGGATGTTGTGGTGTGACGGTTCGCAGGCTGTCGGCGAGTGTGGCGGCTCAGACCGGGATGAGGGTGCTCACCTCCTCGTTGCCTGGTGCGGGGAGAGGATACGCGTGTGTTGGTGTGAGACCGAGACCGAGGGGCAGCCCCTCGGCGAGCCCTGAGAACAGGGCGAGCACCGAAACGCGCGTGCGCGCCTGGATTTGGGGGGTGCTATCGGTCACGTGCGTCTGTCCGAGGGCCGCAGAACGGCTCGGGACGCGCCGCGGTTCGCGGCTGCGGTCCTGGATCGGGGCCAGATAGCCCGATCGCGGTTCAGGCGGCGGTGAGACCGGGTACCTCCTGCTCGACCTGAGCCCGCTCGGGCTGGGTGTAGCTCGGTGGGCTCGGCCAGGATCAGCGCCATCGACTCGACCGACAGGTAGCGGCGCTGCACCAGCCACTCGTCGTTCTGTTCTGAGAGCAGCGCACCGACCAAGCGGATCACGGCGGCGTCGTTGGGGAAGATCCCGACGACGTCGGTCCGGCGTCCGATCTCCTTGTTGACCCGCTCCAACGGATTCGTGGACCGCAGCTTGGTCCAGTGCTCGGGCGGCAGCCGGTAGAAGGCGAGCAGGTCCTCCTCGGCCGCCTCGAGCAGCGTGCACACCTTTGGCGCCACGTCCTTGAGCCGTTCGAGTACGTGCGTGACCCTGTCCTTGGCCTGCTCGTATCCCTCGGCGTTGAAGATCTCCCTGAGCGCTGCGGCGACGAGCCCGCGCTGATCGCGGCGGCAGTGCATGACCATGTCGCGCGTGAAGTGGACCGTGCAGCGTTGCCATGGGCAGCCGAGCACGCGGGCGATCGCGCCCTTGAGCCCCTCGTGCTGATCGGACACAGCCAGCCGCACACCGTCGAGCCCGCGCTGCTTAAGCGAGCGCAAGAACTCTGTCCAGAACGCGCCCGACTCGACCTCGCCGACATCCAGGCCGATCACTTCGCGCACGCCGGACTCGTGCACCGCGTAGGCGACGACGACTGCCTTGGACACGACGCGGCCGTGATCTCTGACCTTGACCTGTTTGGCGTCTAACCACAGGTAGGGGTAGGCGCCCTCAAGCGGTCGCTGGCGGAACAGCTCGACCTGCTCGTCCAACGCCCGGCAGAGCGCCGAGACCCGGTCCTTGGTCATCCCGTCGATCCCCAGCTGCTCAACGAGGCGGTCGACCTTCCGGGTCGAGACGCCGTTCACGTACGCCTCCAAAACGACCGCGATGATCGCCTGCTCCGAGCGCCGGCGCGGCTCCAGGAAGCTCGGGAAGTACGAGCTGCCCGAGCGTTTCTTCGGGATCAGCAACTCGATCTCCCCGACCCTGGTCTCCCACGCCCGCGGCCGATACCCGTTTCGATGTGTCAGCCGGGTCTCCGGCACGACCTCGCCAAGCCCAGCACCAACCTCCGCGCTGATCTCGGCTTCCATCAGCTCGCGGGCGACGATCGCGACCGCCTCCCTCACGAAATCCTCAAGCCGCCCATCGCGGACCTGCGCGACGACATCGGCAACCGTCGTCATGCTCTGACCATCGGCCATCGTGGTGTCTCCTTCACGTCGACTGCGGTTACAGCCGACGAGTTCGGCGCCGCGATGGCCGACCCTCGCAGCGGTCGACCTACACGACGTCCGTTACACCACTTCTACCGACACGACCTCCCAAACAGCGACGAGGATTGGGGCTCGTGCGAGCGTGCCGTTCCCGCAACGCCAAGAGCGACCTCGTTCCAGTATTGGAACGCCTGGGTCACCGCGTCATACGCAGAGACGAGTTCATCGTCGTCCCCAAGGTGGAGAGCCAGCCGCCAAAGGGCGCTCCTGACGGCTTCACCGTGCGCGTGCATGTCCGCTACGCGCCAAAGGCGTCGTGACTCGAAGTAGGTCATGGCCCGCTGGGCGGCTGCGATGGCCTCCTCGATCAGCCTTTGAAGCTGTTCCAACTCGGCAGCTTCTCGTTCTCGATCAACTCGGGCGGCCTCGCGCTCGTTCTCGTGCTTCGCCCGGGTGCGCTCGACAAGGAGTTGTCCCCCCGCCGCGATGAGTCCGCCAATGATGGCCCCGCCTAGCGCGATGAGAGCCGTGGTCAAAGCGCTCGGATTGCCACCGGACATCGCGGCTATGACGAACACGGGGCACAGATTGTTGATGTGGGATCGGACGACGCCTGGCGCTCCCTAACAGCGCTATCGCGCTGACGCCGCAGATCCTTAGACGGCGTCGGCCCCTATCAGCGCCGCGGTCCTGCCTAGCGCAGACGGCGTGCGACGACGGCGAACCCGACGGCGAGGAGCGCTCCCGTGCCGTTCTCGACGGCGAGCAGCGCCGGGTCGCGGCCAGGGTCGTGCCCGTAGTCGTGCGGGACCGCAACCGTCGCGACGGCGTCCCGGGCCATGCCGGGAGGGACGCGTAGGGGATGGGGTAGGACATGGTCCCGAGAATGATGACGGGCGCGGCGGTCGTAAATGCTCGGGCGCAGACCGACGCTCCGGGAACGTCCGCGGCCTCACCTACGCTGCGGCGAATGAAACATCTGACCGATCCAACCCCCGGGAGCTGACGTCTCGCCCGTCATACAGCCCGTCTACGTCGAGAGCGCGCAGGTCCGAGGGATCGTCATCGCGATGCAGTACACCGGCAACTCGATGAACTACCTAATCGTCGCTGACAACGAGCAGACCGCGCCCGTCTGGGTGAACGAACGCCAGGTAGACCTCGCCTACATCGGAGAGCGGCCGACGGGCTAAGCCGACGGGGAACTCAAGATCGACCTTCCTGCCGTATCAGCGCCGCTGCGATACGCGAGGCCCGCTCACGCGCCCTCTTCACGCTCGTGGGGTGCCAGGCGTCCGTTCGTCCGGTCGGGCTCCGGTAGCCGTAGAACTCGAGCGCGGCCCCCAGCTTTCGGGTTCGACAGGTTTGTGACCGAGGCGCGTAAATTCACCGCTGCCAGGCTGCACGAGGAGCCTCAGGTAACTGCACCTACCCCAAAGGCGACGTGGCCTCTACATGACGGGCTGTTCGGCAAGCCAGCCGGCCTCGCCGCGGAAGTAGAGAGAACGGTGGCAAACCCCGGCTCAGCCGGAGGGGTCGCGAAGGATAATCGCCCGGACCTGGGAGCGACGCCGGGGGCGCGCCCTCAGGTCGAGGAACTCAGCTTCCGTAGCCGGACATGGCCCCTGAGAGTCGGATGCCTCTCAGGTCAAACGACCACTGAGCTGGGAGGGCCGTCAAGTTGTGCTGTGCGCTAGTTTCCGCCAACCCACTGAGGCGTCGATCGCGGAAGGCAAGGCTGCCTCCGCCGCTCGGGCCGAGGACCGCTATCCAGTACTGCTGGCCAGGGCTCACGGACATCGACGGAAGGTCGACGTAGTTCCAGCTTCCAGGCATGAGGTTCGTGATGGTTCGCTTCGCTTGTAGAGCGCCAGGATGCCCGAGGCGGTTGGAGTAGATCCCCACGATCGCCTGGGTTGCCGTCGAGGAAGAATCGACGTACAGGTGGAGCCTCGTCATCTGGCCGGAGTAGCGCACCCTCGTGAGGAACGCCTCGGCGGTACCGGCGGGGTTGGAATCGACGTTGGGCGCGACGTTGGCGTGACCGAGGAGCGGCGGACCATAGACGGCGATTGTTCCGCTGAGGGGCCATTGAGCGAGGATCTGGCCGGTCCTGATGTCAAACCGGAAGACATCGGAAACGGGAGCGGACGGATCGGTCAAACTGCAACACTCCCAAAGCGACGTGCCATCGGGGTCAAGGGCCAGGCTCCGGAATGAACCTGATCCGATCTCGGGCGGGAAGTACGACTGGATTGTCTGACCGGAGGTGGGATCGAGCAGAACCCCCCCAAAATCGCGCAGAATGACCACCTGCCAGTTCGGCAGCACGCGCAGATCGTCTATCTCGTCCCAGGAAAACGTCGTAGATTCCTCAGTGTTCGTGCATACGTTGAACGGGCCGTTGAAGGGGAGTGGAGCCGTCCAGACGCTCTCGTACATCGTGCACTCGTCCGGTGCGAGGTCCATCGTAAACTGAAAAGTTGGCCCGGCCACGTTGAAGGTCTGAAGCGCGTTGCCCCTCATGTCGTATTTCGTCATGGGCGAGCTGGGACCGTCGGCATAGACGTTCCCGAACCCGTCCGCCACGCAGTCGACGTCTGAGCCGGATACTCCGATCGGCGCCGACGCCCAGTTCGACGGCAATAGATTGCCCGAGCTATCGAACAGACCTATACCCGGGAGTATCAGGTGCTGACCCGAGGGGTCAAAGCACAGGACCCTCGCACCACCGGTGCCTGCGATCGTCTGGACCAGCTGTCCGCTCGGCGTGTACTCCTGGACACCGCTGCTCGTCACGGCGAAGACGTCGCCGCGCTGGAACGGCCTACCTGACGTCAGGTCACTGGTGGCTCGGGCGGATTTGCGCTGGTTCGCGGCGCCCCGAGCGGCGAATCTGCGCAGATGCTGTGCTAGCTCGCGCCGCTGACGTGGGGATAGAACCCAAGTCTGATGACGGCGAGGATGAGCCGAATGCGACCTGGCGAGCGATGGGGCAGCAAACGCGCCAGTGCAGAGCGCGACTGCGACGCCCAGCGCGACAATGCCGCGGAGACGCCACCACGGCCGATGGTGAGCCATCGGGAACATCTGATTCCTCCTCGCGGCAAACTTCGATCCCAACGCAACTCTCCTCAGGGCGCCTCGCAGACGCAATGGGCCAAGTGGCCTAACCGCGCCGAGGTGATGTGAACGGGTGACGGCCCGCTCGGAGGGGATCTCGACTCGCGCCGAGTGCTGACCTCCTAGCGCCGGGCTTCGCTACCTCCCGACGCCACCGCCTCGCGCAATCCCCCGTTGGCTTCGCCGGATTGGCCTTGGAGCTGCGGACCATGATTCGTCGTCTCGGGCTTCGGCTGGGTGGTGGCGTCAATCCGGCTCGGCTACCTCGAGGCTCGGGAATCCTTCCCAGCGACCTCGATGGCCGCACACGGTCAGTGATCCACCACGACGGCGCTGCGCCCTTTCCCCAGTTGCGATCCGCGCGCGGCCCGATGTGCCAGCGGGTCGACCGGGCGTAAGGTCGCGCCAACGAACAAAGAGGGGGTGGGACACGTGTCCCTCAAAGCTCCGCCCGAGCCGCCCACGCAGGAGGCACCCGAGCCTCCCGAGCGCAAACCGCCTGAGCCGGCAGACTCGAGAAACAGGCTAGTCACCCGTTGGAAGGGGCTGCCATCCAAAAGGCAGATGGGCAATCATCATCTTCGCTGCGCTTCTCGTGGTAGGGGCGATCGGTAACGCGACCGAGAACAAGTCGGCTCGTACGACCTCGAGTCAACCGGCGCAGACCACATCAACGCAGACAACGCCGGTGCAAAGCACGCCGACGCAGACCACGCCGCCGTCGGTGACACTGCTCACAATCAGCAATGACGGCAAAACGATCCACGGCCCGCGCGCGGTGCTTTCCGGCACAACCGCACCAGGCGCGACCGTCCTGGTCGACACCAAGCCCGCCCGCGTCGACAAGAACGGGAACTGGCGAGCGCAGGTCAGCGTGAAGGTGGGCGACAACACCTTCCAGGTCGCGGCGGCGGCCTCTGGGTCCTCGGATGTATACAAGTCCGCGACGCTGACCCGTGAGCTGACTACCGCCGAGCGAGCGCAACGGGCAGCGGCGGCAGCCGCCGCGCGAGCGCGACAGGCAGCGGCGGCGCGGGAACGAGCAGCACGGGCCCGCCAGAACTTCGTAAACAGCGCCAAGACGATTCCGTACAACCAACTCATCAAAGATCCCGAGAGCTATGCCGGCACGAAGGTGGCCTATCACGGCCAAATCTTCCAGATCCAAGAATCCGCGGGCGAAGGGTTCATGTTGCTCTCCGTAACAGATGAGGGGTATGGCCTGTGGACCGACCACGTTTGGATTGACTATCACCACCACATCGCCTCCGCTGAGAACGACATCGTCGCGGTCTACGGCACCGTAGTCGGCACGAAGAGCTACGAGACACAGATCGGTGGCCAGACCTACGTCCCGGAGATCGACGCGAAGTACATCGTCGAGGGCGGCTGAACGGGAGTCGTAATGAGTAAGCATGCACCGGCGCCGAGGCGCTTACCCATGGCGCCGAGCGCAGAGGCCGTCCTGAGGGGACCCCCATCAAACGCATCATCCTCATCCTCGCCGCATTGGCCGCGCTCGCCGCCGCCGCCGGCTGCGGCGGCTCAGGTCAGCAAGAAGCCTGCATCGTCCTCGTGAACGGCGGTAACACGCTCTGCGGGCAGACCGCGAGCGCTTGGTGCCAGGCGACCGACTCGCTGCGGCAGCTGGTCGTTAGCCAGGGCGTCGCCGTCCCGGGCGGCGACGCATGCAAGAAGATCGAAGCCGCCTACCCCAACGGCCAATAATCCCGCCCGCTTCGACGAGTGGCCTAATCGGAAATCTCCGCCGGCACGTAACCGAAAATGTGCAGGTCAACGCCGACGGGCGGTTCACGATCACGATTAAGCGCGAACGGTTAGATCCGACCTAACGACCCCGAACCGCCGCCGCCGTCACATCGCCGAACCCCCTTCCGTGCGAGGATTGGTTGTTGGTTACTAACTCCTCTGCGCCGCAGCTCTGTCGCGGCGATGCTGTCAATGACGCGGTCTACCTCCTCGCGGTCCAGCGGCGGGCGGAAGCGATGTTTGTTGACGAGGTGCGCCAGGTCCGCCACCAGGTAAACGTCTACGCCCTTCCGTAAAAGGTGACCTACGAAGCGGGTTAGCTCAACGTTCCGCTGGCCGTCGTCAACCCCTGCAACGACCTTTAGCCACTCCGTCACCGGCGTTCGCTTTCCGTTGCCGTTGGGCCGGGTCACCATCATGTCGCGCAGCCAAGAGGGCAGCTCCGCAGCCGGCGCCTCCTCGTCTACCACGTACCCCGGGCTGGGCGGAACGATCACGTATCCGCCATCGCCCCTAACATCAAGTCCCGCGGCGACCTGACTAGCGTTAGACCTGACCTCTACCCCAGGCCACCTGAAGTAGCAGTGAGAGCCGCCGCTAGGCGTCTTGACGGACGCGGTTCTAGGGAGCGATTCGTGGCGAAGCTCGAGCTCTCGCAGCGACTCGTAACCGCCCTTATCCTCGTCCACGTCGAGGACGACGAGCCCGCTGACCTTGCCCGTAGGGATCGCCAGGAGCGCGTCTCCGGCGAACCAGCGCCTAATCGTCGCCGGATCCACGGAGGCGTCTTTGAAGCCGTGAGCGGTCTTAGGAGCCTTGTCAGGGCCGCAGGGGAAGACGGGTCGGCCGGCGCGGGCATGGCGCAGAGCGGCCTCCAGAAGGGGGCTCACCTGAGCCCCTTCTCAGTACGGGGCCGGAATGGCGCTATCGCGTTACTCGCGTTACCCCTGCCCCGCTGGGAGTAGCGGGGGTAACGCAGGTAACGCGACGTTGTCGTTCGCACGCCCATCAGAACGGCATCCCGGACTGAGAGGGCTCGTGGATCGGCGGCGGGGCTAACCTGAGCGCGACGCCCTGGTAGAAGCGCTTTCCGTTACTGTGCTGCCGTGGCTTGATCTGAGGACTCGCCGCGAGCAGGTTCCGGCCTAGGAGCTGCTTCGTGCCGGACGTCTGACCGTTGTTCGTCGCCCAGGTCCTCCAGGCTGCCCACATATCGTCAACGAGCGTCTGATGGTCCGCGCCAATCTCGCAGCAATCCCGGATGAACGCGTGTGCCGGTGATGCCAGGTCTTGCATCCGGACGATCGCCGCGTCTGCTGCCTCAGGCCGGGTAAACCGCCCTTGGTTCTCGAGCCGCGCCAAGCCGTCCAAGGCCCAGTTGAGCACCGCCGGTAGCTCCGTGGCGACGACGTCAGCCTCTATCTTCGTGTCCTCCCGGCCTAACCAAGAGCGCTCAAACAAGAGCGGAACGAAGCGGTTGGCGATCGTCCCGCTGGCGTCGGTGAATCGCGGCAGTTCGTTGGAGAGGATCATGAACCGGGTAGGGAGGTGGCCGGTCCACTGTTGCTGGTACTTAATGTTGACCGTCCGAACGTCCTCGCCGCTGACGCTGAGGAGCGTTTCCACGACGGGGCTGTGGTCCGCCTTGCCGTTAAGCCGGGCATCTCCAATGACCGCGAGCGGCTTGCCAATCAGCGGCGCGAGGCCAAAGTCGCTCCCAAGCGAGGAGAGGGTTGGACCGGCGACGTTCTTCACCCCTATGAGCTGTCCCAAGATTCTCGCCGCCACGCCTTTCCCGCTCCTGGTTGGCCCCACGAGGAGTGAGATTTTGTGAAGGTCAAGCCTTCCGCTGACGATGTAGCCAAACCATTCCTGGAGCACTCCTGGTTGCTCTAGATCGCTGGGCCAGATGGATTGGAGGAATCCCAACCAGCGCTCCGGCGACGGTGCGCCCGGGTCGTAGTCAAACGGGACGCTCACGACGTTGAAGTAGTTGGGAGTGTGTGGCGATAGGTCGCCGTGCTGGACGTCTAATAACCCGTTCGCGACGGACACCGTTACGCCGGCACGATGGCCGTCCAGCCAACAGGGTTGAGAGACGTCGCGCGATAGGTGTGTGATCGTCGCCGCAGCTGCTAGTAGGTCAGCTACCTTGTGCCGGGTGGGGCTCCAGCTGGTTAGCTCGCCCTTGGCGTTGACGTAGGAGGCCCCATCAAAAAAGTCGTACACGAGCTTCTCAACGGCGACGCGCTCCACCTCGGCCCAGTGGGTTACGTGCCATTGCCACCACTGACCCTGCCAGTGGCGGAGCGTCAAGTACCCGTCCTCAGTCCGCCCCTGCTGGTCCACGAACACCCTCGCGGCCTCCAAGGGCGCAGCCGGCGACGGTAGCGTTTGCGACGCCTGGGATTGGGCGGCATGGAGGCGCTGGCGCGCGTTACTAGCGTTACCCGTCATGGCCGCTTCCCCCTCAGCGCGATCAACTCCGCGGTCACCCTGTTTGCCTCCGCGTAGCGTTCCGGCGGGTGACGGTCCGGGTGCGTGAGGGCGATTAGGCTTCGCAGCAAGTCCGCGTCAAAACTCCTCGCCAAAGCGAGGCCATGTGCGTAACCCTTGTCGTAGCCCTTGTCGTAGCCTTGTTTCCGGCCAACAGCCAAGCCGTCGTTGTAACCCTTGGTCCGGGCCTCAACGAGACTCTCAGGCTTCTGCTTGGGAGGCGACTTCCTTTTGCCGGCGCACGACGCGAAGTGAGAGCGCCAAATCGTCTCGCCGTTCCTCACCGCCCTGTCGCGGTCGCGGTAGTTCAGCGTCCTCGCGCGGTCGCCTTCCATGACGACGTGGCCCGTGGAGTTAGGCTCCGGGTCTAGCGGCTGGTTCTTGCCGTAGACGGTGACGACCCAGAGAACCTGGGCGCCGCAGTCCCGGCAGGAGCCTAGGTTTCCCGATCCGTTATAGTCCGGGGCGGGACGACTGCGTGGTGAGGTCACGCGGTTCACCTTCTTCGCGGCGACCGGGGTTGGCCCCCCGGTCGTTTGCGTTCTCGAGTTGTTCGTCAAGTAGGCGGCGGGCGATCCGGTCCAGAATCGCCGGCACTTCCGCGAGGCTCACGCCGCCCGCTCCTCAGGCGGAAAGACGATGCTGACGTCCCTCACCTGGAGCGCCCAGGCGATCCTGTGAGCCCGGTCAATGGACGGTGACCGGCGACCCGCCTCAATCTCCAGGACGTTCCGGACGGTCATCCCGGACCGTTCCGCCAACCACTCCCGGGTCTGACCCAGCGTCTCGCGCAGCTCGCGGACGCGATTGGGGACTACTGATGTAGTCAAGGACTACTCCTTGAATTGAACCGCCGCTCTTGGCGCGGCGGGCTACATCAGCCGTCCTTTCAGGGGAGAGGGTCTACCGTCGCACCGTATTTTAGCACGGTGCGAGGAAGCTGTCTACGCACGCGCAGAAGACTTTCCTACTCGTACGGCTCTATGACCACACGGTCATCGCCGCGGCCGGGATGGACCGTGACCTTCCGGATCGTCGCGCGGATGAGCTCGCGCTTCTCGTCAAGCGTGAACGAATCCCAATCCTCCGCGCCGGAGATCGTGACGCTCCTCGCTTGGGGAAGCTGGTCTAGGCGAGCCCGGGCCTCGTCGTACTTCGCCTTGAGGTTACGGATCTTCTTAGCTATCACGGGATCGCTCGCGATGTCTTCGTACTCCTCGACCGTCGCCTCGTAAGTCGCCAACGTCTTCGCGACTAACTCCTCCGCGTCGCGGCGGTTCGTCTCGACGCTCGCGCGTCCCTCCACGTCCGCGAGCGCGTCCTTGACCGCGGTCACGACGATTTCCTCTACCTTCACCGCGCTGATCGCGGCGCGGGCCGAGCAGTCCCCGTAGGCGCGTCTCGGGCACTTGTACATCGGCCAGCCGTTCTGGCCTTCCTTGCGCGCCCTGCTATGCCCGACGACCATCCGCCCGCCGCAGGTGGCGCAGTAGAGGATCTCCTGCCGGGCTAGGAGCCGGTCGGACTTCCCGGGACGCCCGCGCGGCTGCCTCACCTTCTGGACGCGGTCGAACACGGCTCGAGTAACGAGCGGCTTGTGCGCCTTGAGGTTCGGCGCGTAGTTCTTGCCGAAGTGGATCTCACCCAGGTAGACGCGGTTAACCAGGAGGTTCTGGACCACGCGGTAGGAGAGGTCGAGCCCGTTCTCGCGGAAGTGCGAACGGACCGCGTCGATGGTTCGGTCCTTGGCCCGCAGTTGGAACGCGCCCTCGATGATCGGCGCGATGGCCGGGTCGGGGTGAAAGTGATCCTCCGCATCACGCAAGTACCCCAGGTTCGTCTCCCTCCAGGGGACCCGCCCGTCGTCGATTCTGCGCTGGACGCCCTTCTTCGACTTCTCGGCGTTCTGCTTACGGGTGAAGCGGTCGGCTGCGGTACGCACGGTTCCGGTGAACTCCTCACTGGCGGTGCCGTTCGACAGTTTGCCCTCGTCGGCCGACCAGACCTCGCCGCCGGCCCCTTCCACGAGCCGGAGGACTTGACCCCGGACCTCGTGATTCCACCAAAGCCTCTCGGTGTGGGCGGCGCAGATGATCTCGGCGGTTCCCGTCTGGACTGCCACGACCGCGCGGGAGAGCTGGGGACGGTCTTCGAGCAGCGCGTCGCCGCTCACGTTGATCTCGTACGGCTCGGGAATCGTGAGATCCCACCCGTGCTCCTCAGCGAGTCCGCGCATCGCCGCGCATTGGTCCTTGGGGCTCGAGAATGTCTCGCGGTCGCGGTCACCCAGCTGGCTGACGCGGGGGATTCCTATGGCGCGCGGTCTCATCGGGAGGAGGGTCTCCTGAATAGGGATAGAACGTACTACTTATTCTACCTCCGGCGGAGGTCTCGTGGTAGCCCTTGGCGCCGATGGTATGCGTCAGAGGGCTGCGCGGGTCCTGGTTTTCTGCCAGGCGGTCCAGCGCGTAGCGAAAGTCGTATCGCGGCGACCAGCCGAGATCCTCCCGCGCCCGCTCATTGACATACACCCGCTCGATGGCGGGGAACATCCGCCAGCCGCGGGCCTGAAAAATATCCTCAAAATCGGGATAGAGCCGGCGGACCACTGACGGGAGGTCGGCGCGGATCGCGGTCATGTCGTCGCGCGTGAACGGCGTGGTCGCGCTGATGATGTAGCGGCCGAACCCGATGGCCGGCGCGCGCTCCAGCGCGAGCAGGTGGGCGCTCACCACGTCCTCGATGTCGACGCGCCGGTAGAGCAACTCGTTGACCTTGATGTTCACGTCGTCGTAGGTGGCGCGGACGTCGTCGCGGTCGTCGGGCTCGGGGAAGAACCGTGAGGTTCGGAGGATCAGGATCGGCAGCCCGTGGTCGCGCGCAATCAGCTCGCACAGGCTCTCGGCCGCGGTCTTGGTCGTGCCGTAGATGTTGCGGGGGACCGGGACGACGTCCTCGGTGATCCAGGCCGCGGGCTCGCGCTCGTCGGGCGTGAGCGCCCGACCGAACGCGCTGGTCGTGCTGGTGAACAGGAACCGGCCGACGCCGGCGGAGACCGCCTCCTCGAGCAGGTTCAGTGTGCCGGTGATGTTGGTGTCGACGAACTCGGCCCGGCCGTGGGATCCGACGTGCGGCTTGTGGAGGGTTGCGCTGTGGACCACGGCGTCCGCGCCCGCCACGCACTTACGCACGGTCGCGCGGTCGGCGATGGAACCAACCACGGTGGTCTGTGGCGAGTGGAGGATGTCCACGCCGACCACCTCGTGCTCCTGCTCGGACAGGACACGGGACAGCGCTTCGCCGAGGTGTCCAGAGCTGCCGGTGACGAGGATCCGCATGACTCCAGGCATATCAGACCCAGCTGCTAAACCCATAGCGATGGTTCCCAAGGCCGAGCTCCACGTCCATCTCGAGGGCACCGCTCCGCCGGAGCTAGTAGCGCGGATCGCGCAGCGCAACGGGCTCCCGCTTCCTGGGGAGCTGCTCGGGGATGACGGGCGCTTTCGCTACACCGACTTCCTCGACTTCCTGCGCACCTACGACCTTGCCGCGAGCGTGATCCGCACCGGCGAGGACTACCGCGACATCACCTACGAGTATCTGTGCGCGTGCGCGCGCGGGGGCGCGATCTACGTCGAGCTGACCGCCTCGCCCGACCACGCGGCGCTCGTCGGCCTGAGCGATGAGGAGCACTGGGACGGGATCGCGCGCGGGATCGACGAGGCTCGCCGCGATACCGGCATCGAGGGCCGCATCCTCGTCTCGGCCGTGCGCAACTTCGGGGTGGAGCAGGCGCTCCGCGTCGCCCGCCACGCCGCCGAGCACCCCCACCCTTACATCGTCGGCTTCTCGATGGCCGGCGACGAGGCGGGCTTCCCGGCGGGGGACTTCGCCGAGGTGTTTCAGATCGTCGCCGGCGCCGGCCTCGGCTGCACGATCCACGCCGGCGAGTGGGCCGGGCCCGAGTCGGTGCGGGCTGCCCTCGAGTTCCCGGTTTCTCGGATCTCCCATGGCGTGCGGGCAATCGAGGACCCTTCACTGGTGGACGAACTGGCCGCGCGGGGGATCGTGCTCGAGTGCTGCCCGACCAGCAACGTCGTGCTCGGCGTCTATCCGTCGTACGAGACGCACCCGCTGCCGGCGTTGCGAGACGCCGGCGTCAAGCTCACGCTCGGGTCCGACGACCCGCCGTACTTCGGCTCCACCATCGAGGGCGAGTACGAAGTGTGCGCGGACCGGATGGGGTTCGGCGATGACGTTCTGCGCGAGATCACCCGTACCGCGATCGCGGCCGCGTTCTGCGACGAGGACCTGCGCAGCGTCTTGTCGAGCCGGCTGTAGCGGTTACCTGTACGCGCGAACGTCGGCGACGCTCCACCAGCTGCCGCTCGACCCGGTGAGCGTCATGCGCACGAACCGAAACGGCCGCGTTCGGGGCCGCGGGGGCGGCCGCCACAATGTGCTCGGCAGCAGCTACCAAGGAGACGACCATGACTGTCGGCAAGGCCACAGCCGTCACCCCAAAGGATGGCGACAGCGAGTTCCGGTTTGTGGCGCCCTGTTTCACCGGCGTCGACGAGGCGCGCATCCGCGACCACATGCGGCGCGACCACTTCTTCTGGCTGGACCTCCATGACCCCGACCCCGATGAGCTGGCAAAGCTGCGCGAGATCTTCGGCTTCCACCCGCTCGCTCTGGAGGACATCGACCACTTCGGCCAGCGCCCCAAGCTCGACGACTACGACGATTACATCTTCCTCGTGTTCTATGGGGCGTGGCGTCACGCCGACGGCGATCCGAATCCGCTGCGCGAGGTGCACCTGTTTGTCAGTGGCCAGTATCTCGTCACCATCCATCGCGACCCCCTCCCTCCGCTCGACAAGCAGCGCGAGCAGCTCGACGGCCGTCTCCTGCACAGCGAGCAGTTCCTGCTCTACCGCGTGCTCGATGCCCTCGTCGACAGCTTCTTCCCGCTGCTGGCGGACATGGACGACGAGATCGACGACCTCGAAGCGGCGGTGCTGGCCGGCCCGACCGACGAGCAGCTCCAGCGACTGTTCGCCCTCAAGCGCCAACTCGTCGCGATGAGGAAGGTCATATCGCCCCAGCGCGACCTGTTCGCGAGCTCGGTCGACCGCATCGCCGAGCTACCCGGACTCGAGCTCGACGAGCGCGACTACTTTCGCGATATCTACGACCACCTGATCCGGATCAGCGACCTGATCGACTCCTACCGCGACCTGCTTTCGGGCGCCACCGATTTGTACCTCTCGACCGTCAGCAACCGTCAGAACGACGTCATGAAGCAGCTCACGGTGATCGCCACGATCTTCCTGCCGCTCGGGTTCATCACGGGTTTCTTCGGTCAGAACTTCGGCTTCATGGTCGGCCAGTTGATCCGCGCTGAGTGGACGTTCTGGGTCGTCGGGGTCGGCAGCGTCGTGGCCACGTGCGTCGGGCTGTTGTTCTTCTTCCGCCGCAAGGGTTGGGTGTAGGCCCCATCGAGGGGCCTCAGGACTTCCGTCAGGCCTCAGGAGCGGCGCTCTGAGGCGTCCTGCTCGGCCGGACGCGCCTGGCTACTCGGCGGCGACGCAGCGGCGGACGTCAGCGCCGGCCGCTCAGTCTCATCTTCGTCGGACGATCCTCCGGTGATGCTGTCTTTGAACTCCCGCAGGCCGTGCCCCAGGGCAGGCAGGCGCTTGGGCCCGAAGAACAGCAGCACGATGAACAGCACGACGAGGATGTCCGTGAGGGGATTTCGAAACATGCGTTGGCTTCCGTGAGGTGGTGCCCGACAGACCGGGCCGGATGCCAAGCTTACCTGGGAGCTTCGTGCTCGACCAGCGGTGAGCGCCGCGCGGCGAGGTGCCACAGGGCCGCCGTCGCCGCCACCGCGGCCAAGATTGCCCCGATCACGGCAACCGCAGTCGAGAGGCCGTAGGCGTCGGCGAGGAGGCCGGCGCCGACGGCGGTGACGGCGACCCCGCCGTACAGGCATGCGATGAACGCTGCCGTCACTTCGCCCCGGCGCTCGCCCGGCGCAAGCAGGTTGATCTCGGTCTGGGCACCGAACAGCGCCACGCCCATGCCGAAGCCGGCGACGACGGCCGCCGCCAGCATGGCGAGCAACGAGCCGAGCGGGAACGCCACTATGAGCAGGCCGACGCCCGCCACCACCATCACCAGCCCCGCCGGCTGTGCAGCATGCGGGCGAACATCCCGCCGTAGGAGGGCGAGCTGAGCCACGCACGAGGTGGCCAGGGTCAGCGCGGCGATCGCGCCCAGAAGGGCGAGGTCACTGGTGTGCAGCAGCTGCCCGGCGTAAGACGGGACCACCGAGAGGAACAGCCCGCCGACCGCCCACGCGCTCGCGCCGGTGAGCGAAGCCCGGGCGAAGCGGGCTCTGATCGGGCGGGGTACCGACGGCCGCTGCGGGCGCCACCGTCCGCCGGCCACAACCGGGTCCCGGATCGACAGGACGCCGAGCAGGGCGAAGGCGAGGCAGGCGATTCCGGTGAGGTAGCACAGCACGAGAGGCTCAGGCGCCCACTGGGCGAGCGCTCCCGCCACCAGCGGCCCCGCCGCGGAACCGCCGTTGTTGCCGAGAACCGTCGCCACCGCCGCGCGGCCGTGATCGCCGCTGGGTTCGAGCTCCACGAGCGCCGCCGCTGCGGCGGCGGTCATGAGTCCGGTGCCGAGGGCCTGGACCGCTCGTGCCGCGAACAACCACGCGGTGCCGTCGGCCAAGGCGAACAGCGTCAGGCCGGCCGCACCACCCACCAGCCCCACTGCGATCACCGGCCGCCGACCAAGCCAGTCAGACAGCTGACCAAACAACAGCAGCGACGGCACCAGGACACCGGCGTAGGTCGCGAAGATCAGGGTCAGCTCGACGGCAGAGAAGCCGTAGCGCTCGCGGTACACCGCGTACAGCGGCGTGGCCATGTTCGAGCCCATCAGCATCATGAACAGGGCCGCGGCCACGAGCAGGAACGCCCGGCGCGAACCAGCCGATGCGGCTGGCAGGCGAGACCTGCGCAGGGAATAATCCGTCGATGCCATCGACGCCGCATAATGACCATGCCTCGCATCACGGGCATGGCTCGGAGCTCTCAGAGACGCAGGTGAGGGTGCGCGCGCTCGAGAGCGTGCTGGTCGAGAAGGGCTACGTGGACCCCGCCGCGCTCGACCGCCTGGTCGAGACCTACGAGACCAGGGTCGGTCCCCACATCGGCGCCCAGGTCGTGGCCCGGGCCTGGGCCGACCCCGAGTTCGCCGCCCGCCTGTTCGACGACACCCCGGCCGCGCTCGCCTCCCTCGGAATCACCGGCGGCCAGGGCGAGAACATGATCGCGCTCGAGAACACTCCTGCTGTGCACAACGTGGTCGTCTGCACTCTCTGCTCCTGCTACCCGTGGGCCCTGCTCGGGCTGCCACCGGTCTGGTACAAGTCCGCCCCCTACCGCGCTCGGACGGTGGTCGAACCGCGCGGAGTGCTGCGCGACTTCGGCGTCGAGCTGGGATCCGAGGTCGAGATCCGAGTGTGGGACTCGACGTCGGAGATCCGCTACCTGGTGGTGCCGATGCGCCCGGAGCACACCGACGGGTGGGGCGTAGCCGAGCTAGCCGCGCTCGTAACCCGCGACTCGATGATCGGGACGGGTCTTCCGAAGCCGCCGGTCGAGAGCGCCACAGTGTGAACGGCGTCCACGACATGGGCGGGATGCACGGCTTCGGCCCGGTCACGCCTGAGTCCGACGAGCCCATCTTCCACTCCGAGTGGGAAGGTCGGGTGTTGGCCATGGACCTCGCGATGCGCGCGACCGGCGAATGGGGTGTGGACGCGGCGCGATTTGCGCGCGAGCGCGAACCGGCCGCGGCGTACCTGGCCGAGAGCTATTACGAGCGGTGGCTGGGCGGGCTCGAGCGGCTGCTTCTCGAGCGCGGCCTGGTGAGCGAGGAGGAGCTCAGAGCCGGCGCGTCCCTTGCCCCGGGCCAACGTCTGGCGCACAGGCTCAGCAGTGGGGACGTTGCCGCTCAGCAGGGCCGCGGCGGGAGGAGCCGCAGGGAGCCGGGCCCTCCCGCGCGGTTCGTGGTCGGGGACTGCGTGCGGGCCAAGAACATCCACCCAGCCGGCCACACCCGCCTGCCGCGCTACGTGCGCGGGCATGTCGGGACGGTGGCGCGCGTGCACGGCTGCCATGTGTTCCCGGACGCGAACGCCCACGGCCTGGGCGAGGATCCGCAGTGGCTCTACGTGGTCGTGTTCGACGGCACGGAGTTGTGGGGCGCCGATGCCGAGCCGGGGAGCACAGTGTCCGTGGACGCGTTCGAGCCGTATCTGGAGCCGGCGGCGTGAACGAGGAGGAGGCGGTCTTCCGGGAGCCATGGGAGGCGCAGGCGTTCGCGCTGACCGTGGCGCTGCACGAGCGCGGCGCGTTCAGCTGGCCCGAATGGAGTGCGGCGCTCGCCGAGGAGATCGGTAGGGCGCAGCGGGCCGGCGACCCGGATACCGGCGAGTCCTACTACCACCACTGGCTGGGCGCGCTCGAGCGGCTGGTGGCCGAGCGGCGCCTGACCGATGCCGCCACGCTCGAGCGCTACCGCCACGCGTGGACGCGCGCGGCCGAGCGGACGCAGCACGGCATCCCGATCGAGCTGACCGCCGAGGACTTCGCCGGCTCGGCCCCGACGTGAGATCGCCCCGCTCGCGCGCGCGAATATGATCGCGCACGTGAACGCCACCGATCAACGTGCCGCGATGGCGCCGCCGGAGATCCGGGAGGCGGCCGCCGCGCTGTGGCAGGCCTGGTCCTCCGGGCGCGCGCTCGACGCCCTCGCCCCCGATCTGCGCCCAGGCAACCTCGACGAGGGCTACGCCATCGCGCGCGCTATCGACGAGTTGGCCGGGCCTGTCGCCGGCTGGAAGATCGCCGCCACCAGCAAGGCCGGGCAGGAGCACCTTGGGGTGAGCGGCCCGATGGTGGGGCGGCTGTATGCGGCGCACCTGCGCGAGCCGGGCAGCGCGCTTTCGGTGAGCGGGATGCGGATGCGCTCAGCCGAGCCCGAGTTCGCGTTCGTGCTGGCCGAGGACCTCGGGCCCCGCCCCGAGGCTCCGAGTCTCGACGAGGTGCTTGCCGCCGTCGGCTCGCTGGTGCTGGCGATCGAGGTCCCGGATTCGAGGTTCTCCGACTTCACCCGGGTCGATGTCCCGTCGCTTGCAGCGGACGCGACGTGCGGGGGCTACTTCATCACCGGCCCGTCCATCGCCGACTGGCGCTCGCTCGACCTCCCCACTCAGACCGTCCGGCTGCTGTGCGGCGGCCGTGAGGTGTCGGCGGGATCCGGCGCCAACGTCCTGGGCGATCCGCGCGCGGCCCTGACGTGGATGGCCGGGGAGGTCCTGAGCCGCGGCTGGCCGCTGCGCGCCGGGGACGTCGTGCTCACGGGCGCGAGTGCGCCGCCGATCGCGGTGCGCGCCGGCGACTCGGTGGAGGCCGTGTTCGACGGGCTCGGATCGGTCGAGGTGGAGTTCGTGCAATGACCGAGATCGGCTGGATCGGCACGGGCGTGATGGGAGGACCGATGGCCGGTCACCTGCTCGACGCAGGCCATCGGCTGCACGTGTTCAACCGGACGCGGGAGCGAGCCGACGGCCTGCTCGATAAAGGCGCCAACTGGTGCGACTCGCCGGCGGACGTGGGAGGCGCGGCCGAGGTCGTGTGCCTGATGCTCGGCTACCCGAACGACGTGCGCGAGACGGTCCTCGGTGACGGCGCCCTGCTCGAGGCGATGCGCCCGGGGTCGCTGCTGATCGATCTGACGACCAGCGAGCCGACGCTGGCGGTCGAGATCGCGGCCGTGGCGGCCGGCCAGAAGGTGAGCGCGCTCGACGCGCCGGTGTCGGGCGGGGACGTCGGCGCGCGCAACGCCACGCTGGTGATCATGGTGGGCGGTGACGCGGAGGGCTTCGAGCGCGCCCGGCCGCTGCTCGAGGTGCTCGGCCGGACCGTCACGCTCCAGGGCGGACCGGGCTCCGGGCAGCACACCAAGATGATGAACCAGATCGCGATCGCCTCGGGGATGATCGGCGTGTGCGAGGCGCTCCTCTATGCGCACCGCTCGGGCCTCGACGTCGAGCAGGCGCTCGACACGATCAAGGACGGAGCCGCCGGCTCCTGGTCGCTGTCCAATTACGGGCCGCGGCTGCTGCGGGGCGATCTGGAGCCCGGCTTCAAGATCGAGCATTTCCTCAAGGACCTGGGCATCGCGCTGTCGGAGGCCCGGCGCATGAACCTGTCGCTGCCGGGCACGGCGCTGGCCGAGCAGCTGTACGTGGCGGCGGCGAGCCACGGCCTTGGCACGAAGGGGACCCAGGCGCTGGCGATCGCGCTGTCCGAGCTGTCCGCCGACCGCTGGCCGGCGGCGGCGGGGTCGGACTGAGCCAGCGGGCCGGTGTCCGATAACGAGATTCGCGCCGGCGTCTTTCTGTCCGGGCAGCATCCGCCAGGCGTGTCCGCCGTCGCTGCGGTGCGCGAGCACCTGGAGCAGGTCGCGCTCGCGCGCGACCTGGGTCTCGCCTCGGTGTGGGCCGGCCAGCACTTCCTCTCGCACCCGTTTCAGATGTTCCAGAGCGTCCCGCTGCTGGCGCGGATGGCGGCCGAGGCCGAGGGAATGACGGTGGGCACCGCGATCGTGCTCCTGACCCTGCTGAACCCCGTCGAGGTGGCCGAGAACGCGGCGACGCTGTCGGCCATCGCCGGCGGGAACTTCGTGCTGGGCGTCGGGTTCGGCTACCGCGCCGCCGAGAACGACGCCTTCGGCCTCTCGCAGGTGCCGAAGGGTGAGCGAGCCCCGCTGTTCGAGCGCAAGCTCGAGGTCGTCACGCGGCTGCTGGCCGGCGAGACCGTGACCGCCTCGGACGATGGGTTCGCGCTGGAAGAGGCGCGGCTCGCCCTCGTCCCCGATCAGCCACCGCCGGTCTGGATGGCCGCCAACAGCGACCGGGCCGTGCGCCGGGCGGCCCGGCTGGCCGACGCCTGGTTCGTCAATCCGCACACCCGCCTCGACGAGCTCGAGCGCCAGATGGGCATCTTCCGCGAGGAGCGCGCCGCTCACGGGTTGGACGCGCCAACCGCGGGGCCTGTGCTCAAGGAGGTGTGCGTCGCCGCCACCGACGAGGCGGCGCTGGAGATCGCCCGGCCGTACCTGAAGGGCAAGTACGACGCCTACGTGGAGTGGGGTCAGAGCGAGGTGCTTCCGCCCAGCGACACGCTGCGGCGCGAGTTCGCCGAGCTGACCGCGGGCGGGCGCTTCGTGCTTGGCTCGCCCGCGACGTGCGTCGAGATCCTCGCCGACCACGTCGACCGGCTCGGAGCCGATCACTTCGTGTGCCGGCTTCAGTGGCCAGGGATGCCGCAGCGCGACGTCCTGAGCTCGATGCGGCTGCTCGCGCAGGAGGTGCTGCCCGCGCTTCGAGCCCGGTACGCAGCGGCGAAATCGGGCCCCTGAACGCTTGACCCGGGGCACCTTTCAGCCGGTATAGTCGCCCGCATACGCTTGCATACCGAGCCTTTGGACCGGGGGGCGGGAGAGAGGAAGAGCATTGACACTGAAGCTTGGGGTTGACGTGGGCGGCACCTTCACGGACGTGCTGCTCCTGGCGCAGGACACGGGCGAATTGACGATCGCGAAGGTCCTCTCGACACCGGAAGATCAGTCCGCGGGGGTGATCGCCGGCGTGCAGCAGGCATGCCGGGCGCGCGGCATCTCTCCCGCCGACCTCGCGCTGATCCTGCACGGCAGCACGGTCGTGACCAACATGATCCTGGAGGAGAAGGGCGCCCAGGGCGGTCTGCTCACTACCGCCGGCCACGAGCAGATCCTCCATCTCGCGCGGGCGTGGACGCCCGGCCCGCTGTACGCCTGGATGGGCATGGTCAAGCCGGACCCGCTCGTGCCGCTGTGGCGGACACACGGCATCGCGGAGCGGATGGGCGCCGACGGCGAGGTGGTCGAGGCGCTCGACGAGGACACGGTGCGCGCAGCCGTGCAGACGCTGATCGACGACGGGATCGAGTCGCTCACGATCGCCTTCCTGAACGCGTATGTCAACCCGGCTCACGAGCGCCGGGCGCGCGAGATCGCGCTCGAGCTCCGCCCCTCCCTCCCAGTCTCGATCTCCTCGGACCTCGTGTCCGAATACCGGGAGTACGAGCGCGCGCTGACCGCGGTGCTCAACTCCTACGTGCAGCCGCAGGTCCTCAAGTACGTCGACCACCTCGAGTCGGAGCTTCGCAACGAAGGCTTCACCGGCCGCTTCAACATCGTGCGCTCCGACGGAGGCACGATGAGCGCCAAGGCGACCAAGGAGCGGCCGGTCGACATCGCCTTCTCCGGCCCCTCCGGCGGGGTCGTGGGAGCGGCCTTCCTGGCCAGTCAGGCCGGAGTCCCGAATGTCCTCACGCTCGACATGGGCGGCACCTCGACCGACGTGTCGCTGTGCATCGACGGCGCGGTGACGGTAAAGCGCGAGGCGCAGCTCGGCTACTACCAGTTCCAGGCCCGCGGCGCCGACATCCACAGCGTTGGTGCGGGCGGCGGTTCGATCGCGTACCTGAACCTGGCCGGCGCGCTGCGCGTCGGGCCGGTCAGCGCCGGCGCCGACCCGGGCCCGGCCTGCTACGGCAAGGGGGGCGAGGCGTCGACCGTGACCGACGCCAACGTCGTACTCGGGCGCATCCCGGCGGCCTCACGGCTCGGAGGATCGCTCGAGCTCGACGTGGACGCCGCCCACCGCGCGGTCGAGAAGGTCGGCCAGGGCCTCGGGATCGACACCATCGCCGCGGCGCAGGCGATCATCGACATCGCCAACGAGAACATGCACGCCGCTCTGCGGGTGGTGAGCGTCGAGCGCGGCTACGACCCGCGGGACTTCGGGTTCGTCGCCTTCGGCGGAGCAGGACCGGTGCACGCCAACGCGCTGGCCAAGCTTATCGGCGCGAAGCCACTGATCATTCCCTCGGCGCCCGGCGTGCTCAGCGCGTACGGCTTCATCGCGGCCGACGTGCAGAGCGAGTTCGCGCGCACCTACCTGCGCACGACCGAGGCCACGACCACGGCCGACGTGCGAGAGGCGGTCGACGTACTAATCGGCGAGGCCCGCGAATGGCTGACGGCGGAGGAGGTCGATGCGGCCGATCAGAAGTTCGAGCTCTACGCCGACTGCCGCTACTACCGCCAGGACATCCAAATTCCCTGCGCGCTCGCTCCCGAGGCGCTGAACAACGGCTACGCGGAGGCGCTGCGGGCCGACTTCGAGGGAGAGCATCGCCGGCGCTACGGGTTCGACCTCGACGCGCCGATCGAGATCGCCACCCTGCGCGTGGTCGGCCGCGGCGTGACGCCCGACTTGCCGCGCGCGCCCGGCCGCGCGGACGAGGTGGCACTGAGCGACGCCATCGATCGCCACGAGAGCGCCGTGTTCGACGGCGAGGCGATGGGGACACCGATCTACGACCGCGAGCGCCTGCGTAACGGACACGTGATCGACGGTCCAGCCATCGTCGTACAGGACGACAGCACGGTCGTGATCGAACCCGGCTACACCGGCCGCGTCGACGAGTACGCCAACATCATCATCACCGCAAGCGAGGCCCGATGAGCGTCACCGACAAGCCAACCGCCGAGGTTCCCGACTTCGTGCGGGACCACTACGACGTCGACCACGTCACGCTCGACATCATCGAGAACACGCTGGGGAACACGCGCTATGAGATGGACCGGGTGGTCGAGACGACCGCGGTCAGCCCGGTGATCCGCGAGCAGTCAGACCAGTTCCCGCTGATGGCCGATCGCAACGCCCGCATGGTCATGGGACAGTTCGGCTGCGCGATCAAGACGATCATCGACCACTCCCCCTACAAGGTCGAGGATCTGCGCGACGGGGACGTCATCGCCCTGAACGATCCATATATGTGCGAGGGCTCGATCTCGCACACCCCGGACTTCATGATCCTGCGCCCGGTGTTCTACCAAGGCGACCTCGTCGGATACACCTCGCAGTGGGGCAACCTGATCGACGTCGGCGGCACCGCAGCGGGCAGCATTCCGATCAGCGCTCGGAGCATCTATCACGAGGGCATCCGGATGCCGCCGATCAAGCTCTACGACCAGGGCCGGCTCAACGAGGAAGCGCTGCGGATGTTCTGCCACAACACGCGCGTGCCGGCGCACGTGGAGGCCGACATCAAGGCGATCGCGGCGGGTACCGCGGCCGGCGCCGCCCGCATCATCGAGTTGTGCGAGCGGTTCGGCAAGGACACCTACCTCGAGGCGTGTGACGCGATCCTGAACCGGACGCGCTCCGCGGTGATCGAGTTGATCCGAACGCACCTGCCCGACGGCGAGCGCTTCAGCTTCGAGGACCTGGCCGACGACGACGGGCTCGGCACAGGCCCGATCAAGCTGCGCATGACGATGTGGCGAGACGGCGACACGCTCAACGTCGACTGGGCGGGATCCGACCCGCAGGTGCCGGGCTCGGTGAACTTCTACCTGAACCCAGAGATGTTCAAGATGTTCTGCGGCGTCTTCCTGATCATGGCGTTCGCGCCCGACGTCGCGTTCAACGACGGCTACAACGACATCATCAACGTCAACCTGCCGGAGGGCTCGGTGCTCAGGCCGCGCTTCCCGGCACCGCTCGGCAACCGGCTGACGCTGATGGCCCGCCACTTCGACGTGGTCGGGGCGGTCTTCTCGAAAGCGTTGTCGCACTTCTCGGTGTCCGGCAGCTACGGCACGAGTCCGAACTTCATCTACTCGGGCGTCGACTCGCGGGGCGAGGACTACCAGATCCTCGAGATCCTCTACGGCGGTATCCCGGCCCGGCCCGTCGGCGACGGCCTGGACGGCCATTCGTGGTGGCCGCTGTTCAAGGCCGTCCCCACCGAGTATCTGGAGAAGTACTACCCCCTGCGCGTCGACGCTTACCGGGTGCGGACTGACTCGGGCGGCGCCGGCTATCACCGGGGCGGACACGGCGTGGAGAAGATCTACACGTTCCTCGAGGACGGTCAGATCAGCTTCCAGGACGATCGCGCACACACATTCCCGTGGGGCGTGGCCGGCGGGCGCTACGGCGCCAGCTCGTTTAAGCGTCTGATCCGTTCGGACGGGAGTGTGCAAGATCTTCCGTCGAAGGTCGAGAACCTGCCGGTCCGCCGCGGTGACAAGCTGGTGTTCTCGACCGCCGGCGCCGGCGGCCTCGGCTCGCCGTTCGATCGTGAGCCCGAGCGCGTGGCCAAGGACGTGCGCGCCGGCCTGGTCAGTCGCGAGGCCGCGGCCGAGCAGTACGGCGTGGTGCTGGGCTCGGATGGGGAGCCCGATCTGGCCGCGAGCGAGACGAAGCGCGCCGAGCTTCGCCCCCAGGCCAGCGGCGAGCAGTTCGACTTCGGCCCGCTGCCTCCGACCGACGAGTTGCGGGCGCAGATCTCGCGCGAGCGGCGTACGTTCGACGAGGACATGGCCGCCCGCGAGGAGATCGGCCGCTAGCGCCACCGGTTCCGCGCGCTTGCACCGGGGCCCGGGCGCTCACGCGGTCGTCATCGCGCCGTCGATCGGCAGCACCGCACCGGTCAGATACGGCGGCGCGTCGGCGAGGAGCCAGACCGCGAACTGGGCGATCTCGTTCGGATAGCCGTACCGGCCCATCGCGATTCGCTGCGTGAACGACGCCGGATCGCCGCCCTGGGCGGTGACCGCCGCCTCGATGTCCTCCATCATGCGGGTGCTCGTCGGCCCCGGGGCGAGCGCGTTGACCCGGATCCACGGGGCCTCCTCGAGCGCGGCGGAGCGCGATAGACCGACCACGGCGTGCTTGCTGGCGCAGTAGGCGGACAGGTTGGCCACGCCGCGCAACCCGGCCTGGGAGGCGGTGTTGAGGATCGAGCCGCCGCCGCCCGCGCGCATCGCCGGGATGACGTGCTGGAGCCCGAGGAACACGCCCCGCACGTTCACCGCGAACGTCCGCTCGAACTCCTCGAGTGGGTACTCGGTGATCTCGGCCACCCGCCCCTCGTACCCGGCGTTGTTGAAGAACGCCGCCGGGGGGCCGTAGCGCTCCTGGCAGGCCTGCACGTACGCGGCGGCCACCGAGGGATCGCTCACGTCGCCGGCCAGCCAGGACGCCTCGCCGCCCGCGCCGGAGATCGTCGCGGCCGCCTGCGCCGCGCGATCAGGGTCGATGTCGACGATCAGGACCGCGAAGCCCCGGTCGGCGAGTCGCCGCGCCGTCGCCTCGCCGATCCCGCCGCCCCCACCGGTGACGATCGCCGCGGGGGCGTGGCTCACGCCGCCACGGGCGCGAACGCGCCCGCCTTGTAGGTCTGGCCCGGCAGCTCCTTGCCCATCGCCTCAGCCAGCCAGGCCGCCGTGTCGAGCATCTGCCCCAGGTCGATGCCGGTCTGATAGCCCATGCCGTGCA
The DNA here is from genome assembly GCA_963841535.1 of uncultured Solirubrobacterales bacterium. GTDB lineage: Bacteria > Actinomycetota > Thermoleophilia > Solirubrobacterales > Solirubrobacteraceae > Palsa-465. The sequence goes on along the minus strand of CAWJDF010000012.1, from coordinate 431,054 downwards.
ACAGATAGACGAGGTCCTCGGTCGCGATGTTGCCGGTCGCCCGCGGGGCGAACGGGCACCCGCCGATGCCTCCGCAGGACGCGTCGAGCAGGCGGACGCCCGACTCGACAGCCGCCAGGGCGTTGGCGTACCCGGTGTTCCGCGTGTTGTGCATATGGCAGCCGACGGTGGCGCCGAGTGCGGCCACGCCGGCCACGAGCTCTCGCACCTGCGAGGGCACGCCCACGCCGATCGTGTCCGCCAGCACGATCTCGTTCGCTCCGTGCTGCTGGATCGCCTCCGCCAGCTCGAACACGCGCTGCGGCGGTACCGCACCCTCGAATGGGCAGCCGAACGATGCGCCGATCGTCACGGTGACCCGCAGCCCGTCCTCGTGCGCGCGGTCGACCAGCCGCCCAGCCAGGGCCGAGGCCTCCGCCAGCGTCATGCCCTGGTTGCGCTCGCAGAAAGTATCGGTGGCGGGAAACGCATAGTGCACTTCGTCGACCCCCGCGGCCAGTGCTCGGTCGTAGCCACGCTCGTTGACGGTCAGCCCGGCGAAGATCGTCTCGCCGCTACGGTCCAGGCCCTCGACGACCTCCTCGGCCCCGGCCATCTGCGGCACCCTGTTCGGGTTGACGAAGCTGACCGCTTCCACCCGTGGCAGCCCGGCGCGCGCCAGCCGATTGCACAGCTCGGCGCGCACGGAGGGCGCGAGCGAGCGCGACTCGTTCTGCAAGCCGTCCCGGGGGCCGACGTCGCAGATCGCGATCCGCTCACCGTCCCCTATCACGACCGCCCGCTTGTATGCGACTGCACACCGAGAACCGTAGTATGCCCGCGAAGCGAACTCAACCGTGAGCGGCGCGACCGACACCATCACCGAAGACGAGCTCCGCAGTGGGGTCCGCGAACTCTGCGTCCGCTTCCCCGACGAGTACTGGCGCCGGATCGATCGCGAGGAGGCCTACCCGCAGGAGTTCGTCGCCGCGCTGACCGAGGCCGGCTGGCTCGCGGCGCTGATCCCGGCCGAGTACGGGGGCGCCGGCCTCGGTATCCCGCAGGCGGCGGTGATCATGGAGGAGATCAACCGGTCCGGGGCCAACGGCGGCGCGTGCCATGCCCAGATGTACATCATGGGCACCGTCCTGCGCCACGGCTCCGACGAGCAGAAGCAGGAGTGGCTGCCCCGCATCGCCTCGGGCGAGCTGCGCCTCCAGGCGTTCGGCGTCACCGAGCCCGACGCCGGCCTCGACACGCTGAGCATCCGGACCCGCGCGCGTCGCGACGGCGACGACTACGTGGTCAACGGCCAGAAGATCTGGACCTCCCGCGCGCTTCAGAGCGACCTGATGCTTCTGCTCGCCCGCACCAACGAGCCCGACGACGAGCATCCGCGCTGGTGGGGCCTGTCGACGTTTCTCGTCGACCTGCGCGCGGCCGGCGAGGAGCAGGTCCGGATCCAGCCGATCGAAACGATGCTCAACCACAACACCACCGAGGTGTTCATCGACGATCTCAAGGTCCCGGCCCGTAACCGGATCGGCGAGGAAGGGATGGGCTTCCGCTACATCCTCGACGGGATGAACGCCGAGCGGATCCTGATCGCTGCCGAGTGCGTCGGCGACGGGCGCTGGTTCGTCGAGCGCGCGGTCAAGCACGGCAAGGAGCGCGTCGTGTTCGGCCGTCCGATCGGGCAGAACCAGGGAGTCGCGTTCCCGATCGCGTGGGCGCACGCCCGGATCGAGGCGGCCGACCTGATGCGGCGGCGAGCCGCTGAGCTATACGAGCGGGACGAGAGCTGCGCCGCCGAGGCGAACATGGCCAAGCTGCTCGCCGCGGACGCCTCGTGGCAGGCGGCGAACGTCTGCCTGGACGCCCACGGCGGCTTCGGCTTCGCGCGCGAGTTCGACGTCGAGCGCAAGTTCCGCGAGACCCGCCTCTACCAGGTGGCGCCGGTGACCACGAACATGATCCTGTCGTTCCTGGCCCAGAACGTGCTCGGTCTTCCTCGGTCCTACTGACCAGCGGGCGAGCGCCACATGCTGGTGTACGTCCGGCTCAGGAAGTCCAGGTGCCGGTCCATCTCGGCCGCCGCGGCGTCGCCGTCACCGCGCTCGATCGCGGCCAGGATCGCGCGGTGGTCGTGCTCGATTTGCTCGCCGAAGCTGGGGCTCAGCGCGTCGCGGCGGAGGTTGGTCTGGAGCACGGAGAAGATCGGCTGCGCGGCGATGCGCAGCAGCGTGTTGCCGGCGCCGTCGACCAGCACGCTGTGGAACTCCTTGTTGAAGTGGAACTGCTCCTCGACGGAGAGCTCATGCGAGTCGACCATCGTCGCGCGCAGCCGGTCCAGGTCTGCCTCGGTGTGCCGCACCGCGCACTGGCGGGCGGCGAAGCCCTCGAGCAGCCGGCGCGCCTCCAGGAACTCCTCGAGCGTGACGTCGTTGCTCTCCGACAGAAGCCCGATGTTGGCCTGCAGGAAGGCCGAGATGTGGTCGACGGTCGGCAGCGTCACGAACGTCCCGCCGCTCGCGCCCTTCGCGGTGCGGACGAGGTTGTGCGCCGCCAAGGCCCGGAGCGCCTCCCGCACCGTCCCGCGGCTCACGCCGAACTGACCAGCCAGCGCGACCTCGCCCGGCAGGCGCTCGCCGCGGGCCAGCTCGCCCCGGACGATCAGATCTCGCAGCTGGTCGTAGACCTGCTCGTAGGCCTTGCGCACCCGGGTCACGCGCGGGCCGCCGGCGGCGGGACCGTCGGCAGCACCATCGGTCAGGGGTTCGAGCGCCACGGCTACCGCGCCGCACCGGTGGTCTCGCGCCGCTCGGCGCGGGCGAGCAGCTCGAACGCGCGCAGGCCGTCCTGGCGCTCGAGCGTCATGACCGCGTCCTCGAGTGCCTCCACATCCGCGGCGCAGAGCGCCAGTCCCGCGTTGGTCCGGAACTTTTCCTGGATCTCCTCGGCGCTCATCGGGTTCTCGGGGCCACCCCGCTGGTAGGGCAGCTCGGCCTCGAGCGTGCGCCCGTCGCGGGTGTGGATGCGGACGCCGCCGGGGAACGCGCGCGGGAAGGTGTCGTAGTCCTTGACCTCGTAGCGGACCTTGGCCGCCACCGCCAGCACGTCCGGATCGGTGATCGCCTCGTCGGTGTAGGTCGACACGTCGACGTGGCCGCGCACCAGCAGCGACGCGATCGAGTACGGCAGGCTGAACTTCGCCTCGTACTCGGTCCGCGGCCGGTGCTTGTCGGCCAGCGGCTCGAGCACGAGCGAGACGCCGGCCTCCGTGGTGAGCGCGACGATCTCCTCGATGTCCTCGATCCGTACCGGCGTCTCGGCCAGCGCCTGCGCCGTCGCGTCGACCGATGCGTGCACGTAGTGACAGGCCGGGTACGGCTTGAACGCGATCCTCGGGGTCTCCCAGCGCTCGCCAAGCTCGCCGGTGAGCGCGTCGGCGTCGATGTCGTCGCGGTCCACGAACGCCCGGTAGAGCCCGAAGCGGCCTTCGAACACCGAGGCGGGACCGGTCGCGCCGTGGGCGGCCAGGCGCGACGCGATAATCGCCGCGTGCGCCGCCCATCCAGGGTGCAGGCGCTTGGTCGAGGAGCCGTCGGCCAGGTACTCGAGCAGCCCCGACGCCATGCTCCCGGCGATGCCCAGCGCGTTCGTGAGCGTTGTCCGGTCGACTGACTGCAGGCGGGCGGCCGCGGCGGTGGCGCCGAACACGCCGCACACCGCCGTGGGATGGAAGCCGCGCGCGTGGAAGCCCGACCCGACGGCCATCCCCAGCCGCGCGACGATCTCGTTGCCCGCGACGACCGCCGCGAGCAGACCCGCCCCGGGAGCGCTCTCGCTCTGGGCGACGGCCAGTGCGGCGGGGACGACCGCGACGCTGACGTGGGCGACCGCGCCGGTGTGCGTGTCGTCGTAATCGAGGGCGTGGCAGGTGACTCCGTTGACCAATGCGGCGTCGGCGGACGGCAGCCCATGCGACACGCCGATCGCGGTGGCGGGGCCGGTCGAGCCCGTCTCGGTCATCGCCTCGCGCGCCGCCGGCGCGGTGTCCAGGGCGTGGGCGGCGAGGCCGCAGCCGAGCGCGTCGAGGATGTGCAGCTTTGCGCTTTCAAGCACGGGCTCCGGGATCCGCTCTGCCGTGAGCGACGTGGCGAATGCGGCGAAGCGTTGTGCGGCGGTATCCATGGCGTCCTCTCAGACGGTCCAGTCGGTATCGGTGCCGGGAAACGTGTCGGCGACTTCGGAGGCGTCTCGCTTGTAGACCATGAACGTCCGCTGGAACTCGATCACCACCTCGCGGCGCTGGTTGACGCCGCGACAGCGGACGCCCACGATCCCGACTGTCGGACGCGAGCGCGACTCGCGCTTGGAGATCACCTCGGTCTCCGACCACAGCGTGTCCCCCACGTACACGGGGTTCGGCAGCTTGATGTCGGTCCAGGAAAGGTTCGCGCTCGCGTTCTCGCTGGTGTCCGGCACGCTCATCCCTGTGACCAGGGCGAGGGTGAACGTGCTGTTGACCAGCGGCTTGCCGAACTCGGTGTGCGCGGCGAACTCGTAGTTGAAGTGGACCTGATTGGTGTTCAGGGTCAGGCAGGTGAACCAGACGTTGTCGGTCTCGGTGACCGTGCGTCCGAGCCGGCTCTGGAACACGTCTCCGACCTCGAAGTCGTCGAAGAAGCGACCTCGCCAAATCTTTGGGGCGCGTTCGCCCTCCACCGTCGGTCGTTATATGTCAGACATCAGCCGATGTCAACAGCTTCCGGGGCTAGAGCGATCACTTTGGCCATTTGCCAGGCTTGACACGCATGATGTCCGGCATAAGAATGCGGCGCCTGCACCTGTTCGCCGAAGCGTGCACACGCGGGCACTCGAACGGGTAGAGAAGAAAGGACGGAACGCGTGCAGGCTGTGCGGATCCACGAGTTCGGCGGTCGGGATGTGCTCACCGTGGAGGACGTCGCGGACCCGGAGCCCGGCGCCGGGCAGGTGCGGATCAAGGTCGAGGTCTGCGCGCTGAACCACGTGGACGTCGACATACGGGAAGGCATCTCCCGGTTCGACCTCTCCCTCCCGCACATCCTGGGCCTGGAGCCCGTGGGCCGAGTGGACAAGCTCGGGCCGGGGGTCGACCAGCTCGCCGTGGGCGACCGCGTGATGCCATACCTGCTGGGCGGCGATGTGTTCATCGGCGTCGGCGGCCCCGGGGCCTTCTCCGACTACGTGCTCGCCCCGACCAAGCAGCTGGTCCGCGTGCCCGAATCGATCCCGGACGAGCAGGCCGGTGCGCTCCAGATCGCCTTCGGGACGGCCTGGCACATGCTGTTCGGCCGCGGCGGCCTTCGGATCGGCGAGAGCGTCCTGATCAACTCGGTGTCGAGCGGTATCGGCTCGGCCGCTGTGCAACTGGCCCGGCTGGCCGGCGCGTTCGTGATCGGCACCTCGAGCTCGCGCGAGAAGCTCCAGCAGGCCGAAGCGAACGGAATGGACGTCGGGATCGACTACACCTCCGAAGACGTGCCGGCCCGCGTCATGGAGGTCACGAACGGTCGCGGCGTCGACCTGGTCTTCGAGCACGTGGGGGGCGAGCTGTTCCAGAAGGCGATCGAGTCGCTCTCCCAGGGCGGTCGTCTGGTCACGTGCGGCGCCCACGGCGGCGAGGTGGTCCCGTTCGACATCATCCCGTTCTTCCGCGGCCAGCATTCGATCATCGGCTCGTTCGTGTTCGAGCGCGAGGAGCTCGACAAGGTGCTCGAGTTCGCCGACCGCGGCCTGCTGAAGCCGCTCGTGGCGAAAACGTTCCCGCTGGCGCAGGTCCACGACGCGTTCGAGCTGCTCGAGAGCCGCGACTTCTTCGGAAAGATCCTGCTGCGTCCCTAGTGGCCCCTACCGAGAGCACGATCCTGACCATCAATCGATCCTGGAGAGAGCCATGAAACGCCTCGGAGTTGACGTGGGCGGCACGTTCACCGACCTGATCTACGTGGACGACGAGGCCGGAACCATCCTCATCCACAAGATCGCCTCCACGCCCGACGATCCGTCCCAGGGCACGGTGCAGGGCATCAAAGAGCTGACCGATCAGGCCGAGGTCACCCCGGCCGACCTCGACCAGGTGTTCCACGGCACGACCATCGCCACCAACATCGTCATCGAGCACAACGGCGCGACGGTCGGGATGATCACCACCGAGGGCTACCGCGACATCCTGCACATCGCGCGGCACAAGAAGCCTCTGAACTTCTCCAACTATCAGGACCTGCCCTGGCAGCGCTATCCGCTGGTCCGCCGGCGCTATCGCCTGACCGTGCCCGAGCGGATCGCCGCTGACGGCGAGGTGCTCGTCCCACTCGACGAGGAACGCGCGCGCGAGCAGGTCCGCCGGCTCAAGGAGATGGGCGTCGACGCAGTCGCCGTGTGCTTCTTGTTCTCGTTCCTGAACGGCGAGCACGAGCGGCGGGTGGCCGAGATCGTCCGCGAGGAGTTCCCGGAGGCATTCCTTTCGGTCTCCTCCGACGTGCTCCCGCAGTACCGGGAGTACGAGCGCTTCTCGACCGTGGCGCTGAATGCCTTCGTCGGCCCGACCGTGGCGGGATACGTGCGGCGCCTGGAGGACGAGTTGCGTGCCCTCGGCGTGCGCACCGGGCTTCACCTGATGAGCTCGGCCAGCGGCGTGGTCACCGCGCAGGGGGCAGTGCAGCGACCGGTGAACCTGCTCATGTCGGGCCCGGTCGCCGGCGTGGTCGGCGGCATTTGGGTCGGGCGCCAGGCCGGCTTCGAGAACGTGATCACGCTCGACGTCGGCGGCACCTCGGCCGACATCGGGCTTTCCCAGGGCGGCAAGCTCCGCATGAAGCACCTGCTCGACACGCGCGTCGGTCCCTACCAGGCGATGATCCCGATGGTCGACGTCGACACGATCGGAGCCGGTGGCGGCTCGATCGCCTACGTCGATAGCGGTGGCATCTTCCGCTCGGGTCCGCGGTCCGCGGGCGCCGCACCCGGGCCCGCCGCCTACGGCCGCGGCGGAGTCGAGCCGACGTCGACCGACGCGATGGTAAACCTGGGCTGGCTCCAGCCGGAGAACTTCCTCGGCGGCGCGATGGAACTGCGGCCCGAGCTGGCGCGGCGGGCGTTTGGACCGCTGGCCGAGGCGCTCGGGATGAGCGTGGAGGAGGCGTCGATGGGGGCGATCCAGATCGCCAGCCACTCGATGGTCCAGTCGATCGAGGAGAACTCGGTGCGCAAGGGCTTCGACCCGCGCGACTTCGCGCTGGTCGCCGAAGGCGGGGCGGGACCGATGTTCGCCGCCAACATCGCGGCCGAAGTGGGCACGCCGGCGGTGATCGTGCCGCCGTATCCCGGAGTCACGGCGGCCCTCGGCCTGCTGGTCACCGACTCGGTCTACGAGTACGTGACCACGACCTATCAGCGGATCTCACAGCTCAACACGTCCGAGCTCCAAGCGCGCTTCGAGGAGCTCGAGGAACAGGCGCGCGATCAGCTTGAGCGCGACGGGATCCCGCGCGAAAAGCGGGTCATCCAGCGGATCGCCGACTGCCGGTACCTGGGCCAGGGCTACGAGCTGCGCGTCGAAGCCGGCTCGGGCGACGTCGACGCCGCCTGGGCGGCCAAGCTGGCGGCCCAGTTCCACGACGCCCACGAGCGCGAGTACTCGCGCCGCTTCGAGGAGTCCGACATCGAGATCCCGAACATCCGGGTGCGGGGCATCGGCCTGATCGCGCCGCTCCAGATGCGCGAGGTGGACCGCGCCGGTGATTCGCCGGCCGCCGCGCTGACCGGCGAGCGCGAGGCCTGGTTCCGCGTCGATGGCGAGCTGCGGGAGCTGGCCACCAGGTTCTACGACCGCGCCAGGCTGGTGGCGGGCAACCGGATCGGAGGGCCGGCCGTGATCAACCAGTACGACACGACGACGGTGGTCCCGCCGGGGTTGACCGCCGAGATCGACCGGTTCGGGAACATCGTGATCCGGATCGAGCAGAGCGCACACACCGCGGCCGTCGGGGCCACCGACGCGGCCACCGCCTGACTCTTCACCGCGAGCTCAGAAAGCGAGGAATGACTCATGTCGATCGTGACTTATGAGGTGGGCCGCTCCCCCGGACCGCCCGAGCGCGCGCGGGTGGAGATTGATCCGATCACGATGCGGGTCCTCGGCGGCGCCTTCCACGCGATCGCCAAGGAGATGGCGGGCGTGCTGTTCCGCATGTCGTACAGCTCGATCATCCGTGAGTCCGAGGACCTCGGCGCCGGCCTGTTCGACGCCGTGGGCCGCGAGCTGTGCGAATCGGACTCCACGCCGATGCACATCGGCTCGCTGCCGTGGTACATCCGCGGCTTCCTCGACCGCCTCGAGGGCGACATCGAGGACGGGGACGTGATCGTGCACAACCACCCGTACCTAGGCGCGTCCCACAGCCCCGACGTCGCGGTCGCGGTCCCGATCATCCACGACGGCGAGATGCTCGGCTTCGCCGCGGTCACCGCCCACGTGCTCGACGTCGGCGGCTCGTTCCCCGGCATCAACGCGGACGCGTTCGACGTCTACGCCGAGGCGAAGCTGTACAACGCGCTGCGCTGGTACCGCCGGGGCGAGATCAACATCGACATCGACCGCATGATCTTCGACAACGTGCGAACCGAGACCATGAACCGCGGCGACATGAACGCGATGATGGCGGCGTGTCAGCTCGGCCGCGACCGCTTCCTGCGGCTGATCGAGCGCTACGGGGTGGAGACCGTGATGAGCGCGGCGTACGGCTGGATGGATTACTCGGAGGGGATGCTGCGCGAGCAGATCGCGAAGATCCCCGACGGCGAGTACGTCGCCCCGACCGCCTGGCTCGACGACGACGCGCGCAATCGCGGGCGGCGGCTGCGGGTCGAGACGAAGGTCGTGGTCGAGGGCGACGGCATCACGATCGACCTGACCGGATCCGAGGCCGAGGTCCCGACCGGCTACAACGTCCCGTTCGAGGGGTCGCTGCTGGTCGGCGCGTACTACGCGGTGCGCACGCTGCTGCTCGACGAGGTGACGTTCCCCGAGCACGTACCGCAGAACGACGGGGTGTTCCGGCCCGTGCAGGTGATCGCGCCAAAGGGGACGATCTTCAACCCGAACTTCCCGCGCGCATGCTTCTCGCGCTTCTGCCAGGTGCAGCGGGTGGTCGACAACACGATCCTGGCGCTCGCCGACCAGCTTCCGGAGCAGGTGACGGCGGGAAACTCGGCCGGGATCCACTTCTGCTCGTACTCGGGCTTCCAACCCGAGAGCGGCGAGTACTGGCTGTATCTCGAGGTCAACGAGGGCGCGTACGGGGGTCGGTACGGCAAGGACGCGATGGACTCGGTCGACAACCTGATGGCCAACACCCGCAACAACCCGATCGAGGAGCTCGACCTGCGCTTCCCGATGCGCTGCGATCAGTACGAGCTGCGACCGGAACCGGCCGCCCCCGGTCGCTGGCGAGGCGGCGTGGGCATCATCCGGCGTAACCGGTTCCTGGTAGACGGCACCTACTCCTGCGAGGGCGACCGCCAGACCGATCCACCGCGCGGCATCTTCGGCGGCTGGCATGGGCTCACCGCCTCGTGCCGCAAGAACCCGGACACGCCGCGCGAGGAATACCTGGAGGCAAAGGTGACCGGGGTGCCGTTCAGCGCCGGCGAGTACATCGAGTTCCGCGAACCGAACGCCGGCGGCTACGGCGATCCGCTCGACCGCGAGCCGGCGCTCGTGCGCGAGGACGTGCTCGACGACTTCACCACGATCGAGCTGGCCCGCGATGCGTACGGGGTGATCTTCGTCGACGAGAAGACGCTCGAGGTAGACGCCGAGGCGACCGAACGCCGGCGGGCCGAGCTTCGCGCCGCACGCGCCGGAGAGGGCTCGCTGAACGACCTGTTCTCGCGCGAGGCGGGCCGGCTGATCCCGTCCCGCAGCCCGACGTCGGAGGCTGGGAACAAGGCGTTCGGTCTGGATTAGGGCTTGCTGGGCGAGGAGACGATCGCTCAGACGCGGGAGCGAATCGCGGCGGGCGAGCTCTCGCCGGTCGCGCTCGTGCAGGCGGCGCTGGACCGGATCGCGCAGGACGGCGACGAGCTGAACGTGTTCCGCAGCGTGCTCGCCGAGCGCGCGCTCACGGAGGCCGGGCTCGTCGAGGAGGCGGCCCGGCGCGGCGAGGAGTTGGGACCGTTGGCGGGCATCCCGGTCGCGCTCAAGGACAACATCGAGGTGGCCGGCGTGCCGATGACGGCGGGCACGCGCTTCTACGACGGTGGCGTGCCCGAGCGCGACGCGCCGGTGTGGGAGCGAATGCGTGGCGCGGGTGCGGTGCTGGTCGGCAAGCTCCACATGTCGGAGTGGGCGATCGGTGGCACGGGGCAAAACACGCACTACGGCCCCTGCCGCAACCCATGGGATCCCGAGCGGATATGCGGCGGGTCCTCGAGTGCCGCCGGCGCCGCGCTCGCCGCGGGCATGGCGATGGCCGCGCTCGGAACCGACACCGGTGGGTCGGTGCGGATCCCCGCGGCGCTGTGCGGCGTCTCGGCGCTGCGGCCCTCCTCCGGACGTGTCAGCAACCGCGGCAGCGTCCCCGTGGCCTGGAGCTTCGACGCGATCGGCCCGATGGCGCGCCGGGCGGAGGACGTGGCGCAGGTGCTGAGCGTGATCGCGGGATACGACCGCGAGGATCCCGCCTCGGTCGACGTCGTCGGCGAGGATTACGTCGCTGCGCTCTCGCGCGGCGCTTCGGGACTGCGCGTCGGCGTCCTCAGCGGCGACTGGTTCGCGGACGCGGACGCGGCTGTCGTCGCCGCGGTTCGCGAAGCCGCGGCCACGCTCGCGCGCTTGGGCGCGGTGGTCGAGGAGGTCGAGCTGACGGGCCGGGCCGAGGCGTTCGAGCTCACCGGCGAGCTGCTGCTGGCCGAGGCCGCCTGGGTGCACCGCGAGCGGCTGGCCCGGACCCCGGAGGTGTTCGGTTCCGACGTGCTGACGCGGCTGCGGCGGGGGGCGGCGGTGACCGGGCCGCAGTACGCCTGGGCTCGCCAGCGACAGCGCATCTGGCGCCGGCGAGTGCTCGAGGCGCTCGCGGGCCGCGACGTCTTGCTGTCGCCGGCGTGCCCGATCCGGGCGCCGAGGATCGCCGACTCAGAGCCGCTCGAGATGACCGCGCGCCTGACGCCGACGATCTCGGTGTGGGTGCTCTCGGGGACGCCGGTGATGGCGCTTCCGGCCGGCTTCTGCGACGGGCTGCCGATCGGCGTGCAGCTGGTCGGAAAGCCGTTTGCCGAGGCGACGGTGCTGGCGGCCGCGCATGCCTACCAGCAGGCCACCGACTGGCACCTCCAGCGGCCCCCTCACCTGTCGGCGGCCACCTGAGCCGTCGGCTCTCCGAACGTGCCCGCGGCCCGGAGCTCGCCGATCTTCTCCTCCGAGTAGCCGCACACATCGCGCAGCACCTCGGCGGTGTGCTCACCCCGGAAGGGAGCGCGGACCAGCGGGCCCGGCTCGCCGCTCAGGCGTAGCGGGGAGGCCACCTGACGGACGGTGCCCAGTGACGGATGCTCGAGCTCGACCACGTCGCCCCGGGCCTGTGCCTGGGGGTCCTCGAGCGCCTCGGGCACGTCGTAGACCGGACCGTGCGGGACGCCGGCCTGCGAGAGAACGTCCAGCCAGTGGCCGGTGGGCTGGCGCCGGAAGTCCTCGCGCAGGATCGGGAGGAGCTCGTCGCGATTGCGGTGGCGGGCCGCGAAGTCGGCGAAGCGCGGATCCTCCGTCAATTCGGCTCGGCCCAGCGCCTGACACAGGAGCTCCCAGAACTTCTGCTTGGCGCACGCGACCGTGATCCAGCCGTCCGCCGTCTCGAACGCCTGGAACGGGACGATCGAAGGGTGGGCGGACTCCGGCATCCGCCGCGGCTCGTATCCGGCGCTGGCCGCCCAGGTCCCGACGTACATCAGCTCGTGCAGCGCGGTCTCATACAACGAGATGTCGCAGTCGCACCCGACGCCGTCACGACGGGACCGCCACAGGCCGCTGAGCAGCGCGATCGCCGAGACATACCCGCCGGATAGATCAACGATCGAGAGCCCGCTCTTGGTCGGAGGGCCGTCGGGGTCACCGGTGAGACTCATCCAGCCGGCCATCGCCTGCATGATGTAGTCGTAGCCGGCTTCGGCGGAGCGCGGGCCGCTCATGCCGAAGCCCGACAGCGAGCAGCAGACGATCCGCGGGTTCACCTCGCGAAGATCGTCGTAGGTGAGTCGCAGCTTCTTCGGCTGGTCACCGCGCAGGTTCGAGTAGACCGCGTCTGATTTCGCTACCAGGTCGTCGAACACCTCGCGGCCGGTTGGCGATCGCAGGTCCAACGAGACGCTCTTCTTGTTGCGGTTGAACGTCTCGAAGAACAGCGAGTCCTCGCCCTCCTGGTAGGGCGGCACGTAGCGCCCCACATCTCCCCCGGACTGCGGGTCCTCGATCTTGATCACCTCGGCGCCGAGGTCGGCCAGTTGGAGCGTGCCCCAGGGCCCGGCGCCGTACTGCTCGACCGCGATGATGCGGACATCGGCGAGCGGCAGGGTCACGTTCCAACACGAAGGTCGGACATTCACGCTTTCTACCTTCGTGGTGCGGAGCTGTCAACCATTCACCTGTGCCCGAGATGTCTGACATATACTGCGCCCGCGTTTTGCTGAGGCGGACAGGAGAGAGGCGATGGCTGGCGATTTCATCGAGGTGAATGGGGCGCGGCTGTGGTACGAGATCACCGGCGAGGGCGAGCCGGTGATCCAGATCCACGGCGCGGGCTTCGGCCATTTCAACTTCGGACCGGTGACGCCGCTACTCAGCGGCGAGTTTCGCCTGATCGACTACGACATGCGCGGCTACGGGCAGTCCGACAAGCCCGAGCAGGACTACGACCTCGAGGTGTGGGCCGACGATGCGGTCGGGCTGCTCGATGCGCTCGGCGTCGGCAAGGCGCACGTGCACGGCACCTCGATGGGAGGCATGGTCGCCACCGTGATGGCCGGGAAGTATCCGGACCGCATCCAGTCGGTGGTGATCAACTGCGCCGCCGCCAAGCTCGGATTCTCCGGCCGGCTCGTGTTCAAGAACTGGATCGACCTGATCCGCCTCGAGGGCGTGGGCAGCCGGATCCTGGCCGAGCTGATCTCGTGGCAGTGCCTGTCGAAGGCCTACATGGAGACGCCCGAGGGGCAGGCCGGCGTCGACATCATCCAGCAGATTCTGCGCGACTCCAACGAGCCCCGCGTGATGATTGCCGCCTGCGAGTCGATGAACGCCATGGATAACCGCGAGTGGGTCAAGAAGATCACCGCGCCGGCGCTCGTCGTGGGCGGCGACGAGGACCTCATGACGCCCTGGGATCAGGGACCGAACGGCGCCGGCCAGCAGTGGATAGCCGACAACCTGCCCAACGGCGAGGCCTGTGTGATCAAGGGCTCCAACCACTCGACGATCTTCGACAACTCCGAGGAGCACGCGCGCGTGGTGGGCGACTTCTTCCGTCGCCACGGTGGCGCGGCGTAGGACACGGATAACACGTCACGCGACGCCAACCCGGGAGCGCGTGACGACTTAGCCGCCCCTGAGGCGGATATCTCGTCACGCCCGGCGCGGAGGCACGCGCGTGACGCGTTATGCGGGTCCGTCGGGCCGATCACCCGGCGTGGGTGCGCCGCTGTGCCCACTCCACGAGGCCGCCGGCATCCTGAAGCTCGCGTACCAGGCCGGGCACGGGCTCGGTCTTGAACGTCTTGCCATCCACAGTGACCTCGCCGCTGTCGGTGTCGATGCGGATCGGCGATCCCGGCCCGACCGCGTCCACCGCCTCCACCGCGCCCGGGCAGGCCAGGGCCAGGAGCCCGAGGTTGACGCAGTTACGACGGAAGATGCGCGCGAAGCTCTTGCCCAGCACGCAGCGCACCCCCCACGCCTTCATGGCCAGCGGCACGTGCTCGCGCGAGGAGCCGATCCCGAAGTTCCAGCCGGTGACGATGATCGCGTCGTCCCCCAGCTCGTCGCGGAGCGCCGGGTCGTACCCCTCGAACAGGTGCGCCTTCATCGCGTCGGGATCCTCGATGTTCAGAAACTCGCCGGGGTACATCACGTCGGTGTCGACGTTGTCGCCGGCGATCACCACCGCGCGTCCCTCGATGATCACGCGCTCAGCTCCGCGGGATCGATGATCTCGCCGGCGACGGCGGCGGCCGCCGCGACGTACGCGTTGGCCAGGTGCACCTCGGCGTCCCGCGAGCCCATCCGCCCGCGGAAGTTGCGGTTGGTGGTGGCGATCGCCCGCTCGCCGGCGCCGAGCACGCCCATCCCGCCGCCGAAGCACGCGCCGCACGTCGGCGTGGACACCATCGCGCCCGCCTCGACGAACAGATCGAGCAGACCCTCTGCGAGGGCCTCCCGGTAGATCCGCTGGGTGGCCGGCACGACGATCATCCGGCAGTCGCGGTGGACCCGGCGCCCCCGCAGGATCGAAGCCGTCTGGCGCAGGTCGGTCATCGTGCCGTTGGCGCAGTTGCCGACGTAGACCTGGTCGATCTTCGCGCCGGCGACGTCGCTGACCGGGGCGACGTTGCCCGGCAGGTGCGGGAGCGCGATGAGCGGCGGCAGCGCATCCAGATCCACACTGACTTCCCGCGCAAACGACGCGTCGGGATCCGACCGCTCCGCGACCCACTCGCCCGCGCCACGCCCCTCCAGGTACGCCGCGGTCGTCTCGTCGGCGGGGAACAGGCCGGTCTCCGCGCCGGCCTCGACGGCCATGTTGGCCACGGCCAGGCGCTCGTCGATGGACAGCGCCTCCGCCCCCGCCCCCACGAACTCGAGCACGGCGTTGGTGCCGCCGCCGACGCCGATCTCGTCGATCACGGCCAGGATCAGATCCTTGCCGGTGACGAACTGCCGCTTCTCGCCGGTGAACTCAACCCGGATCGTGGTCGGGACGGCCTGCCAGAACTCGCCAAAGGCCAGGCACGCGGCGATGTCGGTGGATCCCAGGCCCGTGCCGAACGCGCCCACGGCGCCGTACGTGCAGGTATGGGAATCCCCGCCCGCGATGATCGTTCCGGGGCGGATCCATCCCTCCTCGCACAGCAGCGTGTGCTCGATGCCTCCTCGCCCCTGCCCGTAGAAGGTGACGCGGTGGGCATCCGACCATTCCTTGAGGCGCTTCTGGAGCGCGGCCGAGCGCGCGTCCTTGGCCGGCATGAAGTGGTCGGCGACCATCACGACCTTGGCCGGGTCGAACACGTCGGTCGCGCCCATCTTCTCGAGCGCACGGAACGCGACCGGCCCGGACACGTCGTTCGCCATCACGAGGTCACACCGGGCCATCACGACCTCGCCGGGGCGGACGTCGTCCGCGTCGCAGTGCGAGAGCAGGATCTTCTCGGCCAGCGTGTGAGGCATCCGAACGGTGCTCGCACACTAACGTATGCAACGCGGGCTCCGAGGTAGACTCGCCGACATGCGAGTTGCCGTCGCCCAGATCGATCCGCAACTGGCTGAGGTCGCCCGCAACCTCGAGACCTGTCTGGCCCGGCTCGAGGAGGCGGCGAACGACGGAGCGCAGCTGCTCGTCCTGCCGGAGTGCGCGATCTCGGGCTACATGTTCGACAGCGCCGAGGAGGCGCTTCCATTCGCCGAGGAGATTCCGGGCCCGTCGACTGAGGTGCTCGAGCGCGAGTGCCGCCGCCTCGGCATGCACGTCGCGTGCGGCATGCTCGAGCGTGACGGTGACGCGCTCCACAACAGCGCGGTCCTGATCGGGCCGGACGGCCTGATCGGCACCTACCGCAAGACCCACCTGCCGTTCCTCGGCGTCGACCGGTTCGTGGTCCCCGGCGATGAGCTTCTCGGTCTACGAGACGCCGCTCGGGCGGATCGGGCTCGAGATCTGTTACGACCTGCGCTTCCCCGAGGTCACGCGCACGCTCGCACTGAAGGGCGCGGACATCATCGCCCACCCGACCAACTTCCCCCTCGCCGCCAGGCCGCAGACCGAGTTCATCACGCGGGCGCGCGCGGCCGAGAACCGCGTGTATCTGCTCACCTCGAACCGGGTCGGCAAGGAGCGCTCCAGCGAGTTCTGCGGCTGGAGCCAGGTCGTCGAGCCGCACGGCGCGCGGCTGGCCGAGGCGGGCGCGGACGAGGAGACGCTGCTGGTCGCCGACGTCGACGTCGAACGCGCCCGCGACAAGGACTTCGTGATCCCCGGCGAATACGAGCTGTACCTGTTCGGGCACCGCCGCCCGAACCTCTACGGCGCGCTGGTAGAAGAGACCGAATGGGCGAGATCCCAGACGAACTACGCCGTCTGATCGAGTCGGGCCCGCTGGCCCACGTCACCACCATCAACCCCGACGGCAGCCCCCAGGTGACCGTCATCTGGATCGGGCTCGACGGCGACGCGCTCGTCAGCGGGCACCTGCACCACCACAAGAAGCTGAAGAACATGGAGCGTGACCCGCGGGTCGTTCTGTCGTTCACCGCTGCACGCGACCACGGCGTCGTCATGAATCCCTACGCCGTGCTACATGCGCGGGCCGCGGTCGAGCCGAGTGACGCCGCGTGGGACCTGCTCAACCGGCTCACGAAGGTCTACATGTCACCCGACACCGAGTTCCCTGCGCCGAAGGGCCCGGGCTACATCGTCCGCTACGAGATCGAGCGGATCAGCGGCGTCGGACCCTGGGCCCCAAACCGGCGCTGATCCCGCGCGGCTGACGTCAGCCGGCGCCGACCGCGTCCGCCTCGGCGAACGTCGCTGAGCGGAGCAACTCGAGCGCCTCGTCGGTCGACACCACGTCCCCGTACTTCGCGTCGATGTCGAACAGGTTGGCCTCATGCGGCCCGGCCGCGCGGTCGGCCACGGCGTCGCGGGGGACGACGACCTTATAGCCGTACTGCATGCCATCGACGGCGGTGGCGCGGACGCACCCCGAGGTGGACGCGCCCGTGATGATGATCGTGTCGCAGTGGGCGGCGGCGAGCATCGGGGCCAGCGGCGTGCCGAAGAACGCCGAGGCGAACAGCTTGATCAGGACCGGCTCGGAGGGCAGCGGCGTGATCCGCGCGTCGATCTCCGGCCAGGGCGTATCCGGCGCCAGCGTCAGCAGCGTGGGCACCTTGTCGATGAACGCCTTGGCCACGCGCTTGCCCGCCTCGTCGTACTGGATCGTCGTGAAGGCCACCGGACAGGAGTGCTCGCGTGCGGCCTCGAGCAGGCGCGCCGTCGCTTCGACCGCCGCGTCCGTGTCGCAGTGAAGCGGCGAGGCCGGATCGGTGAAGCCGCGGTTGAGATCCACGATCACCAGGGCCGGCCTGGTTCCGGCGCCCTGGCGCCCACCCAAGCCACGATCCGAATACAGCTGCCTGGTCGCTTCATCCATCGTCCTTCTCCTCTCGGATCCTCATCCCACACTGACGCCCTCGGGCAGCTCGCCGAAGTCGAATTGCGGCGGCGCGCCGCGCTCGGCTCGCTGGGCTGCCCGCTTCTCCGCGGTGGCTTGTTCGTCGACCATATCGTCGCGGATCACCACGCCGTAGTCACGCTCCGCGGCCTCCAAGGAGACCAACCCCCGCCGCACGTCGCCCAGCACCTCGGCCGGCGGGCGCTCGAGCGGATCTCCCCATCCGCCCGCGCCCGCGGTGCGGAAGACCAGCTTCTCCCCCGCCTTCACTGCGTACGCGTCCACCTTTGACGGCAACTCAACCACCGAGCCATCCACACGGATCAGCTGCTTTGAGCTGCGCCCCCCGGCGCGGCCGCCCCCGATCCCCCACGGGCTGATCAGGGCGCGATCGTCGTGGACGGTGAACTCGCCGGGCGCCGTGAATCGGTACACCTTCTCGATCCCGGTCCCGCCGCGGTGGCGCCCGGCTCCGCCGGAGTCGCGCACGGGCACGTAACGCTCGATCACGATCGGGTGATACGCCTCCGCATATTCGGCCGGCGTGGTGCGAAACAGCGGCCACCACGAGTGACCGTCGAGGCCGTCGCCGATCGGCCGGCCGGGGATCCCGCCGAATAGAAGCTCGACGAACTGGAAGTACTGACCGGCCTCATCCATCCCCGAGAACACGAACACCGGGCTCGTCCCGTAGCCGGCCGCCATCGACAGTTCCGGCGCCTTCTGCCCGAGCGCGCCGCTCTGGCAGTCGAAGAACCTGGTGTGAACGTTGAGCCGGTTGGACAGCGGCGCGGGGAACCGCGGATTGAGCAGCGAGCCCTCGGGCAAGGTGATCTCGAACACGTCGTACAGACCGTCGTTGAACAGGATCTGGGGATCGAACGCCATGATCATGTAGATCCCGAAGAACAGCTTGCACAGGCCCTCGTGGATGTGGAAGTTGATCGATCCCGGCGCCTGCTCGGCGGTTCCCGTCCAGTCGGCGTGGCACACGTCCCCCTCGCGCCACAGGGTGAGCACCATCTTGAACGGCCCGTTGCCGAGGCCGTCGTCGTCCACCCAGTCGGTGAAGGTGACCGGTTGCTCGGGGATGTACAGGCGAATCAGCTTCGCCATGGCTACGCGGGTGCGCTCGAGCAGCGCGTCGCAGGCCGCCGCGAAGGTGTCGCTTCCGAACCGCTCGCAGATCTCGATCACCCGGCGCTCGGCCGCGCGGCAGCCTCCGATCAGCGCCATCAAGTCGCTGCGATTGGTGTCCGGAGTGCGGGTGTTGTTGAGGATCACCGCCAGCGCGGTCTCGTTGAGCACCCCGCGCTCGACGATCTTGATCGGCGGGATCCGCAGCCCCTCCTCCCAGATCGACAGGGCCTCGTTCACCTGACTCCCGGGCACCTTGCCGCCGACGTCCATCATGTGCCCGAACATCGAGGAGAAGCCGACATGGCGCCCTGCGTGAAAGATCGGCACGATGACCAGCCAGTCGTTGCAGTGGGAGATCGACCCCTTGCACAGGTACGGGTCGTTCAGCAGGATCACGTCGCCTTCCGCGATGTCGCCGCCGAAGCGATCGATCACCTCGGGGATGTAGGAGCCGAACTGACCGACAACCATCTGGCCGCGTTCGTTGCAGATCATCGGGAACTCGTCGTGCTGGACCCGGATGGTCGGCGACATGGCGGCTCGGCGCACTACCTCGTCCATCTCGAAGCGCGCGTTGAGCAGCGCGTTCTCGATCAGGTCGAGCGTGATCGGGTCGATCCGCGCGCTCGTCATCTCCCAGCCTCCGGCTCGATCAGCAGGTTGAGGTATGGATCGACGCGCGCGACGTGCCCCGGGAGCACCACGGTGGTGGCGTCGTACTGCTCGACGATCGCGTAGCCGCGGATCCGCATCCCCGCGGCCAATTCGGAGCGCTCGAACGTGGGCACGTCCCGCTCCTCGCCGCCCGCCCACACGCGCTGAGTCCCCCGGCGAGCGCTCGACGGATCGTCCGGACCAGCCTCATGCGCCGGGATCTCGGGAACCGGCACGCGGCCGCGGGCGATTGCCCGGAGGTTGACGATCTCGGCTCCTCCCTCGAGACCGAAGCCGTACAGGCGGTGGTGGACCTGGTTGAAGCGCTCGACCAGAGCCTCGATCGACAGGCCGGCGAGCTCGTCCGAACCCAACTCGATCGGGAGCTCGAACCCCTGGCGGCGATAGCGCATGTCGACCACGTACTCAGTGAACCGGTCCGCCGGCGCGACCCGCTCCCCGGATAGCCACTCGTCGGCCTGCCGGGCCAGCGCGCTCAGCTGATCGGTGATCTCGTCCGGCGTGGTGGCCGCCGCGTCGCGGATGAACGTCTGGCTGAACTCGTTGCGGATCTCCGAGGCCACGAACCCGAGCGCGGACAGCACGCCGGACTCCGGCGGCACGAGCACCGGGAAGCAGCCGAGCAGCGCGGCCAGCGCGTTCGCGTGCAGGCCGCCGGCGCCTCCGAACGACACCAGCGCGAAGTCGCTCGGGGTGAGGCCCTTCTGCACCGTCACCACCCGCAGCGCCCCGAGCATGTTCTCGGTGACGATGTCGATCACCCCGGCCGCGGCGGCCGGGGCATCGAGACCGAGCGAATCGCCGAGCCCGCGGACCGCCGCCCACGCAGCCTCGGTGTCCAACTCCATCGCGCCGCCTAACAGCCGCGGTGGGAGGTGGCCGAGCACCACGTTGGCGTCGGTGACGGTCGGCTCGATCCCGCCCCGCCCGTAGCAAGCGGGGCCCGGGTCCGCGCCGGCGCTGCGCGGCCCGACTCGGAGCGCGCCGGTCACGTCGGCGACATAGGCGATCGAACCACCGCCCGCCCCGATGCTCTCCACCTCCACCGACGGTGCCCGCACCGGGAACTCGCCCACCGCGGTCTCGCGGGTGATCGACGGCGCACCGCCGATGCACGTGGCCACGTCGGTCGAGGTCCCGCCCATGTCGAAGGTGAGGATCCGCTCGAGCCCCGCCCGGGCGGCGACGTACGCGGCTCCCTGCACGCCACCGGCCGGCCCGGACAGCACGGTGTGGACCGGCGTGGCGCGGGCGGAGTCGAGGCTCATCAACCCGCCGTCGGAGCGCACCACCCTGAGCTCGGCGCCGGTCCCCTCATCCCGCAACCGGTCGCGCAGGTTCGACAGGTACCGGTCGAGCACCGGCGAGACGTACGCATTCACGACCGTGGTCACGGTGCGCTCGTACTCGCGGAACTCCGGCAGCACCTCAGAGGAGATCGACACCGGCAGCGCGGGCGCCGCCTCGCGCACCAGCCGCGCCACCGCGCGCTCGTGCGCGGGATTCGCGAACGAGTTGAGCAGCGACACGGTCATCGCCTCCACCCCGCGGTCGCGCAACTCGGCGATCGCGATGCGGGCGTCGTCCTCATCCAGCGCGCTTAGCACGCTCCCGTCGGCGCCGATCCGCTCGGCGAGCGCGCGGGTGTCCTCGACCGCGGCGATCGGCTCGGGCTTCTCGTAGATCATCCAGCCGAACAGCGGCCCCGGCGTCCACGCCTCGGCCAGGTGCAGGATCCAACGGAACCCCTCGCTCGTCAACAGCCCCACACGCGCGCCGCGCTTCTCGAGCACGGCGTTCGTCGCGACCGTCGTGCCGTGCAGGATCGTCGCGAGATCGCCGGTCCTCACACCAGCGATGCCGGCGATCGTGCGGATCCCGTCGAGCACGCCGAGCGACTGATCCTGGGGGGTGCTCGGCACCTTGGCCAGCCACAGCTGATCGGACTCGGTATCGTGCAACAGCAGGTCGGTGAAGGTTCCGCCGACGTCGACGCCGAGTCGCAACACGACGGCAGTCTATGAGTTCGAGTGCGGCGATGTCTACATGTCGGACATTCGCTCGAACAGCCGAGCGGCGGCCGCGGCGTCAGTCACCGACGCCGTCGCGCCGCGGGGCCGGCGAGGTTTCCCCGTGGTGCGTCCACAGACGCACGTACGTCTTGCGGAGCATCGCGAGGTGCCTGCGCATGTGGCGCGCTGCGGCGTCGCCGTCGCCGGCCTCGACGGCCGCCAGGATCGCGCGGTGGTCATCGTTCACCTTCTTCAGCGTCCGGGGCTCGATCTCCCGCCGGCGCATGTTGGTCTGCAGGATCGCGAACACCGGCTGCGCGGCGATCGACAGCAGGGTGTTTCCCGAGGCATCCAGCACAGCCGTGTGGAAGCTGGTGTTGCTCGTGTGCTGACGCTCGGTGCCGAGCTCGCCCGGATCCTCGATGATGCACGCCCGCAGCCGCTCGAGATCTTCGACGGTCCGCCGCTCCGCCGCCATGCGAGCCGCGAACGTCTCCAGGAGCTCGCGCGTCTCGAGCATCTCCTCGGCCGTGACCTCTCGCGATTCGTTGAGCAAGCGGATGTTCGCCTGCAGCACCTCCGAGACGTGGCCGGCGGTGGGTAGCGTGACGAAGCTGCCGCCGCCGGCTCCCTTCGCGGTGCGGATCAGGTTGTGGGCGGCCAGCAGCCTGAGCGCCTCGCGCACGGTGCCGCGGCTCACGCCGAATTCGCGAGCTAGCTCGGCCTCGCCCGGAAGTCGCTGGTCGCGCGCGAGCTCGCCGCGCATGATCAACTCGCGGAGCTGGTCGTAGACCTGCTCGTACGCCTTCCGGACGCGTTGCACGGGTGCGCCAATCACGATCGCGCGGTGGAGAGCGTCGCGGGCGCTTCAGCCGCGAGCACTTCCTTGAAGAACGCGGTTACCACGCGCACCGCCTCCTCGGGCGCCTCCAGGAGGTCGGCGTGCCCGATGTGCGGGAACTCGTGCAGGCGAGCGAATTCGGGCACTCGCTCGACGATCTGGCGTGCGCTGTAGCCGGACGGGGCCAGATCGGGCGGCGTCATGATGTCGCGCGAGCCGTTGGTGAACAGGATCGGGCGCGTGATCTGATCGACCAACGGCTCGAGGTCCATCCGCTCCATGGCCAGACAGGCCTGGCGCACGGTGTACGGAGAGTTCATCGCGACGATGCGCTTGACGTTGTCGAAGACGTCGGGGTTCTCCTCCAGGAAGCCGGCTCCGACCGCCTGGATGGTCAGCAGGTCGCAGAAGTCGTCGAGCGGTAGTGCCTCGCACTGCTGGCGCCAGTTGCGGAACATGATCCGCCGGTAGGTGTCGCAGCGCGCCAGCGCGCAGTCGGCACACGAGGCGATCGTCTTCTCTCCAAAGATCGCGGTGAAGGCGAGCGCGATCATCCCGCCCATCGAGGTCCCGTGGGTCAGCGCGCGCTCGATCCCCAGCGCGTCGAGCAGACCGGCCCCCTCCCGGGCCCAGTTCTCGATGCTGTACTCGGTCAGCGGTTGGGTCGAGCGTCCGTAGCCGGAGGCGTCGAAGCTGAGCAGCCGGAAGTTCTGGCGAAAGCCGTCGTTCACGGCGTCGAAGTTCTGGCGCCCGAACAGCGAGCCTCCGAACTGGAGGATCAGGGGCGCGTCCTCCGGGCCCGTGAACTCGTAGTACAACCGCACATCGTCCACGTCGGCGAACGGCATCGCTTCTCCTCTCGCTCGGATTGCAGCCGCGACTCTAACGCGCCGTCCCTCTAATGTTCGACATTCGCCGATGACCGACCACGACCCCATCCTTCTGCTCCGCGCGACCGCCCTCGACGCGATCGTCGCGGCGCTGCGCGAGCGGGTCGACGTCGACCGCTGCACGCTGCGCCTCGAGGTCGCGGGCGAGTACTTCCCGGTTGTGCACGAGGCGCGCACGCCGGGCACCGGCACCCTGATCGGCGACCGCAAGGTGTCGCTCCAGGGCCAGCCGGTTGTGGAAGCGATCCTGGCGGGCGCCGAGCAGGTCGTCCAGCCCGACTGCGCCGTGGCGTCCAACGATCCCGCGTTCCAGGCGATGCTCGGCCACTACGGCGGGCTCGGCGCCCAGATCGTCACGCCGGTCAGAGACGGCGCAGAGCTGCTGGCGATCATCTCGCTGCACCACCTGGGAAGTCCGCGCGAGTGGTCAGAACGCGAGCTCACGCTGGCCCGCGCGGGCGCCGAACTGGTGCGTCGGTTGACGGCCGGGACCGCCCGGCCATGAGCACTCACATCAGCGTCGCTCGCGACCGCTCGATCGTCGAGCAGCCCGAGAACAGCCACAACCGGATCTGGCCCGATCTCGAACCGATCGCGACGATCGATCCCGGCGAGGAGATCGAGCTCGAGCTGCGCGACGGGATGGACGGGCAGCTGTCGCCGAGCAGCGACGCCTCCGCGCTGTGCACGATCGACCTCGACGCCAACCATCCGCTGACCGGCCCGATCGAGGTGCGCGGGGCGAGGCCCGGCGACCTGCTCGTGGTCACTCCGCGCCGGATCGAGCCCGATCGGTTCGGCACCACCGCGGTGATCCCCGGCTTCGGCGTGCTCGGCGATCTGTTCACAGAGCCCTACCTGGTCCGCTGGCGGATCGAGGACGGCGTCGCGCGGTCCGACGAGCTGCCGGGCGTCGCGATCCGCGGCCGGCCGTTCCTCGGGTGCGTGGCCGTGGCCCCCTCACGCGAGCTGTTCGCCGACGCGGCGCGTCGTGAGGCGGCGCTGTCCGGCCGCGGCGGCCCGGTCCTGGCGCCGGAGCCGCGGTCCGCCGTTCCGGCGCGGGAACCGTATGCGTCGCAGGCGCTGCGCACGATTCCCCCACGCGAGAACGGCGGAAATCTGGACGTCGCCCAGGTGCGCGAGGGGAGCCGGTTGCTGCTCCCCGTCCACGTTCCGGGTGCCCTGCTGTCCGTCGGCGACGTTCACTTCGCCCAGGGGGAGGGTGAGGTGTGCGGGACCGCGATCGAGGTCGCCGCCAGCGTGACGCTCGACGTGTCGGTGCGGCCGGCCGAAACGCTGCGCTGGCGGCCGAGCTTCCCGGCCATCGAGTACGTGCAGCCCGCTGCTCTCGGAGAGCGCACCTGCTTCGAGACGATGGGCATCCCGCTCACCGACGAGGGCGAGAACGGGAACATGGACACGACCCTCGCGGCCAGGCGCGCGCTGCTCGAACTGATCGGGTGGCTCGAGGCCGAGCGCGGGCTGACCCGCGAGCAGGGCTACGTCCTGGCCAGCGTCGCCGCCGACCTCCGGGTCGCCGAGGCGGTCAACGTGCCCAACGTGCTGGTCACCTGTCGCCTGCCGCTAGAAGTTTTCGAGGACGGATAGCTCGAGCGCGCGCCGGATCGCCTCGCCGGCGGTCCGCGTGTCGGCGGTGCCGCCGATGTCGGGCGTGCGCGCCTCGGCGTCAGCGGTGCTCACGTCCACAGCCCTCTCGATGGCGGCCGCGGTGGCCGGCTGACCCAGAAACTCGATCATCAAAGCCACCGACAGGATCTCCGCGATCGGATTGGCGATGCCGCGCCCGACGATGTCCGGCGCCGTGCCGTGAATCGCCTGGAACAGGCTCGGATGCGCTCGCGAGGGGTCGAGGTTCGCGCTCGGCCCCGTCCCCAGGCTGCCCGCCGCCGCCGCGGTCAGGTCGCTGAGCACGTCTCCGAACAGGTTGCTGGCGACGATCACGTCGAGCGAGGCGGGATGGCTGACCACGCGCGCGGCCAGCGCGTCGATCAGCACGCTTTCGTGCTCGATCTCGGGATACTCGGTCGCGACCTGCTCCATGACCTCGTCCCAGAACGGCATCGCATGGCGCAGGGCGTTGGACTTGGTGGCGCTGGTCACGCGCCGGCGCCCGTGCGCGCGCGCGTACTCGAACGCGTAGCGGATCGTGCGCTCGGTTCCCGCGCGGGTGAAGATCGCCGTCTCGACCGCGACCTCCGCTCCGCCGCCGCGGTGGACGCGGCCGCCGGCTCCCGAGTACTCGCCCTCGGTGTTCTCCCGGACGACCACGACGTCGAACTTGTCCGATCCCAGCGTCCGGAGCGCGGCCGGCACGCCAGGCAGCGAGCGGGCAGGGCGGAGATTCACGTACTGGTCGAAGCGCTGGCGGAGCGCGAGGATCGTGCCCCACAGGATCACGGTGTCCGGCACGCGCGGGTCGCCGAACGGCCCGGCCAGGATCGCGTCGAACTCGGCCAGCCGCTCGGGAAGCTCCGGCGCCATCGGCCGGCCGGTGGCCACGTGGTTAGCGCCACCGGCCTCGAACGTCTCGATCGTCACGGCAAAGCCGCCGAGGGTCGCGGCGAGCTCGAGCGTCGCCTGCGCCTCGCCGATCACCTCGGGACCGATGCCGTCGCCCGGCAACACGGCGACGCGATAGCTCATGGTCATTGCTTGGGCATCCTACGTGCGATCCGCTCCAGCACCATCGCCACCAGGACGCCCCAGAGCATCGGGTTGGCCAGGAGCTGCACGGTTGGCGGAAGGGACGTGCCGACCGCGATCCACACCGCGGTCGGGATCATCGCCGGCACCACCACCCGCGCCACCAGCGCGGGCGGCTCGTGCGCGATCCCCCGCGCCGCGTGGACCAGGATCAGGGACAGCAGCACGGCCAGCAGCGCGGCCGAGACGCTCAGGGGCAGCGCGGCCGCCACCGCGACGAACGGCGTGACGAACCCGAGCGCGCCCACCAGGATGCCGCACAAGAGCAGCGGCGCACGGCCGCGGTGATCCAGCAACTGGGCGATCGGGATCGAGTCGATCCGCGAGACCGTGCCGACGACGTTGCCGAACGTGGCTCCGCCGACCTGCGCGGCACCGTGCATCAAGAAAGAGCGTCGTTGCGCCCCCGGCCGCGCGGTCAGGCCGTGCGCGATCGACACCACCTTGCCGGACGCCACGGTATTGAAGGCAGCCAGCCCGCCCGCGAGCAGGAACGGAATGACGACACCGAGGCTGGCGCGCGGAGTCCCCCACGGTAGGAGTGCCGGCGCGGCGACGCCGGCGCCGAGGTTGACTGCCGGCGCGCCGGCGAGCGCGATGTAGGTGCCCGTGCCGGCGACGAGCGCGGCCAACAGGCTGTAGGGGATCAGGCGCGGCACCCGTCGCAGCGCGATCGCCACGGTGACGACGACGATGGTGGCCGCCCAGGCAGGGCCCTTTCCGGGCAGCCCGCCTGTGGCGCCGATCGCCCGCTCGACCGTCGCCGGGATGAGCGCCGAGGTGACGGTCAGCACGAACACGTTCGCGACCAGCGGCGTGAACGCCTTGGCGATCACGCGGTCGGCGCCGACGACTCCCAACAGCGCGACGAACACCCCGGCCGCTATCAGCCCGCCGGTAATCGCAGCGAGGCTGTGCTGGCCTTCCGCCGTGACCACCGTGATCGCGGCCAGGTACGCCGCGGCGGGGCCCTCGTACATCGGCAGCCGGAAGCCGAATGCGACCTGCAACAACGTCCCGATCCCGAGCCCGATGAGCGAAGCCGTGACGAGCGTCGACACCTGTGACGGCGCCACGCCCGCCAGCGAGCCCGCGACGAGCCAGAAGCCCATCGCCGCGGGCACGACCGCCACCATCCACAACAGCGCGGCGACCGTGTCGCGCCGCCAGGAGTTCGGTCGCCGGGGCGATCCCGGCAGGCGCGTCCGGCGCACGCCGAACCGCCGTGGCGCGGCCGGCGGCGGTGCAGTGGGAGCAGTCACAATCGAGCGAAATCCCGGCACCGGCAACCCTCGGCAGCGATGCTGGGACTACTGTACATTTGACCGTATGCCATTGCATACGGGTGACGAGCTGAGTGTCATCGACCTGTACCGTCCGGCGAGCACGCCCGGCGAGGAGACCTACGCGGAGATCCGCCGCGCGATTCTCGAGGGAACGCTACGTCCCGGCGAGCGCATCGTGGAACAGCAACTGGCCGAGACGCTCAACGTCAGCCGGACACCGGTGCGGGAGGCACTGCTCAAGCTGGAGCGCGAGAACCTGGTCGCGCGCGTCGGCCGCGGGATGGCCGTGCGCCGCTATTCGAGCGACGAGGTGCGAGACATCTACAACCTGCGCGCCCACCTCGAGAGCTTCGGTGCTCGCCTCGCCGCCGAGCGGATCACCGAGGGCGAGCTGGACGCCCTGACGCGCATCCAGAACCAGATGGACCAGGAGCCGCTCGAGATGACGGCCGAGGTCATCCGCGCGCTCTCGCGCGAAAACCAGCGGTTTCACGCGGTGGTCGTCCGTTGCGCACGCAATGCCCCGCTCGATCGCTGTTTTGGACAGGTCTTCCAGCTGCCGCTGCTCTACAAGGCCTACGTGTATTTCGACGAAGCGCGCCGGCGGCGCTCCGACGCGGACCATCGCGAGTTGATCGAGATGCTGCGCGCGCGCGACGGCGCCGCGGCCGAGGAGCATTGGCGCAGTCACCTGCGGCGGGGCGGCGACGTCCTTGCCCAGCACCTCGCCGCGGGCGAGGCAGGCGAGCTGTAGTCCTGGCATGAGCTGGGTCACCCCGCCCGTCCTGGTCGGGCTGGGCGTGTCGGCGACCGCGACGGCGGCCTGCACCTTCACGACCCTGGGGTTGGGCGCGCTTGCACCGGCGCTGCGCTCGAGCCTTCATCTGACCACGGCCGAGGTCGGGCTGATCGCCGGCCTGGTGTCGCTCGGAGCGCTTGCCGCGTCGGTCCCGGCCGGCCACGTCACGGACCGGATCGGCGCCGGGCGAGCGCTCACGCTGGCCCAGCTCGGCGTGATGGCGGGAGTCATCATCGCCGTGCTGGCGCCGGGGCGCTGGGTCTTCCTCGGCGGCGCTCTGGTGGCGGGAGTGGGCTATGGCGCGGTCAACCCGGCCACGAACGTGCTGTCCACCGCGCTCGTCCCCCGCCGCCGTCGCGCCCTGTTCCTGAGCGTCAAGCAGACCGGGGTTACGCTGGGCGGACTGGCTGCCGGCCTGGCGCTGCCGCGGCTGGCGCAGGCAGCCGGCTGGCGGACGGCCCTCACGCTCGCCATCGCCGTCCTGCTGTGCGGCGTGCTGATCGGCCTTTGGGCCGCCCATCGGGAGGCCGCAGGGTGGTTCGACTCGAGGCGTGGAGCCCCCGCCGAGCGGTCCGCCTCGACCAGCCTGTCGCTGCCCAGAATCGCGCCGACGGCGCTGTTCGGGTTCGTCATGTCCGGTGTGCAGTTCAGTCTGGCCGCCTACCTGACCGTGTACCTGGTCGACGCGCACGGTTTCTCGAAGACCACGGCCGGAACCGCGCTGAGCGTCGCGTTAGCGTCGGCCTGCGTCGGGCGAATCGCCTGGGGCTGGCTGTCGGACCGCTGGTTCGCCTCCCACGCGAGCACGCTGACGGTGATCGCGGCAGCGAGCGCCGCCGCGATCGCGCTGATGGCCAGCGGCGTCGGCGGCCCGGCGTTGTGGTTGATCGTGGTGCTGATCGGGCTCAGCTCGATCGGGTGGAACGGCGTCTACATGGCGCTGATCACTGAGCCGGCCACGCGGGAAGGGCTCGGCCGGGCGACCGGCCGCGGGCTGACCGCGATCTACGCGGGATCGGCGTGCATCCCACCGCTGATCGGTGCGGTCAAGGACGTCACGGACTCGTGGCCTGCGGCTTGGGGCGTGGCGACCGCAGCGGTGCTGCTCGCGGGGGCGATCCTGGTCGGCACATCGCGCAGGATGGTGCCGATGGGCGGCGAGGATGCGGTCGCGCTGCAGGCACCACCGGGCGGAGCCATATGAGCGCCGTCACGCCGCGTACGGGCGCGAAACGCCCACACCACCCACCTGATCCGCAGTATGCTGTCGTATACCGCGGGGCGCGCTGGTAGCTGCACCTACCGCTCGAGGAGGAGGCACATGGAACCCACAGTTGGCGAGCACCGCGGTCCCGATTCGGTGACCGCGGACAGTCCGGCCGTGCAGCTGCCGGACGGGCCGCTCGGAGGGCTCCGCGTGGTCGAATTCGGACAGCTGTTGGCGGGACCGTACGTGGGGACGCTGCTCGGCGACTTCGGTGCCGAGGTGGTGAAGGTTGAGCCTCCGCCTCGGGGCGACGCGATGCGCGACTGGGGCCGGCTCCGGCACAACGGGCACTCGATGTGGTGGTCGATCCTCGCGCGTAACAAGCGGTCGGTGACGCTCAACCTCCGTCTCGAAGCGGGGCAGCGCATCGCCCGGCGGCTGGCGGAGCGTGCCGACATCGTGCTCGAGAACTTCCGTCCGGGAACCATGGAGCGCTGGGGCCTCGGCCCCGGCGACCTGCACGAGCTGAACCCGCGGCTGATCTACGCCCGCGTGACCGGGTACGGGCAGACGGGCAGCTACCGGGACCGTCCGGGCTTCGCCGCCGCGAGCGAGGCGATCTCCGGGTTGCGCTACATCAACGGCTATCCCGATCAGGCGCCGCCCCGCTATGGGATATCGATTGGCGACACGCTCGCCGCGCAGTCGGCTTTCACGGGGATCGTCCTCGCTCTATACGCGCGCGACGCCCGCGGCGCTGAAGGGCAGGTGGTCGACGCGTCGATCACAGACGCGTGCCTTGCGGTCACCGAGTCGGCGATCCTCGAGTACGAGAAGACGGGCGTCATCCGCCAGCCGACCGGCACGCGGCTGCCTCGGATCGCTCCGTCCAACGTCTATCGATCAAAGGACGATCGCTGGGTCGTGATCGCCGCCAACCACGACACTCTGTGGCGACGACTCGCGGCGCTGATCGGGCGACCTGAGCTCGCTGAGGACCCCCGCTTCAACTCACACCACGCGCGCGGTGAGAACGAGGACCTGCTCGACGAGCTGATCGGCGCTTGGGCGGCGCAGTACACGGCAGCCGAGCTCGATCAGATCGTGAACGAAGCCGGCGTTGTGTGCGCTCCCGTCTACAACGCATCCGACGTCTACAACGATCCCTATTTTCGCGAACGCGGACTGCTGATCGAGTACGAGGACGAGGTGCATGGGACGGTGACGGCGCCGGGCGTCGTGCCGAAGCTCACCTCCACACCGGGCCGCGTGCGCTTCAACGCCTCCTGGGAGATCGGCCGCGACACCGACGCCGTGATGCAAGGGCTCGGCCTGGACGACGACGAGATCGAGCAGTTGCGCCGCGACGGGGTGTTCTGAGCGTTGCGCGCGGACGGGGTTGCTGGCATCCCGCGACCGCCGGCGCTGGCGGCGAGGGCGATGGTGGCCACGAGCCAGCCCACGGCGACCGCCGCCGGGCTGCGCATGCTGCAGGGTGGCGGCAACGCCGCCGACGCCGCGATCGCCGCGGCCGCCGTGCTGTGCGTGACCGAGCCGCTGGCGACCGGTCCGGGCGGCGACCTGTTCGCACTCGTTTTCGCCGGAGGCCGCGCGGAGGCCGTCGACGCCGCCGGCCCGGCGCCACGACGCATCGAAGGCTCGCTCGTCCCAGAGCGGTACGGCGCCCGCTCGATCGACGTCCCCGGGGCCGTCGCCGGATGGGCCCTCCTGGCCGAGCGACACGGCCGCCTCGGACTCGACGCCTGCCTTCAGGACGCGATCGAGATCGCCAAGTCCGGGTTCGCGGTCGGGTCCCGCTGCGCCGGTTCATGGGCGACCGCCCCTAACGTGCCCGATGGGTTCCCGACGGCGCCCCGGCCCGGCGGGCTGGTCAGACTGCCCGAGCTCGGCGAGACGCTGGCCACGATCGCGCGCGAAGGAGCGGCCGGGTTCTACGGCGGGCGCATCGGGGAGGCGATCTGTGCCGCGAGCTGGGTCGAGCCCGATGACCTGGACGCGTACGAGGCACGCGTGACCGAGCCGCTCAGCGTCACCTACGAGGGCCACACCGTGCTCGAGCTCGGTCCTCCGACCCAGGGAGTGGCCGCGCTCGAGGGGCTCGCCCTGCTGGGTCACACCGAGCAGACGCTGGGGGACCGAATCAATTGCTGTCGCCTGGCGCTGGAGGACGCATTTCGCGAGGTCCGGGACGGTGCGGACGTCCGCAAGCTGCTCGAGCCCGCGGCGGTGGCTCGTCGCGTACGCGAGCAGTCGCAGCTGGTGCACGAGCCCGCCGGCGGCACCGTGTACCTGTGCGCGGTCGACGAGGACGGCATGGCCGTCTCGCTCGTGCAGAGCTTGTTCGAGCGCTTCGGCTCGGGGATCGCCGCGACCGGCACCGGGGTCGTGCTGAACAACCGCTGCTTCGGCAGCGCGGTGAGCGGCGAGGTCGTGCCGGGCAAGCGCCCGTACCACACGATCATCCCGGGCATGCTGCTCTCCGACGGCGAACTGACCGGCCCGTTCGGCGTGATGGGCGGGTTCATCCAGGCTCAGGCGCACCTGCAACTCGTGCACGGCCTTCTGCACGACGGTCTCGATCCGCAGACCGCGCTCGACCGGCCGCGCTTTCGCATCGGTGGCGAGCGCGTGCGGCTGGAGCGAGGCCTGTGGGATCGTGCCGATGAGGTATCGCGGCTGGGCCTCGAGCCGGTGCCGGAGGCCGACATCTACCTGTTCGGGGGTGGCCAGGCCATCCTGCGTACCCCCGACGGCACGCTGATCGGCGGCTCGGACTCACGCAAGGATGGATATGCCGGCGGCTGGTGAGGTCCGGTTCTACTACGACATCGTCTGCCCGTACTCCTATCTGGAGTCGCACTGGATCGAGCAGGCGGAGGATGACGGGCGTGCCAGCGTGCAGTGGCTGCCCTTCGAGCTGCGCCCAGCTCCGCGACCCCTGCTCGACCCCCGCGGCGATCACCTGCGTGTGGACTGGACCGAGAACGTCTACCGCCGCGCGCTGACCATCGGGATCGAGATCCACCTCCCTCGCTACCAGCCGCGCTCCACGCTTGTCCTCGCCGCGTGCCTCTGGGCGCAGGAGATCGGCCGCCTGCGTCCGTTCAGGCGCGCGCTGTACAAGGCCTTCTTCTGTGAGGGACGGGACATCGGGCGCGAAGCCGAGATCGCGCGAGCCGCTCAGCGCGCCGAACTGGACGCCGACGATGCCATCGCGGCCGCCTACTCGGCGGCCCGGATCGGCCGCCTATCCGAGATCCGCGCCGCCGCCGAGAGCAGCGGCGTCAAAGGCGTCCCGTCGGTGCTCACGGAGGACAACCGGACGCACTGGGGTATGGGCGGCCTCGAGCGACTGCTCGACGGGCGTCCGCTGGTCCCGCGGGCGAGTTAGCCCGATCTACGACCCGGGCGGTTCCGGGGACGCGGGCGGCGGCGGAGCCGGGGGCGACACCGGACGGTGGCGCGGGAAGCGGCTCTGGCGCACCTGCGTGGAGAAGTAGTACTGCGTGTGAATCATCGGCGTGCTGATCACTCGCTCGGCGCGCGCGCCGCAAACGGTGCAGCTGACCTCAGGCGCCTCATCCATCCTGTGGAACACCTCGACCGTGTGGCCATCCGGGCAGCGGTACTCGTACAGCGCCATCGGGGGCACTTTAGCCGAGCTTGCCGCGCTCCGCACCGACCGTATACAGTCGTACGCGAGGCCTGAATCGGTATTCGACGAAGGGAGAGAGACAGTGCCGAAGGAGATCATGGCGGTATTCGGCGTCGACATTGACGCGGTCGGAGGATGGCTTGGTTCCTACGGCGGCGAGGACTCCCCCTCCGACATTCAGCGCGGAATGTTCTCGGGCGAGGTGGGAACCCCCAGACTGCTCAACCTGTTCAAGAAGCACAACCTCCCGGCGAGCTGGTTCATCCCCGGCCACTCGATCGAGACGTTCCCGGACTCGGTCAAGATGATCGTCGACGCGGGGCACGAGATCGGCGCCCACGGCTACTCGCACGAGAACCCGGTGGCGATGTCGCCCAAGCAGGAAGAGGACGTGCTGGCCAAGTGCGTCGACTTGATCGAGAAGGTGTCGGGCAAGAAGCCGCGCGGCTACGTGGCGCCTTGGTGGGAGATGTCGGGCGTCACCGCCGAGCTGCTCCAGAAGTACGGCTTCACCTACGACCACAGCCAGGGTTACAACGATTTCACGCCGTTCTATGCGCGTGTCGGCGACGAGTGGACCAAGATCGACTTCACCAAGGAGGCGGCCGAGTGGATGAAGCCGCTCGTCCGCGGCAAGGAGATCGACCTGGTCGAGATCGGCGCGAACTGGTATGTCGACGACCTTCCGCCGATGATGTTCATCAAGGGGTCGCCGAACAGCCACGGGTTCGTGAACCCGCGCGACATCGAGGAGATGTGGCGCGACCAGTTCGACTGGGTGTACGCGAACATGGACTACGCGGTATTCGCCTTCACGATCCACCCCGACGTCAGCGGACGGCCGCAGGTGCTCCTGATGCTCGAGCGCCTGATCGGCCACCTCAACCAGCACGAGGGCGTCAAGTGGGTGACCATGGAGGAGGCCGCCGACGACTTCCGGCGCCGCCAGCCGTTCAAGGGGTAACCACCGGTGTGCATCCTCTGCTACGGGCTGACCGGCGAGGAGCACTGGACCGATACGCGCGTGGGCGCGGAGGCCACGGCCAGCCTCCGTGCCCGGCGACGCGCGCTGCTGTCGCAGCTGCTGGGTGCCCACGGACTGGACTACCGCGACGACACCACGGGCGTGACATCGCTCGTGTCCAACCGCAAGGGCGCCGTCGAGGTGGCGCGGAGCCTCGGCGAGGTGTGGGCGGCAGCCGAGAAGCTGGCCAAGCACCCGCTGGATCCGCTCGAGCCCGCGCTGCTCGAGCGGCTGGCTAACGAGACGCCGCCCGCGTGAGCACCGCGGGGCGCATTCCGGTGCTCGTCGTCGGCGGCTTCCTCGGCTCGGGCAAGACCTCTCTGCTGCGCCATGTGCTCGCGGGCGCCCCCGACACGGCGGTGATCGTCAACGAGTTCGGCGCGGTGGGCCTCGATCACCAACTGCTGCGCGCGTGCGAGGAGCGGGTCGAACTGCTGGGCGGCGGATGCGCCTGCTGCACCAGACGGGCCGACCTCGTGCGTGCGCTGCGCGAGCTGCTGGACGCCCACGACCGCGGCGTGACCAGGCTGAGCCGCGTGGTGATCGAGACCAGCGGGCTGTCCGATCCGGCGCCGATCGTCTTCACGATCACCAACGATCCGATGCTGCGTCATCACTTCGAGGTGCAGCGCCTGGTCGTGACCGTCGACGCCGTCAACTGGGCGGAGCAGCTGGCCACGCATGGCGAGGCCCGCAAGCAGGTGCTCGTGGCCGACGAGCTCGTGATCACCAAGCTCGACCTGGTCGAGCCCGAGGAGGCCCACGCGGCGCTCGCCGGGGCGCTCCGGGCGCTCAACCCGGCGGCGACGCTCCGGACCGCGCTACACGGAGTGCTCGGCGAGGCGCCGCCGCACGCGGGCGACGCGCCACCGGTGCCGGGCCACGCCGCCGGCGAGGCCACCAGGAACAGCCTGGCGCACACCGACGATGTCTCGAGCCTCAGCCTGCAACCCAACGGACCGGTCGACTGGCTGGGCTTCGCGGTCTGGCTCAGCATGCTCCTGCACGCGCGCGGGCAAGACGTCCTGCGGGTCAAGGGGCTGCTCGAGCTCGACGCAGGGACGCTCGTGTCGGTCAACGGCGTGCAGCACGTGGTCCACACGCCGGAGCACATCGACCGCAGCACGATCCCGGATCCGTCGCCTGGGATCGTGTTCATCACGCGCGGAATCGAGGTCGAGCGCCTGCGCGAGTCGTTCGAAGCCTTCCAGCGACTGGCGCGGGTAACCAGTCGCGCCGGGGCCACGTGAGCCCGGGCCCGCCCCCGTCGGTCAGCGTGCTCGCGCTCGGCGGGACGATTGCATCCACTGGAGCGGGGGCCGGGGTGACCCCCACGCTCAGCGCGGAGCAGCTCGTCGAGAGCGTGCCCGGCCTGGCCGACGTGGCCCGGATTCAGGCCGACACCTTCCGGCAGGTCCCCTCGCCCGAGTTGACGCTGGTCGACCTGGTCGCGCTCGCGCGTGAAATCGAGCGGCGCATCGACGCCGGGGATGTCGGCGTCGTCGTCACGCAGGGAACGAACACGATCGAGGAGACCGCGTTCGCGCTCGATCTGCTGGTGGACTCCGACGCCCCGGTCGTGGTGACAGGCGCGATGCGCAATCCGACGCTGCCGGGTGCCGACGGCCCCGCGAACCTGCTCGCCGCGGTCAGCACCGCGGCCAGCGCCCACGCGCGGGCCCTCGGGACGCTCGTCGTTTTCGCGGACGAGATCCACGCGGCGCGCTATGTGCGCAAGGCCCACACGCAGAGCGTCGCGCCGTTCCGCTCATCGCCGATCGGCCCGATCGGATGGATGAGCGAAGGAGCCGTGCGGATCGGCGCGCGCCCGGTCGGGCGCCGCCACCTGCAGCTGGACGAGATCAGTGAAGCGCCGCCGGTCGCGCTGCTCACGTTCGGCTCGGGCGACGAGGGCCTGCTGGTGGCGGCCGTGGCGCCTGCGGGATACCGAGGACTGGTGATCGAGGCCACGGGCGGCGGGCACATTCCCGCCCGCAGCGCGGAAGAGCTCGAGCGGCTGGCGGCGCAGATGCCCGTCGTGCTGGCCTCGCGCACCGCCGCGGGTGAGGTCCTGCGCCGCACGTATTCGTTCGTCGGCTCGGAGGTGGACCTGGCCGAGCGAGGGCTGATCTCCGCCGGCTCGATGACCGCGGCGCGAGCGCGCCTGCTGCTTCGGCTCCTGCTGGCGGCCGAGGCGCCGGTCGAGGACATCCGAGCTGCATTCGGCGCCCTGGGCGCGCCAGGCGAGCCGGCCGAGCTGCTTGGCGGGCGCCTGTCGGTGAGCGCCTGAGCACCCCGCCTCTCAGCGCATCGGCGTCGCGCGCAACTTGACCGGGTCGATCTGCGCAGCCTGGTTCAGACGAGGCTGGAGCACCAGCGGCATGAGCGCCGGGATCAGGAAGCCCCCCACGCACAGCGCCAGATAGCCAGCCGAGCTCAGCGACGACCGCGAGGCCACCTCGACCCGCGCCACCACCCGGGCCTGGGCCGCCGCGTACGGGATCACCAGGATCAGGCCGGGAAACAGCATCGCGAGCCAGAACCACGGCTCCGAGTCGTCGTCGAGCAGACGCGAGCAGTCGCGTAGCGCGCGCCAGTACCAGACGAAGTAGCCGAGCAGCGGAAGCGACAAGACAGTCCACAGCAGCGTGGACCGAGGCTCGATCACGCGCTGCTCGCGCACGGCCCCGTCGGGGCGGATCCGCAGGTGGTCCTGCGGCCGCCCGAGCGGCTGGGTCACCGGCGGCTCGCCTCCTCGAGTGCGTCCCGCTTCGGCTCGGCCGCCATCAACCTAGTCCTTGTTGTAGTCCCAGGTGAGCCAATGCTCGGGCCGGATCGTCACGATCGTCCGGCCCTCGGCCATAATGGGGTCCAGGTAGGCGGTCGCCTCGGGCCCCAGGTAGCGGACGAGCAGCCGCTCGGTGACCTCGCGGATCAGCTCCTCGTCGGTCGACAGCTCGGCGACCCCGAAGCAGACCACCGCACGCGCCCCCGCCTGAAGGCCCTCGTCGAGCCGCGGGTCCTGATCCACGCAGATCGTCGCGTGGGGGTCGCGGCGCAGATTACGCAGATGCCGGCGCCCGGCGCCGAGCGTGTGCCGGAAGCACCCGTCCTCCCAGCTGTACCAGATCGGGGTGATGTGCCACCAGCCGTCTCCGCGGTTGGTGCCCAGCCGGGCATCCTGTCGTATCCCCAGCAGCGCGTCGCGCTCGGAGTCGTTGAGCGCGTTCTCCTTGGTGGCGGTGGACTTGCTGCGCGGATTGGGCATTGGCGGCTACGCGCCTTCCAAAGCCGGGGTGCTCAGACTCGGGATCGCCGCCTCGGCTCCGGGCGTCTCCTCCTCCAGCGCCGCCGCCTGCGCCCGGGTCGTCCGCCGGATGATCAGCGCGACGCCGATCAGCATGGCAAACACCAGCGCGATGGTGGCGAACGTCGTGATCACGCCGAGCGCGTAGAAATACGGCTGGAGCGGGGCGCTGATCAGCTCGCCATAGATCTCGAGCGGCAGGGTGGCCGTGGGGGACACCAACAGCGTCCGCTCGAACTCGTTCCACGACAGCGTGAATCCGAACAAGGCGGCGCCGAACACGCCGCCCCAGATGATCGGCAGCGTCACCCGGCTGAACGTCTGTAGCGCACTGGCGCCGAGATCGCGTGCGGCTTCCTCTACGGCGACGTCGTAGCGATTGAAGATCGCCAGCATGACCAGGAAGCCAAACGGAATCGCCCACGCGACCTGGACGCCGAGACCGGCGGGGTAGAGCGCAACGTTGAAGCCGAGCAGCTTCCACCACAGCGTCATGCCGAGGCTGAGGAGCACGCCGGGCGTCATCAGCGACAGAAGCACGAGGTACAGCAGCGCCCTGCCGAGGCGGCGGCTCATCCGGCGGTAGGCCATGATCAGCGAGAGCGACAGCGAGCTCGAGATCAGTCCGACGATCAGGGCGAGGATCAGCGAAACGACGGCGGCGTGCCGGATCGCGGACAGCTGCGCGTTGCCGAGGTAGCTGTACCAGTATCCGGTGACCAGGCCCTTCGCGGGGAACGTCGAGCCACCGTTCGAACCTTGGAGCGAGAGCACCAGCATGACCAGGATCGGGCCGTAGAGGAACAGCAGGAAGAGCCCGAACCAGACCCCGAGTCCGGTCTTGGCGAGACGATCCTTGAGCTGCTGCGACATGCCTAGTGGTCCCCTAGAACCCCTGTTCGAGCTTGGCGAAGCGCAGCAGCAGCACCACGCCAATGATCATTGCGACAACGAGCACGGCCGCCTGCGCCGCGGCCTGTGGATACTGCAGGAGCGATACGAGGTTCTGGATGTTCACCCCGATCGAGCCGACGAGCCCGCCCCCGACCAGCTTGTAGGTGGCGAAGTCGCCCATCGCCAGAACGAACACGAACACCGATCCGATCATGATCCCGGCGCGGGTGAGCGGGAGCGTGACGTGCAGGAATACCTTCCACCCGCTCGCACCGAGGTCACGCGCGGCCTCGATCGCGCTCTGGTCAAGCGCGGCGAGCTGGAAGAAGATCGGCGTCACCATGAACAGGACCAGCAGCTGGATCAACGCGACGGTGACCGCGAAGTCGCTGAACAGCAGGTTCTTGATCGGGTGGTCGATGATCCCGAGGCCCTTGAGAATCGAATTGACCGCACCCTGCTCACCCATCGTGGGCACCCACGCCTCGGCTCTGATCAGCGGGCTGGTGAAGAAGGGCGCCAGCGCGATGATGAACAGCGCGAACGAGTACTGGACCCGCTTGATCTTCGTCGCGAGGAAGTAAGCGACCGGATAGCCGATCAGCAGGCATGCGACGGTGACGATCGCCGCGTTCTTCGCCACCTTCTCGAGCGTCGAGAGGTAGGTAGACGTGCTCGAGAAGATCGTCGTGTAGTTGTCGGTGGTCCAGTGCTTCTCGAAGCCGGTGATCGTGCCGGTGAAGAACGAGACGACGAGTACGACCACCACGGGCGCGACCAGGAAAATCAGCAGCCACAACGTGCCCGGCAGCGCCCACAGCGCAGTCACCCACTTGGATGCTCCCGGGGCGGCGGCCACCCCCGGGGCGGCGGCGGGACCCTCTTCGCCGTAGATCTCGGCCGCGGCGGCGTCGGACAGAACCAAGTCGCCGGCCACCGTGCGCTCATCCAACGCCTCGAACGGGCGCTCCGATCCGGTGGTGTCGTGCTCAGTCACTCAGCAGCTGCACGTCGGTTGCGTCCCAGCTGGCAACCACCGACTTGTCCTTGAGCTCGGCAAGCTCGGGGTAGCGCTGCTCGGGCAGCTTTGCCATCAATGGGTGCTCCCCCGCCCGCATGTGCACCTTGATCGTGTCGCCGAGATACTCGGTCGCCACCAGGGTGCATGCGACCTGGTTCGGACCCGCCTTCTCCGACCCCGCCGCGATCCGCACCGCGTTGGCGCGAACCGCCACCGTCACGCGGTTGCCGACCGACGGCGCTGCCGAGGCGCCGGTCATCTTCAGCACCCCCAGGCCGGATTCGACGAGCACGTCGCCGCCGGTCGCCTCCTTCACGGAGCCCTGGACGATGTTGTTGTCGCCCATGAACGCCGCGACGAACACGTTGGCGGGCCGCTGGCTGATCTCGGCCGGGTGTCCGACCTGCTGGATGTGGCCACCTTCCATGACCACGATGCGGTCGGCCATCGACAGCGCCTCTTCCTGATTGTGCGTTACGTGGATGAACGCAATCCCGAGCTCCCGCTGCAGCTGACGCAGCTCGACCCGCATGCGCAGCTGGAGCAGCCGGTCGAGGTCCCCGAACGGCTCGTCGAGAAGCAGGACCTTGGGGTTCGTCACCAGCACTCGCGCGAGGGCAACCCGCTGCTGCTGGCCACCGGACAGCTCCGAGGGCTTGCGGAAGCGCATCTCGGACAGGCCGACCAGCTCGATCATCTCCATCGTGCGCTTGCGACGGTCCTCCTTGGCCAACCCCTGCATCCTCAGCCCGAACTCGACGTTGCCGAACACGCTCTTGTGCGGGAACAGCGCAAAGTGCTGGAACACGGTGGTGGTCGGCCGCTTGGCGGGAGGAACTCCCACCAGCGAGGAACCGTTGAGCAGGATGTCGCCGGAGGTCGGGTGCTCATGGCCGCCGATCATCCGCAGAATGGTCGTCTTACCGCAGCCCGACGGCCCCAGCAGCACGACGTATTCGCCGTTGGCGATCTCGAGGCTGACGTTCTCGACGGCGACCACATCGCCGAAGTGCTTTGCGACGTCGCGCAGCTGTAGTCCGGCGCCCGCCGAGCCCGCCGCGCTCGTGTCCGCCTCCGGGCTATCCGCCTCCGCGCTATCCCTAACGGTTGCCACTAACCGAGTCGCCGTCCTTTCCTGTCTACGCAGAGATGAAATTGTTCCACTGCGTGGCCATGTAGTCGTTCTGGGGCTGCGTCGTGTTCCACGCCGAATAGCGACGGATGCGCTGTGTGAACGAACCGCCCTCGCGCACCGACCCCTTCGGGATCGCCGGCTTTCCGTCCGGTCCGACCAGGTTGGTCGCCGCCGGCTTTCCGCCGTACCAGTAGTCCCATTCCGCCGCGGACAGGAACTTCTTCGTGGTGTCGGGCCGTGGGCTGTAGTAGGCCTGGCGGGCCATGTTTGCGCCCGGGAAGCCTGACAGCCACCAGTTCAGGTACTTGTAGGCCGCCTCGAGCGTGGGGCCGCTGACGTGCTTGTAGACCATCGTGCAGCCGCACCAGCCGCGGAAGCCCTCCTTGGGCGCCGCGAAGCCGACCTGCTTGCCCGCCTCGAGCAGGACGGTCTGGGCCGGCGACCACATGCTCTCGATCACGACCTCACCACCCGCCATCAGGTTCACCGACTCGGTGAAGGTCGCCCAGAAGGCGCGGAAGAAGCCGGCCTTCTTCATGTCGATCAGGAGCTTGATGAGATTGTCGATCTCACCCTTGCTCATGCTGCCGATGTTGCCGAACGTCAGCTTGCCCGACGCCTGTGCCGCCAGCGCCGCGTCGATCGGCCCAATCTGGGGATCGTTGATCAGCGCGACCTTGCCCTTGTACGCCGGATTGAACAGCTCAGCCCAGCTGTCGACGTGCGGGATCACCGTCTTGTCGTAGCCGATCGAGTCGACGTTGTAGACGCCCGTCATACCCATGAGCATCTGCGAGGGCGCCGGCTTGTCGTTGACCGCCGCCGCGAACGGCGTGGAGCCGGTACTCAGCTTCGTCGGATCGCTCGAGTTCAAATAGAGCATCCGGTAGGCGGCGTCCCCGGCCCCGTAGGACGCCTGCGGGCTCTTGCTCAGCTTCCCGAGGGTCAGGATCGGCGCGACCTCCGCCGGTATCTGCTTGCTGCTCGGAATCTGGAACCCGGGGTCCGATACCGACAGGTTCGACGGCTCGTTCGACGGAGCGTCCCACAGCGTCGTCCCGCCGGTCCACAGCGGGATCTTGCTCGTATCCAGCGGCTGCATGACGTTGGCCGGGAGGATCTGCGGCACCTGGTGTACGTAGCCGTGGAGGACGTCGAAGTTCTGCGGCTGGGTGATCGACTTCTGGGTGGTCGTCGGCGTGTCGGTCATCGTGTAGACCAGGTCGATGTTCAGGTCCTTGAGGGCCTGCGCCTTGAGGACCGGGTTCTGATCGACTCCGATGCCGAGCACCCGCAGGGTCTGCTTCCCGCTGCTCGACCCACCGCCACCGCTCGCGGCCGCACTCGAACTGCTGCTGCTCCCGCCGCAGGCCGCCAGCGCCGAGGTGAGGGCGACTCCCCCCACGGCAGTGGCACCCTTGAAGAGGACGTCGCGCCGGGTAATCCCAGAGCCACCGTCGGCTTCGTCCGGGGGCGGTTCGTCAACGACCCTGATTCTCATCCGCTGCTCCTCTCCTCAACGAGCGCGACCGCTCGTACCCGTGCACCATTGCCGGCGGTGTCCACCCCCCAAGGCCCGATCGCTGGGTCACGCCCGCGCACGGCACACGACTCCGATGTGTCTCTGTATGCGTTTGTATACCCGATTCAATCCACCGTCGTCAAGGCGGCCTCCCGGTCGGCAACGCAACGCTAATCACCGAGCGCTCGACCCCGGACGTGAGCTGGGCTGGGCGTTGGAGCCGGACCGATCAGGCGTCGTTCACGAGGCAGTCAGGCTGGCCTTCGGCGCCGGCCGCAGCGCCTCACCGAAGCGCGCCCGCGCGATGAACTGCCCGGCCCCCGGGGCGGCCACCAGCTCATCGTTCTCGACGATCACCTGGCCGCGCACCATAACCAGCTCGGGCGCCCCGATAACTTCGGTTCCCTCGAACAGGTTGTAGTCCACGTTTGAGTGGTGCGTGGCAGCCGACAGGGTCAGGGGCTTCTCGCTGTCCCACACGACGATGTCCGCGTCGCTGCCCACCGCGATCGTCCCCTTGCGCGGGAACAACCCGAACAGGCGCGCCGGCTGCGTGCAGCACAACTCGACGAACTTGTTC
Source organism: uncultured Solirubrobacterales bacterium (assembly GCA_963841535.1). GTDB lineage: Bacteria > Actinomycetota > Thermoleophilia > Solirubrobacterales > Solirubrobacteraceae > Palsa-465. The sequence goes on along the minus strand of CAWJDF010000012.1, from coordinate 388,861 downwards.
ATGGTCAGGCGGCCCTCACGCACGCCGAAGTGGTGCAGCATGTGCAGTCGGTTCTCGATTCCGGGGCCACCGTTGGGGATCTTCGAGAAGTCATCGCGCCCGAGCGTCTTCTGGTCTGACCAGCGGAACGGGCAATGGTCGGTCGAGACCACCGACAGAACCCCGGTCTGCAGCGCCTTCCACAACAGTTCCTGGTTGTGCACCGGACGGGGCGGCGGCGTGTAGACGTACTTGCCGCCGGCGAAGTCCGGCTCCTCGAGCCGCGTCTCGTCGATGAACAGATACTGGGTGCACGTCTCTCCCCACGTGCGCCAGCCGGCGGCCCGGGCGGCCGCCACGGGCTCGATCGCCTCTCCACACGAGACGTGCACCACGTAGAGCGGGCAGCCCGCGAGGTGGGCGAGCTTGATCGCCCGGTTGGTCGCCTCCCCCTCGGTGATCGGAGGCCGGGTGGCCGCGTGCCAGCGCGGCTCGGTCTTGCCCTCGGCCAGCGCCTGCTTGACCAGCACGTCGATCGCGTCGCCGTTCTCGGCGTGGACCATGACCAGTGCGCCGGTCTTGGCAGCGACTTGCATCGTCCGGAACAGCGTCTCGTCGTCGACCATGATCGCGCCCTTGTACGCCATGAACAGCTTGTAGCTGGTCACGCCCTGATCGGGCACCTTCGCCACGTCCTCGAGGCGTCCGCCGTCGTGCAGGTCGGTGATCGCCATGTGGAAGGACACGTCGACCACCGGCGGGCAGCGCTCGATCTTCTCGTGCCACGTGGCGAGCGCATCGGGTATCGATTGACCCGGCGACTGCAGGCAGAAGTCGATGTGCATGGTCGTTCCCCCGAACGCGGCAGAGGTCGTGCCCGAGGTGAAGTCGTCGCAGGTCACGGTGCCGCCGAACGGCATCTCCATGTGGGTGTGGGGATCGATCGCGCCTGGAATCACGTACTTGCCGCCGGCGTCGATCACGCGGTCGGCGTTGCCGTTGAGCGAGGTGCCGATCGCCGAGATCGTCTCCCCCTCGATCAGGATGTCGCCCACGAAGTCATCGACCGCCGTGACAATGTGGCCGCCTTTAATGAGCACGCTCATGGTCTCTCCTCTCTCACTCGCATCGCGCGTCTCCAACCATACTCAGACCCGAGCCGGCGCAGACGGAATTGATCCCCGTCAAGCCCAGGCCTTAGTCTGGGGCGGAGTCGGCGAGGGACTGGAGGACGGATGATCGTTTGCGAGGTAGGCGACAGCTGGCAGATCGTGATGCAGACCGATCACGCCGATCTGTCCGGCGATTTCGCGCGGAGATGGACGGAGCGGACGGACCGCTCTGACTCGCTCCAGGTCGCGGCCGAGCGGCACGACGACGGATGGGCCGTCTGGGAGCAGGCGCCGATGTGCTGACGTTGACTCGGGCAAGCCGCTGAACTTCCTCGATGTCGGCGTACTCGCGCATCTGACCTTCTACCGCGCGGGGATCGCCGCGATCACCGAGCAGGACGCGTACGCCGGACTGCTCGTCTCGATGCACGGCGCCGGCATCTACCGCGGCCGATACGGCCTGCAGCCGGAGCTTCGCCTGACGTTCGCCGGCGAGGTGCGCGAGCAGGTGGAGGCCTTCGTGGCCGAGCAGGAGGGCACGTTCGAAACCCGCCAAAGCGAGCTGGGGGTCACCGAGCAGGAGCGCCGGCACGACTATGAGCTGCTCCAGATCTATGACCGGTTGTCGCTGCTGTTCTGCGTGAACGACACCCTGGCGCCGCCGGCCGGCGAGCTCGGCGGCTACCGATTCGAGCCGGACGGCGACGGAGCGATCACGATGACGCCGTTCCCGTTTGACGGCCGCGAGCAGCGGTTCTCGCTGGTTCGCCGCCTCCTGCCGCACAACACCTGGAGCGACGGGAACGCCTTCCGCCGCGACCTGTTCGGCGTCGACCCCGAGACGACATCGATCGCGATCCGAGCCCGCGCGGGCTGATGAGCGGGCGAACTGGGCTGCTGTTCCTGGGCGCTCCCGCCGTGCCCGAGATGGTGTCGCTCGCTCGCCAGGCCGAGGCGGCCGGGTTCGAGTCGGCGTGGGTGGCGGAGACGCGCCTGACCCGGGACGCGATCACTCCGGTGGCCGCGCTCGCGCTGGCCACCGAGCGGATGCGCATCGGCACCGGGATCGTCAACGTCTATACCCGGGGCCCGGTGCTGCTCGCGCTGACCTTCGCCACGCTCGACGAGCTGGCCCCCGGGCGGATCGTGATGGGCCTCGGCGCCGGCTCGCCGCTGGTCCTGGCCCCGCAGGGCGTCGCGTTCGACCGGCCGCTGACCCGGCTGCGCGAATACTGCGACGTGATTCCACGGCTTCTGGCCGGCGAGGCCGTCAGCTACCGCGGCCAGTGCATCGAGCTGGACGGCGCGCGAATCGAAGATGTGCTCGCGCGCGACGGCGGGGTCGTCGGGCGCGACGCGGGCATCCCCCTCTACCTCGCGGCGACCGGACCGCGCGCTGTCGAGTACGCGGGAGAGGTCGCCGACGGTGTCCTGCTCAACGTGTGCCTGCCGGTGGGCTATGTGCGGGAGCGCCGGCAGCGCTTGGCGGAGGCCGCTGAGCGGGCCGGGCGGGATCCGTCGGCGGTCGAGGTGGCGATGTGCGTCGTGGTCTCACCGCACGCCGACGCCCAGTGCGGGCGCGATGCGGCGCGGCGGTTCGTCGCCGTGTACCTGTCGCTGTTCCCCAACGTCGCCCGCGAGACGGGACTCGAGCCGGACCTCGTACGGAGGCTCACCGACGCGTTCGCCGACGGCGGGGTGGATGCGGCCGCCCCGCTCGTGGGCGACGACGTCGTCGATCTGCTGACCGCGTCGGGTAGCGTCGAGGACTGCCGCCGCCGTCTGGACGAGTACCGGGAGGCGGGTGTCGATCTCCCGATCCTGGCCCCCGTTGAGGGCGCGCTCGAGCTGACCATCGAGACCCTGTCGTAGCCGAATGCTCGACGTGCGGGCCTGGCGGTCTCGCTCTTCAGCAGCAGTCGACCGCCGGGCTGGCTGAGAAACGTCACGTGGAGTTGCGTTTCTCAGCCAGGCTCGCCGACCGTGCGAGTTTTCGTCCCGGGCGCTTCCGGAGTGTCCTCACATGAGGCGTCCGGCTGGCCACCACGTACAGAAGCCTGGACGACCCAGCCGCTGGCGTATAACAATGGCCTGTGGCTAGTCCGAGGAGAGGAAGCAGCTGATGGCAACCACGCAGACCGTGCTCAGCCACTGGATCCAGGGGCGTGAGGAGGCATCGCGCTCAGGCCGCGACGGGGGGGTGACGAACTCGGCCACCGGCGAGATCGTGACGCGCGTTCCGTTCGCCGACGCCGAGGAGGTCGACGCCGCGGTCCAGGGAGCCGTCGCCGCCGCCCCGGCTTGGGAGTCGGCATCCCTGTCGGAGCGCACTCGAATCATGTTCGCCTTCCGCGAGCTGCTGCACGAGCGGCGCGACGAGATGGCGCGGCTGGTGACACTCGAGCACGGAAAGGTCACCGCCGACGCGCGGGGCGAGGTCCAGCGCGAGCTCGAGCTGGTCGAGTTCGCCTGTGGACTGTCCCAGCTGCTCAAGGGCGAGCACTCCTGGCAGGTCTCGCGCGGCATCGACAGCTACACGCTGCGCCAGCCGGTCGGCGTCGTGGCCGGCATCACGCCGTTCAACTTCCCCTCGATGGTGCCGGGCTGGATGTTCCCGCTGGCCATCGCCGCCGGCAACACGTTCGTGCTCAAGCCGTCCGAGCAGGACCCGTCGGCCTCGATGATGCTGGCCCAACTGCTCGCCGAGGCGGGCCTCCCCGACGGGGTGTTCAACGTCGTGCACGGGGATCGGGAGACGGTCGACGCGCTACTCACGCATCCCCGCGTGAACGCGGTCTCGTTCGTCGGCTCGACCCCCGTGGCCAAGCACATCTACGAGACGGCCATCAGCCACGGCAAGCGCGCGCAGGCGCTCGGCGGGGCCAAGAACCACGCGGTCGTGCTGCCGGACGCCGACCTCGACTACACCGCGGATCAGCTCGTGGCCGGGGCGTACGGCTCGAGCGGTCAGCGATGCATGGCGGTGTCGGCCGTGGTCGCGGTCGGCGACGCGGGCGACAAGCTCGTCGAGAAGATCGCCGAACGGCTCGATCGACTCGTGGTGGGCCCGGGCGACGAGCCCGACTCTGAGCTGGGTCCCCTGATCAGCGCGGCGGCGCGCGACCGCGTGCGCACCCTGATCGACGCCGGCGCCGACGAGGGCGCCGAGCTCGTCTGCGACGGGCGCGGAATGACGGTCGAGGGGCACGAGCAGGGCTTCTTCGTCGGCCCCACCCTGTTCGACCGCGTGAGCACCGACATGCGCGTCTATCAGGAGGAGATCTTCGGGCCGGTGCTGGTGGTGAACTGCGCGCGCTCGCTCGACGACGCGATCGGGATCGTCAACGCGAACCCCTGGGGCAATGGCGCGGCTGTCTTTACCCGCGACGGCGGGGCCGCCCGGTCGTTCGAGCTGCGCGTCAGCGCCGGCATGGTGGGGATCAATGTCCCGATCCCGGTCCCCATGTCCTACTACTCGTTCGGCGGGTGGAAGGCCTCGCTGTTCGGCGACATCCACATGCACGGCCCGGAGGGCCTGCGGTTCTACACGCGAGGAAAGGTCGTCAGCTCGCGCTGGCCGCAGGACGCCGAGACCAAGATCGACCTGGCCTTCCCCACGGCAACCTGAAAGCGAGCACAACGATGAATGCACTGATGGCGCTGGAGGAAGTCGCTCACGAGCACCTCCTCATGCACTTCACCCGCAACGGCGCGTTCGGACCTGGCCGCCAGCCGGTCCTGGTGCTGGAGCGCGGCGAAGGCCCCTACGTGTTCGACACCCACGGCAACCGCTACTTCGACGCCCTGTCCGCGCTGTTCTGCTCCCAGCTCGGCTACTCGTACGGCGAGGAGCTGGCCGCGGCGGCCGCCGCCCAGATGGCCAAGCTGCCGTTCTCGACCATTTGGAGCATGAGCCATCCGGCCGCGGTCGAGCTGTCCGAGCGCCTGGCTGAACTGGCCCCGCCCGGCCTCGGCCACGTCTTCTTCACCGGCGGTGGCGCGGAGTCGGTCGAGTCGGCCTGGAAGCTGGCGCGCCTGTACCACAACGCGACCGGCGGCGAGCAGCGCACAAAGGCGATCGCGCGGCGCGTCGCCTATCACGGCGCGACACTTGGCGCCCTCGCCCTCACCGGCGTAGACGGTTACAAGGCTCCGTTCGGGCCCCCGGCCATCGACGTTCGCCACGTCAGCCCGACCAACCGGTTCCGGCTGGCCGAGGACGAGCGCTTCGGCGACGCGGTGCACGACGACGCGGCGTTCTCCCGCCTGCTGCTCGAGGAGATCGAGGCGGTGGTGCTCAAGGAGGGACCGGAGACGATCGCGATGTTCATCGCGGAGCCGGTGCAGAACGCCGGCGGCTGCTTCGTCGCACCCACCGGCTACTGGGAGGGGCTGCGCGAGCTGGCCGACCGCTACGGCTTTTTGGTCGTGGCCGACGAGGTCATCACGGCGTTCGGCCGCCTCGGCGAGTGGTTCGGGAGCTCACGCGTGGGCGCCGCGCCGGACCTGATCACGACGGCCAAGGGCATCACCTCCGCCTACGCGCCGATGGGCGCGGTGCTCGCGCACGACCGCATCGTGGCTCCGCTGTACGACGACCCGAAGCGCTCGTTGCTCCACGGGATCACGTTCGCGGGCCATCCGCTGTGCGCCGCGATCTCGCTCAAGAACCTCGAGATCTTCGAGCGCGACCGCGTGTTCGAGAACGTCAAGTCGGTCGAGGGCCATCTCGAGGACCGCCTGCGAGAGCTCCTGGCTCTCCCGATCGCCGGCGACGTCCGCGGCGCCGGCTTCTTCTGGGCCGTGGAGCTGGTCGGCGAGGAAGGACGCCGCTTCGACGCCGAGGAGCGCGAGAAGCTCTTGCGCGGCTTCATGTTCGGGCGGCTCATGAAGGCGGGCATGATCGCCCGACCCGACGATCGCGGCGACGCAGTCGTGCAGGTAGCCCCGCCGCTCATCTCGACGGCCGAGCAGCTCGATGAGATGGTCGACGCGCTGGGCGAGGTGCTGACCGAGGCCGGGCAGCTGATGGGCCTGGGCGTCGGGAGCACGACCGGCGCAGCAAGCTGAGGTTCAACGTCTAAACCAACCCTCCAGGAGGTTCTCATTCCCATGGCCACGCAAGCCACCGCCCTCACCCGTGAGCAGCTCGCCGCGCTCCCCACCAGCTACTTCAAGGCCGTCGACGCGATGGATGTCGACGCGATCGTGGCGCACTTCGCCGAGGACGCCACCCTGACCGTGCAGACCGACCACGTCACGTTCAACGGGGCGTCCGAGATCCGGCGGATGTTCGCCGACTTCGTCGGCAACTCCAACTCGATCTTCCACGAGATCAAGAACATCGTTATCGAAGAGGCGACGATGAAGGTCGCGACCGAGCAGAGCTACATCGGCGAGCTCATCGACGGCACGCAGAACAACATGCACAACTGCAACTTCTTCGACGTCCGCCCGGACGGGACGTTCGGCCGGGTGATCATCTGGATGGCCGGGACGAACCCCCTGAAGTAGCCGCGATCCGAGGCGGCCATGAAGACCGTCGGCGTCGACATCGGCGGCACGTTCACCGACCTGATGCTGCACGACAGCGAATCGGGAGCCGTGCACGTGCACAAGGTGCCGTCAACCCCTGGCGAGCCGGACCGCGCGATGGTGAGCGGACTGTCCGAGCTGTGTGAGCGATCCGGCCTCTCGCAGGATGACCTCGATGCGGTGTTCCACGCCACGACCGTGGCGACCAACGCCGTGCTCGAGCACGACGGAGCCCGCGTGGGCATGATCACGACCCGCGGGTTCCGGGACATCGTCCACATCGGTCGCCACCAGCGGCCGCTGCACTACTCGGTGATGCAGGACATCCCGTGGCAGGCGTTCCCGTTCGTGCCGCGCCGCCACCGCAAGGTGGTGAGTGAGCGGATCGTGCCGCCGGCGGGGGAGGTGCTGACGGCGCTCGACGAGGACGAGGTCCGTGCCGCCGCCCGCGAGTTGCGCGACGAGGGCGTCGAGGCGGTCGCCGTCTGCTTCCTGTTCTCCTACCTGAACCCGGAGCACGAGCGCCGAGCGGCCGCGATCGTCCGCGAGGTGATGCCCGACGCGTTCATCACGACCAGCGCCGACATCGTCCCCCAGTTCCGTGAGTTCGAGCGCTTCACGACCGCGTGCATGAGCGCCTTCGTCGGGCCGAAGACCGGGCTGTACCTGGAGCGGCTCGGATCGGCCTTGACTCGAGAGGGGGTGCGGAGCGATCTCCACGTGATGATGTCGAGCGGCGGTTTGGCCAGCGTGCAGAGCGCGGCCGAGCGCCCGGTCACGCTGCTGCTGTCCGGGCCGGCGGCCGGCATCCTCGGCGGACAGTGGGCCGGTGAGCTCGCGGACCGGCGGCGGCTGATCACGTTCGACATGGGCGGCACGTCGGCCGACATCGGGATCGTCACCGAGCAGGGGATCGGCGAGTCGTCGGCTCGCGACACGTGGGTGGGCGGATACCCGCTGCTCGTGCCGATGCTCGACGTGCACACGATCGGAGCGGGTGGAGGCTCGATCGCGTTCGTCGATCCGGCCGGTGGGTTCCGCGTCGGACCGCACAGCGCGGGAGCTATGCCGGGTCCGGCCTGCTACGGCCACGGTGGCCAGGACCCCACGGTGACCGACGCCCACGTGGTGCTCGGGCGGATCGATCCCGAGCGTTTCCTGGGCGGGCAGATGCGTTTGGACGTGGACATGGCTCGGGCGGCGGTCTCGCGCCTGGCCGATCAGGTCGGCCTCGACCTCGCCGAGGCCGCAGAGGGCACGATCACGATCGCCAACGCCAACATGGCCCGCGCGATCCGGTCGCGGACGGTCGAGAAGGGACACGATCCACGGGAGTTCGCGCTGGTGGCCTTCGGGGGAGCCGGGCCGCTGCACGCCGCCGAGGTGGCCGAGTCGCTGGACATCCCGGAGGTGATCGTCCCGGCCCACCCCGGGATCACATCGGCGAGCGGCCTCTTGACCAGCGACCTCAAGTACGACCAGATGCAGACGGTGTTCATGGTCCAGGGCGCGGTCGACGAGGATCGGCTGAACGACGGGCTCGAGCAGCTCGAGGCCGAACTCCGCGGCTGGCTCGAGCGCGACGGCGTCGCCGCCGAGGACATCGAGGTTGCCCGCATGCTCGACTGCCGGTATGCCGGCCAGGGCTACGAGCTTCGTCTCGGGCTGGCGGGCGGCCGGTTCTCCGAAGCCGATCTCGATGAGTTTCACGCGCTCCACGAGCGCGAGTACGGCCACTCATTCGGCGACCCGATCGAGATCGTCAACGCGCGGGTGAGCGCGGTCGGCAAGCGGCCGGCCCTGGCCGGGGTGCATTCGCCCGCCGGGGATGCCGAGCGCGCGCTGGTCGGCGAGCGGGAGAGCACCTTTCGCGTGAACGGGGAACTCGAGTCGCTGCTCACCCGGTTCTACGACCGTCACTTGTTGCCGGCCGGCGAGTCGCTGCCCGGTCCCGCGATCGTCTTTCACCCCGACACCACCACGCTCGTGCCGCCGCGCTGGAGCTTCCACGCCGAGGAGTCGGGCAACCTGATCCTGAGGAGAGTGAGCCGATGAGCAGCGTGAGCACGCGCGTCGACCCGGTCACGGCCGCCGTGATCGCGGGAGCCCTCGATTCGATCGCCGTCGAGATGGGCCACAAGCTCGCCCGCATGTCGTTCTCCTCGATCATCCGCGAGTCGGAGGACTTCGGCTGCGTCATCTGCGACTCGGAGGCACGCCAGCTGTGCGAGTCCGCGCAATCCACGCCTTTGCAGTCCGGCCCCATTCCCGGCTATATCCGCGGCATCAACCGTCGCTTCGCCGAGCTCGGCGTCGAGTGGAAGCCCGGCGACGTGGTGATCCACAACCACGCCTACTACGGCGCCTCGCACCAGCCGGACGTCGCCTTCTGCGTGCCGATCTTCCATCGCGGCGAGCTGGTCGGCTTCTCGGCCACCACGGCACACCATCTGGACCTCGGCGCCCTCACCCCCGGCACGTGCGGGATCGTCGACGCCACCGACGCCTATGCCGAAGGCCTCCAGTTCGCCGCGATCAAGGTCGAGGAGGAGGGTCGGCGCAACGAGTGGGTCTGGCAGCTGATTCGCGACAACGTCCGCGCCGCCCAGATCGTCGTGGGCGACATGGGCGCGCAGGTGGCGGCCGCCAAGGCGGGCGCGGTGCGCTTCCTGGAGCTGATCGACCGCTACGGGCTCCAGACCGTCCGCGACGCGAGCGAGGACCTGATGGACTACTCGGATCGGATGCTGCGCCGGGAGATCGAGCGGCTTCCGGACGGCACGTACGAGGCCGAAGGTCACCTGGACGGGTTCGTGGACGATCCGCACCCCGACCACAAGAACCTGCGCATCGCGGTCGCGGTGAAGATCGAGGGCTCGGAGGTGATGGTCGATCTGACCGGCACCTCCCCACAGATCGACCTACCGATCAACATGCCGTTCGAGGGGACGGTCGACATCGCGGTCTGGATGACGCTGCGCTCGATCCTCCTGGACTCGGCGACACACGACCCGGTGCCGACCAACTCCGGCCTGTTCCGCGCGATCTCGATCGCCGCTCCCGAGGGCTGCCTGGCCAACCCGCGCTTCCCGGCGCCGACGATCGCGCGCTTCTGCGGCGGCAACCTGGTCGCCGACACGCTGATGCGAGCCCTCGCGCCGATCGTTCCGGAGCGGGTCAGCGCCGGGGTGGGGAATCTGAAGGTCATCGCATACTCGGGCCTGCAGGACGGCCGCCACTGGGTCCACATGGACATCCACGAGGCGAGCTACGGCGGGCGCCGCGGCAAGGACGGCCTCGACGCGGTCGACACGCTGTACGCGAACACCCGTAACAACCCGATCGAGGACGTCGAGTCCCACCTACCGCTCCGCATCACCCAATATGAGCTGCTCGAGAACCGGGGTGGGGCGGGGCGGTGGCGCGGCGGGCTCGGATCGGTGCGCGAGATCGAGTTCCTTGATGCCGCGGGCTACTCGCTAGAGGGCGACGGATCGGTGTGGGCGCCCCCTGGGTTGTTCGGCGGGTCCGCGGGCGCGCCCGGAGCGGTCTGGCTGAATCGGGGACGGGCGGATGAGCTCGAGCTGCCGTCGAAATTCCCGTACCGTCGCGCGGAGGCAGGTGACCGGCTGTGCCTGATCTCCCCCTGCGGCGGCGGATACGGCGACCCGCTCGAGCGTGACCGAGACGCAGTGTCGCGCGATGTGAGCGAAGGCTACGTGACCCGGGAGTCCGCGCGGTCGTTGTACGGACTCACCGACTGAGCGGGGCTCCGGCCTTCGCGTCCCACGTTCCCTGGGCGACCTGGTTGCGGCGCCACTCCTCGGCGACCTGCAGGTGCGTGGCGAACCACACGTCACCGAAGCTCTTGATGTAGGTGATCAGCTCGTCGAGCATCGCCATCCGCGGATGGCGTCCGATGCAGAACGGGTGGATCACGAGCAGGAAGCAGCCGCCCACCCGGTAGGAGCCGTCGAACTCGGCCTTCCAGATCTCGAGCACCTGGCTCGGCGTGCACAGCCCGGACATGTAGGGGAAGAAGCTGAACAGGAAGTACGGCGCGTCGTCCAGCTCCCAGCTGACCGGGAGCTCGACAAGATCTCGTAGCGGGCCGTCGGTGACGGGGACCCGTGGACGGTAGGGCTCGTCGTGTCCGAACAGGCTCGAGTCGTAGGCGAAGTCGAACTCCTCGAGCAGATCGGCCGTGTTGGGGCCGAGGGCGAACGGAGGCGAGCGATTGCCCCGCGGAGTTGCGCCGAAGGTTTCCTCGAGCCGCGCGATCCCGCGCGTCATCAGCTCCCGCTCGAGCTCGATCGGCAGCTCGAGCACGCTCTCGTGGTGGTAACCGTGGTAGCCGACCTCATGGCGGCCGCGCTGCGCGATCTCGGCGCACGCGTCCGGGTGTTCGTCGACGACCTGCGCAGGGACCATGAACGTCGCCGGGATGTCGTGGCGGTCGAACAGCTCGTGGATCCGCGGGAGCGCCGCGCGCACGTCGTAGTCGCCGCGCGACATCGGGCTCGGCGTATTCAGCTTGAACGTCCCCGTCCATAGCGTCTCGGCGTCGAAGTCCACCGAAATCGTCGCCGCGCAGCGGTACTTCTCACGCCACATGAGTCGAATCCTTCATGACTCTCTCGACATAATCAAGGCGATGGAGGAGACCATCGCCCTGAGCGCGGCGCAGCTCGTCGAGGCCTACCGGGCGCGAGCTCTCTCGCCCGTAGAGGTCCTCGAGGCGTTCGCCGAGCGGATCGAGCGCCTGGATCCGTCGCTCGGCGCGTTCACCACGCTGTGCCTGGAGCGGGCGCGGCAGGAGGCCGCCGGGGCCGAGGCCGTCTACCTGGGCGGCGCGGAGGCTCGTCCCCTGGAAGGGGTGCCGTTCGGGGTCAAGGACCTGTTCGACACGGCCGAGGTCAGGACCACCTACGGATCGCCGATGTTCGCCGATCACGTCCCGGAGCGGGACGCCGAGGCGGTTCGCCGCGTCCGCGCCGCCGGCGCAATCCTGGTCGGCAAGACCCAGACGCACGAATTCGCCTGGGGGATCACATCGGTCAACGAGCTGATGGGGACGAGCCACAATCCGTGGGCACCCGACCGTATCTCCGGAGGGTCGAGCGGCGGCTCCGCCGTGGCGCTCGCCGCCGGCTTCGTGCCGCTGGCGCTCGGCAGCGACACCGGGGGGTCGATCCGGGTGCCGTCCAGCTTCTGCGGAACGGTCGGGCTCAAGCCCACCTACGGCCGCGTCAGCCTCGACGGCATCTTCCCGCTGGCCAGCTCACTGGACCACCCCGGCCCGATGGCGCGCAATCCCGCCGACGCCGCGCTGCTGTTCGGCGTGCTCGTGGACGAACAGCCGCCGCAGCAAGCCGACGGACTGCGCGGCGTGCGGATCGGCCTGTGCCCGGACATGCACCTGGTGGCGCTGGCTCCCGAGGTACAGGACGCGTATCGCGACGCGGTCGACGCGGCCGCGGGCGCCGGCGCCGAGCTCGTCGAGGTGCCGCTGCCCGAGGCGGCCGGCGCGTATCAGGCCTTCGGCGCCGTGCAGCGCTGCGAGGCGCTGCGCACGCACACGGAGGCGGGGCTCTGGCCGGCGCGCCGGGCCGAGTACGGCGCGGATGTCCTCGGTCGGCTCGAGATGGCCACGAACACGACGCTGTCGGACTACCTGGAGGGGATCACCTGGCGCGAGCGGCTGCGTGCCGGGCTACACCGCGTGTTCTCGCAGGTCGACCTGCTCCTGACCCCGGTCACCGCCGGCCCTCCGTCGCCCATCGGCCAGGAGCGCGTCATGCACCTCGGCGAGGAGATCGAGTTCCGCGAGCTCGTCATGAGCTACACGGTGCCGCAGGATCTGACCGGCCTGCCGGCATGCACGGTGCGGGCCGGCTTCGACGCGCTCGGCGTACCGACTGCCGTTCAGTTCACCGGTCCGCCCTGGAGCGAGTGGCGAGTCCTGCCGGCTGCGCAGGCGCTGTACGACGCGACCGCGGGCGTGCAGGCGCTCCGGCCGCATCTCGCGGAGCCCGCGTCGCGCGGGTAGCACGTGGCACCCGCGCTACGTGCACTCGCGCCCCGGCGCCACCGCCACGTGCACTAGGCCCGAAACCGCCCCCCACCGCCACCGCCACCGCCACCGCCACCGCCACCGCCACCGCCACCGGGACATAAGCACCTGGTGGGTGCTTATGTCCCGCAGGTCGCCGGCGGGGTCGCGGGTTTCGGGAGATAAGCACCACAGCGCCATACACCCCGCGGGCCGCTGCGGGCTATGCGAGGATCCCGCTCTTCCAACGACCACCGACCAGGGGGTTCGATCCATGAGCAGCGAGAGTCGAAACGAGGCCGGTACAGAGCGGTTCATGGAGAAGCTCACGTGGTCGGAGGTCGAGGAGCGGATGCAGGCCGGGATCGACGCCGTGCTCCTGCCGATCGGCACGACCGAGCAGCACGGCCGGCACATGCCGCTCGACACCGACTGCGTGATCGCCCGCGGCCTGTGCGACCGCGCGGCCGAGGCGGCCGCGGCCGCGGACCTCGAAGTCCTGATCGCGCCCACCCTGAACGTGACTCTCTCCTGGTACCACATGCAGTTCCCGGGCTCGCTGCGCCTGAGGACCGACACGTTCCTCCAGGTGTTCGAGGAGGTGTGCGAGTCGCTGCACCACCACGGGCTCGACAACGTGATCGCCGTCAACGGCCACGGCGGGAACGTGGCGGCCTTGACCGTCGCGGTCAACCGCTATTACGAGGTGACTCGCCGCCGGGTGTTCCTCCTCCAGTGGTGGAAGCTCGGGGCCGACGTGGTGGGAAACATCGAAGGGCCGGCGATCCACGCCGAGGAAGCGGAGACCTCGCTCGCCATGGCCCTGGGGCAGCGGGTGATGATGGAGCACGCCTCGCGCGATGCGTACGACCGCGGCGGCGCGGTCAAGGAGGCCGGGTTCCCGTGGACCTCGCTGGGCAAGTACGCCCTCACCCATCGGGGCCCGGGCGTGGTGGTGCCGATGGACATGCTCGGCGAGATATCCGAGTCGGGCGTGGTCGGCGACGCCACGCGGGCGAAGCTCGAGACCGGACAGGCCATCGTTGATGCCGTCATCCCACGGATCGTCCAGGTCGTGCGGGACATGAGCACGACCGGCGGCCCGCCCACTCCGCTCAAGAGCAAGCGCGCGGCTGCGAGCTGACCAACAGCCCGTCAGACGACGCCGGAGATTTTCGGCAACTTCTGGCGGATGTCCCCCACGCACAGCTCAAACGCTCGCTCCACCACGGCCGGCACCGCGTTCGGGTTGCACGTGTAGCCGATCGCGTCGGGCACCAGTCGCCACCGGCCCGCGACGTAGTGGAAGATCGCCGGCGCGTATCCGGTGTTACTCCCGCATCCGGCCGCGTGACTCAGGTCGGCCCGGGCGTACGTGCGGTCGGCGGCGGGGATCGTGACGCTCATGCACCCGAGTGAATAGCCGTAAGCAGCTGCGACCCCGTTCGGGCCGTGGGCGGTGACGGGATCGCGGTCCTGGGACTGCCGGGCGACCAGCCATGTGACCGCAATCGCTGCGATCACGACGGTGAGCACGAGTCCGGCGATGGCGCGCCGGCGCCCGGAGCCACGACCAGTCCTGGGCGGCCGAGCGCGCGACGCCACTGTCACCTCAATGGCGACTACGTGCGGCGAGTCCGAGCCCGCGTCCCGAGCATCGGGGGCCATCGCCTGATTATCACGCAGGCGGCGCCCCGTCAGGCTCCGGCGCTTTGTCTCACCGCGCCGAGATCGCCCCCAGAATGACCTGCACGCCGAGCGCCGCGTCGGCCGGGTCGGCGTCCTCCTCGGGCGTGTGGCTGAGGCCGTCGCGGCACGGAACGAACACCATCGCGGTAGGCACCCGGTCGGCCACGCACATCGTGTCGTGGGCGGCGCCGGAGATCATCGTCGTGAACGGCTCGCCCGTAGCCGCCGCGGCTTCCTCGAGCGCCGCCACCAGCTTCCCGTCCATCGGCGTGGCCGGCACGGTCTGGCGCTGGCGGTAGGCCACCGACATCCCGCGCTCGGCGGCGGCGCGCCCCGCGAACTCGCCGATGTCGCGCACGACGCCCTTGACCACGTCGTCGTCGGGGCCGCGGACGTCGAGCGAGATTCGCGTCCGTCCCGGGATCGCGTTGATCAGCCCAGGCGAGACCTCGATCTCCCCCACCGTGCCGACCGTCTGCGACCCCGCCGCACGTGCCAGCCGCTCGAGTTCCACGATCGTCTCGGCGGCGACCACCGCGCTGTCGCACCGGAGGTCCATCGGCGTGGCGCCGGCATGGTCGGCCCGTCCGTCGATCGTGATGTCGCCGTGGATGTAGCCGGCGATCGCGTTCACCACGCCGATCCGCCGCCCGGTGTCCTGGAGAACCCTCGCCTGCTCGATGTGGAGCTCGATCCAGCCGGTGAGATCGTCCAGGATGTGGGCGCACTCGCGCCACCGCGCGGGTTCGTAGCCCGCCTCCTCGGCGTGCTCCCAGAACGAGCGCCCGTCGTCGATCGCGCGGAGCCCCTCGCGGAGGTCCTCTTCGCTCACGCGGCCGGCGACGATCCGGCTGCCGAGGACCATCTGGCCGAAGCCGGAGCCCTCCTCCTCGAGGAACGAGATGGCCTGCAACGGCAGGTCGAGGCCGAGGTCGGCGGCGGCCCGGCAGACCTCCAGCGCGCACACAACCCCCAGCGTGCCGTCCCACTTGCCGCCGTTGCGGTTGGAGTCGCAGTGCGAGCCGATCCCGAACACCGGCTCGCCCGGCGGCCGGTTGCGCGCGACCAGATTGCCGATGGGGTCCTCGGTGACCGTGAACCCAAGCTCCTCCCACGCGCGCGTGAAGTAATCGAGGATCGCGCGGTACTCCGGCCGGTAGGCGTAGCGCCGGATGGCCTCCGATGAGCTGGTGTACTCCGGGCCGGCCAGCGTCTGCACGTCATGATCGATGCGTGCCGTGCTGCGCTCGCGATCGATCGAGACTGCCTCGCCCTCTCCCGGCATTGCATGCGAGCGTACACGAATGAGTGCAACCACCGGAGTTTCCGGTATAGGGTCTGTCGACGACGAGTGAACCGTGAACCCAAGGAGCGAACGTGCCACGACGCGTGATCGATCTGAGCCAGCCGCTGAGCCCCACGACGCAGGTCCATCCGTTCTTCACTTCGCCCCGGATCGTGCGCGAGATGATCCACCTCGACTACGCCGAGGACCAGCCGTCGTTCAATGCCGAGCTGATCATCACCTCTAATCACGCCGCCACCCATGTCGACGCGTTCGGCCACTACGACCGCACGCCCGGAGCCGCGGCGATCGCCGAGATGCCGCTCGACACGTTCTGCGGTCCGGCCGTGTGTATCGACGTGCGCGAGTACGGCGGCAAGGGGCACCTCGTCACCCCCGACGAGGTCGAGGACGCGCTGGGCAAGAGCGGCGCCGAGCTCCAGGAGGACGACATCCTCCTGTTCTGCACCGATCACTACAACCAGACCGCCGGAACGCCGGCGTTCCTAGACGGGTTCAGCGGCGTCGCGCCGGAGACCGTCGCCTGGATGGCGCAGCGCGCGGTGAAGATCTTCGGCGTCGAGACGATCAGCCCGACCTCGTCTACGAGTACGACGACTCCCGCACCCACCGAGCCTGCGCCGAGCACCGCATCACGCACTACGAGAACCTCAACAACCTGGCCGAGGTGGCCGGCCGGCGCCTGGACTTCTACGGGTTCCCGCTCCGGCTCGAGGTGGCGTACGGATCACCCGTGCGGGCGGTCGGGATCGTCGAGGATTAGGCGATGCACGAGCTGATGTCGGCCGGCGAGCCGCTGGAGAGCGATCAGTACGTGCTGGACAACGAGGCCGTGCGGGGGCTGGTCGCCGTCGCTCGCGAGGCGATCGCCTCAGCCGACTCGCCCGAGGCAGCCTGCGATGCGATCCGCCCGCACTTCGCGCGCCTGCTCGCCGACGACGCATGGCTGCCGTCGGCCTACCAGCAGGATGCGCCGCAAAGCGGCATGGGCGGCGGTATCGGTCAGTGGCTGCTGTTTCGCTCGGCCGACCGCTCGCTGTCGCTGTTCTCGCTGGTCGTCCCGCCCGGAGCCGAGACCCCCGTCCACGACCACCTCGCCTGGGGCCTGGTCGGCCTGTATCGCGGCACTCAGGACGAGGACGTGTTCGTCCGCCGTGGTGAACAGCTCACGCTCGCGGAGAGCCGCGCGCTGGAGTCCGGCGATTTCTACGTGCTGATCCCTCCGCGCGACGACATCCACAGGGTGCGCACGACATCGCCGTACACGTCGGTGTCGCTTCATCTGCTGACCAACGACACCGGGTGCGTATGGCGTCACCGGTTCGAGCCCGAGTCGGGCGAGGTCAGCCCGTTCCGATCCGGCTACGTCAATGTCGAGTGCGAGGAGGAGTCCGCCGGCGCCAGCGCCCGGCAGTGACTGATCACGTAGGGGGCCAGCTCGCCGGCTGCCTGGAGTAGCTCCCGGTTATCGCGCGCGAGGCGCTCGACGCTCTCCTGGGCTCGTGCGCGGATCGCCTGCTCGTCGACTCCGACGACCCGCCCGTGCTCGAGCACGATGCGCCCGTCGACCAGCACGGTGTCGACCGACGCCCCGGTCTCGGCGAACACCAGCGCGTTCAACAAGTCGTTGCGCGGGCTCAGAAAGGCCGAGTCCGCGCGCAGGAGGACGAGGTCGGCGCGACGGCCGGGTTCGAGCGCGCCCAACTCCTCAGGACAGCCGAGTGCGCGGGCGCCCGCCAGCGTGGCGCGCTCGAACGAGTCAGCCGCGTCGATCCAGTCGGAGGGCGAGACGCCGGGCTCGGCACGGCTGACGAGCCCGGCCAGGCGCATGGCCTCGAACATGTCCTGGTTGTCGGAGCTGAGTGAACCGTCGCTGCCGAGCGCGACGTTCAGCCCGCGCTCGAGCATCCGGCGCACCGGCGCGATCCCATTGCCGAGGCGCAGGTTGCTCGCCGGGTTGTGCACCACGCTGGCCCCGGCGCGGGCGAGCAGGTCGATCTCCTCGTCGTCGAGCCACACCCCGTGGGCGGCGGTGAACGCGTCAGAGAGCACCCCGAGCTCTGCGAGTTGCCCGACCAGCCGTCGCCCCCATCGCCCCCTGGCCTGCACGATCTGCGTGCGTGACTCGGAAACGTGCGTGTGCATGCCGGCGCCGTGCTCGCGGGCAAGGTCCGCCAGCCCGCGCAGCAGCTCGTCGCTGCACATTCCCGGGATCGTCGGAGAGACCGCCATCCGCACCCTGCCGCCGGCCGCCCCGTCGAAGCGGCGAAGCGCAGATTCGCTCAGCTCGAGGCACCGCCTGGCCGGCATCGCCGCAAGTCGCTCGAGCCGACTCGCCAGGTGCGACGGCACGACATCGAGCAGGCCGGGCATCATCCGGTGGAACGGGCCGTCGGCGATCGACGGCGCCAGCACCACGCGCAGACCCACGTCCTCGTACGCCTGGACGACCGGCTCGAGCACGTTCGCGTCGGCGGCGGGCACGGCCATGTACAGGTCATACGCCGCGGTGGCCCCGGTCTGGAGCATCTCGATCGCGCCGAGGGCGGCCGAGAGGTAGTGATCCTCGGGCGTCCGATTGGCCTGGATCGCCGGCCCGAACGAGATCAGAACCTCGAGGGTCCACCGGCCCGCCATTCCGCGCGCCAGGTTGTTGTGGCCGTGGGTGTGCGCGTTGACGAGACCGGGGACGACGACCATGCCGCTCGCGTCGAGACGGTGCGTTCCCTCGGGCACCGCCAGGCCGGGGCCGATTCGCTCGATCCACGCGCCGTCGATCAGCACGTCGGCTCGCTCGGGCGCGTGCCCGGCACCCGCCAGCACCTCGCACCCGGCGATCAGGAGGTGGGCCACTACTACTGCAGCGGCACCGAGCGGTTGACGCCGACGTCGGTCCCGAGCGCCTCGAGCCAGCCCGCGCGCACGCCGGCGAGCAGCTGCTCGCCGATCTGCCAGGCCTCGTCGTGACGGCCAAGGACGCCGGGGGCAACCTCGCGCACCTCGGCCAGGATCGCGGGCTCGTCGACCCCCGTCACTCGCCCGTCCTGCACCACCCAGCGTCCGCCGATCATGACCGATCGGACCGCCGTCGTCGTCGAGCCGAACACCACGTGATGGAGCGGCTTCGCCAGCGGCGTGAACACCGCGCTGTCGAGGTCGAGTAGCACGAGGTCGGCGCGGCGCCCCGCCTCGATGCGCCCCAGCCCGATGCTCTCGCCCGCCGCCTGGGCTCCACCGGCGGTGGCCATCCGCCATGCCTCGGGGGCGCCCAGCCACCGCTCGTAGTCAATGTCCCACAGCTTGTGGAGCAGACCCGCGACCTTGAGCACGGCGAACATGTCGTTGCCGTCGTTGGACGACATGCCGTCGGTGCCCAGCGCCACGTTGACGTCGTGGTCGAGCAGGCGCGGCACCGGGCATATCCCGCTCCCGAGCTTCATGTTCGAGATCGGGTTGTGGACGATCGTCGTGCCCGTGTCCCGGACGATCTCGATGTCCCGGGGCGTCAGCCAGATGCCGTGCTCGAAGTTCACCCGCGGCCCGAGGAACCCAAGCGCGTGCATGTGCTCGGGGAGCGTCTTGCCGTACAGCTTGCCGCCCGACAGCGCCTGCATCCGGGTCTCGAGCACGTGGATGTGGATCTGTAGATCGAGCTCGTCGGCCAGTGCGGCGCACGCCTGCAGGAATGGGTCCGTGCAGCGCTGTGGCCCCGACGGCCCGAGGGCGATCGAGATCCCCTCATCCGGGCGGTGGTAGCGCTCGACGGCGCGCCGAGTGAAGGCCTCCCACTCGTCCCAGGTCGGGGGCTTCTCTTGCTCCAGCCGCTCGATCAGCGCCCGGTCGACCAGGCCCTCGTCGAGCACGACCGTCTCGTGATAGGCCCGATCGCCCATGCCGAGCACGATCAGCGCGCGGAGCCCCAGGTCGCGATATGCCTCGACGACCGCGGCGAGCGACTCGTCGGTGAATCCGGCCATCTCGTAGAGGAAGTCGACAACGCACGTTGCGCCCGAATGCACCATCTCGAGTCCGCCGATCAGCGTCCGGAGATAGGTCTCGCGCGAGCTCTGCACCGGTCCCGCGAGCGCTGGATAGGAGAACAGCATCCACGGCTCGAGCGGGAGGTTGTCCCAGCGACCCCGGAACCAATTCTCGTTGGAATGGCAATGCGCGTTGACCATGCCGGGCACGACGGCCAGGCGGCCACAGTCGATCACCTCGCCCTCGGCGCCCGCGCCGGCCGCGTCGGAACCCACGGCGGTGATCCGCCCGTCCTCGACGACCACGTCGACACGCTCGAACTCGCCGTCGCCTGTATCGACGAGGCCACCTTTCAAGATCACGCCTGCATCACCCCTTCAGTTCTCGGTCCCGGCGGAGGGGCCGAACATATAGCCCGGAGTACGCGAATGTCGACCCTTGTATACGACCGATGGTGCACATAAGCTCCGCATGTCGCATCAACGGAGCCGAGAGGGAGAGTGATGTCGGGGACCGATGAGCACGAGCGCGGGCACAGCTCCGAGCCGCTGAGTCATGAGATCGAGGGGTTCTTCGAGAGCGACCTCGAGATCGAGCGCGAGTCGATCCAGGAGTCGATCGCGCACGACTACTCGACCGGCTTGGTGCCGCTCGACAAGCGGCGCCCGCTCGGGCATTTCGTCGCGCTGTGGACGACGTTCGCGGCCGGGTTCTCGTTCCTGTTCGTCGGCACCGAGATCCACGACGCCGGCTACACGCTGCCCGGCACGATCGGGGTCACCCTGCTCGGCATCGGCATCTACTTCGCGTACGCGCTGTTCGGCGCCTACCTCGGCTCGCGCACCGGGCAGACGCATTCGCTGCTGACCCGCTCGATCTTCGGGGTGACCGGGTCATACATCGTCTCGGCGCTGGTGGTGGCCGGCTCGCTCGGCTGGGTCGGCTTCCAGGGCGGCCTGATGGTGCAGATCTGGAGCGGCCTCTACGGCTGGGGCGGCGTCGAGGCGCTGACGATCATCTTCTGCGGGCTGATGATCTTCAACAACCTGTTCGGGTTCACCGGGATCAGCGTGTTCGCCCGCTACGTGGTCACGCCGCTGATCATCCTGTGGGTGGTCTACCTGGTGATCCGCGGCATCGTCGACCACGGATCGCTGCTGGGGAACCATCCAAAGAACGTCAGCGGACTTGCCTTCTGGCAGGTGGTCGGCGTGGTCCTGGGCTTCGCGTTGTGGGGCAACGAGCCCGACGTCTTCCGCTACGGCAAGCCGAAGTTCGCCTGGCCGATCCCGGCCTTCGCCTTCGCGCTGGTGGTCGGATTCCTGTTGTTCACCGTCGGCGGGTGGATGATGGCCGAGTTTGCCCACTCGACCGACTTCGGGGTGGTCGTCAAGTACTCGACCCACTTCTCGCTGTTCGGGGCGTTCTGGCTCGCCTGGTTCCTGGCCACGGTCAGCCAGGTCGCGATCAACGACGGCAACTACTACGAAGCGATCAACGCCTTCCAGAACATCTTCGGCAGCTGGAGCAAGTGGAAGCGCGTCTACTCGTGCCTGATCTGCGCTTGCATCGGCGCGCTGGCCGGCTGGCTGGTCAACTACAAGATCACCGACGGCTTCTTCAAGGTGGCGGCGTTTCTCGCGGTGACCGCTCCGTGCGCCACGGTGATCATGTGCGTCGACCACTTCCTGCTGCCGCGCATGTTCGGGATCTCGCGGCCGCTGATCCAGATCCCGAAGTGGAGCGAGACGTCGATCGGCAACTGGCCGGCGATCGTCGCACTCGCGATTTCCGTGTTCTTCGGCACCTGGGCGACCGGCATCTTCCCGGGTGAGGACCCGAATCGCTACTGGGGTCCGGGCCCGCTCGAGGCCTGGGTGATGTCCGGCGTGCTGTACATCGCGTTCGTGGCGATCACGCGGGTGGCCGTCCCGAAGGCGATGGGGCTCAAGCAAATGCTCGGCTTCGCGAAGCCGGTGATCGACACGCCGCTTCCGAGCGCGGCAGTGGTCGACATGGTCACGGTCGCCGAGGGGACCGCCGGGATTGGAGCCCCACCGCCTGCGGTCGGCACACCGGCGGCCGCCTCCTAGGTTCGAGGCCGGGACATGGCTAGCGAAACGACGACCGAGCGTCCGCCCAGCCGGGGAGCTGCCGCCGCGGCGGCGGTCGACTGGGAATTGATGGAGCGCTGGGACCGCCAGTACTACCTGCACAACGTGCAGGGGCAGGACGAGCACCAGTGGAACGGTGTGGCCTACCAGGAGGGCAACTACCTCTACATGGTCGATGGCACCCGGCTGCTCGACTGCCAGAGCCAGCTCATCTCGGACAACATGGGCCATCGTCACCCGCGCGTCGTGGCGGGGCTGACAGAGGCCCTCGAGCGCTACGGGCACGTCTATTTCGGGATGGCCACCGACTACCGAGCCCGCGCGGCCAAGCTGATCGTCAAGGACCTCCTGGAGCGAGACGGATGGGCCGGGCGGGTGCGGATCCTGCCGTCGGGTTCGGACGCGGTGGACGTGGCCCTGACGATGGCGCGGGTTTACACCGGCCGGAGCGTCGTGCTCACGCAGGAGCACTCCTTCCACGGACTCACCGCGGGCGCGGGCACACGCGTGCGCGGGTACAACAACCAGATCTCCTCGGTGCACGAGGTTCACGACGTGCGCGACGTCCCCGGCGGTGAGCTGCCGACCTTCAGGACGATCCCCGCCCCGGAACACGAGGAGTTCGACGCGTGGGGAGGACTGCCGTCGCTGACCGCACTCGAGCGGGTGATCGACGAGGTGGGACCGGAACGGATCGCCGCCGTGGTGACCGAGACCATGCTCGGCGTCGCCGGAATCATGGGCCACCCCGACTACTTGCCGGGGGTGCGCGAGATCACCTCTCGGCACGGCATCCTCTGGATCGACGACGAGGTGATCTGCGGCTTCGGCCGGCTCGGCGAGTGGTTCAGCTACCAGCTGTATGACGGCTTGCGGCCGGATATCATGCCGATCGGGAAGGGCATGAACGGCTGCATCCTCCCGGTCGGCGGCGTGGTCGCCAGCACCGAGGTGGCGGAGATGTTCGAGCGCGACCGCTGGTACTCGGGCAGCACGTGGGACGGGCATCCGCTGGTCGCGGCGACGATCGTGGCCAACATCGAGGCGATGATCGAGGAACGGGCGGTCGAGCACGGCGCGGAGATGGGGTTGCGTCTGCGGGCGGGGTTGGACGAGTTGCGCAACCGTCATCGCTCGATCGGCCGGATCGGCGGCCACGGGCTCTACCACGCTGTCGACCTGGTCCGCGGAGATGGCACACCGATCATTCCGGAGGACCGGGCGTTCGACTTCACCGGCGACCTCTCCGGCACGCCGACCGCGATCATCCGCCAGGAGGCGGCCAAGCACGGCGTATGGCTCACCGGGTTCGTGCCCAACACGATCAAGGTGGCGCCCCCGCTGACCGTCACCGCCGATGAGATCGACCTCACGCTCGAGGCGTTCGACGCCGGCCTCCACGTGATCGACCAGCGCTACGGCGGCTGATGGAACCTTCGCCTTCGCACGCTGACGCCGCCCGGTGGGACCTCGACCACGTGATCCATCCGTGGAGCTTCCCCGGCTCCTCGCTGATGATCGTGCGGGGAGAGGGCTCGAGCTACTGGGACGCGAACGGACGCAAGTACCTCGACGCGCTCGGGGGCATCCAGCTGTGCGAGATCGGCCACGGCCGGGCTGAGTTGGCGGACGTGGCGGCCGCCCAGATGCGCGAGCTCGAGTACTCGCCGCTGTTCTGGAACTTCGGCAACGAGCCTTCCGCGCAGCTGGCCCGCCGGCTGGTCGAGCTGGCGCCCGCCGGCCTCGACCACGTGTACTTCACCAACGGCGGATCGGAGAGCTGCGAGAGCGCGATCAAGATGGCCCGCCTGTACCAGTATCTGCGCGGCCAGCCCGAGCGCACCACGATCCTGTCGCTCGGACACTCCTACCACGGGATGACGTACGGGGCGCTTGCCGCCACCGGGCTCGTGGGGACCAAGGACGGGTTCGGCGAGATGCCAGGTGGCTTCTTCCACCTGACCACGCCCTACCCCTACCACGAGGAGCTCTACGGTGGCCAGGATCCGTTGGAGTTCTGCGTGCGCGAGCTCGAAGAGACGATCGCGCGCCTCGGCGCCGGGCGCATCGCGGCGTTGATCGGCGAGCCGGTGCTGACCGTCGGCGGGGTGATCGTGCCGCCCCGGGACTACTGGCGGGCGGTGTGTGAGATCTGCCACCGGCACGGGATCCTGATCATCGCCGACGAGGTCGTGACCGCGTTCGGGCGGCTGGGATCGTGGTTCGCCTCCGAGCCGTACGGCATCGAACCGGATCTCATCACGACCGCCAAGGGCCTCACCAGCGGCTATCTGCCGCTCGGCGCGGTGCTCGCCAGCCACGAGGTTGGCGCCACGATCAAGGGCTCGGACGCCGGCTTCATGCACGGGTACACCTACTGCGGGCATCCGGTCGCGTGCGCGGTAGCGCTGCGCAACCTCGACATCATCGAGCGCGAGGATCTTGCGGGCAACGCGGCCGCCGTGGGTGAGCATCTTCACCAGGGCCTGTCGGGTCTGCTCGACCTGCCCGTGGTCGGCGACGTCCGCGCTGCCGGACTGCTGGCCTCGGTCGAGCTCGTGGCCGACAAGGCCACCAGGCGCCCGATCGAGGTGCGCCGGCAGGAGATCGCCGATCGCGTGAGGGACGAGCAGGGCGTGATCGTGCGGAGCATCTATCAGAACGTGATCCTCGCGCCGTGCCTGATCCTGAGCGCCGAGGAGGCCGACCAGATCGTGGCTGCGTTGCGGGCGGTGCTGGAGACGACGGGCTCCGACGGGATGCCGGTCGCGGTGGCGCCGGCCGTCCCGGTGTAGATGTGATGACCGGGGGGGAGATTTAGGTGACGGATGAGGTACGGGCAGCGCTCGAGACGATCTTCGCCGCGGACACGGGCATCTACCAGCCGCGCGGCTTTCAGCGCCGGGTCGGGTTCGGACAGCGGCCCGCCCTGATCCACATCGACCTCGCCAATGCGTGGACCAGACCGGGCCACGCGTTCAGCTGCGACGGGATGGACGTGATCATCCCGGCCGTGCAGGCCCTGAACGAAGCCGGGCGAGCCAAGGGCATCCCGATCGTCTACACCACCACCGCCTACGCGGTCACCAGCGGGCCGAACAGCGACATGGGCCTCTGGCACCACAAGATCCCGGTTGAGCTGCTCCAGATCGGATCGCCCGAGGTGGCGATCGACGAGCGCATCGCGCCGCTGGCCGGTGAGCAGGTGATCGTCAAGAAGCGGGCCAGCGCGTTTCACGGAACCCACCTGTCCGGGTTCCTGAAGGCAAGCGGCGTCGACACGGTGATCATCACGGGGGTGACGATGGCCGGCTGCGTGCGCCACAGCACCGAGGACGCAATCGCCGAGGGCTTCCGCCCCATCGTGGTGCGCGAGGCGGTGGGGGATCGGGTTCCGGGCGTGGTCGAGTGGAACCTGTTCGACATCGACGCGAAGTTCGGCGACGTCGAGCCGCTCGAGCGGGTCCTGGGGTATCTGGAGGAACTGAAGCCGGACGCGTCCGCGGTCCGCTCTGAGAGCGTCGCCGCGGCTTCCGGCTGACCCGTCGCCGTCAGGGGAGCAGCTGGCTGAGCTCCGCGTAGGTCTCGGGCCGGCGGTCGCGGAAGAACTGCCAGGTCGTCCGGACCTCCTCGATCACGCCGAGGTCCAGATCGGCCACGAGCACCTCGTCGTCGCGGTCGGACGCCTGGGCGACGATCTGACCCCGCGGATCGCAGAAGTAGCTCGAGCCGTAGAAGCGCGCACCCTCCACGAGCTCCTCGCCCACGCGGTTGATCGCGCCGACGAAGAAGCCGTTGGCCACCGCATGTGCCGGTTGTTCGAGCTGCCAGAGGTGCTTTGAGAGGCTCTCGATCGTGGCCGAGGGGTTGAAGGTGAGCTCGGCGCCCTTGAGGCCGAGCATCCGCGCCGGCTCGGGAAAGTGGCGGTCATAACAGATGAAAACGCCGACCTTGCCCACGCTCGTGTCCCACACCGGATAGCCGAGGTTGCCCGGCTTGAAGAAGTACTTCTCCCAGAAGATCGGCCCGACCTGCGGGATGTGAGTCTTGCGGTACTTGCCGAGCACGGTCCCGTCGCGCTCGATCACGACAGCCGTGTTGTAGAAGACGCCGTCGAACTCCTTCTCGAAGAACGGCACGACCAGCACGAGCTGATGCTCGCGGGCGAGTTCGCACATCCTGGTGACGGTCGGCCCGTCGTCCGGCTCGGCGGTCTTGAACCACTTCGGCTCCTGCTCAGCACAGAAGTACGGCCCGAAGAAGATCTCCTGCAGGCACACGATCTGCGCGCCCTGCGCGGCGGCCTGGCCGATCATCTCGACGTGCTTGGCCAGCGCCTCGTCCTTCGGGAGGTTCGCATGCGCCTGGATCAGCGCCGCCCGAACGATCTTGCCCATCTCGGTCTCCTCCTCTGATCAGGTGCTGGTCCCGCACCACTCCATCGCCAGCAGCGCGAACGCGCGCGTCGCGCACATCACCTCGTCGATCCGAACGAACTCGTCGTCCGCGTGAGCCACGGCGAGGTCACCGGGACCGTAACTGATCGCCGGGATCCCCGCCAAGGTCAGCCACGACGCATCGTCGACCGCGGGAAAGCCCGCGACTTCGGGGGGTGTCGTGAAGCGCGTGCCCTCGGCGGCTCGCTCCTGAGCGGCGCACATCGCCGCCGTGATCTCGTCTCCGGGCGGCGAGTTGGCCGGCCAGTGCAAGCGCCAGTCGACGCGCGGCTCGTGATCGCGCAGCCAGTCGTCGGTGGCGGCGATGTGGCGCACGTGCTCCTCGATCTGGGCCTTCACCTCGTCGGGATCGTCGTCGGGCGGATACCAGACGAGGTACTCGGTGCGCATCTGCTCGGGGACGAACAGTGGAAACTGCACGCCGGTCGTCCCGGCCTCGAGGATGCCGGGCATGATCGTGAACTGCCCGGGGCGGTACAGCGGATGGCGCTTGGAGAACGCCCACTGCTGCTCCAGGCGCCGCAGGCCTTCGAGGATCACGAGGCCCTTGTCGATCGCGCTGACCCCCGGCGGTTCGCCGGTTCCGGTCGGATGGAGCGTCTGCCCGCGGTTGGCCGCGTGGGTGACCTTGCCCTGCACGGTCAGCGTGAACCACAGCTGCCCCGGCGAGGTGGGCATCACCGCCAGCGCGTTTTTTCCGGTGGTCGGCTCGGCGACGATCGCAGCGTCGGCCCGATAGCCGCGCTCCACGGTGGCGCTCACCCCGATGTCGTTGTTCATGCATTCCTCGCCGACCACCGCCTCGAGGATCAGGTCGCCGCGCAGTCTCACGCCACTTCGTTTCAGGGCTCGAGCGGCGAAGGCCTGGGCCAGGACGCCGGCCTTCATGTCGGTCGAGCCGCGGCCCCAGATCCGGTCATCGTCGATCAGGCCCGAGAACGGGTCATGGCGCCAGTTCTCGCTGCGACCGGGCGGGACGACGTCGACGTGCCCGTTGTAGATCAGCGACCGGCCACCACCCGATCCGCGGATCACCCCGACCGCGTTCTCCCGCCCCGGCTCGAGCCCGAACACGTCGACCTCCGCGCCCAGCTGGGCGTAGACGCCCGCCACGAAGCGCGACACCTCGCCCTCGCCGCCGACCAACTCCTCGAAGACCTGTCCGGGGTAGCGCGGGTTGACGCTCGGGATCTGGACGGCCTTGGAGATCGTTTCTACGATCTCGTCACGTTGCTCATCGACAGCGCTCAGGACGCGCTCGGTGAGCTCGGAGGCGAGTGCCGTCACGGCCGTAGCTCCGCGACCGCCTTGGTGAGGGTGTGCAGGGTGCGCACGGTAGGCACCGGCACGGACACGAGGTCGGCGATCTCGATGATCGCGCCGGTCATGCAGTCGAGCTCGAGCGGCTTCCCGGCCTCCCAGTCCAACAGCATCGAGGTCCGGTGATCGCCGACCGCGAGCGCTCCCTCCATCCGGCGGTCGATCGATACCGGCAACTCGATCCCGAGCGCCGCGGCGACCGCGGCGCATTCCTCCATGACCGCGCGTGCACATGCGGTGGCGCTGGGGGAACTGGCGAGCTCACCCATCGTGGTACGGGTGATCGTGGTGATCGGGTTGAACGCCGCGTTGCCGAGGAGCTTCAGCCAGATGTGCTCTCTGAGGTTGGGGGCGATCGGGCACTTGAGCCCTCCGGCGCTGAACGCGGCGGAGATCTCCCGGCACCGCTCGGTGACCTCGCCTCCGGGGGTGCCGATGGCAAAGCGGGTTCCTTCGATGTGACGGACAACCCCGGGCGCGACGAGCTCGGTCGAGCAATAGATCACGCACCCGACAACGTTGTCGGGCGGGATCGCCTCGCTGATTGTTCCCTCCGGGTCGACGCTGTTGAGCCGGCGGCCGTCGAGGTCTCCCCCGTGGCGCTGGAAGTACCACCACGGGATCCCGTTCTGGGCTCCGATCGCGAGTGCGTCCGGTCTTAACACGCCTGCGAGTTTTGGCGCGACCTCGGGCAGGCTGTTTGCCTTCAGGCCGACGAAGATCACGTCGGCCTCGGCCATGGCGGCGAAATCGTCCGTCGCCGGGACGTTTGCGGTGAAGTCGCCCTTCGGGCTCTCGACCCGGACGCCGTGGGTCTGCATCGCACGCAGGTGCTCGCCGCGTGCGATCAAGGTGACGTCACTCCCGCCCCGCGCCAGTGCCGCCCCGACGTACGCGCCGATCGCGCCCGCCCCGAGGACCGCGAACCTCATCGATCGGAGATCTGGAGGTGACCCGCCATCCGTGAGCGTTGGACCTTGCCGGTGGCTGTCTTCGGGATCTCCTCCAGGGGATAGATCTCGTCGGGAACCTTGAACGCGGCCAGCGACTCGCGCGCGTGGCGCCGTAGCTCGACGGGAGTGACCTCACTGGTGAGAACGACGGCGGCGGCGACCCGCTCTCCGTACTTGGTATCCGGAACCGAGAAGGCGACGGCCTCGCTGACGTGTGGGTGGGAGAGGAGGACCGCCTCGACCTCGTACGGCGAGATGTTCTCGCCGCCCCGGTTGATCATCTCCTTGCGCCGGCCCTTGAGCTCGAGATAGCCGGCGTGCAGGACGCCGATGTCGCCGGTGCGGAACCAGCCGTCGAAGAACGATTCGGCGTTGGCCTTCTCGTTGCTCAGGTAGCCTGGCGTCAGCCCCGGACCTCGAATGGCCACCTCGCCGGGCTCGCCGGCCGGGACGTCGCGGCCGGCGTCATCGACGATCCGGACGTCGGCTCCGGCGGACACGCCGACGGATCCCGGCCGCCGCTCGGCCGGGGGCAGCGGATTCGACGTCATCTGGTGGGTGTTCTCGGTCATCCCGTACGCCTCGACCATCGGAACGCCCAACCGGGCCTCGGCGTCGCGCATCATCTCGGCCGACAGTGCCGAGCTGCACGAGCGGACGAAACGCAGGGTGGGCGGCGGCTCGTCCAGCCGCGCGATGAGCTTCTGATGAGGGGTCGGCGAGGCGGAGTACCAGGTCATCCCGTGCTCGCGCGCCTGGCCCCAGAACCGTCCGGGGACGAGCCGGCGCGGGACGACGACCGTGCCCCCCGCGCCGATCTGGGCCAGCGTCGAGGCGACGAGCCCGTGCACGTGGAACAGCGGCATCGCGCAGAACGAGACGTCGCTCTTGCGCAGCGCATAGTGCGTCGCGATCGACGCCGCCTGCGCGGTGAGATTGCGCTGGAGCAACGGCACCTGCTTCGGGCGAGACGTGGTGCCGCTGGTGTGCAGCAGCAGCGCCGCGTCCTCGGGGCCGCCCCGGTCGAACGACGACGCGATCTTGAGCTCGCGGCCGTCCAGTCGCAACGTCGGGCGAGCGCCCGATCGCGCCGCGGTAGCCTCGATGACGGCTAGATCGTCCACGGCGGCCACCAGCGGAGTGGGCGCCTCGCTTCCCGCGATCACGAACCTCGGAGCGAGATCGGACAGGTAGAACCGGAACTCGGCCTCCGTGTAGTCCGGATTCAGCGGACCGGCGACCGCGCCGAGCAGCCCGATCGCGAACAGGCAGAGGACGATCTCGGGACCGTTCGGCAGGACGATCGCGACCCGGTCGCCCTTTTGCACGCCGGCCGTGGCCAGTCGCCCCGCCAGCTCGGTCACGAGCGACGCCACATCGTCGTGGGTGAAGCTCAGCCCGTCGTCCGGGCAGACCAGCGCGGGCGTGGCGCCGGGGCGAATCAGGTCGAACAGCATGGCCCCGATTGTCTCATCGTCTCCGGGTCTAGAGCACGAGCTTGAGGGGCGATTCGAGCAGCGCCTTGACGTCGGCGAGGAACCGGGCCCCGTCGGCACCGTAGAGGATGCGATGGTCGCCCGAGAGCGTCAGCGTCATCAGCCGCCGATCGATGATCTCTTGGCCGCTTCGGGCCAGCGTTTCCCGGATCGCGCCGACGCCGAGGATTGCGGCCTGCGGCGGGTTTATCACCGGCCGGATCGCGGTCATGCCGAACATCCCCAGGTTCGACACCGTGAACGTTCCGCCCGAGAGCTCGGGCGGGCTGATCTCGCCTGACCGTACCCGCGCCGCCAGTCGTCGCGCCTCGTTGGCGATCGTGCCGAGGGACTTGGCGTCCGCGTCTGCGAGGGTGGGCACGACCAGCGCGTCGTCCGTCGCCACCGCGATCCCGATGTTGATCCGGCGGTGCAGCTTGAAGCGGCCATCCACGTACGAGCCGTTGACCCGTGGATGGCGACGCAGCGCGATCGCGCACGCCTTGACGACGAAGTCGTTGATCGAGGGGATCGCCTGCTCGTCGCGGTCTTGGTCGATCGCGGCCTTCAGCGCCGCGCGCATCTCCAGCGCGTCGTCCATGATCGCCTCGGTTTCGACTTCGAAGTTGGGGATCGTCGCGCGCGACTCCGACATCCGCCGCGCGATCAGCTGCTGGACGCGGGTTGGCTCCTGGGTGTCGAAGTCGTCGCTTTCGGTGGCGGGCGGCTTTTCGGTAGTCGGCCGGCTCTCCGGGACGGGCGGGCTCTCGGTCACCCCTGCCGCGGTGAGCACGTCGGCGCGCGTGATCCGGCCCCTCGGGCCGCTTCCGCTCAGCCGCTCGAGCTCTACGCCATGGGTTCGCGCGACCCGCTTGGCCAGCGGCGTCGCGATTGGCGAGGAGCCGCTGACCACGACATCGTCGCCCGTGGGCCCTGCGCCGTTGGACGGCGGCGGGGGCGTGGGAACGTCGCCGGCCGGCGCCACCGCTTTTCCCTCCTCAGCCGCGCCCGCACCCACGCGCGCGATCACCTCGCCGACCGGAACGCTGGTGCCCTCCTCGACCACGATTTGGACCGCGCCCGCGATCTCGGCGGCGTGCGTGACGGTCGCCTTGTCGGTCTCGATCTCGACCAGGTCCTCGCCTGCCTCGACGGTCTCGCCGTCGCGCTTGAGCCACCTGAGGATCGTTCCCTCCTCCATCGAGTCCGACAGCTTGGGCATCGTAACGTCGGTCATGGGGCTGCCTCCAGCAGGTCGAGCGCGGCGCCGACGATCGTGTCGGTGTCGATGCCGAAGTATCGATAAAGGTCAGCCACGTCCCCCGACTGTCCGAAGTCGCTGACGCCCAGGCACGCGATCGGCACGCAGCGGACCGCCGACAGGAAGCTGAGGGTGTGCGGATGGCCGTCGAGCACGGTCACCATCGGCGCCGCACGCTCGGCCGGGAACAGCTCGTCGAGGATCGCGTGCTCGCCGTCGGCGAGGCCCCGGCGCGCCTGCAGCGCGCGGAAGATCAGGTCGGGTGAGGTGAGGCAGATCACGTCGCATGGGCTGCCGGCATCCTCCAACTCCTCGGCCGCGGCGACGGCCTCAGGCACGACCGCACCGACCGCAACCAGGGTCATCACGGGTAGGTTCGTCGCCGTGTGAAGTGGATAGCCGCCGGCAAGCGCGAGCCGCCTGCGCTCCGCTTGTTGGTCCGGATCGTCCGGGACTCGCGCCAGCGCCTGATCGATCGGCCGCGTGGTGAGTCGGAAGTACGCCGAGCTTCCGTCCGGGCCCCCGAGTTGTGACAGAGCGTGGAGCAGCGCCCACTCGAGGTCCTGCCCGAAGGCGGGCTCCCAGGCGACGCAGCGCGGTTGCTCGAGGCCAACCGACGGCGTGATGATCGACTGGTGCGCTCCGCCTTCCGGCGCCAGCGTGACGCCCGACGGCGTGCCGACGAGGATTGACTGCGCGCCAGCGTACAGCCCGAAGGACCACGGCTCCAGGGCGCGGTTGACGAACGGGTCATACAGGGTTCCGATTGGGAGCAGCGGCTGTCCGTCACGCGACCACGTCAGTCCGAGCTCGGCCAGGAGACCGACCAGGTTCCCTTCAGCGATCCCAAGCTCGATATGCCGGCCGTGTTCTGAGCCCTTCCAGCGCACGAGCGTCTCGGAATCGTCAGCGAACCAGTCGATTCGCTCGCCGATCTGCCACAGCCCGGCCCGGTTGATCCACCCGCCGAGATTGGTCGAGGATGCGACGTCCGGACTGACCGTCACGACATGGCGTGTGACCTCCTCGGCTTCGTGGGCCAGATCGACGAAGAACCGCCCGAACGCCTGCTGCGTGGATGCGCGACCCGTGTGGGATCGACCGAGATCATTCGGCACGCTCGGTGCCGGCGCGAGTTCTACGGGCTCGCGCCTCAGACGCCGTGCTGCCGCCTCGCACAGCTCGCGGGCCGGCGTCCCGGGGTCGAACCTCGCCCACGGGTCTGCGGGATCGGCGCCAAGGTTCGCGGCCAGGCGCTCCCACTGCTCGGCCGTGAGCAGCGCGGAGTGATTGGCCGGATGTCCCTCCGTGGCCAGGCGCCACGCCTTGATCGTGTAGGCGAACAGCACCGCCGGGCGGTCGGTGACCCGGTCGGCCTCGGCGAACGCGGCCAGAAGCTGGGCCAGGTCGTGGCCGCCCAGGTCGCGAATCGCCCGCAGCAGCTCCTCGTCGTCGAGGTCCGCGATCACGCGCGCGACGTCGCGGCGGGTTTCGTCCTGACCGGGCATCCGCTCCCGCAGCTCCGCCGCATCCGCGCGCAGCAGGCGCTGATACTCCTCGTTGGGCATCGCATCGATGCGCTGCCGGAGCGCCTCTCCCCCGTCGCGTGCGAACAGCTCCTCGAGCCAGCGGCCGTACTTGACGGTGACTGTGTGCCATCCGGCGGCCTCAAACATCGAGATCAACCGCCCGGTGGCCATCTCCGGCACGATCCGGTCAAGCGATTGGCGGTTCAGGTCGACGATCCACAGGACCTCGCCCAGCCGCGGCGTGAGCGGGTCGATGATCGCCTCCCAGCACGCGCCCTCGTCGAGCTCAGCATCGCCCAGCAGGGCGACCTGCCGCCCGCCTCGGGGCACTTCGAAGTGACCCGCCACGTAGCGGTGGGCGATCGCGCTCCAGATCGTGGCGGTCGCGCCGATCCCAACCGAGCCGGTAGAGAAGTCCGCCGGGATCGGGTCCTTCGACCGGCTCGGATAGCTCTGAAGGCCGCCCATCTCGCGCAGCGTCGTCAGGTAACCGGGGTCGAGCATGCCCAGGAGGTACTCGATCGCGTGCAGCACCGGCGAGGCATGCGGCTTCACCGACACCCGGTCCTGCGGGCGCAGGTACTCGAACCACAGCGCGGTCATGATCGAGACCATCGACGCCGAAGAGGCCTGATGGCCGCCGACCTTGACCCCCGAGCTCGTCGGGCGGACCCGGTTGGCGTGATGGATGATCGAGGTCGCCAGCCAGAGCACCCGCGCCTGGATCGCCTCCAGGGCGTCTAGGGTCGTCTCCGGGGTCTGGGTCGTCGCCACGCCTTCTCGGGATTCTCCCTCACGTTCAAGTTTTAGGCGCGGCCGCCCGGGGAACGGTATACGGAGAGGGACAGCTCAATACGCGCATCGCTCTAAGGCACGGCGAGACAGTTCGTCGCATCGGCGATGCAACCGGCCAGGGAGGATCGAATGAGTGAGCGACCGCAGTCGACGACGCGTGCTTCCGCACGGTCAAAGAACGCACGAACGCGGGACGGTGTGTCGCGCCCGCGTACCCGAGGCGAGACTGAAGTTCGCTCGCGCAGAGATGGAGTGTCGCGTGACGGAGCGGGACTGTCGCGCGATGGGGCGGAACTGTCGCAGGACGGCGCGGTACTCACGCCTGACCGAGCGCAGCAAGACGCAGCGGCGACGCCGACGTTCACCGAGGTCACTCCTCGCGCGGTGAAGTACGCGACTGTCGTTGCCTTCCTCGCTTGGACGTTCGCCGTCTACGACTACATCTCGTTCGGCACGCTGCTGCCGAAGATCGCCGAGTCCTTCCACTGGAGCACATCCTTCGCCACCGCGGTGGCGACATACGTCTCGATCGGCACGTTCATCACCGCGATGCTGGTCGGCCCCATACTCGACTATCTCGGGCGCAAGAAGGCCATGTTGGTGACCACCATCGGCGCGGCGCTGAGCTCCGGACTGTCGGCACTCGCTCCCTCGACGATCTATCTGATCTTCGTCCGCGCATTCTCAGGGCTGGGATACTCCGAGCAGGCCGTCAACGCGACGTATCTGAACGAGCTCTACGGCAAGCGCGCCAAGCGCGGGTTCATCTACAGCGCGGTGCAGAGCGGTTGGCCGGTCGGCGCCCTGCTTGCCGCCGGCATGGCCGCGTTGCTCGTCCCGGTGGTCGGCTGGCGCGGCACGTTCGCCGTGGCCACCTTCCCGGCCTTCGTCATCGCAGTGCTCGCGCTCAGGCTCGTCGAGTCGCCGAAGTTCGAGCGCATGCGCCACGCTCGCAAGTTGGTCAAAGCCGGGCGAACGGACGAGGCGCGTGACTTCGCCGAGCGCGAGGGGCTCGATGTCGAGCGCGTGGATCGCAGCACGTTCCGGCAGCTGTTCGCGTCCGATCAGCGCCGCCACACGCTGTTCCTCGGTAGCGCCTTCCTCCTCAACTGGATCGGGATCCAGATCTTCGACGTCCTCGGCACCACGGTGCTCAAGGACGGAACCGGTATCTCGTTCTCGAGCTCGCTCGTGCTCCTGCTGGTCGGCAACCTCGTGGCAGCCGGTGGATATCTCACCCACGGGCTCCTCGGTGACCGCTTCGGCCGGCGGAACGTCACGGCCTTCGGTTGGGTGGTTGCCGGTATCTCGTTCGCCGTGATGCTCTTCGGCCCTCACACGATGGCCTTCACGCTGGTCTTCTACGCGATCGGCCTGTTCTTCGTGCTCGGGACCTACGCCTCGCTGTTCTTCTACATCGGCGAGTCGTTCCCGTCGCGCGTGCGCGGTACGGGCACCTCGCTGATGAACGCGATGGGGCCGGTCGGAGCGATCGTCGGATCGGCCCTGTTCACGGCAGCCCAGGATCTCGGCCTGAGCGTTCAGGTTAGTGCCGCGGTGGTTGGCTGCACGGCGATCGTGCTGTCCGGTCTGTGCATCCTCGGCGCGCGGAACGTGTCTCCCGACGACAACGTGTCGCTCGACGAGGCCGAGTTGCGCGAGTCGGATCAGCCCCGCGTGGTGGCGACCGCGTCCTGACTCACGGGAACGTTGGCAGTGACTGACGAGCGGCCCACATCGGGTCGGCTCGCCGCCCGCGGCGCGCTGGTGACGGGCGCCGCGGGTGGGATTGGCGGAGCGATCGCCGAGGCATACGCCCTCGAGGGGGCCGACGTGTGCCTCAGCGATCGCGACGCCTCGCCAGGGCTGAACGCGGTCGCTGAGCGTTGCCGCCGCCATGGCACCTCGATCAGCCTTGCGGTGGGTGACGTTGCCGACGCCGCCGACGTTCAGCGCATCGTGGCCGCCGCCGCCGATGCGCTGAATGGCCGCATCGACATCCTGGTCAACGCGGCCGGCATCGCAACGGAAGCGGCGGTCGAGGACATGCCCGTCGAGATGTGGGATGAGATGATCCGGGTGGACCTTCGCTCGGTCTTTCTGTGCAGCCGCGCGGCGCTGCCCGGCATGCTCGAACGCGGATGGGGACGGATCATCTCGATCGCCTCGCAGCTCGGCATCAAAGGCGCCACCGGACTGGCGCATTACTGCGCCGCCAAGGCCGGGGTGATCGGGTTCACCAAGTCACTCGCGCAGGAGGTGGCCGGGCGAGGCGTCCTCGTCAACGCGATCGCCCCCGGCCCGATCGAGACGCACATCCTCGACGGGCTGAGCGAGGAATGGAAGGCCGCCAAGCGAGCGGAGCTACCCCTGGGCCGCTTCGGTGTGCCGGAAGAGGTCGCGCCGACCGCCGTGCTGCTGGCTGCCGAACCCGACTCGAACCTATACGTCGGGCAGGTGCTCGGGCCTAACAGCGGCGACGTCATGCCCTGACGCTGCGCGACCCCCGGCTCGATCCGCCCCCGCTCGATCGGCCCCCCTCCAGTCAGGTTTCGAGCGGCTCGAGCAGGCGGTGCGGAGTGCGCAGGGCCAGGGCCACGGGGTCCGCCCGGCGGTGCTTTCGCCCCTTCGCCGGCTCGGTGAGGATCTCGTCGGGACCAGGCGTGAGTTCACAGGCGGGGCACCCTCCGTCGTCGTCGAGGACCGATCCACAGACAGCGTGCATGAAGACCCGACTGTTCGGTTGGCGGTGCCGAGTCCCCCAGATCATCAGTGCGTGAACCGCCGGCCACAGGTCACGCCCGGCCGGCGTCAGGTGGTAGAGATGGCGCGCGCCGTGCTTGGGATCGGGCACGCGCTCGAGCACTCCGTCGGCGACGAGGGCGCTGAGACGGTCGGCCAGCACCGCCTTGGGAATGTCCAGGTGGGCCTGGAAGTCGTTGAACCGGCGCACCCCGTAGAAGGCGTCTCTGAGGATGAGGAGCGTCCACCGCTCGCCGACGACCTCGAGCGCACGGGCCAGCGCGCAGTCCTGGTCCACGTAGTCCTTTCCGAGCATTCGCACAAGGATACCAACGTACAGTTCGGTCATTGAACTTTGATGTGCTAGGCTTCCGAGTTCAATGATCGAACCGACCGAGAAGCAGACGAGGTACTGGCTACCGGTTGCGGGCCTGCTGGCCGGGGCGGGATGGGGGTCGAACCAGTTCACCCCGATGCTGCTCGTCTACCACGCGCGGCTCGGGCTTTCCACGGCCACGCTGGAGGCGCTGTTCGCCAGCTACGCGGCCGGCCTCATCCCCGGCCTCCTCGTGGCCGGCCGCTGGTCGGATGTCCACGGTCGTCGCGCGGTCGGAATATTCGCCGCGGTCATCTCGCTGTTGGCCACCGCGAGCCTTATCGGGGGCGGGCACACGCTGGCGCTCCTGTTCGTCGGACGCCTATTGGCGGGATTGGGCAGCGGTGCCGCCTTCGGAGCGGGAACGGCGTGGCTGCGAGAACTGTCCCTCCCGCCGTTTGGGAACGCCGATCACGGCACCGTGGCCCGCCGGGCGGCCGTCGCGATGACGATCGGGTTCTCGCTCGGGCCGCTCGTGGCCGGGGTGCTCGCTCAGTGGGCGCCGGCGGTGACTGCCCTGCCGTACCTCCCGCACATCGCGTTGATGCTCCTCGTGCTGATCGGGCTCCGCGGCGTTCCCGAGACCGTCCACAGCCATCACGGGACCACGACCACCGTCCGCCTGCCCCACGCGAGCGCGCGGCGCTTCCGCCGGCTCGTCGTTCCACTCGCGCCGTGGGTCTTCGGAGCACCCGCCATCGCCTTCGCGCTTCTGCCCAGCATCGTCGGGGCGGGTCGTTCGGCCGAGGGCGTCGCCCTGACCGCGGCGATCACCTCGCTAACCGCGCTCGCCGGCGTCCTGATTCAACCGCTTGCCCGCCGGCTCGAAGGCGGTCCCCGATCCCACGCCGGCGCGGTGCTCGGCCTAACCGTGCTCTCCGTGGGCCTGGCCCTGGCCGCGCTCACCGTCGGCATGCGAGAGAACTGGATGCTGTTCCCCTGCGCGATCGTGCTTGGTTCCGCCTACGGCCTCTGTCTCGTCGCCGGCCTACTCGAGGTCCAGCGCCTCGCCCCCGCCCAGGCCCTTGCCAGGGTGACGGCGACGTACTACATGTTCACCTACCTGGGGTTCGCCGGACCGTACCTGCTGGCGGTGGCGGCCAACGCGGTCAGTTACACCCTGCTCCTGCTCATCACGGGCGGCCTGGCCCTCGCCACCGCTGTCGCGGTCGGGCAGGCGGCACGTGACCACGCGACCAGCGATCGGGTCGCCGCCTAGAGCTCCTTCCACACGACGATCGTCTCGTCGTCGAAGACCGCGCTCAGCTCCGAGCCAGGCCCGAACTGTCCCGCTTCGCCTCGAGCTCTCTCTCCCCCCTCGGGGTTATTGGCTGGTGTGAGCGCTCAGAGCCCGCGCCCGCGCAGCATGAGGCACATGACCCCGAGCACGAGCAACATGACCGTCGCGAGGATCGCAGCCGTCGCAACTTCGTCGTGCAGCGTGACCGCCCCGACCGCGCACGCGACAAGTCCGCTCACGACGCGTGAGAGATAGCAGCGGAGTCCGACGCGTTCGTCGCCCATGTCCGAGAAACGCCGTGGCGGTCGGCAAACTTGTCGGCGCGTGAGGCGCAGGGCATCAGCGACCGGTTCTTGCCGCCGACTGGGGCTGCTGGCCCTGGGCGTGCTCGCCGCGGGTTGCGGCGTCACGTCGGTCGGCGCCACGACGTCCTCCTCGAACCCAGTCGGCGCGGGCGCGACAACAACGCACTCAGACACAGTCGGCACCGGCACGGCAGATGCCCATACGGTCCAGCCCCAGCCTCCCCACGGCTCATGCCACGCCCGCCGGTCCGGGCAGTTCTCGCTCCCGGATCCACATTGCACTCCGGGTGCCGCCGACCCGTCGGTCACCCAGGCCAACATCGATGAGACCATCTGCCGGACGGGCTACACACGCACGGTCCGCCCGCCGGAATCGATCACCGAGCGCGAGAAGCGAGCCAGCCTCGCCGCCTACGGCGACACCCGCCCGTTGCACGACTACGAGTACGACCACCTGATCGCGCTCGAGCTCGGAGGCGCACCGAACGATTCGCGCAACCTCTGGCCTGAGCCAGGGGCGAGCCCCAATCCGAAGGACGCGCTCGAGGGACGGCTGCGCCGCGAGGTGTGCGCCGGCGAGATCACCCTCGGCGCCGCCCAACGAGCGATCGCCGGCAACTGGGTCCTCGCGTATCGCCAATACGTCCGCTAGCCGAGTTTCCGAGACTTAGACTCGGACCATGAGAGACAAGAAGGCACGCCGCCGGCAGCTTCTCGGCACGTCAGTACTGGCCGTTGCCATTGCGGTCATGACGGGCGCGGTCGTCTATTTCGCCCTCGACGATCACACGAACCGCGTGTCGGCAAGAGAGTGGCGCGCGAGGTCGATCGAGCTGCGGCATGTGCTCGACGCTCGCGCCACCCAACTCGCGCAGCGCACGCATGCCTTGAAGGTCGCAAGCGGTCAGCTCACCTCACTCGGGGGTCAGGTGGGAACGCTCGATCAACGCACGCGCCAGCTCGCGGCAGAGAAGTCCCAGGTCGAGGATCAGCGGGCGCTCCTGCAGCAGCGCTCCGACGCGCTGACCAAGGTCGCGCGGGACCAGATCGCCTGCTCAAACGGTCTGAGCCAGGCGATTCCTCACATCAGCGCACAGGACAGCGCCTGGCTGGCGGCCAACGGCGCGACCGTCGATCAGACCTGCCAGCAGGCGCAGAATGCCCTCGACGCGTTCAACGCCACCTACGGATGAGCGCACGTAGCATCCTCGGGCTCTGTGCAGCGCTCGCACTCGCGATCACCGCCGCGGTCGTCGTGATGGAGGGCGCGGGTGCGGTACCGGGCCCGCCCAAGCCGAACTGGCCGGAGGCGCCGCCAGTTCCCGCCGCCGTGCGGGCGGTCCTCGCCGCCGAACCCGTGCGGCTCGCGGCCGACGCCGAGACCCGACGGGTCGAGAAGCTCACCCTGCGCATCCGCAACATCTCCTGCGGACAGGGGAAGATCGGCTCTGGCTTCGCGTTTGACGCGCATACGCTGATCACCAACCGGCACGTGATCGCCGGCCCGGCCGCTCTGCAGGCGGACACCTGGGACGGACAGACCCTCGACCTCGATGTCTCCCAGGCCGACACCGGGCTCCTCGTCGACATCGGCGTCATCCACGTCGCGCAGTCACTGCCCGTCATCGCCACCCCGGGTCCGCAGCCGCCTGTCGGCGCGCCGATCACCGCCGTCGGCTATCCCCTCGGCGGCGCCCTCACGATCACCCACGGCCGCGTGCTCGCCTACCTCGACGGCAACACCCTCGACCCCTCGATCGCGTTCAACGGCCAGGTCATGGAGGTCTCCGCGCCAGTCAAGCACGGTAACTCCGGCGGCCCGCTGCTCGACTCGCGCGGCCGTCTCGTCGGGGTCGTGTTCGCCGCTCAACCCGGCGCCAGCTACAACGCCTCATCGGGGATCACCTACGTGCTCCCGCTGAACTCGGTCAACACGCTGCTGCAGCAGGGCGGTGGCGTCGCGGTTCAGGCCTGCGGCGCCTGAGTCTCACTCGAGTCGGTCCCATCCACCTCCTTCGTCCTCGGGTTCGTCGATGTCGATGATCACCACAAGCTTGGAGGCCTCGAAGATGAGCCTGATGCAGGTGAACCCGTACTCCACACGGTCCGGTTGCGGAAGGCCGCCGTCCTCGATCAGCTGCCGCATCCGCCTCTCGGTATCGATCTTCTGGGCCAGGGTTGCCATGCCCAGCAGGATGCATCCAGAGCCTGCAACGGATCAAGGCACAGTCGTGCCAAATCCGAGCCAACTTTGACACGTGATTGCAACTAGTTCGACTTGGAGGCCGGAAGTCGTGACGTTGTCACGGGTCCTATTTTGCCGGGGCGAGGCGTGCGGCTTGGATGTAGTCGGCGACGGCGGTCTCGAGCGTTCTGAGCGCCTGGCGGATCTCGATCTTCGCGGGTGGTTTGTCGGCGTCGAGCAGGGGGTGCAGGAGCCGGTTGCGGAGTTTGGTGTAGAACACGGCGACGCGGATTCCCTCGGGGGTGAGGGTGTAGGTGTTCTTGCGCGGGATGCGTTTGATCAGCCCGTGGAGTCGTAGCCGTCGGAGGTCGTAGCTCATCTGGTTTTGGGTGTAGGGCTGGTCGAGATGCGCGGCGACGAGCGGGCGCAGGGTCTTGTTCTGAAAGCCGGTCACGGCGCCCAGGACGGTGCATAGTGCGCCGGCCAGGGCTGTCGCTCGTTCGTCCCCGAAGCGCAGGGCTCCGGTTCTTTGGCCCTCCTGGTGATAGGGCTGGTGGATGCGCTCGAATAGCGCAGAGCCGATGGCGCAGCTCTGGCCGGCCTGCTCGATCATAAGCAGCCGCTGGTTGACGGCGCGGGCTTTGTCGATCAGTTCGGGGAGATGCTGCAGGCGACGTTTGACATCGAGATCGTCGGGGCGGTTGATGACCGTTTCCATCCGTAGCGCGCGGCCGTCTTTGAGGTATTGCTTGACGCGGGAGTGCTTGTAGCGGAAGTCGATCCGGATCTCGGTGCCGGTGGTGAAGACCCGGGTCTGGTAGCGATGCTGGGTGGGGCGGCGCAACCGTCTGGCGAACACGAGCGAGACTTCTTCGGGACGGCCGATCCCGATGTTGTCCTGCACCAACGCTTCGAAGAAGCTGCGGGCGCGCCGCGGGTCGTCGAACACCACGGTGCGGGACGTCTCGACTTGGCGCATCGAGAGCTCCCACCAGTACCCGGCGTGGCGATCCTCCTGGGTCAGCGGCGTTGGGATCTGCGCGATCCAACGATCGAAGAACGCCTGCACGTCCTCGGGCCCGAACGTGTTGCAGATCGCCTGCAACCGCTCCGGCTCCTCGCAAGAAGCGAACCCGTTGGACAGCGCAGTGAACCGGATACCCGCCTTCGAGGCTTG
This sequence comes from uncultured Solirubrobacterales bacterium, assembly GCA_963841535.1. GTDB lineage: Bacteria > Actinomycetota > Thermoleophilia > Solirubrobacterales > Solirubrobacteraceae > Palsa-465. The sequence continues at coordinate 347,278 of CAWJDF010000012.1, read as the reverse complement.
GCGTTTGGCCCACTCGTGACCGTTGACCCAGACCCGTGCGAACCACGGACCGTAGGTGCAGATCTTGATGAACGCCGGCCCGAACTCCGGGTCGTGGATGTAGAAGTAGTAGGCGCCGACCCGCCGCTTCTGCCAGAAGAACTCCAGGCTCGCGACCCCGGGCTTCTCGGATCGGTTCCGGGCGCTCCAGACCCGCTGGAACTCCTCGGCGACAACGAGTGCGACAACGCCGTAGCGGCCCTCCTGCTCTGCTGCGTCCAGGTACGAGCGGACGTGATCGAGCTTGCGGTCATCCCACCGCGAGCGATCCGGCGAGGCCAAGCGCAGGACCGGGATCCCGCGGTCGCGGACGAACCGGCGCGTCTCGGCGCGGAACCGATCCCCGATCTTGCCCAGCAGCGCCGGCGACGGGATCGGATGCCCGAGATGACCACACAAGAACCGCACGACCTGACCGGCCACCTGCAGCCGCGGCACATACGCGTTGAAGATCAGCCTGTCGACACACTCGATCTCGAGCGCCACGTGACCCTCGAGCACGTCGTTGATATTCGCCACGCTCGCCATCCACGCAGAATGACGCGACGCGGTTGTTCCCTCAACGGGGGAGGCCGGGAGGGGGCCTGCCCCCTCCCGCTAATGTCCCGAATCAGAAATTGGACGGCATTCGAGCGGCCCCTGGCGGCGCCTCTCGGTGCCGCCGAATTTCTGCCTCGCGACACTAGTGGGGGGCGACCGGGGCGCTGACGGAGGCCCCAATGAACGCCAGCAGTTGTTCCTCGAGGCGCATCTTCTCCCGCTCTGTCAGCGCGTGCAGAGGTCCGCGGAGGAGAACCGCGAGTCCATGGACGCTGGCCCACGTCGGAAACTCGATGCCCGGGCGACGAGCGGGCGCCAGGATTCCGGCTTCGACGAGGTTGTCGAGGGCCGACTGCAAATGGTCCAACGGTGTCGGTTCATCGCCTCCTTGACTGGCCGGATGTTCGTCGGTGCTCGCGAACGCGGTGTCGAAAAGGCCCGGTTCTTTGCGTGCGAACTCGAGGTAGGCCTGGCCGACCGCCCGTAGCCGGAGTGCGGCGCCTGTCGGTGTGTGCGGCCCCGCACGTACTCGGCCCATCCCGTCGGCCATGCGCCGAGCGAGCTCTCGTACCGCCTCGTCGCGGACGGCGGCGAGGAGCGCATCGCGGTCGGTGAAGTGTCGGTATGCGGTGTTGGGGACGACTCCGACCATGCGCGTGACCTCACGCAGCACGACGGCCTCCGGACCGCCCGATCGCGCCAGCTCCAGGCCGGCCTCGACGAGCGCTGCCCGGACAGCGCCCCGAGGGCGCGGTCCTCGGCGCCCAGACGCATCGCCCGCGCTCGCCGTCCTTTGATCGTCCTCAGGCACTTTGCGAGAGTCTAGTGGACAGCGTCCACAAACTCTGTATAGTGGACAGCGTCCACATTTAGACCAGACGGAAGAGGAGTAGGTCGATGCTCACGAACCTCGCCACCTTCATTCATGCCAACCGGCGTCGGGTGCTGCTCGCCGCGGTGCTCGTAGCCGCAATCGCCGGCGCGTTCGGCTTCGGCGTCGCGAAGCACATGAGCCCCTACGGGGCCGACGACCCGGCGACGCAATCGGTCCAGGCCACCAAGCGCTTCGAGGCGGCTGCGCACCGCAAGCTCGACCCCGGGATCGTGGCGATCGTGACCGCCGGCGCCGTTCACAGCCCAGCGGTGCGGGAGCGTGTCCAGCAGGTCGCGGCCCAGCTGCGCGCCGAACCCGATGTCGCGGGCGCAGTCAGCTTCTACGACACCCACGACCCGGCGATGGTCTCGCGCGACGGGCATTCGACCTATGTCGTGGCGTACTTCAAGCCGCGCTCGGACAGCCAGCTTGAGGACGCCGCACGGCGGATCGAGGATCGGTTCGCCGGGCAGCACGACGTGGAGCTCGGCGGCGAGCAGATCGCCAACGTTCAGGCGAACACCCAGGTCGGGAACGACCTCGCCCGAGCCGAGCTGCTGGCGTTCCCGTTCATCTTTCTGCTCTCGCTGCTCTTCTTCCGCTCGCTCGTCGCGTCCCTGCTGCCGCCTCTGATCGGCGGCCTGGCGATCGTCGTCACCTTCTTTGCCCTACGGATCGTCGCGAGCTTCGCCGACCTGTCCGTGTTCGCGCTCAACTTCGTGACGGGGCTGGGGCTCGGGCTCGCGATCGACTACAGCCTGTTCATGGTCTCGCGCTATCGCGAGGAGGCGGCCACCTCTGGCTTCGGCCTCGAGACGCTGCGTCGGACCCTCCAGACCGCCGGGCGCACGATCCTGTTCAGCTCGCTCACGGTCGCCGTCTCCGTCGCATCGCTCGCGATCTTCCCCCAGCGGTTCCTGTACTCGATGGGAATCGCGGGCGCATTGGTCGCGCTGGTCGCAGCGACGCTGGCGCTGGTGGCGCTGCCGGCGCTCCTGAGCGTCCTCGGGCCGCGCGTCAACGCGCTCGCCCCCAGGTGGCTGCAGCGCGCGGCGGACCGCGATGCCCGCCCGGCGCACAGCGGGGCCTGGTACCGGCTGTCGCGATTCGTGATGCGCCGGCCCGGGCGCGTCGCCGTCCTCAGCGCGGCGTTCCTGATCGCGCTCGGGATTCCGTTCACCGGGGCCAAGTTCGTCAGCGTCACGGCGAGTGCCCTGCCGCACAGCTCAAGCGCACGCCAGGTCGATGACACGCTCGCGCGCGCCTTCCCGCCGAACCGGACCTCGCCGGTCGAGGTCGTCGTCGGCGTACCCGCGGGCTCGCCGCAGGTCGGCGCCGTGGCCGAGGAGATCACCCGCCTGCCGGATGTGTCTGCCGTCGCCCCCGCCCAACCGGCCGGAGCAAACAACGCGTTGGTGACCGTCGCGTCGGTGCAGCCGCCGCTCACTGGCACTACGAAACGGCTCGTGCGCAACATCCGCGCCATTCATGCCCCGGTCTACATCGGCGTCGCCGGCCAGACCGCCGCCTTCCTCGATCTCGAGCACAGTCTCGGCGTCCACCTGCCTGTCGTGCTCGCCGTGATCGTCGCGGCAACCCTGATCGTCCTGTTCCTGTTCACGGGGTCTGTGGTGCTGCCGGTCAAGGCGGTCCTGATGAACCTGCTCGGTCTGAGCGCGGTGCTCGGGATCCTGGTCCTCATCTTCCAGGACGGCCGCCTCGAGGGACTGCTGTCCTTCACGAGCCAAGGAGCCCTCGACGCCACGCAGCCGATCTTCCTAGCCGCCGTGGCGTTCGGCCTCGCGACCGACTACGGCGTCTTCCTCCTCTCACGGATCAAGGAGGCGCGCGACAGCGGCGTTTCCGATTCCGAGGCTGTCGCCGTCGGGCTCGAGCGCACGGGACGCATCGTCACGGCGGCAGCCGTCCTGTTCGCGGTCGCGATCGGAGCGTTTGCCACGTCGCAGCTCGTGTTCATCAAGGAACTCGGGCTCGGCGCGGCGCTCGGGGTGCTGATCGACGCGTCGATCATCCGCGCCCTGCTGGTGCCGTCGCTGATGGAACTGCTAGGGCCATGGAACTGGTGGGCACCGAGACCGCTCCGCCGATTGCACGATCGGATCGGGCTGCGCGAGAGCGCGCCGCGAGCGGCCCCGACACCGGATCCGTCGCACGCCTGACCCATCAGACCCCCAAACCACGAAAGGAACCCCCCAATGACCACAGCCAATATCGACCCCGCGCTCGAGCGCAACCGCGCCTTCGCCGCCGCCGGCGGCCACGAGGGTGCCGCCATGTTCCCGGGCCTGCGCCTATTCGTCGTCACCTGCCTCGATCCCCGCGTTGACCCCGCGCACTCCCTGGGCCTCGGCCTCGGGGACGCGATCGTCGTGCGCAATGTCGGCGGCCGTGTCACCCCTGAGGTGATCAACGACGTCGCGTTCATCACCCAGATCGCCGAAAGCGTCATCCCCGACGGGCCCCTGTTCGAGGTCGCCGTGATCCACCACACGCAGTGCGGAGCCGGCGCGCTCGCCGATGACGCCTTCCGCCACCGCTATGCCGAGCGGATCAGCGCCGACGAATCGACCATCCGCGAGCACGCCGTCATCGACCCGACTGAGAGCGTCACCCACGATGTCGAGCGCCTGCGCTCCTCGCCCGCCATCTCCCCGCGCGTCACGGTCTCGGGACACGTCTACGACGTGGTTACCGGCCTGGTCCAGACGATCGATCCTTACCCCTCGGGTAATGGACAGACCGCGCGTTCGGCCGGATCCTCTGCCTAGTCGCGTCAGCCATCAAGACCAGGAGAGACCATGCAAGACGCACAGACAGTCGTAACGCGCTACCTCGAGGCATTCAACGAAAGCGATGCGAATCGGCGCCAAGAGATCATCGCGGCGCTCTACACCGCCGACTGCACGTACACCGACCCGCACGTCGATCTGCGGGGAGCCGGCCAGATCAACGGCTTCATCGAGCAGACCCAGGTGCGCTTTCCTGGGGTCACGTTCAGGCTCGGCAGCGAGATCGACGCTCATCACAACCAGGCGAGGTTCCAGTGGCACGCCGGTCCGGCCGACACGCCTGACGCATTCGTCGGCTTCGACGTGATCGTGACCGAGGACGGCCGCATCCGTAACGTCTACGGCTTCACCGACGTCGGCCCGACCGCCTGAGCCGACTCTCCGCCGCCGTCCAGGGCCCTCCCTGGGCGGCGGCACCGAGAGAGGAGCACAATGGATCACCTCGCATATTTCCAGGTGTTGTACGAGGCGTTCAATCGCCGAGACGCCGAGGGCGTACTTGCGATGATGAGCGACCAGGTTGACTGGCCGAACGCATGGAAGGGGGGCCGCCTGGTCGGCCGCGAGGCGGTCCGGGACTACTGGGCCGCGCAATGGGCGGAGATAGACCCGCGGGTCGAACCGCTCTCCGTAGCCGAACGACCCGACGGTGGGCTGGCCGTCGCCGTCCGGCAGGTCGTGCGCTCGCCAGACGGGAAGGTCTTGAGCGACGGCGAGGTGGTTCACGTCTATCAGCTGGACGACGAGCTGATCGTCCGCATGGATGTAGAAGAGCCACAGCAATGACCCGCTGGTGATTTTCCTTCCTTTAGACCCTTGAAACCGGCTGCGTCCTGGGTTACCATCGCTCGCCGTACCCAATCTCACGTCACCATGCTGAGTACCGTCAACACCCAACCGAAATCGTTCGAAGCGACGCATACCGCGCCGGCGATGCCGTGCTGGCCCGGCCGGGACGGGACGCGCCGGTTCGGAGATGCCCTAGCCCTTGCAGCGAGGTGTGCGCGCTAGTTTCCTCGCGTGCATATCCAGCAGTGCGAGGGCGACCCGAAGGGGTCGCCTTCTTTGTGTCTGAAGACATTCGGAAGGATCTTGTCGAGAACGAATAGGTGATGCTCAGCTTGAAGAAGCTCTAGTCCAAGATCGAGGCCCCGCCTGAGAGAGAAAGGTCCTCGTGTGCCGTTCCGTGATTAACACCTGACACTCACGTTTGCAGTTACACCTGAACTGCGAGCACCGGGCTCCAATTCCCCTCCACGTAGGACGCCTTCTCGGTGGTCCAGGGTCGAAGGGTGGGCGAGTGGCTTGAACAACCTCGTTCAGCGTGAACGCGAACGCGGCATAGCCCGGCTGCCGAAAGGCTCCGCTGCAGAGTACGCCTGTGCGTCGATCTCCCATGTGGGGGATGGACGGAGAGGCGCGGCTTCTGCCGGGTCGGCCCTCCTGATGTGATCATCGGCAGCTAGGAAGGAAGGAACGATGGGCACCGAGATTCTCGAGCGGCGATTCGCCGCGATCGGGGCCCGGATCAAGGTCGTCGGGAATGAGCGCGGCGTGGCGCGTATCGATGTCCGCGCAGACCACCGCGGCAAGTTCTTTGAGGTCCGCTTCGCTGGCCGAGGCCACGCCGTGGATCTCGAGGTGGTCGACGTCGCACGCGCGGAGCGGCATCTGCGCCCGCGCGATGCTTCGCGCCGGCGCAACGCGGCGTACGTCCGCCAGGGCGAGTGGTTCTTCGTGCCGGCTCCGGGGATCGATCCACCGGTGACGCTGGTGCTGTTCGACGAGCCCCTCTCCCGCGGGCGCGGACAGGCGCACCTGATGCAGTTCGCCCACCGCCGCGGCGGCGAGGTCGTGTGGGTCAGCCGCCGCTATCCGCGGGGGCTCACCGACGCCCAGTACCGTGGACTCGCTCGCGACGAGCGGCGCCGCAGCGACTGGTCGCGGATGGTCCGAGACCCCGAGGTGTTCGCGAAGGGCGCGATCCGCCACCCGGATCACGCCACGGTCGTGCTACGCGGCTGGCATCGAGTCGCGATGAATACCGAGCATGCGGCGCGTGCAATGCGCCACGCTGCGTTCCTCGACTGATCGGGGGGCTGCGGCGTGGCGCTGGTGCGCGACCCGCTGTGGCGACGCTCGAGGTCGTCGACTTCGACACCGCGACGCCGCAGCTGATCGCCGACTTCGCCCGCGGCACGCTCCGAGCTGTTCGGAGCGGCCGGCGGGCGAGCGAAGACGCGCCACCGCCTCGCAGTTCGAGGCGGCGGCGCCGTAGCGCCACGACTCCCTCCGCCCGCACTGACCAGAACCGGCGTGAAGCGCGGACGCGCAGCGTCAGGGGCGGCGAGGTCGAGCTGCTCGAGCGGCTCGGCAACAACGACCCGTGCCCGTGCGGCTCCGGCACGCGCTTTCAAGAACTGCTGCCGCAATGGCGGCGGCTTTCGACGGCGTCCTGCGTGACAGCTACTACCGGGACCGGTGAGCCGGCTTCCGACCGGAGGGCACGGGCGCCCTCCGACCCGCCTCCGTAGCTCAGCGGAAGAGCACCGGGATACGAACCCGGCCGACAGAGGTTCGAATCCTCTCGGGGGCTTTGGAAACCGTGGCGCTCGGCCGCCACGTCAAGAGTGACTACGCGAGGTCCCGGCCCCGGCGGACATGCAGCGATCGCAGCTGCTCTCGCGTCTTGCCGATCAGGTCGCCCTTATGGGAACAGTTCCATAAGGGGGATCATGGGAACTCTCGGCTTATGTCACCTCCACTCGAACGGTGCGGTGCTGCTGGATCCACCCGCTCGTGGGGTGCCCATAAGTAGCACTAGAGCAGCGCCGCGAAATCGGCTTGTCGCGCGCAGGCGAGCGCTCGTGTGAGTGGGAGGAGATTCCGTGACGGCATGCGGATGAACGCGGCGGTCGCTTTCCGCGGCATCCCGGCTCCGGTCCGTGGACGGCGCCCGCCAGGTTCGCCGGGCGACTACAGAGGACCGGGCGCGAGTGCCTCGTTCCCGGCCGCGGGTGCACGCTGTCCGGCCGCGGTCGAAAACACCACGTACCGCCGCCGGGCGGCTGGCTGAGCGAGCACCACCGCATCGGCTAGGATCCTCGACCGTCGCAACTACGCAGTGTGCTTGCTGCGAGAGGACAGTAAAGCTCGGGCGAGGACACCCAAGCTGTGCTGCAAGTTGTCCGAGTCAGAGCAACATGTGCATCAGGCCCGCGCAGACCCAGCAGTCAGGCTGACGTAGCCTGGGACCGACCAGTCGGCTTCAGGTTTCGATCGCCAAGAAGCGCCACACGGTTCTTGCTATGCGACCCAGAGCCACATGGCCCAGAGGGCGCTTGAGGCGGCGAGCAGCGCTGCGGAGGCCCCGAGAACTGCGAGGGTGATCCGGGGTCGGCGCTGGAGGAGCAGAGCCCATCCGATAAACACTGGGAAGATGACCAGGGTGTACCTGGAGATAGATTGCATGGGCTCCTTAGAGTTCGGAAAGCTCAGATCGAACGCAAGGAGAACGATGGTGTAGGCGAAGTAGGCGAACGGCACGCGTCGCCAGGCCGCGATCATTCCGATGATTGGGAAGATGAGGAACGCTAGGTTGTTCAGGTCGTGGGTGTTCCAGCTGATCGGGTCGCCCGGGCCGACGAGTCGGCCCGTTCCCGTGAGCGCGTGCCGGATGTCGTCGGGGACACCGAGGATTGTCCGGGCGACGGCGCCGAACGGACCAGCGAAGTGGTGACCCCAGTAGAAGCGCTGGGCGTAGAAGGCCGCAAACGGCTGGCCGTGCGCGACGCCGAGGTAGGCCAGATACGCGCTCAGGCCGGCAGGCACGAGCGCCAGCCAGGCTATCGAGGCCCTGACGCGGTAGCGGGGCTTCCACCACGGCAAGACAGCTTTGACCTCTGAGAACGCTCGCGGCCCGAACAGGTAGATGAGGGCGAGCGGAACGAGGAGCAGAATACCGTCCGATCGAGTCGCTGCCGCCAGGCCGCCGCAGAGGCCGGCGCAAATCCAGCGTTCGTGACGCGCCGTGTAGACGGCACCGACAGTGAGGACGAGAAACAGTGATTCGGTGTAGACGGCGGAGAGGAAGAGCGCGGCGGGGAAGAACGCGAGGAGCAGCACGGTGGTGCGCGCGGTTGAGGCATCGAAATCGAGCCGGACTAGGCGCTCGAGCAGATACAGCCCGACGGTCATCGAGATCAAGGAGATCGCCAGGCGGACTAGCAGTTCGGACCGGAAGACGACCGTGCCGATGCGGATCAGCAGCGGGTAGAGCGGAAACATGCCGCTCGATTGCTGTGAGAAGTAGCCCGAGTGCGCGATCTGCAGATACCAGACCGAGTCCCATCGCGCGACCGGCGCGAGGAGAAGGTTCGCCGCCGCGCTGTGAAACGGCGCGCTGGCGCCATTCGGGTCGAGCGCCACGACAGTAGTTGCGGTATGCCCGAAGATCGCCAGTGCGATGAGCCCCGCGGACCAGACCACGAGCCGCGATCCGAGGACGATGCGGAGGATCGGTGAAGCGAGCAGCTCGCGCCAGCCGGAGCGCTCCCGGGCGAGCGCGTCCCGCCAACCGCGCAGCCTGGGCGCGGAGATGGAGACAGCGTTGCTGATGGTTCGATTCTCGGCGGCAGACTCGGACACGAGAGCCGGATCGACCTCGATCACGGAGGACATGAGACGCTCCACGCACCTTGGTCAGTGTCCTGACTTGAACGTCATACAGGGCGAACGCTGTGAACCTGATCCTCGGGCTCTCAACGCGCGACAGTCACGGGCGTGCGTCGATTTAGGCGGGCCGGCGTCAGCATCGACTCACGTGCGTGCGAACGAGCACGGCGACGATGTTGCGGACGGTTTTGTGAAGACCAGCGCAGTCTTCGGTAGAGATATTGAGTTACCTACATATTGGTGCAACTAGCCTCGGGTCATCCATTTGTCCAGTTTCGCTGGACGGGGTTGACGTCAACGGACGGAGTGTCCTATCTTCGGCTGGCTTTTGCGGTAGGGGACTGGGGCCGCGGGCGTTTGTGTTCTGTCTTATCGGGGTCGCGCGCGGCTGGGGTCTGCGGGCGAGCATCCTGCTGGCTCGGAGGTTCTGGCGTGGAATCTAGTCGCATGCGGTTGAGTCGTGCCGTCACTGGTGCGCGGCGTTGGCGGTTGTCGGTTTGGATGCTTTCGGTTGGGCTGTTCGCCTTGGTGGGTCCGGCGGCAGTCGCGACGTCGCACCCCGTCGGCGCGTCCGGTTCGTCCGCGCATCGGGTGATCGCGGCGCGGCCATCTAAGCATCGGGCGGGGCGTGGCTCAGCCGGGGCGTGCCGCGCCCGGAGACGGTCCCAATCGCATCGCGCGCGCCCTGCGGCCTCTCGCTTGGGGAGAGTCGTTCGAGCCTCCGGGGCTTCGTCGCGCAGGTCGTCGGCGAGCGCCCTGCCGCGCTGTGGGCATACCGGCAAGCGTGGTCGTCCCTCGCGTTCTGGTGCACCGGCCGCGCAGCCTGGGCCGCGGGCCCCGGCTACCCCTGGAGCAGGAGCCGGGCAGCGTGCGCGGCCGTTCTCTTGGCCGGGGCGGACGGCGGCTCCTGGCCATCCAGCGGGTGTCCTGGTGACCGCTTCAGGCCGAGGGGCAGGCGGTAGCTCCTCCGCGGGTGCCCTGAGGTCCCGGCTGGCTTCGAACGTCGCGGGTATGCCGCCCGCGGATCAGGTCGGGCAGCCGCGCGCGATCGCCGAAGGCCCCCATGACGTCACGTATGTCGTCGATCAGCAGAACAATCGCATCTTGGAGGTCCAGCACGGCGAGATCTCTGTGTTTGCCGGGACCGGCCAACAGGGGTACAGCGGCGATAACGGCCCCGCCACGGACGCCGAGCTGGCCCTCCCGGAAGGCGTGGCGGTCGATTCTGCCGGGAATGTGTATATCGCCGATAGCGGTAACGGACGGATTCGCGAGGTCACCGGCGGGATCATCAAGACTGTCGTTGGGTCCCGGGGTAACTACAACTATTGCAACGGGCTGGTTGAGGGCGATCCGGCCCTCGCCACAATCAGCAACCCGGGCCAGGTCGCTGTCTCCCCCTCCGGGCAGCTCTATTGGATCGATATCTGCGGGCGCATCGCCACCGTCGTCAACGGGACCGTCCATATTGTCCTCTCGGGTATCCAACAAGGCCCTAGCTATCTCACGTTTGACCCCCAGGGCAACCTCTACTTCGACACCGACAACGGCGTGCAGAAGCTGACGCCCGACGGCACCGTTTCGACCGTCGTCGGAAGCCCGCAGTGTGGGTGCGGCGGCGGTAACGAGGTCGGGCAGTTCGAGTTCCCGGGCGGGATGACATTCGATCACTCCGGGGATCTTTTCATCGTCGACGAGGGCTATAACCGGCGGGTCCAGGAAGTCACGCCCGATGGCGGTGTGCGCATGGTGGCTGGGGTACCAGACGCCGGCGGATACCCCTTGCCGTGCGCGGCACCGGGACCCCCCGCGCTACCGCCGCCGTATCCGGTAGCCGGCAGCTCCAACTCGCTGGTGGGTCCGACCGACGTCGCGGTCGACTCGCACAACGATCTGCTCATCTCCGACGCAAACCCCATTTTGGACGAACTGGTCGCAGATTCCACGGGGCAGGCCACCCCGGCCAGTCTTCTCAAGGAACTGTTCTGCGCCCCCTCGGCGAGTGGTGCCGGAGGTAGTGGGCCCTCGATTGCTGGTGAGCACGCGGGCGGCTGTAACCCCAGCGAGATATGTCCAGCGCCGGCCGCCGGCGACCCGGTGAACCTCGCCACCGGGGATTTCTGGCAGACCGCGACCGATCTTGCCGTTCCCGGCCGCGGGATTCCGCTTGCCCTGTCGCGATCCTACGATGCCTTCGATGCATCCTCGGGAAGCTCTCCCCGGCCGTTGGGTTTTGGCTGGGCTTTCTCGTACGGCATGACCCTCAAGGCCGACGACGCGACCGGGGATGTCACGATCTCTCAGGAGAACGGGTCCCAGATCGTGTTCGGGCAGAACGGCAGTGGGGGTTACGTCGCGGACAGGCGCGTGCTTGGGACTCTCGTCCACAACTCGGACGGGTCGTGGACCTTTACCCGGCGAGCCCGGGAGAAGTTCGTGTTCAACTCGGCGGGTCAGCTCACGTCGATCCAGGACCTCAACGGGTACGCGACGGTCCTCGCGTACGACGGTTCGGGTCGGCTCGCGACCGTGACCGACCCGGCCAGCCGATCGCTGACCTTCTCATACGACGGCCAAGATCGAATCTCACAGGTCACCGACCCGGCCGGCCGAAGCGTCCAGTACAGCTACGACACGGCCGGGAACCTCGCGTCGGTAACGGACGTGACCGGTGGCACCACCTCATACAGCTACGATCCGAATCATCAGCTTTTGACGATAACCGACCCGCGCGGCCACGTGTCGCTCACGAACACCTACGACGACGACGGCCGCGTGACCGCCCAGACCAACGCGCTGGGGCACACCAGCCAGTTCGACTACTCCTCCGGCTCGACGGTTGTGACCAGCCCGGAAGGACGCGAGACCGAATACGTCTTCGCCGGCTCGCTCCTGGATGCCGTCATCCAAGGCTACGGGACATCGAGCCACGCTGACTGGTCGTACTCCTATGACGGGACGACCGACGGCGTCGCATCTATCACGGACCCGCGCGGCGGAACGACACAGTTCCAATATGACTCGGCCGGAAACGTGACCAGCCTCACCGATCCGCTCGGGAATTCCCATCAATACACGTACGACAGCCTCAATGATCTGACCTCGGTCTCGGATTCAGCGAACACCACACTCAGCTACGACCAGGCCGGCAACCTCCTCAGCGTCTCAACGCCACTCAACTACACCGGTAAATCGCAGACGTGGACCTACACGTATGGCGACAGCGCGCATCCTGGTGACGTGACTGGGGTCACCGACCCCGACGGCAACGCCGCCAAGTTCGCCTACAACGCTAACGGCGACCTGACGAGCGCCGCCGACGCCGCCGGCGACGAAACCACCTACCAATACGACCAGATCGGCCGGCCGACCTCGAGCGTCTCGCCGGCCGGCAACGCCCCGGGCGCTAACCCGGCAACCTATACGACGAGCTACACCTACGACCCGGCGGGCGAGCTCCTAACCTCGACGGATCCTCTCGACCACGAGACCTCCTACGCCTACGACCCCGACGGGAACCTGCGCTCCATCACCGACCCTGCCAATCACACAACCAGCTACACCTACGACGACGCCAACCAGCTAACCACGACGACTCGCGCAGACAGCACCCCGCTCGCCTACGGCTACGACAAGGACGGCAACCTCACCAGCCAGACCGACGGTGCCGGCCACACCGCCACCTACACCTACGACGCGCTCGACCGCGTCTCAAGCAGTGCCGACCCGCTGAACCGGATCACCAGCTATGGCTACGACGGCGACAGCAACCTCACCAGCCTGAAAGATCAGCAAGGCCGCACAACGACCTACGGCTACAACGGCGACAACGAACTCACCTCGATCAACTACTCCGACGGGCAAACGCCCAACGTCACCTACAGCTATGACTCCGACCGCCAACGGACGAAGATGACCGACGAGACCGGCACGACGACCTACAGTTACGATTCGCTGCACCGCTTCACGAGCACCACGGACGGCGCTGGGCAGACGATCAACTACGGATACGACCTCGCGAACAACGAGACGTCCATCACCTACCCCAATCAGCAGACGGTCACGCGGACGTTCGACCAAGAAAACCGGCTGCAGAGCATCACCGACTGGCTCGGAAACACCACCACCTTCGGCTACGACCCAGACTCAAACCTCGTCTCGAGCACGTTCCCAGCGACCACCGGCAATGTCGACACCGACGGCTACAACGCTGCCGACCAACTCGTCTCGGCCTCCTTCGCGCAGGGTCAGTCGATGCTGGCAACGCTCGCGTACACCCGCGACCCGCTGGGCGAGGTCACAGGCGAGACGCAGACCGGCCTCCCCGGCTCTTCCAGCCTCAGCTACGGCTACAACCAGCTGGCGCAGCTCACGAGCGCTGGGTATTCCAGCTACAGCTACGACAACGCCGGGAACGTCACGCAACTCGCCGGCGCCAGCGGCTACAGCTACGACAACGCCAGCGAGCTCGCGAGCTCGCCCACCGCCACCTACACCTACAACCAACTCGGGGAGCGGACCAGCAGCACGCCAACCGCAGGCGGCCAGACAAGCTATGCCTACGACCAAGACGGGCGGCTCATCAGCTACACGCCGCCCACTGGGCCTGCGACCACCTTCGCCTACAACGGCGACGGCATCCGCGCATCAAAGACCACCGGCACCAGCACCAGCAAGTTCAAATGGGACCTGACCGCGGGGATCCCCGCCCTCCTCAGCGACGGCCAAAACAGCTACATCTACGGCCCTGGCAGCACCCCCATCGAGCAGATCAACCAAGCCGGCACACCAACCTACCTGCACCACGACCAACTCGGATCAACCAGACTAATCACAGACCAGACCGGCAACGCCACCGGCACCTTCACCTACAACCCGTACGGGACCATTAGCGCGAGCTCCGGTGCCGCATCCACGCCGTTCGGCTACGCCGACCAATACACCGACGCGGAAACCGGTCTGCAATACGACCGCGCCCGCTACTACGACCCGACCACCGGCCAATTCCTAACCCGCGATCCACTCAATGACCTAACGCAAGAGACCTACTCATACGCCGGCGATAGCCCGACCAACAACATCGATCCCACCGGCCAGAAATGGCTCGGCGTCAGCTTCCTACCATCCCCCGGCGACGTCCTCAATGCAATGAACCCGATCCGCTACTACAAGGCGGAGATCAACGCGTACGAGAACGGATGCGGCTATCTGGACTCCGTCGCGTACGGCCTTCAAGGCGCCTTGGTCGCTGCGAGCGATGCTTCCGCAGTTGGGGGTGCCGTAAGAGGGCTGGCCGGAGCGGCCGTAGACGAGGGAGCCGGCCTCGCCAGCCGTCTAGCGGACGAAACGGGATCCATCAATTTCGGGAAGCTCGCCGCTAGGAGAACGCTAGCCGGTCTCGACGTCACGCCAGAGCAGCTCGCAGCTGCGAACCGTGCTATCGGCCGAGCGACGGCGTCGACTGACATCAGCGTGGTGACGCAGGGCCAGAACGTTGTTGTTCGGCTCACCCGCCCGGGTGCGTTCGGAAGGCAGGTCATTGAAAGCGTGATCACGCCGTCCGGCGAAAAGTCCGTCGTGCAGCTCGGCTACGACGCACAGGGTAACCTTGAGCACTACGACCCCAAGACGCCATGGCACGACAGATAGGTTCTTCTGACGACGTAATCGCGTTCGTCAGGGGCGAGACGGGTGCGGATACCTTGGAGGCCCTGGGGGTCGAGATCCTAATCTCGGATCAGGGTTTGCGGCTGCGCGAAGCTCCTGGCGTCCCCGTTGTCGTGCCGACCCGGGAAGATGTCGCGAACGGGCTGTTAACAAACTACGCCAAAGTGACAACCTTCAAGGAATGGGCGAAGGCCATCCTCGCCGCTAACTTCATTGATCTTGTCGAGCTTGAGACGCAGGACAACGATCCCCTTGTCGAGGCTCTGTGGGCTATTGCTGCCGGGGAGGAGCCGCCCGCGGCCGCGCTCGAAGCCGCGCGTGCCCTCGTCGAGAGATGACTTCTTGTGCACCAGCAATCCGCTCTGACGGGTTAGCGCCGCCTTTCCCCAGGCATTCTGAGCCCTCCAGCGCACGTCCTGCAATGCGCGTGAAGGGCGCTCGAATCGCGACGCGAGCGTAGAGATGGACGAGATGCAGTATTTCGCCTCCGGGGTATGTCGCGTTAGTCGTCGGGCGAGTTAGCAGAAGCCTCGCCCAAGGAGGGCAGATTGTCGCCCCATTACAGTCCATCCAGGAATCGGAGGAGAGCGTCCGGCGGGCGATAGCGGCCGGGCTTGCTGTCCAACGGCTTGGTCCGGGCGAGTGCTCGTTCCTTGAGCGCGAGGTCGGCGTGCAAGTACATTTGCGTCGTTTCGACTTGCTCGTGTCCGAGCCACAGCGCGATGACGGTGGTATCGACACCGGCGTGCAGTAGCCGCATCGCGGCGGTGTGCCTGTTACGTGGAATTCCACGTAACAGGCATTACGTGGACGGCTGGGTTATGTGGCCGGCCGGCGTGTTTCCCTTGCTGGGCCTGTCGCTGAGCCCGGTTCCGGCCACATAATCCGGGGGAGCGTGCTGGTCGGTCTGGTCGACGGGTCCGATCAGATTCGCGCCTCCTCCTTGATGCGGGATTCCTTGCCCACTTCCGGGCGGGGGGCCGCCTGCTGAGGCTGTGGGTGCGGCGAAGAATCGCCTCTCTGTTCAAAGCGATCGGGGAGGTCGATTCTCATGCAGCCAACAGCGGTTCGCGACGCGTCGGGGCGGGTGATCGTCGCGTTGAAGGCGGCGGGTCGGTCGAGGGCGACGATCAAGCGCCACGAGGCGGAGTTCAATGCGTTCGCCGGGTTCCTCGAGGCTCGTGGCCGGGCGGTCCCGACCGAGGTGGACTGCCTCGATTTCATCGCAGAGCGGTCCGGGTCAAGGCTCGCGGGTCTGCGCGAGCCGACCAGTGCCCGACGGGCTCAGCTCGCACGCCGGCCGTTGCTTCTGCTGATGGAAGCGTTGGCTGGGGGTTTTCCTGAGGTGGGGCAGCCGACAACGCCGCCGGTGGAGCGCTGTCCAGCGCGTTTCCGGGCGGCCAGGGACGAGTACCTGTCGGTGTGCCGGCGGCGGGGGAACGCCGAAGCCACCGTCGTGACGAAGCAGCGCGCCGCGGACCAGTTCCTCGCCTACCTGGAGGAGGTCGGTCGGGAAACCCTCGAGCAGGCGCAGGCCCGGGACTTGGCCGGGTTCTGGGCTCGGCGTCATCGGCGGGGGTACGCCCCGAAGACGACCGGGTTGCTGCGTTCGGCGTTGGCTGACTTCCTGGGCCACCTGCACGAGGTCGGGCAGATCCGGGAAGACCTGGCCCGACGGCTCCCGCCGCAGCGCTATCCGCGACGTGGCCAGTCGGTCCCGCACCCGTGGACGGCGGGTGAGGTCCGTTTGGTGTTGGAGCAGATCGATCGGCAGTCCGCGATCGGGAAACGCGATTACGCGATGGTGTTGCTGACCGTCAGACTCGGTGTGAGGGTCGGGGATCTGCGCCGTTTGGAGCTCCGGTGGTTCGACTGGCGCGCCAAGACGCTGGCGTTGACGCAGCACAAGACCGGGCTGCCGTTGACGCTGCCGCTGCCTGGTGACGTCGGATGGGCGGTGATCGACTACATCCGGCACGGCCGGCCTGAGGCGGCCTGCCGGCAGGTGTTCGTGAAACACCGCTACCCGTTCACCGCGTTCGGGTCCTCCACGTCGGCGGGGTGCCGGCTCGGCTACTACGCGCGGCGCGCCGGGATCGTGTTCGCGGCCGGGCGGTCGCACGGCCTGCACTCGCTACGCGGCGCGCTGGCGGTCGCGATGCTCCAGACCGACACGCCGCCGCCGGTCGTCACCGCGGTCCTGGGTCACGCGGCGGGCGCGACGACCGTCGCGCACTACCTCAGGCTCGACACCGAGCACCTTCGCCACTGCGCGCTCGACGTCGAAGATGTCCTCGACGCAGGGGCGCGGTCGTGACCGCGTCGACGCTGCCCGAATTGATCGCGACGCTCGTCGCGGCGCGCCGCGCCGGCGGGTTTCGGTACGACCGCCAAGCACGGGTGCTGGCGCAGTTCGCCGAGCACTGCCGCCGAGAAGGGTACGCGGACGGGTCGATCATCCAAGAGGCCGTCGAGGGGTTCCTCTACGGCCGCCACCTCAAGGCGTCGACGGTCCGTCGCGAGGAGATCATCCTGCGCGACCTGGCAGAGCACGCCCGCCAGTTCAGCTGGCCGGCGTGGGCGCCGCCGACGCTGACCCGCCTCAAGACGCGGCACCGGCCGCCGCCGTATGTGTTCAGCGACGAGGAGATCCGCCGCCTGTTTCACGCGATCGATACCCAGCCGCTGTCGGAGATGTCGAATCGGGCGCTGGTTGACCCGGTGCTGTTCCGGGTCCTCTACGCGACCGGGCTGCGGCTCTCCGAAGCGCTCAACCTGCAGCTGCGTGACGTCGACGCGGCCCGCGCGACGCTCGAGGTGCGCGACAGCAAGAACCGCGAGCACCGCATCGTGCCCGTCACCCGGCGCCTCGCCGACACGCTGGAGGCGTATATCACGGCCGCGGACCCCGACCCCGAACCTGCCCACCATCTGTTCCACACCGGCGACCCGGCCAAACCGGCCGACAAGTCCACGATCTACAACCGCTTGCGCCGGTACCTCGGCGACGCGGACATTCCCCATTTCCCGGGCGGCCCGCACGTCCATTCGCTGCGGCACGGGTTCGCGGTGCAGAACCTGCGGCGCTGGGCAGCTGACGGCAGCGACCTGGCGGTGATGCTGCCCTACCTGTCCGCGTACAAGGGGCACGCCGACCTACGCGGGACCCAGTACTACCTCCAGTTGACCGCGGACGCGTACCCAGAGGTCGCCGCGATCGCCCAAGCCAGGTTCGGGTACGTCATCCCCGGCCCCGCGCCGCGGGAAGGAGCCGACCAGTGAGCCGCGTCACCCCTGCCGGCGGGGAACTGGCCGGCCGCTGGCTGTCGAAGTTCCTCACCGACCACCTCGCTGGCGAGCGGGACCTGTCCCCGCAGACGATCGCGTCCTACCGAGACGCGATCAAACTGCTGCTCACCTGGTTTCGCGACGTGCAGGCAACCCCGCCCGAAAAGCTGCGCCTCGCCGACCTCGACCGGGAGCGCATGCTCGCGTTCCTGGACTGGCTGGAGGCCGAACGCGGTAACTTGCCGGCGACCCGCAACCAGCGCCTCGCCGTGATCAAGTCGTTCGCCCGGTACACCGCGATCGAGCGGCCAGAGTTCCTCGACCAAGCGACCCAGATCATCGCCGTCAAGCAGAAGAAGACGCCGGCCACCGACATGGGCTACCTCACCGGCGACGAGGTCAAAGCCCTCCTCGCCGCACCAGACCCGGCCACCCGGCGCGGACTGCGCGACACCGTCCTGCTCTCCACGCTCTACGACACAGCCGCCCGCGTCCAAGAGACCTGCGACCTGAACACCGCCGACGTCCGCGCGGCCCGCCCGATGCTCGTCACGCTGCACGGCAAAGGCTCCAAGACCAGGCGCGTCCCGCTGATGGACCCCACCGCCCGACTCCTGCAGGACTACCTCGACCGGCGCACGCCCCACCCTGGCGTCGGCGCAGACGCCGACCCGCTGTTCCAAGGTCCCCAACAGACCCGATTGACCCGCTGGGCCGTCACCAAACTCCTCGCCAAACACGTCCAATCCCTACGCCGCCGCGACCCCGGCTACGCGCCCGGGCTGAACATCACCCCGCACGTGATCAGAAGGACCCGAGCGATGCACCTGCTGAAAGCCGGAGTGAACGTGATCTACATCCGCGACCTGCTCGGCCATGCCGACGTCTCCACCACCGAGATCTACGCCCGCGCCGACCCGGAGACCAAACGCAAAGCCATCGAGAACGCCTACGAGTCACTCACCCCCGAGCCCCCGCCCAGCTGGACAACCGACCGAGATCTCCTCGAATGGCTCGACCAGATCTGCCGATAACCGCCCGGATTATGTGGCCGGAACCGGGCTCAGCGACAGGCCCAGCAAGGGAAACACGCCGGCCGGCCACATAACCCAGCCGTCCACGTAATGGCGCAGCACGTGCGGCGTGATCGTCTTCGTGGTGAGGGGCGGGCAGCGCTGAGCAGCGACGGTCGCGTGCTTGGCGATCCGGCGGGCGAGCGCCTTGCGGGTGAGCGGCGTGCCGGTGCTGGTCGGGAAGAGTGGGTCGGCGGGCGAACCGGCCCGTTCAGCAAGCCACACCCGGAGTATTGCCGCGGTCTGTTTGGTCAGAGGTGTGATCCTTTGCCTGCGGCCCTTGCCTGTCGTCGTGATATGCGCGCCGGTGCCAAGGTGGACGCCCTGGCAGTGGAGGCCGGTCAGTTCTGAGGCTCGCAGTCCGGTCTGGGCGAGCAGGATGATGATCGCGTGGTCGCGGCGACCGGTCCAACTTGTGCGGTCCGGGGCGTCGATGAGCGCGTCGAGCTCCGGCTCGGTGAGATAGGTGACGAGCGCGCGCTCGTGGCGTTTCGGCCCGATCTGGAGGACTCGCTCGATCGTCGCGGCGTGTTCGGGGTGGCGCACCATGCAGTAGCGGTAGAAGGTGCGGATTGCGGCCAGCCGGGTGTTGCGGGTCCGGGCGCCGCACCCTCGGTCGGCCTCGAGATGGTCCAGGAACGCGCCGATCAGCGGTGCATCCAGCTGGTCCAAGTCGAGGCGGGATGGCTCGACGCCGAGCTGTCGGGAGGCGTAGGTGAGCAGCAGCCGGATCGTGTCGCGGTAGGACGCGATCGTGTGCGGGCTGGCGTTGCGCTCGCGGATCAACCGGTCAGTGAACCACGCCTGCAGCGAAGTCGCGAGTGTACTCATCGCCCGGCTCCGAGGTGCCGTTCTAGGCGCTCGCCGGCGAGCTCCATCAGCTCGGGCGCGGCCTCCAAGTACCAATATGACTTGCCCGGGTCGACATGCCCGAGGTAGGTAGAGAGAGCGGCGATCCTCGCGGCGGGATCGCCGTCGGTGCGGTAGGCATCCAGAAGCGTGCGGACAGCAAAGCTGTGTCGGCAGTCGTGAAGCCTCGGCCGACACGCGGCCGAACGCGGCAGGATCCCCGCGCGGGTGCGCAACCTCCGGAAGGCGGTTTGCACGTCACTGACGCACAGTCTCGTGCCGACGGTCGAGAGCAGTAGCGCCTCGGTCGGGCCCACCGCCCCAGGGCGGTCGCGGCGAGCGAGGTAGCGCGTCACCGCGCGGGTCGTGGTCGGGTGCAGCGGCAGCTCTCGGGTTTCCCGAACTTCCCGTGGCGGATGATGAGCGTGCCGAGGTCAGCGTCGAAGTCGGCGCGGTCAAGCGCGATCGCCTCCCCGATCCGCATGCCAGTGACGAGCAGCAGGCCGAACAGCGTGCGAAGCGTCGCCGCCTTGTGCGCGGTATGCAGCGCGTTGGTCGCCCGCATGAGCGCTTTGATCTGCTCGTCGGTATAGAGGTACGGGACCGCGCGGCGCGTCCGGTCAGG
This sequence comes from uncultured Solirubrobacterales bacterium, assembly GCA_963841535.1. Taxonomy (GTDB): domain Bacteria; phylum Actinomycetota; class Thermoleophilia; order Solirubrobacterales; family Solirubrobacteraceae; genus Palsa-465. Next base: position 326,839 of record CAWJDF010000012.1, on the reverse strand, counting down.
CAACACGTCAGCCGGTGGCACCTCGACCCGCGGATCGACTTCGTGCAGGTAGCGAGCGAACCCGCGGACCGCTCCCAGCCGCATCGAGTGCCAGTGCTGCCCACGCTCCGGGAGCGTCGCCCACGCGACCGCGTGCTCGACAGTGATCTGATCGGCGCCCGCAGCGTCCAGATGATCCAGGAACTGGCACAGGAGCTTCTCGGTCCGCTCAAGCCCGTAGCCGAGCGCTCGACGCACGGCCAGGTACTCAGCCAGCGATTCACGCAGCCCGCTCATCGGATCGCTCCCGGCCACGGCCGTGCGATCTGCCTGAGCGCCTCCCGGTCGACCTTGGCATAGATCGTGGTGCTCCTCGCCTGGCGGTGACGGAGCACCTGCCCGACCTCCGGCAACGTCGCTCCGGCGCGCAGCATCTCCGACGCCGCCGTGTGCCGAAGCCGGTGCGCATAGATCCGGCCGAGCCCGGCTCTGCGCGCGGCCGCCGCAACAACGAACGTGACCCCGCCCGGCGACAGCCGATGGTGCGGCGCGCGGACGCGCACGAACACCGCTCTGTCCTGCGCGGTTGCCGGCCGCCCGTCACGCAGGTACCCGACGATCGCTTCCCCGACGTCGTGCGGCAAAGGCAGCCGCTCAGACCGCGCGCCCTTGCCACGCACGATCAGCTCACCCGCGCGCCAGTCGATGTCCTCCAATGACAGGGCAGCGACCTCCCCGGCGCGCAGCCCCAGCCGCGCCAGCACCGTCAAGATCGCCAGATCCCTGAGACCGATCACGGTCGACCTCTCGCACGAGTCCAGCAGCGCGTCGACCTGGCCTCGCTCCAGCCGCTTCGGCAACCCCGACAGGCGCGGCCCGAAAACCGACGGCACCGCGCCGGCCAGCGGCCGCTCAAGCACACCCTCAAGATGCAAAAAGCGAAGCAGCGACCGCAACGCCACTACCGTCAACTGCGACGCGCGCCTGCCCAACCGCGGACACACCTCCACGACAAACCCTCTCACCTCAGCGACGTCCACGCGCGACAGCTCGAGCCCGTGCGGACCGTCAAAGCGCCCCACGAACGGACGGACCTTGTCCACGTAGCCACGCGCGGCCGCCGGCACCAGCCCGCGCTCGTGCTCCAGATACCCCCGAAAGCTCGACAGCAGCTCCTCGACCGGACCTGCAGGCGCCCGGCCGCACTCCGCCGGCGCGACACCGAGCGCGCGCAGATATCCAAGCAGCGGATCGAGCGCCCTCACCGTCGCACGATCGGTATACCCGGCCGCGCGCCGCGCCGTGCAGAAGCGCTCCGCCACGTCCGGCGCCAAGTCCGACACGGCGACACCCTCGGCCGCCAACCAGCCGCTCAACATCGTCACCAGCCCAAGTTGCTTGCCCACCGGCTGCGGCTTGTATCCCTGCCGCGACAACTCCGCGGCGAACCCCGCCACGAACGGCCCAAGCGGACCCGACACCCCAACCCCCGATACATCAGCCATCTCGACCATCTCCTCTCAGCGATCAACACGTCGGAGACGATCTCGACCGGGCCGCCTAGATTATGTACCCCTAGCCAGGCCCCGATGACGCTAACTGCGGGGACTTCTCAATCGCAGGCGACATAGGCCCGGAGTTCCCATGATCGCCTCGCAGAACAAGATGTGCTCCCCGTGCCACCTGATCGCCTCGCTGACCGATCCGTCGCTCCATAGAGCGACCGCGCGGCGACCGCCCACGCTGCCGAACGGCAGATCCTCGAACGCGAGCACCTCTTGGACCGTCGGGCTGAGCTTAGACGGGTGCACGGGGCCACGATACCCGCGGTGTTGGCGGAGTGCGCCTCCTCCAGAGCACCCCACCTCGCGAGCGGGAAGGGGGGTCAAGTTTCCGGTCGGCCTAGCCGATTCCAGAAGAGATGAGCCTCGAAGCAGTGCTTGGACGCGTCGACCAGATCCTCGCGTACCAGCAAACCCTGACCGATCCCGCCTCGCTCGCGGCTGCCTCGTCGACTTCGTCCGCTTCCGGATTTGCCGCCCAGCTGGCCTCGGCGCAAGCCTCACAACCGTCCGGAGCTCTCGCAAGCGACGCGATGTCCTCGGGCACCCTCTCCCCGTTCACATCCGGTGCTGTGCCCGCGTCGCTTGGTGTCCAGGGCGTCGGCGGAACCGCGGGATTGTCCGGCGCTGCCAGGATGCTCGCGGCCGCCAAGGCCGCGCTCGGCGGCGCCTACAGCCAGGCCAACCACGACGCCGTTTCGGACAGCGCGAGCCAAATCCAGCAACAGGGGACCGACTGCTCCGGATTCGTCTCCTACCTCATGGGGCCAAACGGCATCGGCGATTGGTCGCAGAGCTACGCGACTCCCGGCATCCCGACGGCGCCCGGCATCCAGCCTGGCGCGGGCTCCTACGTCACGATCTGGAACAACCCTAACCCCGGCAACGCCGGCCACGTCTGGATCGAGATCATGGGTCAGTACTTCGAGTCGTCGGGCAGCGGTGGCGTCCATCAAATGGACCAGGGCGAAGTCAACCAGTACCTGAAGAGCGGCGAGTACCAGCCGTTCCACCCTGCGGGCATGTGAACCGGGGCGCCGGCGCTCCCCGCCGCGCACGTCCGCTTACGGCGTGGCGACTCGGGAGGAGCGCTGCCGTGCCCGGCGAACTTGAATCGGATGCCCCGCCTGGCCCCGATCGTCTACATCGTGCTCGGAGTGATCGTTGCCTCCCAGCACAGCTACTACGCCCATTTCGCCAGTCTGTCTCAGGTGCTCTCGGCGGTGGTGGCGACGGCCCTGTGGCCGCTGGTCCTGCTCGGGGCGGATCTCCACCTCAGCCTCGCCAACCTGTAGAGGGCTCGCCAGCTCTCCCTCACCGCCGAGCTGCCTCGGTCGGCGTCCAGGCACTGGCTGTAATACCTGAGGAGGCCGCTCTGACATAGCCAGGGGCGGGATTCGAACCCGCGACGTTCGGGTCATCAACCCGAGGAGCCTAGAGCCGATCTGCTGCGATCAGCGCTCGTGGCCGGCCAGATCGAAGTCAGCGAGTCCCGCTGGATCGATGATGCCGAGCTTGCGGCGCGCGCGCTCGGCAAACCCGCCGGGGTGTACCCGCACCACGTGTGCAGCATTTGGGTGAGCGAGGATCTCGAGCGTTGCCCCCGGATCAGCATGTCCGAGCAGCTGACCGTCCCGCTCGATCGAGACCGGCGCGCTGGTCGGCAGGACCTCTATCCCGAGCCGCTCCCTCTCGGCGAGAACCACGGCCCGGTTGAAGAGGCCGTGTGGCGCGTCCGGCATGACGATCATCCCCTGCGCGCGCGGCGAGACGAGCGGTCCGCCGGCCGCGAACGCGTACGCGGTCGAGCCCTGGGGTGTCGCGGTGATAACCCCGTCGCTGGCGTAGCGCACGAGCAGCTCGCCATCGATGCGCAGGGCGAGCGCGGCTTGACCTCGGCCCGGCACGCGGGTGAGGACAACATCGTTGTACGCGATCTGCGCGGCTACGTCATCGCGCGGGACGAGCGCGAGGCCGGTGCGTGCTTCGATCGTGTACTCGCCCTCGCCCACCGCGGAGAGCGCGGCGTCGAGGTGCGCGGCGTCGACCTCGGTCAGGTAACCGAGACGGCCGAGGTTGACCCCCAAGACCGGGACACCGTGAGGCGCGCCCACCCGGAGCGCGCCGAGCATCGTGCCGTCCCCACCGAGCGCGAGAACCAGGTCGCAGCCGGCAGCGAGCGATGCCTCGGGCCGATGCTCGACATCTTCCGGCAAGCGGCGATCTCCTTCTGCGCCGACCAGCGTCACTCCCGTCGCAGCTGCCCAGGCGCGAATCTGCTGAAGGGCCTTGTCGAGATCGCGCTCGGGGCGGAGCACAAGCGCCACCCTTCGTACGCCAGGCGCCGTCTCACGACTCAGCCCATCATCCTGTCCGCTGGGCAGGCGCGAAGTCATGGAATGTCGCGCACGAGGATCAGGTTCGTCGCGCCGGTAGTGCCAGTTCGCTGGCCGGCGGTGATCACGACGCGCGTGCCGCTCGCGAGGCCGGCGAACTCCTTCGCGGTGAGCAGCGATCGCTCGATGAGGTCATCGACCGACCCGCTGACGTCCATCGTCCGCGGATACACGCCCCATTCGAGCGTGAGTTGGTTGGCGACGTCGTCGGCGTGCGGAAGCGCGATGATCGGTTGGCGACGACGGTACTTGGCGCATGCTCTTGGCGAACCGCCGCGGGAGGTCGGGACGAGGAGCGCGGCGGCGTCGAGCTCCTCGGCGAGTTCCACGGCGGCGTGCATCACGGACGCAGCGGGCGTGTCGCGGACACCGGCATCGGCGCGTCCGTGGATCATGGGGGCCTCCTCGGCGGCCTCGGCCAGTTGTGACATCGCTCTGACCGCCTCCACGGGGTATTGGCCAACGCTCGTTTCGGCGGAGAGCATCACCGCTGAGGTCCCGTCGATCACGGCGTTGGCGACATCCGTGGCCTCGGCCCGAGTGGGCTCCGGCGCCTGGATCATCGATTCGAGCATCTGAGTGGCCGTGATGACCAGCTTGCCGGCCTGGGTCGCTCGATAGATGGTGTCCTTCTGCATCAGGGGCACACGCGCAACGCCGGCCTCGACGCCGTAATCACCCCGAGCGACCATCACGCCATCGGCAGCGCCGATGATCTCATCGAGGTGCTCATAGCCCTCGATCTTCTCGATCTTGGCGATGGTTCGACCCCGCCAGCCGCGCTCGTCCAGGTGGGCCCGCAGCTGCTCCATGTCAGCCGCCGAGCGAACAAACGACAGGGCGACGAAATCCGCGCCCAGGTCCGCCGCCAACGCGAGATCTCCCAAGTCCTTGTCGGTGATCGCCGGCAGCTCCGGCCGCGCGTACGTGACGTTGATCCCCTTGCGGGGAACGAGCTCGCCCGCCGACACCGACCTGGCGACGACCTCCCCGGGCCCCACCGACTCGACCACCAGACGCGGCACACCGTCGCCGACGACGATCTCGGAGCGGTCGGTGACGAGTCGTGGGAAGTCCGGGAAATCCACCGGAACACGCCGCTCCCCGACGTCGTCATCGGTGCATGTGAACGTCACGACCTCGCTGGCCTCCACGCTGCACGGCACCGCCACCGCCGATAGCCGCAGCTTCGGTCCCTGAAGATCAAACAGAAGTCCGATCGGTCGCCCAGCGCGCTCGGCGGCGGCTCGCACCTCTCCCGCGCGGTGGCGCAGATCTTCCTGCGTGCCGTGCGAGCAATTCAGCCGCGCGCAATCCATGCCCGCCGCGACGAGAGCATCGAGGATCCCCGGAGTGTCCGTCGCCGGACCCAGCGTGGCGATGATCTTCGTGCGCCGGTTGAACATCTTCCCCCGATGCTAACCACCGATGGACGACTCGCCCCAGGGCAACCATCCTGAGTCCGGACGAGCCCGCTCGCCCTCGGCAGATCATCCCGGCTCCCGAGGAGCTCCGGACCTGCCTCGAACGTGGTGGCGTCAGCGGAACGCCGTCCAGCCCCCCATCTCGGCATGGTCAGCCGTGCTCGTTCCGATTACTGGATGAAGGTCGATCGCGGGCGAGAAGCGGCTTGCCGCGGTTTCGCGACCGAGCGCCTCGGCCATGGCGCGAACGTGGTGCGGACCGCCTCCACAGCAGATGCCGATGTAGCGGATGCCGGCGCGTTGGGCCCAGCCTGCGAACTCCGCCATCTCGAACCGTGTGCAGGAGAAGGGCTCGAGCTGTATCGGGAAGGCTCGGCTGCCCTCGGTCGTGGTGAGCGACTCGAAGGCCGGCGTCGCGTCGGAGGTTCGATATGGAACCGGCTGTGCGGCGACGGGCGCATCGACACCTGCGCGAACCTCGGCCAGCAGCGGCTTCATCGTCCGCGGTCCGCGCGAGCAGTTGAGCCCGACGATGGTCGCGCCCGCGTCCGCCGCTCGGCGGCAGGCCTCGACGTACCCGTAGCCATCATAAGTGCTCGTGGGGTGAACGCTGGCGAAGGTGACCATGGCCGGTAAACCGAGCTCGTGACAGACCTCCAGCCCAATCAGCGCCTCACCGAGAAAATCGTTGGTCTCGGCAATGACGAAGTCGACGCCCTCATCCGCCGCCCAGCTCAGCTGTTCCTCGTATTGCGCGCGCACGATGGCACCGGTGCGCCGGGCGTCCGCGGGATCGTAGGACCAGGTGTTGGAGATGTTGGCCGCCACGAGCGCCCCGCCCTCGCGAGCGACCTGGTTGGCGATGCGCACCGCGGCCCGATTCATCTCTTCGAGGTCCCCCTCGCGCCCGACTATCTTCAGCTTCTCGCGGTGGGCGTAATAGGTGAGTGCCACCATGACCTCAGCGCCGGCACGCAGGAACTCGCGGTGCAGCTCGATCACAGCCTCTGGCGCGTCGAGAATGACCTCGGGAACGTACGGCCCGGCCTTGATGTAGCCGCGGCGCTCGAGTTCGAAGACGTAACCCTCGGCGCCGAGGATCACGTCCTCAGCGAGGCGTTGCTGGAGCGTTCGCGCTGACGGCCGGTCCTGCATCGGAGTTTCCTTTCGTGAATCGCGCTGGGTCGAAGCGGCTGACGTCGTAGACGGTGTCCCGTTCAACCGCGAGCTCTGCCAGCACTCGCCCGACCCACGGGGCGAACTTGTAACCAGTGCCTCGCCATCCGACGCCGACGTAAGCGCCTGGAAAGCCGGGCACGGCGCCGAGGACGAACTCGTCGTCGGCGACAAGGTCGTAGTCGCACCCGTCGACGTCGTCAACCGGCTCGATTCGCGCATCCAGCAGCGTCGGCACGCAGTGCTCGACGAACGACATGACGCTGTCGATCGTGGTGGTCGCGCGTGGCAGGTCCGGTGGGTGGTAGTAACCGATCTTGACCTTGTCGATCAGTCCGTCGATGATCGGGTGGCAGTAAATCCCGGCGTCGAGATAGGCGATGACGGGCATGGCGTCGGACGCGAACTGCTCGCGGGAACCGGCCGGAGGGGTGAAGTACTTGGCTTCGATCGGACGGTCCCGAGTGAGCGGGACCTGGAGGAGCGCCCCGTTCAGGCGGGCGAGCACGTCGTTCGTTCCGAGCCCAGCGGTCACGACGAGCGATCGCGATGTCCATTCCTCGACATCAGTAACCACCCGGATCTCGCTACCGCGACGCGCGGCGAGGCGGGTGGTTACGCCCTGTACGATGCGCACGCCGCGTTCGGCCAGCGCCCGCTGCAGAGCGGCCGTGACGGCGGGCAGGTTCACCACGCCGCCGTCGAGGTCGAGGTAGCCGACGTCAGCCTCGAGGTACGGGAAGCGCGCACGCAGTGCCTTTCCGGCAAGCGAGGCGCACGGGACGCCCAGGTCCTCGAGGACCCGATGGCTGAGGTGCCCGTATGTGCTTGCGAGGTCCGGCGTCACCGAGCGCTTCGCGATGTTCATACAGCCGCACCGGATCAGCATCGCCGTGCCCATCTGTGTCTCGAACTCGCCCCACAGCCGCAAGGCCTCACGCGCGAGCCGGGCATAGCCGGGATCGAGGTAATCGCTGCGGTAGGACCGCGTACGCCCGAACGACGCGGTCATCGGATCCCCTATCCGGCCGCGCTCGAGCACCACAACCCGATCGACGCGCTCGGACGCGTGGTACGCCGTAAACAGACCCATGACCCCGCCACCGATGACCACCAGGTCCTCGGTCATGGGGCGGGCCACTCCATACGCCGAAGTTCGGCAGCGCAGGTGACCGCCACCCGCTCTGGGACGGCGGCGCGGATCCCACGAGGCGACGCTTTCTGGTTGGGCAACTTGGTCTGCTTCCTGAACCGATTCAGTGAATCGCTTCAGTATCCTCGATCGCCGGCCCGGATGCAGCGTCGGCCCGTCCGGTCGGTGCGCTGGGCGTGGCATCTTGATCGGGGAGAGTCTCTTGTGATGAGCGTGGATCGCAGCAACCAGCCGCCGGGTCCTCGGGCGGCACGGACGGGAGCGGTCGTAGCGCTGTGGCTGCTGTCGCGGTTGTGTTGGGTGATTCGGGTGTGGTCACGCTGGCGTTGCCGGAGATCCTGCGGGATTTCGGGGCTGCGGTTGGGGAGGTCGCGTGGGTTCTGATCGCGTTCAACCTCGTGCTCGCGCTCGTGGCGGTGCCGGCGGCGCGGGTGTGCGTGCGCCGGGATCCGGCCGCGGCGAGCGCGGCAGGCCTGATCGGGTTCGCGGCGGCAACGACGGTGTGCGCGGTGGCACCGTCACTAGCCTCGAAGCGCCGATAGGGCTGAGTTCTGCTCACGGGAACGTCCTCCCGGGCCGTGAGAATCGGGATTGCTGAAGATCTCGACCGCGACCCAGGAGGACACCCAGTTGGTGAGGCCAGAGGCTCGTCTCGGAACGGTAGAAGTCACGGCGGACGGCGAGGGGTTGGTGTCGCACGCGGGCGTCGCGCTGCTGGTCGAGCTCGCCGACGCGGTCGGGTTGACCGCGGCGCTGTCGGAGGCGTTGGCGGGGACGCGGGAGCGGCGCTCGGCGCACGATCCGGGTCGGGTGTTGCGTGACGTCGCGGTGATGCTCGCTGACGGTGGTGATTGCGTGACCGACGTCGATGCGTATCGGGGGCAGGAGCGGCTGTTCGGCGCCAGGGCGTCGGAGACCACGATCCATCGGGTGCTGAAGTCGATCGATGAGCAGCTGCTGGCGCGGGTGCGTGGTGCGAGAGCGGTCGCGCGGGCGCGGGTGTGGGACGCCGGCGCGCGTCCGGAGACGATCACGTTGAACATCGACGCGACGCTGGTGAGCGCGCATTCGGAGAAGGAGCGGGCGGCGGGCAACTACAAGCACGGGTACGGGTTTCATCCGCTCGGCTGCTGGCTGGATGAGACCGGCGAGCCGCTCGCCGCGATCCTCAGGCCCGGGAACGCCGGCTCGAACACGGCCGCCGATCACTTCGCGGTGCTCGGGCTCGCGCTCTCGCAGTTGCCGGCCGAGGACCTTCACCGCGAGATCTTGGTCCGGACCGACATCGGCGGGCAGACGCACGCGTTCACCGCCGACTGCCGGGAGGCCGCGATCCGTTTCTCCGTTGGCTACGAGCTCAACGACACCGTTCGCCAGGCGATCCTCGACCTCCCGGAAACGGTGTGGGAGCAGGCGATCAACGCCGGCGCCGTCGATCGGGACGGCGCCTGGGTCGCGGAGCTGACCGACCGCCTGGACCTGTCCGCCTGGCCGGAGGGGTCGCGGTTGATCGTCCGTCGCGAGCGGCCGCACCCGGGCGCGCAGTTCACGATCTTCGACGAGCACGGCTACCGGCACACGTGTTTCCTCACCGACCAGAACGATCAGGACATCGCCGCGCTGGAGCTGCGCCACCGCGGCCGCGGGAGTGTCGAAGGAACCGTGTAAGGCTGATCGAAAGGATTCCTCATGCCTACGACTACGCAACGCAGGATCGATCAAGAAGAAGATGTTCTGTCTGTCAGCGAGGAGCGAAGCGACCTCGGAACCGTGGAGCGGCGAGAGGTGTTTCCCGGGTTGCCGGGCGGTCCTGGGCTCGATGAGGAGCCGTTGGAAGTCAGCGATGAGCTGCTTGACGCGTTGCTCTCAGGGGCGAGGACCGCTGAGGAGATCGCGGGCCCAGATGGGCTGCTGGGGCGCCTGACGCGCCGGCTGTTGAACCGGGCGTTGGAGGCGGAGCTGAGCGAGCATCTCGGCTATGAGCCCGATCAGGCGCCGCCCGGTGGCGTGGGGAACGCGCGCAACGGCAAGCCGTCAAAGACGATCCTGACCGATCAGGGACCGCTGCGGATCCGCTCCCCGCGGGATCGCAAGGGCACGTTTGAGCCGCAGATCGTCAAGAAGCGTCAGACCCGGTGGGTCGGGTTCGACGACCGCGTGATCAGCCTCTACGCCCGCGGTCTGACGGTCCGCGAGATCCAGGGACACCTCGCGGAGATCTACGGCACCGAGGTCTCGCCGGATCTGATCTCGAAGATCACCGACACGGTGCTCAGCGACGCGAAGGCGTGGCAGAACCGGCCGCTGGAGCGCGTCTACCCGATCGTCTACCTCGACGCGCTGATCGTGAAGATCCGCGACGGGCATACGGTCCGAAACCAGGCGTGCTACGTGGCGCTGGGCGTCAACCTCGACGGCGAGCGTGACGTGCTCGGCCTGTGGTTCCAGCAGACCGAAGGCGCGAAGTTCTGGCTGCACGTTCTCACCGATCTGAAGACCCGCGGCGTCGCCGACATCCTGTTCGTCTGCGTCGACGGGCTCACCGGCTTCCCGGAAGCGATCGAGGCGACCTTCCCGCACGCGACCGTCCAGACCTGCCTGGTGCATCAGGTCCGCTCCAGCATGCGCTTTGTGTCCTACAAGGACCGCAAACCGCTCGCCGCCGACCTGCGCAAGATCTACACCGCCGTCGACGCCGAGCACGCCGCAGACGAGCTCACCGCGTTCGCCGACAAATGGGATCACCGCTACCCGATGATCTCAGCCAGCTGGCTCGAGCACTGGGAGCAGATCACCCCGTTCCTGGCCTACCCCGCCGAGGTCCGCCGCGTGATCTACACCACGGATGAAAGTGTCAAGGTCCCGGCTCAATTTTCGGGCTCTCTCGGCATCGATGTGGTCAGCGTCACCCGATTCCGAGCGCGTGTAGCTCGTGTGGCAGGTGAAGGGTGATCGGTCCGCAGGTGAGTAGCACGAGCGCGAGCGCGGCTTTGGCTGAGTGAAACCCGTAGGCGCGGCGCGTGATCAGGCGGACCTTGTTGTTGAGCGCCTCGGTGCGGCCTTGGTTGATGCCGAGGCGGATCGCGGCGAGGATCCCATCGCGGTGCTTGCGGATGGTTTTGCCGAGGCGGACGAACGGCTCGAGCCGGCTGCGGGCCAGGCGGCTGAGCAGCCGGTCGATCAGGATCTCGACGTCGTCGATCGAGAGGCCGGGTTCGAAGATGCCGCGTACGGCTTCCTTGAGCGTGTACGCGCGCCAGACCTCGCCGCCGGCGGCCTTGATCCGGACGAGTGTGGCGGCCTGCTCGTCGGTGAGCTTCTCCGGTCTCTTGAGCAGCGACCAGCGGGAGTCCTTGAAGCGCCTGGCGGCTTGCTGGTCGCCGAGCGAGCGGAGCTCGTTCCAATACGCGCGGCGGACCTCGTCGAGCGCCTGGTTGGCGAGCTGCACCACGTGATACGGATCGATGCACACGATCGCCTGCGGGGCATGCTCGCGGACCGACTTCGCATAGCCGGGACCCATGTCCATCGAGACGGCGCGCAGCCGCCCGGCGCGCGCGAAGATCGCAGGCTCAATCTCCAGGCCGGGCGCCAGCCACGCGCCCGGGATGCCGTGTCCGGCGGGAACGGTCGCGCACGGGCCGAACGGCACCATGATCGCCGGCTCGCTCGCCGCGCGTGGCTGCTTGGCGTGCTCGGCCACGGCGTCGGGCGGCGGCGGGTCGAGTTCGTCAAAGAACGCGTCCGCGGCGGCCGCGCCGGACCCTTTGCATCCCCACACGACCTGGCGGCGCTGATGGTCGACCACGAGCGTGAGGTACTTGTGCTGGCGCTTCCAGCTGACCTCGTCGATGCCAATGTCGTAGAGATCGTTCAGGCGGCCGGGATCGAGCTCGTCGTCGCAGACGCGCTTGACGATCCGCCCGACCGTGTCCCAGTCGATCCGCAGCATCCGCTTGATCGTCGACTTGTCAGTCCGCGTCGCCAGCCACGCGACCAGACACTCGAAATCGCGCGTGAACTCGGCGCCCGGCCGGGCGAACGGGACGCCCTCCGTGCGCGCCCCATGCTGCGGGCACCACAGGCGCCGGCGACGGCAATGGATCTCAAGCCGCCAGACCCCGAGATCAAGATGCCGCCAGACCGAGTCCTCCGGCCGCGTGTCCTTACGAGACCGCGTCGAGTACCCGCACTCGGGGCAGACCAGCCGCCGGCGTCGCAGCGCCACCTCGACCACGACAACATCGGGCTCGAAGCGAACCTTCCTGACCCACACCTCCGGCAGACGCAGAAGCCTGGAAAATGCCGTCGTGACGCGCACGCTGTCCCTCCTTGCAAGCCGTTGACCTTGGACAGCCAGCAGCCTGCCGGTGAGGGCGGCGGGCGCGTCCCCAACCAGCGCGCAACTTGCGAGAACTACCTCAGGCCGGCAAAGACCTGCTCACGCGGCAAATCCCGCCGTCACCATCACCACATCGATGCCGGGAGACCCAATTTTCGTGGCCGTGGTCGTGTCGTTCTCCCGTGCTTGTGGCGGAGGTTGGTGGTTGCGAGGGGGTCGCTCGCTGGCAGGGACGCCGGCGAAACACGGTCCGGATGGGGTGTTGGCCGAGTGTGGGCGTGCGAGATCCTCGCCCGGTCGGACGCCGTTGACAGGAAGGTTTGTGTGTTGGGGTTAGGCTTTGCTCAGGGCGTGGTCGACCCCCGAGCGAAGCGCAGGTTCTGGGACTTCTGATGCCTGCCGCGCAGCTTGCCCCACTGAGGGCCTTTTCAGTCGCGTCCCATTGGCGGCGGCCACGCCCGAGTCGCCCTTGGGCTTCGTGGGCCGCCGGGCCTGCCAGTCGGCGACGAGCTGGCGGTACGCCTGCTCGCCTTGCTCGGCGAGCTCGCGCTCACGGCGCCGGACCTCCTTGAGGAGTATGCGGCGGCCGTGCCCTTGCGGCCCTGGCGGGAGGGCATGCCGGCGCGGAGCTCGAGCGCGCGGAGTTTCTTGTCGGTCAGCGACGGGCGCGCGAACGCGTAGTCCTCGCCGCGCTCGATCATCGTCCAGCACAGCACCGCGAGCTTGCGCGCGGTCGCGACCACGGCGATCTGCATCCCGCGACGCGAGCACACGCGCTGATAGAAGGCGCGCAGCGGCCCGGGGGTCTTGGCGGCTGACCACGCCGCCTCGACCAGCATTCCGCGAGCGTGCGCGCGGCCCTGCTTGGTAATCCGGCCGTGACTGGCGGGCTGACCCCCGGACTGCTTGACCCGCGGGTTCAAACCGAGGTACGAGACCAGCTGCTCGGGCCGGCGGAACCGGCGGAAGTCACCCACGGCGGCGACGATCGACAACGCCACGGTGGCGTCAACCCCAGGGATGGTCATCAGCCGCTTGACCTCAGAACTTGAGAGCGCCACGCGGCCGAGCTCAGCATCGATGATCCTCAGCTCCTGGGCGTGAAAGTCCAGCTGGCGCAACAGCGCGTCCACAGCGACCGACTCATCCGCCGGCAGCGGCTGAGCGGACAGCCAGCAGCGGCCCTTGATCCCGAACAGGTCCGCCGCTGGGCACCGGGGGATCAGGTTCCGGTGAAGAATCGCCTGGACCCGATTCTTCAGGCGGGTCCGCTGACGCACGATATGCGCGCGGCGGGCCACCTGACGGCGCAGCGCCTGAGTGGCCTGGTCGGCGATCCACACCGACGGCAGATAGTCCGCGGCCAACAGCTGCGCCAGCACCTCGGCGTCGACCTTGTCCGTCTTGACCTTGGCCTCGGCGATCGCCCGCGTCTTCTGCGGGTTGGATACCACCATCCGCGCGACGTGCGGCTCCAGCAGCCTGACGATCGCCTGCGTGTTGCACGTCGCCTCGATCGCGACTTCATCCTCCGGCCCGAGACTGTCGGCGAAGATCCGCAGCGCCTCATCGCTCAGCGCGATCCGCCCGGCCTGCCGGACCAGGCCGTCCTCCCACACCGCGACCTGCGCGAATTCGCGGTGCACGTCCAACCCGATACACCTACGTCCCACTGCTCACCTCCAACAACGATGGTTGACGGATGTGGGAGCCAGGCGGGCGAACGACACCTACGGATCCGCGCTCAAGGCGCATCCGGGCAAGTCGCAGGGGCGGCCAACTACTAACCCGCGCTCAAAGCGCAACGTATAAGAACGGCCTGCCCAGCCTGCGTTCGCTCCCGGATGCCCCGCGACCCGGACGGTCGCACCGTACTCACCGACCCCGATACGCTCAATAGCTGCAACAGGCCGTTCGCTGGGCGCGGTGGCATCTGGTGCCTTTCATACCGGATACGAACACGATCGAGGCGCTCAACCGCCAGATCCGCAAAATCATCAAGACCCGCGGCAGCTTCCCCGACGAGGACGCCGCCCGCAAGCTGATCTACCTCGCGATCACCAAAGCCGAGACCAAATGGAAGCGCGTGTTCAACTGGCCAGCCGCCTTGGCCGCGTTCAAAATCGAGTTCGGTGACCGCATCCCCGACAACTGAAACCTGACTGTCACTACTTGACACACCAGGAGTAACTGTTACTATCAAATAGTCAGCTTACACGGAAGAACTGACACCCTCGCGGCCGCGCGCGCGTTGAGGACAGCATCCGCGCCGGCAAGGACACCGGCATGCGCAACCTTCCGCACTATGCCTTTGAGCACAACCAAACCTGGCTGGAGACCTCGCTGATCGCCCAGGACCTCCTCTGCTGGACGAAGCTGCTCTGCCTGACCGGTGAGCTCGCGACGGCCGAGCCAAAGCGGCTCCGTCACCGGCTACTTCACACCGCCGGTCGGGTCGTCCGGCACGGCCGCCGCAGCCGCCTTCGCCTCCAAGCCGACTGGCCGTGGGCACCCGCGCTCGCTGCCGCGTTTCAACAGCTCCGCGCGATCCCAACGCTCTGCTGAACGAACGCCGCGGCAGCGACCCGGGATCCCGACCACGAGCGAGCCGACCACCGACGGCGGCCTGCCCGAAAACCGACCGCGGCGCCATCAAATCAACCAGGCCAACACCGCCGAGCGAGAATCCCGACACCAAGAGTGCCTTCACCCCAACCTCAACCCGTCGCGCACACGGCACGTTCACCTACGCGCCGATAACGCCGGATCGAGGCTAGGCGTCATGGACACGCCGGCGGAGGGTCCACGAGTGAGGCGGGACGCTCGGCCGGTAGTTGGAAGCCCATGTACGGCGCGTCTCAGGACGGCGCGTAGGCTCTAGGGATGTTCGATCGGCTTGACTTCGTCTACCTGCCGAGCCGGGACGTCGCTGCCGACCTGAAGCACTTCACCCGTGGGTTGGGCGCTGAGGTCGTATTCGCGATCGAGGCGTTCGGCACACGCGTGGCGATGGTGCGGTTGGCTCCGGATCCTCCCCCACTCCTGTTCGCCGCGCATCTCAAGGGCGACCAACCGGTCCTCGTCTACCGCGTCGAGGATCTCGATCAGGCAGTCGCAGAGCTCCGCGACCGCCAGGTCGACCTCGGCATGGAGTTCGAGATCCCTCATGGGCGTGGCGCGGAGATAACGAACCCGGGGCCCCAGAGGGTCGCTCTGTACGAGCGCACCCGGCCAGAGGCCGACGAGCGACTCGCCGGACGGCGCGACTTCTGACACCGGACTTCACGCGCTCGCGCCAGCTTCGCGCCGCCGGGCCGGTTCGTCCCGCGGCGTCACACGAAAGGAGGCCGCAGGCTCCCGACGAAGCTCATTCGATGCCCCGCCTGGCCCGAATCGTCTACCTCGTGCTCGGGTGATCGTGGCCTCCCAGCACGCCTACTATGGCCATCTGGCCAGCCTCGTCCAGGTGCTCTCGGCGGTGGTGGCAACGGCCCTTTGGCCGCTCGTCCTCCTCGGGGCGGATCTCCACGTCAGCCTCGCCAACCTGCAGAGGGCTCGCCCTCCCCCCAAACCGCCTTGCTGATCCTGCCGGCCTCCACCCAACGGCGACGCCCGGTGCCGTGACGAGGTGGCCACAGTATCGATGATGCGGATTTCGTCCGCGGCCGGTCTTCCGCGCCACGCCGTCGAGGATCGGCTGGTGGCGACCAGATTCGAACCCGCGACCTTCGGGTTATGAGACCTGCGTCACACCCACGCTAGCGTCGCCTTACAGGCGGTGTTCTAATCAAGGTCCTCAGCAAGCGGCTGGGCCACGAGCCGCGGTGTTCACGCTCAAGCAGCATGCGCACGTCCTGCCCGGGGGGACGCGGAGTCAGCGAGATCGGTCGCGGCGCTGATCGCTAGCAAGCGGCCCAACAGGGCATGTGAACCAGCAGCCGATCCGTCCGGTACAAATGGGAACGTATGTTCGATCCCCGCGAACACGTGAGCAACCAATGCGCCTCAATCCCGAACCACCGATGCAGTCCGAGCCGACGACTAACTTCCCGGTCGTGATCCCCGTCAAAAAATCCTGGCCCCCGGCCAGCTCGCCAGTGCTTGAGGCCGTCAGCCTGTTCTCGGGGGCGGGTGGACTCGATCT
Source organism: uncultured Solirubrobacterales bacterium (assembly GCA_963841535.1). Classification (GTDB taxonomy): domain Bacteria; phylum Actinomycetota; class Thermoleophilia; order Solirubrobacterales; family Solirubrobacteraceae; genus Palsa-465. The sequence goes on along the minus strand of CAWJDF010000012.1, from coordinate 310,663 downwards.
CGGGTGCGAGCAAGCTGGCTTCACTACCCGGGCCGCGGTTGAGTGCAACGAGGTTGCCAAACGGACACTGCTGGCCAACGCTAAGCGATTTCTGCCCGGCCTCACCGCAGATAGCGTCTTCACGGACATCGTCGACATGGACTACTCGGGGCTGCTCGAGGCCGCCGGAATCGCTCGCTGCGAGGCCAGCTTGCTCCATGGTGGCCCGCCGTGCACGCCGTTCTCAAAGAGCGGGTACTGGCTGGCCTACAAGCGTGCCGGCGAAGATCCGAAGGCTTCGCTGCTCGACAACTACGTCGAGGCGCTACGGGCGGTCAGGCCGAAGGCGTTCCTCATGGAGAACGTCTACGGCCTCGCATACCAGAATCAAAATCGCCCGATCCTCAACCGCTTCATCGCCTCGGTACGAGCCGCCGGCTATTCGTTCGACAAGAGGGTCATCCTCGCTGCCGATCATGGCGTGCCCCAGGTGCGCCAGCGGCTGATTTGCGTCGGCGTCCGCGACGACCTTCTCGACGTGGCCCCCGAGCTATGGAGATTCGGCTGGCCGACTGAGTCGCACACCGGCCCGCACGAGCGCCGAGTGGGCTGGGACGTCGGCCTCGAGCCCCACATAACCGCCGGTCAGGCGCTCGCCGAGCTGTCCGCTGAGCAGAACCCGCCGGAGCCGGAGGATCAGGTAGAGGGGACTTACGCGCATGAGCTGCGTGCAGTTCCCCCTGGAGACAACTACCTCTTCTTCACTGAGAATCGCGGCCATCCGACTCCCCGGTTCAAATGGCGCAGCCGGTACTGGAGCTTTCTACTCAAGCTCCATCCCGACAGGCCATCGCCCACGATCCAGGGCCAGCCCGGGCCTTGGGTGGGTCCCTTTCACTGGGACAGCCGGCGCCTCCGTGTGGCAGAGCTCAAACGCCTCATGACGTTCCCCGACGAGTACGTAGTGTGCGGCACTCGGCGCGACCAGCAACTCCAACTCGGCAACGCGGTGCCCCCACTGCTGGCCCAGCGCGTCGCCGAGCAGATCGCAGCCGAACTCGGCCGCCTCGGCGCTATCGAGGCGTTTCCCGTCGCCGCTTGACTGGGGCGTCCGGCGGCCGAACCCGCGGCAAAGGAACGACCCGTGCGGTCCTCAGCTCCGCCTCCACACGATCCGCGATGCTAATTGTGGGCTCGTGCTCCCAGGCGCGGAGAACGCGCCAGCCTGCCGCCAGCAACGCCGCGTCCACGGCGCGATCCCGCTCGACGTTCCGAGCGAGCTTCGGTCGCCAGTAGTCGGTGTTCGCAAGCGGCTGGTTTCCGTGAACCGGGCACGCGTGCCAGAAGCAGCCGTCGACGAATACCGCGACGCGGGTGCGGGTGAACGTGACGTCAGGACGCACGATGCGGTCCGGCACCCGCAGCGGAAGATCTTTGCGAAACCGCAGCCCGCGGCGATGCAGCTCCGAACGCAACGCGATCTCTGGTCGGGTATCGCGACGTGGGTTGCGGCGCATGCGCTCGCTCACCTTGGGGCTGGTCGGATGCGGGTACGGAAGAGTCACTGGCCGGTGAAGGCGCGTCGGCCGCTCGAGCTGCTCATCGGCGGCTGTCCGGAGTCATCGTCACGAGCCCGCCAGCGCTTCAACCAGCGTCGTCGCCCAGCTCGCGTCGATCCTCTGGATCGGCGCGATGCGGTCCGGGTGCGTGCGATCGCGGTCAAGCCGATCGGAGCGCTTGTAGCGAAACTCCCATCGTCGCCACGGCCCGTACATGCACGCCGCGACGACGTCGAACTGGCCTGGGTCGTAGAGCCGGCTCTTTGGGTCGCCTTTCGATGCACGCGTCTTCTGCGTCTCGACCTTCGGTGTCCCGTCGGCATACGTGGTCGGCGACGCGTTCTTGCACTCGATCGCCACTAGTAGCCCGCCGCTCCCAACCGCGACGATGAGATCCGGCGGTCCCTCCTGCTCACCAAGTCGGAGATCAGCGACCTCAGGGTCGGCGTTTAGCGCTGTGTGGAGGTGCCGTTCGGCAACGCCTCCGCGAACAGCCATGCCGAGACGCGGGCGCTCGCGAATGATGTCGAGGATCTCCTCGGCCGACAGCGAGAACTCGCCCTCCAGCGCGTGGATCCCGCCAGCGAGCTTTGACACAGGATGATCGGTCGCCGCCCGGAAGCGGAGCGGCGGCTCCAGCCGTAGCGCCTGGGCCGTGCGCTCGAACCGTAGGTAGTCGAGAAATCGATCGGGCGCGAACGCTATTAGCGTCTCGACACCGAACTCGGTGCGTGGGCTCGACCGGCGGACGCCGGAGATGTTGTCGCGCTCCCATACCTCCCAGCCGGTGCGCTTCGCCTCGTCGATCTCCGCGTCCTTGAAGAAGACCGAAATCCCGAGCGGCAACGGCGTATAGATCAGAGGATCGAGCCCGACGAACAGGTCTGCCTCGACGTGCGCGCCGACCACAATCGTGACGTCGACGCCAAGCGGATCGAAGCCGACCGGATGATCCGCGGAGCGCCAGGCGGCATCGTTGACGTCGCCGTACCGAATCTGGAGTCGATGCTCGTCAGCCGGTCGGTTGCGCGTGTCCCGCCGGTTGGCCAAGAACACGTAGGCGCACACTCCGACTCGTCGTCCCGTCTCGTCCTCCACGCCGAGGAACAGCGGCGCGGTGTCCGAGCCGGATGAGAACAGGATGCGACCACCACTGCCCTCGACCGCTGATTCAACGAAGGCGTGGTGCTGTCGACGCAGAACTCGTCCGTAGGTCCGCGCGTATGACCGGCCCGAGGCACTCATTTCCGCCGCATCAGCTGGGACCGGACGCATGCGCGCTCTCGTCCGATTCGAAGTAGTCGGAATCCACCCGCTTCACGTCGAATCTGTCGACGATGGCTACGCCGACGTCGTGGTCGATCATCAGCAGAGCAAGCTCCCGACCATCGATGAGGACCACGCGCGGAACGACATTCTCTGCGTAGGCAAGCGCATCCGAGCTGAAGCTCGACGTCGTAATGAAGACCCCCTTGCTGGCGCGCTGCCCGCGGAAGGCGCCTACGAACCGCTGAATCTCGGGCCGGCCGACCGTGCGATCCGGGGCCCACCGTTTGGCTTGGATGTAGATCTCCTCGAGACCGAGGGTGTCCTCGCGAATGACACCATCGATCCCGCCGTCGCCGCTCTGCCCCAGACGCTCCACGGCGTCCTGCCGGATCCCGCCATATCCCATGCCGTGGAGCACGTCCAGGACGAGCTGCTCGAAGAACGCGGGCGACTGACCGAGTGCCGCGTCCAAGAGTTCGGCTGCAAGCGCAGCTCGCAGCTCACGACTGGCGGCCACGAGGCGCTCCTCGGGAGTTGCATCTTCTTCAGACGCTGCTCGAACGACGCTAGGCGGTGCTTGGTCGCTCCTTGAGCGCCGAAACTCATGAAATTCCGGAAATTCGCTCAACACTCGCAAGTCGACACGATCCGGGTTTGCAGCGAGAACCTCTCTGCCACGACTGGTGATCACATAAACCGACCGGCGTGGGCGATCAATGAGACCGCATCGAAACAAGTACGTCGTCGCCCACCCAACGCGGTTCGCGAAAGTCTTCGCGCGTCCGCTCGGGAGCATCTCGTTGAGATCCGCGTCAGTGAGCTCGAATCGATCCGCCAATGCTGCACGCACGTCCTGAATCGGCTGCTCCCCTTGCTGGAGCAATTGTCAAGAGTTGTGGATGAGAAGGTGAAGCATCAGGCGGCGACCTCCTCGTCCGTCGTCGTGGTGTGTTCGTCTGTGACCTTCACTCCGTCCTTGAACTTCACGCCGGCGAGCACGTCGGTGACGAGCTCGTGGCCGTTGAACCGCCGCCAGCGCTCCTGGGCGGCGTCCAGGAGCTTGTAGGCCATTGCCAGCGCGGCCTTCTTGGAGCCGGCGCCCTTGGTGACCTTGGTGCGGAGCTTGACGGTCGCGAAGCTGCTCTCGATCGGGTTTGTGGTGCGTAGGTGCCGCCAGTGCTCGGCAGGGAAGTCGTAGAACGCGGTGAGCGCGTCCCAGTCCTTGTCGAGCTTCGCGACCGCCTTGGGGTACTTGGCGTCGAACTCGGCGCGGAAGCGCTCCAGTGCCTTGCGAGCGTCCGCCCGCGAGGGCGCCTCCGCCATCTCGTGCAGCAGCGTCTTGGCCCGCGGCTGGAGCCGCTTGGGGAGCGCGTCGAGCACGTTCGCTGTCTTGTGAACCCAGCAACGCTGCTCTCGCGCGCCGGGGAACACGTTGCGCAGCGCGGCCCACGCGCCCAGCGCGCCGTCGCCGGTCACGAGCTTCGGCTCGTTCAGCCCGCGGTCGCGAAGATCGTGGAACACGGCCGCCCATGAGTCTTCGCTCTCGCGGTAGCCGTCCTCGACCGCGAGCAGCTCCTTCTGCCCGTCCTCTCGAACACCGATCACCACCAACAGACACAGCTTGGGATCCTCGCCGAGGCGGACGCTGACGTTCACTCCGTCGACGAACAGGTAGGCGTAGCGGTGAAACCGCAGCTCCCGCGTGCGGAACGCGGCGTGCTCAGCCTGCCACTGCTCGGTGAGCCGCTGGATCGAGCTGGGCGACAACCCCGAGGCGTCCTCGCCGAGCAGATCCCGCAGCGCCGGCGCGAAGTCGCCCGTCGAGAGCCCGTGCAGGTACAGGATCGGCAGCACCTCGGTCACCTTCGGCGACCGCCGGGCGTACGCCGGCAGGATCCGCGAGCTGAACCGCTTGCGCTCGCCGGTCTCCTCGTCCACGCGCTTGTCGTTCACGCGCGGCGCCCGGATCGGCACCGTCCCGGCGCCGACCGTGACGCGCCGCTCCCGCGCGCGACCGTTCCGGACCACCAGCCGCTTGCCGTCCTCATCAACCTCCTCCACGAACGAACCGACGTACTCGTCAACCTCGGCCTCGAGCGCCGCCGCGATCATCCGGCGAGCACCCTCCCGCGCGAGATCATCAAGCGTGACCCGACCGTCTTCGTTGTCCTCCCCGACAGGGAGCCTGCGAACATCTGACATGGCGTGCCTTCCTGCCGGCCAACGCCGGCTTCGGTCTTCAGCAACCGGGAAGGTACGCCGCCTTCCTCTTCACCCGCATCCACAACTTCTGGGTATACCTCCCCTTGCTGGGCGAGCACCTCGAGCAACGGCCGCATCAGCGTCTGAAAGTCCGGAACGGGCACGACAGGACGCTATCTCAGCGGGGCAGTCGGTGTGTATCTGTGCTGCGTCGGGTTTCTAGAAGGCCCAGAGCTTGTCGTACGCCTCGCCTGCAAGTTCGAGCGTGCGCTGCTCGATCTCGTCCTGGCCCCACTTCGTGGCGTCGGGGATGTAATCGTCAACCCAAACGCCCTTGGCCCTTATCAGAATCTTCTGCTTCTCGCCGAACGTCTTGTTGCCAAGCCGATCATTGAGGTCGAGATCGACATAGAGAAGATTGCCAACCATCGCGACCAGATCGATTTCTGTGGCTTTGCCCTGGTTCGCGATGTGCTCAAGGGTCATGGAGTCCGGATCCGGGGGTGTGCCCTCGTGCTTAGCCCCGATCGTGCGGTAAGCGCCCGGTGGTGACTTTGGTTGGCGGTCGGCGGTGTTCTGCCGGTTGTGGTGATGGTGAAGGTCGGCGGTTGGGGTCTCGGAGCGTTTCTTCGGGTACGGCGGCTCGTGTTCGCCGCGGTTTCGGGCAGCGGTGATCGCGGCTGGTGGCCGGGGGGTTTGCTGGGGTGTGGGCGGCGCGGCGGCTGGTGATCAGCCGGCTGCGGCGGGAAGCGTCTCGAGCTTCTCGAGTGCGGCCTTGAGCGCCTGGGTCCACGGCCAGGCGGCTGGGAGGTGCAGCTTGCCGCGCCGTCCGGAGAACGCGAGCCGCGCGCCGACGTGGAAGAGGCGGTAGCGCAAGCGTTTCGGTTCGGCTTTGGCGAGCTCGCCGTCAAGGCAGAGTGCTTGGGTCCAGACGAGTAGGTCGTGTGCGAGCGTCACGATCTCGAGCCACAGCTCGTTGAGCGCGAACGCCTTGAACGGCAGCTTGGCCAGGCCGGTGTCTTTGTCATCGCGGATGCGGTCCTCGACCCGGGCGCGCTGACGGTGACGACGCTCGATCACGGCGATGTCGCCGTCGGTTTGGTCGGTCAGGATCGCCTGGAAGCGGTACCCGTCGTGATCGGTGAACGACAGTTGCGCGCCGGGGTGCGGGCGCTCACGCCGGACGATCACCCTGGACCCTTCCGGCCAGGAGCTGAGGTTGAGCAGGTGGGTGATCTCGACCACCTCACCGTTCTCCCGCTCCGAGTCGTCCTGATCGAGCGCCCGAACCCAAGCATCCTCGGGGATCTCGAGGACCGCTGAGCGGACCTGCTCGGTCAGCTCGTAGCCGAACGAGAACCGCAGGTTCCCGTCATGGCAGTGATCGGCGGTCTCGTGCGTCGCACCGGCCGAGTCTGCCCGGATCAGGATCTCGATCTTCTCGATCTGCTCGGCGGGGATCTGCGCCAGGGCCCGGTCGATCACCGTCTTGTGGTCTGCGGCGGTATTCGAGCCGGCGTTCCCCGGCCGCAACAGCATCGCGAACGCCTCGCGGGTCTCATCGGCGTACGCGCCCAGCGGGTGGAACCCGTACCCGTGCTTGTAGTTCCCGGCCGCCTTCTCCTTCTCCGAGTGCGCGGTGATCAGCGTCGCGTCGATGTCGATCGTCAACCGTTCCGGCGCACCATGCAACTCCCAGAACCGAGCGCGCGCCCGGGCGTGCGCGTCCCGGACAGCGTCCAGCAACCCCGGCGTCGACGCGATCCGGTCGACCGTCCTAAACGCGGTCGAGTCGGACGCCACCGCTCCGAACAGCGCGTCCTGATCCCGGGTCGCGCCCAAGTCCGAGACGCACTCGCCGCCGTCGGCAAGCATCACCGCCAGATCCCGGAGCACGACTCCCGGGTCATGACCACGACGCCGCTGCTTGAGCCCGGCCAGACGCACCGACAGCGCGCTCGTAAGCCCCACCTTGTCCGCGACCTGCCCCAGCAGCGTGGCCCCCGCGTGCGACACCAACCCCGCTCCGTCCGCCGTGACTTCTACGGTTACCGGGCGTCCATCACGCATCACCCTCAAGGTGAACCTCCAAGCTCGGGATTCAGGAACTCGCAATCCCAAGAATCCCTGCTCAGCCGGACGACTCCGCGCCCCCGAACCCCGGGGGCGCGAGTCTTACTGCACGATGCGGGTTAGAGTGGAAGCGGCGAAGAATGTATGTAACGAGTCGCTTTTGCTGGCTGTACAACTCTGACGCCTTTAGGTCTTGGAATCCGGCGATGAACAGTTCCCTGCTGGGCAGCTTGCCGCGAAGCTTCTTTATCAACGCGTTGATCTCTACCTGCCGTCGATCCGGTTTTGTCGCTGCGGTGAGATTGCGGGCGTGCAGGGCATACATCGATGAGATTCCGCCGGAGGAGGGTTGAGAAGCGACTGCTGTGAACGCGAAATGGAAGTCCTCGATGGCCTTTACTGCGCGCTTGAGCGCGGGAAGCCGAATCTCCTTCCGTTCATACGAGCGCATCAAAGCGAGCAACATCGGAAGCGGTTGGGTTACGCCGAACATCGCAAGCGCGCTCAGTGAGTCCAGGACAGGACGTTCCTCTTTCTTCCATTTCCGTGTGGGCGAACCCGGTTCCGAGATGGCCCGGTAGAGCTTCGCGTCTTCATCGAGCTGGTCGAGATAGAGCTGGGCATCGTTCTGACCGATTTGCGAGCGGATCGAACGGTAGAGCTTCGCCTCAGACGTGTAGCTGTACTGGGATAGCCACTGATGCAGCAGAAACCTGTTGACGTTGATGTCCGCCCGTGAGGACCTGAAGAGGTTCAAGATTCGCTCGAACGCGTCCCGTGCGAGGTCGACGTCTGCGTTGTCCTGCTTCAGATATGACATGAGCAGATTTCGAACGAGGTCCGAAACCCCTAGATCTTTGCCCCGTGTGTTCATCGTCTCGAAGACGAGATAAGCATCATCCGGGTCGTCCATCTCCACGAGGATCAGCTTCAGGGAAAGCACCTTGTCGCGGATCTCCTCGAGGCGCTTCACCGCTTGGGCCACGCGTGTCTTCTCGTCCTTTGTCTTGTCCCTCATGAAGGAGTCGACGCCGCCTTTGATAAACCGCTGAATTCGTGTGAAGCCTTCCGTGAGCCGTCGCTCATCGGGTCCAATCTCATGCTTGCCCTTGGCCTCGCCGTACCGCTGGATCACGTCCTGGAAGTACGGGTAGCCGGAAGGGGTCTGGAGGATGAACTTCAGCTTCGCCTGTAGATCGCGCCGCTCGATCAGGCCCTGGAGTCCTTCTGCGGAGTCCGTGTTCCCGAGCTCATCAAACGCATCACGTAACGCGCACAACATGAGCGTGATCGTCGTGAGGCGTTGCTGGCCATCGACGACGGCGTAGGTGGTCTTTCCATCCTCGTAGACGACCATCGACCCGATGAAGTAGTCCTCGCCACCGCGCTGGACCACGTCCTCGAGGAAGTCATCGATGTTTTCGTTGTCCCACCCGAACGGCCGCTGGAACCGAGGGATCGCGTACCAGGCCCGGCCGAGCAGGCCGGCGATCTCCTCATCCACGCACGTGATCTTCATCTCGGGCTCCCCCTCGTGGCTCGTGTCTCCGCCCCGGCGTTTGACACGAGTTTGACATCGCCCCTCACGAAAAGACCCCCGATTTCTCGGAGGCCTCGATTTCCAGCGATTTTGTAGTAGCGGGGGCGGGATTCGAACCCGCGACCTTCGGGTTATGAGCCCGAATGCCCTGACGCGGGCGGCGTCTCGTCCTGGCCGCCGCGGATCGGGACCCCACCCAGGGCGACCTGGTGCCATTCTGGGTCCATCCCAAGCCGGAGGGAGACCACATCGAGCGGCACGTGTCGCACTGCCGGCTCAGTCGCGAGCTGGACCAAGTGGAATCACTGCGTTCCGCGCTCGCCGTATACCCGCTGGCCTTGGACCAGGCTCGGCAGGACGATCTCGTCGCCCCCCTGATCGCACACCTCGGTCAGGCGGGAGCAGCGGAGCTAGCCGCGAAGCTGCGAATCGATCTTCGCCCCCGGCTTTCGGTCGACAGCGCCGCAGCCTGATCGAGCCGGTGGCTATGACGACGGTGGCGCCCTGACGGAAACCCGCAGCGGCTCTTGGGTGAGCGCTACCGACGCGGCCCTGGCGCTTCGATGCCGCCGCATACGGCGCAGCGGTCGCCGGCGCGCGCACCTCACTTCCTTCCCTAAAGCGCTCCCGCCACGCATCAGCTCGCCACGGTGCACTCGCCGCCGAGCTGGAGCGCTTCGGCGTGGTCGTTGCCGAGGAGGCGGTGCTCGACGAGCTTGTCTCAGACCTCGCCGACGGGCAATCCAGCGACAGCTGACGCAGGCTGTGTCGATGGTGATACACCGGTGGTACACTCGTTCGGTGCCAACTCGCCACCGCCGCATCCAAGTCACCGAGGATCCTGAGCTGAGCCGCGCGCTGCGATCAGCTGCCCCGCACCTCGCTCCAGGCCTGTCTCGCTCGCGCCAGGTACGCGAACTCGCAATCGCCGGCGCGAACCATCTTGCCAACGCGGCCAAGACCGGCCCCGAGCGGCAAGCCCTGCTCGAGCGCCTCGCGAACAGGTTTGAGCATCCAGACACCGCGGGCATCGACTGGGAAATGCTGCGCGAGGGCAAGCATGGCGCTTGGCCAATCCGATAATCCAAGCCCCTGGGGCGAGCTGGCGCTCGTCGTAGACACTTCCGCCTGGTCACGTGCTCACTACCCCGCCGTTCGTGCCTCGTGGACAGACGCCCTGCTGAAGGACCGACTCCGGCTTTCGCCCGCGGCACGCCACGAGATCCTGCTCAGCGTCCGTGATGCACTCACCTTCGACGAGCTCGCCGAGGAGCTGTCAGCCTGGAGACCGGCACCGCTCAACGCCTCGGTCATTCGCGGCGCCGAGGAAGCGATGCGAGCGCTCGCTCACCGCTCAGCCGGCTCGCATCGACTCCCAATCGTCGATTACCTCCTCGCTGCCGCGGCGCAGGAAGCCGGCGCCGCCGTCCTTCACTACGACCGTGACTTCGACACTCTCGCTGAGGTCATGACGTTCGACTCGGTCTGGCTTTCACCGCCTGGGTCGCTGCCTTAGTCAGAGCCGCTCACGCTGGGAGCGATGCCGATCCAGGCGACGGCGGCGCCCGCCGCACGCTCGCCGTCGAACATCGCGGCAACCGCGGTTCCAGTTCTCGACGACGAAGATCATCCGGATGAGTACGCCCGTATGCGCCGCCGCGTGACCGACGCGAGCGGGACGGCCGGCTCGTCCCCTCCCGTGCTCGGTATTTCGTCGTGGTTCGTTCGCGTGCTATTTGCCCGCCCTGTGCCCGAACCGCCCGCTACGGTCGAGCTCGCCTACGTGGAGAAGGGTGGGCCGCGTCGGGACGATGAGCGCTTAGCCTTCCGATTCGCCGCCGCCGCCGTTCGTAAGGCCGCGCGGAGTGCCCGTCTTTCCTCCGGCGTTGGGTTGCAGCACTCCCATTTGGCGAAAACAGCCTTGATCGCCGTGTGTGGCTTGAGCTCGCGGTAGAGATCATCGTCCACGTAGTAGAACGCACGGCCGTCATCGGCGAGGTGGAAGTAACACCGCGTCCATCGGTGCTTGTACGCGTTCAGGATCGTTCCATCCTCCAGCACGACGTCATGCATCCACATGAAGTGCGCACACAGCTCGTCCGCGCCGAGTAGGGCCTCGAGTGCCGCCCAGTCGGGAGCGTCGTGATGGCGCATCCGCCCTTCAATGAAGAGTTCTGATCGCATGGCCGCGAGGATGCGGCATGCGCCTGCAACGGAACAAGACCTATTCGTCGCGACTCTGAATCAAGTTCGCAACCGCGCTCAAATAAGCGGTCGACTCGGCGGCTGCGGCTAATCAAGCTCGTCGTCGGCGCCGCCAGCGGGAGTCAGTCCGCGGGTCTGTAGCCAGAGCTCGAACATCGGATCAGTAAGTCGGGGCTTGTTGTCTTCATGGATGACGTCCGCGTTCGCGATGAGGCGCTCGAGCGCCTTCCCGATGCTCGAGCGCTTGATCCCGACGGCGGCGGCCGTATCTTCGCTGTAAAGGGGTGTGGTCGCCACCGCAAGCGCGCGGGCGACGCGACGTTCGTTGTTGGTGAGCGCCCGCCAGATCGCCCGCATCAGCGGCGCGGCGTCGGCGGCGGCATGGTCGAGTGCCGACACCCAGGTCCCCTCATCGGCCGCTGCGTCGCGCGGACTTCGCTCCCAGAGGTAGTGCGCCAGCATCATGCTCCGTTGCGGATGGCCCCTGGTGAACTCCAGCAGTGGGGCGAGGGCGGAACCGGCATCGCGGCCTGTGCTGCGGAAGCGACCCGCAACGTAATCCCCCACGTCTTCGAGCGGCAGCGGCGCGAGGCTCCTTGGAACCGCTTGGTCGAGGAGCGGGCGTTTCGGATCGGCAAACAGCTGCTGCATCACACCTGGGGCAGAGCCCGCAAAGGCGTAGGTGGCGGCGTCGGTCTGGTGCTGGATGACGCTCCGGATCTTTCCGTCGGCGCCGGCGACGGCTAGGACATCCTGAATCTCATCGAACACGACGAGGCTGGTCGTGCCGTCGCGGTCGAACAGCGCCGCCGGCAACTCGAGGAGGCGCAAGAGCACCGACTCAGCGTCGACGTTTGGGTTGCGTTGCAGCCTCGCCGTAAAACCGCCGCCGCCGAGAGAGAGCCCGATGTTCCAGCTCCGAAAGAGGTTCTCGACAGTTCGCCGGATCGGACCCCTGAGCCGCTGATAGCCGCGCTCGATCCGCACCACGATCTCGGCGATCGTCAGCACGTCCTGGAGATCGACCAGTACCGTGGCCATGCCTTGCTGTTCGGCGCTCGCGAGGACGCGACGGAGGAGCGTCGTCTTGCCGTAGCGGCGGGGGCCGACCAGGCGAAATGAGTGACCGCCTTCGGCGAGCGCGAGCAGATCGTCGGCCTCCGGTTCCCGATCGATCATCTCCTCCGGCGGCAAGGGGCCAGAGAACCGAAAGGGATTGAGATGTCTGGCCGCGGGCACGGTCTCAGACTAGCAGCTTGTGGAGCAAAAGTATGCGAGCCTGCATACTTTGAGGATGCGGTTTCGCACGCTGTTGGAATGCAACCGCAGGGTGATCGGGCAACGTCCGGATCACCGCTGGACCAGGGAGCAAATCGGCTGTCCGCATCCGGACGTCTGGGCGAAAACGCACCCCCGGACCCAGCCCTCGGTGGCGGGTTATTTCATGAAAACCGATACGGAGGTGAGCATGCTATTCGCCATTGCGGCCATTCTTCTGATCCTCGCTGTGGTTGGTGGAATCGCCGTTCACCCGCTCCTGTTCCTGATCGCGATCTTGGCCGTCGTGGCCCTGGTCGCGGGACGCTGAACGTAGCTGCCAGCACCCGGGGGCCGGCCCGTCGGATACGAGCCGGCCGCCGGGCGGCAGCTTCACCGATCAGGTCATTGCGGCAACTAGGCGATGGTGGCGCAGCTCGGAAGGCGGAGCGCCATGCAACATCCAGACGCCGTCGTCGCGGCGGCTGACTGCGCCCGAGCGCGCGAGAGCCCCCATCGCCGTGGTCACGGACGGACGATGGGCGCCGACGAGATCCGCCAGTCGCTGATGGGACAGCGGCAAGGGCACGATGATTCCGTCCGGTCGGACCCGTCCCCAGCGTTCGGCGAGATGCCACAACGTCAGCAGCAGACGGTCCTCGACACGCTGGTGGTGGGCGATCGCCAATGCCACAGCGAGCGAATGCGCCCGCCGGGTGCCACGGGCGAAGAGCTCCACGCCAAGTTGTGGCCAGGGATTCATCCGAGTCACGAGGCCGTGATCGAGCACGGCCAATTGCGTCGGCTCTAGCACGATCCATCCCACCTCGGCATGAACGTGCGAGCCGTCGGGATCCCAGCGCCACGGACGCAGGACGTCGCCCTCGCCGAGCAGCTCGACGCACTGGCGACCGAGCACGTGCACCTCGCGCGAGAGCAGTCCGTCGATGATCAGAAAGCCGCGGTGGTGCATGTCCGACTCCATCGCGCCGCCCGCGTCCCACTCGCCCACCGACAGCTGGCGTACGCGAGTCAGCGCCTCGCGTCGGGCGCGCTCGCGTTCAGGCTCGTCGAGCAGGTTCGCCAGATCCGCGTCGGCATCGACGATGCTGATGAGGTTGGTCAGCGAACCCACCGGAACCGCGAGGGTAGCGCCCCTCCGACCGTTCTCGGTGCCTTCGAAGGGCGCACTCCCTCAGATGTCCGACCGACTACGTCCGCATGAGAACACGGTCAGCGCCCCTTCCGCCCCGGCGAGCCTAGCCTTCGCTCCACTCTTGCCGTGTGCGGCTACGAAGCTTGCCGCGGAGCCGACGTTGATTCTCTCCCCGACGCAGACCTTGGACCCACCTCTCAGGATCGACACCGTCGAGCGCGGCGGCTCGCTCGTGCTCGTGGTGCAAGGTGAGCTCGACATCGCCACTTCCCCTCTGCTGGACGAGGCCTTGGCACGAGCCCGGGCCACGGACGCGGCGAACATCGTGGTCGACCTCCTCGCTGTCAGCTTCATCGACTCGACCGGCCTGCACGTCTTGATCAGACATACCCGTGCGGACGAGGGCCGAGCGCGCGTCCGCCTGACGAGGGGCTCGCCTCAAACGCAGCGGGTGTTCGAGCTGAGCGGGGCGTTGGAGTACTTGCCGTTCGTCTCGGATTGACCGCGCCGTGCCGTCGGGGTCAAACGAGATCAAACGCGAGAGGGGCCTTAAGCGACGAAACCCGGATCTCTCGGAGGTTTCGATTTCCAGGCCTTCTTAGTAGCGGGGGCGGATTCGAACCCGCGACCTTCGGGTTATAGGCCTTGCAATCATCGGTCCGCGGACGCATCGTCTGGTCCCCCGTTCGTTCGGCGTTCGGTATTCGTGCCGAACGCGAACGCTACCGCGGCGCCCATCGCGGGGTCAACGCGCGAGGGCCACTGTGATCGGCCAGATCGAAGCTTGCAGCCCCGTTTTGATTCGCGCCTGAACCGAGGTTGCGACTGCCGGGGGAGGAGATCCGCTCGCCGCGGCTCTTAAGTGCATGAACGATCCACATATATCTGCAATCACCCCCGAGGCGCTGGACGAGTTCATCCGGCAGCTCTTTGCATGTAACTGGGTGCTCGGCCAAATGATCGCCGGAATGATCGAGCGCGCTCAGTCAGACCCCGACGATGCGGATCAAGCGTCAAGCACCGACGACGCCTACTCGATGATCCGACGTGCGATCGGCCAGCTAGTTGATCGGCACGATTCAAGGCAGATCGAGGCCGCCAGGAATCTGATCGACGAGGTCTTGGATGCCATCTCGGACGACAAGCAGATCTTCCCACCGGCCCAGCGGTTGTGACGCGCCTCCCACAACGAGATTCAGCCGCCTTGGGTTCCACCAGCCGTCGGCTGCTACTCCGTGGGACCGCACCGAGGCTCCTGTGGTGTCCCTACAGGCTCAGCCGCGGTTGGGTCCGACGACGCGAAGCTGCCGGTCGTGCGGCGTGGTTGGGGTTCGGGTTAGGGTCACGGCGCCCTCGAATATCTCGGGTTCGAGGAACGCCTGCATGAGTTTGTGGTGAGCCCGATAGCGCAGTGCCTGATGCTCGTGATGGACGGCTGCGGCGTAGTCGGCGGGGTCTGTCGGTCGTTCTTCGGGTAGCCGGCGGGCGAGGATATGCTCGGCCGCCCAGGCGTAGACGGCGTTCGCGGCGGCTTCGACCTCGAGGATCCGGTAGGGGACATATTCGGGGGCGCGTTTCTTGCTGTAGCCGGCGCGCCTAGCGGCGCGTTCGAGCTCGCGGAACTCGCGCCGGCCCTCGTATACGGTGACCACGCCGGTCTCCGGATCGAACTCGGCCTCGATGGGCTGGTCTTCGTTCTTGCGGGCGATTTCGCGAACCCAGCCCGACGCGCGGTGGCGGACGATGATGATCTCGAGCTCGGCGGTGTGCTCGCCCGCGGCTGCAAGCACTGCCAGCCGCGAGCCCGGCTCGATCGTCACCCGCGCGCGTACGTGCGCGTGGACCGTGCTGCGGCCACGGGCACCGGGTGTCGGAATCTGGTTTGACCGCAACGCGATGCTCAGGCCGGGATCGGCCTCGATCTCCACAGTGGTTCCGGCCGGCACACGCTCGGGAGCGGCGATCAGGGTGACGGTGCGCTTCTCTCCTGGGTGAAGCCTGATCGGCGACTGCTTGAACCACAGCGCCCGCGCCGGCGCCGCCGCCTGTGCCGCGGCCTCGTCGCCCGAAGCCCCAACTTCGAGTTCCGTCGGCTCGACTTCTTCTGCTGGCTCCTCCTCTTTCAGTGGCTCGGCTTCGACGGGTGACTCGACGGCTCGAACGGGAGGCCTGGTGGCGGTACTCCTCCCCGGCTCGGCAGCGGCTGTCCCGTGCTGGTCGAAGGCCGTCTTGAGCAGGTCGTTGAGCGCGCGCAACCCGACCTCGTCGCGCGCACTCACCGCCTTCGGGGCGCCGATGAGATGAGCGCCCGCCCGGCGCTCTTCGGCGGCGACGATTGGCCGGAGCGCCCGGTCGATGGCCTGATGCAGCCGTTCGACGATCGGATGGTGCTCGTTCAGGCCCGAGCGGTCGACCTTGACCACCAGCTCGGGCCGCGGGCGCTCGAGCGCGCCTCGCTGAAGCCGCTCTATCGCCTCGCAGAACACCTCCCCATACAGGTGGCGTGCCCCCGGGCGGCCCTCGAAGCTCGCCAGTGTGGTCTCATGGGCCGCCCGCCCTGATCGGATCACGAGCCCGCCGCGACGGGTCGCGCGCGAAAAGCCCTGGGTCAGCGGCTCCTTGGCCCGGCGCACCACGATCCGCGCCAGCACGTTCGGCGCCACCTTGATCTCGGCATCGAACAGAACCGGCCGCTCGGGATCCGGCTCGGGCGCGGGGTACGTGATCAGCTGCGCGGTCTGCCCAGGCTGCTCCAGGTACACCGTCCGGCTGGGGTCCTCGAGGATTGGCCGTAGCTGTACCAGCTGCGAGACCAGCGCTCGCAGCCGGCCCGCCGGCGGCAGCCTCGGCGTCGCGAGCGGGACGGTCACGCGTGTACCCGATACCTGCACCCCGAGCGCGTCGAGGTCGGCGGCGGTGGCCGCCTCCTCGCGTACGTGTGCGAACGCGTATGGCTCATCTCCCGAGGCTGGGAAGAACCACGACTCGACGACGCGCCCAGACCGGATCCCCTCGATCCGCCCGGCGCCCTGGGCCAGCCACACGTCCCGCAGGCCCCGGCCGAACAGCCCGCGCTGACCGGACTGAGGCGACTCCGTTCCAAGCGCGCCCAGCCGGCGGTCGATTAGCTGCAGGTCAACCCCCTCGCCATCGTCGGTGCAGCACATCTCGTGGCGCCAGGACATGAGCGCAGGGGAGCGCAGCGAACGCATCCGCGCGCGCCACAGCGAGAGGAATTCCGGGTCGGGCGCACCGACAGCAAGCACGATCCGGCCCGACGAGCGTCCCGACGCGGCGATGGCCGCATCGGCATTGGTCACCAGCTCAGGAATGATCTGGACAAGGTCGACCCCGCCCTGGGCAAAGTTCTCCCGGAAGTAGCGCCCCCGGGCACGTCCGAACCGGACCGCAGAGGGATCAAGGGCCGCAACCGGACACATAGCTACCGTAAGTGTCGTCGAGAGCGCGGACAGGACCGCGACGTAGCCGACGGCGATCCGTCCGACTGCACCCCTATGGTCGTGCGCGCCGTGACAGAACTTGGGGTGCGCGTTTCAAACCGAGAACTCGCGACTGTCCGCGAGGCGATGCGCGAGCTGCACCGGTTGCTCGCCGCGCTTGAGCGTGGAGAGCTCGAGAAGATCGTGCTGACCCAGAAAAACCAGATGCGCGCCGTACTGGTCACCGTCGAGCGCTACTCGGAGCTCGAGCGACGGGCTGCGTAGACCCTGGTGGTGTAGTCCATCCCAGTCGGCTTCAGTCCCAGGCACCGACTCATCGCCAGTCATGTGGGTCGGGATGCACCCACTAGCTCGTCAGCCTTGTGTCACAGACGGTCGAGCGATGAACAGCGTCAGGTCGGTCCATTCCGATTGTCCGGGGCGCGCGTTCAACTCGTGGGTGAGCGCGTCGACGATAGCGCCGAACTCCCCGTGGTCGACGCCGACGACGATCCCCAGGCCAGCGTGGCTTCTGCCCGCCTCCGCCCACCGCCGGGCTAACACAACGAAGTCCTTGGCGTCGAAGGTGACCATCACCCGGCTCTCCCGAACTGCTAGCTCGAACAGCTGCTCGTCCTCCAGACCGTCGAGCTCGCGCTCCTCATCGGCAGCATGCACATCGTGTCCCCGCTCGCGCAGCGCCCGCGCGATCCGCGGCCCGGAGATGTGCGCGTCGAGGAACAGCCGCAAGCGCGCTACGCGTCGGCCCGGTTCGCCGCGATGAACGGATACTCATGGCGCAGCTGCGCAACCGACCGACGGTTGGCGACGATCGCTGCGTCGATCTCCTCGGGGAACCGCTCGTAGTACGCGAGCGCGAGCCTGATCTGCCGCTCGTTTGCTGCTCCCCCGTCGCCCATCTGGTCAACCGAGCCGATGTCGTGGAAGGCCTCGACGATCTGCCACACGTCGAGGGCGGTGCCGATCACCCACGCTCGACGCTCCCAGTCCGCGCCGCGAAACGCGATTCCTGGAAAAAGCCGCATCCGCAACGCCTCGTCAGCGAGCGCCTCGAGCACGGCACTGCGGCTTCGGCCGGTGCGCCGCGCTTCCTCGTCGATCAATGACTCCAGGGCCTTGGAGATACGCACGCTGACCGGATTCGATTTGGGCGCCACCTCAACTACAGTGTAGTCAGCGGTAGCGGCCGACCGCCGTTCTGGGGTACGTGCCGACGTTCGTAACGGGGGTGCGTCGAAAGGACGAGCCTTGTCTCCGGTTGACCAGGCTGACCTGGTCACTCGCCTTCAGAAATCGGGCTCTCTCGGCATCGATGTGGTCAGCGTCACCCGATTCCGAGCGCGTGTAGCTCGTGTGGCAGGTGAAGGGTGATCGGTCCGCAGGTGAGCAGCACGAGCGCGAGCGCGGCTTTGGCTGAGTGAAACCCGTAGGCGCGGCGCGTGATCAGGCGGACCTTGTTGTTGAGCGCCTCGGTGCGGCCTTGGTTGATGCCGAGGCGGATCGCGGCGAGGATCCCATCGCGGTGCTTGCGGATGGTTTTGCCGAGGCGGACGAACGGCTCGAGCCGGCTGCGGGCCAGGCGGCTGAGCAGCCGGTCGATCAGGATCTCGACGTCGTCGATCGAGAGGCCGGGTTCGAAGATGCCGCGTACGGCTTCCTTGAGCGTGTACGCGCGCCAGACCTCGCCGCCGGCGGCCTTGATCCGGACGAGTGTGGCGGCCTGCTCGTCGGTGAGCTTCTCCGGTCTCTTGAGCAGCGACCAGCGGGAGTCCTTGAAGCGCCTGGCGGCTTGCTGGTCGCCGAGCGAGCGGAGCTCGTTCCAATACGCGCGGCGGACCTCGTCGAGCGCCTGGTTGGCGAGCTGCACCACGTGATACGGATCGATGCACACGATCGCCTGCGGGGCATGCTCGCGGACCGACTTCGCATAGCCGGGACCCATGTCCATCGAGACGGCGCGCAGCCGCCCGGCGCGCGCGAAGATCGCAGGCTCAATCTCCAGGCCGGGCGCCAGCCACGCGCCCGGGATGCCGTGTCCGGCGGGAACGGTCGCGCACGGGCCGAACGGCACCATGATCGCCGGCTCGCTCGCCGCGCGTGGCTGCTTGGCGTGCTCGGCCACGGCGTCGGGCGGCGGCGGGTCGAGTTCGTCAAAGAACGCGTCCGCGGCGGCCGCGCCGGACCCTTTGCATCCCCACACGACCTGGCGGCGCTGATGGTCGACCACGAGCGTGAGGTACTTGTGCTGGCGCTTCCAGCTGACCTCGTCGATGCCAATGTCGTAGAGATCGTTCAGGCGGCCGGGATCGAGCTCGTCGTCGCAGACGCGCTTGACGATCCGCCCGACCGTGTCCCAGTCGATCCGCAGCATCCGCTTGATCGTCGACTTGTCAGTCCGCGTCGCCAGCCACGCGACCAGACACTCGAAATCGCGCGTGAACTCGGCGCCCGGCCGGGCGAACGGGACGCCCTCCGTGCGCGCCCCATGCTGCGGGCACCACAGGCGCCGGCGACGGCAATGGATCTCAAGCCGCCAGACCCCGAGATCAAGATGCCGCCAGACCGAGTCCTCCGGCCGCGTGTCCTTACGAGACCGCGTCGAGTACCCGCACTCGGGGCAGACCAGCCGCCGGCGTCGCAGCGCCACCTCGACCACGACAACATCGGGCTCGAAGCGAACCTTCCTGACCCACACCCCCGGCAGACGCAGAAGCCTGGAAAATGCCGTCGTGACGCGCACGCTGTCCCTCCTTGCAAGCCGTTGACCTTGGACAGCCAGCAGCCTGCCGGTGAGGGCGGCGGGCGCGTCCCCAACCAGCGCGCAACTTGCGAGAACTACCTCAGGCCGGCAAAGACCTGCTCACGCGGCAAATCCCGCCGTCACCATCACCACATCGATGCCGGGAGACCCAGAAATCGGCGAGTTGGCACCCCCGTGTCAAACGAGATCAAACCGAGAACTGCCGAAAATGACAAGACCCCCGATCTCTCGGGGGTCTCGATTTCCAGGCCTTTCTTAGTAGCGGGGGCGGGATTCGAACCCGCGACCTTCGGGTTATGAGCCCGACGAGCTACCAGACTGCTCCACCCCGCGGCGGACTTAGGATGATAGCAACGCGCCGAGGTCGCGGGCGAGAAATCGGCCCTGAATCCGCTTAGGCCGCGAGCTCGAGCACGCGCCGGCGCCCGGACGTCGGCGCGTGGCTGCGGGTCCGAGATCGGGGCGCCATGGGCGCGGTCAGCCGCCGCGCCGGAACGCGATCCTCAGGCGCGTCGCCGGGCGGAAGCCGGCGCTGCGGCTGGGCGATCTCGTGGATATAGGCGGACACGACGGCTTCGATGTGCGCGCGGTGGCGGGCGGGATTCGTGATCAGGCTTGTCATGGGGCTCCTTGGGGTCAGTCGAGGTCAGGCGGCCTGTCGTTCGAGCGCGGGCGCGAACTCGCGATCACGCAGGATCTCGGGCTCGACGACGACGTCCGGCTCCGCGGAGCCGGGTCGGCGCAGCAGGGCGAGCGCGACGAGGACGCCGACGGCCACGGCGGTGGCGCCGATGGCGAACGCGAGGTGATCGCCCGCAAGCTGCGACCCGACCAACGAATGGTGGGCCGACTCCAGCGCGTGGGTGCGGTTGGTGGCGATCGTGCCGAGCACGGCGAGGCCGAGAGCGGCCGCAACCTGCTGGGAAACGTTGACGATCCCGGAGGCGAGACCGGCCTCGGCGGCCGGGACGTTGGCCATGGCGATCGTGAGCAGGGGCATGAACGAGGTTCCGATCCCCAGGCCGATGGCGAGATACGCCAGGAAGATGGTCGGGAAGAAGCTCGTGTGAGCCCCCACGGTGGTGAGCAGGCCGAGGCCCGCGACGACCGTGAGCATGCCCGCGGTCAGGACGGGGATGGCGCCGAACCTGCCAACCAGGCGCGCGGTGATGCCGAGCGAAAGGGCCGCCACACTCAGTGTCCAGGGGAGATAGGCAAGTCCGGCCTGCAGGGCGCCGTAGTGGAGTACGTGCTCGAGGTAGAGCGTGCCGAGGAAGAAGGTCGCGTACATGCCGGTGACCAGAAAGCCCCGCACGATGCTCGAGCTGATGAGGCCCGGCACCCGCAGAATGTGCAGCGGCATGATCGGGTTCTCGATGCGGGCCTCGAGGGTGAGGAAGGCCGCCATGAGCACGGCCGCGACGGCCCCGAAGCCGAGCACGGGGGTCGATCCCCAGCCGTGGCTCGAGGCCTGGATGATCGCGTATATGGCGGTCATCAGTGAGGCGGTGACGAGCAGCGAGCCGAGCCAGTCGACCGAAACCGCGGCGTCGCGGTGGCGATCGGCGGGGATCAGGGCCCGGCCGAGGATGATCGTGAGCGCACCGATCGGCAGGTTGACGAAGAAGATCCAGTTCCAGCTGAGCGTCTGCGTCAGCGCACCTCCGGCGAGCAGGCCGAGTGACCCGCCGGCGACGGCGACGAAGACGTAGGCGCTCATCGCGCGCGCTCGGTCGCCCGCCTCGGGGAACTCGGTGACGATGATCGCGAGGATCACCGAGGCCTGGACGGCAGCGCCGATGCCCTGGATGAAGCGCGCGCCGATCAGCCAGCCCTGATCGGGCGCCAGGCCGCACATCGCGGAGGCGGCTGTGAAGATCACCACGCCAGCGAGAAACATGCGCTTGCGGCCGAACAGATCGCCGAGGCGGCCGGCAAGCAGCAGAAAGCTGCCGAAGGTCACAAGGAATGCGTCGACGACCCAGGTGAGGTTCCCCTGCGTGAAGTGGAGATCCTGCTGGATGGCCGGCAGGGCCACGTTCACGATGGTCGTGTCGAGCACGATCATCAACTGGGCGAGGCATACGACCCCAAGCGCCAGCCAGCGGCGGCGTTCCCGGTCGGCCATTGAAGAAACTAGAGAAAGACGATGCATATGAAGTCCCGGGTAGTTGGGATTTGGTGGTAAACTGGAGGAGTCCTCCGGTACTAAGTGGAGGATGCCTCCGGATACAGACTATAGCGGAGGCTCCCTCCGGTTTGTCAAGCGAAATGTCTTCGATCACATCCAGCACCACCACAGAGAGCGTTCCGCGGGAGCTCACGCGCCGGCCGAAGCGCGCCGACGCGCGCCGCAACTACGACAAGGTCGTCGCGGCTGCCCGGGAGGCGTTCGCGGAACGCGGCGCCTCGACCTCGCTGGAGGAGATCGCGCGCCGGGCCGAGGTCGGGATCGGCACGCTGTACCGCAACTTCCCGAACCGCCAGGCCCTGCTCGAGGCCGTGTACGTCGACGAGGTAGAGAACCTGTGCCGGTCTGGCGGCGAGTTCGAGGATCTCCCGCCGTGGGATGCATTCGTCGCGTGGACGCACCGGCTGGCGGGCTACCTGGTCACCAAGCAGGCGCTCGCCCACGAACTGCTCGAGTACCTCGACCGAGACGCCCCGCTCTTCCAAACCTGCCGCGCCGCGCTCTTCGCTGCCGGTCAACCGCTGCTCGATCGAGCCCAGCAGGCCGAGGCGGTGCGGGCGGATACCGACCTATCGGACATCATCCAGATGGTCGGGGGCATCGCGAAGATCCCGACCGCCGACCCCCAGCAGATCGAGCACATCCTCACGATCGCGCTCGACGGTCTGCGCTACCGGCCCGCCGACGCATAACGCGTGAGCACACCGACGACCGCCCGCCAAGGAGCCTGGGTCGAGGTCGAGGGCGTGCCCGTGCCTGTCGACCACTACATCGACGGCCAGCGGGTCCCGAGCGACGACCGGTTCGAGGTTCGCAGCCCGATCGACTGGGAGAACTGGAAGCTCGCGGATGTGGTCGCCGGGGGCCAAACGGCGATCGACGTCGCAGTGTCCGCTGCCCGGCGGGCGTTCCCGGACTGGGCGGCCCTCGGACCCCACAAGCGCCACGAGATCCTGAGCCGACTGGCCGACGCGATCGACGCCGCCGTCCCCGACCTGGCCAGGGTCGAGACCGCCGACAACGGCTCGCTGTACGAGGCGATGAGCCTGCGCGTCCTCCCGCGCGCCGCCAACAACATCCGCTTCTTTGCCGACTTCGCCCGCGACCGCCTCGACGAGCCGGCGCGCACGCTCCACGGTGGCGAGCGCAACCGCATTCGCTACGACCCCGCCGGCGTCACCGCGGTCTCAACCCCGTGGAACGCGCCGTTCATGCTCGCCACCTGGCGGGTCGGGCCCGCGCTCGCGGCGGGGAACACGGTCGTGCTGAAGCCCCCCGAGTGGGCGCCGCTGACGTGCTCGCTGCTCGGGGAATTGGCCGACCAGGCGGGCCTGCCCCCCGGAGTGCTGAACATCGTCCACGGGACGGGCGCGGCGGCCGGCGCGCCGCTGACCGGGCACCCCGGGGTCGATCGCGTCGCCTTCACCGGCTCGCCGGCGACCGCGCGTACGGTCTACACGGACGCCGCCGCCAACCTCACCCCGGTGTCGTTCGAGCTAGGCGGCAAGTCGCCGTTCATCGTGTTCGAGGACGCGGACCTCGACGCGGCGGCGGCCACCGCGGCCTACCAGTACGACAACTCGGGGCAGGTATGTCTCGCCGGAACCCGGCTGCTCGTCCAGCGGCCGATCGTCGCAGAATTCCGAGACCGCTTCGACACCCACGTCCAGCGCATCAAGGTCGGCGATCCCCGCGAGCCCGACACGACCTACGGCCCGCTCATCCATCCGGTGGCGCTCGAGCGGGTCACCGGGCACGTGGAGCGCGCGCTCGCGTCCGGCGCCCACCTGGCTTTCGGTGGCGAGCCGCTCGGCGGCCTGTACTTCCCGCCCACCCTATTCGACGATGTCCCGCCCGAGGCCGAGATCCTCCAGCGCGAAGTGTTCGGTCCTGTGATCACGCTCCAGACGTTCGACACCGAGGCCGAGGCCGTCACGCTGGCCAACAGCACGGACTACGGCCTCGCGGCGACGATCTACACGGGTTCGGAAGACCGTGCGGCACGGGTGAGCGCGAACGTCACGGCCGGCACCCTCTGGGTCAACTGCTTCTACGTGCGCGACCTCGAGACCCCGTTCGGCGGCGCACGCGACTCGGGCATCGGCCGCGAGGGCGGCCATCACTCGTTCGACTTCTACTGCGACGTGAAGACGGTCTGCGAGCGAACCGCGCTGTTCTCAGACCCCGACTGACGCCACCAGCTGGCGGCACAGCCGTCCCACCTCGGCCGGGTCGTCGGTGTACTGCGAGGGCTTGAAGCAGATCGTCGTGTAGCCGTCCGCGAGCTGAGCCGGGATCGCCTCGGCGGCTTCGGCGAGGTCGGCGACGCCGCCAGGCGACCCGAAGCGCCCACGGATCCCGCCGACCACCTCGAGCTCGGACATGTCCCGTCCCGCCGCGGCCATCGCCTCGACCAGCGGCCGTCGCTCCTCGACGGTGGGCTGACCGAAGGGGTGGAACCCATGCCCGTACTCGACGAGCCGGCGCACGATCCACGGCCCGACGGTCATGCCGCCGAACCATAGCCGCGGTCCCTCGGGCCGGAACGGCTTGGGCTCCAGGTAGACGTCTTGAAAGCGATACCAACGGCCGGCGAACGACGCCGGCGTCGAGCTCCACAACTCACGCCACGCGGCAAGATGCTCGTCGAGGAGCTCACCGCGGCGCTCGAACGGCACGCCCAGCGCCTCGTACTCCTCACGGTGCCAGCTCACCGTGGGCTGGACGACGAGGCGCCCCTCGCACAGGAGATCGAGCGTGGCGAGTTGGTGGGCGAGCAGGATCGGATGGCG
Source organism: uncultured Solirubrobacterales bacterium (assembly GCA_963841535.1). Lineage (GTDB taxonomy): Bacteria > Actinomycetota > Thermoleophilia > Solirubrobacterales > Solirubrobacteraceae > Palsa-465. Next base: position 286,218 of record CAWJDF010000012.1, on the reverse strand, counting down.
CAGCGGCGCGATGATCGCGGCGGCGATCAGACGTAGCGTGGTCGTGGCCGCAGCGATGGCGCTCATCAGCACGATCGAGTCGGGCCAGGGAGTCGCGGGATCCTGGTTGCCGGGCGCCGCGTAATCGCGCGGGTTCTCGGGTCGGCCCCGGGCGCCGGCCGACGGCCCCAGCACGAGGTGCTCGCTGAGCATCACCCCGTCGATCCCGGCGTCCTCGGCCTCGGCCGCGATCCGGACGAGCGCTCGCAGATCCCGCGGATCGACCATGGTCCAGTTCTCGCTCAGCACGAGCACGAACCGGGGCGCGCGGACAGACGAGCTCAAGCCAGAGTGACCCGGACGGGCAGGCGCTTCAACCCGTTAGTGAAGTTCGAGCGCTGGCGCACGGGCTCGCCGGCCAGCTCGATCCGCTCGACCCGGGCGACCAACTCCTCCAGGTACACGCGCAGCTCGAGCCGCGCCAGATGGGCGCCCAGGCACTGGTGCGGCCCACCCCGGCCGAACGTCACGTGATCGGTCGGATTGCGGCCGATATCCAGCCGGTGCGCGTCCGGGTAGTGGTCCGGGTCGCGATTGCCGGCGGCGAACCAGACCACGACCTTGTCGCCCGCGGCGATCTCCACCTCCCGGACGACGGCGTCACACGTCGCGGTGCGACGGAAGAACCAGACCGGCGAGGAGTAGCGGAGCAGCTCCTCGGTGGCCGACGGGATCAGCTCGCGGTCGCGCCGCAGTCGCTCCCACTCACCGGGATTGCTGATCAGCGCCAGGGTTCCCAAGCTGATCGCTTGCCGGGTGGTCTCGTTGCCGGCGACGACCAGCAGGGCGAACGTGTTGTCGAGGTCCTGTCGGGAGAGCGGCTGGCCGTCGATCTCGGCGTTGGCGATCAGGGTCAGGACATCCTGGCGGGGGCAGCGCCGGCGGTCCTCGTAGTACTCGTGCCCGATCCCGCGAGAGCTCGTCGGCCCACGGGGAACCGAACGGCTTGTAGCGATCCTCCTCGCGCTCACTCGCATACGCCAGCTCGCCGACGTACTCGGGGTCCGTGTCGACCAGCAGCCGGTCCCCGAGCTCGATCAACCTCGGGAGTATCTCCTCGGGCAGCCCGAGCACGTGCGCCAGCACGCGAATCGGGATCGGCGCCGCGAGCTCGTGGACGAGGTCGAACTCGCCGAGGGCGAGCGCACGGTCCAGCCGGTGGCGGACCAGTTCGCGGAGCCAGTCCTCGTACTGCCCCACCGCGCCGGGGGTGAAGTTCCTCGAGATCAGGCGCCGGTAGCGGCCGTGCTTCGGCGGGTCGAACTCGAGGAAGTTGCGTCGCGCCGCCAGCACGTCCTCGGGCAGGTCCTCGATCGTCGCCGCCCCGCCGACCTCCGAGGAGAAGGTCTTGGTGTCGCGCAGGACCGCGACGACGTCGTCGTACTTGGTGAGCGCCCAGAAGCCGCGACCACCCGGTTCGGGGTGGTGGTGGACCGGTGACTCGCGCTGAAGCAGGTCGAACACCTCCCAGGGCTCGTGATCGGCGAACAGATCATGGTCGAGCAGGTCGACCGACAGCAGATCCGTCGCGGGCGCGCCCATGGCGGCCCGAGGATACCACCGTTATGCGTAATGTATCCAGAGTGGGTTGGGACTGGGTGGCCGGGCAGGTCGGCGGTGGCGGGGCACGTCGGCGGTGGCGGGGCACGTCGGCGGTGGTGACGCCCGGCGCCGAGGGCTTGACACCCCACTCCGTACTTGCGAATGTATCCGAAAAGAGGTGGACTGCCCGGCCGGCGATGGAGAACGCGAACCCGAGGAGAACGCGAACCCGAGCCCCGGCGCAGCGGCCAATGCCCCGCCGCCACGAACACGACGGACGGGCGCCGACGAGGAGGCGTAAGGAGAGGCGATGGCAACTCAACCGGTCAGCGGGGTTGGTGCGATCCCGGAGCCGCGGGGTGCGCAGCCGCACCTCGGCGAGAAGCACCTGACCACGCTGCACGCGATCGGGCAGGCGCTGGCGATCGGGCCCATCTTCTCGGTCGGGCTGGTCAGTGGACTGGTGGCGAACGTGGCGGGCTACTCGACCCCGGCCTCCATCGTGCTGGGCTCGATCGGGTCGATCGGGCTGGCGTATGTGATCGCGATCTACGCGCGGCGGTATGCCGGCGCCGGGGCGATCTTCGAGTACCTCTCGCAGGCCGTGCACAACTCGTTCGGCATCTTCTCGGGCGCGGTGTACCTGCTCGGCACGCTGTTCCTCGGCGCCGGCGGCATCTACATCGGCCTCGGCTTCCTCATCCAGGGCTTCTTCGCCGCCCACATCCACACGTCGATCCCGTGGTGGACCGGTGGCGCCGCCTGCCTGATCATCGCCTTCCTCCTGAACCACTACGGCGTGAGGCTGGCGATCCGGGGCGTGCTCCTGCTGGCCACGATCTCATCCATCCCGTTCCTGCTCCTTGCCGTGGTGATCATCGCCAAGGGCGGCGTGGGCGGGAACACGCTCGCGGTGTTCAGCCCGAGCGAGACGTCGTGGAACGCGGTGTTCAACGGGATCCTGTTCGCGGTCACACTGTTCATCGGGTTCGAGGCGGCGGCGTCGATCGCCGAGGAGACCGAGAACCCGCGCAAGTCGATCCCGGTGGCGGTGGTCGGCGCGGTGGTGATCAGCGCGGCGCTGTACGTGTTCGTGACCTACGCGGGCACGATCGGGTTCGGCAAGGCGGCCCTGGAGAAGGGTGCCTGGTTCGCGCAGGCGAGCCCGATGGGCACGCTGGCCACCACGTACGTGGGCAACTGGCTGAGCGTGGTCATCGACCTGGTGATCATCCTCGACGCGTTGTCGCTGAGCATCGCGATCATGGTCACCGCCTCGCGCATCATCTTCGCGTTCGGCCGTGACGGGCTCCTTCCGAAGGCCGCGGCGGCCACGAGCAAGCACGACACGCCAATAACGGGCAACCTCGCCATCGCGATCTGGAGCGTGCTGCTGCTGATCTGGGCCGGCGTCACCAACTACGGCGACCCGGTCCAGCTACCCAACCCGATCGAGGCGTTCAACATCACCACCGCGGCGGGCAGCTACCTGGTCCAGCTCATCTACATCTTCCTCGCGCTGTTCGCGCTCAGACTCCTCTGGCAGAGCCGCGACACCGAACAAGGTCTGTGGTGGAAGACGGTCCTCGTCTTGCTCGGCCTGGCCACGCCGATCCTCGCCTTCAAGGGCGCGCTCGACCCGTTCCCCACCTTCCCGAACAACCGCGGCGTGTTCATCGCGATCGCGTGCCTGATCATCCCGGCCGTGTGGTACGCGGTGCTGCATTTCACCCGCCCGGAGCAGGTGCGAAACGCGGCACGACACGCGGTGGAGCACCACGGCGTCCCCGCGCTAGACGAGCCGATCCCGCTGGCCGACGCGCCCTCCACCTAAAGCGACACCTCAGAGCCTGGGCGCGTACTCGGCGAACTCCCAGTCGGTCACCCACACGCGGAAGCGCTCGAGCTCGGCCGTCTTGATCGTCTCGAACGTGTCGACGAGCTTCTCCCCCACCGCTGAGATGATCACCGGGTCGGCCTTCAGCGCGTCGAGCGCCTCGTGGAAGGTGATCGGCAGCGGCCGGCCCTGCTCCTCCTCGGGCAGCTCGTAGAGCATGCCCTCGATCGGCTCGGGGGGCTCGAGCCCGCGCTCGATCCCGTCCAGGCCGGCGGCGAGCGCGGCGGCGTAGGCCAGATACGGATTGGCCGTCCCGTCGCCGAGCCGGATCTCACAGCGAGTCGCCGCGCCCCGCTCCTTGGGCACACGGACCAGGCTCATCCGGTGGTCGTGGCCCCAGCACACCCGCGTGGGGACGAGCGCCTCGGCGTTGATCCGGCGGTACGCGTTCACGGTCGGGTTGAAGAACACCATCAGCGCCGGCCCGTGCTCGAGCACGCCCGCGATGAAATGACGCAGCATCGGCGCAAGGCCGTCCAAGCCGGAGCCGTCGTCGCCGACGTTCCCCCCCTCGCCATCCACCAAAGAGACGTGCAGGTGGAACCCCGACCCCTCGTCGTCGTTGAACGGCTTGCCCATGAACGTGGCCAGCAGCCCGTCGCGCGCGGCCATTTCCTTGACCATCGCCTTGAAGCGGAACGCGCGGTCGGCGGAGTCGAGCGCGGCCGAGTGGCGCAGGTTGATCTCGAACTGGGCCCGGCCGTACTCGTGCGCGGCGGCGATCGCCCCAAGCTCGTACTCGACGGCGGCGTCGAGCATCCGCGACAGCGTCCCCTTGGGATCGGCCACGTCGCCCACCGTGTACACACCGCTGTCCTGACCGGCGTAGGGACGCCAGCCGCGGGGGTCGGCCGGATCGGGCTCGCACAGGTAGAACTCGAGCTCGGGCCCGACGATCGGCGACACGCCGTGCTCGGCGTACCGCGCCAGCACGCGCTTCAAGGCACCCCGCGAGTCCACCGTATACGGCTCGCCCGATCCGTACTCCTCGAGATCCACGATGCACGCGACCACCGAGGGCTCCCAGGGAAGCGGCACCAGGGTGTCCAGGTCGGGCCGGGCGAGGATGTCCGGGAAACCCTGCTCGAACCCGGCGATCACGTTGTGGCGCAGATCGACGGTCATGATCGCCTCGACGAACCCGACCCCCTCCTCGGCCGCCGTCGGGAACGCCGAGATCGGGATGTCCTTGCCTCGGCAAATCCCGTGCAGGTCGGCGTACTGGAGGCGGACGGCGCGCACGCCCACCTCGGCAAGCTCGGCCAGGCTTCCGACGAGCCGGCGCGCAGGAGCGGGAGGTACGGGCGCGTCGGCCAGGTTCCGAACGTACGGGGCGCCTTCGCCAACGTCTTGGGCCATCAATCTCTCCTCTCGTTCACTGCCCCGAAGGCGAGCGTACCGACGTCCACCACCGCGGCGCCACCGTCCACGGTCAGCACCGCGCCGTTGACGTACGAGGCGGCCGGCGAGGCCAGCCAAACGACCGCGCCCGCGACCTCTTCGGGCGTCGCGGCCCGCCGCACCGGAACCGCGCCCGTGGTCAACTCATAGGCGTCGTCCCGATCGATCGCGTGTACGCCAACAAGATCATCCATCGCAGCGTCACCCATTGCCGTGCGCACCCACCCCGGGCAAACGCAGTTGGCCCGGACGCCGAGCGGCCCGTAATCGACGGCCAGCGACTGGGTGAGCATGATCAGCCCGGCCTTGGAGGAGCAATAGGCGGCCGAGGCGGGCCCGGCCCGCAGACCCGCCAGCGAGGACACGGTCACGATCGCACCCCGCGCCGAAATCAACGCCGGCAGCGCCGCCCGGCCGACTACGAACGCCGCGGTCAGATTCGTCCCGATCACGAGGTTCCAGCGCTCGAGTGTCTGCTCCCCCACCGCGCCGCCCGCGCTGGCACCGGCGCTGAACACGAGCGCATCCAACCGACCGAACCGCTCGAGGCAACCCGAGACGACCCGCTCCACCTGAACAGGATCAGTGCTGTCGGCAGCGACCGCCAGGCCACCCGTCGCGGAGGCCACCTCGGCGAGCGGCTCCGCTCGCCGGCCGCTCACGCACACCCCCCAGTCCTCGGACGCCAGCCGCCGCGCCACCGCCGCCCCGATCCCGGTTCCACCTCCGATGATCAGCGCGATCGGCACAACCAGGTCAGTCGTGAAGGAATTGCTCGACCAGCGACTCCGGGAACGACTTGTCGGCGATGTTGTAGGCGAGCGCCGTCATCCGCCAGGAGTCGCTCAGGTAGAACCGCTCGTACAGCTCGCCACGGCCGCCCAACTCGGACCCGAGAAAGTCCCAGGCCAGCCGGAACAGGCGGATCCGCCGCTCAGCCGCGGCGCCCGCGGCCTGGAAGTACTGCTCGATCTCCTCCCGCAGCGGACCCTGAATATCCGCCCGCGACGGCGTGGCCATGAACCCGCCGCCACCGATCAGCTGGAGCAACTCGTTGACACGCGGCAGCCACTTGGGCATCTCGGCCCGCAGCGCCACGAACGGCCGCTCGTCCGGGGTCATGACACCCCCCGCATCCAAAACAGCCCCCGCCTCGCCAGCGATGATCGCCGAGCGGGCCAGCTCGCTCATGGCCCAGATCTGCCCGAGCTTCTCCTGGATGTGATCGAAGCGCGCGACCCCCGTGGTAGCAGCGATCAGATGTCCTAACCCGAGCGCGAACGACAGCTTCACCCACGCGCGAGTGAACGCCTGATGCATGATGTGGCTGCGCCAGCCGGTGTCGGTGATCACCTCGCTGTAGCCGACCGTGTCACCGTCCAGGAAGACCCGCTCGCGCGGGATTTCCACGTCGTCGAAGATCACCACGCAGTCCATCTCGTCGAAGCGCGCCGACAGCGGGTAGTCGTACACATCCCGCTGCTTCGAATAACTGTCGCGGCAAATAAAGCGAAGGCCCGGCGTGGCGATCGGGATCGCGAACGACAGCGCGTAACGACCGTCCTGCGGCCGGATGTCCGAGCCCGGATAGACCAGCAGCTCGTCGGCGAACGGCGCCAGCGTGGCCAGCATCCGCGCCCCGCGCACGACTATGCCCTCGGCGCTCTCGCCTACCTTGTGGAGCGACACCTGCCCCATGGCCTGCTCGGCCTCGGGCTTGGTGCGGTCGACCTGGGGGTTCATCAGCGCGTGCGTGGTCGAGAGATCGTGGTCGCGCATGAACGCCTGATAGGCGACGAGACTCGCGGCGAGCGCCGAGCCGTCGCGCCGCGCCCACACATCCGAGCGCCCGGCGAAGCAGGCAAATGTCACGTTCAGGTAGTCGGGCGTGCGCCCCATCACCCCGCCGGACAGCGCCGCCACCAACTCGAACGCCCGCCGGCGGCGGACCAGGTCCTCGCGGTCCCGCGGAATCAGGTGGGTGACGTTGACCAGCAAGTCCGAGTCTCCCCCCGACGGAGATGGGGCCAGCATCTCGGACGCGTGCTCGTGCTGGAGGTCGAATACTCGCGCCAGGGACCGCGCCGCGGCCGAAAGCTCCGGATGATCGAGGGGATGGCTGATCCGCTCGCCCCGCAGCCAGATCTCGCGGCCTCCCTGCCGCAGGCCGTCGAGGAACTGCTCGCCGGTGCGGGCGCCAGTGACCTGCGAGGCGGCTGACAGAGCCATCAGTCACCTCCCGTCGAAACCGGCTCGCCAGAAGCCTCCGGGAGCCCGTGCCCGAGCGCCTCGAGCCCCTGCCGCTCGGCCTCCACCGCGGCCGCGTCGAAGCGGAAGTAGGAGCGCGGAGGGAGGATCCCCCAGGTGTTCGAGGAGTGGGCGTCGTCGGGCCAGTCGCGCGGCTGGTGATCCGCCCCCAACTGCTCCATGTCGGAGTACAGCTCGACGATGCACTCCTCCTCGGGGATGCGCACGTAGGCCGACAGGTTCTGTCCCAGCCCATGACGGAGCGGCCCCCAGGCCAGCCAGCGCCCGTGCTGGGCCAGATGGTCGAGGGCCACCCTCAGCTCCCCCCAATCGGTCAGCTCGAAGGCCAGGTGATGGAAGTGGTAATAGCCCTTGCCGACCAGCGCCACCGTGTGGTGGTCGGCGTTCACGTGCAGCCACGCCCCCTCGTCGCCGAGGCGGTCGGTCACCCGCATCCCCAGCACGCGGCAGTAGAAGTCGGTCACCTCGGCGAGCCGGCCGGTCAGCGAGTTGACGTGGCCGAGCTTGCGGGGATGAAAGCCGGGCAGCGTGGTCGTGGAGCGCGCGATCGCCGGACGTGGATCGGGATCGGCCGCGAACGGCACAAGCTCGACGCCGTGCCCGTCGGGGTCGCGCAACCACAGCGCATCACCGGAGCGCGACCAATCGGCCCCGACCGCGGACAGCCGCGCACCCGCCTCCTCGAGTGTGACCCTGGGCTCGAGCTCATATCCGGTGTGATCCGCCCCGGGCAGATCCGAGGACGCCACCAACTCGAGCGAGTACGGCTCATACGCGCAGGCCAACCGCGCGCGCTCACCGTCGTGCGAGCGCACCGTCAGTCCGAACTGGATCGACCAACGGCGCACCGCGGCGTCGAGATCGGCGGTGCGCAGGCAGACGTGGTGGATTCGGCGCAGCAATTTTGGATACAGTATCCGCGCTTTGGAAGAGGGTCAAGCCAACGAAGGAGAGGGTCAGGCCAAGCCGGACGACCGCCGGGCCCGCGCCCTGGAGCGCCTGGCAGAGCTGAACGACGAGCCGGGCGGCGAGGCGTTCCTGGCGCGCATGGGCGTGCTCGGCGACTGGATCGTCGACTGGGCGTTCGGCGACGTCCACACCCGGCCCGGCCTGACCGCGCGCGAGCGCGAGTTGATCATCGTCGCGGTGCTCGCCTCGCTCGGCTCGAGCGACCCGCAGGTCCGCGCCCACATAAGGGCCCTTCGCGCGATCGACGTGCCCTGGAACGAGATCGAGGAGACGATTCTCCAGACGACTCCGTACGCTGGCATCCCGCGTGCAGTCAACGCGATGAAAGTCCTTCGCGAGGAACAGGAGGCCGACCAGTGAAGGCCGTGCGGTTCGTGAACCCGACGGGCGAGACCCGGATCGGAAGGCTCGACGACTCTCAGATCACCGATGCGGGCGCCGCCGGTCCGCAGGGCTTCGTCCCCACCACCCTGGCGTGGGACGCGCTCCAGCAGGCGGACGGCCCGACGCACACGATCGACGAGGTCAAGCTACTGCACCCCGTCGTGCCGAACAAGCTCATCGGGATCGGGCTCAACTACCGCTCCCATGCGGAGGAGTCGCAGCTCGACATTCCGTCCGTCCCCATCATCTTCGCGAAGTTCTCCTCGTCCTTGATCGGGCCCGGTCAGGCGATCGTGTTGCCGCGCGAGGAGACCCGCCCCGACTACGAGGGCGAGGTCGCGGTGGTGATCGGACAGGGCGTGTACCGGGCCGACGCGGACGAAGCGCGAGCCGCGGTCGGCGGCATCGCCGCGATCAACGACGTGTCGGGCCGCCGGGCCCAGCTCGAGACGCCACTCAGGCAGTTCACGCTCGGCAAGAGCTTCGACACGTTCTCGCCGCTCGGGCCGTGCATCGCCTCGGCCAACGGCGTCGACCTCGCCGACCTAGACCTCCGCACGACCGTCTCGGGCGAGGTGATGCAGGAGGCGAACACGTGCGACCTGATCTTCTCTGTCGTCGAGTTGATCGAGTACATCTCGGCCGGGGTCACGCTCGAGCCCGGCGACGTGATCGCCACCGGGACGCCGAGCGGCGTCGGCGACGGGCGCTCGCCCAAGCGCTACCTGCGCCAAGGCGACACGGTCGAGATCTACGTCGAGGGCGTGGGCACTCTGTCGAACCCCGTCCGCGACGAGCGCTGATACCGAACCGTCCGAAGCAGGGCGCGAGCCCGACGGACCCACCGCCCGGGCGGCCGTCCCCGACGTGAAATTTCCGCCATTCGTCCGAGGCCGGCCGCGTAATGACGGATTGCTCCCGCCACACGGGAGGTATCCGTCACCAGCGGAACTGAGCAACGGTAATGGCGGAAATTTCCCGTTCCGCTGGGCCCGGGCGGGACGAGGGGAGGGGCGGGGGTTACTCCCCCAGGATGTCGAGCGAGCGCTTCATCGCGTCGGCCAAGTGCCTGCGCGTGAGTGACTCGGCGCGCCGGCCGTCACCGGCCTCGATCGCGGCCAGGATCTGCTCGTGCTCACCGACGTCGAGCAGCATCCGCTCCTGGGTCTCGACCTGGCGCTCGTAGATCGTCGCGCCGATCCGGGCCACCCACAGCCGTTCGGCCAGCCCCACGAGGTACTCGTTGCCCGACGCGGCCACGAGCGCCAGATGGAACTCGCGGTTGGCGTCGAAGCTCCGCTGCACGCTGCGCACGGCGCGCCGCTGCGCATCGACAGCCGCCCGCATGCGCGCCAGCGGCTCGCCAAGCCGGCGCTGAGCGGCCAGCCGCGCGGCCCCCGGCTCGACGACCAGCCGCGCGTCGTAGGCGCCGCGCATCCCGCCCTGGTCGACGTCGGCCACGCGCGCGCCGCGGTTGGTCCGCATCTCGACGAGCCCCTCGGCGGCCAGCCGGCGCAGGGCCTCGCGCACCGGGGTCCGCGACACGCCCAGCTCGAGCGCCAGGTCCTCCTGGTGCACCCGCCCCCCGCGCGGGAGCGACCCACTCGAGATCCGCTCGCGGATCGCCGCGTAGACCTGGTCGACGACGCTCGCGATGTTCAGGCGATCGGGCGCGACCGCCGGGTGCGGGTCCGTCGGCAAAGAACTCCTTGTTGAGTCGCCCGAATGAGCGTCGCCTGGCTGTGTCCTCGGGGCTTGACGTAGCGCTGCTACGCCTGCGCCCCTGCGTCCTTGCCATGCTCGCTCCTCGGACGCCTCAACGGCGGATTTCTTCACCTCCGAACCCTTACCCGAGCTCATCGAGGACCGCTCCGGTGGCCGCGACCAGCTCGTCGACCTCCTCGTCGGAGATGATCAGCGGCGGCGAGAAGGCGACGCTGTTGGCGTAGGGCAGCCCGCGACCGATCACCCCGCGGGCGAGCAGCGCCTCGGTGAACGCTCCGGCGGTCCCCGGCGAAGAGAGCGCCACCGCCTGCATCAGCCCCTCCCCCCGCACTTCCGCCACGCCGGCGTGCCCGCGCAGGCCGTCCAGGCCCGCCCGCAGGCGAGCCCCGGCGGCCGCCGCCCGCTCGGGCAGTCCCTCGGCGCGCATCAGCTCGAGGTTGGCCACCCCGGCCGCGCAGCACGTGGGGTGGCCGCCGTACGTGTTGCCGTGGGCCAGCAGGTAGTCCGGATCGGCCTCGAGCCACTCGCGCACCCGGGGGCCCACCACCACGCCGCCCAGGGGCAAGTAGCCGCTGGTGACCGCCTTGGCGAACGTCGTCACGTCGGGGGTGACGCCGTAGTGGTGGGAGGCAAACCACGACCCCAGGCGCCCGAAACCGGTGATCACCTCGTCGAACACGAGCAACGCGCCGCACTCTTCGCACAGCTCGCGCAGCCCCTGCAGATAACCCGAAGGCGGCGGGAACACGCCGCCCGCGCCGATCACCGGCTCGGCCATGATCGCGGCGATTCGCTCGGGGCCGTGATAGGCGACCGCGTCGCGCATAGCGTCGAGGCTGTCGCGATCGACCTGGTAGAAGTCGGACAGCAACGTCCCGAACGGATCCCGGTTGGCGGGCAGGCCGCCGGCCGACGTGCCGCCGAGCATCACCCCGTGGTAGGCGTAGTGACGGCTCAGGAAGACCGTCCGGCCACCATCGCCGGCCGCCTTGTGCCCCGCGCGCACCAGCTTGATCGCCGAGTCGATCGCCTCCGAGCCGCCGCAGGTGAACAGTACGCGCGCATTGGGAATCGGCTGAAGCTCGTCGATCAGCAGCTCGGCCAGCCGCTGCTCGGGGCGGTTCGTGAAGCGCGCGAACGTGTGGTAGGCCTCGAGCTCGCCGAGCTGCTCGGCGATCGCGTCGATGATCTCGCGCCGCCCATGACCGGCGGCGCAGTACCAGAGCGACGCGGTGCCGTCGAGATAACTGCGACCGGAGGCGTCCCAAACGCGGCAGCCCTCGCCGCGTACGATCTCCAAGAAATCGTCGGCGTCCCGGGCGGGAGCCGCGAACGGGTGCAGTACGCGGGGAACGCTCATAGCAGTGCCTCCACTCTTTGCTCGGCCTCGTCCTCGGGCATGGTCAGGGCGACGTGGAGGGTCTGCGCGGTCACCGCCGGCTGCTCGCCCACCCGCGCCAGCGCCTCCTCGGATTGCACGACCGTGTTCTCGAGCCGCCCGATCCCCTCCACCTCGACCGCCACCACGTCACCGGGCTCGACCGGACGGGAATTCGCGGGCGTACCGGTGAGCAGCACGTCACCCGGCTCGAGCGTGATCAGCCGGGCGACGTCGGCGATCTGGTAGGCGAACGAGAACAGCAGGTCGGTGCCGGTGTGGCCGTGCTGGACCTCCTCGCCGTTGACGAACGTGCGCAGCGTCAGGTCGTCGGGGTCGACGTCGCCGGCGTCGACCAGCACCGGACCGAGCGGGCAGAACCCGTCCTGGCCCTTGACCCGCAGCATCGAGCCGCGGTCGGCGTGCCGGAAGTCGTGGACGCCCCAGTCGTTGGCCACGGTGTAGCCACCCACGTACTCGAGGGCCTCGTCGATCCCCACACGATGACAGCGCCGGCCGATCACGACCGCGACCTCGCCCTCGTAATTGAGGAACCGGCATCCCGCGGGGCGGACGACCGGCTCCAGATGCGCGGACAGCGACGAGGGCGGCTTCATGAAATAGGAGGGCTCGCTGGGGAGCCGGGCCATCCGGTACTCCTCGGCGCGCGAGCGGTAGGTCAAGTGGGTGGCGATGATCTTGCCCGGGGTGAGGGGTGCGAGCCATCGCTGGACTTGATCGATCTTGATTTCAGCCCCGTCGCCCGTGACCGTGTCGCCATCGAGCGTGGCGTCGATCGCGCGGCCATCGTGGTCTACGCGTACCCGTTTCACGTGATCAGCGCCTCCTGGTCGTGCTGGGCGACGACCTCGACCCCGTCCACGGTATAGCCGAACGAGAAGCGGTAGCCGCGGAGCATCTCGTGCGGCGCGATCGCCTGGAGGTCCTCGAGCGTGTCGTCGTAGAAGCGGAGCTCGGCGCTCCCCTCCCAGATCTCGGTCACGTCGCGGTCGCGCCCGCCGGCGCGCACCAGCTCGAACACGTCGGGGCGCTCGCCGGCGGCGGCCGGGAAGTGGCGCGTGTTGTGCATCGGCGGGTCGTTGACGGTTGGCCCGGTGTCGCTCACATGCTCCAGATTGACCACCATCCGCGCCACCTGCCGGTCGTTGGCGGTGCAGGTCGCGCCGAAGCGCGCGCCCGCCTCGAGCCGCGGCGTGGCCTTGCCGGCGGCGAACAGGCGCGTGATGTGGATCGAGCCGAGCTTCTTGGGGAACCCCTGGATCCAGCCGCGGTACATCGCGAAGTCCTTGTCGACCCAGATGTAGACGCAGCGGCTGACCGGCCGGCCTTCGAGCTGCGCGCCGACGACGAGGAAGAACTCGCGGTACTGGCACTGGATCGGGTCGACCAGCTCGTGCATGTCGGCCGAGCAGGACTGCCAGTCGGCGAAGATCGCGGCCATCGCGCCGGGATCCTCGGCCGGCTCGAGCTCTCCGGGGAGCAGCGCGGTGACCGCGTCAGGATCGGTGCGGTACTCGGCGATCAGGAAGTCGCCCGAGTAGTGCCAGGGCGGCGGGGGCACGATGCCGGCGCGCCCGTCCGGCGAGAGCGGCGCGGTGTAGCCGCGCAGCGTCATGCCGCTACCCGCGTGGCGTGCACGAGCTGGGTGAACAATCCGGCCTGCTCGGGCTCGGCCATCTTCTCCGGGTGCCACTGGACGCCCACGCAGGGCCAGTCCGTACGGGGCTCCACCGCCTCGATGACGCCGCCGCCTGCGGCCCTCGCGGTCACCTCAAGCTCGCCGGGATCGGCGATCTCGTGGTGGTGGATCGTGTTGACCGCAACGCGGCCGGTACCGAGGGCCCGCTGCACCCGGGATCCGGGCACCAGCTCGATCGGGTGACGGGCGGCCAGGATCGCCTCCGGCGCCAGGCCGTTCAGCTCATCGTGACCGGCGGACAGGCGTTGGGCGAGCCGGCCGCCGTGAGCCACGGCGAGGAGCTGCGCGCCGCGGCACACGCCCAGCGTGGGCAGCTCGCGCTCGCGCGCGGCCGCGATCAGCGCGAGCTCGAACGCGTCGGCGTCGGCATCCTCGTCGGCAACGTTCTCGCGGGGGGCGTCGTAGCTGGCCGGGTCGACGTCGCCGCCCCCGGTGAGGAGAAGCCCGTCGGCGAGCTCCAGGAGCTGATCGATCGCGTTCGAGGCGGGGCGGGACACGATCAGCGGGAGGCCGCCGGCGTCGAGCACCCGCCCCGCGTAGGCGGGGTCGAGCGTGTCGAGGACGGTGCGCTCACCGAGATACGTGGGGAGCGGACGGCGCCAGGACGTAACGAAGATGCGAGGACGCTCCATACCGCTCTGAATACATTATGTGATCGACGGCGTTCCCGCCAGGGTAGTCCGAACCTCTTCGGCCTCGCGCAGCTTGTAGCGCTGCACCTTGCCGGTCGGCGTGCGCGGCACGTCCTCGACGAACTCGACCACATGCGGGTACTCGTAGCGGCGCAGGTTGCCCTTGCACCACTGGCGCAGCTCGTCGGCCAGGGCGAGCGCATCGACCGGGGCGCCCGATGCGCAGATCACGAACGCCTTGATCCGGCTGACGTCCTCGATCCGCACCCCGATGACCGCCGCCTCGGACACCGCGGGGTGGCGGACCAGGCAGCCCTCGACGTCGGCCGGCGAGACCCACAGCCCGCCCACCTTGATCATGTCGTCGGAGCGCCCCTGGTAGACGTAGTGGCCGTCGCCGTCGAGGAGGTAGCGGTCGCCGGTGTGGAACCAGTCCCCGCGCATGCAGTAGCGCGTCTTCTCGCGCTGGTGCCAGTAGTAGCCCGCGCAACTGTCGCCGCGCACCATCAAGTCCCCCGCCTCGCCGGCCCCGACCTCGAGCCCCTGCTCGTTGACCAGCCGCAGCTCGTAGCCGGGAACGGGGCGCCCGCTCGTGCCGGGCGCCAGGTCGTCCAACGTGTTCGAGCAGTAGATGTGGAGCATCTCGGTCGAGCCGATCCCGTCCAGGATCGGCACCCCGGTCATCGCCTGCCAGCGCGAGAGCACCGCCGCCGGCAGGGCCTCGGCCGCCGACACGCACGCGCGCACGCTTGAGAAATCGACCTTGGAGCCGCCCGGCGCCTTGACCATCGCCGCGTACAGCGCCGGCACCGAGAAGAACAGCGTCGGGTGGACGCGGTCCACGGTCTCGAAAATGCGATCGGGCGTCGATCTCCCCTTGACGAGCGTCGAGCACGCACCCACGGACAGCGGGAACGACAGGCTGTTGCCCAGCCCGTAGGCGTGAAACAGCTTGGTCGTCGAGTAGCAGAGGTCGTCGGAGGAGATGCCCAACACGTTCCTGGCGTACTGATCGACGGTCACCGCGATGTCGCCGTGGGCGTGCACGACGCCCTTGGGGCGCCCGGTCGAGCCCGAGCTGTAGAGCCAGAAGGCCATGTCCTCGCGGTGGGTGTCGAGCGGCGGCCCGAGCTCGGCCCCGGCCACGGCGGCCACGGCCGAGTCGAAGCTGACGAACGGCCCCGCCTCGCCGTCGACGACGACCACGTGCAGGCCGGGGCGCGAGGCCAGCTCCGGCTCGAGCGCCGGCAGCAGCGACGCCTCGACGACCAGCACCTTGGCGTAGCTGTCGTCCAGGTAGTAGGCGTAGTTGTCGACCCGGTCCATCGGGTTGACCGGAACCGGCACGGCGCCGATTCGCATCGCGCCGAGGAACGTTGCCGGGAAGGCCGGCGAATCGTCGAGGATCATCAGCACCCGTTGCTCGCGCCCGATCCCGAGCTCGGTCAGATAGGCGGCCACGGCCGCGCTCAGCGAGGCCAGCTCACCGTAGGTCACGGCCCCTTCCGCGGTGATGAGCGCCGGCCGGCCCGCGCGGCCGGTCTCGAGGTTCACGTCGAGCAGCGTGCTCGCGTTGAGTCTCTCTGCTCCACTCACCGCCGGGCCGAGTCTAACCCGAGCGCGCGCGCCGTTTCGGGCGCGTGTCGTGCTGCGCGTTCCAGGCCAGCACCCGCTTGGTCAGATCGACGGCCTGGGAGGGGGTGCGGACGATGTGGAAGCCACCCGGATAGCGCACCATCTCCGCCTTGCGGCCGAGCAGGCGCAGGCCCGTGTAGAGCTCCTCGCCCTGACTCAGCGGCACGCGGATGTCGCCCTCCCAGTGCACGACGAGCATCGGCGTCTTGACCGCCGGCAGGTAGGAGAGCGGCGAGCGGTGCTCGTACTCCGCGCGCCGGTCCCACGGGTTGCCGCCCATGTTGAACAGCGCGAACTCGGGGATCTCGGTGGTCAGCGCCATGCTCGTCTGGTCGATGACCGCGGCCATCGCGGTGGCGGCCCGGAAGCGGTCGGAATGTCCTACCAGCCAGGTCGTCATGAAGCCGCCGTAGGAGCCGCCGCTCACGAACATCCGCCCCCCGTCCGCGACGCCTCGCTCGATCAGGTCATCGCAGCAGGCGAGGATGTCCTGGGAGTCGGCTCCTCCCCAGTCTCCGGTGCAGCCGCTCGTGAAGGCCTGCCCGTAGCTGGTGCTGCCACGGGGGTTCGGCAGCACGACGGCGTATCCGGCCGCGGCCATCGCCTGATGGAAGGCGAGCCAGCGGCCGGAGGGCCACGATGCGTGCGGGCCACCGTGGATGTCGACGTGCAGGGGCAGTCCACGCGCACGGTCGCGGGGCAGGATCGTGAAGTACTCGACCTCGGTGCCGTCCGGACGGATCACCGTCGACCGGTCGACCGGCGCGAGTTCGATGTCGGCGAGGAACTCGGCGTTCAGGGCGGTGAGTTGAACGCGCTCGCCGCCCCCGAGCCGGGCCGCGAACAGCTCGCCCGGCTGATCGGGCCACGACGCGGTGTAGGCGAGCATGCGCCGCCCTGGGCGCGCCGCGACGCCGTCGATCAGGAGGTCCCCGCCGATCACCTCGCGGCTTCCCGACTGTCCAAGCCGCACCCGGTGCAGGGTCACGGCGCCGTGGTCGGCGATCAGCACGAGCAGCTCTCGTTCACTGACCCAGATGACCGGCGAGGGCAGGCCGGGCCACAGAACGGTCGGCCGGTCGAAGTCCGGCGCGACCCGTTCGGCAGCGCTGGCGCCGTCGGCCGGAACGACGAACACGTGGGTGTCGGTATCCCACCGGTCGTCGTCCTGACCGGCGAAGGCGATCAGCTTGCCGTCGGGCGAGAAGGTCGGGAACGCGGCGCTGCCCTTGCCGCCCGTCAGCCGGCGAGGCCGGCCGCCGCCCGCGGGCACGCTCCACACGTCGCCTCGGAACTGGCGGTCGTCCCGCCGTGGATGCCGGTCGGAGACGAACGCGATCGTCGCGCCGTCGGGCGAGAAGGCGGGATCCTCGTGGTCGTACTCGCCCCGGGTGAGCTGCCTGGCCGAGCCAGTCGCGACGTCGACGATGAACAGATGGCGCCGGCCCTCTTGCCAACCGACCCCGTCCAGGCGCGCCGCCAGGCCTCGCGGGACACGCGGCGCGTTGCGCTCCTGGGGGCCCGCCTGGGTGAGATCCGGAGATCCGACCCGGCAGACGGCCGCGATCTGGATCGAGTCGGGCGACCAGGCGAACTGGCTGATCGGCCACGGCAACTCGCCCAGCCGGGACGGCATGCCGCCGTCGAGCGGGGCCAGTCGCACGTGGGCGTGATCGGGCTCATCGTCGGTGACCGAGATGTAGGCGAGCCAGCGCCCGTCCGGGGACCAGAGCGGACCCTTGTCCGCCGGTCCTTCGGTGAACCGCCGCGGCGGCGCCGAGCCGTCGACCGGCGCGACCCAGATCGACGAGCGCAACCGGTCGGTCTCCTGGTCCACGTCGACGACCGCGAACGCGACCCGGCGGCCGTCCGGGGACAGGTCGGGATCGCTCGCCGTTCGCAACCGGTAGGCGTCGTCCGCTCGAAAGCCCCGCTTGGCCATGTTGAACCCCCTCCGGCCCCTGGTCTCGTTCTCGGCAGCGGCCCCGGGCGGGCCGGTCGCCAAAATCTACACAGTCTCAGCCGCGCTGCTCGGACAGCGCCAACAGTGGCCCGCCGACGTTCCCGACCGCGAGCGCGGCACCGATGCGCGCGGGCGGCTTGGCCAGGAGGAGCTGAAGGTCGACGATCCGGCGCTCGGCGAAGCCGGCCTCGCAGTAGGTCAGGTACAGCGTCCACAGGCGACGGAACCGCTCGTCGTAGCCAAGGCGATCCAGTTCGCCGGCCCGGCCGATGAAGTTCGCCCGCCAGCGCCTGAGGGTCTCCACGTAATGAGGGGTGAGATCCTCCAGGTGCACGACCTGCATTTCCGTGTGGCGGGCGACCCCGCGGGTGATCAGCTCGAGCGAGGGCAAACAGCCGCCCGGGAAGATGTGAGTGTTCATGAACGAGCGGGAGGCCTTCTCGACCTCGTAGGCCCGGTCGTCGATCGCGATCGCCTGGAGCAACATCGCTCCGCCCGAGGCCAGCAGGTCCGAGCATTTGGCGAAAAAGGCCCCGAGGTGGCGCCAGCCGACCGCCTCGATCATCTCGATCGAGACCAGCTTGTCGTAGTGGCCGGTCAGGTCGCGATAGTCCTCGAGCAGGACGGTCACCCGATCGTCCAGGCCGGCGCGCCGGACGGCGGCGAGCGCGTAGTCGCGCTGCTCGCGGGAGATCGTCGTCGTGGTGACGCGGCAGCCGCGAGTCGCCGCGGCATGGATGGCCAGCGCGCCCCATCCGCTCCCGATCTCCAGCAGGTGGTCGTCGGGTCCGAGGTCGAGCTTTCGGCAGATCAGCTCGAGCTTGGTCAGCTGCGCCTCCTCGAGCGCCATTCCGGCGTCCCCGAACACCGCGCACGAGTAGCTCATGGTCGGGTCGAGCATGTGCGAGAAGAGCTGGTTGCCGAGGTCGTAATGGGCTGCGATAGCGCGCCGGCGCCGGACTCGCGTGCTCGGCCACAGCCATGCCCGGGCGCGCTGCACCGGTACCCGCACCGGAGCCAGGCGGCGGCGGAGCCGGTCCAGACCGGACGCGTTGCGGGCGGCCAGCCTGACCAGGGCGACCGGGTCGGGCGAGTCCCACAGCCGGTTGGCGTAGGCGTCGGCCAGTCCCCGGCTGCCCGTGAGGCCCTTTCGCCACATTCGCGCAGACCGGACGACGATAGTCGCCGCCGGAGGCCCGGCGCCGTAGACGCGGCGCCCCCCGTCCTCGAGCACGATCAGGCTGCCGGTCCCGATCCGCGCCAACAAGCGGGTCAGCACCCAGCGGGAGATCCGGTCGATCACGCCGAACCCCCCGCGGGATGCCGGTGGAGCGGTGCGCCGGCGAGCTTCAGTCCGGCGGCGTGCCCGTAGATCAGCGCGAGCACCCGGAGGTTGGCGAACGGATAGCGGGCCACCAACCGCGCCGCCGCGCCTCGCGTCAGTTCCCGCCGGCGTAGGGCAAGCGTGGCGTCGAACGCCGGCGCATCGTTCCTGGTGCTGTCGATGTGGATCGCGAGGCGCCGGCCCGGGACGTCGGCTCGGATGCTGTAGCGATGATCCATAGCCATGAACGGCGATACGTGCAGCGCCTTGGTCAGATCTCCGCTACCCCCGGTAATCACGTACGCATGCCGCTCGCCCCAGGGGGTGTTCGTCACCTCGGCGACCACGGCGTTCACCCGGTCGCCGGCGCCGTCGAGGCAGTAGTAGAAGCTCACCGGGTTGAAGCAGTGGCCGAACGAGCGCAGCTGCGTGAGGAGGCGGATCGGCCCTTCCGGCCGGCGCCCGGTCTCGGCGTGCACCGCGTCACGAACGGCATCGTCGAGCGGAGCGCTGTCGGGGCCGAGGTAGTCACCGCGACGGAACCGGAGCAGTCCGGGGCGCGGACGCACGAGCCGACCTTCGAGCAGTCCGGGCAACTCTTCGAGGTCGAGGTAGAACAGGGCGATCCGGTGCTCGAACTGCCGCCGCGGCTCGACGCGCCGGTGGCGGACGCTCCCCTCGTAGATGCACGACGCGGGCCTCACAGCCGGGCCTCGAAACGCTCGGCCACGCGCAGCGCGCTGCGCACTCCGTCCTCGTGGAATCCCCAGCCCCAGTAGGCGCCGCAGAAATGGACGCGGTTGGCGCCGCTGACGTCGTCGAAGCGCCTCTGGGCTGCCACGCCCGCCGAGCTGAACACCGGATGGGCGTAGGTGATCTTGCTGATCACCCGGTCGGGGTCGATCGCCTCGGTGCGGTTGAGCGTGACGCAGAACTCGCGCTCCGCCCGCAGCGACTGCAGGCGGTTCATGTGGTAGGTCACGGTCGCACGCGGGCCGGGGTCCGGCCGCCAGTGGTAGTTCCAGCTCGCCCAGGCACGCCGGCGGCGGGGCAGCAGTCGCACGTCGGTGTGGAGCACCGCCTCGTTGACCTGGTACGGGATCGCCGCGAGGACCGATCGCTCGAGCGGCCCGGCGTCCTCGAGCAGGCGCAGGGCCTGATCGGAGTGAGTGGCCAGCACAACCTCATCGAAGCGCTCGGCTTCTCCCCCGCGCGGCCACACGAGCGTGCCGTCCTGCTCGCGTCGCACCGCGCGCACGGGCGTCCGCAACCGGATGCGCTGCGCGAACGGCGCGATCAGCGCCTCGACGTACCGGGCCGATCCCCCGGTGATGACCCGCCAACGCGGCCGGTCCCGAAACCCGAGCATGCCGTGGTGGTCGAAGAACTGGGCCAGGAACCGGGCCGGGAAGCTCCACATCTGCCGGGGATCGGCCGACCACACGGCGCTGAGTTGAGGGACGATCAGCCGTTCGACGAACGGCCGGGAGAAGCGCTGGCGCTCGAGCCACTCGCCGAGCGAAGGTCCCCCCTCAGGGTCGTCGCCGGGCCCTGGCGCGAGCAGGTCCCGGGCGGCCCGGTTGAATCGAGCCAGGTCGGAGACCATGCGGTGAAACCACGGCGACAGGAGGTGCGAGCGCTTGGCGAACAGACCGTTGGGCGAGCCGCCCGAGTATTCGAAGTCGCCGAGGCCGTCGCTGACGCTGAAGCTCATTGTCGAGGGCTGCCACTCCACGCCGAGCCTCGCCAGCAGCCGTTCGAAGGCTGGGTAGTTGCGGTCGTTGAACACGATGAACCCGGTGTCGACGTGGTGGGTCTCGTTCGGCGTATCAACCCGGATCGTGTTCGTGTGGCCGCCGGCGTAGTCGGCCGCCTCGAAGACGGTGATGTCGTGCCTGTCGTGCAGCAGGTGCGCGACGACCAGCCCCGAGATGCCGGCGCCCACGATGGCGATCTTCATGACGGTCCGGACTGTAGCACAGTATGTAAAGATAAATCTATACAACTTGTTTGAGACGGCTCGCTGCGCTAGGGTCCCGCCGTGCCGCAGTCACCTCCCGAGCCCGGTATGACCATGCGCGAGATGTCGGCGCGCAGTGGGGTCAGCGAGGCCACGCTGCGCATGTGGGAACTCCGCCACGGCTTCCCCACGCCCCAGCGTCGCTCGAGTGGGCACCGTCGCTACTCGGAACGCGACCTGGCGCGGGTACGAGCGGTCCTCCGCGGCCGGGAAAGCGGACTGTCCCTGCAGGCCGCCATCGACCTCGCCTCGGCCCACGACGAGGAGCAGCCGCCCTCGGTGTTCGCCGCGCTCCGCGAGCGCTTCCCGGGCCTCGACGCCCAGGTCCTGCCCAAGCGGGCGCTGCTCGTCATGTCCCGCGCGATCGAGGACGAGTGCCTCGCGCGGGCCGAGCGGCCGGTGCTGTTCGGCTGCTTTCAGCGCGAGCGGTTCTATAGGCAGTCGCAGGGCCGATGGCGCGAGCTCGCGCGCACGGCGGAGCGGACCGTCGTGCTGGCCGACTTCCGGCGGGGGCGTCGGCCCAGGCAGGCGCCCGTCGAGGTGCCGATCCGCGCGGGCGAGCCGATGGCGCGTGAGTGGGCGATCGTGTGCGAGTCGCCAAGCTTCGCCGCCTGCCTGGCGGGATGGGAGCGCCCGAGCGAGTCGGATGGCGAGCGCTTGTTCGAGGCCGTGTGGACGGTCGAGGCGCCCGCGGTCCGTCTGGCGGCGCAGGTGTGCTGGCGGCTCGGCTCGCAGGCGGCGCCGGACTTGCTCGCAGACTTGCGCGGGCGGCTGTACGACGCACCCGTGGCGCGCGAGCACGAGCTCCGCTCGGCCGTCCAGCTCAGCACGCGGATGGTTCGCTACGCCACCGCGTCATAGCCCTCGATTCCGGCCGAGGCCAGCGCGTCGGCACAGTAGCGCCAGAGCGTCTCGCGATCGGCCTGTGCGTCGGGCGAGGCTCCCAGGGCGTAGTGGGTGGGACGGGGCCGGCGGTCGTGCCAGAACAACCCGCTCTGCGCGAGCGGCTCGGGCGCGGCCCCCAGCCATACGATCGTGTCGGCGCCCTGGTCCGGAGTGCGGATGATCGGGCGGGTGATCGTGCGAAAGACCGTCATCCAGCGCTGCACGCCTTCGGTGTCGGCCCAGCCGGGGTGCATGCTGTGGACGACCACGCCGCGGCCACGGAGCCGCTCGGCCAGGAACTCGGTGACGATGACCTCCTCGCGCTTGGTACGGGCGTAGAGCCGCTTCGGGCTGTAGGCGATGCGCTCGGACTCCCAGTCGTCGACCGGAAGCGACTGTCCATACATGCCGCCGGAGCTGACGTTGATGACGCGGGCGAGTGCCGCAGCCAGCAGCGCGGTCAGCGCTACGGGCGCCAGCACGTGGGTGGCGAACATCAGCTCGTGCCCGTCCGCGGAACGAGTCCGATGGTCGGGCATGACGCCGGCGTTGTTCACCAGCACATCGAGGCGGTGCACGCGCTGGGCGAACTCCTCGGCGAAGACCCTCAGAGCTTTCAGATCGCTGACGTCGCAGCTCGCGGGGCGGACATCGGCGCCCGGGACCGCCGCGGTGATCCGGTCGACCGCCTCGAGCGCGCGGTTCTCATCCCGAGCCAGGGCATGGACGGTGGCGCCAAGCCGCGCGAACCCTTGTGCGGCCGCCAGGCCCAAGCCGGATGCCGCGCCTGTGATGAGTACGGCAGCGCCGTCCATCCGGGGTGGATCGGCCGGCCAGCCCGGCAGGCGACGGCGGGCCAGCAGCCCCACGTTCCCGTACCCCAGAGCGATGCTGCGGTCGAGTAACGTGTCGACGATCATTCTGTTTAGATAATACTCAATGTCTTGTTCAACAACTCCCGCATCCACCATCTGTACCGCGAACAGCTGGTCCCGCGGCCGATCGGCGAGGTGTTCGGGTTCTTCGCCCGCGCGGGCAACCTCGAGAGGATCACCCCACCGTGGCTCGAGTTCAGCCTGAGCACCCCTGAGCCAGAGGACATGTCCGCCGGCACCCTGATCGAGTACCGCCTCCGCCTGCACAGGATCCCGCTGCGCTGGATCTCGCGGATCGATCGGTGGGAGCCGGGCCGGGCGTTCGAAGACGTCCAGGTCAAGGGGCCGTATCGCCTCTGGCATCACCGGCACGAGTTCCGCGCCGCGGGCGGCGGCACGCTCGTGCAGGACCACGTTCGCTACGCGCTCCCCTTCGGGCCGGCGGGGAAGTGGCCCACGCCGCGTTCGTTGAGCGCGACCTGGCGCGGATATTCGCCTTCCGGTATGCGGCTGTAAAGGAGTTGCTGGCGTGACGAGCATCCTGTGGCTGCGGCGCGACCTGCGGATCCACGACCACCCGGCGCTCGAGGCCGCGCGCCTGCGTGCCGACCATCTCGTGCCGGTGTTCTGCTTCGACGACCGCCTGCTGCACGGCCGCCACGCGTCCGGGCCGCGCACCCAGTTCCTGCTCGAGTGCCTGGAGGATCTCGATCGCTCCCTCCGCGCCCGGGGCAGCCGCCTGATCATCCGGCACGAACGCCCCGAGCGCGAGATCCCCAATTTGGTCGCCGAGATCGACGCGAGCGCCGTCCACTTCAGCACCGACGCGGGCCCATTCGCCCGCACGCGAGACGGCCGGGTAACCGAGGCGCTTGCCGTGCCTGCCCACGCGCACCCCGGGCTGTTCGCGGTCGACGACCTCGACGCGATCCGCACCCAGGCCGGCGACCCGTACACGGTGTTCACGCCGTTTCACCGCGCCTGGCTGCGCGCGGTCAGGCGCCCGGCGCACGGTGCGCCCCGCCGGATCCCGCCCTTGCCGCCGGGCCTCGAACCCGGCGCGCTTCCAGGACTGACAGACCTCGGGCTGCGCCAGGAGGTCGAGGACCCGATGCCCGGGGGTGAGAGCGAGGCTCGCCAACGCCTCACGAGATTTGTCGCCGACCGGGCCGCGGCCTATGCCGACACGCGCGATCTCGTCGCCGAGGACGGCGCCTCGCGCCTCTCGCCCTACCTCCACTTCGGGTGCCTCTCGTCGCGCGAGGTCGAGGAGCGCGTCCCGAGCGAGGCGTTTCGCCGGCAGCTGTGCTGGCGGGATTTTTACGCCCACGTGCTCCGGCACTTCCCGCGCAACGCGCACTCCGAGCACCAGGCGCGCTACCGCGGAACGATCCGGTGGAGCCGCGCCGAGAAGCGCTTCGAGGCGTGGTGCGAGGGCCGGACGGGCTATCCACTGGTGGACGCCGGTATGCGCCAGCTCAAGCGCGAGGGTTGGATGCACAACCGCGCGCGGCTCGTCGTCGCTTCGTTCCTGACCAAGGATCTCGGGATCGACTGGCGCTGGGGCGAGCGCTGGTTCATGCGCTTGCTGCTCGACGGCGACGAGGCGAGCAACAACGGCAACTGGCAATGGATCGCCTCGGTCGGGGTCGATCCCCAGCCGCCCTTCCGGCGGATGTTCAACCCGGAGCGCCAGCAGGCCCGGTTCGACCCCGACGGAGCGTACGTGCATCGCTACGTGCCAGACCTTCACGACACGAGCGGATGCATCAAGCCGATTGTCGACCACGCCGCGGCGCGCCAGGAGGCACTCGAGCGCTACCGGGTCGGGGCCTCGCGCGGTCGGCGTTCCGTGACGAACTAAACCGATCGGCGGTCGACGCGCTTTGGGAGTACAGAGGCTGTTCGAGCTCGTCGGAATCACGAACTATCTCCGCGTTGCCCCCCGGCCGCTCACGCCCGGCCGTACCGCTGCGTAGCGCCGCGCGGGAAAGATTCGGGGCCGGGGGCGGCAACGGGTTTGCCCCCGGCCCCGTACAGCACCTACCCCAGGAATTCCGACATCGCACCCGATTGGATCAGCGCGACCGTCGCCGCGATGTCCACATCCAGGTAGCGATCTCGGTCCAAGAACGGAACGTGCTCGCGCACCCTGCGGAACGCCGCCTGGGTGCGGGGGCTGGCCTGCTCGACGCCGCGAAGCTCTAGCGCCTGGCAGCAGGCCATGAGGTGAATGGCCGCGATGTTCTGCGCCAGCTCGACGATCGAGCGAGCGTCGCGCGCCGCGATCGTGCCCATCGAGACCTTGTCCTGGTTGTGCGCCTCGGTCGAGCGCGAGTGGATCGTGGTCGGGGCGCACAGGTGCATGGCCTCGGCTGTCATCGCCGACGCGCACAGCTGCAGGCCCTTGAAGCCGTGGTGCAGACCGGCCTCGGGATGGGTCGGCTCGAAGCGCGGGATCAGGTTCGCGGTCAGGCCCCGGTTGAACTTCTCGTCCACGACCAGCTCGAGCTGGCGGTCGATCAGATCGCACAGATTCGCCAACGCGACCTTCAAGGAGTCCATGGCCTGGCCGATGTGGCCGCCGTAGAAGTTGCCGCCGCTCTCCACGCGCCCGCCGGCCACGTTGAACAGCGGGTTGTCGTCCGAGGAGTTGATCTCGATCTCGATCCACTGCTCGACCCAGTCGAGCACGTCGCGCAGGGCGCCGTTGACGTGGGGGGCGCAGCGAATCGAGTACTTGTCCTGCACATGTCGGTCGAGCTCGCGGAACCCGGCGCCGTTCAAGCCGCCCGGGAACAACTCGTCGGAATCGGCGGCAAGCTGCGAGTCGGCCAGGAGCTCGCGGATGTGACGCGCGCAGGTGACCATCCCGGGGTGGGGCTTGGCCTGGTCGAACAGGAACGCGTTGAAGTGACCGCGGTTGCCGAGCAGCGCCTCGGAGGCCATGGCGGTCATCAGGTCGGCCAGGTCGGCCAGGTCGCGCGCGGCCCCGACGGCCAGGCAGGCAAACGCGCTCATGAACGAGGTGCCGTTGGTCAGCGCGAGCCCCTCCTTGGCCTCGAGCAGGAACGGCTCGTGACCGAGCTCAGACAGGACGCCGGCGGCATCGCGGTCGGCGCCGGCGAACAGCACGCGGCCGTCGCCGGCGAGCGCCTTGCCGACGTAGGAAAGCGGGGCCAGGTCGCCGCTGGCGCCGCATGAGCCGCGCTCGGGGATGTAGGGCGTGACGTCGTGGTTGAGGTAGTCGAGCACGCGCTCGATCAGCTCGACGCGCACGCCCGAGTTGCCCTTGGACAGCGTGTTGGAGCGCAGGAGCATCGTCACGCGAGCCACCTCGGGCGGGGCGATCGGACCGGTCCCGACCCCCATGAAGCGCATGATGTTCTGCTGGAGCTGGCCGGCCTTGTCCGGGGAGATCTGGCGGTGGGCGCTGTCGCCGAACCCGGTGGTCACGCCGTAGATCGGGATCTCCCGGTCGATCAGCTCGTTCTTCAGACTGCGGCTGGCCTGGACAGCCTCGGCCGCTCGCTCGGACAGTCGCACCGTGCGGTTGCCGCGCGCGACCTCGAGCGCATCGCGGATGGTGAGCGAGGCGCCGTCGAGCTCGAGCAGCGCGTCGGCCGTGACGTCGTAGGGCAGAGCGGTGGCGGTCATGGAGGATATGTTCCTCGGTGATAGGCTCCGCGCAACCAAGACGCAGTCGATCGGCATCAACGTGCAGCCCAGCCGCCCTCTGGACACCATTGATCGCAAGATTGTTGCGTTGCTGCAGGAAAGCGCCAAGCGCACGTTCGCGGACATCGGCACCGAGGTGGGGCTGTCGGCCACCGCGGTCAAGCGCCGTGTCGACCGGCTGGAGTCAGACGGAGTGATCATCGGCTACGGCGCGCGAATCAACTGGCGCGCGCTCGGCGAGGCGATCGAGTCGCTGATCGAGATCTACTGCGCCGACCGCACCTCGCCGGCCGACGTGGGGCGCTCGCTGGCCAAGGTGGAAGAGATAGTCTCGGCATTCACGGTCTCGGGCGAGGCCGACGCGGTGATCCGGGTCCGGGTCGACAGCATCGATCACCTGGAGAAGCTGGTCGAGCGCCTGCGGCGCGACCCGAACATCGTGCGGACCCGGACGTTGATCGTCCTGTCGACCCTGCTTGATCGAGCATGAGAGAGGGGCCATGACTCCATTGCTGCAACTTCAGACCTTCGCGCCGCCGGATATCGAGATGGAGCGCCGCGACGACGGCTCGTACGTCCTGCGTTCCCGGCGCGCCTTGGGCGAATGGGAGCCGTCGATCGCCGCCGTGCTGCGCAAGCGCGCGGCCGAACATCCGGACCGGCCGTTGGCGGCCGAGCGCGACAGCGAGAACCACTGGGTCACGCTGACCTATGCCGAGGCCGCAGGCAAGGCGGACGCCCTGGCTCACGCATTCTTGGACCTCGGGCTCGGGGCTGAGAAGCCGGTCATGATCCTCTCGGGCAACTCGCTCGCGCACCTGCTGGTCAGCCTGGGCGCATATGCCGCCGGCGCTCCGGCCATGCCGATCAGCGCCGCCTACTCGCTGATGAGCGCGGACCACGCCCAGATCAAGGCGATCGCCGCGCTGACGGAGCCCGGGCTTGTGTTCGCCGAGGACGCCGGTCGATTCGGCGCCGCCCTCGATGCGCTCGGCGAGCGCGCACCCCGAGTGCTGATCGCGCGCGGCGAGCGGGAGAGCGCGCTGCGCCTCGCCGAGTTGCAGGCGCGTGGTTCGAGCGGCCCCGAGCTAGCCGAGCCGGGCCCGGCCACGGTCGCCAAGCTGCTCTTCACCTCGGGATCGACCG
The DNA here is from genome assembly GCA_963841535.1 of uncultured Solirubrobacterales bacterium. Lineage (GTDB taxonomy): Bacteria > Actinomycetota > Thermoleophilia > Solirubrobacterales > Solirubrobacteraceae > Palsa-465. The sequence goes on along the minus strand of CAWJDF010000012.1, from coordinate 258,737 downwards.
GCGTTCCCAAGGGCGTCATCAACACCCACCGGATGCTGTGCTCAAACCAGGCCATGCACCAGGCGATCTGGCCGTTCCTGCGCGACGAGCCCCCGGTGCTGGTCGACTGGCTGCCCTGGAGCCACACGTTCGGGGGCAACCACAACCTGAACATGGCGCTGTTCAACGGCGGAACGATCTACATCGACGACGGTCGGCCGGCGCCGGCGCTGTTTCCGCGGACCCTGGCCGCACTCCGGGACATTCCCCCCACGCTCTACTTCAACGTTCCCGCCGGGTACGCGCTGCTCGCTCCGGCGCTCGAGCACGACGCTGCGCTGGCCGAGCGCTTCTTCAGCCGACTGCGCTACATGTTCTACGCCGGGGCCGCGCTGCCCGACGCGCTGGCCGCGCGGCTGCGCAAGCTGGCGGCCGAGCATGCCGATCACGAGGTGCCGCTGACCTCGAGCTGGGGGACCACCGAGACGTCGCCGACCGCCACCAGCATGCACTACGTCGGGGCGCCGACGGGCTGCATTGGCGTCCCGGTGCCGGGTTGCACGATCAAGCTCGCACCGGTACTCGACCGGCACGAGATCCGAGTCAGCGGCCCCAACGTCACCCCCGGTTACTACCGTGAGCCCGAGCTGACCCCGGCGAGCTTCGACGAGGACGGCTTCTATCGCTCGGGGGACGCAGTCAAGCTCATCGATGAGCATGACCCCGGCAAGGGGATCATGTTCGACGGCCGGATCGCGGAGAACTTCAAGCTGCTCACGGGGACGTGGGTAGCGGTCGGTTCCCTGCGCACCCGGGTCCTGAGCGGCGCGCACGTGCTGAGCGACGCCGTGATCTGCGGCCAGGACGCCCAGTACCTCGCCGCGCTGGGCTGGGTCAACCAGGCCGAGGCGCGAAAGCTGTTCGGAGGCGATCAGGACGTCGCGCTCGACGATCCACGGCTCCGGGAGCACCTCAGCCGCGCGCTCAGCGAGCTGAATATCAGCGGTAGCGGGTCCGCGACCCGGATCGAGCGGCTGATCCTGCTGGAGGCCGGGCCGAGCCTCGACGCCGGCGAGATCACCGACAAGGGCTATCTGAACCAGCGCCGGTGCCGCGAGTCCCGGGCCTCCGAGATCGCGCGGCTATACGCCGAGCCGCTCGGGCCCGACGTGATCACGCCGGCGGCGTAGCTCCGTCGACGGGGCGCACCGCGATCGTCACGTCGACGAGCGCGCACAGCCGCTCGCGCTCATCGCGGAACTCGTGGGTCCACGTCCACTCGCGGTCGTCGTGCCCGCGAAGCTTTGCGAGCACGTCGATCTTGCCCGTCGTCACCGGGCGCAGGAAGCTCGCGTAGTTGCTGAGGCCGGACCCGATGTAGCCGTCCTTCCACACGGCGTTGACCGTGGCCACCGACGCCACGGTCTCGGCCACCGCGGAGTAGATGCCGCCGTGGAGCAGCCCGAGCGGCTGCTTGAGGTTCTCGCGGACCTCAAACCGGACGTGGGCGGACTCTAGGTCGAGGTGGAGCCATTCGATGCCGAGCCACCCCTCGAAGCTACGGTCGAGGGGGATCACCGGATCGGGCAGCGACGCCCGCTCCCACAGGTCCGGCGAGTCGCTCACGCGGATGCGGCGGTGGCGACGGCCGCCTGGCTCACCCCGCCCCCAGCACGACCGACTTGGTCTCGGTGTAGAAGTCGAACGCCTCCTCGCCGTGCTCCTTGCCGTAGCCGCTCGACTTCCATCCGCCGAACGGGAGCTCGTCGTAGACCTTGGTGCGCGAGTTGACCCATGTGTATCCGGCTTCGATGCGGGTGGCGGCCTCGCGGGCCCGTTGCAGGTCGCGAGTCCACACCGAGGACCCGAGGCCGAATGGCGAGGCATTGGCGCGGGTGATCGCCTCGTCGAGGTCGGCCACGCGCCAGATCGGAAGCGCCGGCCCGAACACCTCTTCGGTGGCCATCGGGGAGTCGTGGGGCGGGTCGACGACGATCGTCGGCGCGTAGAAGAAGCCGTCGGCCAGGTCGGGGTCGTCGGGCCGGCCACCGCCGGTTCGGAGTTGTCCGCCGGCGTCAACGCTCCGATTCACCTGGGAGGCGACTTCGGCGCGCTGGGCGTCGGTGTGCATCGGGCCCATCTGCGTACCCTGCGCGTCGCCGCGGCCCACTTTCAGTCGCGCGGCCTTCGCGGTTATGGCCTCGATGACCTCGTCGGCGATCGGCTCGAACACGTACACGCGCTTGATGGCGAGGCACGCCTGGCCGCAATTGTAGAAGCGACCCATCGACGCCGCGCTCGCGGCCGCGGCCAGGTCGGCGTCGTCGCAGATGATCATCGGATCAGAGCCGCCGAGCTCGAGCGTGACCCGCTTGGTTCCGCGCGCGGCTTTGGCCATGATCTGCTCGCCCACCGGGGTCGATCCGGTGAACGCGATCTTGCGGACTTGCGGATGGGTCACGAGCGCCTCGCCGGCCTCGGAGCCCTTGCCGGTGACCACGTTGAACACGCCCTCGGGCAGGCCTCCGTCGGCCAACAGCTCGGCGAAGCGGAGCGTGGTCAGCGGCGTGGTCGCCGCCGGCTTGGCCACCACGGTGTTGCCGGCGACGAGCGCCGGCGCGAGCTTGTTGCACAGCAGCGTCGTGGGAAAGTTCCAGGGCACTATCGCGCCGACCACTCCGAGGGGTCGGCGGAGCACGTAGCCCTCGACGCCCGGATCGAGGTTCGGGGTGTGGGCCCCGCGCAGGGCTTTCGACAAGCCGACGTAGTGCATCAGGGTGTCGATCGCCTTGGTGATCTCGATGCGGCTGTCCCGGAGCGTCTTGCCCTGCTCGCGCGTGAGCAGCGGGATCAGCTCCTCGAGGTGCTCCTCGACGTGGCGCGCGGCCCGGCCCAGGATCTCGCCCCGCTTGGAAACGGCCAGTGCCGACCAGGAGCCGAACGCGCTCTGTGCGGCGTGGACCGCCACGTCGACGTCGTCCGCGGAGGCGGCAGCGACGCTGGCGAAGGGTCGGCCGTCGGCTGGGTTGACGACCTCGAGCGCGCCGCCGGTGTTCTCATACTGGGCGCCGGCGATGAACGAGCCGGGGTATGTCGTCCCGACGGCGGTCATGCGCCCACGAACTCCGGCTTGCGCTTCTCGACGAAGGCGGTCAGCCCCTCGTCGGCGTCCTTGGACCGGAACAGCTGCTCCATCAACTCGAGCTCGAGGGCCAGCCCGTCGTCCAGGGTCTTCTGGCCCCCCTCGTACACACAGCGCTTGATCGAGGCGGTGGCCAACGTCGCGCCGGCCGCAAGTCGCTCGGCATACTCGCGCACCTTGCCTTCGGCTGCGTCAGCGTCGTACACGTCAGCGAGGAGCCCCATGTGGTGCGCATCCTCCACCCCGTACGTACGGCCGCTGACGATGAGCTCGAGCGCGCGGCTTGGGCCAATGAGGCGGGTCAGGCGCTGGGTGCCTCCGTTGCCGGGCAGCAGACCGAGCGTGACCTCGGGCAGGCCCAGCTTGTAGGAGCCGGCGGCGGCCAGGCGGACGTCGCAGGCCAGCGCGATCTCGAGGCCGCCGCCGAGGGCGTGGCCGGAGATGAACGCGATGAACACCTGCGGCGCAGCGGCCATCCGACGGAACGTGGCGTGGCTGAGCCGAATCATCTCCATGTTGGAGTCGACGTCGCCCTCGAGGAACTTCTTGATGTCCGCGCCGGCGGAGAAGAACTTGGGGTTGGCGCTCTGGACGACCACCACGCGGATACCGTCGGCGAGCGCCTGGTCGACCGCGTCCGAGAACTCGGTCATGAAGTCCATGTGGTAGGAGTTGGCCGGCGGCTGGTCTAGCGTGATGAACCCGATCGGCCCTTCGTTGGTGAACGTGACAGCCATGGTTATGCGAGCCCTCCGACGACGACGGATTTGATCTCCACATAGGAATCGAGCGCTTCGATACCGTGCTCCTTGCCGAATCCTGAGGCCTTGACGCCACCGAACGGCAGCTCGTCGTAGCCGTAATGGATCTGGTTGACCCAGGTCATGCCCGAGTCGATCTCCTGCGCCGCCCGGTGGATCAGCCGTGCGTCATGGGTCCAGATGCTCGACCCAAGACCGTACGGCGTGTCATTGGCGCGGGTAATGGCCTCGTCGAACTCGGTGAAGCGGAACACGGGCAGGACCGGGCCGAACACCTCCTCGCGGTTCAGGCGCGAGTCCGGCGCCGGCTCGGCGATCACCGCGGGCTCGAGGAACCAGCCCTTGTCGCTCGATCCGGTCCCGCCGCCGATCAGCAACTCGCCTCGCTTGGCGACGCCATCCTCGATCTGCTCGAGCAGCTCGGCCCGCCCGGCCTGCGTGTGAATCGGCCCCATCCGAAGCTTGGGCTTCTCGGCCTTGACCGTGCCGTCGCCAGGTTCGTAGCGACCCACCCGGTCGACCAGCTGCGAGACGAAGTCGTCGTAGACCGAGTCGTGGACGAACACGCGCTTGCAACCCAGGCACGCCTGCCCGGCGTTCCAGTAGCGCCCGATGATCACCGCCTTCACCGCCGCGTCGACGTCGGCGTCCGCGCAGATGATCACGGGGTCAGAGCCGCCCAACTCGAGCGTCAGGCGCTTGAGATCGGGGGCGGCGAGGGTGGCCACATGGCGTCCGACCTCGGTCGAGCCGGTGAACGCGATGCGCTTCACGTCCGGGTGGCCGACGAGCGCGTCGCCGATGTCTTTGCCGCGGCCCGTCACCACGTTGAGCACGCCGTCGGGGACGCCGGCCTCCGAGAACAGCCGCGCCACTTCGAGCGTGGCCAGTGGTGTGGTCGCCGCGGGCTTGGCCACCACCGTGTTGCCGGAGGCGAGTGCCGGCGCGACCTTCGTCCCGAGCAGGGTGAGCGGGAAGTTGTAGGGCGTGATCGCGGCGCAGACACCCATCGGCCGGCGGATCACCATCCCGTAGGCGGGGCCGAGCGTGCTGGGGAGTTCCTGATAGGCGCCGCGTGTTTTCGTCGCCGCCTCCGCGTAGTAGTGGACGCCGTGGGCGAGATGGCTGACCTCGCCCATCGCCTCGGCGATCGGCTTGCCCTGCTCGCTGGTGAGCGTTGCCGCCAAATCCTTGGCGTGCTCCTGGATCAGGCCGGCTGCCTTGGTCAGGATCGCGGCGCGCTTTTCGACGTCGGTGCGCGACCACTCCGCGAATGCGCGCTTGGCGGTGGCCACGGCGAGCTCGACGTCCTCGGGCGATCCCGCCGGGACACTGGCCACGGTCTCCTCGGTGGCCGGATTCACGACCTCGAGCTCCTCGTGAGCGGCCGCCTGGCGCCACTCACCTCCGATCAGCATCTCGGGCACGCTGGTTCTCCTCTCTGGGAACTGCAGTTCTCAAATATCGCTCGCGGAGCTCCTGGTAGTGGGCGGCGGCCGACTCGGTCCATGCGAGCGCTGAACCGGATAGCTCCTTCTTCAGGGTGCGCGCGGGGACGCCCGCGGCGAGGACGCCGGCACGGATCTCGCTGCGTTCGGGCACGACCGTGCCGGCGGCGATCATCGCGCCCGCTCCGACGTGCACGCGCTGAAGGATGATCGAGCCCATCCCGATCAGCGCGCGGTCATCGACCGTGCAGCCCTCGAGCATCGCACCGTGGCCGACGACCACGTCGGCGCCGATCACGGTCGGCAGGTCGTCGGCGCAATGGATGACCGTGTTGTCCTGGATCGAGCAGCCGGCACCGATCTCGATGTGCGAGTTCCTGGCGTCTCCGCGCAGGACGGTCCCGAACCAGATGTTGCACCGGTCGCCGACGCGGACATCCCCGATCAGCACCGCAGTCGGAGCGAGGAAGACATCCTCGCCGATCGTCGGCGCAATCCCGTCGAGCTCAACGATCGTGGCCACTTGACCTCACCGTGGAGAGACTATACGATGGCGGCCGTTAGTCAAGTGTCACACGTAGCCCCCGAACATCTAGCGCCCTGGAGCGAACAGCAGGTCCAGCAGCATCTCGCCGCTGGCAAGCTGGTCGAGGGCCTGCAGCACATGTCGCCCAAGTACCTCGAGGGCATGCGGCGGATCCTCACCGTGTCGGCCGACACCGAGTTCGTCAGCGCGCCCTCGTATTTGCGGGCGGCCCAGCACGCGCCCGCGCTGAACAACTTCGGATCGGCCATGTCGATCATCCAGGACGAGCTCGCGCACGCCCACATCGGCTACCGGCTGCTCGGCGACCTCGGCGTCGACATGGACGAGCTCGTCTATGAGCGCCCGGCCAGGGCTTTCAAGTATCCGTACGCGTTCGACCTTCCGCTGAACTCGTGGGTCGAGCTGGTGTGCGCGAACGCGCTGTACGACCAGGCCGGGTTCGTGCTGCTGTCCGACGTGCACCAGTCGAGCACGTTCGGGCCGTGGAAGCGCGCTCTGGCGAAGGTCGACAAGGAGGAGACGTTCCACCTGCGCCACGGGCGGACGTGGCTGCGCAAGCTGACGCGCGATCCATACGGGAAGGCCGAGGTGCAGGCCGCGGTCGACTGGATGTTCATCCTGACGCTTGAGTGGTTCGGCCTCCCGGACGATCTCAAGAAGCACAACGAGCAGCTCGACTATGGGTTCAAGGGCAAGTCGAACGATCAGCTGCGCCAGTGGTGGATGTCCGAGGTCGTGCCGTTCATGGAGGAGATCGGGATCTCCGTGCCGGCGCACTTCGATGCGGAGCGCGATTTGTACGTGATCGACTGCCCGTTCCCGGCGGCGTTCGACGAGGAGCAGCGTTCGTGGCTCCTTGATCAGGGCGCCATTTCGTGGGACGACGTGCTGGCGCGGTGGCGCGCGCGGGGTCCCATGAACGAGGACTACGTGCGGACGCTCCAGCGCGGCTATCAGACGACGTCGCTGCGGAGGGCCGCGTGAGCATCGAGGCTCGCCTGTGGGAGGCACTTCGCCACGTCGAAGATCCCGAGATCCCGGTGTCGGTGGTGGGCATGGGCCTGATCGTGTCCTTGGCGTATGTGGCCGAGGAGCGGCGTGCGGATCTTCAGATCACGTTCACCGCGATGGGCTGTCCGGCGATGGACTTCATCCAGGACGACATCCGGGACGCGCTGTTGGCCGATCCGGACGTGGACGCCGTGGACATCGAGGTGGTCTGGGATCCGATCTGGACTAAGGCCCGGCTGCGTGACGATGCGCGCTCGAGGATGCGGGAACTGGGCATCGCGGTATGAGTCGCGCGGGTGAAACCGTCTGGGAGGTCTTTGCCCGCAAGGAGTATTCCGAGCCGCTGCATCACGTGGGGACCGTGACCGAGGAGGACGAGGACCTGGCGCTGGTCTCGGCTCGGGCGATCTACGACGAGCAGCCCTGGATCCACATGATCCTCGTGCCGCGGGAAGCGATCCGGGAGGCGATCAAGGCATGAGCGTGGGAGTTGACCCGGCGACGGCCACGATGATCTCGCTGATCGGGTCGCTGGCCGACAACAAGTCAGCCCTCGGGCGCCGGTACGGCGAGTGGGCGGTCAGCGCGCCGACGATCGAGTCGGCCGTGGCGGCCGCGGCCATGGCCCAGGACGAGCTCGGTCACGCTCGCTCGACCTACCCGGTGCTGGCCAAGCTCGGCGTGGAGCGCGAGGACTCGGGTTTGGAGGCCGGGCACCCTCTTCCCGTGATCGCGTCTGAGCTTCCGGACTGGGCGTCGTTCATCGCGGCGAACCTGGTCGTCGACGGTGTCCTGACGACGTTCGTGGCGGGGGCGCGCGACAGCTCGATCGAGCCGCTCGCCCAGCGCGCTCGGAAGATCCTCCAGGAGGAGGGCGCCCACAAGGTGCATGCCGAGGCGTGGGCGCGCCGCATCGCCCGGGCCGGCGGTGACGATCTGCGGCTGTTCGTGCAGCGGATCGACGGGATGTGGGCTTCGGCCGCCCGGTGGCCGGGCCCCGACGATCATCCGGGCTATCGCGAGGCCATGTCGGCGGGGATGATCGCTTCGAGTCCGGCCGAGATCCGGGCGCTGGTGCGCGACTGGCTGACGCCGCTCGTCGCCGGCGTGTCACTCGACGAGCCGGTCGACTGGTCCGACTGGGACGAGCGGCTGCGGCGATGAGGTGCCCGTTCTGCGAGTCCGACGACGTCGAGGTCGTTTCGCCCTGGGGCGGCCAGATCATCACCTGTCAGATGCGCTGCCGGACGTGCAACACGTACTTCGAGGCGATCCGCGAGCAGTTCGATCGGGAGGCGAGCCCTTCGTGGACGACCAGCTCCGCAGACGATCGGTAGGCGCCCCGGCCGCGCGCTCGCTGCTGCTGACGATCCTCGGCGAGTACGTCCTGCCGCGCGGGGAGGCGGTGTGGCAGGAGACGCTCGTCGCGGCGCTTGTCTCGGTCGGTCACACGGAGCAGGCCGCACGCCAGGCGCTCGCCCGAAGCGTCCGCGGCGGGTGGCTCGAGACCTCGCGCCACGGCCGGCGGGCTCGGGTATCGCTCAGCGACCGCGCGGCGGAGCTGCTGGCCACGGGTGCGGGGCGGATCTACTCGTTCGGCTCGCCCCGGAGCTGGGACGGGCGCTGGCTGGTGCTGATCCTCCGGGTTCCCGAGGAGCGTCGCGAGGTTCGCCACCAGCTCCGGACCCAGCTGGCCTGGGCCGGGCTCGGGTCGATGGGCGGCGGAGTGTGGCTGACCCCGCACGTGGAGCGCGAGGCGGAACTCCAGGTCGCGATCCGTTCGGCGCCGGCCGCCGAGGCCACCTCGTTCGTCGCCTCGCTGGGGACGCTGGGGCGGCCGCAGGACGTGGCAGCGACGGCTTGGAACCTCGACGAGGTGCGCTCGCAGTATCAGGCGTTCATCGAGGACTTCGCGGCGATCCGGCCGTCTTCGGGCGAGGGGTTCTTCCGAATGCAGACCCTCCTCGTCCACGCCTGGCGGAAGTTTCCCTTCCTCGATCCGGATCTCCCGGCCGAGTTGCTGCCCGCCGGGTGGCCGCGCCGGCGAGCCTACGAGCTCTTCACCGGCCGGCACTCGCGTTGGGCGGACGCGGCGCGGTCGTATTTCGAGGAGCTCGAGGCCGGCCGGGCCGGGCGCTCAGCCCAAGCCGCCTGACCCGGCGTTTGGGAGATAGCCGGCCTCATAGCACCGGTGATCTGCCAACCGCTTGTGAACATGGGGATGAGCCAGAGAAAGTCGTTTTCGCTCACGCGCGCGCGGCAACCCAAAGGATTGCCCGTCCAAACATAAGAACCGACGCGACGAGTTCAGCAGGACACTCTGACGCGACGGAGGATGCGCAGCGCCGGCGAAATGCGCCGGCACCGTCGGCAAATACACAACGTGGGTTTAAGCCCCGTGCCCGAGTCCAGGAGGCGGACGTATGAGCAAGCGCCAGCGTCGTCGCGTGACCAAGCGTCGGAGCATGCACGTCGAGCATGTGAAGCGCCGGAGCGTCTTGGATCCCAGGTTGCCCATCGCCCTCGCCGTCGTTGCCGCGCCGGCGGCAGTCGCGCCGGCGGCACAGGCCTCCCCCGCCACTCACCACCTGGACGCCGCGGCGCTCGGCAGCACCGGCGCCCTGCCCACCACTCCGCCCGTGCCGGGATTGGAGCTGTGCACGAGCCGAGCGCGCTCGGAACGCATCGCGCGCGTCGGACCATGTCGGGCTCGTTCGCAGGACTGACGAGGAGCGGCGCCGTCGACGCGGCATCGGCATACACGCCGCCGGCGATCACCGCGCCGGCGCCGGCCCAGGCCACACCGGCGCCGGCCCAGGCCGCACCGGCCCCCGCCGCACCGGCTCCCGCGGCCCCCGCGCCGGCCACGCCCGCGCCTGCCGCGACGCAGACCCCGCCCGCCGCGACTCCGGCTCCCGCCCCCGCGCCGACGCCCACACCGACCCCCGCGCCCACGCCGGCCGACGCCGGCGCCACTCTGGCACCCGCACCGGCACCCACGCCCGCGCCCACACCGGCCCCCGCGCCGGCCGACGCCGGCGCGACGCTCGCACCCGCGACACCAGCCGCACCCACCCCCGCTGCCCCGGCCCCGGCCGATTCGGGTGCCACGCTGCTCGCACCAGCCCCTTCGGCTCCGCTTGCCCCGATCGAGCCGTCCTCCGGGGCCGCTCCGAGCGGCGTCCCGTCGTCCGGCACGCTCGCCGGCCCGCAGGATCTGTTGGCGCCACCGGCCCCGCCGGCCGGCAATCCCGACGCCCCGCCGATGATCCCGAACCCGACGCCGGCGGCGCCCGGGAACTTCGGGATATCAGCGGGCGCCAGCGGCTGCCTGGTGGTGTGCGGCGGTGCGACGTTCGTGGCCATCCCGCAGGGCAACTACATCGTCCCCGAGGTCGGATTTGGGGTCGGCGGCTCTGTGGGCGTTGATGCGGGCCCAAAGGTGACCGCCCCCGAAGGACCGGAGCTGCAGGGCTCCGCCTCGTACAAGTTCGGGGTCGGGCCGGCCGACATTGGCGGCTCGGGCAAAGTGACCGTGCCGTTGGAGAACCCGTCCCCGGGCAACATCTCCGTCGAGGGGAACATCGGCGTGGCCAACGCCCCGGGTGTGTTGAAGGATCTCAACATCGGGGGCAGCTACAGCTACGACAAGGGCGCCGCCGGCGGCGTCGGCTACGAAGCGGGCCCGCTGTTCGGGCTCTCGGAGCAAACCAAAGGCGTCGTCACGTACCCGATTCACCTGCCGGACGTCTCGCAGACCATGCCGCCGGACGCCAACGGCGTATCGGACGTGTTCACCCAGACCGGCGCCGAGGGCCCGCCGGCGATGTCCGCCACGCGGACACTCCCGGGCGGCTATCCGGACGGCAAGGGCGACACCGTGACGTTGAATCCTGATGGGTCGGTCGTTCACCGTCCACACCTCCACGGCCGACGTCGCCACGTTCGGGCCCAATTTCCTGAGCCAGCAGGGAGCGGACTCGAATCAGGGAGGCACACTCACCCACCAGCTGATCGACACCCTCGGCCAGCGCACGGATCAGTTCACCTGGCAGGGCACCGATGGCAGCCAGATCACTCAGACGCCGTCCGGAACGCTTACCCAGACCAACGCGGATGGCAGCACGATCCAGCAGTCGGCCTCTGGCGTGGTCACCCAGACCAACCAGGATGGCAGCACGGTGACCTACGACCCGAGCACTGGCACCACCACGACCAGCGACGGGCATTGGTTCGGCACCACGACGACGTTCAATCAGGACGGCTCGGTGACTCAGACAAGCCCGGGCATGTCGACCACCTGGGACTCGAACGGCCAGGGGACGACGATCAGCACCATGGGCGACGGCTTTGCCTTCCCGATGTCCACGTCCGAGCCGGCGCCGACCGCTCCGACGGCCCCGCCCTCGATCTCACTACCGCACAACCCGAACGCGCCGGCGCCCGCACAAACCGACCAGCAGACCAACCCGGCGCCGACCGACACAGCACCCGCGCCAACCGACACGGCGCCCGCACCGACCGACACGGCCCCGGTTGACACGGCGCCCGCACCCGTCGACACGGCCCCGGCACCGGTTGACACGGCCCCGGCACCCATCGACACGACACCAGCGCCGATCGACACCGCACCACCCATCGACACCACCCCAGCGCCGATCGACACCGCACCACCCATCGACACCACCCCAGCCCCAATCGACACCGCACCACCCATCGACACCGCACCACCCATCGACATCGCGCCGGTCGACCCGGGCCCGTCGCTGGATTCCGGCTCACTCGACTCCGGGTCGCTTGATTCCGGATCGCTGGACTCGGGCGGACTGAGCGGCAGCTTTGACAGCGGTGGCGACGCGGGCGGCGGCGGCGGCGGCGGCGACTGAGGTAGCCGGCGCTAACCTGCGCCGGCTACGACCACTGAAGCGACACCGACCACCCTCGCCCTCGGCGCGAAGAAGCTCGAGCTGCTCGAGATCCCGGGCGACGCGGGCGCGACCCCGCTGGTGCTGCTGCATGAGGGACTCGGGTCCGTTGGCCTGTGGCGAGGATTCCCGGAGCGCCTCGCACAGGCCACCGGACGGCGGACGATCGCGTTCTCACGCTACGGACACGGCCAGTCCGATCCGCCGGCCAAGCCGCGCACGCCGGCCTTCATGCACGAAGAAGCGCTCGAGGTCCTGCCCGCGTTGCTCGCCGCGCTCGACATCCAACAGCCCATCCTGGTAGGCCACAGCGACGGCGCCTCGATCGCGCTCATCCATGCCGCCCATCACCCCGTCGAGGCAGTGGTGGCGATCGCGCCTCATGTGTTCGTCGAGGACATCTGCCTGCGGGAGATCGAGCTGGCGCGAACCGCGTACGAAGAAACCGACCTGCGGGACAAGCTTGCCCGCCACCACCGCGACCCCGACGCCGCGTTCCTCGGCTGGAACGACGTGTGGCTCGACCCGGCCTTCCCCGAATGGGACATCACGAGTGAGGTCGAAAAGCTCACCTGCCCGCTGCTCCTGATCCAAGGCGAGCGCGACCAGTACGGCACGTTGGCCCAACTCGACGCGATCGAGCAGCGCGCCAAGGGCCCGGTGACGCGGCTACACCTCGACTGCCAGCACTCCCCCCCGACCGAGATGGCGGGAGAAACGGCCGCAGCGATCGCAGAGTTCGTCAACGGCCTCGAAATCCACGTCCGGCAGGAGCGCTTCGACAGCCCGGTCTCAACCGCCCTCGTGGCCGACTACGTCGCCGAGATCAGAGCGATGTATCCGGAGTGGAGCCCCAACGTCCCGCCGCGCATGACCGGACAGGATGTCGAGCCGCCGCACGGCCGCTGGCTCATCGCCTACCGCCGCGGCCGCGCCGTCGGCTGCGCGGGACTCAAGCGCATCGACCGGCAAACAGCCGAGATCAAACGGATCTACGTCGCTCCGGCCGCCCGCGGCGCCGGAGTGTCCCGAGCCCTGCTCGACCACCTCGAGGAAAATGCGCGACAGGCCGGCTACCAGGTCGTGCGCCTCGACACCGGGGCCAAGCAGCCCGCCTCGGTCGCGCTGTTCAGCTCGAGCGGCTACCACCCGATCGCCGACTACAATGGCAACCCGGTGGCCGCGTACTGGTTCGAGAAGCGCCTGACTTGACCCGGGCCACATTCTCTGACTAAAGTCAGAGAATGTCAGTGGTCTCCCAGCCTCAGCTCGACCAGGTACGGAGCTTCAACCGGGTGGTGACCAAGCGGATCGGCGTCCTCGACGATCACTACCTCGGGCGCAACCGACCGGTCGGCCAGGACCGGATGCTGTGGGAGATCGGCGCCGAGGGGTGCGAGGTGCGGGCGCTGCGCGCGCACCTTGGTCTGGACGCCGGCCACACCAGCCGGCTGCTGCGCGCACTCGAGGCATCCCGCCTGATCGTGGTCAAGCCCAGCGAGAGCGATCGCCGCGTGCGCATCGCCAACCTCACCAAGGCCGGACAAACCGAGCGCGCTCTGCTCGCTGAGCGCAGCGACGAGCTTGCGGCCTCGATCCTGGCGCCGCTCGAGGATGCCCAGCGCGAGGAGCTCATCAACGCCATGCGGACGGTCAGACGGCTACTGACCAAAGCCGAGATCGAGATCCGACGGGTCGACGCAGCATCCCCCGATGCCCAGCGCTGCATCAACGCCTACGTCGCCGAGCTCAACCGGCGCTCGAACGTCCCGTACGACCCCGCCAAGGGCGTCTCTGCCGAACCTCACGAGCTCAATCCCCCCGCAGGCCTGTTCGTGGTCGTCTACCGGCACGCCGAGCCGGTCGGGTGCGGCGGGGTCAAGCACCGGCCCGGCCGGCCGTCGGAAATCAAGCGGATGTGGGTGGCCGAGCCCGCCCGCGGCCTCGGCATCGCGCGCCGCCTCCTGGCCGAACTGGAAGCCGAGGCCGTCAAGAGCGGCGCAAAGACCGCACGCCTCGAGACGAACAAGACGCTGACCGAGGCGATCGCGATGTACCGCTCGGCCGGCTACGTCGAGGTCGCGCCGTTCAACGACGAGCCGTTCGCCCACCACTGGTTCGCGAAGCGGCTTTGAGCGCGCGCCTCACTTTCGTCGGATCCGGCGACGCGTTCGCCGGTGGCGGCCGCTTCCAGACGTGCTTCCACCTGGAAGGCGACGGCGAGGAGCCGCTCCTCATCGACTGCGGCGCCAGCGCGCTGATCGCGCTGAAACGCGCGAGCATCGACCCGGCTTCGATCGGACACGTCGCCCTCACCCATCTCCACGGGGATCACTTCGGCGGCCTGCCCTGGCTGATTCTCGACGGTCAGTTCGCCACCGCTGGAGATCCTCGGGCCACAGAGCACAAGAGAGCGCTTCGAGACAACCTTTGAGGCCCTTTACCCGGGCGCACTAAACGCCGAGCGTCCGTTCGAGACGCGGATCGACGAATACACAGGGCGCGTCCCGCACACGTTCGGACCGACCCGAATCACGGCGTACCCCGTAAAGCACACACCCGCCACCATGCCCCACGGTCTCCGGATCGAGTACGCCGGCAAGGTCGTCGCGTACTCGGGCGACACCGAGTGGACCGACACGCTCCCCGAGCTTCGCCCACGAGGCCGACCTGTTCATCTGCGAGTGCAACTTCTTCGAGACCAAGGCGCCCGGCCACCTCGACTATCAGACGCTTACAGACCATCGCGCGGAGCTCACCGCACGGCGCATCGTGATCACTCACATGAGCGACGAGATGCTCGCGCACGCCGCGGAAGTCGAGCTGGAGGCGGCCAGCGACGGCGCCGTGATCGACATATGATGGGCGCCTCGTGAGTGAGGTGGAGGTCTCCCCCAAGACGGGGCCCAACGGACAACCACAGGCGGCGACCGCGCAACCAACCGTCGCTGACGTGGTCGGTCAGACGATCGCGAATCGGGGCGTCAAAGACGCGTTTGGCGTGCTCGGCAGCGGCAACCTCGTGGTGACCAACGCGCTGTGCCGCCACGGCGCGCAGTTCCACCAAGCCCGGCACGAGATGAGCGCGACGTGCATGGCCGACGGCTACGCGCGCGTCACCGGTCGGGTCGGCGTGGTCAGCGTGCACCAGGGGCCCGGGCTGACCAACACGATGACCGGCCTGGCCGAGGCGGCCAAGAGCCGGACGCCGGTGCTGATCCTGGCGGGCGAGACCCCCGCGGCCGCGCTGACTTCGAACTTCCGGATCGACCAGCACGACCTCGTCGAATCGGTCGGGGCCATCGCAGACCGCGTCCACAGCCCGAAGACCGCCGCCGACGACGCGGCCCGCGCCTATCAGCGAGCCGTCACCGAGCGCCGGCCGGTCGTGCTGATGCTGCCGATCGACATCCAGCCCCAGCCTGCCGTCCAGACCGAGCCCTCAAAACCGCCCCCGCCTCCGCTGCCACCGCCCGCGCCCGACGCCGAGGCGATCAGAGCGGCGGCTGACCTGCTCAGAACCGCGCGCCGCCCCGCGATCATCGCCGGCCGAGGCGCCGTCCTGGCCGACGCCGGCCCAAGCCTCGAAGACCTCGGCCAGACCATCGGGGCAATCCTCGCCACGTCGGCGCCCGCCAACGGCCTCTTCGCCGGCCTCCCCTACGCCATTGGCATCTCGGGCGGGTTCGCCAGCCCGTTCGCGGCCACGTTGCTGCCAGAAGCCGACCTCGTGCTCGTGGTCGGCGCGTCGGTCAACCACTGGACGACCAAGCATGGCGCCCTGATCCATCCCGACGCCAAGGTGATCCAAGTCGACGTCGAGCCCAACGCGATCGCTCGTAACCGGCCTGCTGACCTGGCGATCCTGGGCGACGCGCGGGCGAGTGCGGTGGCGTTGAACAACGCGTTAGAAGGGCGCGGGCACGCGAATACCGGCTTCCGCACCCCCGAGATCGCCGCCCAGATCGCCGCCGGCGCCTGGCGCCACGACCCCTACGACGACGCATCCACGGACGAGTGGATCGACCCGCGCACCGCGAGCATCGCGCTCAACGACCTCCTCCCGAAAGACCGCGCGGTCGCCGTCGACTCCGGCCACTTCCTCGGCTACCCATCGATGTACCTCGACGTGCCCGACGCACGCGCGTGGGTGTTCCCCAACGGGTTCCAGGCCGTCGGGCTGGGTCTCGGCAACGCGATCGGGGCGGCGATCGGCCAGCCGGACCGTCCCACGGTCGCGGCGATCGGCGACGGCGGCGCGTTCATGGCGCTGGCCGAGCTCGAGACCGCGGCCCGGCTCAAGCTCACACTGCTGGTGGTGATCTACGACGACGCCGCCTACGGCGCCGAGGTCCATCACTTCGCGCCGATGGGACACGACGTGTCGCTCGTGCGCTTCCCCGACGCCGACCTGGCCGCGATCGCCCGCGCCGCGGGCGCCAAGGCCGCCACCGTCCGGCGCACCGAGGACCTGGCCGTAGTGGAGGAGTGGCTCCTCAACCCGCATGGCCCGCTGGTCCTCGACGTGAAGGTGAACCCGACGATCTGCGCGGAGTGGCTCGAGGAGGCATTCCGCGCGGGCTGACCGACCCTAAGGAGCGAAACCAACGATGTCCAGCACGCAGACCAGCCAGATTGCCGCCCTGCTCGAGGCCCTGTCGGGTGGCGGCGTCGAGATCGTCGACCTCACCCAGCCGCTGAGCGAGTCCACGCCGGTGATCAAGCTCCCGCCGCCGTTCGCCAACACGCCGGGCCTCTCGCGTGAAGAAATCAGCCGCTACGACGACCGCGGTCCGGCCTGGGCCTGGTACACGTTGACGATCGGCGAACACGTCGGCACCCATCTCGACGCGCCGATCCACTGGGTCACGGGCAAGGACGGCAGCGACGTCGCCTCGGTTCCGCCCAGCAGCCTGGTCGGCCCGGCCTGCGTGATCGACAAGACCTCCGAGACCGAGGCCGACCCGGGCTATCTGCTCACCGTGGACGACCTGAACCAATGGGAGGCCGACCACGGCCGCGTCCCCGACGGCGCCTGGGTGCTGCTGCGCACCGGCTGGGGGTCGCGCGCCCAGGACGAGACGGCGTTCCTGAACGTCGGCGAGAACGGGCCCGAGACGCCGGGTCCCGATGTCGATGCCTCGCGCTGGCTGGCCAACGACCGCAACATCTCCGGGTTCGGGGTCGAGACCGTAGGGATCGACGCCGGCGCCGCCGGTGGGTTCGACCCACCCTTCCCGCTGCACAACTTCCTGCTCGGCGCGGGGCGACTCGGCCTCACCCAGCTGGCCAACCTGGAACGGCTGCCGATCACCGGCGCGCTGATCGTGGTCGCCCCGCTGAAGCTCGTGGGCGGCACCGGCAGCCCGAGCCGGGTGTTGGCGCTGGTGCCTCGGGGCTAGCCCTCACCGCCGGCTGCGGGCCGGATTAATGTCCTCCGGGAGCCCTGACCGCTCAATTCCCGGGGCCAAGACGCCGATCCCCCCGGTTGATGACTGCGTTGGCGAAAGCAGCGCGGCGCTTGATCGTGGGCGTCGCCTGGCGGCAATGGCTCACGGTGCTGATCGGCGCCGCGGTGATTGCTGCCATGGTCGTGGTGGCCGAGACGGCGCGCCGTGGCGCGGAGCGCCACCTGCACGCCCAGGTGCTGGCCGAGCGCGTGCGCGCCGACGGCGAGGCCATCGCCGCGATCCACTGGCAGGGGATCGCGAGCATTCGAGCCAGCTCTGAGCAGCTCTCGGGCGGGCAGGGCCGGCTCGTCCGCCGCGGCTTGGCCGACTGGAGCGCGCTCAGCGCCACACTCGACCAGTTGCGCACACTCGAATCCCCGGCCGTGACCGCGCGCCTTGAGGAGAGCGCGCAGACCATGTACCTGACCGGGATGCGTGCGTTCCTCGCCTTCAACGCCGGGGACATCAAGCAGGTCCTCCGCGTGGACAGCACCTTCCTGCGTCCGCAGTTCGCGGCGTTCGACGGCTATGCCCAACAGGCCGCCGCCAACGAGGAGGCGGTGGCCAACCAAGCGTCGAGGCGCGCGGCGCTCCTGTACGTCGGCTCGCTGATCGTGGGCCTGGTCCTCCTGCTGCTCTTGGGCTGGCGGCTTCACCGTCAGCGCCGGCATGCCTCGCTCAGCGAAGCGCGGCTGACTCTCGAGCGGCGCAACGAGCAGCGCGTGCGTGCGCTGATCGAGCACTCCGGCGACGTGATCACGGTGGTCGACCCAGATCTCACCGTGAAATGGCAATCGCCCTCCATCGCCCAGCTCCTGGGCCACGACCCCGATCGGCTCCTGGGCCGCCGCCTCACCGAGCTGGTGTCCCCGGAGGACGTGGAAGTGCTCGAGCGCACGCTCGCGGCCACAACGGCCCGTCCCGGGACGGTGACCCTCGGCGCTCGGTTCCAGCACACGAACGGCGAATGGCGGGATCTCGAGGCGATCGCCGACAACCGCCTCGACGACCCGGCAGTGGGAGGCATCGTGCTCAGCATGCGCGACGTCACCACTCGCAAGGCGCTCGAGGACGAGCTGCGCCACCAGGCCTTCCACGACGGGCTGACCGGGCTGGCCAACCGCGCCCTGTTCGAGGAGCACCTGGTCCATGCGCTTGCGCGCGCCCGCCGGCATCACCAGCCGGTGGCGGTCCTGTTCCTCGACCTCGACGACTTCAAGACGATCAACGACAGCCTAGGACACGAGGCCGGCGACGAGCTGTTGCGGGCGGTCGCGATCCGCATCGCGAGCGTGGTGCGCGCCGAGGACACCGCGGCCCGCCTGGGCGGAGACGAGTTCGCGGTACTGGCCGACAGCTCCGATAGCGAGGACGAGGCCCGGACCATCGCGGCGCGCCTGCTGGCGGCGCTCGCCGAGCCGTTCGACGTCGCCGGGCGCGAGCTGCGCGTGACCGTCTCGGTCGGTCTCGCCTGGAGCGACGGCTCGCTCGGAGTCAGGGAGCTGATGCGCGACGCGGACACCGCGATGTACGCGGCCAAGGACGGTGGCAAGAACACGATCCGCACGTTCGAGACCGGGATGCATCGGCGAGTGCTGCATCGGCTGGAGCTCACCGGCGAGCTCCAGCAGGCGCTCGAGCAGGAACAATTCGAGCTCGACTACCAGCCGGTCGTCGACCTCCACACCGGGAGCATCTACGGCGTCGAAGCGCTCGTCCGGTGGGCGCATCCCCAGCGCGGGCGCGTGGCACCGGCGGAGTTCATTCCGCTGGCCGAGGAAACCGGCCTGATCGTGCCTCTTGGGGCGTGGATCCTGCGCACCGCCTGCGAGCAGGCCGGCCGCTGGAACCGCGACCTGCCCAACCGGTCACCGGTCACGATCGGGGTCAACGTCTCGACCCGGCAGCTTCACGATCCGACGTTCCCCGAGCTTGTCCGCGAGGTCCTGGCCAGCACCGGCGTGCCGCCGAGCTCGCTCGCGCTCGAGATCACCGAGAGCCTGCTGCCCGAGGACGGGGCGGCGGTGACCGAGCGGCTCGCGCAGCTCGCGGCGCTCGGCGTGCACATCGCGGTCGACGACTTCGGCACCGGATACTCCGCGCTCTCGCGCCTGCACCACTTCCCGATCGACACTGTCAAGATCGATCGCTCGTTCATCACTGGCCTCGAGCGCGACGCCAACAAGGCGCGGCTCGTGCAGGGCATCGTGAGCCTCGCCGAGAGCCTCAACCTGGTGGTCGTCGCGGAGGGGATCGAGCATCCCGCCCAGGCCGAAGCGCTCCGCGCGATGCGCGCGCACTACGGCCAGGGGTACCTTTTCTCGCGGCCGGTCGCCCCGGACCGCATCTGGGCCCTGCTTCAGGACCCAGACGCGATCGCCGTCGCCGCCTAGCCGTCGCCCAGGTACGCCGCCGGCAGGTTCCGGCCTGGCACCTGGTCCGGCGTGTAGATCTTCGGATCGCCCGGATACGCGACGCGCCAGTCGTGTGCCGAGTACCAATCGAACCGGTTCAGCTGTTGCGGGTTGACGCGGTCGGGGCCGTCGAAGTGGTGCTCGGCCACCTGCTGCCGGCTCCACGCCAGCCAGGCCTGGTAGACCGACCGCATGTTGGCCGGCACGGAGCCCTGCGGGCGGAACGCCTGGCGCTCGGCCGGAGTGGACCCGGCCGACGCCGAGCTGAGCGTCGTCGGACCGCCCGGAGCGCCCAGGTTGAGCGGGATCTGACTCGGCTGCAGGTTGTACGGCGCATAGTTCGGGTGCTGCGTGAACGCGCCGTACATCGGTTCGGCCGCCTCGTCCTCCTGATTCATCGGACGGACACCGAGGATCTGCTCGATCGTCCTGACCATGTTGAGCTGCGTGTAGTAGCTGTCGTCCACTCCGGACCCGGAGTACGGGCTGACCACGAACGCCGGCCCGCGGTGGCCGTCGACGTGGTCGACGCCGTTCTGGGTGTCGTCCTCCACCACGAAGATCGCCGTGCTCTTCCAGAACCGGCTGTGGGAGATCGTGTCGATCACCCGTCCGACGGCGAGGTCGTTGTCGGCGACCTGGGCTACCGGGTAGGGGACCGTGGAGCTGTCGTTCACGCCGGTGGCTCCGGTGTGGTCGGTCATCAGCCACATGAACGTCAGGTTGGGCATCCGGCCAGTCTGCTCCTGCTGCTTGAACGTCGGCAGCCACTCATCGACCCGGTACTGATCCGGGATCGAGAGCTGGAAGTTCGGGTAGCACGGCTCCGTGATCTGTTGGAGCGACGGGATGTCCGCCTTCGCCCGCACCCACTGACACGGGTTGCTGATCGGCTCGGCGCCGTGGCGCCCGTTCTCGAGCCATTGTGACTCCGCGTACCACTGATCCCAGACGGGCGCGTTCGCCGCCAGGTCGAAGGGATCGTGGATGTACTCGCCGAAGTTCTGGACGCTCAGGCCCGACCTTTCGGCCGCGTTCCACAGGAACCCGTCGCGCTGGTAGGCGAGCGAGTCACCGCCCTGCGATGGATAGGACCGGTAGAACGCACCGAACTCCTTCTCCACGTAATCGTTGGCCTCGGCCTGGACGAGCCAGTTGTGACCGTCGGCCGAAAGCGTCCCCTCGTCGTAGAAGTTGTCCAGATCGCCGAACCTCGTGGCCAGCGTGTGGAAGTTCGGAGTCACCTGCGCACCGAACTGCGCGTCCGTCGGATCGCCGTTGCCCTCGCCCAGGTCACCGAGGATCTGGTCGTACGTCCGGTTCTCCTTGACGATCACGACCACGTGCTTGATCGGCGAGCTGCCGCCGAGGTGGGCCGGAATGACCTTCGGCACGGTGTCGTAGTCACCCTGGTTGATCGGCCGGATCTGTGACCAGTCGTCGTTGGTGAAGACGGCCCGCGTGTCGTGCGGGATCTGATAGTCCGCCGGCATCGTGAACGTGGTCACGCTGCCCGTGTCGTCGTAGGTGTTGTGTCCGGTCGCGGGTGGTGTCGGACCCTTGTACTTGATCGTCGACACGGGCCCCCGGGCGCCGATGCCCTTGTCATTCGTGACGACGATCGCGCCCGCGCCGATTGCCGGGTCGGGCTGGACCTGCACCGGGTACCAGTCGGTGGGGAGCAGTCCCACGAACTTCATCCGCCGGTACAGGCCGCGGTACCGGTAGACGGCGATCGCGTTGTCGCGCCCGATGCTGACCAGCACGTGATTCGGGTCCGACATGTTGATCGCGTTCGCGTAACTCCCGACCCGGGCTCCGGGCACCGGATTGGTCCGCACCGTCTGGGCGACGCTGTTGCTGTTCTCGTCGATCACCGACAGGCTGTCGTCGTTCGAGTTCGCGACGAACAGCGCATTGCCATTCTGGAACAGCGCCGTCGGCTGGAGGCCGACCGGGATCTCCCGCGTCTCCCTACCGGTGGTCAGGTTGACGACCGAGACGGTGCCGGTGATCGCGCCACCGGTCGATCGGTTCGAGACGATGGGGGTGCCGTCGGACAGGTTGGTGAAGTCACCCTTGTTTGCCGGGCGCCCGCCCTCGTTGGACACGTAGGCGACGGTGCCGTTGTGAGCGAGCGCGACCTGACGCGGCGCGTTTCCAACCGGGATCCGGTTGGTCAACGTATTGGTCTGCGTGTTGATCACGCCCAGCGTGTTATTGCCGTTGAGCGCCACGTAGAGCGTGTTGCCATCCGGCGACAGCGCCATCCCCGAGGGCAGCCAGGCACCGTTCGGGTCGCTCGGGCCGATGTTGGGATTACACGCCGGCAAGCTCAGATCCGAGCCGCACAGCGCGATGTCGGGTCCCGGTGTGGCCGCGCCGGTGCTCTGGTTGAAGCTGAACTTGTCGAGCCAGGTTGACTGCGGGACCCAGAGGGTGCTGCCGTCGGCCGAGAACAGGGGGCCGTCGGGAGCGACCGAGAAGTCCTCAGCACTACTACCGGAGCCAGTGTCGAGCCCGGTCTGGGACACGATCGAGTTCGTACGCAGATTGACGATCGTCAAGAAGCCGGAGAACTCGTTCCAGCCCAGGGCGGCCAGGTACTGGCCGTTCGGGCTGATCGTGCTCGACACGAGGCGCGCGTCGTTGTCGAGGATGCGGGTGCCGAGCGGCGAGACCCACTGGTTGGTCGGGAGCAGGACGCCGTTGGCATAGGTCTGTCCGACCTGCTGGTTGCCGAACGGGTTGAACCCGCCAATCGCGGCGGAGGCGACACCGACGACGGCGACGCACGATGCCAGGGCCAGGGCGATCGTGACACGACCGCGTCGACGCCTGCGCGTCGGTGACGACACGAGACTGCTCACGGCGTATTCCCTCCCCACGGACGGGTATGAGCGAGGCCGCCCTGATTCGAGCGGTGGCGCTGACCGGAGCGCCGCCCGGCACCCTATCACTCGACACCGGCTGGGAGGTGTTACTTACACGTATCCACGGCGTGGCGGTTCGGTGCTCGCTGGTTATATTGGCGCCGTGCACGCTGTCCGGGCGACAAACCTCGTCAAGCGGTTCGGTACGACGACGGCGGTCGACAGGCTCAACATCACGATCAGCCCCGGCGAGGTACGCGGGCTGCTCGGGCCCAACGGCGCCGGCAAGACGACACTCCTACGAATGCTGTTCGGCCTGATCCGGCCCGACTGCGGCACCGTCGAGCTGCTGGGTCACACCCTGGATCATCTCGGTGGCGACGCGCTGGACGCGGTCGGCGGGTTTGTCGAGGAGCCCTGCTTCTATCCGTATTTGTCGGGGCGCGCCAACCTGACACTGCTGGCCAAGCTCGACGGGCGGCGCGCCGGCCCCCGCGAGATCGATGACGCCCTGGAGCGAGTCGATCTCGGCGACCCGGCCGGCGACCGGGTCAGCGGCTACTCGACCGGGATGCGTCAGCGCCTCGGCCTCGCGGCGGCGCTGCTGCGCCGACCGCGGCTGCTCCTGCTCGACGAGCCGACGAGCGGGCTCGACCCGGCGGGGATCCGTGCCGTCGTGAGGCTGGTCCGCGAGCTGTCCGCCGAGGGCGTCGCGGTCCTGCTCTCGAGCCACCACATCGGAGAGCTAGAGAAGTTGTGCGACTCCTACACGGTGCTGCGGCATGGGCGGGTCATGTGGGACGGCACCGCCGCCGAGCTGGATGAGCAGGCGCCCGGCTCCGCGTACGCGCTCTCGACCAACGACGACGAGCACGCTCTCGAGCTGGCCTCGCGCATCCCGGGAGTCCGCACGCAGCGCGCGACGCGCGGCGGCCTCGCGGTGGCGGCACGGCCCGACCGGATGGATGAGCTGGTAGCCGCGCTCGGCGACGCTCGGGTTCTGATCCGCCGTCTCGAGCTGGTGGTCAGCCCGCTCGAGAGCATGTTCTTTGCGCTCACGTCCGACCACGGCGCCGCCGGGCTCGACGCGCTCGAGCCCCAGCAGCTCGCCGACACGATCCTGGCCGGCGCATGAGGACCGCGTGACCACTGTCGCCCCCGCTGCCCCGGCCGCCAGCTCGGAACCGCGGCTCGACCAGGGCGTTCGCCTCGCCTACGAGACCGAGCTGCACAAGCTGATGGCCCAGCTGACCACGCGCATACTGATCCTCGTCTGCGCGATCGGGCCACTCGCCTTCGCGGTGACCCTCAAGGTTCAGAGCGGGACGCCATCCGATGCCCTGTTCGGGGTCTGGGTTCACTCCTCCGGGTTTGCCGTCTCGCTGGTGATCCTCGGGTTCGCGGGCTCCTGGGGCTTTCCGATCGTCGCCGGCGTGCTGGCCGGCGACCTCTTCTCCTCCGAGGATCGTCATGGAACGTGGAAGACGATCCTCACCCGCTCCTGCACCCGGGAGGATGTGTTCGCCGGCAAGCTGCTGGCCGCCGGTACGTTCGCGGTCGGACTGATGCTGGTCCTGGCCGCGATGAGCCTGATCGCGGGCGTCGTCCTCGTCGGTCCGCACGCTCTGGTGAACCTGAGCGGAGTTCTCACCTCGCCGGGACGGATGCTCGCGCTGACCGCGGTCAGCTGGCTGGTCTGCCTCCTTCCCCTGCTCGCCTACACCAGCCTCGCGATTCTGTTTTCCCTCGCCACCCGCAACGGCATCCTCGGCGTGCTTGGGCCGTTGCTCGTCGCGCTCATCACCCAGCTGCTCGACCTGATCGGCAAGGGCGTGATCGTTCACGAGCTCCTGATCGGCTCGGCCTTCGACGGCTGGCACGGCCTGTTCACGAGCCATCCGTTCTTCGGCCAGGTGTTCGCCGGGAGCCTCGTCTCGGTGGTCTGGATCGTCGCGTGCCTGACCGCCAGCTGGCGAATCATGCGCCGCCGGGACTTCCTCACCGGCGTCAGCGGCAGCGGCCCGAGCTGGACTGCCCCGATCAAGGTTGTCGCGATCAGCGCGGCCGTGATCGCCGCACTCGCGCTGGGCTGCAGCATCGGCCCGACCGGGGTGACCGCATACCGTGTCGCCTACGCCGTCGGGCGCGAGTTCAACAACGTCACGCTGCTGCAGCAGCAGCTGATCGGGCGACACGTGCCGGCGAACGCGCGGCTCTACGTCCAGCCGTCATGCAACCGGCGCGCGGCCAAGGCGATCGGCCCCGGAGACTGGAACTGCAACATCTACGTGTACCTCCCCCAGGCGAACTCGGTCCCCTACCAGCTGACCTCGGTCGAGTACGACGTGAGCGTTCAGTACAACGGCTGCTACAAGGCGCAGTCGCCGCCGGCGTTCCTCGGCGGCGCGACGATGCGCGACGCCGCCGGGCACGGCGTCACGAACCCGCTGTTCATCGTCTACGGCTGCTTCAACGTCCTGTAACCGCGGTCGCGGGCGGCGAGCTCTGCGTCACCGCGTCGAAGTGCCGCTGCGAGGAAGGCGCCAGCGCGGTGTAGAGGGTCTCGAACACGTCGGCCGCCCGCCGGCGCGCACCCGACAGCGGCGCGAGCTCGTCTGGGAGCTCGGGGTCGAGCTGGGCGAAGGCCCGGAACACGTGGGTCATCCTCGTACGGACCTGGAACGCCTCTCGGTCGCCCAGCGACGCCTCCGGACCCAGGTAACGCGAGAACTCCGAGTAGAACGCGTCGTAGCGCTCCTCCAAATCGCTCAGGTCCCAGGCCCGTTCCACCAGCGCCGGCCAGCCCGGGCCCTCCCGCACGCTGGCCACGAACACGGTGGCGTACTCGGCCACCCCGAGGTCACCGAGCAGCTGGGCCACCTCCGAGGAGTGGTCGTGTGGCGCGACCCACACGCTGTCCTGCGCCGAACCGAAGCCGAGGAAGCGGAGCCGCCTCCCGAGGCGGGTGCGCTCGAGCCGGCGGTCCTCGGGGATCTGGTGCCACAGGAGGGTCCACGGCCCCGCGCGGGCAGGCAGCCGCCCGAGGCTGAAAATACGCCCGTCCCCCTCGACCAGCAGCCGCTCGCAACGCGGCGTGAGCCGGTAGTGCACCAACCGCCCGGCGCGCACCCGCGCGATCAGGTCGCGGCGTACCAGACGGGTCAGAGCCGCCCGCGCGGCGCCGTCGGAGAACCCGAACTCGGCCAGGAGCGTGACCAGTCCCCCAGACCACACCGGCCGCGCGAACGGGCGCACGTAGGTACCGAGCAGCGTGATGACGAGATCCTGGGGCTGCAGCGGCTCTTCGGAAATCACGCGCCCGACTCAACCGAGGTGAGCGTGGCCTCCTCGAACGTCCGCTCGAGCTCCGCCCGCACCCGGTCGCGTCCCGCCGGCGGCTTGCGCGACCCCGCCCGGTACTGGGGCGCCCACTCGACCAGGTCGTACTCCTGCTCGGCGGCGGCATGGAGCGTCCAGTGCGGGTCGTACAGGTGCGGGCGGGCCAGCGCGCACAGGTCGGCCCGGCCGGACAGGATGATCGTGTTCACGTCGTCATAGCTCGCGATCGCCCCGACCGCGATCACCGGCATCCCGACCTCGTGCCGGATCCGGTCGGCGAACGGCGTTTGGTAGCTGCGCCCGTAC
Source organism: uncultured Solirubrobacterales bacterium (assembly GCA_963841535.1). Taxonomy (GTDB): domain Bacteria; phylum Actinomycetota; class Thermoleophilia; order Solirubrobacterales; family Solirubrobacteraceae; genus Palsa-465. Next base: position 232,542 of record CAWJDF010000012.1, on the reverse strand, counting down.
GCGGGCTTCTCGAGCGGAGAGATCTGGCCTGACGACACGTCGACGATGTCGCAGCCGTGCGCCGCGAGCATCCGCGCGAAGGCAACGGCCTGGTCGGCGTCGAACCCGCCGTCCACCCAGTCGGTGGCCGAGATGCGCACGCTCACGGGCTTGTCCTCAGGCCACACCGCGCGGCAGGCGTCGAGCACCTCGAGCGGGAACCGCGCGCGACCGGCGAGGGCCCCGCCGTACTCGTCCTCGCGCAGGTTCGACAAGGGCGAGAGGAACGAAGACAGTAGGTAACCGTGGGCCATGTGGATTTCGAGCAACTCGAAGCCCGCCTCTAAAGCCCCGCGACATGCCGACACGAACTGGTCGCGGACCGCATCCATGTCGGCCCGCGTCATCGCGCGCGGGACCTGGCTTCGCGGCGAATAGGCAACCGCCGAAGGGGCGATGACCGCCCAGTTGCCGGTTGGCAACGGCTCGTCGATCCCCTCCCACATGAGCTTGGTCGAGCCCTTGCGCCCCGAGTGGCCGATCTGGGCGCCGACCGCGCAGCCCCCGTGCTCGTGGGCGAACGACACAATTCGCCGCCAGGCGGCCACATGCTCGTCGCGATACATGCCGGTGCAGCCTGGAGTTATCCGGCCGATGTCGGAGACGCAGATCATCTCGGTCATGAGCAGGCCGGCGCCGCCGAGGGCGCGGGCCCCCAGGTGTACGAGATGGAAGTCGCCCGGGGTCCCTTCCACCGCCGAGTACATGTCCATCGGCGAGACCACGACCCGGTTGGCCAACTCCAGCGAGCGCAGCCGCAGCGGCGTGAACATCGGCGGTCGCGGATCCGGATGCACCGATTGCACGAACTCGGGGTCGCGCAGCCTGAGGTTGTCGTAGGTCACGCGCCGGCTCCGGGTAAGCAGGTTGAACGCGAACTGGAGCCGCTCCTGTCCCACGTAGCGGCCGATCCCCTCGAACCACTCGAGCGAGGCCTGGGCCGCGCGCTGGGTCGACTCGACGATCGGCCGGCGCTCTGACTCGTACGCGCTCGTGGCCGCGGACACGTCCTCGCCGAAGGAACGGAACGCCCAGGCCAGCGCCACCGCGTCCTCCATCGCGAGCTTCGTCCCCGAGCCGATCGAGAAGTGCGCGGTGTGCGCGGCGTCTCCCAACAGCACCACGTTGTCGACGCACCAGCGCCGGTTGCGCACGGTCACGAAGTTGATCCAGCGCGAGTTGTTGGAGTACAGGCGATGGCCGTCCAGGGCGTCGGCGAACAGCTCCGAGCACCAGGCGACGGCGTCGTCGATCGAGCGCTCCCCCAGCCCGAGGCGCTTCCAGGTCCGCTCGTGCATCTCGACGATGAACGTGCTCATGTTCTCGTCGTAGGGGTAGGCGTGGGCCTGCACCGCGCCCTGCTCGGGCTCGGCGATGAAGAACTTGAACGCGTCGAACACGAGATCGGTGCCGAGCCAGATGTAGCGGCAGTGGCGACGGTCAAGCGCGGGGACGAACTCGCGGGCCAGCGCGGTGCGCACCGCGCTCGAGGCGCCGTCGGCCCCGACAATCAGGTCGGCGCAGCCCAGCTCGGACACCGGCGGAGCCTCGGTCTCGAAGCGCAGGTCCGCGCCGAGCGATGCCGCCCGTTCCTGGAGGATGCGCAGCAGCTCGCGCCGGCCGATGGCCGAGAAGCCGTGCCCGCCCGAGGTCGTCTTCGCACCCCGGTGATGGATGTCGATGTCGCTCCAGCGGGTGAAGCGCTCGGCGATCTGGGAGTAGGTCTCGGGATCGGCATGCTCGAACACCGTCAGCGTCTCGTCCGAGAACACCACGCCGAAGCCGAACGCGTCGGTCGGGGCGCGCCGGTCGTACAGAGTGACCTCGCAGTCCGGCCGGATCTTGCGCATCAGGATCGAGAAGTAGAGCCCGCTCGGACCCCCGCCGACGACCGCGATCCGCATCAGGCGCGCCTCACACCCCGATGTCGGTCAGGTGCTCGTATTCCAGCGCAAGGCCCGTGATCACGTTGTGCATGAGCGCCAGCGATGCGCGCACGCCGGCGAGGGCGTTCGGCGGGAGGTCCTCCTCGCACATCGCCTTCAGCTCCTCGTAGACGGCCAAGAGCCGCTGCTCGGAGGGGGTGAGCTCCGATCCCAGGAGGTCGACGGTCACTTGACCACCGCCACCGGCGACTCGCGCAGGTCGATCACGCGCTTGGCCTTGAGCTCGAACCGCGGCAGCGCCCCCGGCGCCACCCGCTCGACGCGGAAGTTCAGGCCTTCGTGGGCCCGCGCGAGTCGCCGGTGCAGAACGTCGCCGAGTTCACTCCAGGCGTGCTCGGTAGCGCCCGGCTTCATCTCGACCCGCAGCGTGATCTCGTCGCGGATTCCCTCGTGCGAGATGACCGTCTGGAATTCCTCCACCTCGGGGAACTCGCGCACGATCGCCTCGATCGCCCGTGGGTACACGTTGGTCCCGCGGATCACCTTCATGTCGTCGACGCGGCCGAGGATGCCGCCCTCGTAGATGTCGAATCCGCGCCCACAGGAGCACGCCGACGCGGGCACCCGGCAGACCAGGTCACCGGTGCGGTAGCGCAGCAGCGGCGTCGAGCCACGCCCGAACGAGGTGACCACACGCTCGCCACGCTCGCCGAACGCGACCGGCTCGAGCGTGTCCGGATCGAGCACCTCCTCGATCACGTGGTCCTCGATGATGTGCGTGCCACCCGGCTGATGAGCGCACTCGAACACCATGATCGTGCCGATCTCGGTCATCCCGGCGGTGTCGAACGCCTTGGCGCCCCATAGCTCCTCGATCAGCGCCTTGGTCTGCGGAATCGAGCCCGCCGGCTCGCCGGACAGGATCAGCCGCTGCACGCTCGAGGCGCGCAGATCGATGCCGAGTCGCTCGGCCTCCTGGGCCAGGCGGATCGCGTAGGTCGGGGTGGCCGCGAGCACGGTGGCGCCGAAGTCGACGATCTGGAGCACGCGGGCCTCCGTCGACTGGGCGCCCCCCGGCACGTTCAGCACCCCGACCTTCTCCATCGCGTAGTGAAGGCCCCAGAAGCCGATGAACGAGCCGTAGCCGAATGCGATGTAGGCGGTGTCGAGCGGCCGGATCCCGCACCCCCAGATCCCGTAGCACCACATCTCGGCGATCCAGGCCCAGTCCTTGCGCGAGTCGAGCGCACGGAGTGGTCCGCGCCCGGTGGTGCCCGACGTGGTGTGGATCCGGATTGCACCCTCGCCGGCGATGACCGGGATCTCGCCGTACGGCGGCTTGGCCTCCTGCGATGCCATCCAGTCGTCGCGGGTGAGCAACGGCATCCGCCGCATGTCCGCGAGCGTGTCGAGCTGCGCGGGCCCGAACCGCTCCTCCTCGAAGCGCCGCCGGTACCAGGGGCTGCGGGCCGCCGCCCATTCGCACTGGCGGCGGAGCTTGGCCAACTGGAGCGCCTCGATCCGCTCCCGGTCGAGCGTCTCGGTCTTCGGGTTCCAGTACGGGCTGTCCGTCGCCACCGTGACTCCTCAGCGAGGATACCCGACATTGCTCCGGACTTCTATGTCGAGTATCGTCGGGAGTGCGGCGCGGCGGGGACCGGGTTTCGTCGCGTCGCAACGACATGAGCCGTCATCGGATCGTCAATTCCCCGGAGCTCGGCGAGCCGAGCGGCTTCTCGCACGCGGTCGTGGCCGACGGTCGGACGGTTCACCTGGCCGGCCAAATCGGCCGGGGCCCCACGCTCGTCGAGCAGTTCGACGACGCGGCCCGGAGACTGATCGTCGCGCTGCGGGCTGCCGGGGGCGAGCCCGAGGATCTCGTCTCGCTCCAGGTGTTCGTGACCGACGTGGGCGCCTACAAGGGCTCGCTGCCGGCGCTCGGAGCGGTGTGGCGGGTGCATTTCGGCCGCCACTACCCGGCCATGGGATTGTTCGGGATCAGCGAGCTGTTCGAGCCCGAGGCGAAGGTCGAGTTGATGGGGGTGGCGGTGCTGGCCGGGTGATCCGCTGGGGTTCGGGGATCGTCGCGGTCGCGGCGGCGCTGGTGGCGGCAACCGTGATCGGGCTGGGCGCCTCGCGTCGGTCGAGCGCCCACGAGCACCAGGCCACCGTCGCGGCCGGAGCGCTGTCGCTGACCGTCGGGGGGCCCACGGGGCGGACGATCCGGGCCGGCTTCCTCGGGCTGTCGTTCGAGTACCCGGCCGTCGCGGCGTACGCCGGGACCGATCCGGGCGCGGTCAACCCGGTGTTGCTCCAGCTCATCCGCAATCTGTCGCCGGGCCAGGCGCCGAGCCTGCGGATCGGCGGCGACAGCAGCGACTCGACGTGGTGGCCGGTGCCGGGCGTGGTCAAGCCGCACGGCATCAGGTACACGCTTACGCCCACGTGGGTGCGCGTCACCGGCGCGCTCGCGCGCGAGATGGGCGCCCGCCTGATCCTCGGGATCAATTTGGAGCTCGACAGCGCACGCGATGCCTCGGCCGAAGCGCGGACGCTCGTCAACCGGATTGGCCGCAGCTCGATCGCGGGGCTCGAGCCGGGCAACGAGCCGGAGCTGTACGGGAGCTTCTCCTTCTACAAGCTCCCGAGCGGCAAGCACGTCACCGGCCGCACGGCGGGCTACGACTTCTCCGACTACCTGCGCGACTTCAACCGGATCAGCGGATCCCTGCCCAAGGTCCCGCTGGTCGGGCCGGCGACCGGCGCGACGCACTGGATCCCCGAGTTGCCCAAGTTCCTGGCCGCCGAGGCGCGCGTGCGCGTGGCCACCCTCCACAAGTATCCGCTCCAGACCTGCTTCATCGCCCCGGCCCAGCCGCAGTACCCGACGCTTGCGCACATGCTCTCGCCGGACGCCTCGCGAGGGCTCGCGGACAGCATCGCGCCGTTCGTCCGGGTCGCGCATGCGCGGCACGTGGCGCTCCGGATCGACGAGATGAACAGCGACTCGTGCGGGCGCGCGCCCGGGATCAGCGACGGATTCGTCTCGGCGCTGTGGGTCCTCGACGCGGTGTTCCAGATGGCTCGCGTGGGCGTCGACGGCGTCAACATCCACAGCTACCCGCGCGCGACCTACACGCTGTTCACCTTCAAACAAGAGGACGGCCGCTGGCGCGGGTTCGTGGCGCCCGAGTACTACGGCCTCGAGATGTTCGCCCAGGCCGCACCGCCCGGCGCGCGCCTGCTCAGCCTGACAGGCGCCCTTGGCAGCGTTCGAGCTTGGGCGACCCGCGCGCCGGACGGCACCGTCCACGTCGTGCTGATCAACGAGTACACGACGCAGTCACGCACGGTGGCGGTGCGCGTGCCGGGCGCGGTCGGCACGGCCGTGCTCGAGCGGCTGCTCGCCCCGAGCATCTCGGCCCGGACCGGCGTTACGCTGGGCGGCAAGACGTTCGGCACCGCCACCGCGACCGGCACGCTGGCCGGGCGCTCCATGGCGGCCATCGTGAGGAAGACCAGCCGCGGCTACGTCGTCACGCTCCCGCGGGCGAGCGCGGCGATGCTCACGATCGCCGCGCCCCCGCCAGCCTGAGCGCCGTCCCACCTCTCGGCAGGTGGGACGGCGTCGGCATTACGTCAGCGTCCTCTTGCGGCCCCGAAGAAGAACTCAGGGCCGTTCGGCGTGCCGACTCCAGCCTCGTCGTCGTAGCCCCGCGTGTCGTGCAGGGTCGAGGTCTGGACATCGACGGTCTGCAACCGGAAGAACACGCCCTCGGTGTTGTCGAGGAAGTTCGTGTAGTCGGTGCGGACCTGGGCCACCGGCGAGCTCGGCGCGGCGATGTCGTGCAGAGCGCTGGAGCCGAGCAGGCGGTAGTAGAGGGGGTTGATGAACCCCAGCGGCCGATGGTTCAACTGGTTGGCCACTGCCACCACGCCGGCCATCAGCGGGGACGACAGGCTGGTGCCGCCGATCCGGTACTGATCCCAGTATGTGCCGTCCGGGAACACCTGGGTCTCGCCGACCTCGAAGCCGGTGTTTGGATCGCCGGGCATCGCGATGTCCGGCACCGCCCGCATCGGAGCGCCGCCGTAGTAGCGCGAGATGCTCGCCGGCACCTTACCCGCCTGGTAGAAGGGCTGGGTGAACAGCTGGCTGGTCCCGCCACCGCCGCCGGAGTTGTAGTCACCGGGCGGGGGCGGCGCCCACGCGCCGTTCGTGAGCGTCGAGTACGCCGTCTGCCAGCCGTACTCGTTCAGCCACTGGCCGTGGTTGCCGATCTCCACGCTGGTTCCGCCAACCCCGGTGACGAACGGAACGTCGGCGGGGAACTCCACGGTCTTGGAGGCCAGATCCGTGCCGCCGGCCGTGTGGTCGCCGTCGTCGCCCGAGGAGAAGTTCACCGTGATCCCGGTGAGCGCCGCCTCCAGGGAGTACTGCACGTAGAACTCGACGTAGTCGGTGCCGAGCAGGGTGATGTCGTCGGTGCCGTCCGTCCACGAGTTCGTGATCACGTCGGCGACGTGATTGTCGATCGCGCTGGCCCAGGCATCATCGAGGCCGCTCAAGCAGTCCGAGGCGCCGACGTAGACGACCTTGGCGCCCGGCGCCATCGCGTGCACGGCCTCGACGTCGAGGGTCTCCTCGCCGTACCAGCCCTGCGCACCGCACAGATCGGTGTTGTCGTAGCCGTTCGGACCCGGGGTGATCTGCGAGAACTGGCCCCGCGTGAACAGCGGCTGGTGGTGAACCTGGTTGTAGCGCTGGGCGTCCTGGAGGATCGTCGGCGCGGCGTACGCGTCGGTGATCGCCACGGTGACCCCGCGGCCGTTCACTCCCGACTGCAGCAGGCCGGTCTCACCGTAGGCCGACTGGTACTGCTGGGGCACGTAACCGCAGACCGTGTACGGCCGCACCTTGCCATAGGCGGGAGGCTTGTCGAAGGCGGTCTTCTGGCCGTAGTAATCCGAGCACGGCTGCACGCCATAGCGCGCTCCGGGCGGCGGCCCGGGCTCGGTGTCAGCAGGCTGCTTCAAGGTCGAGCCCTGGTCGACTCCGATCACACCGGCGATCGCGCCGCTCACGGCCGCCGGCGCTGAGGCCGGCAGCGACAGCGCCGTCGCGTTGGCCCGCACGGTCTTGCCCTGGTAGGAGTAGTTGTTCAGCTGGGCGCCGAAGGTCTGCTCGACCTGGGCGACCGAGCCGCTGGCCTCCACGAGCATTCCGCTGGGCAGGGTGTTGGTGACGTTGAAGCCCTGCGAGCGAAGCCAACTCTGCACCGCGGTGACATCGGTCTTGGCCGGTGCATACGTGGCGTTGAACTGCGCGTTCGACAGCCACTGCCCGTAGCTGGCGCTGGTCGGATCGGAGATCGCTTGCAGCTTGGCTTGCGCGCCGGCCTGGTCGCGCATGCTCAGGAGCACGCCGAAGTTGACCTGCTGGGCTGACGGCGTGGCCCCAACTTGGTGGGCCTGGTGCAACCAGCCCGGGACACTTCCACGCAACTGGTATCGGCCTGGCGAGGCCGAGGCGGACGCGGCAGCGATAACCACCGCGGCGCAGGAAACTACGGCAGCGAGCAGCCCATAGCGGGCCAATCCCCACGATCGCATGAAACACCTCTCGGAGTTTTTTTCGGGTCGCTCCACGCACGACCACCCGGCCGGCGCAGCTTATAAGAAATCGTTCATGGCTCGTCCGAGCGCGTCGATCCCATCCCAGACGTCGACGAACCGCGTGGTCAGCGGCGAGAACCCGAACCGGATCACGTCCGGCCGGCGGAAGTCGGGGATCACGGCGGCCTCGATCAGCCGCGCACACAGTTCGCGCGCGCGTGGATGCGCGAGCGCCACGTGCGCGCCGCGCCTGGCCGGATCGCGCGGCGAGGCCACGGACACGCCGTGCGACGTCAGCCGCGCGTCCGCCAGCGCGATGGCCAGCTCGGTCAGCGCGATGCCCTTGGCCCGGATCGCGTCGATCCCGGCCTCGGCCACCAGCCGGACGCCCTCGTCGACCGCGCTCAGCGCGAGGATCGGCGGCGTCCCCGACAGAAACCCGCGCATCCCAGCCGCGACCTCGTAGCCGGGGGCCATCTCGAAGGGGTCCCGCCGGCCGAGCCAACCCCAGATCGGCTGGCGCAGCTCGGACTGGAGCTCGCGCCTCACATACATGTAGGCGGGCGCTCCGGGACCGCCATTTAGATATTTATAAGTGCAGCCCACGGCCAGCGGGGCGTGGTCGCCATCGAGCGAGAGGTGGACCGAGCCGGCGCTGTGGCTGAGGTCCCACAGCATCAGGGCGCCGGCGTCGGCGACCACCGCGTCGATCGCGGCCATGTCGGCGATGTGTGCCGAGCGGTAGGAGACGTGCGAGAACGTCACGACCGCGGTGTCCGGACCGAGTCGCGCGGCGACATCGTCAGGATGCGGCTCGCCGTCCAGCCAGATGATCTCGAGCCCCCGCGCACGCGCGACCCCCTCCAGCACGTAGCGGTCGGTCGGGAAGTTGCCCAGGTCCGTGAGGATCTGGGTGCGGCCGGGGCGGGCGTCGAGTGCGGCGCTCACGAGCTTGTAGAAGCAGACCGTGGTCGAGTCGCCGATCACGGTCTGGCCCGGCGCAGCGCCGAGCACGGCCGCCCCCACGCGGTCGCCGACCTCGAGCGGCAGCTCGAGCCATCCCTCGTCCCAGGCGCGCACGCCCCGCTCTCCCCACTGGGCGACCAGCCGCTCCAGGCGTGCCGCTGTCGCCTGGGGCAGGCAGCCGAGCGAATTGCCGTCCAGATAGATCGCCTCGGGGTCGATCACGAACCGGTCGCGGTACGCGCGGAGCGGGTCCGCGGCGTCACGCTCCGCGGCTGCTTCGCGACTGCCGAGCGCGGTGCTCACCTGCCCAGGTATGCGCGCTTCAGGTCCTCGCTCCTGAGGAGCTCCGAGGCCGGCCCCTCGAGCACGATCTGCCCGGTGGACAGCACGTAGCCGCGGTCGGCGATCGACAGCGCCATCGTTGCGTTCTGCTCGACCATGAGCACCGACACGCCCGACTCGTGGACCTCCTTGATGATGCGGAAGTTCTGCTGGACGAGGGCGGGCGAAAGCCCCATCGAGGGCTCGTCCATCAACAGCAGGCGCGGCCGCGACATCAGCGCGCGGCCCATGGCCACCATCTGCTGCTCGCCCCCCGACAGGGTCCCGGCCAGCTGGTCGCGACGCTCGTCCAGGCGGGGGAACAGCGTGTGCACGCGCTCGAGGTCGTCGGCGAAGTTGCTCCCGTCGCTCAGCACCGCGCCGAGCTCGAGGTTCTCGCGCACGGTCATGTCGCCGAACAGCCGGCGGTTCTCGGGCACGATCGCGATGCCATGGGCGATCCGCCGCGGCACGGGCCAGCCGGTCACGTCGTCGCCGGCCATCACCACGCTGCCGGACCGCGGCCGGACCAGGCCGAGGATGGTCTTCAGCGTGGTCGACTTCCCCGATGCGTTTCCGCCCAGCAGGCAGACCAGCTCGCCGGCCCCGACCTCGAGCGAGATCCCCTCGAGGATCCGCATCTGGCCGTAGTAGGTCGTGATCCCGTCGAGCTTGAGCAGTCCGTTCATGTCTCGGCCAGCGCCTGGGGGTCGCGCCCGAGGTAGGCCTCGACCACGGCCGGGTGTCCCGCCACCTCGTCGAACGTGCCCTCGGCGATCTTGACGCCGTGGTCGAGCGCGACGACCCGGTCGGACACGCCGCCCACCACGTGCATGTCGTGCTCGATGACCAGGATCCCCACGCCCAACTCGTCGCGCAGGCGCCCGATCAGCTCGGTCACCTCGTGCGTCTCCTTGGGGTTCATGCCGGCGGCGGGCTCGTCGAGCAGCAGCAGGCGCGGCCGGGTGGCCAACGCGCGTGCGATCTCCAGGCGCCGCCGGTTGGCGTAGGACAGGCTGTAGGCGGGCTGGTTCCAGCGATAGCCGGCCAGGCGCTGACCGAAGAACGCCAGGATCTCCTCGGCCTGAGCGCGGACCTCGCGCTCCTCACGCCGGGCCCGGGGCAGGCGGAAGATCTGCTCGATCGGCGTAGCCCTGGTCCGGCCGTAGGTCGCGGCGATCACGTTCTCTAACACGGTCGTGTTGAGGAACAGGCGCAGGCTCTGAAAGGTCCGCGCGACGCCCAACTGGGTGACCTGGTGGGGTTTGAGCCCGGCCAGCGACTTGCCCGCGAAGCGGACATCGCCGCCGGTCGGCTCGTACAGCCCGGTGATCACGTTGAACACGGACGTCTTGCCGGCGCCGTTGGGGCCGATCACGCTGACGATCTCGCCCTGGTCGACCTGCAGATCGAGCTCGGAGAGGGCGCGAAGACCGCCGAAGTCGAGCGACAGCTTGTCGAGTTCGAGCAGGGGCATGGGCCGTCAGACGATCTCCACCCGGCGCGCACCGAGCAATCCGGCCGGCCGCCAGGCCATCACCACGATCAGGATCGCGCCGAGCAGGAGCAGGCGGGTGATCGCCGGCACCTGGGACAGGCGCGCCTCCCACGCGCAGGCGGCCAGGTACAGGGTCGGTACGAGCAGGATCGTCCGCCAGCGCCGGTGCACCTGGGTCAAGACGACCACCATGCAGAGCAGCGCCACGAAGCAGATGTTGCCGAACGTCACCGGGTTGGCCGGCACGATCGCCCAGTGCAGGTCGATCCAGTCGTCGGCCCCCGAAGTCCCCGCCACCGCGGCGGACGAGAACGCCGCCACGATCGCGTGGACGACGAACCCGAACACGACCGTGCCGCCGATCACGAACGCGACCCGCGACCACGGCCGCAGCTTGACGAGCAGCGTGATCAGGATCACCCCGTAGAAGATGTAGCTCGACTGGTTGGGGCTGCGCAGGAATCCGTCGAGCACGATCGAGACCATCAGCCCGCCGAGCACCGCGCCGGACATGCTGCCGGCGCCGCCCAGGATCAGGCCGGCGTAGATCAGGATCAGGTAGGGCGTGTCGAAGCTGGTCGGGAACACGCTGGTCTGCTGCGCCGCGAACACCGCGCCCGCCATGGCGGCGATCATCGCGCCGATCATGAACGCCATCAGCTTGACCCGGTTGACCGGGATGGTCATCGCCGATGCGGCGAGCGGATCCTCCCGCACCGCCCGCCAGGCGCGCCCCATCCGCGAGGTGTCGAGCATGTGCAGCACGGCCATCGACAACACGAGCAGGGCCAGCAGCACGTAGAAGTAGCCGGTCGGCGTGGTGATCTGGACGTGGAAGCCATGGAGCGGGTCGAGCGCGAAGATCCCGTTCGGTCCGCCCAGGGTTTGCGGCGCGACGTTGTTGGTGAACTCGACGAATGCCTCGCCGAAGAACAGCGTGACGATCGCCAGGTAGTCGCCGATCAGCCGCCGCGACGGCCACCCGACACACAGGCCGAGAGCTGCAGCGCCGATCATCACCAGCGGGATCGAGAAGTAGGCGGGCCAGTGGATCCCGCCGGGAGGGTTCAGCTGAGTCGAGGACAAGAGCGCGAACCCGTACGCGCCGAATCCGTAGAACGCGATGTAGCCGAGATCGAGCAGACCCGCCCAGCCCACCGATACGTTCAAGCCGAGGGCGAGGATGGCCAGCAGCAGCGAGTCGATCCCGACCTGGGTCTGGAACGAGTTCAGCCCGATGACCAATGGGATGAACACGCCCACCGCGGCGGCCAGGCCAAGGCGCGGCCACCAGCCGACGCGCTCGAGCGCGCGCTGCGCGTCGCCCCGCCAGCCGGGCATGTACTCGCGAAGCTCGGCCGACCGAGCCACCCACTCGTCGACCCCGACGCCCGGTGAATCCTTGGGCTCAACCGCCATCCGGGATTACACCTTTTGCAGCTGGACCCGGCCGAGCAGTCCAGTCGGGCGCAGGATCATGAACGCGATCAGGACCCCGAACACGATCAGGTTCGTGTAGGTCGAGGAGATGTAGCCGGTGATGAACGCTTCGGCGACCCCGATCAGGAAACCGCCGAGCATCGCCCCGGGAATCGAGCCGATCCCGCCGACCACCGCAGCGGTGAACGCCTTGAGCCCGATGATGAACCCCATCAACGTGTAGATCTCGTTGAACGCGAGTCCCGCCATCACGCCGGCGATCCCGGCCAGCGCCGAGCCGAGGAAGAACGTGGCCGAGATCGTGTAGTCGACGTTGATCCCGAGCATCTCGGCCGCCTCGCGATCGGCCGCCACCGCGCGCATCTGCCGTCCCAGCTGCGTGCGCGTGACGAGCACTTGCAGCCCGAACATCAGCGCCACGCTGAGCACGATCACCATGATCTGGACGATCCAGACGTGGACACCGCCGATGTGGACCGAGGTCGAGAACGGAATGAACGCCGACGTGTTGTAGTCGCGGAACGACGCGCCGAACAACAGCAGCATCGTGTTCTCGAGCAGGAACGACACGCCGAGCGCGGTGATCAGCGGCGCGATCCGCGGAGCGTCGCGCAACGGCCGGTAGGCGAAGCGCTCGATCGCCACGCCGAGCGCGCCCACCCCGCCGCCGGCGACGAGGAACATGGCCAGGATGACGAACGGCACGGGCACCGCGAGCGCGGTCGGCCCGCCGAACCACTGGAGCACGAAGTAGCCGATGAACGCCCCGACCATGTACAGGTCGCCGTGGGCGAAGTTCAGCAGCTTGAGCACCCCGTAGACCATCGAATAACCCAGCGCCACCAGGGCGTAGAGGCCGCCCTGGGTGAGTCCGTTCACCAGCTCCTGGATGAATTTGGTCATGCGGTGCCGATCCTGCGCAACCCTACCTGCCGACCGCGGCGCGCGCCCATGGGACGCGCGCCGCGGCGGCTACCGCAATCAGCCGGTCAGGAGTTGGTGACCAGCGTGTACTTGCCCTGCGGGTTGATCTTGAAGAGGAACCACTTGGCGTTCTCCAGGTCGCCCTTGGAGTCGAACTTGATCGGCTGACCGAGGATCGAGCTCGACTCGTCCGTCGCCTTGACCGCGCTCAGCACGCCGTCGCGGGTCGGCGACCCGGACTTGCACGCCGCGGCGATTGCCTCGTCGAGCACGTGCGTGGCCGCGTAGACCGGCGGCCCGAACGTCCCGAACTTCGGGTACGCCGCGTTGGCCGCCGCCACGATCGAAGCGTCGGCCGGGATCCCCCTGATGTCCGGCCCGAACGTCGACACGTACGAGCCCGGCGTGGTGAACGCGCTGGGCGAGTCCAGGCCGTCCGTCCCGACGATCGTCGCTTTCTTATGCTGCTCGGCCAGGTTCTTCCCGAACTGCTGACCATTGGCGGGCGTTTGCCACGGCAGGACCACGACGGTCGTCTGCGGGGTCACCTTCGCCACGAGCGAAGAGAAGTCGGTCACCGTCTTGCTGACCGACTCGTGGTCGACCTTGACGCCGGCCTTCTGGAACACCGGGATCATCGCGGCGACCAACCCGGTCGAATAAACCTCCTGGTCGTCGACGATCATGATCGCCTTCGGGTGCAGGGTCTTCACGATGAAGTTCGCGTCCTCGGGGCCCTGCACGTCGTCCCGCGACACGGTGCGGAAGAACGTCGGGTTCTTGTGCGAGGCGCTCAGCGTTGGGTTCGTGGCCGAGCCGGAGACGAAGGCCAGGCCGGCGCGCCCGAACAGCGGCCCGACCGCCTCAACCTCCTGGCTGCCCGCCGGCCCGACGACGCCGACGATCTTGTTGTTCGAGATGAACTGCTGCGTCACGGTCGTTGCCTGCGCCGGCATCAGCTGGGTGTCGCCCTGAACCAGGGTGATGTTCGTGCCGTTGGCCTTGTTGTCGTCCTGAATCGCGAGCTTGGCGAAGGCCAGCTGCTCCTGGCCGAGCACCGCCACCTGGCCGGTGAGCGGAGCCTCGATGCCGATGGACGCCGCGCACTTGTTGGCGCCCGATCCGGCGACGGCCTGGCTTGTGCTGCTGCTGGCGCTGCTCGTGCTGCTACTGCTGCTCCCACAGCCGGCGGCAGCCAGCGCGGTGAGCGCCAGGGCCGCGAGGCTGATGCGTACCTTCATTGGTGCTGGAACCTCCTCCTATGGTGGATCCGTCTCATCATTTGGTCAAGACAGGGGTCCCGGGGTAGGCCGGGGTGCCGTCCGGGTAGTACGCGCCCGCCGGCGAGCCGGGGGGCCGGAACACCGCGACCAGGCGCATCTCGTCCCGGCCGGTGTTCTCCAGACAGTGGATGGTGCGCGCCGGCAACTCGATGCACGAGCCGGCGCCGAGCACGCGGGTCGTCCCGCCGGTGTGAAACGCGCCCTCGCCGTCAAGGATGTAGATGACCTCGTCGTAGGTGTGGAAGTGCTCGGGGGCGCGCGCGGTGGGGATGTAGCCCACGAAGTGAGTGGCCGAGCGCAGCCCGGTCGCCGGGTCGGCGAGGATCCGGAACGAGCGGTCGGTGGTGGCGTCCTGGGCCTCGAGATCGGCCAGCCGGCGCACCACCGTGCGTGCCTGGTCGCCAGCCTCCCCCGCGTTACCCGCGCGCCCCTCCTCCCCGTCGCGCCCCCCCACCCCCGGGACGGCGGCGCCACGTACCTGCACACATACGATACGCATCGGATCGGACGCCTCGTTGCGGAGCTCGTACTCCTGCCCGGGACCGAGGTTGACGCCGGTTTCGGGCTCCAGCGCGTGGCGCTCGTCCCCGCCGCCGAGTCGCAGCTCGCCATGGCCGGCGACCACGAACAGCGCCTCCTCGGCCTCGCCGGTGTCACGCTTTGTGGCGGTGTGCGGCGCGCACTCGAGCACGGTCTGTTCTAGCCCCTCCACACCATCGCCCTTCAAGCGCACCCTGCGAGATTCGGCCTGCCCTGCCGACAACCTGCCTCGCCCCCGCCCGGGTCAGTGGCCGGCAAGCCTGGCCCCCAGGGTGTTCTCGGTCCCGGCCAGCGCCCGCGACACCGGGCAGGTGACGTCGTCCACCTGCCAGCCGGCGTGTGCTGTGCGTGTCACCCGGACGCTCATCGGCGGGGTGAGCCTAAGCCAACCAACCTTGCTTTTGCGTTATGCGTCAAGCTCCGTCGTAACGGAGCGGCCCCGAGAACCAACGAGGAAGGAGCGCCTTCAGATGGCCCAGACGGCGGACAAGCTCGACGTGACCGCGGTCCGCGAGCGCTTCTCGGCGCTGCACCAGGGGTTCACCTTCTTCGACGCGCCGGGTGGCTCGCAGGTCCCCGACGAGGTGGGCGACGCGATGGCCCGCACGTTGCGCGAGGCGAGCGCCAACCTGGGCGCGGTGTACGAGACCAGCCGCCGCGTCGGCGAGATCCTCGAGCGGGCCGAGTCCGGCGCGGCTCGGTTCCTCGGCTGCGAGGCGCACGAGGTGATCTTCGGCCCGAACATGACCTCGTTGGACTTCATGCTGTCGCGGACCGCCGGGCGCGGCTTCGCCGCCGGCGACGAGATCCTCGTCTCGGCGCTCGATCACGACGGCGGCGTCGCGCCCTGGCTCGAGCTGGCCCACGACCGCGACCTGGTCGTCCGGACCGTCGAGTTGACGGCGGACACGACGTTCGACTACACGGACCTGGAGAGCAAGCTCACCGATCGCACGCGGGTGGTGGCCTTCGCCTGGGCCTCGAACGCGGTGGGCACGATGGTCGACGCGCGGCGGGTGTGCGAACTCGCCCACCGGGCCGGCGCTCTGGCCTGGATCGACGCCGTCCACTACGCCGCCCACGAGCCGATCGACGTCAGGGCGATCGACGCCGACGTGCTGATCTGCTCGCCCTACAAGTTCTGCGGCCCGCACTTGGGAATGGCCTACGGCCGCGCAGAGGTAATCGAGCAGTGGCGGCCCTACAAGGCTCGGCCGGCGCCGACCACCCCGCTGGGCCGCCGGTTCGAGACCGGCACCTTGCCGTTCGAGCTGCTGGCCGGCTTCAACGCCACGCTCGACTACCTGGGCTCGATCGGCGGCTTCGAGCGGATCATGCCCTACGAGCGCTCCCTGGGCGAGCGGTTCCTGGCCGGCATCTCCGACGCGGTCAGCGTGTACGGACTCCCGGGCATGGAGGGCCGGGTGCCCACGTTCCTGATCAACGTCGCCGGCGTTCCGGCGGCCGACGTGGTGAACCGCCTGGCCGAGCAGGGCATGGGAGTGTGGGCCCACGACTCCTGGTACTCCCTCGGCCTGTATCGCCGGCTGGGCTACGAGAACCAGGCCATCCGGCTCGGGTTCATCCACTACAACACGGCCGACGAGGTCGATCGGCTGGTGGCCGCGCTGAACGGAATGGCCGCCTAGGCCCGAGGCCGTGATGGATTACCCGCCATATTGGCGGCAAATCCATCACACCCTCGGTTGACAGGCGGCGTACTATTACGTTGTGCGATACATCGGGGCACGATCTACCGACCCGGGGCTGCTCGTGCTGACCAGCCTGGCCGAAGGGCCCAAGCACGGCTACGCGATCACGGTCGACGTCGAGCAGTTCGCCGGCATCCACCTCGGCCCGGGCACCCTGTACGGAGCGCTGGCCCGGCTCGAGTCCCGCGGGCTGATCGAGGCGCTGCCGGCCGAGGACCGCCGGCGTCCCTACCGGCTGACCGCCGACGGCAGCGCGGCGCTCGAGCAGGAGCTGCAGCAGCTCCACTCGGTCACGCGCCGGGGCCTCGACCGCCTGCGGGTCGCGGAGGCGGCGCGATGACCCGGCGGCTCGCCCGTCAAGCGCTGCGCCTGTACCCGCTCGCCTACCGGCGCCGTTACGGCGACGAGATGCGCGCGCTGCTCGACGACCAGCCGCCCCGCCCGCGCACCGTGCTCGACCTGATCCGCGGCGCCGT
Source organism: uncultured Solirubrobacterales bacterium (assembly GCA_963841535.1). Taxonomy (GTDB): domain Bacteria; phylum Actinomycetota; class Thermoleophilia; order Solirubrobacterales; family Solirubrobacteraceae; genus Palsa-465. The sequence goes on along the minus strand of CAWJDF010000012.1, from coordinate 215,841 downwards.
CCGCGCCCACGTCCGTCCCGCCGATGCGCCGGCCGGCGTGGTCGACGCCGGCGACCGCGTGCGGGCGAGCACCAGCGGGGTGCTGCTGTGCTGGGTGTTCTTCGCCGCGGCGGGGTTCGGCTACTACAAGACCACCGAGGACGCGCCGTTCGCCGCCGTCGGGCGCGCTCACCAGTTGCTCCGCGACGCCCACCTCGCGGTCCAGGTGCTCGCGGTGACCGCCTCGGTCACGGTCGTGCTCGGCGCTCTGCCGCTGATCTTCTCCGCACTCAAGCAGGCCCGCCGGAACCCGGCCCTCCGGCGAACGGTGGCGCTCCCGTGCCTGCCCGTGCTCGTCTTCGGCGCACTGACCGCAGCGGTGCTGGCCATCGCGCACGCCCAGGGTCCGAACCACACCGCGGATGCCGGCTACGCGATCGCTGTCGCGTGGGGGATCGCCGGCCTGGCCTGCGGCGCGTCGTGCGTCCTGGCCTGCCGAGCGGCGCTGTTCTCCACGCCCGCCGGCGTCCGACAGCTGCGTGCGGCGCTCGCGGCCGGGACCGTCATCACGGTCGCGATGCTGGCCATCGCGACCGTCACCGCGGTCTACGCGATTGCCCTGGCCGCCGACGCCTCGCGCATAGCCGCCGCGCCGAACGGTCCGTTCCAGGTCCTCACCGTCACCGTCTCGCTGATCCTGCAAATCGCCGTGATGGCGGGAGCGGGAACGCTGGCGGCGATCGCCACCGTGCGCGGCTGGCGCGCGGGGAGTCAACCGGCGAGCATCTGACTGGTACGGTCCTCCGCGTGGAGGACACGCGGACGACGGCGGCGCGAAGCCCTTCGATCGCTGGTCGGAGACCTACGAGCACGACTCGGCGGCACGCTGGCTGCGCGAGGTGCAGACCGAGGCCCTCGCCGCGCTGGCGCTCAGCAGCGACGACGTGCTGCTCGACGTGGGCTGCGGCACCGGCGCCGCCGTGCGCGACGCGGCGCCGCAGGTGCGGCGGGCGGTGGGCTTCGACCTCTCGCCGGGGATGATCGCCCAAGCGCGCGCCCGGGCTCGGGACGCCAGCCTCGAGAACGTCGAGTTCCGCGAGGGCGACGTGAGCGGTCCGCTGCCGTTCGAGGACGGCGCGTTCACCGCGCTAGTGTGCACCACGGCCTTCCACCACTTCCCGCGCCCGCGCGAGGCCATCGCCGAGATGTCCCGAGTGCTGGCGCCGGGCGGCCGGCTGGTGATCGCCGACGCCAACCGTCGTCACACCATCGTGTTCGCGGTCGATCTGGTGCTCCGGGTGGCGCAGCGCAGCCACGCCGGCTTTCGCTTGCCCGCGCAGCTCATGCACGACTTGTGCGCCACCGGGTTTCACAGCGTCGCGTTCTGCACGACCCGGTGGCGCAGCTACGCGTTCGTCCGAGGCGAGAAGGCGCCCCGCTGAGCGCGCACGAGCTCGAGCGGCTCACCGCGCCGGCCCTGGGCCGGCTCCTAGACCGCGGGATCACCACCGCGATCGTTCCGTTCGGATCGGTCGAGGACCACAACGGGCATCTACCGCTGGGCGCCGACTCGCTGCTCGCGGACTTGGTCGGACGGGAGGTCGCCGACCGGCTCGAGGCCGTTCTCGCGCCGACGATCCGCGTGGGGGCCGCGGACCAGCACCTCGGGCTGACCGGCACGCTCAGCGTCGGTGCGGAAACTCTCACGGACACAGCGGTGGCGCTCGCCGAGGATCTCGCGAGCCAGGGGTTCCGCCTGATCGTGTTCCTCCCGACCCACGGCGGCAACTTCGAGCCGCTGAACGCTGCGATGGCGCGCTTCAACGAGCGGCCCCCCGCGGCGCGGGCCTGCGCGCCCCGAGGCGACGTCGGACCCGACCCGGGGAGCCACTCGGGCAAGTGGCTGACCTCGGTGCTGCTGGCGTTGCGTCCGGAGGTCGTCGACCTGCCGGCCGCGGTCGACGGCCTGCGCGCCGAGCTGCAGGACGCCGACGCGCGGAGCGGGGCGGCGAACTTCGAGCGCTACGTCAGCTCGATCGTGGGCCAGATAAGGCAGCAACCAGCCGCGCCACCGCGCCCGTGAAGGCGTACTCGGGCGGCTTGGCGTAGCCGACCACGAGCGCCGGAGGGTGGCTTCCCGCCCCCTGACGGAAGTTCCCCAGCCCCTGGAGCGCCAGCCCGCGCTCGGCCGCCCCGGCGATCACCTCCTCCTCGGTACGTCCGGGCGGCAACCCGACCATGGCGTGCAGCCCGGCCGCGACCCCCGACACCCTGGCCTCGGGGGCGCGGCGGGCAAGCGCCGCGACCAGGCGGTCGCGCCGGCGGCGGTAGACCAGGCGCGAGCGGCGGATGTGGCGGTCGTAGGCCCCCGAGACGATCAGCTCGGCCAGGGTGAGCTGATCGATCACCCCGGTTTGCCGGTCGACGAGCCACTTGACCTCCCCCAGCGGCTCCACCATCGCCGGGGGCACGACCAGCCAGGCCAGCCGCAGTCCGGGCGCGAGCGTCTTACTGGCGGTGCCGGCGTAGACCACGTGACCCGGCGCGTGAGCCTGGAGCGATCCGAGGGGGTGGCGGTCGTAGCGAAACTCGCCGTCGTAGTCGTCCTCGATGATCAGCCGGTCGCCGGCGAGCGCCCAGTCGATCGCCTCGGCGCGCCGCCGGGCGCTCAGCGGGAACCCGAGCGGGAACTGGTGGGCCGGCGTGAGCAGGAGCGCGTCGGCGTCCCCGGCCGCCTCGAGCACCGCCCCGGCCCCATCCACGAGCAGCGTTCGCACCTTCACGCCGCAGGCGCCGGCGGTTGCCCGAACCGCCGGCAGCCCGTATTCCTCGATCGCCAGCGTCTTCGCCCCGCGAGCCCGCATCGCCTGGCACAGCAGCCAGAACGCCTGCGCGAACCCAGAGCAGACGAGGATCCGCTCTGGGCTGGCTTGGACACCACGCGCCCGGGCCAGGTACTCGGCCAGCGCGGCCCGGAGCTCGGGCCGCCCCCGGGCGTCGCCGTAGTCGAGCGCGGCGAACGGCGCGCGGTTCAGCGCGCGGCGGGCGGCCCGGAGCCAGGCCCCGGCGGGGAAGCCCGACACGTCGGGCGACCCCGGCCGCAGGTCAAAGCGCTGGCCCGGCGCCGGGCTATCGGCGGCACCCGCCGCACGACCGGCAGGCGCGACCCGCTCGGCCACCCGCGTGCCCGATCCCTGCACGGCGGTCAGCCACCCCTCGGCCACGAGCTGGCCGTAGGCCTCAGCCACCGTGTTGCGCGCGATCCCGAGGTCGACGGCAAGCGCGCGCGAGGACGGCAACCGCGTCCCGGCGCGGAGCCGGCCGCTCGAGACGCCCTCGCGCAGGCCCGCTTCGAGTCCCGCGCGCACTCGCGGCCCGTCGAGGTCGAGGTGCAGATCGACTCCGGAAATGGCCCAAGTTCGCGGCACCGAAATGGACCTTACCTATGGGCCGGTCAGCACCTAAGGTGATCACCATGACCACCACCGAAGACACCACCACAGTCCAGATCCCCGTCCGCCTCGACTTCGAGGCCCACGCCGCCGGTTTCTACAAGGCGATGTCGCATCTCGACCACGCCGCCACCAAGGAACTCGACCGGGTCGACTTCGACCCGCGGCTGCGTGAACTGGTCCGCATCCGGGCCTCCGAGATCAACGGCTGCGCCTACTGCATCGACATGCACACCAAGGACGCGCGCGCGATCGGCGAGAGCGAACAGCGCCTGTACGCGCTGCCCGCGTGGCGTGAGACCCCGTTCTTCACCGAAAGAGAACGCGCCGCCCTGGCCTTCACGGAGGCCGTGACGCTGCTCGGCACCGACCACGTTCCCGCCGAGGCATACGAGGGCGTCGCCGCCCGTTTCAGCCCCGACGAGGTCGCCGCGCTGGTCAGCCTGATCGTCGCGATCAACGCCTGGAACGCGATCTCGGTCAGCACCCGGGCCTGGGTCCCCGGCTCCTACGAGCCGTGAACCCCTACCCGATCGACATCCGCTCCGTTGACAGGTACAGGCGCGCGGCCCACGCCATCGGATCGGCGGCGAACCGCCGCTGAAGCGCGCCGTCGCCCAGCGCGTCGTCGAGCGCGGCCATGATCATCGACTGGTCGAGCACGAGCCGGCGGTGCCCGATCGCCCCTGTCACCGGGTTGACCGCGTCGTAGAACCCGCCGTCGGGCGAGTAGATCCCGGGATACCGCGCTCGCAGGGCCTGCAGATTTGCAAACGCCGCCGCCGGCAGCACGGGCAGGGCGATCGCCGACGCGTGCGGCGACACGGTCGTCTCGCTGGCGCAACCGGTGCACCAGGCCAGCGGCGAGCCCGCCGCGAACGCCTGGCCCTCGACGCCGTAGCCGCTGTAGCCGCCCGTGTCGTCGGGCGTGCTCGACGGCGACACTCCCCACACCGGATAGCCGAGCTGGGCGGTCGCGTAGCGCATCTGAACTTGGGCCCACCGCACGTCGTCCAGGCCGAAGCTGTGCGTCCCCCACCTCGTCTCGGGCACGACCAGGTTGGCCATCAGCCCCTCGAACATCCCGCCGGCGAACGTGGGCACGAACCTCAGCGACGTGCCCGGATAGGTGTAGTGACCCTCCCACACCGGGAACGACCGGCCGGACACCGGGTCCTCATAGGTCTGCCAGTAGCCCGCCCCCGGGTCGGATGGGGCGGGATCGGTCGCGCAGCGCTGAGGCGGTGGGGTCCGCCACGTGCGCCACCAGACGTCGCCGGGCATCTGATGGCGGCCCATCCCAATGTACATGGCGATCCGGGGGTCGCTGTACAGCGCACCGTTGTGGTACTGCGCGGGACCCTGGTCGACGTAGAACCCGCCGTACATCTGACCGGTGGCCGGATCCGGCAGCGACGCGTTGACGTCGCAGTCGGTCTGCGGCCGGTTGTCGTAGAAGATCGAGAAGTCCATCGGGGCGAGCAGCCGGTCGGCCAGGCCGCGCACCGCGGGCAGCGCCTGGCGCACCTCGATCAGCCCCGACGCATACCAGCCGTTGTCGACCGCCGACAGGAACGAGCAGTTGTCGGTCGTACCCCCGACCTTGGCGCAGTCGTCCTGGCCGGGATTCAGTAGGACGGCGCCGTTCGCCGTGTCGTACCACTGGTAGAGGAACCCGCGGTAGCGCTTGAGCGTCGCGACCTCGCGCAAGGTGGCGCCGGCCAGCCGGTCAGCCTGAACGGTGTCGATCAGTCCCAGGTCGTGCGCGGCCACAATCGCCCACAGGTAGACGCCGACGTTCGCCGCCGAGGTGTAGGCGCCGCGGACCGATCCCGGCCCCAGGTTGTCGAGCGGCAGATGGGTCACCGTCGACATCCGCCGCGTAGAAGCGCCACGTGTCCCGGGCGATCCCGTACAGGGCCGCCCGCTGCGGAGGGGTCAGCGACCTGGTCCCTACGCGGCCAGGGCCCGCAACCCTCGCCGCAGCGCCCGTGGCGGTCGACAGCGCCACCGACACGGTGAGCGCTGCGGCAATGATCCCGTAGCCAATTCCCCGTCGCATGCGCGACCTCGACCGGACGCTAGGACCGCCGTGTAAGCGCCGCAATCTTCGCCCGCCGCGCCGCGAGAGGCCCGAAGGGGTTGCCCTGGCGGTGAGGTTGGCCGTGGACGACGTCGAACGTCGCGCGGTTGTCCGATTCGCTTGAGCTGTCGCCGGCGTAGACCTCGATCGTTCCGTTCTCGACTACGAACCGTCCGCCGTTGTCGTAGTAGCCAACATCGTCTCTCGTCAGCGGCCAGCTCACCGTCGTCGTCTGGCTCGGCGCCAGCGTGACGCGCTGGAAGGCCCGCAGCCGACGCACCGGCTGCTCGAGGCTCGACGCCACCGGGTGGATATAGAGCTGAGCGACATCGTCGCCGGTTCGCGTCCCGGTGTTCGTGACGTCGACGCTGGCGATCACGGTGCCCCGTCGAGCGTCCATCGTGGCTGAGCTCAGCCGCAGGTTGGACACCTTGAACGCCGTGTAGCTGAGCCCATAGCCGAAGCCGAACAGCGGATCGCAGCTGACGATGTCGCGGTGACGCGAGTTGTACTTCGAGGTCGGGTCGCACGGCCGGCCGGTCGGCTCGTGGTTGTAGTAGATCGGCACCTGGCCGACGTTGACCGGGAAGTCGACCGGCAGCTTGCCGCCCGGGTTGATCTTCCCGAACACCGCGTCGGCGACCGCGTCGCCGCCCTCGATGCCGCCGAACCAGGCCTCGAGGATCGCCGGTGAGTTTGCGGCGACCTGACTGAGGGTGAGCGGTCGGCCGTTGAACAGCACAACCGCGAACGGCTTTCCGGTGGATTTCACATCGTTGATGATCTGCTGCTGCTGCCCCGGCAAGTCGAGGTTCGAACGCGCCTCCGCCTCGCCGCTCATCTCGCGAGTCTCCCCCAGGGTCAGGATGACCTGGTCGGCGTTCTCGGCGGCTGCCTTGACGGCGGCGTCGTCCACCGTCGCGCACTCTCCGGCTGGGTCGTACAGGTCGCTGTGGCTCAGCGTGCAGCCCGGCGTGTATGTCGCGCCGGGAGACTGCGCCTTGATGCCGTCGTAGGGGGCGACGGCATCCTGATCGCGGCCCTGCCCCCACCAGGGGCCGAGCATGTCGTGACCGGGCGCCGTGACGCCCGCGCCAGTTGCCTGCCCCAGCGGCCCGATCACCGCGGTGCGCTTAGCCGGGTCGAACGGCAGGGTGGCGTTGTCGTTCTTGAGTAGGACCATCGACTCGTCCGCGGCCTTACGCGCGGCAACTCGGTTAGCCAGCGGGATCGGCGTCTGCCGGTTGTCGGCATGGTTGAAGTTGATGTGGTCGAACAGCCCGGCGCGGAACTTGACCCGCAGGATGCGGCGCACAGCGTCGTTGATGCGCGACATCGGCACGCGGCCGCTGGCGACGAGCTGGGCACCGAAGTCCCGGTAGTTGGTGGAGACCATCTCCATGTCGGTGCCGCCGTTGAGGGCGATCTGCGCCGCCGTCGGCCCATCCGCCGCCACGCCATGCCCGCACGGACCGGTGTTCGGGTTCACCGGCGGACAGGACCGCAGTTCGGCCACCGCGGTGTAGTCGCTCTCGATGAACCCGTCGAAGCCCCACTGGTCCTTGAGCACCCGCGTCTCGGTGTAGTGATCGGCGCATCCCGGGACGGCATTGAGCGCGTTGAACGAGCACATCGCCGTCTGCGCTCCGGCGTCGACGGCCGCCTTGAACGGCGGCAGATACAGGTTCCACAGCCGCGCCTGTGACATATCGGTGGTGTTGTAGTCACGGCCGGACTCGGGCTGCCCGTAGGCGACGTAGTGCTTGACGCTGGCGAGGACCTTGTCGCTCGCGCTGGGGTCGTTGCCCTGGTCGCCCTTGACTCGCGCCGCGGCCATGACCGAGTTCATGTACGGGTCCTCGCCGGCCGCCTCGGAGATCCGGCCCCACCTCGGCTCGTGCGAGACGTCCACCATCGGGCTGTAGATCTGCTTGAGGCCGACCACCGTTGACTCGGCGGCGCCGATCGAGCCGTCGGTCTGGGCGACGCTGGGATCGAAGCTGCTCGCGGTCGCGAGCGGGATCGGGAAGATGCTGCGGAAGCCGTGGATGGTGTCGTAGGCGAACAGGATCGGGATGTGCAGGCGGGACTCGTGCGTCGCAATCCACTGGTAGTGGTCGATCTTCGCGGGGTCGGTGAGGCTGAAGACCGCACCCACCGGCTTGGCCGCCTCGGCATCGGTGATCTGCCCGTCAGACAGAAGCGTGAGCTGGTCGAGTTTCTCTTGGAGAGTCATCTGCCGAATCAGGGAGTTGATCCGACGCTCGATCGCCGGGTCTTCGGCAAGCCGCGCACGCTTGAGCGCCGCGCGGTCGCGAGTGAACCTCACGGTGCGGTGTGTAGTTCCACGCGAGCGCGCGGAAGCCGCCGTGATGCCGGCGGCGACGCCTCCAATGCACACCACCACCGAAACGCCGACCAGCAACAGACGAGCCCTAAGACCCATGGCAACCTCTCCTCAACGCGCGGCCCTGGCAGCAGAAACGGCGCTTGTTTACCCGCCCGAACCTGGACTCAACCGCCTAACTTCGTTAGGGCGCGGCCGGCGCCGTGTGCCAGACGCCTGACACCCGACCGGCCATCCATTCACCGTCTACGCCGCCGTGCCCTTGTGTTCGGAGTCGAAAAGCTCGACCAGCCGGCTGCGAACCTCCCACAGCTTCGGGATCTGGCGCTGAGCGATCAGCTTGCCGAGCACCTGGACGGGGGTGCCCTGCGTGCCGATCGTCTCCTCGCCGAGCGCGCGCGCGACGATCGTGTAGTGGCGGAAGCGCCATACCCAGATCCGCTCATCCCACTCGGTCAGGAGCTCGGCCATCTGGTAGAGCTCCTCATGCTCGCGACCGTGCTGATAGAGCTCAACCAGGGACAGCCCGGCGCGCTCCAGCAACCGGTCGAACGCCTTGCCGACGCGTTGGGTGACCGCCGGCACGCGCCGAAAGCCGGGCGAGTCGAAGCCGCTCCCGTGCCCGAGCACGACACGGATCTCGCTGTACTCCCAGGGCGACATCTGGTTGAGCATCTCGAGCTGCGAGGTGACGTACTGCAGGCACAGCACGGCACGGCGCATCAGGCGGATAGCCGGGGCGATCTCGCCTCGCTCGAGCAAACCGCCGGCCTCGTCGACCTCGGTCGTCCCAAGCTTCAGCCACAGCTCCGAGGACTGGTGGACGGTCTGGAACAGGAGCTCGTCGTGGTGGACGCGTTCCCCGGCGGGCTTTTGCAGAGACAGGAGGTCGTCGGTGCGCAGGTAGCGCTCGTAGTCGCTCGCGCCGCGTCCGGGCAGCACGGGCGCGTGCAGATCCTCGTTCACCAGTCACCTCCCTGAAGGATCGCGGCCAGCTTGGCCGGGTCGATGTTGCCGCCCGAGACGATGCACACGACCTTGCCGGCGCCCGGCCGGCCGGACAGCGCCGCCGCCAGCGCCAGCGCGCCGGCGCCCTCGGCGACCACGTGGGCCCGCGCGGCAAGCAGGCGGACCGCGGCGGCGGCCTCGGCGATCGGTACGGCGAACGCGTCATCGACCAGCTCACGCACGCGCGGCCACATCGGGTCGAGCACGCGTCGGCTCCCCGCGCCATCGACGAACGAGGCGGTGTACTCGACGTCGACCGGCTCGCCGGCGGGGAGCGCGGCGGCCAGAGCCGCCCCCGTAGCGGGTTCCGCGGTGTACACGCGAACCTCGGGGCGCAGGGCCTTCAGAGCGCTCGCGATCCCGACGGTCAGACCGCCCCCGCCGTAGGGGATGACCACCGCGTCGGGGTCGGGCAGGTCATCGAGGATCTCCAGGCCGATCGTGCCGTTCCCGGCCATCACGCCCTCGTCCTGGACGGGGTGCACGAACAGACCGTCGACCCCGTCCACCGAGCCGGTGACGATCGCCCGCCACCAGTCGTCGTACGGCAGCTTGACGACCCTCCCGCCGAGGCGCTCGATCGCCGACAGCTTGGCCTGCGGCGCGTGCTCGGGGACCGCGATCGTGGCCGGAAGGCCGAGCTCCCGCCCGGCCCAGGCCACGCCCTGGGCCATGTTGCCGGCGCTCGCGGTCACGAGCCCACCCCGCCGGGCCTCCTCCGGAGCCTGCCGTACCGCGTTGGTCGCGCCACGGATCTTGAACGAGCCGATCGGCTGCAGGGCCTCGAGCTTCAGGTAGACCTCGGTGTCCGCCGGCACCTCGGCGGCGTGCAGGCGCACCAGCGGCGTGCGCACGGCCACGTCCGCGATCCGAGCGCGCGCGGCCTCGATCTCGCGCAGCTCGATCACACCGCCACCTCCACGCCGATGCCCCGCGCCCGCGCAGCGGCCACCGCGCGCTCGGCCGCGGCCAGATCCTCGACGGCCAGGCCGAGCGACCGGAACACGGTCAGCTCGTCGGCGCTGCGCCGGCCATCCGCCATCCCGGCCAGCACCTCCCCCAGTTCGCCGCGGACGTGGTCCTCTCCGGCGATCGCTCCCTGCTGCACCGCAAGCCGGAACTCGCCCGCCTCGTTGCGCAACGACTCGCGGCTATCGCAGAACAGCGCACAGGCCGCCACCGTCTCCACGTCGAGCTCGCGCGCGCCCGGCACGCTTGCGCCGATCGCGTTCACGTGGGCGCCGGGCGCCAGCCAGTCCCGGTTGATCACCGGCTCGCGCGCGGTCGTGGCCAGTACGACCACGTCGGCCCCGCGCACTGCCTCCTCCGCGCTCGGCGCCACCTTGGCTCGGCCGTCGGCCAGCGCGTGCGCATGCTCGACCGACGGCGAGTACACGCGCACCTCGTCGAACTCACGCACGGGCCGGAGCGCGGTCAGGTGCGCGCGCCCTTGGACGCCGGCGCCCAGAATCGTCAGCACCCGGGCATCCTCGCGCGCCAGCGTCCGTGTGGCCACCACGCTGACTGCGGCCGTGCGAACCGCGGTGATCGCCGAGGCGTCGAGGATCGCTCTCGGCACCCCGGTCTCGCCGTCGAACAGGGTCACGGTCCCCTGATGGGTGTCGAGCCCGCGCGCCGGGTTCCCGGACGCGATGACCAGCGACTTCAAGGAGAACACCGGATTTGCGCCGCCGCGCCAGGCGGGCATCGTCGCGATGAAGCCGGCCGCACCCTCGAACGGCACCATCGAGCGCAGCGGCATCAGCGCCTCGCCTCGGGCATGGGCGGCGAGCACCTCGGCCATCGCCTCGGCGCACTCCTCCGGCGAGAGCGCCGCCAGCACGTCGTCGTGACCGAGGACGAGAACCGGCGTCAAGCGAAAACCCTCTCGACCGCGGCCCACTCCGACATGCCGAGCGGATTCTCGAGCGCCTCGCGGACCGGCGCCAGATGCTCGGGCCGGCCCGGTCCGACGACGATCTGGGTCACGCGATAGTCGCCCAGCAGCCAGCCCAGCGCGAGCCCCGCCATCGAGCGCCCGGCCGCCTCCGCCATCTCCGAGAGCTGCTCCAGGCGGTCGAACGTCTGGTCGTTCACGAACGACGTGTACGGGCCCGGGCGTTGGGTCATCCGCGACCCGGCGGGGAACGCGTGGCCGCGACGGTACTTGCCGGTGAGCCAACCGCCGGCCAGCGGGCTGAACACCAGGTAGGCCACCTGCTCGCGGGCGCACAGCGGCAGCACGCCGGTCTCATCGCCCCGGGCCATCAGCGAGTGCTCGTTCTGGATCGCCTGCGGCATGCCGGCCGCGAGCGCCGCCTGTAGCTGCTCGGCGTCGAAGTTGCTTACCCCGTGGGCGCGGATCTTGCCGGCCGCCTGCAGCTCCTCGAACACGCCGACGGTCTCGGCGATCGGCACGTCCGGGTCGAACTCGTGGGCCAGGTAGAGGTCGACCTCGGAAACGCCCAGCCGCTCGAGGCTCGATTCCAACTGCCGGATGATCCGCTCGGGCGCCAGCCCGGCGTCGGCTCCCGGCTCCATCGGGTTGAACGTCTTGGTCGTGATCGTCGGGCGCACCCCATGAGCGCGCATCCATTCCCCGATCGCCCGCTCGCTGCGCCCCCCGCCGTACGCGTCGGCTGTGTCGAAGTGATCGATGCCCGCCTCGAACGCGGCGTCCATCAGGGCAAATGCCTCGTCGCGAGCGAGGCCGTGGCCGAACAGCTCGGGCGCCGAGCCGACGCCGCCAAAGTTCCCGCACCCGAGCGCCACGCGGGGGACGGTCAGCTCGGAGCGGCCGAGCCGGCGCCGGGCGATCGGGAGCGTGGCGCTCATAAACGCCAGCCTAACGGCAGCGCGCAGGGCGCTCGCTACCGTTGCCTGCATGCCCGTCCTGGAAGCGCGCGGCGTCGTCAAGACGCTCGGGGCTGGGCGGGCGCAGCGTCGCATCCTGAACGGCGTGAACCTCAAGGTCGACGCCGGCGAGGTGATCGCCGTGCTGGGCCGCTCGGGCAGCGGCAAGTCGACGCTGCTGCACCTGCTCGGGGGCCTCGACCGCCCCGACCAAGGGCAGATCGTCCTGGCCGGCCGGGAAATCACCAAAGAGAGCCCTCGCGCACTGGCCCGGACCCGGCTGCGCCACGTGGGCTTCGTGTTCCAGTCCTTTCACCTGATCGATGAGCTGAGCGGCGAGGAGAACGTGCTGCTGCCCGCCCGGCTGCCCGGGGCGGGCCGCGACGGGGAGCGCCGCGGCCGGCGGCTGATCGGCGAGCTCGGGCTGACCGAGATCGCCGGCCGGCGTCCGCACGAGCTCTCTGGCGGCGAGCAGCAGCGCCTGGCGATCGCGCGGGCGCTGGTCAACGATCCGGAGCTTGTGCTGGCCGACGAGCCAACCGGGAACCTCGACCAGGAGAACGGCGCCACCGTGCTCGCCCTGCTGCGCAACCTGCACCGGCGCGCGGTGGTGATCGTCACCCACGAGCCGGAGGCCGCCGCGATCGCCGACCGGGTGCTGCATCTGAGCGACGGCGGACTCGCACCAGAAGGCCTCCCGCTGAGGGAGTCAGCCTGAAGGCCGCGCTGGCAGAGGCGCGTTACGGCATACGAGCCCGGCGCCGGCGCTCGCTGCTGACCGGGCTGGGGATTGCGCTGGCCGCCGCCATGCTCGCGGCGGCGCTGGTGGTGGCGGACAGCCTTGGGTCGGGCTTCGACCGGGCCGCGCACACGGCAGACCTGCCCGACGTGATCGTCCGCTTCAACGTGCAGCCGGCGGCGCGGGTGACCCGGCGGATCGCCGCCCTCCCCGATGTGGCGGCCTACACGGTACGGCGAGAGGTCATCGGCGTCGGGCTTGCGACGGCGAACGACTTCGCCGGCAACGGGTCGGTCGAGATCGTCGGTCCGGGCCGGCGCGGCTACGCGATCGTGGCCGGCCGCGATCTGTCGGGGCAGCGCGGCGAGGTGGTCGTCGAGCGCGGGCTGGCTACGGCTTGGAATCTGAAGCTGGGCGACCGTCTCGAGATCGACGGCCTCGCCGATCAACGCATCGTGGGGTTCTCGGAGAGCCCCGACAACGTGTCATATCCACTCGCCGTGCCGCGGGTGTACGTGTCGCAGACTGCGCTGCTCGGCCCGCGGCGCACGCCGGCGGTCAACCTGGCCGACATCTGGCTGCGCGACCCGGCCAACCTCGACGAGGTCCTCGTCCAGGCCCGCGCCACCAGCTACGGCCTGCACGGACTGCGCTTCGTGACCCGCTCGGGCGTGCGCGTCCTGCTCGACCAGGCGGCCGGGATCGTGATCGACCTGCTCGTGGCGCTCTCGCTGATCGCGCTGGCCACCGCCGGCGTGATGCTGGCCGCCTCGGCCCGGGCCGAGGTCCAGCGGCGCCTTCAGGCGATCGGGGTGCGCCGGGCGGTGGGAGCCTCGCGGGGGCACCTGGCCGCCGTGCAGGGCCTCGAGGCGCTGTTCGTGGCGGCGCCGGCGGCCACCGTCGGCGCGGTCGGCGGCCTGCTCGCCACCTACGGCCCGACCAGCCGGTTGCTCGTGCTCCTGAACGAGCCTGCGCCGGGGGGCGCGCTCCTGCCCGGACTGCTCGCGGCGTGGGCCGCGGCGACCGCGATCCCGGTGCTCGCCGCCGCCTGGCCGGCGTGGCGCGCGGCCGGTCGCCCGCCGGTCGGGCTCCTGCGCGGCGCCGAGTTGGTCCGCGCGCGCGGCGGCGAAGCGGGCGGCGTGTCGGTGCCCCGCGCGGGCCTGACCGTGCTGGGCGCCCGGCTGGCCGGCGCCCGGCGGATTCGGCTGCTCACGGCGGCGGCCACGCTGGGGTTCTCGACCGCGTTCGTCCTACTGATGCTCGCGCTGGCCTCGGCGCTCAGCTCGCTCCAGACCGACCCGGGCGCGCTCGGCAAGCGCTACCAGCTCACCGCCGCTCGACCCGCGGTTGACGTCTCCCGCGTGCGGGCGATCCACGGCGTCCAGGCCGTGGCCCCCCGCTACGAGACGGAGGCGGTCGACTCGTACTCGCTCGGGGAGACGATCGACGTGATCGCCTACCCCGGCGACCACACGGTCTTCGAGGCGCCGCCGCTCGTGTCCGGCAGCCGCCTGCGCGGACGCGGGCAAGCCGAGGTCGGGCTCGGCCTGGCCCAGGCGCTCGGCCTCGCGCCCGGCTCGACCCTGGCCATCCAGCTCGACTCAGGCCGCGAGCTTCGCATGCGGGTGGCCGGTGTGGTCAGCTCGCTCGACCACGACGGCCGGATTGCCTACGTGCCGGCCGCCACCCTCCTGGCCGCCGATCCCTCGGCCGCCGGTAACGAGCAGCTCGCGATCAGGCTGAAGGCGGGGGCGAACGCCGGCGCGGTCAATGCGGCGCTCGGCCCGAGCGCCACGCCCGCCACCGGGGCCTTGGGGCGCGGGGTCCCGCTTGTCGCGGTGCTGCGCTCGATCCTGCGCGCGGTCGCGATCGTCGACGGGCTCGTCTGCCTGTACGCGCTGATCCAGGCCTGCGCGCTGACCGTCCAGGAGCGACGGCGCACGGTGTCGGTGCTGCGCGCGTTCGGCGGCGGCGCCACCGCGGTGGGGCGCCTGCTGATCGGCGCGATCGTCGCGCTGGTCGTGCCGGCGGCGGTGATTGGGATCGTGCTCGAGCGCCTGGTGCTCGGGCCGGCGCTGGCCCGATTGGCGGCGAGCTACGTGACCCTGTCGCTGAGCGCGAGCGGGCCCGAGATCGCGCTCGTGCTGGCCGGCCTGGCGCTCGCCGGGTTCGTGGCGATCGTGTGGGTGACGCGCCAGACCACCCGCGAGAGCGTGATCGCCGGGCTGGGGGCCCCGTGAGCAGGATCACCCGGCGAGAGGCCATCGTCCTCGGCGCCGGCGCGCTGCTGAGCGCCGGCTGCGGCGCGGGCGGGCCAGGCGCGATCCGCACCGGCTCGACGCTGGCCTCGACGTGGGCCGACCCCGCGGGCACCGGCACGCTGCGCCCCGGGCCCGGCGAGCCGCTGATCGCGCGCACCGAGCTCGGCCCGGCTCGGCCGGCTGCGCGGGTGGTCGCGACGTTGGTCCACCTCACCGACGCCCATGTGCTGGATGCCTCCTCGCCGGCCCGGGTTCCGTTCCTCGACCGCCTCGGTGAGCCGTTCGAATCGACCTTCCGCCCCCAGGAGGCGCTGACCGCGCACGTACTGGCCGGCGCCACGCGCGCGATCCGGGCCATCGGGCCCGACGCCGTGATCCAGGGCGGGGATCTGATCGACAACGACCAGCGCAACGAACTGGCGTGGGCGATGCGCGTGCTGCGCGGCGGCCTCGTGCGCCCGGGCAGCGGCTCGCGCGGCTACTACGGCGTCCAACTCGCGGGCGACCCCGACCCGTTCTACTACCGCCCCGACCTCGACGCGCCCCGCCACCCCGGGCTCCTTCGGCGCGCGGTCCGCCCGTTCATGGCGCCCGGCCTGCGCGCGCCCGTTCATCCCGTGCTGGGCGACCACGACATCCTGGTCGCCGGCGAACTCGCGCCGACCGAGCAGACCCGTGCTTTGGCCGTCGGCGATCAGGCGCTGTGGGAGCTCCCGCGCGGGCTCTCGCTCCCGCCCGGCACCGAGCTCACGGCGAGCGGATCGCCCGACGGCCCGCCGCTGCCCGGTCTCGTGAGCCAGTTCCTGGCCGAGGCGCTGGCCGGTCCCAAGGTCCGGGTGCCGCCCGACGCCAGCCGCCGCCAAATGGACCCCGCCGAGGCCCTCCAGGTACTGCGCCCCGGCGCCACCGCCAGCCTGGACTACGCCGTGGACATCGGACGCGAGCTTCGCCTGATCGTGCTCGACCTGGCCCGCCGCGCCGGCGGCTCCGGGGGTCTCGTCCGCCCCGACCAGCCCGGCTGGCTCGCCGCCCAGCTCAAGGAGGCGGAGGCCTGGGCCGAGGCCGGGCGCCACGTGATCGTCGTCGCGCACCAGCCGCTGGCCGGCTCCGAGGGCGGCGATCAGCTACTGGCGCTGCTCGACGGCGATCCACGCGTGATCGCCGTCCTGGCCGGCCACACGCACCGGAACTCGATCGAGCCGCGCGGGCACTACTGGCTGATCAACACCGCCTCGCTGATCGACTACCCCCAGCAGGCCCGCGCCCTGCGGGTGGTGCACACCGCCGGCGGCGGGATCGCGATCCAGACGTGGATGCTCGACCACACCGGCTCGGACCTGGCCGCGATCTCCCGCCAGCTCGCCTACCTGGACGCGCAGGGAGGGCGACCGAAGGGATTCGCTGGTGGGCGTCCGGATCGCAACGCAACGCTCTACGGCGCGGCTTGATCACCGGCGCAGGAGTCATGTCTCAGGCCCGGCGCTGGTGGCGCGATCAGGCGTGGCGTCCCCGGACGGTCGTCCTCCCCGATCCCGCCGCCCTGCAGAGTCCACTGACGTGCACCCTCACGGCTACGCGGGCCGAGCTGGCGTCGGCGCTCCCCCGGATGGTGGCGGCGCCGAACTTGCCGCGGGTTCGGAATTTCCCGTGACCGCCGGCCTTCAGTCTGCTCACCGTATAGCAACCAACCGGCTGGCCAGCACGAACAATCGACGATTTGCCGCCCACGGACTTGTGTGTTTTCGGGTTAGTCACCTGGACGGCACCGCGTAGCGTCCCCACCAACGTCGTTCGCCGTCCATTCGCGCAGCCGTCGGCGGTATCCCACATCGTGTCTGTGCTGGCTGCGTCGCGGGCAAAGTGCCGACGGGTCGGTTGTGTGCGGGCGGAGTATCCGCTAGGGGCGAAGTATGGATCGGCGATGCTCCACACGTTACGTCCGCCGACTGCCTTCGCGGCGTTCGCGCCGCGGCACACCGGCGGATGCCCGGCGAGCGCCAACTCGACCACACCCGCCTCGGCCTGGGGCTGGCGTATGGTGAAGGCACCTCCGTACAGCACCCCGGAGTGGGTGCCGCCCTGCGCATCGACTGCGATCAGGCGAACTCTGCCGAGCACGGCGTCGACCGTCGTTCCAACCGGGACCGTCTGCGCGGCGGTCAGGACAGAGCCGCTCTGTCCTGGCGCGAAGAAGAAGACATGGCCGGACACCGGGATCACCTCGACGCTAGTGGCGAACACCGCTGCAGTCGGCTGCGGATCGCCTGCCGCCTCGGAAGACAAACCGGCGCCCACGCCGATCAGCAGCACGACAAGACAGGCGCGCAGGCCTAGCGGACCACGGGGTGGTTGGATATCAAGGCGCTGTCGCACGGACACTCCCCTCCGGTGCATGGATCATTGGTACGCGGAGCACGTTCGTTGATACGGACGACCGGGAACAAACTCATGCCACTCCGCGGTGGTCAGGTTGCGGCGGACGACACTGCACAGGCGCGCGTATATCGCGTCCGGTGTCGAACTGGCCGGTGGCGCTGAAAACAAGCTCACGGTTCGATCAAGGCTGCCGGTCGCGAGTGACCCGTTGGCTGGGTTGAAGGCAACACTTGTGACAATGCCGCTGTGTCCGCCCAACGGCTGACCCAGCCGCGTGCTCAGGTTCCAGACGATCGCGGTCTTGTCGCGACTGGCGGACGCGACGGTCTCACCGTTGGGCGCGAAGGCGACGGTGATGACGCCATCGAGGTGACCGAGCAGCGGATCGCCGAGCTGGCGCGCCGTCGTCGGGTCCCACAGGATCGCCGAGGTGTCGTCGCTGCCGGACGCGAGCATCTTTCCGTCAGCACTGAAGGCCACACCCTCAACCGCGCCCGTGTGGCCGCTGAGCGTTTGGAGTCGGCGTCCGCTGGCCGCATCCCACAACACAACCGAGCCGCTCGCCCCGCCGGCTGCGATGGTCTTGCCGTCCGGGCTGAAGGCCACGCCGTACACCCCGCCTCTGTCCGCAGGCAGCTCCCGCACCCTTCCGGTGCGCGTCTCCCACACGAGCACGGAGCCGCCGGCGCTGGCGGCGGCCAATTCGGTACCGGTCCGGTTGAACGCGATGGCGTACAGGGGGCCCATCCCCCCGGGCAAGTCCACCCGCCGCGCGTCGGCGAGATCCCAGATGATCACCGAGCCATCGTCGCCGCTCGCTGCGAGTGACCGGCCGTCCGGGCTGAACGCCACACCGTTGGCCGCGCCGTGATGCCCAGTGAACGTACGCACCAGCCGGCCGGTCGCGAGATTCCACAGCACGACGGTGCCGTCGTCGTTCGCGGCAGCGAGCTCCCGGCCACTCGGGCTGAACGCGAGCGCGAAGACTGGTCTGGGGTCCAGCAGGGTCCGCAGCCCGGCCGTCAATCCGGCCTTCCACAGGACCACGGAGCCACTGTCGCCGCCGGACACGATCGTCCTGCCGTCCGGGGTGAACGCCACGGTCTCGACGATGCTGCCGGTGTCGCTGTTGACGAAGCGAACAAGGCGCGCGGGGGCCGTGTCCCAGAGCGCGATCGCGTGGTCGGCGCCTCCGGACACGAGCTGCCGTCCGTCAGGACTGAATGCCACCGAATTGACCGCGGCGGTGTGCCCGGACAGGACGCGCATAAGGCGCCCCGTTGAACTTGCCCACAGCCGGATCGTGCGGTCGGCGCCGGCCGACGCGAGCTCAGCTCCGTCAGGGCTGAACGAGACAGCCTGGACGGGTCCGGTGTGCCCGCGGAGCGCACCGAGGCGCCGTCCCGTGACCCCATCCCAAAGGATCACCGTGTCGTCAGCTTGCCCGGAGGCCAGCGTCCGTCCGTTCGAGCTGAAGGCGACCCCATTGACCGCTCCGGCGGCGGTATGTAGGACATGTATGGGTCGGCCGGTCGTTGTGTCCCAGAGGACGACGGTGCCGTCCGCCCCCCCGGACGCCAGGGTCCGGCCGGCCGGGCTGAACGCAACGGTCAACACACTGCCGGCATGGGCGCGCAGGACGCGCGTGCGGCGACCGGTGGCGACATCCCACAGCGCCACGGTGTGGTCGCTGCTTCCGGAGGCAACCACGTCGCCGGCGGGATCGAAGGCAACTGCGTTGACCGCGCCGGCATGACCATGCAGCGTCCGCAAACGTCGCCCGGTTACCGGGTCCCATAACGCGATCGTGTTGTCGGCATCGGCGGACGCGAGCATCCGTCCGCTCGGGCTCAGGGCAACCGCGTTGACTCCGCCGTTTTGGCCGGCTAGGTAGCCCACCATGCCCTGGGTCCTCTCGAGTCCCTGGACCAGAACTGTCCGCGCCTGCGCCGAGTCGTCGGTCTTATACGCCTCGATGCTCAGCAGCAATGCCCGGCCGAGCCTGCCCCCCTGGAAATCCGCGACGGCCTGAGCCGCGAGCTGTCGGGATTCTGCCGTCTTCTGCGCGGCGTCTGCCCGAGCCCGATTGACCTCGGCGAGCACCACCGCACCGATCGCGACGAGGAGCAGCAGTACAGCGCCTGCCAGAAGCGCGCCGAACAAGCGTGCGCGCCGGCGTTCGTGGCGCGCCCGCTCGTCGGCCTCGCGTTTTTCGCGCTCGAGTCGCTCGGCACTCTGCCGGGTGCGCCACGCCAGGATCGCCGGCGCGAGAACGTCGTGGAATATCTCCACGCCTGGCTTACCCTCGATCCCTGGCGGTGGCGGGACTGGGCGCAAGATGCGTCGAGGACCGCTCGACAGCGTCTCGACCAGAGCTTCGACCTGATCGGGAGGACGATGGCTGTAGGCGACGAGGTCGGGCAGCCGAAGCGCGATCTTCGTACCCGACGGGGTGACGAGATGGTCAAACACATCGACGGCAGCCTCGCGCTGCTCGGCGGGGAGGTCGCCGAGTGCCTTGTCCAGATGTGTCCGCACGATCTCCTCGGACTCCCCCAGCTCGGCTAGCGTCGAGCGCCGGAGCACGTGCGATCCACTTGCCGTCTCGCGCTCCCACACCCTCTCCATGACCAGCTGTAAGTACGGAGTCTCGATGTTCCCGCTCGGTTGTCCCGGGTGGTGTCCGTTTCCCGCCGCAAGCCCCCCATGACCCTCCACCTCGAACATGACGCGGCCCGTACGGACCTGATCGAGCACCGCTGCCACGAGCTCGTCCTCGATCGTGATCTCCGGGGTCGGCTCGACCAGCTCGTTGTATCGCTGAATCGGGCGGATGATGGCTTCCTTCGCCCCCGCCTCGGACAGGGGCGGCACGCGCAGCCGGTTCTCGAGCAGACCGGGGATGCTGTGACGGAAGCGGTCGAGCTGTGCGATTGAGTCTTCTCGTATCGATATGAGGAAATTCACCGCCAGCCGCCGGTCGTTGACCAGCCGCGGCAACTCTGCGTCGAAGCTGTCGGCACCGTTCTGGCCTGACTGATACAGGGACAGCTCCTCGAACTGGTCGAGAATCACCAGCAGCGACGCGTCGGCCATGGTCGTCGCCGACACGATCGCCTCGTGCAATGAAGCGGCGGGGTCCAGCGGCTCCCCTGTCGACTGAGTCGCCGCCGTGGCAATCGCGGCAATCAGGGCGCTCGACGGGTCGCGCTGCCACGCGCTGAAGACGACGGGCACGAACTCCGGCGTTCCAAGGCGTTCATAGCTCGCGATCGCTGCTCTTCGAATGGCGGCTTCGACCCCGGCGCGAAGCAGTGAGCTCTTGCCAACACCGCTGGGCCCGTACAGGACCGTGAGGCGATTCGCCTTCAGGTTGGCGACGATGACCTCACGTTCCTGATCTCGGCCGAAGAAGAACTCCGCGTCCTCCTCGTTGTAGTTCCTGAGCCCCTGGTATGGACTCGTCCTGTCGGTGGAGGTGAGCACGCCAGTTACACGTGACCCGCGGCCTCCGTGCCGAGTTCGACGCCAAGGGCGTACTCGAGGGCTGGTATGTACTGCTCGAGCGGGAGGTCAATGATGCTGACGTTGCGCTTCTCCCACGACTTGCGCTCGAGGCGGTCCGGGTTCAGCTGGACTGCCCACCAGTCGTTGTCACGCAATCGGTTGCGATAGATCTGGTACAGGATCGCGCGGAAGTTCCAGTCGCGCAGGCTGTACCCCAGGAACAGCAGATGACAGTTCAGCAGCCTTGCCATCACGGGCTTGGGCAACAGCTTCGTCAAATCGGTACGAGTGAGGTATTCGATGTAATGGTCTTCGGTGATCACGTAGCTGTCGTCGCTCGCGTCCTCGCGACACACGAATCCATGCATCTTGAGCACGACCGTCTGCCGATCCGGATCTACCGCCATGTAGGTCTCGGGGGACTCGACGGGAACAAGTTCGCCGTCGGACACCAAATGGCAGAACAGCCCCTCATGTCGTCCCTCCGCCATGTATACGACCAAGTCATACGGCTCGCCGCGCGAGTCGAGGGCCCGCTCGATCAAGTCGTCGTAGTTCGTGGTCACGATCAGCGCAGGCTTGCCGCGATCGGCGGAACGGAGCCGGCCCGGCACCTCGGCGAGAAACTCGTGTAGCCGGGTCGACGGAAACTCACGGGCGAAGACGTCGTGCAATGCGTCGTAGAGCCCTCCCGAGCCTCCCCTCAACGCGTACACCCACTGCGCGATTTGCAGCAAGTCGTCCGACGCCTCATTGACCTTGAACTCGCGGGCGAGATAGTCGGCAAGCTCGGCCGCGCTCGGAGCGCCATACCAGTGCGACGAAGTCGCCACACGCGAGTCGCCCGCCCCGCCGCCTCGCCAGGTCGGCTGTTCGCCCGCGGCCAGGCCGGCGCGACCGTAGAGGCTTGCTCCGGCGCCGAGGACGGGCGTGACCCGCCCCCTCAGGATGTTCAGAACGACGGTCTCGTAATGGTCGGTGAACTCTCCGGAGGACGCGTCGACCGTGGGCTGCGGCAGCGCGCCGCGAGGAGGTGTGGCTAATCCCCGACGCCCACGCTCACCGTCCACAGCTGGCCCCTTGTGTTTCCGGTCCGCGCCGAGTGCACCGCGCGAATCTACTAACCGGTATATATCACGGATTACCGGGGGTGCAGACGGTAAATATCTACGAATTCCTACTAATAGTTACCCCGGCTAGCGGTGACCGGGCCCCAGCCTAGGCGCCGGCGCCGCCGAGCGCCTCGGTGATGTCCGCGATCGCCCCCTGCTCGAGGCCGGAGACGGCCACCCCGTCCTCCCTGTGGGCGTTCGCCACCTTGTCCGCGACCGTGAGCACAAACCGCCGGTAGTCGTCGACCTCCTCGGGCGTCGCCTTGCTCTCGAGCACCGCGACGGCCTCGCGAACGTGCTGGAGGCCGTTCGACTTGACCTCCTCGAGCGAGTGGCCCAGGTGACGGTCGACCTTGGGCTTGGCGCCCACGATCGCGTCTAGGAGTTCGCTCGCGCCGTGCTCCTGGCGCGCCTCGGCGTAAGACTTCGCGATCGCGAAGCTCTCCTTGAACGTACCGCCCTTCGACGCGGTGGCCACGATCGTGCCGGCGGCCGGTGGTCCCTGCAGGACGGTCTCCCACTCCTGCTCGGTGAAATCGCTCTGTCCCGTCATCGCTCGCTCCTCAGCCTCGAGTGGATTGGCCGACCTCGATCAGGTGTCCGTCGGGGTCCCGAACATAACAGCGGATCTCGGTGGCGCGCTGCTGGGGCGGGGTCAGGAACTCGGCCCCCTTCGCGCCCCAGTCGGCGTAGATCGACTCGATGTCGGCCACGCGGATGTTCAAGAAGGCCGACACCCGATCCGGATCGCGCGGCGTCTCGAGCGTGACCGTCGGTTTGTCCTCGGTCGGCCCGCCGCCGACGTTGATGATCACCCACCCGTTCGCGAGCGCGACGATCGACGGCTCGCCCTCCAGCAACAGCTCGCCGCCGAGCACGTCGGTGTAGAAGCGGGCCGAGCGCTCGACGTCCTCGACCACGATGAAATGGGTCAGTACGAACCCCTCCGTGGGCGCGGGGAACTCGGCCATCGGGACCTCCTCAGTTGGCTACTACTGACTGGATGGGGCACATGGCCCCACGGACGCTGCGCGAAGCGCAGCCCCTATCCAACCACGGTTTCGATCGTCTCGATCGGCTCGAGCTGCGAGATCTCCGACCGGCGGTTCTCCCAGTGCGGCGGGATGCACATGTGCGTCCCGAGCTCGTCGGCGGCCTCGTCGATCAGGAAGCCCTGCGGCGTGCCGTGGGCGATCTCGACCAGCAGCCCGCTGGGGCTGCGGCAGTACATCGAGAAGAAGTAACCACGGTCCTTGGGCTCCGAGAAGTCGGTGAATCCGAGCCCGACGATCCAGTCCTTGACCTCCTGCTGGTTCTCGGCCGAGACCACGTCGAACGCCTGGTGGTGGATCGTACCCTCGCCGAAGTTCCAGGTTCCCTGGGGAAGATCGGGCTCCTCGACCAGTTCGAGCATCCGGCCGTAGCCCTGCTCGTCGCCGATCTGGAACTGATGGTGGGCGCCCTCGGTGCAGAGCAGCGTGCCGCCCATGCCCTCGGTGACGAAGAAGCTCATCGGGTCGGGCTCGCGGACCGAGGTCGTCGTGCCGTAGGCGCCGCGAATCGCGTGCTGGGCGGGTACGCCCGGGCCCTCGTAGGGCTCGCGGTCGTCCGCTTCGCCCTCGCCGACGATCGCGTACTCGATCCCGCACGGGTGGCGGAAGTACAGGCGCTCGGTCCCGAACCGCTCGCCGCGCTCGTGCTCGACGCCGTGCTCCGACAGGCGATCGGCCCAGAAGCCGACCGAGTCGGCCGGCACCGCCAGGTTCAGCGACTTGGCCTGGTTGGTTCCGCGCTTGCCCATCCAGCCCGCCTGGCGGTACGGGAACGCGGTCAGCAGGGTGCTCGGGTCGCCCAGGCCATTGCCGTAGTACAGGTGGTAGACCGGTATCTCGCCGTCGAACAGCACGGTCTTCTTGACGCTCTTCAGCCCCAGCAGCCGGACGTGGAAGTCGTAGTCCTCCTGGGCGCCGCCGACGCAGAACGTCAGATGGTGGGTGCCGCGGATGAAGCCCCGAGCCATGAGCCTGCTCCTCTTCCTCGTAGTTGCAACCGGCGATTCTAACTAGAGGTAAGCGAGCGCTCCTAGGACGCGAGCGCGTCCGTTCTAGGACGCCAGCGCGCCGCGCAGCCAGTCCGCGAGCACGCCGCCCGGCACCACCGAGGTCAGCCCGTCGCGGGCCAACTCGCCGACCGAGGATAGGACCTCGGCGACGCCCGACGCCCAGGCGTCGTCGAGCATCAGGAAGGGGTGCAAGATCAGCGTGTGACGGCCGCCCGCCGCCAGCCGGTGCGCCAGCCAGTCCGCTAGGCCCGCCGGCTCGCGGGGCGCCTCGCGGTCCCCGCGCGAGGCCCGGAGCGCGGCGAAGCTGTCCATCAGGTGGTACGCGTCGACCAGCTCCCAGTCGAACGGGACGTAGACCAGCCCGTCACGCAGCTCGTATTCACGACCCTCCGGCGAGCACCACTCGAAGCCGAGCTCGCGCAGCAGCGCCGGCGAGCTCGGCGTCAGCTCGCCGCCGGGCGGCCGAAAGCCCTGGGGCCTGAGCCCGAGCCTGGCGAACGCGTCGAGGCCTCGAGTGAGCGCGTCGCGTTCGTCCTCGGGCGAGAGATCGCGCCAGGTCTCGTGTGCCCAGCCGTGGTGGCCTAGCTCGTGCCCACGGCCGGCGATCTCGCGGACCGCGTCGGGATAGCGCTCGCAGTTGACCGCCTCCACGAAGAACGTGGCGGTGAGGCCGTGCCGGTCGAGTTCGTCGAGCAACCACGGCAACGCCACCGTGACCGAGGGGTCGCGTCCGAGCGCCACCACGTTCTCGCCGCGTTCCAGGGCGGCCGCCTCGCCGAGGTTGTCGCAGGTGAGTACGAGCGTGTTCGGCAGTCGCTGCGCTCCAGAGGTGTCCACGCCGGCCATCGTATTGTTCCGGCGATGTCCCCTTCTCGTGTGGCGCTGGTGACCGGCGGCGCGGGTGGCATCGGCCGCGCGATCGTGGTCGCGCTGGCCGCCGACGGGCATCGCGTGGTTTCCGGCGACCTCGTCGAGGACGCCGCTCGCGAGGCGGGGCTCGCGGTTCGGCTCGACATCACCGACAGCGGGTCCGTGGACGAGGCGGCGTCTCGGGTCGAACGTGAGCTCGGCCCGGTCGAGATCCTGGTCAACACCGCCGGCTGGGATGAGTTCCACCCCTTCCTCGAGACCGAGGAGGAGTTCTGGGACCGGATCATCGAGCTCAACTACAAGGGCTGCCTGCGGGTGTGCCGCCGGGTGGTGCCGCCGATGGTCGAGCGCGAGTACGGGCGCGTGGTCAACATCGCCTCGGACGCGGCGCGGGTCGGCTCCTCGCTCGAGGCCGTGTACGCGGGCGCCAAGGCCGCGCAAGTGGCGTTTGGCAAGACCCTCGCGCGCGAGGTGGCGCGTCATGGCGTGACCGTCAACAGCGTGTGCCCAGGGCCGACCGAGACGCCGTTGCTCGGCGGACTGCTGGGCGACGGCGAGGCCGGTGCGAAGATGGTCGAGGCGCTGCGCAGGGCGGTACCGATGCGCCGGCTGGGACGGCCCGAGGACGTCGCCGCGGCGGTGGCGTTCCTCGCCTCCGAGGGCGCCGGCTACATCACCGGCCAGACGCTGTCGGTCAGCGGTGGTCTGACGATGGCGTGATCGTGGAAGGAGCGACCCGATGGATCTGACCGACACGCGCTACGAGGTCGAGAACGGCCTGGCGTGGATCACGATCAACCGGCCCGACCGGATGAACGCGTTCCGGGCGAAGACGGTCGACGAGCTGATCCATCTGTTCACGCAGGCCTGGGCCTCGCCGGAGGTCGGTGTGATCTGCCTGACCGGAGCCGGGGACCGAGCCTTCTCCGCCGGCGGGGACCAGAAGCAGCGCGCCGAGACCGGCGATTACGGGCCGAGCGAGTCGGGCCTGTTCGAGGTCGAGCGCCTGCACCGGCTGATCCGCGAGGTGCCCAAGCCCGTGATCGCCGCGGTCAACGGGGTGGCGGTCGGGGGCGGGCACGTGCTCCACGTGCTATGTGACGTGACGATCGCGGCGTCGTCGGCCACGTTCGGCCAGGTGGGGCCGCGCGTGGGCTCGTTTGACGGGGGGTTCGGCACGGCGTACCTGGCGCGCGTGGTCGGGGAGAAGCGGGCGCGCGAGATCTGGTTTCGCTGCCGGCGCTACGACGCGGCGACCGCCGAGCGGTGGGGGCTCGTCAACGAGGTGGTCCCGGATGACCGGCTGCAAGACACGGTGCGGGAGTGGGCAGACGACATGCTCGCGCTGTCCCCCACCGCCCTGCGCTTCCTCAAGCAGTCCTTCAACGCCGACACGGACCACATCGCGGGGATCGCCGCGATGTCGTTCAGCGGCCTCGGGCTGTTCGTGGAGAGCGACGAGGCACGCGAGGGGGTGCGGGCGTTCAGCGAGGATCGCGCGCCCGATTTCGGGGGCTACCGGGCTCAGGCCTCGCAGTAGCCGGAGCGGCGGCGCCCGTCGGCGGCGTCAGCCGGCAGCGTCAGGCGCCGGCGGCGGCCTGGAGCACCGAGTCGAGCAGGCCCGGGAAGCGGCCGTCGAGATCCTCGCGGCGCAGTGAGTTCAGGCGGGTTGTGCCCTCGACCCGCTGACGGATCACGCCGGCCTCGCGCAGCACGCGGAAGTGGTGGGTGCAGGTCGACTTGGTGACCGGCAGCTTGAAGCTCCCGCAGGTTCGCTTGTCCTCGAAGGCCAGGGCGACCACGATGCGCAGCCGCATCGGGTCGCTCAGAGCATGGAGCACGGCGGCCAATTCGATCTCCGCCCGCGCTGGATGGCACAGCGGGTCCTGGTCCAGCTTCGAGGGCGGCTCGACCATCCGCGCGGTGGCGGCGACGGCCTGTCCCTGTGTGACGTGCGTATCCATCTCCGCTCGATTCTAGTACGACGTCTGTCGAACATCCTGCTATCGTTCGATAACCATCGTACTGCGTCGGTCCGGGGGCGGCGCCGGCGTCGAACCGGCCTGACCTCGATCGTCATCTGAGTATGAACGCTGAAACCACCCCCCACAGCAACCGTCATCTCAACGTCGTCCTGGCGCTGGCCTGCCTGGCGCAGTTCATGGTCGTCCTGGACGTGTCCGTCGTCAACGTCGCCCTGCCCGCGATCCGAAGTGCGCTGCACTTCTCCGAGCAGGACCTGCAATGGGTGGTCAACGCCTACACGGTGACGTTCGCGGGATTCCTGCTGCTCGGCGGCCGCGCCGCAGATCTGCTCGGACGGCGGCGGGTGTTCGTCTCCGGTCTGGTGCTGTTCGCGCTCGCCTCGCTGGCCGGCGGGCTCGCCACCAGCCAGTCGCTGCTGATCGCTGCCCGCGCCGTGCAGGGCCTCGGCGGCGCGATCGTTGCGCCCGCTTCGCTCTCGATCCTCACCACCACGTTCGAGGAGGGCGCCGCACGCAATCGCGCCGTGGGCATCTGGGGCGCGATGGGAGGCGCCGGCGGCGCCGCCGGCGTGCTCCTGGGCGGAATCCTGACCGACCTGTTCAGCTGGCGCTGGATCCTCTTCATCAACGTCCCGATCGGGCTGACCGCCGCTCTGCTGGCTTCGCGCTACATCCCCGAGACGCGCGAGGCCGCCCGGCGGCGGAGCTTCGACCTGGCCGGCGCGATCACCGCCACCGTGGGCCTGTCCGTGCTCGTGCTGGGCATCGTCCGGACCGACGTGACCGGCTGGGGTGCCGCTTCCACGCTCGGCCTGCTGGCGGCGGGCGCCGCGCTGCTCGCCCTGTTTCTCGCGATCGAGGGTCGGATCGCCCGCTCGCCGCTGATGCCCCTTCGCATCTACTCATCGCGGACGCTGAGCGCGGCGAACCTGGTCGTGTTGCTGATCGGCGCGGCCGTGTTCGCCATGTGGTTCTTCCTCTCGCTCTACCTGCAGCAGGTCCTCGGCTACTCGCCGCTGCGAGCCGGCTTGGCCTTCTTGCCGATGACCCTGTGCATCGTGGCCTGCTCCACGCTCGCCTCGCGCGTCGTGACACGCGTCGGACCGAAGCCGATGCTGGTCGCGGGGATGACCTTGCAGGCCGTCGGCCTCGCCCTGTTCACGCACATCTCGTCCGATGGCGGCTACCTGAGCGACGTGCTGGTGCCGTCGCTGTTGTATCGCGATTGGAATCGGCTTCTCGTTCGTCCCGGTCACGATCGCCGGCGTCACCGGCGTGGCCTCGGAGGAGGCGGGACTGGCCTCGGGGCTGGTCAACACCTCGAGGTTTGTCGGCGGGGCGCTCGGTCTGGCCATCCTGGCCGCGCTGGCCACGGCGCGGACCAACGGCGACGTCCATCACGGCCTGTCCGCCCACGCGGCGCTGACCGGTGGGTTCGAGCTCGCGTTCGGCGTCGCGGCCGCGTTCTCTGCGGCCGGCGCGCTGATCGCGCTGGTCGGGCTGCCGCGCGTCCCGCTTCGGGGCGTGCGCCGCCGGGCGATCGCCGCCGAGAGCGCCTGAAACTCGCGGACGCGAAACAATCCGCGCTGCGATGGCGCGTTGCTTCGTCACCCGCTCGCTGCCCGGCCCGGCGCTCGACCGCCTGCGTGCCGAGCACGAGGTCGAGGTCTGGCCCGAGCGGCTGCCTCCCCCGTATGACGAGCTGGCCGCCCGGGCCGCGGGAGTCGAGGGCCTGCTGACGCTGCTCACCGACCGGGTGGACGCGGCGCTGATCGAGCATTGTCCCGGGCTGCGCGTGATCTCCAACTACGCGGTGGGCTACGACAACATCGACATCGACGCCGCCGCGGCGCGCGCGATCGCGGTCGGCAACACGCCGGACGTGCTCACCGAGGCGACCGCCGATCTGACGTGGGCGCTGCTGCTGGCGGCGGCGCGCAAGCTGCCCGAGGCGGTCGCCTCGGTGCGCGCGGGCGACTGGCTGACCTGGGAGCCCGCGCGCCACCTGGGGGCAGCGGTTCAGGGCGCGGCGCTGGGGATCATCGGGATGGGGCGGATCGGGCGGTCGGTGGCGCGGCGCGCCGCCGGCTTCGACATGAGCGTGCTGTATGCGGGCGGCGGCAGCTTCGAGGCGGTTGACGAGGGGCTGCCCGTCTCGGTTTCCGAGGTTCCGCTCGAGGCGCTGCTCAAGGGCTCGGACTTCGTGTCTGTGCACTGCCCGCTGACCCCGTCGACCCACCATCTGATCGACGCGGGAGCGCTGGCCCAGATGCGCGCGAGCGCGATCCTCATCAACACCGCGCGCGGGCCGATCGTCGATCCGGTCGCGCTTCGCGAGGCGCTCGACGCCGGCCAGATCGCGGGCGCCGCGCTTGACGTGACCGACCCGGAGCCACCCGCCGCGGACGACCCCCTGCTGAGCGCCCCGAACCTGATCGTGGTGCCGCACATCGGCTCGGCCACTCGGATCGCCCGGGAGCAGATGGCGGAGTTGGCGGTCGACAACCTGCTGGCCGGGCTCGGCGGCCGGCCCCTCCCCCACCAGGTGCACGCGGTGGCCTGAGTGAATCGCGCGGTCGTCGACATCGGCACGAACTCGACGCGGCTGCTGCTCGCCGAAGTGGAGGGCGGCCGGGTGGGGGAAGTGCTCGAGCGGCGCACCGAGATCACCCGCCTGGGCGCCGGCGTGGACGCGGACGGTCGCCTCAGTGAGGAGGCGATGGAGCGCGTGTACAAGGTGCTCGACGACTACGCCAAGCTGATCGAGCGCCACGGGGCGGACAAGGCGGTGGCGGTCCTGACCAGCGCGGTCCGCGACGCTGCCAACGGCGAGGAGTTCTCCGGGACGGTGCGCGAGCGCTTTGGCCTCGAGCCGCACGTCCTGAGCGGCGACGAGGAGGCGCGGCTCACCTTCCTGGGCGCCACCAGCGAGCGCGACCCCTCCGATCGCACACCGACGCTCGTGATCGACATCGGCGGCGGCTCGACCGAGTTCGTGATCGGGACCGGTCGGGAGATGACCTTCCACGTCTCGAACCAGGCCGGCGTGGTGCGCCAGACCGAGCGCCACCTGAAGTCCGACCCGCCGCCGGCTGACGAGCGCGAGGCGCTGGCGCGCGACGTACGCGCGATTCTCGACAAGGGGGTGCCCGATTCGTGGCGGCGCGCGGTTGGCCATGCGATCGCGGTGGCGGGCACGGCGACGTCGATGGCCTCGATCGCGCAGGCGCTCGTGCCCTACGACCCCGACAAGGTCGAGGGCTACGTGCTGAGCGATTCGAAATGCCGGGAGATCCGCGACCGGCTGGCCGGGATGACCGTGGAGGAGCGACGGGAGGTACCGGGCCTTCACCCTGATCGCGCGCCGACGATCGTGGCCGGCACGATCATCCTGCTCGAGACGCTCGCGCTGTTCGATCTGCGCGAGGTCGAGGTGTCCGAGCACGACATCCTCCGCGGCGCGGCTGTCGGGCTGGACTAGCTGGCCGGTCGTTCCGCGGCCGGCGCGCCCGAGCGGGGAGGAATCGGGCCTCTCGGGCGTCTGTCCAAGTCATGAGACATCAGACAACTTGGCAGCCCCTCGTTCTCGTCCGCTGCGTCCTGGCGGCCGTCGCCCTGGTCGCGTTGGTCGGCTGTGGCGCGCGCAGCGGTGCGGCCACGGTCGCCGCGTCCCCCGCCGCCGCCACCACGCCGCACGCCATCACCTCGACGCGATCCGGCACCTCGCGCTCCGCCGCGGGCGTCGCCATCGACCGGCGCATCGGACGCGATGCCCAGCTGCGCCCGACCGACTTTCCGGCGCGCTGGACGTCGAGCCCAAGACCGGCGGCCTCGGCTGGAGCTCGTTGTCCAGCCATCCGTGGGGCGAAGGCAGCGGTCAGCGCCCGCGAGGCGTCTCCGGAGTTCAAGCAGGGCAGCGCCGCCACCGCCGACAGCGTTGTTTACATGTACGCGGACACGGCCACAGCCACCCACTGGTTCGTGCAGCTGTCCAGCCCTGGCACCAGGACCTGCCTCCTGCGCGCGCTGCGAGAGAGCGTCGGTTTCCAGGCAGCCGCGCAAGGAGCGAGTCTCGACTCGATCACCGCGAGGCGTCTGACCATCGCGCCGGCCGGGGACCAGCACGCGGCACACCGCTTTGTCGTCCGGCTGTCGGATCGGAGGTTCAGGGGGAAAGCGGAGGCCGACGTGATCTTCGTCCGGGTGGGGCGGGGCGTCGCCGGGTTCGCCGTGAACCAGGTGGGCGGGCCCTTCGACCGCAACCTCGAGACCAAGCTCGTGCGGAGCGTCACCGACCGGCTGACCGCCGGCCTGAAGTCAGCGCCGTGATCAGGCGGCGGAGCGTGGCGGGGCGGCGCGTAGTCGCCCGGACAGATCGGCGCACTCAGCACACACGTCGTCCGGGATCAGCCCGGTGCGCATGAGCAGTCCGAACACCTGGCATCCGAGGCAGTAGGCGAAGATCGACTCGAGGCCGGCGGCAACCACGAACAGTCCGAGGACCACGTCGGTCGCCATCTCGCTGCCCACGACCAGCCAGAAGATCAGCGCGATCGTGGCCATCGCCGCGCCCATCCCCTGGGCAAATCGCTTGGGCGGGCCGGGCACGGGCTTCTTGGGGCCGAGCTTCGGCGCGATCACGTTCTGGGCCGTCCAGCCCAGCGGGCTCAGGGTCGGTCCGGTCAGGACCCGCGCCCAGAAGCCGTACGCGAGCGGGATGAGCAGCCAGTTCGCGCCGGTGGCGAGGATCACCAGAACGGTGATCAACACGACGCCGGCGACGACCCGTGCCGCCTTCTCGTTGACCGGGTTGGGGAAGGAGAAGAAGTGGTTCACGCTCGTAAAACAGTATAAGGCGCGGGGATTCAGGTATTTATGGGCCGGTCGGGGCCAAGGGACGCATCGGCACAGCGAGTAGATCATTCGTCCAGTGCTCTCCTAAACAAAACTGGACGAATGTACGATTGTCCCTGGCTGCGATAGCGGGAATGATCCTCATCGGGGCCAGGGATAAACCCGGCTCCCAACATAGGCTCGGGCGAAGCCGCAGACATCGGCGCCTCCCGCCGTCCGAGCCACTCTAACCGGCCCTTTCTGGCACGTACCCCTGCCCGTCCCGATTGGGCCAAACCTGGATCGGAAGCCGCCCGCTGAGAATGCGGGCGGTTTTCGTATTCGGGCAAGGCGTGACATCTGTCCCGCGGCACGGTGCGCCGGCGACCGAATCGGCCGTCCATCGTGGGCGGGCGCGAGTGCCGCGGGCCAGACGCCCACGCCGACCCTCGAGCGCCGCGCGGTGCGTATCGTGGCCAGCCCTCAGGCCAGGTTGGACTTGCGCGGATATGCGACCGATGGGTCCGTGAGGACGTTGACGAGCGCAGGCCTCCCGCTGGCGAGCGCTCGATCGAGTGCGGGACGTAGTTCTGACGGGGTTTGGACGAACTCGGCGTGGCAGCCGAGGGCTTCGGCGATCCGGTCGTAGCGGGTGCCGGGCCGGAGGTCGGCGGCGACCGAGTATCCGTAGATGGCCTCCATGGGGTGCTTCTCGAGGGCCCAGATGCCGTTGTTGCCGATCACCGCGAGCACGGCGACGCCGTGGCGTGCCAGCGTGTCGAGTTCCATGCCCGAGAAGCCGAAGGCTCCGTCGCCCAGGAGGAGCACGACCTGGCGCTCGGGGCGGGCAAGCTTGGCCGCCAGCGCGTAGCCGAGGCCGCAGCCCAGACAGCCGAGCGGGCCGGGGTCGAGCCAGCAGCCCGGCTGGAAGGAGTCGAGCACACGGCCGGCGTAGGAGACGAAGTCGCCACCGTCGCCGACCACGATGGCATCGCGGTCGAGCAGGCGGATGAGCTCGCCGTAGACCCGCATCGGGTGAAGCGGGGCGCGGTCGTCGGCCAGCTCGTCGGCCTCGCCGGCGCGAGCTTCCTCCTCGGTGGCGCGCAGGGAGCGGATCCACGCCTCGCGCTCGGACGGCGGGCCACCAGATCCCCGCGCGGCGGCCACTGCGCGCAGCGCGTCGAGGGTCGCCGGCAGGGCGCCGTACAGCTCCGCCGCCAGCGGGCGCGGGGGCGAGAGATCGGCCTCGGCCGTATCGATGGACACGATCTCCGCGTCGGGAGCGAAGGCGCTGCCGAAGCCGAGCCGGAAGTCGAGCGGCGCGCCGATCGCAAGCGCCACATCCGCGCCGGAGAGTCCGGTCCGCCGCGCGCGAGAGAAGGCCAGTTCGTGGTCGGCGGGGATGCAGCCACGGGCGAGGCCGTTGGTGAACACCGGGATCCGCAGCGACTCGGCCAGCTCCACGAGCGCCGACTCTCCCCGCCCCCAGTAAAGGCCGGCGCCGGCCATGACCACCGGCCGCTCGGCCTCCCGCAGCAGCGCCGCGGCGCGCTCGATCTGGCGGGCATCCGCGGCCGACCCGCCCCACGGCTCGGGCAGCGGCGGCGCGGGCGAGGGCGCGTCGGCCTCGCCGAACACGTTCTCGAGGGGGAAGTCCAGGAAGGTGGGGCCGCTGTGCGGCGTGATCGCCGTGCGCAGTGCCTGGTCGATCAGCGCCGGGATCTCCTCGGTGTCCTGCGCGGTGGCGGCGAGCTTGACCAGCGGGCGGACGAACGGGACGTGGTCGATCTCCTGCAGCGATCCCTGGCCCCACCGAAACTGAGGCGCCCGGCCGCCCAGGACGAGGATCGGAGAGTGGTTCTGACTGGCCGAGGCGATCGCGCTCATCCCGTTGGTCACCCCGGGCCCGGCGGTCAGGGCGCACACGCCGGGCGTCCGGGTCACCTTCGCCCAGCCTTCGGCCGCGAACGCCGCCGCCTGCTCGTGGCGCACGTCGACGATGTCGATCCCCTCGGCCCGGCAGCCGTCGTAGATCGAGAACAGATGCCCGCCCGACAGCGTGAACAGCTTGGTCACGCCGTAGGCCTTGAGCCGCGCCGCGATCAGCCGGCCGCCGTGGACCCGCGTGCTCGCCTGTGCCTCCGTCGCCACCGGCGGGACGCTAACAGCCCTCGTCCGGCTCACGCGCCGGCGGTCCCGCGGCGCTTAACCCCCGAAAGCTCCCCTCCCATCCCCCTCTTGGCGCACATAAGCGCCCCACAGACGCTTATGTCCCGGAGGTCGGAACCGCGGCGGCGGTTTCCGACGTTGTGCACCTTTCCTGCCGGCGCCCGCCGGCGTCCCACCGGACCTGCAAAACGTGCCAAACCGCCACCGCGCCACCGCCACCGCGCCACGGCCACCGCGACCGCGCCACGGACGGCGACCCGGGCGCCACCGCGGCGCGCCACCGCGCCACCGCCAGCGCCACCGCGGCCCCTCAGAGCCCGCTGGCCCCGAGCAGCGCCACGCTGTCCAGCACCCGCTCGCCCTCGAGCCAGCGCCGGCCGAGCCGCAACGCGGGAAGCCGGCGCACGCCGCGCATGTGCAGGCCCCGCGCGGTGGCCCAAAGCTGCACGTCCCGGGAGGAATCGCGGGCCGCGGCCAGGCAGCCCTCGACCGACAGCCCCGCCGCCGCCGCGGCCTCGCCCAGGATCTCCGCGTCCTCGAGGTCGAACCCGCCGCAGAAGGCCAATCGCATCGCCGCCAGGGCGAAGCTGGCGCCGGCGCCGTTCTCGGCGGCGTAGGTCGCCGCCCGCAGCGCGTGGCGGGTGTTGGCCGGGAACTGGTCGGGCCAGACCAGCGGTAGGCGCACGGCGCGCGCCTCGCGCTCCGCCAGCGCTCGCAAAGCCTCGAAACGCATCCACAGCGCGCCGCCGTCCAGGCCGACCGCCGGCGCCGGGATCCACTCGACCTCCCCCATCACGCGCTCGACCCGCTCGGCCACCAGGTAGGAGAACGGGCACGCGAGGTCGTAGAAGAACGCGGGACCGGCGCCCCCCCTGGGGCGTGAGCGATCAGCCAGCTGATCCTTCAGCTCGATCACAACACCCATGCATCACAGCAACGCAGCGGAACGCCAAAACTGCCGCAAAGCTCCCGCCCGCAGGCCAGCCGGCGGGCACATGCGGCATGGGCCATCCGTACAAGCCCGCGCAAAGCCCCTCGCACCTGCGGAAAACGCCAGAACGTCCGTTAAACTCGAACTTGGTAGGTACGACCGTCCACCGGGAGGCATGTCCTATTCCGCACGTACCCCCACCGAAACGCCACCCCTACGACCAATGGTCCCCGGATGCCCGGGCGCTTGACCTGGTCGGCGACAAATGGACGCTGCTGATCGTCCGTGATCTCGCCGCCGGTCCCCGGCGCTTCGTGGAGCTCCAGCGCGTGCTCCCAGGCATCTCGACCGAGCAGCTGCGCTCCCGCCTGAACCGAATGGTTGCCGACGGGATGCTCACCCGCAAGCGCTATCGCGAGGTCCCGCCCCGGGTCGACTACGAGCTGACCGAGCGGGCACGCGAGCTGATGCCGATCCTCGGCGAGCTGGCCCGCTGGGGCTACGAATGGGCCTGGAGCCCGCCCCGGACCTCCGAATGTGTCGATATCGGCGCGATCTTTCGTCTCGCACCAGGCCTGCTCGGCCGGCCCCCCGCCAGCGGCACCGTCGAGTTCGTGGTCGACGCGCCCGACGGGCCTACGGCCTACACGTTCACGCTCGCAGACGACGGCGTGAGCGTCGAGGAGCACGCTGCCGACACCGGCCCCGATGCTCGGGTCAGTGCGCCCGCGGAGGAGTGGGTCAAGGCCTTCTCGCCCGGGCACGACCGCAGCGGCCTCGACCTCTCGGGGCAGCAACCGCTTGCCGAGTCGCTGCTCGACGGCCTAACCGCGGTCGGCCGCCGCGCCGCCGCGCGGGCCGCGGCGGCAGCGTAGGCCCGCCTGAGGCTGAGCCTGAACCCGAACCAGGTCTACTTGTCGGGGTATTGCGCCGCGAGGATGTGCGGGATCTGAGACGGCCCGCTCGCGCCGGGCAGCGCCGGCGCGACCCAGCAGGCCTCGGTCGAGCCGGGCGCCGGGGCGGGCGGACCGCTGGCCGGCTCTGAGCCGTCGCCCGGCGCGCCGGTGTTCTTGCAGTCCCAGGACGCGAAGTTGCCGTTCTGCGGATTGCGCGGATCAGCCTGCCAGAGCGGCGCCGGGTAGGTGTTCCCGCGGTTGTTCGCGTCGCGGTTGGCCGCGAACGACAGCGTCTCGGGACCGGTGGGCGAGAACTGGCGCAGGTAATGGCCGATCCCGCCGCCCGAGAACGAGGTGGTGGTGGCGGACAGGGTCGCGCCGCCCTGGGAGATGAAGTCCGAGATCAGCTGCTGGTGCAGGGACAGCCAGCCCAGGATCGGGTTGAGCTGCTCGAGGAACGTCCCCACCGAGCCCAGCATCGGCGTGGCCCCGGTGAGGATCTCGCGCACCGCCGGGAGGCCGGTCTGCGAGACCGTGATCAGCGGCCCGAGGTTCGTGAACAGGTGGCGCAGCGGCGGCGAGAGCTGCTGGACCGAGTGCAGGGTGGGCGCGAGCTGCTGGGCGACCGGATCGAGTTCCTTGATGAGTGGGTCGGTGTTGTTCGAGAACACCTGGAGCTTGGCCATGGTGGCCTTGGTCTCGTTCAGGAACGTCGGGAACACCTGGAAGGTCTGGGCCAGCTTGTTGTTGTTGGCGGCGGTCGTCGCGAACGTGGTCTCGGCGCTCGTGATCAGGTTGCGCAGCGCGGTCTGGTCGGCGCCGAGCGCCCCGAACACGGTGCCGCCGTTCTGCACCAGGCGGACCACGGCGAGGTGCTGAACGTCGAGGACCTGGAGGATGTCGGTGGCGTCGGCCGCGAACGTGGGGAGGTTGCCCAGCACGTCGTTGAGGTTCTGGTCGTTGCCGGTGACGGCCGTGGCGAGCTCCTGCTGCCAGGTCTGGAAGGCATGCCGGGTGGTCGGATCGAGCGCGTTGAAGATGTCCGAGAGCTGGACCGTGGGCAGCACCTGACTGCGCGGCAGCGTGCCACCGTCGGCTACCGGCGGGGCGTTCGGCTGACCCGGGATCAGCTGCACGTAGGTCTCGCCCAGGATCGTCTTGGTGCGCAGGATCGCGCGCGTGTCCTGGCGGATCGGGGAGTACTGGTGCTCGAGCTGGATCGTCGCCATCGTCCGGTTGCCCTTGGGGTCGAGCCGGGTGGAGACCACCTTGCCCACCGATACGCCGGCGATACGGACGTCGGCCTGGGTGGCCAGGTCCTGCGCGCTGGGGAATGACACGCTGACCCGGTAGCCCTGGGCCCCCAGCGGGATCGTGCCGCCGAAGGACACCCACAGGAACAGCAGCAGCCCCACGCACGACAGCGCGAACAGCACCATCGTGATGACGCGGGAGATCGGGGGGCTGCCGGTGTGCATCTAGTGGCTCGGGGCCTTCGGGGAGATCACGGTGTGCACTAGTTCACGGGAAGCTTCGGGAGGAACAGGGTGTTGGACTTGGGGACCCGCCCGCCCGCCGAGCCACCCGATCCCGACGACGAGGCGTGCGGCTGGAGCGCCTGGACCTGCGAGAGCGTCGGGTTGGACGAGGCGGTGGCGGTCGCCGGGTGCTGCTGCTGGTACCTCTGATACGCGCGCGCGTCCGCGGCGGACTGAGTCGGGCACAGGTTCGAGCTGGTCAGGATCGGCGTCAGGTTCATGACCACCTCCTGCAGCGGCGAGTTGTTGGCGATCTGCGCCAGCGAGGCGCAGCTGGCCTGCAGGAACAGCGGGCGGAAGTCGCCGTTGGCGTCCTGGACCGAGAACAGCGTGCGCGCGTTGTGGTCGAGCCAGGCCAGCCACCACAGGTAGCCGTGCTCGGTGTCGCCCGGGTTGTAGCCGAGCATGTTCCCGAAGTGGTTGAGCACGGTGAACGCGCTGGTCAGGTTGGTCGTGGCCGCGCCCTCGTGGACGGGGCCGTTGGCCGTCTGAGTCACCGTCGGGTCGGCCAGGTTGATCGCCGCCGGCTTCAGGTTGCGCACCACCGGCCGCGCCGCGATCACGAACGGACGGATCTGGTTCTGGACGATCGGGGCGCCGGGGACGGCCAGCGCGGTCAGGGCCTGGTTGGCGGCCGGGATCGCGCCCGCGGCCGGCAGCAGATTCTTGGCCGCCGGGCCCAGGATGTTCGCGAACGCCTGCACCTTGGTCAGCGTGTCCGTGGTCTGCGCCAAGGTGCCCGGCAGCTCGGCCACCGCGCGGCTGACGTTGGCGTCCTCGGAGGCGAACGCGGCGAACACCTTCTCGCTCGAGTCGACCAGCTGGACGATCTGGCTCTGCTTGGCCGCCAGCGCGTCGTTCAGCCGGCGCAGAGAGTTCACGAGGCGCTGGAGGTTGCGTCCGCGCACGGCCACCGCGCTGTTGACCCGGGCCAGGTCGCGGTGGGTCGGCTCGAAGCGCTCCATGACCTGCGCCAACTGGTTGCCGCCGCCTGACTTCAGACCCTGGCCGGCGCCGTTGACGAGCAGGTCGAGGTACTCGCGGCTATCGCCGTCCAGCGAGGAGAGGATCTCGTCCAGGTTGACCACCGGCATCGTGTTCGAGATCGGGATCGTGTAGCCGGCCGGCGCCAGCGGCGAGCCCGCCGGTCCCGGGGAGAGCTCGACGAACATGTCGTCCAACCCGGTCCTCGGCCTGATCAGCGCCGTCCAGTTCTTGTGGACCAGGTGCTTGTACTTCGAATCGAGGTCGAGCTCCACGATCCCCTCGCCGTTCTTGAGGGTCACCTTGCCGACCAGGCCGACCTGCACGCCGGAGATCCGCACGCTCTGGCCCTGGCCCGGGGTCACGGCCTGGGCGGTCGAGAACGCGGCGTTGATCGTGTACGGCGAGGGCGAGATGAACGGGAAGCGCAGGCGCTCGTTGGTGAGGATGTAGCCCGCCACCGCGATCGTGATCACGAGCAGGCCCATGATCGCCGCGAAGTCCTTCCAGTGCTCGCGAATCGCGCGCTTCATCGAGGAGGCCTCCGGGTCGCGCTGCGCCGGGCGCCGTCGGAGGAGCGGCTGAGCGCCGGCATCGACGCGGTGCCCAGGTTCAGGCCATCCTGAGCGGCCAGCTGCTGGATCTCGGGGATCGCGGCCGCCGCCGCCGAGGTCCAGCGCAGCGAGGCGCCCGGAGCCGACAGGCTGCTCGACATCTGCTGCGGCGGGCCGCCGGTGGGGGCCGACAGATCGGTGATCGGCTGCTGGGTCTCGCACGGCACGTTCGGCTGAAGCGGCGGCGCGTGCTGGCCGGGCGGCGACTGCGGCTGCTCGCCCTCGAGCGGGGCCAGCGACTGACCGAACAGCCCCGGCTGCAGCGAGTAGGTGAGCGTCCCGCCCGTCCCCAGGATCCGGATGTAGGGACCGTTGGCGTCGAAGTCGCGCGACTCGCCGGCCAGGCCGGGCAGGAAGTCGACCGCCTCGACGTACACCGGGTGCGCCGGGAACCCGTTGGACGCGTTGAAGTGCGGGTCGTTCAGGGTCAGCCGCGACCAGGGGATGATCACGCTAGCCGCGCAGCTCGCGGCCGGGCGCACGCCGTTGGCCATGAGCGGGGTGGACTCGCGGGTGAGCCGCGAGAGCGGCGGCACGGTCTGGGCCAGATCGGCGGTCAGCCCCCGCAGCTCGGACGGCTGCACGAGCAGCCGCAGCTGGGTGATGAACGGGAGGCTCGCGTCGATCATCGGTCCGGTCGACTTGACGCCGGGGATCAGCGCCTTGGCCAGCTGCGGGAGCGGGCCGGGCGCGCAGTTGGGCACCTCCGGCCCAGAGCAGAACGCCGAGTTCAGCGCATGGAAGGCAGGTATCGCCGCGCCCAGGGTCTTCGGAAGCTCCGCCACGGCGTTCGACAGCGCGACGTTCTGCACCGCGAACGAGTGCGCGGTGATGTTGAAGTTCGTGATCAGGTTCTGGAGGTTCTTCGGGTGGGTGTCGATCGCGCCGGACACCTCGCCCTGCTCGGCGATCCAGTTCGACAGGTCGTGCGTCTGGAGCCCGAGCGCGTCGTGGGAGACGACCGCCGAGTACTCGTACGCCGGCAGCCAGTACTTGATCGAGGCGTTATAGGCCGGGCCGCCCTTCTTGACCGCGGTGCCGAACTGCCGGAGCAGCGTCTGCAGGTTCTGGCGTGTGTTCGACTGCAGCGAGGTCAGCACCTGGTCGAACTGGACCGGCTCGGTGCCCTGCTGGACCGGGAACGTGTAGCCGCTGGGGGCGACCGGCGCCTCGGGCGTGCCGGGACTGACGTCCACGAAGAAGTTGCCCTCGAGGAAGATGCGCGGGCGGATCGCGAACGTGGCGTCCTTGTGGATCGGCAGCCCCTGGCCAGAGATCGTCATCGTGACGTCGGCGGCCGTGCACCCCTGCGAGCCGCTCGTCGACGCCTGCTTCTGCAGCGAGCCGCCGAGCTTGCATCCCGCCACCGGCCCGACCTTCTCGACCTTGCCCACGTTGACCCCCGCGATCCTGACCGGAGACTCGGGCTTCACGCCGCTGGCGTTGGAGAAGACCGCGTGCACGGTGTACTCGCTGGAGAACGGGTTGGCGAACTTGGTGAAGCCGAGGTAGGTGAACACCGCGATCGCCACCAGCGCGATCAGGCCCGCCGCGAATGTGCTCATTCCCTTTTTGCGTCCGCGCCGTCGTCGCATCATGGGTTCGAGGGGATGTAGGCGAGCTGGGGACCGGTCGTCGGCGAGCGCGAGAACGTCTCACCGGTCGGGACGCTGCTGCGGCCGTTCCAGGTCGGGCCCTGGTCGCCCGGGTTGTGCGGGTCGGAGGCGAAGTCGCGGTGCTGCGGGTCGACGGCGTTGAGTTGCTTGGCGTAGCCACGCTGGCCGGTCTCGCAGTCGGCGTTGCCCTGCTTGTCGATCGCCGCCCCGTAGGTCTGCCCGTGCGCGAACCCGTTCCCGCCCTGGGGCGAGTCGAACGAGCCGCCGTTCATCGGCGCGTTGGCGCCCTGGTCGCTGAGGCTGTTGGGCTGGGTCGAGTTGTTCTGCATGAGCAGCGCGCGCTGGGCGAACCCGAACGCGGTCGCCTCGGAGAAGTGGTCGGCGATGTACGTCCACCAGTAGTTCCAGTCGTCGCACACGGTCTGGTACGGGCCCAGGTACCTGACCATCGGGTTGAGCGTCTGCACGGTGTCGACGAGCGCGTTCAGCGCCACATTGGTCCCCGGCGCCTGGGCCAGCGTGCGCAGGGCGTCCATCGTCTGCTGGAGGCGCTGGTTGAGCGCCGGCGTGCGGCCCAGCACCTGGGTCCCCTGCTCGAGCGCCGGATTCAGCACCGGAAGCGCGACCTCGAGCGAATGCGTGGCCGGCGTCATGTACTGCCCGAACGTGGTCAGATCCGTCAGCAGCGGTTGCTGGGCGATCAGCGACTGGGTCGAGACCTGCTCGGTGGACGGCGACTCGGCGATCGTGGCCTTGAGGTCGGCCGGATTGCGGTCGATCGCGGCGAACGTCGTGGCCATCTTCCCGAACAGCTGGGCGTTGACCTGGGCGACCGGCGCCACCGCGCCTATGAACGAGTTCAGGCCGTTGAAGAACCGGGTCAGCTCGGTGCTCGGATCCGACAGGTACTGCGCGACCGGGCGGAGGTAACCCAGCAGCGGCGGCAGGCTGGCGATCGTGTCGTTCAGCGCGGAGCCGCGCGCGGCCAGAGTGTCTCCGAACCCGACCAGGTTGGTCTGCACCGCTCCCCGGGTCTTGGTGTTGAAGATCTTGAAGACGTCGTCGAACTGAACCGGGACGTTGGTCTGCGACACGGGCAGCGTCGCCCCGTCGGCGAAATTGCGTTTTGAGACGCCCTTGTGCAGGTCGAGGTACTTGAGGCCGAGCACCGAGCGCGGCTGGATCGAGATCGTCGAGTCGACCGGCACGTTTCCGTAGGACTTGTCCAGCTTGAGCGTCAGCTGTGCCCCCGTCTGACCGTTGGCCATCGTGACCGGCTTCAGCCCCGCGATGATTCCGATCAGGTACCCGCCCTCGCGCACGTCGTTGCCGGCCACGAGCTCCGAGCCGTTGGTGATGTCGACCTTGAGTTCCCGCGTGGGGACGAACGGCAGGCCCTGGTTGGCGTTGTAGGCCAGGAACACGGCCACCAGCGCGACGAGCACGGTCACGGCCCCGATCAGGACGGGGTTGGCGAACGCGGATTGCTGCTTGCGCTTCACGGTGAGAGCAGGTAGTTGAGGAGTTGCTGAGCCTGCTGCGCGCTCGGCGTGCCGCTCGAGGGGGTGCTGCTGCTCGTGTCCGGCGCCGGGACGCTCGGCGTGGCCGGGACGGCCGGGGTGCTCGGAACCGGCGCGCCCGTCGCCGCTCCCACCGCGGCGGTGACCTTGCCGAGCGCGCCCTGCAGGCTCGGTCCGCTGCCGGTGGGCGAGGACCCCGGTGTTGTGCCGGGTGATCCCGATCCGGAGCCCGTCGCCGAGCCCGCGTTCGCACCCGAGGTCTTGTTCGCCCGCAGGGCGGCCTGGTTCGGCGGGGCGGTGCTGAGCAGCTGCGCCGGGCAGGCCGGCGCGCTGGTCTGCGCACCCTGACGGCCCGGAGGCGCGCCGCCCGGATCGGGCACGCATCCGCCCGGATTCGACGGGTCTGACTCGTTGACGCCCTGCTGGTTGGGCCCGAGCCACGAGTAGCACTGCCGGTAGGCGGGGCCGTACTGCTTGAGGTTGGCCGCGATCGTGCCCGGCGTGGCGTACGGCGAGCACATCTGGCTGACGAAGGCGTCAACGGCCAGCATGTGCCCGAAGGGCCCGAACGTGTTGATCGTCTGCTCCTGGTTGAACGCGTACTGGAGCAGCGCCTCGAGGCCGGTGAAGCCCTTGCCACCCGGGCTGCGCGAGTCGGGCTCGACCGCGCGATCGCGGTTGTCGAGATCGGCCAGGACGATGGCCAGGTTCTGGGCCAGCTCGGGCACGGGCTGAGAGAACTTGTCCAGCAGCGAGACCGTGGGGGCCGCCGCCTGCACCGCCTGCTTGCCGGTGATCGAGGCCTGCCCGAGCGACTGCAGCGCGGGCAGCGAGGCGTTGGCGAACCCACACTGGTTGCCGGTGTGCGGCGAGGAGCACGGCGCGAGGTTCGTGAACAGCGTGTGCAGCTGACCGGCCGCGGCGTTCAGGTTCTGAAGCACCGGCGTGTTGGTGTCCGCAGCGGTGCCCAGCTTGGCCATCGCGGGCTTGAGCTGCGCGAGCAGGCCAGGGAAGCGCTGGAGGGTCGTCCTCAGGTTCGCCTGCTGGGTGGCGGTGTCGGTAGCCGCGTG
The DNA here is from genome assembly GCA_963841535.1 of uncultured Solirubrobacterales bacterium. Lineage (GTDB taxonomy): Bacteria > Actinomycetota > Thermoleophilia > Solirubrobacterales > Solirubrobacteraceae > Palsa-465. The sequence goes on along the minus strand of CAWJDF010000012.1, from coordinate 173,036 downwards.
GTCGGCATCGACGATGAAGTTCTGGACCTGCTTGGAGTTGTTGGCCAGCGCGGTGACCACGGCATCGGAGTTGGCGGTCAGGTCCTGGAGCGTGTGCGAGTCGTTGGCCAGAAGGTTCAGCAGGTTGTCGGTCTCATCGAGCGCCGGCACCGCGCGTCGCAGCGCGGTCTGGAGATCCTCCGAGCGGCCCGCCACCGCCCCACCCAGCTCGTTGATGATCAGCGTGAAGCGCTCGCGCTGGGGCAGGCGCATGATGTTGGCCAGCAGATCGGCCGGGATCGTCGAGAACGTGTGAGAGGCCGGCAGCGTGGCGCCCGACTTCAGCGGCTTGCCGTGTTCGCCCGGCTGGCAGTCCACGAAGTACTCGCCGATCAGCGACTGGGGGCGCGACTGGCAGCTCGCGTCCGAGCGGAAGGCCCCGAACCCCTTGCTGCTCACCTGCACGGTGACCACCGCGTGGTAGTTCTTCTGGTCCAGGTCGATCTTGGTGATCTTTCCGGCCGGAACGCCCGCCACCTTGAACTGAGCGTCGGCCACCAGCCCGAACGCGTTGTCGAACTCGAGCTTGTAGGTCGGGTCGCTCGGCCCGCTCGAGAAGCCACCGGTGAGCGCGACGAACGCCCCGGTCACGAGCAGCAGGGCGGCGTAGGCGAGGACCCGGCGCATCAGTTCCCCGTGGGGGTCTCGCTCGGGTCACAGGGATAGCCCGTCTCGGGGTAGAAGACCCCGCCCCGCTCCATCGAGCCCGGGCAGCGGTCGCCCTGGCCCGAGGTCAAGAGGCCCTGGCTGGGGGTGCTCGTCCCACCCGGCAGGGTGCCGCTGCCGCCGAAGGCGAGCACGGTGCGCAGTACCGGGTCGAGGAACGAGGGCAGAAGGTTGAGCGTCCCGTTCTCGACGGACCCGATGCCGACCACGGGCGCGACCCGGCTGGCGTTGCCGTTGGCGTCGGTCTGGCCCGGATGGCTGAAGCCCTCGAACCAGCCGGTCAGGTCGACCGCGTAGGGACGGGCGGTGGCGAGCTCCGGTGTCGAGTCGTTCAGCGCGACCGTCGACTGCGGGAAGGCGCCCAGCCGCTGCTGGCCGTTGGCCGCCAGCGTGCCGTTGCAGGTGTTGGCGGCCGCGCTGGTGCCGCACGTGACGTTGGCCAGCTTCACGCTCAGCTCGAGCAGCTGGATCAGGTCGCCTGAGCCCGGCTGGCTCGGCGAGCAGGGCTTGGAGCCCCGCGAGCAGATCAGGTTGGCCAGGTTGCGGACGGTGGGGACAGCGTTCTGGGCCAGCGGGCGGAGCTGAACGAGGAACTTCTGGAGCTTGGGCGCCACCGGCTTGGACGCGTTGACCAGCGGGGTGAGCGCGTCGAGCGAGTTGCGCAGGTTCACGAACGTGGTGTCGGCCAAGGCCATGAAGCCGGGCAGCTGCTTAATCGACTGACCGAGCGCGTTTCGCTGCGAGGCCAGCGCGCCGGTCGTCGTGCCCAGGTTCTTGACCAGGGCCGAGAGGTCGGACTGGCGCGCCGCGATGTCGCCCAGGAGCTTGCTCGACTTGGTCACGAAGCTCGTGAAGTCGCCGCCGTCGTGGCGGTTGAGCTCGGCGAACAGCGTGCTGGACGCCGCCACGGCCGGGTTCAGGTACTGCCACGCCGCCTGGGCTTGCTTGCCCTTGCCCGCGTACTGGGAGGCCGTCCCCTGGATCAGGTTCTGGAGTCCCTTCAGGGTCGGCGGGTTGAGCGTGTTGAACAGCTGGTCGATGTCGACCGCGCTGGTCGTCTCCGTGGTCGGGATGACGCCGTTACTGACAATTTTCGGAGCATTGGCCGGCCCGAGCCGCAGGTCGACGTAGCGGTTGGCGATGCCCGATAGCGAGGACAGCCGCACGGTCGCCTCGGTCCCCTGGTGCAGCGGCGTGTAGCTCGAGTCGTTGATGCTCAGCGTGAGCTGCGCCTGGCCGCTCTTGGTCAGCGCGATCTTCGACACCGTCCCGACCGTGCTGCCCCCGATCTGGACCTGATCCCCGCTCACGATCTGGCTGGCGTCTCCGAACACCGCGTTGACCTGGTAGCTCGGCCCGCCCGAGAGCAGGATCACGGCCACCACGACAACAGCGATCACCACCGCTGCCACGGCGGCGACTCTCCCGATCACGTTGAGTTTCTCCCTGCCAACCCGGGTCCTCCCGCTGAGGTCCTGGCTACCCGAAACGCGGAGCTTCTAGGCGAACCTAGCAAGGGGTTCGAGCCACTGTCAAAAGGGAACCGACGCCTGTGTAGGAGGGTTTTGGGGCCGCCTGCGGCGGCGTCCCTGGGGCCGTTCCGCCGGGCGTCCGCCGGATGAGTCGCGGCAGGCCCGCAGGCGAGGCAGGGAGGCCGAGCGGGCCGTTGCCGCGACCCGGCGGCGAAGTCGCTCCCCGCTGTGCCTCCCGCCCCCTCAGCCGCTAGCGTTTCAGGCCCGCCCGGGTGGTGGAATTGGTCAGACACGGTCGCCTTAAGAGCGACTGCCTAGCGGCATGAGGGTTCGAGTCCCTCCCCGGGTACTGGCGGCGCCCCTGCAGGACCGCAACTAATCCGCTGCTACGGTGTCAGAGCCACCGACGGCGACCTCTAGCCCTCTTGGAAGTCTCTGCACTTAGATACTCGGGAGGAATCGGACTGCATGCGCGGTCCCCCCTCCTGAGGCTCCAGTCCGACGAACGGCTGGTCGCCCTGATCCGGCGCGGGAGCACCACCGCGTTCGAGGTTCTCGTCTCCCGCTACCACGCGCGGCTGCTGGCTTTCTGCCGCCACCTGCTCGGCTCGCGCGAGGACGCTGAGGACGTCCTCCAGGAGGTGTTCTCGGCGGCCTTCAACGCGATCCTCGAGGACGACCGCCCGATCAACGTGCGGCCCTGGCTCTACCGGATCGCCCGAAACCGGAGCCTCAATCACCTGCGGCGCATCCAGGCCGTGGGTGTCGACTCGATGGACATCCACCTGTTCGAGCACGGCGCCACCACCGCGGACAAGGTGCACGAGCGCGAAGAGTTCCGCATGCTCGTGGGCGACATCCAGTCGCTGCCCGAGACCCAGCGCACGGCGCTCGTCCTGCGCGAGATGGACGCGCTGTCCTACGAGCAGATCGCCGAGGCGATGGAGACCACCGTGCCGAGCGTCAAGTCGCTCCTCGTACGCGCGCGTGTATCGCTGGCCGAGGCGGCCCAGGCGCGGATGCTCACCTGCGAGGAGGTCCGCCTCGAGCTGGGCGAGGTCGCCGAGGGCCTGCGCCGCCGGCCCGGCCCGCTGGTCCGCCGGCACCTGCGCGCCTGCGAGCGCTGCTCGACCTTCAAGGCCCAGCTCGGCGACACCAGCAAGGCGCTGGCCGCACTGCTCCCGATCGGGTTCGCGCCGCTCGCGCTGCTGCGCAAGCTCGCGATCGTGCATCTGGGCCACTCCGCCGGCGCCGGCTCGAGCGCGTCGGGCGCCGGCGCGGCCGGACAGGCGGCGGCCGTCGGCTCCACCGCCGCGGCGGGCGCCACCGCGGTGATCAGCTCGACCGGTGGCGGCTTCCTGTCGGCCAGCGTGGGCGCGATCGCCACCAAGGCGGCCGCGGGTCTCGCCGCTGCCGCGCTGGTCACGGCCGGCGCGGTCGAGGTCGATCAGCCGGCGCGCACGCACCATCGCGTTGCGACCCCCGTCGCCTCGGTTCCCGCCCAGCCCGCGCCGGCCACGACCGCCGCGCCGGCGCAGCCGGCCCCGCCCGTGCCGGTCGTCGTGCACCACCCGATGGTCGTCAAGCACGCGCAGCACAAGGCCAAGCCGGCCAAGGCGACCGCGACCACCGCGCACAAGACCGCGCCCGCCGCCAAGCCGACGACCCCCACCACCGACAAGACCAAGGCCAAGCCCAAGGTGCCGCCCGGACGCACCCAGACCCAGACCGACGCGACCGTGCTCGCCTCGTCGACCAATCCGACGGTCGCGGCGGCCGGAAGCTCGGGGGCGACCGGCGCCACCGGCACTACCACCACGACCACCGCCACTCCAACGAGCACGTCACCGACGACGACGAGCACGACGCCCGCGCCCCCGAGCTCGGATCCCAGCACCACCACGACCACCGATCCGACAGCCACCACGCCGGCGCCGAGCACCGATCCGTGCACCTTGGACCCGACTGGCGCGTCGTGCCCCCCGCCGTCCGGCGGCGTGGCCCCGCCGGACAGCACCACGCCCTAGCCTTCCGGGCGTGATCGACATCTCGCAGTTCCAGGCCGTCGACATGCGCGTCGGCCAGGTGGTTTCGGTCGAGGACTTCCCAGAGGCGCGCGTGCCGGCGTGGAAGCTCCGGATCGACTTCGGGCCGGAGCTCGGGATCAAGCGCTCCTCGGCCCAGCTCACCCATTACTCGCGCGAGCAGCTGCTCGACACGTTGGTCGTGTGCTGCGTGAACCTGACGCCCCGGGTGATCGCGCGCTTCACCTCCGAGGTGCTGGTCATGGGCGCGCTCGATCCCGACGACGGTGTGATCCTGCTCCGTCCGGACAAGGACGCCGCGCTCGGGTCGCGGATCGCTTAGTGGGTCGGCCGGAGACCCACTAAGGCCCTGGGGAGCCGCCGATGACCAGCGCGCCCTTCGGCACGCCGTCGACCTGCAGCGGGTAGCTCCCCGTCCGGAGGGACCTGATCAGCGTCGAGGCCTGTCCGTGGGCGCGGACCGAGAGGGTCGCCGGGTGCGGTGTTCGCAGGGTGATCCGATGAGCCCCGCCGTCGGAGACCACGATCAGCTCGACCGCGAAATGCGCCGGCACAGTGATCGTGGGCGGGCTGACGGTGCCGGACGGGCTGATCGTGAAACGCGCCGGCACGCGCGCGTTGACGGCGCCCGTGGTGGCGGTGGTCGTGGTCTTGGCCGTCGTTGTGGTGGGCTTGGTCGTGACCGTCGTGGTCGTCCGCGAGGGCGTCGTCGTGACCGTCGATTGCGCCGCCGGAGCGGTCGGTGTGGACCTCGTGGAGGTCGATTTCGAGCCGCCGCAACCAGCGGCGAGCAGCGCCACCAAAAGAACCCCGAGCGTTCTCACGTTTTGCAGGTAAAAGCCGATAAATGGGGCAGTCAGCATGGGATCGGCACGGGAAATTACGGTACGGAAGCTCGTCGAATACGACACCCTGCGTCGTCGCCTGTGGATATTCGGGCAGCGGTGCCACCACGGCGCCACCGGGACGGTCGTGGCCGCGGCCGCGTTCGTGGCCTTGATGGCCCAGCCGGCGCCCGAGCCTGAGGTCGGGGCGCGGTCGGTTCTCGCTCTCACGGCCGCCAGCGGGGCCCTGCTGATGGCCCACGACTGGAAAGACCGCTCGATCTGGTTCGAGCGCGGTCGCGGTACCCAGCCCTAGGGTCACGACCGCGCACTCGGCGCGCCGCCGCGCTCGAGCGCGCACCTAGGACCCATATGCGGCTCAGAATCGGCGCTCGCGCCGCCGGCGGAGGCGAGTGCCGGCTTATGACCCAGGAGCGGGGGCCAGCGACGGCCCGTAACCTTCGCCTCGCCATGGGCCTGCGCTGCGCCATCGTCCCGCCCACGCCCGTGCCCTACCGCGAGCCGCTGTTCCGCGCGCTGAACGAGCGGTCCGCGCTCGAGGTGCGCGTGATCTACCAGTCGGCCGGCCAGCCGAGCTGGGACGTGGCGGCGGACTGGTTCCCGCGCGAGCACCTGTATCCGGCGGTGCACCTGCGTTCCTGGCAGCGCCGGCGCGCCGGGCGCACGCCGATGCTGTGGCCGCGCGGCCTCGAGCGCGCGCTGACCCTTGCCGATCCCGAGTGCGTCGTGGTCTGGGAGTACGGCGCGCCGTCACTGCGGGTGCTGGCGTGGTGCCGGCGCCACCGCCGGGCGTCCGTGATCTTCACCGAGTGCACGCCGATGATCGACTCGATGCTGCCCGGCTGGCAGCTCGCGTTACACCGCCGGCTGGCGCGCCACGCCGACGGGCTGATCGCGGCAAGCTCGGCCGCGCGTGAACGGCTGCTCGCCTTCGGCGTGCCTGACGAGCGGATCACGGTGGCGCTCCAGGCCGCGGACGTCGAGCCCTTCCGCACGGCGGTGGCGGCCCGGGGCGAGCGCCTCACGATCGTCGGCGTCGGGCGCCTCGTGCCCGACAAGAACTTCGGGACGCTGATCGAGGCCGCGGGCAGGATGGGGACGCCGGCGGAGCTCGTGATCATCGGGACGGGATTCCTGCACGACGAGCTCGAAGAGCAGGCCGAACGCCTCGGCGTGCCGGTCAGCTTCCGCGGTCACCTCCCGCCCGACGCCATGGCCGGCCTGTACGCATCGGCCGACGTGTTCGCGCTGACCAGCATCTATGAGCCGTTCGGGGTGGCGGTCCGCGAAGCGGCCGCGGCCGGATTGCCGATCGTCTGCTCCCGGGCGGCGGGCGCGGCCGGCGACGTGGCGGTCGACGGGCGCAACGCGATCCTGGTCGACCCGGCGGACGTGGGCGCGGTGGCGGGCGCGTTGGCGCGCCTGGCCTCGGATCCCGCGCTTCGCGCACGGATGGGTGCCGAGAGCCGGGCGATCGACCTCGAGACCGACGGCAGCGAGGTCGATGCGTTCGTGGACGCGATGACCGCAGCCGTGCGGCGCTACTCCCCCAGCAGGACCGACAGCGCCTCGGCGCGCAGCCGCGCCACCGAGGTCTCGGGGCGGTAGGGCTCGAGCGCCTCCCGCGCCGCATCGCGGTAGGTGGCGAGAAGGTCGGGGGACGCGGCGAATGCCGCCCGCAACGCGTCCGCGAGCGCGCCGGGCGTACGCTCGGCCGCCACGAACTCCGGGGCCAGCGAGCGGGCCAGCGCCAGCGCCGGGAACGGCCCGCCGGCCGGCGCGCCGACTAGCACGGCGCCGCGGTCGAGTGCCTCGAGCGGCGCGATTCCGAAGTCCTCCCACTCCGCCGCGGTGACGAACGCGTGAGCTCGCGCCAGCAGGTCGCGGAACTCGGGCTGGGGCAGCATCCCGACCAGCTCGGCCCCCGCCGGCAACGCCGCGCCCCGCCGGGCCAGAAACGCGCGGGCCCGCTCGGGTGGGATGCCCGCGATCAGCAGCCGCACATCGGACAGGGCCGCCTGCTCCCACGCCGCGCACAAGAGCGCGAGCCCCTTGGCCTTCGGATCGGGTGTGTAGCCGATCGCGAGGCGCTCGCGGACGGGACTCGGCGGCGGTGCAATGGGAACCGGCGGCGGGACCATGACCGATCGCGCCGCGCCAGGCGGGAGCGCCGCCACCGTCCCGGGGCTGTGGGGCAGCAGCACACGCGCCCGCGCGAGTTGCCGGCGTTCGAGGACGCGTAGAGGCGCGTTCAGGACGCCCGGTCGGTTCAGGCGGGCCGGCGAATCGAGCCAGACGGCGAACGGCACGCCGGGGTCGCCGATCAGCAGCGCCGCGGTCGTCGTCGAGATGACCAGGGCGCGCGGCCGGTGCGCCCGCATGCCAGCGGCGAGCGCGCGTCGCGCCGCGACGGCTTCGACCACATCGTTGACCGGATACGCGCGGCGCAGCGCGTTCGTCCATCCGATCCGGGTGGCGACCGCCTCCACCGACGCGCCCGCCTCCCGGAGCATCGTCACCAGCTGCGCGTCGGCCAGCCGCAGCCCGCGGGTGGTGCCGAGCGACACCAGCAGGAGGTCGGTCACCGAGCCTCGAGCGCAGCCCGATACGCCGCGAGCGTCTCGATGCCGCAGCGCTCCCACGTGAAGTTCACCGCCACCGTCTCGCGCGCGGCCGCCCCGAGCCGCGCGAGCTCGGCGCGATCGGCGGTCAGCCCGTCGAGCACGCTGGCCAGCCCGCCCGGGTCGTCGGGCTCGACCAGCACCATCCCCGGACCAGCGGCGGCGATGTCCTCGGGGCCGCCCTCGCCACGGCTGCCGATCGCGGGCAGGCCGGCGGCCATCGCCTCGATGAACGCCACCCCGAACGGCTCCTCGACGCCCGGCATCACGAACAGATCGCACGCCGCCGCCCGTGCCACCGCCTCGGGGTTCGGCAGCTGCCCGAGGAACCGCACCCGCTCGGCCAGGCCAAGCTCGGCCGCCAGGCGCTCCAACCCCGGGCGGCACGGCCCGTCGCCGATCACCAGGTACTCGGGTCGGCGCGCCGGGTCGAGCCGAGCCAGCGCCCGCAGCACAACCTCGTGGCGTTTGCGGGCGACCAGATGCGCCACGGTGACCATCCGGACGGCGCCGTTGCCAGAGGCGTGCACCCGCGGCGGCAGGTCGGCCCCCAGGTGCACCACCCTCACCGGCAGCGCGCGGCCCGCGATCGCCTCGCAGCGCCGCGCCGCCCAGCCGCTGTTGGCCACCACCAGATCCGCCCGCGCCATCGCCGCCACGCACGCCCGGCGGCCCACCGAGCTGTTCTGAGGTACGTTGATCATGTCCGGCCCGTGGCCCGAGACGACGAACGCCGGGCGATCCGTGCGCCGCGAGGCCCAGCGCGCCGCGGCATGGCCCGCCGGCGCCAGGCAGTGGGCGTGCAGCACGTCGAACCGCCACTCGCCGTACAGCCGATCCAACGCGCGCGCCAGCGGAGGCGCCATCCAGTAGCCCCAGCTGCCATACGACATGGGGCGGGGCGGCGCCACGAACGGCACCGGGTCGACGGAAAGACCGTCCAGCGTCACCGGCCGCAGCGTTGTCCGGGCCCCCGCGATCCAGCCGCCGAGCGCACCGATGGCCGGGGGAAGATGGAAAACCTGGCTCGCCACCGACAACGGCGGGATCGGCCGCCGCAGCGCCAGTACCCGCACCTCGGCGCCGGCATCGCGCGCCGCGACCGCCTGCCGGTGCGCCCAGATGCCCAGCACCGGATCTCCCGACGACGGGTACCACTCCGCTACGACGGCGACGCGCACCCCTTACTGGCCGACGGAGAACAGCGCCTCGAGGTCGTGCTTGGAGTAGACCTCGAACGCCACCATCGTGTGGGTCCGCGCCACGCCGGCCAGCTGCGAGATCTGCCCCGTGACCACCTTGGCGAGGTCCTCGTGCTGACGCAGACGCACCACCGCGACGAAGTCCCACTCACCGGTCACCGAGTACGCCTCGGCCACACCCTCGAGGTCGGCCAGCTCGCCGCCGAGCGTGGCCAGCCCGGCGCGGTCCGCCTGGATGAGGACGATCGCGTGGGTCACGTCGAGTGCGACTGTCCAGGATCGAGGACGACCACGTCGGAGCGGGTGGCCGACTCCACGTCGGACTTGAACGCCTCGGCGTCTGTCTCGATCGGCGGGAACGTGTTGTAGTGGCACGGGATCACGGTCTTGGCGCCGACCAGCTCGGCCGCATCGACCGCGTCCACGCGATCCATCGTGTAGTGGCCCCCGATGCACATCAGCGCGATGTCGATCGGGTGGCGCTTGCCGACCAGCTGCAGATCGGAGAACACGCAGGTGTCGCCCAGGTGGTAGACGACCGTGTCCTGGAAGTTGATCAGCAGGCCGGCGGGCACGTTGGCCGTGCCCTTCGGCGTGGTCGAGGTATGCCAGGCGGGCACGAGCTTGACCCAGCCCCAGTCGAATTTGACCGTCCCGCCCATGTTCGGGTCGAAGACGTCGATGCCCTCCTCGCCGAGCTCGTGGGCGATCTCGACGATCGCCACCGCCGGCGCGCCCGTCCGCTTGGCGATCGCCACCGTGTCGCCGATGTGGTCGCCGTGGCCGTGGGTGAGCAGGATCGTGGTGGCCACAACATCGTCGGCGCTGATCGAGGCCTTGGGGTTCCCGGTCAGGAACGGGTCGATCAGCACCGTGGCGTCACCATCGGCGAGCTCGAAGGCAGCGTGGCCCAGAAAGCGAACTTCCATCTCGTCTCAATCCTCCTCTGTCGTTGGCCGTTCCGGCGCCCCGGACCCGCCGGCGAGCTCGCGCGCCAGCTCGAAGCCGACCGCGACCCCGACCAGCATGCCCAGCCGGGTCTCCTCGGCGAGCATCGTGCGCACCGCGCGAACCCGCTCGCCGAGATCCTCGTGACCCGCCGCCTCGCGCACGGCCTGGTTCTGGCCCACGTCGAACCAGCCGCCCTCCTCGAGCGCGCTCGAGAGCACGCGCTGAAGCGACGGCGCGGTGCGGGCGACCAGGTCCTGCGCTTCACGCAGTCGCGCCGGATCGGCAATCGCTGCGATCGCCGCCTCCAGCTCGGCGTCGGTGTAGGCGCGGTCGACCACGGGGCGACTCGGATCATACGTCCGCGCCTGCGCCGGGGGCCGAGTGCTACCGGTCGCCGGCCAGGGCCAGCGGCAGCCCGATCAGGACGCCGGCCAGCGCCCCGATCCCCGCGGAGATCCAGCTCGCGCCCGGGACGGCCAGCGGCATCAGCGCCACCACGACCCCGATCACCGCGGTGCCCAGCAGATCGCCCTCGATCTCCTCGCCCGCCCGGAGCGAGAGCAGATCCGGGATCACCCAGGCGATGATCAGCGCCAGCGCCCCGCCGTTGCCGCCCAGGGCCAGGGGCAGCGAGGCGTCGGAAGCGGTCACTGCGGCGCCGCCGACCGAGCCCACGGCGAACAGGACCAGCACGACCAGTGGGCCGTGCCGGCGCTCGAGCAGCCATCCGTAGATCGCGATTGCGCCAAGTGTCACGATCGCGTAGCCGGTGTTGACGTAGGTGAACGGCGCCACCAGCAGCCGCCACCAGAGATGAGTGCCGAACTGGGCCCACAGCTCGATCGCGTGCGTCGAGCCGACCAGCGCGGCCCGCCACAGGAGCGTGCCGGCGAACCCAGCCAGCACGAGCGCGATCGTCGCGTAGGGGCGGGCCTCAGGCCGGATCCCCGGGATCTCGCCACGGCGCAGCGGCGGCAGCGACGGTCTCGGCGCGCGGCGCTTGCGCTCGGTGGGGCGGCCCTCCCGGTCGAGCTTGGGAGCCCGCTTGCGCAGCCGGCTGCCGCAGTACGGGCACTCGGTGATGTACGGGCTCACCTCGGCCTGACAGTTCTTGCAAATTACGAACAGGTCCGGGCCGCCAGTACTCATAGCTCGGTTCGATTGTATGACGGCGGCAAGGTCGGGGATAGAGTCCGACCCGCGCTACCGGCCGGCGTCGTGACCCGTTACCCCGCGGTGGCGGCGACGATCTCCGCCATGACCTCGCGCAGATCGTGGTTGGCCTCGTAGACCACGACCTGGCGGGCGGCACCGTTGCCCCGCTCGAGCAGATCCTCCACGGCCTCGAGCTCGCCCAGCGAACCCAGGTCCTGGCAGTGCTCGCGCATCCGGTCGATCAGCCGCCGGCCCAGCTCGCGTGCCGGCACCCGATCCCAACGGGGCAGGTCGACCAGTTCGCCCTCGAGGCCGTGCCGGGCGGCCAGCCACTTGTTCTCGTCGAGCATCTCGAACGGGTATCGCGACAGCTCCTTGCCCGCCTCGAAGTGCTCGGACAGCTCGCGGACCAGGCCCTGGACCAGCGCGGCCAGCCCGAGCGTGTGCTCGACCCGGGTCTGGGAGTCCATCACCCGGACCTCGACCGTCCCGAAGTTGGGGTGGGGCCGCACGTCGTGCCACAAATAGGTGTAGTCCTCGATCACCCGGGCGTGGACCATGAACTCGATCCGCTGCTCGTAGTCCGCCCAGTCCTTGTAGGTGGGCGGGAGCCCCACCCGGGGGAACGCGCGGAAGATCGGGGTGCGGGTGGAGGCCAGGCCGGTGGCGTCGGCGCGCCAGAACGGCGAGTTGGCCGACAGCCCGAGCAGGATCGGGACGTGCACGCGCATCCCGTTGGCGATGTGGATCGCCTTGTCGGGGTCGTCCACCCCAACGTGCACGTGCATGCCGAAGATCAGCTCTTGGCGGGCCACGAAGCGCAGCGCCGAGACCAGGTCGCGGTAGCGGGGCCGGGCCACGATCCGCTGGTCCTCCCACATCGCGAACGGATGGGTGCCCGCCGAGCCGATCGTCATCTGCTTGCGCGCCGCGGTCTCGCGGACCTGCGCGCGCAGGGCCCGCAACTGCTCGCCGGCCTCGGCCGTGTTCGCGCACGGATCGGTCGAGACCTCGAGCACCGACTCCATCAGCTCGGGCTTGATCTCCCCGGCTGGCGTGGGCTCGAGCAGGCTCTCGATCGCGTTGACGAGCTCATAAGACTCGGCGTCGAGGATCATCAGCTCCTCCTCGATCCCGAGCGTGTACTCCGGACCCGTAAATTTGTGCTCCATCGGGCCGCAGCGTAGACGTAGACTGGGACGTAGACGACGACTTGGAAACGAAAAGGGGGGTCAGATGGCTCTTGGATACGACGGCAAGCTGTACATCCTCGCGTTCGACCATCGCGGGTCGTTCCAGAAGAAGATGTTCGGGATCGAGGGCGACCCGACGCCCGAGGAGAGCGAGACGATCTCCGACGCCAAGCGGCTGATCTTCGAGGGCATGCTCGAGGCGGTCGAGCGCGGTGCCGAGGCGGGCGCCACCGGTGTGTTGGTCGACGAGCAGTTCGGGTCCGACATCCCGCAGCGCGCGAGCGAGCGCGGATTGAAGCTGGCCATGCCGGTCGAGAAGTCGGGTCAGAACGAGTTCGACTTCGACTACGGCGAGGACTTCGGCAAGCACATCGAGAGCTTCCCGACCGACTTTTCGAAGGTGCTCGTCCGCTACAACTCCGACGACCCGGACACCGAAATGAACCAGCGCCAGCTCCGGCGTCTGAAGCAGCTGGCCGACTGGCTGCACTCGACTGACCGAAAGTTCCTCTTTGAGCTGTTGGTCCCGGCGACCGACGAGCAGCTGGCCAGCGTGGACGGCGACACCGACCGCTACGACGCCGAGCTGCGTCCCGAGCTCATGCGCCGCGCGATCGAGGACATCCAGAACGCCGGCATCGAGGTCGACGTGTGGAAGATCGAGGGCGTCGACGAGCAGTCCGATGCGGCGATGCTGGCCGAGCAGGCGCGGAGCGGCGAGGGTCGCGAGGGAGTGACGTGCGTGCTGCTCGGTCGCGGCGCGTCAACCGAGAAAGTGGAGCAGTGGCTGCGAGAGGCCGCGCCGGTCGAAGGGTTCATCGGGTTCGCGATCGGACGCTCGATCTGGTGGGACGCCCTCAAGGGCTTCCTGGACGACAAGCTCGAGCGGTCGGCAGCCGCGTCGCAGATCGCCGACAACTACCTGCACTTCGTGCGCGTGTACGACCAGCAGACGGTTCACTGATTCTCGGCGGATCGTTCCGGTGGCCGCCGGCGTGAGAGCACGGGCGGCCACCCGCTACATAACACCGCCGGCCCGCGCTTGGTAGGCTCGCGGCCGATGGCGATGAAGATGCGCCAGAGCCTCGCCGAGCTCGAGCAGGAGTTCCGGCACGAGATGCAGCTCGAGAGCAGCCGCAGCCAGATGCTGGTCAAGCGCGCTACCTCGCGCACGCGCAAGCGATCGCGCGAGCGCAGGAGGAAGCGCAGCTCGATGCGCTTCTGGCTGCTCGTGATCTCGCTGATCGCCACCGCCGTGGCCGTGACGATCGCGATGTTCGAAACGCTCTACTACCTGCTCGGCTAGCTGCAGTTCGCCGGGGTTTCAGTACCCCGTGACCGCCGGCCGCCGCGCGCAGCAGCGAGCTTTACGTGCCCTCTCCTCCCAGGCCTCGCAGCGCCGCGTCGACCTCTTCGCGGGCGCCCTTGGCGGAGCCCATGCGCTCCTGCTGGATCTCGAGATAGACCTCCTTGCGGAATACCGGGATGTCGCGCGGTGCCTGAATCCCGATTCGGACCTTCTCGCCCATGATCGCCAGTACGGAGACCTCGATGTCGTCGCCGATCATGATGCTTTGGTTGGACTTGCGGGTGAGTACCAACATTGGGGATGTGCCTCCCTGCTCGCCTGGTGTCAAACGAGGCGACCGGAATGCGCGTCTCCACGTGCCTCCGGTCTGCCGTCGCCAGCATAGCGGGTGGCATCCGCTGCACACAAGGCGTGCAGACGGGCGATCCGGCATGGGTGCAACCACGAGCGATTGCCGTCGGGTGACGCGGTCCAGCGGCCCGCTGTACTAGTCTCCGCGCCGAAATGGCCCGACGATCGCTACGCCCCGAGCTGAACCGGATACGTGCCTGGGTCCGGCAAGGCCGAACCGACGCCTGGATCGCCCACCAACTTGAGGTGACCGTCCAGCAGATCCAGGCCTTCAAGCGCGAGCAGGGACTCGAGCCCAACGGCGACCCGGACGCCGGCATCGGCGTCGACTTCGACGACGAGATCGACCTGCGCGCCGAGGACGACGCGCTGATCGCCGCCGAGCTCGAGGCAGCCGACGCCCAGCGCGCCGAGCAGGAGGAGGACGAGGACGGCGACTCCGACGAGGACGAGGACGAAGACGAGGAGGGCGGCGGGCGGCGCACCGCCAGCCGTCGCCGTCGTGGTCGGCGCGGCGGCCGGCGGAGCGGCGGCCGGCGCAAGGCCACCCCGCTCGAGGCGACCTTCGACCACGGCGAGGAGGGCTACGGACTGTGGCTCGACGCCTCCGTCCAGGACGACCCGATCTACGCCGAGTACTGGGCCGGGCACCGGCCGGTCGAGGTCTCGATCGAGGAGGACCAGATCGTGATCCGGCGCGTCGGCGACGAGGACGGCGACGAGGACAACGGCAACGGCGACGGAGAGTAGGCCGGACTTCTAGCGCGCGGGCGCGCTCGCGACGCTGCCCGCGAGCGCATATCTCGTCACACCCACGCCCCCGGCTTGTGCGTGACGAATTAGACGTCCCCCAGGCCAACAGCTCGTCACACCCACGCCAAGGCCGGTGGCGTGACGTGTTATGCGCCGGCCGTCAGTCCTCGCGGACGGTCCGGGCCCCGCCGGCGTAGTCGCCGGCCTCGGATGCGATCGCACCGTCGGCCTCCTCCCCTCCGGCGTGCATAACATGGCATTGGACCCGCTGACGCACTGACCGTGGCAGATCATGCACGCTGGTGATGCACAAGATGCCACGGTCCGGCGATCACGCCTCGATTGGCAGGTTATGCACGGTGTCCGCGTGGCGCCGTCAGTCCTCGCGGACGATGCGCGCACCGCCGGCGTAGTCGCCGGCCTCGCGCACGTAGCGCGCGAACGCGGCACCCGCCACCGTGGTCAGGTCCCACGCCTCGGGAACGCCGGGCGCCGCCCGCACCGCGATGTCGAAGCACCAGTCGATCCCGTGCTCGCCGTAGTAGCGCGCCAGCTCATCGGTGGTGAACGGGCCGCCGAGCCGCCGGCGCAGCTCGTCCACGATCGCGTCGGTCACGCGCTCCAAGCTGGGCCTGAGCGCAGAGTCGGCCTCGCCTAGCCGGCGCTGGCCCTCGCGCCAGAGGCCAAAGACATCGTCAAACCGGAGCACCACCATTGCCCCGCCTACCCGGCCGCCGCGGAGACCGCATCCAGCTCTGGGCCGGCACCGCCCAGAATCCGGCTGGGCGCTAGTGCTTCGGCAGCCCAGTCACCTCGTACGGGTGCTCGCCGACCCGCACCATCCCCAGCGCCCGCGCATCGCGCAGGATCGTCGCCGGGTTGTTCAGCGACCCCTGCTGCGCGCGCAGGCTCGCGTTCGACTGCCTGAGCTGCTGCACGATCGCGTGCTGTTGGCTGGCCTGGCTGCGCACCGACAGGTAGGCCAGACCCTGCTGCACGTACAGCCCCGCGACCACGGACAGCACGACGAGCAGCCCGACCCGGCCGACCCGGTCCCAGCGAACCCGGCCCCGGAGTGCCCGCACCTGCACCCGTCGCGGTCGGGTGGATGTGGTGCGGCTGTGCCTGCGCGGTGGCGCAGTGGCGGTACGGGCTGACGGCATCCGCTGCGCCCTTCGTTCGACGCGCGGCCGTTCCTTCCTCCTGAATCAGGCGTTGCAAACGACGCTACGACCGGAACGCGCTGCGGCCCGGGTACCGCGCGTCGGCGCCCAACGCCTCCTCGATCCGCAGCAGCTGGTTGTACTTGGCCACCCGGTCCGACCGGGACGGCGCGCCGGTCTTGATCTGCCCGCAGCCGGTGGCCACCGCCAGGTCGGCGATCGTGACGTCCTCGGTCTCGCCGGAACGATGCGACATCACCGCCGTGTAGCCGTTCTCGCGGGCGATGCGCATAGCTGCGAGTGTCTCCGTCAACGTTCCGATCTGGTTGACCTTGACCAGGATCGAGTTGGCCACGCCGGCGTCGATCCCCCGCTGCAGGCGGTCGGTGTTGGTCACGAACAGATCGTCGCCGACGAGTTGGAGGCGGCTCCCGAGGCGCTCGGTCAACACGTGCCACCCGTCCCAGTCCTCCTCGTCCATGCCGTCCTCGAGCGAGATGATCGGGTAGCGGTCGGCCAGATCGGCCCAGTAGTCGGTGAGCTCGGCGGCCGACAGGGTCCGTCCCTCGTGCTCGAGCACGTAGGACCCGTCGTTGAACAGCTCGGACACGGCGGGGTCGAGCGCGATCGCCACCTGCTCGCCCGGCGCATAGCCGGCCGCGCTGATCGCCTCGACCAGCACCCCCAGCGCTTCCTCGTTGGACCCCAGATTGGGCGCGAATCCGCCCTCGTCGCCCACCGCCGTCGACATCCCGCGATCGTGCAGGGTCTTCTTCAAGGCGTGAAAGGTCTCGACCCCCATCCGCAGCGCGTCGCGGAAGCTCGCCGCCCCCACGGGCACGATCATGAACTCCTGGAAGTCGATGGCGTTGTCGGCGTGCGCGCCGCCGTTGACCACGTTCATCATCGGGACCGGGAGCACATGAGCGCTCTCCCCGCCCAGGTAGCGCCACAGCGGCAGGCGCTCCTCGGCGGCAGCGGCGTGAGCGGCCGCCAGCGACACGGCCAGGATCGCGTTGGCCCCCA
Source organism: uncultured Solirubrobacterales bacterium (assembly GCA_963841535.1). Classification (GTDB taxonomy): domain Bacteria; phylum Actinomycetota; class Thermoleophilia; order Solirubrobacterales; family Solirubrobacteraceae; genus Palsa-465. The sequence continues at coordinate 156,245 of CAWJDF010000012.1, read as the reverse complement.
GCCGCGACTTGTTGGGGGTCCCATCCAAAGTGATCAGCATCCGGTCGAGCGCGGCCTGGCTCGAGGCGTCCTGACCCCGCACGGCGGTGGCGATCTCACCGTTGACGTTCTCCACCGCGCCCATCACGCCCTTGCCCATCCAGTCAGGGCCGCCGTCGCGCAGCTCGGTGGCCTCGAACTCGCCGGTCGAGGCCCCCGAGGGCACGGCGGCGCGACCCCACGCGCCCGACCGGACACTGAGCTCGACCTCGATGGTCGGATTGCCTCGGCTGTCGAGGATCTGGCGGGCGTGTACGTGCTCGATCTGGCTCATGGGCGGCGGAGCTCTCCTTCCGTCAGGCGCGCCCGCGCGTAGTAGGCGAGCTGCTCGTCAGGGGCGAGATCGTTCCAGCTATGGCCTTCGGATGCGGCCAGCTCGCCACCGGCTTCCACCCGGCCCCTGAATCGCTCGGCGGCCGCGCGCAACGCGAGCTCGGGATCGACGTTCAGCTTCCGCGCCACGTTGACCGCCGCGAACAGCACGTCGCCGAGCTCGTGGAACTGCTGGTCGCGGTCGCTCGCCGCCTCCAGTTCCGCCAGCTCCTCACGCAGCGACTGGAGCGGGCCCTCGACACCGGGAAAGTCGAACCCGCTCGTAGCGGCGCGCCGCTGCACCTTGCGGGCATACAGGGGCGCGGGCAGGCTCTCGGGTACCTCGCCGAACACTCCGGGCTCGCGACCGGGCTCCGTTCGCTTGATCTGATCCCAGTTGCGACGCACCTCGACCGAGGTTTCGGCCTGGACCTCTCCGAACACGTGCGGGTGGCGGCGGATCAGCTTCGCTGTCACATCGCGGGCGACCCGCGCCAAATCCCCCGCCCCGCGCTCCTCGAGCAAGAGCGACAGGAAGTGGACCTGGAACAGGACGTCGCCCAGCTCGTCGACCATCTTCGCGTCGTCGCCCCGCTGGGCGGCGTCGGCCAGCTCGTAGGACTCCTCAACCGTGTGGGGCACGATCGAGCGCTCGTCCTGCTCGCGGTCCCAGGGGCATTCGACTCGCAGCCGGCGCGTGATCGCGTCGAGGCGGGCGAGCGCGTCAGCCGTCGCCGAGGACTCCGGCTGACTCACCCCGTGGTCGCGGTGGAGGAACCGGTGGTGGCGGTCTTCGGCGCCTTGTAGCCCTTGCAGTCAGCCATCGCGTACGCCTTGCGGCAGGTGGTCTGGCTGAGCCAGTCCTTCTTGGCGCGATTGTCAACGGCGGTCTGCGCGTTCTGTGACGCCTGGCTGGTGAGCTGCTGGCGGATCAGCGAGGTGGCCTGGGCGAGCGTCTGGTGGGTGGCCGGGGTGACCTTGATCACGTCGTACACGTAGTAGCCGAACTGACCCTTGACGGGGCCGCTCAACTTGTTCACCGGCGCCGCGAACGCCACCGCGGAGAGCGCGGGGTCCGCCTGCTGCTTGGTCACGCCGTTGAGCAGGCCACCGCTGTTCTTGGTGGTCGGATCGGTCGAGTACTTCTTGGCCACGGCCGCCCAGCTCTGCCCGGAGCTGAGCGCCTTCTTGGCCGCCAGCGCATCGGCCTGGTTCTTGGCGAGCACGACACGGATGTTGCGCGACTCCTGCGTGCCGAACTGCGAGGCGTGGGCGGTGTAGTACTTCTCGATGTCGGCCTGGGTGATCTTCTTGATGTGCTTGGCCGTCAGCTTCTGCACGATCGTGCTGACCCGGAAGCGGTAGAGGACGTCCTGCTGCGTCTGCCCGGTCTGGCTGAGGAAGGTGCTGTACCCCTTGCCGTTCGGGAACTGCTGGTTCCTCGCCGTGATCAACGCCTTCTGCACCTCCGCGTCGGTCACCTTCACGCCGAGCTTGTTCGCGTCGGCCTGATACCAGTAGGCCTTGATCAGCAAGTCCAAGACCTGGCTGGAGAGCTGTGTGAACAGCTGCTTGCAGTCCGTGCGCAGGGTCTTGGTCGCGGTCTTGGCGAGCTGCGGGAACTCCTTGCGCGCCTGGGCGATGCACTTGTTGAAGTTCGGCGGATCGTTGGGCACGATCACCGGCTGGCCCGGGCTCTGCGCCGCCTGGCTCTTGGCCGCCACGTACATCCAGTGGTTGAACGCCTGGACGGAGATCGGATTGCCGGCCACGTCGGCCACCGAGTTGCCGGGCTCACCGCTGCCGCAACCCGCCACCGCGGCGGCGAGCACAAAAAAGGCGCCGAGCGCCAGGATGGACCTGCGGGCCTTCATCGGTCGTCGATGGTAGCGACGGTGCCGCGAAATCGCGGTGAAGAAAGCACTAAGAACGGTTTGGGGCCGCGCTGGCGCGCGGCATCCGTGGGGCCGGGCGGGCCCGTCCGGACCGTCTTACGCGGCCTCGCGGGTGACGGCGAGCAACACGTCCGCGGCCTTGACCACCGCCGGGAACCGCTGCACCGGATCCTCGGGCACGCGCAGTGACAGCTGCGACTTGCCCGACTCGTAGAGCGCCTCGGGGATCTCCTGGCGGATCCGCTTGGCGCGGACACTGTCGAGCTCGACCGGCGTCACGGCCAGGCGCCCGTTGCGGAACGTGACCGCGCGTGCGCCCGCCTGACCCAGCTTGATCCGGGCCTGCTGGAGCGCGATCAGGTTCTTCAGGGGGTCCGGCAGATCGCCGAAACGATCCTCGAGCTCGTTCTTCAGCTCCGCCAGATCGGCCACCTCGCGCGCGCCGGCGATCCGGCGGTGCACGTCGACCTTGGCCTGCTCGTAGGGGATGTAGTCGGCCGGCACGTAGGCGTCGACGTTGACGTCGAGGCGCACCGGCTCCCAGTCCTCATCTGCGCCGGCGCCGTCGGACGCCGCCGCCACCGCCTCGTCGAGCATCTGCATGTAGAGCTCGAACCCGAGCGCCGCCACGTGACCGGACTGCTCGTCGCCCAGCAGGTTGCCGGCGCCGCGGATCTCCAGGTCGCGCATGGCGATCTTGAATCCGGCGCCCAGCTCCGTGTAGTCCGACAGCGCGCTCAGCCGTTGTGCCGCGTCCTGGGTGAGCGCGGCGGCGCTCGGATACAGCAGATACGCGTACGCCCGCTCTCTGGACCGTCCCACCCGGCCACGGATCTGGTAGAGCTGCGCGAGCCCGAACGCGTCGGCGCGCTCGACGATCAGCGTGTTGGCCTGCGGGATGTCGATCCCGGACTCGATGATGCTCGTGCACACGAGTACGTCGGCGTCGCCTCTGAGGAACGCGAGCATGCGGTGCTCGAGCTCGCGCTCGTCCATCTGGCCGTGCGCGACCTCGAACTTCATCTTCGGGCACAGCGCGCGCAGCCGCTCGGCCGTCTCGTCGATCGTCTCGATCCGGTTGTGCAGGAAGAACGCCTGTCCCTTCCGCTCGTGCTCGCGGATCAGCGCGCCCTTGACCAGCTCCTCGTCGTACTCGCCGACGTATGTCTTGATCGGGCGCCGGCCCTCGGGCGGGGTCTCGATCACGCTGATGTCGCGGATGCCGGCCATCGACATCTGCAGCGTCCGCGGGATCGGGGTGGCGCTCATCGCGATCACGTCGACCTTCAGCTTGAGCTGGCGGAGCAGCTCCTTCTGCTTGACGCCGAAGCGCTGCTCCTCGTCGACGATGAGCAGGCCGAGGTCCTTGGCGCGGACGTCTCGCGACAGGAGCCGGTGCGTCCCGATGAGGATGTCGACCTTACCCTCGCTGAAGCGCTTGACAGCTTCTCTTTGTTCGGCCGCGGGGCGGAACCGCGACACGTGCTCGATCGTGATCGGATAGTCCTTCAGACGCTCGGAGAACGTGCCGTAGTGCTGCTGGGCGAGGATCGTCGTCGGCACGAGCAGCATCACCTGCTTGCCGTCCTGCACGGCCTTGAAAGCGGCGCGTAGCGCGACCTCGGTCTTGCCGTAGCCGACGTCGCCGCAGATCAGCCGATCCATGGGGCGCGGCGCCTCCATGTCGGCCTTGACCATCTCGATCGCGTCGCGCTGGTCCGGGGTCTCGGTGAACGGGAACGCGTCCTCGAAGTCGCGCTGCCAGTCGGTGTCGATCGGGAAGGTGTGTCCCGCGCGGCGCTTGCGCTCGGCGTACAGGTTGAGCAGTTCGCCGGCCAGCTCCTGGGCGGCTCTTCTGGCTCGTGCCTTGATGGTGTCCCAGCGAGTCCCGCCCAGCTTCGAGAGTGGTGGATGGGTGCCGCCGGCGCCGACGTAGCGGCTGATCTTGGCCAGCTGGTCGACCGGAACGAACACCCGGTCCGAGCCGGCGTACTCGAGGTACAGGTAGTCGCGGGTGACGTTGGCCACGGTCTTGGTGTCGAAGCCCGCGAAGCGCGCGATCCCGTGGTCCTCGTGCACGACGATGTCGCCGGTGCGCAAGTCGGCGAAGCTCCGCAGCACGCCTCGCCGGCGGGTCCTGCTTTCGGGCTGCTCGGGGGCGCGGCGGCGGCGGAACAGGCGGTGCTCGGGGATCACCGCCAGGTGGAACTGAGGGGCGATGAAGCCCTGCTGGAGGCGAGCGTGGGCGAAGGTAAGGAGCTTCGAGTCGCCGGCACCGTTCTCGCTGGGCTCGAGCCATTGGACCTTCAAGCGCCCAAGGTTGTACGCGGCCCGCTCGCCTTCGCCGCGACCGGCGAAGGCGACGACGGTTCGGTAGCCCGAGCGCGTCAGCTTCTCGAGCTTCCGGCTCGGCCTCGGCCAGGCTACGCGCCTGGACGTCCGCGGCTTGGGCCCGGAACGAGAACGGCTGGTCCTGGTCGATGCTCGATAGCCGGATCCGGGCGCGCGCGTTCAGCGTCTGATCGATCGTGTCCGTGTCGACGTACAGTTGGCGCGCGTCGCGGTCGTGGAAGGCGGTACTCACGTCCTGCCAGTGGTCGGCGAGCGCCGGCGCCACATCCTCCTCGCCCGCGATGAAGATCGAGGCGTCGTCGGGGACCAGGTCGAGGAACGGATGGAACTGATCGACCGGGAGCAGCTCGGCGATGTCGGGCCGGTCGGACTCGTTCTCGAGCGCGGCGATCTCGGCCAGCTCGCGGTGCTCCTCGGCCAGCTCGGCCGCCGGCGCGACCTCTACGACGTCCGCGTCGCCCAGTGAGCGCTGAGTGAAGGTGGAGAACCATCTGAGCGTTTCGATTTCGTCCCCGAACAGGTCGACGCGGACGGCCCGGTCCTCAGTGGCCGGGAATACGTCGAGCAGCCCGCCGCGGATCGCGAACTGACCGCGGTCCTCGACCTGGTCGACGTGCTCATAGCCCGCGGCGACCAGATCGCGGGCGGTCTCGTCGAGGTCGAGCAGCTCGCCGGTGCGCAGGCAGAAGGCGTGGGGCCGGAGCGTCGGGTCGGGGACCTTCTCGGACAGGGCCACGGCGCTGACCACGACGACCGGGGCTTGGCCGGCGGCGTCGGCTGACTCGATCAGCGCGTCGAGGGCGGCGATCCGCAGGCCGACCAGGTGGGGCGGCGGCGCCAGGTGCGACTCGTAGGTGACGCCGCGACTCGGGTAGTAGCGGACCGGTCGCGGCTCGAGCCAGCTCCTCAGCCCGGCGGCCAGGTCACGCGCCGCGCGGTCGTCCCCTGCCACCACGATCGCCGGGCGGTCGGGATCGCCGTCGAGCAGGGCTGCCAGCAGGTAGGGGCGCAGCGACTGCGATACGAACGCCCGGCCGCCGCCGTCGGCCAGCTTGCCGGTCTGGGGGTCCTCGTCGGCATGGCTCAGGAGCGTGCGCAGCATGTTCTGTATCCGAGTCTAGGTCGCCGGCTCGGCGTCCACGACGGTTCGCTCAGCGACGTCGGCGGCCTCATCGATCAGCGCCTGGACGTCGGCCTTCGGCTCGCGGAACCGGCCGAGGACATAGGCGGCCACACGGTCGGGATCGGTGGTGGGAGGACGCCCTACTCCGATCCGCACACGCATGAAGTCCGGCGACCCGAGGCCCGCCTTCAGCGACTTCAGCCCGTTGTGACCGGCCAGTCCCCCACCCGTCCGGACCCGGATCTCGCCGAAGGGCAGGTCGATCTCGTCGTGGACCACGAGCACCCGGTCGAGGTCGAGCTTGAACGCCCCACGAGCCGGACCGACCGAGTTGCCCGCCTCGTTCATGTACGTCTGGGGCTTGAGGATCGCGACGCGCGGGCCTCCGGGGCCGGTCCTTCCCTCTGTGAGCAGACCGCGGTATTTGGACTTGGGCCTTGGCAGGGCCCATCTGCGGGTGAGCTCGTTCGCCACCTCGAAGCCGATGTTGTGGCGGGTGCCGTCGTACTCGGACCCCGGATTGCCGAGGCCGACTATCAGCCAGTCCACTGCAGGTTCGCCCGGCAAGGGCGGGGCGCTACTCGCCCTCGGCTCCGCCTTCGCGCTCGCCGCCCTCGGCCGCTTCGGCGCCGCCCTCCTCGGCCTCCTCGCCGGCCTCGCCCTCGGCCACCAGCTCGGTCTCCCCCTCGATCTCTTCTTCGGCCTCGAGCTGGAGCTTGGGCGGCGTGACCGTGGCGAGGACCGTCTCGGGATCGTCGGTCAGCGTGACGCCGCTCGGCGGGCTGATGGCGTCGAGCGTGATCGTGTCGCCGATCTGAAGGGCCGACACGTCGTGGTGGATCAGGTCCGGGATGTCGCCGGGCAGAGCCTCGATGTTGAGCTCGCGCGTGACCTGCTCGAGCACGCCGCCCTCCTTGACCCCGGGGGCATCCTCAGCGCCGGTCAGGTCGAGCACCACGGTGGCGCTGATCGCCTCGTCGAGGCGGACGCGCAGCATGTCGACGTGGATGGTGTCCCCCGACACCGGGTGGCGGACGATCTCCTTGAGCACCACCGGTGTGCTGCCGGCACCGTCGATGCTGAGCTCGATCACCGCGCCGGCATGGGCCAGTGTCTGGCGAAGCAGGCGGCTGTCCACCTGGAAGGCGACCGGCTCCTCGCCGCCGCCGTACAGGATCCCGGGGACGTTGCCGGTCCGGCGCAGGCGGCGCGCCGCGCGCGATCCCGCGACTTCGCGATGCTCGACCGCCAGCGCTGTGCTCTGTGCCGTCGCCATGACCGCCGAGTGATGGTAGCGGGCCGCTTCGGGACGCGGTGGCGCCACCGCGCAGCACGCCACCCCTTTGCCCTGACGCAGCCCGCCACCGCCGCTCGGACGCAGCCCGCCACCGCCGCGCCGACCCAGCCCGCCACCGCCGCGCCAACGCAGCCCGCGCCCCCTTCACCGCCGGACACGCGCGCGCTAAGCTAATCCAATGTCGGGCGACGCTCAGCTGATGCTGATGATCGCCGGGTTGCACCTTCTGGGACTCGTGTGCGCGGCGGTACTGATCATCCCCGCCCTGCGCGAGACTCCCGACTTCCCCCCGAACCGACCTGACCCCGGCTCCGACGACGGCTGGGGACGTGGGCCGGGCGGGCCGCCCAAGCCGCCCGATCCGCCGCGCGGAGGCATCCCGCTGCTCGACGCCGAGCAGGCGCGCATCCGCCTGCGCGATCACCGCAGGCTGCCCGAGCATCTGCCCCGGCGCGAGCGTCGGCCGGCGCGCGAGCCCGATCGCACGCCCGTGCGGACCGGCCGCTGAGCGCGGTTCGGCCGCCCTGGGTCGCGCGCGAGCGACTCAGAAGCGCGCCGGGCACGCCGTGTCGCTCTTGATCCGGCGGCTCACCTCGAGCAACTGCACCGTGAGGCCGCTGATCGCGTTCCCGGTCCGGCGCACCCGCACGCACTGCACGATCGGCAACGACCCCCCGGCGTTCCAGGCCACCCGCGCGGTGCCCTCCGTGCCGGCGATCGAGAAGCTCGTCGAGGGCTGGATCTGGATGACCGAGACCGCGCCCGCGCGCTTGAGCGCGGTCGCGTTGTAGTTGGCTCGCGTCCGGCAGGCCTGACTGGTCTTGCAGCCGGCAATGTCGTCGATGACCGCGTTCTCGTCGCCCCGCGCCTCGTTCTTGACCAGCGCGGTGATCGCGGATTGCTCGGCCGAGTTGGCGCTGAACACCCTGGCGAGCAGCGCGCTCACGACGAGGAACACGATGATCGCTCCGGCGATCGCGACGATGTAGGCGCGGCGCACCGGCCGAAGGTAAGCGCAGGAGCCTTCTACTCGCTCAGCTCGAGGAACCGCTCGATCGACGCCTCCTGGTGGTCCAGCCGCTCCGCCAGGGCGCGCGCGTGCTCGGCGGCGACCTCCAGGAAGTCCTCCACGCAACGTTCGGGATCGTCGGCCAGCGGATAGATCCGGATCACGTCCTGCTGGGCGCAGGCGATCCCCATCGGCGGCCGGCCCTCGGCCAGCGTCCGCGCGCTGCAAACCGGTGTGACCAGCACGTGCGATTCGGGAGCGATCAGCGCCGTGGGCAGCAGCCGGTGCGCCGGCAGGCGGACCGACAGCTCGATCGAGTGGTCGACCGTGACGTCGCTGCCGAGCATCTCGCCGAGCGGCTCGCGCCACACGTCGAGCACGACGTCGGCCCCCACCAGCGCATCGCGCAGGGCAGTCGCCTGCTCGATGTACAGCCGCTCGGCGTCGGCGCGGTCGCCTGCGTCGGCGAGATCGAGGTCGCAGGGGACCCGGAGGAGCTCGCTGGCGGCTACGGTGGCGCCGGCCCCCCGGCTGCCGCGCGTCACATACGTCTGCAGCGTGCCGAGGTCGCGGCGGCCGTGGAAGATCACCGTGACCGACTCGCTGAGCGGGAGGCCACCGACCTTGAGCGAAACGGCAACCGACGACGTGTCATCGAGGAGCGCCTGTCGCAGCAGGTCCTCAGCTGAGCTCCTGTCCGGCCGTTCCTCTTCGAGCATGTTGCCTCCTGCTCCCGGTACGTCAGCTACGCAGCCTTAACTAATACCCCATCGAGCAGCGAAATTGCGCCGGCCACCTAGCAGCCGGCTCGATGTCGATTCACGCGCAGAGGCGACTTCGCCTCCGGGTTCCCGGGTAGGCTCACCAGGCCATGAAGATCCTCTACAAGCCATTCGGGATCATCGCCGGCCTGATCGGCGCCCGCATCGCCACCACAATCTTCAAGTCGATCTGGGCTCGGATCGACGAGGAGGAGCCGCCGAAGCCAACGAAGGCCGAGGCGAGCTTCCCCAAGGTGGTGGCTGCCGCCGCCCTCGAGGCCGCGACGATGGCCGGCGTGGGAGCCGCAGTGGACCGCGCCGGCGCCCGCGCGTTCCATCACCTGACCGGGATCTGGCCGGGAGAGACCGCAGCGGACGAGTGACGCCGGCGCCGCCGGCGGTCCTGCTTCCGCGGCCCCCGGCGGCGGCGTCCCTACGCCGGCCTCTCAGCCAGGCGCCGGCGGTTCGTCCCCTTCGTCCGCCGGCTCACTCACGGTCCACGGCACGAGCCCGTCGCGCAGCCAATCCGGCAGCGGGGTCTTGATCACGGTCCGCCGGTCCACCAGGACGTGCCTGAGCTCGGCCTCGGCGATGAGCTCGCCCGCGCAGCCGGCGGTGTGCCGGGTCCGGAAGCTGGTGCGACCCAGGTACGTAACGACCACCCCCAGCTCGAGCTCGTCGTCGAACCGGGCCGGCCGGTGGAAGCGCAGCCGCGCCTCGGCCAGGACCATGTCGACCCCGCGATCGAGCATCGCCCGGTAGCCCCCGTATGCCGCGCGCCACAACTCGGTCATGCTCGTGTCGAAGTAGTTCAGGTAGTGGGCGTTGAACGCCACCCCCTGGAGGTCGCATTCGGCGTAGCGGACGCGCAGCGTGTGGACGAGCGGCTCGCCCATCGTCGCCCTCAGCCGCCGCCCCGGAGCACGAACCCGCGCTCGGCCAGCTCACCCAGCGCGTCCTCGAAGGCGCCAAAATCCCGCCGCAGGAGCGCATCGATCGGCCGGCCGGATGGACCGGCCACCCGGACCCAGCGCCGCAGCACCGCCGGTCCCGCACGCTCGGAGGCTTCGTCGAGCAGGTCGAGCAGGATCGGCAGCTCCGAGCGGTGCTCGAGTTGCCCGGAGAGCAGCGTGAGCGGGTCGACGTCGAGCAGGCGACACAGCTCCTCCTCGCTTAGCCCCAGGAGCTCCATCAGGCGGGCGGCGCGACCGGTCTGGGCGCGGCGGCCGAGCTGCGGATCATCGCGCTCTCCCATCCGGTCGGTCGCGCTCCTCCGACCCGCCGGCGAGGCCCCTCTTAGAACAGCTGGTTCTCGCCGCCGAACACGTCGCTCACCGAGCCGTCGGTGAAGATCTGGCGGATCGAGCTGGTGAGGAGATCCGCGCACGACAGCACGCGGACGTTCTCCGGCGCGCCGGCCGGGAGCGGGATGGTGTCGGTGACGACGATCTGCTCGAGGCGCGCCGCCGCGAGCTGGTCCCACGGCTCGCCCGAGAACACACCGTGCGTGGCCGCCGCGTACACCCGCCTGGCGCCGGCCTCGTAGACCGCGTCGGCGGCGGCCTTGAGCGTTCCCGCCGTGTCGATGATGTCGTCCACCAGCACGGCGGTCTTGCCGGCCACGTCGCCGATCACGTATCCGATCTCGGCCACCTGCTGGGTCGGGCGCTCCTTGTTGAGAATCGCCAGATCGGCCCCGATCTTCGAGGCGAACTGCTTGTTGAGCTTCACCCGGCCGGCGTCGGGCGCGACCACCACGAGGTCGTCCAGCCCGAGGTCCCGGAAGTACTGGGTCAGCATGAACAGTGCGGTCATGTGGTCGCACGGCTTTTGGAAGAAGCCCTGGATCTGGCCCTGGTGCAGGTCCATCGCGAGGATCCGATCGATCCCGGCCGACTCGAGCATGCGGGCCACCATCCGGGCGCTGATCGGCTCGCGCGGCGCGGACTTCTTGTCCTGGCGCGAGTAGCCGTACCAGGGAGTGACCGCGATCACCCGGTGGGCCGAGCCACCCACGGCGGCATCGACCATGACCATCAACTCCATCAGCGCGTCGTTCGCGCTCAGACCGTAATCGGAATTGCCGCACGTCGGCTGCACGATGAACACATCCGCGCCCCGGACCGACTGGTCGTAGCGGCAGTAGACCTCGCCGTTGGTGAACGTCTTGAGCGTCACGCTGCCGAGCCCGACCCCGAGCTTGGAGGCGATCTTCGCGGCCAGATTGGGATTCGCCCGGCCCGAGAACAGCATCAGCCGCTTGCGAGCCTCGACCTCGAGCTCACTCGGGGCGGGGCGTGTCTCGAGCAGACTCATGGTGCGTTCGAGTGTACGACCGGCAGGGGACGGATGGGCTTGTCAGGGCTACTCGGGCGGGACCGGTATTCGTACCGCTAGCTACCCACGTTCACGGCGACATTCTCGCCGTTCTTCGGGAGCTCAGGCAGGATTCTTACCGCCTTCGCCATCTCCGGGCCCGGGGGAATTCCGCTGGTTGCGACGTTCGCGATAGCCCTCGATGTTCGTCTGGCGACTGCGCGCGATGCCAAGAGACCCCGGCGGGACGTCGTCGGTGATGACGGAGCCCGCGCCGGTGTAGGCGCCGTCGCCGACGCTCACGGGCGCCACCAACATCGTGTCGACGCTGACGAAGACGCCGGCGCCGATGTGCGTGCGGCTCTTGTTCGTGCCGTCGTAGTTGGCCGTGATCGTCCCCGCGCCGATGTTCGTCCCCTCGCCGATATCCGCGTCTCCGATGTAGGAAAGGTGTGGCACCTTGGAGCCGGCGCCGACGTCCGAGTTCTTGATCTCGACGAATGCGCCGGCCTTGGAGCCGTCCCTCAGCACAGCGCCCGGCCGGAGGTAGCTGAACGGGCCTACGCTGACCCCTTCTCCCACGTCGGCCCCATCGAGGTAGGAGTGGATCACCTTCGCCCCGGCGCCCACCTGGGTGTCGAGGAGCGTGCTGAGCGGTCCGATCGTCGCGCCCTCCCCGATCTGGGTCCGTCCGTGCAGGCTCGTGAACGGCCTGATCACCGTGTCCTGGCCGATCTGCACCTCGACGTCGATCACGGTGGCGTCGGGATCGACGATCGTCACGCCGGCCAGCATGTGGCGCTCATGAATGCGGCGCTGTGCGATGGCCCGCACCGCGGCCAGCTGGGCGCGGTCGTTGACCCCGAGCTCGCTCGCGTCGTCGATCTCGTGCGCGGTCACGCTCCGCTCCCGCGAGCGCATGATCCCCAGCACGTCCGGCAGGTACAGCTCGCCCTGGGCGTTATCGCTGCGCACCTCCTCAAGCGCGGCCAGCAGCGCCGCCCCCTCGAAGGCGAAGATCCCGGTGCTGACCTCCCGGATCCGCAGCTCGAGCTCGCTGGCGTCACCGGGCGCCTTGGTCTCGACCACCCGCTCGACCGTGCCGTCCGGCGCCCGCACCACTCGGCCGTAGCCGCTCGGGTCCTCGAGCACCGCGGTCGCCACCGTGGCCGCCGCGCCCGAGTGCGCCCGCGCGTGCGCCAGCCCGGTCAGCGTCTCGGCCGTGATCAGCGGGTGATCGCCGTTGAGCACGATCACCGTGGCCTGCGGATCGATGTGCGCCGCCGCCGCCTTGACCGCATCCGCCGTGCCGCGAGGCTCCTCCTGCACCGCCACCGTCACCTCGCCGTCCAGCGAGCCATCGAGCGGCCGGTCCGGGCCCTCCACGACCACGACCCGCGCGGCCCCAGCGGCCCGCGCAGCCGCCACCGGCCAGGCGATGATCGGCCGACCACACACTTCGTGCAACAGCTTCGGAGTCGCGGAACGCATCCGCGTTCCCTGCCCGGCAGCAAGGATGACGACGACCGGTGCGGCCACGCCAGGATCGTAGGGGATCCTGGCCATCGCGTCGCGACCGCGGGGGCCCCGACGCGCCGCGCCGCGATGCGGTCGGCGCCCGCGGTCAGCTGTCTATTCGTCGCGTCGCTCTTTCTGCTTCCTCCATTCGGCCATCTCGTGCTCGTACTCGTACCAGCGAATCCACTTCCGAACCGCGGTGTCGGACACGCCGTACTTCCGCCCGACGGCAAGCAAGCTCGTCGACGCAACGTCGGTCATCAGTTGCTCGTAGGAGGGCCGCTCAACCTTGCGACGTTCCGGCCGTGGCTCCCGTGGACCCCGGCTGTGTACACCGCAAGCAGGCGAGCAGTAGCGATGGCTCGCGTACTTGGGGATGAACTCTCCGCTGCACCACAGGCAGGCTCGAGGCGTGCGATCACGCCGATTCTTTCGGCCGCAATGCGTATCGAGCGTGGCGGCGCAGTTGGGGCACACGATCTGCAGATTCTCGAGCCGGTTGTCCGTCGCGACGCCGTTTATGTGGTCGAGGATCAAGGCCATCTGCCGGCCCCGCCACTCCTCGCCCTGACCGCACAGCTCGCACGCACGCCGCTTGAGCCCCTCGTCGTACAGGCGCCGCTTCAGATGGTTTCGAGAGTAGGTGGAGTGTTCGACGAGAATCGCTGCCAGCGGCGTCGCGTCGGCACGCCGCTGCCCGCGCTGACCCCAGTACGGGTCGAAATGCTCGGTCGAGATGCCGTAGCGGTCGATCAGCCTCTTCAGCGTGCCGTGATCTCCGCCAGCGGGTCGCAGCCCGAGGTGCCTCAAGGCCTCGGCCATGCTGTGGGCACTCCGGACCGCCGCTCGAACCTGGTCTTCGCTGTGATGCGATGCTCGGGGCATACCCGAACATTAGTTCGTGCGGCGGACGGAAAAGCTGACGATTTGCTGGTGTTTCTCACCCGGCTAACTTGAGCTGGGGAGCCAGGGATCGAACCTGGACTTCGACGTCCAAAGCGTCGCGTGCGGCCATTACACCACTCCCCAGTAAATCAGCACGTTGCGCCTCGGTCAAGTTATCTGATCGGCGCTCCGGGCAGGCACCCACGCGTCGCCCGCCTGTACCACGCAGACGAACCAGCCCGTTCGGCGATCCACTCTGGCCGCCGCGGCGGCGCCGGCCTAGCCCGGCGCCTGACAGCCGGTCGCCGCGTTCGTGCTTCCGGCGACGCACAACGTCTCGCGCGAGATGTGCCACCCGGAGTTCGAGATGTCGAACAGATACGGCGGGAGGATGTTCGCGAGGCGATCGTCGTAGTTGTAGTTCTTGGCGTAGCCGTTGAGCACGCCGCCGGTGCCGCCTACCTGGCCCACCGGTCCGCGGAAGTACTGGGCGATCGCGCCATGCACGGTCAGGTTCCCGCTCGAGCCTCCGCAGTTGTAGTTGTCGACGATGAACGAGTGGTTGAGCGCCAGGATCGCCGCGTCGATCGTCGGGTTGCTGAGCTGGTTGCTGGTGCACCCGTGCATGACGCGGACGAACTCGTTGGCGACGAGACCAAGGGTGGCGCTGCCGGTGGGGTTGCCCGACCCGTCCGCGCTGGTCGTCAGATCGCCACCGATGACGACGTTGTCGGCTGCCCCGATCGTCAGAGGCGTGTTGTATGTGCCCGACACGTACACATCACCGGCGCAACCCGCGTGGTAGGTACCCGATGCGTACCCACCCGACGTATTCATCTGGTAGGTGACGTTGAACGGCGAATACGCCGGCGGAGTGCAGCCGGCCGCGTTGCTGACGTACAGGATGGGGTATTGGGTGAGGTCGACGGTCGTCGCGCTCGTGCAGCTGGTCGCCGATGTGCAGCTCACGACCGTGGCCGTAGTGCCGTTCAGCGTGACGTTCGTCGTCCCGGTGAACACCTTCCCGTAGTTCTGCGCGTCGGTCAGAAGCTCTGTGTTGTCCGACGGCGTCGGAATCGGCTTGGCGTTCTCGATGCGGTTCCCGACGAAGTTCGCGCTCTGGCAGTTGCTACCGGAGCAGACGTCCTTCTGCTGAGTCCCCGGCGCCGAGCTTCTCGATCTTGTCGTTGGCGTATCGCCCGAAGGCGGGAGAGGCCCCCGTGTTGATCAGGTACTGGTCATCGGTGTACGCCGGCCCTCTCAGGACGTCTGCCGAGACCCACACGATGTTGCAGGCTGTATCCCGGCCGCCGGCCACGCGATAGAACACGCCGCAATCGGCGTAGCCCGGGATGCCGTCGTCGACTGACTCGAAGTGCGTGTACCAGAGGAAGTCGAGGGGGCTGTCCATCCGGAAGCTCACGACGATGGCGCGGGTGACGACGGGCCGCGTCCCGGCCGTGCCGGTGAACACCATGCGGATGGTTCCGGTGGTGTTGTCGATAAGCGAGCTGATCACGTTGCTGGTGCAGGCCGTGTTGCCGTTGGCATAGATAGGCGCGTAGGTGTACTTGGCGCCGTCGGCCGATCCGGGGACGCTGACCGGGGTGCTTTGGACGTCGTTCGAGCAGGTGTTCCAGTAGTTGGGGTTCTGGTTGAGCTGATACAGGTAGGCGTTGATGCCGGCCGTCGCAGCGGCGTAGGCTCGCTTGGACGAGAGGTCGGTCGTGCCCGACTGGATCTCGCCCTGCAGCGCGAAGAAGACCGCGGTCAGCAGAAGGCTGGTCACGAGGAGCACGCCAAGCGCCAGCACCATCGTGAAGCCGTGCTCGGCGGACAGGCGGTGCCGGGCCCAACGGGCCGCCTTGAGTGTGGGGGTGGAGATCAGTCGCATGGTGTGAAGCTGGCGCCGTCGCCCAGGTGGTTGGCGGCGGGGGTGAAGCGGAACGTGATCGCGTCGGTGACCGACTGACCGACGTTCGCGAGGTTGGTGTTTTCGTTGGCGTGCCCGGCCGGCCCAACGGTCAGCGAAATCAGCACCTCGGCGGCCGAGGATGCCTGCGTGGAAGTGAGGGACCCCCCGGGCGCGAGCGGATTGGTGACCGTGGTACTGGTTCCGGGAACCGGAGCGGTGCCGTCGGGAAGGATCATGTACTGGTTGCCGGCCGCATCTGTACCGGGCGCGGTCTGGTAGGCGAAGTACTGAAACACGGCGGTCGACCCGGTTTGGGCCACGTTCGTGAGCAGCGTCCTCGTGCCTTGCAGCGTTCCCCGCGACCAGGTCGGGATGCCGGCCACAACCGAGTACGACGTCGAATAGGTGGTGTCGGTGAGCGTCGACGCCGGTGCCGCGTTGTAGCTGACCTGGTGCCACACCGCGGTGGGCGTAGCGCCGTTTCCGGACGAGCTCATGAAGATCAGCGTGTTCGCATTGCTGCCGACCTGGATCGGCGTCTCCTCGTCGGCGAAGCAGGAGGAATGGAGGTTGTTCTCGATCTGCTCGAAGATCGGACGCGTGCGATTGGTGGCGTCGACGAGCGAGAACGACCGGGTCGTCTCCCTGAGCGTGACGTCCATGATCGTCCCGAGCGCGAGCAGAACGACCACGCCGGCGACCATCGTGGCCAGCAACTCGACCAGGGTGAAGCCGCGCTGGTCGGCAAGACGGTGGCGGACGTTCTGGACGACGCGGCGCATCAGCATGCCCCTGACGGCGTGGAGCTATAGGGAATCTGAATCGACACCGGAGTGGTGCTACCGAATGCGTCAGTGAACGTTCCCGAGGTCTGCTGATAGGTGTTGCCGCCGGTGGTGTAGTCGGCGCAGACCTGGACCGTGCCCGTCTGGCCCGAGGCGCTGGCGTTGGAGCCGCTCGTCTCGCTACTGGCGAACGGAGCGGGGTAGACGTAGGTGAGGGGACTTGGGGAGACGCGGTTCGCTCCGGTCGTGGGCGGATTGATCGCCGAGAACGGCCCCCAACTGTCGCCGCAGGCCGTACCGGTGCCGCCGTCCTGGAACAAGGTCTTCACGTGGTTGGGCGCGACCTGCGTGACGGTGCCGGTCTTGCTCTTGAACGTGACGCTGACGGCCACGGCCGGCGCTGTGACTGTCATCGATCCGGCATATCCGGGCGTGACCGAGGCCGCATCGACACCGGCCGGCGGCTGCTCCTGGCGGCACTTCCCCGCCCACAGCTGGTAGTTGTTCGTGTAGCTCGTCGGATTCAGCGACGCGAACGGGAACAACCCACCGGGCGAGGCCCCCGCCACCGTTGTCGTCTTGATCGACAGCTGCTGAGTGGCGAACAGGTTCTTTCGGAAGTCCGACATCGAGTACCCGCCACCGCTGCCATACCAAGAGAGGGCGAAGGGCTTGAACGCCAGGGGCCCCGCCGTGCCGTCGACTCCGAAGCTCGCGGTGATCCCGCCACCGAGGCCCATCTCGATCGGATTGCCCTTGCTCGGGGAGGCGATCCCGGTGCTCGCGACCGTCGTGGTGTCCGTCAGAGGCGAGGCATTCCCGTTCGGGTCGACGTAGCCGTTGTCGGTGAAGGTCAGGTTGTAGGCGCCGGTGTCCAGGCCGGTGAAGATCGTGCAGCCGTTTCCGTCGCTGGCGGCGGCGTCGGACTCGGGACCGTTGGCGGCTACCGACACCCCGGACAGCGGGGCCGTCGTCTGATCGTGGAACTGCGCCAGGATGCTGCCGCCGGCGGGAGGCGTGATCACGCTCTCGTCCGTGGCGAGGGTCTGCGCCACCCCGGCGGGGTTGGTCCAGGTGACGGTCGAGATCGTCTTGAAGTAGGTGGCGCCCGCTCCACCGGAGGCCGAGCAGCTCGCGCCGCTCGTGCTGTTCAGGTAGTAGGCCTGCGAGGCGACCGTGAACTTGTATTTGTCCTGTGTGCTCGTGTAGGTCTGGCTCAGGTTGTCGAGCTGTTCCGCCGACAGACCCTTGAGGCGCTCCTGGTCCTGCTCGGCCAGGGCCTGGGCCTGGGCCCGCCGGTGCTGGTCGCCGGTGGCCTTGATGTTGGTCATCAGCGCGCCGGCCACCGCGCCGGCGATCAGCGTGACGATCAGCGCGCTGACCAGCACCTCGATCAGCGTGAAGCCGTGCTGTGCGCGTCCGCGGTCTCTGAGTCGTCTCGCCACGCCCGCTGGATCGACCGCAATCCGGCCCCGCTTGAGAATCGCGCCCAGACGCCGACCATCGTTGGCGGCCTGACGTGACGGAGTGAAGGAAGAGCGCAGCATGGTCGGACGGCGGCGGCGCGCGCTTGGGCGCGCGCGTCATGAAGGTGTCGGCATGCGCCGCGGGCCGGTTTAGGCCGACCGGCCGAGTCTCGACACTTGACCGACCCCGAGAGCGCCGGCGTCAGTGGCGCCGGCGGAGGATCGCCGCGACGTCCTCGGGCACAAGGGGGTCGGCCAGCGCGGCGCGTACGTCGGCCGGCCGGTGCAGGGCCCGCTCGGCGCGCAGGATCCCGACCTCGAAGCCCACGTCGCGGATGGCGGTTAGCGCCACCGCCATCACATCGCCCCGCCAGGCCTGCTCGGGCAGGGCGAACAGCTCGGGAAGGGGGCGGGCGATCCCGACCAGATAGAGCCCGCCGTCGATGGCCGGCCCCAGGACCACATCGCACCCCGAGCTCAGGTCCTCGAGCGCCGCCCTGGCGTGCCCCAGGCGGAAGCGCGGCAAATCGGGCCACACGATCAGCAGGGGGCCGCCGCTGCGGGCGAGCACGCGAGCCGAGGCGTCGGCCAGGCGACCGGTGATCCCCTCGCCGTTCTGGGGGAACACGAGCGCGTCGCCGCCGACCAGCCGGCGCAGCTCAGCCCCCGCATCCGGCGGGTCGTGCGCGACGTGCGGCGGGCCGGGCCCGACCTTGCGCGCCCACGCCGCCGCCCGCACGATCAGCTTCGATTGAAGCTCGAGGCATCCCTCGCGGCCAAGCAGGGGCTCGAGCGCGCGCCGGACCTCGCCGGCGCGTGGCGCGCGGGCCATGATCAGCACTGCCGGCCCCTGACCGCTCATCGCCTCGACCCTAGCGCGGGACCCGTCCGCCCTCGGCCCCGCGCTCGTGGGCGGGACCGCGAGGCGGCGCGATCCCCAGCACCCGCATCGCCTTGAGCCCCAACGAGAGCTTCTCGCGACCGTCGGTGGAGGACACGTCGAGGCCGGTCAACTCGCGCACGCGCTCGAACCGGTAGCGGACCGTGTGACGATGCGTGATGAGGCGCGAGGCGGTCGCGTTCACGTTCGCGTCGCATTCCAGAAACGTGGACAGGGTGCCGAGCAGGTCGGTTTCGTACTGCTCGTCGTAGGCCACCAGCGGACGCACCGTCTCGTCGTAGAAACGCCGCAGCTCCGCCGGATCGTTCATGTGGGGCAGCAGCAGCTGGTAGGTCCCGGTTTCCTCGTAGCCCAGCTCCACTCGCTCGGGTTCCCCTTCGACCACGTTGGCGGCGAGCAGCGCCTCGTTGCGAGCGCGATGGAGCTCGAGCGGGTCCTCGACCCGCCGGCTGCGTCCGACCGCGAACGCAAACCCGGGCAGTCCGGACTCGAGCTCGCGCAAGATCGATGCGGCGGCCCGCCGACCCACCTCGCCGTCGCCGTCGGGCATGAGCACGGCGATCTCGCCACCCCCCTCGTCGCTGGTCGGCGCGGCGAGCGCGCCGGGCGCGAGCGAGCGCGCTCCCCGCGCCACCAGCGCGAGCATCCGCCGGCGCCAGTCCTCCTCCGTCGGGCTGCGCGGGTGCGCGCGGATGATCACGACGCTGGCCCCAGGGCCCAGGTCGGTCCCGAGCTCCTTGCCCTGGGCGATCAGATCCTCGCGGTCCTCGATCCGGCCCTCCAGGACCGCGCGCTGGAAGGTGGTGGCGGCTTCCTCGGAGGCCCGCTCCGGAGCGCGTACGCGCTCGACCTCGGAGGCGATCAGGGTCGTGACCAGCCGGAGCAGCGAGGCGTCCAGGGGGCGCTCGGCGACGCGCATCCGGAGCTTCCCCACGGTCGCGTCGGCCACCTTCAGATCGATCGTGGTGACGTCGTCGCCGTCACGCATCAGCGAACGCTCGTCGGCCGGGCTGCGCGCGGCCACGGCCAGCACGGAGGCCGACCGGTCGATCAGGATCAGGCTGGTGTCGAGCGCGCGGGCGGCGGCGCGGAGCACGGCGGGCAGGCCGGCCCCGTCCTCGACCGCGTCGGTGATCGCGGCCAGCGCGGCCAGGTTCGGCGCGGCGGGCGCCGGGGGCTCTGGTGCCCGCTCAGCCAACCGCTTCGATCCCGGGTGGAGTCAGAACAGCCTTGGCCACTCGACCACGATCAGCGCACCGAGCAGCACGCCGATCCCCACAAGCGCGGCTAGGACGTACAGCGACAGCACCACCACGACCACCCGCTCGAGCGGCCGCCGGTACGCGGTGACCGCAGGAACGAGCACCAGCGTGCAGAACGCGGCGAACCCGAACACGCATGCACACGCGCCGACCAGGTAGGTGATGGATTGGTTGCTCACGAGCCTTGTGGGAATTGTGCCCGACGTCGAGGGCGGGGGTTAGCTTCCGCGTGGAGCCCCGAACTCCTCGCTCACAGGAGCCGCCGAGGTCGCCCCAGGGTACCGATCGGCGAGGCCGTGAGCAGCTGCGCCGGCCCGCGAAAGCCCGTCCGGACCTTTGAATAGTCCGAACACCGTGGGACCCGAGCCTGAGACCATGGCGTGCTCGGCCCCGGCCTCGCGTACGGCGTCGAGTGCTCGCGCGATCTCGGGCCGCAGCGAAAGCGCCGCCGGTTCCAGGTCGTTGACGAGCTGGGGCATGCCGCCGGCGCGCACGGCCCGCAGCCGGTCCGCCAGATCGGACTTGCTCCGCGGCAGACCCAGCCGATCGGCCTCCCGGTAGACGTCCGCCGTCAGCAGGGCAAAGTCGTGGGGCACGATCACCAACGCATGCGGGGCCAGCGGCCCCAGCCGCTCGACGATGTCGCCGGCGCCGGTCCCGAGCGCCACCCCCGACACCAGTTGGCTCGGAACGTCCGCGCCCAGTGACGCTGCGAGCTCGTCGACCACGCCCGTAGCCACCCGGGCAATCGCGGAGGCCACGCGCAACACGGCCGCCGCATCGGCCGACCCCCCGCCCATCCCGCCCGCCACCGGGATGCGCTTCTCGATCGTGACCCGCACCGGCGGACCCTCCCAGCCGCGAGCGCGCAGTCCGTCCAGCGTCCGCGTGACGATGTTGGGTGGGTCGACACCGGGGCACACGACCTGGTCGGCGGAGACGGAGCCCGGCGCGGGGGCGGGCGCCACCGAGATCGAGTCCGCCAGCGACACCGACTCGAACAGCGTCACCAGCTCGTGGCGACCGTCTGACCGCACCGGCCCGAGGAACAGGCACAGGTTCACCTTCGCCGGCGCCCGAGCGACGAGCTTCACGACCGCGAGAGCTTGGCCGCGAGCGCAGCGAACTCCTCCGGCGACAGCCGCTCGGCCCGCTCGTCGGGCGGGTGCCCGAGCTCGACCAGCGCCGCCCGAGCCCGCCCACGCACGCCCGGCAATGCCCCCGGGGCCAGTGCCAGCGACCCGGCCAGAGCCTTTCGCCGGTGGGCGAACGCCTCGTGCACGAGCGCGCGGACCGCGGGATCGACCGCGGCTGCGTCCGAGCCAAGGCGGCGCAGACCCACGAGCACCGAGTCGACCCGCGGCACCGGCCGGAACACGGTGCGCGCCACCGGCCGCAACACACGCACCTCGCAGACCAGCTGGGCCAGGACCGACGGTGCGCCGTACGCCGGATCGCCCACGGAGGCGGCCAGCCGCTCGCCGACCTCGCGCTGGACCATCACGACCCATTCGCGCACGCTCGGTAGCTCCTCGATCGTGCGCAGGATCACGGTGGCGGCGATCGAGTAGGGCAGGTTGGCCACGACGGCGGTCGGCGCCGGATCGAACGACGAAAAGTCCAGTTCGAGCGCGTCGGCGAGCCACAGCGTGACGTTGTCAAAACCCGACAGCACCTCACGCAGCCCATCCTCGAGCCGGCGATCGACCTCGACCACGTGCAGATGAGCCACCTCGCCCGCCAGCCGCTCGGACAGCACGCCCTGCCCACCCCCGATCTCGAGCACCACGTCCTCGGCACCCACCCCCGCCAGCCGCTCGATCACGTCCAGGATGTTGCGGTCGACCAGGAAGTTCTGGCCCAGCCGAGTCACCAGCCGTACACCTCGGCGGCACTCGCCTCGACCGCCGCATCGAACTCGTCCCAGGCAACCCGGCGCTCGACCGCAAGGGCCTGCGCGGTCATCACCACGTTCGCCGGCTGGTTCATCTTCCCCCGCACCGGCTGCGGCGAGAGGAACGGCGCGTCGGTCTCGACCAGCAGCCGCTCCGCGGGAACTCGCAGAGCCGCCGTCCGCAGCGCCTCCGCCTTCGGATAGGTGACGTTGCCGGCGAACGAGATCCACCAATCCGGATGCGTAAGGCACTCCTCGATCCGGTCGGGCATCGAGAAGCAATGCAGGATCACGCGCAAACCCTCGGCCTCGCCCGACAGCATCGCGAGCGTGTCGTCGTCAGCCGCCCGCGTATGGATGACCAGCGGCTTGCCGACCGAGCGGGCCAGCCCGATCTGGGCCCGGAACGCCCGCTCCTGGTCGGCTCGCGGCGCCCCGTCGCGGTAGAAGTCAAGCCCGGTCTCGCCGATGGCCACGCACTTGGGATGCGCGGCGAGCGCGGCCAGCTCGGCCAGGTCGGCATCGTCGAACCCCGTGGCCGAGTTGGGATGGCGGCCGATCGCCGCGTACACCTGAGGGAAGTTCTCGGCGGCGGCCAGCGCCGCGCGGCACGAGGCACCGTCGATCCCGATCGTGACGATCCGCGAGACTCCGGCCGAAGCCGCCGCCGCCACCAGCTCGGCATCGGGCGGGTCGCACAGCTCCAGGTGCGTGTGGCCGTCGACCACCGGGACTAACGCTTGGGGAACAGCGGCTCGAGCTTCTGGACGGCGACGCCGCTGCCGCGCTCGGCGAACAACGCGCGCTCGTACGTCACCTCCGGAGTGCCCAGCGCCAGCAGCAGCTTCTCGACGGCCGCTGGTATGTATGGATGCAGGAGCACGCTCACGACCCGCAGCCCCTCGCCCAGCGAGGCCAGCGTCTCATCCAAGACGCGGGCGGCCCCCGGATCGCGCGCGAGCTGCCACGGGGCGCGCTCCTCGACGTAGCGGTTCAGGCGCCGGACCCGATCCCAGATGAGGTCGAGCGCGCGGGTCGGCTCGGCCCGGTCGAGGACCACCGAGACCTCGGCCGGGAGCACCTCGAAGTCGCGGGCCAACTCGCCGTCGGTCGCCGCCTCGGGAATCACCCCGTCGCGGTAGCGGTGCAGCATCGCGATCGTGCGACTCGCCAGGTTCCCGTATTCGTTGGCCAGCTCGGCCTCGTAGCGCGACCGCACGCCGTCCATCCCGACGCTCCCGTCCGACCCGAAGGCCACGTCGCGCATCAAGTAAAAACGCAGCGCGTCGGTCCCGTACTCGGCCATCACCGCGAACGGGTCGAGCACGTTCCCGAGCGACTTGCTCATCTTGCGCCCGTCGGCGCCAAGCAGGAACCCGTGCACGAACACGTGCTCGGGAACGGGCAGCCTCGCCGCCATCAGCATCGCCGGCCAGAACACAGTGTGGAACTTGAGGATGTCCTTGCCGATCACGTGGTAGGTCGCGGGCCAGAAGCGGTCGGTGAGATCCTCGCCCGGCCGCGCATACCCGAGCGCGGTGTAGTAGTTCAGGAGCGCGTCGAACCACACGTAGAAGACGTGCTCGGCGTCCCACGGCACGGGCACGCCCCACTTCAGGCGCTTGCGCGACAGCGAGATGTCCTGCAGCCCCGACGAGATGAACGACAGGGCCTCGTTGTAGTGGTGCCGCGGCATTACGAAGTCGCGCTGCTCGGCGTACAGCCGCTCGAGCGGCTCCTGGAAGGCCGAGAGCCGGAAGAACCAGTTCTCCTCCTGATGGCGCTCGAGCTCGATTTCGTGGATCGGGCAGCGGTTGCCCTCAAGGATCTCGTTCTCGACCTTGAAGTCCGCGCACCGGGGGCAGTACCAGCCCTCGTAGATCCCCTTGTGTGTGTAGCCGTTGTCGTGGACGCGCTGGAGTACGTCCTGCACGCGCTTCTGATGCTCCTCGTCCGTGGTGCGGATGAAGAAGTCGTTCGACGCATCGAGCTGCGGCGCCAGCGCCTTGAACTTCTCCGCATTGAGGTCGGCCAGCGCCTGCGGCTCGAGCCCCTGCGCGTGGGCCGCGTCGGCCACGGGCTCGCCGTGCTCGTCGGTCCCGGTGAGGAAGAACACGTCCTCGCCGCGCTGGCGCATATGCCGCGCGAGCACGTCGCAGGCGATCGTCGTGTACGCGTGGCCGAGGTGCGGCTGCGCGTTCACGTAGTAGATCGGGGTGGTGATGTAGAACGACATCGCTCGGCCTGACTTTATTGGGCCTCGCTTCGCTCGGCGTCCCTGGGGCCGTTCCGCCGGGCGTCCGCCGGATGAGTCGCGGCAGGCCCGCAGCCGAGGCAGGGATGCCGAGCGGGCCGTCGCCGCGACCCGGCGGCCGCTTGGCCGGCGGCTAGGGCAGATCCCCGTCGAGCTTCGTGAAGTACTCGAACAGCTCGGGCCGGAGGACCTTGAGCGTGTCGGGCTCGTGGATGAACAGCGCGAAGCCCTCGGCGAAGTCCTCGGCGTAGGCCTTGCGCCCGTACTCGGTGGGAGCCTTGGCCAGCGGGCCAGCGGCGTGCCGGTAATCGGGCTCGTCCTCATGGGACTTGGCCGAGTGCTTGCGTTCCCACGGTCGTTGGCTGAGGCCGTGCCCGAGTTCATGGGCCACCAGCTCGATCACGGTCCAGTCGTCGTCGAAGGCGGACGTGTAGAGCAGGATCTTGCGATCGGGCTCCAGGTATTCGCCTGCCTCGCCGGTGGGGCCGTGTTGCGCTCGGCGGCGCTCCCAGGTGATGCCGCTCACCTCGTTCAACACGGCATCGGGTATCAGGCCGAGCGCCTGCATGACCTGCGCCTTCTTGTCGTAGCTCCACGCGACGTCGCCGTCGCCCCAGGTGAAACCGAACTTCGCGAACCGCTCGGTGAGCCGCTCCTGCCCGTTCGCTCCGAGCCCGTCCCAGCTGCTCAGGGGCGGCGACTCTGGCCCCAGGTACTCGACGAGGACCTGGATCTCTCCCGCCTTGGCGCCGGCGACCGAGGTGAAGCGGTACCGGCCGTCGTGTCCCCCGAACCGCTCGAGAGACAGCCTGACGATGCTCGTGGCCCCTTTCACGACCGCGCCTTTGGAGCTGGAGGCCAGGTTGAACCGAGCGCGCGCGATCCCGGCCAGACCCGTCTGGACTAGCGTCTGCTTGTCGCGGTCCTGGACGACGTTGGCCGAGAAGTGGAACGAGACGTCGACGCCCTCTCGCGGGTCGAAGCGGGCGCCCCCCGCCTTGAACAACCCGGGCAGGTCCTTGTCGGCGACCGGCTTGCCGGTGGCGGTGTCGATCGAGATCTCCCCTCGAAGGTCCGTGTAGTCGGACAGGCTCGTCGGGTTGGCCGGAACTTGGCGCTTGCGCGCGATCAGCTGCTTGACGGCCGTGTTACCTGCGGCGTTCTGAAGGCGCAGGAGCGTGGCGGCGCGGTCGAGCGGCCGCGGCCTTCGATCGGCCGACGACGGTTCCGAAGTGATTGGGGTGTGCGCCCGGTGCCCCACTATCCAAGGTACTGACGCGTGTTGGGGTCAATCTCTTTCCGTCAGCGCCTTGTAAAGCCGGTTGGCGGGCACCCCCGTCAGCTCGGCCACCACGCTCGCGGCGGGGCGCGGCTTGGCCCCGGCCTCGACCAGCCGCCGCAGTGCGTCCAACGCCGGCCCGATCTCCTCCGCCACCGAGGGCGCGCCCCCGACCACCAGAGCCACCTCACCCCGAGGCGGGTCCTTGGCATACCGGGCCGCCAACTCGGCCGCGGTGCCGCGCACCACCTCCTCGTGCAGCTTGGTCAGCTCCCGGCACACGGCGACCGGCCGGTCGGGATCGAGGCCGGCCAGGACCCGTAGCGAGGCGCCGACCCGGCGCGGCGACTCGAAGGCCACGACGGTCTCCGGGCCGCCGAACGCGGCCGCCAACTCGCCCTTCTTGCGCGGCAGGAAGCCGACGAAGCGCCACCGGTCGGCGGGCAGCGCGCTGGCCACGAGCGCGGCCAAGGCGGCCGAGGGCCCCGGCAGCACCTCGACGGCCAGCCCCGCGGCCACGCACGCCTGCACGAGCACGAACCCGGGATCGGACACCAGCGGGGTGCCCGCGTCGGAGACCAGCGCGACCACGGCGCCCTCGCGCATCTTCGCCACGAGCTCCAAGGATCGCGCGCGCTCGTTGTGCTCGTGGTAGCTGACCAGGCGCCCGCCGACGCCGTAGCGTTCGAGCAGCACGCGCGAGCGGCGGGTGTCCTCGCAGGCCACGATGTCGGCCTCGCGCAGGGCGGCGAGCACGCGGAGCGTGACGTCCTCGAGGTTGCCGATCGGCGTCGGGCAGACGATCAGGCGGCCGGTGCTCGCGGCGGCGCTCACGACCGCCGCTCGAGCCCGTCGAAGGCGAGTGCGGCGGCGCCGATCATCCCGGCCTCGACCCCGAACGCCGCCGGCACGATCTCAACGATGTCCCGCGACGGGGGCAGCGCGCGACGGGCCATCTCGGCCCGGGCGGCGTTCAGGAGCAGCTCGCCGGCCCCGATCACCCCGCCCCCGATCACCACCACCTCGGGGTTGAAGATGTTCACGAAGCTGGCAATGGCCACCCCAAGCCGGGTGCCGATGAGCTCGATCGTGTCGATCGCGGCCTTATCCCCGTCATGGGCCAGTTCGGTGACCAGAGGTCCAACGAGCTCACGTCCCTCGGCCAGGGCCTTGCCGAGTCCGGACTCCGGCCGCTCCCGGCCGATCCGCAGCGCCTCTCGGGCCAGCGCGGTCCCGGACGCCAGAGATTCGATGCAGCCGCGGTTGGGGCAATTTCCCTGACAAGGAGGGCCGTTCATGTCGATCACGGTGTGCCCGAGCTCGGCACCGGCCCCGACGGAGCCTCGGTAGGGCTCCCCGCGGAGGATCAGGCCGCCGCCGATGCCGCTGCCGATCGTCAGCACCACGGCCTCGCTGCAGCCCTGCGCCGCACCCGCGCGGTGCTCGGCCAGCGCGGCGCAGTTCGCGTCGTTGTCAACGAACACGGGCAACCCGAGCCGTTCGGTCATCACGTCCCCGAACCGGATGTCGTGCAGCGTCAAGTTGACGGCGACCACCGCCGTGCCGCTGCGCTGGTCGATCAGAGCGGGGATTCCGAAGCCGATCGCGTCGACGTCCCCGCCCGCTCCGGTCCGCACCTCATCGACCGCGTCGACAACCACATCCAGCAGGTAGGACTGGTTGAAGCGGTTGAGGCTGCGGTGGGCGCGGTGATGGACCGAAAGGTCGGAATCGACCGCGCCGGCGAGCAGCTTCGAACCGCCCATGTCGACGCCAATCGTGCGCCGGCCCGGCATGCCGTCACTATATGGGTCCATGCCGAGCGACCTCGAACAACGCCCGTACAAGCTCTACCGCTCCGGACCAAAGGGTCTCAAGGCCCGCCTGCGCGGCGAGGAGGACGAGCTCCGGGTAGAGCCGGAATACAGGACCTACCGCGGCGGCGACCGCGAGGGACCGCGCCGGCGGATCACGCCCAAGCGGGTGATCCTGGGCCTGCTGCTCGCCCTCGTGGCCTGGCTGCTGATCTCGTTCGTGCTGTTCCTGATCAGCGCCTCGGTGCAGTCGGGCGGCGTGCCTTCCGACGCCGAAGCGGCGCTTGCCTCCGGCCCGAACATGGTCACCGGCACCGACACGGTGCTGGTCATCGGCACCGATCAGCGACCGGCGGGAACCCACGAGGGCGGGGCCAACACACATGACGCCGGAAGCCGGTCGGACTCACTGATGCTTTGGCGGATCGGCGGGGGCGTCTCGCGACGGCTGTCGATCCCGCGCGACACCCTGGTCCCGATCCCGGGTCACGGCACGAACAAGATCAACGCCGCCTACGCGTTCGGCGGCCCGGCTCTGACGATCAAGACCGTCGAGCAGCTGACCGGTCTCAAGATCAACCACGTGATCATCATCAACTTCGCGAACTTCCCCAAGTTCATCGACGCGATTGGCGGGGTCGCCGTGAAGACCGGGCGGATCTGCTCGCAGATCAGCGGCGGCGCCAAGAACGGCGGCTTCACGCTGAACCTGCGCGCGGGGACCCACCACTTGAGCGGCATCCAGGCGCTGACGCTGGCCCGGACACGCGAGAACTCCTGCAATCCGTCGAGCAACGATCTGACGCGCGAGGGCTACCAGCAGCAGATCCTCAACGGGATCAAGAGCCAGCTCCTATCCGTCCACACGTTCCTGCACCTCCCCTGGGCCTCTTGGTACGCGCCACAGGCCGTCCGCACCGACATGGGCGGCTTCACGATGCTCGGCATGTTCGTGGGCTCGGAGACGGGCGGCTCGGCGCCGGTCCAGATCCTCAAGCCGACCGGCGCGGCCGTGGTCCCCGGCGTCGGCGACGCGCTCACTGTGTCCCCGCAAGCCGTCCAGCAGGCGGTCTCGAAGCTGATGAACGGATGACCGCGCGATAGCCGATGTCAGTGTTCTGACTACGCTGTTGAGATGCCCTTGAGGATTCGGCAGACCTGCCGATTAGGAAAGAAGTGATCACTGTGCTTTCTCGTCCCTTCCGGCGCGCCTCGGCATCGAACAAGCGTCCAGCCGGTAGGGCATGAACGAGCGGCTGCGTCGCCACGCGCGGCTGATCGCAGGCGCGCTCGCCCTGCTGCTCGTGGCCGGCGTCGGCTACGCGCTGCGGTCCGCCGGCTCGGCCGGCGCGCAGCCCGCCCGCGCGGTCAGGCAGGTTCATGCGATCGCGCCGGTCCTGGCATCGAAGCGCCGCGCCGCCCGCGCCCAGACCAGCTCTGGCGCCCGCAAGCCGGCCACGGCAGTGGCTGCGGTGCAGTCGCGCAGCGTCCAGGCCGGGCGCTCAATCCCCGCGGCGCACTCTTCCTCGGCGCCGCGCTCGACCCCTGCGCCGTCAAAGCAAGCGCTATCGCAGTCCCTGCGACAGGTCACGGGTCTCTCGCTGGCCCAGGTGACCTCGCGCCCGGTCTGCCCGCGCGCCGCGCCGGGGCACGCCACATGCGCTGCGCAGGCCGTCGTGCAGCGCTCGAACGGCGCGCTTGTGCGCCCTCGCGTCGCCAGGTCCAGCTCGCTGGGCCGCGTGAGCCCCGCCGCAACCGGCGGCGCCCAGCCGGCGGCCGCCTCCGCGAGCCCGCCCGGGCCCGGCACTCCGGCCTACCTCCAGGAGGCCTACGACCTGTCCTACCTTTCGCAGAACGGCGGAGCGAATGACACGGTGGCGATCGTCGACGCGTTCGACGACCCGACCGCGGAGGCCGATCTCGCCTTCTATCGCTCGAACTACGGTCTGCCCCCGTGCACGACGGCCAACGGCTGCTTCCAGAAGGTCGGCCAGGACGGCACCTCCTCGCTGCCGGCGCCCGACGCGGGGTGGGACCAGGAGATCGCGCTCGATCTCGACTCGGTCTCCGCGATCTGCCCCAATTGCCACATCCTCCTCGTCGAGGCGAACTCGAGCCTTCTCTCCGACCTCGAGGCGGGGATGGAGACGGCGGCGTCGCTCGGAGCCGATCAGATCTCCGACAGCTGGTTCGGCATCTCATCGAGCGAACCGGTAACCGCTCAGTCCCAGCCGATTTTCCACACGTTCTCCGGGATCGCCACCGTGGCAGCGAGCGGAGACTACGGCTACCCCGGCGCCGGCCAGGACAACTACCCGGCCGCCCTTCCGGGCGTGACCGCGGCCGGCGGCACCAGCCTGGCCGCCGCCACGGGGTCGAGCGCCCGCGGGTTCGGCGAATCCGCCTGGTCGTGGAACGGCCTGAACGGCGGCGGCTCCGGCTGTGACGTCCAGTTTCCGCGCCCCGCCTACCAGCCGGCCGAGGGCTGCGGCGGGCGCGCCTACACCGATGTGTCCGCCGACGCCGATCCGGACACCGGACTCTCCGTCTATGACCACGGCAAATGGACCCTGGTCGGCGGCACGAGCCTCTCCACCCCGCTGATCGCCGCCTACTACGCGATCACGAGCGTCGCCGGCACCACGCCGCAGTGGGCCTACGGCGACAGCGGAGTCCTCAACGACGTGGTGAGCGGCGACACCGGTGACTGCGCCCCGTCCATTGCCTACATCTGCAACGCCGGGCCGGGCTACGACGGGCCCACCGGGATGGGATCGATCTCGGGCGCGGTGGTCACGGGCGCGCCCGGCGTCGCCGGCCCCGCGATCGGCTCGGGCTCGGGCAACACCTACACCCAGAGCGTCGCGGCGCACAGCGCGACGATCGCCGGCGGGATCTATCGCAACGGGCTCGACACAAGCTGGTGGGTCGAGTACGGGACCGACACCACGTACGGACACCAGACGACCCCGAGCGACATCGGCGCCGGCAGCGCCCCGGTGTCGGTGACCGGGTATCTCTCGCAACTCACCCCAGGGACCACCTACCACTACCGGCTCGTGGCGCACAACAGCGTCGGCACGACGTACGGCTACGACTACACGTTCTCGACGCCGGCGGCTCCCAACACGCCGACGGCGGCGTTCAGCTTCTCGCCCGTACCCCCCACGCCCGGAGCCCCGATCAGCTTCAACGCGTCGGCGTCGAAGCCGCCCTCGGGCGGGTCGATCAGCGACTACAGCTGGAACTTCGGCGACGGCAACACAGCGGACAAGGGCACGACGGCGACGACCAACCACACCTATGCCGCGCGCGGCACCTACACGGTGACGCTCACGGTCCGCAGCAACAACGGCCAGACCGACACGAGCACGCAGAGCGTGACGGTCGACAACCCGCCCACCGCCGCGTTCACTCGCTCCGGCACCGCGGTGCCATCGGGCACGCCCGTCACGTTCGACGCGAGTTCCTCGGCGCCCGGGCCCGGGGGCTCGATCACGGACTACAGCTGGAGCTTCGGCGACGGCACCACGGCGGACGCGGGCGCCTCCAAGACCAAGAGCCATAAGTTCACCACGCCCAGCACGTACACGGTGACCCTGACCACGACCGACGATCTGAACGTCACGAACACGGCCACGCACCACGTCACGGTGGCGAACTTCTCGGCCAGCCCGGCGATCCCCGCTCCCGGCTCGCCGGCGACCTTGACCGCGGTCGACGTGGGCGACGCGTGCGGGACCGCCACCGGCTACACGTGGGACTTCGGCGATGGATCAGATCCGCTTACCACGACGGGCCCGAGCGTCAACTACACCTACGCCTCCCGCGGGCCCTACACCGTCTCGCTGAGCGTGCAGTGCACCGGCACCCCGCCCCCCGATACGAGCGCGACGCTGAACGTGGACACTCCGCCCACCGCGACGTTCACGCCGTCGGCCACCGCGTTCGTGCCGGGCACCACGGTCAGCTTCGACGGCGGCGGCTCGAGCGCCGCCCCGGGTGGGACGATCACCGACTACAAGTGGAGCTTCGGGGACGGCTCGCCCGCGGTGGACACGGGAACCATCGCCACCGCTCAGCACGCCTATCCCACCGCCGGCATCTACACGGTGACGCTCACCACCACCGACGAACTGGGCGCCACCGCGACGGTCTCGCAGCAGGTCACCGCTGACAAGCCCGCGGCCGCGTTCCGGGTGTCTTCCAGCAACCCGGCGCCCAACGCCCCGGTCAGCTTCGACGCGAGCACCACCACCGATCCGGAGTCGTCGATCATCGACTACAGCTGGGACTTCGGCGACGGCACCACGGTCGATGCCGGCGGATCTCGCACCACCACGCACTCCTTCAGCGCCGCCGGCACGTACACGGTCAAGCTCACGGTCACGGACGCGCTCACCCTGGTGGACACCGTCTCGCATCAGGTGGTCATCGCGCCGTCGGTGACGCAGACCGGGAACCCGCCGACCACGTCGACGCCCACGCCGACGCCGACCACGACGACGCCCGTCTCACCCACTCCCACTCCAACTCCGTCGCCTCCGGTGACCACCCCGCAAGCGCCTCTCGCGCTGGTGGCACGGCTGAGCGGCGGCGGTCGGCAGCGCCTGACGAGGTTCCTGGCCCACGGCTTCCGGCTCGGGCTGGCGGTCAACCAGAGCACCCGGGCCAGCTTCCAGATCACGATCCCAATCGCGCAGACCCGGCAGGGCTCGACCCACAGGGGCAATAGGAAGGCGACCGTGGTGCTGCTGCGACGCGCTCAGACGCTCGCCGCGGGCCACCACACGACCACGCTCAAGCTCTCGCGGGCGGCCGCCCGCCGGCTGGCCTCTCACGGCCCGCTCGTGCTGACCATCCACGTGACGTTCACCGACGCGTCCGGAGCCAAGGCGACGCGGACGGTCAAGATCACGCTGACGCGTCGCCGCGCCTGACCGGGGTCCGGCCCGATCTAGTCCGACTTCGTCTTCGAAGCGGAGCTCTTGGTGTCCGAGCTCGACTTGGAGTCCGAGGACGACGACGATGATGATGACGACGACGACGAGCTCGAGCTGTCGGACTTCTCGGACGACGAGGACGTCTCGCTCTTCTTGCTCTCCGAGTTCTCTCGCGCGCGCTTGCGCGTCCCGTAGTCGGTGTTGTAGAAGCCCGAGCCCTTGAAGTGGACGGCGACCGGGTGGAACACTCGCGCGACCGGCGCCGCGCACGCCTCGCAGCTCTGGACGGGGTCGTCGCTCATACGCTGCAAGACCTCGAACGTGTGTCCCTGCTCGCACCGGTACTCGTAGATGGGCATTGCTTCACTTAGTATAGGCGCCCGTTTTGGCACTCTCAAGGGGAGAGTGCCAAACCGGGGCGCGCAGATACCATCCATACCGCGATGCCGGACGATTCAGCCGTGACCTCCAAAGACTCCGTCACGATGGACAAGATCGTGTCGCTGTGCAAGCGGCGCGGCTTCGTGTTCCCGAGTAGCGAGATCTACGGCGGCCTGGGGTCGAGCTACGACTACGGCCACTACGGGGTCCTGCTCAAGAACAACGTCAAGGCCCAGTGGTGGCGCGCGATGCTCCAGGAGCGCGACGACATCGTGGCGCTCGACTCGGCGATCATCCAGCACCCCCGGACGTGGGAGGCGAGCGGCCACCTGGCCGGTTTCACCGACCCGCTGGTCGACTGCCGGACGTGCAAGCTCCGCTTCCGGGAGGACCATCTGGGGCAGTCGGCCTGCGGGCGCAAGCCCTCCAAGCACCCGGGCGAGACGCCCGACTGCGACCTGACCGAGTCCCGCGACTTCAACCTGATGTTCGAGACCACGGTCGGGCCGGTCCGCGAGGAAGGCTCCACCGTGTACCTGCGCCCGGAGACCGCCCAGGGGATCTTCCTCAACTTCAAGAACTATCTCCAGTTCGCGCGCAAGAAGCCGCCCTTCGGGATCGCCCAGATCGGCAAGAGCTTTCGCAACGAGATCACCACCGGGAACTTCATCTTCCGCACCCGGGAGTTCGAGCAGATGGAGATGGAGTTCTTCGTGCCGCCGCCCGAGGCCGCGCAGTGGCACGAGCACTGGCTGGCCGAGCGCATGAACTGGTACCTGCGGCTCGGGATCCGGGCCGATCACCTGCGCCTGCGCCCGCACGACGCCGACGAGCTCTCGCACTACTCGAGCGCGACCAGCGACGTGGAGTACCTGTATCCGATCGGCTGGTCCGAGCTCGAGGGGATCGCCAACCGGGGCAACTTCGACCTGACCCAGCACGCCAAGTTCTCCGGCCAGAAACTCGAGTACGTCGACACCGCGAGCGGGGAGCGCTACGTGCCGCACGTGATCGAGCCTGCCGCCGGCGCCGACCGGGCGCTGCTGGCGTTCATGGTCGACGCCTACGACGAGGACGAGATCGAGGGCGAGCAGCGAACGGTGCTCCGCCTGCATCCGGCTTTGTCGCCGGTCAAGGTCGCGGTCCTGCCGTTGGTTCGTAAGGACGGTCAGCCGGAGTTGGCGAGGGAGGTCTACCGCGGCGCTGCGCGAAAGAGTCCAGGCCGAGTACGACGAGGGTGGCGCGATCGGCCGCCGGTACCGCCGCCAGGACGAGATCGGCACCCCGTGGGCGGTCACCATCGACCACCAGTCGCTCGAGGACCGCACCGTGACCCTGCGCGATCGCGACAGCCTGGCCCAGGTCCGCGTCGCGATCGACGACCTCGGCGAGGAGATCGAGTTGCGTCTGCGCCAGCCGTGGCGCTCGCCCAAGCTCGAGGGCGAGTAGGACCATGTCGTCGCACGCGATCGCCGCGGACCACATCTCCTACGCCGACCTGTACGCACGGTGGGAGCAGGGCAACTGGCGCGCCACCGAGATCGACTTCACGCGCGATCGCGAGGACTGGTCGGAGCGGTTCACCGACCTCGACCGCCGGAGCGCCCTGTGGACGTACTCGCTGTTCTTTCACGGCGAGGACGCAGTCGCCGACAACCTGTCCCCGTTCATCGACGCCGCCCCGCGCGAGGAGCAGAAGTACTTCCTCGCCACCCAGCAGGTCGACGAGGCGCGCCACGCGGTGCTGTTCGCCCGGTTCCTCCGCGAGGTCGCCGGCGCGGGGGCCGACATCGGCTCGTCGCTGGACGAGACCCGGCCGAAGCTCACCTGGGGCTTTCGCAAGGTGTTCGATCGCCTCGATCGCATGACCGGTGAGCTGCGCCGGGACCGGTCGCCGGCGAAGCTCGCCCAGGCGATCACGCTCTATCATCTGGTGATCGAGGCCTCGCTGGCCCAGCCCGGTCAGCACTTCATCGAGGAGGGGCTGACTCGGCGCGATCTGCTGCCGGGCTTCCGCTCCGGGGTCGCCAACGTCTCCCACGACGAGCAGCGCCACATCGCATTCGGGGTGAAGATGATCGCGGACCTGTGTCGCGAGGACCCAGAGTGCGAGCCGGCGATCGCCGACCTGTTGCGCGAGGTCCTGCCGTACACCACCGCGGTGTTCGTGCCACCCGGCTGGGACGAGCGTTACGTGACGGCGTTCGGCTCGACGCTCGAGGAGGTCTTCGCCCGGGGCGCCGAGTCGTTGGAGGGACGGCTGCGGGCCGCCGGCCTCGACCCCTTGTCGATGCGACTCGGCCTTCCCTTTGACCTGCCGCCGCTGGAGCGGGCGCGGCGCGGGCTGACCCTGCTCCGCGCCGGCTACCTGGGCGAGCCGAATGGCCCGGTCACGCCCAACCCCGAGGCCACCGCAATGCTGTTCGATGGGCTACGCCGGCAGATCGATCCCTCGGTGGCGCCCGGAGCCACGATCCAGTGGGACTTCTCGGACGCCGAGCCCTGGCATCTGCAGATCGACAACGGTCGTTCCTTCGTCGCGCCCGGGCGAGTCGATCATGCCGACCTCACGTTCCACTGCCGGCTGGTCGACTGGGTCGAGATCTCGGCCGGGCGTACCGAGCCGTGGCGCGCGATGCTGGCCGGCAAGGTCCGCCCGAGCGGCAAGCTTCGGATGCTGGTCCGCGCGCCGAAGCTGTTCGGCTATATCCCGATCGCCGACTTGGGCTCACCGGCGCGGACGCGGCGGTGGCGTACTGGACCGTCGATGCCGTGCGTGCGATCACGATGTAGCGGCCGGGCCGGGGACGCTTGATCCGGGTCTGGAAGGTCCCCGCGGCCGCGGGGACCCGCTTTGACGTGACCAGGTGCCGGCGCCGGCCCCCGGCGAGGATGCGGTAGAGGTCGAGGGTGACGCCCGGGCCGGCCGGCGTAACCGTGCCGCTCACGATCAGCGGCGCGGTCGAGACCAGCGTCAGCGTGACCGCGGGCGCCACCGCGAGCACCACGATGTCCGACACGGCCGCCGGCGCGGTGCGACGGAGCGCGCGCAGCAGCGTGTTGACGGCCGGCGCCGCCGCGTAGCTCCAGCTTCCGTCGGCGGCAGTGCTCAGCGTGGCGATCGTCGTCTCGGCGCCGCGCGGGCCGATCTGCTGGACCTCGAGTGGCGCGCCGGCCAGCGGGGTGCCGCTGGCCAGGTCGGTGAGGCGGCCGCTGACCGTGACCTGGGTGCCCGGGGCGTTCGGCGGCACCGGCGCGGCGATGGTCAGCCGGGCCGGCTGGCCGGTCATCTCGGCCACCCGCGGGCGGATCGCCGGCAGACGGAGGTACAGGGCCTCGCCGGGACAGCTGGTCTGATCGCCGTCGCGATGGCCGGCGATCCGGGGCAGCGACACGTGGGATCCAGGCGCGAACGCCGTGTAGGGGGCGCCATCGGCCGAGACCACCACCCGC
This sequence comes from uncultured Solirubrobacterales bacterium, assembly GCA_963841535.1. GTDB lineage: Bacteria > Actinomycetota > Thermoleophilia > Solirubrobacterales > Solirubrobacteraceae > Palsa-465. The sequence continues at coordinate 120,391 of CAWJDF010000012.1, read as the reverse complement.
ACCCGCCCCAGCGCCGGAACGCCGTGCAGGGCAAGCTTCCAGGCCAGCAGTCGGGTCAGCGCCCCGAGCGCGGCGGGCGACGGCGCGGCCGCGGAGAAGCTGCCCAGCACGACGACCCCGGTGGACTGGGTGTTGTAGCCGCCGGCATGCGCGCCGATCACGGCCTCGTCGATGCCTCCGGCGCGGGCCTCCCAGATCCGGCCGACGGCGTCAATCGCGAAGTTGTAGGCGATATCGAAGTAGCCGCGCACGTAGCGGTGGTAGGCGAAGATCGAGTGCAGGATCGAGGGGACCTGGCCGGGGCCGTAGCCGTTCGGCGTCTGTGAGTGGTGGACGAAGGCGAGCTTGACCGTGCCGTAGAAGGGGCCGTTGCTCGGTGGTGCATGCCCTCGGGCCCACGCGGCCCGGGCGATGATCGGCGGCTGGCCGGGGCCGGCGTCGAGAATCGGCTGGGCGAGCGGCAGGGCCTGCGCCGTGTGGGCGGTCGCGTCGATCGCCGCGGCGGCGGGGTCGGCCACGAAGTGGAGCCGCACGCCGTCGACCGCGTCGACGCTTCTCAGCTGCACCTCGTAAGCCGGCCCGGTCCAGATCGGCTCGCCGAACTGCCCCTCGCCGGCCGGCACGGCCTGGTCGGGCTCGTGTCCGCGGACCGAGGCGCTCACCCACGGGCTCCAGCGGCCGCCCGCCAACGGGCCGCGCGTCCGTAGCTCGATCCGGGGCGCGACCGGGCCGCGCCACTGCACCCCGACCAGCGTGAACAGCCGCGGCGCTTCGATCACGGCCGTCGCGCGTGCGGCAGCGAGCCCGCCGACGTACCGGCTGAACACGACGGCGGGTGCATCCGCGCCGACGCGGGCTGCCCCCACCGTCGGCCGCGCGAGCGTCGCCGCTCCCGCCACCGCGGCGCCACGCAGCACGGCGCGCCGGGTGATGCGATCCGGCTCCCGGCTCATCGAGGGCTTGAACCCGTCGCCGCCGCCGAAGTTTCTCCTCACCCAGGGGTCAAGAGCCGGCACTCGAGTCTGGCGCCGCGCCGAGTGCCGGGGTGTGACCCACATACGGCTCAGGTTCGGCGTTCGGCCCGGGGGCGGGGCCGAGTGCCGGCTTATGACCCCACTCCCCCCGGCTACTGGACCTTCGCCTGGGCCTCGATCGAGAACCCGCCGGGCACCGAGGCGGCGGCGACCGACTGAACCCGGACGTGCGGGTTGTTGAACAGCGTGATCGTGGCCAGCCCCCCGAATGGGACGTCCGGCGCGACCACGAGGTTGCCGTTCTGCGCCGCCACGACGACGTCGACGCTCGTCGTCAGCCCGAGCACGCTGGCCGTTCCGCGCATCACGAGCCGCCCGTCCGCCGAGGCCACCGGCTGCACGTTGTCCAGGAACGGCACGGCCGACCGCAGGTCCGCCTGCCTGACGACAGCCGTCCCGATCAGCACGTCCCCCTGCTTGCGCAGCCTGGCGTCGCGCAGCGTGAGCGCGCCCGAGTCGAGCTCCGCCGCGGAGACGTCGAGCGAACCCACATCGGCCGCACTGCCCAGCCGCCCGCCGATCTCACTCGCGCCGGCCCGGTAGCGCCCCATCCGGATCACCACGCTGTCGGCCTGACCCCACAGCAGCTCGATGGCCGGAAACGCGCTGACCTTCACGGACAGCACGTCTCCCGACCGGGACAACTGATCCCGCAGGCGACTGGCCGCGATCCCCGGGAGCACGAGCTGGGCGACGATCAACACCACCAGGACGACGCCGGCGACGGCCAGGGCGATCAGCCGGCGCACCCGCGGCCGTTCTCGTGGCCGTGCGAGCGCAGGCTCAGCTCAGCACCGCGCGCGCCGCCGCGATCGCCTGCTCGGTGAGCGGGCCGATGTCGAGCTCGGGTTCGCTCAGGCGCCGCACGATCACGCCGTCGGCGAGCGCGAACAGGAACATCGCGGCGAGCTCCGGAGCGACCCGGAGCGAGAGCACCCCACCGGCGCGCTTACGTTCGAGCGCGTCGCTCAGGTGCGACCGGGTGCGCCGCCCCAGCTCGGCGAGCTCGGCGGCGATCTCCTCGTTGCGCTGGGCCAGGGTCAGCATCTCGTAGATCATCACCGGCGCCGGCCCGTCCCCCAGCCAGTCCTCGAAGCTGCGCACGAGCGCGTGGAGCACGTCCTCGGCATCGCCGGCCGCCTCGATCGCTCGCTCCAGTCGCTCGAGGCGCACGTCGCACTCGCGCCGCACGACCTCGATAAGCAGCTGTTCCTTGGTGCCGAAGTGGTAATGCAACAACCCCCGCGAGACGCCGGCCTCGCTCGCCACGTGGTCGAACGTCGAGCCCGCGATGCCGCGCGCGGCCACGCTGGCCCGCATCGACTCCACGATCCGCGCCGCCTTGACGCCCGAGAGCTCACGGGCGCGCGGAACGCCTGGTTGGGTTGCCGCCTCCACGGGGGCGATTCTAATAGCACCCCCTTTGGGTCCGCGGCCCCTTAACGCGCCGGAGGCGCCAGCCGGCGCCTCCGTTCACATGGTCCGTGCCGCACTCACACCGATCGCTAGGCGGCTCCGACCGGTGAGCTGGGCGGGGTGGACGCCGCGGCCGGTGGCGGGGTGTACTCGAACTCCTCCTCCTTGCCGAAGATCAGGTCCAGCACCTTGGTGCGCAGGCTCTCGCTGCCCGCGAGCGCCAGCCCGAACCCGAGCACGCCGATCATCAGCTTGCGCCCGAGCCGCATGCCCTTGCGAGCACGCTTCTTCGGTGCCTCGGTCAGGGCGGTGGTCGCGTCGCGCAACGCCTCGACCGCCTGCTGCAGGTCGCGCTGAAGCTTCTTGTCCTCCAGCAGGGCCTTGGCCGGCGCCTTGCCGTTGGTCAAGCGAGCGTACGCGCTGCGGGTCGAGTCGTACGCGGTGCGGACGTTCTCACGCAGCGTGGCGTCCTGAATCACGCGCTGGATATACGGGGTCGCCTTGCTGATCGTCGAGAGGTCCACGGATTTCACCTGTGACGCCACGGACTTCTTTCCTCGTGTTGGCATTGATCTCCCTCGTGCGTCGGGGTCGTGGGTGTGAGGATACGCCAATCGCGCAGCCCGTCGCGGGGTTTCTGGTGGGTGGGTTCCCAATCTAATCCAGCTTGAACCCCGGAGGTTCAGGCCGCCCGCAGCGCCCGTGGGCGCCGCCGGGCAGGCCGCCGCTGCAGCGCGGTCTCGAGCGCTTCCTCGACGGTGGCCACAAACCGGAAGGACAGGTCCTTGCGCAGATGCTCCGGGATCTCATCGACGTCGTGCTCGTTGCGCTCGGGGGCGATCACGCAACGGATCCCGCCCCGCTGGGCGGCCAGCGCCTTCTCCTTCAGGCCACCGATCGGTAACACCTGGCCGCTCAGCGTGATCTCGCCGGTCATCGCCACATCCGAGCGCACGGGGCGGCCGGACAGAAGCGAAGCCAGCGCCACCACCATCGCCACGCCGGCGCTCGGCCCGTCCTTCGGCGTGGCGCCCGCGGGCACGTGGATGTGGATGTCGTGCGTGGCGAACCAGTCGTCCGCCAACCCAGGGACCAGGTCAGCCGCCTCCGAGCGCACGAACGACAGGGCCGCCTGCGCCGACTCCTGCATGACCTCGCCGAGCTGTCCGGTGATCGTCAGCCGCCCCGTACCGGACATGGCCGTTGCCTCGATGAACAGCACCTCGCCGCCGACCGGCGTCCAGGCCAGCCCGGTGGCCACCCCCGGCCGCGCGGTCCGCCGCCGCGTCTCGGAGAAGAACTTGCGCCGACCCAACGACGAACGCACTCGCGGCTCGGTGATCGTCACCTTGCGCTTGACCGATCCCTCGGCCACCTGACGGGCCACCTTGCGGCAGATCGTCCCGATCTCGCGCTCCAGCTGCCGAACCCCCGCCTCGCGCGTGTAGTCGGAGACGATCACCCGGAGCGCCGCGTCGCTGAACGCGATGCGGCTCCGCGTCAGCCCGTTGCGCTCCACCTGCCGCGGCACCAGGTATCGACGAGCGATCTGGAGCTTCTCCTCCTCGGTGTAGCCGGCGAGCTGGATCACCTCCATGCGGTCGCGCAGAGGCCCCGGGATCGTGTCCAGCGTGTTCGCGGTGGTCACGAACATCACGTCGGACAGGTCGAAGGGCAGGTCCAGGTAGTGGTCCCGGAACGAGTGGTTCTGCTCGGGGTCGAGCACCTCGAGCATCGCGCTCGAGGGATCGCCGCGGAAGTCCGCTCCCATCTTGTCGATCTCGTCGATCATCAACATCGGGTTACGCGCGCCGGCGTCGCGCAGGGCGCGGACGATCACCCCGGGCATCGCGCCGATGTAGGTCCGGCGATGGCCGCGGATCTCGGCCTCGTCGCGCACGCCGCCGACCGAGATCCGCTCGAACTCACGCCCCAGCGCGCGCGCCATCGACCGCCCCAGCGACGTCTTCCCGACTCCCGGCGGTCCCACGAAGCACAGGATCGACCCGCGCGCGTCCGGCTTCAACCGCCGCACGGCCAGGAACTCGAGGATCCGGTCCTTGACCTGCTCGATGTCGTAGTGGTCCTCGTCGAGCACCCAGCGTGCGTGCTCCAGGTCCAGGTTGTCCTCGGTCTTCCTGTCCCAGGGGAGCGCCGCGATCCACTCGAGATAGGCCCGGATCACGCCGTACTCGGCCATCGCCGGCTGCAGGCGCTCGAGCCGGGAGAAGCTCGCGGTCGACCTGCTTACGCGGGATCTCGGGCAGATCGATCGCGTCGAGCTGGATGCGCAGCTCCGCGATCTCGGCCTGGACCTCGTCGGTCTCGCCCAGCTCCTCCTGGATGGCCTTGAGCTGCTGGCGCAGGAAGTACTCACGCTGGCCCTTGTCGAGCTCGGACTGGACCTGGGACTGGATCTTCGAGCCGATCGCCACCACCTCGAGCTCGCGGGCCAGGATCTCCGACAGGCGCCGCAGGCGCTTGCCCACGTCGACCTCCTCGAGCAGGGCCTGCTTCTCCTCGGCCGGGATGCGCAGGGCCCCGGCGATCAGGTGGGCGAGCACGCTGGGGTCGTCCACGTTGGTCACCATCACCTGCAGCTCCTCGGGCAGGTAGGGGACCTGCTCGATGATGTCGGTGAACGTCTGCTGGACGTTGCGCATCAGCGCGGTCAGCTCGGGGGACGGCTCGACCACGTCGGGCAGCTCGGAGATCTCGGCCAACAGGTAGGGCTCGGTCTTCACCCATCGCTCGATCCGGATGCGCTGCGAGCCCTGGATCAGCACCCGCAGCGTGCCGTCCGGCACCCGGATCATCCGCGCCACCACGCCCAGCACGCCGACGTCGTAGAGCTCCTCCGGCGACGGCGCCTCGACCTGCGCGTCCCGGCTGGCCACCATCGCGATCGTCCGCTCGCCCCGCAGCGCCTCGTTGATCAGCTCGACGCTGCGCGGCTGCCCGATGTTGAGCGGGATCAGCATGTCGGGGTAGGTGACCGTGTCGCGCAGCGGCAGCACGCCGACCTCGTGGGGTAACTCGCGCGCGGCGCCGACCGCCACGTCGCGGGCCGGGCGCTCAGCGGTGCCGACCTCGATCACGTCTCGCGTTCCTGCCTGCTGATCGGGACCGGACGGGTTCCGAGTTCGTTCGCCAGCGGCAGCTCGATCCGCAGCATGCCGTCCTCATAGGTGGCCTTGGCCTCCTGCCCGCGCACGTCCACCCCCAGCTCGATCACCCGCCGAAACGGCCCGCGCGCGATCTCCACCTGCTGGTAGATGTCGGTCCGCGACTCGGCCGCCCGCCGGCTGCCGGACAACAGCAGCTTGCGCCCCTCGATCTCGATCTCGATCTCGGCCGGGTCGATTCCGGCCAGCTCCGCGGTGACGATCGCGCGCGGCGGATCGGGCGTGTAGGAAACGTCGACCGCCGGCATGAACCCGCTGCGCCGGCGCGCCATCCCGAACACGTCGCCGAACAGCTGATCCATCTCGCGTCGCATGCGCTCGAAGTTGGCGAAGAGATCCCGCTCGGACATCCCCACTGAGGTTAATGGGCCTCAGAGGCGGCGGGCACGCTCACACCTCGTACACCGCCCCCTCACGGGCCAGCTCGACCGGGCCGCCGAACGCGTCGCCGGCCTCGGCCTGCGCCCACTCGGAATCGAGCTCGTCGGAGAAGTGCGTGAGCACGACGCGGCGGGCGCCGGCCCGTCGGGCGTGCTCGCCCGCCTCGCGCGGCGTCAGGTGGCCGCGCACGCCGGTGCGCTCGGGCCGGGGCAGCGTGGCCTCGATCAGCAGCAGGTCGGTCTCCCGCGCGAATCTGACCAGCCCGGCGTTGGGGCTGCAGTCGGCGCTGTAGGTGAACCTGGCCCCGCCCGCCGCGAGCTCGACCGCGAACGTCCTGGTGAAGTGGGGCACCTCGCAGAAGCGAACCGTCATCGGTCCCAGTGACAACTCGTCGGGACTGTCGTACTCGCGCAGGCGAAAGGCTCGTTCCACCAATTCCTCGTCGCCCCAGCACTCCACCAGGTGACGGAACATCTCACCCGCCCCCATCGGCGCGAACAGCTCCGGGTGGGCCGGGCGGCTTGTGCCCGGCCAGCCGCCCACCGCCACCGGCTGCTGGCGCGGCGCGTACATGAGCGCGTAGCTGTAGGGGACCAGGTCGAGGAAGTGGTCGGCGTGCAGGTGACTGATCAGCACCGCGTCGAGGTCGACGTAGTCCCGGTAGTGACGCAGCTTGGAGAACACGCCGTTGCCGCAGTCGAGCAGCAACGCGTAGCCCTGCTCCTCGACGAGGTACCCGCTGCACGCCCCGCCGGCGTCCTGCCACGCGGGCGACTTGCCCAGCACGGTTATCCGCACGCCGCTCCTCTCTCAGATGCCGCGATCACTGTAGTGGCTGGCGCGCCGCCGCTCGCCAGTTGCCGCTCACCGCTCGGCGCTATCGGAACGGCAACTCGTCGGCGACGGACGCCAGCGTGGGTGCCCCCGAGTCGCGCGCCGAGGCGGTGAGTTCGGTGCCCGCGGGCCACTCGATACCCACGTCGGGATCGTTGTAGGCGAACCCGCTCTCGCGCGCCGGGTCATAGTAAACCGAGGTCATGTACACCACGTCGGCCACCTCGCTGAGCACGCAGAACCCGTGGGCGAATCCGTCCGGACAGTAGAGCTGGTGGTGGTTTGAGTCGTTCAACTCGAACCCCTCCCATTGGCCGAAGGTGGGAGAGTCGCGGTGCAGGTCGACCAGGACGTCGTAGATGGCGCCCCGCGCGCAGCGGACGAGCTTGGCCATCCCGGGCTGGAAGTGCATGCCGCGCACCACCCCGAGCCGCGAGCGCGAATGGTTGTCCTGGACGAATTCGTCCAGGATGCCGAGCTCGGCCAGCGCGCTGCGGCGGTAGGTCTCCAGAAAGAAGCCGCGCTCGTCTCCGTGCACGATCGGTTGCAAGAGCGCCGGGCCCGGAAGCTCGCTCGGAAGTCGCTCCACGGGCGGGCAATCTAGTCGGTGGCGCCGCCCGCCGGCGCGCTGAGGCGAGCGCCGCGGCGCCCGCGGCGCCCTGCCGGGTCAGTGCCGGTCGGCGTCGTTGCGGCGGGCCGGATCCATGATCCAGCCGAGCAGCAGGGTGACGAGCACCACCCCGATGAACCCACCGATGAGCGCCCAGTACATGCCTCGGAACACTACACGCCGGCGTGCAGCGCGACCTGCTCGCTGGCCGACGGGAACGCCCACGCCACCTGCAGGCGACGCTCCTGGCGAAACACGAACTGCATCTGGCTGGGAGGGCGCAGGCCGTCGGGATGGTTGGGGCGGTAGGTCGCGCAGGGGCCCGAGTTCGACACCGCGCACAACAGGTTCTGACGGAAGAAGCAGTCCTCACAGCTGACCCTCGTCGACCCTGCGCGGCTGTTCGTCACTCCCGGTCCTTCCTCGGAGAAGCTCGACCTCGTCGGCGAGCATCAAAGCCGACTTCTCCCCCCTCGTGCAACATCGAATTCCGGAAATCGCAAGAAGTTCACATCAGGCGAAATCCCTGCAAACAGCGGGAACTTTCGCGACCGGCGATAAAGCTGGCGCAAATTCCGGAGCTTTGATGGGGGCCCACCCACCCGCCGACCCGCCCGCAGATGAGGCCGGGGCCGGGCGCCGCGCAACGCGCCGCCGATGAGCGCCGCCCGGCCCCCGAGGCGGCCCCGGTCGTTAGTGTCCGCGGCGATATGAGCACGGTCCATGCGCAGATCCAGATCGACGCGCCGATGCAGCGGGTGTGGGACACCGTGATGGATCCCCAACACCTCAAGAACTGGGTGACGATTCATAAGTCGGTCTCCGGCGTCTCCGACAATCCTCTGCGGAGGGGTTCGACGATGGACCAGGTACTGCACATTCGCGGAGTCTCGTTCCACGTTCACTGGACCCTGACCGACGTCAGCTCGCCACAACACGCCGAATGGGAAGGACAGGGTCCCGCGCACTCGGTAGCACGCATCCGGTATGAGTTGTCGGGCGACGGCGAGGGTCCGACCAAGTTCGACTACATGAACGAGTTCATTCCCCCCGGAGGCCGCCTCGGCAACGTTGCCAGTCGGTTCATCGTCGGCGCTACATCCGAGCGCGAGGCGAACAATTCACTGGCTAGACTCAAGGCACTTTTGGAGCGCGGCGGATAGAACGACATTAACTCGTTGTATCTTGTTCGCAAAATCCAACGGAGGGAGACCCAATTTGGCTGGCTTCGTCGACAGCACCGTGAAGGAAATCGATGACCGTCTCCGGGAGCTCAAGGAGGAGGTATCGCGGTTGGAGGCGGCGCGCACCGCGCTGACCGGCGGCCGGCGTGGACCGGGTCGTCCCCGGGCCACGCGCGCGCGCGCGCAGCCCACTCGGCGCAGTGCCACCCCCCGTCGCCGTCCCGGACGGCCACGCGGACGCAGCCGGAGTGGCACGCGGGCCAATCAAGCGCTCGAGCTCGTGCGCTCGACGCCCGGCATCACCATTCCCCAGATCGCGGAGAAGATGGGCATCGAACCCAACTACCTCTATCGCGTGATGCCTCGCCTGGCCACCGACGGACAGGTCAAGCGCGAGGGACAAGGCTGGCATCCGGCATCCAGCTGAGACCGTAAGGACCGGGAGCGCCGCCTCGCATCCTCGTGCCGGCGAGATAGCGCGAGGCGGCTCCCAGATTCACCAGCCCGCTCCGCCGTTCAGAGATGCCCGGCGTGCGGAACGCGCTCAGCGCTCACACCAACTCGAGCCGCCTGATGGTCTCGCGCTCGTCCTTCAACTCGTTCACCGTGGTATCGAGTCGCGAGCGTGAGAAGTCGCCCAGCTCGAGTCCCTGCACCACCCGATAAGAGCCGTTCGAGCAGGTGACGGGGAAGCCGGCGATCAGGCCCTCGTCGATGCCGTAGGACCCTTCGGAGGGAATGCCCATCGACACCCAATCTCCCTCCGGCGTGCCGAGCACCCAGTCGCGGACGTGATCGACCGCGGCGTTCGCGGCCGAGGCGGCGCTCGACGCGCCGCGCGCCTCGATCACCGCCGTACCGCGCTTCTGCACGGTGGGGATGAAGTCGTTCTCCAGCCAGTCCTGGTCATCGACCGTCTCGGCGGCGGCCTGACCCTTCACCTTGGCGTTGAAGATGTCGGGGTACTGAGTCGGCGAATGGTTGCCCCAGACGGTCATGTTCGTGACCTCTCGAACCTGAGCGCCGGCCTTGGCGGCAAGCTGGGCGATCGCGCGGTTGTGGTCGAGCCGCATCATCGAGGTGAACCTCTCGGCCGGAATGTCCGGCGCGTTCTGCTGGGCGATCAGGCAGTTGGTGTTGGCCGGATTGCCCACCACCAACACCTTGATGTCGGACGCCGCGTGACCGTTCAGCGCCTCGCCCTGGGGCTTGAAGATGCCGCCGTTGGCTTCGAGCAGGTCACTGCGCTCCATCCCCTTGCTGCGCGGCCGCGCGCCGATCAACAGCGCGACGTTGACTCCGTCGAACCCCTTTTTGGGATCGTCGGATATGTCGACCCCGCTCAGCAGCGGGAACGCACAATCGTCCAGCTCCATGGCCGTGCCCTCGACCGCCTTCAGCGCGTCGGGGATCTCGATCAGCGACAGGTGAACTGGCGTGTCGGGTCCTAGCAGCTGACCGCTGGCGATACGAAACAGGATCGCGTAACCAATCTGGCCGGCGGCTCCGGTCACGGCGACTCGAACGGGGGAATCACTCACTGGGTACTCATCTCCTTTTCGGTTTGGAGTCGGCACGGTAGCGCGCGACTCGCCGAGGGGTCAGCCCATGCGCCGGAGCGAACATCGGTCCGGGCTCAGGGCAGCTCGAGGTCGTACACCTGACTGAGCTTTCCCTTCAGGTAGCCGATAAACGGATCCACCGCGATCGGGCCACCAACCACGCGGGAAAGCAGCTCGGCCATCGAGAACTTTGCGCCGTGCCGGTGAACGTGCACGCGCAGCCACTCGCGCAGCTCGTGGAGCTCTCCCGCGGCCAGCTGTGCGTCGAGGTCGGGCAGGTCGGGATGCGCTCGCTCGAACAGCTGCCCCGCGATCAGGTTGCCGAGCGCGTACGTGGGGAAGTAACCGATCAGGCCCGCCGCCCAGTGCACGTCCTGGAGCACCCCGTTTGCGGCGTCGGGCACATGAACCCCGAGGTAGTCCTCGTAGCGGGCATTCCACGCTTCGGGTAGATCGCGAACGGCCAACCGCCCTTCGACGAGCTCCTGCTCGAGCTCGAAGCGGATCACGATGTGCAAACCGTAAGTGACCTCGTCCGCCTCCACGCGGATCAACGAGGGGGTCACCCGGTTGACGCCGCGGTACAGCCGCTCGCCGTCGATGTGGCCGGCAGGTCCTCCGAACATCTCGGCGATCCGGGGCGCGAGCACTCCACAGAAAGGTCGCCCGCGTCCGATCATGTTTTCCCACAGACGGCTCTGCGACTCGTGCAGGCCGAGCGAGTCCGGGTGACCGAGCGGAGTGCGCTGGAGCGCCGCGTCCACGCCCTCTTCGTACAGGCCGTGTCCGCATTCGTGCATTGCCCCGTACACCGAGGTGGGCAGGAAGTGCTCGTCCCAGCGGGTGGTGATGCGCACGTCCTGGTTGCCGAAGCCGGAGGCGAACGGGTGCACGGCGTCGTCGATCCGCCAGCCGGTGGGGTCGAACCCCATCTGCTCGAGCAGCCACCCCACGAGCTTCCGCTGGCGATCGATCGGGAAGTGACCGTGCAGGAACGAGTCGTCGACGCGGTCGGCGTGATCTGAGACCGCCCCGATCAGCGCCAGCAACTCGGACTTCATCACGTCGAACAGGCCCGCCACCTCGGAGGTGCGCGCCCCCGGCTCGTAGTCGTCGAGCACCGCGTCGTACGCGCAGTCGAGGTCGTCAAAGCAGTCGATATAGCGGCGCAGCAGCTCGAAGTTGCGCTCCAGGTACGGGATGAACGAGGGGAAGTCAGACTTGGCGCGGGCCACGATCCAAGCCTGCTGCCCGACCGACGAGGCGCGAGCCAGGTCGGCGGCCAGGCGGCTGGGCACCCGGCGCGCCTTCTCCCAGCGCCGCCTGCCCACCCGCACGAGCGCGGCCTCGTCGGAGTCGGGCGCCGCGCCGTCGAGCGCCGACGCCGCCGCCTCGAGCAGCCGGCCGGTCTCGTCCGAGACGAACATCTCGTGGCTGATCCGCTGGACCGTGGCCACCGTCTCCGCTCGTGCTGCCGCCCCGCGGGGCGGCATCATCGTCTGCTGATCCCAGTCCAGTAGCTGGGAAACGTTGCGTAGATCCGCGAGCGCCGCCATCCGCTCGCGCAGCGCGTCGAAGGGATCTGTGCTCGCGTGACTCATCTTTCAGACTCCCATCCCCAAACCGACCGTGCGGCTGTGCGACCATTGCAACATGTGGCGGCGTCCCCCGTCGATAAAGCTGATGGATCTGTTCGGTTTCCGAATCGGCGTGGATCGCAGCTGGTTCCTGATCCTATTCCTGATGATCTTCCTCCTGTCGGGGGACTTTCGCTCGGTCCTGCACAGCTCCGACGGCGTGGCCTACCTGACCACGGTAATCACGGTCCTGGTCCTGTTCGCCTCGCTGATCGTGCACGAGCTTGGTCACGCACTGGTGGCCAGACGCCAGGGGATCGTGGTCCGCCGGATCGACCTGTTCCTGTTTGGCGGGCTGACCGAGATGAGCCGCGACGCCGCCTCGCCCGGCGAGGACTTCAAGATCGCCGCGGCCGGGCCGCTGGCCACGTTCGGGTTCGTGCTGCTGTGCCTGGGCGTCGACCTGGCCATCGTCGGCCCGCACCGCCTGATCCATGCCGCCAAGCTCGACACCACGATCAACATCACACCGGTCCTGCTGTCGCTGAGCTGGCTGCTGTTCTGGAACGTCCTGCTGCTGGTGTTCAACCTGGTGCCCGCGTTCCCCCTCGACGGTGGCCGGATCGCCCGGGCGATCGTGTGGCGGGTGACCGGCGAGAAGCAGCGCGGCACCCGGGTGGCGGCGAAGATGGGGCAGGGGTTTGCGCTGCTGCTGGCCGGCGTCGGCGTGTGGGCGACGCTTCAGTACCGCTCGTTCAGCGGGGTGTGGCTGATCGCGATCGCCTTCCTGCTCTACCAGTCGGCCCGCGCGGCGATCGTCCAGACCGCCCTGAGCGCCCGGATCGAGGGCGTGCGGGTGGCCGACATCATGGACCGCCAGCCGGTGGCGATCCCGTCGGGGACGCCGGTGGCCAATGCGCTCGACGAGTTCTTCCTGCGCTACGGCTGGTCCTGGTTCCCGGTGATCGACAACGCCGGGCGGTTCCTCGGGATCGCGCGCCAGGAGAGGGTCGATGCCGCCCAGGGTCGCGGCGAGGACTGGCTGACCGTCGAGGCCGTGCTCGAGCCCGAGCAGGATGACGGCTGGCGCGTGCGCGAGGACCGGCCGATCACCGAGCTTCTGTCCTCCGAGCCGCTCGGACGCCTCGGCGCCCTGATGGCGGTCGACGGCGAGGGCGTCCTGCGCGGCGTCGTCACGATCGAGCAGGTCCGCCGCGCGCTTCAGGCCGCCTTCGGCTCCGCCGGCCGCCTCGCCTGAGTCGTCCTCTCACATGGCGTGCTCGACGAGCTCCTCGGCGATCGCGAGCGAGGACGTCGCGGCCGGCGATGGCGCGTTGCGTACCCAGGTCACATTGCCGTGCGTCGCAAGGCGAAAGTCGTCGACAAGCGAGCCGTCGCGGTCGATCGCCTGCGCCCTGACGCCGGCCGGCGCGGGCCGCACGTCGCGGTCTCGACGGCAGGCACGTATCGCGCAACCTCGTGAACGAACTGCCGCTTCGACGCGGAGCGGATGATCTCCCCCACGCCGGCCCGCCAGTGCCGGCGGAGCATTCGCAACGTCCCCGGCCAGCTGAGGGCTTCGTAGGCGTCGCGCGCGACGAACCGCCGGCGCTCGTAGGCGTGGCGGGCCGTCGACAGGATCGCGTTGGGCCCGAGCACCACGGTGCCGTCGACCTTGCGCGTCAGGTGCACGCCGAGGAACGGCAGGGCGGGATCGGGTACCGGGTAGATCAGCCCACGGACAAGGTGCGTGCGCTCGGGCCGCAACTGCCAGTACTCGCCGCGGAACGGGACGATCCGCGGCTCGGCGGGCTCGCCCGACGCCATGGCCAGGCGATCGGCCTGGAGACCGGCGCATACGATCACGCGATCCCCGGCGACTTCCGAGCCGTCCTTGAGCTCTGCCGTGGCCTGCCGGCCGTTGGACCGCACCCGTACAACATCGGCCGCGGTTCTGATCTGCCCGCCGGCCGCCGCCACATCATCCGCATATGCGCGGGCGACCGCTGCGAAATCTGCGATCGCGGTTTCGGGCGAATGCAGCCCCGCCACGCCGCGGACCTGCGGCTCGACGGAGGTGAGCTCGGATTGCTCCAGCCATCGCAGGCCCGGCACACCGTTGATCGTGGCTCGCTCCTCCAGCCGACGCAGCGGCCCGACTTCCCGCTCGTCGAGCGCGACCACGACCTTGCCACAGGCCTCGTACGGAAGCCCGCGCTCGGTGCAGTATGCACGCAGCAGCGTGAGCCCCCGACGACACAGCCTCGCCTTCAGCGATCCAGGGGCGTAGTAAATCCCCGCGTGGACGACCCCGCTGTTGTGAGCGGTCTGGTGCTGGGCCAGCGCGGGCTCTCTCTCAACCAACACCACCTCGGCGTCCGGCTGAGATAGGACGAGCTGACGGGCGGTGGCCAGGCCCAGGATCCCACCACCGACGACGACGAACCGCATGGCGGTGTCAGCCGGCGTGAACCAGCTGAGAGGCCTTGTCCTTGATCGACTCGAGCAGCGAGTCGTAGGAGTCCGAGAACGACTTCACGCCCTCGTCGACCAGTTCCTGCTGGACGATCCGGTCGAAGTCGACGCCGGCCGCCTTGACGTCCTCGATCAGCTGGTGGGCTTCATCGAAGCCTTTGTCGACTGTCCGCGCGGCTGTGGCGTGGTCGCGCGCCGCCTCGATCGTCTTGTCGGGCATCGTGTTGACCGTGTCAGGGCCGATCAGCTCGTCGACGTACAGCGTGTCGGAATAGTCGGGGTTCTTGGTCGAGGTCGACGCCCACAGCGGGCGCTGCACGCGGGCGCCCTTCGCGGCGAGCGCCTCCCAGCGGGAACCGCTGAAGATGCGCTGGAAGGACTCGTAGGCGATCCTGGCGTTGGCCACCGCGGCCTTGCCCTTGAGGTCCTCGCGGTCGGATCCTTCGAGGGCCTTATCCACCTTGCTATCCACCCGGGAGACGAAGAAGCTCGCCACCGAGGCGCTCCCGTCGATCGACTCGCCGGCTTCGGCGCGCCGCTCGAGGCCCTTGAGGAACGCTTCGGCGATCTCCTCGTAGCGCTCGACCGCGAACAGCAGCGTGACGTTGACGTTCACCCCGAGCGCGGTCAGCTCCTCGAAGGCGCGCACCCCGTCGCCGGTGCCCGGGACCTTGATCAGCACGTTCGGCCGGTCGATCTCGGCCTTGTAGCGCACGGCCGCCTCGATCGTCTTGTCGGCGTCGAAGGCGAGCGACGCCGGCACCTCGAATGACACGTACCCGTCCTGTCCCTCGGTTCGATCCCACACCGGCCTCAGGATGTCGGCGGCGTCGCGGATGTCGCCGTAGGCCAGGCGCTCGAAGATCCCCTGGGGATCCTGGGTCTCGTCGAGCACCTCCCGGAAGGCGTCGTCGTAGCGATCGGAGTGCCCCATGGCCTTCTCGAAGATCGTGGGGTTGGAGGTCACGCCGCTGATGCCGTCCTCCTCGACCAGGCGGGCCATTTCCCCGTCCTCGAGCAGCTGACGGCTGATGTTGTCGATCCAGATCGACTGGCCGAGGGCCTCGATCTCGCGAAGGTTGTTGCTCATGTCATCCGCTCCGTTCGTGGGTTCTGTCTATGGAGGTTAGTTACCCGCGAGCGTCGGATCTTCCCTGGGCGCGTCGACCCGCCAGGCCATGATCAGCGTGCTCCGCAAACGGCCGTCCCGCCGGCGGTAGTGATCGCGGCGCAATCCCTCGACCTCGAACCCCGCCGCGGCGTACAGCGAGATGGCTCGGGCGTTGTCGGTCCACACCTCGAGCGAGATCTTGTGGGCCTTGACCGCGCGGGCGTGGTCCTGGACCGCGGCCAGCAGTGCGCGCCCGCCGCCCCGCCCGCGAGCCTCGGCCAGGATGGCCATCCCGATCGACAGGACGCCCGGCACGCCCTCCTGCACGGCGGCGTGGCCGACCACGCGGCCGTGCTCGTCCTCGAGCACCCACAGGCCCGCCGGATCCCCGCGTTCGATCACCTCCCGGAAGCGCTCGGCGCGCTCGTCGAGGTCCACCGGCGGCTGGGCACCGAGGAACCCCTCCTCCGCGACGGCCGCCACCGCGCGGGCCCGCCGCGTCCAGATCGGCAGCACGAGCGCGACGGACGATCACGGTCGCGTAGCTTTCCACGCGATGTCTCCGAACGCCGTCGAGGAGGCCTACCGGGAGCACCGCGTCCGGGTGCTGGCCGCGCTCGTCCACCGGCTGCGCGACTTCGAGTTGGCCGAGGACGCGCTTCAGGACGCGGTCGCGCTGGCGCTCGAGCGGTGGGGCGAGGAGCCTCCGGATTCGCCGGCGGCCTGGCTGTTCACGGTCGCGCGCAACCGCGCCATCGACCGCCTGCGCCGGCGGCACAGCACCGACCAGAGTCTGGAGTCGGTCCCGGAAGAGCCCGCGGATCTGGTCGACCCCGTGCCCGACCGCCTCACCGAGGTCGGCGACGAGCGGCTCAGCCTGCTGTTCACCTGTTCTCACCCCGCGCTGGCTCCCGAGGCCCGCGTGGCGCTGACCCTCCAGGCCGTCGGCGGGCTGACCGGGGCCGAGATCGCGCGGGCCTACCTCGTGCCCGACGCCACCATGTCCCAGCGCCTCGTGCGCGCGAAGCGCAAGATCCGCGACGCCGGGATCTCGTTCGAGCTCCCGGGGGACTCCGCCCTGCCCGAGCGGCTGGAGGGCGTGCTCGCGGTCATCTACCTGATCTTCAACGAGGGCTACGCCGCCACCGCCGGCGCGGACCTCGTGCGCTGGGATCTGTGCGCCGAGGGGGTCCGGCTCGGCCGCCTGCTCGCCTCGCTGATGCCCGAGGAGCCCGAGGTGCTCGGCCTGCTCGCGCTGATGCTGTTCCACGATTCGCGCCGGCACACCCGGACCGGCGCCCACGGCGAGCTTGTCCTCCTCTCCGACCAGGACCGCTCGCGCTGGGACCGCGCGGAGATCGACGAGGGCGTGCGCGTGCTGAACCGTGCGCTGCGGGCCCGGCGCCCGGGCCGCTACCAGGTGGAGGCGGCGATCGCCGCCCTGCACGCCGAAGCGCCCAGCGCCGCGGAGATCGACTGGACGCAGATCGCGGCGCTCTACGAGGAGCTTCTACGCATGCTGCCCTCGCCGGTGGTGGCCCTGAATCGAGCGGTGGCGGTGGCCGAGACCGGACGGCTGGACGAGGCGCTGGCGCTCATGGACGAGATCGACGGACTCGAGCGATACCACCTGCTGCACGCCGCCCGGGCCGATCTGCTCCGCCGGCTGGGGCGCGACGCCGAGGCAGCCGAGGCCTATCGCCAGGCGCTGGAGCTGGCCCGCAACCCGGCCGAGCAGGAGTTCCTGCGCCAGCGGCTGGAAGAGATGGGGGATCCTTAGACTCTTCCGCCCATGAACGGCGCTCATGTAGACCCCGACGCGGAGGTGGCCGAGGGCGTCTCGATCGCCCCGGGCGCGGTCGTGTATGCCGGGGCGCGGATCGGCGGCGGATCGCAGATCGGCGCCGGCGCCGTGGTGCACCCGGGCACCCAGGTCGGGGAGGGCTGCGTGATCGAGGACGGCGCAGTGCTCGGCAAGCGCCCGCGGCTGCGTGCCGGCTCGAGCGCGGCGGGCGCCGAGGTCGGGGCGCTCGTGCTCGAGGCCGAGGTGACAGTCTGCTGCGGCGCGGTGGTGTACGCCGGCGCGTGGCTGGCATCCGGGGCGATCATCGGCGATCAGAGCCAGGTCCGCGAGCGCGCGCGGATCGGATCCCGTTCGGTGGTGGGGCGCGCCTCCTCGGTCGACTTCGAAGCCCAGGTCGGTGCGCGCGTCTTGATCCAGACCGGCGTCTACGTCACCGGCGGCTCGATCGTCGAGGACGACGTATTCCTCGGCCCGGGCGTGGTGACCACCAACGACCACACGATGGGACGCCACGCCTCCGGCGGGCGACTGCTCGGTCCGACTTTCCGCCGGGCGTGCCGGGTGGGCGGTGGCGCCGTGCTCGTGCCCGGCGTGGTGATCGGCGAGGAGGCGTTCGTGGCCGCGGGGGCGCTCGTCACCCGCGACGTCGGCGACCGCGAGGTCGTCATGGGCGTGCCGGCGCGGGTCGTCCGTCGCGTGGCGGACGAGGACCTGCTCGAGCGCTGGCGCTGACCTCTTCGACGTCACAGCGAACCCCACGGGCAATTTCCGCCAATGGCGGCCCGCCCGTCCACTAGTTCCGGATTCTGCCCCGCACAGAGACAAGATCCGTCACGGCCCGCACGGCCGATGCCCTATTGGCGGAAAATGCCCCGCGGGCGGGGCCGGGCGCTACGGCGTCGAGACGCCGGCCAGCGCCGCCACCACCTCGCCGACTTCCTCCGGGCTCAGGCTCGGGCTCATCGGCAGGGCCAGATTGGTCCGCGCCAGCTCGTCGGTGACCGGGAGCGAGCCCTCCCGCGGAGCGTACGGCGCCATGGCCGGCTGGCGATGCAGCGGCGTGCGGTAGTAGGCCCGCGCCTGCACCCCGTGCTCGCCCAGACCGGCAATGACCGCATCCGCGTGCGGGTGGGCGGCCACGTACAGGTGCCAGGCGGCCTCCGCGCCGGCGGGGACGACAGGCGGCGTCACGTACTGCTCGAGGCCGGCGTCGGCGTATGCCCGGGCGGCGGCGCGCCGGCCATCGCACCAGCCGTCGAGCTCGGGCAGCGCGACGCGCAGGATCGCCGCCTGCAGCTCGTCCAGGCGCGAGTTGTAACCGACGTAATCGAACGTCTGCTTGTCCCGCGAGCCGTGGAAGCGCAGCGAGCGCACCAGCTCGGCCACCCCGTCGTCGTCGGTGGTGATCGCGCCGCCGTCGCCGAACGCGCCCAGGTTCTTGGACGGATAGAAGGAGAACGTGGCCACGTCGCCGAGCGACCCCGCGCGACGGCCGTCCAGGCCGGCGCCCGCCGCCTGGGCGGCGTCCTCCAGGACCGGGAGGCCCAGCGAGCGCAGCTCGGGCGAGGGCGCCGGGACGCCGAACAGGTCTACCGACACGATCGCGACCGTGCGCGGGGTGAGCACGGCCCGCACCGTCTCGAGCGTCACGTTGCGCGTGTCCGGATCCACGTCGCAGAACACCGGGCGCCCACCCGCGTTGACGATCGCCTCGGCCGACGCATAGAAGGTGAACGAAGGCACGACCACCTCGTCACCGGGCTTCACCCCGAGCGCGCGGAGCGCGATCGTGATCGCATCGGTGCCGTTGCCCACCCCGATCGCATGGCGCACGCCCATGTATTCGGCCAGCTCGCGCTCGAACGCCTCGACCTCGGGGCCGAGGATGTAGATGCCGCGCTCGACCACGGCGGTCAAACGGTCGAGGATCTCCTCGCGGAGGGCCAGCAGCGGCGTGTCGGTGTCGAACAGCGCGATCGGCATTCGGCGGCGAACGGTACCGAGCCTGCCAGCCGGGGCGCCGCGCGGCGCCCCCTTCCGGTGGCGTCGGGACGCCTTCCTGAATATCCGCTCTCGGGAGGATTTGGATTGTCGAGAGAAGGGTAGTTATTGCCAGTCATGTCAGGGGGTCATAGAGGCGTCAAGCGGCGGCTCGGAAGAAGAGTCGGCACCGGGGTGACGCGATTCGCCGCGGCCACGATCGCGATCGTGGCCGGTCTCGGTCTGGCACTGGTCGTGGGCGCCCCCTCGATCGCGGCCCTGACCGTGCCGACGACGGTCTCCGTGCCCAAGGTCTCGGTGCCGTCGGTCTCGGTCCCCACGGTCTCCGTGCCGACCGTTTCCGTGCCGACCGTTTCGGTGCCGACCGTCTCCGTGCCCACCCCGACCGTCTCCGTGCCCACCGTCTCCGTGCCCACCGTCTCGGTGCCGACGCACACGGTGACGACCCCGAGGGTTTCGACGCCGTCTGTCCCGTCGCCGGTTCCGACCGTCTCCGTCCCCAAGCCGCCGTCGGTGACGTTGCCCCCGCCGCCGTCCAGCGTCGGCGCGCCGGCGCGTCCGAAGTCCTCGGCGCCGTCCGCCCCGTCGCCGTCGGCGTCGGGGCCCTCGCCGTCCGGCGCCGGGAGTACGGCCGGCGGCTCGAGTTCGGCCGGCGCGCCCGCGGGGTCTGCCAGTGGCGCCACCGCGGGCGGCTCCTACGGCGGCGCCACCGCCGCCTCGAGCGGCTACGGCGCCACTCCGGCGGGTTCCGCGCTGCGGCGCAGCGCCGACGCGCAAGCCGGCGCCGTGTCGGCCGCCCTGAGAGGCGGACGTCTCCTCGCCCAGCCCCGGCTGCGTCGGCTCGTCTCCCAGCTGAAGGGATGCCTGTCGTCCGTGCCATCACGGCAGAACGAGGCGCTTGTCTTGCGGACCGGGCTCGGCCTCAAGCACAGCTTTACGCGCCACCAGGTCGCCCGGATCCTGCACATCACCCTGCGCCAGGAGGGCCGCCTCGAGCGACATGCGGTGGTGGGACTGGTCAAGGCAAACGCCAAGACTAACTGCAGCAGCACGCCGAGCGGAGTCCGCTCGGTGGTGCTCCGCGTGGCCGGTGCGCTGTCGGCATTGATGGCGGGATCCCCGCTCGCGAGCAACGCGCCCGCGCCGGCGGTTCAGTCGACGGCCAGCCGTCCGGCACCGAAGGCCACCCACACCAAGCGTCCGGCGCGCCCCGGCGGCGCCCACAGCCAGACGACGCCCGGCAGCACCGCGACTCCGCACGTCAAGCGCGCCGCAATCGCCCCGCAGAGCGGCGGCCTCAACTGGTTGCTGCTCCTCGCCCTGATCGTGGCCGGCACGATCGCGCTGTGGCTGCTGCACTCGCGCGCGCGCGCGCAGCCCGAGACCGCAGCAGGTGCCGCGTCCGCCGCCAGGCTGCGCCGCCCGCTGCCGCATCCGCCGTCGCTTCGCCGCGGCGCCGAGGCGGTGGCCGGCGCGATCGGCCTGGTCGCGCTCCGCGGCGCGATCGCCGAGCGCCGCGCCCGCCCGAAGGGACTCGAGAGCGACGACAATGCGCCCGTCATCGCATCGGTCCCTCGAGAGCGCGCCCCCGTCACGCCCGAGCATGCCGAGGATGCTCCCACGGAAGCCGACGCGATCACCGCGTTCGAGCTCGGTGTGGCGCTTGCGCAGAAGGGTGACTTGAGGGGAGCGGAGGCCGCCTTCCGCCGCGCCGATGAGGGCGGACATCCACCAAGCGCGACGGGTCTCGGGGTGATCCTCGAGGATCGTGGGGATCTCGCCGGCGCCGAAGAGGCGTACCGCCGCGCCGACCAGCGTGGCGACGCCGCCGGCGCCTTCAACCTCGGCGGGGTTCTTGTGGCGAAGAACGACCTCGTCGGTGCGGAGACGGCCTACGCCCGGGCCGCCGAGCGCGGCGCCGCCGATTCGGCCACCAATCTCGGGCGGCTACTCGAACGACGTGGCGACGTGGCGGGCGCCGAGGCGGCCTACCGGCGTGCCGACAAAGGCGGCGGCGCCGCCGGTGCATTCAACCTCGGTCGTCTACTCGCCGAATGGGGCGACCTGGAGGGCGCCGAGGCCGCCTACCGCCGCGCCGACGAACGCGGGGACGCCGCCGGCGCGTTCGGCCTGGGCGGCGTGCTCGCCGAGCGCAACGAACTCGCCGGCGCGGAAGCCGCATTCCAGCGAGCCGACGAACGTGGCCACGCCTCGGCCGCCTCGAACTTCGGTGTCCTGCTCGAGCAGCGCGGTGATCTGGACGGCGCCGAGGCGGCGTTCCGCCGCGCCGATGAGCGCGGCGACGCAGCGGGGGCCACCAATCTGGCGGGCCTGCTCTTGGACAGCGGGGATCTGGCCGGCGCGGAAGCCGCGCTCCGGCGGGCCGACGAACGTGGCGACGCCGCCGGCGCCGCCAATCTCGGCGTGCTCCTCGCCCGACGCGGTGACTGGAAAGGGGCGGAGGCGGCATATCGCCGAGCGGCAGAGCGTGGCGACGCCGACGGCGCCTTCAACCTCGGCGGGCTGCTGGCTGAGCGAAACGATCTCGAGAGCGCGGAGGCCGCGTTCGCTCGCGCGGACGAGCTCGGCCATCGATCCGGCGCGTCGAACGTCGGCGTGCTCCTCGAGCAGCGCGGCGACCTGGCCGCCGCCGAGGCTGCCTACCGACGCGCCGATCAGCGCGGCGACGCCAACGGCGCGTTCAACCTGGGCGCGCTGCTCGCTGACCGGGGCGATCTGGCCGGAGCGAAGGCCGCCTTCAACCGTGCCGACCAACGAGGCGACGCGGCCGCCGCGACCAACCTAGGCATGCTGCTTGAGGAACGCGGGGACCTGGGCGCCGCCGAGGACGCGTATCGACGTGCAGATGAGCGCGGCGACGCAACCGGCGCATTCAGGCTCGGGACGCTGCTGCAGCCCCACGATGTGGCCGGAGCGGAGGCCGCCTACAGGCGGGCCCACAAGCGGGGCCACCCCGAGGTCGCTGACATGGCCCAAGCCGCTCTGTCGCACCTGCGCGGAGACGCCTGATCGGGTCGGGCCGCGGCTGGCCCCCGATCGCGGCTTGGCGGGAGCGAAAGCACGGGCTCTGTTCAGCCGTTGCTTAACGCATCTGGTCGGGCGAGCCGCGGGCTATGCCGCCCGCCCGACCAACCGAGGGGCCATGGCAGGTCAAAATCACTACCTTTCTCATCCCAGACGGGGCCGCGAGCACGGCCCTGTCTTGTACGGTGTCCCACGGATGGAACCTGGGGCGTTTTCCGCCGGAAATCCGGCAGACTTGACTTTGCTTGATGTCGCCTGCGGCATGCCGCTGGGCTGGAACCACGAGCGCCCGCGGGTACCTCGTCCGACATCGCTGGACGAGGCGTGCGCGCACGTCTGGGCGCGTTCCTTTGGGCGGGGTCCCTGCTATATCCCGTTCTCGGGTGGCCGCGAGTCCTCCATGTGGTTGGCAACCGCCACGCGCTATGCGAGGCGCAACGGCCACGACGATCCCATTCCGCTGAGCCTCCGTCATCCCGGACTGGCGTCGGCGGAGGAACTCGAGGTCCAGAATCGCGTTGTCGCTCATCTGGGCCTGGCTGATTGGGAGCGCGTCGAGGCCGAGGACCTCGACCTCGTCGGGGCGGTGGCCCGCGCGACGCTCGCTCGCACCGGACCGCTCTGGCCGGCGAACGCATTCGTGATGGCGCCCCTGGTCGAGGCGGCACGGGCGGGCGTGTTCGTGTTCATCACTGGCCTCGCCGACTTCTTTTCCTGGTGGCGCTGGGCACCGCTCGTGAGCGTTTTCGAGGGGCACCGGCGGCCTACCAAGCGGGATCTATCCCTCCTCGCCGCCGCGGTGATGCCAACTTCTCTGCGCGTAGGCGCCGCGCGCCGGCGTGGCGTTCCGCCGCCGATGCCGTGGCTGCGACCCGCAGCCGAGCGCGACGCCCTGGCGCTGCTGCGCCGGCGTCAGGCCAGCGTTCCGCGCCGGTACGATCGCGCGGTGGCCGCACAGGTCACGCATCGGTGCTTCGACGCCGCGGCGGGCGCACTCATGGCGATCGGCGAGACCGTTGGCACGACGGTCGATCAGCCGCTCCGCCAACCCGGCGTGGTGGAAGGGATGGCCGGCGCCGGCGGTTGGCGAGGATTCCACAGTGCCAACGCGATGGTGCTTGCGATGTGCGGCGATCTTCTCCCTGCGGACGTGCTCGCCGCGCGCCGCGGACCTGATCTCACGCGCGTGTTCTTCGGCGATTCATCCCGGGAGTTCGCCGCCACCTGGACTGGCGCGGGTCTGGATGACTCGATCGTCGACGTCGAAGCTCTCCGAGACATTTGGCTGAGCGACGCGCCTGACCCGCGAACCGCATGTCTTCTTCAGTACGCCTGGCTGACGCAACAGCTCAGGTCGACCACACCTGCCGGTGAAGTCCTGCTCACCCACTCCACGTAAAGGAGACAACTATGCACAAGGAAGTCACTCAACCAAAGCCCGCCTACGAGAAGCCGGCAATCCAGGAATTGGGGAAGTTTGCCCAGCTGACCCAGGGGAGCAAGTTCCATTCGTTCTCCGACCTGTCGCAGGGCATCGGCACCGCCATCGGTGACGGCGGCATCGGCTCATAAAGGTCGAAGTTGCGTATCCCGTCCGAGCTCAGCCGGCTCGAAGTAGTAGCCGGGTGTGCGCTCGGAGGACGGGCACGCTCGGCGCCGCGGGTCGGAAGACCAGACCTTATGCCGGTCGCGGCGCTGGCCTCGGCCATCGAGCGCACCCTGGACTGCGGCCCGCCGGCGGTCGCCTTTTCTGGCGGACGTGACTCGTCTTTGCTGCTTGCGATAACGGCGATGGTCTGCCGGCGCGTCGGCATCGAGCCGCCGCTGCCCGTCACACTGTGCATGCCCGAGTCCGTCGCGGAGGCGGACGAGCGTGAATGGCAAGAGCTCGTCCTGAACCACCTCGGGATCTGCGACTGGCACCGCATCCCGATCTGCGATGAGCTCGACTTGATCGGTCCTTATGCGCGTCGTCACCTACTGCGGGATGGCTTGCTGTTCCCGGCCAACGCTCACTCGGTTGTCCCGATGCTCGAGGCAGCCGGCGACCGATCCCTGATCGTGGGCCTCGGTGGCGATGAGCTGCTCAGCTCCCAGCAATGGCGACCCATCCATGACCTACTCAGCCGGAGGCGCGGGCCGCAGCCTCGCGACCTCGTCAGGCTCTCGGCTGCCGCGATCCCCAGATCGATCCGGGGCCTGCTGCGACCGTCCCGCGCGCCGGAGCTCGAGCGGATGAACTGGTTGCGTCCCGAAGCCAAGGCCCGCATCGAGCGATCCTTGAGGAGGGGGTTCGAGGAGCCGGTCTCTTGGGGCGCGGCAATCAGGCACCTTGCCGTCCGCCGCGACGTAATTTTCCCATTCCGGGCCATGCAACGCCTCGCGCAAGCCGACGGCCGCCGGGTCGAAGCTCCGCTGCTCGATCCCGGATTCGTCGGCGCGTTAGCGCGAGCGGGCGGACATGGCGGATGGGGAGCGCGGACCGCAACCATGAAAGCCTTGGTTGGCAATCTGCTGCCCGCGGATGCAGTGGGGCGCAAGAGCAAGGCCTATTTCAATCGTATCTTCTTCGGCGAGGAGAGCCGCGCCTTCGCCGACGCATGGTCAGGACAAGGACTCGACGAGACGCTGGTCGACCCCGAGGCGCTCCGGCGGGAATGGCGGTCGGAGATTCCTGACTTCCGCACGTCGCTGCTGCTTCAGAGCGCATGGCTGGCGGATCAAGCGATCGACCTCCCGGCCGAAGATCCGGAACCCGAACTCGTCGCAGGGGCATGCCCATGACCGTGGCGGGGGCCTACGGCTTTCGCCTGTCCGGCTTGGAGGCGGGCACGTGGCTCGGCGTGACCGGGGCCTCGCATTGGCCCGAGATCCGCTGCGGGCGGGACAGCGACCCTGACGCCCCGGAGTTGTCGCTCGACCTACGCGCGCTGGAGGTAAGCGTGCGCGCCGACATCGCGCACAGCGAGCTCGTCCACCCATTGCTGGGACGGGTCGCCTCCCACGTCGCTCTCGCACATGGGGCCGACGGGATGCACGCCGGCGCAGTCGCCGGAACGGCAGGTGCGTGGGCGGTCATCGGACCGAAGGGGGCGGGGAAGAGCACCCTCCTCGCAAGCTTGAACGAGATCGGCGTACCGATATTGACCGACGACGTCCTGGTCTTCCGGGGCAGCAACGTGATGGCAGGTCCGCGCTGCATCGACCTGCGTCCCGACACCCAACGCTTCGGGCTCGGTGTGGCCGTTCGTCCGGGCGACCCACGCAATCGCATCGCGCTGCCTCCCACCGCCGCCGAGCATCGGCTCGCGGGCCTCATCCATCTCGAGTGGTCCGCGAACGAGACGGCAATCGAGCCGCTGGACCACCGAGAGGCGATCAAGCGGCTCCTGATCCTGCGAAGCGACAAGGGCTATCCGAGCGGTCCGCGCGCTCTTCTCGATCTTGCGGCGCTGCCAAACCTGCTCCTGAAGCGCCCGCGGTCGATGAGTCGGTTGGACGGCGCCGTGGCCCATGTCGAGCGGCTGCTGTCCGAAACCGGCGCGGTTGATCGGAGACCGCGTCGCGCCGAGGCATCAGTCGCCTAGCGCTGGTCGCAGGTAGTACGAGGCCCTCAGAGCGCGAGCAGCCCTCGGTCGTTCAGAGCGGCCAAACGCGTCGACGTCATCCGCGACCCGCGCCGCATCGATGTCGTACGTCTCGACGAGCGCCTCGACTAGGTCGCCGCGCGTCGTGGAGTCCGCCACCAGCCTCCACAGAACGGTTCCGGACCCTCAGGCTGCAAGATACACGGCGCCCCGCTCGTCGAGCACCACGATCTCGTCCTCGATCTCCCGCCAACCAAGTTCGTGCTCGCGCAAACAGCACCTCATGCCGTCATCTCCCTAGAGCAAATCCCTTACGTACGAAACGGCCGCGCATTAACCTCGCGCGGCCGTTTCCTTGACCAAGGGTTCTCTTTTCGGTGCCTCGTGTCGAGGCACACCGCCCAGTCCCGTGACCCCTGGCACGCGCGGCATGACCGACGCTGCTCCGCGCCGGCGTCGAGAAGCCCGAACCTACGAGAAAAGCCCCCCGTTGAAGTTCGACGACGTACCGACCGCGTACGTAGCGTCGAGATTGCCGGCCTGACTACCCCCCGCCGTCAGCTCGACGAGGGCGCCGTGGTCGGCGATCGTCGGCTTCTCGTACGTCGGACGTCCGTCGTTTGGTGCTTCGTTGCCGTGCATGGCAATGACCCCCTTTTGGACTGCTTGTGGATGTATGGTGAGTGATTTCTGGTTTGCGGTCAAGTGCTAAGAAAGTGCGAATCCGAGGCTCACGCCGCCCGCGTGCGATCAAAGGCTGCGGCTGGAGCACGTATGTCGAAATCAACGCCTAGAGGCTCAACGGGCATCTCGGATAGCCACCTCGTTGAAAAGTCGTGGTCGGTCTGCGAGCGAAGCCAGCACTCCATCATGGCTAGACGCCAGGTATAGAGCGGCAGGGACGCTGGTCCGCCAGGCGCGCCGATCGAGTCGAGCTGCGCGCCAAGTTCCCGCTGGTTGACGAACCGCCGGATTTCTGCGGCCGGAGACTCGAGGAGGTTACGGGCGAGGGAGAGGTCGCCACGGAGCAGCGAGTTGCGAAGCAGAGGCGTGAAGAATGACTTCTCCGCTCGACGGACAATTACATCCGGAACGCGGGGCTTCATCGCCTCGCGTTGCACGGCGCGATCAAGCCTGTCGCGGAATGCGTAGTCGGGCGGTAACCGCAGGACTAGCTCGACCAGCTCGAGGTCAAGCAATGGGTGCTGTCGCTCCAAACCCGAGGTGGCGCCGATCTGCCGGAGAGTGTCGAACATCCCGATCTGGTTCCGGCCAGTCGTCAGCACCTGGGAGAGATGTGACCACCAAAGTGGTGCGCGCGAGCGCCTCCAGTCCAGGGGGTCATGGTCTCCGCGTAGTGCGTGCGCAGCGGACTTGGTGAGCCAGGACGGGGTCAGGTCCTGCGTGGAGCGCACTGAGCGCCGCAAACGCTGGAGCGGCAATGGAAGCGCGTCACGAACGGCGAGGTTCCACAAGGCACGGCTCGTCGCGGCAAGGGTGGGATGCTCCCCAAGACCCGGGAGGTCGCGGCAAATGCTCCAGGCTGTCTGGAAGCGTCCCCGCCTGACCAGGTGGGCGAGAAGAAATGAATCGGCTCCGAACAACTCGTCTCCGCCTTCCCCATCAAGCATCAGCGTCATGCCTTCGCGGGCGGCGAAGCTCTGAAGCGCGGTGATGAATGTGATGTTGGGAGCGGGCGTCGGCAATCCGCACTGCTCGAGGAACCTGATGCCGCCCGCGAGCGTGCTCCCGCCTCGCACGCACATCTGGACGCTCGCCATGTCAAGGTGTTCGCTGACTGTTCGGATCAAGCGAGACTCGTCGACCGACGGAAGGTCCGGGAACGTCATCGAATACCCGACCAAGTCCAGCGTGGGCACTGCCTCGCGCGCCGCCGCGGCCACCATGCTCGAATCCAACCCGCCCGAGAGCAGGATTCCGGCCCGCTCGCGGCCGCGCAGCCGCTCGGCGATCGTGTCACAGAGTCGACTGCGCAGCTCCTCTGCGGCCTCCTCCGGAGCGATGCGGAGCGGAGCCTTGTAGCACGGGCTCCAGTACGAGCGTTGCGAGCAGCCGAGGCGGTCGAACTTGAAGCATGTTCCGGCCTCGAGTCGTCGGATCCCGGCGTAAAGCGTTCGGTCGTCGAGCATCGATCCCAAAGCAAGCCACTGGATCGCCGCGCGATCATCGACGTCGGGTCGAGTCGGCAGGAGTCGAAGCACCGCGCCGATGTCGGTGGCGAACACGAGCCGGCCGCCGGTGGTGTGAAGGAACAGAGTGCGAGCGCCTAGCGGGTCGCACACGAGCACCCCCTGCGCGCAGGTCGGGTCCCACAAAGCGAACACGAACTCACCCCGCAGTCGCTCGACAGCGCCCTGGCCCCATCGGAGATACGCCTCCGCCACGACCCGTTCCGAAGGGGCCACAGGGGCGAGCCCGAGCAGACCCGCCAAGGCGGTGTGGTTGGCCAGGCGGCCTTCGAACGCGCAGAGCAGGCCGTCTCGGCGATGAACCGCGCCCCGTTTGTGACCAAGGAGGACCGGGCCGTCGGCGGCTGTCTCCTCGACTCCCGCACCGATCGCCTCTGTAATCGTCCAGAGCAACCGGTCGGCTTCGAACGCACCGGCGAACGTGACGACGCCCGCCAGATCCGCCGTCGCGCGCGGTGAATCAGTCGAGCTCATTACACGCGTGCGATTCAACATGCCCGCTGAGCTCATTGGCTCCCATTGTGGCCGGCACTGACAGCTGAAACACACGAACCCGATCGGCGATCGCGGTCAGTGTCTCGAGCTGGTTCAGCATCCGCTCGGGGGTGGAGAGAAATGGCGTGAAGCAGTACTGCAAGAACATCGCGTACGGGACGTTGCGCAGTTCCTCGAAGCGGAGCTCGGGATATTCAGTACCGCGGTCGAAGAAGTACAGCGCCCGCAGCGGCGACCGTTGTGCAGCCGGGCCGCAGAGCCGCAGTCGAACCCCCGTCTCGTCGGAGCCCAGCGGTTGACCGAGTAGATTTCTGCGCCGCCCCATCAGCGCATCCTCGTCCTTGTCGAGGTTCGCCACGCATGGGCCCGGGTTGACCATTGGCTGACCGTCGACCAGGTTCGTCGCCGCGACGTCGTCGGTGAGAAACCGCGCTCCACGCAAGACGAGGTTCAATCCCAGCGAGGTCTTACCACGGCCAGACGGGCCCGCGAACGCCACGGCCTTGCCGTCAATCTCTACTGCGCTCGTGTGCAACGGCTCGAGTCCATTAAGAATCGAGGCGAGGGGCAGCACCTGCCCGATCAGGTAGCGCTGCCAGATCCAGTCATCGGCGCCGTCAGGGCACGACCAGATGTGTGATCCGTCAGCGGACACCATGTGGATCCCTTGGCGGAGGGCACACAGCCGATAGCCAAGGTCGGGGTGACGGTCGATGGACAGCAGGATGCTCCCGTCGTCAAAGCGCCAATTGACGAGACGCTGAGCGTCGTCGTCACGCCACAGCTCGGCGGCCTCCTGTTCCGAGACGACGCGTGCTCGAACGACCGGCGTTCGAGAAGACGCCTCCGCGCCGGGCACGATCCAGGGTGCCGGGAACTCACCGCGCAGCTCGAGTCCGAATATCTGGACACTCCAGCCGTCACGTCGGGCGCATGCCACCGGCGGCGCGACGGATCCCGCTGTTGATGAGACGTCCCGCACGTAGCTCACTCGCGAGAGAAACGATCCGTGAGCTTCTCGGCTTTCGGGCGTGTGTCAGGCAAAGAAAACACGCCGAAACCGCGTTTCTATATCGACGCTGAACGCCGTAAGCACAGGGGGTAGTACATGAGCGCAACCAGCAATGTCGAGCGTGGCAATCCGCTTTTCGCGAGCCGGGTTCGCGTCCCGGACGATGTCGTCTTCCGCAGCTTCGTGCAGGAGACTGTCGTCCTCAACCTTGCTGACGGCAAATACCACAGCGTGAACGCCACCGGCGGCAGGATGCTCGACACACTCGCCCAGGTCGGCTCGGTCAGGCAGGCGGCGACGCTCCTGGCGAACGAATACGGCTGCGAGCTTCTCCGGGGTCGAAGAAGACCTGATCGCGTTCTGCGAGCTGCTCGTCGACCGCGGTCTCCTGGTCGTCGACCCGGCCTGACGGGCTGGCCGGAAGCTACCCACACGCCGGCCCGGCCGCGACCATCGGCATGCCTCATTCCTCGCGAGTTTTGGCTCCCCGCCAGGGGATGAGCATCCCGCAGAAGGTCGCTCTGGCGAGCGAGATCCTCGTCGCTTATGCGCGCGTGCGGCTGCAGATGCGCCGCGGCGACATCCGCGATGTCGTCGCCTCGATTCGCAGCCGGCCGGCGAGCGGGACGGCGCCGGTCGAGGCCGCATCGCCGGACGACTGGCTGACCGCGGCGCGCCTGGCCAATGCAGTCACCCGCACTCTGCGTCCACTGCCCACCGACACCCGGTGCCTCTCACAGTCTCTGGTGCTTCTCTGGCTGCTGTCTCGGCGCGCCATCTCGAGCACTCTGGTGATCGGTGCTCACACGCATCCGGAGTTCGAGGCGCACGCGTGGATCGAGCACGGCGGAAGGCCGCTGCTCACCCCGGGCGGCTTCTCTGACGACCGGCTCGTCGAGATCTGACTCTCAGTACAGCCCGAGAGTCCCGAGCCGGCGCTCCCGCCGGAGCGCCAGCCGAAAGGCGACCGCCCCGAGCGCCAACGCGACGGCTGCCAAGGGAACGAGCTCGAGCAGATCGGTGCCGATCGACGTCCACGCGGTGCCACCGATCAGGGCCTCGCGCATCCCACTGATCGCAATCGCAAGCGGGTTCGCCTGGCCGATCGTGCGAACCCAGGCTGGGAAGAGTGCAAGAGGAACCAGCGCCCCCGACGCGAGCGCGAGCACGGTTCCGCCTGTCATTAGAACCCCGTTCCCGCGCTTGAAGGTGAGGATCGCTCCCGCGCTCAGCAACCCCAGCCCCCAGAGGAAAGGAAGGAAGCCGAGCAGGATCACGACGGACGGCAGGACGCCGCTCAGGTGGTAGTGCAGGCCGAAGACGATCCCGAGGACGCCCACGAAGAAACCCATGCGCAGCGGTACGAACAAGAGTTGGAACGCCGCTGAGCCGGTCTGGATCGTCGCGAGCCTGGTCGGCGTCACGAGCAGCGACTCAAGCGTGCCCGCCAGCTGCTCGTTCCGGATCGCCATGGAAAGCTGGTGCAGCATCAGGATCAAGACCATGTTCATCGCGATGCCGATGACTACGAACTCGAGGTAGTCGGCGTGCGCGCCGCCGTAGCTCGGCAAGCGCGAGGGGTCGATCAGCCGCGCGACGAACGAGAAAGCGATGGCCTGACCCGCGACGCCCGCCAGCTCCCCGGCTGCGGCCATCCTGTAGCTGAGCATGATGCGCAGGTCCCGGCGGACGAATGCCGACACCTTTGCGCATTCGGTGAGCGCGCTCACGATCCGACCTCGGCCGTGAGCGCCAGGAAGGCGCTTTCGATCTCGGCACTCTCTTGTCGGCAGGCGGTCACCAGGAAGCCGGCTTCGGCGAGGCGAGCGATGGCTGAGCCGAAAGCATGGCTTGGCGCCGGCTCGAGCAGGAAATGTCCGGGGCCGTCCGGTCCAGCGCAGATCCATGCTGACGTTCCCAGCGTACGCTGCAGCCGCTCCGCCTCGGGAGGCCGCACGGGGTTGCCGTTGCGGATACTGACCGCGTAGCGCTGAGTCGGAGCACGAGCGATCAGTTCGGCCACTGTTCCGGCGAAGCACACAGTTCCCTTGTGCAGAAAGCTGACGTTGTGAGCGAAGCCGCGGATTTCCTCGACTCGTTGAGTGGTCCATAGCACCGCGGTCCCTCTCTCGGCGAGCTGCTCGACGAGCATCCGGACCTGCACCGCGCCGGCCGGATCGAGGTCGTGAGTCGCCTCGTCGACGAGGAGCAGGGACGGACGCGTGAGCAGCGCGCGCGCCACCGACAGACGCTTCTGCATGCCGTGGGAATAGCGCCCCACAGGGATCTTCGCCGCCTCAGCCAGACCAACCGCGTCCAACAGCTCGGCCGCGCGCCGTTTCGCCGCACCCGCGCGCAAGCCGTTCAGGCGCCCGAAAAAGATCAGGTTCTCGCGGCCGCTGAGTCTCAGATAGAAAGTCCGGTCGCCGGACGGAACCAGGCCGACCGTCCCGCTGCGCTGAACGCTGCCAGCGTCCGGATCGACGAGGCCGCAGATGATCCTGGTGAGAGTG
This sequence comes from uncultured Solirubrobacterales bacterium, assembly GCA_963841535.1. Classification (GTDB taxonomy): domain Bacteria; phylum Actinomycetota; class Thermoleophilia; order Solirubrobacterales; family Solirubrobacteraceae; genus Palsa-465. Next base: position 88,355 of record CAWJDF010000012.1, on the reverse strand, counting down.
GTCTTTCCCGCGCCATTGGGCCCGAGTAGCGCGTGGATCTCCCCGGGGACGACCTCGAGGTCCACCCCGTCAAGTGCCGTCTTCTGTCCAAAGTGACGGACGACGCTCCGCACTGACACGGCCGCTTGATCTTCCCGCTGCACGCCAATACAACGGTTCGTCGGCGGCCTGGCTTACGCCGTGCGCCCGGCTGAGCCACCAGAAGAAACCACGCTCGGTGGCCGTTGACTCGCCGACAGTCGTGGGTTGGCCCCAGTCCTTGCTGGGCCTCCAGTCGATCACCAACGAATTGAGCGTGGATCAGGGGTCGACCTTGTCGGTGACCAAGCCCCCAAACCCGGATCTGGAAGCCACCGAGCGCGCGAGGGATCCGTCGCCCTTGCCGGCGCCATCTGTCCAGCGCTCGAGGCGGCCGGCAGCCCCGCGGTTTCGGCCGGAGTCCTGGCGTAGCCCGATCCGTGGACCATGGCTGACCTCGTTCCTGGGCACGCTGCTCGTCCCGACGATCGCTGTGATCGCGTTGACCGGGTTCATCGATCACTGGGCCTGGTACCCGGATATCCAAGGGAACGGCACGTTCGGCCCGTCGCTCTTCCACTTTCCGGCGTCGTGGCCGTCGTGGAGCTACGCAGTGACCCAGGGGACTCACGTTACCCTCGGGCTGATGGTCCTGCCCCTCGTGCTGGTCAAGCTGTGGTCGGTGATGCCGAAGCTGTTCCAGCGACCGGTGGTCAGGAACGTGGCCGGCGCGCTCGAGCGCATCTCGCTTCTCGCGTTGGTCGCGAGTGTTCTCATGGAGTTCGCGACCGGCGTCCTCCTCGCCGAGGACTACCCGTCCAGCTTCAACTTCGACGTCATTCACTACTACGGCGCCTGGGTATTCGGGACGCTGTTCGTCCTGCACGCCTGCATAAAGGTTCCGGTGATCCGCCGGGCGTACCGGGAGCGCGGCGTCCTGAAGCCCCTGATGCAGAGCACGGCTCGGACCAAGCCCGAGCCGCCGGACGCTGGTGGGCTCGCCCCCAACAATCCGGCCGCTCCGACGATTAGCCGCCGCGGCCTGCTCGCCCTGGTGGGCGGCGCATCTCTGGCCATCTTCGCGGTGCAGGCCGGCGAGTCGATCGGGGGACCGTTCCGAAGGCTGGCGTTGCTGGCGCCACGCGGCCGCGTGTACGGAACCGGCCCCAACGACTTCCCCGTCACCCACACCGCAGCGTCGGTCGAGATCACAACGGCGATGACAGGCGCCGACTGGCGCCTGACCGTGGTTGGCGCACGCACCATTTCCCTCAACCGACAGCAGCTACTCGGGATGGCCCAGTCCATGCGCACGCTGACGATCACCTGCACCGACGGCTGGTCGACGACCCAGCACTGGACCGGCCTGCGACTCGCAGAGTTGGCCTGGCTTGTGCATGCCCCGGAGGGGGCGATCCTGAGCGCGATATCGCTTCAGAAGTCGGGACTGCTGAACGCCCAGTCGCGTTTCCCCGCTTCGCTGTACACCGACGACCGGTCGCTCCTGGCGCTGCAGGTCAACGGCGTCGACCTCTCGCTCGACCACGGCTATCCGGCGCGGGTCATCGTGCCAAACGTGCCCGGCAACCTCAACACGAAGTGGGTCAGCGAGCTCAGATTCGAGGCCGCATGAGAAGCGCACTGCAAGGCAGCTTCCGGCGGCGGTATGGCGCGAGCCCGCTGCATCTGTTGGTTCACCTCGCCGGCTTCGCAATCATCGCGTTGCCACTCGACCGGATCTTCAACGGCGGCGGAGGCGTGACGGGGCTGCTCATCTGGTATCTCGGGCTCGTGATCGCACATGACCTCGTGTTCGTGCCGGCCTACACGGGCCTGGACCGCCTTTTCCGAGCTACCACCGCCCGGCTGCCTCTACCGACTCGTACCGGCCCACCGGTGATAAATCACGTACGCGCGCCCGTGGTGATCTCGGCTCTCCTGTTGATCATCTACTTTCCGTTGATCTCAGGGCGGTCCGACGGCCCGTACGTGGCCACGAGTGGCCACCATCTGACGCACTACGTGCGCAACTGGTTGCTGATCACGGCGGTGCTATTCCTGGGGTCCGGGCTCATCTATGCGGTGCGGGTTGTCCGCGCGCGAGCGCGCGCGGCCCGCTGACGTCGGTCCTGACGTCAAAAACGTTCGCCGTCCGTCCCTTCTTTCGCAACCAGTGCGGCGTTGAAGCCCAGGATCCTCCGAAAGTTGGACGCTTGTCTGCGCGTTAGATGGATGTGCAGGCCACTGCTTCACCCTCCGCCCCGGCGAGCCGGCGTTTGTATGGCCCATCCCCTACACACGGAGCATCCTGCGCCGACGATGACGCCTGGCTTGCCGGCGTGATCGAACGACTCGTCGACACTGCGCCGAGCCTCGAGGCGCTGCGGAAACATCGTCTGCAGCTCGCAGCTGCCCGCCTCTGGCGATCGCGCGGACGCGAGGTTCCAGCCGATTTTGTGTCTGACGAACGCGCCGCTGTAGTGCGCGCGATGCTCACGCGTCGCATTCTTGGCAAGGTCCGGTCCGCGTATAGGGGCGACATCATGCTTCTTAAGGGTCCGGAGGTCGCCGCCCACTACCCGGTTCCATCCGACCGGGCGTTCCGCGACCTCGACCTGCTCGTTGAAGATCCCGCGGCGGCGCATCGCGCACTGCTGGGAGCGGGCTTTGTGCAAATCGCAGACCCGGCTCTGTTTGGCAGCTATCACCATCACCTCACGCCCCTCATGTGGCCCGGCGCCCCTCTTGTGGTTGAGATACACCGCCGGCCCAGCCGGCCCGAGTGGCTCGAACCGGTACCCGGCGAGAGCATGTTCCGCGTCGCGGTGCCGAGTACCACAGGTTTGACCGGACTCCTCGCTCCCGACCCGGCAGCGCACGCAGTATTGGTCGTGGCCCACGCGTGGAAGCACGACCCGCTCGGTAATCTCGGCCAGCTTCTCGACGCGGCGGCACTTCTGGCGTCCGCCGATCACCGACGGGCCGACGCCTTCGCGCGGGCCTGGGGTTGGGATCGAATGTGGCACACGACCCTCGCCGTGATGGATGCCGTGCTAGGCGAGAAACGCCGAGCCCTCGCCAGCATGCTTTGGGCGCGGCACCTGCTCGACGTGCGTGAGCGCGTGGTCCTCGAGAATCACATCTCTCGGCTGGCCGCACCTGTCTGGAGTCTTCCCGCTAGTGGCGTGCCACAAGCAGTTGCCGACGCCCTCCGCGACACGGCCGCACGCGAGCCGGACGAAGACTGGATTACGAAGCTTCGGCGCTCACGCCTCGCGATCGCCCATGCGTTCACGTATCGATCGGAGCATGAGCAAAGCCTGACCTCGATTGGGGCAACCGGACGGAAGGGCGGGGGGACACAGCCGGCATGAAGCGACTTGTTGTTGCAGCCGACAATCCGCTGATCGTGGGAGCGATTCGTTCGGGAATCCGCGACAGCGGCACGTTCCAGCTCCTCGGGTACGCCGACCCACGCAAGGCCACGGCGGCGAGCATCGTGCGGACAGGCGCGGAGGTTGTCCTAGTCGACGAGGCCGACCGCTCCGACAGCGCGATCACGCTGATCCGTAGCCTCAAGGAGCACGACGACGATATACAGGTCATCGTCCTGACCCTTCAGATGAAGGGCGAGTGGCTGGAGCGGGCGTTCCAGGCCGGGGCCAATGGTGCGATGTCGAAGTCGCTGCACCCGGTGGCGCTCTCGACGCTGTTGCGTGCCGCAGTCAGTGGACACATCGTGCACTCCCCTGCCAGCATCCGCTCGGTCAATCGGGCCCCGGTGCCGCTGGCCACGGAGCATTCTTCGCTGACTCAACGCGAGCTGGAGATTCTGCAACTGGTCGCCTCCGGCGCGACCAACGGAGACATCGCGCGACAGCTCTGGATCACCCAGCAGACCGTGAAGTTCCACGTCTCGAACGTCTACCGCAAGCTAGACGTCGGCAACCGCACCGAGGCGTGCCACTACGCGCACGTCAACGGGCTGGTTGCACAGCGCCCCGTGCGGGCGCCCGCCGCGGCATGCGCCGGAGTGCTGGCAAACGCGTCGTAGGTAGCCCTTGGGTCCGGATGACCTTGCGCTTCCGGAGAAAGCATGTCCGATGAGCAGGTGCGCGAGGCGAAGTTTCTCGAGTCGACGCGCGCAGCTGAGCCAGCGGATCGGCGCCGAGACGCTGGCCGAGATAACACGTACGTTGATCACCCAGGCGACCAGGGAGCAGCGCGTCCGGCCGCGGGGCTAGCCAAGCTGATCGGCGAGCAGAAGCCGCGGGTGCGGGACCGGTCGCAGTCTCTGCGGCATAAGCTGCGAGCGATCATTCGGACGGTCCGTCGCCGTTCGGACAGCCAAGGGACGACGCACTGAGGCTGCCCGCGGAGACGGGCGAGTTGTTGGAGCGCTCGGTCAAGGAGCCGCGGCGGCTGGTGCCATCGCCCGGCGCAAGGCGAGGGGCGCAGCGCGATGGCGAGGTTGAACGCTGCCGCCAGCCTCGAGGCATGGGCGGATCGCTGCGAGAAAGGTCGCCAACAGACCGTCAGCGGGTGGCGGGCAAGCCGATCACCGACAGGCTGGTGTCGCTGTTCGACCCGCCGCTAGCCGATCCGCAAGGGCAAGCTGGGCACGCCCAACGAGTCTCGGGTTCGTCTAGCAGCTGGCGGAGGTGACCGAGAACATCAAGCGCGGCGCCCGCGGTCTGATCCTCCTGGCCTCCGGCTGGAGGTTGGTCGGGTAGGCGAGAGGCGCCTGGTTCCGCGCGGCTGGTGCCGACTGGTGCCGGTTTCCTCCCGCCCCCCATCGATCCGTGCATGCGGTTCTCCCGCACACGGCTCACCGACGTTCTTCACCGTCGGCATTCGGCTCCCTGACGCCACGGCCGGTTAGGTCGCGGCGCAGCGATGGTTCCTTCGAGGGTGACCAATCCGTAGCGGTCCGCTCGGGCGTCGAACGCTCGTCGCCCGTACCGCCACGGCTGTTGATGGCTTGCCGCGATCCACAGCTGTAGCCGTCGTTCCGCGTGTCGGATGATCGTGTCGAACTGGACGGTCGAGTTGCCGTAGCGGAAGTAACCCGCCCAGCCACGCAGGAACCGGTTGAGGTCCCCGACGACTTGCTCGACCGGCCAGCGCAGCCGGTCCCGTGCCGTGAGCTCGCGCATACGGTCGCGGGCGTGCTGCATCGCCTGTCGTGAGGGCCAGCGAGCGAGGAACGCGACGTGACTGGACCCGGCGGTCCGTCCGCGCACCCAGCGGTGGTGAAAGCCGAGAAAGTCCACTCCCTCGCCTCCCTCCTGCAGGTGCACGATCCGCGTCTTGGCCGGTTTGAGTTCGAGTCCCATATCGGCCAGGATCGCCGCGAGCACCGCGAGGGCGCTCTCGGCTTCCCGCTTGGTCTTGCACAACGCCAGCAGATCGTCGGCATAACGCAGCAGCAACCCGCTCCCCCGCGCCTGCCATTCCCGGTCAAGCCGGTGCAGGTAGACGTTGCAGAGGACTGGCGAAATCACACCGCCCTGCGGGGTGCCGCTCACACCATGCCGGACCGCTCCTGCCTCAAGCACCCCAGCGCGCAACATCGCGCGCAGGAGTTTCAGCAGGCGACGATCACAGACCCGCTCCTCGACCGCCGACATCAACCCAGAGTGCGGAATCGCCTCGAAGGAAGACACGACACACTGCCCACCTCGATGGCTTCCCGGCGACGGTGCGAGTGGTGCGGCGAGCTCATGCATGGGAGGGTCGTCCGCTTGAGTTGTTGGGGTGGATGCGCCGGGGAGGTCGGCTTGAGCTGATCCTGGTGCTGCCGGACGGCAGCCACCTGATGGTCCCGGCCGCGTGGACCGACCTGCAGGCCACGCCTGGGCTTGCCGAGGCGGGGACGCTGGCCTCGCTTGACGATCTGATCGCCGCGCGAAGGATCCTGGAGCCGGTGCTTGAGCGTGTCGTCCTGGCCGCGCGCGATGATCGGGATTGGAGGAGCTGATCGTGCAGCTGCGTCTGGAGTTGGCCGAGAGCCCGGCGCCCGCGGTGGCGTTGTGGGAGCTGGTCGGCGAGGAGCAGCGGCAGACGGCGATGACGCTATTGGCGGCGTTGATCGCGCGGACGGTCGCCGGCGAGGGCGACGAGGAGGAGACGGCGGTCGGTGAGTGAGCGCTCGAAGCTGACCTCCTCGCATCTGCGCCGCCAGGCGTTCGTGTATCTGCGCCAGTCCTCTCAGACGCAGGTCGAGCGCAACGTCGAATCGACCGCCCGGCAATACGCGCTGGTTGAGCGCGCGATCGAGCTCGGGTTCACGCGCGAGCAGGTCGTGGTGATCGACGAAGACCTCGGGTCTCCGGCTCGGGGCTGTCGGACCGCTCGGGGTTCGCCCGGTTGGCGGCGGAGGTCGCGCTCGGTCACGCCGGGCTGGTGCTCGGCCTGGAGGTCTCCCGGCTGGCGCGCAACAACGCCGACTGGTACCGACTGTTGGATCTTTGCGGCGTGACCGACACGGTGATCGGCGACGCCGACGGGCTGTATCACCCCGGATCGTTCAACGACCGGCTGCTGCTCGGGCTGAAGGGCACGATGTCCGAGGCCGAGCTGCACGTGCTCCGCGCGCGGCTTGAGGGCGGGATCCGCAACAAGGCCCAGCGCGGAGAGCTGCGCAAGGCGCTGCCGATTGGGCTGGTCTGGGGCGAGGAAGAAGGAGAGATCCTGATCGACCCCGACGAGGCCATCCGCGGCGCGATCCAGACGATCTTCGACCGGTTCGCCGAGCTCGGGTCGGCGCGGCAGGTGTGGCTGTGGATGCGCCGCAAGGGGGTGCAGTTCCCGCTGCGACGCTGGGAGAGCGAGCTGCGCTGGGTGATCCCGACCTACCATCAGATCCACAGCGTGCTCGAGAGCCCGGTATATGCCGGCGCGTACGCGTTCGGGAAGACCCGCCGGGAGCGATACGTCGACGAGCACGGCAACACGCGCCAGCGGTTGCGTCGGCTCCCCCAAGCAGAATGGGGTGTGTTGATCTGGGAACACCACCCCGGCTTCATCGATAAGGCCACGTTCGAAGCCAACCGCGAGCGGATCGCCGGCAACACCCGCCCGCGCGCACACGAGCCCGGCGGCGCGGTCCGCGAGGGCAGCGCGCTGCTGCAAGGGATCGCGGTGTGCGGCCGCTGCGGACGCAAGCTCAAGGTCCACTATCAAGGCCGCCGCGGGCACAAGAGCCCCGCCTATCACTGTCCCGCCAGCATCCTGGTCGAGAACCGCGGCGAATGGTGTGTCAGGGTCGGCGGCGGGCAGATCGACCAGGCCGTCACCGGCGCGCTGCTCGCCGCGCTCACCCCAGCCGGCGTGAAGGCCGCGCTGCAAGCGGCCGAAGCGCTCGAGCAAGACCACGACGCCGCGCTCAAGCAGTGGCGGCTGCAACTCGAGCGCGCCAAATATCAGGCCGAGCGAGCGGAGCGACGCTATCGCCAGGTCGAGCCCGAGCACCGACTCGTCGCGCGCGGCCTGGAGCGTGACTGGGAGAACGCACTCGGCGAGCTCGCCAAGGCAGAGGCCGAACTCGCGCTGCGCGAACAACAACGACCGCGAGTTCTGTCCGAGCAGGAGCGCGAGCGGCTGCTGGCGCTCGGCGCAGACCTCGGCCGCGTGTGGTCCGCGCCCACAACCACCGACCGGGACCGCAAGCAACTCCTCCGGTGCTTGATCGAGGAAGTGATCATCACCCTCGAGCGCCAGGAGCGCCGCGCGCTGCTCAACATCCGCTGGAAAGGCGGCGCAATGACCGAGCTCGCGGTCACGCTCCCCAAACCACAACCCGCGGTCCGCACCGACGAGGACACCATCGAGCTGATCCGCCGGCTCGCCGCGCACTACGACGACGGCAAGATCGCCGGAATCCTCAACCGGCAAGGCCGCCGCTCCGCCACCGGCGAGCGGTTCACCACGATCATCGTCGGCGGCCTGCGCCGCTACCGCCAGATCCCCGCATACAAACCACCGACCGAACCACCCGACGGCGAGCTCCTGCCCGTCGGCAAAGCCGCCGACGAGCTCGGCGTCGCCGCCTCCACCATCTTCCGCTGGCTCCAAGCCGGCTTCATCCGCGGCGAACAAGACACACCCGGCGCCCCCTGGCGAATCCGCGTCAACGACCAACTCCGCGCCCTGTTCGTCGAACACGCACCACCAGGCTACGTCCCGATCGTCGACGCCATGCGGACCCTCGGCGTGTCCCGCCAAACCGTGTTGCAACGTGTCAAGCGCGGCGAGCTGCAAGCCCTCCACGTCCGCAACGGACGCCGAAAAGGCCTGCGAATACTGATCCCACACACCGAAACCAGCCTGTTCGACACCACCCCCATGAACGCCCAGGCAGTGTGACGATGACTCCAAACAGTTAGCGATGTCCGACTCTGCGATCCACCGCCGGCCTCGCCAGGACTCATCGATGAGCACCTGGAGCGCGTCGTGTGCCGAGCGCCTCGGGCGAAACCCGAACGAGCACGGCAGAAAGTCCGCCTCGAAGATCGGCTCAATCACGAGCCTCACCGCGGACTGAACGACGCGATCGCGGACCGGAGGGATCGACAACGGCCGATGCTCGTCCGACCTGCCGGGCTTCGGGATGAACACCCGGCGGGAGGGGAGCGGGCGATAGCTGCCGTCCTTCAGGTCCGTGGCCAGCTCATCGAGCAGCTTGGCGACGCCGTGCTGCTCGATGTCGGCGATGGTCTGTCGGTCGATGCCAGCCGCACCGCGGTTGGCACGCACCAGCTCCCACGCGCGCTCCAGCACATCCCTGCGGAGGACCTTGTCATAGAGCGCGTGGAACCTTCGCTTGGGGTCGGCCTTGGCCGCCCGGTAGAGCGTTCGCTGCAGTTCTCGGACTTTGTCCTGCCTGGTGGTCCTAGCCACGAGTGGCACTCACCGGCCCTTCTCTGTGCGTGACGCGTGAACGAAGCAGCGGCCCTTCCCTCACCGCCGGTTCTGTTGTCCGGTCGGCTCAAGCAGTACTGTGGCCGCCTCCGACTCCCTCCCGACCCGCGCCGACTTCCCAACCCTCGTTGGTTATAGGACGCGACACTCCGACAGCACCAAGCCGCAGGCTGCCGGGCCGGGGAGGGTCTCCCCAGTTCCCGCCACCACCATCCGAGCGTTCCGCGCCCTCTACGCCGGGGAGTTCTTCGGGGCTGCGACTCCAGGATCTTCACCCCTTCCATGGCCTTCACCAAACGGGACGAGGCTCGGCTCTCCCTGATACACGCTCACGACGCGGCAGGCTTCGCTTGACGCTGCGGACCGCTCGGTCGCACACCCCCAAAGGATGCTTGACGCTGCGCTTCAACCACGGGCGTTTCCCCCCGAAGCCGGCAGCCTGCTACCGGGCCTCCTGGCAGCTACCCGGACCGGACCTTCCCCGGCAGGCGACGACGAGCTTGTCGTTGAATCACGATGTTCTAATCATCGACCTCCAACAGTCTGGGCGCACTCCCGGCGCTCGTAGAACTTTGAGGTGACGGCGGTCCCTCCAGGCCCGTCCGCTTCGCGTGGGAGCGTGGCGGGCGATCGGCCAAGATCGAAGGAGGAACCGCCGTGAGTAGCAACGTACCGGTCGGGCACGCGCTTGGGCAGCTCGTTGGGGCAGCGAAGGAGGGGCTGCTGGCGCTGAGCGTCGGCGTCGGACTCGGCGTGCTGAGCTCGATGATGGAGGAGGAGGTCGACGAGGTGGTCGGCCCGAGGGGCAAGTGGAACCGCGACCGGACTGCTGTGCGTCACGGCCACGAGGATGGTGAAGTCACGCTCGGTGGTCGTCGCGTCGAGGTCCGTCGGCCGCGCATGCGCACCGCGGATGGCGAGCACGAGGTACCGATGCAGACCTACGAGCACTTCGCTGATCGCGACCAGCTGCAGCGGGTCGTGCTGGAGCGGATGCTCGCCGGCGTCTCGACACGCCAGTACCGGCGCACGCAGGAACCCGTCGGCGAGGAGGTCGAGGTGAGGGCGCGGTCGACATCGAAGTCGGCGGTGTCACGAACGTTTGTGGAGCGGACCCGCGAGGCGCTCGGCGAGCTGATGCGCCGCCAGCTCGCGGACTTGCGCCTGGCGGTGATGATGCTCGACGGGCTGGAGCTGAAGGGCCGGATGATGATCGTCGCGTTGGGGATCACCACCGAGGGCATCAAGATCCCGCTCGGGCTGTGGGAGGGATCGACCGAGAACGCGACCGTCGCCACGGCGCTGCTGTCTGACCTGGTCGAGCGCGGCCTGGACCCCGAGCAGGGGATGCTGTTCGTGATCGACGGATCGAAGGCGCTCAGGAAGGCCGTGCGTTCGGTGTTCGGCGAGGTGCCCGTGCAACGCTGTATCCGGCATAAGGAGCGCAACGTCATGCAGCACCTGCCAGAGCGTGACCGGCCGCCGATCAAGGCGCGGTTGCGACGAGCGTGGGCGGAGACCGACTACGCGCGGGCGCTCGAGCAGCTGCGCCGCCTCGCGGACGAGCTCGAGCGCACTCACCCCGGCGCTGCCGCTTCGCTGCGCGAAGGCATGGAAGAGACGCTGACCGTGATCAAGCTCGGGATCAAGGGCAGGCTGCGGCGGACGCTGGAGTCCACCAACCCGGCCGAGTCGATGATCGACTGCGTCCGCACGACCCAGCGCAACGTCAAGAACTGGTCCTCCGGGGAGATGGGGCTGCGGTGGACCGCCGCCGGGATGCTCGAAGCCGAGAAGCAGTTCCGCAAGGTGATCGGATACACCCAGCCGCCGCAGCTCGCGATCGCGATCGAGCGCCGACTCCACCTTCAACAGCCCAACCCAGCCACGACCCAGGAGGCCGCGACCGCAGTCACTGTGTAACGATCACACCCCGGATCGTCGTCACCGAAGTTCCACGACGAACGGGGCAACCTCCGGCTGAGTTGGTCAACCCGGCCGAGGACACGCTGCGGCCGAACACCATCGCGGAGTTCGCGCGGCTCGGGATCACGGTGCGCGAGATGGCAGTCGACGGCGGTTCAACACCGGCCCCACGAACACCGCGTTCGAGGACCTTCAACCGAGCAGCGTATTCATTGCTAGTGTCCTGAGTCATTGATTCGTCTGCAGTATCGGGCGATTGATTCAAGGATTTGGTCTGCGGTCTTGGTCCAGACGAACGGTCGTGGGTTGTGGTTCCAGGTTTCGATCCAGGCGCGGATGTCGGCGTTGAGTTGACGAACCGAGCGGTGTGCGCCACGGCGGAGCTTCTTGTTGGTGAGTTCGGCGAACCACCGCTCGACGAGGTTTAGCCAGGAGGAGCTGGTCGGCGTGAAGTGCACGACGAACCGGGGATGGGCCGCGAGCCAGCGCTGGATCGCCGGGGGTCTTGTGGGTGGAGGCGTTGTCGAGGATCAGGTGCACGTCGAGGTCGGCCGGGACCTCTCGGTCGAGTGTGGCCAGGAACTTCTTGAACTCGATCGCGCGGTGGCGGGAGTGCAGCGTGCCGATGACCTTGCCGGACGCGATATCCAGCGCCGCGTACAGGCTCGAGGTGCCCGAGCGCTTGTAGTCATGCGTCGCGCGCTCCGGGGTACCGGGAAGCATCGGCAGGATCGGCGCGGTGCGGTCAAGCGCCTGGATCTGTGACTTCTCGACTACCCGAACGCAGTAGATAACCCGGCGGATGGTCGCCGGTGGGGACCGGGATCGAGTGGCGGATCGTGACATCGTCCTCGCCGATCAGGACCTCGCGGACGACGAGCCGGATGATCTGCTGGCGCTGCTCGACGGTCAGGCTCTCGGCGTTGGTCGAGAGGCGGGCACGGAAGCCTTCGAGCTTCTCGGTGAGCTTGAGGTAGGTCTCGGCGTCGTGCAACTCGGCGTCCAGGGCGTCGAGCTGAGCTTGCAGGGCGGTCTCGCGTTTGCGCAGCTCGGGCGTGCGGGCGCGAAGCTCCTCGAGCGTGATCAGCTGCTCCTGGTAGCCGTCCAGCAGCCGCCTGAGCGCGGTCTGGGCACGCGTGAGGTCGCGCTCGAGCGCGTCCCGACGCCCAGTGGCAGGGTGCGTCGCGCGCATCGTTTCAAGCCGCCGGTCGATCTCGGCCTGGATCAGCGTCGGGTCCTCCAGCAGTCCGAGAACTCGGGTCCAGACGAGCTCGTCGATCTCGGCCAGACGGACCGGCCGGTTGTCACAGACACGCCCTTCGGGCCGGCGGTGGCCGTCGGTGCCCGAGCAGCGGTAGTACTCGCGCAGCATCCCGTTCGGGCTGCGGGTCGAGCAGCGGTAGTAGGCATAGCCGCAATGGCGGCATACGAGGATCCCCTGCAGCAGCGACGGGCGCTTGGTGTTGCGCGGCGAGATGCGCCGGTTGCGCTCGAGCCGCTGCCCGGCGAGCTCGAACTGCTCGGCGGTCACGAGCGCCGGCACCGAGATCTGCTTCCACTGCTCCGGCGCGACACCCTCGCGCGAGATCCGGGCAGAGCGCTGCCCGCGCAGTCGCGCCAGGCGCGTCCCCCGGACGGGCGCGCCGGTCGCGTGCGTCTTGCCGTAGGCGGCCTGCCCGGCATACGCCGGGTTGCGGAGCATCCCCCAGATCGTGGCGTTGTTCCAGCCGGTCCTGCCGGTCCTGGTCGGCACGCCCTGTTCTGAGAGCCACCGGGCGATCTTGGCGATCGACTCGCCGCCCTCGAGGTAACGGCGGAAGATCTCGCGCACGACCGGCGCCTCGGTCTCGTCGATCTCGAAGAACGCGTCCGCGTGCTCGGAGCGCTTCACGTACCGGTAGCCGTAGGGCGCGCGCGCCATGACCGACACCGCTCCCGCCCGGGCGCGATGCAGCTTGCCGCGGCGACAGCGCTCGGCGATCTGCGCCCGCTCATACTCGGCGATCACCCCCTGGAACTGGCGCAAGAGCTCATCCTCCGGAGTGCCGGAGCGCTCGGGCTCCTTCGCGAATATCACCTCGACACCGGCGCGCTGGAACTCTTCGAGCAGCAGCACCTGGTAGGCGTAGCGGCGCGCGAGCCGGTCCGGCGCGTGACACAGCAGCACCTCGAAACGGCCCTCGACCGCGACGTCACGCAGCCGCTCCAGCGCCGGGCGGCGCAACACCGCGCCCGAGACACCCTCGTCCTCGAACACCAGATCCTCGGGGACCAGCAGCCCGCGTTCGGCGGCGAGCTCACGCAGCGCGACGGTCTGGCTTGCGATCGTCTGCTCGCGACGCTGACGGTCCGAGGACACCCGCGCGTAGATCGCGGCCACCCGGCCCGGCCGCTGCGTCGCCTGACCCACCACGCTGCCGCTGCTGCTCTCGCTCACTACCGCTCCTCTCGCTGTGGGTCACACGACGCCGCTCGGGCGCCAAGAGCACATAGGCCTGTGCCAGCCGCGCTTCGGCGAGGCGGTCACCGACGTACTCGATCTCAACGCGCCTGGCCACCGGGCCGCTCGCCGGCCTGCGCCAGATACGCGCCCACCGCCGCAGCCGTCGCCGCGCTCAACGACACGCCACCCGACCGCGCTCGCTCGCGCAGGCCGCTGATGAGCGACGGCGCCAACCGCACCGTGAAGACCACCGTGCGCTCCGGAACCACCACACCGTCCGGCCGCACCAGCGCCTCGTTCACGTACCGCCTCCCCTGACGCTCCGACAGGCCGTACTCGGCCTGCAGCCCCCGCACCGCGTCCGCCGGCGACAACTCGACCAACAACTCGACCGCCCGGTTGACCCGTACCGCGTACTCGTCGGCGTGAGCACGTCGCAACGCCATCAGCCCCACAAATACAACGCGTCACGGCAGACTCCTTCCCACCGAACGCCGCCCCAGCCACTCAAACTCGAAGTTACCTACTGCGTTGGCGTCTCCTCATCCACGCACAAAACCACCGCACGCTCGGGCGGATCCAGATACAGCCCGACCACGTCGCGAACCTTGGCTACGAACTGGGGATCGCGCGAGAGCTTCCAGGTCTCCTGACGATGGGGCGCCAGACCGAACGCCCGCCAGATCCGCGACACCGCTGTCTGCGAGAGCCCAACCTCGGCCGCCATCGACCGCGTCGACCAGTGCGTCGCATCCTTCGGTGTCGATTCAAGCGTCTTGATGATCACCTCCTCGACCTGCGCATCGCTGACCGTCCGCGGCCGCCCCGGACGCGGCTCATCCAACAAACCAGCAAGCCGATCCCGAGCGAAGCGCAGCCGCCACTTCTTGACCGTGTTGCGATCCAGCGAAAGCCGCTGCGAGATCTCCGTGTTCTTCAGACCCTCCGCCGCGGCCAACACGATCCGCGAGCGCTGCGCGAGCGCCTGAGCGCTCTTCCCACGCCGCGCCCACGACTCCAACTGCTCGCGCTCCTCAGCGCTCAGAACGACCTCAACCGCTATCGGACTTGGCATCCACCAAGTCTAAAACACACTGAGGACGAACTAACGACTCAGGAGACTAGCGGTCAAGAACCGGGCCCGAAATGCACCCAACGCCGGCTGCGACGCTACCGCCACCGAGGGCGCGCCGAGTCAGCCCCCGAGTGCGGGATCTCCCCAAAGCAGTTGGAGATGTCCGACTCTGCGACCCACCGCCTCCCGTCCCACGCCTCATCGATGAGGACCTGGAGCGCGTCGTGCTGCGAGCGCTTGGGTCTGAACCCGTACGAGCACTCGAGCATGTCGGCCTCGAAGATCAGCTCGATCACCGTCTTGAGCGCCGCCTGTGCGACGCGGTCACGAACCCGAGGGATCGACAGCGGCCGCCGCTCGCTGCTGCCAGGCTTCGGGATGAACACCCGGCGGGCGGGCCACGGCCGGTACCTGCCGTCCTTCAGATCCGCGGCCAGCTCGTCAAACAGCCTGGTGACCCCGTACTGCTCGACGTCGGCGATGGTCTGTCGGTCGATGCCGGCCGCGCCACGATTGGCGCGCACCGACTCCCACGCCCGCTCCAAGACGTCTCTGCGGTAGAGCTTGTCATAGAGCGCGTGGAACCTTCGTCCGGGGTCGGCCTTGGCCGCGCGGTAGAGCGTTCGCTGTAGTTCTCGGACTTTGTCCTGCTTGGTGGTCCTAGCCACGATGTGACACTCACCCGCCCTTCCCTATGCGTGACGCATGAACGAAGCAGCGGCCCTTCCCTCACGCCGGGTTCTGTTGTCCCGTCCGCTCAAGCGGTAGTACGGCCGCCTCCGACGCCCACCCGGCACCACGCCCACTTCCCGGATTGACCGGTTATAGGGCAGGTCGCTCCGGCGAGCACCGCAGCATCGCCGGGCCGGGGAGGGTCTCCCCAGTTCCCGCCGCCACCTTCCAAACGTTCAACGCCCCATACGCCGGGAGGTTCATGAGGGCTGCGCTTCCAGGCTCTTCACCCCTTCCATGGCCTTCGCCCTGAACGGCCGGGCTCGACTCCTCCTCTGTCCACCCAAAGGGCGGGCTACTAACGACGCGGCAGGCTTCGCTTGAAGCTGCAGACCGCTTGGTTGCTCCCCCAGAAGGGCACTTGACGCTGGGGTTCGACCCGACCCGTTTCCAGACCGAGCCGCCAGCCTGCTACCGGGCCTCCTCGCAGCTACCCGGACGGGACTCACACCCGCTGGCGACGACGAGCTTATGTTGGATCACGATCTACACATATCGACCTCCCACTCTGGGCGCACCCGCGACAGGTAGCTAGTGGTTTCCGCGCCGCGCGACGTGTCGAATCGTGCGCAGGAGGAGCTTCAGATCGAGCCAGAGCGACCAACTGGCAACGTAGAGATAGTCAATCGCGACCATCTCCTGCATGGGAACTCGGGCTCCCATGACCTGCCACGGACCGGTCATTCCCGGCGTGAGATGGAGGCGGCTCCGGTCGAGACCGACGACCTGGGCATCCTCGTCGACGACGAGGGGCCTAGGCCCTACCAGGCTCATCTCGCCGCGCAGCACGTTCAGGAGCTGGGGCAACTCGTCGAGAGAGGTGGCCCTCAGGAAACGCCCCACACGGGTCACACGCGGGTCGTTCGTGATCTTGAAGAGCCCGTCTCCCGCTTCGTTTATCGAGCGCAGCTCGTCTTTCCGTGCGTCGGCGCCAGCGACCATCGAGCGGAACTTGAGGATCTGGAAGTGCTTGCCCTCGCGGCCCACTCGGATCTGACCGAAGAAGATCGAGCCCCTCGAGTCCACGAGAATGGCCAACGAAATCGCCGCAAAGAGAGGACTCAAGAGCAGAAGAACGATCGTCCCGACGGCAAGATCAAACGTACGCTTGAGGGCCTTCGAGGACCGAGAGAGCCCGAACCTGCGAACGCCGAGCATCGTCATCCCATCGACGTCGTCGAACTCGACCGCGGAACCGACGACCTCGAACATGCGTGGCAGCACGCTCACGCTCACCCCGATCGACTTCGCGGCGCGAATCAGGTCGACCACGTGCCTGGTATCAGTCGTCGTCGGCGCGACGATGATGCGATGCACATCGAGCTGCCTTACGACACGACGCATCATCGCCGGGAATGCGACCCAGTCGGCAGCGGTGACATCTTCGCTGGCGAGCGGAACCGACGCTACGACCTCCGCGCGGGCCTGGCTGGAGGCGAGCTTGTCGCGGATCACTCCGGCCTGGGCCGCCTCGCCGATCACCAGGCAGCGCTCGAACGGCGACGTGTGTCCGGCGATCCCGCGCGACACGATCCGCCCGCACACGATCGTTCCGAAGGACGCAATCCATAGCGCCGCGATCCTCGTCGCGCTCAGGCCACCCGCGAGGAGGAGAGACTGAAGAATCGCGAGCCCCAACGCGAACAGCCCGGTGAGCTGCACGAGCAACGGGACCTCGTCGAGCGTCGAATGCACGAGCCGTAGCTCATCTCGGTCGTACAGGCCTGAGACCTTGAAGAGGAACAGCAGCAGCGCAATGCCGGCGAGCGCGAGGGCCGCGACGCGACGTTGACCGAACACGTTTAGCAGCACCACAAGGGCCACGCTTGCTGCCGCGACGTCCCCGAGCGCGAGCAGCCTGCGATTCAGCGATGCGCGCCATACGACCGAGTCGATGCTCTCGTCGTTCTCCTGTGGCGCCGTCTTGTCGGTGCGGGGCGCCGTCGAGGTATCGGGAGCGAGTGCGAGCCTCGCGCGAAACGAGCCGAATTCGCTTTCCGCCCGCTCCTCGTGGAGCGGCACACCGATGCCGCGTTGTGGAGTCATTCCTTCTGAGCAAGGAACGCGGCTCGAATTCTCGGACTTCCGGCTCCGCCCAAATATCGTCCTGCGCCCCGCCCGACCATGAGTCACCGCTGGCGGGCTAGGCGCGCGTCGGCTGTTCGGAAACCCGCGGAGCAGCTTGGTGCAAGGAACGCGTCGGCTATCTCGTTTGTGGGCTGAGGGCGTCGTACCCGGCGCTCCAACGACACCAGAGTCGAGTCATCAACATGTCGGTAAGACCTCTTCGACGCGCCATCACCGAGCCCGTTGTGCACGTGGTCGGCGCGCGGCCAAATTTCGTAAAGATGGCCCCGCTCATCGAGGCGCTGGATCGACGCGGCGTGGCGGACCAAGTGGTCGTTCACACGGGTCAGCACTACGACCGCAGGATGTCCGAGGAGATCCTCCAGGATCTGGGGTTCCCGGTACCCGATTACTCGCTCGGAGTCGGCTCGGGCTCACATGGTGAGCAGACCGGCAAGGTTCTGATCGCGTTCGAGGAAATACTGATCTCGACCAAGCCGGCGGTAGTGGTCGTGGCAGGGGACGTCAACTCCACGCTGGCTTGTGCACTGGCGGCATCGAAGCTCGGGATTCCCGTCATCCACCTCGAGTCCGGTTTGCGATCAGGGGACTGGACAATGCCCGAGGAGATCAATCGAGTCCTCACCGACCGCCTGTCCGACTTACTACTAACCCATAGCCCGGAGGCGGAGGGAAACCTGGCGCGCGAGGGCGTCGACGTAGGGCGGGTGCGCTTCGTGGGCAACACCATGATCGACTCGCTACGTCGCTTTGAGGCCGTGGCGCGTGACCGCGCCGTGTGGGACCGCCACGGGGTCACGGGGCGCGAGTACGTGCTCGTCACGCTGCATCGGCCTTCGAACGTCGATGACCCAGCCCGCCTTGCCGCCATCGTCAACGGCCTGTGCAGGCTGGCCACGGAGGCACCTGTCTTATTCCCGGTCCACCCGCGCACACGGGCCCGGCTGACGGCTCGGGGCGCCCTTGATCGTCTGGAAAGGACCGGAGTGCGCTGCTTGGATCCGGCCGGCTACCTTGATTTCCTCTCGCTGCAGGCAGGCGCCGGAACGATTGTCACCGATTCGGGAGGAGTTCAGGAGGAAGCGTCCGCGCTGGGTGTCCCCTGCTACACGCTGCGTGCGAATACCGAGCGCCCGATCACGATCAGCCGCGGTACCAATGTCCTGCTCGGTGACGACCCCAAGTCTCTAGACGAGGTGAGGGTGTCACACCGGCCGCCCACCCCGTGTGTCATCCCACTCTGGGACGGCCACGCGGGCGACCGCGCCGCTGCCGCGATCCTCACCGAGTTCCCCGAGATAGCCGAATCCTCGGCCGCGGCGCTCGCGTGACCGATCGAGCGGACATCCTCGGCTGCCCGATCGATCGTCTGGGCATGGCGGAGACCCTGGCTGCGATCGAGCGTGCCATCGCGGCCGGCCGATACACCCAGCACATGGCGATCAACGCCGCGAAGCTCGTCGCCATGCAGGATGACCCTAGGCTGTGCGAGATCATCGATGGCTGCGGCTTGGTGAACGCCGATGGTCAGAGCGTGGTGTGGGCTTCCAGGTTGCTCAAAGATCCGCTCCCCGAGCGCGTTGCCGGGATCGACCTCATGGACGCGCTGCTCGAACTCGCCGAGTCCCGCGGCTATCGCGTGTACTTCCTGGGCGCTCGCGCGGCGGTCCTCGAGCGTGCCGTGGAGCGACTGCACGAGAGGTACCCCGAACTGCACGTAGCGGGCGCGCGTGACGGCTATTTCACCGATGACGAGGCTGCTGAGGTGTGCGACGCGATCCGCGCCAGTCGCGCGGATGTCCTGTTCGTCGCGATGAGCAGCCCACGCAAGGAATACTTCCTTGGCGAGTTTGGGCCTGACCTCGGCGTCCCGTTCGTGATGGGCGTTGGCGGGTCGCTCGACGTCATTGCCGGAATCACGCGGCGCGCGCCCGCAGCCTGGCAGCGCCTGGGTCTCGAGTGGCTGTACCGCCTCCTGCAGGAGCCGCGGCGAATGTTCCGGCGGTACGCGGTTACCAATACACGTTTCATCGCGCTTGTCGGTTTCGAGCTGTGGTCGGGTCACGCGAGCCAGCCAAGCCGAACACAGGGAGAACTCACATGACCGCGACCGCTTTGACCGCCGGCGATCAGCGGGATCTGACGTCACTTATCGACTTCGCGCTCGATTCGCTGCCGGCTATGCGCCTAGAGGACGGTGGCTTTTGCTTCGAACGGCGCGCCGGGAAAGCCGCGCCGGTCGGCCGGTCCCCTCGATACACCCTCATGGTCGAGCTCGGTCTGCTGCGAGCGCAAACGGCTGGGTATGCCGTGCCTTTCGACCTCGAGGAACTCGACGCGGTGGCTTCGCGCGAGCTCGAGGCGGGCCGGCTCACACCCGGTGACATCGGCCTCATGCTGTGGATCGACGCACGCCGCGTCGACGGGTGCGGCCCGGAGCTAACCGACCGCCTGGATGCAGCCCTCGCGGCGAACGGCGGTCTCGGAGCGAGGCTTGGGATGGAGCTGGGTTGGATCGTTACCGGGCTGGCGCACCACGTCGCGGCAGGCGGCAGCCGGACCGGCGAGCGTCTCCTCTCGGAAGCGCTCGATCAGCTCCTCGTCGACAACCGCGGACCGAGTGCCTTGTTCCGCCACTTCGGAGACGCCGGCTGGCGACGTCGCTTCCCGAACTTCGCAACACAGATTTATTCCGTGTTGGCCCTAGCGGTGGTCGCGCGCCACGGTCTCGACGACCGCGCGCTGCCCGCGGCGATCGCGACGGCCGACCGTCTCCTCGAAATGCAGCTACCGGATGGCGGCTGGCCCTGGCTCTTCGACGCTGAGCGAGGCACCGTTGCCGAGCGCTACGAGATCTACTCGGTCCATCAGGACGCGATGGCGCCGATGGCGCTGCTCGAACTCTGGGAGGTATGCCGAGAGCCCCGCTTTACCGACGCTGTCGCGCGGGGCTTGGAGTGGATTTTCGGCGGCAACGAATTGGGCGTGGACATGGTCGACCGGGCGAACGGGCTGGTCCTCCGCTCCATTCGTCGCAAGCGCGGTCACGACCGGCTCTGGGCTGGAGCGAAGACGGCGGCATCCCTCGCCGGCCTGTCGACTCGAGAAACGACGGCGCGCCTGACCGAGACGAATCCAACCGACCGTCCGTACCACTTCGGCTGGGTGCTCGAGGCCTGGTGCGGACGGGAGCGCATTCTCAGCCACGAGGCGGCGATCCAGGCGAGCGCGAGCTGAGCGCGGACGAGGCGACATGAGTGTGCTGACCTACGCCATCGTCACACCCGCGCGCAACGAGCGCGACAACCTGGAACGGCTCGCTGAGTCGGTTCTCGCCCAGGATCACCCCCCGGTGTCATGGGTCATCGTCGACGACGGCTCGGACGACGGCATGTATCAGGTTGCCGAGGATCTCGCCCGACGCCACGATTGGATCCTGGTCGTGGAAACCGGCGAGGACGCGGCCAACATCGCGATGGGACGGCGCCGGGGCCGCGATCTCTTGGCGTTCCGACGTGGCCTCAGCGGTCTGCCTGCCCCCGCGGACGTGTTCGTCAAGGTGGACGCCGACACGTCGTTCGAACCCGACTACTTCGCGCGTCTGCTCGGCCGTTTCGCCGAGCAGCCCGATCTTGGCATTGCGGGGGGAACGTGCTACGAGGTCATCGACGGCGAGTGGCAGCGGATCAAGGTCTCAGGTTCCCACCCACGCGGTGCCTCGCGCGCTTATCGTTGGGCCCTGCTCGATGACGTGTTCGCGCTCGAGCCCGAAATGGGGTGGGACGGCGTCGACGAGGTCATGGCCGAGCTGCGCGGCTATCGGACGGCCGGGTTTACCGAGTTCGGCTTCCGTCATCACCGCAAGGTCGGGGAGCGCGACGGACGGTTGCGCGCCGGCGCCGCCCTCGGAAGACAGGCCTGGTACATGGGCTACAGGCCCAGCTATCTCCTGCTTCGAGCTCTCTACCGAGCCCGCGAGAACTTCGCATCTCTGGCGATGGTCTGGGGATACGCTTGGGCGGCGGCCAGCGGCGCTCCGCAATGCCCAAACCCAAGCGTTACTAGTCGCATTCGCGAAGGCCAGCGGCTACGTGGGGTCATGCGTCGCGGCGGCTGGGCCTAATAGACCATTTTTGGAGTGCCCCCGGCTATGCGCCGCGGCCCATAGACGGGGCTATGGGCAGCTCCGGACTATGTGCAGTCGGCCAGCGGACGGTGTGGCGGTGGGCGGTTCGGGGTCGTTCTGGTCCGCATAGTCATAGCGTCTCAAGGAACGCCAGGAGGCGGTCGGGGGCTTTGTAGGTGAGGGGCTTGAGTGCCGGTTCGTGGAGGCGTTTGAGCGCGGCTTCCTTCATGGCGAGGTCGGCTTCGAGGTAGAGGTGGGTGGTGGCGGTGTCTTCATGCCCGAGCCACAGGGCGATCACGGCGATGTCGACTCCGGATTGGAGCAGGTGCATCGCGGTGGTGTGCCGGTTACGTGGAATTCCACGTAACAGGCATTACGTGGACGGCTGGGTTATGTGGCCGGCCGGCGTGTTTCCCTTGCTGGGCCTGTCGCTGAGCCCGGTTCCGGCCACATAATCCGGGCGGTTATCGGCAGATCTGGTCGAGCCATTCGAGGAGATCTCGGTCGGTTGTCCAGCTGGGCGGGGGCTCGGGGGTGAGTGACTCGTAGGCGTTCTCGATGGCTTTGCGTTTGGTCTCCGGGTCGGCGCGGGCGTAGATCTCGGTGGTGGAGACGTCGGCATGGCCGAGCAGGTCGCGGATGTAGATCACGTTCACTCCGGCTTTCAGCAGGTGCATCGCTCGGGTCCTTCTGATCACGTGCGGGGTGATGTTCAGCCCGGGCGCGTAGCCGGGGTCGCGGCGGCGTAGGGATTGGACGTGTTTGGCGAGGAGTTTGGTGACGGCCCAGCGGGTCAATCGGGTCTGTTGGGGACCTTGGAACAGCGGGTCGGCGTCTGCGCCGACGCCAGGGTGGGGCGTGCGCCGGTCGAGGTAGTCCTGCAGGAGTCGGGCGGTGGGGTCCATCAGCGGGACGCGCCTGGTCTTGGAGCCTTTGCCGTGCAGCGTGACGAGCATCGGGCGGGCCGCGCGGACGTCGGCGGTGTTCAGGTCGCAGGTCTCTTGGACGCGGGCGGCTGTGTCGTAGAGCGTGGAGAGCAGGACGGTGTCGCGCAGTCCGCGCCGGGTGGCCGGGTCTGGTGCGGCGAGGAGGGCTTTGACCTCGTCGCCGGTGAGGTAGCCCATGTCGGTGGCCGGCGTCTTCTTCTGCTTGACGGCGATGATCTGGGTCGCTTGGTCGAGGAACTCTGGCCGCTCGATCGCGGTGTACCGGGCGAACGACTTGATCACGGCGAGGCGCTGGTTGCGGGTCGCCGGCAAGTTACCGCGTTCGGCCTCCAGCCAGTCCAGGAACGCGAGCATGCGCTCCCGGTCGAGGTCGGCGAGGCGCAGCTTTTCGGGCGGGGTTGCCTGCACGTCGCGAAACCAGGTGAGCAGCAGTTTGATCGCGTCTCGGTAGGACGCGATCGTCTGCGGGGACAGGTCCCGCTCGCCAGCGAGGTGGTCGGTGAGGAACTTCGACAGCCAGCGGCCGGCCAGTTCCCCGCCGGCAGGGGTGACGCGGCTCACTGGTCGGCTCCTTCCCGCGGCGCGGGGCCGGGGATGACGTACCCGAACCTGGCTTGGGCGATCGCGGCGACCTCTGGGTACGCGTCCGCGGTCAACTGGAGGTAGTACTGGGTCCCGCGTAGGTCGGCGTGCCCCATGTACGCGGACAGGTAGGGCAGCATCACCGCCAGGTCGCTGCCGTCAGCTGCCCAGCGCCGCAGGTTCTGCACCGCGAACCCGTGCCGCAGCGAATGGACGTGCGGGCCGCCCGGGAAATGGGGAATGTCCGCGTCGCCGAGGTACCGGCGCAAGCGGTTGTAGATCGTGGACTTGTCGGCCGGTTTGGCCGGGTCGCCGGTGTGGAACAGATGGTGGGCAGGTTCGGGGTCGGGGTCCGCGGCCGTGATATACGCCTCCAGCGTGTCGGCGAGGCGCCGGGTGACGGGCACGATGCGGTGCTCGCGGTTCTTGCTGTCGCGCACCTCGAGCGTCGCGCGGGCCGCGTCGACGTCACGCAGCTGCAGGTTGAGCGCTTCGGAGAGCCGCAGCCCGGTCGCGTAGAGGACCCGGAACAGCACCGGGTCAACCAGCGCCCGATTCGACATCTCCGACAGCGGCTGGGTATCGATCGCGTGAAACAGGCGGCGGATCTCCTCGTCGCTGAACACATACGGCGGCGGCCGGTGCCGCGTCTTGAGGCGGGTCAGCGTCGGCGGCGCCCACGCCGGCCAGCTGAACTGGCGGGCGTGCTCTGCCAGGTCGCGCAGGATGATCTCCTCGCGACGGACCGTCGACGCCTTGAGGTGGCGGCCGTAGAGGAACCCCTCGACGGCCTCTTGGATGATCGACCCGTCCGCGTACCCTTCTCGGCGGCAGTGCTCGGCGAACTGCGCCAGCACCCGTGCTTGGCGGTCGTACCGAAACCCGCCGGCGCGGCGCGCCGCGACGAGCGTCGCGATCAATTCGGGCAGCGTCGACGCGGTCACGACCGCGCCCCTGCGTCGAGGACATCTTCGACGTCGAGCGCGCAGTGGCGAAGGTGCTCGGTGTCGAGCCTGAGGTAGTGCGCGACGGTCGTCGCGCCCGCCGCGTGACCCAGGACCGCGGTGACGACCGGCGGCGGCGTGTCGGTCTGGAGCATCGCGACCGCCAGCGCGCCGCGTAGCGAGTGCAGGCCGTGCGACCGCCCGGCCGCGAACACGATCCCGGCGCGCCGCGCGTAGTAGCCGAGCCGGCACCCCGCCGACGTGGAGGACCCGAACGCGGTGAACGGGTAGCGGTGTTTCACGAACACCTGCCGGCAGGCCGCCTCAGGCCGGCCGTGCCGGATGTAGTCGATCACCGCCCATCCGACGTCACCAGGCAGCGGCAGCGTCAACGGCAGCCCGGTCTTGTGCTGCGTCAACGCCAGCGTCTTGGCGCGCCAGTCGAACCACCGGAAGCTCCAAACGGCGCAGATCCCCGACCCTCACACCGAGTCTGACGGTCAGCCGGACTCAACCGGTCCTCGCAACAGTGCCTGTCGACGTGACGGTACCTCTGGCGAGTGACGGACTCTGGTTGGCTGCGGTTGGGGACTCGACTGGGGTGACGCGGCTGTCGTCGCGTAGGCGCGCCCCGAGGGGCGGGCCGGAGCGGCGATAGCCGCGTGCGCGCCGTCGGTCACCCCGCCACGAGCGCGCTGGTTGCTGTCAACTGATAATTGGCGGCCTGAAGGCCGGGTGCCGGTTCAGGCCGCCGCGCTGAGGTACTCGTTCAACGCCTCTGCGGGCGTTCTCCAGTCGAGCGTCTTGCGGGGTCGGCTGTTCAGCGTGGCGGCGACCGCGGCGAGGTCATCGGCGCTGTGGCGGGACAGGTCGGTGCCTTTGGGAAAGTACTGGCGCAGCAGCCCGTTGGTGTTCTCGTTGGTGCCGCGCTGCCACGGGCTGTGTGGATCGCAGAAGTAGACCGGCAGGCCGGTCTGGATCCGCAGCTGCGCGTGCTGTGCCATCTCGGTGCCCTGGTCCCAGGTCAACGAGCGGCGTAGCTGCACGGGAAGCGTGGTGATCGCTTCCGCGATCGCGTCACGGACGGCCTCGGCGCCATGCCCGGCCAGCGCAGGGCCGTTCTTCACCCTCGGACCCTGGTCGCTCATCGGCGGGAGGTGAAGCAGCATCGTGAAACGGCTTGAGCGCTCCACGAGCGTGCCGATCGCTGAGCGGTCGAGCCCGATGATGAGGTCCCCCTCCCAGTGCCCAGGCACCGCACGGTCCTCGGCGTCGGCTGGCCGCTCGCTGATCAGAACCTGATCGGTCACGAAGCTCTTCCCGCGACGAGCCCGCGCGCGCGGGACTCGCAGAGCCCGGCCGGTGCGCAGGCAAGCAGTCAGCTCCTGCCGCAGCGCGCCACGGCCTTGCACATACAGCGACTGATAGATCGCCTCATGGGAGATCCGCATCGACTCATCATCCGGGAAGTCCAGGCGCAGCCGATTGGAGATCTGCTCCGGGCTCCAGGACTTCCCCCACCGCCGGTCCTTGCGCGGGCCGTGACGCCGGCCGATCCACCGAACCTCCGGCCCCGCGACAGCGCACCCGTCGGGCCGCTGCACAGCCCCCGACAGGCGATTCTGCACATAGCAGCGCAGCTCCAGGTTGCTCGCAAGCTTGGCGGGCTTCGGTCGCCGGCCGCGCCGGTCGGCGTGCCACTGCGCGGTCGATGCCCGATAGGTCAGCGAGCCGCTGCGAGTCCCGGCGTTGCGGCGCAACTCCCGCGAGATCGTCGATGGCGAGCGACCGATCCGCCGGGCGATCTCGCGCACCCCCAGCTTCTGGGCGCGCAGCAGCGCGATCTCCTCCCGCTCGGCGAACGACAAGTAACGCCCCGACAGCGGGGCAACAGTGACAGATGGCATCCCGCCACCCTCACGGAACCATCGGACGCCAACGGCCTCCGACACGCCAGCCTCAACAGCCGCCTCCACGGTCGAGACCCCACGCCTGATCGCGGTCCAGAACCGCACCCGATGCTCTCGCCGGCCCGCGGGCGGCCGCCCCGGCGAACGCTCCACCGGCCGCCCCGTCTGACTCGCTGCCCACCCCTTCGCCCTGCCCATCGCAACCTCCTCGATATCGAGTGGTTGCGACGACCGCTTGAATCCGCCCAGAACACCATCGCGTAATCGCGTTTCCCGATCGCGGACTGCCGATCGATCTGCTCCAACACCAAACGGACCTCACCCGCCGTCCACGGGTGCGGGACCGACTGGCCACGTCGCGGATAGCGCTGCGGCGGGAGCCGTCGGGCCAGGTCTTCCCGGATCTGCCCGACCTCGTGCAGGTGGCCCAGGAAGTCAGCCAACGCCGAACGCAGCAACCCGGTCGTCTTCGGGGCGTACCCCCGCCGATGACGCCGAGCCCAGAACCCGGCCAAGTCCCGGGCCTGCGCCTGCTCGAGGGTTTCCCGACCGACCTCCTCCAGGTAGGCGAGGAACTGGTCCGCGGCGCGCTGCTTCGTCACGACGGTGGCTTCGGCGTTCCCCCGCCGCCGGCACACCGACAGGTACTCGTCCCTGGCCGCCCGGAAACGCGCTGGACAGCGCTCCACCGGCGGCGTTGTCGGCTGCCCCACCTCAGGAAAACCCCCAGCCAACGCTTCCATCAGCAGAAGCAACGGCCGGCGTGCGAGCTGAGCCCGTCGGGCACTGGTCGGCTCGCGCAGACCCGCGAGCCTTGACCCGGACCGCTCTGCGATGAAATCGAGGCAGTCCACCTCGGTCGGGACCGCCCGGCCACGAGCCTCGAGGAACCCGGCGAACGCATTGAACTCCGCCTCGTGGCGCTTGATCGTCGCCCTCGACCGACCCGCCGCCTTCAACGCGACGATCACCCGCCCCGACGCGTCGCGAACCGCTGTTGGCTGCATGAGAATCGACCTCCCCGATCGCTTTGAACAGAGAGGCGATTCTTCGCCGCACCCACAGCCTCAGCAGGCGGCCCCCCGCCCGGAAGTGGGCAAGGAATCCCGCATCAAGGAGGAGGCGCGAATCTGATCGGACCCGTCGACCAGACCGACCAGCACGCTCCCCCGGATTATGTGGCCGGAACCGGGCTCAGCGACAGGCCCAGCAAGGGAAACACGCCGGCCGGCCACATAACCCAGCCGTCCACGTAATGCCTGATCGTGTGCGGTGAGATCCGTCGTGCCGCGAGCGAGGGGCAGCGTTTGGACGCGGTCGTGACAGCGAGGCTGAGGCGGTGCTCGATGCCGGAGCGGGTGATTGGTTTGCCGGCGCGGTTAGGGAACACGGGCGCGCCGGGGCTTTGGTCGATCCGTGGCAGCCAGGCACGCAACTGTTTGGCGGTGCTCTTCCAGAGCGGGACGACGCGTTGTTTGCGTCCTTTGCCTCGGAGCTGCACGGCGACCTGGCGGTCGAGGAGCAGGTCGGCGATTCGCAGGCCGGCGAGTTCGGAGACGCGAGCGCCGGTGTTGTAGAGCGCAGCGAGCAGGACGGCGTCGCGCTGCCCGTTCCAGCGAGCTATACCCAGAAGTTGTGGATGCGTGTGAAGAGGAAGGCGGCGTACCTTCCCGGTTGATGAAGACCGAAGCCGGCGATGGCCGGCAGGAAGGCACGCCATGTCAGATGTTCGCAGGCTCCCCGTCGGGGAGGACAACGAGGGTCGGGTCACGCTCGATGATCTCGCTCGCGAGGGAGCGCGTCGGATGATCGCGGCCGCGCTCGAGGCCGAGGTCGACGAGTACGTCGGCGCGTTCGTGGACGAGGTCGATGAGGACGGCAAGCGGCTGGTGGTCCGCAATGGTCGGGCGCGGGAGCGGCGCGTGACGGTCGGCTCGGGGACGGTTCCGGTCCGGGCGCCGCGGGTGAACGACAAGCGCGTCGAGGAGGAGACCGGGAAGCGCAAGCGGTTCAGCTCGCGGATCCTGCCGGCGTACGCCCGGCGGTCGCCGAAGGTGACCGAGGTGCTGCCGATCCTGTACCTGCACGGGCTCTCGACCGGCGACTTCGGGCCCGCCCTCAGAGACTTGCTGGGCGAGGACGCGTCGGGGCTGTCGCCCAGCTCGATCCAGCGGCTGACCGAGCAGTGGCAAGCAGAGCACGCCGCGTTCCGCACCCGGGAGCTGCGCTTTCACCGCTACGCGTACCTGTTCGTCGACGGCGTGAACGTCAGCGTGCGCCTCGGCGAGGATCCCAAGCTGTGCCTGCTTGTCGTGATCGGCGTGCGTGAGGACGGCGAGAAGGAGCTGCTCGCGGTCGAGGACGGCTACCGCGAGAGCGAGGACTCGTGGGCGGCCGTGTTCCGCGATCTGCGCGACCGCGGGCTCAACGAGCCGAAGCTGGTGACTGGCGACGGGGCGCTCGGCGCGTGGGCGGCGCTGCGCGACGTATTCCCCGGCGCCAGGGAGCAACGCTGCTGGGTTCACAAGACTGCGAATGTCCTCGACGCGCTCCCGAAGCGGCTGCAGCCCAGGGCCAAGAGCCTGCTGCACGAGATGGCCGAGGCGCCCTCCCGCGCGGACGCTCGCAAGGCGCTGGAGCGCTTCCGCTCCGAGTTCGACGCCAAGTACCCCAAGGCGGTCGCGAAGCTCGACAAGGACTGGGACGCGCTCACCGCGTTCTACGACTTCCCCGCCGAGCACTGGCGGCACCTCAGGACGACGAACCCGATCGAGAGCAGCTTCGCGACCGTCAAGCTCCGCACCAAGGTCACCAAGGGCGCCGGCTCCAAGAAAGCCGCGCTCGCGATGGCCTACAAGCTGCTCGACGCCGCCCAGGAGCGCTGGCGGCGGTTCAACGGCCACGAGCTCGTCACCGATGTGCTCGCAGGCGTGAAGTTCAAGGACGGCATCAAGGTCACAGACGACGACACCACGACGACGGACGAGAAGGTCGCCGCCTGATGCTTCACCTTCTCATCCACAACTCTTGACAATTGCTCTCTCGCGGTCCGGCGCGTCGAGTATTGCCGTGATTTCTTCGCGGGAGAGGAAACCGAGCGCTGGTTTGTCGTAGCGCTTGGGGGAGATCGCGAGCACGCGCTGGGCGACCGGCAACGCCGTGGGGGCGCGCAGCGAGGTGTACCGCATGAACGAGCGGATCGCGGTGAGGCGGAGGTTGCGCGTGCGCGGGGAGTTACCGCGGGCGTTCTCGAGATGGTCAAGGAACGCGAGGATGAGCGGCGCGTCGAGGTCGTCGAGCGTGAGCGCGGTCGGGGTTCGGCCGGTGCGCTGCTGCGCGTAGCCGAGCAGCAGCTCGAAGGTGTCGCGGTAGCTCGCGATCGTGTGCGCGCTGACGCCGCGCTCTGTCACCTGCCGCTGGAAGAACTCCTGCAGGAGCGCCGGGAAACCGGGGGTTGCGGGTGTCACGATTAACCTGCTTCCGAGTCACTGGCGAAACGTTCAAAGCGCCTGGCGGTGATCGCCATCAGCTCGGGCACGCCGGTCAGATACCAGTAGGTGTCGCTGACGTGGGCGTGCCCGAGATACAGAGACAGGGCGAGCAGCTTGCGGTCGAGGTCGGCGCCTTCCTCATACCAGCGCAGGAGCCGGCGCACAGCAAAACTATTCTGAGATCGTGAATTCTCGGCTGGCGCGCTCGCCCCTCAGCCGTCCAGCCGAGACGCTTCCGGATCCGGCCGAACGTCTTCTCGACGGTGTCCTTGTGAAGCGCTGGGCTGCGCTCGGTCCGGAAGAACCGCCCCGGCCCCTCGCAGCAGGCGTCGCGGTCGGCGGCGTAGCGCGCGAGCGCCGCGGCCGTGCTCGGGTGCAGCGGCACCAGGCGCGCCTTGCGGAACTTTCCCTCCCGCACGGTCAGCACGCCGGCGGTCAGGTCGACGTCCTCGACCGCGAGCCGGCAGGCCTCCGAGACTCGCAGCCCGGTGCAGACCAAAAGCGAGAAGAACGCCACATACGTCCGCGGGCGCAGACCACGCCGGGGGAGCAGCCGGCTCGCCTGATCGAGCAGCGCGGCGAGCTCGGCGTCGCTGTAGATGTGCGGCTGCGGGCGGCGCGGGACCCGCCCGAGCAGCCCCGGCGGCGGCACCTCGGTCTTGGGATCCAGCAGCGCCCGGTAGCGCGCGAACTGGCGCACCGCACCCAGCCGCCGCACCGCTTGTGCAGGGCTGCCCGAGCGCGAGGCCTGCGCCCAGCGCACCGCCAGCTCGGTCGTCAGCGGCGCGTGATGTCCGACCGCGTCGGCGTAGCGAGCAAAGTCCCGCAGCAGATAGGCCGGCTGCTCGAGCGCGAACCCCAACCCCCGACGCGCCGACAGGTACTCCTCAACGAGCGACAGCCATCCCGCGGAGCTCATCGCGTCACCTCCACCGGCCACGGGAGCGCAGCCTGGCGCAACGTCCCGACGTCGAGCTTGGCGTAGATCGCCGTCGTGTCGAGCGAGTGGTGCCCGAGGAAGTCAGCGACCTCCTTCAGACTCGCACCCCGGCGCACCAGTCGACTCGCCACCGTGTGGCGCAGGACGTAGGCGCCCGCCAGCGGCGACTGAACCCCGGCGCGTTCAAGCGCACGCACCACGACCGCCGAGACCGTGTTGCCCGACAGCGGCCGACCACGACCAGCACCGTGGTGCTTTACGAACACGCGGCGCTCCTCAGTCATGGGGCGCTCCTCGCGCAGGTAGGCAACGATCGCCCGGCCCGCGTCGCGCGGTAGCGGGACCACCGCGCCGTGGCGGGTCTTGCGCTCGCGCAACCGGACGCTGCCGCCGCGCCAATCGATGTCCTCCAGGCGGAGGTTCGCGACCTCGCCCGGCCGCAGCCCCAAGCTCGCAAGACACAGCACGATCGCGCGATCCCGGCGCCCGTGCGACCCGGAGCCATCCAGCGACGCGAGCAATCGCGCCAGCTGCGCGTCGCTCAGGTAGCGCGGCAGCGTTGACAACCGCCAATGCGCGACCCTCGGAACCGCCCGCTCAAGCCGCTCGTCACACAGCCCCTCGAACCGCAGGAAGCGAAAGAACGACCGCAACGCCGTGCGCACCGCCTTCATCGAGCACGGCGAGAACCGCGCCTGCATCGCGACGACGAACCCGACCACGTCACCGCCGCAAAGACGAGACGGGTCGATCGGATCATCTCCGAGCGCTGCGCGAGCGAACGTCCGCACCAGCCGCGCGTAACCGTCAAGTGTCTGCTCACGCAGCCCGCGGGTGCGGCGCTGATGCAGCCTGTACGCCTCCACCAGCGCGTCGAGGGTCCACAACTCAACCGACATCCAACGCTCCTTTCCCGGACAACAAGAACCCGGAGAAGCGTCGGGACTATGCGCAGCGCCAGCCAGGCAGCAGCCCGGTCGATCCCTCACGGACCGCCCAATTTGCGGGCGCGGCGTCAATCATGTACGCATAGTCCCGGGCTGTTCATAGCCCCGGTTTCGAGGACACCCGGGGGCTTTCGTCGAAAGACGACGGCCGAGAGGTGAGAAGTGCCTCGGACCAGACCGCCCTATCCACCGGAGTTTCGACGAGAGGCGATCAAGCTCGTTCGCATCTCGAGCAAGAGCCAGCATCAGATCGCGGAGGATCTCGGGATCTCGGATGTGACGCTGCGTAACTGGGTCAAGCAGGCCGAGCGCGACGAGGGCAAGCGCCCGGACGGCCTCTCGACCGACGAGCGCGAGGAGCTCGCGCGGCTGCGTCGTGAGAACCAGACGTTGCGGATGGACCGCGAGATCCTCATGAAGGCGGCCGCTTTTTTCGCCCGGGAAACCGGCGAGCCGGAGGAGAGATCTTCGCGCTGATCGAGGCAGAGAGGACGAACTTCCCGGTGGCGGTGATGTGCCGGACGCTGGGAGTGAACCGCACCAACTTCCACGACTGGGAGCGCCGCGCGCCGTCTGACCGCGCGCTGTCCGATGCGTGGCTGACCGAGCGGATCAAGCAGATCCACGCCGCTTCTGACGGCACGTACGGCTCGAGGAGGATCCACGCCGAGCTGCGCCTCGAGCACCAGATCCAGATCGGGCGAAAGCGCGTCGAGCGGCTGATGAAGGCGGCCGGCATCTCCGGGGCGATGGCGCGCAAGCGCAAGCGGACCACGGTCCGACTGCCCGGGCTGCGCGTCCCGCCCGACTTGGTCGAGCGCGACTTTCGCCCGACTGCTCCGAACCTGACGTGGTCGGCGGACATCACTTGCATCTCGACCTGGGAGGGCTTTCTGTACCTCGCGCACGTCCAGGACCTGTTCTCCCGGCTGATCGCGGGCTGGTCGATGGCCACCCACATGCGCTCAAGCCTCGTAGTCGACGCGACTAGGATGGCGCTCGCGCGCCGGCGGCCGGAGCCCGGGCTGATCCAGCACTCCGACCAAGGCGGCCAGCTCAGGCGCAACCGGTGCTCGCAACGCGCGTTGTGCATGGAACTGTAGGTGGTCCAGAGGACGGCGCTGGTGCCGCGATCACGATCAACGACCTGGCCGAGAGGATGCAACGCGGCTTTCGTCGCGTGGGCTCGCCCGAGGGCGGGCCGGAGCGGCGATAGCCGCGTGCGTGCCCGGCGCAGACCCTTGCCCGTCTGTCTGGCCACGCTGTTGGCCCCAGACGCGTTGTCACTGTTTGGCGGGGTGTGCGATGAGTGTCAGTTCGTCATTGACAGGTACTCGTTGAGCGCTTCGGCCGGGGTCGCCAGCCCAGTGTCTTGCGAGGCCGGCCGTTGAGCGCGTTAGCGACCGCAGCGAGGTCCTCGGGGCCGTGGCGAGCGAGATCGGTGCCGCGAGGGAAGTACTGGCGCAGCAGCCCAGTGGTGTTCTCGTTGCTGCCACGCTGCCACGGGCTCTGTGCGTCGCAGAAGTAGACCGGCAGCCGTGCCTGAATACGCAGCTGAGCGTGCTGGGCCATCTCGGCGCCCTAGTCCCAGGTCAACGAGCGGCGCAACTGCTCTGGCAGCGTGACGATCGCCCGAGCGATCGCGTCGCGGACCGCTCCTGCGCCGTGTCCGGCCAGAGCGGGACCGTTATGCACTCTCGGGCCCTGGTCGGCCATCGGCGGGAGATGCAGCAGCATCGTGAACCGACTTGAGCGCTCGACCAGCGTGCCGATCGCCGAGCTGCCCAGCCCGAGGATCAGATCACCCTCCCAGTGCCCCGGGACCGCCCGGTCGGCGGCCTCGGCGGGGCGCTGACTGATCATCACCTCGTTGGTGATGAACCCCTTGCCGCGACTGCCCGCTCGAGCGCGCGGGACCCACAGTGCCCGTCCGGTCCGCAGGCACGCGCTCAGCTCGCGACGCAAAGCGCCGGGCCCCTGAACATAAAGCGACTGATGGATCGCCTCGTGAGAGACGCGCATCGACTCATCATCGGGGAACTCAAGGCGCAGCCGGGCAGAGATCTGCTCAGGACTCCACGCCTTGCCCCACCGCCGGTCCTTGCGACGGCCATGACGACGCCGACCCACGGGACCCTCGGACCGGCGACTGCGCTCCCGTCTGGCCGCTGCACCATCCCAGGGGCGGCCATCTACTACTCAAAGCGCATCGAACAACACCGGCCTGCCCAGCCTGCGTTCGCTCCCGATGCCCCGCGGCCCGGACGGTCGCACCGTACTCACCGACCCCGAAGCGCTCAACAGCTGCAACGGACCGGTCGCTGGACGCGGAACCATCTGGCGCCCTTCATACCGGTTACCAATCCGCTCGAACGGGTCAACAAGAGATCGGCCGCCGCACCGACGTCCTCGGGGTCTACCCCAACGATCGCGCGCTGATCCGCCTCGCCGGCATGCTCCTAATCGAACAGAACGACCAGTGGCTAGTCCAACGCCGCCACCTCTCCGACCACTCCATCCGCCTCGTTCTCTCCACCGAGCGGACCGAGGACCCTCGCTCGAACACAACAACTCCGAGGAGGTCGCCACCCTCAACGCCGGCTGAGACCCGAACCTCCCAACGAAGAGTACCAGCTACACCACGAAACGCGCCTTGACTGGTCGTGTTCACCCGTCAGGCCGACGAGAGTCTGGTGTTGTCAGGCAGAATCGCCGGCCCGAGCCCGGAGATCGGTCCGACTCGTGTGAGAGCGTCGCCGATCTGGTTGAATGGCTATAAGGAGCATGAGTCGCCGACGATGCCCGCCGATCGTTCGAAACCTGCGCGAAGCCGACCGACTGCCGGCCGAGGGGACACCAGCAGTTGGAGGTGCCGGCGGTGACGTATCGCCGCTGGCGCACCATCACCTATGTGAGGAATCGATCTGCCGGAGCGCGACCTCAATCGTGTCGCGCTCGCCCGCCGGAAGGATCCGGCCGATCCTGCCCCGCGACACAGGACAGCGTGGCCATCGGCGAGGTATACCCAGAAGTTGTGGATGCGGGTGAAGAGGAAGGCGGCGTACCTTCCCGGTTGCTGAAGACCGAAGCCGGCGTTGGCCGGCAGGAAGGCACGCCATGTCAGATGTTCGCAGGCTCCCTGTCGGGGAGGACAACGAAGACGGTCGGGTCACGCTTGATGATCTCGCGCGGGAGGGTGCTCGCCGGATGATCGCGGCGGCGCTCGAGGCCGAGGTTGACGAGTACGTCGGTTCGTTCGTGGAGGAGGTTGATGAGGACGGCAAGCGGCTGGTGGTCCGGAACGGTCGCGCGCGGGAGCGGCGCGTCACGGTCGGCGCCGGGACGGTGCCGATCCGGGCGCCGCGCGTGAACGACAAGCGCGTGGACGAGGAGACCGGCGAGCGCAAGCGGTTCAGCTCGCGGATCCTGCCGGCGTACGCCCGGCGGTCGCCGAAGGTGACCGAGGTGCTGCCGATCCTGTACCTGCACGGGCTCTCGACGGGCGACTTCGCGCCGGCGCTGCGGGATCTGCTCGGCGAGGACGCCTCGGGGTTGTCGCCCAGCTCGATCCAGCGGCTCACCGAGCAGTGGCAGGCTGAGCACGCCGCGTTCCGCACGCGGGAGCTGCGGTTTCACCGCTACGCCTACCTGTTCGTCGACGGAGTGAACGTCAGCGTCCGCCTCGGCGAGGATCCCAAGCTGTGTCTGTTGGTGGTGATCGGTGTTCGAGAGGACGGGCAGAAGGAGCTGCTCGCGGTCGAGGACGGCTACCGCGAGAGCGAA
Organism: uncultured Solirubrobacterales bacterium; assembly: GCA_963841535.1. Taxonomy (GTDB): domain Bacteria; phylum Actinomycetota; class Thermoleophilia; order Solirubrobacterales; family Solirubrobacteraceae; genus Palsa-465. The sequence goes on along the minus strand of CAWJDF010000012.1, from coordinate 53,481 downwards.
GACTCATGGGCGGCCGTGTTCCACGATCTTCGCGACCGCGGGCTGAACGAGCCGAAGCTCGTGACCGGCGACGGCGCGCTGGGCGCGTGGGCCGCGCTGCGCAACGTGTTCCCCGGCGCGCGAGAGCAGCGTTGCTGGGTTCACAAGACAGCGAACGTGCTCGACGCGCTCCCCAAGCGGCTCCAGCCGCGGGCCAAGACGCTGCTGCACGAGATGGCGGAGGCGCCCTCGCGGGCGGACGCTCGCAAGGCACTGGAGCGCTTCCGCGCCGAGTTCGACGCCAAGTACCCCAAGGCGGTCGCGAAGCTCGACAAGGACTGGGACGCGCTCACCGCGTTCTACGACTTCCCTGCCGAGCACTGGCGGCACCTACGCACCACAAACCCGATCGAGAGCAGCTTCGCGACCGTCAAGCTCCGCACCAAGGTCACCAAGGGCGCCGGCTCCAAGAAGGCCGCGCTGGCAATGGCCTACAAGCTCCTGGACGCCGCCCAGGAGCGCTGGCGGCGGTTCAACGGCCACGAGCTCGTCACCGACGTGCTCGCCGGCGTGAAGTTCAAGGACGGAGTGAAGGTCACAGACGAACACACCACGACGACGGACGAGGAGGTCGCCGCCTGATGCTTCACCTTCTCATCCACAACTCTTGACAATTGCTCCATCGGCGGGCCAATCCTGGCTCGAGCCACGTCCGAACTAGTTCCAGGGGCGGCCACGGAAACGGCAAACTTTCCAATTCGACGCTCATCCCAATATGTGCGCGCTGCCGCTTTGTATCTGTCCCACGTAGCCCCATGTCCCGGCATAGCGGACGCTAAGGCAGGTCCCGCGCGGGTCTCTGAGCAGTCGGCCTACGCCCCACCGCACGACACCACGACGAAGACAACGTCGACTTCAACGAGCGGATTGACTCCACTAAGGGGCGGCGGTATCTCTCGGGCGTGGCAATAACGCCAGCCCATGCAAGCCTTTGAGCGGTAGGCCATTGACGAATGGAAGCCCAGAGCGCTTGCCGAGCGGCATCATATCTCCCATTCTCAAGCTGCGCCAGAGCAAGCTGAAAGAGGTTAGCGGCAAGAACCTGGCGGACTAGCCAAGGACTGTCCACGACATCTCTATGTTGGCGGTGCAAAGCGCACGCGGCCTCACACATCGCGGCCCTGCCAAGAGAGATGTTTCCTTCATGTCGGCGGCACCGGACCAGAACGCGCGGATCGTAGTAAAACAGAGCACCAGCCTTGACGGCACGTAGCCAGAACTCATAATCCTCGTTCAACTCTGCGAACGGACCAAGCTTTCTTTGAAGCGTCAACCTCACCAAGACTGCCGAGGCACAAATCATGTTCGCGCGGTACAACGTTCGTGCGAAGGCCCGTCGGTCACCTATTATGCCCGGCGGCGGAGAAGTCGCTCCCACGTACTCGACAAAAGTCTCGTCAAGCTGTCCAAATACGCAGGCGCCTGTGAAAGCAACGTCGATTTCTGGGTGCTGCGCGAGTGCGTCGACTTGGCACTCGAGCTTTGTCGGTTCCCAGATGTCGTCAGCGTCGCATACTGCTGCAAAATCGCAGCGGGCGTGAGCAAAGCCCGCGTTAAGTGCACCCGCACATCCTTGATTGCGCTGGCGCACTAGCCGGATCTCCTTCTCAAACCGCAGCAGCACGTCGAGCGTGCCGTCCGTCGAGCCATCGTCCACTACGATCACCTCGTCGGGAGGCAGCGTCTGAGAGAGGATCGCCTCAACGGTCGCCGCGATGTACGGTTCCGCGTTGTATGCCCGGACCACGGCGCTGATCGTTGGTCTTGCCATCGAAGGGTCAATCCTCCTGAAAGAGCATGGTCACGAGAGTTGCTAGCCGTCCCGACGCTTGTTTGAGACATCGAGCTACGTTGCACGCCAACGAGGCGCAGCCGCTCGACTACAATCGGGACCGGTCCCCGTCATGGGACCCAACGGAGAACCGGCGGAGTTTCTTTTGGGCCGTACGGCGGGTGGGGTGAGGTCGTCAAGGACCTGGGCGGATCGTGACCACCGGCCGATGGCTGACACCGACAGAAGGCCAGCGTGTCTCGGCCAAGCCGGGGTGCGGCGCGGCGTGCTACCCAAAGCTGTGGCGGTCGCCCTTTCGCCGCCGCTGGCTGGCCCTACGATCTCTGGGCGAGAGTCGCCGACGTTGGCGTCGCCCTCATGGACACCAGAATGCAGGGAGCGCTCTCGCACCGCGAGCGACTTGGCGGATTACAGTCGCCGGCAAATCGACGGCCGATTAGGTCGGACTGGGAGGACGGGCTCAGGACGCGCCCGGCGGCGCCGATCCGGCCGGCGGAGCGCTGATGGCCGCGACCGCTCGGCGCTGCGCCCCTCTTTAGTCGCGGCCTGCTGCGAGCGGGTCAGTAAACGCGGACCCAGCGACGTTCGCCACACCCTCCCAGAGCGGCATTGCTCGCCGTCGGCACCGCAGAACCGATGCGCGTCTTCCACGAGGTGTCCGCTCTCGCCGCGGACACCAGATCGGACCGTGCCCGTCGCCTCCAAGCTCGCAGTCTTTGGTCTTAGCACCTGCTCACCCGCGGCGAGGACTACGCCCACGGCCGCCGATGCTCACTCAGGGTCCGCGACGGCGGGGCGGTGGCGCTCCATCCGGCAAGGGCCACCGCAATGCCTACCCGAGCAATTGTCAAGAGTTGTGGATGAGAAGGTGAAGCATCAGGCGGCGACCTCCTCGTCCGTCGTGGTGTCGTCGTCTGTGACCTTGATGCCGTCCTTGAACTTCACGCCCGCGAGCACGTCAGTGACGAGCTCGTGGCCGTTGAACCGCCGCCAGCGCTCCTGGGCGGCGTCCAGGAGCTTGTAGGCCATCGCGAGCGCGGCCTTCTTGGAGCCGGCGCCCTTGGTGACCTTGGTGCGGAGCTTGACGGTCGCGAAGCTGCTCTCGATCGGGTTTGTGGTGCGTAGATGCCGCCAGTGCTCGGCAGGGAAGTCGAAGAACGCGGTCAGCGCGTCCCAGTCCTTGTCGAGCTTCGCAACGGCCTTCGGGTACTTGGCGTCGAACTCGTCCCGGAAACGCTCCAGCACCTTGCGAGCATCCGCGCGTGTGGGTGCCTCGGCCATCTCGTGCAGCAGCGTCTTCGCCCGCGGCTGCAGCCGCTTGGGCAGCGCGTCGAGTACGTTCGCTGTCTTGTGAACCCAGCAGCGCTGCTCCCTGGCGCCGGGGAACACGTTGCGCAGCGCGGCCCACGCCCCCAGCGCGCCGTCGCCGGTCACGAGCCTGGGCTCGTTCAGCCCGCGGCCGCGAAGATCACGGAACACAGCCGCCCAGGAGTCCTCGCTCTCGCGGTAGCCGTCCTCGACCGCGAGCAGCTCCTTCTCGCCGTCCTCGCGGACGCCGATCACGACCAGCAGGCACAGCTTGGGATCCTCGCCCAGCCGCACGCTGACGTTCACGCCGTCGACGAACAGATACGCGTAGCGGTGAAACCGCAGCTCCCGCGTGCGGAACGCGGCGTGCTCGGCCTGCCAGGTCTCGGTGAGCCGCTGAATCGAGCTAGGCGACAGCCCCGACGCGTCCTCGCCAAGCAGGTCCCACAGCGCCGGCCCGAAATCGCCCGTCGAGAGGCCGTGCAGATACAGGATCGGCAGGACCTCGGTCACCTTCGGCGACCGCCGCGCGTACGCCGGCAGGATCTTCGAGCTGAACCGCTTGCGCTCACCGGTCTCCTCGTCGACGCGCTTGTCGTTGACCCGCGGCGCCCGGATCGGGACCGTGCCCGAGCCCACGGTCACCCGCCGCTCCCGCGCACGACCATTGCGGACCACCACCCGCTTGCCGTCCTCATCGACCTCGTCCACGAACGCGCAGACGTACTCGTCGACCTCGGCCTCGAGCGCCGCAGCGATCATCCGACGCGCTCCCTCCCGTGCGAGATCATCGAGCGTGACCCGACCCGTGTTGTCCTCCCCGGCGGGGAGCCTGCGAACATCTGACATGGCGTGCCTTCCTGCCGGCCATCGCCGGCTTCGGTCTTCGTCAACCGGGAAGGTACGCCGCCTTCCTCTTCACACGCATCCACAACTTCTGGGTATAGCTCTGCCTACCCGCCCAGCAGCGAGTTCGAGCTCTCGGAGATTGTCGACGCATGCACGACCAGCTCTCCGAACACCAGAGCTTGTCTACCGGCGCCTCGTTACCAGACCGGCAGCGCATTGAAGCGCGCACAGCGACCGCCACTTGACTTTCATCCGTCACCCCGTGCACACACGCGGCGGGAATATCCTCACGAATCGCGGTTTGGAGGCGGTGGACGGTGCTCTGCTCAGGCCACGGACGGGATACGAGCCGCTGGTGGGAGTTGCCGGGCAAGACGCCTTACCCACCAAATCGCCGAGCGGCGGAGCACCGCAAGTTTCCCCGGCGGCTGACGTTCCTTGATTGTACCCGAGGGTGCCTGATCCGGATGACCTTGCTGTCGCATGCCCCAATTCTCGACCCACTAGTGGGTCTTCCACGAGCGTTGCACCAGAAACCACATCGGTCAGACGGTGCCCACGAGGCGACGTTTTCAGGAGGCCTGCTAGCCCGTCCCACATCGGGCTGAGCTCATGGCCATGGTTCCCCGGTTTGGACGGCGAGAGCGGACGCCGAGCCGGCCCGCACCCCCTGAGCCCGAGGGCGAAACCCGGGACGTGGGGGCGGCGACCGCGGCCTCCGGAGAAAGCATGTCCGATGAGCAGGTGCGCGAGGCGACGTTTCTCGGTGTCCGCTGGTTCGCGGCCACACAGGCCATCGCCCAGATCACAACGATCGGCGCCGCGGTTTTGCTCGCCCGGCTCATCTCCCCGTCGGACTTCGGACGCCTCGCCGTTGCAGTGATCGTCAGTGAGTTCTCGCTGATGATCACCAACGAGACGATTTGCACACCGCTCGTCCAGCGACCTGACATCACGCGCGAGCATCTCGAGGCGGCAACGCTGCTGGGCATTATGGTTGGAGTCGGGCTGGCTTTGCTGACGCTGCTCGTCATCCCGTTTGTGACCACACCAGTGTTCGGCGCGGAAACGAGCGACCTATTCAGGCTCTTTGCGCCTCAATTTGCCATCTCCGGCCTGATGATCGTGCCGCAGGCAAGGCTTCAGCGCGACCTTCGCTTCCGCCGAATCGGTGTGTCGGAGGCTACGGGCGTCGTGGTGTTCTCGGTGACATCCGTGGCGCTCGCAATCGCTGGGCTGGGCGCCGCGGCATATGTCCTCGGCATGCTCATTGGCGTGTTCATCATGGCGGTGGGCTACATCACCGGTGGCCAGCCCGTGATGCCGCGCTGGCACCCTCGGCATATGCGGGAGCTGCTTGGGTTCGGGATGCCGGCGACGGCCGCGGGGTTCGCCGGGGTGACCTACCGCAACGTCGACTACATGATCCTAGGGGCTCGCCTGCCGTCGGTGATGGTTGGCTTCTACTACAGGGCGTTCACGGTCGGCGTTGAGTACGAACGTCGTCTGAGCGGGATCGTCGGACGCATCGTTTTGCCCGTTTACACCCGCACTGAGGATCCCGCGCGGCGACTGGCGCTACGTATGCGCATCGTGCGGGTCAACGTCGTGCTGGTCTATCCCATGCTTGCACTGTTTATCGCGCTGGCACCGACATTGATGCCATGGCTGTTCGGTCCGCAGTGGGTTCCGGCCGTGCTGCCGGCTCAGATCCTTGCTGTAGCTGGAATGGCCTCCTGCGTCCGCAATCTGCATCCGCCGACTGTACTCGCCGCCGGCCGGCCGACAGCGATGTCCGTGTTCGCCGGTGCGGAGACCTTGGCGTACGCCGCGACAGTGTGGGTGGCGTCATCGCACGGGCTCACCCTGATATGCGTGGCGGTCAGCGGCTTTCAAATCGTGTCGCTGCTGCTTGCCTACACCGTACTGCTGCCCGCGACGGTTGGTCTGAGGCGGACTCAGTTGATTCGCGACCTCGGCCCCGCTGTCCTGGCCAGCACGCCACTCCTTCTGGTCGCGATGGCGCTCCGCCGTGCCCTGGCTCAGGAGGTGCCGGTGCCCGTGCTGCTCGTGATGGCCGGCGCCGCAGGCGGCGCGGTATACCTGCTTGCCCTCCGCGCCCTGTCTAAGGAGGCTTGGAACGACGTCGCACTGCTCGCCCAGCGTGTGCTTCCTGGCATCGGGCGATTCAGACGGCGGCTCGTTCCGGTCCGCTCGCCGCGACCGGCGCGTTCTAGTAACCCCTCGCGCGCGTCGGTCTTGAATGCGGCCGCCCAAGCCGGAATCAATGGCATAACCGAGGCTCAGTCCGCGCTTGTGCTGAGAAGGATCGCTACGCCAGCTATCTCGGCGGAAGGTCCGGCTGAGTCCCAAATTTGGGTCACTGTTCCCCCTACCGCCGCGAGCCCGCGGGGGCTCGAGACAAACGGGCGGCACCACTCCAGCGAGTATCCGGAGTCAACGCGTGGAGACGGCAGCGTCCAGCTTCGGGCGAAGCTGCGAGAGCCTCGACCCAGTCCTGATCGTCTCGTCTGAGGCCCACTGGCAGGTCGGGTCAACCGCGCCGGTCCCGACCGTGACGCCAAACGGATCGTGGACCAGGTCGCAGATCCCGCGGCGGGAGATCCGATGCCGGACGGTCAAGGTACCACTGCGTGAAGTCTGGGCCGGAAGGGGGATCCGCCAATGTCAGCTGGCAACCGCGTGCTGGTCCTTGCCCAGCAGTGCCGGCAGCGTGAGGTTGTCCGAGATCTCGTAGAAATTTGAGTGGCGGTCCTCCCGTCCCGTCCGTCGCGGTTGCGAGCGTTCGGGGCGGCCAAGCCAAGTCCGAGAGGACAGGAGGAACCGCCATGCAGAAGGTATCTGGCCCGCAGGTCGTCACGTCCGGGGAGGCGTTGGAGAGTCCGCTCCCAGCGCAGATTCAGGAGGCGCTCGGTGAGCTCGTCGGCGCCGCGAGGGAGGGATTGCTCGCGCTGAGCGTCGGCGTCGGGTTAAGTGTGGTGCACGAGCTTATGGAGGCCGAGGTCGAGGAGGTCGTCGGTCCGAGGGGCAGGCACAACCCGGATCGGACCGCGAAGCGCCACGGGCATGAGCGCGGGTCGATGACGCTGGGCGGCCGGCGGGTCGAGGTCGCGCGGCCGAGGATCCGCACGGCGGATGATGAGCGCGAGTTGCCGGTCGCCACGTATGAGCACTTCGCCGATCGGGATCCGCTGACCGTGGTGGTGATGAACCGGATGCTGGCTGGCGTCTCGACCCGCAAGTACGCCGGCGTGGGCGAGCCGGTCGGCGAGGACGTCGAGCGGGACTCGCGCTCGACGTCGAAGAGCACGGTGTCTGAGTTGTTCATCGATCGCACCCGGACCGCGCTTCAGGAGCTGATGGCCCGCCGGCTTGAGGACGTGCGGCTCGCGGTGATGATGTTGGACGGGATCGAGATCGCCGAGCGCTGCCATGTCGTCGCGCTCGGGGTCTCGACCGAGGGCGTGAAGATCCCGCTGGGGCTGTGGGAGGGCTCGACCGAGAACGCCACCCTGGCCCGCTCGCTGTTGGCCGACTTGGTCGACCGCGGGCTGGATCCCGAGCAGGCGATCCTGTTCGTCATAGATGGTGGGAAGGCCCTGCGCCGGGCGATCAAGGACGTGTTCGGAGAGCACGCCCTGGTGCACCGGTGCCACCGTCACAAGGAGCGAAACGTCACCGAGCTGCTCCCCGAGCGCGACCGCCCGAGCATCCTGGTCACGATCCGCGGCGCCTGGGCGCTCATCGACGCCGACCTCGCCCAGGAGCGGCTCGAGCGGCTCGCCTCAGAGCTCGAGCGCACCTGGCCCGACGCCGCGGCGTCGCTCAGGGAGGGGATGGCCGAAACACTGACCCTGATGCGCCTCGGCATCAGCGGACAGCTGGCCAAGACGCTGTGCTCGACGAACCCCTGCGAGTCGATGATCGAGATCGTCCGCCACACCCAGCGCAACGTCAAGCGCTGGCAGGACGGAGACATGCGCAAGCGCTGGACCGCCGCCGGCATGCTCGTCGCCGAGCAGCAGTTCCGACGGATCATCGGCTACCGCGACCTCGCCAAGCTCGTAATCGCGATCGAACGCCACGCCGTCCGAACCGCTCGGCGCACTCCCACCACTGTCACACACACTCAGGTGCCAGAAGCCGTTACGGTCTGACCGTCAATCCACCCGGAGGCCGCCGCCAAGTTCCACGACGATCCGGGCATCCTCGGCAGCGCAATTGATGGTGCGATGCTCGGCCACCATCACCACGATTGGAGGCAGCTGGTACGCGCGGCCGGCGCGGCGCATCATCGAACCGGCGTCCGCATCCGCCACGCTCATCCGGGTCATGATCGACGATCTCATCGACTCGGTCCTCGGGCTTGAGATCGCGACTCGTACCGCGATGCCGCTCTACCCACCCGGCTTGCGGCGCTCGCCCTCCCGGCACATCAGATCCTTCGCTTCCGCACGAGCCTCCGCCCGCCGCTGCGCAGGGGTCCTCGGTGGATCCTAAGATGGCGGCCGGGAACTCGCACGCGAATCCTGACGCGCCCGCTCCTTCAACCGCCTAAGCCGCTCCTCGTGCTCTCGACCCTGCCCCCCAACTCGAGGATGAAACCGACACACGCCGCACGCCCCGAGTCGTAGATCGCCTCCGCCTCGGCACGGTCCACGCCCGCGAGGTTCGCTGCACAGACCAGAATCCCTGCCCAACGCCCCGATGATTGAACGCTTACCGGAAACCTGACGTTTGCAGGGCATTCTTCCCGCCAGGCAAGAGAGAACAGCGTCGCGGCGAGACCTGCGCGATCCATCGAAAGTAGACTAGTTGTCGAGTGGGTGTCGACATGATGGCTCGAGGAAAACGCCGTAGCTGTTCGCCCCCCTCTCGGAAGCGTGGCTACCCGGGGTCTCGTCCTGCCCGAGCCCAGTCTGGATCGGACAGTGGAAGACGTGGCGAGAGCCGCCCGGACGTCGAGCGGTCATCTCGCCAAGTGTTCGATCGTCGTAGACGTTTGGGCGACGTCCGGTCGGGGCATCTGGGGGTCAGCTTTCTGGAGTGTCGATCACAAGCCGCGAACCTAAAGCGAGGCAGGAGGGACCGGTGCGGCGTATAGCAATGGTGTGCGGCCTGTGTCTGCTAATGACCGGCGCGGCCGCGTCTGGCGCACTACTTAGACGCGCGTCGAGCACGGGCTCGGCACCAAACGAGGTATCGGCAGCAAATGTGGGCGCGAGGCACGCGCTACAGCGCCGAACCGTGGACCGCTCAAGCAGTGACCAAGGCCGTGGACACGACACCACCGTGAAGCGGATCCGTGGCCGTCATGTCGGTCAGGTCGTCCTGCTTGGCGAGCAAGCTGTCGAATCGACCGTCGACCACAACATGGTAGGCACCGCCGAAGCGTTCGCGTTCCGCGCGCGCCGAAGCGGTACCGCGGCCTCGATCAGGGTATACCTCGATGCGCGGGATCGAAGCACCGCCTTGTTGGCCGGCTTGTATTCAAGCCGTCACGGTCACCCCCAGTCCCTCCTGAGCTCCGGCTTGCTGCGCTCTGCTAAGGCCGGCGCATGGAATTCGCTCGCCGTACGCTCAGCGACTCTGCATTCCGGTACCACATATTGGCTTGCGATCATCGGCAAACGGGGCGCCATCTACTTCCGCGACCGAAACCATGGGTCGTGCGCCGGCGAGCGCTCCTCTCAGCGCGAGTTGCGCTCGCTTCCCGGGACGTGGCCCGCTGGCCCGAACTCCCGCGAATGCCTCATCTCCGCCTACATCAAAGGCGCTCTTACTCGCACCTCCGGCAATGCCATCCCAGTGTTCGGCACAAACGCTCCTGGGACGACCGGCACACCGGCGCCGCCAGCCCCCCCAACAAGCACGGCTCCAGCACCACCCGGCGTCAACACCTTCTGCAACATCCCAGCGGCGTATACCGATCTTATTACAGGGCCTCATCTTTGCGGGTGGCCGGACAGCACCAACGTTGGGTATGTGAATGCTCCTGGGTATCCCGGCAGCATAACCGTCGCCTCCTCCAGCTCATCAACTTGTCCCAAGACTCCGCAGAGCAACCACACCTACCAGTTCTGCGATTATGTCGACGGTCTCTCATTGCCTTCTAACCTCACCAACGTCACCTTCTACGGCGATAAGTTCGAAGCGACCGCCGTCAACAACGCCAACGTGCACGCTGGTTCGGGAGACAACAACATCACATTCGCTTACGACACCTTCCAGCCCCGGCAGGCCTCACCCCCCGTCAGCTGTAGCGAGTCGTATCAGTATGGGATCTACAACGAGAACGGCGCCATGCGCGGCTATACGGTAACGCGCAGCGACTTCTGGGGATTCGGTAACGCTATCGACACCGAGGGCTCGACCCAGGCGAATCCTCAAATCTTTACGTACAACTGGATTCACGACCCGTCGACAGATGAGTCGCCGTGTGGCTATCACAACGACGGCATCGGACTGCTCAATAACGGCAGTGAGTCGTATGCCGTGGTCGACCACAACACGATCGAGTTCACCGGAAACACAAACCTGATCGCCTGGCAGAACGGCACCTACAGCCACGATCAGAACACCAACAACCTGTTGAGCGGCGACAACGAGGGCTACGCGGGTGCACGCTGCACGTCGTCCTGCAGCGCCCCCTCGTACATCCAGACGACGGGTAATACGTTCAACACTTATCTTGCGATCAAAGGGGATTACCCGATAGACAATGCCACTCACTACTGGACGGCCACCGGCTCGACTTGGAATCACAACTACTGGGCAGTGCCACCGGGAGCGGCATGGGGAACGCCTGCGTACAACGGCTACTACTGGGTGCCTACTACGAACAGTAACGCTCCGCGAGACTGTGGCTTCGTCAGCGCAGCGGACTACCCGAACGACGCAAACCTTTGCTGATACGTAGGTGAGCAACGCGGTCGAATCGAAAACTCTCGTGCCTCGACAATCCAGCTGGGACCACCGTCTCATTGCGGATTCCAGCTGACGTTGCAACGCCAACGCGGCTTTGGAGGTTGCAATGCGGGACAGGAGGCGGACGCCGGCGGGTGGGGTTCGAGGCTGAGAAGCAGCAGCGGTATCTGCGGCTGATCGCCCAGGGCGTCAACAACAGCGAGGCGTGTCGGCTGGTCGGGATCAACCGCAAGACGGGGAACCGTTGGCGGTACGGCCGGAGGGCCCGAAATTCGGCTCTCCTCTCCGTTTGGGGGTGACTCATCGGTGTGGAAGCGCGATTTGGATGCCGGCGCAGCAGAGGTAGATCATCGCGATCAGCGCGTCGGCGGAGTGGAATCCGTATGCGCGGTGTGAGAGCAATCTGACCTTGCTATTCGGCGCTTCCAAGCGCCCGTTGCTCAGGCGGAGCTCGATCGCCGCGAGGACGCCGGCCTTGTGTTTGCGAATCGTGCGCGCGAGCTTGACGAACGGTTTCAGCCTCGATCTGGATGCCCACGCCAGCCAGGCGTCCAGACGCTCCTTGGCTTCCTCGAACGGCAGCCGGTAGATGTAGCGCAGCTCGCCGTAGAGCAGGAACGCGCGGTACATGCGCCTGTTGGTCAGCACGACCTCGGCGAGCTTGAGTAGCTGGCCCGCGGTCTGCTTGGCGGGATCCTTGAGCAGGCTGTAGCGGGTGCCCTTGATCCACTTGCCCTCGCCGCTGGCCGAGCGGCCGTGCTCGTTGTACTCGTCGCGGCGGACCTGGTCGGCCGCCTTGCCGCCGAGTTGGGCAACGTGAAACGGGTCGAACACGACGTGCGCGTGCGGCACACCCTCCTTGCCGCGGATCGCGTTCTCATAGCCGGCGGACATGTCGATCGAAACGGCCCTGATCGAGGCCTTCTGCTCGTCCGTGAGCCCCGTCGAAGAACGCCTGCAAGCTGGCGGCGTTGCGGCCCTCGGTGGCCCACACGATCCCACCCGTCTCGTGGTTCGCCACGCAGGTCAGGAACTTGTGATCGGCGCCGTAGCTCACCTCGTCGACGCCGATCAACTCGAGGCCGTCCAGCCGGCCGGAGGGAAGCTTCTCGGCGACGACCCGCTCGAGGATGTTGCCGACCGTCTCCCAGCCGATCCGCATCAGCCGCGTGACCTGCGTCTGGTTCATCTGCTGCGCCAGCCACGCGGTCAGATCGTCGAAGTCGCGGGTGTACCGCGCACCCGCGCGCGCCCACTCGACGTGCTCGGGCAGATCGCCGCAGCCCGGACAGTAGAGCCGGCGCAGCCGGCACTCGACCCGGCACCGCAAGCCGCCCATATCGAGATGTCGCCAGCGCTTGACGCGGTGATCCTTGATCTTCAGCCCGCGCGCCCCGCAGCCCGAGCAGACAGGCCGCTTGCGGCGCAGACAGACCGTCACGATCATCGCCTGCGCACCGAACTCCACGTCTCTGACCCACGCACCCGGAAGCCCGAGCATCCGGTTGAATGCGGTGGTGACCCGCACGTCGCCCTCCTCGTAGTCGCTGACCGTCGAACAGCCAGCAGACTGCCGCAGGGGCGGCGGCGGCGGGTCACCCCGCAGGCGCGCAACCTGCCAGACGCTCGCCGTCGGGCAACGTCAACGGCGTAGCGGAGCCGCGCGCCGCGCGTCAAGCGGCACTCGTCGACCGGCCACGGTCAATCCAACCACCCCCACAGCCTGCAGGGAATTCGGCCGCTTGACCCCGGCTTCGGCCCCGCTATCTGGCACCTGAGCCGGCAGGGCCGGCACTGCGCTCACGTCAGCGCCAAAGGCCAACCAGCCCCCGGATTCACCCCCAAATGACGAGGAGTCCCCGAAATTCTGCCGGGGCGCTTGTCATCTATGCGCCGGTGAAATCAACGAAGTCAGACCGCGCAGTCCGCGGTACCTCTCAGAGCAGGAACGGATCCAGATCGCCGATCTCCTTGCGGCGAAGACGAGCGCCCGTGGGATCGCGGAGCAGCTGGGGCGCGCGCCGTCAACGATCAGCCGCGAGATCCGTCGCAACAGCGATCCGGACGGCCGCTACCGACCACACCACGCCGAGCGCGCCGCCCGGCGCCGGGCGTGCAAGCCGCGCAAGCGGCGGATCGCTGTCGACACGGTGCTGGCTGAGGCCGTCCAGTTGCTGCTGGCGAAACGCTGGTGCCCGGAGCAGGTTGCGCACGAACTCCGGGTGCTGTTCGCTGGCCAGCCGCTGCGCTGGCTGTGCAAGGAGACGATCTACCAGGCGATCTACGACACAGCAGCGACCTTGACGCGGCCGGTCCGGCGGCGGCGACGCCGCCGGCGGCTACGCGGCGTGCAACGTCGTGGACGGCTGACAGCGATGAGAATGATCGACGAGCGGCCGGCCGAGGTCGACGATCGCGTTCAGGCCGGTCACTGGGAGGGCGATCTGATCATGGGCGCCGGGAACCGCTCGGCGATCGACATCCTCGTGGAGCGCACGACCCGGTACCTGGTCCTACTGCCATTCCCCGACGGCATCGCGACCACCGACGGGGTCCGCCACGCGATCACAGACTCGCTCGAGAGCGTGCCCGTGGGGCTGAAGCGGACGCTGACCTGGGATCAAGGCAAGGAGCTCGCGCAGCACCAACAGATCACCGCCAAGACCGGCACGAGCGTGTTCTTCTGCGACGCGCACTCGCCATGGCAGCGCGGCAGCAACGAGAACATGAACGGGCTGCTGCGCGACTACTTCCCGAACGGAACGGATCTCAGCGTCCACACCCCGGCGGACATCGCACGGGTCGCGGCCGAGGTCAACGACCGGCCACGCAAGACGCTCGGGTGGCAGCGTCCGGCGGACCTGTTCGAAAACGCGACCGCGACCGCGAACGTGTGATCCAGCAGGTGGCAAGCGAAGGCGCGCACCGCGATGCGGACAGGCTCGGCCCTCCGGGCCTTCGCTTGACCGCATCGCGGTCTCTCCGCTCCTCCACAACGACCGCTCTTGACCCTAGGATGACGGGGTCATCCGTTGCGACGTTGGCTGGCTTCCCCACGTCCGCGGTCGGGCCACTGCAAACGGCCGCGGTGACACGGGTCCGGAGATCGAGCTGCTGGTCCATACGAAGCGCTGCGGCAGCTATTCCCCCGTCGTTCCTGCAGCCGTACCTCCCGTGGCTGAATCGCACAGTCGAGGACGTGGCTGAAGACGCCGACCGTCCACCGATCTCGACAAATGTTCGATCGTCGTAGACGTTTGGGCGACGTCCGGTCGGGGCATCTGGGGGTCAGCTTTCTGGAGTGTCGATCACAAGCCGCGAACCTAAAGCGAGGCAGGAGGGACCGGTGCGGCGTATAGCAATGGTGTGCGGCCTGTGTCTGCTAATGACCGGCGCGGCCGCGTCTGGCGCACTACTTAGACGCGCGTCGAGCACGGGCTCGGCACCAAACGAGGTATCGGCAGCAAATGTGGGCGCGAGGCACGCGCTACAGCGCCGAACCGTGGACCGCTCAAGCAGTGACCAAGGCCGTGGACACGACACCACCGTGAAGCGGATCCGTGGCCGTCATGTCGGTCAGGTCGTCCTGCTTGGCGAGCAAGCTGTCGAATCGACCGTCGACCACAACATGGTAGGCACCGCCGAAGCGTTCGCGTTCCGCGCGCGCCGAAGCGGTACCGCGGCCTCGATCAGGGTATACCTCGATGCGCGCGATCGAAGCACCGCCTTGTTGGCCGGCTTGTATTCAAGCCGTCACGGTCACCCCCAGTCCCTCCTGAGCTCCGGCTTGCTGCGCTCTGCTAAGACCGGCGCATGGAATTCGCTCGCCGTACGCTCAGCGACTCTGCATTCCGGTACCACATATTGGCTTGCGATCATCGGCAAACGGGGCGCCATCTACTTCCGCGACCGAAACCATGGGTCGTGCGCCGGCGAGCGCTCCTCTCAGCGCGAGTTGCGCTCGCTTCCCGGGACGTGGCCCGCTGGCCCGAACTCCCGCGAATGCCTCATCTCCGCCTACATCAAAGGGACCGCTCGCGCGGACTCCCCTACCGGCATCTCTGGCGGCACCGAGATGTTCGGGATAAACGCTCCTGGTGGGGCGAACGGGACACCGGCACCGCCGCCACCACCGACCACCATGTCTCCCGCGCCCCCAGGCGTGAATCTCCCGCTGCCTCCGGTGGCGAGGGCCGCGCCGACGATCAGTGGAAGCCCGATCGTCGGGCAAACGCTCACGACTTCGGCCGGCTCTTGGATCGATACCCCGACTTCATACGCGTACCAATGGCAGGACTGCGACAGCGTTGGCGTCGTGTGCACGGACATCGCTGGCGCAGCATTGAGCAGCTACGTTCTTGCGACCACTGATGCAGGGCACACGATCCGCGCCGTGGTGACGGCCAGCAACACGGGCGGGTCCAGTTCAGCCACCTCGGCTCAGACTGCGACCGTATCACTGCCTCCGGCGCCGACGAGCACGGGGGTGCCGTCGGTTTCGGGTACGGCCATGCAGGGGGATACTTTGAGTACGTCCAATGGGTCGTGGACTGGCAGCCCGACGTCGTATGCGTATCAGTGGCAGGATTGCAACGGGCAGGGCGCGAGTTGCTCCGACATCTCGGGGGCGACGTCAAGTACGTACGTTCTTGCGGCTGGGGACGTTGGTAGCACGGTCCGATCAGTTGTCACTGCTTGTAACAGCCGGTGCGGTTCGGCTGCGTCTGCGGCGTCGAGTGTAGTGGTCGCGTCTGGCGGTTCTGGTGGTTCAGCGCCGACGAACGGTGGCGGTCCGGTGGTGGTGGACACGACGCTTTTGAACAATTACGAGGCGTCGGATGTGGTCCAGTCTTCTGTCGGGTCTTGGAGCAACTGCAGCGGCGGTTCGTCTTGCACGTATACGTATCAGTTCCAGCGTTGCACGGGCGTTTCGGGCACGGCCGGTACCGGCTGCACGAGTATCGGTGCGCCGCAGTGTTCGGCGACCGCGGCTACGACCTGCAACTACACGCTGTCGACCGGGGATGTCGGGGATTACATCGTCAGCTTGGTCACCGCGGCCAACGGCGCTGGCGCGTCTGCCCCGGCGGCGAGTCACGCCGTGGGGGGGGTTGTGGCGTCGCGCGTGAACCGTTTTTGCAATATCCCGACGGCATACACCAGTCTCACCACAGGACCTCATCTTTGCGGGTGGCCGGACAGCACCAACGTGGGGTACGAAAACGCTCCCGGGTATCCCGGCGGCCTGACCGTCGCCTCCTCCAGCTCCTCGACTTGTCCGAAGACTCCGCAGAGTAATCACACGTACCGCTTCTGCCAGTACGTCGGCGGCCTGTCTTTGCCCGCGAACCTTACCAACGTCACCTTCTACGGGGACGACTTCTACTCGCTCGCTCCCCAAAACGCCAACGTGCACGCTGGTGCCGGGGACAACAACATCACGTTCGATTACGACACCTTCCAGCCCGAGCAGGCATCACCCCCGGTCAGCTGTAGCCAGTCCTACCAGTATGGCATCTACAACGAGAACGGCGCGATGACCGGCTACACGGTCGCGCACAGCGACTTCTGGGGTTTCGGCAACGCCATCGACACCGCCGGCTCCACGCAGGCGAACCCACAGATCTTCAAGTACAACTGGATTCACGATTCCGTGACCACGGGCGGGTGCGGCTACCACAACGACGGCATCGGCAACCTCAACAATGGAACCGAGGCGTACGCCATCACGGATCACAACAACATTCAGTTCGCCGGCAACACAAACGACATCGCCTGGCAGGCCGGGACCTACACCCACATGACGAACACCAACAACCTGCTAGGCGGAGACAACGAGGCCTATGCCGGAGGACGTTGCTCGAACACCTGCGACGTCATCACGACCGGCAACACGTTCAACACATACCTGGCAATCGTCGGGGACTACCCGATCGACAACGCCTCCCACTACTGGCTGAACAGCGGCTCGGTCTGGAGCAACAACTTCTGGGCGGTACCACCCGGAGCAGCATGGGGCACCTCGGCGTACAACGGCTACCACTGGGTACCAACCACAAACAGCAACGCCCCGCGAGACTGCGGCTTCGTCAGCACCACCGACTACCCCAACGCCACCAACCCATGCTAACCCACAGACCAACACCACCAACAACCCACTCCCTGCGTGGGCCTGACCCCGGCGCACCGATTACGTTGCCGACCACATAGCTTCGCTCCCGCGATTGACCCGGTCACCAACGGTCTATTCCGTCGGCCGAGTGCGTCATCTCCGAACAGAGTCAGCACGGATTTACCGTCAGCTAGGCCCACGACGGCAGGCGCCGCGCGTATTCCCGAAGCTCAGAAACTAGTCGACCGACTGCCGGCCTCCTTTTCCACACCGACGTGGCCGGCCCATTCATTTTCGCTCGCCGTCGCAGCCAACCTGGACTTCGGCGGTCGCCCGACGTAACGCTCGGGGACTACCCGACGGCGACTCGGGCCTCTGACGCCGCACGTAAGTCAGGGCTTCTCTATCGGTGTCAGTGGTCGGACCAGTCTCTTGCGCGGCCATCTCTTTTCCAAACAACAGCACCGGCCCCACCCCGCCCATCCTGGGCTGCCGGTGCCGTCGGCCGACGCCCAGTGGTGGTGGCTGGTGGTGGCGCGGCGCTTCGATCAAATTTGTTCCCGCACCGCGATGGTTAGCGAATACCTCGACGCTCGCCGCGAAGGTTTACGAAGGCGATCTTGACGTGGCGATTCACGCACAACGGAACCTCCGCGCAAGCAGATGGCGTACGTCGTTGTCGGCAGTGTACTCGCGACTTGTTTCTTCTCCGAGGACGTTCCTCCGGGAAGGCGCTCCATCGAAGACCGCCCGCCGTCCGTCGGCTCGCTACCTACATCCTCGAGTCTTGTTCAACTTGCGCAAGTTATACGATCGGCTGACCGTTACCTACCGATGGAGCCAGCTGTCCTTCGCTGCTCGGTGGTTTCGCGCCAGCCTGGCTGGCGTGTCCATCGACCATCGGTCCGTCCGCCGCGGGCGGAAGCAACGTGGTTGTCCAGGTACGGCGTCGCCTTACGGCCGCGACGGTCCTGGTTCAGCTCTTGCGTCGCGTGAGCCGCTCAGGCTGCGATGGAAGGAATGAAGTCGCCCCACAGCGCTCCCGGCGGCGATCCGGGAAGAATGCTTGCAACGTCGGCAACCGGTCGATCGCTCAACTCCCGACCTTTTCTCCATCATGATGGCTTCGTCCGTTGCACACACACGGTCGGTCATGACCCGAATAACGCCATGGAGTCTCGGCCTACCACCTGGCCGACATGCTGAAGCACCGAGCAAAGCTTTCCGACTTGACGCTGCTCGCGATGGCCGCTCTTCGGGAGAACCACACTCTTGCCAAACCGAGCGACGAAGCATGGAACATCCCGTTCGCGTAGATATGGCTTCCTCCTCCCGGACAGGACGTTCCCAGACCGCGCACCCAGTAGGGCCGCCTGTTGTAGTCGAAGGAACGCGAGGTCGGACGCGCTTGGACCAACAATACCGGTGGCTCTGCCATCGAAACCGAGGGTTACATGCACCGAGGTCAACAGCTATTCCCCACAGGGCGTGGTCACCCGAATGGAGCCGAGCCCGCACAACTACGTCCCGCGTAGACATCACGACGAGCCCGATGACCTTGTCGAGCGCCTCTGACCCGTACCCGGACGTGAAATGGATCGGCATGGCGATCTACCTCGCGACCCCGAGCCTCGGCTGGAGGCTCGCGGTCGGTTGGCTCGCAACTCTCAGGTTTCGACCCCCGCCCGCACCGTCCGGTACCAGTGCAACGATGATTCCGGCGGTCGAGGGCGCTGCGGGTACAATCGCTCGCCCGGCATCGACGGCCTTCAGCACCAGCTCGCGCCGTGGGAGATCCGACTGAGACGCGGGATCCCGCTCATCCTCGCCGCCTGCGCCATCGTCGTCGGTATCTTTCTCGCCACGCGCGGGTACAGTGGCCCCCGCCTACACGTCAGTCGGCAACCGACCGAGTGTGGGTCCGAGCGCTGCAGTGGCTATGCCGCTACGCTCGGTTGGACCGGGATCCCGTTGGACCACGGGGCGACTGGCTACAACGTCTTGCTCAACGGCACCCGGATCGGGACGACCGCCCAGACGTCTTACACGCTGACCGGCATGGAGTGCGGCACTACCTTCCACTTAGGGGTGCAAGCGCACGATTCGAGCTTACAAGAGTCACAGACGTATACGACGACCTACACCACCCCGGCATGCCGGGGAAATACGCCAACCAAGCGCAGTCGTCCGGTGGTGGTGGACACGACGCTTTTGAACAATTACGAGGCGTCGGATGTGGTCCAGTCTTCTGTCGGGTCTTGGAGCAACTGCAGCGGCGGTTCGTCTTGCACGTATACGTATCAGTTCCAGCGTTGCACGGGCGTTTCGGGCACGGCCGGTACCGGCTGCACGAGTATCGGTGCGCCGCAGTGTTCGGCGACCGCGGCTACGACCTGCAACTACACGCTGTCGACCGGGGATGTCGGGGATTACATCGTCAGCTTGGTCACCGCGGCCAACGGCGCTGGCGCGTCTGCCCCGGCGGCGAGTCACGCCGTGGGGGGGGTTGTGGCGTCGCGCGTGAACCGTTTTTGCAATATCCCGACGGCATACACCAGTCTCACCACAGGACCTCATCTTTGCGGGTGGCCGGACAGCACCAACGTGGGGTACGAAAACGCTCCCGGGTATCCCGGCAGCCTGACCGTCGCCTCCTCCAGCTCCTCGACTTGTCCGAAGACTCCGCAGAGTAATCACACGTACCGCTTCTGCCAGTACGTCGGCGGCCTGTCTTTGCCCGCGAACCTTACCAACGTCACCTTCTACGGGGACGACTTCTACTCGCTCGCTCCCCAAAACGCCAACGTGCACGCTGGTGCCGGGGACAACAACATCACGTTCGATTACGACACCTTCCAGCCCGAGCAGGCATCACCCCCGGTCAGCTGTAGCCAGTCCTACCAGTATGGCATCTACAACGAGAACGGCGCGATGACCGGCTACACGGTCGCGCACAGCGACTTCTGGGGTTTCGGCAACGCCATCGACACCGCCGGCTCCACGCAGGCGAACCCACAGATCTTCAAGTACAACTGGATTCACGATTCCGTGACCACGGGCGGGTGCGGCTACCACAACGACGGCATCGGCAACCTCAACAATGGAACCGAGGCGTACGCCATCACGGATCACAACAACATTCAGTTCGCCGGCAACACAAACGACATCGCCTGGCAGGCCGGGACCTACACCCACATGACGAACACCAACAACCTGCTAGGCGGAGACAACGAGGCCTATGCCGGAGGACGTTGCTCGAACACCTGCGACGTCATCACGACCGGCAACACGTTCAACACATACCTGGCAATCGTCGGGGACTACCCGATCGACAACGCCTCCCACTACTGGCTGAACAGCGGCTCGGTCTGGAGCAACAACTTCTGGGCGGTACCACCCGGAGCAGCATGGGGCACCTCGGCGTACAACGGCTACCACTGGGTACCAACCACAAACAGCAACGCCCCGCGAGACTGCGGCTTCGTCAGCACCACCGACTACCCCAACGCCACCAACCCATGCTAACCCACAGACCAACACCACCAACAACAGAGGCCACGATGTCCGAGGCGGAGGTGAACCTGATCTTTGCGCCGCTGACCGGCCGGACACTCCTACAGGGCGGCGTGAGAAAGTTGCGCTTCGCCATCCCGGTCCGATTGACCGGGGCGAGGCAGACGGATTGCTCCATGCCACGACGACACCGCCGCCACGAGATCGACACCTATTCAGCTGTGACACCCGCTCGGTCCCGTTAGGCAGGTCCTGATGACCCGGACGATGAAGGGCACAAGCCGCCACGGCGGGCCGTTGGCAGCGGCGGCGGCTGGTCGCGAGCGGCTATAGCCGCCGCTGCAGCTCGACAGCTGGTGTGACCGGATCAACCGGCGCGCCACCGCACGATCAGGGCCATCCCGGTCGAACGGCTCCTCTCGGAGCGCGTGCGGATGCGCCCATTACCCGACCGCATGCCGGACCTCGATCGGCGCCAGGTGCTGCGTGTCCCCGCGCAGCCGTATGTGCGGGTCGATCGCAATGACTATTCGATCGACCCTGGGTTCGTGGGTCGCGTGGAGCTCCGTGCCAACCAGGAGCACGTCGTCGCCGCCGCGCTTGACACCGGCGAGCTCTCGCCCCGACTTCGGCGCTCCGTCTCGGGCAGGTTGACGTTCACCGATCCGGCGCACCAGACCACGCTCGAGCGCCAGCGCGCGTCCGCCGGCGCCAGCGTCACGAGGTGATGTAAGAATCCGTCCACTGCCCCGCTACGACAAGGTCATTCCCGTATGACCAAGCCCGCCTCTGAGGTCGCGGACCTGCTCCGCGCGCACAAAAGCTTCGGCGGCGGCAGGGCGCTGCCGCTGCTCGCTGAGCGCACCCGGGGAGGAGCAGTGGAGTCTGGTTGCCGCAGGCTCTTGCAGGCTTGTGCCTCTTTGGGTAGCCGTGGGTATCGAAGCTAAACGGATGTTCGATCCGTCGTGTGTTTGAAAGCGGCGTGCGTGAGGAACTAGACACATTGGCCATAAGCGGCTGCCAAAGCAGCCAGACGACAACATCTTCACGAAGGGACCGGGTATGCGACGCGTTTGGCTGCTGTGTGCGCTGATGCTGTTGTGTAGTGTGACTGGGCCGTGGGCCTCCGCTGGCGCGGCACGTGTTAGATCGGCCACGACCTCGTCGGTCTCGACGCGGGCTGGATCGGCTGCTGCGTCGGGTAGTGTGTTAGTTGGAAATCAACAGGTGCAGAGTTCCGCCGATTCCAACCCGGCCGGAATGGCGCAGGCGTTCTCCTACACGGCTACAGCCTCTGGGACAACGGCGGATATCGATCTGTACGTCGTCAGCGGTACGACGGCGACGAAAGTGGTCGTCGGTGTCTATTCGGACTCGGGCGGTAAGCCTGGCAGTCTGTTGGCATCGGGATCCATCCCGTCGCCTCAGGCCGGGTCGTGGAATGACGTACCGGTAGGCCAGACGGCGCTCACGCAGGGCACGACCTATTGGCTTGCGCTGCTCCCGACGGGCGGTCAACTCAACTATTTCGACGCCGCCGGCCAGGCCGGCGCCGCCCCCAGCTACGTCGAGGCAAATTCAGGGCTGACCTCCCTGCCGACCAGTTATGCGTCAGGCCACGAGTGGAACGCCAGCCCGGCGTCATTCTACGTGAACGGCCAGACCGGACCGAAGAACACGGCGCTGCCGACGGTCTCGGGTACCGCCCAGCAGGGGAATACTCTGACGACGTCCAATGGGTCGTGGACCGGCACCCCGACCTCATACGCGTATCAGTGGCAGGATTGCAACAGCCAGGGCGCGAGTTGCTCCAACATCTCCGGGGCGACGTCAAGCAGCTACAGGCTCACGAGTGGCGACGTGGCCCATACCACTCGGTCCGTCGTCATCGCTACCAACGCCGGCGGCTCTGCCTCGGCAACGTCGAACCAGACAGCGCCTGTCGCTGCGTCGGGTAGTGTGTTAGTTGGAAATCAACAGGTGCAGAGTTCCGCCGATTCCAACCCGGCCGGAATGGCGCAGGCGTTCTCCTACACGGCTACAGCCTCTGGGACAACGGCGGATATCGATCTGTACGTCGTCAGCGGTACGACGGCGACGAAAGTGGTCGTCGGTGTCTATTCGGACTCGGGCGGTAAGCCTGGCAGTCTGTTGGCATCGGGATCCATCCCGTCGCCTCAGGCCGGGTCGTGGAATGACGTACCGGTAGGCCAGACGGCGCTCACGCAGGGCACGACCTATTGGCTTGCGCTGCTCCCGACGGGCGGTCAACTCAACTATTTCGACGCCGCCGGCCAGGCCGGCGCCGCCCCCAGCTACGTCGAGGCAAATTCAGGGCTGACCTCCCTGCCGACCAGTTATGCGTCAGGCCACGAGTGGAACGCCAGCCCGGCGTCATTCTACGTGAACGGCCAGACCGGACCGAAGAACACGGCGCTGCCGACGGTCTCGGGTACCGCCCAGCAGGGGAATACTCTGACGACGTCCAATGGGTCGTGGACCGGCACCCCGACCTCATACGCGTATCAGTGGCAGGATTGCAACAGCCAGGGCGCGAGTTGCTCCAACATCTCCGGGGCGACGTCAAGCACGCACGTTCTCACGTCCGGAGACGTCGGTCATACGATGCGATCAGTTGTCACTGCATGCAACAACGCGTGCGGTACTGCTAGCTCTGCGCCATCGGGCGTCGTGGCATCTTCTCAGGGTAGTTCCGATGCACCTGTCAACTCGGTGCAGCCGTACTTCGTCGTGAGCAGTGTCAGCAACACGACCGGCGCGTGTACAGCGGGGTGCGCGATTGAGGGCCAGCAGTTGAGCGTGACGCCGGGAATATGGTCGCATAATCCGACCTTCTCGTATCAGTGGCAGGACTGCATCGCGCGTGCTGGCACGGATACACGCGTGGCGGTGGCGACCGGTGGCGCCAGCGACATCATGACCCCACCGACTATTGGCTCTTGCGTAAACGCGACGGGTCCGGGAGCTACGACGACCACCTATACGGTCAGCGCGAGTGACGTCGGGCATGCACTCGCCGTCAACGTCACGGCGACAAACGGCATTGCGAGCGCATCTACGACGCCAACGGGCTCGTGCGACACGGGGCTGATGACCACGACTTGGAACGCATCTACCAATCCCGGATCTCCGATCGCGTCGACCTACTTCGACGACGGTCAGCCCGGCTGCTCGCCGATCAGCGCGGTCGTCGGAACCGGCCAGTACGGCGCGGGCACGGCCGGCGAGCACTTCTGCACTAATGCGCCCATCACGTGCGGTTTTGCCGACATCGCGAATTCAGGGGTGCCGCGCGGGACAGCTCTGTACGCGGTCCCCGGGACCTGCACGTCACCGTCCGGTCCCGGGGCAGGTTGTGGTGCGACTGGCTCCGGCTGGTCGTACTCGGGTGGCCGCATCACTTTGAGCGCCGGAGCGGTCCTCCAGAACGTGAAGTATGTCGGCACAAACGGCTCTATAACGGTCAGCGGGAGTACGTCAAATGTCACGATCCAAGACTCGGATCTGAGCGAATCCTGCAACTGCAATTTCCAAACTGCGGGCGGCATAATCACCCTATCTGGCTCGGGCGGGCACATCACGATCCAGCGCAACAACCTGCACGGGTTGGATGCGTCCAAGGCAGGAGACGGTTGCAACGCCGCTATCTTCGCTGGTGACAGCACAGGGACTAACATCACGGTCGCCGGCAATGACATCTATTTCTGCTCCACCGGTTTGAACCAGATCAAAGCTCCGACCGGTGGGTGGGCAATCATCGGTAACTATATTCACGACCTCGCCTGGGCCGACTCGGCCCGCAGCAACCACTTTGACGGTATTCAATTTGAGGGCGGCGGGAGTTCGAGCAGCCCTACCGCCTTCGTGAACAACACCGACCTGTGCGATGTTGATCAGACTGACGCGATCATTCTCTCGGACGATTTCTCGCCGCCAGCAAACTCGTATCGATCGATCGTGCACAATCTTGTAGGTGGAGGAGATTTTGCTCTTTATGTTTCCGGGTCGACAAGCTATCCGACCACCAAATCAACATTTGCGTCGAACGTGTTCAGCCAGATCTATATGGGCGATCACAACACCAGGAGTCAATTTGGCAGCGGCAGTTTCGGCCCGACTGCCTACTGGACGCCGAGCAGCAACACGTGGACCGGCAATGTTTGGGACGACACCGGAGGCACTGTGCCTCCCAGTACGCAGACGTGAGTCGTGGTGATGCCGTTGCTCATGGCAATAGGCTCAACCTGAGCGATGACGGCCTGCCGTTGCGACGCACACGCCGCTCCGACCGGAGCAAATCGCCACCCCGAGGGGTCCATCGTTGGGCACCCAGGCACCGTCGGGAAGGGCTGAATGCGGCGGTTCGCACGAAAAGCCAGCCCATGGACCTGGCGCACATCGTTGAGGTCCTGCCGATCGAGGTGATGTAACGAGCGCCTCGCAGTCTGTCCGCCCTCAGTGGCAGCCAAGACTCGCGGGCTTCACCACATAGTCTGACCAGAACGTGACATCACAGGCGCCGAGATTCAAAAGAGTGGTGGCTCCTGAGGCTGGCGGGGCCGGCGCGATGCAGCGACCTGCGGATTTGATCAGGGAACACGCGGACGCCCGATGGTGTGCCACTCTAGGAATCGCAATGTGCGCCATTGCGGTCGCGACCCAGGCCGGCCTCAGGCTGCTCGTTGTTGTGGCCAACGACGAGGACTCGAGGCCCGGAGAGGTGGTGAGTGCGTTGGAGTGCGCGGAGATCAGGGCTTTGGCGAGCATGGTGTGTCCGCAGCGAAAGGTCTCCAGGCGCGTGGGTATCAATCGCCGGACGGTCGCGAGGACGTTGGCGTCGACCGTACCGCCGAGGTGTGTGCCAGTGCACGCGGGGCGCAGTTCGCACGGCTATGGGGTCGGTTGATCTGGCTCGCCAGCGGGCTTGAGGGGTTCCAGCCGCACGTGGAGCGTCCGGCGCAGCGGGCGGGTTATCGACCGGGGCAGGTGGTGCATTGCGATTGCGGTGAGCTGCCCACGCGTCCGCTTACGCGCAGTCTTGGGCGTCCCGTCCCGGCGATTGTGCCGCGCAGTCGGCGATCTCGCTCGGGCGCGCGGCGCCCAGGGGTGGGAATCTCAACCGTGTCCTCTTCAACGCCCACCCCCAACGTCTCTCCCCGGTCGTGACCGCCGTCCGCCACCGCGGACCCTGGGGGAGCCCGCACGCAAATCGCGCAGCGGGTGGCGAATCTCGTGATCCGACTCGAGGGCGAGTGCGCGATCGGGGCCACGAGCTCATATCGCGGCCAGAGACCGAGCTTCATGACGGCTTGCTCTCGGTCAAGACACAACTTTCCAGGGCTGTCGTGACTAGCGCACTCCGGACCGCCGCCTGATCGATGCGTCCGGGGGCTTCTCGCATCAGGCCAGGCCGGTACACCGGAGTGGAGTCTGGTTGCCGCAGGCTCTTGCAGGCTTGTGCCTCTTTGGGTAGCCGTGGGTATCGAAGCTAAACGGATGTTCGATCCGTCGTGTGTTTGAAAGCGGCGTGCGTGAGGAACTAGACACATTGGCCATAAGCGGCTGCCAAAGCAGCCAGACGACAACATCTTCACGAAGGGACCGGGTATGCGACGCGTTTGGCTGCTGTGTGCGCTGATGCTGTTGTGTAGTGTGACTGGGCCGTGGGCCTCCGCTGGCGCGGCACGTGTTAGATCGGCCACGACCTCGTCGGTCTCGACGCGGGCTGGATCGGCTGCTGCGTCGGGTAGTGTGTTAGTTGGAAATCAACAGGTGCAGAGTTCCGCCGATTCCAACCCGGCCGGAATGGCGCAGGCGTTCTCCTACACGGCTACAGCCTCTGGGACAACGGCGGATATCGATCTGTACGTCGTCAGCGGTACGACGGCGACGAAAGTGGTCGTCGGTGTCTATTCGGACTCGGGCGGTAAGCCTGGCAGTCTGTTGGCATCGGGATCCATCCCGTCGCCTCAGGCCGGGTCGTGGAATGACGTACCGGTAGGCCAGACGGCGCTCACGCAGGGCACGACCTATTGGCTTGCGCTGCTCCCGACGGGCGGTCAACTCAACTATTTCGACGCCGCCGGCCAGGCCGGCGCCGCCCCCAGCTACGTCGAGGCAAATTCAGGGCTGACCTCCCTGCCGACCAGTTATGCGTCAGGCCACGAGTGGAACGCCAGCCCGGCGTCATTCTACGTGAACGGCCAGACCGGACCGAAGAACACGGCGCTGCCGACGGTCTCGGGTACCGCCCAGCAGGGGAATACTCTGACGACGTCCAATGGGTCGTGGACCGGCACCCCGACCTCATACGCGTATCAGTGGCAGGATTGCAACAGCCAGGGCGCGAGTTGCTCCAACATCTCCGGGGCGACGTCAAGCAGCTACAGGCTCACGAGTGGCGACGTGGCCCATACCACTCGGTCCGTCGTCATCGCTACCAACGCCGGCGGCTCTGCCTCGGCAACGTCGAACCAGACAGCGCCTGTCGCTGCGTCGGGTAGTGTGTTAGTTGGAAATCAACAGGTGCAGAGTTCCGCCGATTCCAACCCGGCCGGAATGGCGCAGGCGTTCTCCTACACGGCTACAGCCTCTGGGACAACGGCGGATATCGATCTGTACGTCGTCAGCGGTACGACGGCGACGAAAGTGGTCGTCGGTGTCTATTCGGACTCGGGCGGTAAGCCTGGCAGTCTGTTGGCATCGGGATCCATCCCGTCGCCTCAGGCCGGGTCGTGGAATGACGTACCGGTAGGCCAGACGGCGCTCACGCAGGGCACGACCTATTGGCTTGCGCTGCTCCCGACGGGCGGTCAACTCAACTATTTCGACGCCGCCGGCCAGGCCGGCGCCGCCCCCAGCTACGTCGAGGCAAATTCAGGGCTGACCTCCCTGCCGACCAGTTATGCGTCAGGCCACGAGTGGAACGCCAGCCCGGCGTCATTCTACGTGAACGGCCAGACCGGACCGAAGAACACGGCGCTGCCGACGGTCTCGGGTACCGCCCAGCAGGGGAATACTCTGACGACGTCCAATGGGTCGTGGACCGGCACCCCGACCTCATACGCGTATCAGTGGCAGGATTGCAACAGCCAGGGCGCGAGTTGCTCCAACATCTCCGGGGCGACGTCAAGCACGCACGTTCTCACGTCCGGAGACGTCGGTCATACGATGCGATCAGTTGTCACTGCATGCAACAACGCGTGCGGTACTGCTAGCTCTGCGCCATCCGGTGGAGTCGTCGCGTCTGCCGGTTCTGGTGGTTCAGCGCCGACGAGCACGGGGGTGCCGTCGGTTTCGGGTACGGCCATGCAGGGGGATACTTTGAGTACGTCCAATGGGTCGTGGACTGGCAGCCCGACGTCGTATGCGTATCAGTGGCAGGATTGCAACGGGCAGGGCGCGAGTTGCTCCGACATCTCGGGGGCGACGTCAAGTACGTACGTTCTTGCGGCTGGGGACGTTGGTAGCACGGTCCGATCAGTTGTCACTGCTTGTAACAGCCGGTGCGGTTCGGCTGCGTCTGCGGCGTCGAGTGTAGTGGTCGCGTCTGGCGGTTCTGGTGGTTCAGCGCCGACGAACGGTGGCGGTCCGGTGGTGGTGGACACGACGCTTTTGAACAATTACGAGGCGTCGGATGTGGTCCAGTCTTCTGTCGGGTCTTGGAGCAACTGCAGCGGCGGTTCGTCTTGCACGTATACGTATCAGTTCCAGCGTTGCACGGGCGTTTCGGGCACGGCCGGTACCGGCTGCACGAGTATCGGTGCGCCGCAGTGTTCGGCGACCGCGGCTACGACCTGCAACTACACGCTGTCGACCGGGGATGTCGGGGATTACATCGTCAGCTTGGTCACCGCGGCCAACGGCGCTGGCGCGTCTGCCCCGGCGGCGAGTCACGCCGTGGGGGGGGTTGTGGCGTCGCGCGTGAACCGTTTTTGCAATATCCCGACGGCATACACCAGTCTCACCACAGGACCTCATCTTTGCGGGTGGCCGGACAGCACCAACGTGGGGTACGAAAACGCTCCCGGGTATCCCGGCGGCCTGACCGTCGCCTCCTCCAGCTCCTCGACTTGTCCGAAGACTCCGCAGAGTAATCACACGTACCGCTTCTGCCAGTACGTCGGCGGCCTGTCTTTGCCCGCGAACCTTACCAACGTCACCTTCTACGGGGACGACTTCTACTCGCTCGCTCCCCAAAACGCCAACGTGCACGCTGGTGCCGGGGACAACAACATCACGTTCGATTACGACACCTTCCAGCCCGAGCAGGCATCACCCCCGGTCAGCTGTAGCCAGTCCTACCAGTATGGCATCTACAACGAGAACGGCGCGATGACCGGCTACACGGTCGCGCACAGCGACTTCTGGGGTTTCGGCAACGCCATCGACACCGCCGGCTCCACGCAGGCGAACCCACAGATCTTCAAGTACAACTGGATTCACGATTCCGTGACCACGGGCGGGTGCGGCTACCACAACGACGGCATCGGCAACCTCAACAATGGAACCGAGGCGTACGCCATCACGGATCACAACAACATTCAGTTCGCCGGCAACACAAACGACATCGCCTGGCAGGCCGGGACCTACACCCACATGACGAACGCCAACAACCTGCTAGGCGGAGACAACGAGGCCTATGCCGGAGGACGTTGCTCGAACACCTGCGACGTCATCACGACCGGCAACACGTTCAACACATACCTGGCAATCGTCGGGGACTACCCGATCGACAACGCCTCCCACTACTGGCTGAACAGCGGCTCGGTCTGGAGCAACAACTTCTGGGCGGTACCACCCGGAGCAGCATGGGGCACCTCGGCGTACAACGGCTACCACTGGGTACCAACCACAAACAGCAACGCCCCGCGAGACTGCGGCTTCGTCAGCACCACCGACTACCCCAACGCCACCAACCCATGCTAACCCACAGACCAACACCACCAACAACAGAGTTCCCGGAGCCACGCTCCCGGTGTCGCACGGCAGGCCGGCCATCAGCCGTGAGTGATCGGACAGCATCGCCCTTTCGCGACACCTCTAGGCTTCTGGCCGTGCAGCCCGTCACCTGTCCGACGCTCGTTGCACGCCTGCGTTTCGACACCCGCCATAGACCTGTGAGGGATGCGGGCCGCCGGCCCGCCCGTTCAGTTCTGCGCGCGCGAAATTCGTGTGCGCGCGTAACCCGGCACCTGACCACCGGTCTCCAGGTTGTTCTGATGAACGAGGTTGCCCCGGTCGCCGTGGAACTTCGGTGACCACGGTCCGGGCGTGATCGTTACACAGTGACTGCGATCGCGGCCTCCTGGGTCGTGGCGGGGTTGGGCTGGTGAAGGTGGCGTCGTCGTTCGATCGCGATTGCTAGTTGCGGGAGCTGCGTGTAGCCGATCACCTTGCGGAACTGCTTCTCGGCTTCGAGCATGCCGGCGGCTGTTCACCGCAGGCCCATCTCGCCGGAGGACCAGTTCTTGACGTTGCGCTGGGGTGGTGCGGACGGTGTCGATCATCGACTCGGCCGGGTTGGTGGACTCGAGTGTTCGCTTGAGCCTGCCCTTGATCCCGAGCCGGATCACGGTCAGCGTTTCCTCCATGCCCTCCCTCAGCGAGCCGGCGACGCCGGGGTGGGTGTGCTCG
This sequence comes from uncultured Solirubrobacterales bacterium, assembly GCA_963841535.1. Classification (GTDB taxonomy): domain Bacteria; phylum Actinomycetota; class Thermoleophilia; order Solirubrobacterales; family Solirubrobacteraceae; genus Palsa-465. Next base: position 23,263 of record CAWJDF010000012.1, on the reverse strand, counting down.
AGCTGGTCCGCGAGTCGGCGCAGCTGTTCGAGCGCTCGCTCATAGTCGGTCTCCGCCCACGCCTGGAGTAACCGCGCCTTGATCGGCGACCGGTCGCGCTCGGCGAGATGCTGCATGACATTCCTCTCCTTGTGACGCACGCATCTCTGCACCGACACTTCCCCGAACACCGAGCGCACCGCTTTCCTGAGCGCCTTCTATCCGTCGAGCACGAAGAGCATCCGCTGCTCAGGATCGAGGCCGCGCTCGACCAGATCGGACAGCAGCGCCGTCACGACGGTCGCGTTCTCGGTCGACCCTTCCCGCAGCCCGAGCGGGATCTTCACGCCCTCGGTCGTGATCCCCAAGCTCGACGATCATCATCCGGCCCTTCAGCTCCAGCCCGTCGAGCATCATCACCGCCAGGCGCAGATCCGCGAGCTGGCGTGACATCAACTCTGAGAGCGCGGTCCGGGTGCGCTCCACGACGTTCTGGACACCGCCGACTTCGACGTCGACCGCGCCGAACCTCGACCTCCTCGCCGACCGGCTCCTGCGTGCGCCGATACCGCCGTGTGGACACGCCAGCGAGCATCCGCTCCAACACGACCCGCGACATCGGATCACGATCCGTGAAGTGCTCGTACCTTTGCAGCGGCACCTCGGACTCGCCATCCGCGGTCCGCGCCCGCGGCCGCCGCACCTCGACCCGACGGCCGCCGAGAGTGACCTCCCCGTCATCGTGACCAAGCCTGACCGCGACCCTGTTCGGGTTGTGCTTGCCCTTCGGGCCAATGATGTCGTCGACCTCCTCCTCCATCATCGAGCTCAGCACCCCGAGGCCCACACCGACGCTGAGCGCCAGCAGTTCCTCCTTCGCAGCACCAACAAGCTGGCCGAGCGCCTCCTGCACGCGCTCAGGCAACACGGCCTCATCAATGGTCGCCTGAGCGACCGGTACGGTTTCCTTCACGGCGGTTCCTCCTTCGGTCTTGGCAGATCCACCCGCCACGCTCCCACCAAGAGCGGACGGGCCGAAGGGACCGCCGTCACTTCAAAGCTCTACACGCGCCGGGACAACCTCTGATGAACCGGCGGCGCAGTCCGCACAGGCTGCTCGCGCTTCAGCGCAACCCGAACCCGGAGCGCCTCCCCTGGACTGGCCGGCACCGCCTTCGGCGGCCGGGAAAGCAGCGCTCGAACACCCCTGGTCGACACGCGCGGATCAGGGATCCGGCGTGGTGCGGGCGACCCTCACCAGCGTGCTCTTGGCCTCGACACGCGGTACTAGTGTCAAGGCGAGCGCGCGAACCAAGCGAACGCGGTCGCCTCGGTCGACGCCAGTCGAAGCCCGCTTTCGGACGATGCTGCGCGGCCAGTTATTCTGAGCGGCGTCCGTTTATCCTGCAAACAGATCATAAGCTGATCGCCCGTCCGGGATAACAAGCTGTACAAGGTTCCTGTCCTTCGGTCGCTCCGACCCGAGGCAGATAGCGACCGCCAGGCGGTCGGCCCGTCGCAAGCCGTGAGGGCACCCTTTAGCGCGTGCCCGCGGGCGTATCGGAGCGAGCCGACCGCTCGCGGGCGGTCGCTTGGCGCGGTTCGGCTTCGTCTGTGGCAGCTGGATTATCTCGACGCTCCCGGCCGCGATGCGGTGGCTGCTGGCTCGGAAGTAGCTGGTGCGCTCCACCGTTGATCTTCAAAATGGACACTGGAGGCACCAGACAGATGGGTTCAACACGACTGGCGGTCAGTCCCGGTGATGTCCTGCGCCGCTTCGCGGATGACGAGGCGAGCGGATCGTTCTCGCACTCCCACCGAAGCCGGCGCTTTGAGGCCTTCGCGCGGCTGATCGACGATTTGTCGGAGCAATACGGCCGCCCGGTACGAATACTTGACATCGGCGGCACGAACGCGTTCTGGGAGCAGCGGGGCTGGGCCGGACGTGAGAGCGTGCGGCTGGTGCTGGTCAATCTCAAGCTCGAGCCCCAGGTCCATCCGAATATTGAGTCGCGGGTCGGAGATGCAACCGACCTGAGTGAGTTTCCTGACGGGACGTTCGACATGGTGTTCAGTAACTCGGTGATTGAGCATCTTGAGAGCTTCGAGCGACAGGCCGCAATGGCGGCGGAGGTTCGTCGGTTGGCGCCCCAGTATTGGATCCAGACGCCGAACTACTGGTTCCCCGTCGAGCCGCACTTCCTTACGCCCGGGTGGCACTGGCTACCTATGAGGCTGAGGATCGCGCTTCTTCGTCGTCGGCGGTGGGGCTGGCGCGGCCCGTGTCCAGATCCAGAGCAAGCCAAAGCGCTCGTGAGCGAGATCCGCTTGATGCGCAGAAACGAGCTACGCAAGCTGTTCCCGGACGCCATGCTGAAGGAGGAGCGCATCGGTCCCCTCGTGAAGTCCTTCGTCGCGGCTCGCGCGTAGGGGACCGGTACGGCCCATCCGTAGGGCCCCCTACGGCTTGTCTCGGTAGCCGCCAGCTAACGACGCGGGCTGAGTGGGTTACCCTTGCTCGCCCCGGAATTGTTTTGCCGGTGAAGCTGGGTGGTGAGGCGCGATCGTTGTCAGGCCCACGGTAATGAAAGTACCGCGCGAGCTCGAAAGCTAGTGAGGTTTACGCCGGCGCCGGTTGTTTGGGATTCCTTTGTGGATGTAGCGCCCGGCATAGTGGTTGGGCGTTGACTCCGCAAGCTGGCTGGGCGCCTCCCGCTGTGACACCCGGTGCATCGCCGGCTACCTAGTGCTGCGCGCCCGACTACTCCCGTCCTTCTGGCCAGGGTGCCCGCGCGACGAAGAATCGGCCGCCGGATCTCTGAGTTCCGGCTATCGTTCGTGCGGAAGGCAAGCTATCGATGCTAGCGGAACTCGTTCGCCCTGGCACGAACTGCTCGATCGCAGGCTGCGGCGGACGAGCTGGCCCGCGCGCGGTGCGGCGCCGTTCCTGAATTTCCCGGCCGAGTTCGTCGTTGGTCTCGCCGGGAGGGATCGCTGCTGGTGGTGACTGGCGCCCGTAAAGTCACGGCGACCCCCCTGCGGTCTGTTCGATAGACTCTTTCTGCCGAGCATGAATCATGGCTTGGAAGGGACGGCTGGGGAGGTCCACGGACTGAGAGGAAGCGAGAGGGTTGACGAGGACATTCTGGTCGGGGGACGGCGCCCTCTGAAGCGACTCGTCATCGTCGCTGAGGACTCGCTGATTGTTGAGGCGATCGGGATCGCTTTGCGAAAGAGCGGCGAGTTCCAGATGCTTGGGCCTGTCGACGCCAGGGCAGCCACGGCAGAGTCGATCCTTGAGGGCGCGCCCGAGGTGATCCTGATCGACCAGACTGATCCGATTGAACGAGCCATTGGCCTGATCCAGCAGGTCAGGCAGGAGCGCGAGAACATCGTGATTATTGTTCTCACGTTGTCCCCGGAGCCCGCGGCGCTGGACGCCATCTTCGCTGCCGGAGCGACTGGGGCCATATCGAAGGCGGCCAATCCAGTCGCGCTCGGCACGTTGATCCGCGAAACCATCGACGGCCGCGTGCTGCACGTGCACAAACCACCTGGCCATGTCCAAGGGTTCGCACCCGCCGCTGGCGCCGGCCCGCTGCTCTCCAACCGGGAGCTTGAGGTGCTCAAGCTAGTGGCGGCCGGCGCGACCAACGGCGAGATAGCCCGGAAGCTGTGGGTCACCGAACAGACGGTGAAGTTCCACTTATCCAACGTCTATCGCAAGATCGGCGTCGCCAACCGGACAGAGGCCAGCCGCTACGCACACGTCAACGGACTCGTGGACGCCAACAAGCCAGCCCTAGGGTCCTGAGGTCTGATCAGACGGTCGAGGACCGCTCGCGCATCACCTGAAGCGGCGTGCGCAGGAGGAGACGCAGGTCGAGCCCGAGTGACCAGCTGCGCACATACGCGACGTCCATGTCAAGCGCCTCGCGATTGGTGTGGTTCTCCCTGGTGGTCACCTGCCACAAGCCGGTGATTCCCTGGGGCGTGGCGAAGCGCTCCATATGGTGAGGTTGGAAGTTATCTGTCTCGTAGGGGCGGCAAGGCCGCGGGCCGACCAGGGACATGTCGCCGCGCAGGACGTTGATTAGCAATGGGAGGTCGTCGAGGTTCGTCCTGCGCAGTCGCCGGCCGAAGTTGGTCACGGCAGGGGCGCACTCGGGCTTGAAAGGATCGGGGTTCTCCATGTGCTCCGCGCCGGCGGACATAATGTCCTTGACCGCCACCTCGGGGGCCGCTTGATCCGCGCCGACCTTCATCGTGCGGAACTTCAGCGCTGTGAATTCCTTGCGATTCATTCCGAGACGCGTTTGACGGAAGAACACAGGACCCTCGGAATCAAGCCGAACGCGCACAGCGATGAAGGCAAACACCGGAGCCAAGCCGACCAGCGCGATGCTCGCTGCGCCGAGGTCGATCGCTCGCTTGATGGTTCGCGAGGTTCGCGATGGCCGGTTCGCGGGGAGGCCGAGTAGCGGGAGCCCCTCCACCGAGTGCACGGTCACGCGCGGTCCCACCAGCTCGAACAGACGCGGGACGAGGTCGATCTGGACCGGAAACTCGCGGAGCCCCCGCAACAGGGCCAGCAGCTCGTCCACCGGCTCGCTCGAGAAGGCGATGATCACGCGCTCTACGTCGAGGCACTTCACGATCTCCGGCAGGCGCTCGGGCCCGCCGAGGATGCTGAGATGCTCAGGCAGATCTGCCCGCCGGATCTTTGGATCCCGGTCGATGAACCCGACGACGTTGATGCCGTACTCGGGATGCTTGACGAGCTTGCGGCCGATCAGCTGGCCGATCTCCCCTGCGCCCACGATCAGGGTGTTCTGTGCGTAGGCTCGGCTGCGCTTGCAAGCACGGCGTGCCACGGTGCGGAAGATCGGAAGGATGCAGATCGCCAAGGCCCAGAACGTGATCAGCGCAAACACGCTCGGGTTGGGGCGACCACCCACCCGTGATGCGACCAGCAACACCCAGATCCCGATCGTAACCAAATGGAACACGCCGACCACATCGTCGGCGGTTGAATGAGCCGCCTGCTCCTGGTCGCTGCTGTACAACCCCTGGAGCTTGGCCACGATGACCCAGCATGGAAGGGTGCACAGAAACACGAGGATCTCCGGGAAGGAGCCGAATGCGCCGGCTTCGCCCCAGAACAGCGTCGTCAGGACGTACGCCGCGCTTAGCCCGATCAGGTCGGCAAGAAGTAGACCGCGAGGGACCAGCCACGCGCGGCGCTCGAGACGCCCACGGTCTAGGAGCTTGCGGGTCTTGGGGTCGACGGCAGAGATCACATCGGAGACGCCGAAGTGCGCACTGCCCGCGGAGGACGCAACTCCGGCGCCGACCGCCGGTCGACGCGAGTTGATCGAGATCACAGAACCCATGGCGGGCAAGCATGACGGGCACGCGGTCTCTGCGCTAGACCAGGACGCCAGGACAGTCCGGAAACCGGTCCCTAGACGGGGAGGCACCTAACCGTTCGTCCAGCACTGCGCCCGCGAGATGGAACTACGGTAGCCCCACCGAATTGGAGTAATGGGTCAGACGTCGGTCCAACCCGTTGCGCTGGCTCGTGGACTGCTTCTCGACCACGGGCGAATCACAATCGGAAAGGACCGAATGGTCATGCAGGTCGTGGGGACAGAGACTCGGACGAAGCGACTCGTCATCGTGGCAGACGACTCCCTGGTCGTCGAGGCCATGGCGCTCGGTCTTCGCAAGAGCGGCAAGTTCGAGCTGCTAGGCCATGTCAACGCCTGGACGGCACAGGGCCCTCCTGTATTCGACGCGACGCCGGAGGTCGTTCTGGTGGATGATATGGAGCGTTCGGATAACGCCGTCACGCTGATCAGGCAGATGAAAGCGGCGCACTCCGAGGCAGCCGTGATCGTGCTGACTAGCTCGATGGAGCCGGAGTGGCTAGACGCCATCTTCGCGGCCGGCGCGCTCGGCGCGATCTCCAAATCCACTCATCCCGGGACGCTAGCGACGCTGGTCGGCGAGACCATCAAAGGGCACGTTCTTCAGATCCATCGCAGCCTGGGGTCCTTGCAAAGCTCGACGCTAAGCGCGGTGTCCCGAGTGAACGGTCAGTTGACCGCACGCCAGCTCGAGGTCCTGCGGCTCGTGGCCGCTGGATCGACCAATGGCGACATCGCGCGCGAGCTGTGGGTCACCGAGCAGACGGTGAAGTTCCATCTGTCCAACGTGTACCGCAAGCTGGGCGTGGCAAGCCGCACCGAAGCGAGCCGCTACGCCCACGTCAACGGCCTGGTCGGCCAGCCGTGCGCACTGTCGTGATCGCGGCACGGCGCGCGATCTGGTTGCGCTGACCATCCCGACCTGCTGGCGCGGAGGCGAGATCGACAGCCTTGTCGTCGTCGGGATCGATTGAATCCGAGTGGGCCAGGACGCTACCTAGCCGATCTGCTAGTGCGACTCGCCAAAGACTCACCCGACGGCCGTGTCCGGAACCTTGAGCCGAGCTTATTTTCCCGTCCATGCTCAATTCGGATCAGGGAACAACCATTGGCGCGCTCGCGGAGCTCCCGTTGACCGCAGATCTCGCGGTCATCACCGTCTCGACCAACGAGGCGCACTGGCTGCGCAGTGCATTGCCGTCAGTATTCGAGCACGCCGGCGATGCCAAGCTTGACGTCATCGTCGTCGACAACAGCTCCATCGACGGTACGCGCGACCTGGTGGCGTCGGAGTTTCCGGACGCGCGCGTCGTCACCTCCGAGAATCATGGGTTCGGTCACGCGAACAACTGCGGCGCCATCACATGTGACGCCCCCTACGTCCTGTTCCTGAACCCCGATACCGAAATCCTGGACGGCACCTTCGGCCAACTGCTCGCAGCGATGGAGCGGGAGCCGGACGTCGGGCTGGCCGGCGTGATCCAGCTGGCGGGCGATGGAACCACGATCCCGACCATTCGGTACTTCCCGAGCGTGACCCGCTCGCTCGGCGAGGCCTTTGGTTCCGAGCTGTGGCCGCTGCGTGCGCGCTGGGCCCGAGAGCGCGAGCTGGACATGACGCGCTATACGGAGGAACTTGACTGCGACTGGACCTCAGGATCCTTCATGCTCGCCCGCCGCGAGGCGCTACTCGCCGCCGGGTTGCTCGACGAGCGCTTCTTCCTTCAATGCGAAGAGCCTGACCTCTGCCTGCGGATCAAGCGCGCCGGCTGGCGTGTCCGCCACTTTCCGTCGATGACGATCCTGCATTACGGCAAGCCCGCGATCAATCCGAGAATGGTCGCTCAGGAAGCGTACGCCCGGCGCCAGTACGCCCAGAAGCACTTCAGCAAGCCGTATGGTTCCGCATACGTCGCCGCCGTCGGCGCCGGACACTTGGTGCGGGCACTGTCTCCGCGCGCACGCGACGCCGCCAAGCGCGAGGCGGCCCGGCTGGCGCTGCGTACGCTCACCGGCAGGACAGCGCCTCCATTTGTCGCTCCGCCACAAACGGCGCTACCCAGGCTGAGAACCGCAACAAATCACCAGGCGTCAAGTTGATCGACGTAGCCGTGCCCCGCGAAGAGAGTCGATTCGTGTTCGCATCGTCGATCGCGGTATACCGTGCTGGCGAGCTGCCGGCGCGCAAAGGCTTGCAACAAGGAGCCGTGCGGGGTCTCCAAGTACGCCGTCGAGCTCGGCTTCTCCGCGACGGAGCACGTCTTCGCTGGAGTACACGGCGTTCTGCCCACCCGCGCGTGCCGCGAGGCGCCGCCGCTCAACCTGGCCAACCGGCTAGCCGCCCGGCCGGCAAAGCCGGTCCGATGGCAGATGGAAGGGTCGCGGCTCAGAATTACCATCCGGCTCATGTCTTGCACGCACCATCCCCACTCGGGATTTAGCAAGCCTGGGCACCGCACCGGGACGGAAGGGAGTTAGGAATGGACTTCAAGCTCATTCTCGGGGTGCTCAAGCGCTATAAGCGAACCGTGATCGGCGGCATGGTGTTGGCCGTCCTGCTGTCCGTGCTTTCCTACGGCACGCCAGGACTTAAGGGCGGAAGACCCACACTCGTTCCCCGTGGGTCCGAGGTCTGGGAGGGTAAAGCCGAGCTCCCTGATCACGCAGGAGGGTTTCCCGTACGGGCGGGCCGTGCAGCAATACGCGCCCGGGAAGCAGAGCATCCCCGCCCAGCCGATCGGCGACCAGGGCTACATGTCCGGCCTGTCCTCCATCTACGCCGCGATGGCGAACGGCAACGCCGTCCAGAGTCGGGTAGCGGCGGAGGCAGGCGTGCCCCTGTGTCCTTCCACTGTGCCCTGTGGAACGGTGGTGGCCGCTGAGGTGGACAACATTAGCGACGGGGTTCCGCTTCCGCTGATCACGGTGACCTCTTCGGCACCGAACGCCGCCGACGCGGCCAAGCTCGCCACTACGACCGTCTCGATCCTTCGGAGCGAGATCACCCGGCAACAGGGTGCCGCCGGCACGCCGGTCGATCAGCGCATCCAGTTGCAGACGACCAAGAGCGGAGCGCCCGCCACGCTCGTTCAGGGCTACAAGAAGAGCATTCCGATCCTCGTGCTGTTTGCCGTCATATCGGCCAGCATCGCGCTGGCCTTCATCCGCAATAACCACAGCGACGATCCAGTCCGTTCCACCCGCCGACACCCCGATGAGGGGCTGGGCGAGGATCGCGGGCTGGGGTTCGCCGCCGCCGGCAATGGTCGCGTGGCGGAGCCCGAGCACGGTTGGGTCCAGACCCGGGGTGAACCGGTGCATCTGCTCGGTCTTCGAAGGGGCGAATCGGCTACTCGGCTTGCCGAGGTGGAGAACGCCGCTCCGCAGCCGGTCGCCGCCGAGGAGTCGGCGCAGCCGCTCGACCTCGATTCGGCGCTCGCGACTCAAAGGCGACGGGTCTGGAGTGATCGCAGACCGCCGCACTTCCTGCGTACCTCCGGCTTCGAGCCCGAGTCTCGCGACTGAGGCATGGCCGCCGCCATCCGCAGGCCGACGCTGCCGAAGTCGGCAGTCATCCTGATCGCCGCCGTCGGCCTCCTTGCCGCCGACGTCGTGGCCCACGGGCAGGGCAAGACGCCGGCCGCCTTGGTGCTTGCCATCGTGGTGATCCTGCTGGCGGCGCACGTCGCCTCGCGCTGGTCGTGGCTCGTTTCAGGCCTGGTCATCGTCGACCTGCTTATTCCGAGCGACGGCCGCTATACCCTCAGCGGCGGTCTACCCTTCCAGCTCGAGCCCTACCGGGTGTTCGTGGCCCTCCTCCTGGTCGGCTGGATCGTCTCGCTTCTTTGCGATCCCCGAGTGAAGATCCGGCGAACTGGGTTCGAGGGGCCCCTGGCTCTGATCCTGATCTCGATCGTCGGTTCGCTGCTCCTCAATCCGAGCCGCGCCAGCGGCGTCATGAGCTTCGTTATCAAATCGATATCGCTTGAGGTTTCCTTCTTGTTGGTCATCTACGTCGTGGTCAGTGTCGTGCGCACGCGCGCGATGCTCGACTGGCTCACGAAGATGCTCGTCTGCGCGGGCACTATCGAGGGCGCTGCCGCCGTCGTCGAGCGCAAGGCGAGTCTCAACATCTTCAACCACGAGCACCTGCTGCTGCCGATCTTCCATTTCAACAACCTGGTCACGGTTGGCACCCGCAATGGAGAAATTCGCGCGCAGGCGTCTACCGGAACACCGATCGAGCTCAGCGCGACGATGGCCATGCTGGTGCCGTTCGCGATCTATCTGGGCATCACGCGGGGTCAGCGCCGGTGGTATGCCGCGGCGTTAGTGCTGCTCGCGGGCGACTTCGCCTGTGGGTCACGTACCGGGCTGATTGCGGTCGCGGTCATGCTGATCGTGTTCCTCTGGTTGCGGCCGCGAGAGACACTCAGGGCTTGGCCCACCCTGATTCCGCTCCTGATCGTTGTCCACTTCCTCGACCCGGGCGCGATCGGAGGGTTCTATAAAGGCTTCTTGCCGTCGGGGGGGCTAGTCGCTGAGCAGAGCCAGACCTTTGTCGGCCAGGGAGGGGTTCAGTACAACACGAACCGCCTGTCGCGATGGGGCCCCGAGCTGCACGCGTTCGGGAATTACAACCCGCTGTTCGGCGAAGGGTTCGGAACCCGGATTACCGGGAGAACCTCGCTTACGGAGAAGTCAAAAGGCCCGCTCGACTACGCCTTCGACGGTCAGGGCGCACCGGGCAGTGGCTCGCAGGACAATGCTGAGATCCTGGACGATCAGTGGCTGGGCACGCTGCTCGAGGTGGGAGTGCTCGGAGTGATCGGATGGGTGTGGTTGTTCGGACGGGCAATCCGGCGCCTCGGCGCCCGGGCGAAGCTCGAGCGAGGCACCCCAGACGGCTGGCTTCCGGTGGCGATCGCGGCCTCGCTCGCCGGGTTCCTGGCCTCCATGTGGTTCTACGACGCCTTCGATTTCACCCAAGCCGATTTCCTCACGCATCTCGTCATCGGGTTTTCCGCGGCCCTGCTGATTCTTCCCGTCGCATCGAAGGCGAGCGCTCGCCCGGGATCGGTGAGGTCGTCGTGCGCATCCTGATCCTCGTCCCAGGCGACGTAGGGACGCGCATGAGCGGCCCGGCGATCCGAGCCTGGATGCTCGCCCGGGGATTGAGCGAGTCCCATGAGGTGACCGCAGCGATCCACGGGCAGCTGCCGGATGCCGCGCCCGACGCAATACGTATCTTCCGGGCGACGAGGCCGCGGTTCCTGCTCGAGACGCTCAGGCACGATGTCGTCTTCGCCGCTTGCCTTCCGCCCTTCGCCGTCACGGCGGCTCGCGCCCGCGGCGCGATCACGGTGGCCGACCAATACGACCCGTTTGAGCTCGCAGCTCCAAGCAATTGGGGGCCTCGACCGCCGGCGGCGGTCGGCGCGAGCGCTGCGTCGCTATCACCAGCGCTACGCCGACCTCGTCCTCTGTGCAGGCGAGGCTCAGCGGCGAATGTTGCTCGAGGAACTCGAGTCCGTCGGGCGGGTCGGCCCGTCCGCCCCCGCCGTCGGGATCGTCCCGTACGGCCTTCCCGAGGCCCCCGAGCGCAATGGCGAGACCCCCATCCGGCGCTACTTCCCCCAGATCAAGGAATCCGACAAGATCGTCCTCTGGTGGGGCAAGATCTGGAGCTGGTTCGATCCGGAGACGGCCATCAAGGCATTCGTCCCGCTGGCTCGCTCCCGCCCGGAGGTCAAGCTCGTCATCACCGCCGGACGGGCGCCCGATCCCGAAGCCGATGCGTTCAGCCTCGACTGGAAGGCTCGAGAGTTGGCCGGCCAACACGGGCTGCTCGACAAGAGCGTCTTCTTCGTCGACGACTGGATTCCCTACGCCGAACGCCACACCTGGCTCCACGAGGCTGATCTCGGTCTGACCCTGCACGCGGACACCGCGGAGGCCGAGTTCGCCGCGCGGGCGCGATACATGGACTATCTCTGGGCCGGGCTACCGTGCATCCTCGCGCGTGGGGACGAGGTTGCGGCGGAATTTGGGCGCGCGGGCGCGGCGGTGCTGGTTGAGCCTGGCGATGCAGACGCGGTTACCCGCGCGACGATCCGGCTACTCGACGACCGCGACGCCCTCGATCGGGCTCGGGAGGCCGCCGGCGTGTTGGCCGATCGCTACCGCTGGGGCACGATCGCCCGCGATCTCAACCGCATGATCGAGCAGGTCGCGGCTCGCCGCGGGCACCGACGCCGGGCGCGGTACGTGGCCTAATCGAGGCGGGCGAGTATTACGGGCTGCGCGCGGCCGCGCGCCGCTGATTTCTCGCTCCGCGTCACGCCAATCCCGGCCGGCCGCGCAAGAACACGACGCGGCGGCACGTTCCTCAGGCAAATGGACTCGATCACACCTCACAACCCAAATAACGGTCACGGCTCCTCCAAGGGCCATTCCACAAACGGCCATTCCGCAAACGGCCACTCCTCGAACGGCCACGCGGCAAACGGCCACTCATCCAGCGGTCATCACGATGCCGCCCGTGAGATTCTCGACCGGCATAACGGGTTGGCGCCGACTCCTCCCAACCCCGGCCAGCGAATCCTCGTGGCCGGAGGCGCCGGCTACATCGGGTCCATCCTGGTGCCACGCCTGCTCAAGCGCGGGTACCGCGTGCGCGTTCTCGACCGCTTGTATTTCGGCGAGGACTCACTCGCCCCTGTCCGCGATGACATCGAGCTCGTGGCTGCTGACGTCCGTGACATTCCGTCCTCGGCGTTCGATGGCGTGGACGGCGTCATCAACTTGTCGGGCCTGAGCAACGACCCCACGGCGGATTTCAATCCCGAAGCTAACTGGCAGATGAACGCGATCGCCACCGAGACGCTCGGGCGTGAGTGCGTATCGCGGGGGATCGAGCGCTACGTCTTTGCTTCCTCTTGCTCGCTCTACGATGGCCTTCCGCCCGGCATGCACAGCGAGGACGCGCCGGTTCAGCCGCGCGCCGCGTACGCGACGTCGAAGCGGTACGGAGAGGAGCGCCTGCTCGAGCTCGCCGACGAGGGACTTTGCCCCGTGATCCTGCGCAATGGAACCGTGTACGGATGGAGTCCGCGGATGCGCTTCGATCTTGTCGTCAACACGTTCGTGAAGGATGCGCTGCTCGGTGGCACGCTCAAGCTCCACGGTGGCGGCTGGATGTGGCGCCCGCTGGTGGACATCCAGGACTGCGCCGACGCGATGATCGCGTGCTACGAGGCACCGGCTCAGAAGGTTCGCGGTGAGATCTTCAATGTCGTTCACTCGAACTATCAGATCCGCGAGCTGGCGATGATCGTGGCGGGGTCTGTGCAATTGAGCGGGCGTCGTGTCACGCTCGAAGTGGTTCCGGGACTGAGGCTGAATCGCAATTACGAGTGCACGAACGCGAAGCTTTCGACGACGCTCGGGTTCATTCCACGCCGCTCGGTCCTCGAGGCAGTGACGGACCTCCTCTCTCGCCTCGATCCCGACGATCGTGTGTCCCTCACCGATCCCCGTGCTTACAACATCCGCTGGCTCGAGCTTCTGCACGCCGTGAAGCCCACGGTCGAGTCGTTCGCGTCTGTTCTATGAGAGCCCTGATCACGGGCGGCGGCGGGCAGCTTGCGTCCGATTTGGCGACGCTGCTCGGCCCAGGCGCTCGCGTCTTTGAGCGCGAAGCGCTCGACATCACGGACTCGGACGGACTCGACCGCGTCTTCGCCGACGTGGACCCGGACGTCGTCTTCAACTGCGCGGCGTTCCACAACGTCGACGTATGTGAGACCCAACCTGAGCGCTCCTGGCAAGTGAACGTCGAAGCAGTACGACAGTTGGCGACTCGCAGTCGGATGCTGGTCCACGTGTCGACCAACTACGTGTTCGACGGCGAGCGGGCCGAGCCGTACGCCGAGGATGACCTCCCGTCACCTCGCTCGATCTACGCGCTTACCAAACTCGCCGGCGAATACGCCGCGCTGGGTTATTGCGACCGCGCGCTGGTCGTCCGGACCGCGGGTCTGTACGGGCTGCATGGAAGTGTCAGCAAGGGCGGAAACTTCGCCCAGCGGATGATCGCTCGCGCCCGCGAGCAGGGGTCGCTGCGAATGGTCGCCGACCAGCGCCTGCAGCCGACGTTCACTGCGGATCTCGCCGGCGCAATTGTCGCCGGCGTCGATGCCGGCGCCACCGGGATCGTCCACCTCACGGCATCCGGCGAGTGCTCCTGGCATGAATTCACGGTGGCGATCATGGCCCGCGCCGGCATCGACGTGCCGATCGAGCCGATCTCCACGGTGATACCGCCCGCCGGCGTCAGCCGGCCGCTGAACGGCGTCTTGGCTCGGCCTCGCGCCGATGCCCAGGGCCTGCCGATGCTGAGGCATTGGGGGGACGCGCTGACGGATTACATGGACCGGGCCGGCCTGGCTGCGGCCGCTTCGCTAATCGACTGAAGGGGACAGAGATGGAAAGACTGCCGACGACGCTGGACGGGCCGATCCTCATCGCTCCACGGGTGCTGGGCGACGAACGCGGTTTCTTCTGCGAGACCTATCGCGAGAGCGTGTTCACCGAGCTTGGCATCTCCGAGCCGATGGTCCAGGACAACCACTCGCGCTCGCGTAAGGGGATTGTCAGGGGTATGCACTTTCAAATCGGCGCAGGAGCATCGAAGCTGGTGCGCTGCGCCCGGGGCGCGATCTACGACGTCATTGTGGACCTCCGTAAGGGCTCGCCCACGTTCGGGCAGTGGGAAGGGTTCGAGCTCACCGAAGAGAACATGCGAATCGCGTACTGCCCGATCGGCTTTGCCCACGGCTTCTGCGTCCTGAGCGATGTGGCCGACGTCATGTACAAGCAGAGCAACTACTACGCGGACGCCACCGAGCGCGGCATCGCCTACAACGATCCAGAGGTGGGGATTCAGTGGCCCCTTCCGGTGGAGGAACTGATTCCGTCCGTGCGGGATTCCACCGCGCCGCGGCTCAGCGAGATCGCCGACGAGCTACCCTTCACGTACCCCGCGGTCCCCGCCGCCGCCTGAGCGGCGCGCCACCGAATACGACAGGCGCCTGACCGCCACCCCGGTCTGCGCCCTCCGGTGACTCGCTCCAGCGACGTGCAAATCCCGCGCCGTGAGGAACGCCGCAGCGGTGAGAGCAAACCCCATGGTCTGAGTGCCCGCGAGCAGGTCGAGGATCTTGCCGTCTCGGCCTCATCTCTCGAGCGGGTCGTCCTCGCCGTAGCCGGTGGCGCCGGCCAAGTGCGCTCGTCACCATCGCGCGCGCCCACCCCGACTAACTCGACACTCGCCTCGTCTGCCGCCGCGAGTGTGCCAAAACTCGTGGTACATACAACCGTGTGAACCGGCCTTCACATCAGCCGGAGGGACGAGTGCGACCTTACCCGCCCCCGGAACGAGGTGCGTCAGCAGTGGCCGAGCCATCCATGGATCGGTGGCGCCTGCGGCGGAGCGGTGGCCGACGCGGTAAAGCGGTGGCCGACGTGGGCGGCTAGCGGCGAGCTGAGCGTGAATGCCAATCCGACCTCCCTTCCTTCAGGGATCGCGGAAGCTACGGGCAGCTGGTGGTGCAGGTGTCGGGATTCACGGTGCCTCCCGTGTCGTCCCAGTAGTTGCCGGTCCACGTGTTGGTGCTTGGCGTCCAGAAGGCATTGGGCCCGAACGTCCCCGAGCCGAACTTGCTCCGCGTGTTGTGGTCGCCCATGTAGATCTGGCTAAACGAGTTATCCTCGAACATAGAATTGAGCGTCGGCGCGTTAGCCTGGCCGGTAACGTAGATGGAGACATCTCCCCCGGCGAGAAGGTTGTGAGCGATCCAGCGGTACGAATTCTGCGGAGGGGGCGCGAAGTCGTTCGAGATGATGACCGGACTGGTCTGCCCGGCGTCCATTACGTCGGTGTTGTTGACGAAATAGGTGAGACCGCTAGAACTGCCGCCACCCTCGAACTGGATGCCGTCGAAGTGGTTGGTTTTGGCGGAGTCGCCCCACGCGAAGTCGTGGATGTAGTTGTTGGCGATCACCCAACCACCGTTCGACGCCTTGATTTGGTTCAGGCCGGTAGCGCAGAAGTAGATGTTGTTGTTCGTAATAACTACCCCTGTTCCCGTGCTCCCCCCAAATATGCCCGCGTTGCACCCGTGTCCCGCCGTTGTTGCGTCGAGTCCGTGAATGTTGTTGTTCCGGATAGTTACATTACTGGCGGAGCCAATCGTGATGATTCCGTTCGCTGTCTGGAAGTTGCAGTTGCAGCCGCCGCTGATGTCCGAATCCTGAACCGTGACGTTAGACGTATTGCCGACCGAGATCAGGTTATTCACGTCGGTCCCCGCGTTCCAACTCACGTTCTGGAGAACCGCGCCGCTGGTAAAGGTAATCCGGCCGTTCGAGTACGACCAGCCCGTCCCGGTGTTGGCGCACCCGGCGCCCGGGCCGGACGGCGACGTGCAAGTCCCAGGCACCGCGTAGAGCCCGTTACCCGCTGGCACGCCCGTATTAGAGATGTCGGCGAAGCCGCAGGTGACCGGCGCGTTTGTGCAGAAGTGCTCCCCGGCCGTGCCCGAGCCGTACTGGGCACTACCCACCACCGCGCTGATCGGCGAGCAGCCCGCCTGTCCGTTGTCGAACGAGGTGGAAGATCGTGGCAGCTGACCGAGGTTGGTGGAGGCGCTCCAAACGGTGGTCATCAGTCCCGTGTTGCACGATCCTCCCGTTGTGGTCGAAGTGCTGCCGCCGCCGTTGGTTGCAGTCACGTTGACGGCGAGCGCCTTGCCCACGTCGCCGGCACCGATCGTGTATGTACTCGTCGTGGCGCCTGTGCCGGTAGCGTTTGAGCACGAGGCAGTGGTCGGTGGGGTCATGATGTTGCTCGCACCGCCTCCTGCTACAGGCACACCTGTGTCGGTACCCGCGGTCGTGGTGCAGTCCTTCCACTGGTAGAAGTACGAGGTCGGCGTGTTCAACCACCCTCCGGTCGTGACGCTCAGTTGCTGGCCTTGAATGGCGCAGCCCGCTGTGCAGGTGCCGTCGGTATTGCTAGACCTGCTCGCGGCGAAATATGGCTCTCTCGGCATCGATGTGGTCAGTGTCACCCGATTCCGAGGAGGTGTAGCTCGTGTGGGAGGTGAAGGGTGATCGGGCCGCAGGTGAGGAGCACGAGCGCGAGCGCGGCCTTGGCTGAGTGAAAGCCGTAGGCGCGGCGGGTGATCAGACGGATCTGGTTGTTGAGCGCCTCGGTGCGGCCTTGGTTGATGCCGAGGCGGATCGCGGCGAGGATCCCGTCGCGATGCTTGCGGATTGTTTTGCCGAGCCGGATGAACGGTTCGAGGCGGCTGCGGGCCAGGCGGCTGAGCAGCCGGTCGATCAGGATCTCGACGTCGTCGAGGTTGAGGCCGGGTTCGAAGATGCCGCGGACGGCCTCTTTGCGCGTGTAGGCGCGCCACACCTCGCCGCCGGCGGTCTTGATCCGGGCGAGTGTGGTGGCCTGCTCGTCGGTGAGCTTCTCGGGTTTCTTGAGCAGCGACCAGCGGGAGTCCTTGAAGCGCTTCGCGGCTTCCTGATCGCCGAGCGTGCGGAGCTCGTTCCAGTAGGCGCGGCGGACCTCGTCGAGCGCCTGGTTGGCGAGCTGCACGACGTGGTATGGGTCGATGCACACGATCGCCTGGGGCGCGTGCTCGCGGACCGACTTGGCGTAGCCGGGGCTCATGTCCAGCGAGACGGCGCGCAGCCGCCCGGCGCGCGCGAAGATCGTGGGCTCGATCTCGAGGCCGGACTGGAGCCACGCGCCCGGGATGCCGTGGCCGGCGGGGACTGTCGGGCATGGGCCGAACGGGACCATGATCGCCGGCTCACTCGCCGCGCGCGGCTGCTTGGCGTGCTCGGGCGCGGCGACGTCGTGCGGCGGCGGGTCGAGCTCGTCAAAGAACTCGTCCGCGGCGGCTTGGCCGGACCCCTCGCATCCCCATACCACCTGGCGGCGCTGATGGTCGACCACGAGTGTGAGGTACTTGTGTTGGCGCTTCCAGCTGACCTCGTCCACGCCGATGTCGTAGAGATCGTTCAGGCGGCCGGCATCGAGCTCGGCGTCGCAGACGCGCTTGACGATCCGCCCGACCGTGTCCCAGTCGATCCGCAGCATCCGCTTGATCGTCGACTTGTCGGTGCGCGTCGCCAGCCACGCGACCAGACATTCGAAGTCGCATGTGAACTCCGAGCCCGGCCGGGCGAACGGGACGCTCTCGGTCCGCGCCCCATGCACCGGGCACCACAGCCGTCGACGGCGGCAACGGACCTCAAGCCGCCAGATCCCGAGATCCAAGTGCCGCCAGACCGAGTCCACCGGCCGCTTGTCCTTCCGGGCGCGCGTCGGGTACCCGCACTCGGGGCAGACCAGCAGCCGGCGGCGCAGCGCGACCTCGACGACGACCCGATCGGGCTCGAAGCGAACCTTCCTGACCCACACCCCCGGCAGACGCAGAAGCCTGGAAAATGCCGCGGTGACGCGCACGCTGTCCTCCTCGCAAGCCGTTGACCTTCAAGCAGCCAGCAGCCTGCACGGGCGGGCGGCGGCGCGTCGCCCACCAGCGCGCAACTTCCAAGAACTTCCTCAGGCCGCGAAAGGCCCGCTCAAGAGCCGAATCCCGCGGTCACCTTGACCACATCGATGCCGGGAGAACCCGAAATATGGCTGCGTCGTGTTGACGGGCACAGACCCTCCGGTGGTCGGATTCGGACCCGATCCGGTCCTATTGCTCGCCTTCCTGCACGTGGTCTGTCGCTTCTTGGCCCGACGCGCGTACCGGCGGGAGCGGGTCAGGTCAGTCCTCTTGGCGCGGCCCTTGGCATGACCTGCGAGGACCGCGTAGTTATGCGCTTGTTGGGCGTCCGAAAGGAAGTAGCCCGAGGAGACCATCGTTCCGGGGATCCATCGGCCCCGGACTTTTCCGCAGAGCACGCCGCTCACCCGTCTGAGGCTGCTCTTTCGGAGCTTTACCGCACCGACGGGGTGCCGATGCCTCGGCTTGGAAGCCGCAGCGTGCGCCGAGAGCGTCACGGCGGATGAAAGGATAAGAGCACTCAGCGTGACGGCGCCCAGCGACAGACATCTGCGGTGCATCACGCCCGGAGGCGGCGACGAGCTTCTGAAAAGAGGATGCTTCGAATCGCTGAGCTGCGGCACGGAACCCCTGAGATTATGATCGGCTGCCTGGGCAAATGTTCTATCGGCAAGGGATTCGCGGGAAATGAGCTAGGGGTCAGATCGCTGACCTGGCCGGCTCCCCGCAGTGTCCGAGCAGCGGACCGGGATCCGCTCCTCCCTCGGTCCGCCCGACATGCCGCGCCTACTGCAGCCATCCGGCAGATCTCGCCAAGAGCGTCCGTAGCCCGTCAGCCGGTTGTGACGGCATCGGCGTCAGGATGACGCCGATCATGGGGATGAGTAAGCCGGACGGCATCTTACACGAGCGCCGACTACCGCGTGACGCGAGGCAGCGAGATAGCCGACGACGCGGCCGTCAAGTTCCTGACCGCGGTGTATCCACCTCACCCGGTAGAACCAACCGCGCTGTTCGGCTACTCGGGACTTGCAATCCTGCCCGACGGCACGCCGGCCGGACAATGGATTCGTGAGACGCTCCGGGACGTAGCGCAGCCGCGCGTCAAGCGGCACTCCTCGGTCGGCCACACTCAATCCACCACCCCCCACAGCTCGCAGGGGATTCGGCCGCGTGACCCGGGCCTCGGCTCCGCTCTCTGGCACCCGATGCCGGCAGGGCCGGCACTGCACTCACCTCAGCACCCGACGCCAACCAGGCCCCCGGATTCACCCCCAAATAACGAAGGAATCCTGGAAAAACCCGGCGACCGCGGCCAGCTACACCACAACTACCGACTCAACCCGCCGACGACCAGGTTGGTGTCACTCTCTCGATCGGTCCGCGTAGAGCGGATCTACGACCGCCGAATGGCGGCTCCGGCCAATTCTATTCGGCTACGGCGGTTGGATCTGCAAGGCGAATCTGGTCCCAGTCGTGATCGCCTTTGGAGAAAAACCAGTCGTTCCTCAGCTGCGCAATTCGCTCACGGAGCGTGCTGTCTCGGCAGATGCAGGTCGGATGATGGGTCCAGGTTCGGAAGAAACCGTGCTTCCGTAGCACGGCCACGAACTCCGCGACCGAGGTGCCGCAGTCGATCGCCGCCACATCCTTACCCCCGAAGGACGCGAGGCTGTGCCAGATCAGGTCGTCCAGGGTCTCAAGATCCGAGCGAGAGGCATACAGGTCAGCGATGATGCCCTGTGGCAACTCGACCGGCTCGGCACGTCGGAGGACGACGTAGCCAACGGCCCGGCCGCCACGCCTTGCGACGAAACACCGGTAGCTTGGCTGAGGACAGTCGACGAACCGCCAATTCAGGAATTGTGAATCGCGCGGGAAGATAACCGGGTAATCCCCTCGTGTTCGCTCCCAAAGCTCGTCGATCTCCAGGCCGAAGCGATCAACCTCGACGATATTGGTGCCCCCAGACCGACGCCGCAACCGCTTCACCCAGTCGCGTAGCCGCAGTAACGGGTTGGCAAGCAGCGGGAAGACGCGGTGGAACTGCAATACGTTGCAGGAGAGCCGTGCCGCCTCGTGGGCCCACTGATGGTTCGCCGTCCGCAGCAGCACGTAACTCCGAACGCTTTCGGCATCCAATCGAACCCATCGCGTCAGCTGATGAACCTCCGCGAGCGTGACGCAACCATGCTTCTGCGCCATCTGGCGGCTTCCCTGCGCCATCGTGAGCGCCATGAGTACGTCGACCTCGTTGACAACTGCGTCATGCAAGCGGTGCCCTATACCGGCCCCGCGGTAGCTGCGGAGGATCATGATGTCGACCGCCCACCCGGCCTCGAACGTCTTCCCATCGACCTGGATGAGACCGGTTTGAACGGCGACCTGACCGACGACGCGATCGCCGTCCATGGCGACCCAGATCGGTACTTCATCGCCGTGCCGCCGACCGAAGGGGTTATCAATGAACTGCCAGGTCCACCGCGGCGTCGCCTTGTATTGCGCACGCGCCCCATAAGCGTCTTCGATGAATCTCGCAATCGCCGGCCGGTCGGAGCGAGAGGCCTTTCGGATGGTGATGGCTATTGGGATCGCCTCCTCCGAGCCAATTTGCGCTTCAACGCCGAGGCGTGGATCATCCATCCATACGCCCCCCGCGTCTTCAGGTGGAACATCAGCCGCCCGTCGATCGGGTCTACCGGCACCCGGCCTCGAACGAAGTCTCCTCCAGCGGCATCGACGGGCCAGGGATCGATCCCGAACACCCGCTGGTAGCCGGCTTCGTAGCACATACCTATCACACGATCGTCATAGTCGCCGTACGGAAACGCCAACAGCGACACGTCGCTGTCAAGCAACTCCGCGAGCTTGTGGCGTGACGCGGTGACCTCCTCGGTCAGGCGCGCTGGGTCGATCCTCGTGAGGCGGGGATGGCTCAGGCTGTGCGATCCAAGCTCGATGAGCTTGGGAAGCGAGCGCAGCTCGTCGCAGGTCATTACCTGGTCGTTGACCCCGTTGGTCATCTCCCAGCCTGGCTTCTTGCCGAGACAGTCGACCGGCACGAAGATGGTTGCCGGGAATCCGCGCCTGACGAGCTCCGGCACAGCGTTTGTTCGGACGCTCCGGAACGCATCGTCGAACGTAATCGCTACATAGGCGCCCCCGTCAGGCAGCGGCTCGGCGTGCGCGGCCCGCACGACCTTCACTCGGCGCGAAAGCGCTTGCATCTGGCGCGCGAAGCGCGTCCGAGCCTCTTCGGGAACCTCGTGGTAGTAGAGAACGACGAACCGGGCTGACGGACGACGGCCGGCAAGCCTCTTGAGGGCGCGCGACAGCTCGTTCCCGGAGTACCAGAGCATGCTTATTGCGACCTTGACGCCGTGCTCCGTCGCGGCTCTGATGGCGCGCTTGTTAGTCCGGTTCTCCATCGCGTCGTTCGATCGTCCTGTGCCTAACAAACGACCCATCGGGCTACGAGTTTGCACAACTTTCCTCCCCGAGCCGCAGGCCACAGCCCCGAAAGACCAGCCGTATTCGGAACGTTTGATACGGGCGAGTACCTGAGAACGCGGAGAACGCCATGCTGAACGGTCTGATGATGAACGACTACCAACTGTCGCTAACCGTGCTGGTTGAACGGGCAGAGCGGCTAACACCCGGGTGCCCCGTGGTATCCCGGCGCGGTGATGGCTCCATCCATCGCACGACCCTCGGTGAGTGCGCCCAGCGTGCCCGGCGGCTCGCGAGTGGGCTCGCCGAGTTGGGTATCGGCGACAGCGATCGGGTGGCGACGCTGCTCTGGAACCAGCCCGAACACCTGGAGCTTTACTTCGCCGTTCCGCTGATGGGAGCGGTGATCCATACGCTCAATCCGCGTCTGAGCGCCGACGATCTCAGCTTTATCGCCGCTGATGCCGAGGACCGTGTGCTCGTGGTGGACGAGTCCCTGTTTCATCTCGTCGACTCGCTGCGCTGGGACTTCGAGCACGTGATCGTCGTGTCTCAATCGGGTTCTTCCCCTGCGGGTACGACGCGGTACGAGTCACTCATCGACGCGTCGGAGCCCATGACCTGGCCGGCGATCGACGAGCGCCAGGCCGCCGCGATGTGCTACACGTCGGGCACCACGGGCCGTCCGAAGGGAGTGATCTACTCGCATCGGGCACTCGTTCTCCACTCGCTTGTCTTTGCCCTGCCGGACGCGCTTGGGATCAGCTCGCGTGACGCGATCCTGCCGGCAGTCCCAATGTTCCACGTCAACGGCTGGAACCTCCCGTTCACGGCTGCGTTGACAGGCGCGAAGCTGGTCCTGCCGGGCCCTCGCCTGGATCCCATTAGTTTGCTGGACCTGCTCGAGGGCGAGCGCGTGACATTCACGGCCGGAGTGCCGACCGTGTGGATGGCCGTCCTCCAGGCCATCGATGCAGAGCCCGACCGGTGGGACCTCCAGGCCCTGGCGACGGTCAACCTCGGTGGCGCCGCGGTTCCGGCGAGCCTGATCGCGAACTTCGAACGTCACAACCTGACCATCGTCCAGGGCTGGGGCATGACCGAGACCTCGCCGCTCGGTGCGTTGTCGAAGCTGCCTGCCGACTTGGAGCGCCTCTCCGCGAGTGAGCAGTACGAATACCGGGCTCGCCAGGGAACCCCGATCCCGCTGATCGAGATCCGGGCTCGGGACGACGAGGGGACGCTGATCCCCTGGGACGACAAGGCCATGGGAGAAGCTCGAGATCCGCGGCCCGTGGGTCGCCGCCGCCTACCACCGCGGCATCGGCGCCGACAAGTTCACCGACGATGGCTGGTTCCGCACTGGCGATGTCGTCCGGATCAATGAGCGCGGGTGCATGCGGATCTGCGACCGGGCCAAGGACCTCGTCAAATCCGGCGGTGAGTGGATTTCCTCGGTCGACCTCGAGAATCAGCTGATGGCTCATACCGCCGTCGCAGAGGCCGCAGTGATCGCGATTCCGGACGAGAAATGGGGCGAACGGCCGCTGGCCGCCGTCGTGCTCCGGGACGGTATGCATGCGAGTACCGAGGAACTCCGCGAGCACCTAGCGAGCGAGTTCGCGAAATGGCAGCTGCCCGACCGGATCGAGTTCATCGGCGAGATCCCACGGACCGCGACCGGCAAGTTCAAGAAGACCGCGTTGCGCGAGCAGTTCGTCGAGGCGGCGGAGGCGGCGTAGCACGATGTGGGCGGCCTGGCCGTCGACGGTATCGGACCAGCGCTGACCCGCGGCCTTACGGTTTTTG